>CANMIS010000013.1 GCA_947498065.1 uncultured Erythrobacter sp. | reverse complement strand
GGCATAGCTGGTCTTACCCGCCGCGCTTGGGAAGTGCGGGCTGGCTTGCGCGGCGATCGAGGCAATGCCGCGCTGCGCATCCCGGTCGATCGTGTCGGTCAGATCGAACAGAGTGCTGACCCGTCCGCTAAGCGCATCGAACTGCGCGGTAGAGACCTGCGCGACGGCATTGAGAGCCACACGCACATTGTCGACCGAGGCGGCGGTGGCCACGCTTTGACGGCCCAGTGTGCCATTGGCATCCACCGTCACGACGTCCACTGGACCCTGCTGAGCCGCCGTGCTGGCATCAATGTCGCCAATGCGAACCGAGCTACCCGTCCCGCCTAGCGCAACCTGATTGGCCGCCGTCGTCACAGAGTTTGCACCCAGCGCGGTGGAGCCTGCTTGTCCTGCGTTGGCATTGAAGCCAAGTGCGGTGGAGTTCACCCCGGTCGCATCAGAGCGCGAGCCAAAGGCACTGCTTTGCAAAGCGGTTGCCTGCGTTGATTGCCCGGTTGCCACCGCCAGAATACCGCCAGCGTTCGCGCCTTGGCCAATCGCGGTGGCAGCGGTCTGCTCAGCTCGTGCAGCCGACCCAATCGCGACCGAGGCAAGGCCAAGCGCACCCGCTTGAGAGCC
>CANMIS010000012.1 GCA_947498065.1 uncultured Erythrobacter sp. | reverse complement strand
ATGAAACTAGCAACGCTCAATGATGGCACCCGCGATGGCAAATTGGTCGTTGTGTCGAAGGATCTCACGCGCTGCTGTGCGGCGGGATACATCGCACCAACCATGCAGGCCGCGCTGGATGATTGGGAGCGGATTGCCCCGCAATTGGAAGTGCTCGCCACCGATGTCGAGCATCAGGCCGTGCCGTGCGAGCGCTTTCACGAACGTGAGGCGCATTCGCCGCTGCCGCGCGCCTACCAATGGGCCGATGGCAGTGCCTACATCAACCACGTTGAGCTGGTGCGCAAAGCGCGCGGTGCCGAGGTGCCAGAGAGCTTCTACTCCGATCCGCTGATGTATCAGGGCGGCTCTGACAGCTTCCTGCCGCCGCGCGCCAACATCCCGCTAGGCGATCCAGCCTGGGGCTGCGACATGGAGGGCGAGGTCGCCGTGGTGACCGATGATGTGCCAATGGGCGTGTCAGCCGAAGAGGCCGCTGGTCACATCAAGCTGATCATGTTGGTGAACGATGTGTCTCTACGCGGCCTGATCCCGGGCGAGCTTGCCAAGGGCTTTGGCTTCTTCCAATCCAAGCCTTCCAGTGCCTTCTCACCGGTTGCAGTCACACCGGACGAGCTGGGCGAGGCTTGGGCGGACAGCCTCATTCACCTGCCCTTGATGGTCGACTACAATGGCGAGGCGTTTGGCCGCGCGGAAGCGGCCAAGGACGCGACCTTCAACCTTGCACAGCTCGTCGCCCATGCGGCCAAGACCCGCAGCCTGTGCGCTGGCTCCATCGTCGGCTCCGGCACGGTCAGCAACAAGGGCGCGGATGGCGGCCCGGGCAAGCCGGTTGCCGAAGGCGGGCTTGGTTATAGCTGCATCGCGGAAATCCGCATGATCGAGACGATTGCAAATGGTGAGGCGACAACGCGCTTCATGCGGGAAGGCGACAGCGTGAAGATCGAAATGCGCGATAAGGACAATCACTCGATCTTCGGCGCGATCGAGCAGAACGTCGTGGCGGT
>CANMIS010000011.1 GCA_947498065.1 uncultured Erythrobacter sp. | reverse complement strand
ACGCTGTAGCGCAGATTGCCGCGCGCATCATGCCAGTTGCGGGTTATCCGGTCGCCGGTGACCGTTTTGACCAGATTGCCGGCATTGTCGTAGGTGAAGTCGGTATGCAGACCCAACGCATCGGTGGTGCGAGCAAGCTGACCGAAAGCATTGTAAGTGTTGCTCGTGACGCGATCATTCGCATTGTCAGTGACAGCATCAAATACACCGCGGAATGTCCAGCTGGAATGCCCTCCCGGCAGCGGGTTTGCCCGCTCAATTGTATGCAGCAACTTACCCGCAGTGTTGTACTCAAACTGGGTGACTTGGTTGCTGCTATCGATCTGGAACCGCAATTGCCCCTGATGATCATAGACCGAACGGACATAGCGGTTGTTGATGTCGGTAAGGCCCGCCGCATTGCGCAACTGCCCAAATGTGCCATTCGTCCAGTAATTTGATGTAGTCTTATTCGCATAGGCGATCTCTACCGTTCGCCTGCCCGCCGCATCATAAGTGTATTCGCTGAGATAGCCCTCGCCATCGAGCACACCGCGGACATTGCCGTCACGGTCATAGAAGGTGCGCGTTACCGCATCATCTGGATGCGTGGCCGCAGATACAGGGGCGGTTGGCGGCGAGGTGTACCAGCTAGCCGGGACGCTGACCCGCGTGGCGTGCATCCGCTCGGCAATCAGACGGTTGGATCCGTCATATGTGTAGCTGGTGACTTCGCCTTCGCCATTGATCGTTTGCGCGATCCGCCCGCCAGCGTCGTAAATAGTGAAACTGCGAATGTCATAGCCGTGAACAGCCGGCCGGATATCGCTCATCTCAAGCGTGTTGTTCGGGTTGGCCAACTGGGTGAGCAAAGCATCAGCAATTGGGTAATTGTAGGCAATGGTCGAGATCAGCCGGTTCTGGCTATCGTAAAAATACTCCGTCAGTTGCTTGTTGTGAGAGGCCTCGCCAACCTTGCGGCCCGCCTTGTCGTAGATAAAATATGTCGCAGCGCGGTTATTGAATTGATCATGCGACACGCGCAGCCGGCCAAGGCTGTCATACTGGTTCTGCGTCTC
>CANMIS010000010.1 GCA_947498065.1 uncultured Erythrobacter sp. | reverse complement strand
GACGATGACACTCGCTATACTTATGACAATGCTGGCCGCTTGACCCGCGAAACACGCGCAGGCTTTGTCGATTTTGATGGTGTGACGAGGTCACCGGTTGTTGATTATTTCTACAACGGTTTGGGTAATCTTAGCCGCACGGTTCAATCCGGCGATGGAACCACCCCCGATCGCGTAACGACCTATATCTATGACAATGGTCATCTGCGCATCATGAGCGATGCCGAGCATAACAATGGCAATGCTATTGGCGGCAAATCCCAAGTGTACTGGTATGACAAGACAGGGCGTGTCACGTTAGAATACTTTCGTCGCTTTGATGAAACTGGCGCTGCAATCACTGACCAGAGCGATAACATCCAGACCTTTGACGGCACGGGGTACGTTTTTGACGGTGCTGGACGAAAGACAGCTGAGGTGCGTCGTGTTCTAGAGAACGGCGCTTGGAAAGACTTCGGTCCTCGGACGCATTACACATATAATGCGTTTGGTGATGTGGCGACGGTTCAGGTTGGCAATGGTTTGGTTCAAGAGAACCATTATGACCGCGCCGGCCGCTTGGTGAAATCCAACGTTGGCGACGGCGTTTGGAAGCATTTCGGCTATGACATGGCTGGCAATCAGACGGTGGCGATTACTAGCGCTGGCTACAATTTCACCAACCAGACATTCGATCAAGCCAGAGGTCTGATCAGCCGTAGCGATGTCAACGCGACCTATACCGAATATAACGGCCGCAATCAGGCGATCACAGTGGTTGAGGAGCAGCGCCAGCTCTCTGCCACTAGCACCGATGACCTTATCACACAGCGTGAATACAACGCCTTTGGCGAGGTTGAGTATGAGGTGGACGCAGCAGGCGCTCGGATTGACTACACCTACAACACGATGGGCCGTGTGATTAAGATCGAAAGCCCGAGCGTCTCTATAACGAATGAGAACGGCTCAACTGCGAACGTCCGACCGACCGAGCACCTCTATTACGATGCCAGCGGGCGTCTCGTCGCGCAGAAAGATGCCAACGGCAATGTCACTCGTATGGAGTACCTCAATGGCACCGGCTTTGACGGCAGTGAAGGGCTGGTAACAAAGACGATCTATGCCGATGGCGGCATTAAAGAGACCAAATACGACCGCCACGGCGACGCGCGCGTGTTGGTTGATCAACTGGGCCGCGAGATCCACCAGACCTTTGACCGGCTTGGCCGCGTCACCCAAGTCTACAACGTCGGCTCAGGTCTACGCGATTATTACACCTATGATGTCAATGGCCAGCAACTCACGCATTGGAACAATGAAGAAGGTGCTGGCAACAAGGAGATCACCGATTACGACGCGCTCGGACGCGTCACCTCACAACGCGCCTTTGGCGGCGATGTAACAAACACCAGCTATAGTTGGGACG
>CANMIS010000009.1 GCA_947498065.1 uncultured Erythrobacter sp. | reverse complement strand
AATCTGGTCAAAACGGTCACCGGCGACCGGATAACCCGCAACTGGCATGATGCGCGCGGCAATCTGCGCTACAGCGTCGATGCAGAAGGGTATCTCAGCAGCTTTATTTATCACACATCAGGCCAGATTAGTGAGCAGCGCCGCTATGATGCTGCCGTCACTGTTTCAGACAGCACCACGATCCAGCAGGTCGCTGCTCTCGCTACGGGCGGCTATTCAGGCAATCGGACCACTTATGACAGTGTGGGACGAGTGTCTTCGATCTATGATGCTGTAGGCATGCGAACATACCATGCCTATCGCTCCAATGGTAACTTGTACTATGTGAACGAGGGGCACGGATCAGCAGACAAATCGCAGACGCTATTTTACCATGACAATGCCAATCGTCTCATTCAACAAAAGGCGGCTAACAACGAGTCTGTAGAACAGGTCACGGTCTTTGGCTTTGATAGTTTTGGCCGGCAGACAAGCACGACAGATGGCAACGGCGTCGTTTCTAACGTCACCTACGACAAGCGCGGTTTGGTTCTGACCGAGACCAATGGTGCGGGCAATACACTCACCTATGAGTACAATGCCTTTGGTGAAGTGACCAAGACGTGGGATGCGAAGAACGTCCTGGTCTCGCAAAACAGCTATAACAAACTGGGACAATTGACCCAGAGCGTCGATGCTCTGGGAAACACCACGAGCTATGACTACACCCGCTTTGGTGAGCTTGAGATGGTCACCGATCCGCGCGGCGCGGTCACCAGCTTTGTGTACAACAAATATGGCCAGGTCACTTCGACCACAGACGCTGAGGACTATGTAGAAAGCTACAGCTACAACCAACTTGGCGAGCGCGTGACCTCGACCAACAAGCTCGGCGGGACCACCACTTACACATACGACAGACTTGGCCGAATGGTGTCTGAGACGCTGCCGGTTCGTTCCTACACGTCAGGCGGCACTCCGTCAGCAGGTCTAATCGAGAACACCTATAGCTATGATGCACACGGCAATGTGACCGCCGAGGTAAAGGCCGCAGGTCTGCCAGAGGAAATCACCACCACTTATGAATATGACCGCGCCAACCGCCTGATCAAAGAGACGATCCCGGCCGCACATGGCTACACGGCCATCAACACATTTGCTTATGATGCACGCGGCAATTTGACGCGCAGCACCGATGCCGTAGGTGCGCGCACGGTGTACTTCTACGATGATCTGGACCGCGTCTCCGTCGAAATCAGCCCGGTCGGAACTTTCACCAAGTACACTTATGATAAAGTTGGCAATGTCACCAATATCAAGGTGTATGCAACTCCGGTCGCTGTACCTGCTGATGGCGGCTCTTCGACGGAAGCACCTGCTCCATCTGTTGGCTATCGCGAGACACAGTTCACCTATGACAACGCTTACCGAATGACTGAAAGCCGCGTCATGGCGGTCAGCAGCTATCGCTTTGATGGTGAAGGTCTTACTCTGGCGCCGAGCAGCACGATCATCACTCGCTATGAATATGATGCGAATGGCAATGTGGTGAAGACCATTGATCCCGAAGGCAACACGACCTGGGCCTATTATGACGCCTTAAATCGGAAGACATATCAGGTCGACGGCGAGAATTATCTAACCTCATGGAGGTACGACGCCGCCGGTAACGTTACGCGTGAATACCAATATGCAATTAAGAGGTCTACTCCAACCAGCACAACAGCCGTTCCAGCAAGCTCAACTGATTCCTCAACCGACACCTCAATCGATCGCCGGACCAATTACACCTACGATTTGATGGGCAACCGGCTAACCGAACAGCGCTACTATGTGAAGGTTCACAATGGTGGCGATGGCCATCAGTACACTGACCCCATTGTCACCTACCAGTACAATGGTCTTGGGCAGGTGGTCCGCAAGGTTGAGGCAGTGGGCGATGTTGCAGTCGAAGGGGACGATGACACTCGCTATACTTATGACAATGCTGGCCGCTTGACCCGCGAAACACGCGCAGGCTTTGTCGATTTTGA
>CANMIS010000008.1 GCA_947498065.1 uncultured Erythrobacter sp. | reverse complement strand
AATCTGGTCAAAACGGTCACCGGCGACCGGATAACCCGCAACTGGCATGATGCGCGCGGCAATCTGCGCTACAGCGTTGATGCTGAAGGGTATCTCACCAGCTTTATTTACCACACATCAGGCCAGATTAGTGAGCAGCGCCGCTATGATGCTGCCGTTACAGTGTCGGACAGCACCACAATCCAGCAGGTCGCTGCTCTCGCTACGGGCGGCTATTCAGGCAATCGGACCACTTATGATGCGCTTGGGCGTGCGGTGATCAGCTATGATGGCGTCAACAATCGCACACGGCGCGCCTATCATGCCAATGGGCAACTTGCTTATGTCAATCGTGGTGAGAATGTATCAGCTGATCTTTCGCAAACCTATTTCGTCTACGACAATGCGGGCCGCCTGATCCATCAGAATGCGGCAAACGGTCAAAATGCTAACATTGGACAAACCGAACAGGCGACGACCCTTTTCGGCTTTGATAGTTTTGGTCGGCAGACAAGCACGACGGATGGCAATGGCGTTGTTTCTAACGTCACCTACGACAAGCGTGGTTTGGTCCTGACCGAAACCAATGGTGCGGGCAATACACTCACTTATGAATACAACGCCTTTGGTGAGGTGACCAAGACGTGGGACGCGAAGAACGTCCTGGTCTCGCAAAACAGCTATAACAAGCTGGGCCAGCTGACCCAGAGCGTCGATGCTCTGGGAAACACCACGAGCTATTACTACACCCGCTTCGGTGAGCTTGAGATGGTCACTGATCCGCGCGGTGCGGTAACAAGCTTTGTGTACAACAAATATGGCCAGGTTACTTCGACCACAGACGCGGAAGGTTATACTGAGACCTACGCTTACAACCAGCTTGGGGAGCGCACAGCCTCGACCAACAAACTCGGCGGGACCACCACTTACACATACGACAAACTTGGCCGAATGGTGTCTGAGACGCTGCCGATGGTGTCGTATGACCATCATGGGGCCCCAAACTCCAACCCAGTCGTCAACACTTACGGCTATGATGCACACGGCAATGTGATCACCGAGGTAAAGGCCGCAGGTCTGCCAGAGGAAATCACCACCACTTATGAATATGACCGCGCCAACCGCCTGAAAACAGAGACCATCCCGGCCGCGCATGGCTACCCCGCCTTCAATACCTTTGCTTATGACGCCCGTGGCAATCTGACGCGCAGCACCGATGCTGTGGGCGCAAGGACCGTCTATTTCTACGATGATTTGGACCGGGTCTCTGTCGAAATCAGCCCGGTCGGAACTTTTACCAAATACACCTATGATAAAGTTGGCAATGTCACCAATATCAAGGTGTATGCAACTCCGGTCGCTGTACCTGCTGATGGCGGCTCTTCGACGGAAGCACCTGCTCCATCTGTTGGCTATCGCGAGACACAGTTCACCTATGACAACGCTTACCGAATGACTGAAAGCCGCGTCATGGCGGTCAGCAGCTATCGCTTTGATGGTGAAGGTCTTACTCTGGCGCCGAGCAGCACGATCATCACTCGCTATGAATATGATGCGAATGGCAATGTGGTGAAGACAATTGATCCCGAAGGCAACACCACCTGGGCGTACTATGATGCCTTGAATCGTAAAGTTGCCCAAGTCGATGGCGAAAAATTTGTCGTCAAATGGGTTTATGACAGCGAAGGGAACGTCCTTACAGAGGTTCAATATGCAGTCGCGTTGGTCGGAAATGTTCCGAGCACCTTGCCGACAAGCCCTAGTGCAGCGGATTCTCGGGTGACCACTTACACATATGACCTTATGGGCAACCGACTAACTGAAGCACGCCAAAACGTGAAAGCATTCAATGGTGTTGATGATCATGGGCCGGCGTCTTGGGCGACGGTCACCTACCAATACAATGGTCTTGGTCAGGTGGTCCGCAAGGTTGAGGCAGTGGGCGATGTTGCAGTCGAAGGTGACGATGACACTCGCTATACTTATGACAATGCTGGCCGCTTGACCCGCGAAACACGCGCAGGCTTTGTCGATTTTGA
>CANMIS010000007.1 GCA_947498065.1 uncultured Erythrobacter sp. | reverse complement strand
TATGTCGCAGCGCGGTTATTGAATTGATCATGCGACACGCGCAGCCGGCCAAGGCTGTCATACTGGTTCTGCGTCTCAGCGGTGAAGGAAAGCGATGCGTCATTCGTGGTTTTAGTAACGATGGGATCTGAAAGAATGACCGATGTGCCAGCGGCCACCTGGCCTGATCCACCAACATAGAAGTAAGTCCCAGCCGATTGCGCAACCTCAAACGTGCGCGTCAGCTCGATTGTGGTTGTTTCGGTCGTAGATATCCCATCAATCCACCAAAGTCCTCCGACGTTCTGCTTAAGTTCGCCCGGCCCATCAATAATGATAGCCCCCGCTTTTGTATCTTTGTTGTTGCCCCATAATTCTTCTGTGCCGCGAAGCCCGATACGATGCTTGGTCTGCGACCCATTACCCTGGATAGTAATGCGATAAGTAACTGTTTCGCCGGCAGCGACACCTATCCATGCAACTGCGTTCCGGTAAGAACCGGCCTCCGGGATAGTAAACGAATAAGCAGGCTCTCCATGTAAACTACCAGCCGGCTCCCTGTTTATATACGTTGATACCGCCCACCCGGAGAGATCGCCACGCAAATTGCCACTTTGCGCCCCGACCGAGCTGTCAGTGCTGCTTACCAAGTCGCCAGACTTGTTATAGACTATGGTGCGGGTCAGGCCGCTCGACATCTGCATCACAGTGCTGGTGTTCGCGTCATCAAAGAAGACACTGGTTACCGAGCCAGCAGCATCCGATGAGCTGACCAATCGGCCTAACCCATCATAGACAAACTGTTCCTTGCCATTCTCGCCGTGCTGGTAACGGGTGAGTAGCCGGCCTTCTTGATCGTAGGTATAGTAAGTCTTCGACCCACCATAGCCATCACCGCTAGTGGTTCCGCCGCTTGACGTTGAACCACCCCAACGATCAGTCTGAATGAGCTGGCCGCGGGCGTCATACATATGGACGGTCTGAGCGACCAGACTCTTGTCGCTGACCTCCTGACTGCGCCAATCATCCATCCCTTCCAATGTGATGATCGTTTGCGAACCGGTGAATTTATCGTCCAGATATTCGCGCTCTCGATAGAGCTGGCCCGAAGCGTTATACTGGTACTCAACAACGCGCCCATCGGCGCTCACACGGTAACGAAGATTGCCAGACCCATCGTAAGCAAACAGTATATTCTGACCAATATTGGAGCCAGCTTCATAGCTGCCAAAGGTCTGCTCGCGCCTCAGCGTGTTATCCGCGTTGTACCAGCGCCGAATATCACTGCCCACCGGGCGATCAATCAGCGTAACATTGCCGCGATCGTCGTAGGAGTAATTGGTGATTACCCCAGACTCGTCGTAGACGATACCGAATGGGTTTGCGCTATCTGCACCTACATCAGACGCATCGAGTTCGATAACCTCAGGGTCCAAGAACTTCGTGGACCAGCCATGCTGGGTCTGGTTGTGATACGTGAAGAAGCGGGCATGAACGCTATCGTTTGGACGTGTTTCAGACCATCGATAATTGCTCACATCATGAACGCGTGCCCCAGTTTCCGCATCATAGATGCCTCCGAGGCTCGTACTGACTGCCGCCGCCCCTTCCGGTAAGACGTAGCCAACGACCTTATACCACTTGCCTTCCTCCAATCCGATTTGTTGCTGCTTGCTAGCATCGAGCGCCATAAAGTATGGGTTTGCAATCGTATATTGGTTGCCACCCGCCTGCCGCACATAGCCACTCGCATGGTGAGTAAGGCCAAAATAGATACTGTGTTTCGTTAGATCATCTTTGCGAAAATACTGCGTGAACTTGTACGCTTTAGTCGCATCAATCGTGAACTGATTGGTGTATTGGCCACCACCGTTCACAGAACTGTCGAACTGGCCTGCTTCCAAGGCAACTTCACGGCCGCCATCTGGGCCATCAACCGCTGACCAACGCGCTTCATCGTCATCGCTTGCCCAAGTGACATGACCCCAGCCGCCTGGCACCGGAGCCTTAAACAGTGAGGCATCGCGTTCAATGTCCAATTCCTGATCGCCGCGCAGGATTGCGCCCTCGGCAACCTGCCTTACTTCAGGCCGCACCCAATGGGTGAATTTGCCTTGCTCCGACTCTCTGTAGAAATTGAAGAACCGCGTGTAGGTTCTATCAGTGGACTGTGAGCCATCCCAAATAAAGTGACTGATATCGTAAAGCTTTTCTCCGGTCTCGACATCATAGACGCCGCCATACCCCCCACTGCCACCTGATGCCGTGCCGTCGGGAAGAACGTACCCAACGATCTTGACCCATTTATCAGCAGACCAACCTATTGAACCCGTTGGTCTTTGAGCCGTAAAGTAGGGATTGCCATTATAATCTCCGTTCGACCCATTCTTTACGATTCCACTACCAAGCCCAAAATAGGCTTGATGCTTGTCGAGTTGGTCAGCCTTCACATAGATCGAGAATTCGTAAGCCTTTGACTTGTCCACCTCAAAGCTCTCACTCAAGGCTCCGCCGCCGGGCTGATCAGCATCAGTTTGCCCTGAATGCAAAGAAACAACCTGCTCCCCATAGGGGCCAGTTGTCAGCTTCCACTCCGTCTCACCTATATAGCTTCCGGTCCAACCATCACCTATGGTGCCGGCCGCTGGCAAAGCCCCATTGGCATCCTGCGGCCAACCGCTATCATCAACCAGATTGTCACCATGCAGCGCCTGTTCACCGTCGGCCCATGCACTCGCCTCAATCAGGTTATTGGCGACCGATGCATTATCGGCATCAGTCTCAATTGTGCGCAGCAAATTGCCGTCAGCGTCATATTCAAACTGCTGAACAATCGCCTTTCCTCCGCGCGTTGCAGGCGGCGTCATCAATTGAATTAGCTGCTGCTTGGTGTCGTACCACAGCTTTGTGATCGATCCATCAGGAGAGGTTACACTGGTCACATTCACGCCGTAACCAAAAGTCGTGGTGCGTGTTGAGCCTGCACCCACCGTCTGCACTAAGGAGGTCACGCGACCTTGAGCATCATATGTGATAGCCAGGTGTGAACCATCGGTCTGCGAAATCGTCGCTATGCGATCGGTTGAACCATGATAGGTATAATTTAGGGTGTAGACATCACCATCTGTGATCAGGTTATCATCAGGAGACAAATCGGCAGTGACTTTGATCAGGCGATTTGACGTATCATAAGTGTAATACGTACGCGTAAGTGTTCGATGATCGCCAACACTGAGATCCGCATGAACTGTGGTGACCTTACTGATGTTGTTTCCAACCCAGGTATAGATCACTCTATCACCATTCTCGGTGGTAATAGAATAGAGCTTGTTTGTATTCGAATGATAAGTGAATGTGAGTTTTTTGGAATTTAGATCTTCGACTTCAGACAAGCGATATTGACCGGGCTGACTTAAAGCAGCTTGGTACCGCTCCCTGACCAGAGTATCACCATTCGTCCAAACCCATTCACCATTGTCGTGGTCTATCCGATCATGCGTACCAGAGCCTTCGCTTGACCAATAGGCACGTTCACCGCCGCGTTCTTCATAGGTATAGGTAATAACCGCGCCATCGGCTCCAAGCCGATTTATCGAGCTACCCAAAACGTCGATGGAACCAGTAAGACCGAAAACGCGGCGCATGGTGGATTGCTGCCAACCATCGTCATTATCCCAGTCAGACGCTTCAACGTAACTGTTGTATGTTCGAGCGATGGCCGCATCGGGACCCAGACCCACCAAGAACTCATCCTGTCTGGAAATAACCAGATTTCCGGTCGCTGCATTTACAGATACACCGTCTCCGCCGCGCCCGGTTGCTGCGTTTCCAAGAACACCGGGAGGCCCCAAAGTTGCAGCTGAGCTTCGCGCCAAACCTGCACCAGCACCAGTAAAAATAGCAGTCATCGACTTTCCCATCCAACAAGCCCGCCAAAGCGAAGAGCCCCGTAGTCGATGGATGATCCGACCGGTTCACAGATTGTTTAATAGAAAACTCGAAAAATCGCGTTTGGGGAGAGTCCCTATATGACTTGCAATATGATCACAGAAAACATGCGGATGCTGCTGTCTCGTTATTCAGCAGGCTGGAGCAATAGCTCTGCTGGTTTATCGCATTTCCAACAGCTCTGGAAAAGCTAACTTGGAAGGGCGCATTGGGTCGATGAGACTCGCAAGGACATAAGCGAAGATCGGCGACGGTATTTGAGTTAAAAGCTCAAGCATGCAGGAGAATAGGGCTAATACGGTTTTAGAGCTCGGCTCTTCTTTCTGTGCATTTCGAATGGACCGAGGTATTCACTACCAATCCATATGGAGCCATACTGCAATCCCAAAAAGAAAAACCAGCCGATGCACGTGGCACCGGCTGGCTCCCCCATCGACCTAGGCAGCCCAGGTCAATCTGGGATTAGAACTCAAAGCGGACGCGAAGGCCGCCAGAGTGTGATTGGTAGCCCGATGCGAAACGGCCGCGATATTCTGCGCCGATCGACAGACCGTTTTCGTTCACAAAGTCGAGCCCCGCACCGATATCGAAGCGCGATTCTGAAGCTTCATCGGCGACCAGCACGAAGCTGTCAGCGCCGCCGTTAAATGATGCATTGATCGCCAATGGATCGCTGCTGAGGTCGTAAGCGTAATCGATGCTTGCGAATGGGATCACACCCGTTTCCGCAGCTCCGGCAACCCTTACGCCGACACGGGCTTCAAAGAACTCGGCGCTTTCGCTGTCCAAGGTCAGGCCAAGTCCGCCGGTTTCGGTGAAGGTGTCACGCGACAGCTCTGAGTAGCGCAGACCGCCATTTGGAGTAATCACCACGCTGCCGGCTTCGATATCGTAGCCAGCGTTCACGCTGCCGTAGATGCCATCGACATCGCTCTCTCCGAAGATCTGAGCGCCGAAGGCACCGCGGCTGTTGTCAACCGAACTGAACGAGTAGCCGAGCTCTGCATTCACGAAGGCATTGCCCAGATCGAACCCAGCATAACCGCCCAGTTGGAAGGCGCTGATTTCGCTTTGCGCATCGGCCGTGCCGTTCGCATCCACGTCGATGTCAGCATAGTTGAACAATACACCGACAGTGGCAGTTTCGCTCAATTTGCGGTCGAGACCGAGAGTGAAGCCGATTGCGTCAGCATCATAGCCTTGTGAGCTGATGCTGGAGCCATCGCGGTCCGCCGAACGGTAGAACGCTTGGCCCCACAGTCCGGTCTCGTCACCAGCCAGGCGCCCTTCGAGCAGCGAGCTTGCGAAACGCTGAGTTTCGTAGATCTCGCGGGTCACACCATCATTGATAGCAGGAAGAAGGGCCAGTGAGGCGGCCTCGAACTCGCTTACCGAAGTCGTCGCATTCAAAGCATCGAAGACAGTCGCTGGCAGACGGTTGTTCGCCGCAGCTGAGGTGACCGCACTGCCGAAGCTGTTGATGTTGGCATCGGTCGAAACCGCGCCAAGATCAGTTGCTGCAAGCGAGACCGAGACTGAGCCAAGGTTGACGGTGAAGTCGACCAGGAAGTCAGTATCGAGCACGTTCACGGTCGTGCCATTGTCAGTGAAAGCACCGGTTTCGGTGATCACGTCGATGGTTTGACCAATATCAGCAACGCCGACTTGGTTTGTCGAGATGTTGATGATGCTGCCAGCACCCAGCACCGTGTCACCATCGACCGCGAGTGCGTCAGCACCCAGATCAAAGGCAAGCGTGCCGTTCGCTGTGAGGCTGCCTTCAATCGAACGTTGGCCTTGGACAGTGACGATGCTTGCTGCATCAGTGGTAACCGCGACGCTGCTCAGGACATCGCCCGTTAGTGCAAAGTCACCGGCGCCAATACTGAGCGTGTCCGCAAAAGCCGACCCGACAAAGTTACCGTTAAGCGCACCGCCATTCTGGACGAAGCTGAGCACGCCTAGCGCTGCCGAGGCATCGACCGCGTTTACGGCGCCAGTAATCGTACCAGAGTTGGTGACAGTACTGGTGAAATCGACATTCTCAATCAACAGGCCTGCTCCAGTTTCCGAGGAAACCGAGCCGGTGTTGGTGATGTCACCTGAGACAATCACACCGGCGGCGTTTGAGAACAGGCGAACGCCAGAGCTGTCGCCGCTTGGCAGTGCCGCGCCGCGCCCATCAATGGAGCCGGAGTTGGTCAGGCTGAACGTGCGTGTGTCACCATCAGCTGCACCCAGCTGCAGTGAGACACCAGAGCCGCCGACAACCGCGTCGACCACGCCATCATTGTTAATGGTGAAATCGTTGGCCGTGCCATCAGCATAGACGGTACCGTTGCGCTGTGCGCCAGTGCCAAGGATCGAACCGGTGTTGTTCACGGTAAGCCCGGTGCCATCGATGTTCAGCGCGCGGCTGCCCGAGGAGATCGTGCCGGAGTTGTTGACGATCGCATTGCTAAAGTCGCCGCCCCCAGCAGGAGTGGCATTGCCGAAGTACAGGCCGTTCTGGACGCCCGAGATCGTGCCCGAGTTATCGAAGGTGCCTTCAAAGCTCACACCATTGACGAAGCGGATGCCAGCAGCAGTGCCATTGGCCGCTTCACTGTCGATCGTGCCAGTGTTGGTGATGTCACCAACAAACAGACCATCGGTGGTGCCGTCCAGCATCCCCGCAACGCGGGTCCGCTCGAACCGCAGACCATCGCCAGCACCAGCTGCACCGGCAGCAGCGTTACCGCGACCCTGGATCGTGCCATCATTGGTGATGGTGAAGGCGTTACCGCCAGTCGCCGCAGAAGCCAGCTCCACCGAGAAGCCTGCACCTTCCAGCCCAGCACCAGCATCAATGACGCCGCCTGCCAGGTTGTTGAGCGCAAAGTCCTGAGCCGTGCTGTCAGCATAGACGGTACCGTTACGCTGGTTACCAGTGCCAAGGATCGACCCAGTGTTGTTCACGGTAAGCCCTGTGCCATCAATGTTCAGCGCCCGGCTGCCCGATGAGATCGTACCAGCGTTGTCGACCACAAGCGCGCTGAAGTCGCCTCCGCCAGCAGGTGTTGCGTTGCCGAAGTACAGACCGTTCTGAACACCTGAGATGGTGCCGCCAGCAGCGTTGGTAATCGTACCAGCTGCTGAGATGCCATTAACGATGCGCAGACCAGCGGTTGTGCCAACAGCGCTCTCAGAATCGATCAGACCAGAGTTGGTGATGTCGATCGTAGCGAGACCAGAGTTGCCAACATTACCAATGCGGAAGCCATCACCAGCAGCGCCGGTTGCCGCATCGCCTTGACCGCGGCCCTGGATGGTGCCGGAGTTGTCAAAGGTGAACGTGTTACCCGTCGCCGCGATCTCAGCTGCAAAGCCCGAACCACTCACAACCGCATCAATGACGCCGGAGTTGTTGACCGTAAAGTCAGTGGCCGTGCCATCAGCATAGGCGGTACCGTTGCGCTGTGCGCCGGTGCCAAGGATCGAACCGGTGTTGTTCACCGTCAGCCCGGTGCCATCGATGTTCAGCGCGCGGCTGCCAGATGAGATCGTGCCGGAGTTGTTGACGATGGCTGCTGTAAAGTTGCCGCCGCCAGCAGGAGTGGCGTTGCCGAAGTAGAGGCCGTTTTGAACGCCCGAGATCGTGCCCGAGTTATCAATCGTGCCTTCAAAGCTCACACCGTTGACGAAGCGGATACCAGCAGCAGTGCCATTGGCCGCTTCACTGTCGATCGTGCCAGTGTTGGTGATGTCACCAACAAACAGACCATCGGTGGTGCCGTCCAGCATCCCCGCAACGCGGGTCCGCTCGAACCGCAGACCATCGCCAGCGCCCGCTGCACCAGCTGCAGCGTTGCCGCGGCCCTGGATCGTGCCATCATTGGTGATGGTGAAGGCGTTGCCGCCAGTCGCAGCTGAGGCCAGCTCTACCGAGAAGCCTGCACCTTCCAGCCCAGCACCAGCATCAATGACGCCGCCTGCAAGGTTGTTAAGCGCAAAGTCCTGCGCCGTGCTGTCCGCATAGACCGTTCCGTTGCGCTGGTTACCAGTGCCAAGGATCGAGCCGGTGTTGTTGATCGTAAGCCCGGTGCCATCAATGTTCAGCGCCCGGCTGCCCGAGGAGATCGTACCAGCGTTGTCGACCACACCGCCGGTGTGATCTGCATCATTGCCGAAATAGAGGCCATTTTGCGCGCCGGAAATTTCGCCGCCCGCTTCATTGGTGAGCGTACCCTGGAAGCCGATGCGATTGGCAAAACGGATGCCCGCAACCGTTCCTTGAGTGCTCTCTGAATTGATCAGGCCGGAATTGGTGATGTCACCTTCATAGATATATTCTGGCGCAAGTCCGGGGCCAAAGAAGCGGATGCCGTCGCCAGCTGTACCGCCTGTTGGCGCTGCCTGGCCGCGGCCTTGGATGATGCCCGCATTGTTGATCGCACCGCCGCGAGGCGCTCCGCCGCCGCCGACTTCGATTGCGACACCAGCGCCTTCGACGCCGGCATCAATGCTGCCCGTGGCCGAGTTGTTGATGGTGATGTTGTTAGATGTTCGGTTGCCATAGACTGCGCCATTGCGCTGGCTGCCTGTGCCCAGGATCACGCCATCATTGTTTAGCGTGGTATCGCTGCCGTCGAAATTGACAACGCGCGATGCGGCTTCGAGCCGGCCTGCCGCGGCATTGTTGATCACGGCACCGGTTGTGCCTTGGTTGACCTGGATCGTCTGCGTCACGCCGGTGGTGGCCAGCGTGCCTGCATTATCTACGGTCACCGCATTGTTCGCGACAACGACCACTGGCGCGCCATCAACCGTGCTGGTGACACCAGCTGCGGCTGAGATTGTTGCGCCATCTGCGGCTGAAGTGACGGTTGCATTGTCACCGTCATTGATAACCTGCTGCGCTTGGGCATTGCCGGCCATCAGGATCGCGAGAGAAGAAGAAGTGAGAAGCAGACGGCCAGTTGTGAGGACCGTCTTTGCGTTACGGGGGTTATTCATTGTGCTGCCTTTCGTTTTCCAAAAATTGGATGAAGGCAGATCAGGGGGTAACCTGCCTTCGAGGCAGTCATCTATGGTCAGAAATTCAGCCTGTATAATACAAGCTTTTGATGGTCGCGATAAGCTTTAGTTATCGGATAAGATATTGATAAAATGTAATTATTTGAAAAAATGTCGATGGCCGACTTGCACCAACAAGCCGGCTCTCCAGAACGCTTCTTAAGCGCTGCATTTGATTGTTCGAAGGCTAGGCCAAAGAGGTTACATTTCCGGGTGGAGATGTGCGAATTTGATCGCACAGTGCCATCAGAATATGTTCTCTTGGGCACCCTTCGCGGGACAAAAATCCAATGTCCCGGCCGTATGCCTCATCTTCGATCTCGACAAAGCTGATGTTCGGATTGGCCTGTTCCAAAAACGGGCGAGCAAGCATCGGCATAAGCGAACAGCCGACACCTTCAGCGAGATAGTGCGACATCGTCAGGAAGTTGTTTGCAAGGATCTGGTGCGGCACATCAATGCCGATATTCTTGCCTTGGCATAGCATCAGCGTCTCTGCGCGCAGGCAATGTTCATCTGTCAGCAACAGCAATTCTTCGGTTGGGATTTCGCTCGCAGCCACCCGCTCAGTGTTTGCCAGACGGTGTGTATTTGAGACGACCAGCATCAAGGGTTCGCGAAAGATTGGCGTGAATTTATAGCCGGAGAGTTCGATCGGGCCGCTTACCAGGGCAACGTCGATCATTCTGTTTTCTAGCTCGGCGAGCAATGTTTGCGTCGGCTGCTCCCGGTAGATGGTTGTTATCTGATCCGAGAGCACCTTGATCGATTTCGCGACGTAAGGAACAATAAATGGAGCAAGCGTTGGGATGATCCCAATACGCAAAGGCGCGGCGAACGGATCGTGATATTCCGCAGCCGTATCGGTAATACGCTGCGCCGAATACAGGACGTCTTTGGCTGTGGCGACGATGCGCACGCCAGCATCCGTGGTCAGAACACCGCTATTAGTGCGCGCGAAGAGCTCAACACCCAGCCGCTCTTCCAGCTTCTTCACCTGCGCGGAAAGTGCAGGCTGGCTCACATGACATGCCTCAGCCGCCTTGCCGAAATTGCGATAACGATCAATCGCAGTGACATATTCCAGATCGCGCAAGTTCATAGGTTTCCCTCCAGATGTGAAGGGGTTCGCGCACTCGGGTCGTTTGGTTACAATTGGGATTGGGACCCTTGGCGGGTGCTAAAAGTGAGGAGTGGCTCTGAGACCGAAAACATTGAAATCCATTCACGTGCTTCAACTAGGTTCTCCGAAACCGGTGGGACAGGAAGGGTGACAAACAAAACTGAATCACGATACGATAAGCAGTTGGCTTAGCTTCGCCTGCCCAGCGTTGCCAGCAATCATTCAGCAGCACCAAACACCTCGGCTCCTACCTGTTTCCTTAGCTTATCAACGATGATCCCATGCAGGATACGATTGATTGGCATGGAGCGGAAAATCAGTGCAGACAGTAACGGGAGGAGCAAGCGTGTGACTGGCTCGCGCGTCATCAACAACGAGCCGAACGTCACAGAAACCACCAAGAACCACGTTCTCGAGGCAATCGAGACGCTCGTTTACAAACCAAGTCATTCCGTCCGTGTCATTGCAGGCAACGAGACCTAGTTCGCTGTCACTTTTCTGCGTCACGCCGCGCGGAGATTATTTGTCCGTACTGAGCTCAGCTGCTCTAACCGCTGCCTAGGCAGGCGGGTATCGGCTCCAACCAACTCTTCCCGGCGAATACTATGAGCTGGATGACGAGGCATTGCTGGAGAAGCTATCCGCGCTCATGAGAATGCCCTACTCCGACGGCGTAACTCTATTCCCGCGGTCTCGTCAGCGCCAGACCATTCTAGTTTTCCTGGATTCCAGGGCATCTTACTGGATTCCAGGGCATCCTAGATGTGCGTACTTCGCCTATGGACCCCTCGCCCCAGCTAGGCCGAGGGGTCACATTTGACGAGAAAAAGGCGGCCTAGAAGTGCATACAGACATGTCCGTAGTCGGCTTCGAGGTAGCCTTATGGCGGCCTCCGCCTAGCCGCAATTGACGATAGTCGGTCACCCGATCGCAGGGTTAGCGCAGAATATGATAGATTTGCTGATCAAAGAAAAGCCGCAGCGAAATAACGGTCCGGTAATTATGCCGACCAGCTTGTTATGAGAGACTCAAGTGGTACGCGCCCGCTCTCCACTCCCTTTGCGTTAGCCTTAGAACTCTCCCGCGACACCTGCGCGCACGCTGGTGGAGTTGCCGCCAGCGTATGTGACGCCTGCCGTTATGGCAAAGTC
>CANMIS010000006.1 GCA_947498065.1 uncultured Erythrobacter sp. | reverse complement strand
TTACGACGCGCTCGGACGCGTCACCTCACAACGCGCCTTTGGCGGCGATGTAACAAACACCAGCTATAGTTGGGACGGCGCGATAGAGGCCACCGGCACTGGCATCGGTGCAACCGGTGGCTGGGTCCAGACGACCAGCACAGAGGCGGACCGGGCTAGTACAGCAGATGGTATCCTCGCGAGCGTTTCGACTACGGATATCTTTGGAAGAACTGTCTCACGCACTGCTAAGAGCGGTGAGGATTTCTCATACATCTACGATACCGCAGGCCGCGTTATCTCAGAAAACAGCGTCAATACTTACGGTCATACCTGGAAGCAAAATTCCTACGAATATTACAATACTGGAAACATCAAGCAGCACATTCTCGGACAATCTGAAGTTGTTGACACTAACTGGAACAATAAGACAGCCATCTATGGTTATGACCGTAGCGGCAACCTTATCAGCGAGAAGGTCGTAAATCGCGCTGGTCGCGCCACATCGCCATGGGTTTTTCCGGCCCTCGAAGCCGCGCATTATGAATGGCAAAACCGACCACCAGACGGGCCCGGAGAAGGCTTTCCGCCTACTCATGACGAGTTTCCGACCGGGGACGGTGGCATTGGCGGCAATAATCAGTGGTATGACTACATTTTCGAAAATTACTCGCTGAGCGAATTGAAGAATATCCTGATCAATGCAGAACAGGGTTTCTACCCTTCTGATGATCCTCTTGCGGTTGGCCGCCCGCCGATTGATCCTCTATTCTATGACCTATATGCGCCGACGCCGGTTGCCATCATCTACACGATTACCGATGAGACACTGCAAGATGGCCACGCCACCTATGATGCGCTGGGGCGCATCACTCAATATTATGATGATGCTGCAACTGGCAATCACAACGTAGTCAAAACCTGGGCCTATGACGCCAATGGCAACGTGCGTAATATCGATGCAACCTATCGCAATATGTCGACCACAGGCACCTTCCTCAACAGCACTGCAAATCAGAATCTTTGGTACCGCTATGATACCATGAACCGCATGGTCGTCGCTGATGGTGTGCGCAGCGGCAATACCATTGCCCGCGGGGCAAATGGTACTGAAATTGCCTACAATTCCGCAGGTGAACGCGCGACCGCCCGTACGGGCAACAAGGCCGCCGAAGTGTATTCCTACGATGCCGGTGGCCGGCTTACCACGGTCAAGATTAACGGTGTGACCCGCGCCACCACCAGCTACGATATCCTTGGCCGAGTTAACGGCCATGCCGAATACACATCCGCTGGCGCGCTCACCCACCTTCGTTATGAACTTCACTACAATGACCGCGGTCAGGTAATCTCAGAGCGTTCAAAAACGAAGACCAGCGACAACAAGTGGCACTTCACCCACACGGTCAACTACTTCTCAGCCGATGGCACGGGCAGTGATCCTACAAACATCTCATCTGCCCTCTCACGCGGCAGCTCCACGGGTGATTTGCTGTACCACTCCGAGACTAAGAACTGGCGCGAAAACAACAGCTATTCCAACCCTGTGTACCACTTCAACACCGCACCATCCAGCTCCGGCGACGGGCTCTGGCCAGATAGCTACACGACCTACACATACAAATGGACCGACACCGCGCGGCAATATCAGATCAATCTGCGCAACCGTGATGGACAGTCAAACACGTTCCATACCTATGACCGTAACGATCACCTGATCCAGGCGAGCACAGGCGGCGGATACAACTCGCATACAAAACGCTATGAGACGACCATCGACGGCCTTGTCCTTCAGCGTGATGAGAGCAGCGTCAACTTTGGTGGCAACACCCCGTCCTTGCGCGCCTACTACTTCGGTGGTCAGCGGATGGGCGAGGTAACCAATAACGGCACCGCCAACACCGATTACGCGACTTCGATCAACGATCGGGTTGCGACCAATTCTGATGATCCCGGGCCCTATCGCGGCGGCGACACCAACGGCACGCTGCATGCCGATTTCGGGCTCGCCTACACCGCAATCAACGGTTCCACCCATCAGGAAGGCAGCGGCGGCTACACCGCACGCGGCGGCGAGAACCTTCAGCAAGTGGCTCAAACTCTGTGGGGCAATGGCAGCCTTTGGTACAAGCTGGCCGAGGCAAACGGCCTGTCAGCGGCCAGCACGCTAGCGGCGGGTCAGACCCTGCGCGTGCCGCCCGGGGTTCAATCGAACCAGCACAACGCCAGCACAATCGCGCCGTACAACCCAGCAGAAGCGATTGGCGATACTCAGCCCGGCACTCCGCTTCCGCCTAAGGGTAAAGGCAACAAGTGCGGTGTGTTCGGGCAGGTGCTGCTGGCTGTCGTTGCGATTGGTGTGGCCATATGGGCGGGGCCAGGCGCGATCGCAGCCTTTAAAGGACTGGGTGCGGTCGGAGCGGGGATTGCAGGCGGAGCCGTTGCGGGCGCCGCTGGCTCAGTCGCCAGTCAGGCGGTTGGACTTGCTACCGGCATCCAAGACAAGTTCAGCTTTAAGAGCGTGGGTCTGGCTGCCTTAGGCGGGGCGGTCGGCGGTGGCTTCAAGGGACTGGGAGATCTGACGAAAGTCGGAAAGGTCGGCAAGTTCCTCTCTGGCAGCAGCTTTGGCAGCAGCGTTACTCGCGGCGTGCTGTCCAGCGCGATAACCCAAGGCATCGCAACTGCAACCGGCCTGCAAAGCAAGTTTAGCTTTGCCGGTGTTGCCGCTGCCGGTGTCGCTGCCGGGGTAGGCAGCGCAATCGGTGGTAATAGTCTCAAGGCCCTAGAAGGCGCTGACCTGACTCCGGGCAATATTGCGAGCCACACAGCCATTGGCGCAGCCCGTCTTTTCGCCAGCGCCGCAACACGCTCTGCAATCGAAGGATCCAGCTTTGGCCGCGCTATCGAAGCAGGCCTCCCTGATGTCATCGGCCAAGTGCTGGGACAATCATTGGCTGGGGCGGTTGCATCAAGATCAGTTCAACGACCAGCAGTCACAATTGAAAGCGATCCAATCGAGACATCGCCAGCCCCAGTTGGACTGACGTTGCAACAAGTGATCGACCGAGAAGACTTTCAAGCTGCATTGCCTGCACTCAATGAGTTGGGAGTGAGCGTAACGGGTTCTGGAGGAAGTGCTAGCCTCAACACCCCAGCCGGCTTTACTGGCGCAACTGTGGCGGGGACTGACGGCAAGAACTACATTTTCCGCTTTGATAACGTTGATGCTGTCAGTGATGGGGTTTACGTCATCAAGACGGGGCCATTTACGATGAGTGGGAACCCAACAGGCGCCACTGATATTGGGGATCTATATATTGATGCTCCATCCGACACCATGGCTCTGCAAAGCATCGCGTTCGGTGAGGCTGATGGGGGCGCTAGTCTAAGAATATTTGCGGTCCGCACCTTTAGCATCCTCAATCCTGCTGGTGATGTTGCCTATGGCGCATCGACTTTGGGACGCGATGTAATTGAGAGCGCAGGCATTCAAATTGCTGTGGCTAATAGCAATCCTTTTGCTCGAGGCGTATTTGCCCCTGATCCGTTAGATGATGGGACATCAATTTCACGGCTTCAACGAGGCGTTGACTTCCCTCGAGAGGTGTGGTCGCCTCCGTTCAGAGAGAACAATGAGGGCGCATTTGGAGGGCTTCTCAATTGGGGAGGCATGGTCGGAAACGACATCGCGCATCTCCCTCGAGATATAGACCAATTCGGAGTCTTTGGAGTTCTTGAGGGCTTGCCGCCAACCTTCTCCGGTGGTGCCAACGCTCTTCGTGCGCCAATCGCAATCGGATCATATGCTCGAACAGGGCTCGGAGCAAGAACTGCTGATACCATTATACTTCATCGAAAAATGTCAGCCCTAGAAGCAGAGAGGACGCTAATTACACAAGCGCTGCAGCCGCCTATAGCGGGAACGAATTCGGCCAAATACCTCAGTGAACTGGCCTCTAAGGCCGAAGCGTTTGACAATGCGGCGGCTCGCGGCCCACAAGAAGTTTTGGAATTCGTTCTAGACGCGAGAGGCTTCCGGGGGCTGCCAAAGGTGAACCAGCAAGGCTCGCGAGGAGTTGATGCGCTGAAATACAATTTTGAAGGCCTAGAAGGAACCGGACTGAGGAACTACGGTGTTCCGGAGAGCCAATTGGACGCGTTCAATAGGCTAATTGTAGGGGTTAAAAGAAGGTGAGAGTAGAACATCCTGAACAGCAAAAAAGAACTACGGATACCTTGGTATCTCTCCTGAAGGCTGGCAATGCCGAAGCTGCAGAGGTTTTTTTTGCGAAGGAAAGGGAAATTCTGTCCGAGAGTTTCTTGAGTGAGTGCCTAGGCCATATTAGTTACTTTGATAGAGAGCTCCAGCGCGCGGTAGCCCACTATGAAAATGCTATCGCTTTAAACCCAGACAGAGTTATCGCTCGGTATCAATACCTTGTGGGGCTTGGTGAGCTGCGAAAGGGAAATCATCGCGCGGCATTTGATCGGTATCAGTATGCGATTGAATCCGAACCGAACCTAGCAGAAGCATATGAGGCGATGGGTGAGCTAATGCAAAAGATCGGAGAGCACGAAGCAGCAAAAAAGTGCTTTACAGATGCCAAAATCGCAAGCGAACGTTAACGTCTTCATCAGGTTAGGTTTGTGGTTACTCTTTCGGTTCTTCGCTTTCGTTCTATATGGCTTGACTCGAGTTAAGACAGTAAGGACGCTCGGTTGGTAGGAGTTCGGAAGCGCGCGCATAATCACAATCGTTTAGATGCTGATAGATCGATTGGGTTAAGCTCGTCATGTCAGTTATGTTCTTGATCCATTCGTTGATATATCGTGACACTGCACTTCCACCAATTCCAATCTGAATTGCTCTGTACGGCAACGGCTCCAGTAGTATATTCCTCTCAGGATCCCACTGTATGCGTACCGGATTCGTGGCCTTTAGTTCGCTCCACTCTTCTGCGGACATCGATGGATCTTTATGGCTTTGGCAGCTATGTTCCAGTGCCCATCGGAAGCCTTCATGACTGATATCAATTGCCAAAATTCTCGCTTGGTCTTTATCTTTTAGTCCCCAACCAGATCTGTACATCGTCCATAAAAACGACGGCTTTATCCAAGTCATCCGCTCAAGTTTGAATGGTGGCGATACAAATGTTCCAGCTTCCAACGCAGAGTCAGCAATCTGGTGGTTGTAGGCCTGATAAACGCGGATTGTTTCGTCGTTAAATGATGCTCTGATTTCTTTCTCGGGCACATTGTATTTGACGTTCATCGTGAGGTTTCCTGAATAGAAGGGTAAATTCTTTGATAAGTTAGAGAGACCGTCACTATTTTCCTACCTCGCCGCCACCCGCTACCCCCAAACCGGTTTCTCAGCAGGTTTCAGGTCATGTATCGCAGCGACACATTCCAACATCAGCGGCTCCCCACAAATTTCGCCAAAAGTCACACTTTTGCACCGCGAGCATGCGTTAACACTCTAAAATTACGCGATTTTCCCCAAAAGTCACACTTTCGAAAATCGCAAACGTGTTCCAAACCCCCGCACCGCCTGCAGCGAGGCCTCCAGCGTAGGAGCGCTCAATCAGCTGCCGCGCACTTCGCGCAGCATCTCCGCCACCTGCCGGTCATCCCGGATCGCGCCAGCCGTGCGGTCCACCACGCTCTGAAACTCAGGCGAGTTGGCAATGCTCTCGCCAAACTCCTCCGTCAGCAGCGCCCGCACAAATCCGCGGACAAAGTCGTCCTGCGACAGACCGTCAATCGCGGCCAGTGCGTCGATCATCTCGCGGCTGCTCAGTGCCTCAGTGTTCGCCTTGGTGCTGCGTGCCTTGGCGCCGGTCTTCTCGCGCTTTGCCATGCGCTGCAATTGCGCCCGGACCAGCGCCAGCACCTGTTCGGAATTGCTGATCCGGGTCATGGCGCTGTGCTCAATGCATCAGAGCGGATGGTCAATTGATTGTCCTGGTGCCGCCAAGCTGTCCGAGCAGGAGCGAGGTTGCAGACAGTTCACTGTCGCTGGATCCCGCGTCTGCACTGGTGTCTGGGCCGCTGCCGTCTGCCTTGTTCCGCAGCTCTCTCATCAACAGGCGAATGTCATCATTCATCGGCGGGTTGTCTTGGTTCAAAGCAATGCCCGTCTCAAACTTCGTAATCGCGTCATCAAACTCGTCACGGATCAGGAATGTCATCCCCTCCACAAAGACGCGTAGGTAATTGTCTTTCGCTTGCTTCAGCAGTGGTCCCCAAGTGGACAAAGCGCGGTCAGCCTCGCCGCTGGTCAGCTCGAAAAAGCCGAGCTGGTAGCGGGCAATGGCAAACTCCGGCGCTATCTCGACGGCTTTCGACAGAGCCTCGTGAGCTTCGATATGCTTTGATTGGCCGGCGAGCACTGAGCCGCGCATGAAATGCAATCGCGGGTCGTCTGGATAAGTGCTGATCAAAGCGTCGATCGCAGCAATGTCATCGGCATCGCTGGATTGAAGGCTGGCGGTGAGCGCCTCGATATCGGCGTCGGGTGCAAGTTGCTCGGTCACGTGGTCCTCTTGGCTAGCGGAACTTGGATAGGGAAACGCGCAGACGGTTTAGCGCCTGTGCGTGGATCTGTGAAATGCGGCCTTTACTGAGGCCTAGTAGCGCAGCGATGTCAGTGAAACGGACGCCTTGCTTGTAATGATAGTCGAGTATCATGCGTTCACGCTCGGGCAGGCTTGCTAGCTTGCGCTCCAGCTCGTGGGTTATCTGGCCCCATGCGGCGCTGTCATAGGCCGATGGGGCTTCGCTGGGGACTTGTTGGACGCGGTCATCGGATGCGTCTTCGAGCATGAAGCCGAGCGCCATGCCGACGACAAGTTCGCGCAGCGTGTCGATTGGGTCTTCGCGGTCAGTTTGCGTGGCGCTGCGTTTGAGGGAGGTAAGGCGGTCGCGCTCGGCGCGCTTGCGGGCCTGGTGGGCGGCATTCGCCTCGGTAGCCTTGGGCAGCGCATTCTGAATCGCTCCGCGAATACGGCGCCGCGCGAACGCAGTGAAGGGAGTGCCGCGAGTCGGGTCAAACCGCTCGATAGAGTGAAGCAAGGCCTCGTAGGCAAGCTGCTCACAGTCTTCGATGGCCAAGCCTAGATTCGGGACACGGTGCCATTCGCTCTTTGCCAAACGCTGGGCAAAATGACGGAATCGGTTGAACAGGACGACGCGTCTCTCTGACGCAGGCGCGAGCTGAAAATTGCGCCATTCCGCCGCCTCCACCCGCTCTTCGATGGCGAGCAGGCGCAGCCCTTGACTGCCTGCGTGACGGTTCACGTAAAGCTGCCTAAGAGCCCCTGTAAGACGAGGCTCCAACCGTCGATCAGCACAAACATCAGGACCTTGATAGGCAAGGATATCGTCTGTGGTGGCACCATCATCATGCCAAGTGACAACAGGATCGATGCGACGACCAGATCAATTAACAAAAACGGCAAAAGAATAACGAAGCCAATAGTGAAGGCAACTCTAAGCTCGTTCATCATGAATGCTGGAATTAGCTTTAGAAGCTCGATGTCCGCTGCTGTTTCGGGCAGCGGTGCACGCGCGATTGTGTAGACCATCTCAATATCACGCTCGCGCGTATGCTGAAGCATGAAATCCTTCATCGGACCAGCAGCCCCCTCCATAGCCTGTTCGGCACTGGCAGTCCCATCAAGGAATGGATTCAAACCATCCTGTTGTACTTTCTCAAGGGTCGGTCCCATCAGAAAGGCACTCATGAAAATAGCGAGGCTGACTAGGACAATATTCGGTGGTGTTTGTGGCATCCCGAAGGCATGCCTGACCATAGCAAGCACAATAACAATTCTGACAAAACTTGTGGTGCTAACGACGAGGGCTGGAACGATTGCTAAGAGCGTAAGTAGAATCGCTGTGCGCGTGACTTCAGTTTCACTTCCGCCATCTGGGATGAAGGCTTGACCGGCTGCATCAAAAATCGCGGGAGAAATTGAGGCGGTGGCGGGAGCTGCGGCGCATAAAGCAATCAAGCCCGCAATTTTCAAAGCGTGCGTCATGACTCTAATGTCATTTCATCTAGGCGGCCCTCTTCGTCACTAAACCGATCAATCTCGGTTGCGCCTTGCTGTGTTAGGTGGAGGAGGTAGTTTTGCGATCCACGCTTTAGGATCACAAATTGACTAGCGGGTCCAACGGAAAGGCGCTCAACAATCTCGAGTGCGGCAATCCGCCTAGCGTCGCTGTTTTTCAGGCGCTTCGGCAAAACGAGCCGGCCGGGTAAAAACGGAAGACCATGACGTAAACGAAGAAGTCCAACAGCAAAAAACGCCATAAGAATGCAAAGGAAGAGTGCGATTAGAATACGCACCCAGGGGATGTCTGGCCCTGATCCAGTCGCTAGTATTGCTGGTTGCGCATTTTGGCTGGCAAAAAGCGCTAGCGATGATATTTCCAAGAGCATTATTGCTAACCGATCTGCGTTAGGCGGATCGCAAATTGACCTTCGACAGTCACAATCTCACCGCGGGCAATGACTTTGCCGTTGACCTTCAGGTCGATGGGGTCTGCTGGGCTTCGATCAAGTTGAATGACCTCGCCTTTAGCTATGCTACTCAATCGACCGATAGTGATCGTTCCGGTACCTAAGGTAGCTTCGCAATCAACCTCAACATGATCGACCAGATCGATGCGATCATTTGTTTCACGATTAGATTCGGTATCTGTCTTCTCGTTTGAGAATTCTGTCATGCTTCCCCCTGAAATTCTAGAACACATGAATTGTTAGATTCGCCGATCGTGCATAGAAGCGGCGTAACGTGGTTGTTGATCGTAAGGCTGGTGGGTACGTTTGAAGATTGATCCAGGATCAGAATGTCGCCGACGCCAAGACCGGAAAGTTCGCCCATAGAAATACTCGTTGCGCCAAGACGTGCTGCAACATTCAAGGCGACGTCTTCAATTGCAGAATTGCATGACACAAGAGTGCTAGCCGGATCGGTGCTCGGAAAGGTTTCCCGACAGATCGTTGTCAAGTCAATTTCGGAGCATTCGAACGCGATCATTGCGCTCCCAAGTGAACCAATTAGCAAAGAAAATACGCGCTGTTCTGCTTGATCGTAGGTCGCGAGGTCGGCGGAAGTTGTCGCCGGAAAAGCCTGCTTGACCCGCGCAGCCAGATCGTCAAGCGCGCGTGATGCTATCCGGCGAAGCAATCTCAGATCAGTCTGAGTGCAGCTTGTATCGGCGTCACGAGCGCTCAAGTCGCTACCCAGTATTGCAAGCGCGAGGGAAATCTGCGCGCGCGATTTGCCCGTAATGGTCATGGCACCGCATTCGCGCAGCTGAGTCCATTTTTGGGCAGTAGAGGCGTTACTTTCGTCCCATGTGCCAAGCACATCCCAAGGATCACTGCGGAACCAATCGGCTGTCCACGCCGCTACATGATGAGCGATCGGGCCCACTGCGGCTCGAGAGGTCAGGCATGTATCGGGGAGCCATGGTTTTACTCTACTCATCCTTGACCTCGAATTCCGAACAATTGCTGGATCATGTCATTCGAAACAGAAATGATTTGGCTACTCGCCTGAAAGCCGCGCTGGATAAGTATCAAGTCACCAAATTGTGAACCAAGATCGACATTGGACGCCTCCAAACGTTGCGACAGGATCGTACCAACACGTGCATCGGAGGCATCAAGATATTGGAATTGACCGAAACCTGAGAAGGCAAAAAGTGCATTGCCGCGCTGTTCCAAAGCTTGCGGATCACGGAAGTCGGCTAACGCAATGGCGCCCAACTCACGGGTCTCCTCGTTTGTGTATGTGATCTCGAGTTGGCCTTCTGAATTCACCCTCAAAGCGGCCAGAGAACCCGTCCCGTGGCCTTCGATCTCGTTTGCACGTAGCGATGAGACCGTTCCGGACGAAAATGATGTCACACCTTCCGAAAAATCGAATGTAATGCTCAGATCATTGTCGGCATCCTCAAAGACCAGTTCCCCCGAGCCTGCCGACACCTGTCCATTCTCGAACGTCAGTGTTTCAGTGCCTATCTCCGCTCCGGACGCATCGGTGACCGTTATTGTCCATACATCGAACTCTGTCTCAGCCCGACTAAACTCTACAGACCAAGTGTTTTCTTCACCATTTGGACCGAAAACTCGAAGATCGGGTATGTTAAAGCTTGTTGCGGTTGAGGACAGGTTGTCAGCGAAGGTGATGCGCGAAGTCGCTTCTGGAGCATCTGTACGAAATGCATCGATGTTCAGTGCAGTTGGACGGCCCGCTTCATCAAGCACTCCTAATTTTGCATCGGTTCCTTGCAAGACGATAAAGCCATCATCATCAACCACAAAACTGCCGGTACGGGCGTATAGTTGCTGTTCTCCATCGAGGAGAACAAAAAAACCATTGCCATCGATAGAAAGATCAAGGTCGCGCCCTGTCTGGCGCAACTCACCTTGGTCGAAGTTGATAGACAACTCATCAATCGAAACGCCGTAGCCGTTGCCGGATTGCTCGTTACCAAACTCCAGTCCGCCTTGGCTTCCCAGACCATAGATGTTCTGGAAGGTCACATCGCTGGCTTTGAAGCCGACGGTATTAAGGTTGCTAACGTTGTTGCTGACCGCTTTCAGACCTTCGGAATAGGCTCCGAGGCCAGACAAGCCGATATAGATCGAACTAAACATTATGGGGTCTCCCGGATCTGTGTGACGTTACCCAGTGGAAGCCCACTGATCGTTTGTCCTTGCGTGGTTTCAAGGGTGAGAGATGGCGCTCCGTTGGCAAAGCTTACCCCAGTGATCTCACCAGTTAGAAGGTTTCCGCCAGCAGCAAGATCAACGGTTTTTCCCAAAAGAGCGGCTGCCTGCCCTGTGGTCTGAGAGCGGACAAGCAACTCAAGGTTCTCGTTCATGGTTTGGGCTTGCTGAATTTGCGAAAATTGCGCGAGCTGCGAAACGAATTCAAAATTGTCCATCGGCTCTAAGGGATCTTGGTAAGTGAGTTGAGTAAGTACGATCTGTAGCAAGCTTTCGAAACTCAGACCGAACTGGTCAGTAGCGTTGGAGGGCGCACTGGGCGGTTGGGAAGGGTCGATCGCAGGCGTGGGCGCCGGCCGCGGTGTTACAGGTCCTACGTCTTGCATGTCAGGCCTCGTTTTCGTTCGATGAGATGTTGATGGGGCGCTCTGGGAACCCCATGCTTATGAGCGCTGTTCGAACCTCACGTTGGAGCCTCTGGTTGTCCTCTTGACTAAGCTGCGTCCCCCTGATGATCAGGCGGTACTCGCCAGTTTTTGCGAGGATTTGCGCAAATACTGGACTGTTTGTTTGAATCGATTGAAGCGTTTGAATGCCTCGGTGCTTAGCGATGTTTTCCGCGCGTGAATGAGGTTGTGAATGCAACCGACTAGAACGATTTTCAGCTGGTGCTTGTGACGCCAAATCAGACGATGGAGTTTGGAGGCCAATCGATACTTTCGGCTGATTCTGAGTGCGAGCGATCTGCGAGTTCGCGTTAAGTGTGCTGAGGTTCTGATCAGTCCTGGAAGGCGAAGACAAACTTCCTAGTTGCGAAGGGGGTGGGGCGGGTGGCGTAGTGTCCTTCGGTCCGCCCGCGCTGGCCGCAACTTGCTCAGCTCTGCTCTGGCTCATTTCTCGAACGTTCTCTAGCGACTGAGACGCGTTATCTTGGGCAGTAGCCGTAGGCGCAACGATTGGTCGTGCATTGAATGCTATTGCATCGTTCCCAATCTCGACTTCAAGCGAATACGACCGTTCTTCGGCTTTAATTTCGACACCTAACCCCATCCTTGCCAGGTGAACCCGACTCTCGTTGGGTTGATCTTCTCTTAGAGCATTAGGCCCATGGCGGGGACTTCCATCCAAGAGCCCAGAAAATTGCTCGTGGCTTGGCTTGGCATGCTCATGTGACCCCATGATACCGTTAAAAACTTGTCGAGCTTCAGTAGGTAGTAGGCCTCCTAAAAGCGATGAAATCGTCATAGTAAGACATCCTTTCGGTGTGCGGCTCTTTGAGAGTTGTGCTCGTCGTGTTGGACGCGCTCCGAACGCTTCTGATCGCGTCGCAATTCCCCTTTTTGCTTATCTTCGAGCGCCTCCCGCTGGAGCTTCGCGAGATGCCATTCCTCCCGGCTGGTCGTGGCGTAATCTGTGTTCTGATCCAGAATTCGCCGAGTCATTTGATGCCGTTGGTCAGACTGAGAGAGCTGCTCCCCGGCCAGCTTCATTAGGTCAAGGTTGAGGGTGTCGCGCGAAGTCACGGATTCAAGCAGACTGCTAGCAGACTGCAGTTCCAGCGCTGCATTGGCGTGAGCTTCACTGGCCTCGCGTTCGGTTTCGATAGCACCCAAAAGAGCGAGTTCGGCTCGCTTTTCGCGAAGCACTTGCAGTTTGACGAGCGACTTTAGTTGCCTGGCTGTCGTCACAGTCCAGACCCCCGGTTGATGCAAGCTTCGAGCTGAGCGTCGAGATCGCTCAAATTGTCTTCATCTGGCTCTGATTGGACCACAAAATCGAGAATCTGAGGGCGCAGTTCAATCGCGCGATCTATCTCCGCGTTTGAGCCACGCTGGTAAAGGCCGCTATCGATCATTGCGCGTGTCTCTTCGAATAGGGCAAACATGCGTTTGATTTCCCTTGTCGAAGCTTGTGCGTTCTTACCAAGTACTTCGTCAGCAATTCGGCTGATCGACGCACCGATATCTACTGCTGGAAAATGGCCTTTGTCAGCGAGTCTGCGGGAAAGCACGATGTGTCCATCAAGGATCGATTTCATGGTTTCAACGATGGGATCGTCGACATCATCTGTTTCGCTCAGCACAGTGAAAATCGCAGTTACCGCACCTTTGCCTTTGATCGCGCCGCAGCGTTCGACGAACCCGGGCAATGCCGCGAAAACGTTTGGTGTGTACGATCTAACCGATGGCGGTTCACCTGCCGCCAAACCAATCTCGCGTAAGGCCATAGCTAGCCTTGTTACTGAGTCGACAAATAGGACAACATGTTGGTCCTTCTCGCGCCAATACTCGCATAAGGCCAATGCTTGCTCCATCGCGCGGACCCGTGCACTGGCACAGTCGTCTGAGGTCGCAGCAATTAGGGTAACCTTACGAGCACTTTTCGATTTTTCATGCATTGACCAGAGGCGCTCAACCTCTCGCCCGCGTTCGCCGATCAAACAAAGCACGACTCGGTCGCAATCGATATGGGTCGAAAGCTGTTCTACCAGTGTTGTCTTGCCAACTCCGCTTGCTGCGAAAATGCCAATGCGTTGCCCCTTAGCAATTGGGAACAGTGCATCCATAACGCGAAGGCCAGTCCTCACGCGATGCTTCTTGACGGACTTGCTCAGGGCTGATGGGTTGGAACGCGCTTTAAAAGTCTCTGACTTAACGGCTGGGCCATTATCAATCGGTTCTCCAAAGCCATTGACGGCGCGACCTGAAAAGTCGTCGCCAACATAAAGGTCTGAGTATCGAGTTTCGAGCAATACTCGGTCTCCCGTCGAAACCTTGTTCAGGTTTTCGAACGGCAAAAGGCGTATTTGTTTGCGATCTATAGCTACCACTTGGGCTAGGCTGTGGTCTGGTCCATCACCAATTCGGCAAATGTCGCCTATGCGAGATGCAGGACCGTCTGCAGAAATGGCATTCTGGCTAAGCGCAGTCACCTCGCCGAAGAATTCGGTGAATTGCTGGTCCTCCAATATTTTGATTAGGTGAGCGCCCCTGTCCATCAGTCTCTTCCATCATGGCTGAGTGCGTTCAAGAATACGTCAATATTCTGGAGTTGACGATTAATTGATGCGTCCATTCCACCCATTTTCATATCGAATATGCACGATCCACGATCTAATTCTGGGTCGGCTATAATTTGGGTTTGCCGCAATTTATCTGCCAAACCTTGTAATTTGCCAGGGTCGACAAAGTCAGCTTCTGAGACTTTGACTTGCATGATTCCTGCATCTGATAACTTACTTACCCAATGTAGTGCGATAGCTTCCACTTGATCCGGGTACTGTGTTTTGTCGCCAAGGACCTTGCGAATGGCTGCCTGGGCTATGTCAATACCAAGTGCCGAATGTTCTGCGAGAGTCTGTTCGAATTGATTGCGGATTCTCTCAAGACTAGACTCTAATGCATTCAAATATTCCAGTTCTTGGCGCTCGGCTTCTTTCAAGCCTTCTTTTCGACCAGATTCGATCGCATTCTTGAGTGCCTGGGCGGAGTTTTCTTCATTCTCCGCGAGCCTTTTTTCGAGCTCGTCAATTATCTTGTCCTTGCGATCATTTTCACTTGCTGCGGTCAAGATATGACTAGCTTGGTCGTTTCTTGATTGAATATCTGTTGCGTCGACCGCCCGATGAGTCAATGCGTCTGGCTTCGGGGTTGAATCCAGTGAATTCACAAATTTAAATGGTCGCGCCGCAGTAGCTGCAGTTTCTCTAGCCTTGAGCAAACTCATTTTGTTTTGTCCGGCGATCCGCTGAATAGGTCCGCAAGCTGATCGATCAATCCGCGCAGACCTGATCTCGGAGATAGCGGCTTTGCAGCAATTAGCGCTTCGTGTTCTTGCCAAATCGTTTTTGCGGCTTTGGGAGTGAGTTGGTCAGGAACGGAATCTTGCGTCCCTTCAACTAGATCTGCCAGCCAAGCGGTGTAGCCAAGGAACTGGCGGTCAATCTTTCGCTGGCGTTCTTCTTCTTCTGCGATTGTGGCTGCCTCAGCACGCATCGACATTTCCAAAGAGAGACGTTCTTCAGGCGAAAGCCTGCCGAGTATCGATTTCTGATCCGCTTTGCCTAGGCTTGAGAACTTCGCAATTAGTTCCGCGGATTCGGAGAGTTCACTAGCCATTGGTACGTCCGCTCTCATCAATCGAGACAGATTTCAGCATTTCTGCAAAACTCTCGGTTTCACCATTCGTGAGCCGTTTGCGGGGCCAGATCACAAGTAGGATCAAACCAAATAATGCCAGTGGAATCAGAAGCCAACGTGACCAAAGATCGTTTGGCACAACATCACTCCAAGAACTTTCCTTCTCGGCGTTTGCAGCTACGGAAGGAATTGCAGCTTGCTGCTCTCGATCAGTGGTCACTTCCGGAGAACTTGATAGTGCGCCGGTGGTGAAATCGAGAATATCGCCTTGTTCAAAGGATAACTCGATAGAGTTTGCGAGAGCCATAGAAACGGCGTCTCGTTCCTCATCACTCAGAAGTTGGGGGGAACGAAATAGGATCCGCAAGGCGCGCTGGCTTGAGCCCAACAGTGTGCGTTTAGAAGCTTCAACTTGAGGTGCTCTTGCATCCTCGTTGGCCTCAGATTCTGGGGCGATTTCATCGACAATCCTCTCGAAGGCTGAAACTTCAAGCTCAAAAGGTTGCTGCGGCAAAGTTTTTGTGATGGCTTCGCTAGCCCTGATTGTGAGCAGTTGTTCTATCGCGCTGCGTTCGTTGGGTAGCTGCGTATTGCCAAGCTTAGGTATATCGTTGGTGCTTACTAGACCTCCGGTCTCATTCAGAACCGCTACATCAGCGAGCGAAAGACCTGGGACAGAAGACGACACAAGCTGACGAATCCCGGCTACGCGTGTTTCAGTCAACTTTGAGCGATCCCGCATTTCTACTGTAACAGCGGCGGTCGGCGAGGCCTGTTCTGAGCGAAACAAAGTGCGCTCTGGAATGGCCAGGTGAACGCGAGCAAACTCGACACCGTCCATCATCATGATGGTTCTTGCTAGCTCGCCCTGTACTGCACGCTGAAGGTTGATCTTTTGGGCAAATTCCGTGAGCCCGATGTCATTTTCGTTGAACAATTCGAAGCCTACCGTGCCGCCCATTGAGATGCTGGAGCCCGCCACAATCACCCGCGTTTCTGCGGCCTTTTCTTCTGGTACCAGAATGTCTTGCCCACTGTTTTCAAGCCGATATGGGATCCCTGCTTCATCCAATTCGGCGACGATCTGAGAAGCATCAGAGGGGCGAATATTCTGATAGGCAGGCACAAATTCAGTGCGCAGGATGAAAAACCAAGCCGCTGCAAGAAACGCGATTGATCCTGCGAACAAAAAAAGGAATAGCCGGATTTGGCGAGGTTCAAATGGCATTGGTTCTTATGCCTTGCTTAAAGCTGCATATTCATGATTTGGCGGTAACCTTCGGTCAATCGCTGGCGAACCTGCGTTGCCAATTCGACTGCCAGCCTAGCTTCTTCTAGAGCTATGGTAACGTGATGAATTGGCGTGCTCTCATCGATAGCAAATTGAGAGACCATATGATCTGCATGAGCGACTTTGCTATCTAGACTAGCCACAGCCTCGGTCATCAGTGAACCGAAATCACCGGTCGCTTCAGCTTGTTGCGAAGCAATTTGGTGGGGCATCTGTGTGATAGTGACTTGCGCAGAATTTCCAATGGCATTGGTTTCGCCGATGGCTGCGATCGCTGAGACTTCGTTCATACTCAACGCCCCACTTGGAGTGCAGCAGAATACATTTGCTGTGCGGCCGATAGCGCCACAAGATTGGCCTCATATGCACGCTGGGTCTTGATCATCAGCGACATTTCTTCGGCCTGGCTAATTGCTGGGAATGTGACGAAGCCACTTTCGTCTGCATGCGGGTGATTTGGATCATAGACTTGCCGCGTTCCAGCATTGGCCGTCGAGATTTGATAGACCATCACACCGTTTTCATTTGTTGCGTCTTTGTTGCTGGGGTTTTCGCCAATCATTGAAGCAAAATCGGCAATTGGCCCTGATACGAGGCGCTGAGCCACATAAGCGCTGCCGTCGGCCGTGCGTGTCGTATTCATGTTCGCGATATTGGTAGCGATCACTTGCAAGCGCTGCCATTCAACGTTGAGACCTGACCGGCTTATTGACATTGCATCCATCTTTATTGCCCCCCTCTAATCGCAGACCGTGCGATCTGCATTTGTCGACCGAGGATGTCTGAAAGAGCAGAATAACGCATAGCCGTAGCCGACGCGTTTTGCATTTCCAGATCGAGCCTGATGTCATCGCCCGAACGTTTCGCTGGAGCGCTTTGAATTTCGAGCACGACTGATTTTACGGCATCTGGACCTTTAGTGGCTGCTTCACGCAATTGATCCTCAAAATTCACGGATTTTACCGCGAAACTTTCAGAGTTCGAGTTGGCAATGTTTTGGGCAATTGCAGTTTGACGCATGGCTAAGCCATCCATTGCTTTCATTGCCAGGATTTGTGAAATTTCGGACATCGATTGTTCTCCGTGGCAGTTATTGAACGATGATTTCGGCGTGCAGTGACCCTGCCGCTTTTATGGCTTGAAGAATTGAGATAATGCGACGAGTGCCAACCCGCGCTTGGGCAAGCCCTTGGACAAGGGAGCCGACATTGGTGTCAGGGAAATTCGCCACTGTGTCATTTTGCCCTTCTTCCACTTCGAGATCGGTATTGGTGACGACCAAGCTTGAGACATCGTTGGCGAAACCTGAGATAAAGCTCGGTTGGCTAGCGGACGCGTCACTACGGACGGTGACCTTGATGTCGCCTTGGCTTATTATAACGCTTGAAATCTTGACGCCTGAACCAGCGACAATGGTGCCCGTCCGTTCATTGATCACAATCCGAGGTGTGATGTCAGGATCAATCTGAAGGTTTTCAATCTGCGCCATGAATTGTGACAGGAGGCTCGGTGATCCCAAGTATTGGATCACCACCTCATCAGCGTTTTTCACATAAGCTATTGATCTACCTTGCGATGCATTTACCGCTTGCGCAATCCGTTCAGCGGTCGTGAAACTAGCCTCAGTAAGCAGGAAGGAGATTTCGCCGTTGGCCTTTAGGATATTGGCTTCGACAGGGTATTCGATTGTTGCCCCAGCAGGTAACATTGCTGTGGTTGGGAAGTTTCGTTGCTGGCGTTCCAGCTCGGCCTCGAAGGCGTAACCACCGACAGTAAGTGATCCTTGAGCAAGAGCATAAGGCTGTTGGTCTGGGCCCATCAAAGGTGTCATCAAAAGAGTCCCGCCGGCAAGGGAGCGGGCATCACCGATCGACGAAATCACAGCATCGATCCGATCACCTGGATTTGCCGATGGGGGTAACGTCGCGGTGACAATGACAACAGCTACATTGCGGCTATTGATTTGGGCTTCAGTTACTGTCGTTCCAAGTCGGGAAAGTACATTGCGCAAAGCTTGACGGGTAACCTCACTCCTCCGGGTATCGCCAGTGCCCGGTAGTCCTGTGACGAGTCCGTATCCAATTAACGAGTTTTCGCGCCATCCTTCAAATCGACCTAGTCCTTTCAACGCAACATCTTGCGCCGAAACTGGCACAGCGCTGATTAAGAGTGCGAACACTGCGCATATGGCCCAAATTGTACGCATTATCCGATACCCAGAAAGCTGAATATCCGATTGATAAGTCCAGGCTTCGCGCTGCGGGTCACGTAACCCTTGCCCTCATAATTGATCATCGCATTAGCAAGCCTGCTCGAAACAATAGTGTTGTCGGCTGTGATATCGACCGACCTTACCTGGCCTCGGACTTTGATGTCGCGCTTCTCTCCGTTTACGAAGAGGTTTTGAGTGCCAACTAAGAGAAAATCACCATTGGGCAGCACCTCAGAAATTTGCGCAGCCATGCTCGCCACGAACCTGTCCGAGCGTTCAGTCTCTCCGAGACCGCGGTAGCTTCCACCAACTCCGAAACTGAGAGATTCGCTGACACCGGCAGCGTTTACGCCGCCGCTAAGTTCGGTGTCTTTGCTCGACCGAGTTCCGACGCGATTAGTCGCACTAGCAGACTCAAAAATTATTATAGTAACGATATCGCCGACTTCCTGTGCTTTGTTATCGCTCACAAGATTCGCCCAGCCATCGCGGTCGTAAAGCTGCTGGCCCGTGGCAGGTGATGCCAAACAAATTGCGATCGGTAAAACGCTAAAAAAGGCCGATCTTTTCATTGCTCATCATCCATTTCTAGTTTGGAAATTGGTGCGGCGATCACTTCTCCATCATTCGTTCGTACGAAGATCTTGCGACCTTTCTGTGAAGTCTGAAGTGAAACGACGCTTCGTTCGACTGACACCGCTCCTGCGCCTGTACGCAATTTCAGCGCTTCGCCCTTTGTGATCACGTCTTCGGATGCAACTCTAATGTTACCGAGGAAGCTTCCGGCATCAATGCGGGAGCGTGCAATCGGCACACCACGCTCAGAATCATATCCGAGTTGAGGTGCCAACTCACGGCCATTGCATTCAGTTTGTTGAACGTTGATCGTCGTTATTGCGGCGTTCGCACCAATGTCGGTTTTGGCTTCAAGGCACGCGGCATTCCTGCTTGGCTCATCTCGCGCTAACAGCCGGATTGTACCTTGAAATTTCAAACTGAACTTTGCACCGGGAAAGCGGTTCCGTAATAGCCTAATTGCTTTTTCAGCATCAATCTCGAGGGAGGATTCTCCGTCTGGAACTCGCGCAACTATTGCCGTATTTGGCACCGGGGCGTTAGCTAGATCGGCCACCCGAATGTTGCGATCTGGAAGATTAAGGACCGTTGGCGAAGAGGCCGCAAGCACCACTCCGACCCCACTCGTCAGAAAACTTGGCAAGACCAATACTCCTTTAGCGTTTAAGGCTATTGGTGATTGAGGCGACTTGGTCGGCGGTTTGGATCACTTGAGCACTTGCGGAATAGGCGCGCTGTAGGACCAACATCTCGACCATCGCTGTAGTCATATCTACATTGGAACCTTCAAGCATACCCTGTTGAATCGATCCCATGCCGTCTTCGCCTGGAAGCGCATCAATGAGGCGTGCGCCATCAGAGAGGCGAAAGAGGCCAGATCCTATGGCTTCGAGATCAGTATCACTGCTCGCACGGACCAGCGGGATTTGACCAATCTCAAGAGCCTCACCATCTCGGACAAATGCAGTGACCCTGCCGTCATTTGCAATTTGCAGTCCCGTCGCGTCATCGGGCACAGCGATTAGCGCACGCAGCGCCGCTGTCCCTTCTGCGGCGAGATACCCATCACGGTTCACCTCAATCCGTCCCCCTCGCCAAAGAAGGCTCTCGCCGTCAGCGCCCATCAGTTCAATGAAACCAGCACCGTCTAGGGCAATGTCCATCGCTGAGCCGGTCGCCTGAAGTTCTCCTTGTGAAGAAATCATGATTTGCGAAGTGGTTCGAACGCCTCCATTTTGAGGAGAAGCCTCAACCGCCAGCCGCTCAGTTTCTGTGAGGCGCTCTGGTGGCGGAGTTACAACTTCTGAGAATTTCACTTCAGCACGTTTAAAGCCTGGAGTGTTGATATTAGCTACGTTGTTGGCCAGCGTTTCTAAGGCGCGCTGCTGTGCACGCAGTGAAACTGCGCCGACTTCAAATGCACCGTTCATGATCCACTCCGACTAAAGGTTGATATCGCTCGATCCATCAATTGATCGTAGGCACGAACCAATTGTGCACCGCTTTCCACTTGTCGCTGCGCCCGCATCATTTCGACCATTTCGTCTGAAAGCGTGACATTGGAACGCTCAAGCATTCCCTGACGAACTTCACTCACCGAAGTTTGCTCAAGCCCCCCAATTTGCTCAGCCGTAAGTGCGGTGGATGGAGAAAATTGAGCGCTTGAGAACAGCCCGATAGCAGCGATTGGGATTTCGCGATCAAGCACCGTCCCGTTGGGCAAAATTTGAACATTGTCGCTATTGATTTCCAGGTCTGCACCCGCAGATTGCTGCAGAATTCGGCCTTGAGGATCTATCACCGTACCGTTTGGACCGACGGAAAACTGACCACCTCTAGTCAGGAAAAAATCGTCGCCTTGACGGACTAGGAAGTGAGCATCACCAGCGATCGCGAGATCAAGGGGCCCATTGCTCTCAAAAAGCGTGCCTTGAGTACCGAGGTCAGCAGTGCTCACTGATGGCCTAGGAGGTGAGTTCTCTGAAACTTGAGTAGAAGCTTTGATTTCAGAATAAGCAATCTGCTTTTTGTACCCTGGTGTCTCCGTATTGACGGCATTTTGTGCCGCCACGGAGATCCTCTGCTCTCCATTGATTAGGGTTGCAGCCCCTGTCTCAAGTAATCCCATCAATCCTTACCCCCGTGGATTTACGTACCCAAAGATCATGCTGGCTAGATTCGAGTCAAGCAGACGAAGTCCAAAAAGAAGTGCAAAAGCGAGAAAGCTGTTGAACTAAGAAGGTATGGAGCACTGTGGTAAATGATGATAAATTTATGGGCCCGTTAACCATTATTATGCGCTGGTATGCGTTGCTCTCGTCAGAGGTGAGTAGTGATCCGTTTGTCAAATGACCGCTCTCGAAGCAACGCATCGATGCTTGTGCAAAAAACTGTTCAAAAACTAAATTTGATAGCCAGGAAATTACGTCGAAATGGGATCCATGAAAAAGATGTGAAAGGCGAATTACGATTTCCAATAAGGCGGCTGCCCGACTAGGCTAGGTTCTCTCTCGTCAATCAAGGGGGAAGAAGTAGGCCTTGAGTTATTTGCGTTGAGGAACTCCTAAAAAATGTACATTTGACAAAGCTAAAAAGTTTGAAAGTTTTAGCGAATGTCACGATTCGTCATTGATGCGAAATTGACTGAAATATGGTTATTCATCCTTCCGAGACTACTTTCTCCACAAACTTACCAACTGACCTGTTCTGAGCGAGCTTGTTGAGCTGAACTTTTCTTGAGATTGGTTCGAGAGCGAAGGACGGGGATCGCCTTAAATGACGCCTGACAGAGGCCTGAATTTTCTTACCGATATGTTGTGGGCGGCGGCATTGCTGGCCGGCCCAGTGATGTTGGCTACGTTGCTCGTTGGATTGACCATTTCAATTTTTCAAGTCGCGACGCAGATCCAAGAAATTACACTCTCTTACGTGCCCAAGATAATTACTGCCGGACTCGTGCTGATCCTGCTTGGTCCTTGGATGGTCGCTCAACTGGTCAGCTACACGACAGACCTTTATCTCGTGATTCCTGAGTTGGGTCGCTGAACTCGTTGAGTGCTGGGATGGGGCAGTTTGTAGATCATATGTTGGCGAGCTTGCTTGTCTCGCTTCGGCTTGCCCCAGCGCTTGCGTTCGCACCACCATTCACACTCCTACGAGTCGCGCCGATCATTCGGGTGCTGCTCGCGCTTGGCCTCGCAATCTGGCTGGTTGATGCTCGACCAACGTTAACAAGCGGACGTCTTTCAAGCGGTAGTTTCCTTGACCTATTCATCGGCGAGCTGATGGTAGGCGTGATGATTGCACTAGGGCTGCAACTTACCTTCGCGGCGATTCTGTGGGCGGGTCGTGCCTTAGACATCCAGGCTGGCTTTGGCTTAGCAATGCTGGCTGATCCAACAACAAATGCGCAGATACCGCTTGCAGGTACAATTCTTTCCTACGGTGCAGGATTGGTCTTTTTTGCGACAGGTGCTCACTATGACTTGCTCGCGCTTTGGACAGTTTCCTTTGATACACTGCCGGTTGGTTACGATGCGCTTGGGCTCAACGCCGAGGCAGTCGGAAATTTCATGGCACTCATTTTTGTTATGGCGATTGGTCTGACAGGTGCTGCAATGCTGGCGATCTTTCTTGCCGATTTGGTGATAGCGTTCCTGAGTAGAACTCTGCCGCAAATGAATGTTTTGCTGCTTGGTTTTCAGGTCAAAGCGATGCTGCTGGTGGTCACTTTGCCTATTTGTATAAGCTTTGCTGGCGCACTTTTTTTGCGCTTGATGCGATTAGCGGTGACTGAGCCAATTCGGTTTTGGGGTTTCGCGGGATGAGCGAGGAAGGCCAAGAGCAGAACAAGACGGAAGAGCCGACCCCTCAAAAGCTCAAGAAAGCGAGGGAAAAAGGTCAGGTCGCGCGGGGTATGGACTTGGGTTTTGCAGGCGGTCTGATCGCGTTGTCTGCCGCTGCGACATTCGCTGGCCAGTCCTTTTTCGTCCGGCTCGCTGACTTGATGCAGCACAGCTTTGTTGCCGGTATTGATGGACGTGGAGATCCTAACGAAGCGCTGGGCATTATAGCGGCTTCGTATTGGACTGTGTTTCAGCCATTGCTAATTTTCGGTGCTATTGTAGCGATTGTGCTCGTAACTCTAGAGCTGCTGCAATTGCGCGGCGTGATTTTCACGACTCATCCACTGAAGCCAGATTTTAAGCGTCTAAATCCAGCCAAGGGCCTCAAGCGCCTATTCAGCCTTAAGCTAGTCAAAGAGACCATCAAAAATATAGTCAAGTTCACCACTTATTGTGTCGCAGCGTGGCTCATTGGCGAGCATGCGATCAATAGTTGGGGAGGGCGTCTGGTCGACGCTGGATGGCTCGTCCGTGCAATCGAGGAAAGCGGGCTTCGATTGCTCTACGTTTTTGTCGGTTTCGCTCTTGTTTTTGCAGCGCTCGATCAAATCATTGTGCGGGGCGAGTTTCGCAAACAAATGCGTATGGGGCGTAGTGAACTGACAAGAGAGACAAAGGAACGCGAGGGCGAACCAAGGCTGAAGCAAAAGCGCAAAGACTTGCACAAAGAAATGCAGCAGCAATCAGAAAATTTGGGGGCAGTACCTGGGTCCGACATGCTCATTGTGAACCCGGAGCACTATGCGGTTGCTTTGAGGTATGTGCCAGAAAATGAAAGTGCTCCAAAAGTCCGGGCGAAGGGTATTAATCACTTTGCTCTCCTCCTCAAACGCAAAGCTGCACTGCACTCGGTGCCAATAATTGCAAACCCTCCTTTGGCTCGCCGGCTATACGCGGAGTGCAATGCTGGCCTGGAAATTGCGCCTCAGCATTACCACGAGGTTGCGGCACTTTATCGGTCACTTCCGCGAAGCAAGGAAGCAGCAAATTCGGCATCGGCGGAGACGGAAACATGATCGGCAAACTGTTTGAAGGCAATAAAGACCTTGTTCTAGTTTTCGGCACACTCATGATCCTCGTGATCTTGTTCTCGCCGATCCCACCAGAGCTGCTGGATCTTGCGATTATCGTGAACTTTGGCTTTGGTTTCACGATTTTGTTGCTCACATTCTACGTTGCAAAACCGGTTGAGTTTTCGACCTTCCCTTCGATACTTTTGGTGGCAACCTTGTTCAGGCTATCATTGAATGTTGCAGCAACTCGGTTAATTCTTACGGGTGCCGATGCAGGCGAGGTAATTGATTCAATCGGTTCCTACGCTGTCCAAGGTAACTTTGTTATTGGCTTGGTTGTATTCGTAATCTTGGTGGTCGTTCAATATGTCGTTGTGACAAGCGGAGCGCAGCGTGTTTCGGAGGTTGCTGCACGGTTCACACTCGACTCTATGCCTGGGCAACAGATGAGCATTGATGCTGACCTGAATCTTGGTCTGATCGATCAAGATGAAGCTCGAGCCAGGCGCGAGGAGCTTGAAAAGCAGGCAAGCTTTTACGGTTCAATGGATGGTGCCAGCAAGTTTGTAAAAGGCGATGCTATCGCTGGGGTTATCATTCTACTGATCGATATTGTCGCTGGTTTGATTGTTGGTGTGGCGCAAATGGGCATGAGCTGGGGCGAGGCGCTGCAGCGGTTTACTTTGCTTACAATTGGTGACGGAATTGCGACGCAGCTTCCTGCCCTGATCATCGCTGTTGCAACTGGCATAATTGTGACCCGCTCCTCAGCAGATCGGCAGCTAAGCACTGAGATATTTAAACAACTCGCATCAGTGCCACGTATTCCACTTATTGTCGCTGTGATCCTCGTCGTCATGATGCTGTTACCTGGCATGCCAAAGTGGCCAATCATAATTGTTGGTGCACTTACGTTCATTGCCTGGCTACGGCTCAGAAAATTGCGAGTTCAAGACCCTGCAAACCGGATTGAAGATGAAGGGAATGATGGAGACGCTGCAAGAACTTCTGGTCGGTCCATCGAGCTCAGGCTTGGTGTTGATTTGATGAACGCTTGGGAAGGCAGCCGGGCTCTGTTGCTTGATCGAGTTGCCAAACAGCGACTTTCAATCGAACGAAGTTATGGTTTCTCTCATCCAAAAGTGACGATCGCTCAAAGCGAGAACTTGGGAGGCCTTGATTACGAAATCGCGATCTACAACGATGTGTACGGAAAAGGTCTCGTGCACCCGGAAAGAATGCTTGCGCTTAAGCAAAACGACAAAACGCAGCCGATCGACGGAATACCGGGTAAAGACCCTGCATTTGGGCTCGAGGGCGTTTGGATCAAACCCCAACTTGCCGACAAAGCCAGGCAATCAGGATACAGCGTTGTTGATCCAGAAGTTGTCGTAACTGCGCACCTGAGTGAAATTGTAAAAGGCGAACTTCCAACCTTACTAACCCGAGCAGCGACTATTGAATTGCTTGATCAAGTGCGGGAACGACAGCCGGGGTTAGTCGAAGAACTAGTACCCAATGTGATGACCGCTTCGGATATCCAAAGAGTGCTACAAAACCTTTTGCAAGAACGTGTATCTATCGCGAACATAGATATCGTACTGGAAACACTTGTGGACATTGGTCGGCACGAGAAGGACCCCGCAATACTCAGCGAGAAATTGCGTGAATATTTGGCTGTTTCGATCTGCTCAAACTTGCGTGGTAACCATGCAGATTTGTCCGTCCTGAGTTTCGATCCGCGAGTTGAAAATCGAATTTTGACCCATCTTAGCGACGGGCGTTCTGAAAATTTGATTTCTGCTGACCCACGACTTGCTGACCAATTGTTGCAGTCTTTGGCTCCGTTGGTCGATAACATGATGCGACAAGGGCGCACTCCGGTCCTCCTATGTGCCGGACCAGTGCGCCGCGCCATGGTTCGTTTGGTGCAACGAACCTTGCCGCAATTGTCTATAATATCGGTAGAAGAGGTTCCGCTACGGATATCTTTGAACAGTTTCGGAGTAGTCAAGCTGCCCGAATTCGAAAACAGCTGAGTCCTTCGAAGGCCAAGGAGTAACGATTATGGCAAGCGAACATGTTGATCGCTTCGAACGCTTAAGCGGCTATCTCGAAGCGGATCCAGACAATGCAAGCTTGCTCGCCGAAGCTGCGCAAGCTGCCATGGAAGCAGATGCACTGGAGGGCGCGATAGCATTGTTTACTAGGCTTGATAAGGTTGAGCCTTTGAAGGGCGGTAATGCGAATGCCGCTGGTGTGGCGTACATGCGGCTTGGCGACTTGGACCAAGCGCACCACTGGTTCGATGTAGCTCTTCGTGATGACCCGGAGGATGCAAGCCTGAAGTTCAATATGGCATGGGCCAAATCGCTTGCAGGTGATTTCGTGGGAGCGACAGAATTACTCGAAGTGGATGTGATTGAGGCTCTTCCTCAAGCGGCAATGCTTGATCTGCAAATCGCCCATCAACTGGGACAATATGAAGAAGCTGAGGAGAAAGTGGCGACCTATCTTGGTTTATTTCCAGATTATGCACCTCTGCAAGCAGCGGTGTCTGTATTGGCGCTTGATCTTGATCAACCTGATATTGCGCGCTCAGCCGCTGAAAGGGCTGGGGCTATACCTGATGCGATGACTACTTTGGCGACTCTCGAACTTGGCGAGCAAAACCTTGATGAGGCAGAGAATTTATTCGTCAAGGCTCTTACCGCAAACGCACACAATCCAAGGGCCGAGATTGGTATGGGCTTGGTGATGTTGGCGCGAGGAAATGCCCTTGGGGCAGCCGAGAGCTTGGATAAGGGAGCTGTGCAGTTTGAGAATCATTTGGGCACATGGATTGCGGCGGGGTGGGCGCATCTACTCGCGGGCGATCAAACCGCTGCGCGTGCTCGCTTCCAAAAGGCTATTGACCTCGACCAGACCTTTGGAGAAGCGCATGGCTCACTTGCGGTCTTAGATGCTCTTGATGGTCAAAGCGAACAAGCATCACGCGGAGCTAGGACCGCTATGCGGCTTGACCAGGCCGGGTTTTCAGGCGCTCTGGCGAGCATCCTTGTAGCGCAGAGCAAAGACGATCCAAAGGCTGCTGAAGCAATTCTTAAGCGTGCATTAGATCAGCCAATCTTGCCAAATGGAAGAACGCTAATGGAGAGTTTGGCTATTCAAAATTTTCGCAAATAGAAAGCTGATATTTCTTTTATAATCAGATTTATTGTAGCCTGTGATAGAGGTGTGGTGAAAATAAAATTTGTGTGCTTATAGTGAGTAAGGGCCTTTATTATATTTTTAGATAGTGAAGTATTAATTTTTAATTGCAGGTAATTGCATTCAATTATTCAAATTGATAAAGTTTATTTATGAAAACCTCCAATTCAGGTTGGGGAATTTTTCTTTTACTTTTGGTTCTGATATTATGAGTAGTGTTGGTAAGCGATGTACTCACTTTCCTAAATAGGAGAATGGATTTGAGTTAGAGTGGGGGTAATTCGAATGAATTTGGTACTTTCAAGGCGACTCAACGAATGGTCGAAGTTCCAATGCCTTTGTTTGTGGTTTTGCTCACTTTTCCGAAATGAAAATCCAATTTTCAGCTTTCTACTATTTCGCATCATTGTGAAATCGGCCCGTATCGATTTCGGGGGCAATGCACTCTGTTCGCGCCAATTCGCCATGGGGATGATGCGGCTGGCAGTGAGTTTGAAGGTCAGGTGATCGCTAGCCGCAGCGTCGAGGGAGGCGGAGTAAGCGTAAGGGGCTGATTCAAGTTCTAAGCGGACGTTTCTGCGCTGGTTTAATCCGCCAGATTTGCAATGCTTGGCGGCTGACCTATGATTGGTTCGCGCGCAGGGGCCCTTTTGGTTCGAATTTGGTCGGGTCCGCGCTGGGGAGACAATTATCCATAACGACACCGTCAACGACGCGAGCGCGCAAAGCAGCGCGCCGATCGCGCCACCACTTGTTGATCTGCCAATTAAGACACACGATCGCGGCTTTTACGATGGCTTCAGCCGGGCGGTGACGATCCCGTCCAAGATCATCGTCTCCTTGATCATCATGTGGGCGATTTTCTTCCCCGCAAAGGCGCTGGCCACTTTGGGGGCGGCCAACACTTCGATCATTGCGCTGTTTGGCGGCTGGTACATCTATCTCGTTGCCGCCTTGGTGGTGGTCTGCACGCTGTTAGCGCTGATCCCGCAGTCGGGCGGTTTGCGGCTCGGCGCGCCGGACGAGAAGCCAGAATTCTCGCGTTTCTCCTGGTTCGCCATGCTGTTTGGGGCTGGCATTGGCATTGGGATGCTGACGTTCTCTACTGGAGAGCCCCTCGCACACTTTGCCAACAATCCAGACATTATACGCGGTGATATTGAGCCGCTGTCAGCCGAAGCGGTGCGGCCTGCCTATCTCTACACCTTCCTTCATTGGGGCTTTGGCGCTTGGTGCACCTATGCGCTGGTGGGCCTTGGCATTGCCTATGTCGCGCACCGGCGTGACCTGCCGCTGACTATTCGCTCCAGTCTTGCTCCCTTGTTCGGCAAGGTCATGTCAGGTCCGGCGGGGCATATCGTCGATGTCGTCGCAGTGGTCGCGACCATACTCGGGGTGGCTTATACGCTTGGCTTCGGTGTCGAGCAGTTTGTTGCTGGCCTCTACCGAATTGGCATGGGCGACTGGCTGATGACGGCAGGCGACGACGGCGCGCTGGCGGCATCAAATGCCGGGATCATCACCGCCCTATTGGTATTGGTCGGTGCTTCGACGGTCAGTGCTTTGTCTGGCGTTGGACGCGGGATCAAATGGCTTTCCAACCTGAATATGGGGCTGTCTTTCGCGCTCTTGGCGTTGTTCGCGGCCGTGGGGTCTGGCCTGTACGGGTTGAAACTGCTGGGAGTTGCTACCTGGGATTATGTCATCACCTTGCCTCAGCAATCGCTTGCTCGCTTCATCTCAGATGGCAGTGAGGTTGGCGATGCGCTGGTCTCTTGGCAGCTCGGTTGGTCAGTTTCCTATTGGGCGTGGTGGATTGCCTTTGCCCCGTTCGTTGGCATGTTTATCGCGCGGATTTCGCGCGGTCGCACCGTTCGCGAATATGTGTTTGGCGTGGCGCTGGTGCCGTCACTCATGTGCTTTGTGTGGATGGCGCTGGTGGGCGGCACAGCCATCGATCTGGAGCTGAGCGGGGCAGCGGATGGAGCCATTCTCGCGGCTCCCATGGCTGATCAGCTCTACGCTACATTGGCTGCTATGCTGGGTGATGGAGCCGCGCTGATTGTATCTGGCTTGGTCGTCGTGCTGCTGATGACGTATCTCATCACATCTGCTGACAGCGCGATCCTGATCGTCAACACGATCAATGGTGCGGGCGAAGATGAGGGCTCGCGCCGTTATCACATCTTCTTCTGGGGTATTGCGCTGGCGTTTGTCGTTGGATCTATGCTGATCCTTGGCGGTATCGAGGCGATCCGTATCACCATGATCATCGGCGCATTGCCGTTCTCATTTGTGGTTCTGTTGATGATGATCTCGATCGTAAAGGCGATCGTTTTTGACGTTGTGCGTAAACATCACGGCGTGCCCACTACTGCCGAAGCGTGCGAGGAATGGAATGAGAAAGTAATGGCAAAAGAATAACTTGCCTTATAGATCGATCGACAGCAAGAGTAAATTGATAGGTATTTGCCATAACTTGAAAAAATTGAGTATAAAAAATAGTATAGATCTGAGAAATTGAGAATAAAAAACTTAAAACTATAAGTACGCATTTCTTATTTCATAAAATTCATTCTATATTTGCTTATGTTGTTATTTTGCAACATGGTGTTTCTAAGTCTTGAAAATTTAACTGCTAGCTGTGGCCGGGCCTTAGATCGCTTGTTACCAGCCCCCTCAAGGGCGCGAAGTCTTTCTGACTGCGCTATTTTACTGACTCAGCGGCCCATCCGGGCAACGCGGGTCACCTGATGTCTATAGGGGACAAGCATAATGGTTAAGTTCGCAAGGCGCGCCTCAGTGAGCGCGCTGGCAATTGCTGTCGCAACACCGGCGGTCGCACAAGATGCGCCGGCAGGCGAAGCAGAAGAAGCGCGCGGCGGGGTCCCAACGATTGTTGTGACCGCGCAAAAGCGCAGTGAAGATCTACAGGATGTGCCGGTATCGGTCTCCGCTATCGGTGAAGAGCAGCTCGATGAGCTGAACATCGATACGTTTGAAGATTATCTTGATCAGCTGCCAACGGTCACCGCCGGTGGCAGCGGTCCGGGCCAAAGCACGATCTACATTCGCGGTCTTGCATCAACCACGCCGAACCTCTCGGTTGCGGGCGTCGCAGGTCTTGCGCCAAACGTGGCGCTTTATCTCGATGAGCAGCCGCTTGCACAGCCTGGCCGTAACCTCGACGTATACGCCGCTGACCTTGAGCGCATCGAAGTGCTCTCTGGCCCGCAAGGCACTTTGTTTGGTGCAAGCTCGCAAGCTGGCGTTGTTCGTTTGATCACCAACAAGCCTGACCTCAGCGGCTTTGACGCTGGGTTTTCTGGCGGCGTGTCTTTCACCAAAGGCGGTGAAGCAAGTTACAAGGCCGAGGCGATGGTCAACGTGCCAGTGACCGATACGTTTGCTCTGCGCGGCGTGGTCTTCCTTGATGACCAAGGCGGCTACATCGACAACGTTGCGGGCACTCGCAATGTCAGCGAAAGCGCGCGTTTCCGTCCATCGGGAACGGTCCGCTCAAACGGTGTTCCGGTGAATGCCAACCGCGGCGGCTTCCAAGCGGGCGCCGATCTGTCGGCTGTCACCTTTATTGATGCTGACAATGCTGGCCTGGTCGAAGACAATTTCAACGACACCCAATATTCCGGCTTCCGCGCGAGCGCATTGTGGGAAGTGACGCCTGACTGGAAAGTCACCTTGTCGCACACACGCCAGAGCGTCGAATCAGATGGCGTGTTCTTTGCCGACCCAGAACTGGGCCTCGACAATCTCGAGATTCAGCGTTTCGAAGATGATCGCCTAGAAGACAATTTCTCGAACACCAGCTGGACGGTCGAAGGCCGCTTGGCGATGCTGGATATCGTTTACACTGGCGCTTATACCGACCGCGAAACCGAACAGCGGGTTGATTATTCCGACTATCTGTTCGTTGGTCAGTACCTGCCGTATTACATCTGTGATGGCTCGGTCAGCTACCCAGGTGCGGCCGCGCCAAGCGGCACGTGCCAAGCGCCAAACTTGTTTGTCACCTCAGACAGCAACACCACCGTGTTCACTCAAGAACTTCGCTTCAGCACTCCGGCAGAAAACCGCTGGCGCGTGACGGCGGGCGGGTTCTATTCCGATCTCGAACTGCAAGAGCGCAACGACTTTGCCTATCCGGGCAATGTTCTGGCTCAGCCATTTGGTCCATTTGCACCGAACTTCCCGCAAGCCGGCTTCATCTCTGAAGAAGGTCCGTTCCCAGCGAGCACGATCTTCCGCAATGATATTCGCCGGACCGATGAGCAGTTTGGTATCTTTGGCGAGGCCAGCTTTGATATTGTCCCAGACCTGCTGACCGCGACATTCGGCGCGCGCTATTACGACGTTGAAGTTGACTTCGAAGGCAGCGCCAACGGCTCGTTCTGTAACTCAGGCGCAGCCGAAGATGCGAACGCATTCGGCACCAACATCAACGATCTGTATGATGGCGACGGACAGTTCACCTTCATCGGTTCTTGCAACGCGGCACTGCGTCAAACCTTCACTCTGGGCGATAGCGTTGCCGACATCGAAGCGGCGGGCCTTAGCACCGCGCAAGCGACGCAAGTGTTCAACGCGCTGCAAGCGCCAGACGTCGCCAAGACCAGCGGCACGATCTTCAAAGGCACGCTAACCGTGACGCCGAACGAAGACATGCTTTTCTACGCGACCTATTCGGAAGGCTTCCGTCCGGGCTTGCTCAACCGTCCCGGCGGTGCGCAAGGTGCCAACGGCTTTACGGTCCCGTTTGAGCTTGAGACTGATGAAGTCCAGAATTACGAATTCGGTTGGAAGCTCGATCTGGTCGACGGCCAGCTGCGTTTCAACGGCAGCGCATTCTATGTCGATATCAGCAATCTGCAGACGACGATTTTTGATCCGAGCATCACCAATCTGTTCTTCTCAGACAATGCCGCCAATGCAGAGATTTATGGCTTGGAGGCGGACTTCACCGTCGCTCCATACGCAACGTCGGGTCTGACAATTGCTGGTGCTTTCTCGGTGCTCGACACCGAAATCACTGAGGTTCTCACGCCGACAAATGACGTGCTTGCCGGGACGAACCTAGCATTCGCGCCATCATTCCAAGGCAATTTGCGGGTCCGCTATGAATGGGATCTCAATGACACTTTGGGCGCTTACATTCAGCCTCAAGTGAGCCATTCGGCCTCCAAGCTGACCGATATTATCGAGATCAACAAGCTTGAGCTCGACAGCTACACCTTGGTTGATCTGGCGGCGGGCGTGACCTCCGACAATTGGAAGTTTGAGATCTATGGTGAGAACCTGTTTGATGAGCGCGCCGAGATTTCCGGCAACTTCATCAATGACCGGGCTCGCATCACTACCAATCGTCCACTGACGGTCGGAATGCGGATTTCCTACGACTATTGATCTGACATAATCAGCAAGACAACGCGGCGGGAATGGATCTTTGTGGGTTCACTTCCGCCGCTTTGCTTTTGGGCTCTGGGCTTATGCGGACAGGATTTGTAAGGCGGTGAAATGGCGACACGCGAAGAGCTGCTGAAAACCGCGCAAGAGGCGCTGCAACAGGGCCGATTTGAAGAGGGGTTGGCGCACGCAAACTCAGTGCTTGCTGAAAAGCAAGAGGATGGCGACGCGCTGTACCTGGCCGCGGTTGCGTGCCGATATCTTGGGCGCCTTGATGAGGCAGCGGACCACTTGCGACAGCTGCATGCCGCCATGCCAGAATATGGCCGGGCCTGGCAGGAAGAGGGGCATTTGGCGCTTGCTCGCGGGCAGAACGAAGCTGCGCTTGCCGCTTTTGCGCGGGCCACTCGGTTTAACCCGGCGCTTGAGGCCAGTTGGCGCGAACAAGCACGCATCGCCAGCGGGGCAGGACGCGCCGCCGAAGCTGCCGCTGCGAGCGCGCAGCAGCAACGGCTCGCTACTCTGCCGCGTGAGCTGATTGCGGTAACCAATCATTTGGCGGAAGGACGGGTGCTGCGCGCGGAGGAGATCTGCCGATATTTCCTGCGTTCCAACCCTCGCAATGTTGAGGGGATGCGTCTGCTCGCCAAGATCGGGCTGGAGCTGGGCATTCTGGATGATGCGGAGTTCTTGCTGGAAAGCGCGGTGACGTTTGAGCCGGACAATATCCAGTTGCGGCTGGATTATGTCGATGCGCTGCGCCGCCGGCAAAAGTTTGAGCGCGCGCGGGAGGAAGCAGAAGCGCTCCACGCCAGCGACCCCGACAATCCGCTGTTCCAATCACGGCTCGCCATTGAGAGCATGCAGACGGGCGATTTTGACCGCGCCTTTGAGCTGTTCGAAGCGGTGCTTGCGAAGTTACCGCAAGACCCTGCTACGCTGACCAGCATGGGCCATGCGCTCAAAACCAGGGGGCGCAGCGAAGACGCGATTTCGAGATACCGCGCAGCCATTGCTGCGAAGGGTGACCATGGCGATGCATATTACGCGCTCGCCAATCTGAAGACTTACAAGTTCAGCGATCAAGAGCTGAACGCGATGAGCGATCAGGTCTCTCGCCCGGATCTCGCCTTTATGGACCGGGTGCATCTGTCCTTCGCTCTGGGCAAAGCGCATGAGGATCGCGGTGACTACCAAGAGAGCTTTGCCGCCTATGCGCAGGGTAATGACCTGAAACGCGCGCAAACCCGCTACAGCGCCGATGCGATGACGGCCGAGCTGGCGAAGCAGCGCGAGCTGTGCACGGCAGGCCTGTTTGAGAAACATGCGAGCGCCGGCCACGATGCGCCGGACCCGATTTTTATCCTTGGTCTGCCGCGCGCCGGATCAACCTTGCTCGAGCAAATCCTCGCCAGCCACAGCCAGGTGGATGGGACGCTGGAGCTGCCGGATATCCTCGCGCTCGCGCACCGCCTTCGCGGACGAAAGGCTGGGCAATCGCTTTATCCGGCTGTGCTGCATGATTTAAGCGGCGAGCAATTGGCGAAGTTTGGCGAGGAATTCATCACCAACACCCGCATTCACCGCCAAGGCGCACCTTTTTTCATCGACAAGATGCCCAACAACTTCCGGCATATTGGCCTGATCCATCTGATCCTGCCCAATGCTAAGATCATAGATGCGCGGCGCGATCCGATGGATTGCTGCTTCTCCGGATTTAAACAGCTGTTCGCTGAGGGGCAAGAGTTCACCTATGGCCTGACTGAGGTTGGGCGCTATTACTCTGACTATGTCCGGCTAATGGACCATTGGGACACGGTGCTGCCTGGCAGGGTTTTGCGCGTGCAGCATGAGGATGTTCTCGACGACCTCGAAGGGCAGACACGGCGTATGCTCGAATATCTAGGGCTGCCGTTTGAGGAGGCCTGCCTCGACTTCCACAAGACAGATCGCGCTGTGCGCACAGCCAGCAGCGAGCAGGTTCGCCAGCCAATCAACCGCAAAGGGCAGGGGGCCTGGAAACCGTTTGGGCCTTACCTTGGCGATCTAAAGAGCGCCCTAGGAAAGGCTTAGACGTTTAAGCCGCTGCGGGTTTGGCAGCTGGCGTGTGAGGCGCTTCTGCAGACTTCAGAAACTCGACAAAGTCTTCCCAATCCATCGGTTTGCCGATTTCCCAGCCTTGCACATAGTCACAGCCGAACTCGGCGAGTGCCTCGATGGTCGCTGCGTCTTCAACGCCCTCTGCGACAATGTCGAACGAGAGCGCATGCGCCAGATCGATGGTGGATTGCACCATGATCCGATCTGCGCGGTTGGCAACGAGATCGCGTACGAAACTCTGATCGAGCTTGATCTCTTGCGCGGGGAAGCCCTGCAGATAGTTAAGCGTCGCCTGACCCGTCCCATAGTCATCGATTGAAATGCGTGCACCGGCATCGGTAAGACGCCTCAGCGTAATCTTCGCCAGCTCTGGATCAGCCAGCGGCGCGCTCTCTGTAACTTCCAATGTGATGCCAGATGCGCCTTTGCGATGCGCCTCCTCCATCATCGCGATTGCGCTATCGACGAAGGCGGCATCGGAGAGCAATTGCGCGGAAATGTTGACGGCCAATTGCACCGGTTGCCCGGCTTCATTGGCCTCGCGGCTGCGCTCCAGCGCCTTGGCGAGGACAAACTTCGTGAGGTCACTGACTTGGCCTTTAGTCTCCAAAATCGGGATGAAGTCAGCGGGTGAAATACGCCCTAAAGTCAGGCTGTCCCAGCGAACAAGGCACTCGGCGCCGTAAATTGCTCTGTCGGAAAGGCGCATTTTCGGTTGGAAGACAACGTGGATCGCATCGGTTTCCATCGCGTCGTCGAGTTCACCCAGAATTTGCTGCTGGAATTGCGCCTCATCCTGAAGGCCAAGCGCGCTGGTAGACCAGTCAATGCCGCGTCGGCGGGCATATTCCGCAGCCGTCACAGCATCTGCGATGGAGCCTTGAGAGCTGCCAAAGAAAGCTTTGATCTTCAGCCGCTTCTCATCGAGATCAAATGGCGCCGCGAATGAGGATTGCACCGACGCAAAGTGCTCTTCGAGCGCATCTGCGTAATCTTTCGGGACAAACCAGGCGAACATCGCGCGATCAAGTCGGTAAACCTGCTCTGACGCGGCGAGCGACGACAGCCGCTTGGCAATCTTGCGTTCGATCCGCGGGAGATCGGAACCAGAGACAATTGCCTCAATCTGCTCAAAGTCATCAATTCTCGCAACCGCAATCGCCCGGTTTGGTGGATCGGCAAGCTCAACTTCCAGCGCGCGGCGGTTCGGAAGACCGGATGCCCCATCCGTGCGGCGCGCACGGCGCAGGTTGAGCGCTGATGTGATCAGCCTGTGCAGTCCTACGAATGCGCCAAGCAAAATCATGATCGGGAAGAGTTGGATGTAGGGCAGCGCGAATTGATCAAAAGCGAGCGCGATGCCGGCTACCGATGCTCCGATAACAACAGCGCCAAAGGCCACGCGAGAGCGACCCCTGGAAAGCGAGCGAAGCATGACCGCCAGAGCCATTGCTGCAATGGTCAGTGGCAGCCAGGGTCCGCTGTCGCTGCGCATGCGGTTTTGCAGCAAGGTTTCAGCCGCTTGCGCTTGGATCACGACACCAGGTCGAACCCCGAATAGGGCGGTTGGATAGCGATCACCCAGCTCAATCGCTGTCGCGCCCACCATGATGCGTTTGCCGAATACCTGTTCGCGCGCGACTTTTCCCTCGAGCAAATCGACGAACGAAATTCGCGCTATGGTGTCGGGATCGATCGCTTGGTCGACGCGGAAATACTGATCGATACGCCCATGTTCTTCTGCAACCATGCTGGCGATGGATGGGCGCGGGACGTCATTGGTAGAAACGCCGTAAGGGTAGAATTCAATGCGCCCGTCAGCGTTTGGAAGCACATTGACGGCTGAGAGGAATGCGTGCTCACGAAACTCGGGCAGCGGCAAGGCCTCTGTAACATTCTCGCCGTCTTCGCCTTCCTTGGCTCGGTTTTCTTGGCGGAAGGTTGGTAGGACAACGGACCCGCCCAGTTTTTTGAGCGCGCTTGCGAAAAGCGCGTCTTGCTCAGGTGATGAGCGCGACGAGAAATCGACATCGAAGGCGATTTGTTCGGCGCCCAATCGGTTCAACTCTAAAATGGCATCGGCATAGAAGCGCCGCGGCCAAGGCCATTGGTCGAGTGCCTGGATAGAGCGTCCGTCGATTTCGAGGACAACAATTTCACCGGATGCTTCGCTGATGCGTAGTTGGTCGCGATTGTCGCGCAGCGTCTCCTCGGCGTTACCCGACAGCCCGCTCAGCGTTGCCAACGCGGCGATAAGCAGCGCCATCACAAAGGCGATTGCACGCGCGGCATTGCCCTGCATTGTGACCGAGGCATTGGCTAGCCGCACGCAAATACTCCAATTGGGCGGCTGAATGCCGCTCAGAAGAGAATGCGTATAATCAGAAAGGGTTTAAGCGAGGTTTCACTCGCGTTTACCCCGAAAATCAGAGCTTTGCAGAGGCGAACGCCAATGCGGCTGGCTTAGTCGTTATTGCCGCGACCTTGACCAGGTCCGTTGCCGCCTTCGCCACCCTCACCACGCTCGCCGCCTTCATCCGCGTCGTCGTCGTCGTCATCGTCGCCGTTATTGCCTTGGCCGCGTCCGCGCTCGCCGCCTTCGCCGCCTTCACCGCGCTCTCCCGCGTCGTCGTCATCGTCGTCATTGCCGCCCAGACCCAAGCCGAGGTCAGCGCCAAGGTCGACTTCTTCGTTATCCGAGTCATCGTCTGGACCGCCAATGCCCGCATCGAGACCGACATCGTCACCATCGGAGCTGGGGCCGCCATTGCCGTTCCCATTGTCGTTGTTTCCGTTGCCGTTTCCGCCGCCGTTACCGTTGCCGATGCCATTGGCATTGCCATTGTTACCGCCAGAATTGCCGTTTCCGTTTCCGTTGCCAGGACCGTCGTCGTCGCTGTCGTCATTGTCTGAACCGAGGCCCAGATCTGCGCCAACGTCTACTTCTTCACTATCGGAATCATCAGCCGGGCCGCCCACGCCAGCATCGAGGCTTACGTCTTCGTCGGCGGCATCGTCTTCGGAGCCGTCATCGCCGGAGTCATCATCGCCTTCGCCAGCAGAACTTGCAGCGCCCATCCCTAGGTCAACGTCGTCATCGGAGCCGTCATCGTCGGAGTTAGGGCCGCCATTGCCGTTCCCATTTCCATTGTTCCCGTTGCCGTTTCCGCCGCCGCTATCATTGCCCATTCCATTGGCATTGCCATTGTTGCCGTCGGAATTGCCGTTGCCATTCTCGGCGCCAAGGTCCAGATCAATGTCGGTATCGGTCTCTTCTGCTGCTGGAGCCGCTTCGCTGCTATTGTCCTGAGTGACGAATTCGGTCGCCCCGCTCTCGCCATCTCCTGGTTCTGAGATGACAAAGTCCTGGACCGCGCTGCTTTCTGCTTCACTGCCGCTATCGATTATGTCGTCGTTTGCGCCTTCATAACTATCACTGTCTCCGCCAGACGCGGCGCCAATAGCGACCTGCAGCCCTGGAGCAGTCGTGCTGGCACGACCGGGGCCGGTTTGAGTGGTGGGTCCGGCCGCAATAGGTCTGGCGAAAGGCTGGTCACGGCTTACGTTGTCTGCTCTGGGCCCACGCTCAGAATTGCCGCCAGCGCTGGCGATGCGTGTGGCTGGCTCAGCTGCCGGCTGGCTCAGAGCGGGCACAAAACTTGGGCTGCCCCGCACGGTCGCTTCTTCTGCGCCGGGGCCGTCGGGATCGTTCGAAATGACGATCAGATCGCCAATCGCATCCGCTTCGACCAGCCCGACGAGGCCGGGGGTGAGCAAGGCTGCTTCCAGATCATCGCCGGTTGTGACTTCGACCGCGCCCTCGGTAACCTGAACGCTGGTGCCATCATCGCCGACCGAGACGTTGAACGTCGTGCCCTTGACCACAGCGGCCATGTACGGCGTCTCTACGCCAAAGTGCGGGGTGCTCTTCTTCTCGATCTTAAACAGCACATTGCCGAGATATTGGAAGATTTGCGTAACCGGACCGGCCTTTTCAGGCTCAGCAATGCGGATATGCGCCTTGGGCGAGACGACAAGGTATTCCTTGCCGCGCACCAGAACAGCGCGGGCGCCCTTGCCGGTGCGGATCACATCGCCTTCGTTAAGGCGGCTGTCCTTGCGGGCTTGAATGACCTTGTCACCGCGCGTGATCGTGACCGACCCGCTGGCCTCTGAAACGCTCCAACCACTGCTGGCAATAGCGCTGGTGCTGGCCATCAAGGCGGCAACCAATATGGATTTCTTAGCAAGGCGGATCATTGGTTAGTCTCAAATAAGATTACAGTTCAGTGCAAGTATGCCTTTGAACCGCCGCCTCTAAAGGAGTGCTGAAGCGAGGTAGCTAACATTTCCCTAATTTCGCCGCGAGTAAGGGTTTATTAGCGCGCTGCGGCTAGGCGCACGCCTCCATTCAGGAGGTTTCAATGCGTTTAACCAAGGCAGTTTTGTTGGGTGCATGTCTATGCATCACAGCGCCTGCGTTGAACGCGCAGGAGACCGCCAAACCGCCGCGGATCGCAATGCTCTCCGTTATGCAAAGCGGTGATGAAGTGCTGTACGGACAGGGCGAGCAGCGCGCCGAAGAGCAACAAGCCGATCAAATCGGTGCGATTGTCATTCTCGGAAATGAGGCCATCGACGATGCTCGTTATCAGGCGGTCGTCGAGGGTTTCTTTGGAGAAGAACGCAGCGAGGAAGTGCTAGCTCAGCTGACCAAGCAAATCGCCGATCTCGCGAAGGAAGAAGGCTACGCCTACGTCAAAGCGGACGTGCTTGAGAACGACAATGGTTTTGGCGTTGTCCAGATCGCGGTCGATGAGGGCCGCGTCGATGCAATCGAAATCAATGGCTATGATAACGCTCAGGCTCGCCGAATTCTGAACCGTCTGCAGGGCCGACCGGTCAAGCAAAGCGATTTGGAAGCGGCACTGCTGCTGGTCACCGACATTCCTTCAGTGCGATTGAAGGACGCCAAAATTTCGCGCCGTGATGGCCGCGCCAGTCTGGTCGTCAATCTTGAGCAGCAAAAGGACCGCTATCAGGTTCAGGCGGACAATTACGGTACCCGTTCGTTCGGTCCGTACCGCGCAGTAGCCTCCACCCGTCAGACCGATGTGCTCAACTCTTCGGATCAGCTTTACGCTGCCCTGCGGATCAATCCTGTCGATCCAGAGGAGTTGCTGTTTGTTTCCGGTTCTTACCGGGCACAGGTCAACAGCTCCGGCCTCACCGCTGGGATCAACGGTTCGATTGGCTCGACTTCGCCAGAGGGGCCATTTGGCGACAGCGATGTAAACGGGGACTCGCTGAGGGCAGGCATATCGCTCGATCAACCGATCATCAGGTCGAAGGATAAGAGCCTGTGGGTCAATGGCAATGTTTCGTACATTGCAATCGAACAGGACGAGCTGGGACAGATGCTGCGCGAAGATACGATCGTCACCGCATCGATTGGCATCACGACGCAATGGGCGGTCGCTGGCGGACGCGTTCGCGCCGGGGCAAGCCATGTTCGCGGGCTTGGCATTTTGGGTGCAAGCAGGCGCGGTGATCCATTGGTCTCGCGCAGAGATGGCGACGGCGTATTCTCCAAGGTGTCTTTCTGGGGCGATGCGCGTTTGCCGGTCGCTGGCCGCTTTGATGTCTATTTCGCAGCCGGCGGTCAGATCGCGGATCGTCCGCTTCTGGCTCCGCAAGAGATGGCGCTGGGCGGGCCGTTCCGCACGCGCGGATATGATTTCAGCGAAGTGCTGGGTGATGAAGGCGTCTATGGTCTAGCAGAACTACGCTATCGCTTTGCACCTGATAAATTGCCGTTCGACTTCCTCCAGTTTTACGCCTTTCTCGATGGCGGCTATGTCACTGATATCGGCGCTGGCGTGGGAGAGGGCTCACTGTTCTCAGCAGGGCCAGGCGTGCGCGGCCGCATTGGACCAGTCGGTTTCGAGATCGAAGGCGGCTTTCCCTTAGGCGGCAGTGCAGAGCGCGGTGATGACAATTCGCCGGAATTGAACGTGCGCGCCGGGATCAACTTCTGAGCGCCCAACGCAGGCTTTCTCAAGCTGGTTGCTTGATAATTGGCCGCTGCGTTCGCATTTATAATGCATGGCTAAAGTCACAGTTTGGTTTGACGGGGCATGTCCGCTGTGCACCCGAGAGATCGCATTGATGCGCCGCATGGACACGTCCAAAGCAGTGGAGTTCGTCGATGTCTCTGGCGAGGCGGGCGAGGCCGTGTGTCCTATCGATCAAGCGCAACTGCTCGCGCGGTTTCACGCCAGCGAAGACGGCCAGCTGCTGAGCGGCGCCGCCGCTTTCGCCGCAATGTGGCGCGCGATCCCGCTCTTCCGCCCACTCGACTTGCTCGCTCGCAACCGGATTGTGCTGAGCATTCTGGAACGGCTTTATATCCAGTTCTTGAAGGCGCGCCCGGCCTTACAGCGCTTTTTTTAAGTAGCTGGCTGGCCGAGCAAGCGCCTTTGTGCTAACCGCCGATCACAGGTGTGATTTCCACACGCTCAAGGTCCCAAGCATTGTCTGCGAACAGCTGAAGGTAAGTTTCGTCGTTGAACTTCTGAACGACGAAGTTGAGGCTGTGTTCGCCGGGCCGCAAACTCTCTGCGCCGACTACGAGTCGTGACCCAGTGGTCGTCCGCGTCGACATTCGTGTCTGACGGCTCACCTTTAACACGGCAGTTACAAGATAAGGCGTGTTGCGGCCGCTCGTATGAGGCACCAGCTTTAAGTATAGCGAACCATTTCGCTGCACCCGAAACAGCCGTTCAGATGGATCGATCGATACCATCCCGTTTACAGTCACATGCGCTTTGCCCGGAGCGATTATTTCGCCTGCGCCCGGGTACATGTTGATAGGCTGTCTCAGCCCGATTTGTTGCTCAGGGCGGTCCAACTGCTGGGCGACGAAGCGGCGTTTGTCGAGCGTGGTTTGAAACTTGGCTTGAACTGGATTTGCCGGAAGACGCACCCGCAGGCGTTCTTGCACCTGATTGGACACTTTTGTGGCGGTTTGCTGCTTCTTTTGTTGAGCGTTTGCTGGGGCTAGTAAGAGCATGCCGCATGCTGCGGCGCCGACAGTCAGTAGAAATTTTGCACGCATAGATGATCTCCTTTGCAAAAGACTGAGGCGACCATCTGGTTCGTTATTTTTTCCCATCATGGCAGAACATTGGGGTAGTTGCAAAAAACCGAATTCTGCCTCGTGGTGAGTTCGGAAGCACGCTCACAACAAAAGGGTTGCCCGATTGGCCCGCATCGGCTCAATCTTGGTCAAACGGAAAATGACCAGGAGAGGGTTGAGCGATGAGCTATTTCGGCGCGATGCAGAACGAGATTTACAACGCCGGGCTGCAAGGCATTTTGCCTGAGTTTCCGGTTGATTTCGCGACGCTGGAAAAGCGCGCTCACGAAGCGCTTGGCCCATCGATGACCAATTATGTCGCGGGCGGATGCGGCGATGAGCATACCCAAGACAGCAACTCATCCGCCTTTCATCATTGGGGCATGATCCCGCGCATGATGGTCGACGCGCAGGAGCGGGACCTCTCGATTGATCTGTTCGGCATGAAGCTGCCGACACCTTTGTTCATGGCGCCAATTGGGCTGACCGGTGAGGCGACGCAGGACAAGCACGGCGATATCGCCGCTGCGCAGGCCTCGGCTGCGACAGGCGTGCCGCTGTGCGCCTCAACGCTCGCGAATGACAGCATGGAGGATGTTCACAATGCCTGCGGCGACACGCCAGGCTTTTTCCAGCTTTACACGCCGCGTCACAAAGGGCTCGCCGAGAGCCTGATCGGCCGGGCCGAGGCCGCTGGATACAAGGCTCTGGTGGTCACGCTCGACACCTGGGTGACAGGCTGGCGACCGCGTGATCTCAACGCCTCTAACTTCCCGCAATTGCGCGGCAAGGTGCTGCATAATTACTTCTGCGATCCGGTGTTCCGGTCGCTACTTGAAAAGCCGCCTGAAGAGGATCCCAAGACCGCGATCATGACTTGGGCCGCGACCTTTGGTCAGGTGTTGACTTGGGACGACATGAAGTGGCTGAAATCGGTGACGAAGCTGCCGATTGTGCTGAAGGGCATTTGCCACCCGGATGACGCGAAGAGGGCCGTCGATACGGGCGCGGACGGGGTTTACTGTTCCAATCACGGCGGGCGGCAGGCGAACGGCGGGATCGCGACGATCGATCTGCTCGAAGACGTGGTGAACGCGTCTGGCGAGGTGCCGGTGCTGTTCGATAGCGGCATTCGTTCCGGCACAGATGTGGTGAAGGCTCTGGCCTTGGGCGCGACCGCTGTGGGTGTGGGCAGGCCTTACACTTACGGGCTAGCCTTGGGCGGCGCGAAGGGCGCAGAGTTTGTGCTGAGGTCGATCCTAGCCGAGGCAGATTTGCTGATGGCGGTGAACGGTTACCCAACATTGGAGGCCGTTCGCGCGGCGGGGGCTCAGCGGGTTTAGGCCGCCTTTTACCCGAGCTTAAGCAGCGTGACCGGCTGAGAAAGCCAGTTCTCGCAGTTATTTATGCGAAAAATACGACTCTGTTTCCAGATTATTAGGTGTTAGCCCTTAGACAGCTAAACATAGCGATTCGAGGCAATCGCCTCTTGGGGAAGCAGAAATGGAAATACCGACGATCAGGTCGAGTGGCCCAGATGCGATGGGCCGGACGGTTCAACTTCAGGACGAATATTCGCGCCGAGCGCGCTGGGGCCGGATCAAGCCGATGGAAAGCCACGGTCCAATGCGCCGCATTCTTTCGCGCATCGTACCCATTCTCGACTGAGGCCAAACCGGCTGAGTTCAGCCCGCCTTGCCAACTGTGACGAGCTTCGTCTCGGTGTATCCGAGATAGCCTTCCTCACCGCTTTCTGAGCCAAACCCGCTGTCGCCGACGCCGCCAAATGGGGTTTCGGGTGAAGACACGGCCAAGTGGTTGATCGCCACCATTCCCGCGCGCAAATTTTGCCCCAAATAGTGGCTTTCATCTAGAGAGCTGGTGAAGGCATAGGCGGCCAAGCCATAGCGAAGCGCGTTGGCTGTCTCGACCGCATCTTCAAGCGTGTCATAGGGCACAATGCCAGCGATCGGGCCGAACGGCTCCTCGGTCATCAGCCGGCTGTCCATGCTCGGATTTGCCACCACTGTAGGCTGATAGAAGAAGCCGCTGCCATCAATTGCTGCGCCCCCAGTTACGATTTCTCCTTTTCCGCCGCCAAGATCGCCGAGCGCATGCGCCATTGCTGGAACGCGGCGTTCGTGCGCGAGCGGGCCCATTTCGACGCTTTCATCTGCGCCCGCATTGCCAACTTTGATCTGAGCAGCGCGGGCCGCAAATTCACTGACAAACTTGTCGTACACGCCGCGAGCCACGAGGAAGCGCGTTGGCGATACGCACACTTGCCCGGCATTGCGGAATTTGCCCGCGACACAGGCGGCGAGACTGCGCTCGAAATCCGCGGCTTCGCTGATGATGACCGGTGCATGTCCGCCAAGCTCTGGCGTAAAGCGTTTCATATTCTGCGCGGCGAGCGCGCCCAAATGTTTGCCAACCGCCGTTGAGCCAGTGAAGCTGATCTTGCGGGTGATTGGGGAGGCGATCAAATTCTCTGACACGGGGCCGGGATCGCCATAGACCAAGTTGATGACGCCTTTAGGCAATCCGCCATCGACCAGTGCCTCGACGAGCATTTGCGCAGATGCGGGGGTGTCTTCAGCAGGCTTAAGGATCACAGAGCAGCCAGCGGCCAATGCTCCGCCCAGCTTGCGCGCTGCCAGGTTTACCGGGAAGTTCCACGGGGTCAGCAACACCGCTGGGCCGACCGGCATATGAAGCACTTGTTGAGACAAAAGACCGTGATGGCGCGGCGGCACCAGACGGCCGCCTTGACGCTTGGCTTCCTCAGCCAGAAAGTCGATCACATCGCCAGAGACCACCACCTCGGGCAGCGCCTGCGCGCGCGGTTTGCCCATTTCAGCGGTAATGATATCGGCGATTTGCGGCGCACGTTCGCGCAGGATTTCTGCGCCGCGGCGCAGGATATTATAGCGCTCGATACCCGGGGTGTTGCTCCAGATTTTGAAGCCTTCGTCTGCCGCCGCCAGTGCTGCATCGAGCTGCTCCGACGAGGCCTTTGGACATTGGCCAAGCACCGCCTCGGTCGCCGGATTGGTGACGGCCATTGTGCCATCACCGCCATCCGTCACCCATTCGCCGCCGATCAGCATTTTGATTTGAGGATAGGCGGTCATGGCAATTCTCCAGGCTAATAAACGCGCACCAATTGCTGCGCGGTGATGTGCGGGCGCAGTCTCACCAAACCCAGCGAAGGAAAGCAAGCATGTTTGTTTCGATTGTAACTTTGTTGCGCGTCGCCTAAGGTCGAGTCGAACCCAATGTACCCATGTTCCCCCAGGAGTTCGGCATGCTTGTTGGCGTCCCTAAAGAAATCAAAACCCATGAATATCGTGTTGGCCTGACCCCAGAGGCGGCGCGCGAATACATTGCCGCTGGCCACCAAGTGCTTGTCGAAACCGGCGCGGGTCTTGGCATCAGCAAGGATGACGATGTGTACCGCGCGGCGGGCGCACAGATCGCGGCTGATGCCTCTGAAGTGTTTGCGAAAGCTGACATGATCGTGAAGGTCAAAGAACCGCAGCCGAGCGAATGGGTGCAGCTGCGCGAGGGTCAAATCCTCTTCACTTATCTGCACCTCGCGCCCGATCCCGATCAAGCGCGCGGCCTGATGGAAGCGGGCGTTTCAGCCGTTGCCTATGAGACTGTGACCGACCGTCATGGCGGGCTGCCATTGCTTGCCCCTATGAGCGAAGTGGCTGGCCGTCTTTCGATTGAAGCGGCCGGCATGGCTCTGCGCGCGAACAATGGCGGGCGCGGCACCTTGATGGGCGGCGTACCGGGCGTTCTGCCAGCGAAAGTGGTTGTGCTGGGCGGCGGCGTTGTTGGCACGCAGGCGGCACGCATGGCCGTGGGCATGGGCGCGAATGTCGAGATTTTCGACCGCTCGCTGCCTCGCATTCGCCAGCTTGATGATATGTTCCAAGGGCGCGCTACGACGCGCTACTCCACTTCTTCGACCATTGAGCAAGCGATCACCGATGCGGATGTCGTTGTTGGCGCGGTGCTGATCCCCGGCGCCAGCGCGCCGCATTTGGTCACGCGCGAAATGCTGGGTCTGATGAAGAACCGTGCGGTTCTGGTGGATGTCGCGATCGACCAAGGCGGCGCGTTTGAAATGTCAAAGCCGACCACGCATGAGGCCCCGACCTATGAAGTCGATGGGATCATTCATTACTGCGTCGCTAATATGCCCGGCGCGGTGCCGCTCACCTCAAGCTATGCGCTCAACAATGCGACCCTGCCATTCGGTCTTGCGCTTGCGAACAAAGGCGTGGCCGCGTGCGAAGAAGACCCGCATCTCGCTCCTGGCCTGAATGTCCATCAGGGCAAGATCGTTAATCAAGCAGTGGCGGACAGCCTCGGCTTCTGATTCAGCCTAGCTGACGGGTTCAGGCCGCCAGGATTTGACCTTTGCCGGTGGCGGCGAGGGTTTGAACTCGGTTTCGCTGAGCGCGGCGATGGCGCGCGCTCGGTCCGCTTCGGTGAACTCACCTGAAGTAAGGCAGAACTCGACGGCATTGCCGCTCGGGTCGGTGGTGTAGATCGACTTGCACCAATTGTGGTCGATCTCAAACACCGCGAGGCCCGCCGCCTGCCACTTCTTGCGCCACGTCGTCAGCTCTTCGTCGGAACTCACTGAAAAGGCGTAGTGATTGGTCATTGGCGGCAGTTTCGCGGCCTTGTTGAGGTCGAAGATATAGTCTTCTGCGCCGGGGCCATCGTGCAGCTCCCAAAACGCGATGAAGCAGCTGTCATCGCCGCCAATCCGATAGAAGAAATGTTTGCCCCAGCCGCCCGACATGATCGGGGCGACTTCGACTTTGACCAGCTCAAAGCCCATCACGCCTTCGTAAAACTCGTGAGTCGCCTGCATGTCTTTCGCGGCGAGTGCGAGGTGGTGATAGGGCATCAATCGTCCTCCGGTTTGTCGACCATTGCCATGACGTCCGCGGAATTGCCATCGGGCGCGGGCACCTCGACCACGCGCTCCTCCACATCGTCATATTCCAGCCGCAGCGCGCGGCTCATCACGGCGTGCATCATATAGGTGCAGGTGATGTAGGTCAGCTCGAGGATTTCCTCGTCACTTAAATGATCTTTGAGACTTGCGAACACGCCATCGGGCACGCGGCCATGCTGCAGCACGAGGGCATCTGTGTATGCGAGCACCGCGCGCTCCACCGGACTGAAGCAATCGGCGACAGACCAAGCTGGGATCGCCTCAATCTGCTGTTCTGTCAGGCCGGCATCGCGCGAAGCCTTGCAATGCTGAGAGAAGACAAACTGTGAGCCGACCACAAAGCCAGCACGTGTCTGGCCCAGCTCGCGCAGCTTGGGGTCGATCTTGCGCTCTGGGGAGCGGTAGAACTGAAAGCCCTCGGTCGTGTGTTTGAACGCATCGGGCACAATGTTGAACACCGTCCACCAATTGCCCGGCGTGCCGGTTGCCGTTCCCGGCTGCTCCATGGGATCGCGGTCACCGAACAGCAGGTTGAAGATCTGATTGGCGAAGGGGTTTTCAGCCTCACGGCCAGCTTGTTTCAGACGGGGCATTGCCGGATGGTCTCCTTATGGCACCGCTCTTGTTCTAGACAGGATAAGAATTTGCTCAAGCGAGCGGCGCGCATGGAGTGGTGAGTTGCAAAAAACTGAACATATGCTGCCGCGAATCCGATGTTTATTGCGGATCTGAACGGGCATTTAGGCGTTGGGAAAACGAAGCATGTCTGAACATGGTCGCGGCGCGCGGAGGAGACTCAGCTTCTCGGTTGCCAAGCGGCTCTACGGAAGTGGCAAATGAAACACCTGAACACCGCACCGCTGGTTCGCCAAGTGAACCTTGACGCAGAGCTGGATATCCATGTCGCGCCGGTAACCACCAGCGACAAGGTGGCCTTTGCCTTTGTCAAAATGCTGCGTTTCTTTGCCGATAAGTTCTTCGCCACCCGCTATGGCCACCGCGCCGTTGTGCTGGAGACGGTGGCAGCCGTGCCCGGAATGGTCGGCGGCCTGTGGCAGCACCTCAAGGCGCTGCGCTATATCCGCGATGATGAAGGCTGGATCCGCACTTTGCTCGAAGAGGCAGAGAATGAGCGGATGCATCTGATGACCTTTATCAAGATCGCTGATCCCAACCGCTTTGAGCGTATGCTGATCATGATAACCCAGCTGATCTTCTACAATTTCTACTTCTGGCTCTACCTGTTTGCGCCGCGTACCGCGCACCGGGTGGTGGCCTATTTCGAGGAAGAAGCGGTCTTCAGCTACACTCAGTACCTCGCCGAGGTGGATGCTGGGCGGCATGAGAATGTACCGGCGCCTCAGATTGCCATCGACTATTGGCAATTGCCGCAGGACGCGCGGCTGCGCGATGTGATTATCGCCGTTCGCGCGGACGAGGCGGAGCACCGCGACGTCAACCACGACTTTGTGACCGTGATCGACAACAAGCGCGCTGACTGATCTGCGCGCTTGACGCGGGCCCTTCGCTGGTGTTGCGTTTCTCTTGATTTGAATGAGAGAGACGCACCATGAAAACCAGAGCCGCTGTTGCATTTGAAGCCAAAAGGCCGCTTGAGATTGTCGAGCTGGATCTGGAAGGGCCGAAGGCGGGCGAGGTTCTGGTCGAGATTATGGCGACCGGGATTTGCCACACCGATGCTTACACGCTGGATGGGCTGGATAGCGAAGGCCTGTTCCCCAGCATCTTGGGCCATGAAGGCGCCGGGATAGTGCGAGAAGTCGGCGCGGGCGTGACTTCGGTTGTGCCGGGCGATCATGTCATCCCGCTCTACACGCCGGAATGCAGACAGTGCAAAATGTGCCTGTCTGGCAAGACCAATCTGTGCAGCGCGATCCGCGAGACGCAGGGCAAGGGCCTGATGCCGGATGGCACTTCGCGGTTCAGCTATAAGGGTGAGACGATCTATCACTATATGGGCTGCTCTACGTTCTCGAATTTCACCGTCCTGCCAGAGATCGCCGTCGCTAAGATCCGCACCGATGCGCCGTTTGAAAGCGCCTGCTATGTCGGCTGCGGCGTAACGACAGGTGTGGGGGCGGTCACCAATACGGCTCAGGTGAAGCCCGGCGACAATGTCGTGGTGTTCGGCCTTGGCGGCATCGGTCTCAACGTGATCCAAGGCGCAAAGATGGCAGGCGCAGACCGGATTGTCGGCGTCGATCTAAACCCAGCGAAACGCGAATGGGGCGAGAAGTTCGGCATGACCGATTTCGTGAACCCCAAGGAGACTTCTGACGTGGTTGGCCATCTGGTGGAAATGCTGGACGGCGGCGCGGACTATTCGTTTGATTGCACGGGCAACACGGATGTCATGCGGCAAGCGCTTGAGTGCTGTCACAAAGGTTGGGGTACCAGCATCATCATTGGCGTCGCAGAAGCTGGCAAAGAGATCGCCACGCGTCCATTTCAGCTGGTGACCGGGCGCAATTGGCGCGGCACGGCCTTTGGCGGGGCGAAGGGGCGGACCGATGTTCCCAAGATTGTCGACTGGTACATGCAGGGCAAGATTGCGATTGATCCGATGATCACTCACACCCTGTCACTGGAAGAGATCAACAAGGGTTTTGACCTGATGCATTCCGGCGAGAGCATCCGCAGCGTGGTGGTGTATTGATGGCGAGCGAAACCCCAAGCAAGGTCAATTTGGCCCACAAGTTTGCAGGCTTCTCTGAGCATTGGGCGCCGCGTCTTGTCGCGCGTTACAATGGCAATGAGGTGCGCCTTGCAAAGGTTGATGGCGAGTTTCACTGGCACAAGCATGACGATACCGATGAGCTGTTCCTGGTGATTGAGGGAGCGCTTGAAATGGAGTTTCGAGATCGCACAGAGCACCTGTCAGTAGGCGAAATGATTGTCGTCCCGCGCGGCGTCGAACATCGTCCCTGCGCGCGGCAGGGCGAGGTCAAGTTGGTGATCATCGACGCCGAAGGCACGCCGAACACCGGCGATGAGGCGACGGCCTTTACCCCGATCGAAGTTTGACGGTTTGAAAGAGCAGCGGCGGTGTTATCGCCGCGCTCTGAAGTAGGAAAGCGGCTTTAGACCGCCACGACGTTCTGCTCGATCGCGCCGAAGATCGAGTGATTGTCCTTATCGCGCATTTCGATCTTCACGCTGTC
>CANMIS010000005.1 GCA_947498065.1 uncultured Erythrobacter sp. | reverse complement strand
AATCGCAGTCGCCTGATTGGAGGCTGTTTGCGCGTTAAAACCAATCGCCGTTGCCAGAGTATTGGCCACGGTCACACCTTGACCAATCGCGGTCGCCTGCTGGCCCGTGGCCCGCGCACCGTTCCCAATCGCGGTTGCCGATAGCCGCCGCGCAATCGAACCACGGCCAATCGCCACCGTCTGAAGCGCGCTTGCTTCTGACGCCTCACCTAACGCTAGCGCACCCTCTTCCGACGCTACCGCGTCTGCGCCAAAGGCAATCGAGTCATCCGCCTGTGCATTCGCATCCGCGCCAATCGCGATCGCGGCAACGCCGGCTGCCTGCGCGCCAACGCCAGAATCCACATCACCGCCATCACTGCCAATGGCGATGGAACGTGCACCGGTGGCTTCAGCAAACCCGCCAAGTGCGGTGGCGGAGGTTGCGCTCGCCGTGGCTCCCACGCCCAGCGCGGTTGAGACTACCCCGCTTGCTCCAGCGGAACTGCCAAGAGCTGTGGAGCCAAGACCAGTTGCCCCTGCCTCGCTGCCCAAGGCAATGCTTGTATCGCCGGTTGCCTGGCTTGCGAAGCCTAAGCCGACTGCGTTTGCCCCGCCTGACACGCTGTCCGCACCGATCGCGATCGCGCCGGCAGCAGTGGCTTGCGCGCCTTCATCACCCACATCGCTATCATCACCGCCTATCGCAATCGCACCTGCTCCGGTGGCGTCTGATTGCGCGCCAATCGCGACGGCCTCGTTCTGATTTGCAAATGCGAATGCCCCCAAGGCAAGCGCATCAATGCCGCTGGCAAACGAGCCTCGGCCCAATACGGAAGCTCGCTCCGCAACCGCACCCGCGAATGCGCCAACGCTGGTCGCGCTCGCTCCGGTCGCGTCGTTCCCAGTGCCTATGGAAGTTGCGCTTGCTGCGGTGGCCTCGGAATTTGCGCCAACGGCGAGCGCGCTTGATGCGTTAGAGGTCGATCCAGCTCCGAGCGCGGTGCCATCCAGTCCGGTGGCCGCAGCTCCACTGCCTAAGGCGACAGTGTTGTCTTCTGTCGCTTGCGCGCTCAATCCGCCGGCAAACGCTCCTGCGCCTGATGCGTTCGTGTCAGAACCAAGCGCGATGGAATCAACTCCGAAGGCCCGTGCGCCAACATTGTCGAGATCGCCAGAATCCGCTCCGATTGCAATCGCTCCGACATTCCCGGAACGAACACGTTCGCCAATTCCAATTGCGCCCACGCTGGCAGCACTTGAAAATTCACCAATGGATATGGCGCCGCTATTGTTGCTGTTTGCATTGTCGCCAATTGCGATCGAACCATCAAATTGCGCCCTAGCTCTATCACCAACAGCGACGGCGCCATTGCCTGATGCCAACGCATCTGCGCCGATTGCAACCGCCTCGATGGCTGTCGCGTCAGCACTTCGACCAAAGGCGATTGCACTATCGATTGAAGCTATAGCACCAGTTCCAATTGCAATGGAATCCGGTCCAGCGGTCTCGGCATCAGACCCAATCGCAATGGAATCCGATCCCGTTGCCTCGGCACCATCCCCATTCGCATCGGCCGCGTCCACACCGATTGCGATGGCCCGATCTCCATTGCCTCTTGCATTTTCGCCAATCCCGATCGCTTCGAAACCAAGCGCATCCGCTTGTTGTCCAACAGCAATAGCGCCGCTTCCCACGCTGTTTGCGAAATCACCGATCGCAATGCTTCCAGTATTTTCCGCCTCGGCGGCGTTGCCTAGGGCAACACTGCGGCTGCCTGATGCTTGAGAACCATCGCCTATCGCTACGGCTTCGACTGCTGTCGACGAGGCATCATGACCGATTGCTACCGATGAAAGCTCGGTTGCCTCTGCACCGCTACCACCGACGAATGTTGAACCACCCGAGGCAATCGTATCTAAACCAATTGCGACAGAGGCAGATCCGCTTGCCACTGCACCCGCCGTATCACCGACATCATCGCCATCTGTGCCGATTGCAATGGCACCAAATCCCGTTGCTTGAGCATCGACGCCAATCGCGGTTGACTTTGTGGCCGTCGCATTGCTGCTCGCGCCAAGCGCGACGGACTGGTCGCCACTTGCCGAAGCGCCTACCCCGCAAGCAAGCGATGTATCTTCGTCATCCGAATCTGCGCCACCATCATTGTCAACGGTGCCAATATCAACAGTCCCATCGTCGTCACGGTCAAGCAGGCAGTCATCGGCGCGTGCTTGCTGCGGAGTGGCAATCACCGCCGTGACAACGCCCGCAGAAAGGATGGTGGAAAGCAAGAATGTGTTTTTCATGGTGAGGCCCCTCATTGAAAAGTGAGGCCCAATGCTGAGACGCAAAATCCCCGCCGTCATGACCCAAATGGGACATGACTGAGCGTGACGGCTGCTTTAGGAATGGCCGGATGGAAATTGATGGCCGCGAACTTGACCTCGATATCGTCACGGAATCATGGCGCTCGCTGACCGAGCCAGAGGCATTCGACTGTATGATCGCGGCCTGGGATCGCAAGCTGGCCACCGCAGCCAGCCAGCCCAGAATTCCATTGATCGATGGCATCCTGAAACGCCAACTGGCTTCCATTGATAGCCTGCTTGATGAGAACAGAACGGTGAAAGCCGAAGACCCGCTGGATGCGGCGGTTTCGGCAACACCTGCCCCTGCGGTGGTTCTCTCCCCGCAAGGCTTGGTTGTGGTTCACAATGAAGGCGCGCGGAAATGCTTTGGAGCGCGGCAAGGCAAACAACTTGGTACGGATTGGATTCGCGAGGATTCCCTGGCGGACTTTCGCGCAGTCAGAAAAAGCGGGCTGGCAAAGGGCAACGCCAATTACGCGATCATTCGGATAGTAATCGATGGCGGCGGCGAAGCACTCGCGGAGGCCTATCGGTTAGATGTGAAAGGCAAAGATGGTTCATTCACGGTTGTTCGCTCGCTGGAGCTCGACTGGAATGATAATGTCACTTCCGGCCTGTCACAGGCATTCGGGCTAACCAGTGCAGAGGCCGATATTTGCCGCTTGCTGTTCGCTCATCGCAATCTGGAAATTGTCGCCAGCAAACGCGGAGTCGCGTTGGAGACTGTGCGCAATCAGGTAAAGCGCATTCTGGGTAAGGTCGAACTGCATTCGAAGACGGAGCTTATCCGAATGCTCGCTTTGCTGTGCGCGCGGGCGAACTCTGAAATGGCGGAGGCAGATTTGGCGTGGTCTGACCCGTTTGGGAATGAGACGCTGTTAACTCGCCGTGATGGACGCAAGCTCGCCTACGCGTGGGTGGGTGCGGAAGACGGGCGTCCGCTGCTATTCATTCACGGCACCATCTCGTATTTTTATATTCCAGAAGTTGCTCGTGAAGCGCTGACGAAAGCTGGGATCAAACTGATTTGCCCATCGATGCCGAACTTTGGCAATAGCGATCCTGCTGGGGCGCGAGATCAATTGCTTGATGGCTGCGAAGCTATTGAAGAGCTATGCGAAGCGCTCGAACTGGGACCCGTGCCAGCTATCGCAGCCTATAGCGGTCAAGCGTATCTTACGCGCTTGGCCCATTTGCGACCGGACATGTTCTCAATGCTTTGCTGCGTTGGGATTTCGTGGAGTTTGGCTGAAGATCGTTCAGCAGCGCTGCCAGTGACGCAAAGAATATTTGCGCGCCTTGCACGTGATGCCCCGATGGCCTTTGATGTGCTTTGCCGGGTCGCTTATCAGGTCGTCAAGAAACGCGGTGTCGACTTCTATCTTGAGCGCAGTTTTGGCGACACAGACGTCGACAGACACTCTATCACAGACCCAGATCTGCTAGCGCTGCTCAAGGTTGGTTTTCGGCATCTGAACGCTCAAGGGCACACCGCATTCCACCGAGAAAAGGAAATGTCGGCCAAGACTCCTATGTCTGGCTGGCTAGAGGACGTGAAAGTTCCAATACACTGGATGGTGCCTCAGCAGGTAGGCGATGTAGGCGAGACAGATCTGGCACGAATCCGTGCATTCAACCCTCTAATATCGGCTGAACTCGTGGAAGGTGCAGGTCAAATGATGCCCTATCAAAAACCTCAGCTCTTCACGGAGCGCTTGATTGCCTTGGCCAGCGATGACCCGCGTGATGCTTTGGCTGCCCACGATCCAGCTAGGTTGGGCACAATCCTTGATTCCCGCCAGGAAAGCTAGCAGCTTGAGGAGCCTGCACCTTGGTCCGCCGTTCGAGGCGCATTGCGTCTAGTTCAGCCAAAAGAGACAGCAAGCATAGGTATTGAGAGTTGATGCTCAGCATTCGTTTCATAATGGCGTAAAATGGGCGGTTCGTTTAGAAAACTCTGGGCTGGCGGCGGCGCTGCAAGACGCAGGTCTAAATCAGCAGATCCGGGATATCCGCCTGTCGGCGGACTAGCCACCGCTGTAGCCCCTCCTGGTAGCAGGATATGAAGCAGCAAAGCTCGTCCTTGGAAAAAACAGCTCGCAAGGCAGATAATGAAATCGCAATACTCTCAATCACACAGCAATCAGGAAACAGCATGACATCCTTGCAGCAGATCGTTCTCGCAACGCCGATCGACCTCGCCCCAACGGCGGAGCATTTCGATCTGGTCGATATGGAAATGCCACAAGTGGCTGATGGAGAAATGCTGGTTAGGGTCGCTTATCTATCGATTGATCCGTATATTCTGTCGCGCCTGCGCGGGCGGCATATGTCAGGGCCTGCTCCGGAAATTGGCGAGCTTATTCCCGGCATGGGTCTCGGTGAAGTGCTCGAGTCCAAAGCAGAAGGTTACGCCGCAGGAGATTACATCGTCGGTGAGACTGGCTGGCGCAGTCATGCGAATGTCCCGGCCGTTACAGCGCGCAAAGTGGACCCTGCGCTTTTCGCATCGCTCTCCACCCATCTGGGGGTCGGCGGACTTCCCGGCCTCACCGCCTATGCGAGCACGTTCAAGCTCGCCGAGGTGAAGGTTGGCGACAATGTACTCGTGTCATCGGCCGCTGGTCCGGTAGGCGGAACGGTCGGTCAATTGGCCCGCATCCAAGGCGCGAAGAAGGTCGTTGGGATTGCTGGAGCGGATGAGAAATGCCGCTTGGTTGTCGAACAATACGGCTTTGATGCCTGCATCAATTACAAGACCGAAAATGTGGCGGATCAGATCGCCGCATTGTTCCCGGAAGGCGTTGATTTTTATCACGACAATATCGGCGGAGATATCCTTGTGACTGTGCTGCAAAACCTGGCCAATTATGGGCGCGTTGTGCTGTGCGGCCTTGCCTCACAATACAACAGCAATACCCCGCCGCCGGGACCAAACCCCGCGATCTACATCGTCAAGCGAGCCAAGATTATGGGCTTGGTAGTCTATGATTTTATGCAAGAGCAAGACAGCTATGCTGCGCAGGCAAACGCTTGGATTTCTGATGGGAAACTCGCTGTCGTAGAAGACCGGGCAGAGAGCCTCGCGGGCGCGCCTGCGCTGTTTGCCCGGTTGGCACAGGGCGAGAATATTGGGAAGACGGTCGTCGCAGTCGATCCCAGATAAAGGCAGCAAATTTCGGAAAGCCCTAGGGCTGAAGCTGGCTACCCGAGTATTCGGACAGCGGGCAGGCTTGCGCTTTTTCTTGCCGGATGGCCTACGACACAAGAGTTGTGCGCTCGAATGAAAGAGAGTTTTGCGTGATGCAGTGTAAATATGTGACTTTGCCGGGCGGTCAGCAGGTTCATTACCGCCAAGCGGGCGAAGGCCCGCCCTTGGTGATATTGCACCCATCACCGCAAAGCTCGGAGGCTATGATGCCAGCCATCAATGCCTTTTCCAGCGTTTGCACCTGCTTTGCGCTTGATACCGCTGGCTACGGCCTGTCAGACGAGTTCGCGTGTGATGAGCTGACCATCAGCGATTACGCGCACAATCTGATCGCTGCGATTGATGCAATCGGCATCCAATCCTTTTGCCTCTACGGCGCGGCAACTGGCTCGCAAATCGCGATCGAGGTGGGCAAGCTCTATCCAGAGCGCCTCAATCTGATTTTGCTCGATGCTAACGGGCATATGGACGATGACGAGCGGACGGAAATGATGGAGGGGTATTTCCCCGAGGTCACGCCCAAAAGGGATGGCGGCCACCTCCTGACCTATTGGGATATGTGCCGCGATTTGTTTGCGGCGTTTCCGTGGAATTCGGCGAAGCTTGATGATCAGCTGAAGTTCGATCTTCCTCCTGCTGCTGTCGCCCACGACATAATGAACCGCTATCTGCAAGCGGGGGAGAACTACGCGAGCGCTTATCGACTGGCTTTCATCGCAGAGAGCCGCGATCACATGGAAGGTTTGAACGTACCCACGGTGATGACGCGCTGGGAAGGTAGCCCCGTCCTCAAAATTGCCGATGATTTGATCGAATTGGGGCTGCCTGATTGTGTGGAACTGCTGCACGCTGGCTTGCCGATTGAGGAACGCTACGCGGTTCAGGTGGAGAAGCTGCGTTCGGTGGTCGAGCAGCTTGAGCGGCAAGAGATTGAGGGCACTTCGCAACCGGCGCAGGAAGGCGCCACCTGGCAGCGCACTTACCTCAATACCGAGTTAGGACAGGTCCACGCGTACCTAAATCGGCATCAGAATGGCAAACCACTGATAGTCCTGCACAGTGCGGGCGTGTCAGCCGCGCAGGTGCTCACGCAGGCGGCATTGGATGGGGAAGAACGCCCGGTGATTGCGATTGACCTACCCGGTCACGGTGCCTCAGTGAAGCTGCCGGATGAGACGGATGTGTCGATAGTTCAATTGGCTGCGCCGATCATCGCTGCCATCGCTCAGTTCAATGCCGCAGAGGTCGATATTCTCGGCTACGGTATCGGCGGTATCATCGGCAAACTTGTTGCTGAGGCAGCACCCGCTGAGTGTACACTGCTCGCTGGACCTGCGCTCTATCAGGACAAGGACCGCGAGCGCATTTTGGCTCATGGCTTCCCCGATCTCACGCCTCAAATCGACGGAAGTCATATCGTCAAGGCATGGTCATGGGTGCGCGACAATCGCAGATATGGTCCCTGGTTCGATCGCACCGCCAGGGCCGTGCGCCGACGAGATACCGACTTGGATCCTTGTAGCCTGCACCGGGAAGTGGTCGATATTTTGCGAACTGCTCCCGTTTGGCAAAAGCTCAAAGTGATTGAGTTACTAGACAGTTAGCGTCGCCATTTGGACCGATCAAACTAAGCGTCTGATATGCAAGCAACCGGCTTACCGAAGTACAGATTCGAGAAATTAGACCGATCGCCTCTCTCGATCTTACCATCAAAACTACCGCAGCTGGAAGCCGCGACCTAGCCACCCAAAAGTGTAGGAGGCGAAAAATTGAGCAGTCTCCGACAAATGCGGACCTTCCGCGACAGACTTAGAGCACCAAAATTTGCCTGAGGTGAGGTCGGGTTGGATGCAGCAAAGATAGGTTTCAGTAAAAAGGACAGCCTTATCCTCGATCCTAAGCAGACTTAGTAAAATAAAGGATCAGCATCTCGGCAATTGGTGGTGCGGCCAGTCCAATCGCAACTTGTCTCTCACGGCCGCAGCTTCTCCCTACCCAGCAAGTTCTCAGGCCAAAAATTCCATCATTCAGCCAAAGCGGCTGAACGGAGGGTCTTGTAGGTTTCTCTGTACGAAAAGTGGCTTTGGGCTTTGAGGTGATTGTGGACGTTTGCGTGGACTGAAGCGAGTTTCTTTAGCGACTTCAACTGTCGCACCTTGAAAGCATCGTTTTCTCTCTTCGCTGGCAAGTTGGGTCTGAAATCTCCGCTAAATTGTTGGCCCGGCGCCTCACCTCGTGCTTTCCGGTGTTTCATAACTCGCGTATCGCAGCCTTGTAAGGCGCAGCCGATAGGGGGTGATCTGCACCGGAAAGCCAGGCTATTTCAACACTTTCGCATTAATTACATGGAGACCTTCTTGTCGCGGGTCTTGGTGACGCACCTCTCTCAACGAAGTGACGATTACCCCGAACGACGTCGCACGAAAACTGCCAGCCACTTGCCACCGTTTCGCTCAATATCGACCAATTGAAAGCCGTCTCTGCGCGCCCGGGTAAGGCGGTTCGCGAGTTGCTGATCGTTCAGAGCCGTGAAGACGCGCGCTTGGCGGACGCCGTCCTGCCGTAATGTCATGTCGAACCGGGCTCCCGGTTTCATGTAGAGCGGCCATCCGCCTCCGGGTCCGAAGACGCGGGCGGCATCGGCCGAATATTCAGCCTGCGTGGGTTTCCAACGTGGTGTTCGATGTTCGGCACGTGGGCGCACAAAGATCGCTGCAACTTTCTGATTGCTAAATCCGCTCGCCTGGTGATCGACCAACACCATCGACCCATTGCGGACCCGTTCCCGGAATTCCCGATCGAACCGGCTGCGCTCGATCTCCGTAAATGATGCCCAAGCCAAGTTCTCCCGGTTTTCGACCCAGAGCCCTGCGTAGTAGACCTTGTGCGCGCCGCCCCGGCCTCCTGGATTGGAGACGTGTTTGGTTAGCGCTTCGATGTCTGTCGGGCGGTAATCTCTATCCCGATTGGTACGCCAAAGATCGTTGTAGTCGTCTTTTGGCACGCCTCCCACAAGATCCCAGCCGCGTCTATCAGGGTTGGGTGCAGAGACGAGGTGAAAGCGCAGGCACCGTTTGTTAAGGCTCGTACATTCGGCGATATTTTCCATCTCGATATCGATTACGATGCGGCCGCTTTCACGAAGGGTAGTGGCGAATGCATCGAGATCATTGCCTGTGATATTGCGGTGGAGATTGTTACGCCCATCGATAAAGGGTTGCAGATAACCCTCCGCTTGCGCGGGTCCGGACAATGCGGCGAACATGAGCGATCCAAGTATGGCCCGTTTACAAGCGCGTAGTTTCGATCGAATTGTCATAGTGAATTCCTTTTTCACGGAGAGCGAATTGTTTTCTGGCATATTGGACTGCTTCAGCCGTTGATGCGCCGCGGCGCGTTTTTGGTGGCGGCCACGTAGGCGTTGAACAGTGCTCGTGCGAGGTCGCCCGAGGAGATTTCGTCGCTGTTCGAAACCGCCACGCCATAGCGCCTACCGGGCAGTTTAATGACGACCGCCGATGCGCCCCTGAACGATCCTCCGTGATAGACCCAGTTGCGTTTCCCTGTTTCCGTGAGGAAAGTCGTGTCGCTAATGATCCGATTGAACACCAACCGATCGTCAATGTTCTCGGGCGCGATCATGCGTTTTCGAATGCCCCGACCAACTAGTGTGTTGGTGAAGCCCATCTGCCGGGCGAACCGCGCTAGCTGGCGAGCGCTCATGTAATAGCTGCCCTGCGGATTGCAGGTTTCCGGTTCAACAAAGCCGCCGACCTGATCGCCGAGCGATGAGTAATATTTCGCGAATTTGTCTGGGCCGCGGTCTCGCGCTGGATTGCAGGTCGGGATGCGGCCGCGAAAAACAGTGTCGAAGAACTGCGTGTACATGAAGGTCGTGTAGAGGAACCGGTAAGCTGGCTCGACTGCCTTGCCATATGCTGCGCCGGACTTGCCTGCATGGGCCTGGTCGATTGAGGCGGCCTGATCCGGAAACGCTATGCGAGGTATGATGAAGCGCAGCACCGAAATGTTGCAATTGTCGTACTTGCGGTTGGTGCCCGGCGCTTGCGCTCCACGCGACAGACCATAATCGATGTTGATCCAGCCCTCGGGGACTGGCGCTCCGCCGTCACAATAGCCGACATCTCCCGGAGCGCGATTGAGGCCCGACTTGTGCATGAGCAACGTGCGCAGGGTCATCCCAGCAAGACGGGCCCTGTAGGCCTGTTTCATTTTTTGGGGCAGCAGATCAGAAACCGGCGTATCAAGCTGTTGGTTCACCGTGCCATTGGCTATCGGCTTTTCGCGCAGCAAGTATAGCAGTCCTGTACCGCTAATCAGCTTGCTGACGGAGCCGATATGACTGGCAGTCCGAACCGTCATGCGGACATTGCCATCGCCCGGTTTCTGAGCCCAACCATCTGCTCCCTCGGCCAGAATATTGGCTGGCCCAGTCAGCGCGAAGGCATAGCCAACCGTGTTGCCACGCAAGCGGTCATGCATCGAGCTTTCAAACCGGTCGCGATTTAACGGTGGGATCTCTTGAGCGTGGGCTGTCGCGACATTGGGCACAGCGATGGCCAAAGATAAGGCGGCACGGAGCATCATTTTCATTTCGGTCTCCCCCAAAACACGGAATTCGCATTTTCATGCTATTTCGAAAGCGGTGGAGATCAGGATATTGGCGCAGACGGATGCGTCATCGGGGCGGCTACCCATTCTTGGGAAACGCACTACCCAAATTTGATGGGGCAGCCGCGGACGCTTTAGGGGATGGCTGAAACCGTCATTCGGTTTCACCAACGATCCACGGCTCGTCGCGCAACTTCAACAATACGCCTAGCCGGTTTTCCACCTCGAGTTTCTGCAGAATAGCAGAGACGTGGTGTTCGACTGTGCGCTGTGAGCGGGACATTTCCTCAGCGATCTGAGCATTGCTAAGTCCCTTGGCCAGGTGTTCAAGAACGATCATTTCCTTGGCCGTTAAGCCAAAAGCGTTCTCGCGAGCCGCACTGTAGGGACCGCGCGGCAGGGTAATATCCTCACGCGCGATGCCCCGGAGCTCAAGCAAATCAATTAATCGCGTGGTCGCGCCCTTTGCGCCTTGTCGACTGAGCGCCGCCAGCCCGGCAGAAACTGTCTCCACACTATTCGACAAACCAAAGCAGATATTGGCGAGATAGTCCGCACCAAGCCTCGCAAACTGCATCCCCGCCTCAGAATAGTCACCCCGGATGGCTGATCCGAAAGGTGTCTCGTCCTCATTATCGGTATGCTTGGGAGAAACCCCCGTTAGATCGCACCAGAAATTGTATTCAGCGCGCGCCCAAAGACTGAAACACGACGGCTCAATCCTGTCCAAACCGCTTGCCGCTTGGGCGGCGAGATCTTCAGAGTCAGTCAGCCACGCTTGCTCCAGCATCGCCATCAAAACGGGGATGCAGTACTGCACCTCGCCAGTCGCCAACGCATCCTTGTATGCTTTTTGAAGTGTTGTGGCCGCATCGTCATGCGCACTGCGCACGTATAGCCGAGCCAACATGATCCTGGCAGGCAGCTTCATCAGCAAAGTCTGCCCCGGCGTTCCGATTACCGAACGACAGATTTCCTCGACCTCGTCGAGCCGTCCTTGCTCCAAACGAAGTTGGGCTTTGCGGCCGAGCAAATAAAAGGTCCAGCTGTCGAGCTCATGCTCGGTATCAAACTTGATCCCGCGTTCCAGCGTCGATTCTGCGATGTCCAACCTACGCATGTCGACCGCATATTCTGAGAGGTTGGTGAATACCCGCGCGGCGTCCTCGTGAAGATTATGGGTCAGTGCAAGATCGAGGCTTTTTTCAAGATCTACAATCCCTTGCTCATCGCCAAGGAACATGCGCGCCGTGCCAATGTTGTTGAGCGCGTGAACTTCCACTTCGGGAATTGGCTTGCCTTCGATCACTGCCAGGGCGCGCTCTCCCCAATCAATTGCCGCCTCCATCCGGCTAGCCAGCATGTGGATTTGGGAACGCATCGAATAGGCCAGCGCAAGCGTGCCCTTGTTGTCGAGCCGTTCGAGCAATTGGATCGCATCGTCGAGATAACGACTGGCCTGTGTTGCCTCACCGCGGTACCAGTGCAGACGCGAAAGATGCCGCAGATTGTCGGCGATGCGCTCATCGTCGCCGAGCACTCGCCACATAGTCAATGCATGGCGGCGCGCCTCGATGACACGATCATCAATCCGGTGGGCAATCGCCGCTTCATAGGCCCAGCTTTCATAGAGCCGCGCGGCCTCTTCCGGCTTCGCTTCATCAACATATTCGAGTGCAGCTTCCAGATAGTCGGCCGCCTCTTTATGCGCACCAAGCAGCGCAGCTTTCTCCGCAGCAATAGGGGCAAATTGCAGCACCATTTCTGCATCGACGGCGCCGCGCGCATGGTGAAGCAACTCGCCAGCATCATGGTCTTCAGGGCTTTCAAGGATGAAGGCGAGATGCTTGCGATGCAGGTTACGCAGCTCGATGGACGAACAGCGATTGCACGTGGCGAGCCGGGCCAGTTCATGCCGGAAGCGAAGCCGCCCATCGTCCAGCTCAACCAGGATCGAAAGGTCGAGGCAGTCGCGCAGTAATTCTTGATAGTCGTCGATCCAGCCGCAATGCAATTCTGGCACGATATGCACGGGGATTATGCTTAGGGCTTCAAGCAGCCTGATCTGTTGGCTTGAGAGCCGCGCAAGCCGCCCGTTGACCGCGTCTTGAACGGACGCGGGAACTTGCCGGTGGCCATCATTGCTCGCGAGAATCTCAGAAAGGAAAAACGGATTCCCATTTGTTACGGAAAGCAGCTTCTCTGGATCGCGCCCGCTATTGTCGGCCATCCTCGTAACGGCGGCCAGCGAAAGTGATTGGAGTTCGATCCGGTCCATCTGGTCGCTGGGAATGTCTCCCAACACACGCAGCAAGGGGTGGTCGCGGCTTAGTTCGTCATTGCGAAAACTGACTATCATCAAGACGCTGCACATGGTAATCCGGCGCCCAAGAAACCGAATGAAATCGAGCGTACCGACGTCTGCCCAGTGCACATCCTCGATGATCAGGACGACCGGATCCTCGCTATGGGTAAACTTGGACAAAATCCGAGAGAACAAGGCCGTGCCGCCAGAATTCTGCCAATCATCGCCCAATTCGGTCATCAAGGCTGCAATGTCGTGCACCGGGCCTAGGGGGCGCGGGGTGAACAAAGCGTCGCACATCCCCCAGATGAACCGACAATCCTCCGCATGGCGCGCAGCAAACTCTCGCAGTAAGGCCGTTTTCCCAATGCCAGCCTCACCGCTCACCGCAACCACCCGGCCACCTGCATCACAGGCCCCCAATAGGGCCGCCAAGCGTGAAAGTTCGATATCGCGTTCAGCAAGCATTTCGCCAGTCTGCCCAAACGGAAGGTCGGCGACCAGCTTCATCTGAAAAATTGGGTAGTGAGCGGTGAAAATTGGGTGGACTGGTTTTGAAATTCTTAGACGATTAATGCAGCCCGACTCGGGCGCAATAATGGTGAGAGAGCCGACCTTTTGGCAATCGCGAATCTGTGTAAAAGGCTGAGGCAACTCTCTCTAAAAAGCCTGATAACTAGCAGGGCGCTGTCAATCTATTCGCAACTTGTCTTTAGTTGGCGCAGCTATACCGTACTCGATGTGAGTTCAGGCCATGAGGCTTTGCCACACAGCCAAGGCGGCTGAGCATGAAGCCCTGTAAGTTTCTCTGTCGACGAAGTGACGTTGGGAGCTCAAGCAACCCCCGTGCCTCGATGCGAGCAACGCGCTGCATGTTCTTCGATCATGCGACAAGCTATTGGCAACGTGTTGGTTCGCTCACAAGCCACCACACTAACGACCGGGTGCAACGGCATCCACGGGATCGCCTCCATTGTGATCGACAATGGCTACGGATTTGACGAGGGCATGCCTCATCACGGCAAGCGGCTAAGCAATATGCAAGCAAGGGCGCAACCTTTGCACGGGCTTCTCACATATCATTCCCAACCCGGTGGAGGCTGCGCGATCAACCTCTGGCTGCCCTACACGAGAGAATTCTGACATGAGTTGGCTTTGATGCCGCGCGGCAGATGCCTCAAACAGCGCCACTAGCAGCAGATCGCGGCAAGAAGCGCAGTTCGGGAACGTCCGCTTCCACCCCCATGGTTAGACACTCGCGATCAGTCAAAGCTGCGCAGGGGCAGGCGCTTATCGAGGAGCATTTACAGGAGCGAGCGCCTTGCGAGGACATGTCATAACAATTTCAGACAAAACTGGCGGTGCTGTCAGTCTAACGCGAACTCGTCTCCGCTAGGCATGGAGTGCCCTACCCTCGCCGTTCTTCAGGCCATAAGTTTTTGCCACTCAGCCAGTGCAGCTGAGCGGGTTCCTTTGTAAGTTTGTCTTTCAGTGAGGTGGCGATCGGAGTTGAAGTGGTTGTGGACGTTTGCATGGACGGATGCGAACTTCTGTAGGCTCTTCAACCTCCGAAATCGCTGCATAACGCGCTCTCTTCGCCGCAACGGTAGGTGAGAATTTTCAACTCGATTGTTGAGCCACCTACCCACTTCGCGCCGATCTTCGATGCCCAAATCGCGCATCGCCGATGGGTAGGACCTGAGCCCATCGGTGACGATTTCAAACGGGCTACCATGTTGTTTCAGCGCCTTCCTGAAGAACTTCAAAGCGGCGGACTTATCTCGCTTCTTCGTAACGTAGCTCTCTAGGATCTCACCTTCGTGATCAACGGCGCGCCACAGATAATGGGTTTCGCCGCCCACCTTCACGAACATCTCGTCGAGGTGACAACGCCACTGCCTAAAGCCGCGCATCCTACTGATCCGTTGTCGCTTGATGTCAGCCGCAAACATCGGCCCAAACCGGTTCCACCAAAATCGCACTGTCTCATGGCAGATATCAATCCCTCGCTCGAACAGCAGGTCCTCCACATCCCTCAAACTCAGAGGAAATCGGACGTACATCATCACCACAAGCCGGATGACTTCGGGAGACGAGTTGAAGCGTTTGAACGGACTGTCTGATTTGCGGCGTCTGGGCATCAAACCGCCCTACCCTCGCCTCCCTGTCCGTCAATCGGGTACAGTTAGTCTGACAAGACCATCGAAACAGCTAACGCCGAAGCAATTCTATTGGGCGGAACAGATCTAGCGCTCGCTTACGACTCCTCAAACTCTCCGTTCCCGATTGTCGATTGCGCCGCAATCCATGTGCAAGCAATCGCCGACTTCGCGACTAGTGGAGCAGCTCCAGCCTAGCAGCAATTACTTTGTTCGGATTTTACGTTGTGCAGGCGACAGCTTCCATCAGTCAGTCGAGAGAATCTAAGCGACGGCAACTGGGTCGATTGCGGAACGGCCGCATTCTCACATCATTGGAACAAGACCGGACAGTAAGAAGCTAGCCACGCTCTTACCGTCATATCCACGAAGGCAACCCAGATAGGGCGTCACGCCAAAATTCTATGGAATTTGGACGATCTGCAAATAAACTCGGGTCTCCAGTCAAACTACTGCAACTTGCCGGACTTTATGCAAACCGGTAACGTGCCTCGATGGATATTCTAGACGACATTCTCAATACGCTGGATCTCAACGGCGCGCTCTATTTCCGCACGGATTTCTCCGGACCCTGGTCTGTTACCGTTCCAGTGCTCGAGGGTGCAGCGCGGTTTCATCTGGTTGCGCAAGGGCAATGCACGGTAACGCTTCCGGGGAAGGATCCACAGGTGCTCGGCCCGGGCGATTTGATCCTGATACCGCGCGGGCAAACACATATTCTCTCTGATGCGCCAGTAATTGACGCTCCCCCGCTCGAGCAGGTGCTGGAGCAGGTTGGATATGATGGGAACGGCTTTCTGAAGGTCGGTGATGGTGATCCTACCGCCAGTACGCAGCTGATATGCGGCCACTTCACGTTCCGCCAGAAGGCCGATCACGCAATGTTGAGGGCCATGCCAGATTCGCTGGTCGCGACCGCGGCAATGAGAGCGAGAAACCCCTGGCTCGACGATATCTTGAGGCTGATCAGCCGCCATATGCTGTCCGATAGATCAGGGCTGGAGGCTTCGGTCCGGCGCCTGTCAGAGGCGATGTTTATCGAACTCATGCGGATTGGCATTGAGAGCGCAGCGGACGGGCAAATTCAGCCAGCCCTCAAAGGCTTTCAAGACCCGCAGATTGGCCGCGCTCTGGCCCTCATTCACAAGGAATTGTCCAGCCCTTGGACTGTGAATAGCCTCGCTCATGAGGTTGGTATGTCGCGCAGCAGCTTTGCTGAAAAATTTGCTGAACTGATGGGGCAAGGGCCGATGTCCTATCTGTCGGATTGGCGTTTGCAGAAAGCGCTCGCCTTGCTTGAAATGGGCAGCGTCAACGTACAGCAGGTCGCTTCACAAACGGGCTATCGCTCACCTGCTGCTTTCACCCGTGCGTTTGCCACAAAGTTCGGCGAAACACCCACTCACTACCGCAAATCTGCAGCATGAATTTACATATCGTCCAGATGAATTTGCCCAAAGTCGTAATATAGCGCGCTGATATTGTCATATCGTCCGCAATGGGCAACTTCCGCTCCATCGTTAAACACACGAAGGAGCAAACATGACACGCATATCCCCTATTACTGCGGAACAAGCTGATCCGAAGGCCGCCGAACTTCTCGGCAACGTGAAGTCCAGCCTTGGAATGGTGCCCAATATCTTTGGCACTATGGCAAATGCACCCGCGCTGCTGGAAGGTTATCTCGGCCTTTCAGGCGCACTCGGTTCATCCAGCCTGTCTGCCAAACTGAACGAGCAGATCGCGCTTGCGGTCGCAGGTGCCAATCAGTGCGATTACTGTGCCTCTGCACACACGGCGCTGGGCGCAATGGCAGGCGTCGATGCAGCGGAAATGACCCGTAATCTTGCCGGCCAGTCGGCTGATCACCGCACGCAATTGGTACTCGATTTCGTCTCAGAGATCGTCGGTACCAGAGGCCAAGTCAGTGAAGATCGGCTCATCGAGCTGCGCAACCATGACTTTTCCGACCAGCAATTGCTGGAGATCTTTGGTCAAGTCATGGTCAACATTTTCACGAACTACTTCAATCACTTGGCTGGAACAGAAATCGACTTTCCAGTCGTGACGACCAAGGCTGCATTGGCCGCTTAACCCCCTAAAACTCAATACGAAAAGGAAATACCATGTTTAAGAAAATTCTACTCGCATCTGCCGTTGCTGTAACGGCGCTTACCTCCAACATCGCCATTGCTGCTGATGAGTATAATGTCTCATCTGGTATGACAGCAGCCAACGCGCCGCTTGGTCTGCACGGTGTCGACACAGTAGCCTTCATCGCCACAGGCAATCGCATTCAGGGCGCAGCCAAATTCGCTGCCGTTCATGATGGGGTCGCATATTACTTCTCCACCCAGGAGAACCTCGACACATTCAACGCCAACCCGGGCCGCTACATTCCTCAAAACGGTGGCTTCTGCACGTTCGGTGTATCGGTCGGCAAGAAGTTCGATGGCGACCCTCGCTGGGCCGATGTTCGCGACGGCAAACTCTACGTGTTTCTGAGCGAAGCCATCTTCGACGCCTATCAGAAGGATCCGGAAGGAACCATCGCCAAGGCCGAAGCCAACTGGAAGCAAATCCGCAGCACGGCTGCGCGCGACCTCTAAGCCTTTCTCTCGGCGGGGAGGGGTAAGCCTCTCCTCGCCGACTGGATATCTTCGGTGACACCTTATTGATCAACGGCCTTTGGAGGGCTGATCCCATGGAAACCGCATACACCTACCTTGCCCTAAGCGGCATTCTCACTGTCCTGTTGTGGGCACCCTATATCACCGCCCGGATGTTTATCTGGGGCTTGCCAACATTCCTTCATAACTATCCCGAAGGCTTCCCTCAGAAGGAACCGGAGACCCCTCTTTGGGTTGACCGCGCCAAGCGCGCGCACCTCAATATGGTCGAAACCATGCCGGCCTTTATTGCGGTGGTTGTTGCTGCTGGCCTGATCGGCGACGCTTCTGTGGCCAGCACGATTGGAACATGGGCGGCTGTATTCTTCTTCGCTCGGATCGCTCATGCAGCGGTGTACATCTTTGGCATTCCAGGCCTGCGTACGCCGATCTACCTTGTGTCCTGGGCCGCGATCCTGGTGATCGGCTTCTCCGCAATAGCATAAGAGTCCCTGTAGGATTTGGTGAGGGCCGCGGCGACCTCCAGAAGTACGACTAGACCGCTAGCGATTCAGTCGCTCGGACCTCACCAAATTGATTGGTTCTCCATCCGGAGCCCAAAAAGGATCAGAAGCGAAAAGAGCGCCGCCAAGCCTGACTCACTGTTGTTTCACTGGGATCCTGACCGGGAGAGAAAAATAGCGATCGTTAGGATAATTTGTCGCTAGGTCAGACGGGTTTGAGATGATTGGCTCAATGAAGGTATCGGCAACTCGCGACCTTCTGCTCACACCTAATAAACTGTCGCTCAGGGTCGAGTTGGCGCATTCTGGTAGCATCCAGACAGCTAGACAAGCTTTGGCGCTAAAATCTGCCATTCCGCTCACGAACCAGCGTCGGACATAGCATTCGAATTCTTTGTTTCCGCAACCGGACATTCTCTTTGGCTACTCCGATCGAGGAGAATGACAATGAGTTACTCACATTTTGATCTAGCTGCTCAAACCCGAGTGCCATGGAGCTCTAGTATAGAGACCAGGTGCCGTTCGTTCGCACTTTCAACCGCAAACTGCAAAATTGCGACAACCCTCTATCCCTCATCATTCCCAATCGGAATGGCCAATGGCGAATTGCGAATTCGAATTCCGGTGTTGTCCGCGCTAGTTTCAAAATCAATGTTAGTAGGAGTGCATATGATGATCAGGCAAGTGACACTTCGTCTTTTGGGCGTGTTTGGCATCGCGCTAGTCTTAACTGGGGTGACAAACACACCATCCGGGTCATTCACGGCAGCGGCTGCTGAGGCGCACGAGACGACTTGGTCCGATGAGCCAATGGCCGCGGGTCGCAGCCTGTTTGCCTTTGATGGTTGGTCTGGCCCAGCGGTACCGATCTGGGCCTATGTACCCGTGGATGTTGATCGCACAAGCGCGCCAATCATGTTTCTGATGCATGGGGCTAAGCGAGACTCGCGTCGTTATCTCGAGGAATGGGTCGACGAAGCCGATACGAAAGGCTTCATCATTGTTGCACCGCAATTTGAAAAATCCGATTGGCGCGGCTCATACTATAATCGCGGAGCCGTGCTTGAACGGTCGAGCGGAGAGTTGCGCGAGCGATCACAATGGTCGTTCTCAGCGATTGAGCCCATTTTTGATGCTGTCGTTGCACAGCTTGGCAGCAGCCAAGACAAGTATACAATGTATGGCCATTCGGCCGGCGCCCAGTTCATCCATCGCTTCATGTTTTTGCACCCCAATGCGCGGGTCAAACGCTACTTGCCGGCCAATGCCGGATGGTACTCATTCCCAGATATGAGCATCAACTTTCCTTATGGCTTGGGAGGAATTCCCGTCTCGGAAGAGGACTTACGCGCGGCCCTAGCTCAGGACGTCGTGTTGCTGCTCGGCGATCAGGATATCGACACGGAGCACAGCTCACTGAACCGCAGCAAAGGGGCGATGGCTCAGGGTGAGCACCGATTTGCAAGGGGCAAGAACTTCCACGCTGCCGCCAAGGCTTTGGCCGAGAAGAACGGCTGGGAATTCAACTGGACGGTTCGGGTCATCCCGGATGTCGCACATTCGAATGGCGGCATAGCCGCTGGAGCATTTGATCTGGTCGAGTAACGTTCGGCGCCAATCAATCGCCGCGATCAGATACTGTAGGCCAGCTCCACATCTCCCCAGCGCCGTCCGTCGATGATCAGAGGAACGTAGACGTTGCGAACGATCTTATAGGCAGATCCGTCACCAACATGCCTGTAGACTGCCATTTGATAGTCATCTTCGCTGGCCTTTGCCTTTTTGGTCATCGGTCCGATCACGATCCTGCCATTGCGGCAATAGGCATCGTCGTGCGCCTTTTCACCCGTTGGCTCGAGCGATCTTTCAGTGCGATGAGTAGGGAGGAAACCGTTCATGTCGCTGCAAACGGTCGCGCTAACTGCCGGGTGTGCCCGCTTCATCTCATCAAGCAGCAGACGCCAGTTCTCATCGGCCCACTGCGTCAAACGACTTTTGTAACGAACTGGATTTGAGTCTTCTATCGCCTCATAGTTTGTATCGAACAATGCCCCTGCATCGAGAGTACCGGCCCGCATAGCAGTCTGGGTGACCTCCTTGATCCGATCTCGGTTTTGCAGCGCCATTTCCACCATCGCACTGTCGGCGGGCGACAGGCCAGCTTTGACAACGGAGTCGAACATCTCGCTCGCTGTGATTTCGAGTTCACCCGCGATCGCATGTGCAGTGCCCAGACTCTGGCTGCTTTGTGCCGCTGCTGCATCAAAGCCGGCAATCACTTTGCTGGCGGAGGCCAGCTGGCCACTAATCTGACCTGTTGCCCGCGTAGCTTCCTCGCTGTTGCGATCCACCTCTTCAAATACGTGCACAACATCCGAAACAGTTTTCTCAATCTGTCCAACGGAGCTTTCGGCCTCACGGCTTGTTTGCGCACCCAGCTTGACGCTTTGGACAAGTTCATTGGCTTCGCCCGCAAATCGTTCGACTGTTGAGTTGATTTCCGCGGTTGCTCTGCTCGTGTTCGCGGCGAGGGCCTTCACTTCGCTCGCAACAACGGAGAATGAGTTGCCTTGCTCACCGGCGCGGGCCGCTTCGATTGATGCATTGAGTGCTAGGATGCCCGTCATTTCAGCAATTTCATCAATCTGACTGGTGCTGGAACGGACCTGCTCAAACGCTGCAGCGAAGCCGACTATATGCTGCTCCAAAGTGCCTACGAGTTCTAGCAAGGAGGAGATTTCACCCAAAGCTGTTTCAATCAGATCAATGCTCTGAGCAAGCTTTTGGCCGCCTTGCTGCGACAGCTGCCTTGCCTCATCCGAAGCATCGGCTGCTTTGCGCTGATCCTGTTCCAGCCTGTTGAAGGTTTCGAGCAAATCTGCCCGTTTTTGCCCAAATTCTTCGGAGGATTGTATCACCGAGTTCAGCAGACCGGCTATGTCCGAGGAACCCACACTGACTTCGCCGCATTTCTCTGCGATCTTATCTGAAAGAGCGGCAAATGCATTGTTGTCGGCCTCACTGAGGGATGTTTGTCCGTTCATTTCTTTGCCCCTCCAAGGGCGATCAAGGCACTGAGGGCGTACGTGCTCCCTAAGGGCGTTCCCTGTCTTCTTTGCTCTGAGTCTCCTAAGCATCGAAAAGCCCCGGCAGCTAACTGCTGCCGAGGCTTTTCATTATCTTAGCTCAGCAGATCAGAAGCGTACTCTCGCACCGAACGTAAACGTCCGGCCGTTGAACGTCGCGAGATCGGAAAAGGTCTCGCTCTTGCCGCGCGTCTCAAATACCGAGAACTTACGACCGGTATCGAGAATGTCGTTCGCTTCAAAGGTAAGCGCCAATCGTGACAATGGTCCCAGATCACGGAACGTGTATTCGAAATCGAAGTCCAGAAAACCACGCCCCTGCTGGAATTGGCTGATGCCGAACGCTTCGATCTCCTCCAACTGCGTGCCAGTGAAGCGATAGCCAAGATTGGCATCGATGTTTCGGTCATCATAGTAGAGCACAAGGTTGCCAATCACATTCGGCGAATTGAAGAACTGGAAGTCCTGCGTCAGCTCGTCACCCTCTTGAGCCTGACCGATTTGAACCAGAATATCCTCATCATCGAGGGTGCCCAGGGTGAGCTCCGTTTTCGTGTCCTGCAATGTCAGGTTGGCGATAAAGCCCATGTTGGAGAGCGGGCCCGGCAAGTAGTCGAAGCTGTGCCAAAGCCCGATTTCAACGCCGTAAACTTCCGCTCTTTCACCGTTGCTCGGCTGCGAAATTGCGAGCTCGGCGCTAGGGAGTGTCAAGATGCCCTCAACGCCGCCAAGCTGAGAAATCAAAGCCTCTCCTTCGGTGGTTAGATTGATGCCAGACAGAATCTGGCCGAGCGTCGAATCCACGCCGAACCCTGTCGCCGTGGCCAGATCTGCATCCGTTGCGAAGGTCGAAAAGATGAAGTCATCGATACTCTTGTAGAAGAATGCGACCGACAAAGCATTCTGACGATCTGCAAAGAACTCAAAGCTCAGATCGAAATTGTGTGAGTAGGAATTCTTCAGATTAGGATTACCGAACTCAAATCCGGCTCCCACCTCAAGGATGTCAGCTGGCGTTGCGGCGGCTGGATCGACGCCTTCCACCAATTCGATATTCAACCCACCGTCGTAATTGCCAAGCAGCAGGTCGAAAGTTGGCCGGGAAATCGACGTTGAGTACGAACCACGGATACGAAACCGGTCACTCCAATCATAATTCAATAGGAAGCGTGGCAGCACCTCAAAATTGTCGGCATTGTTGAGAGCCTGGACCTGAACGCCATTTGCGATATCAATCGAGTCTGCTGTCGTATCGTCAAGCGGATCAAGTTGGAAATCAATCTCGCCATCGAAAATTGAAGGCGCTTCGAATGCTGCATCGTAATACTCAAACCTTGCACCACCAATCAGCGATAGCTTGTCGGTAATCTGCACCTTACCTTGCAGATACCCGCTGTAAAATGTCTCATCGGCCTGCGTAAATTCCTCGCTCAATGGTTCCGCGCCCGCGGCGGCAAACCCGTCACGGAACTGGCGACGCAAGTTCAACAAACCTGCTCGATCGAACAGCGGGATTCCGTTGAAGCCCACGCCGGCAAACGGATTTCCTATCGGATCGAAACTCGCGATCCGATCGGTAATGACGCCAAGCGTGCCTGGAGAGTTATCCGGATCACCATCCTGATCGACAATGTCAGTGAGAATGTCCGCTAAGTCATCATCGACATCGGCAAGATCAATTTCGATTTCGGTCGTGCGGCTGTCTTCGTAAACGAAACCCGCCTGAAGATATTCGAAAAAGCCAGACTCGAAGTCGCGTGTCACATCGAAACGGATCGAAAAACGCTCATTCTCGGAGGAGTCTACGAGGTTCTCATCAAAGTCGATCAGCTCGCCGCAGGTTCCGGTCTGAAACGAGGCTGCATCCGCATTGCTTGGATCAGAGCAAAATGGGTTCAATGCCTGATCAAAAATGGCCTGGTTGAACGGATTGGGTGATACAAATCGGCCACCTAGGATGAATGGTGCAAAACTGACCGCCACTTCATCGTCGGTTCCCGTGCCAGGGCTGCCTGGAATGTCTTCCAACTCTTGGAAGAAGTCGATCGAAAGCGTTGGATCATTCCGGAATGCGCGAGACCAGCCGATGACGTAGTCGAATGTCCAGTTGTCGAGCTCTGTTTCGCCGCGCAGGAAGTAGGTCTGTTGAGTTTCCAACTCGTCTTCAATCTGACCTTCAAACTGAATCTCAGGATCACGGAAACTGCGAATTAACTGACCCGGGGTTCCGCCGGGGACCAGCGAGCCATCGAGGAAGTCGTCCGGGTCAGTATCGAACTCAATGTTGGATATGGTCTCTTTGCGGTCGCCCCGATTGTAGCGCCCGCCAAAGGTCAGCCGTGTGCTCTCGCTCAGTTCCCAATCGATCGTTCCAGCGATATTGAACGTATCATCGCGAACATCGGCATATTCATAGTCGACCTGCTCGCTGGTGAAGTTGGAGATGTCGAGGAAATTGGTGGGCACGAGATCGAAGACATCTTCAATATCGTCATCGTCAAACACCAATGTACTGCCATCGGCAGCAGTGAACGTCTGCGGCAGCAAGATTTCCGGGACAGATGTCGATGGATTGATCTGGAAGTTTTGGAAAAAACGCCGGCGGAATGACGCGTTCAAATTCACACCGAAATTGTCGGTGATATGATATGTGAAACTGCCGCCAATGCGAAAACCATCACGGTCAGCAAAGCTGTTGTTGCGCCAGTCACCTGAAAGGCTGAAACCCTCCCGCCGCTCAAGTGCCCCGCGGGTCCGAACATTCACGACACCCCCGATGCCTTCACTGGCATCCTGAGGCAGTGGAACCTTGGTCACAACGATAGAGCTGATCCCCGTTCCGGTCACCACGTTCAGAGCACTGCGGCGGAAGGTATCTGCGGTGCCTACGCGCACGCCGTCATTAAGAACGGTGTTGTACGTTGCGTCCAACCCGCGGATCGAAATGAACTCACCATCGCTGGTGTCATTGTCTCTCTGAAATGAAATACCTGGTATGCGTGCAAGCCCTTCGGCGATGTTTTGATCTGGGAAGCGGTCGGCATCATCAGCCGAAAGCACATCCACGATTGTGTCGGACCGCCGCTTTTCATCAAGCGAGTTACCGATCGATGCCCTGGTGCCAGAGACAATGATCTCATTGTCAGTTTGGGGGGAAGCAGTTTCGGCACTGTCTGGCTGAGCGTCTTCCTCTTGAGCCTGTGCCACCGCAGTCGTGCCAAACCCTATCGCCAATCCGATGGCTGTGGTGGCCATAAGTTTACGGCCAAGCGAAAGTGAGTTCCTCATTGTGTGCTCCCTGTTGGTCGGTCCAGATGCGTGGATCATTTGTGCCGACAGATTCAGTGCAAAGCGCTCACGCGACCTTGTCATCAAGAAGCACACTCCTCCTCACTCAGTTGAATTCAAATTCGGAATACGCTTCAGGTGATGCGGAAAATGCAAGATACTATAATTGATAGAAAATTTTACGAATACAGAACACCACTCGATCATAAATTCGCGAGGTGGGTTAAATTTGTCAGATTGTGTCGAAGCGAGGCTTTTAGGCCAGTTGCGCCATAGCCAGTGAGCGACGCTCGCCATTCCCATTATCGGCATGCACTTTTGCCGTGGGCCGAGCTGTAACCGCCCCATGCAATTTGCTTTCGCTAAAGTGCAGAGCAGTAAAATCATCGAGCATGTAGGCGGGATACGCTGCGCCTGGACCGGCTAAGTGCTGCTCAAGTGCTTCATTGCGATCCGAACGAACATTCGCGTGGACAGAGATGGAACCTCTGAGCAGCCCCAAGCCCGGGGTCGCTTCGATCTGGGTCTTGATCGAATCTGTCATTCCCCATTCAAACATGATGTTTGCGCCGGCACTCGCACCTGAAATTACGACGCCGTTCTCGTAAGCTCGCCTAAGCGCGGTGTCGGCCGACCATTCTCGAAGCAGCGCCTTCAGATTGCGGGTGGAGCCCCCATCGATGTAAATCGCATCGGCGCCAGCAAAGAATGTGTCTGGATCGCCATCTTCCAGTGAGAAGAGGTTAAGATGCCGCGGCTCAAAACCGGTTCTTTGCGCAAGCGAAAAGAACTTGTTCGCTTTCTCAGATGAATCGCCGTTTGCAGCTCCGACATGGACGATAACCGGCTTCGACTTTTGCGTGAGACTGACCAGATATCTTGCAAATGCGGGTTCGCCCGGAGGCTCTACGAAAAACGCAGATGAGTTGCTCATCGCCAAAATTTGCATGGGTTTCTTCGCCATCGCTATTTGCCTATCCGCTAACCATGCTCATCAGTTCAGCGGTTAGGATCGCGCCGTAGGTCCCCAGCGCGTAGCCGAACACCGCAAGCAGAACCCCTACCGATGTTAGCGCCGGGTGGAACGCGCCTGCCACGACAGGAGCGGATGCAGCGCCACCAACATTTGCCTTGCTTCCAACAGCAATAAAAAAGAACGGCGCGCGGATAAGCTTGCCCACGGCAAGCAGCAGCATCGTATGGATCAGCATCCAGATCAGTCCGATTGCGAAGAATGACGGCGCGTCACCCAATTGCAGGATGTCCATTTTGGTCCCGATCACGGTTACCAACATAAAGATGAATACGGTGCCAAGCTTGGATGCGCCAACACCTTCGAGATCACGGGCCTTGGTGAAACTGGCGACGAGGCCGATCGTCGTTGCGATCACAACCAACCAAAAGAATGAGCTAGAGAGCACGCCATCGCCCCCTACAGACATTTGGCTAAACCACGCAGCGATCGCTTCGCCGCCTAAATGCGACAAGCCCACAGCCGCCAATGTAAATCCGCCAAGCACGAGCCAGTCATTTGCTGTGGCTTGGCGCTCAACCGAAGCGCTGTAGCCGGCCATTTTGTCGCGCAGTCGCTCAATCGCTGACGTATCCGCTTTGAGCCAGCGATCGATCTTCTCGGGCGCGCCAGCCCCATAGAGAAGAAAGATCATCCAGATATTGGCAACGATGATGTCAACGGCGACCAGCGCAGCATAGCGTTCAGGATTGTAGCCATAAATTTCCAGCATCGCAGTCTGGTTTGCGCCGCCTCCGATCCAGCTGCCAGCCAGTGTCGCCAGTCCGCGCCAAGCGGCGTTTTCCCCGTCACCCAGAATGCTTGGATCGAATTGAGCGACGATCCACAGGGCAATCGGCCCGCCGATCACAATGCCAAATGTGGCCGTAAAGAACATTATCAGCGCCTTGGGCCCCAAGCCAATGATCGCCTTCATGTCGATCGACAACGTCAGCAACACGAGCGCCGCCGGCAAAAAATAGTCTTTTGCGATTGGCCAGAGATTGGACTCAGACGTGTCAATTAGCCCAAACGTCCGCATTAAAGACGGGACAAGATAGCAAACCAATACAACCGGGACGAAAGTGTAAAACTTCTGCCAACCGCCCCCAAATTGCCGCGTGATGCCCACAAATAGAAGCACGGCGGCTAGTAGGCCTAGAATGACACTGTCATCGGTAATCATAGCTAGGCCAATTCTCCTATTCTCGCCTGTAGTCGGCGCGACAGTCGCCTGCAAACCTGGCTAGTTCGCAGCCTCACAGCAGCTGCTGCAGACCTTAGATGTCGCAAGCATCCCCCGCTCACGCCAAGAGGAAGGAATTCACAGTCGACTTCAAGTTCCGATTTCGTTAGCCTTGATGCGAAAACTGCAAGGCGTTGAAAGGTTTAGATTTTGGAGCTGAAATGGCTAGAGGATTTGGCTGCCGTCGCTAGGCTTGGGCACTTTGCCCGAGCTGCAGAAGCGCGTTTTGTGACCCAATCGGCACTCAGTCGTCGGATCAAAGCACTGGAGCAATGGGCGGGCGCTGAACTGGTGGACCGCACCGAGCATCCGATCCGGCTGACTGCGGCAGGGACCGAGTTTATGAGCAGCGCCAGTGCGATTATCAAGCAAGCTGGCGAGGCGCAGGCAGCAGCAGCCAATTACGCCAGGATCAGCGAACGCGGTATCACCATTGCGTGTCTGCATACGCTCGCATTGAATTTCTTGCCGCAATTGGTGGCCGATTTGCACCGGAAGATCCCTCCGTTTGAGGCTGCGATCGTGCCAGAAACACGCACAATCGAAGAATATCTCTACGGACTACGAAACGGCACGTGCGACTTTTTCGTGTGTTACAATCACGCCGCCATTCCATTTGACGTTGATGTCGATGACTATCCGCGATTGGTAATTTCCGCAGACCGTGTGCTTCCGTTTGGAAATACAGAGAAGTTTGGCGGAATACTCGATCCGGCAAGCGAGCAATCGATCCCGCTGCTGGACTACGGGCCAACCTCGATTATGTCGCGCGTGCTTCGGAATGTGCTGGATAACGCGCCGTTCGAACGCCGGCTCCGGACGGTATATCGGGCCACGCTAGCAGAAAGCTTGGCCACAGCCGCCCGTGAAGGATTAGGCGTCGCTTGGCTGCCTGAATCGATTGCAGAGCACATGCGCGGTGATAGTGGCCTTGATGTGATATCGGATGATTTCAGCGCTGATCTCGATATCGTCATCTTCAGCTCTCGGCACAACAAGCGCCCGTCAGTTCGAAGGGTCTGGGATGCCCTGTCGTCGGAAAATAGCTGACATTCCGCCTCCACCCCCATAAACGGCCCCAAAGCGACGGCGAGAACTGGGCCGCCTGCCGACTGTCCGGATCAAGTGCTTGGCACACTCAAGGCCGCCTTTCAGTTTGCGGTCCAATAACAGCGCCAAACTCGCGATGTTGAGACAGGTGAGGCTCACTGAGCGCTGGCAAGCTCTTCAGCGACGGCTTGCACGTTTAATATGGCAAGGCCGGGGATCGCTGCGACCGGCGGATGATTGGGATACCTTCGGTCATACTCTGCCGCGATCTGGGTAGCTTCTTCATCGGAAAACCCATTTTGCGCCAGAGAACCTATCCGCGCCCTCAGCCATCGCAGCATCCCGATCTGTTTGTCGAACAAAGCCATGGTCGCTTGCTGGCCGTGGCCCGGATAAACCAGCGGATTTACCGCGTCATACGCGCCTTTGACCTGCTCTAATTGCTCGAGCCATTGGGCAGTGTATCCCTCAAGCAGGAATGGGGTCATTTTGTTGTCTACGATATCTCCAGCGAACAACACGTTTTCCTGGAGCGAATAGAACACGGTCATGGCATCCGCTTCGCCTTGACCGATGTTATCGACCTTCAGCTTGATAGCGCCAAACGTTAGAGTGTCTCCATCATTAAAGAGGCGAGTTGGTAGCGGTTGCTGATCCGGGGCATCGCCGCCCAGCACTTGCTTCGTCATCGCAATAAAGCCGTTCCCATCGGTCCTCATTATTTCAGCGGTTTTGAAGGATGCGTAGACAGGCACTTCAGGAAATACAGCAATGAACGAGGCCAGCCCGCCGAAATGATCTGGGTGTGGATGGGTGAGGAGTATCGCAGCGACTGGCTTTCCAATCGCCTTTACCTGCTCGGCGGCCGCAGCTCCGGCCGAGAGGGATCTTTGCGTATCGATTACGACGACTTCATTCTCGCTCTCGAGTATCCAGGTGTTGACCGAGCCATCACCATCCTGAGCAAAGCGCTCCACGCTGAATGATTGAGCTATCGCGTGCGTAGGCGTGATAGCGGCGGCGAACAGCGTCAGCAGTAGAGCGAACTTCGACATTTCCGGGTCTCCTTGAGTGGGAGTGTGCCTTAGAAACGTGTGGGGGCCGTATTCGATCCCCGTAAGCCGGTTGCTGGACCGCTTGACGTCCCTCCCAAGCAATCGATCTATGTGTCCGCGTTCACCTCCAGTAGCGGTCATTGAGCCAGGTCTTAAACTGGGCCGATCGCGGACAATCCGCTATTGTGTTTGAAAATGTGAAAGGCAGACATTCTGATTGCGAGCCAAATGCAAACTTTTTAGCGAGGTATTCTGGCTGCATCCACCCGACTCGATTGTATAAACTTCCGCACAGTTCGCTGAATCTTGGGACTCTTTATCGTTTAGAAAGACTACTGGACTAGGACTCCTGCCCTTCGGTGATCGTAAAGTCGGAGGTGAGGGTCGTGAGTTTTATGGGGTTTGGTCGCAAGGTCTTTGGTCGCAAAGGCATGGCGCCGCAGCAATCGGAAACCCGCCAATCTGGACGGATTTTTGACAGGGGTCGGTCGAACGACGGTTCTTCAGCTAGCGGCTCGCCTTTTGATCGATTTTACGCGGCACTGGAACGCAGCGGCGACCATAAGAAACAAGATGGCTACATGGCGTTCCATAGCACCTCGGCAATGGAACTACTCAGCCCTGAGGAACGCGGCCATTTGCTTGCCGATCTGGTGCAGCAGCCCGGCGTTCATGACAGTGGCAGCATGGACAAATCACCGCGCGAAAAAGCGGCCCAAAATGCACTGTGGTCGATATGGAACCACGAGATCGAAGTGGCTAAGGAACATCTCAGCGCGCTACTTGATCATCTGATCAACCATCCGGATTTCCGTACCCAAGACTATTATGAAGAGCGATTCCGCAAGCTGATGAGGCTGATCGATAGTGCGATCAAGCAGGGCGCATATCTTTCCAGCAGCAACTGCGAGGCGCTGGCCGAAATGGGTCAGGACATACGGTCGAAACCCTCGCGCCGCGATAAAGCTCGGTACAAGAAGCTGATCGCTCGCGCTGAAAAGATCGAAAAACTGGCCGGTGTCGAAGTGAGCGCGACGGAGTTCCTTTTGCAGCGCTGCGAAGGTGCGGACAACGAATTTGCTATCGCGGATAAGGCACGGCCCAATGCACAATTCTGGGCTGATTTGCTGGCTGAAGTATGCGCTTCGCTTAACGAGATCCGCCTCGCCACGAAAGGTTCAAAAAAACCGAAGTGGGCCCAGAGCGCCGAAGCATTCGAAGCTGCCTGGCCCGCTTGCGGTGAGATAGCTCCCAGCTTTGAAGCCTGGAAAGGCAGCGATCAGCCGGTAAAGTTGCTCAAGGAGCATAACGGCCGGCGAAACGGGTGGGCCGATGCTGAAGCCTATCGCGGCCTGCCCAGCACTATCCCCGGTGCTGTTGCGCATTCCCGGTTTGACTGGGCCAGCGAACACATTCCCGGACTTGATGTGCTGGGCGATCTGGAGAACTCGGATTGGACTGCACTGGTCGAGCACCTCATCACTCAGCGCCGCGCGACCAAAGCGACTAAGAAATGGCAGAAAGAAGCGCTGGCCCTGTGCGAACCGCTAGGGCTCGAAACAGTGCAGACTCAGCTTCACAACTGGCTTGCCTTGTTCCATTCTCCAGCGCTTGGCAGGCAAACCTATACCAGCGTATCCAATGGCGAACGCTTTGTCGCGGCAATCGATCGATTGGAACAGGCACATGCCGAATGGCCCGACAGTTACGCGCAGCAAACCGAGGAGATAGGAAGGGCTATTGCGATGTGCGTCGCTAGCGGTGCCGATCAGGATCTGTGCCAGGACTTCCACCCACAGCTCATTAGGTTGGACGACCGCACTTACAAGAATAAGAGTGCGACCGATGGCGTCCTGCATCTGCCAAAACCGAGCTATAGGCATGCCGATGGTCAGCGTACCTACAGCACGCTCTCGAACTGGATGCGCCTGAGCGTTGAGAACGAAGAGTTTCTGCGCGGTGCCTTATGGCTGGCGGCCCTTCTGCCTGATCGCGCCCGCGCAATCGAGAACCTGGAGCTGACAGCCCAAAGCGCAGCGACCTATTTGTGGACCGGCGATGACGCGATGCGATCAAAGATCATCGCCAATGCCGCGATTGCGACACTGATTGCCATGGGCGGGAATGACATTGATGCTGCTGTGCTCCGCCTGTCGAAAACGGTCGAACATCGCACGATCAAAGCGCCTCTACTCGCCCACCTCAATCTAGGCGAATAACTTCCTTAACTGGTGGCGAGAGCCGCAAGCGAAACGCCCAATGCCGCTACCATCATTGGTGGGACGATCAAAGCATCTCGCTTCGTTGCCAGACCGATCGCTGCTGCCAGAAACATGCCAATCGTCATGACAATTAGATATTCAGACAGCGCAAACCATGGAAGCAGGGCCATTAACAGCTTGGCTGTGCCACCTGGGACGAGCCTAAAAACAAAGATCGCAACGCCCCCTGCAATACCGATGCCCCACCAGATCAGCCGACCCAATTCCAATGGCTCTGATTGCATGTATGGCAGCGCGAATGCGTGCACCACGCCGGTCGCGAAGAGCAAAAGCAGCAGCCCATTGGGCACAAGCCCATTTCTTAAATTGATGACCAGCAGTGGGACAAAGATGAGCAGAAGTGCCAGAGGGCGCAAAAGTTCAATCAGCATTTGTGTTGCTCCGCGCCATATCAGCTAAATTCCTCGTAGCCCTTGCGGGTCTTCTCAAGCGTCAGCTTGTTCGCTTCACGCTTGGCGCGCTCCTCATCCGGGTAGGACTTGATTACACGCCGGCCCTTTGTACCAACGCGGCCGAACTCCACGATCAGCTCCGTTCCATCGACGCCCACGCGCCAGAACTTGTTCGAAGCGCCCGCGACCAAGCGGAACTCGGTCATGCCAGCCTCGCCAGAGGGAGCTTCGCTCTGCGCGGATGCTGGGGCCTCCTCAGCCTGTGATGGTTCAGGATCTGCAGCAACAATCGGCGTCACGCTGGTCCCGGCGACGGGGTCGGGATCGGCTAGATCCCAGCTGGAGCGCGTAAGCTCCTGCTCGATCCGTTCCACCACTGCATCGCGATTGCGCAGCCAGCTGGTCACCGGCACATCGATCACTTTCCAGCCGAAAGCACGCAGAATGCCGGGGCGAAAGACAAAGCGCTCCTCAATCCCGGCTGCATGGGTGCCAGTGCGGTCAAGGAGAACGCCGAGCGCATAGCCCCCTCCTGCTGGATCAACCACAGCCAGATCGCAGCGGAAGCTCGCACCGCCAACATGCTCATGAACTTCATGACCCTTCGCGCGCAAGGCATCGGCAATAGCGCCGCGAACGGGATCTGCTGGCAGAGCACCATCGAATGTGCGTGCGGCATCGGGATTGAGCGTCGCCAGAACCGCCTGCGCATTGTCGTGCGAACCTGCCGATTGCGCCTCGGCAAACGCCAGGAAGCTGCGCAAAGCTCTCGCTCCATCATTGTGGATGTTGGTGATGGCCTCCGGCGCAATTGTAGAGACGATCGCCATGTGCCGCTTCGCACGGCTGAAGATGACATTCAGCCGCTTTTCCCCTCCGCGCTGATTGATCGGACCGAAATTCATCACCATTCGCCCGTTTGATCCGGGCGCGTAACACACACTCATAAGGATGATATCTCGCTCATCACCCTGGACGTTTTCAAGGTTCTTGACGAACAGGCCCGTATATTGGCCATCGTCCTCTCGCTCGACTTCGCGCGTCAGCGCTGCGGCAAACGCCTCATCTTCGGCTGCCAGCCGTTCCAGCGCGTCTTCTATCTCGGATTGCTGCGCCTCGGAAAAGGCGACAATGCCGATGGTCTGGCCAGTTTCTCGCATCAGCAAATCGCGCACAAGACCCGCAATGTAACGCGCCTCAGGTAGGTTTGCGCGGCGTTCATAGACACCATCGGCGATCCGGTGAGTTGTAATGGGCGCTGCCAGCAAACGATCCACACCATTTGACCAGGCGGCATCATCGTCAGAGCTAACCGGCTCGCCTGCGCGTTTGCTTGCGCGCAGCGAACGGTCAGGAATGGTCACCAGCTCGCCTGCGTAGAATGCGGCGTTGGAAAAGCTGATCAGCGCTTCAAAGCGGCTGCGATAGTGCCAGGCGAGCAAAGTCGCAAGGAGGTTTCTCGCAGCCTGGCTCAGCAGGCTGTCGGCATCGAGTACGATGGCAATCCGCTCCCCGTCCTCCTCGGCGACTATCTCCATGTCTTCGTCAGACTGCGAGGTCGCGAAGAAACTGGTCGGTGGCAATTGCATCTCGTCGCCTACGACCACCACTTGCCGCGAACGACACAAAGCAGGGACCGCATCCTCAGTCGGGACCTGGCTAGCCTCATCAAAAATGACCACATCAAACAGATCGGGATTGAGTGGGAGCGTGTCTGAGACCGAAAGCGGGCTCATCAACCAAACGGGCTTCAAGTCGTTCACCACCCGCCCGCTGTCGCCGCTGGCGAGCTCACGGATTGATTTGTAACGCATTGTCTTGCCGAACTCATGCTCAAGCTCGCGCCGCCCCGTGGCGTACGTCTTTTTCAGAGCGCGCCTGTCATTGTCGAGCTGTGTCACCGAAGTTTCTGAGACCTTCACATTGTCGCGGAACTGGCGGTGCAGCGTTGCCCGAATAGCGGCCGAGTTTTGATCGCGCAGCAGATCGCGCGCGGAAGCAGCGCGGCGCGAAATACCAATCATAAGATCAATATCGAAGCGGCGAATTTCCGGATTGGCGCGCTCTCGCTGCGCGATCGCTTCATCAACGATCAACGCCTCAATTCCGCCGAGCGGCAAAGGCAGACCAAGCAGCACACCAGTGATAAGCGGCGGTGCGGTATGAACTTCCACCAGATGGGGCAGGCAATCGGGCAGATCATCCAGGTTCTCGCGCAGGTCACGCAGCAATTCGGCAAGCGCGTCAAACGTCAGGTCGGCAGGTGTTTCGAGCACTGTCTCAAGCGTCTCGCCAAGCGAACTCACTGCCGGTGCTTGCTGCGCGATGCGCGAAAACGCCTCGCGTCCAGTGTCCGATGCAGATAGCGCTAGCAAGTTCTCGGCAGCCTTGGACGGCGTGCCTTCAAGGATTGTGCTGCGCAGCTTGAGCAATGCGCCAAGATCTTCTGTCCCAAGTCGTTTCTCAGTCGCGGCTTTGTGCTTCTGGAGCTCAGCACGGGCATCATGCAAGGCCGCCAGGTTTTCGAGCACAAGCGTGACCTTGGGTTTCACCGCATGGGATGCAAAATCATATCGCGCCGCAACGGTCGCTTTCAAGCTGCGCCACGCGCCACTGAAGACCGCAAACAACGAGCCTTCTTTGGCCCGCGCCAATTCAAGGGCAGACATTGTGTCCGCTGGATCCAGCGGGTCGCTCCATGCTGCAGCATTCTTGGCCGCCTTTGCCTCGGCTGCCTCTAGCGTGCCAATCTGCGCCATATCCTGCTGCAGGGCTTGCGATGCCGATGAAAGCGGGTCGAGCAAGCCAGGCGAATTGGCGAGGCCCGTTTTTGCTAGCTGTTCAGCTACAGCAATCGTCTCGTTCACTTCTGCGAAAGACATGCTCGCGGAAAGCGGAATGGATGGATCCTCTAGCAACAGATCGAGCCGCAGGATTTGGGCCTCTGCTGCGTCAATCGCGGCTTGTACGACGGCGTATGGCCGATCCTGGCGCAACACTTCGCCTCGCAGTCGCGCAAACGGGTGCTCTGCCAGACAGGTCGCACCGACAAGCTCACGCATCGCGCGCGAAACACGCTCAGCCATAGATCGATTGGCGTCCCACAGCGCGATGTTGGGCAGCTGCTCTCGCATGGCCGCGTCGACCCCCGCATCTGGCGCAGGCAAGGTCGCCGCGCGGCGCACTAGGTCGCGCAAAGCAGGCGTATCAGATTCGTCAGTATCGCCAACAGCAGCTTCAAACGCATTGATCTGCTGCAAATGTTCCTTCAGCGCAGCCACCGTCTGTGACCGGGCTAGCCTTGCGTCTTCCAATCCGTCTGACGTGCGGCCCCAGCGTTCATAATGATCGCGCAGATCGGCGATAAATTCTTTCTTGTCGTCTTGCGCATCGTGAATAATGGTCGCCAAACCATCGAGCCCAGCCTGACCAAGGCGGTGGTATACGACATCAAGGGCCGCGCGCTTTTCGCACACGAACAGCACGCGTTTACCCCGGCCTGCAAAATCCGCAATCAGGTTGGTGATGGTCTGTGACTTGCCCGTGCCCGGCGGGCCCTGGATGATATAGCTGCGGCCCGTGCGCGCAAAGGCCACCGCCTGTTCCTGCGTTGCGTCGCTGGGCACCACACTCCATTGCTCGTCTGCCGGAATAGGCGGCGGCGCGTCCTCCACAAAGGGACGCGGCTCGATCGAAAACACCTGATCGAAGGCGGGCTGCGTTTCCGGGGTTTCAATCAGCGCATTGTAATCGCGCACCAGCGACATCTTCTTGTAATTGAAGTTCGCCAAGGTCACGCCAGTGAGGTCGATGGCCCAAGAAAACTTGTGCCCCTCACCGCTTGCATTGCCGTAAGCCATGGCTTCGGTTTCGGCGACCATCAGCTCGCGCTTTGATCGATAGCCACCGCCAGTGGCGATACGCTGAGGCAAAGCATCGGGCTTAACGAACTTCTCAAACAGGGCGAGCCCCAATGGGCGATAATCATCGCGCGAGTAGTTGAAGTCCGCTTTGGCGCTGATCGTCTCTTTCTTGCCCGACCGGCGGCGATTGAACTTGTTCACGCGCGCGACCGCTCGCTGAAGGATCAAGCGGATCTCCGGCCGCTCCTGCAGTTCCAGCCTTACGCCCGGCTCACTCTCGTGAATCTGACTGCGGATCGCCTCGTGGACCGCCTCAATAGGCGTTTCTGAAAGGTCGATTGTTTCGGGCAGGTCAATATCATAAAGTTGGCGCAGCATGTGCCGCAAGGCCGGGTTGAACTCGGCCACCGGATCGGAGCTGCTCATGACATATTGATCGCGCACGCCTTTGCGCTTCTTCACCTCTACAGGGAGCCACAGCAGCGGCGAGGTGATCCTGTCCTCTGGCGCTTCTTTGAGGTTGTGCCAGTGGAGGAAGGCAACCGTCAGTCTCAGGCTGGAGAAACCGTATTCATTGCGGTTGCGCCGGTTTTCCTGGATGATCCGGTCCAGCTGAGATGGTATCTGCGGCTGGTCTTCAAACCTCAGCCACCGATTGAGCGGGACGTCTTTTCCGCCCAATACATCTTTGGCAAACTGCCCCTTCCAGGTGCACAGCGAATCCGCCCGAACGCTCTCGATCCGCATCACCATCGGCATGCTGGCCTCGGTCAGATTGATCGAGCTTTGCGTGCTGCGAAAATGGATCAGGCGATTGCGGCGAGACAGATCAAACAGCCGGTCGCGCAAATGCGCCAAAACCGCAGTCCGGCGGCCGGGCACACCCTGCGCCTCAGCCATAACGCGCTCGACCTCGATGCCAGCAGGCTGATCGCGCCATGTATCCAGCCGCCGTGCAAGTTCGGCGACATCGGTGGCGCGCGCATGCCGGTTAAGTTCGGTCGCCTCTAGAATGAGCGAGGCTATGACCGGGTGCAAACGCGGGGCGATCGCGAAGAGGTTGTCACGGTTAAGCGAGAATCGCTCGACATCTTCAAACTCATTGAGATCAAGACCGCAAGCCAGCGACGCCATCACCATGCCCAGTTGGAAGACGTCAGTAATCTCGTCATGATGGCCGAGCTCTGTTTCCCAATTGCGCAATCCGGTGATGTAGGCTGGGCTCTTCAGCTCAATCTCGTCTCCATCAAGCACAGACAGGTCATCGATCTTGGTTCCCCGTTCCTCGTCCTGGGTGACCCGGTAATTGCCAACCAGTTTGAGCGCGCTCGAAACCTGCGGCTGAATCTCATGGATCGCCTTGAGGTTGCTGCTTGAAGCAGTCCCCGCGGAGTCAGCTAGGGCAAGTTGGCCATCCTCAAGCTCTACAACGGTATCTAGCCTGATTTGAGCGACTAGGCCCTGCGCGTGCAGTTCAGCGACCTGACGCATCAGGCCAAGCATCGCGTGCACGATGTCATCTTGCGACAGCGTTCGGCCATCTTTGAGCACTGCGTCGAGCGTGCGGGTGGCTGCGGTTTGATCCATTTCTTCGCTCATGCCGCTTTTGCCGCCTGCGCGACCAGCTTGGTGCTGCGCGCTTTGGTCCATTTAAGGTCTCGCCTGAGCGCCGCAGTTAGGCGCTCCGTTGCGCCAATTTCAGCGGCAATCTTTGCCGCTGCCAGCATTGTCACATCGGTCGCATCCCTATCTGCCATGGCCAAATCAAACATTAGCGCCACGAAATAATCCCGTGTCGCATCGTCGATCCGTTCCGCCGCAATTTCCGCAAGATCCAGCGGTGTTTCCTCTATTCTGCCAAAGTCCGGGAAATAGGTGCGCAACTGGGTGTTCACTTCATCGCTTGGCTCATCGATGTCGGCCATGAACCGGGCCAAAAAGGCGCGCGTCATCCGTGTCATCTTACTCTGTCCAAGAAGATCCAACGCTTCTATGGAAAGCGGGCCGTGCAATTGTTTTTTCAGCCATTCTGGGAGCGCGGGATCGTTCGACCACCACAATTGCAGCGCGCGCGCACGCACATAGGCTTCAGGGTGTGAGATGCCTTGGGACTTGCCCCCGCGCCCTTCGACCTCTTCTGCTTGGCGCAAATAGGCCACCGGATCTACATTGGTGAGCCCGGTCATAACCTTCACGAGCACAGCCACAGCTGGTTCAAAAGCGCCCGCCGCAATGGCAGCGCCGCGATCAGCAAACAGTTCAGTGTGCAGGCTCAGCAGCCGAGCCGTCTCGCGGTGTGATGGCTTTGCATCCGAGTACGTCATTGCGTGGTCAAACACGCGGCTGGCCTGGTAATGCTCGCCCTCGTCCAAGGACCAAAGCAAATAATGTGACAATTCATGCCCCATCAGGGCGAGAAGCTCATTCTCATTGAGCTTTTCCAAGATCGGGCCAAAAAACACGAGATGGATTTCACCGGGGGTGTAGACCAAGGACGCGTTCATCGCTCCGTCATTGGCTTGATAGAGTGTGACCGGAGCTTCGATGCCCAACCGCGCCATTGCCGTCTTGCAGGCTTCAAAAACCTCGGGGTGTCCAGACTGTTCCAAGCGGTAGGTATCGCGCAGCATGGCATCGCGAATTTCGCTCGATTCCTTCGTTGGCGTTTCAGAGGATGACCACTCCCACGCATGGCGTTCTTCTTGTTTGAGGTGGTCAATTACATTGACGTGATAGTCAAACGGCGTGTGCAAGCGCCGCTCTTCAACTGATCCCATTTTCGCGCCCCCGCCGTTACTACTACTGATCAGTCTATAAATCGAATGGGTTAAAGCAATGTATTATCTTTGAGGATGAGGCTTCGTTGCGAAATCGAGCCTCAATCTTGGGGCATCATTGACAGGAATAGGAAAGGCAAAAACCAGATTGATTGGCCCGATTCCTTTTCCTTTTGGCGTAGGGTGATGGATCGATTAAGGCGATAACTAGATACTCCACCTTAATCTACAGCAGGGGACGCCAGCCCGCATTGAACTGGCGCCCAGCAACGGTCAGATTTCAGTCTTCTCTGCAAGGGTGAGAGCGTCTTCTATGTCGACGCTTAGGTATCGAACCGTATTCTCAATCTTGGAATGACCGAGCAGAATCTGGATTGTATATATGTTGCCGGTCGCTTTGTAGATATCAATGCTTGGTCCGGCGCAGGGAGTGGGTACCATAACCCTCAGGCCGCAGCCCCATAGCCTCGACTCACTCATCGACTGGCCGCGCATATTGGCGTGTGCTCAGATGCTGAGACGGATCAACACGACTTCAGAAGACAAAGTCCTCGACGTCGCCACCTCTGAGTTCCAGCCAGGCAAACAGACTTGCACGCGCGTCTGCAGCAATCTCGAAATGAACGGGGCGACCTGTCTTGTGCTGCGTGATTGTCGCTCGTGTCCTGATTTCTGGACCACTGACCAAATCGCCGATCTTCAACTCGACGAGAACACAGCCACGCAGCTTGCTATCAATCGCCAAGTCAAACAGTGCGCGATCTCGAATACGTTCTTCGCGATCTAGGAAGAAACGGATCGCCCAAATCTGCTTCTGATTGAATGGACGCTAGGGACCGATCTTCGCTCCAAAATTCCAAGGCACTCGGGTTTGAGCTGCAGGATCAAAATGTGAATACGTCATTGTCATTCCCCTTGGCCGGAATGGCCTTAGAGAATGTCCGCTTTCAGGAACTAAGATCTTGGATGGATACGTCTTGGACTGGGGCGCATTGCAGTCATTCCGGGATGGAATGAGTTGCCCCCATGAGTGTCAAGATCTCAACCACCGCTTCTTCGAGTTCCAGCACTTTTGCGGCATCAAGCCCAGCCTTCGTGCCGCCAAGCTTGAGAGCAGTCACGGCGGCATCCTCCATGATCATGCCGATCTTGGTGTAGTCGGGTCCAATTGGCGGTGAATTGTGTGTGGCCATAACGCCACGAAGCCATGGCGTGGCCGACAAGTCCACCGGCATCGCGGGAAGATTATTCAGCTGGTTTGAGCAAGTCGAGATGGCTCACTTCAAGCGCCTGCGCGATCTCGAATACCGTGACGATTGTAGGATTACGTTTCCCGCGCTCCAAATCGCTCAGATATTGCTGCGACAAGCCGCAAAGCTCGGATAATTGCTCTTGTGTGAGTTCCCGCTCCTTACGAACGCGAGCACAGTTCTCGCCGACAAGTTTCCGCATATCCATCGCCAGAAACCATTGGCGAAGCTCAGCAAGTCTGTTTATCAACTATAGTATGTTGAATGGAGCAGTAGTCGTGAGCACAGACAAACAAGAGCCATCAAAGACCAGCGTCCTGGGCTGCGGGCCAATAACCGGCCTCCCTATATTCTTGGGCGTTGTTGGTGCAGCTCTTGCCCCCACGAAGCCGCAAGGCGAACAGGCTAAGCCGACGCTTGTGTCCAAGTCAGAAGCTCGGTTCACAGACGACATCAGTATAAAGCTCTATGCCGAGACCGTGGTAAAAGAGCGATTGCGCGATCCGGGCTCAGCTGAGTTTTCTGATTTGAAAGTCTACTGGGCGGAAGGTGGCAAATCGGCCACCGTGTGCGGATATGTAAACTCGAGAAACGGCTTTGGCGGAATGTCAGGCCAACGAGCATTCATCACCTCCAGTCTCGTTATCATACAGGGTGATCTTGAGCCCACAGAGTTTCAGAAAGTGTGGTCTGCTTTGTGCACTTCAAAGCCGGCACAAGCAGATGCGCGCGAAGGCTAAAGCTCAAAGACAACACAAACACACCGCATTGATCAGATTATTGCGTCGCAAAAACTGTCCCATTTGGGGGCAGTTTAGCGTCAGAGTCCGGTGTAAAGTTAAAGTATTTGTGCGGGTTGTTCTTGCCCGCTATTCTTAGCACATCTGATCGAGAGCTCGGCCAATGGAGGCCTGACCTGATCTCAATCAGGCCTATGCGTTGTTCTTTCTGTGGCTGAACAACCGGTGCCTTTCTGTGGTTGGCATCTGAAGCATCGAAAAATTGAAAAACAAGCAAGTGCCGCGCGTGATGCGCCTCACTGCAACAAGCCGTTCGCTTGCAATTCTGCGGGCGGGCATCGCTACCATGTATCCAGACAGGATTTGACTATGACCACAACATTGAATGTTAAAAGCAAGAACGTTGCCGACCTTAAACCTGCCGAGCGCAATGCGAGGATGCATGCACCCGAGCAAATCAAGCAGATTTCCGCCAGCATTGAGCAATTTGGCTTTACCAACCCCGTACTCATCGATGCAAAGGGACGGCTGATCGCTGGCCACGGCCGCGTTGAGGCGGCAAAACAGCTAGACCTCGAGACAGTTCCTACCCTCTGTCTTGAGCATCTCAGCGAAACTCAGGTTCGAGCCTATATCATCGCCGACAACAAGCTTGCAGAGAATGCCGGCTGGGATGACGAGCTACTATCGCTCGAGTTTCAGTATCTCGACAGCCTCGATCTGGACTTCGACCTCACCATCACGGGCTTTGAGATGGCAGAGATCGATGGCTTTCTGGTCATCGATCCAGTGAACGAAGAAGAGGTCATCCCAGAGCCGAGTGAGGGGCCTGCCGTAACGCAACCTGGCGATCTGTGGTTGGTTGGAAAGCACAGGCTCTATTGCGGTGATACAACCAAGCCTGAGTCCTTTGAAGCGCTGTTTAGCGGCTCTAAGCCAGCGCAGATGGTCTTCACCGACCCGCCCTACAATGTGCCGATCTCTGGTCATGTTTGTGGTCTAGGCGCCGTGCAACACCGCGAGTTTGAAATGGCCGCCGGTGAGATGACCAAAGAGCAGTTCGAAGCGTTCCTGAAATCAGTCTTCGAGAACTTGGCCTCTAGCTCAACCGATGGTGCGATCCATTACATCTGCATGGACTGGCGCCATATGGCTGAGGTGCTTTGCGCTGGCGAGGCTGCGTACGACGAGCTTAAGAACCTATGCGTCTGGGCAAAGACCAATGGCGGCATGGGGTCGCTCTATCGCTCACAGCATGAGCTGGTATTCGTGTTCAAGCATGGCACCAAGCCACACATCAACAACGTGAAGCTGGGCAAGCATGGCCGCTATCGGACCAATGTCTGGGAGTATGCTGGCATCAACAGCTTTGGCGAAAGTCGTGACGAAGACCTTGCGACCCACCCCACGGTTAAGCCGGTGAAGCTGGTCGAAGATGCAATCCTCGACTGCTCCAAGCGCGGTGGGATCATCCTTGATGCGTTTGCTGGAAGCGGCACGACCTTGATCGCCGCACACCGAGGTGGCCGCATTGGATACGGGTTAGAGCTCGATCCCGTCTATTGCGATGTAATCGTCAGGCGACGGCAAGCCGAGACCGGCCTCAAAGCCAAGCTCGCGGGCACCGATGAGAGCTTTGATGTCCGCGCGGCTGACCTTCCAGAACAGGAGATGGCCCATGCCTAATAAAAAAGGAGGCGGCGGCTATGGCGATCCGCCCAAAGAACATCAGTTCAAGCCTGGTCAAAGCGGCAATCCTGCTGGGCGGCCAAAGGGTGCGAAGAACAAGAAGCCAAGAAAAGGCCTCACCAATAGTCTTGCTGAGATGGTCCTTAACGAGGCAGACCGGCTGCTTCCCCTGTCTGAGCGCGGTGAGAGATTGGAATTGCCAACGGCGCAGGTCATCCTGCGCCGAATGGTGAATGATGCGGTCAAGGGATCTCCCCGCGCTCAGCGCGAGTTCCTCAAAATGGCCAGTGCAGTTGAAGACGAAAAGCTCAACGCACAGGTGTCCATGCTTGAGGCTATGGTCGACTATCGGCAGAATGCGCAGGCCGAGTTTGAGCGATGCAAGCTTATGGAGCTCGACCCGCCAGACCCTGTACCGCATCCCGACAATATCGAGATATGTTGGCAAACGGGCGAGGTCACCATCACCGGGCCCGTTAGCCCTGACGAGGCGAAGAAGCTCGATCACTGGCGCTCTGAGAGAACCGCTTTCGAGTGTGAGTTAGATGAGCTTACCAGTGAGTTGGAAAAAGCAGATGACGCGTCCAGCATAGCTTTTATCGAAGAGCACATAGAGGAAGCCAAGGGCTCTTTGGAAATGATCGATCAGATCATTAACTTGATTGTCAATCAGAAGACTGTGTCAGGCGGCTAGCGCGCGAGAAAGAGGTGGACTTGGTGCTCAAAGCAAGCATTCGTTTAAACCGTGAGGAGGCCAGATCAGCTGGCTAAATCGCGCCTGGCATAGTCCAGGCTTGTCTTGGTGGGACGGTAGCGAGCCGTCTGCAACACGAAAGGCAAGCATGATGAACATCAAGATCCACCCACCTCGCAAAGGCACAAAACTCGCGCGGCTTCTGCATGCAGTTAAAGGCCGAGGCGCGAGCACGGAAAGCCTGACAGATCAACTGGGCTGGCGAGCGCATACCATACGAGCAGCTATCTCCAGGCTGCGGCAGCGCGGTTATGAGATCACCTGCACCGATGCAGCAAAGAAGGCCGGCACAAGCCTCTACCAGCTCAAAGGCCCTTCCAAATGAGCCTGTGCACAGCTGATCCCACGCACAATGAATTAAGTCGAGGTGAGTTGAAGTCCATCTGGCTCGCTGAAATCGGCCCAAACGCTCCAGCTCAGATCAACCGCAAGACACTGATCAAACTCCTCATCAATGAGCGTGAATGGAAGGCGAGTGGCCAGTCTCGCAAGCGGTTTCAAAAGGGGCTTACGCGCCTTGTGGAAGCCGCTCATGCGTCAAAGCCGCAAGCCCATGCAGGCAACCGCCTGGTCAGGGAATGGCATGGACAAGAGCATATCGTCGATGTGCTGCCCGATGGCTACCTTTGGAACGGCAAAGCATGGCGTTCGCTGAGCGCCATTGCGAAAGAGATCACCGGCACCAAATGGTCAGGTCCCCGCTTCTTCGGGGTGTCGGCATGAGCCGTATCCGCTGCGCGATCTATACCCGCAAATCGACTGAAGAGGGCCTCGATCAAAGCTTCAACTCGCTCGATGCGCAGCGGGAAGCCTGTGAGGCCTATATCCGCTCACAAAAACAGGAAGGCTGGAAGCTTTTGCCTGATCGCTACGATGATGGCGGAGTGTCTGGCGGCACAATGGAGCGCCCCGCCCTGCAGCTTCTCTTGAGCGAGATTGACGAGGGCCGAATCGATATGGTTGTAGTCTATAAGGTAGACCGGCTTACCCGTTCGCTTGCTGATTTCTCAAAGCTGGTTGACCAGTTGGACGAGGCCGGCGCTTCATTTGTATCGGTCACGCAGCAGTTCAATACCTCGACCAGCATGGGCCGGCTAACGCTCAATGTCCTGCTATCCTTTGCGCAGTTTGAACGCGAGGTCACCGCCGAACGCATTCGCGACAAGATCGCAGCGTCGAAAAAGAAGGGAATGTGGATGGGCGGCCTTCTGCCTATTGGATATGACAAGGGCACCGATGGTCTCGTTATCAACGAGGCCGAGGCCGAGACAGTGCGGACGCTGTTCAACCAATATCTACACCTGGGCTGTGTCCGACGTCTAAAGGCCTTTGCTGATGAGCATAAACTCATTTCTAAAACCCGAACCAACGCTGATGGCATAGTCAAAGAAGGAAAGCCCTTCTCGCGAGGGCAGCTCTATCACATTCTTTCCAATCCCATTTATCTCGGCAAAATTCGCCACAAAGATGAGATCATGCCGGCCTTCACGATGCGCTCATCGATGAGACCCTTTGGGAACGGGTGCGAAGCCAGCTGAAGAGCAATCGCACCGCTAGGGCCCGCCGTAGCAATGCGCAAAGCCGGTCACTCCTTGCTGGGAAGCTATTTGATGACCAAGGCGAGCCGCTCAAGCCCAGCCATTCCAACAAGCGTGGCAAACGCTATCGCTATTATGTCTCCATGCACTTGGTGGACGGCCGCCAAGCCGGCCAGGAAGGCTACCGGATGCCTGCCAAAGAGATCGAGCAGGCTGTTGCTCAAGCACTGCGACAGGACCGCGAACTACAACTTGCCTGGGCATCAAAAGGCAAGTCAGACCTGCATCACGAGGAAGTGCTCGATCATGTGGTCAAAGTGCAGATTAACACTGAGCACCTTGCGATTGAACTCATGATGCCGGAATCGGATACGCCAAGGACATTGTCAGTGCCGTTCACACGTCGGCGGCGCGGTGTTGAAACCCGGCTTGTCCTTCAATCAGGATCAAATCGTGAACCCGATATCGTTTTGGCTAAGCGCATTGCGCGCGCGATGAGCTGGGTTGATAAAATCAGGTCAGGAGCCTCGATTTCTGAAGTCGCTCAAAACGAAAAGTGCTCACCTGAGTTTATCAGCAACAATCTTCATTTTGGACTATTGTCCAGCCGGATCTTGGAGGCGGTGATAACTGGCAAACTGCCCCCTAACATCTCGACCCAAACCATCAGGCACATGCGGCAACTGCCAATGCAGTGGGCTGAGCAAGAAACCCTGCTTCTAACCTAGCTGATTGATGTGTAATCGCCACTGCTGTTGAGGCAGTGCGCCAGGCGCGGTTTTCCAAGTTTTCCCTGTAAATTCCCTGTATTTTGCCTGGCCGACACTCCTCCGAACCTAACCGCCGAAATGGGAAAGGGAGACTAAGCCCCAAACCTGCGCTCTCTGAGACGGAATACGCCGATCTGGAGACGCAATCAGCGGCAAGCGGTGCGCTAAACCTGCGAAAGGTCGGCACAATTTCGTGGGCCGCCAGAAACGGCGCAGATGTCGAGACTGGGTGGCGGAGAGGGTGGGATTCGAACCCACGGTACCCAGAAGGCACAACAGTTTTCGAGACTGCCCCGTTCGACCACTCCGGCACCTCTCCGTATTGGGTGCGCACATTTGTTTAAAAGCGCTGCTTTGAATGGGCTTGCTTGCACGCCGCATTCCGGTCGGGAGCGCCGTTAGCGCAGCCCCCTTGGCTTGCCAAGGGGGAATGCTTCCGCGCCTTTTGCATTTGGGCCACACATGGCGGCAATTCGCATCAAAACACACCAAAACTGGGGAGTGCTCGCCCTGCGCGCTTGTTTTGCACCTGCGAAGGTCCATATTCGCTGTCATGGAAAGCGCAGAGTTCTTCTCCAGCCAAGCAGGCCGCAAATTGACTGCACCGCGGCAGTTGAAAGCCCGTTTCGGTATTGGCGATGTCGTCTGCCACCGCCTGTTCGATTTCCGCGGCGTCGTATTCGATATCGACCCTGTCTTCGCCAATAGCGAGGAATGGTACGAGTCGATCCCGAAGGACATCCGCCCTCGCCGCGATCAGCCATTCTATCACTTGCTCGCTGAAAATGACGATGCGAGCTATGTCGCCTATGTTAGCCAGCAAAATCTGCTGGATGACGCGACCGGCGGCCCGGTTGATCACCCGACAGTCCCTCAGCTGTTTGATGGCTTTAAGGACGGCCGGTATCAGATGCGCCGCTCACTGACGCACTAAGGGCGCGTCATTCTCGGCGGCAAATGGCGCCCTGCTGTCCCTAACCCATTGCTAACCCTGCTCGTGTTAATCCCTTCTTGATGAGGGATACAATCGACCATTTTCCTGGGTCACCAGGTGATCCGATTGAGCTGGCGCTCACACGCGAGCTCCGCAATGGCGAGCGCGTAGTGTGGCGCGGACGGCAATTGGGCCGGTTGCCTTCCAAGGGATTTGGCATCTATCTCTTCGCAATCCCCTGGACCGCGTTTGCAGTATTCTGGACTTTTATGGCCAGCATAGGCGCCTCGGAATTGTCGAGTGAAACCGGACTGCTTACTTGGGCTTTCCCGCTCTTCGGAGTGCCGTTTATCATTGTTGGCCTTGCGATGCTTGGGGGGCCGTTCCTGCCTCTCTTCCAAAGCGGTAAAGTCATTTACGCGGTAACCGATCAGCGCGTGCTGCGGGTGCAAGTAGGCCGTAAAATCTCAGTCAAATCGCTACCCGCCCGTAGGATTGGTCTGATTGAACGCAGCGAGCGCCGAGACCGTACAGGATCGCTCAGAATTGCCGTTGGCGTCTCAACCGACAGTGATGGCGACAAGACCGTCGACTACTTCGATCTAGGCGACGTTGATGACATTCTTGGCGCGCATGACGCTGTGGCCGAGCTTGGCGCAGCTGCGGCCTCCGAGCCGTGCGGCGCGAACGTTGTACACTCGGCCTCCTAGCTCTTTAACTTCCACCCGGACTTCAGCACTGCGTAAACCGCGCCTGCCATCACCAGATTGAGCACCAGCAGTCCAACAGCTGCGCCCATAACCGCGCTGTCAGAGCCAATGTCGCTGCGGCCCAGGAAGCCATAGCGGAAGCCTGAGATCACGTAGAAGAACGGGTTAAAGCGGCTGACCGCTTGGAAGGTCTCCGACAGGTTATCGATCACGTAGAACGTGCCGGACAGCAGCGACAACGGAGCGATCACGAAGTTGCTGATCGCGGCGTTGTGGTCGAACTTCTCCGCCCAGATCGAGGTCGCAAGACCCAGCAGTGCCAGCATCACGGTGCCCATCAGGGCGAACCAGACGACTGCCCACCAGTGCTGGGGCACCAAGGACACACCCGGCCATAGCAGCATCGCGAGCGACACCGCACCGCCGACCGCGATACCGCGCGTTACCGCCGCCATCACAATGCCGCTCATCAGCTCTCCCGGAGACAGAGGCGGCATCAAGAGGTCGATGATCGTCCCCTGGATCTTGCCGGACAGCAGCGAGAAGGACGAATTGGCAAAGGCATTTTGCATCATGCCCATCACAATCAGGCCCGGCGCGACGAAGCTGGCGAATGACACTCCCAGCACTTCGCGTCCCCCGCGCCCCAATGCGACCGTGAATATCACCAGAAACAGCAAAGTTGTGACCGCTGGGGCCCAGACAGTCTGCGTCTGCACCTTGAGAAACCGGCGAACCTCCTTAATATAGAGGCTCCATAACCCAATGCGGTTGACCCCAGTGATAAGCGGGGTTCCACGCGGCGGAAACTGAACGGTGCTTGGCGCGCCTGCACTGCTAGGCGACACTTCATTGATGACAGCGTCTTCGTTTGCGCTGGATTGTGCTTGATCGGCCATAGGGGGTGCGGTTAGGGCGAAGGGGAATGGCATGCAAGTGCGGCGAGCTCGCCGGGCCGGTATGACTGGGGATGAGATTGATGGCGATCTGCGCAAATCTGCGCAGGCCGCGCGCGCATCAGGCGCGATAGAGACAGAATGGAGTTTCAATGGCTTGGACCGATGAGCGAATTGGTACGCTCAAGAAGATGTGGGAAGGCGGCTCGACCGCCAGCCAGATTGCTGAGGAACTGGGCGGTGTTAGCCGCAATGCAGTGATCGGCAAGGCGCACCGGCTGGGCCTGAAGTCCCGCCCTTCCCCTGTGAAGGCCAATGAGAAGAAGAAGGCGGCCAAGAAGGCTGCGGCCAAACCAGCCGCCAAGAGAGCGCCGCCCAAGACCGCCGCTAAGGCTCCGGCGGCAGCAGCGAAGCCTGCAGCCAAGCCGAGCGCTGGCGGCGCGCCTGCTGCTGCGCCAAGCGGCCCTGCGGCAAGCGGCATCCCGTCGCAGCCCCTGCCCGATCCGCGCCCTGATCTGCCCAAGATCGTCTCGGTCGGCCCTGGCGGCTTCCTGAGGCAAGGTCCAGGTGATCAGCAACCGCCGATCCCGCCTGCCCCGCCGCGCCGTCTGGTGCCTGCCAAGCCAAGCCCAGAGATCGCGGACAAGACGAGCTTGCTCGACCTGTCTGAGAAGGTCTGCCGCTGGCCCATGGGTCACCCTGGCGAGGCGGACTTCCACTTCTGCGGCGAGGCCGTGAACCCGGGCTTTCCGTATTGCGTCGAGCATTGCGGCCGAGCCTATCAGGCACAGTTGCCGCGCGGTGCCCGCCGACCCCCACCGCCGTTGCCATTTGGCGGCCCACGGGTCCGCTAAGACGCGCATCACTGACATCACGAGCAGACCTGCCGCCAAATCCGGCACGCCCGGTTTGCTCAACGCTTGGTAACTCTCTCCCGCTATAGGCTTGGCTTGTAGCGGGAGATGTGTTTTGAGCGAGGATGACAAGCCAAACGGCTTTGACCGGCTGGACCAGCGGGTTGGTAGCCTATGGAGCCGGTTTTGGGGCACTGTTCTGGGCGCTGGGTCCGCCGCGCTGTTGCTCAGCGCACTCAGCTCTGACGACTTCTCACTTTCCGGATATTGGCCAGCATTGGCCGGTGCCTCGGTGCTCGCGCTCTTGGCCGCAGCGTGCTTCCGATCGCGCGAGGGTATGCTGAGCATCCTGTCCGACGTTGGCACTTCCAAACGCAAGCCCTAAGCCTCTGCCATCGGCACCGTTTCAAGGGTCTCGCAGCACTCGCCTCGTCGTGTGTGAGGCACGCTTGGAACAGCTGGAACACAGTACAAGGCCCAAAAACCAATCGATTGAAAGCACCCTGATTGATCGGAAAAAGCGATCACACGGGCCTGCGTAGAACGGCTCCAACAAAGGCGCGGCCGAGCGTGCAAAACTGTCCGCGCGCTCCAATGCTCAAACAAGCACCAACAAAGCTGCGCAACACGCATTAGGATTCGCCAAAAGACCATCCCGCCACCCTGCGCGCGCGAACCAACAGTAGGAAAGTGTTTTGCGCCCCTCCCCCAAACGCGCCTGTCCATAGGCCTGCCCTCGCGCCTTGTGTTCTCACCGCCCGCCCGGCAACACGGCCTGCGCAACACATCAGGTCAAATCCACACACGGAGAATTCCATGCCCATTTCGCTTCACGCCGCCTTCGTCCCCAGCGGCCTCCAAATGATCGGCACTGGCCGCCATCTGCTCAAAAAGGGCGAGGCATGGTGCGAAGCGCACGGCAAGGACCACAGCGAAGTTCTGGGCGCGCGGATCATCGAGGATATGCTGCCCTTCACCTATCAGGTAAAATGCATTGCCGAGCATACCGCTGGCTCGCTCGCCGCCGTTCAGGCTGGCGTTTACAGCCCGGATCTGAACCCGCCGCCGGGAACCTTTGCCGATCTGCACGCAAAGCTCGACGGTGCAGAAGCTGCGCTTAACGCTCTCACTGAAGAGCAAATGGAAAGCTGGGTCGGCCAAAACATGCGATTTGAATTCAAAGACATGAAGATGGATTTTACCGCGGAGAATTTCCTGCTCAGCTTTGCCCAGCCCAATTTCTATTTCCACGCCGCCACCGCCTATGACATTTTGCGGATGCTTGGGGTTGAGGTTGGCAAGCGCGACTTTACCGGCGCTGTGCGGATCAAAATGCCGTCATGATGTCAGCCACCGGCAACCAGTGACGGCTCGCCGCAGCTTCATGATTTTACGAGTGTTTACGCCTCTAGCCGCCGCTAAATTGGTAAGCGACGAGCGATAAAACACGCAATTGCGCCTGGAGCCCTGATGATGACCTTTTCCAAACTCACCGCCGCCCTTCTCCTCGCTGGCACAGCACTGGCTCTGCCCAGCGCCGCTCAAGCAGAAATTCCCGCATCCGTGCGCGCGTTGATCGAAAAGGCTGAGGAAAGCGACGACGTCGAGGCGATGCAGGTCCTGATCGATCTGGCGGATGAGACCTTCCCCGGCAATGCCGAGGAACTGAACGCAATCATGACAAAGTTCAAAGCGCGTATCGCCGTCAAGACCGCCGCTGAGCAGCTGGCTGAAGAGAAGGCCGAGAAAGAAGCAATCCGCAACGCCGGCATCTTTCAAAACTGGTCTGGCAAAGGCGAATTTGGCGCGTTCCGCTCCACTGGCAATTCCTCCAACACCGGGGTCACCGCCGGGATTGAACTGGGCCGCCAGGAACTCGGCTGGCAGCAGAATTTCAAATTCCTCGCCGATTTCCAGCGCAGCAATGGCGTGACCACGCGCGAACAATTCCTCGCCGCCTATCAGGCTGACGTGGACATCAGCGACCGCCTGTTCGCTTACGGCCTTGGCCAATGGGAGCGCGACCGGTTCCAGGGCTTCTCCGCGCGCGTCTCCGCCTCAGGCGGCCTGGGCTACCGCGTGCTGACCGAAAACCCGACGCTGACCGTGCAGGCCGGCCCCGCCTACCGCGTCACGCGCAGCACCACAGGCGAGGTCTCGCGCAATATCGCCGGGCTCGCCGCGCTCGATTTCGATTGGGAGATCGCAGAATCCCTTAAGCTGACCCAAGACGCGAGCGCCTTTATCCAATCCGGAAACAGCACCTACACCAGCACCACCGGCCTGCAGGCATCGCTCAGCGACAATCTGTCAGCGCGCATTTCGTACGCCGTCGAGCACGACACCAACCCTCCACTGGGCGCGGTGCAAACCGACACGCTGAGCCGGATCACGCTGATTTATGACTTTTGAGGCAAGGCCCAAAGGTCTGTAAGTTAGCTGAAAAACCTAACTATAAATATTGTCGTACTTCTACAATTAAATGGAAATTTTGATTGTATTGTGAACTCGATTCGAAAGGTAAGAAACGAGTCCAATAACAATTTTAAATAATAGACGCGGGTTCGCTTTCCCGTGCGCGTAATCCTGCGCGCACTTTAAATGGAGTGCGAATAATGCCTGAAATAAGAAAAATTGATCCCGAACTGATTGCCCATCCTTACTTTGATCCCGCAATCCGCGATCTTGTGGTGCGCTGGCCAAAGCTGACCTTTGTCGACATTCTAATTGTCGTTGACCCCAGCATTGCCGTTCAACCGGTCGGCAACGGATTTGGAATTTCGCGCGTGATCGAATTGCTGCGTGACACCAAAATCGGTTGCATGCGGTTTCGTGTCGACATCGCCCAGCGCGGCCTTGGATCACCAGCGATCAATCCCTCGCCTTCGCCAACACAGCCGAAATACACCAATTTCCGCTTCAATATGACCGATGGCGGCGATCATGTGATCGACAAGTATGAGCAGATCTGGTGCTTTGGCTTTGAGCCCGACAACAGCGGCTCGTTGAGCGATGCAGCGGTCGATGCGCCTGGTAACTTCCCGACGACCGATCCAGAGCTTGAGAAGCTCGACGAATGGATGAGTGAGAAGAAGGGCGGCCTGTTTGGCACCGGCGATCACCACTATATTGGTGCCTCGATGTGTCACAAAATCCCGCGCCTTGGAACAATGCGGCGCTGGACCAATGCTGACGGGGTCCCGCCGCAGGGCAAGACCAATGATCCTCTGGCGCACAACAGGATCGACACCTTGCGTCCGCCATCCGCGGCGTTTGAACCGGGCGCGCCCGGCGGGCCAGCAGCGCTGCGCAACACGCCAGAGCAAGGCGATCTGACGATCCAACCAGTACAATGGGTGCCTGAAAATTCGGTGCGGCTAACGCTGTTCAAATGGAAACGCCGCCCTCACCCAGTGCTGTGCCATCCGACGCTGGGGCCGATCGACGTGATGCCCGATCACGCACATGAAGGCCTATGCGTGGAGGACCCGGATCTCAACGCAACGAAGAAATTCAACAGTGATCCGGAATACCCAGATGCGATCAATGGCGGGCCAAAGCCTGCTCCGAAGGTGATCGCTTTTGGCAGCAACCTCGGCGATCCGCCCTACAACTTCCAAAAAGGCCCGCAGCCCGCACGCAGCCGCAATCCGATGATTGCCGTCTATGATGGGCATAAGGCCGGCGTCGGGCGCGTTGCCACGGATAGCACTTGGCATCACTGGATGGATGTGAACATCGACAACATCGCGATCGCAGACAACAACGATTGGAAGAAGGTCAAACGCTACTTCCAGAACCTCGCTGTGTGGCTATGCCCGCCGGGCTACACGACCCGCTGCATGCATCTCTCGGTTGTCACCAGCCACTTTGAATATGTCGGTTTCCAGGAATATTACCTGAAGGCACCGGTGCGCGAATTGGGCCTAGCCCTGCGCGATCACCTGCGGCTGTTCTATGGACCGTGCTGGGTGACGCAATACGTCCTCTTGGTTCTGAGAGACTTCAAACTTCTCAAAGAAGAACTGCTCCCGCAATTCTTTGAAAAGATGCCGGAGCTCGAACTTGATGGCGAAATGCTTGAGACTTTGGTGCTGGGACACATGGCTCAGGCCACGATTGAGCCAGCGATGAAGATCAAGCATGGCGGCACGGAAATCGGCAAGCTCAAGGTTGAGGCCTTGCCAGAGCCGGAAAAGCTGTTTGCCGAGCCGGTTCAGGCAGCCGTCAAAGAGTACTTCGAAATTTGCCGCAAGAAATGCAGCAATGAGATGAGAGCTCTCGACGAGCTCTTTGGCTAACGCCAATCGTCACGCGAAAGGGGCCGTCTGGAGCGATCCAGGCGGCCCTTTTTGTTTGGTTCACCGCTTCGCAAACCAAATCACGTGATGCGCGCCTTTGTTGTTGGGGCGCGAGCGCACGCGGCGTTCTTCTACTTTGAGCCGGGCATCTTGCAGCCGGCGTCTAAAGCCGTGGTCGGGCGCGGCGGACCATACCGCCAGGACGCCGTCCGGGGTTAGAGCATCGCGCGCTTTGGCCAGCCCCGTGCGCGAATAGATGCGGTTGTTATCGGCACGCACCATGCCGTCTGGGCCATTGTCGACATCGAGCAGGATCGCATCGAACTTCTCGCACGTGCCATCGTTCGCGTCATCGATCAGCGCGGCGACATCGCAAATCTTGAGGTCCAGGCGCGGATCATCCAGCGCATCGCCGGTCAGCTCTACCATCGGACCTTTAGCCCATTCGATGATCTTATCGGAGATTTCGGCAACCACCGCCTCGCCCTTCTCCCCCATCCGCGCGAGCGCCGCGCGGTAGGTGAAGCCCATGCCATATCCACCGATCAGGATTCGCGGATTTTCCTTCTCCAGCCGGTCAAAAGTGAGCTCAGCCAGCTGCTCCTCAGAGAAGCGCATGCGCGTGCTCATCAGCTCATTATAGCCCAGCACGATCATGAAATCGCGCCCGTGGCTGTAGAGCTCAAGCACTTCCCCATCGGGGATTTCAACGGTGTCGATCAGTTCACGTTTTAGCATGGTGGCGCTTTAGCGAAGCTTGGCGGAGCAAGCCATAGCGCCTGGCTTGTTAGCTGAGCACGGCTCGCGACAAGCGAGCCGCAAGGCCGACTGGCCGCCCGCAGCGATGCGACCTTTAGGTCGCGTGAGCGAGGAAATCGCGAGCGCGGATGCGCTTGCGCAAAACAAAAAAGGGCCGCCTGGATCAACTCCAAGCGGCCCTTTTAATTTTCTAATTGAAAGACTTAATCTTTCAGGAAGTCTGGCATTGCGGCTGGGCCATCGCTGTCCCCGCCTTTGTCGCCGCCGCCGCCGCGTGGGCCGCGACCACCGCCGCCGCCGCGTGGACGACGATCACCGCCGCCGCGACCACCGCGATCACCGCGCGGCTTGTTTTCGCGTGGTGGGCGGGTGTCTTCCAGCTCTTCGCCGGTTTCCTGGTCAACAACGCGCATCGACAGACGGACTTTGCCGCGCTGATCGATCTCGAGAACCTTGACCTTCACTTCTTGGCCTTCGGAAACAACGTCGGTGACTTTCTCAACCCGCTCGTTCTTCATTTCCGACACGTGGACGAGACCGTCCTTGCCGCCCATGAAGTTCACGAATGCGCCGAAATCAACGATGTTGACGACCTTGCCGTTGTAGATCTTGCCGACTTCGGCTTCTTCAACGATGCCTTCGATCCATGCTTTCGCAGCTGCGATCTCATCAGCGTTTGAAGAGCTGATCTTGATCGTGCCTTCATCGTCAATGTCGACCTTCGCGCCGGTTTCAGCGACGATCTCACGAATGACCTTGCCGCCCGTACCGATGATGTCGCGGATCTTCGACTTGTCGATCTGCATGGTTTCGATGCGCGGTGCGTGCTTGGAAACTTCGCCGCGTGACGCGCCAAGCGCTTCAGTCATCTTGCCCAGGATGTGCGCACGGCCAGCTTTCGCCTGCTCCAGCGCCTGGGTCATGATTTCCTGCGTGATGCCGGCAACCTTGATGTCCATCTGAAGGCTGGTGATGCCTTCTTCTGAGCCGGCCACCTTAAAGTCCATGTCGCCCAAGTGATCTTCATCACCCAGAATGTCGGACAAGACGGTGAAGTCGTCGCCTTCGAGGATCAGACCCATCGCAATGCCGGAAACCGGACGCTTCAAGGGAACGCCTGCGTCCATCATTGAGAGCGAGCCGCCACAAACGGTCGCCATCGAAGACGAGCCGTTGGATTCGGTGATGTCTGACAGAACGCGGATTGTGTAAGGGAAGTCCTCAACACTTGGCAGAACCGGGTGCAGCGCGCGGAATGCGAGCTTGCCGTGGCCGGTTTCGCGGCGGCTGGTAAAGCCGAAGCGGCCCACTTCGCCGACCGAATAGGGCGGGAAGTTATAGTGCAGCATGAAGTTGCTGTATGAGAGGCCTTCCAGCCCATCGATCATTTGCTCAGCGTCTTTGGTGCCAAGCGTGGTGGTGCAGATCGCCTGCGTTTCACCGCGGGTGAACAGCGCCGAACCGTGGGTACGTGGCAGCAAACCAACCATCGCCTCAATCGGGCGAACTTCGTCGGTTTTACGGCCATCAATGCGCTGACCATCCTTGAGGATAGCTTTGCGAACAATGTCGCTTTCCAGCTTCTTCACGAGCTTAAGAATGCCCATGTATTGGGCTGGATCACTCTCTTCGAGATCGGCAAAGTGCTCGCGCGCTTTTGCACGGGCTGCGTTGACGGCGTCCTGACGGGCGCTCTTCTCGGTCAGCTTGTAAGCCGCTGCCATGTCGTCGCCGATGGCGCCGCGCAGCTGCTCAAGTGCGGCCGATTTGTCTTCAACCGGAGCGAGTTCCCAAGGATCCTTCGCAGCCTGTTCAGCCAGATCGATGATCGCGCCGATAACCTTGCGGCTTTCCTCGTGTGCGAACATGACCGCGCCGAGCATTTGCTCTTCGGTCAGTTCTTTCGCTTCGGATTCGACCATCATCACCGCGTCTTGCGTCGCAGCGACCACGAGGTCGAGATTGCCGTCTTCGCCCAGCGCATCATTGATGGTTGGGTTGAGGACGTATTCGCCTTCATTGTTGAAGCCGACGCGCGCTGCGCCGATTGGGCCCATAAATGGCAGGCCCGAAATCGTCAGAGCAGCAGAAGCTGCGATCATCGCAAGGATATCTGGCTCGGTCTCGCCATCATAGGAGAGGACCTGACAGATAACGTTGATTTCGTTGTAGAAACCTTCTGGGAACAGCGGACGACATGGGCGGTCGATCAGACGGCTGGTCAGCGTTTCCTTTTCAGTCGCGCGGCCTTCGCGCTTAAAGAAGCCGCCCGGGATCCGGCCGGCGCTTGAGAATTTTTCTTGATAGTGAACGGTCAGCGGGAAGAAATCCTGGCCTTCCTTCACTGATTTGGCGGCGGTGACTGCGCACAGCACCACGGTTTCGCCATAGGTGGCCAGAACAGCGCCGTCGGCTTGACGGGCAATACGGCCGGTTTCCAGAGTGAGGGTTTTCCCGCCCCACTCCAGCGATACGGTTTTCGTGTCGAACATTGATTTTCCTTTTGAACCCGCATGGCGCCTTATTGCGCGGCGGGGCCTACATGTGCCGGGGATACCGTCCCGGTCCGGTGCGGGGGCTTTTTCTATCCCCCAAAGGCTCTGCCGCCGAATTGCAGCCAGTGCCGATTTGTCAGCTGTAGCGCATCATCGCACTACAGCCCAAAGCAAAACGGCCCCCGTTGTGGGAGCCGCCTGCAAAACTCTTATTTACGCAGACCCAGTTTCTGGATCAGGGCGTTGTACCGCTCAACATCTTTCTTCTTGAGATAGGCGAGCAGGTTACGGCGCTTATTGACCATCATCAGAAGGCCGCGGCGCGAATGGTTGTCTTTGTGGTTGCCTTTAAAGTGATCGGTCAGGTTGCGGATACGCTGGGTCAGGATCGCGACCTGTACCTCTGGACTTCCGGTGTCACCCTTACCTTGGGCGTTGTCCTTGATGATCTTGGCTTTTTCTTCGGCAGTTACCGACATAATATTCTCTCTTACTCAGCGACATCGGGAAGGTTAAAGCCCCGCACGATTTTGGTCGTACCTTCGATCAACTCAACGAGCGCTACCGGAACATTGTCTAGCATCGCGCAATAGAGCCCATCGCTTTGGGGCAGTTCAGACAGGACCCGGCCCTGGCGGACCGCCTGCGCGCTAGTCTGATCGAGGATTAAGGCCGGGATGTCGTCCAGCCCCGCCTCGAGCGGCAGGAGTAGGTCAGATAGTTGCGCGCCATTAGCGATTTCGTTCAACTTGTCCAGCGAAATCGCCCGTGTTTCAGTAAATGGCCCCGCCTTTGTCCGCCTCAGATATGTGACATGGCCGCAAGTCCCCAGCGCATGGGCGATGTCGCGGGCAAGCGAGCGGATGTAAGTGCCTTTGGAAACATGGGCGGAGAGGGTGATTTTCTTTAGGCTCTCGTCACCCTGAACTTGGTTCAGGGTCCATCCCTCAGAACTCTCTTCAAAGTTTGAGCTGGCGATGGATGCTGAAACAAGTTCAGTATGACACGGCGTGAGAGAGTTGATCGTAACCGCCCGCTTCTTCAGCTCCACCTGCTCGCCAGCCCGCGCCAGATCATAGGCGCGCTTGCCGTCCACTTTCAGCGCCGAATAGGCCGGCGGCACCTGCTCAATCCGCCCAGTGAAATCAGGCAGAACGGCCATAACCTCATCCAAGGTCGGCATGACATCGCTGCGCTCAATCACCTCGCCCTCGGTATCGAGCGTGTCCGTCTCCGCGCCAAAGAGGATCGTGAAATCGTAGATCTTGCTGGCATCGAGCATCCGCCCGGCCAACTTGGTCGCCTCGCCCAGCGCAATGGGCAGGACGCCTTCCGCCAGCGGATCAAGCGTGCCCCCGTGCCCGACCTTGGTCTTGGCATAGCCCCCCTCGCGCAGCACGCGTTTCACCGCGCCGACAGCCTGCGTCGAGCCAAGCCCGCGCGGTTTATCGAGGATTATCCAGCCATGCGGGGCAGGATGGATCGGGGCGGGACGATTGCTCATCCCGCCCCGCTAAGACCAATGCGTCGTCAACTCAAGCGAACGCCTTCGCCTGAGGCTCGATAGGATCGTTCCCGCCAAGAGAGAACTCCGCTTTCTGGCCAAAGATAAGGCGATTGACTAGCAGAGACGTCCAGACCGACACGATCAGTGTGGCAAACATCCAGTGAATGTAGTGCATGCCCGCAAGGCCATCCGCACTAATCGCAGAGGCAGTCGCAAGTCGCATCATATCGAGGAGGTCACTAGGGAATGTCCAGAAGCCGTAGAACACGACGCCCGTGACCACGCCGATCATCGCCGCCCCAGCTTTCACATTCTTAAACAATAGGCACACCGCAAACGCGCTGAGGATTGGCATAGAGAGCAATCCGTAAAGTTGTTGAACAGTGTTGATCAGGCTTTCCTGACTGGCGAAGAACGGCACCAAGAGCAGCGCCAGCACCGACATAGCGATCGACACAATCGCGCTCAGCTTCGCGACCGAGGTTGGCCGGTCGACATAGGCCTCGTGAATGTCGCACACATACAGCGCCGCAGAGGCGTTGAGGATCGAGTTAAAGGTCGTGAGCACCGCCGCCGCCAGAGCAGCCGCAAACGCGCCGGACAGCCACACCGGCAGAACATCACCAACGATACGGCCATAAGCGGCATCGCCCACATCGCCGTAGAGCTTGTAGGATACGATACCCGGGATCACGACAATCGCAGGCACGATCAGCAGGCGAATTCCCGCCGCGGTCAGCACGCCTTTCTGCGCTTCTTTGATGTTGGGCGCGGCCATGGCGCGCTGGGTGATCGTCTGATTGGTTGACCAATAGAAGGTCTGGATGAAGATCATGCCCGTCAGCAGAGTGTGCCACGGGATCGGGCTGTCATTGCTGCCAATCAGGGTCAGGCGGTCCGCCGGAATGCCTGTCAGGTCAAAATCGATGGCTTGCAGCGCGAGATAGACGACCAGCAACGCAAGGCCCAGGATCAGCACGCCTGAATAGGTGTCCGACACCGCAACCGCCCTGAGGCCACCGAAAATCGCATAGCAAGCGCCGACGACCGCCAGTGTCACCGACACAATCAGCAGGTTCTCCAGCCCCGTATCCAGCCCCACCATAGAGAGCAAGAACAGCGAGCCGCCATAGAGGATCGCGGGCAGGAAAATGAACAGATTACCGAACAGGAACAGCACGCTGATCAGCGCGCGGATGTGTTTGTCGTTATACTTCTTCTGCAGCAGCTCAGTCGTCGTGGTGCAGTCGTTCTTGTAATAGACCGGCAGGAACACAAACGTCAGGATCAGCAGGCCCGCCACCGCCGCAAATTCCCACCACGCAAGCAGCGCCATTTGGTTGCCATTCATCCCGATCAGCTGATCGGTGGAGAGGTTCGTCAGCGTGATCGAGCCAGCGATGAAGTACCATTTGAGGCCGCCGCTAGCGAGGAAATAATCCTTCTCGCCCGAATGGCGTTCGTCCAGCTTGCCGCGGCAATGCATGTAAGTGGCAAAGGCGATCAATGCGGTGATGCCCACAAAAACCGCGATCTGGATGGTACTCATTTACGAACTCTCCCAAATTCTCAATCTACCGAGATAGCCGATAGATTGCGACATCACGCGCGCCAACGCTTACTGACAGCGGCGCGCTCGTATCGCCCGCATCTGCCCCGCTCCAGACATCGCGGATATTGAACGCGTCGCTTCCAAAATCGACTTCAAACCCGCTGAAATCGTCTTTCAAACCATCTTCAGGCCACGCATAGTTTTCACTTAGAGGCTGGTTGCCGCGATTAAGAAACGCGAGCGCAAAATCGCCCCCTTCCAGCGGACGAACCCAAACCTCCAGCCCGTCTCCCTTGCGTATGGGGTAACCCTGGATACCTTTTGGGTCCAGCGCAACGTCAAGTAATGCCCGGTTCTTCAACACGGCGAGTTCGGCCTCATCGAGCTCCCTGATATCAGTTCCCAAGATCAGCGGCGATGCGAGCATCGCCCACATGGCAAAGTGCGCGCGGTTTTCTGCCAGGGTCGCAAGATTGCCAAACTCCAGCATATCCGGGTCATTCCAATGCCCGGGGCCAGCGGCCTGCCGCTTGCCGTCTTGCAGGTCGAGGATCTGCATGATGCCATAGGATTTCCAGGTCCCGTGATCGACCGTGCAGTCCCAGCAATTGATGATGTCGCCCGTGGTGCGCCACAGATGTCCAACATCCTGGCCCCAAGTCCACGGATCGTTTTCGCCCCATTCACAGATCGAAAATACCATCGGACGGCCCGCTGCGTGAATGGCATCACGCATAGTGGTGTATGCCTCGATCGGGTTGCGCTGGGCATCGCCCTCTCCGGTGTAACACCAATCGTACTTGAGGTAATCGACCCCCCAACGCGCATATTGCAGAGCATCTTGATATTCATAGCCTTGGCTGCCGGGGCGCTTCTGACAGGTATATTCACCGGCATCCGAATAGATGCCGAACTTGAGCCCGCGCGCATGGATATAGTCGCCAAGCGCTTTCATCCCGGAAGGAAAGCGTTCGGGATCAGGCTGAATAAAACCATCCGCGTCGCGTTCGCCGTGCCAACAATCGTCCAAATTGACGTATACAAATCCCGCATCGCGAAGGCCTGTGCTGACAAGTGCATCTGCGGTTTCGCGGACGAGCTGCTCGTCAATATCGCAATCGAATTTGTTCCAGCTGTTCCAGCCCATAGGCGGGGTTTGCGCCAGCCCCTCAAACTTCTGAGCGGCGGCTGGTGATGCCAAACCGATGGCAATGGCCAAGAAGGCAAGAGAACGAAGGCAGGCAGCAAGCATGGAATAAACTCCGTGGTAAAATGACGAAGGCGGGCATTCCGTCATCCGGAACACCCGCCCTCCTCGCTCATCGCGTGACACGATGACGTGCGACCCTCATGCGCTTAGAACTTCGCCCGAACACCCGCGGTGTAGCGTGCGCCAGTGCGCTCATAGGTGAGCACCCGGTTGCGGAAGCGTGAGAAGTCCCGTGTGTCTTCGTTGAGAACGTTGAGACCTTCTACAAACACCTGGAACTGGTCCGTGATTTCATAGCTGGCCGAGAAGTCGACTTGACCAAAGCTCTCACGCTGACGCGGCTCGCTTTGAGCGTCATTTGCCAGAACCAGGAAACCATCGCGGTAGTTGTATGAAACGCGCGCTGAGAACGGCCCGCTTTCATAGAAACCGGTGACGTTTACGGTGTGCGGTGTGAAGCCATTGAAGCCGAGATCGCCAGCTGGCGCATTGTCTTGGCTGGAGTTCACATAGGTGTAGTTGATGATCCCGCCAAAGCCGTTGTCGAACGTCTTTTGGAAAGCGATTTCCGCGCCAGTGATGCTGCCCGAAAGGCCGTTGCGCTCACGGGTATCCTGGAAGGTCACATCCACTGGCGTGTCGACGGTCAGGCCGCCGTTGCCAGCTGGGAAGATAACCACGCCAGGTACTGGCAGGGTAGACTGCTCAATGAAGCCGCCCAGTTCCTTGTGGAAGCCAGCGATGCTGAAATAGCTGAGCGATTCAAAATACCATTCGAATGAGACGTCGAAGTTGTCCGATTCAAAGGCTTCGAGCAGCGGGTTGCCGCCGCCGCTAAGCGGAGCATCCGAACGACCGCCAAAGGTGTTGGCAACACCCAAAGAGGTCAGGGTTGGACGCGTCACCGTGCGAGCGTAGCTAAGCCGCAGAACGGTGTCCTCGGTTGGCTCAAGCTTGAAGCTCGCCGATGGCAGGAAGTTAACGTAATCGTTTGGAACCGAGACGTTCGTCGCAGGACCAAAGACCGTGACAAGCTGGGTATCGCCCGGCGTCTCGCGGAATTCGATAACCGGCTGATCGATGCCGCTCGACAGAACGTCGGTGAACGCAATGCGGAAGCCAATGTTGGCAGACCATGGCAGATCGCCACCAAAATCGCCGCCCCATTCGGTGCCGAAGTGCGCAGCGTAGATCTGCTCTTCAACCGCGAAGCTGCCGCCTGGGTTGAAGCTAGGCGTGTAGATGCCGAGCACTGGATCAAGTCCGCCGCTGTTCAGATAGGACAGCAGTTCAGCGGTGTTGCCGCCGGTGCGATCTGCGTTCTGAAGGTTGGCCACATTGTTGAGCTGAGCAAAGGCATCAGCGAAACTTGCGGTCAGGATCTGCGCTGGAACCGTATCGGCACCTTCTACACCGCTCAGGAAACCATCGAACGAGAACGTGCTGAGGATCGAGGTGTCAAACGGTACGGTGTAGCCGCAATATGCGCAGAAGATTTCAGCCGCAGAGATGTTGCCGAAGCCTGGCGCTGCGAAGTTATCAAACAGATCCTGCGTCTTCTCACGGTCGGTGTAGATACCGCCGAACGATACATTGAGCAGCGGGCCTGCATCGACCTCCCAGTTTCCGTCGAAGCGAACTTCGAACACTTCGTCTTCAACGCGGGTGCGGTTGACGTTTACGAAGTGCAGGCGCTGAATGCTCTCATCGATAAAGTCAGCGTCATTGATGTTGGTGATGGTCGAGATACCGCCGGTATTGACGGATTCGATCAGCGGCGAAGTTGGTGCGAGTGCACCCAGAACCACAAACGGGTTGGTGCCATCACGGGTTGCGCGCGACCATGCAACATCAGCGACGAATGTCAGGCTGTCGGTTGCCTCGAACTCAAAGTTTCCGCCAAACGCAAATGTCTCTGCTTCGCGGTTGTTCGAGGTGAGCACGTTGTCGTTTTGCGACAGGCCGACTGTGTCAGCGATGTCTGGGTTGCGCACGCCAAAGTCGATGCTTGGACGGCTGAACGATGTCACCGTGCCATTGGCATCGATTTGCGGATCGAGGAATGGCGGGCTGAAGAAGCCTGAGAATTGCTGATCGAACGAGTCAATTTCGAACTTCGAGTACAGACCATCAAATGTCGCGGTGAAGCGATCGGAAGGCGCAAATTGGAGCGCACCGTTGAGGGTCAGACGCTCACGATCCTGCACATCGCGGCTAAAGATCACTTGCTGCTGTACGCGGGCGCCTTCTGGCAGAGCGCCGATATCGGCCGCTTGAAGCCCGGTTGAGGACTCAGGTGCAAAGATTGCCGCATCGCCTGCACGCAGCGCATAGCCGCCGGTCAGGTTGCGATCGATCTGCGCGTCACGCTTGTTATAAGATGCGCCGAAGAGCACGCCAACGTCTCCGTTCGACCAAGAGATCACGCCGCCGAGGTCTGCACCAAATTCTTCGCTCAGATTTTCATAGATGCCTGCAGCAGAAAGCGAGACATTAAGGCCAAGCGGGCGGTCAAGTGGACGTGCAGTGGTGATGTTCACAACCGCGCCGATGCCGCCTGATTGCAGGCCAGGCTGCGATGATTTGTAAACCTCAGCCGACTGAATGATGTCAGCGGACAGAACGTCGAACGAAAATTCGCGGCCTGGGTTGTCTGTTGCCAGCGTCCGGCCGTTCAAGAGAACCGCGTTGAACTGTGGGCCGAGGCCGCGAACGGTGATGGATTGGCCTTCACCGCCAGAACGGTCAATCGCAACACCGGTGATACGCTGAAGCGCCTCGGCAACGTTTTGATCTGGGAACTTACCAATGTCTTCAGCAGAGATCGCGTCGACAACAACTGCGCTGTCGCGTTTCAGGTCGATCGAATCTGCAAGACTCTTACGGAAACCGGTAACGATGATGGCATTGCCTTCACCTTCCGCTTCGGTGGTCGCTGGTGCTGCTTCATCCTGCGCGTAGACTGGCGCCGAAACGGCAATTGCTGCGAATGCAGCTGATTGAGCCAACACGGCCCGCTTCGAAATTCTCATGGCTTATCTCCCTTAGCCCTGCCCCATCCGCGCCCGCACAGGGAATGCGAACAATCGAACGGCACAATTCGTCAAAAAACTGTTTGAAAATGCAAGAGGTTCGCAGGTCATGCGCTGAGCATTCAGGCCCCTGAGGCCGCACATGCAAACCCATCTCGTCACGCGAGTGGCATCCTCCTCTTCCCACCGAACACCCAATTGACGTGATCGCATTTGCGACCCGAGGTGTTTCGATTGCGGCAACTAACGCGCTATTGCGTTAAGCTGGCGTAGGTACGAAAATGGCGCTCAGACCAGCGAAAGCCATAGGCGGATTGGACTGGCATGAACTTTTTGGGAGTTTCTCACAGCCAATTTGCCCGAGCTTTCGCAAGTGTCATAATTTTGCAACGCCGGTCGCTTGGTCAGGCCTGATAAGCTAACGCGTTAGCCGGTTTGCGATCCCAAATCATCAAATTGCACCGGATCACGGCCAATTCGAGAGCGATATTCGGATGGTGACCAGCCCACCGTTTTGCTGAATTGGCGGCTGAAATGATATTCGTCGCAAAAGCCCAGCTCATCGGAGATATCGCGCAGCAAGACGCCTGGCTCGCTGAGCATTTGGCACGCCCGCTCCATTAACAGGCCTGTGCGATAGCGCCCGGGGGAACGCCCGGAAAGCTTGCGAAAGCGCTTGCGAAACGCCTCATAGGATTGGTCCATTTGCCGCGCCGCTAGACGCACATCCATGGTCGCTGCGATCGCCGCCTTGGCCCGCTCCAGCCAGGCAATATCGCCGCCCAAATCCTCTTCGCCCGCCTGGGTGATATCCGCCAGCAACTCCTGCAAGCGGATGGATTCGCGCAGCAACTCATTCTCTGTATGCGCATCAGGCTGGTTGATGATCGACAAAATGCGGTCGCGCCAAAAATCCATTGGGCGAAGGGGAATCACCGGGCGATCACGGTCAAAACACCCGCCCTCGCGCCACATGTCGAACACTGGCCCTTCAAACACGAGGTAAAATTCGTCCCAGGTCTCGCCGCGCTTTGGGCCATACCAATGCTCAACGCCGGGGAAGATCAGGATCGCGTCGCCCGCGCGCACGGGCAGGTTCAGCCCGTTCTCATCGCGGTAAGTGCCCTCACCCCGCGTCACATAGACCAAGGTGAAATGCGGCAAGGTCCGCCGCGCGGTCAAAACACCCACGCCCTTGTTGAGAAAACAGGCCAGCTTTATCCCGCCGATAGGCGACAGATGCAGGTTCTGTTTATATACCTTTTCTTCCCACATCACTTTTCCTCAAAGTTCGCCTGCCCGTCCGGATACCAAAAAATTCATGCTTGTCCAAAAACCCACTTCACAAATGCGTGCATCTAGCGTGAAAGTTCCCTGGGGCATTACGTTGCGTAAACGTATTGCGAGAGAGGATGGATAGCTTGGATGGCAAATAATGCCACATCAGACGATGCATTGCCGGACCAAAGGTTCGATTTTGAGCATGGCGGAGACGATGCAGTGAGCAGCGAGCTCGCCGTGCATCACCACGGACCTGCGCCAGCCGCAGATCCGGTGGATGAAGCCCAGGGCGAGCATCAGTTTATCGCGCTGCGCGGTGGCGGCACGTTTGTCGCGATTGAAGCGACCAAAGGCGCGCGTCCGATCATCCTCTATGCCGGCCCAGATATGCCGGGCACGGCGCCATCAGAGCTTGCCACTCTGGCCGTGCGCCAACACGCGCCGGGCACTGCGGCGGTTCCGCTGCGCGGCTCCATGATGAATGAAGTGGGCACCGGTATATCCGGACCATCCGGCCTGATCGCGCATCGCGGCGGGCAAGATTGGGCGATTGATTTGCGCCTCGTCATGATCGAGCAGCGCGGCGAGCACGAAGTCACTCTGTGCTGCGAAGACACCAACACCGCCGTTGCCGTGTGTCACACACTTTCGCTCGACCCTGAGACCGGCGTGCTTACCAGCAGCACAGAGATTGAGAACCGCGCGGACAGCGAACTGCAATTGGATTGGGCCGCTGCTTTGTGCCTGCCGCTGGACCAAAGGCTGGAGCGTATTTTCAGCTTCACAGGCCGCTGGTCAGGCGAATTTGCGATCGAAGAAATCGCCCCGTTCCAGGGCAGCATCGTGCGCGAGAACAAGGCTGGACGGACCAGCCACGATGTCTATCCTGGAGCATTCGCTGGCACGCCCGCGACCTCCGAAGATAGCGGCCTTGCCGCCGGATTCCACCTCGCATGGAGCGGGAACAGCCGCCTGCGCGTCGACCGCCATAGCGATGGCCGCGCCCTCATACAGATCGGCGAAATGTCCTTCCCCGGAGAGATCAGCCTGGGCCGCGATGAAAGCTACCGCACGCCTGATCTGATCGCTGCTTGGTCGCGGGACGGCTTCAATGATGTGTCCCAGCGTCTGCACGACCACCTTTGCAATGAAGTGCTCGACAAGCGCAGCTTCGCAAAGCCGCGTCCGGTGCATTACAACACTTGGGAAGCGGTCTATTTCGACCATGACGAAGCGACGCTGATCACGCTGGCAGAGCACGCCGCCGCCGTTGGCGCAGAACGCTATGTGCTTGATGATGGCTGGTTCGGCGGACGCCGCCATGAAGATGCGGGTCTTGGCGATTGGTGGGTGTCAGACGCGGTCTATCCCGATGGGCTCCACGCCATCGTCAAACGGGTCAAAGAGCTCGGCATGGAATTCGGCCTGTGGTTTGAGCCAGAAATGGTCAATCCAGACAGCGATCTGTTCCGCGCGCACCCCGACTGGGTGCTGGGCGCAGACGGCGTTGATGCGGTCCCGTTCCGCGGGCAATTCACGCTCGACCTGACCCGCCGCGAGGTGTTCGATTACCTGTTCGACAAGATCACCAAGCTGGTGACCGAATATGGCATCGCTTACATCAAATGGGACATGAACCGCGACACCAACTATCCGGGCAGCGGCGGGCGCGGCGCGATGCATGCGCAAACTCAGGCGGTCTACAAGCTGATGGAGAGCCTGCGCGCGGCCCATCCTGACTTGGAGATTGAGAGCTGCTCATCAGGCGGCGGGCGCGCCGACTTTGGCATCTTGCGCTATTCCGACCGGATCTGGACTTCCGACAACAATGATGCCCGCACCCGCCAGCATATCATGCGCGGCGGCAGCCAATTTCTGCCTTTGCGGGTGCTGGGCAATCATGTCGGACCGAAAAAATGCCACATCACAGGCCGCCAGTTTGCCATGCATTTCCGCGTCGCCAGCGCGATCTTCGGCCATATGGGCATGGAGCTGGACCTGCGCGATGAAAGCGAGGCGGATCTCGAAACTCTGAAAGCTGGGATCGCTTTGCACAAAAAGCACCGCGAGCTGATCCATGGCGGGCATTTCCTTCGCCTCAAATCAACCGCGACCACCAATATGATTGGCTGCGTGGCGCGCGATCAAAGCGAGGGACTGTTTTCCTACGCCAAGCTGGAAAGCGAGCTCAACACGCTGCCAGACCGGATGATGTTCGGCGGGCTTGATCCAGCGCGCCATTACCGTGTGCAAATGGTCTGGCCGCTGGCGAACCCATCGCTCAGCACGCCCTCTATCATTGAGGCGGCCAAACTGCTTGAAGGCGGAACGACATTCTCAGGCGCCGCGTTAATGGGCTACGGGATCCAGCCGCCGCTGACATTCCCCGACACCTGCCTGATCTATCATTTGGAAGCGACCGACTAAAACATGAGCCAGACTGCACAGCACAGCGAAGAGATGCTTGATCTCTTGGTGATTGGCGGCGGCATCAATGGCGCCGGGATTGCCCGAGATGCGGCGGGACGCGGCCTGAAAGTGTGCCTTGTTGAGAAAGACGACCTCGCCAGCCATACCTCCAGCGCGTCGACCAAGCTGGTCCATGGTGGCCTTCGCTATCTGGAGCATTTGGAATTCCGCCTGGTGCGCGAAAGCCTGATCGAGCGAGAGCGTCTGCTGAAAATCGCGCCGCATATCGTCTGGCCGCTGAGATTTGTATTGCCGCATGACAAGGGCTTGCGGCCGAGCTGGCTGCTGCGGCTTGGCCTGTTCATGTACGATCATTTGGGCGGGCGCAAACTGCTGCCCCCGACCCGCACGGTGAACCTGCGCGAGGCTCCGCATGGGGACTTCCTCGAAGACCGGCTGGTCAAGGGGTTCGAATATTCCGATTGCTGGGTTGAGGATTCGCGTCTGGTCGCGCTCAATTGCGTCGACGCGAAAGAGCGCGGCGCGGACATTCGCACGCGCACGGAATGCACCGGCCTGGCCCGCGATGGCCAGCATTGGAACGCGGTCCTTAGCGGCCCTGATGGCGAGGCGTATGTGCAGGCGCGCCAAGTGGTGAACGCGGCTGGCCCATGGGTCGACAAAGTGCTGGGCCGGGCGATCCCGCGCGAAAGCCATGAGAACCTACGCCTGGTCAAGGGAAGCCATCTGATCTTCCCAAAGCTGTTCGACGGCGATCATTGCTACATCTTTCAAAACAAGGATGACCGGATCATCTTTGCGATCCCCTATGAGCGCGACTTCACTCTGGTTGGCACCACCGACCAAGGGTTTGAGGGCGATCCATCGGGCATCGATATCTCGCCGGAAGAGGCGGAATACATCTGCGATGCCGCCAATGAGTATCTGCGCACGGACATTTCGCCGGATCAGGCGGTCTCCAGCTATGCCGGGGTTCGGCCATTGTATGATGACAAGGCCGCCAGCAATTCCACGGTGACGCGCGACTATGTGTTTGAGCTGGAAGACACCGACGAAAACGGCGCGAAGGCCGCGCCAATCCTGTCGATCTTTGGCGGCAAGATCACGACCTATCGCAAGCTTGCCGAACATGCGCTGAAGCGTCTGGGCCAAGGCGACACCAGCTGGACGATTGATGCGCATTTGCCAGGCGGCGAGATCGATCCGATGCGCTTTGACGCCTTTGTGACCGACCTAGCCATGCGTTATCCGTGGCTGCCCAATGGGGCGGCGCTGCGGCTTGCCCGGGCATACGGGACGCGGGCCGAGGCGCTGATTGGCGGGGCGCAGGGCCTCAATGACATGGGCGCGCATTTGGGCGGCGATCTCTTTGCGCGCGAGCTCGAGTATCTCATCGAACACGAATTCGTGCGCAGCGCCGATGATGCTCTGTGGCGGCGCAGCAAGCTGGGCCTGCACCTCACCAAAGAAGAGCGGGCGCGCGTGAAGGATTGGTTCGAAAGCGAGCAGGCGTCCAAGAAAGCCGCCGCGCTATGAGCGAGAACACGCCGCTGTCCCGCGCCATTGGCGGCAAAACTGTCTATCGCCGCGAACATCGCAAGGCCGATGGGCGGATGCTGCAATTGTACGGCCACTCGCCGCACGAACTGGCGTTGCAGTCCGAAAGCGCGGATGAAATCGCGCAAGGCGGCGAGATCCGCCACCATCCGCTGAGGGACGAATGGAACGTTTATGCTGCGCACCGGCAGAACCGCACGTTCAAACCGGCCGCCTCCGACGATCCCCTTGCCCCAACCCGCGCGGGCGGCCCGGAAACAGAAATTCCGTTTGAGGATTTCGAACTCGCGGTGTTTGAAAACAAATTTGCCGCCTTCCACCCCAGCGCCTCTGATGCGAGCGCAATTGCTGGCATCGCCGCTGAACCGGCAAAGGGCGCATGCGAGGTGGTGGTCTATTCACCCGAAGCCAGCGGCAGTTTGCACACTATTGGACAAGACCGCCGACGCGTCCTGGTCGGCGCTCTGCTCGACCGTTATCAGGCGATGTTTGATGCGGGCTGCGAATATGTGCTGCCGTTTGAAAACCGCGGCGATGAAGTCGGCGTGACTTTGCACCACCCGCATGGCCAGATTTACGGGTTTCAGCGCGTGCCAGAAATACAGCAGCGTGCAATAGACGCCTTTGCCGGCGGCTATGACCTTGCCGCCGAAATAGAGGCCGCCATGCCGGACTACGGGCTTGGCGAGAGAGACGGGATCGCCGCCTTTGTGCCGCGCTTTGCCCGCTTTCCCTATGAGGCATGGATCGCGCCCACTGCGCGCCGCGCTGGCCCATGGGAATGCAGCGATGCAGAGCTGGACGCCCTTGCCTATTGGCTGGGCGAGATGACGCGCCGCTATGACGTTTTGTTTGATGGACCGGCGGCAACCATGATGGCGTTTCACGCTGCGCCCAAATCCGGCGGCGAAGGCTATCATTTTACCGTGCAATTCTACCCGCTGCTGCGCGCCAAGGGCCGGGTTAAATACCTCGCATCGGTTGAACAACACACCGGGACATTCACCGTCGATGTGATGCCCGAAAGCGCGGTAGAGGCGCTGCGCAAGGTGGGGGCACATGACTGATTTTACCGCGCACGCGCCGGGCCGAGTGAACCTGATCGGGGAGCACACCGATTACAATGGCGGCATGGTGCTGCCCGCCGCACTCTCCATTGGCTTGGACGTGACGCTAGCACCGCGCGAAGACGACACGGTCGCGGTTAGCTCTGGCGATTACGACGCCCCGGAAATTCGCAATCTGTCCGATGATGCGGTGGGCGAATGGTCCGACCCTTGTGTGGGCGCGGTCCGGGTCGCCAATGATCTGGGACTGCTGAGCGGCGGCGCGACGCTGGAGGTTCAATCGACCATTCCAGAGGGTTCTGGTCTGTCCTCCAGCGCGGCATTGATCGTCGCGATCTTGAAGGCAGCGCGCGCCGCTGGCGGAGGCACGCAAAGCGATGTCGAACTGGCTGTGGCCGCGCGCCGGGTTGAGAACGAATATATGGGCGTGCCCTGCGGTATTATGGACCAGATGGCGGTCGCGCTGGCTACTCCCGGTACGGCCATGGCGCTCGATACCAAGCATCTCGAATATGACCTCGTCACCCTGCCCGACAGCCACGAGATGGTGGTCATCCACTCCGGCCTCACCCGCAAGCTGACCGATGGCCGTTACGCCGCCCGCAAAGTCGAATGCGACGCAGCGAAGGCGCATTTTGGCACCAATGACCTGTGCCTGCTGCCCGTCGAGCAAATCGAGCAAGCAGAACTGGACCCGATCGCCAAGCGCCGCGCCCTGCACTGCGCGACCGAGCAAGCGCGCGTCTGGGCCGCGATTGATGCGCTGAAGGCAGGCGATATTGCCGCGCTGGGCCAAGCGATGAACGACAGCCATGTCTCCATGCGCGACCTGTTCGAAATGTCCCTGCCAGAGATCGACGCTCTGGTCGCGAGCGCGCAAGAGCTCGGCGCGGCAGGAGCGCGGCTGACAGGCGGGGGCTTTGGCGGCTGCATTGTAGCTTGCGTAGCGAAAGACACCCGCGAGGCGTGGCTAGAGCAATTACTCGCGCGCCATCCGCAGGCGCGCTTTATCGACGCGGTCGGGGCTTAGCTCAGCCCGCGACAGCCACTGCAATTGACCGGTACTGATCCATCACCCAGCCGACCGCCGGGCCAATCGTGTTTTCCAGCACACCCCATTGCGGCGCAAACCACGTCAGCGCGACCAGACCAAAGAACAGCAGCATCCCAAACGGCCGCAGCTTCGCATAATATTTGACCAGCTTGCGCGGCAGCAATCCCTCGACAATGTGCGAGCCATCAAATGGCGGAATCGGGAGGAGGTTGAACACACCCAAAAACACATTGATCAGGATGAAGTATCCCAGTCCCTGCACCAGCATGCCGGGATCATCGGGGTTTGAGGAAGGGTCCATATTGCCCGCGGCTATGCCCAAGGCTATCGCGCCCAGCAGAGCGAGCACAAAATTCGTGCCCGGCCCCGCCGCCGCCACGGCCATCATGCCATAACGCGGATTGTTCAAACGCCATGGCTGAACCGGCACCGGCTTGGCCCAGCCAAACACGGGAGCGCCCGCCAGAGCCAGCGCTCCTGGCACCAGCAAAGTGCCCACCGGATCGACATGGCGGATTGGGTTGAGGCTCAGCCGCTTTTGCTCCTGCGCGGTCGGATCGCCAAGCAATTTTGCCGCATATCCATGCGCGACCTCGTGAAAAACAATCGCGACGATCAGGCACGGGATCAGGATGAGGGCAAGGGAAAGTGTCTCGGACATCTGTGATAGGTAGGCGCGCGGGGGCTAACCCGCCAGAGCTTCGCTGAAATGCTTGCGGCACAGCGCGAGATAGCGATCGTTTCCGCCGATCTCGGTTTGCGCGCCTTCCTTCACTGCTTTGCCGCTTTCATCGACGCGCAGGTTCATCGTCGCCTTGCGCCCGCAATGGCACACCGCCTTTTGCTCGATCAGCGCATCGGCAATGCCCAGCAGCGCCGCTGAGCCAGGGAACAGTTCCCCCTGAAAATCCGTGCGCAGTCCGTAACACAGCACCGGAATGCCGTGCACATCGGCCAGCCGCGCCAGCTGCCACACTTGGTCCTTCGTCAGGAATTGCGCCTCGTCCAGCAGCACGCAGTCAATTGGTGCCTCTGCATGATCATCGAGCACAAAGCGTTCTATGTCCGTCGCAGGATCGAACCGGCGCGCGTCGCTGGACAGGCCAATCCGGCTGCTGATCGCGCCAAATCCGGGCCGATCATCAATCGCCGCCGTCCACAGGCACACCCGCATCCCCTGCTCGCGGTAATTGAACGCGGTCTGGAGCAGCGTGGTGCTCTTGCCCGCATTCATGCTCGCGAAATAGAAATAGAGCTTGGCCATAACGGCGTAGCCTAAGCGAGCGCTCGCATTTGGGCCAGCCGGGAACATGTGACCATACACAGGCTTTACTTGTGTGCAGGCCCATTCACAGGGCAGACAGGCATCAGACGCAATGTTAGCGTCACGTCTAGACACACAGCATGAGTTGAGGGGCTTTATCCTATGGCAAGCGCAGCGCCGACACCCGATCAGAGCCAAGGCATGGGCGGGATTTTGGGCTGGATTGAACGCAGCGGCAATAAGCTGCCCGATCCGGTGTTCCTGTTCTTCTGGCTGATCGCGATCCTCGTGCTGATCTCTATGATTGCCAGCGCGGTGGACCTCTCCGCTGCGCACCCGACAGAGATTGATCCGGAAACTGGCAATGCGCGGATCATCACTGCCGCCAGCCTGTTTAGTGCGGAAAATATTCAGCGCTTGTGGGTAGATATGCCCAAAACCTTCACCCATTTTCACCCGCTGGGATATGTTCTGGTGGTGATGCTGGGCGCGGGCGTGGCCGAGCGGGCTGGCCTGTTCGGCACCGCGATGCGCGCGGGCGTTCGCAATGCGCCAAAGGCTCTGCTGACCCCGATTGTTGTGCTGGTCGGTATGCTCGGCAACCTCGCCGCTGACGCCGCGTATGTGGTGTTGATCCCGCTGGCGGGCATCATCTTCCACGCCGCTGGCAGGCACCCGGTGGCCGGGATCGCCGCCACATTTGCGGGCGTTTCCGGCGGCTTTTCCGCAAACCTTTTCCCAGGCCAGCTCGATGCGCTGCTGTTCGGCATTACCGAGGCGGCAGTTGAGACCGTGTTCGGCGATTACACCGCGAACATTGCTGGCAATTGGTACTTCATCGCGGCGATGACATTCGTCTTTCTGCCGGTGATCTGGTTTGTGACAGACAAGGTGATCGAGCCACGATTGGGAACATGGAACCCCGCCAATGCGGGCCGTCCAGCGGAAGATGAGCAAGGCGACAAGCCGCTGACCGATGGTGAGCGCGCTGGCCTGCGCTACGCTGGCCTTGCTGTACTAGGAGTGATCGCGCTGTGGCTCGGCTTTACCTTTGGCCCCGGCACGCCTTTGATTGATGAGACTGCATCGCCAGAGGCTCAACTCAATCCATTTTACCAGAGCCTCGTTGGCGGCTTCTTCTTGCTCTTCCTGCTGGCCGCATGGGCCTATGGTAAGGGCGCAGGGACGATCACCGATCACCGCGACCTCGTCAAAATGATGTCCGGTTCGATGGAGGACCTCGCCTATTACCTCGTGCTCGCCTTTGCCGCCGCGCACTTTGTCGCGATGTTCAGTTGGTCGAACCTTGGCCTGATCCTGGCTGTGCAAGGCGCAGATTTCCTCGGCTCAACCGGATTGCCGGCCTGGGCGCTGCTCACTGCGATCATCCTGGTTTCTGGCTTGCTCAACCTGTTCGTTGGCTCAGCAAGCGCGAAATGGGCGCTGCTCTCGCCGGTCATGGTGCCGATGCTGATGCTGCTCGGTATCTCGCCAGAGATGGCGACCGCTGCCTACCGCGTTGGTGACGGGGCGACCAATATCATCACCCCGCTGATGGTCTATTTCCCGCTGATCCTGATCTTCTGTCAGCGCTGGGATAAAGGCTTTGGCATTGGCAGTCTGGCGGCGATCATGTTGCCGTTCTCGATCGGATTGATGGTCTCTGGCCTTGCGCTCACCATTGGCTGGGTCGTGCTCGATCTGCCGCTTGGACCGGGCGCAAGCGTGTTCATCGATATCCCGACAGCGGCAAATGCAGGCGGGGGATAGGGCCTCTAATTTTCTCAAAGTGAAACTTTTCGCAGGGCTAGCGCGAACATCTTACCATAGGAGAGTTTATGCCACGCCTACCTCAGTCCCTGACCGGCAAGTTCAAAATCGTCGCCGTCCCGATGCTCGCAGCATTGCTGCTGGGCAATGCGTCACAGACTTACACGCTCGACACGAAGGCGAGCTCGATCGCTGCAAAGGTGCCGTTCCTGGGCATTGGCAGCCGCACAGCGACCTTCAACACGATCAGCGGCGCGGTCACCTTTGTCCCGGATCGCCCGCGTGATGCAAAGGTCGATGTGACGATCAACACGCAGGATATCAAAGCGCCGGATTCGGTGACGTTGAAGAGGCTGCGCTCTGAAAAGTTTTTCTGGGTCGATAAGTATCCAACCGCGCGCTTTCGCGGCTCTAACCTCGTCATGACCAGCGGGCGCACTGGCAAGATCACCGGCACACTGACCGCGCGCGGCGTGACCCGCGACGAGACTCTGTTCGTCACTTTCGATCAGCCGCCAGCCAGCAATATCGGCAAGGCGATAAACCTCACCGGAACGATGAAGATCAATCGTAAGAACTACGGTATGACATCGTTCAATTTGATTGTCGGCAAGACTGTCACAATCAGCCTGAAGGCGAAGATGATCCCTCGCTAGGCCCGGCTGAGACAGCGCGTTTACCCTTCAAATTCAAAGCCGTTGCCAATGGTGCTTAGCGTTGGCTGGGTGCCCTTGGGCACGTCACTCCAAGTCCAGTTGGACTCGTCGTCTTCGATGTTGCCTTTGGCATCTTTGCGCTTACCAGTGAGGTAATTCACGCTCGTCTGGCGCATTTCGCCAGTATTGCGCCGCACATGTGCATACTCAAACCCGATTAGCGCCATCGCTTTCCCGTCCCAGCGAAACTGAAATTGACGATTAGACATGCTCCAGCTCCCCGCGTTTGCGAAGAATGCGATGTGGAGATGCAGCGAACCGCCCTTGATCCGCATATCTTCATAAGGGTCGCTGATCGTCGGCTGATCGTGATCAGGGATAATCGCATTGCCCTTGGCGACCAGGCGATATTGCCCTGGGTAATTTTGCAGAATGACAAGCACGATGCGCGGATTGGCATCGTGATGATCCATGCCAAGGCGATCGGGGTTGCTCCGCATTTTGGCCGGGTCATTTTCCTGAATGATCAGCACGCTGTCGGTGCGGCCATCACCGTCGAGATCGCCTTCGGCCTTGTCAAACAATCGCCAGCCGCGCGGAACGAAGTCGATATCGCGATAGGAGGTTTCACTCTCCCAAACGGGCATGGACACTCCTGGCTCAGCCTGAACGCCTGCGGGCGCATCAGTCGCTCCGCCCGCCAGCGCAGCAGCCGCCATAAAGGTAATCATGATGCGCCGTCCTCTTCGCCATCATCAGCCAGATCACGCGCCACTTTGGGATCGCGCAGCAGGCTCTCAATCCGGTCTGCCTCATCAAAGCTTTCATCGGCCCGAAACTTCAGCTTCGGCGCGAATTTCAGCCCCAGCCTTTTGGCAACCTCGCGCTGAAGAAAGGCGGTGTTCTGGCGCAATGCCTTCACCACTTCGTCCTCTTCCGAGCCGAGCAGCGGCTTCACATAGGCGGTCGCATTGCGCAGGTCCGGCGTCATGCGAACTTCTGTCACCGCGATGTTAGAGGCGCTCACCACATCATCATGGACTTCGCCGCGCGCCAGCAATTCCGATAGGATATGACGCACCCGCTCGCCCACTTTCAGGACGCGGACCGATTGCTGTTCAGCGGTGAATTGTTGGCGAGCCATCGGCTTAATCCATCTTTGAAAGTATGTTCTTGAGCGAGTTCATGTTGCGCGCTGTGCCGCGACAATCAAGCCGCCGCTCAAGAAATTTGCTGGAAAGGTCGGACACGCCGACCCCGTGGACATAGTCGAGATAGAGCACGCGGTCCCCCAGCGCGAGCCGCTCGCTGCCCTTTGAACTGTGCTCTTCCTTTAGCGCCTCAAAGCGGTTCGCTTCAGGCTGCGCGCTGAGGAATATCGAATGCACCATTTTGTCAGAGCCATGCTCTGGCCCGGTGCCGTGGAACGGATTGTCCTCAACGGCGGATTGCACCTCCGCCTTAGTGCGCACCATGACGCAGCTCTTAAAGCCAAACTGATCGGCGAGAATGCGCTCAAGATGCGCCTCTATCTCCACCGGCGCGCGGTCATCGGACAGGATCAGATTTCCGCTCGCCGCGACAGTGACGAGGTCTTTCAGGCCTTCTTTCGCAAAGGCGGCCTTCAGATCGACCATCTTCACCCGGTTGCCGCCGATATTGATGCTGCCCAGCAGAGCGAGAAGACGCGCCATCAGAAGCCTTCGGGAATATCGGTTGGCAAGGCAGTGGAAGTGGCGCGCGCAAGCAGATTTCCCGCCTCATCGAACAGCTCACCCTCAAGGAAAGCGACCCTGCGCCCATGCTTGACCACGCGGCCCTTCGCGATGATTGGCGCAAGCGGAACCATCGACACGTACGTCAGGTTCATATCGAGATTGAGCGGGAGTTTTGTGCCGTGCTCGCTGCCTTCTGTGACCGCCAGCAAAGCGCCGCCCATCACCTCGTCGAGGAAGCCCGCGATCAAGCCGCCCTGAACCGCGCCCCTTGGCGAGGCGAAGCTCGGCGGCGGGGTGAAGCGCGTGGTCAGCTCGCCTTTGTCGGCGTCGAACGAGACGAACTCGCTCCCCATCAGCTCAGCCGATGGGGAGCGCTTGGATTCGTAAATCTTGCCCATTCGTCCGCGTCAGACGCTGATCACAGCGTCCGTTCACGCTCCTCAACCTCGAAGACTTCGAGGCTGTCGCCCGGTTGGATGTCGTTCGTATCTTCCAGAACCACACCGCATTCGAGGCCAGAGCGCACTTCATCGACATCGTCTTTGAAGCGGCGCAGCGAGGCGATGGTGGTCGCCGAAACGATGACATCCTCGCGGGTAAGACGCGCATGCAGACCCTTGCGGATGGAGCCTTCGGTGACGAGCAGACCCGCCGCCTTGTCCTTCTTGCCGGACTTGAAGACTTCTTGAACGTCCGCACGGCCAACAACGTGCTCGATCTTTTCCGGACCAAGTTCGCCTGCCATTTCCTTCGCGATTTCGTCGGTCAGATGATAGATCACATCGTAATACATCATCCGCACGCCTTCGCGCTTCACGAGGTCGCGCGCTTTCGCATTCGGACGCACGTTAAAGCCGAGGATCGGCGCGTTAGACGCCGCCGCCAAGGTCACGTCGCTTTCTGTGATCGCGCCAACGCCAGCGTGCAGCACACGGACTTTGATGAGATCATTGGAAAGGTTGTGCAGCGCGGTGTTGATTGCCTCAACCGAGCCCTGAACATCAGCCTTCACCAGAACGGGGAATTCGACCACGTCAGAGGCAAGGTTGTTGAACATCGTGTCGAAGTTGGTCGGGGCGAGCGCGGTGCGCTGCTCCGTCTTCTTCTCACGGCGATATTCGGCCACTTCACGGGCGCGCTGCTCGTTTTCTACAACGGTCAGAACGTCACCAGCGGATGGCACACCGCCCAGGCCAAGCACTTCGATCGGGAAGCTTGGTCCCGCTTCCTTGATCTGCTTGCCCTTGTCATTGACGAGCGCGCGAACACGTCCGCTCTCGGTGCCAACCACAAAGGTGTCGCCGCGTTTCAGAGTGCCGCGCGTTACCAGCACCGTGGCAACCGGGCCGCGGCCCTTGTCAAGCTTGGCCTCAACCACGGTCGCATCAGCATGGCGGTCTGGCCGTGCTTTGAGCTCCAACAGTTCTGCCTGCAGAGTGATCGCCTCGATCAGATCATCAAGGCCGGTGCCCTTGGTTGCGGAAACCTCCACATCCTGCACGTCGCCCGACATCTTCTCCACGATCACTTCGTGTTCGAGCAGACGGGTGCGGACATTGTCGGCATTGCCTTCTGGCTTATCGATCTTGTTGATCGCCACGATCATCGGCACGCCGGCCGCTTTCGTGTGCTTAATCGCCTCAATGGTTTGCGGCATGATGCCATCATCGGCAGCCACCACCAGAACCACAATATCGGTCACATTCGCGCCGCGTTGACGCATTTCGGTGAATGCGGCGTGGCCCGGTGTATCGAGGAAAGTGATCTTCTGCTTGTTCTTGGTCTCGATCTGATAGGCGCCGATGTGCTGGGTAATCCCGCCAGCTTCGCCTTTGGTCACATCGGTCCCGCGCAATGCATCGAGCAGTGAGGTCTTGCCGTGATCGACGTGGCCCATAATGGTCACGACCGGCGGACGCTCTTTCAGCGTCTCTTCCGGATCTTTGTCTTCCTCAGCGACAATATCGATATCGGCCTCTGAGACCTTCTCGATGTTATGGCCAAACTGCTCCACGAGCAGCTCGGCAGTGTCCTGGTCGATCGTCTGATTGACGGTGACCATCATGTCGAGATTGAACAGCTCTTTGACGAGGTCTGCGCCCTTCTCGCCCATCCGCTTGGCGAGCTCGCCAACGGTGATCGCCTCTGGCACGATAACGTCGCGAACTTGCTTCTCGCGCGGCTTGGACGGCCCGCCTTGTGCGCGGCGTTCTTTTTCGCGCGCACGCTTGAGAGCGGCGAGTGAACGCGCACGGCGACCCTCGTCCTCGTTCAGCGCTTTGGTAACGGTGAGCTTGCCCGAACGGCGCTTGTCTGCACCGGGCGAGCTGCGCTTGTCCTCACGGCCCTTTTTCTTTTCAGGACGCTTCGGCTCTGGACGCGCAACCGGGGTGAACTTGCGTCCGCTTGGCGCGGCTTCCTTCTTGGCTGCTGGCGCTTCAGCCGCGGCCGCAGCAGGTGCTTCGGCCTCAGCGGTGGCTGCCTGCTCAGCGGCTTTCGCATCGGCGGCGGCTTGCTTTTCAGCTTCCTCGTCAGCCTTACGATTGTCTTCAGCGCGCTTTTTCTCGTCTTCAGCGGCCTTCTTCGCCTTCTGATCGTCACGCTTGCGCGCGTCTTCGGCGAGCTGGAGGCGCTGTTCTTCGGCCTCACGCTCAAGCCGCTTTACGCGCTCTTGCGGAGTTTCTGATGGCGCGGCCTTCTTAGCAGGTGCTTTCTTCGGCTCAGGCGCAGGCGCTTCCGCGACTGGTTCTGGCGCAGGAGCAGGCGCTGGCGCAGCCTCTGGCGGCGGGGTTTCACCCGGCTTTAGGAGCTTGCGGCGGCGCTTAACCTCAACCGCCACCTTATTGGTGCGGCCGTGGCTGAAGGTCTGCTTGACCTCACCGTCACCAGCCGGCCGTTTGAGGCCAAGTGGTTTACGGGTCCGTTTGTTGTTGTCGTCGTCGCTCATGCTAGCTCGTTAGTCCTTCGTGTATTCTTCTATGTCGTTCGGGCGCGGCTGATCCGCCCCGTCCGTTGATCGTTTTGTGCTGTCGCCGCAGCCAGCCATGACAGCCCCCGAAAAAGCCATGAGCCGGGACAGTGCCCGCCTCATGCGATCCGCCCCGCTTGCTCCGCGAAGAGCAAGATGAACGACATTCTCGCGGCCCAATGCCACAGACAGAGCCGCGCGGTCCAGTGGCAAGACCTCGCCGCGCTCTCCAGTTCCCTCTGCCTCGCGCCCAACGCGCCAGGCCTGATCCAATTTCTTGCGCCCGTCTTCGCTGCTGTCGCTGGCGTGCAGCAACATATGCAGCGTGCCTGCGCGCGCCTGGTCTTCAATCCGTCCAGAGCCGAGCACCAATTGCCCTGCGCGCAGCTCCAATCCCAAACGGTCCATCAGTGATTTGCGCAGTGCAGATTCGATCTGCTGCGGCAAATCGTCGCTGTAGGAAAGCCTTGCGCCCTTAAATCCGCGCGCCAGCGCCCCTTTAAGCTGGCCATTGGCCATGGCCGCTTCAAGTGCCGCCTTGTCCAGCGTGATCCACGCTCCGCGCCCCGGTGCCTTGGCCGATGGATCGGGCAAAACGTCACCATCGGGCGAAATCGCCAGCCTCAGCAGCTCGTCCTGCCCAGCATGATCGCCGGTCAGGATGCAGCGCCGCTCTGGCGCTTCCTTGCCCTTATTCGCATTGCGGCGGCGGTTCTTGGACTTGCCAGATCCCCCGCCCCGGTGGCCAGATTTGCCCTCCGGCTTTGGCGCGGAATTGGCGTAGCTCTCTTGGGAGCCAGAAGCAGTGTCCTGACCCTCGCTGGCTTTCCCGCCAGCATCAACGATGTCGGACGCTACGCGCTCATTTGTCGGAGTCCGCATTCGCGGCCTCCTGTGTTGTCGCTTCGGTTGCAGCGTCTGCTGCCCCGTCTTCGTCTTCAAACCAGTGCGCACGCGCAGCCATGATGATTTCGTTGCCTTGCTCTTCGCTCAGGCCAAACTCACCCAGCACGCCGCCTTTGTCTTCCTGACGCTGAGGCGGGCGCCGTGTTGGCGGGCCATCTGCATTGTTGCGGCGGCGCGGTGCTTCGCGCTTCTTAGCGATCAGCTCGTCAGTTGCGAGGTCGGCCAGATCGTCGAGCGTCTTGATGCCGCCCTTGCCCAGCACAACCAGCATCGCCTCGGAGAGGTGCGGCATATCAGCCAACGCATCTTCGACGCCCAGCTCGCGGCGGATCGCGCGGTGTGCTTCTTCCTGACGCTCCAGCGCTTCTTTCGCGCGGTTTTGCAGCTCTTCGCCGAGCTCTTCGTCAAAGCCTTCGATCGCGGCCAGCTCTTCCAGCGGCACGTATGCGACCTCTTCAAGCTCAGCAAAGCCCTCTGCAACCAGCAGCTGCGACAGGGTCTCGTCGACGTCGAGCTCTTCTTCGAACATCTTGGAGCGTTCAGCGAATTCTTTTGAGCGCTTCTCGCTTGCCTCTTCCTCAGTCATGATGTCGATCTGGTGACCGGTCAGCTGACTGGCGAGACGTACGTTTTGGCCGCGGCGACCAATGGCCAGGCTCAATTGATCGTCAGGCACGACGACTTCGATGCGGCCTTCTTCCTCGTCCAGAACAACGCGGGCGACAGTCGCAGGCTGAAGCGCGTTCACGACGAAGGTCGCAATGTCATCGCTCCATGGGATGATGTCGATCTTTTCGCCCTGCAATTCCTGCACGACGGCCTGAACGCGGCTACCCTTCATACCAACACAGGCACCGACCGGATCGATCGAGCTGTCGTGGCTGATAACGCCGATTTTCGCGCGGCTGCCCGGATCGCGTGCAGCGGCTTTGATCTCGATGATACCGTCGTAAATCTCTGGCACTTCCTGAGCGAACAGCTTGCGCATGAAATCAGGCGCGCTGCGGCTGAGGAAGATTTGCGGACCGCGATTGTTGCGTTCCACCTTGGTGATCAGCGCGCGCACGCGCTCACCGGTACGGGCGGCTTCGCGCGGGATTTGCTGATCGCGGCGGATCACGCCTTCGGCGCGGCCCAGATTCACGATCACATGGCCAAATTCGACCGATTTGATGACGCCAGTGATGACTTCATCAGCGCGGTCTTTAAACTCTTCAAACTGACGTTCACGCTCTGCATCGCGGACCTTTTGAAAGATAACTTGCTTGGCGGATTGCGCATCGATACGGCCCAGATCAACCGGAGGCAGCGGGTCGACGATAAAGTCGCCAACGCTTGCGCCCTCTTGCAGCTTTTGGCCCTGAGCCAGATCAACCTGCTTGAAGTAGTCTTCGACCTCTTCAACCACTTCGACAACGCGCCACAGCGTCAGATCGCCGGTTTGCGGATCGAGCTTTGCACGGATGTCGTTCTCGGCACCGTAACGGTTGCGAGCGCTTTTCTGGATCGCCTCTTCCATCGCCTCAATGACGATGTTTTTGTCGATCATCTTTTCAGATGCGACCGCATTTGCGATTGCGAGCAATTCAGCCTTGTTGGCGGAAATGGCACTGGCCATCAGTCGTCTGCCTTCTCTTGTTCTAGAATTTCGTCTGCACCACTCGTATCGAGCGGCTGTGTAGCGGCAATCAGTTCATCTGTCAGGATGAGTTTTGCCGAATGAATTGACCCTCGCGGTACGCGGGTTTCACCAGCTTTCGCGTCTTCGATAATGACTGTATCACCATCGATCCCGCTTAGCGAGCCGCGAAGCGTGCGCTGGCCGTCAAACCCTTTGACCATGGAAATCTTTGCCTCGTGGCCGGCCCAATTGGCAAAATCCTTGGCCCGGGTCAGTGGGCGGTCAATGCCCGGCGATGAGACTTCGAGGTGATAAGCGCCTTCGATCAGCACCTCGCCCGCTTCTTCGCGCGCATCCATCGCGCTCGACACTCGGCGGCTGAGTTCAGCGCATTGCTCAATGATCAGCTGCCCAGTGGCCGGATCTTCAGCCATGATCTGCAGCGCTTCGCCGCCATCACCGGCCTCTGACGGCATCATCTTTACGCGCACCAGCTCAAACCCAAGCGCTGTCGCTTCAGGTTCTATCACTTCATAAAGGCGCGCCAGATCGGCCATCGTAACTCCGTTAAGACATCGCGCGATAGACAAACCCGTTTGGGTCCGGCCCCCGGAGGCGCCAAACTCAGACTGTCTCGACGATGTCGTGATGAGCGCTAACTAAGCGCGTTCGGTCCGCTTGGCAAGGGCCTTATACGCAGGAGAATGCACTACTGCGGAGGAATTCGGCAGGCCGCTAGTGATCGCCATTCACCCAGGCCCGAACCGCCTCACGCAGTTCGCGCTTTTCCCGCTCTTCAATCTGTTCACCGAACCAGCGCATTTGGATCACCAGCTCATCGCTCAAAGGCGTCTCAAACTCCAAGCCGTTGCGACCATTTCCCAGCCGGACTGCAGAGGCGAATTGATCGAGCGTGTGGACTTGAAGCAAGGCCCCCTCGCCCAAGTCGAGCGGCTTCTTCAGGGCGATTTGCGCCCCTGTTCGCGACACATCAAGCAAGACGCAGCGCTGGGTGGAATAAAGCGAAACGACTCGCGCCGGGATCGCCAATCGCAAGCGCGCAGCCCCGCGCCGACCGGTTTTGACAAACGGATCGAAATGGGAGGCTGAGCCTGGTTTGGATAGCGCATGCCGCACGGTGGGCATGTTTCTAAAGCGGAATGGTCGCCGCGGGTTGAAGGGCGGCCTAGGGGTAATTCGCCAGGTTGAAGGCGCAAGAGCGCCCCCGCGAAGGGTGGTTATTCGGCGCCCCAGTCATCGCTTTCACCGTTTGAGCTGCCATCATCGGCTCCGTAGCCCCAGCCTTCGTCGGCCAGACGCTCGTTGCGGTGGGCTTCTTCAGCGGCTTCGATGGCGCGATTGCTCACCCGCTCAGCGCGGTCGGCAACATTATCCGCAACTTGAGGCGCGACGTATGACACGCCTGCTGTCAGGAACAGTACCAGGCCAAACATGCACAGCACGAACAGGCCGATGATAAAGCGTATGCCGCCAAACACCCGGTCGATAATGTCGATAACACCTTGCATGTCCCAAACCCCACAAAACCCGCAGTTCGTCTAGGTTGAGGTTTAGTATAACGGGGTAAACAAGTGGTTAGAATGCGAGGACGAGTTATTGTTCTGCCTGCTCTTCCATCAGGCCATGCTTTTTGATGCAATGGCGCAGCTGGTCATAGGACAGGCCCAGCGCTTTGGCGGTTTGCCGCTGGTTCCAGCGATGCTTGCCCAGCGCATGCTCGACAATCGTGCGCTCGTGCTGATCCACGGCAAGGCGCAGGTCATCAATATTGTCGATTTCGCTCGGCGCTGATGATGGAGCGTCGCCAGCGGCAGGCGCTGCACCGCGCCCTGCCCCGGCGGTCGCACTGTCATCGCGGCGATGCGGCGGCGATGCTGGTTTCCACGGGCTGTCGAAGGGGTCAAATTGCACGTGAGAGATTGGCGTCTCGACATCGTCCCAGCGGTAGACCCCCCGCTCCACCACATTGCGCAATTCACGCACATTACCCGGCCAGGCATAGTTTTCCATCTCGCGCATAACGTGCTCGGAAAAACCGGGCCAGCCATGCCAATCAAGCTCTGCCGCCATGCGCCGCCCGAAATATTCAGCCAGCACCGCGATATCTCCATCGCGCACCCGCAAAGGTGGCAGGGTGATCACTTCAAAGCTGAGGCGGTCGAGCAAATCGGCACGAAAATCTCCGGTTTTGGCCAGATGCGGCAAATCATCATTGGTCGCCGCCACGATCCGCACATCGACCCGCACCGGGCGCGAGGCGCCAATGCGCGTCACCTCGCCATATTCGACCGCGCGCAGCAGGCGTTCTTGCGCGCCCATCGACAAAGTGCCCAGTTCGTCGAGAAATAGAGTGCCCTTGTCGGCTTCTTCAAACCTTCCGGCGCGCGCTTTGGTAGCCCCTGTGAACGCGCCCGCCTCGTGGCCGAACAATTCTGCTTCGATCAGGGTTTCGGGCAAAGCAGCGCAGTTCATGGTGACCAGCGGCTCACCCCAGCGAGAGGACAGGCGGTGCAGACGCTCCGCAATCAGCTCCTTGCCGGTTCCGCGTTCGCCAATGACCAAAACGGGCCGGCTCATCGGGGCGGCACGACTGGCCCGCTCGACCGCATCGAGGAATGCCCCAGATTGCCCTATAAACTGATTTTCCCGTTCCACGTGCCAACGTATAGTGAAAATTCCCAATGATTGGCAATAGTCACCATTAACAAATTTTGGGATTCGCTTAATTCAATTATATATCAGCGGCTTACACACTTTGGCACACCGCTTGCTATTACGTGAACAACACCGTGACCCAGTCACAAACGACACAGACCGAAGGAAACGATCTCATGTACAACCGCAGCTTCTTCCAGAGCAAATTGGGCCAAGCAGCGCTTGCAAGCATCGCCGCAATGACCGCGCTGATCGCGCTGTCCACGCAGATGCAGGCTGATCCTTTGATGGCCGCTGCGCCTTATGCCAGCACGCATTTGATCGAAATCGCATGAACCGCCCAAGCAAGTCTTCTCTAGGGCCGGAGCGCTCAAACGACATTGGCAGTCCCCCCAATGCGGATACCCCTGCAGATGCCTTGGCACCTGCGAGCGACACTCCGGCCCACCCCGCTTCGCCAAAATTGGGTGAAATTCCGCCCGGCAATCGGGTATCACGACTTGATGCTGAGATTCAGCGCTTGCGCACAGGGCCCGACACTGGGCAAACATACGGGACAGACAACAATACGAGCGCGTCAACCAAACGCGACAATTCGTTTTTAGATGGAGTAGCCTTCATGGGCATTTTCAGCCGCACCCGCGATATCATCGCAGCCAATTTTAATGACATGCTGGATCAGGCGGATGACCCGTCAAAGATGATCCGTATGATCATCCTCGAAATGGAGGAGACATTGGTCGAAGTGCGGGCAAGCGCGGCGCGCACCATTGCGGATCAGAAAGAAATGAACCGCCACGTCATTAAGCTGGAGCGGCTTGAGGCGGATTGGGGCGAGAAAGCTCAACTGGCGCTGTCGAAAGATCGCGAAGACCTGGCCCGCGCGGCTTTGGTAGAAAAGAAAAAGGCAGCCGATATGGGCGGCCAATTGCGCGCAGAGATCGGCGTGCTCGATGATGCCTTGCGCGCTTATGAGGAAGACATTCAAAAGCTGCAGCATCGCCTGCGGGAGGCGCGCAGCCGCCAGACGCAAATCGCCGCCCGCCTTGAAAGCGCGGAGAACCGCGTGAAACTGCGCACGCTGATGAGCAGCGAACGCACTGACGAGGCGCTGTCGAAATTCGATCAGATGGAGCGCCGCGTTGATTACGCTGAAGGCCGCGCAGAGGCGCTGAGCATTGCTGATCAGAACGGTACACCATCGCTATCCGATGAGATCGCCGCGCTCGAAGGAGCGGACGCGATCGACGATGAACTTGAACAAATGAAGAAAGCGCTTGGCAAAGATAGCGCCAAGAAAGGGAGCTAAGACCGATGGAAGAAATCATCGTTATTCCAGCCATTTTTATCGGGCTTCCATGGGTCATCCTGCACTATGTAACGAAGTGGAAAACAGCGGCGACCATCACGACTGACGACGAAGTTCTGCTCGAAGAATTGTATTCCCTCGCCAAACGCTTGGATGAGCGGATGGACACGGTTGAGCGCCTAGTTGCAACAGATGATGCTACCTTTGAACCCAAGCGCCTGCTCCACAATCAAGAAACTGACAACCAGCAACTCCGCGAACTTGATCGCATGATGGCTGAGAAGAAAGGAACCCCGCAGTGAACTCCCCCCGCACAACTCTCTATCGCGATAAGCACAATGCAAAGCTGATGGGCGTCTGCTCAGGGATTGCAGATTACACCGGGACAAATGTCTTCTGGGTTCGGATCGGCTTCGTGGCGTTGACCCTTGCTGGTTTGGCCGGCGTAACAATCCCAGGTTATTTCATTGCCGGATTGTTGCTGAACAAGAAGCCGCCACATCTCTATGTTGACCAGGAAGAGCAGAAGTACTGGCAGGGCGTGCGACAAAGCCCGAAGCGGACCGCCCGCGAAATCCGCGCCAAATTCCGCGATGTTGATCGCCGCCTCGCCGCTGTCGAGACGCACTACGTCACCAGCAACACCAGCCTGACGGCTGAAATCGAGAGCCTGCGCTAAGCGCAGCTCAAGGGGAGGACTGAAATATGGAAGGTGAAATGGCGCTGATGATACCGCTTTTGGCTCTCAGCATTCCTTTCTTCGCCATTTGGACGAAGCACAAAGAAAAGGTTGCGAAACTGCAGGTCGAGGCCACCGCTGAAAACACCGCCGAAAAGGCCGCGCAATATTCAAGCCAGGTGCAAAAACTGGAAGACCGCGTCCAAGTGCTGGAGCGCATTGTGACCGACCGCGGCTATGATGTGGCCACCCAAATCGAGGCGCTGCGCGATGTGCGTGACGTCGAACAATCCGATAGCGGCGTGCCGCTGAATGTGAGCAATCAGGAGAAAGTATAATGGACTGGGGTGGGCCTGGATTTGTTATTGCGATCATCGCCATCTCTACCGTTGGCTGGGTCATCAACAATTGGATCCGCGCAAAGCATGGCTATGAGCTAGAGGACGAATGGGGCGGCAAGTCGAAAAAGGCTGACACCGCTGAGACCAAGCGTCTGCGCGCTGAAAACAGCGAGCTCAATGAGAAGCTGGATATGATGCAAGATCGCATGATCGTGCTCGAAAAGATCGTGACCGACCGCGGCTACACCCTGTCTGACGAAATCGAGGCGCTGCGCGATGCGCCCAGCAAAACCACTAGCGACAGCGGCGTTCCGCTCAATATCAAGTCGCAGGAGAAAGCCTGATGGGCGATCTGTTTGAGTTCTTGCTCGTCGCGGTTCCGATCTCTGCTGTTCTTGGCGGAGGATTCTACGCGGTGCGGCACAAGATCAACTCTTTGCGGATTGCGCTCGCTAAGGAAAGCGGAGCCAATCAGACAGCAAAGATCGCGACTGAAAAGTCGGCTCTGGAAGACAGAGTTCGCGTGCTCGAACGGATCATTACGGACCGAGGATACACTCTGTCTGAGGAAATTGAGGCGCTGCGAGATGCGCCAAGCATGACGGCCCGCGACAATGGCGTGCCGCTCAATATGAACACAAACACGAAAGCCTAAGACCATGGATGCAGCAGCGATTATTGTCCCCCACCTCCCTTGGGTGATTGGCGCAGGCCTTGCGATCGGCGCGGCTGGAGTGTTTGGCTGGATCCACACGACCCGTCTGAAGATCAAGCATGGCTACCCATTGGAGGGGATGTGGGGCCAAAGCCTAAAGCCAGGAACCGGCGAAGAGGCCAAGCAGCGCATCAGCCTGTTGACCCAGGAAAATGCCGAACTGCGCGCTGAGCTGGGCGCAGTCAAAGACCGCCTCGTCAACGTTGAGCGGATCGTGACCGATGGCGGATATGCCCTGGGCAGCGAAATTGACGCTCTGCGGGAGCGCGCACTCGAAGACCGCACGGACAAAGGCAACGCATAATGTTTGGCGCTGACACGGCTTTGGTATTTGACGCGCTCCAGATCGGAGCATTGGCTCTGGCAGCGGGTGCGGGCGGGTTTGCCCTGCTTACCAAGCTGCGCGCGAAGCGTGGTCAGATCGACCAGGAAACGAACGCGCCCTCGCCTTCAAAAGCCGATCTGGAAGAGCGCGTGCGCGTTCTCGAACGGATCGCAACCGATCGCTCAAAGGATCTTGAGCTTGAGATTGAAAAGCTGCGCAGCGCGCCCAGCAAGCAGGAGAATGCGTAATGGGCGGCTGGGTCCTGATCGCCATCGTCGCAATCATGGTTTGGGGCGTGTTGCAGTTTAACAAGCAGCACAACCGCCATGTCGAGATCGACAGCGAAGACCGCGATGCCTTGCTCGAGGCTCAGCGTGAGCGCGACGAACTGCGCGAGCGGGTTCAAGTGCTAGAACGCATTGTCACCGATGAAAACACGCCAGATGCCAAGAAAACCCAGCAACTGGCCCATGAAATTGAAAACCTGCGCCTGAGCGAGAATAAGCCGCGCACTAAGACTACGGAGGATATGAGCGAATGATCGATGCAGTTTTCGACCCCTACCTCGTCATTGCCGGAGCCTGCCTTGTGGGTCTTTGCGTGGTCGCCTTTGCCCTGCTGAAAGGCTGGCAGGGATGGCTGGAGCTGAAACGCTCTGAGCTCGATCAGCTCGAGCAGCTGGGCACGGGCCCGCGCGAAGTGGAAGGCAATGCCTCCATCGGCGCGGCGCGGATTGAAATGGCTGACCTTAAAGAGCGCATCAAGAAACTTGAGGCGATTGCAAACGGAGTGGAGCTCTAAGCTCCCTCCCCCAGCCACGTCCGCGCGCGCTTTAAGCAAATCCCCTCAATTTGCGCTAAGCCTTAGAATACCCTAGGGAACCCAGCATGTAGTCCAACCGTAAGGACACTATGCGCCAACACGAACTTCGCACCCAAGTCGTCAAGGAAATGCATCTTCGCCGGTGGGAGATGCTGTGCGTACCGTGTCTCTACATGCAATGGGTGGTTCTGGTTGAGCCGGATGAGCGCGATGCGGAATATGCCGCTATTGAAGCGCGATTTGGCTCGCTGAACGGCTCTGGCAACACCACCCACCGCTCTGGCCGGCTAAGCGAGCGGATCGGTTTCACGTGGGAGCGCCACAGCGAAGGCACCACGATCAGCCTGTTCGTTGAGAAATGCAAACCGGACGAATTCCTAAAGCCCAGAGATCATGCCGATATCGCAGCCGCGATTGATTGGGTGGAGAGCCTGCCCGGCGCGGTGCTGCGCGCGACCCGCGGGCTGGTGGTCGATAAAGAGAAAGAGGCCGCCGCTGTCGTCACCAAGACCGGGTTTGAAATGCATGAGCTCGTGTCTTGCCACATTGGCAAATCGGCACGCATCTGGTCCGACTTCCGCGTGAAACCCGATGGCTTTGGCGCAATCGTAATCGCCTCCAACGGAACGCAGCCTGCCGATCTCACCCGCTTGGTTCAGCGCCTGCAAGAGCTGGGCAATTATCGCAATCGCGCGCTGCTCGGCCTGCCAGTCGCTCAGAAAATCTGGCCCAGCCTGAACCAGGCCGAAGAGCAGCTGACCAAGCTTGCTCACCGCATTGCCGAAGGCGCAGACACGGATGACGCGCTGATGCGCGAAATCTCCGAGCTGTCGGTGGACCTCAACGCAGGCATTACAGAGGCGAGCTTCCGAATGAGCGCCACAGCGGCCTATGGCAGCCTCGTCTCAGAGCGGCTGCGCGAGCTTGAGACCCGCCGGATAGAGGGCTTTGCTTCGCTCAATTATTTCACGCAGCGCCGCTTTGCCCCGGCAGTGCGCTTTTGCGCCGCTGTGACAAAGCGCCAGGGAGAGCTTGCAGAGCGCGCCGGTCAGCTGGCGACTTTGCTGCGCGCGCGAATTGAAACGCGGATCGAGAACCAGAACGCTCAGCTGCTGCGCTCGATGGACCGGAACGCGGGCATGCAATTGCGCCTTCAGCAATTGGTCGAAGGCCTCTCGATCGTCGCCGCCAGCTACTACGCGCTCGCCATCATCAGCTACGCGCTGGTGGGCGTAAAATCGGTATTGCCGATGTTCGACAAGGATCTGGTGCTGGGTATCTTGGTGATCCCGGTGGTCGTAGGAATCTATTCCTTCGTACAATCGGCGAAAAAACGCCTGCTGAAAAAGCCAGAATAGAGATCAGCGATAGACATGGGCGCGAGCGACCCTAAATAGCGGCTCATGCGAACTCTTTCTGACATTCTCGAAGAATATGAATTCCTTGAAGGCGACGAGCGTTACCGCTTGCTGATCGAGCTTGGCCGCGAGCTCGATGACATGCCCGATGCGCTAAAGACGGACGCGACATTGGTGCGCGGATGCTCGGCGGCGGTGTGGGTTTATCCAACGGAGCAGACAGAGACGCTACACTTCCTCGCGGACAGCAATGCCGCGATTACCAAAGGTATCGTCGCTCTGGTGATCGCCGCTGTGCAGGACAAACCGGCGAGCGAAGTTGCGGGCATGGACGTCGCCGAGGCGCTGGCCCCATTTGATTTGAAGAGCCAGCTATCGTCCAACCGGACGCAGGGCGTGCCCAATATGATCGCTCTGGTTCAGGAACACGCAGCGAGATTGGCTGCGGCGTAAGCTTCAGGCCCCGGCGCTGTCCCGCACCACTGCGATCCCAGCGGCCTTTTGCTCTTTCAGTTCCGCCTTTAGCTTCGCCGGATCGCGCGCAAAGACGAAGCCAAAGCTGACACCGCCTTCCTTGCCGATGGTCGCATGGTGCAGCTTGTGCGCCTGCACCAGCCGTTTGGCATAGCCTTTCTTGGGGACCCATTTGAAATAGCGTTGGTGGACCAGGCCGTCATGCACCAGCGTGTAGATCACGCCGTAAAGGGTGATGCCGACGGCAAACCACCACAACGCGTCCCAATAGAGTGAGCCATAGATATACATCGCGGCGTTGATCGTGCCGAACACGACCGCAAACAGATCGTTCTTTTCCAGCGCATTGTCATGCGGTTCGTGGTGGTCGCGGTGCCATGCCCAGCCCCAACCGTGCATGATGTATTTGTGCGCGTACCACGCGAACAGCTCCATGCCGACCAGCGCGGCCATCACAACCAGGACAACTTCGAACCAGCTCATGCGGTCGCTCCTGCACCAATTCCCGCCCGCTTCGCAATCGGCAACGCCCACCATGGCACATCCGGGCGGCGGTGATGCTCCAGATGATAGCCGAAATGAAAACAGCTGGCGAGGCTCGCCAACGTACCGAAATGGTCGCTGCGCGCATTGTGATCATCGGGAAACGCGCCTGCACCGTGGCGATGCGGCCGGTAGGTCCCAAAATAGAAAAGCTGAAGCGAAGACGCGAGCGCGGGCAGGCCATAAAGCAGAAATATCTGCATGAATGGAATATCGATCACAAACGAATAGATCGCCACGACTGTGTGCACAAATACTAGGGACTGCCAGCTGAAATAGCGGGTGAAAAACGTCCAATACCAACGCAGGAAACTGGTCGGATGATGCTCGTCAAAATCGGGGTCGCCCTCGCGCCCTGCCAGCTTGTGATGCTCAAAATGGGCATCGCGCATCCGCCGCCAGGCAAAGCCTGCATAAAGGGCCAGAAGCACCGCTCCGACAGCCGAGTTTACGCGCTTATGCCCCGGCGCCAATGTGCCGTGCATCGCATCATGGCTAATGATGAAAACGCCAACGGACAGCCAGCATTGCACCGCCGCCAATGCGAGCGCGATTGGCCAGTTCGACCACGTCAGCTCAAACACAAACATGCCGTAAGCATGCAGACCCAGCCAGCCGCCAGCGATCGCAGCGGCCAAGGCAAGACCAATCGCGGCCTGGCGCGGCTTGGCCGGCAAAGAGAGATCAGCGCTCATGAAATAAGATACGCAGGCGACACCATTACGGCTTCGTATACAATTTCCGCCGTTTAGCGCAATTGCGCAGGCGCCCGGCGGTACCGCGGGACAAGGCGGCGCGGGCAACACTCCTACCTCAATCGCGCCCCTACCCTACAAATCGGACCATGCTGACTTATCTTTGCACAATGTCGTTTGTGCCATTTCTTGCTGCCGCATTGCTCATCGCCGCGTTTTTCTGGTTCCGCCGGTATTCGCGTCAAAAGAAGCGCGAGCAGCTTTTGGCGGCGCCACTCACCTCTGAGCAGCGCGAAGTGGTCAGGCAGCTGGTGCCGATCACACGCCAATTGCCCCGGCCCCTGCGGCTGAAACTGGAGGGGAAGATCAACCTCTTCCTCGATCAGATCACATTTCACGGCCAAAACGAGCTTGAAGTGAATGAGGCGATGAAGCTCTCCATCGCCGCTCAGGCCTGCCTGCTCATTGTCAACACGGACGCTTGGTACGACACGCTCAGGACCGTGCTCATCTACCCATCCGCCTTCCGCACCCGCCGCAACACGCATGACGGCTATGTCGTTCAAGAACGAGACCTCACCATGCTCGGCGAGAGCTGGGCCCGCGGGCCAGTGGTTTTGTCTTGGGATCATGCTCTCAAAGGCGGTCTTGATGCTCACGACGGCCACAATGTCGTGATCCACGAGTTCGCGCATCAACTGGACAGCCTAACCGGCCACACCAATGGCATCCCGCTCCTTAGCAAAGGACAGGCCTATGAAGGTTGGGAGAAGGCCATGCTGGATGCATACAACGACCATGTGCAGCAGGTTCAAAATGGGTACCAAACTTTGATCGACCCATATGGAGCGACCAACCACGAGGAGTTCTTCGCGGAAGCCATCGTCACATTCTTCGAAAAACCGCAGGCATTACGGCGAGATATTCCAGCGCTTTACACGCAACTGGCGGAATTGCTGGCGCTAGACCCAGCGAAGTGGGGTTAATCAATCGCCGTCAGGGAAAAAGAACTCGCGCATATGCTCGCCAATCCGCGCCGGGCGCAGAGTGACCGAGTCGATGCAGCACCAGCTTGATTGCACCTCGGCCAGCACTTCCTCACCGCGCGAGATGACTGTGCGATAGAAGGCGCGCGCGCCATTATAGCGTTCCAGCACCGTATTCGCGATCACATCATCTTCCAGGAATGCAGGGCGGCGATAGGTGATCTCATGCTTCAGAGCGACCCAAGCTTTGGACGCGATTTCCTCTGCCGGGGCGAGGTTGTTCCAATGCGCCAGAACGGCATCCTGCACCCAGTTCAGATAGCGCGCATTGTTCACGTGCCCCATGAAATCGATGTCTTCGGGAAGGACTTTAATCGGAAAGGCAAAGGACGCTGCTGACATGATTGTAAGTTAAACACACAAAGGTGTCTTTTCCATGACTATCCGCCTGCCGAGCACGGAGCGGGTTGCAAGTGTTGCATCAAGGCCGCTAATCCACTTCTCATGGCTAGCAAACCACGCACATTGTACGAGAAGATCTGGGACGCGCACATCGTTGAGACGCGCGAGGATGGGACATCGCTGATCTATATTGATCGGCATTTGGTTCACGAGGTGACGAGCCCGCAAGCGTTCGAAGCTTTGCGGCTGGCAGGGCGCCCAGTGCGCCGCCCGGAATTGACCCTGGCCGTGCCGGATCACAATCTGCCAACGACCGCGCGCCGCAATGCAAGCGGCGGTAAGATCCCGATTGCCGATCCGCAAAGCCGCGCTCAGCTGGAAGCGCTGGAGAAGAACGCGCCGGAATTTGGCATTCGCTACATTGGCGATGCGGATGACGCGCAAGGCATCGTCCATGTCGTTGGCCCAGAACAAGGCTTCTCCTTGCCCGGCACAACGATCGTTTGCGGGGATTCGCACACCGCTTCTCATGGCGGATTGGGCGCGCTCGCATTCGGCATCGGCACCAGCGAAGTTGAGCACGTGCTCGCGACGCAGACCTTGCTGCTCCAGAAATCGAAGACGATGGAGCTTCGGGTTGAAGGAGAACTCTCCGCAGGTATAACCGCCAAGGATCTGATTTTGCACATCATTGGGCAGATTGGCGCGGCTGGCGGATCTGGTTATGTGATCGAATATCGCGGCCAAGTGTTTGAGCAGATGAGCGTCGAGCAGCGCCTGACCGTGTGCAATATGAGCATTGAGGCAGGCGCGCGGGCGGGCCTGATCGCGGCGGACGATGTGGTGTTCGACTATCTGAAAGGACGCCCGATGGCGCCCAAGGGTGCGGCCTGGGACGAGGCGGTGCAATATTGGCGCTCGCTCGTCAGCGATCCTGGCGCGGAGTTTGGCAAGAGCGTGGTGATCGATGCCAGCGATGTTGAACCCACGGTCAGCTGGGGCACCAGCCCTGAAGACGTGATCGCCATCGGCGGCACAGTCCCCTCGCCTGAGAGCTTCGCTGACAAAGACAAGCAGGAGGCCGCCCAAAAGAGCCTCGACTATATGGGCCTGACGCCGGGCACCGCGATGAGCGATATTCCGGTCGAGAACATCTTCATCGGCAGCTGCACCAACAGCCGTATCGAAGACCTGCGCGCCGCCGCCGAAGTGCTGAATGGCCGCCGCAAGGCCGACAATGTGAAATGGGCGATCGTCGTGCCGGGATCCGGCCTGGTGAAGCGCCAGGCGGAAGAGGAAGGCCTCGACCACATCTTTACCGAGGCCGGATTTGAGTGGCGCGAGCCGGGCTGCTCCGCCTGTCTTGGGATGAACCCGGATAAGGTTCCAACCGGAGAGCGCTGCGCTTCCACCTCAAACCGCAATTTCGTAGGCCGCCAAGGCCCCGGCGCGCGCACGCATTTGCTCTCGCCAGCCATGGCTGCGGCTGCGGCTGTAACAGGGCGGCTGACCGATGTTCGCACGTTAAAGTGATGCGGGGCAGCTGCCATTGTGGGAACGTGAGCGTGACCATTGCGAGGCAGCCAGACTACATCAACCTGTGCGATTGCTCGCTATGCTTAAAATCTGGCGGCGCGTGGGGATATTTCTCCGAAAGCGAAGTTGAGGTGGATGGTTCAACCCGCGCCTACCGCCGTAAGGATTACAAGGAACCTGCGGTCGAGATGCAATTCTGCGGCGAATGCGGGGCGACAACCCACTGGGTACTCACAGAGCATTTGGAAGGCGACCGAATGGGCTTGAACATGCGGCTTTTCGCGCCTGACGAGGTCAAAGGAATTGAAGCGCGCACGCTCGATGGGCGCAATTGGTTTGGCGAAACTGAGGCTGAACATCGCCGATCGCCGGGTAAACTGGGCAGCGATGTCTTTTTGTGAGCAGCAAAGCGATTGCTTGATTGGGTTTCGCGGGCCATTGGCTTGGCAACAGGAGGGTTAGCTAGCGATGGATGTGATGAAGGGAATTCGGGTTCCAGAGCGGCTCTACAAGGGCGTGCTGTGGCTGGTTTCGATTGTCTTTGCGGCCTTTCTGGTGGGCCTGGGCAATCTCATCATTGGCGACCTGCCTCAGGTCCAGGCTGAGCTGAACCGCGATCAATATGTCGAAACCGCTGAGGTAAAGCAGCTGCGCGGCCAGATAAGCGCGCTTGATGAAGAGCGATCCGCTTTGGATGACCGGCGCGAGCTGCTTTACATTCAGCAGCGTCAGGCTGCCGAAGAGAAGCAATCCGCGACCGAGACGTTTGAGGCGTGGATCAAGACCCGCTCTGCGACCACCGATCCGACGCAAGATCCCGAGGTGATCGCGCGCACCCGCGTTCTGGAACAATTGCAGCAGAACGAGCGCTCAATCAGCAGCTCGATCAACGCGCTGGACACTGAAGCAACCGAATTGAGCCAGCGTCGCAGCGTGATTTCAGAGCAGCTGTACGATGCCGAAGATGCGGGCGTACCTGCTTATGAACGGGCCTATTTCTGGCAAGAGCTGCAGGTGTTTGGGCTGAGACTGCTCATCACCTTGCCCATGCTAGGGATCGCCGCATGGCTGATCGTGAAGCGCCGCAAGGGTGAGTATTGGCCAATCTCACGCGGGTTTGTGCTCGCCTCGGTGTTTGTCTTCTTCGTCGAACTGGTGCCCTATCTGCCAAGCTATGGCGGCTATGTTCGCTACAGCGTTGGTATCCTTCTGACCTTTGCGGCGGGCCATTTTCTAATCAAGAATATGCGGCAATATCTCGCCCAGCGGCAGGAGGTTGAGCAAAAGGCCGAGGAAGAGCGGCGCAAGCTCGTCTCGCACGATGAGGCGTTCAAGAAAATGTCCTCCAGCGTGTGCCCCGGCTGTGACCGCCCAATCGCCAAGATGGAAGGGACCGAGAGCAATTTCTGCGTCCATTGCGGCATGACCTTGTTCGATCGCTGCGTCAGCTGCGAGACCCGCAAAATGGCGTTCTTCCGCTTTTGCATGTCCTGCGGAACCACCGCCGAGACCGAGGTCGACAAACCAGCACCCGCAACCTAGCCGAAGCTGAGAACATATTGCGCGCAATCCCTTGCAAGCCCGCCCTCCCGCTCCCATGAGGATATCATGACGAAAAACACCAAAAGCAAAGCTGCCATCGCCGCCGGTGCAATCGGCTCTGCCGCTGTTGCAGCGGCGCTGCTCTATGCCAACAAACGCAAGAGCAAAGACAAGAAGCCAGAAGCCCCCAAAGTGCCCTCTGGCGAAAACCCGGAAACAGACTGATCACCGCGATACCAAGGGGAGAAAGGCTCATGAAATTCTTCGCAGCGGCGCTTGCCGCGCTCGCATTGGCGTCTCCGCTCCAGGCTCAGGACGAGCCCGATCTGGAGATTTGGCGGCTTGATTGCGGCACGATTGCGTTTGCCGATTCAGCGGCATTTTCCGACGCCCATTTGTATGATGGGAAAGCGCGCACATTGGTGGCCAGCTGCTACCTATTGCGCAATGGCTCGCGCTATCTGCTGTGGGATGCGGGCCTGCCCGCCGGCCTTATCGGCACCGGCCTCTCGCAAGGCGGCACCACCCTTTCGCTGGATCGCTCGATTGCCGATCAACTCAGCAATATTGGCGTGACCACCGATCAAGTGACCTTTGCTGGCGTCAGCCACTATCACTTTGACCACACCGGACAATTGAGCGACTTTTCCGCTTCGACATTGCTAATTGGTGCAGGCGATTGGGATGTTGTGAAAGAAACCACACAGCCCAATCCGCTGGTTGATCCGCGCCCGTTCGCCCCATGGCTGGGTGAGAACGCCGCAGAGGTAATTGCGATACCTGGCGATCACGACGTGTTTGGTGACGGTTCTGTCGTCATGAAGGCCATGCCCGGCCACACCCCTGGCCACACCAGCCTGCTGGTGCGCCTGCCAGAAACCGGCAATATCTTGCTGACCGGGGATCTCTATCATTTCGAGGAGCAGGTCGAGAACCGCGGGGTGCCATCGTTTAACACCAACCGCGCGGATACTCTCGCCTCGTTCGAACGCTTCAATGCCATCGCAAAGTCGCTGGATGCGACGGTGCTGATACAGCATGACCCACGCCATCTCGGCCGCCTTCCAACATTTCCAGGATCAGCAAAATAATGGACGCTATTCAACGTGTATCGGGGCAAGCGATCCCCTTTGGCGCCAAAAATATCGACACCGATATTATCGTCCCCTCCAAATGGCTGAAGACGATCAGCCGCGAAGGATTGGGCGCTGGCGCGTTTGAATCGATCCGCGAGATCGAGGGCAATGTGTTTGACGATCCTGCCTATGCCGGATCGCAAATCCTGATCGCTGGCGATAATTTTGGCTGCGGCTCCAGCCGCGAACACGCCGCCTGGGCGCTGCTTGATCTAGGCATCCGTGCGGTCTTGGCACCAAGCTATTCAGACATTTTCTCGGGCAATGCGGTGAAGAACGGCATCTTGCCGATCGTCCTGCCTCAGACAGCAATTGACCGCCTGCTAGAGGTCGCACGCGCAGGCGAGCCAATCGACATCGATCTGGAAACGCAAACCGTCACAACCCCGTTTCAAGATCGCTTCGCATTCGATATCGATCCGTTCCGCAAGCATTGCCTGCTGAACGGGCTTGATGAGGTGGCGCTCACATTAGAGCGCAAAGACGCCATTCAATCATATGAGAACCAGCGCGCATCCGCGCAAAGCTGGCTGACACAGGGAACGGAGATACACGCATGAGAGCGCTACGCACACACGAGATTGGCGGACCGGAAACGCTGAAACTCGACGAAATTGAGGTGCCAGCGCCGGGCAAAGGCGAGGTTTTGGTCGACGTAAAAGCATGCGCGATCAACTTCCCCGACACGCTGATGATCCGCGACCTCTACCAATTCAAGCCGCAGCGTCCGTATGCCCCCGGCGGCGAGATCGCGGGCGTGATCGAAGCCGTAGGCGAAGGAGTGGAGGGCTATAAAGTCGGCGACAAGGTCATGGCCGGGATCGGCAATGGCGGCCTGTCGGAAAAGGTTATTGTGCCTGCCGCTCGCATGTTCCCCGTCCCGGACGGTGTGCCTTACGAGAAGGCGGCATCGCTGCTGCTGACCTATGGCACCACCATCCACGGTCTGAAAGACCGCGGTCACATCAAGGCAGGCGACACGGTCCTGATCCTGGGAGCAGCGGGCGGCGTTGGCCTGTCCGCGATTGAGCTCGCAAAGGCATATGGCGCGCGCGTCGTCGCCGCCGTCTCCAGCGCAGCGAAGGGCGAAGTTGCCAAGAATGCAGGCGCAGACGAGGTCGTCATCTACCCGCGCGATGAAATGGACAAGGCAGCCTCCAAAGAGCTCGCCGGCGCATTCAAAGCGGCCTGCGGCCCCGAAGGCGCGAACATCGTCTATGACATTGTTGGCGGCCAATATTCCGAGCCAGCCCTGCGCTCAATCGCTTGGGAAGGCCGCTTCCTGGTGGTCGGCTTCCCAGCGGGCATTGCTAAAATGCCATTGAACCTGACCCTGCTGAAATCCTGCGATATTTGCGGCGTGTTCTGGGGCGCCTTCACGGCGCGCGAACCGGCCAAATTCGTTGAGCAGGTCAAGGAGCTGTTTGAGCTTATGAAGGCCGGCAAAATTGATCCGCTGGTCTCTGAAACTTTCCCATTGGAGCGCGCAGGCGAGGCAATCGCTAAGCTGGAAAGCCGCGAGGCAGTAGGCAAGCTAGTGGTGACGATGGACTAGCGCTCGCACGCTTACTTGGAGGCACCGAGTGATCCGCGCTTGCCGCAGGACGCCCGGCCTCCTATTTTGCATGGGCACATCTTAAATACTTGGGCCACCGGCCGAGGGGACTAACATGACTGATTTCAAAGATCGCGAACGCGCCGAAGAAGCCAAGTTCGCAATGGACGAAGAAACCGCCTTTAAAGTGGCGGCGCGTCGCAACCGCTTGCTGGGTGAATGGGCCGCTGGCCTGATGAACCTGACCGAGGAAGAGACCGACGCCTACAAGAAGGCTGTCGTGCAGGCGGACTTTGAAGAAGCTGGCGATGAAGATGTGATCCGCAAGCTGCTCGGCGATCTCACCGCGGCGGAATGCGACGTCAGCGAAGACGACATTCGCGCCAAGCTGGAAGAAAAATCCATCGAGGCAAAGCGTCAATTCATGAGCGAGAGCTAAGCGGCATGCCGATGGCAGCGGCCGATATCGAGGCGCTTATCACAGCGGCGCTGCCTGGCGCCGTGGTGGAGATGCGCGATCTCGCTGGGGACAATGATCACTGGGCCGCGACTGTTACTGCGCCGCAATTTGTGGGCAAGAACCGGGTTCAGCAGCACAAGATGGTCTATGCAGCGCTGGGTGAGCGCATGGGCGGCGAACTGCACGCCTTGCAAGTCACCACGGTTGTTCCCACCTAATCCTCATACGATTTTTCATGCACCAATTTTCAAAGGTCTAGGCCATTATGTCCGACACACACGCCCGCATCGCCAGCATCGTTAGCGAAAACGATGTCGTCCTGTTCATGAAGGGCACCCCGCTGTTCCCGCAATGCGGATTTTCCAGCCGGGCGATCGCTATCCTCGATCATTGCGGCGTCGCTTATGAAAGCGTCGACGTGCTGCAAGACATGGAAGTGCGCCAAGGCATCAAGACCTATTCCGACTGGCCGACCATCCCTCAGCTCTATGTGAAGGGCGAATTCCTGGGCGGTAGCGACATCATGATGGAAATGTTTGAAGCAGGCGAACTGCAACAGTTGATGGAAGAAAAAGCGGTCGCAAAAGCCGAAGCTTCTTAAGTCTGCGCACTCGCATCCGCGAGGACGCATGCCAAACAAACACCTGAAAAACGAAAAACCCGCCTCGTGAACCAAACGAGGCGGGTTTTCTAATTTCGGGGAGGTGAAACCAAGAGACCAAAAAAGACCTCACCTCTTTATCGAAGACCACTAGGGGCACACGATACTATGCATCCACCGTGCCAAAAACGCGGGCTCTAATGTTTTCAGTCAGTTAAATGGTTTCTACGGGTTAACCATAGGCCCGAATGTAAAAGATACCGACAAGCAAAGCAGCAAATCGCTTGGCAAGCCGCCCTGCCCTCGGCATCAGTGCAGGCAATGACCAATCAAACACAGCAAGCACCCGAAGGCATCCCTGCCGCGACCATCGTTATTTTCCGCAAGAGCAGCGATGGCGGCGCCCCTGAAATCCTGATGACGGTCCGTTCGCGCAATATGGCATTTGCGGGCGGCATGGCGGTGTTCCCCGGCGGACGGGTCGATGACGCGGACTTTGCGCTCGCGCGCACGCTCACATCGCCGCTCGATACTGCTGAGCTTGCGCATCAGATCGCGGCGGTACGAGAGACTATCGAAGAAACCGGCCTTGCACTGGGCATTGCGGGTGATGTTGATGCGGCAAAGGCGGCCGATGCGCGGGCGATGCTGTTGGATACGGGCGAGCTCGCGCCCGTGCTGGAGGCGTTCAATTGGTCGCTCGACCTTGATCAGATCACGCCCTTCGCCCGCTGGTTTCCCAAAAATGAGAACATCAGCCGGGTCTATGACACGCGGTTTTACCTCGCCAACCTTGGCACCGGCGAGGTCGAGATCGCCGCCGACCAATCAGAAAACACGCGATTGTTCTGGGTCAGTGCACAAGGCGCGCTCGACATGGCGGAACGCGGCGAGATCAAGCTGATCTTCCCAACCCGCCGCAATCTGGAACGCCTCGCCCTGTTCGCAAGCTATGAAGAAGCGCGCGCGCAGGCCGAGGCTATTCCTGTCAAAACCATCATTCCCAGGATCGACGACAGCAACGATCAGCCGATGCTCCGGATCATGGAAGACGCTGGCTATCCGATCACAGCAGAATTGCTAGAAACGGTTCAGCGCGGGTAGCGGGTTCTGGCTTGCTAGTCAGTGCCGCCCGCACCCTTCCACCTATCTACGCGCTAGCCGGCGGTTGTTCTCTTTGAAATTGGCGACGCGATAGCCGCGCTCGGCCATTTCCTTACGGTAATCGTGGCGCGCATCGCGGAGTTCCTGGCGATATTCCTCATAGGCGTCGCGGCGATCTTCTTCATCGGTTGCGCGGCGAAGATCACTCGCCAGCTCGCGCTTGGCCTCACTGATATCGGTCCGATAATCGAGCCACCATTTGTTGCTGTCATTATTGGGCGAGAGAGGCGCGCGGTAGCCGTCGACTACAATCCCCTTTTGGTGAGCGGCGGCGGGAGCCGCGATCATGGTCCCAGCGAGGGCGATTGAGGCAAGAATCATACGGGTCATCGGATGTCTCCTATCGGTGATTAATGCACACAAAGTGTCGCTCAGCACATGAACCGCAGGTGTCGAAATGGGCGCTGTGGTCGCGCCAAGGGCGATACGCCGTACCAGCTGAGCGGAATGAGCGACGAGTTGCTGGGTTCGCCACACGCGGGAGGTTCAATCGTGCCTTTGGGAAATGGCGCGCCCGGCAGGACTCGAACCTGCTGCCTCAAGATTAGAAGTCTCGCGCTCTATCCAGATGAGCTACGGGCGCGCACGCTCTTTGCGAGCACATTCGCCCAATAGCGCGCTTTGCGGCGGTGTAAAATCGCGTTAGGCACTTCGGCTATGAATAACCCAGATAACAATGCGGCCAGCGGGCCGGTTGCGACCAGCACAGCGCCGCGAACTTTCCGCTATTACGACCTGGTGATGGCGGCCTTTGTGGCGATCCTGCTGCTTTCCAACATTATAGGCGCGGCAAAGCTGACCTTTCTTGAGGTGCCGTTTTGGCCCAATGGCATGTGGCCCGCACCCGACGGGATATTCATCTACGGCGCTGGGATCCTGTTCTTCCCGCTTGGCTATGTCATTGGCGACATTCTGACCGAAATCTATGGCTTCGCAAAAGCGCGCCGGGTGATTTGGACCGGCTTTGCAGCGATGATCTTCCTCGCCTTTATGAGCTATGTTGTGGTCGGCCTGCCCGCCTTTGCCGGATGGGAATGCGCGGCAAGCTCTTCCCTGCAATTCACAGGGAACAGCGACCCGATCCCCGGCGAGATATGCCAGCAGACGTACGAATCCGTCTTTGGCAGCACATGGCGGATCGTCATGGCGTCAATCATCGCCTTTTGGGCTGGTGAGTTCGTCAATTCCTACGTCATGGCCAAGATGAAGGTCTGGACGAAGGGCAAGGCGCTGTGGACCCGCACGATCGGTTCCACTGTGGTTGGCCAAGGGGTCGACAGCCTGATCTTCTACCCTATCGCCTTTTACGGCATTTGGAGCACTGAGGCGGTGATCACGGTGATGATCACCAATTGGCTGCTGAAGGTGCTGTGGGAGGCTCTCCTGACGCCGGTGACCTATGCAGTAGTTGGCAAGCTGAAGAAGGCGGAAGGCGTCGATCTGTTCGACACGGAAACCAATTTTTCCCCCTTCGCGAGTGAAAAACAGCAGGTCTAGCAGCTCCTACGCAGACGCTATTCCAGATCTCCGATGGGAAGGTGCAGCGCGCCATCCTCGACAATTTCGACGGTGAAGTCGACGCCGAGGCGGTCGGAGAGCAGCTTCATGTCCTTCTCCGTCGGAATGCCAAACAGATCGCGGTGGCTGTGCTCCAGCCGCAGGACGAGGCCATTCTCGCCTAGCATCAATCTGCTGACCTGCAGCGATCGCCGAGAGCGTCCGCCGATTCGCCGGGCCAAGCGAATGGCGAGGCCCCAGCACACCGCCTCTTCCAGGGCGTTTTTGGTGGCCAGCGCATGCAGTTCGTCCGGCAAATCACAGTGATTCCCATTGGCCATGCTCGCCGCAGCCAGCATCGCCCTCCCCTGCCCATCAATCGCCAACCACCGTTTGTGCATCGCCCAATCCACCGCCAGCGGATGGCGCAGGTTCGGCTCAATCTGCATGCTGGCAAGCGCCAACATCGTCGCGGACAGACGCAGACGCTCTGACCCGTGCTCGCCCAGCGGCGCGGCATCGGCCGTCCAGCCTGCGATCTGCGTTGCGAGGGTCGGCGGCGCGCCGCGCTGAGCCGCAAACACAGCAACACCAGCGAGCAGCGGGTCCTGGTCTTTCCCGTGCATCGGCAAGGCATCGAACAGCAGCCCTTCGCGCAGGCCCCAAGAAGAAAACACGACCCGCTCCGGTTCTAGCTGCTCCAGCATCGCTTGCAGCAGAACCGCCGCATCGGGCAGCTTTTCCGAGCGCATCGTTGAAATCCGGTCGATCGACTTGAGGTCTTCTGGCGACTGATCAGCGAGCCCTTTAGCCAGCGCCACCGCCTCTTTCTTTGAGATTTCAAACGCGTGCGGATCGCTTAGCGGATGGCCGCGCTCCTGCATGGCGTAAACCGCCATCGCCCGCCAAGTGCCGCCCACTAAATAGAGCGGTGTCTCAATCGGCTCGCCCCACCCGGCTTTCTTGAGCCGCTTTTGCAGCGCCTTACGCATGTCGGATTGCTTGTCAGCGTGATATTCGGGCAGCCTCAGGGTGCCGAGCGGCAGTGAGGTCGCCTCTCCCGTGTCTCCACCGGCAATGCTCACCAGTTCCAGGCTGCCGCCACCGAGATCGGCCACAACCCCTCTGGCGCGAGGGAATGCACCAATCACGCCGCTTGCGCTCAGCCGCGCCTCTTCCTCGCCAGAGATGACTTGCAAATCCAGCCCCAGCGCGCGGACATCTTCCACGAATTCCGGACCGTTTTTGGCATCGCGCACGGCGGCGGTGGCGACCGTTTCGATATCTTCGATCCCCAAGCCATCGAGCAGCAGCACAAAGCGCCTGAGGCCGCGCATAGCGAGCTCCACCGCTTCATCGGCTAGCCTACCGGTTTCGGAAATTTCGCGGCCCAGCCGCGCTGTTACCTTTTCATTGAACAGGACAGTCGGCGCTCGCATCGTCCCGCCATAGACCACCAAACGAACCGTGTTCGAACCCACATCGATGATCGCGCGTTCGGCCTTGTTCCCAGAGAACGCCCCCTCGCGATCCGCTCGCTTGGCTCTCAATGTCATCCAGTTCCGCCCCTTCGCAGCGACAATTTCGGCACAGCGCCCGCCTCCAATGCGCCCCCACGCCCAGACAGCGACGGGTTTGTCATAAAATAACGGTGACAATTAAACGGTTTAGCATCGGTGACGACGCGTTCATAGGAGCCGTCGGACTGCAACCACCAGCTTTGCTCTGTGTCGAGCATATTGGCGAGCAGCACCTGCTGCAGGACCTGATCATGCACGGTGCGATTGGTGATCGGGATCAGGGTTTCAACCCGGCGATCAAGGTTACGCTCCATCAAATCAGCCGAGGCAATGTAGACCCTCGCCTCTTCGCCGGGCATGGGCGCACCATTGGCGAAGGCGTAAATCCGGCTGTGCTCCAGAAAGCGCCCGATGATCGATTTTACACGGATGTTCTCGCTTAGGCCGGGGATGCCAGGCCGCAAGCAACATATGCCGCGCACGATCAGCTCAACCATAACTCCGGCGCCGCTCGCTTCGTACAGGCGGTCGATAATACCCTGATCTGTAATCTGATTGCATTTGATCCAGATGGCGGCAGGCCTGCCCGCTTTCGCATTGGCGATTTCGGTGTCGATCCGGCTGCTGATCTCATCGCGCAGATTGATCGGCGCAATCTTGAGCGCCTCCAGCTCATCCGGCTCGACATAGCCAGTTATGAAATTGAACATCTTCGTCGCGTCACGGACCAGTTGAGGATCGGCGGTGAAGAACGACAGATCGGTGTAAACCTTGGCGGTAATCGGGTGGTAATTGCCCGTGCCAAAGTGGCAATATGTGCGCAGCCCCTCTTCCTCGCGGCGCACGACCATCGCGACCTTTGCGTGGGTTTTCCAATCGACAAAGCCGTAGATCACCTGAACTCCGGCGCGCTCCAGTTTGCTCGCCCACATCAGGTTTTGCTCTTCGTCGAACCTAGCCTTCAGTTCGACCACGGCGGTCACGGATTTGCCCGCCTCTGCCGCCGCGATCAGGCCATTGATGACTGCGGATTGAGAGCCTGCACGGTAGAGCGTTTGTTTGATCGCCACGACATCTGGATCAGCCGCTGCCTGCCTGATAAAGTCGACCACCACCTCAAAGCTCTCATAGGGGTGGTGAATGATGATGTCTTTTTCGCGGATGGCGGAAAATGCGTCGCCATCATGCTCGCGAATACGCTCTGGATAGCGCGGGCTGTAACTATCGAATTTGAGGTCGGGCCGGTCTTCCTCGACAATCTCAGCCAGCCCGTCGATGCCGATAATCCCGTCGGTTTTGATCACGGCGGCTTCATGAATGCCGAGCTGTTCGAGCAATATTTGCTCTGCGCGCGGGTCGAAATCTTCCTCAATCTCCAGTTGGATCACGCGGCCCCGGCGGCGGCGCTGGATCGCGCTGCGGAAATAGCGCACGAGGTCTTCGGCCTCTTCCTCAACTTCGATATCGCTGTCGCGCAGGACGCGGAACTGGCCGTCGCCTTCTATCGTAAAGCCCGGGAACAGCATGCTGGCATAGCGCTGGATCAGGCTGGAGATTGAGACATAGATCGCCTCTTCTCCGGGCACTCTGATAAAGCGCGGCAACCCGCTGGGGATCAGGATCATCTCGATGATCTGCTCCGCATCGGCGTCGCGGTTCAGCGTGAACAGCACGCCGGTTCCCTCATTGGCAATGAAAGGAAAGGGATGCGCCGGATCGAGCGCTTGCGGCGTGATGACCGGCAGAATCTCGTCGCGAAAATAGGTCTGGAGCCAATCCTTTGCCTCATCGCTCAGCCGGTGATCCTCATCGACCGAAATACCAGCATCGCTGAGCAAATGATGCAGCTCGCGCCAGCTGCTCTGTTGGTTATCGGAGATCACCTCTAGCCGCTCGCGTATGGCAGACAGCTGCTGTGACGGGGTGCGGCCATCGATCGCTGGGCGGGCGATGCCGCGCTGAACCTGACCGACCAGCCCCGCGACGCGGATCATCATAAATTCATCGAGATTGGTGCCGGAAATCGAGAGAAAGCGCAGCCGCTCCAGCAGCGGATATTTGGTGTTGTCTGCCTCCGCCAACACCCGCTCATTGAAGCTCAGCCAAGACAGCTCGCGGTTGAAATAGGCCTCGCCGGGATGCTGCGAAATGGCGCCATCTGGGCCGACGTCCGCAGGCGCATCATCAGTGCTGGAGATCGGCTGACTGCCCATCATCGCCCCGTTCTAAAGAGTTTGAGTGCTGCTGATGTACCGGACATATCCGCGATGTAAATCAAGCGCGCAATCTTGTCACACCAATGATCGGCAATCCGCGATTTGCGTGATTCCGCGCTTACCATTGGCATCCCGTCCCAGCTGAACGATTACATCGATGACGCTAGCTGCATAGGCGATGGTGTCCGTGCGAGAGAGGCCAATTCCGGTTTGCATCACCATCAGCGACAATTGCTCAAGCGCGCCGGTCAGGCTGTTGGCGTGGATAGTCGAGAAACTGCCCGGATGGCCCGTGTTGATCGCACGCAGGAAGGAAACGCTTTCCGCGCCGCGCAATTCGCCCAGCACAATGCGGTCTGGCCGCAGACGCAGCGCAGCTTGCAGCAGCTCATTGGCGGTGACCTTCGCCTCGCCAAGCTCGCCTTTCACCGCGACCAAGCCGACCGAGTTTTCTCCCGGAAACTTAAGCTCCGGCGTGTCTTCCACCATCACCACCCGTTCCGCCTGCGGGATCTCACCCAGCATAGCGTTGAGGAACGTGGTTTTTCCCGTGCTGGTGCCGCCTGAGATCAGGATGGTGCGGCGATTGCGGATCGCTTCGCGCAAATATGCAATCGGCTCATTCTGCGAGTCCGGCATCGGTGTTTCCGGCGCGCTGGTAAGCGGCCCGGCATCATAGGCATCGAGCGGCAGATCAAGCCGACGGTGACGGCGGATGGCCATCACCCAATGCTTGCGCGAGGCAGGCGGACCGCAAAACTGGATCCGCGCGCCATCCGGCAAAGTTGCCCCAAGCAGCGGATGCTCGCGGTTGATCCCTTGATGGCTGACGCGGGCAACTTGCTCTGCAAGGCGCTGAACCAGGCGGTCATCAATCTCAGGCGCGTCGATCCGCTTAAAACCGGGGTCAGAGGCGTCTTCGACCCAAACCTCGCCCGGTTGGTTGACCATGATCTCGGTGACGGTGTCGCGGTCCAGCCAGCGGCGAAACGGAGCAAGATAGGCGTCGAGATAGACGCTGCGCTCGCCAATAACAGCCGCGCCAGTCGCGGGCACGGCCTGCTCGCTACCTGCCGCTGCCGTCGTGCCAGTGTCATTGGCCAAAGGATGGATCTCTGCGCTCATGCCGGGATCGACGGCCTCAGTTGACCGTGCTGAAATCGAGATCGCGCGCTGTGAAAACCCGGATCGGCTCACCCATCTTCACGCGGATCGTCGGGCTGATCGCGCCGTCTTGCTGAGCTGCAATGCTGGCTGCACCCTGCCCTGCTCCGCCGAGGACGACCGATGCGCCTCCGCTGCCGATGGCTGAGAGGCCGCCAACCACAGATAGCAACATGGCAGAGCCAAACCGGCGGAAGAAGTGGTTGTTCACATCGCCTTGCAGACCCGTGGTGCCGTCAAAGGCGACCGCAGGAGAGGCAATGTTGACCGAGACGCCATCAGGCCGGATCAAGCGGGTCCAGATCACGTAGGCGCGCTTTTGCCCCTGCTGGACGCCAGACTGATATTGCCCAACCAGCCGAGAGCTGCGCGGGACCAGTACCTTCGTACCATCAAAGCTGCGCACATCCTGGCTGACGACGGCCCGGACAAAGCCCGGCACATCGGTGTCGATAGCGGTCTCAAGGATCGCCGGGATCAACGTGCCTTGGGTAACGGTAGTCGTTGGATTGGCCATCGGCTGCGCTTGAGCAGGCGCGCCGCCTACACCGCCGATACGGCTGGCAAATTCGCTCGCAGAGCCGACCGCACCGCCCGGTGCGGAGGTCGCGCCAGCTGTCGCCGCCATCGGCGCCGGTGCGAGCGCTTCGCCAAGGCGCGCGGAGCTAGCCGCGGCGCTGGCATCAAACACCATGGTCGGCGTCGCATAAGGATTGGTCGCTGGGCCAACCACACGGTTGGGATTGTTCGAAAACACTGGCGATGGCGCAGGGTCGCTGCGCGGCGCTCTAGCGGGCGCAACCTGAGCAACATTGACTGGAGCCGCTGCACCCGGCGCTCTGGCAGGCGGCGGCGCGCTGGCCGCAGCCGCAGGCGCGGTCTCAGCCGTGCCAGTGCGCGCTGCGTCCATGCTCCACAGCGTGACTGCGCCCAGGCCCAGGACGATAACAGCGCCCAAAGCCAGACCCAATCCGTCTGATTTGGAGGCGCGCTCCGTGACAGCGGGAAAGCCATTGCGGCTGGCGAGATCGATGATCTCTGCCGACTCGCCGTCGCGCGGATCAACATTGGCGTCAGAATTCGCATCCGCGCCGTTTTGCCCCTTCTTGGGCGGCATTCGCATGGCAAGGCGCATCACTTCACCTCCGTGTTGGTGCTAAGCCGGGCAAGCGCAGCATTGTCGCTGAGCGCCCCGAGATCGACCGAGCGGATTGGCCCGGTGTTGGTCAAAACTGCGCTGTCTTCGCCAGAGCGCAAAATGATTTGGGTCGGCACGCCTTCCACGATTACGGTGTCCCCGCGCACGGTGAAATTGACCGGGCCTTCATCGCCCTTGTGGTTGGTCGTTAGGATCGCCGGGATGGTCGAACCTTCTGCCCAGGTCAGGAACGTGGTGTCGCCATCGTCATAAGTGCGGGTCGGCAGCAATTCCTTGTCGCCTTCGCTCGCCCATTCAAAATTGAGCCGCGATGGATCGCTCACTGCGAAGGGATCATTAGCCGCCGCCAGTTCCGCTGCGCTGGCGCGTTCACGCTCTTCCCGCTCCAACCGTGCGAGCCGTTCCGCTTCTTCAGCGGCCTCAGCCGCTGGATAACTAAACTGCAAGACATAGAGCGGTTTATTGCGCGGACTTGCGACCAAATCGAAGAGATAGGTGCGTTTGGTCGTCACCACGGTCATATTGGTGCTGGCGTTGGCTGAAAGCGGCTTCACGAACAGCAGGCTGGCGCGTTTGTTGGGCGTGACCTGCCAGGCTTGGCTATCGCCGATCGCGACGTTCTCGATCGTCTCATCATCGCGAAACTTGATCGTCGCCTGCACCTTGGGCTTGCCAGAAATGCGCACCACTTGGGTCTCATCATAGACCATCGTGACAAGGCGCGAGTCCTGCGCGGCGGCGGGCGCGGCGGCGATAGGCATGAGGCCCAATGCGAGGGCAGCAAGCGGAAGCCGGAATTTCGGCGCGCGGATCATTTTGTCGTCTCCGGTTTACGCGAATGTGCGGGACGGAAGCGATTGCCTATCCCGTGGGTGCGTGACGTGGATGGATTGAGCGGAGCGTTCTGCACGCCTCCGCCTGAACTGGTGGCGAACACGCGGGTCTCGCGCACTGCCCCGCCGCTGGCCGCGCCCGTGTCATTGGCGGCGGTGATGGTTGTGATCGTCGGCATATCGATCCGGCGTTGGCCAGTCGCACCCACAGGCGCGGTTTGCGCCGTGCGATTGTCAGCCACCGTCACTTGCGGCTGAGGCGGTGTGCTTGTCATGTCGCGGCCCTTCTCGACCTCGACATTCTGAGCAAAGCCGAACACCTGCCATCCAGCGACCATGGTCGAGGTGACTTTGATCGTCATGATCATCAGCGCCACATGGACTGCGCCAACCAGGAAGAACGCCATAGCGGCCTGCTGGTCAATTTCGCCCGGTACAGCCACCAAAGCGGCGAGGATTGGCACGGCAAGCTCCAGCATGATGGAACCGCCCAGCACCGCAAACAGCGGGGTCAGCGCGAGCATCACCACGCCTTTGAGCCAGCCAACAAACAGCCCTCGCGTGCCATTGAACAGCGCCATCACAACAAAGATCGGCCCGAGCGCCACGAGCAGCGCGAGGCCAATGCGTGCGGTCACAAGCAGGCCGACCGTACCAAGCAGCAGCAGCATAGCGCCTAGCCACATCATGCCGGGCGGCGAGAATGCGCTGATATCAACCTCGCCTGTGCTGGCGTCTTGCACGGCCAGGAACACGATATCGAGCTTGGTCGCAAAGGTTTGCGTCGCGGAGCCGTCGCTGTCTGTCAGGATACCCGCCAGCCAGTCTGGCCCGCCCACGGCGATGTTCCAAACCACACTTTGATAGGCGACCCAGCTGGTCACAAAGGTCAGCACTAAGCCGATGGTGAGGATGCGCGGGGTAAGCGCGCGAATGCTAAGGTTCGAGCGCCCAATCAGCAGGCTGATTCCGAAGAATGCGACATAGAGCGTCAGCAGGATCGTCAGCACCGTCGCCAGCGACCCGCCCGAGGCAAACAAGCGCCCGAAGGCATCGCCCGTTACTTCACTGGCGATGCAGTCCACCGCCGTCAAAGCGGCGGCAACGCCAGTGCCCATATTCTCGGCAACAGTGTCGCAATTGGCCGTCATTCGGCCGCCAATCGCATGGCTTGCGCGTCATCGGAATCGAGGCTCGGCCCATCAGGCCAGGCATGATTGGTCAGCGCCGGATACCAATCCTCCGGCTTATCGCCGACCGCCTCACGCAGCAGATCGAGCCTGCGCACAGAGCTTTCGCGGCCAGAGAGAACGGTAAGGACTTCTGGCGCGCCAGACAGATCAAGCCGCACAACCACGCTCGCATCGGGCTGGCGCACAAGGAAACAGCGCGAATGGGCTGGCAATGTGCGGATCAGCGCCAGCTCATGTTCGGTCAGGCCAAAGCCCTCGCAATAATCCTCGGCGCGCGCTCTGCTGTTTGGCATAAATACCATCGTCGCGGTCTGCTCGACCAAAGCGGTCGAAATGCGGCTTTCCAGCGCATCGGCGGCGGATTGTGTGGCAAATCCGACCAGAGCATTGCGCTTACGCAAAGTCTTCAGCCAGTCGCGAATGCGCGCGGCGAAAACTTCGTCATCCAGCGCTTTCCACCCCTCATCGATCAGGATCATAGTCGGCTGACCATCGAGCCGTTCGTCGACGCGGTGGAACAAATACATCATGGTCGGCGTGCGCAGGCGTGGATTTTCCAGCAGCGCGGTCATGTCAAAACCAAGCACGCGCTGGTCGAGATCGAGCTTGTCCTGCTCATTGTCGAACAGCCACGCATGCTCGCCGCCCTCGGCGTCTTTTGCCGCATCGTTGGAGCCTATCCATGCCAACAGGCGGTCGGCCAGGTCGCCGGGCTCAGGGCGCTTTGCCCCAGCCAGCAGCTCCTTGAAGTGGCGCAGACGGCGCAGGCCCGCATCATTGGCATAGGCGGCGTCGACAGCAGCGCTGATCGTTGCAAATTCCTCTGGCCCATCTGCATCGAGCAGCACCGCAAGCCAATCGCGCAGGAACGCCTTGTTGGTCGGCGTGTCGGGCAAAGACAACGGGTTGAACCCGGTCGGCTCGCCTGCGCTGATCCGGTCATAGCGCCCGCCAATTCCTCGCACGAACAGTTCCGCGCCGCGATCTTTATCAAACAGGATCGTGCGGGGGCTGAACTTTTGCGCTTGCGCGGCGAGGAAGTTCATCACCACGGTCTTGCCCGAGCCCGATGGCCCGATGACCGAGAAATTGCCAAGGTCACCGTGGTGAAAATTGAAGAAGAACGGGGTCGCGCTGGTCGTCTCCAGCAGAGTGACCGCATCGCCCCAGTGATTGCCGCTGGCCTGACCCAAGGCAAAGCCGTGGAAGCTGCCAAAGCTCGCCATATTGGCCGAGGAAATGAGCGCGCGGCGCACGATATATTCCTCGTTGCCCGGGAATTGCGCCCAGAACGCAGGCTCTAGATTGGTATCTTCACGCACCGCTATCGCGCCGGTATCCGCCAGCGCTGCCGCGCAAGCCGCCGTGGCATCGTCCAAGCGGTCAAGGCTGCGTTCCCGCACCAGCACGGTGAGGTGGTGATCGCCAAAGCCGACCGCGCCATTGCCCAGCGCATCGCGCGCCGCGAGCATATCATTGCGCTCTGCCGCCGCTTCTTCGTCAACCGAGCGCAGACGCCGCAGCGCCAGATCGATCCGCTCCCGCGCGGTGGTGCGCTCATTGGGCGCATAACTCTCGGTCACGATCATCTCGTATGGCAGCCGCAGCAAACCATCGAGCAGACCGGGCGATGTTGCCTCGGGATAATCCTTCAGACCCAGGATCGCGGAGAAGTCCGGCTGGCCAGAGCCGCGTTGCTCCATTGCGTCCAGGCCAAAACTAGCGCGGCGATAGGGCAGCATATGGCCAATATCAGTGTCTTCGTCCGGGCGGCGCACAGGGCGCATCTCGCCGTTGTAGAGCGCAGAGAGCAGCTCCAGCATTTCTGAATTGGTGCCATCACTGCCGGGCACGGAATAATCGGCGAGCACACTCGCGCCGTAGGCAGAAAGCGATGCGACGAGGCCAGTGGCGGCTGATTTCAGGCTGCGCACGTCTTTGATATCGGCTTCGAGCTCGCTTTGGCCTGTGCGGCTCCACATCCGCGAAAACCGCTCCGCAAGACCAGCTTTACCGCGTGCAGGGCGGCGGATCAGCGTGATAAACTGGTCGTTGATGAACAGCGAACCGCCAGCCAGCCGCTCTTTCCAGCGCTGGTCGATATGGCGCGACAATGGATCAGAAAACTGCGCATCCAGATCGACCTCAACCTGACGGCGAATGACGTGGTGGTAGAGCGCAAAGCGCGCATCCAAAGTGGAGCGCAGCATCACTTCGCGCGTCGCCGCATGAGCATTGAGCGCGTCGGAATCCTCGGTTTCAAACAGCAGGCCAGGCACTTGGATCGCGGTCATCACCGATCCATCGCGCAGCAGCACGGTGCTTTCATCGATCAGCCGCGCATAGGGCAGACGATCGCCAGCCAGCGCCTCTTTGGCGCTCCAGCTTGCCGGTCCAATCCATTTCACCATAGCAGGCCCTCCTATCAGGCCTTAAGCCGCGTAGCTGTTACAGCCCCACCGCTTGTAATTCTTGACCCGCGGACATTTCGAAACCTTGGTGATCCAAAGGTCGAAAATGCGCGGTTCGCGAAGCGAAGAAAAATAGCCGATCACGTGCACGACGACCGGCACGATCATGATCCACCAGTTCTTGAGGATTAAAAACGCAATCGTCGTCACCATCAGATTGATGATGAAAAAGTTCATCGTCACGCCGGCAAACATTTGCGGGCGGGTAAGAGCGCGGTGAACCGGATGACGGACGAGATTGGTCATATGCTTGCCTCAGGCCGCCGCGCTTTGAATGCCAGCGACAATGGTCGATGCGCCGAACAGGATGAAAACGCCGATGATCACGGTCGCGCCAAAGCGCCAATTCATCCGGCCGGTCAGCATCATAAAGCCCACCGCTGCGACAGCCATCACCGCAATTGCGGTGGCGACATTGCCCAGCAGCGTGCCTTGCAACCAGCCCAGCGCCGCAACAATCGGGCCGGAACCCTGCGGGTCAGCAACCTGCTGAGCATGCGCAGCAACAGGCGCCATCATCAGAGCGATAATGGCCGCAATCCGGGCCATCATCATGGCTGGCATGCGAAGAAGTGACGACATTGATGTTCCCATTCGTGTTCTGCTTTGTCCTTAAGTGCCGTGTTTACGACATTATGGTTAAAAAGGTTGCGTATCAGCGCGCGAGTGCGACGCCAGACGGCCCATGATGGCCGCGACATAGAGTTTCGTCTCGCGAATATTCGGAACGCCGCCAGCGCGCTCTACCCTTCCAGGTCCAGCGTTATAGGCGGCCAGTGCTTTTTCGAGATCCCCGTCAAAACGGTCGAGTTGCTCGCGCAGATAGCGCGCCCCGCCCTCTAGGTTCTGGAATGGATCATCAGGGTCCACGCCCAGATATTTGGCGGTGCCCGGCATTAGTTGCGCAAGCCCCCGCGCGCCCGCATGCGACACAGCGTTGGGACGCCAGCGGCTTTCCTGCCAAACCAGCGCCTCCAGCAATGATGGGCTGAGATCAAACCGCACAGACAGACTTTGAATCGTGTCGGCATACATCGCCGGCACACCCAAAGCATGGCGCGATGGATCAGCAATAATGCTGTCCGGCACGATTAAGGCGTCGAGATCAGCAGCCTCGCCAAGGTTAGAGAATTCAGGATTTTGGGTGATCGCCACCGCTCGTGCGCCGGTGACCCAGCGGGCACCGTCAGCATCGATTTGCAGCACATCCGCCTGAGCGGGTGCGGTTGTAAGGGCAAGCGCAGCAACGGCGCTGGCCATGCCCAAACGAGCGAGAATCATCCAAAACCCTCCAATCACGCCCCCTTGCTCATGCTACATGACAAGCAAGTGACATTTACGCAGTCCATACCCTTATCAAGGCAAAGTATTGCGTAGCAATTAAAGTTAACGCCTATGATTAAGCGATAGATTGGACCGGTTGCAAACACGAAAGCAATTGGGAGGCCTACCGAACCCGCCCAATTGCGTCGTTTTGTGCGATGAAGTGTTGGAATTACGGCCTAGACGACAAGGTCGCCTGAGTCGGTCACTCTTTCAAAGAGACGCGATTGGCGAAACGCTCGCTGCGCGCAGGCGCAAATTCGTCATTGTCGAGCATACGCAGCGCTTTGCGCGCAAGCCGGCGCGAATCGGTTTCGCTGCCGTTCGCTGTGTCGATTTCGATGCGATCATTGCTGGCAGCGGCGGCCATAAACAAAGCGCGCGCGCGCTCCTCATCGCCCTGACGCGCATAAGCAATGCCGAGATTGATTAACTGCGCGGGATCATGAGAACGGACCGCTTCCAATTCAGCAATCGCATCAGCATTGCGGCCAGCAACCAGATGCGCGGCTTGCAAATCAGGCTCGGCCTGCCTTGCAATTGCTCCAGATGTGACAGGACTTGCTGTCAAAGACGCAGCTACCAATGCTGAAGTGATGAACACGGCTCTCTCCTTCTTGAATAATCGGAAGATGCGCCGCCAAACCGCAAACTGCAATAAAAATGTCATATTGTCATTTTTCTGTAATGCGATTCTCTTTCGGTCTGTTTTTAAACAATTATTCGAGCACGCAACCTCGATTTAGACATGCGCTGAATCTGTCAAAAATGACATAAATATCTTTGTTTGGTCATAGTTCAGTCAAAGAAACCGAAGCGTCATATTCGAAGCAATTCCGTCATGATCGCTGCCTAGCGGAGTCCCCGGACGCACCCTGTGCGCTCAATCGATTCTTCGGTTTTTTAAGGGGACCGCTCGCTGTGAAAAACATCTCTCGTACTCTCGTTCTTGGTTGCAGCCTCGCTGCTTTGGCTGCCTGCGGCGGTGATGAAATTGTTTCACCCGGCACTTCGGGTGACATTATTATCAATAACCCCGCTCCTACCCCTACGCCCACCACCGCACCGCCAGTCGGCGGCGGAACGGTCACCCCTGCGGCTGGCTGCCCAACGATCAACTCAACTGGCGGCCTTACCGATGCTGGCACGATCACGGGGCCAACCGGTGAATACCGCGTGTGCGAGCTTCCGGCGCTGATTGATGCCAATGATACTCTGCCGTTCGTCGACGGCTTGCTTTATGCTCTCCCCGGCCGCGTCGATGTCGGCACAGACCAGGGTTTCGCCAGCACAGGCACGGACGTAACGCTGACCGTTGCTGACGGCGTTATCGTCTTCGGCTCAACCGGCCGTTCATTCCTCGTCGTCAATCGCGGCAACGCCTTGAACTCCGTCGGAACGGCTGAGCGTCCGATTGTCTGGACCAGCCGCGACAACGTGCTCGGGCTCAGCGACGACAATTCAACCGGCCAATGGGGCGGCATTGTCCTCCTAGGCCGTGCGCCGGTCTCTGACTGCGCAACCGGCGTGTTCAACACTGACGCCAACCCCAACGCCAACCCAACCTGCGAGCAATCGCTCGAAGGTACGACAGTCGCCACCAACTTTGGCGGCGGCGACAGTGCCGACAGCTCGGGTGAGATGAACTACAACCAGATCCGCTTCTCCGGCTTCAGTCTGGCGCCGGGTGATGAGCTGCAATCGCTAACCACTGGCGGCATTGGCAGCGGCACGACGCTCGCGAACTTCATGTCCTTCAACAGCTCGGACGACGGGATGGAATTCTTCGGCGGCTCGGTGAACATGAGCAACGTTGTGGCCGTTGGCGCAGATGACGACTCAATCGACGTCGATACTGGCGCTCAGGCCAATCTTCAGTTCGTGGTCGTGGCTCAGCGCACCTCCGGCGGCGACAGCTTGATCGAGCTCGACTCGCCTGATGCTGACTTCTCCGTCAACGCTCGCCCACGCACCGTGCTTCAAGTGGCAAACTTCACCTTCCTCGAACGCTCTGGCTCCAACTCGCAAGCGATCCGCGCCCGCGGCGGCGCAGCGCTCAACCTTGCCAATGGCGTGATCGACACCAATGATGAGACTTGCCTGCGCATCGACGAGACCTTCACCCGCGATGTCCCGCCAAGCTTCAACTCGGTGGTCGGCGATTGCGATGCAGCGCGCCCTGTTCGGGGCGATTCCGGCGTCACTGATGCTGAGGTACAGGCTCTCGTCGATGGCGGCACCAACAACAATGTCGCCTTCACGATCTCGCTGACCGGGATCGTCAACGGCGCCAATGAAACCGGCGTGGCCGCGTTCGATCCGACCGCCCTCTCCAGCTTCTTTACAGCCGAGACCTTTGTCGGCGCGGTTCCAGATGCGGCGGACACCCGCTTCGGCAATTGGACCTGCAATTCCGGTACGCTCGATTTCGGCAGCACCACCGGGTCTTGCACCTCGCTGCCGGTCTACTGATCGGAAGCCCAAAATGCGACGGGGGAGGCGCTGTGATCTGGTCAAGATCTCCGGCGCCTCCCTTCTCACAATCTACGAGCCGAACCGCTGGCTCATCACAGTTTCAGACCTGATTTCATGAGGGGGTCTAATATCATGCCAATTGGCAAGCGCCTCGCAGGCACGCTGCTCTTCACCACCGCGTTGACGTTTCCAGCCTTCGCCGCTGCACAGGAGGCTGAGCAGCCTACGGCAACGGAAGAAGCAGCTGACGAAGCAGTCGAGAGCGAGGAAGTACAAGAGGCGCAAGAGCAGCAGCCGGATGTCTCCGTGCCAGGCGGCGGCATTATCGTCACCGGACGCCGCAACCGCGATCCGCAGCGCGCCTCGACCCAGGTGCTCAGCGTGTTGTCAGAAGAAGACATCGCCCGTACTGGCGAGAGCGATATTGCTGGCGCTTTAGGCCGAGTAACCGGCCTGTCGCTGGTTGGTGATGGCCGAGTGTTTGTGCGCGGTCTGGGCGATCGCTATTCGCTGGCTCTGCTCAATGGCCTGCCGTTGCCGAGCCCGGAACCGCTCAGCCGCGTTGTCCCGCTTGATATCTTCCCAACCAGCGTGGTCGCTTCCTCGCTGGTGCAGAAGACCTACTCGGCGAACTTCCCCGGCGAATTTGGCGGCGGTGTCATCAACCTCACCATGCGCGCCGTGCCGGCAGAAGACTTCCTCAGCTTCAGTTTCAGCACTGGCGGCGATACCGAGACCACATTCCAAGACGGGCTCACCTATTTTGGCTCTGATCTCGACCCGTTCGGTTTCGATAATGGCAACCGCGATATCCCATCAAATCTTGCCGCTTTCTTTGCGAGCGGAGACCGGATCGAAGACACCTCGATTGAGGTTCAAGAAGGGGTCGCGGGCCAAATCCTGCCGACCAATCTCGTCACTCTGCAGCGCAATGACACTTTGCCCGCGAACTTTTCCGCATCGATAACGGGCGGCAGCTCGATTGAGCTGGGCGGCGACAATTACCTCGGCATTATCGCCACCGCATCGATCAAAAACAATTGGCGCAATCGCAAAGTGCGCAGCCAGTTTGCAACGCCTGACCTGGCAACGGTGACCGAAGACTTCACGACCTTCATCACCGACAACAATGTGCTGGTGAACGGCCTGCTCAGCTTCGGCCTCGACCTCGGCCCGCACACCTTGCGCTGGACCAACCTTTATATCCGCGACACGCTCAAAACCGCGCGGCTTGAGCAAGGCACAAACTTCATTTTTGGCGAGACCGGCTTTGACTTCGCCAATCAACAAACCGCCTGGTTTGAGCGGCAGCTGATCGACACACAATTTGTCGGCGAGTTTGATTTTGACCGCTTCGACTTTGACGTGCGCGCTGGCTATGCCCGCACCGACCGCGAAGCGCCGTTCAACGCCAATGTCCGCTACACCCGGACTAACTTTGCCGAGGACCCGCTTGGCGAGTTCTTCGTCGCTTACCTCAACCGTCTGTCCGACACCGGCCTGACGACTATCGCCTTTGATGATCTGCAGGAAGAACTGCTGTTCGGCAGTATCGACGTCTCTTACGAAGTCACTGATACGCTCGAGCTGACGGCAGGATATGCCTACAGCGACACCGACCGCCGCTCTTCCAGCCGGGAATTCAGCCCACTGATCGAAGGCGATGTGCTGGATGATAGCCTGGTGCCGATCCTTGGCCTGCGCCGTCCGGGTGATCTCATCAACGGAGCGACGCTCGCAGGCTTCAACGTCCGTCTCGACGAGACAAGCCCGTTTCCGGTCTTTGACGCGGCGCTCGAAACGCAAGCCGGATACGGCATCGTCCGCTACCTGCCGACCGACACGCTGACGATGGAAGTCGGTGTTCGTTATGAGGACGCGACGCAGACGGTCGCGCTCGATCAGACCATCTTCACAACACCTACCGTCGGCGCAACGCCCACCAATCTGGCGGAGGACTACTTCCTACCAGCCACCACGATCACTTGGGAACCGGTCGAAGATCTACAGCTGCGCCTCGCAGCCTCCAAGACGATTGCCCGCCCTCAGTTCCGCGAGCTCGTAGAGCAGACCTATTTTGATCCGGAATCGAACCGCGAATTTCGCGGCAACCCCTTCCTGACCGACAGCGAACTGTTCAACCTGGAGGCGCGCGCTGAATATTACATCAGCGGCTCTGACCGGGTCAGCATCGCGGGCTTCTACAAGGAAATCGACAATCCGATTGAAGCCTTCATCTTCTCAACCGCTGGTGACTTGGTAACGAGCTTTGCCAACGCGCCCAAGGCAGAGCTTTACGGTGCGGAGATCGATCTGGTCTACGGGATCGACCTATACAATTGGGGCGGCAGCTTCTTTGAAACCAAACAACTGCTGTTTCTTGCTAACTACACCTACACCCAGTCGCAAATCTCGGTGGACCCGAGCGATGTGACCTTCGTGCCTCCAGGTGGCGAAACAAACGCGTCGCTCCTGTTCGATGATGGTGATCCGTTGGTCGGACAATCGGATCATATCGCCAACTTCTCTATCGGGATTGAGGACACAGAGAAGGTTCAGCAGTTCACCGTTCTGTTCAACTACGCGAGCGAGCGAGTGACCACGCGCGGCTTCCAGCGCCCTGACATCGTCGAGGATCCCGGCCTGACCGTCGATATCGTCGCGCGCTCAGAGGTAGGCATGTTCGGTCAGCCATTTGAGCTGGAGCTGGAGGTGCGCAACATCTTCGGCCGCGACAATCTGGAGTTTCAGGAGAACTCGAACAACCGGATCGACATCAACAGCTACGACGTCGGCACCTCGTTCTCAATCGGGATCAAAACCGAATTCTAAGCGTGCTGAGCGCCCCACCTCTCCCGGGGTTGCTCAGACACGCGAAAGGCCGCTTTGGGAAACCAGAGCGGCCTTTTATACGCGCTACAACGATTGCAAGTGATCAGGGCAGATCGAAGACATATCCGCGCGAGCGCACTGTGCGCAGCGGATTACCGCCGCCCGCCTGCTTAATCGCGCGCCGCAACCGGCCAATCCAGACATCGACCGTGCGCTCATCAATCGGCGGCTCGCGCTTGCCTAAGCCATTGATCAAATCATCACGGGTAAGCACCCGGTTGGGGTTTTCCGCCAGAAAGCGCAGCAGGCGAAATTCATTGGGACGCAGGGAGATGACCTCCCCGTCCCAGCGCGCCTGCAAGGCCGTCATATCAATCGAGAGATCGCCGACCTCGAACAGGCGGGCCGCGTGCCGATCATTAGGGCGCGATTGCAGCGCCAGCACTCGGTCGAGCACCTTGGTGCGGTCAATCGGCCCAACCATATAGTCATGCGCACCGGCCTTTAAGGCGCGGCGGCGGTCATCGTGATCGTCCTGCTCAAGCACCATCGTCACATGCGCCTCTTTCGTACGCGGATCGGCGCGCAATCGGCGGCACATCTCCAGGCCCGCCAGATCGTCCATGACCCAGTCGACGAAGGCCCACATTGGTCCTTCCACCAAGCGGCGCGGACCATCGGAATAGAGCCGGTCAAAGGTGAATTGGCGGTCGCCATAGACAAAGTCGTCCTGGTTTTCAGCGAGATCGCTGGTCAGAAAAATGTTGATGACGTCCACGACCACCCCGCTTCACATGAAAGCATGGGATGGTGGCGACTTATGACGCATTCATGACGTGTTTTTGACCGCTACAGCGATCTTGTCACATTCGGAGAATTAGGGAGCGTTTAGACCCATAAATCTGCAAGAAGTCAGGATAAAGTCAGCCCGCCATCAACGATCAGGGTCTGGCCCGTCATATAGCTCGACAAAGGAGAGGCTAGGAACAACGCCGCGCCTGCCATTTCCTCTGGCGTGCCTGTTCTCCGCATGGGAATACCGCTGACCATGGCTTCCAACCGCTCAGGATGTTCGGTCATCACCGACGTCATTTTGGTCGGGACTAGCCCCGGCGCGATCCCATTTACCCGGATGCCATCGCGCGCCCACGCCGCGCCAAGCGTTTTCACAAGGCTCGCCGCCCCTGCTTTGGAAGCCGCATAGGCCGGGTTACCGATCACTGCGTTGAACGCGGCGACAGAGGAGATCACGATCATCGTGCCGCCTTTATCAGCCAGACCTGCATGGAAGGCGCGGGCGACATCCATCACGGAATTGAGGTTCACATCGACCACGTCGTCCCAACCCTTTTGCGCAAACTCCTGACGCCCATATCGCACCAGACCCTGACACTGGATTAGCACATCAGGCTCCCGCATCTTGGATGGGAAAGCATCAACCGGCTCGCGGTCCGTCACATCAAGCTGATGATAGGTAAGCCCGCTAAAATCACTGTCCTCAGCCTCAAGATAATCGCCCGCATCGGGGCGCGTGCCGGTGACATGCACCTCGGCCCCGCGCCCTCGAAAGCCCTGCGCAATCCCATTGCCGATCCCGCCTGATCCGCCGATCACGAGGACAAGTTTACCGCTAAAATCGAGTGGGTCAGTCATGCTCGATCGCTCCCTAAATTTCGCGGCTCACGACTTCCTTCATGATCTCGCTGGTGCCGCCATAGATGCGCTGTACGCGCGCATCGCGCCACAGCCGGGCGATGGGGTATTCGTTCATATAGCCTGCCCCGCCATGCAGTTGCAGAGCGGCATCGACCATCTCCCATTGCATCTCGGTGTGCCACAGCTTTGCAGCACTGGCCTCTCCGGTGGTCAGCTCGCCGCGCAAATGGCGGGCGATAGCCCAGTCGAGATGCGCCCAGCCAACTTGCAACTTTGCCTGCAGGTCCGCGAGCGTGAATTTGGTGTTCTGGAACTCGAACACGGTGGAGCCAAAGGCCTTGCGATCCTTTGTGAAGTTCACCGCTTCGTCAAATGCGCGCTGCGACCCGCCCATGGCGGAAACGGCGATCGAAAGGCGCTCTTGCGGCAGCTCTTCCATAAGATGGATAAATCCGCGATTTTCACCGCCCACGATATTGGTCTTGGGCACGCGCACATCGGCGAAGAAGAGTTCCGAAGTGTCAGCAGAATGCTGTCCGATCTTGTCGAGATTGCGCCCACGCTCAAAGCCGGGCGTGTCGGCATCGACCAGGATTAGCGAGGTTCCTCTCGCGCCTGCACTCGGGTCCGTCTTGGCCACCACGATCACGACATCGGCGTTCTGGCCATTGGTGATGTAGGTTTTGGAGCCATTGATAACGAGGTGATTGCCATCTTCGACAGCGGTGGTCTTGATCCCCTGAAGGTCGCTACCCGCACCCGGTTCGGTCATGGCAATCGCCGTGATAACATCGCCAGAGATCATGCCCGGAAGATATTTCGCCTTTTGCTCATCGCTGCCCAGCCGTTCGAAGTAGTTGACGGTGATGTCGTTTTGCAGGGTGAACCCGGCGGACGAGCCCATGTAGCTAAGCTCTTCGGCGAGCACGCAGTTGAACCCGAAATCGAGGCCCAGCCCGCCATGCTCCTCTGCAACCGTGGGACACAGCAAGCCCGCCTCGCCTAGAGCTTTCCAGGCAGAACGGGGGACAACGCCCTCTTCCTCATGCTGGTCGAGGAAAGGCTCCATATGCTCTGCGAACACCTTGCGAACCGTATCGCGAAACGCCTCGTGATCTTCGTTATAGGCGGTGCGGTGGGCGACATTGAGCATTGGAGTTTCTCTTCTGAATTGTCATTTAAGTTGCTGGTTGCAATTCATGCCGCACGCACGGGTTTTGTAAAGGCCGCAAAGCCATAATTGCCTTGCGAAATTCGCATGAATGCCAGTGCGCGCTTGCAAAATGAGTGGGGCAGACGCACATGCGCTGACACATGAAATCGCCCTCCCACACAGAATATCGCTCTGGCTCTGATCCGCGCATCTTGCGCGATGCGCTTGGCACTTTCGCAACCGGCGTTACTGTGGTTACGTCGCTGGGCGATAATGGAGAGCCTGTGGGGCTCACCGCCAACAGCTTCACCTCGGTCAGCCTTGATCCGCCATTGCTGCTGGTTTGCCCTGCGCGCAGCGCGTCGACCACCAGCGCGCTAGAGGCTAGCGATCACTTTGCGATCAACGTCCTGCGCGCGGATCAGCGGCACATATCCACCCTGTTCGCAACCAAAGGGACGGACCGCTTTTCCGAGATCACCTTTGACACTTGCGAGCACGGGGTGCCGATCATCCACGATGCGCTGGCGAACTTTGAATGCCGCAAACACGCCGTGCATGATGGCGGCGATCACCTGATCCTTATCGGGGAGATCACGCGCGTGCGCTTCACGCCGGAGCATGAGCCGTTGCTGTATTATGGCGGTCAATATCGCAGTTTGCAGGCCGACTAATCAGCTGGCCTGACACGCGTGATTACAGGGCGGAAGGCCGCAAATTAGCCGACAAACGCGCGTTCAATCACAAACTGGTTTGGCTGGGAATTGCTGCCTTCGGTAAAGCCGCGCTGCTCCAGATCAGCCGCATGGTCCTTAATCATCGCCATGCTGCCACATAGCATCACGCGGTCTTCCTCAGGCACGAAATGCTTGGGGCCATTGCTCTTTTCGAACAGCTTACCGCTGTCGATCAGCGTTCCGATCCGCCCGGTCGTGTGGAAATCTTCACGCGTTACCGTTGGTATATAGTGGAACCTCTTGCGGTCTTCGTCTTCGAGCAATGGATCGCCTTCAAGCTGGCTTTCCAGCAACTCGCGATAGGCCAGCTCGTTCACTTGCCGCACCGAGTGAACGATGAAAATCTCATCATAAAGATTGTAGATCTCTGGATCACGGGCGAGACTCATAAATGGCGCAAGGCCGGTGCCGGTCGACAGCATGAACAGCCGCTTGCCGGGCAGCAGAGCGTCGGTCACCAGCGTACCAGTTGGCTTCTTGCCAAGGTAAATCGGATCGCCAACCTTGATATGCTGAAGCCGCGAGGTCAGCGGGCCGTCTTGCACTTTGATCGAGAGAAACTCGATCTCTTCCTCATAGCTCGGGCTGGCCATCGAATAGGCGCGCAGCAGCGGTTTGCCATTGTCGCCCGGTAGGCCAATCATGATAAACTCGCCCGACCGGAAACGGAAAGCCGCAGGCCGAGTGATCCGCAAGGTGAACAGGCTGTCAGTCCAGTGATGGACATAGGTGACGGTCTCAACGGAAAGCGCGCCGCTTTCGGTGAACTGATCGCGATCTAAAATGAGCTCGGTCAATTAGGGCCTCGAAAATCAAATTTAACGGCCAATCGCCATCAGCGGCGCGGCCTTGGCGCACGATGCGCCGGATGAGTCTTCGCGGCGCATTTGGCGGTTTGGTCAGCGCTCTTCAAGTGAGTTTAGCGTTCACTCCTGAAAGTCAGCCTTGGGACGATCGCCTGCCAGTCGCCTCAAGAGGCAGGCTGAGGCAGGGCCAAAGCAACCTTTGCTGCAAGCGCAGAAACTTGCCCGGCAGGCGCGGGATCAGCCGGCGGGATGGGCCCTTCCTCGGGCCAAAGCGCAAGCATCGCGGTGAGCTGCGTGCGCACATCTTCGGCGCGCGGCGTGTCCAAATCCGCCGCCATTTGCCAAGCCACTCGGGTAAAGCCCCATGCGTCCTGATACTCAGCTGGATCGGTGACTTTCCCGTCAGAAACCGCGACGCTGTATTCAGCGACGGCTGTGTCCATCAGGAAGCGAATGACCTCGACCTCATCGCCGCCAGCCTTGCCGCGCACTTCGCGAAGGTTGGCCTCAGCGGCCGCCAATTGCGGCTCAATCTCTGCCGCTGGCTTGCCCGCTTCAAGCGCGGCTGACACCGCCTCAAACGGTGCCGGATCGAACCCAAGCTCCTCCAGACCTGCGCGCTCAGAGGCGTGCGTTTCGGAAACCGGGTGGAGCAGATGCGGGGCGGCGGCCTCAGCATCGCCAGCCCGGTAGAGTGCAAGACCCGCTGCGACATGGCCAGACATAAAGGCGAGACGATTGGGCAGTTCTAGCGCGCGGACATCCGCGCCCGCTTCGCCGCCCTCGCCTTCACCGCCAGCCGCTTCGCCGCCTTCTCCAGCCTCGCCGCCAGTGCCTGCTTCTCCGGTTTGTGCAGCTTCGCCGCCTTCACCGCCCTCTCCAGCGCATCCGGCCAGCCCGCTGCCCATCAGCGCGGTCGCCACGCCCAATCCGGTCCACAATTTCAGCTTGGAATTCATTGTCTCGCCTTTCGCGCAATTCTATGCTTCAAATCCTAGCCACACCTTGCGCTTGTGCAACACACTATCGGGCCAAATTCTCAATGATCCTGTCGATATCCGCGATTACAGACCAGCAAATTCTAGACACCATCACCGCGCAATTGGGCGAGCTAACCTGGCAAGATGGGCGAACCACGGCGGGTAAAAGTGCCAGCGCGGTAAAGGTCAATCAGCAGGCGGTGATGAACAATGAGGCCGGACAGGCGCTGCGCCAGACGCTGCTGCCGCATATCGTTGACAACCCCATCCTGCTGGCTGGCGCGCGGCCTCGGCGGTTCTCGCATTTCATCGTCAGCAAGACGGAGAACGGCGGCCGTTACGGCGCGCATATCGACAATGCGCTGATGGGCAAAGGCGAAGGCCGGATGCGCAGTGACCTGTCCTTCACCCTGTTCCTGACCCCGCGCGATCAATATGAAGGCGGCGAGCTGGCGATCCACAATGCCGGTGCGACGCAGGAGATTGGTGGCGAAGCGGGCCAGCTGGTGCTGTACCCGTCGACCAGCATTCACGAAGTGCGCCCAGTCACATCCGGCACGCGGCATGTCTGCGTCGGTTGGATCGAGAGCCTGATTGCCGACGGGCCTCAGCGCGAGTTGCTGTTTGACCTCGACAATCTACGCGCCAGCCTGCGTGCGGCGGACAACATCGATCCAGCGCTGTCGCTGACGCTTGATAAGAGCATCGCCAATCTGACCCGTATGTGGGCGCAGCCTTAGAAACTGAAGCGCGCTTTCACGCCCCAGATCAATTCCAACCGGCTTGGTTGTAAATCCGCACCGCTTGCGCTTGACCCTTGCCAATCTCCGCCGCGTTCAGCGTGTCCGGCTTAAACTCGCCCAGACCCTCGACCGCGGATGAAGCTGCAACACTCAAGACCGCCGGATATTCATTATTCCCGTTGGCAAAATATTGCTGAGCACTTTCCTGGGTCAAATATTCGAGGAAGCGGATCGCATTCTCGCGATTGGGAGCGTGCTTAAGCACGCCAGCGCCGCTGATATTGATGTGCGTGCCGGTGGTTTCCTGATTGGGAAAGATCACTCCGATGGCCTCTAGAACCTCGGGATTTTCCGCGTCCTGCGCCGCATAGCGTGCAAGGTAATAGGAATTGACGATTGAGATGCGGCATTCGCCAGAGGCGACCGCTTCGATGTTGGCGCTGTCATTGCCCTGCGGCGAGCGGGCGAAATTGGCGACCACGCCGCTCGCCCAATCCTGTGCGGCTTCCGCGCCATTGTTGGCGATCATGCTGGAGAGCAGCGAGATGTTGTAAATGTTGGAGGAAGAGCGGACACAAATCGCGCCCTCGTAAGCCGCGTCGGTCAGATCTTCGTAGTTCGCCAAGCCTTCCGGCTCACCCGCCGCCTTGTTGTAAATGATCACGCGGGCACGGGTGGAAAGGCCGAACCAAAGGCCATCTGGATGCCGCAAATATTCCGGCAAGCGCTCGGTCAGCACATCGGACTGCGCCGCAGACAATATGCCCGCCTCCTCTGCCCGCCAAAGCCGGCCCGCATCGACCGTCACCAACAGATCCGCTGGGGAGAATTCGCCTTCGCTAACAATCCGCTCGATCAGCGCATCTGCGCCTGCTTCAATGCGGTTTACGCGAATGCCGGTTTCGCGAGTGAAATCCTCATACAGGGCCAAGTCAGTGTCGTAGTGACGCGAGGAATAGAGGTTCACGTCGCCGGTGATTTCGACGCCTTCAGACGTTTCACTATCACCGCTCGTCCCAGAGCACGCCGCGAGCGCGCCAGCCAAAATTGCTGTGAGCGCACCGCCCCAAAATCGCTTAGCCATTATGTTTCCTTGAATGCCTTATTGCGATTGATTAGCATTATAATTTAATTCCGCAAGCCTTAATGCCATGGCAGCGATCAATCCGCCGTTAGTGCGGTCGCAAATGCAAGTACGCTCGCCGCGGGCGGCTGCACGGTCACTCGCGCACCAACCGCAGGCGCATCACCGCCCGCAAGCTCAATCGCCAGCTCTTCCCCGCCATCATTCGCAAGGACAATTTGCGCGCGCGCACTCGTGCGGCGAATGTCGCGAACCACCAATCCGCGCCCCTCTCCTGCGCTAGCCACTTCAAAGCCATCCGTGCGCAGCAGCAGGTCTAAGTTGAGGCTATCCGGGGCATCGCCCACCAATGCGGATAGCGGCCACGTGCCGAACGCGGTCGCAATCCCGCCTTCCACACGCTCACCGGCAATCACCTGAGCGCCGCCGAAGATCGCGCCAACTTGCGCGCTGCTCGGCGTGTCATAAAGCTCGTGCGGGGTGCCAAATTGCGCGATCCGTCCGCGGTCCATCACCGCAATTTGATCGCCAATATCGAGCGCCTCTTCCGGATCATGCGTCACCATGATCACCGTCGCCCCGCGCTGACGCAGCAAAGCGCGGCATTCGCGGCGTAGGCTTTTGCGCAGGACAATATCGACGCTTGCGAAGGGCTCATCCATCAGCAGCACCTGCGGCTCTGGCGCCATCGCCCTGGCCAGGGCCGCGCGCTGCTGCTGCCCGCCAGACAGCTCATGCGGATAACGCCCGCCCAGCCCGGCCAAGCCAACCAGCTCCAGCCATTCTTCGATCACGTCACTGCTATTGCGCGATTTCGGCAAGCCAAATGCGACATTTTGCGCGATCGTCATATGCGGAAACAGGGCGCCGTCCTGAAACACCAGCCCAACGGGGCGCTTTTCCGGCGGGGGAGAGTGGCTCTCATCGGCCAGCAATTCGCCGTCAATATACACGCTGCCTTGCTGCACTGGCAGCAATCCGGCGGTGAGATTTAGCAAAGTTGACTTGCCACAGCCCGACGATCCAAGCAGACACGTGATCTCTCCTTGGGGCGCTGTGAAGCTGATGTCTTTTAACGCCCTAGTGTTACCGTAAGCATGGGCGATATGGCGAAATTCGAGGCTCAAATCTTCATTCCGGGCCAGTTGCGTTGAGCCGCCTTAGGCTCAATGCTTTGCCGCGCGCAACCGCGAATGGTGATGGCGCAGAGCTCTCGCCCGCCGCATCGTCGGGCCTTGGGGCGCTCGACCGTTGGTCGCTGGGCGCGTGGATCATTGCAGCTTTGGCGGCAATTCCGATCCTCACCATCGTGGTCTCTGCTCCGAGCGGCGGGATCGATAGCCTCGTCGAGCTCGCCTCAACGATCCTCACCGACTATCTGATCAACACCAGCGCACTGATGCTGCTGACCGCATTAGTCGCTGGCATCGTAGGCGTCGGTACGGCATGGCTGGTCAGCGCGGCGCGCTTTCCTGGGAGGCGAATATTGGCCTGGGCCTTGGTGCTACCGCTCGCCGTGCCCGCCTATATTGCGGCCTATATCTATGCTGACCTGCTGTCGTTCACCGGCCCAGTGCAAAGCTTGCTGCGCGCGGCAACCGGTTGGGGCCTCGGGGAATACAGCTTCCCTCAGATCCGCTCGCTTCCCGGTGCGGCTCTGATCTTGGGCCTCGTGCTCTATCCCTACGTCTATCTACTCGCACGCGCTGCTTTTTCCGCACAAAGTCTAAGCCAGTTCCGCGCCGCCCGCAGCCTCGGCGCAGCTCCGCTACGCGCCTTCAGCGGCGTCGCTTTGCCCGCCGCCCGGCCCGCTATTGCTGGCGGCCTTGCGCTCGTCTTGATGGAAACCTTGGCCGATTTCGGCGTCGCAGAATATTTCGCCATTCCAACCTTCAGCACCGGCATTTTCCGCAGCTGGCTCGCCATGGGTGACAAACAATTGGCGCTCAAGCTGGCGGCATTCATGTTGGTTTTCGTGATCGCGCTGGTCGTGTTTGAGGCAAGCAGCCGGCGCGGGCGGACCGATAGCCGCGATGCCGCCCGATCCGATGAAGCCTTGGTTGCGCTAAACGGCTGGCAGCAAGCGCTGGCGCTTATTTTCTGCGCCCTGCCTGTGCTGCTCGGCTTTGGCATTCCCGCCGCGCATCTGGTGGTTCTGGCGCTCGAGACCGGCGATCAAATGAGCGCCGCAACCTTGTGGAACTACGCCAGCGATAGCCTGACCCTTGGCCTCAGCGCGGCGCTGGTTTGCACCATAGCAGCGGTCGTCCTCGCCTTTGCTCAGCGCCGCTCGAACAGCCGCATCACACGCTTTGCTATCCGGGTGGCGACATTGGGCTATGCTCTGCCCGGCGCGCTGTTAGCGGTGGGATTGCTCGCTCCCTTGGGCGTGTTCGACCAAGCGATCACCCGCTTCTCGCGCGACACCTTTGGTTTCACGCACGGCCTGCTGCTCGCGGGCACCAGCGCGATATTGATCTATGCCCTGTCAGTACGGTTCCTGACCGTCGCGTTCAACTCGGTCAGCGGCGGGTTTGAAAAAGTCCCGCCATCGCTGGATGCCGCCGCCCGCTCGCTGGGCGCGGGACCGGGAGAGGTGATGCGGCGGATCCATATCCCGCTGCTCACGCCCAGCCTCGCCGCCGCCGCTGCGCTGGTCTTCATCGACACCCTGAGAGAGCTCCCCGCGACACTGATCTTGCGGCCCTTCAACCTCGAAACTCTGGCCACGCGGGTCTATCGGCTCGCCAGCGATGAAAAGCTGGCCGAGGCGTCCACCGCCAGTCTCTTGATCCTAGTCGCAGGCCTTTTCCCAGTGCTGATGCTGAACCGCGCAGCCAAGGCCTAGCCTCGACCGCACACCGCCTTTCTGTCAGCCAAGCCTGTCAAATCAAACTGTCATGAGGACTTGTCCCGCGCCGCGCACTCGTCCACAAAGCTAATGATATGGCTCGTTTTCCTTTCTCCGCCATCGTCGGCCAAGACGAGATGAAGCAAGCTTTGCTGATCGCGGCGATTGAGCCAGCGATCGGCGGCGTTATGGTGTTTGGCGATCGCGGCACCGGCAAATCAACCGCTGCGCGTGCGCTCGCCAGCCTGCTCCCGCCGATCTCTTCGGTGGAGGATTGCCGCTACAATTGCTTGGGCGATCAGCGCGGCACTTGCCCTGATCCATGCACATCGGGCCGGGTGCGAAAGCGCGCGGTCCCCTTCGTTGATCTGCCGCTTGGCGCAACCGAAGACCGCGTGATCGGCGCGCTCGATCTGGAAAAGGCGCTGCGCGCGGGCGAGAAGAGCTTTGAGCCCGGATTGCTGGCGAAGGCGCACCGCGGTTTTCTCTACATCGACGAGATCAATCTGCTCGAAGATCATCTCGTCGACCTACTGCTCGATGTCGCGGCGTCCGGCGAAAACGTGGTCGAGCGCGAAGGGCTATCCGTCCGCCACCGCGCCAAGTTTGTGCTCATCGGCAGCGGCAATCCAGAAGAAGGCGAGCTGCGTCCGCAATTGCTCGACCGGTTTGGTCTGTCCGTCGAAGTTCGCACCCCGACGGAACTTGATCAACGCGTGGAAATCATGCGCCGCTGCGGCGATCAGGAACGTGATCCAGAGGGCTTTGCCGAGCAATGGGCCAAGGAAGAGGAAAAGATCCTGCGCCAGGTTGCGCGCGGCAAGACCAAGATCGCCAAAATGGAAACTCCGGATGCGATCATGCAAGACGCCGCTGAGCTGTGCATGGCGGTCGGCGCAGATGGCCTGCGCGGCGAATTGACGCTGATGCGAGCGGCCCGCGCTCAGGCGGCATTGGCTGGCGCAAAATCGGTCCGCCGGGAACATTTGATTGCGGTCGCGCCATCGGCCCTGCGCCACAGGCTGCGCCGCGATGTTCTTGATGAAACCGGCTCGACCGTGCGGATTGCCCGCGCGATTGACGAATTGTTCGGATGAGCGAGACGCCGGCAGCTGATGATCCGCTTGCCGATGCGCTGCTCGCTGCCCGCCTGTTCCTAATCGCTCCAGCCGCGCTGGGTGGAATGACATTGCGCGGCGGCGGCCCTGCTCGTGATGCCTTGCTTGCAGCGCTCGAAAACGCTGGTCTCACCACGCGCAGATTGCCATCCCATGTGGATGATGAGCGATTGCTGGGCGGAGTGGATATCGCCGCCAGTCTGGCCGCTGGAAAGGCGATCTCGCAAACTGGCATATTGGCAGAGGCAGCCCGCGCGCGCGCCGCTTTGCTGGTTCCGATGGCGGAGCGCATGCCCGATGCGTTGGCTGGCAAGCTATCGCAGGTTTTCGATTGCGCCGGAGAGAGCGCTCCCAATGGCCTCATCTTACTGGACGATGGGATTGATCCAGAGGAAGCACCACCTTCCTCCGTGGCCGAGCGCCTGGCCTTTCACCTGGACCTGTCTCATTCGCAGTTCCACGGCTCAGCCACTCTGCTGCCCGCGTCAAAGGCCACCCCGCTTTCGCAAGTGGACACGCTGAGCGAGGATGCGCTCACGGCGCTTACTCAAACGGCGGCTGCATTTGGCATTCACACTGTGCGACCCTTGCTGTTCGCTCAAACTGCTGCACGCGCCCATGCCAGCCTGTTTGGACGCAGCGAGACAAGCGAGCAGGATCTCAAAGCCGCCGTTCGTCTGGTCTTAGCGCCGCGCGCACTGCAATTGCCGCAAATGAGCGAGGATGAACCCGAGCCCCCACCGCAAATGCCAGAGGATCAGCCACAAAATGACGAGCCGGCGGACAATTCCGATCCCGGCGAGCGGGATCTCGATGATATTCTGGTTGAGGCCGCGCAGGCAGCGATCCCAGCCGATCTTTTGGCTCAGCTGACCAGCGGCAAGGCAAAGCGTCAGGCACAAGGCAGCGGCGCCGGGCAAAAGCGCAAATCCGCGCTGCGCGGTAAACCCTTGGGCACCCGCCCCGGCCTGCCCCGAGGCGGCGCGCGCCTAGCCTTGGTCGACAGCCTGAGAGCAGCCGCCCCTTGGCAACCCCTGCGGAGACGCGAACGAACAGGCGCTGGCGGCGAAGACAGCGGCGCGATCATCATGCGCAAGGGCGATTTGCGTATGAAGCGCTTTGAAGAACGCATGGGCAAGGTCACCATTTTCTGCGTCGATGCCTCTGGCTCGGCGGCGGCCGCACGCTTGGCGGAGGCAAAGGGCGCGGTCGAACTGATGCTGGCACAAGTCTATGTCACCCGCAGCGAGGTCGCCTTGGTCGCCTTTCGCGGAGAAAGCGCAGAATTGCTGCTGCCGCCAACTCGCTCGCTAACTCGGGCGCGGCGTGCTCTGGCGGAATTACCCGGCGGCGGCGGCACGCCTCTGGCCAGCGGGCTCAATATCGCGCGCGAGCTCGCCGATATGATCGCTGCGCGCGGACGCACGCCCAGCCTTGTCGTGCTGACCGATGGCAGGGGCAATATCGCCGCCGATGGCTCGCCGGGCCGGGCACAAGCGAGCGAGGATGCGAAGGCTGCGGCGAAAGCCATTTTTTCAGCGGGCTATGAAGGGCTGGTGATCGATATTGCCGCCCGCCCAGGCCCGCACGCGCCGGAGCTCGCAAAAGCCATGGGCGCGCGTTTTCTCGCCCTGCCGATGGCGGACGCAAAAATGCTGCACAAGGCGATATCTGCCGCGACCACAGCCAGCGCACAAAACACCAAGACAGCGGCATGAGCCGCCCGCTAGAATGGGAGCGCGACGGGCTGATCTGGCCGCACCGCGAGGCGAGCGAATTTGTGAGCGTCGGGCGAACCCGGTGGCATGTTCAGCGCATGGGCAAAGGCCCGGTTGTCCTGCTGCTGCATGGGACCGGCGCATCGTGCCATTCCTGGCGCGGCGTCGTGCCGCCACTTGCCAAGACGCACAATGTGATTGCGCCTGACCTGCCGCGCCACGCCTTTACCACCGGCCATCCACCAGAGGTGATGGCGCTGCCGAGCATGGCGCGCGCTCTGTCGAGCCTGCTGAGCGAATTGGAGATCGAGCCGGACCTGATCGTCGGCCACTCAGCGGGAGCGGCCTTGGCCCTGCAACTGGCATTAGACCGGGGGCTTGGCGTGCCAGTCGTGGGGCTCAACGCCGCGCTGCGCCCGTTTCCAGGTCTCGCGGCCCAGCTCTTTCCCGCCTTTGCGAAACTGCTGTTCGTCAACCCTCTGGTGCCGCGATTGTTTTCCAAAAGCGTCGCGCGCGCCGAGGATGCGGAGCGATTCTTGACGCGGGCCACTCAGTCCCAAATCGATGCGGAGGGGATGGCTTGTTACGCCGCCCTGCTGCGCAACAGCCGGCACACCAAAGGCGCGCTTTCAATGATGGCAAATTGGGATTTGCCCGCGCTGCAATCGCGCCTTCCGCAGGTTAGCAATCCAGTCCTGTTGGTGCATTCAGAGCGCGACAATGCGGTGCCGGTTTCGGCTGCTCGCGAAGCAGCAGAAGTGCTGCCCAATTCGCAGCTTGAGGAACTGCCCGCGCTTGGTCATCTGGCGCATGAAGAAGCCCCCAAGAACGCCGCGCGCCTGATTGCAGCCTTTGCTGAGCTTCATGGCGTCAGCGGCGAGCGGTAAGGAGAACGCAGATGGAGGGCCACAATTACGGCTGGATCGAAATCGTCTTCTTTTACGGAATCGCGCTCGGCTTTGCCGGATGGCAATATTGGTCGGTCAGCAAATCTCTCGAGAAGGACCGCGCGAAACGCCGTCAACGCGAGGCTGAGGAAGCTGCCGCGACAGAAGCTGATAGCAGCAGCGATAATGCCGACTAAAACTTGCGGCGCGGCATTCGGAACGGCAGCATAAACTGCACAATTGGCGATGCGTAGCGGCGCAGATCGAGGCTTTCCTGAACCGCAATCACCGGTTCGCCATAGACCCGAGAAGAAACTGTTGAGCGCGCATAGAACGGGGTGTCCTCCCACGTTTTGTCGACCTTCGCCTCGCCCTTGTCCGCGCGCGTTCGGCGCTGGACCTGCCATTTGCTGTTGGGCAAATCCGCCATCATTGGCAGTTCGTCCTGAGCGGGCACGCCGTGCTGATCAAACCGCAATGCGCTGGCAAAGCGCGAGCCATCGGCGCGCTCGCCCTCATAACAAACCACCGCACCATCAGATAGATGCGCGCGCGACCAATGCCAGGACCGAAAGCCCTCTTCGAGCGATTCCGTCCCGCGATTGTGATCAATATATCCGCTGCCGCTCCATGAAATATCGGGGTCGTTCATTTCCACCACAATCCGGGCGCGCGGGGCGAGGCATTGCCAGATGTGCTTTTCCTCGGGGTCCAGCGCAAAACCGACCGGGTTGAGCATTTCCGGCACCACACGAACGCGCCCGCGCACGGGCCTGCGCCAGGGAATGCCCAGCCGCTTGTCGCGCTCCGCAATATCAATCTCCAGCGCATCGCCGGTCCATCGAACGCTGCTCGGCCCGATGCTCAACAACTTGGCATCGCGCGATACGTTATCTGCCGGGCGCTCGGTCATCGCCCAGCGCGCCTGCGGGCCATACAACGCGACATTCAGCGAGGCGTGATCTTCTGGACGCCCGCGCCCACTCGCCTTGTAATAGGGCGAGAAGACACTGCCCAAAAAGGCGATAATGGTCAGGCCGTGCTTTCCGTCGTCGCTGATCGCGTCGATGTACCACCAGGAATAGCCGCCCGGTGGAACCGACGCATCGAAGCGAGGTCCGAGCTCACCGTGTTGGCAGCCAGTCGCCCGCTTAAGGCGGCCATAGGCACCCCCGCTCCGGGATGGGTCGCCCCGCCCGTGCAATAGAGCCCGGGGATCTTGGTCTTTGGTCCTTGCCTCTGGAACGATGCCGCCCAGCCGTGCGATGCCCGGCCGTACAGCGCTCCCCCCGTCGATGGGAACAGCTTCGCCCAGGTCTGCGGCGTCGCCAAGGAGCTCGGCATGGCCTCCTCCAGCTCGAGACCGCAGCGCATCAGGCTTGTCCTCATCTGCTCGGTGCATCGTTCGATCTCCTGCTGTGTGTAGGTGTGAGTGTCGCCATTGGCGGGTGCGTTGACGATGATTTGAATGCGCTCGCGCTGATCATTGGCCGCGCCGCCTGCGTGCGCCTTGGCGCTGCGATCTTGCGCGCAAACATAAACGGTCGGGTCGCTGGGAACCTGGCCGCTCGCGATCTCATCAAACTCGCGGCGGTAGTCGCGCGAAAAAAAGACATTGTGATGCTGCAGCGCGAAGCCAGACGTCTTGGTATGGGCAAACCAGACGCAGGCGGAAAGCGAGCGCTTTTGCGGCGCCAGCTGGGGCACAGCGCGCGCCGCATCATGGCCGAATTTACCGGATGAAAGTGCGGCAGGGTCGGCGTTGCAGATGATCCGATCCGCCGCGATATGCTCGCCGGAGACCAGCCTGACCCCGCTCACCGCGCCGCGATCCGTCAGTACCTCCGCCACCGGTGTTTCAAACCGGAAGCGCGCACCTTTGCTCTCGGCGATCTTGCGCAAAGCGTTGGCAAGCGCATTCATGCCGCCGTCGATCAGCCACACGCCTTTCGCCTCAACATGGGCGATCAGCATCAAGGTGGCTGGGGCAAGATAAGGCGAGGAACCGCAATAGGTCGAATAGCGCGCAAACAATTGCCGCAGGCGCTGATCCTTAAAATGCTTGCCCAGCGCGCTCCACAGGCTTTCAAACGGCTTCATCGCTGCCATCTCTGGCAGGCGGCGCAGACCAATTCGCCACATCATTGGCAAGGGCGTGCTTGCCTTGGCCCCGCGCATAAATGGCTCGTCTAGCACATTGTATATCCGCGCGGCTTCCGTTCTGAAGGCGCGGTAGCCCGCCGCCGCATCGGCGCCTGCAAAATCGCCGATCGCCTGCTCGCTGCGCAATGGGTCGGCAAACAGATCGAGGTGCGTGTCATTGCCCCAGGCATGGCGCGCCAGCACCTCTGCCTGCTGGATTTTCACGTGATCTTCCAGCCGAGCCCCGCAAGCGCGGAAAACTTCGTCAAACACATCGCGCATTGTGAAAACGGTTGGGCCTGCCTCGATAGGCTGGCCATCCACCTCAACCCGGCGAGCCTTGCCGCCGGCCCAGACCTCTTTTTCCAGCACCGTTACATCGTGTCCGCGCGCAGCGAGAAGCGCGGCACTCACCAGCCCGCCAATTCCTGCACCGATTATCACGACTCGCGCGCTCAAAGGCATCTCTCCTGTGCAATATGATTGACCTTTACACTCAATATGTCCAACCTTTTGGACAGATGTTGCTCAATTGGATCAAAAACTAATGGCGTTTGCGACGCTGCGTGAGCGTTGGGCGGCGCGCCGCAATGCCGTGATCGGCAATCCCAGTTTTCAGCATTGGACCGCGCGCATTCCGTTCATGCGCGGCGTCGCTCGCAAGCGGGCGGCGGGCATGTTCGATCTCATCGCAGGCTTTGCTTATTTCAAAATCTTGTTTGCGATGGTCGAGAGCGGTCTGATCGACCACCTTGCGAAAGGCGCGAGCGAACTCAGCGAGATTGCCCGCTTTGCCGAGCTTGAACCCTTTGCTGCAGAGCGATTGCTGCGCGCGGCGGCGGCGTTAGAACTTGTGGAAGAAGTGGCACCCGGTCGCTGGATGCTGGGCGAACAAGGGGCGGCGCTCCACAGCAATGCTGGAGCAAAGGCGATGATCCGTCATCACCGCCTATTGTACCGCGATCTTACTGACCCGCTCGACCTGCTGCGCAAGAACCGCAGCGAGCCGACAGAGCTCTCGCAATATTGGTCGTACGCTGGCGCATTGCACGGCCATGCAGAGCGCGGCGATGAAACCGCCGAATATTCCGAGCTTATGGCCACATCTCATCACTTTGTTGCCGAACAGGTGCTCTGCGCCTTCTCGTTTAGCGGCGTCGCATCACTGCTTGATGTGGGCGGCGGACACGGCGCATTCCTAAAAGCCATCGGAGCCGCGCACCCAGAGCCGCGACTCGGCCTGTTCGACCTGCCCGAAGTCGCCGATGCGGCGCGCGACTCGTTAACGCGGGAACTGGGCGCGGAGCGGGTGACGGCGCATGGCGGTAACTTCTTTGAAGACACGATACCCACAGGCTACGATCTCATCACGCTCAGCCGTATTTTGCATGATCATGATGACGAACCGGCGCTAAAATTGCTGCGCAATATTCGTGCAGCATTGCAGCCCGGCAAACGCCTGTTGATTGCCGAGCCCATGGCCGGTGTGCGCGGCGCAAAGGGCATGGGAGATGCGTTTTTCGGGCTTTACCTTTGGGCGATGGGATCTGGCCGCCCGCGCAGCGCATCGGAGATCCGCGCCATGCTGAGCGAAGCTGGCTTTTCAAGTTCACGCATCATTTCAACGCCCCAGCCAGTTGTGTCCGGCGCCATCGTCGCGACAGCTTGACAGCTAACTGTCTTGTTTATTTGACACTATGTGTTGTTAGGCGTACCTGACAGTCAGGGGAAGCACCCCTCCACTGTTGATCGTAGACATTGCGACAAAGGGGAAGAGGACCAGATGGAAGCATTGGCTGTCACACTTGAGGGACCAGAGCGCTTAGCGCTCCGGACGCTTGAGCTGACCGCACAAAAGCCTTCCGATGTCCTCGTAGAAACAGCATTTAGCGGCATTAGCGGCGGCACTGAAAAGCTTCTGTGGAACGGGCAAATGCCTGAATTTCCAGGGATGGGTTACCCGCTGGTGCCTGGGTACGAATCGGTCGGTCGCATTGTTGATGCGCGCGCGGAGGCCAAATCGCGAATCGGCGATTGGGTGTTTGTGCCAGGGGCCAATTGCTACACTGAGGCACGCGGATTGTTCGGCGGAACATCGCAGCGTCTGGTTGTCTCATCCTCCCGCGCCTTCACCGTTTCCGAGTCGCTGGGCGATGCAGGCGTGCTGCATGCACTTGCCGCAACCGCGCTTCACGCGATCAATGGCGGCACACCGCCCGACCTTATTATAGGCCACGGCGTGCTTGGCCGTTTACTGGCGCGTCTAACAATCGCGCTGGGCCATTCCGCGCCGACAGTTTGGGAAACCCACGCCGGTCGCCGCGAAGGCGGAACAGGCTACAGCGTGATTGCACCCGATCAGGATGAGCGGCGCGACTATGCGTCGATCTACGATGCTAGCGGCGATGAGAAGCTGCTCGACATGCTGATCACGCGCCTTACCAAGGGCGGAGAGATCACGCTCGCCGGTTTTTATTCCAAGCGCTTAAGCTTTGATTTTGCCCCTGCCTTCATGGCCGAGGCGCGTCTGCGCATCGCCGCTGAATGGCAGCCTGCTGATCTCACGCAAACTTGCGCGCTGATCGAAAGCGGCAAACTTAACCTAACCGGATTGATCAGCGACCGGCGCTCTGCCGCCGACGCATCAGAGGCTTACCCACGCGCATTCGGCGATCCCGACTGCCTAAAAATGGTTCTCGATTGGAGGGTCTGCGCATGACAATGCTCGAAACACAGGCTGAAGCACTGCGTGAAGAGGCTGACCAAGAGCCCGATCCCGTTCACACCGGCGAAGTGACCAGCGAAACGCAGGTTATTGCGATTTACGGCAAAGGCGGCTCAGGCAAGAGTTTTGCGCTTTCCAACCTCAGCTACATGATGGCGCAGCAGGGCAAACGCGTGCTGCTGATTGGCTGCGACCCAAAGTCAGACACCACCAGCCTGTTGTTCGGCGGCAAGAGCTGCCCGACGATCATTGAAACCTCTTCGAAGAAAAAACTCGCCGGTGAAGAAGTGAACATCGAGGATGTCTGCTTCCAGCGTGACGGCGTGTTCGCGATGGAGCTTGGCGGGCCAGAGGTTGGTCGGGGCTGCGGCGGTCGCGGCATTATCCATGGCTTTGAACTGCTGGAAAAACTGGGCTTTCACGAATGGGGCTTTGACTATGTCCTGCTCGATTTCCTTGGCGATGTGGTGTGCGGCGGCTTCGGCCTGCCGATTGCACGGGACATGTGTCAAAAGGTGATCGTGGTCGGCTCGAACGACATGCAATCCCTCTATGTCGCCAACAACGTCTGCCATGCGGTCGAATATTTCCGCAAAATGGGCGGCAATGTTGGTGTGGCCGGCATGATCGTGAACAAGGATGATGGCACCGGTGAAGCACACGCTTTCGCTGAAGCGGTCGGCATCCCGGTTCTGACAGCTATTCCGGCTGATGAGGACATCAGGCGCAAATCCGCCAATTATCAGATCATTGGCAAGCCTGATGGCGAATGGGGTAGCCTGTTTGAGACGCTGGCAAGCAATGTCGAGACCGCTCCTCCGCTGCAACCAAGCCCGCTCGATCAAGACGGTCTTTTGGGTCTGTTTTCACCAGAAGAAACAGGTGGAAATATCACGCTCGTCCCCGCCACTCAGGCTGACATGCGCGGCGGCGTGTTCGAAGAAAAACCATCGCTCGAGGTCATTTACGACGAAATCTGATGACAGACGCTCCCGCCTCGAACCCTGATATGGGCCGCAATCGCGACACGCTCGACCTGGCTGCGCCAGCGCCCGAAGGTGGCGCGTGCTCCAGCGGCGAGACCATGCACGAGGCCGCGCGCGCTGCTGGCAAGAGCGACATTCTCGATCAATACGAGGCCGATTATCCAGTCGGCCCGCATGACCAACCGCAAAGCATGTGCCCAGCCTTCGGGTCGCTCCGAGTGGGCCTTCGCATGCGCCGCACAGCGACCGTGCTTTCAGGCTCGGCCTGCTGTGTTTACGGCCTCACCTTCACCTCGCATTTCTACGGTGCGCGGCGGACGGTGGGCTATGTCCCGTTCAGCAGCGAAACGCTGGTCACAGGCAAGCTGTTTGAGGACATCAAGGAAGCGGTCGAAGACCTCGCTGATCCTGAGCAATACGACACGATTATTGTCACCAATCTGTGCGTACCCACCGCGAGCGGTGTGCCGCTTCGGCTGCTGAAGAAGCAGATCAACGGCGTGCGCATTGTTGGCATTGATGTGCCTGGCTTTGGCATTCCCACCCATGCCGAGGCGAAAGACGTCCTCGCTGGCGCGATGCTGCAATATGCACGCGAGGAAGTGGCTGCTGGCCCGGTTGCTGCGCCAGCTGAGCGAACAGACAAGCCAAGCGTCACCTTGCTGGGCGAGATGTTCCCGGCTGACCCTGTCGGCATCGGACAAATGCTGGAGCCGCTGGGATTGGCCGCTGGCCCGGTTGTGCCAACGCGCGAATGGCGCGAGCTCTATTCCGCACTTGATTGCGCGGTCGTTGCCGCGATCCACCCGTTCTACACCGCCAGCATCCGCGAATTTGAAAAGGCCGGCCGCCCGATCATTGGCTCCGCCCCTGTCGGCGCAGACGGCACCGCCGCATGGCTCGATTGCTTGGGTCAGACTTTGGGTCTCGCGCAAAGCAAGGTCGACGGCGTCAAAGACACAATGGTCGGTGCGATCAAAGGCGCATTGGTCTCCGCACCCATCAACGGCCGCATCACTGTGTCCGGCTATGAGGGATCTGAATTGCTCGTCGCTCGCTTGCTGATCGAAAGCGGCGCAGATGTGCCCTATGTCGGCAGTGCATGCCCGCAAACGCGCTGGTCCGATCCGGACCGCGAATGGCTGGAGGCACACGGCGTGCGGGTGAACTTCCGCGCGAGCCTTGAAGAAGACATTGCCGCGATTTCTGAATTTCGACCCGATCTTGCGATTGGCACCACTCCGGTGGTCCAACATGCCAAGGCGAAGGCGATTCCTTCGCTCTACTTCACCAACCTCATCTCTGCCCGGCCCCTGATGGGTCCGGCAGGTGCGGGTAGTCTCGCTCAAGTCATCAATGCGGCGATGGGCAACAAGGCCAGGTTCGATAAGATGCGCGATTTCTTCGAAGGGGTCGGCACAGAGCACGCAGCGGGCGTTTGGGAAGACACGCCGATTGATCGTCCGAAATTCAGAAAAAAATACGCGGCACTCAACGAAGCGGCCCGCAAGGCGGCTGAGGCGGTGGGCACATGACCCTCGTTCTCGATCACGATCGCGCTGGCGGCTATTGGGGCGCCACTTACGTCTTTACGGCGGTCAAAGGCCTGCAAGTCATCATCGATGGCCCGGTCGGGTGCGAGAACCTGCCGGTCACGTCCGTGCTGCATTACACCGATGCCCTGCCCCCGCATGAGCTGCCCATCGTGGTAACGGGTCTGGGCGAAGAAGAGCTTGGCAAAACGGGCACGGAAGGCGCGATGAAGCGCGCTTGGGAAACGCTCGATCCGGAACTGCCTGCGGTTGTCGTCACCGGCTCCATCGCTGAAATGATTGGCGGCGGTGTGACGCCGGAAGGCACCAATATCAAGCGCTTCCTGCCGCGCACTATCGATGAAGATCAGTGGGAAAGCGCCGACCGCGCGCTCACCTGGCTGTGGACCGAGTTTGGGCCGAAGAAGAACCCGAAACCGCGCGTTCGCAAAGAAGGCGAGAAGCCGCGCGTCAACATCATCGGCCCGTCCTATGGCATGTTCAACATGCCCTCCGATCTCGCCGAAATCCGGCGTCTGATCGAAGGGATCGGCGCAGAGGTTGGCATGGTCTTCCCGCTCGGTAGCCACCTCGCCGATATTCGCCAGCTTGGCATGTCAGACGCCAATGTCTGCATGTACCGCGAGTTTGGTCGCAATCTGTGCGAGACCTTGGAGCGGCCCTATTTTCAAGCCCCAGTTGGGCTGTCCTCGACAACGAAGTTCCTGCGCGCCTTGGCGGCAGAGCTGGGCCTCGATCCAGAGCCCTTTATCGAGCGTGAGAAGCACACCACGATCAAGCCGTTGTGGGATCTGTGGCGCTCGGTCACGCAAGACTTCTTTGGTACTGCGAACTTCGGAATTGTAGCCAACGAGACCTATGCGCGCGGCATCCAGCATTTCCTCGATGACGACATGGGCCTGCCATGCGCCTTCGCCTTTTCGCGCAGCGCAGGAGTCAAACCCAAGAACGAAGATGTGCGCGCAGCCATTGCCGCCAACCCGCCGCTGGTGGTGTTCGGCAGCTACAATGAGCGGATGTATATGGCCGAATGCGGCGCGCGCGGGATCTACATCCCTGCGAGCTTCCCCGGGGCGGCCATCCGCCGCCACACCGGCACACCGTTCATGGGCTATTCGGGCGCGACATATCTCGTTCAAGAAGTTTGCAATGCGCTGTTTGATGCGCTGTTCCACATCCTGCCGCTCGGCACCGAGATGGACAAAGTGCCCGCCACGCCGGCGCGCGAGCTGACCGAGCTGACCTGGGACGATGCCGCCAAGACCAAGCTCGATGAGCTGGTCGAGGCACAGCCGGTCCTAATCCGCATTTCCGCAGCCAAGCGTCTACGCGATGCCGCCGAACGGGCGGCGCGCAGCCACGGCAACACCATCGTGACCGCAGATTGCCTCGCGGACGCTCTTCTCGAAGGAGAAAGCGCATGATGAGCGCCAAGCGAACCAACCAGTTTACAAGATTGCCTGGAAACAGGCTCCCAAATCCACGTGGGGGATCACGCGGGGATATCGTCGGGGGCAGTTATGCCCTCACTCCAACAATTGAATACGGAGAATACCGATGAACGATCCGGCTGATCGCCCGAGCGTTGGCACGTATCTGACCGACGAAGAAGCCAAGGAGATCCATAAAGCATTTATGGGCACCTTCGCTCTTTACGTCGGCATTGCTGTCGTCGCTCACCTTTTGCTTTGGATTAACAAGCCTTGGCTTCCGATCCCCTAATAATCAAAAGATAGGAATTACCTATGTGGAGAATTTGGCATCAATTTGATGTTCGCCGGGTGCTTGTTGCCCTGCATGTGGGCTTGGCTGTGCTGGCCTTTAGCATCCACTTCATTCTGCTTAGCACGGACCGCTACAACTGGCTCGATGGAGCCAGTGCGACCTCGTCACAAGCAGCTGCAGTGATCGAAAGCTCGGAAGCCTCCGGCTAGTCGAGCTTTCACAAGTGTGGAGGCAGGTTCGCCTGCCTCCAACAACTTAACGAACACGAGAAGAACCTGCCGTCTTGGTGGGGAGGATGGATTTATGCTCCTTAGTTTCGAGCGCAAATACCGTGTGCGTGGTGGTACCTTGATCGGAGGGGATCTCTTCGATTTCTGGGTAGGGCCATTTTACGTCGGATTTTTCGGGGTGACAGCGGCGATCAGTGCGCTGCTGGGGACCATGTTGATCTTTGCCTCTGCGGCTCAGGGGCCAACCCTGAACCCGTGGCTGATCTCAATCGATCCTCCAGCCATTGAAGCCGGTCTTAAGCTGATGCCGCTCAATGAGGGCGGCTATTGGCAAGTCATTACAGCCTGCGCGATCGTGGCCTTTGGGTCGTGGGCGCTAAGGCAAGTGGAGATATCGCGCAAGCTGGGCATGGGGCTGCACGTCCCGTTCGCATTCAGCTTTGCCGTGCTTGCTTACGTGACCCTGGTGGTTATTCGCCCGGTCTTGATGGGCGCATGGGGCCACGGTTTCCCATACGGGATTTGGACCCACTTGGACTGGGTCTCTAACGTCGGCTACCAATATGTGAACTTCCACTACAACCCGCTGCATATGATCGCGATCACGTTCTTTTTTACGACGTGTCTCGCGCTGGCTTTGCACGGCTCGCTGGTGCTCTCTGCGGTGAACCCTGAAAAGGGCACTGAGGTGAAATCGCCAGAATATGAAGACACCTATTTCCGTGATTTCATCGGCTATTCGGTCGGCACTTTGGGCATTCACCGGGTCGGTCTGATCCTGGCACTAAACGCTGGGTTCTGGAGCGCGGCCTGCATCGTGATCGCTGGTCCATTGTACGTCGGCAGCTGGGTCGAATTCTGGGATTTCTGGAAAGCCATCCCGATCTGGTCTTGAGGAGAACCTGATAATGCTACGCTATCAAAATATCTTCACTCAAATCCAGGTCAAAGCGGCCCCTGAGATGGGCGTTGCGCTGCCGGCTGGGAACGAAGACCGGATCAACCAGACCTTCTACAGCTATTGGGCGGGCAAGATCGGACAGGCTCAGATCGGGCCGTTCTATCTCGGCTGGCTGGGCATGATCGCGCTCGCTTTTGGCGGTGCGGCGATCATGATCATCGGCCTGAATTTCTGGGCGCAGGTCAATTGGAGTCCGCAAGGGTTCATGCGCGAGCTTTTTTGGCTCTCGCTTGACCCTCCCGGTCCGGAATATGGCTTCAGCCCGATTGTCCCGCTGAATGAAGGCGGCTGGTTCATCTTGACCGGCGCGTTCCTCACCATCTCAGTATTGTGCTGGTGGGCGCGGACCTACACTAGGGCGAAAGCGCTGGGCATGGGCATGCACATTCCATGGGCCTTTGCGAGCGCGATCTGGCTATTCCTGGTGCTTGGCTTTATCCGCCCATTACTGATGGGCAGCTGGGCCGAGGCGGTGCCATATGGCATTTTCTCGCACCTTGATTGGACCAACAACTTCTCGCTGATTTACGGGAACCTGTTCTACAATCCGTTCCACGCTTTATCGATCGTGTTCCTCTATGGCTCAGCCCTGCTGTTCGCCATGCACGGCGCGACGATCCTGGCTGTTGGCCGCTATGGCGGTGAGCGCGAGATCGAGCAAATCACCGATCGCGGCACAGCATCGGAGCGCGCTGGACTGTTCTGGCGCTGGACGATGGGCTTTAACGCCACGATGGAATCGATCCACCGCTGGGCTTGGTGGTTCGCAGTACTCACGACCTTTACAGGCGGTATCGGCATCCTGTTGACCGGCACGGTGGTCGACAATTGGTACCTGTGGGCACAGGAACATCATTACGCACCAGAATAAACGAGTAACAAAGGCTTAGCGGCCCGAGCGGGCCCCCGCCTCCTCTCCCGACGGGTAGAGCTCGCTAATAAGGGAACCCGGCTCCTGTTCCTGATCAGGGGCCGGGTTTTTCTTTGCCTGCAAAGAATATGGATTGCACCGCGTTGGTGACTGTTCTTCGGGTGTTTACTCTTGGCCGGACCGCGCGGCGAACCTCGCACGCAAATCAATCAGATGCAGTGGCAGCGAAAGCGCCAGCGGCAATGCCACCCAGTACCACGCCGCTCCCACCAGAGCGGCCCTCACCCCAAGCACCAGAAACACCGCCGGTCCGAGCAGAGCGAAGATACCGCCCCATGCCCAACCGCGCGACTTCAGCCACAGCGCCTCACATGCAAGCACGGCGAGCACCAAATCGGCAGCATGCCCGGACTGGAAGAAACCGCTCATCATGAATGGAAGGTCAGCCAAATGGCCCGTTGAGCTCAATCACTTGCCAATTGAGCGCCCCGGCAATCGTTACCCAGATCAGATAAGGCACCAACAGCAGGCTGGCTGCCTTTGAATATCGATACGAGTAGATAATGAGCGCTAGGATCGACAGCCACAACAGCAACAACTCTATGAAAGCCAAGTCTGGTCGCTGGATCCTGAAGAAGATCAGGCTCCAAGTGATGTTGAGAAATGCATTGAGCGAGAACAAGCAAATGAGCACGTCCGACACCCGGCGGGTCGGTGCGGCCAACCAAGCGGAAACGGCCGATGCCGTCACAAAAGCAAAGATAATCGTCCAGGCGATTGGGAACAGCTGATCAGGCGGGTTCCAGCTCGGCTTTTCAAGCGACTGATACCACGGGCCAAGATCGGTGATCGTCGCGCCCAGCATCGCCACCGCAATCGCTGCAATACTTGCGATGACGACCGGTAATACCCAGACTCTACCCATTAAGCAGGCGCCTTCAGCCCCAGCAGATGCGCGCAATCCTTCAAGAATATTCGGACATGCGCCATCGGTTTGGAGCGTACCAGCCGCTTGTTCATATAGGCCTGCCAGGTCAGCTGCTGCACGTCTTTATCGGCGCACATGGTCACAAACCGCTCACGCCGCTTGTCGCTGGAATACCAGAAATATTGCATAATCCCGAGGACCCAGAACACTTTGCCGTGCTCTTTCATAAACTGTTTGCGCGCCTGACGCAGGGCCTTGACCTCGCCCGTCGCTAGAAATGCCCGCGCGGCCTCTGCCACATAGCGTCCGCCGATCATCGCGTAATAAATGCCCTCACCCGATGCCGGGGCAACAATGCCCGCCGCATCGCCTGCAACGATCACATCGCGGCCATTGTCCCAACGTTTGAGGGGTTTGAGCGGGATCGGCGCGCCCTCCCTGCGAACTGTCTCACACTTGGCGAGGTCGAGCTCGTCGCGCATGGTTGTCACCGCGCCGCGCAGGGAAAAGCCCTTGTTTGCGCTGCCCACGCCAATGCTGGCGGTTTTGCCATGCGGGAACACCCAAGCGTAGAAATCTGGCGAGAGTTTGCCCTGGTAAAATACGTCGCAACGCGCCGGATCATAGGCGTCATTCGCATGATCAGGGGATTGAATGATCTCGTGATAGGCGAACACGCAGGGGATCTTTTCAGCGCCCGGAATGCTTTGCTTGGCAACCGCCGAGCGGGCACCATCTGCGCCAATCACAAGCCGCGAGCGCACTTGCTCAATCGCGCCGCCGCGCTCCCGGCGAAAGCGCACGATCGTGCCTTCCTCCTCATCACGCTCAATCCGCTCAAAGGTCGCTTGCAGCCGCTCTGCACCGCTTTTCACCGCGCGTTCGCGCAGCCATTCGTCAAACTCTTCGCGGTCGACCATGCCGACATAGCCAATCTCGCCAACCGGCATATCGACAGCGCGGTTCGAAGGCGCAATCATGCGGGCCGAACGCGCCCGCGCGACCAGCAGGCTCTGCGGAATCTCGAAATCTTCCATCAAGCGCGGCGGCACTGCACCGCCGCATGGCTTGATCCGCCCGCCCCGCTCCATCAGCAGCACCGAATGACCAGCCCGGGCCAGATCATCAGCCGCCGTCGCCCCAGATGGGCCGCCACCAACAATGACAACATCATAGATCGTCTCAGTCATGCGAACACCTGTTTTTGCGAGGAATGAATGCGGCGAGTGGCGCGCAGCGCCAGGCCGGCAGCGATGATGAAAAGCCCGGCTTCGAGCGCGAAAATCAGTTGGAAGGCATCGCCGTCGCCCTGATTGGTGCGGCGGGCGAAATCGACACCAAGCGCGCCCAGAAGGCCGCCTAGGCCAAAGGCGATCGCCTGGCTTGCGCCCCACACGCCCATGCGCACGCCTTCGCGGGTTTTCTCACCCGATCCGGCTAGGCCCATCATGGCGCCGATGGCGGCAACCGCGAACACGCCGTTGCAAAACCCGAGCGCAAAGACATTGGCGGCCAGCGGCCAGCCCGGCCCGTAAACAGCGGCCATGGCGAGGCCTGAAAGAGCAATCGCCGATCCTACGCAGCCGGTGACGATCCAGATTTTGAGGTCGACTGGCATGCGCCCAGCAAAGGCGCTGCCGCCAATTCCAGCGAGGATCATGCCGAGCAGAACACCGCCATGCTGCATGCTGGAAAGCTGGGTCGAAGCGCCGGGTGACATATCAAACACGAGCCCAGCAAACGGCTCCAAGATCAGATCCTGCATGCTGTAAGCCAACATTGAGACGAAGATGAAAACAGTGAAACGGCGCGCGGCGGGTTCCGCATAAATCTCCGCCAGTGCGGCGCGGAAATCCGGGGTCGGTTCGTCCTTGGCTGTCTCAGCGAAGACCTGCCGCGCAGGCTCCAGCCGGATGACTGCCAGCGCAGTGGCGATGACCGCAGCGATAGCCACACCGCTCGCGACACTGACCAAGCGATCGGGCGAAAACGGCTCATTAGGAAAAGCGGGCTTGAGCAATGTGCCAGCGGTGGCGGCGGAAATGACAATCCCGGCCACCATCATGATCCATGTGGTCGCCGCCGCAGCCGCTCGCCGTCCCGGCGCTACACCAGAGGCCAGAAGCGCCAGTGCCGAGGTTCCGCTCGCGCCCACGCCTGCTCCAATCAGAGTAAAGCCCAGAATCGCGAGTCCAATCGCGAAGCTACGGTTGCTGTCCATCATCACCGTTGCATTGATCGCCAGCATCGCCCCAGCGGCGAGCACTATGATGCCGCCCAAGATCCAAGGCGTGCGTTTGCGCCCTTTGTCTGATCCATGGCCGAACAGTGGGCGCCCTAATTGCACAGCGTAGTGCCAAGCAACGAGCCCGGCGGGGATCGCCGCCGCGAGCGAATATTCGACCACCATCACGCGGTTGAGAAGCGAGGTCGCCAGCATCACAATCGCGCCAATGCTTGCTTGAACGACGCCGATCCTGGCAATCGCAAACCAGCTGAGGCCGCGTGCAGATGATGCGCCGCCGTCCATCAGATGTAGCTCCCCAGCCCCAGCGCTGCGGCCAACATGCCAAGCACATAGAGCAGCACCCCGACGGCATTATACCAAGGCGCATATTTCGCAGGATTACTGAGCAGGCGCGGCATTGCGGCCAATTGCGCGAGCAGCAAGACAGCAACAGCAATCGCAGAAGTCATCAGGCCCCAATACGCAAGCAGCGCGATAACAATCGCTTGCGCCGCCGCCATTACAGCGCAGGCCAATCGCGCCGCGTTCTTGACGCCCAGAGTGACGGGCAGAGACTTAAGCCCTGTCTGGCGATCGCCCTCCACCGCCTTAAAGTCATTGAGTGTCATAATGCCGTGCGCGCCCACGCTGTAGAGTGCGAGCACGATGAGCACCTGCGCGGATGGCAAAGCCCCGGTCATTACGCTCGCCCCGGTAAACCAGCTGAGCCCTTCATAGGTCAAGCCAACCACGGCGGGCCCGGCCCAGCCGCTGGATTTGAGACGGAATGGCGGCGCGCTGTATGCCCAGGCAAGGCCCAGCCCAACCAGCCCGGCGACCAAAACCCACGGGCCGAGCAGCCCCGCGACTATCGCCGATAGAACAGTGCCCGCAATCGCCACATACAGACCCCAGCGGCCCGCAATGCGCCCCGATGGAATGGGCCGGTCTGGTTCGTTGATGGCATCGACATGACGATCAAACCAATCGTTCACCGCCTGGCTGGTCCCGCAAACCAATGGCCCTGCGAGGATGATACCGGCTGCCACAAACAGCCAGCGTCCATCCATGCTCGCGCCAGAAGACACCGCGCCGCACATAAAGGCCCACATCGGGGGGAACCAGGTAATCGGCTTTAGAAGCTGAACAACATCACGAAGCGCCGGAATCGGTGCATGGTGAGTCGAGGTCGCAGATCGCTGCATAAGTGCAGGCTATGCCTGACACTTCAATGCGTCAAATTATTTTGACACTTTTGCCAGTCGCTTGCAAACTTTGCAAAGAACTAGTCGTTTTCAGCCGCTAAATTGCCCAATCCATGGCGGTGCAACTTGGAATAGAGGCTCTGGCGGGAAAGGCCGAGGATCTCGGCGGCGGATGCGCGATTGTCCGAAGTGTATGACAGCGCCGCCTCGATGCACAATCGCTCGATCAGATCGGTGCTTTCGCGGACAATATCTTTAAGCGGCATGCGGCCAACCAGATCAGTGAGTTGATCAACCGAGCGCGGCAAATCTTCAGAGCCAGGCGGCAGATCGCGCAGTCGGCGACCAATCGGGCGGATTACGAAGCCGAAATGCGCTTCATCATCGCCGCTGACGACGGCAGACAGCTCTACTGGCTCGCCAGCATCTTCGCTGCTCGCGCGCAAAACGGTGCTGACATTGCGGGCTGATCCGTGCTGGTCGATCTGTCCCGTAATCAGTTCCAGATCGATGCCCGGGCGCCCAATCCATTCGGACAAATGGCGACCGCGCAGCTGATCAACACTCGCCGCCTGCACCAGCTCGACAAAGGCGAGATTGGCGCTGACCAGGTGCATATCGCGATCAGCCACCACAAAGGCATCGGGCATCTGATCCACAATGTTCTGCACCGGTGTGGCCTCAGCAGCCACCTCATCCCGCGCGACTGGGTTCAGGCGCAGCAGCAGATATTGGACGCGGTCCTGAGTGAAGCCCGAGGCCGCCAAAATCGCAGGCGTGCTGCCTTTTGACAGGGCAACCTCAACCGGAGACACGCTGTCCGATGCCAGCGCTGAACCCGTGAGCGCCAAAACATCGTCTCGCGAATTGCGATCAAATAGGGAAAGCAGCTTCTTGCCAACCAAAGAGCCTGCCCGCGCGCCAAGCAAATCATGCGCCGCCGGATTTGCCTCTCGCACGCGCTGCGAGGAGACATCGACGATCACAACCGGCTCGCCAGAGATATCGAACAGCATGCGATAACGCGTCTCTACCTGGCGCATCCGCAGGTAATCACGCTCAAGCGATTGCTGAACTTGCAGTAGACGCTGCTGGAGTTTTGCCGCCTCGCGCAGGTCACGGCCAAAGGCAATCCGGTGCTCGCCGCCGTTAACACTGACCACAACATAGCGGATCGGCACGTCGCCGTCGCGGACCGTGTGGTTCACTTGGCGCCAATGCTGAACCTCGCCCCGGCGCGCGGCGGCAAGCATTTCCATGATCTTCGGGCGGCTCTCAACCGTCACCGTATCGATCCAATTGCTCCCGGTGAGGTTTTCTAACCCCGGATAATGCTCTGGATCGTAAGCGGCATCCAGAATGGTGCCAGTATCATCAAGAACGAGCGTGATATCCCCCGCAACCATGGCCAATTTCATGGCGGCATCGGCATCCAGCGAATCAAACAGCTCCGCTGCATCGCCGAAAGGGCTCTTGCCCTCGATGCTATGTTTGCGGGTTAACATGCGCAATCTAGTCTATTGCGTTTGATGCACACTCGTAATCGCTTCCCGAACCAATTGTTCAGCTATTTCAACAGCTGCTCGGGCATCAAGCGCTGTGCCATCGGCTCCGACCTCTGCGACCAGATCAGGGTTTTCATTGACCACACGTCCGCCAATGAGCACTCGCATATGAGGGTTCGCGGCAACGCTTCGCAGGGCGTTGATCATGTGGGTGATCGCGGCGCTAGGGCAATCACGAGATATGGTCAATCCCACCACATCGAACGGTTTTTGCCCGGCGCGGCTGAGCAATTCGCGGCGTCCTGGTTCGACCAAAACTTCGCTTTTCCAACCGGCCCGAACAAACAAGTCATCGAGCATAATCGCCCCAAAACTGTGTTGATCGCCGGGAATTGGAGCAATCAATATCGAGCGCGGTGCTGACAGCGCTTTCACAACCGGCGGCGAGCGCACGGCAATTTCGCGCATGACTTCTTGCAAACGCCATAGCCCCATTGTGACATCAACGAAATCGCACTCGTCGGCTTCCCAAAGGCTTCCCAGCTTGCGCGCAGCGGGCGCGAGCAGATCAATATAGATCGCCTCAACGCTAACGCCTTCCGCAAGATAGGCGTCGACCTCTTCCAACAATTCGGCGGCTTCGGAATGGAGCGGCATCGAGGCAAATCGGCTTGCATCCAATGCATCAATCTCGTGAGCGCTTCCGCGCCCCGGCGCTGCACCGTTTGATGAATGCGCCATCAGCAGGCGCGGCAGAATTTCGCTTTCGATAATCGCGTCAATCGAGTCGCTTGCGAGCGAAGCTTGCTCACCATCGCTCAAAACGTGCGCTTTGCGCTTCCGCCTTGCCAAGGGTTCGCTGATCACTTTGCGTAAGGCGGCTGAGCCAGCCCCAATCACTGATGCCATTACAGACTCTCCCGGTCTGCCAAACCAGCCAAGGTCTGGATGCGGCGCGGATCGCGTCAATGCCAATGGGGCGAGCGGACAAAACGAATCCAATCCCACCAACACATTGGACTGTACGCCTTTTTTGACAGGCTGGCAAATCAGCCCCATGAAACACTGTCCATTTAAATTGTCGTCAAGCTAGATTGACACACGTGTAAAAGAGGGCGTAAGCCATGAATTGAAAGCGGAGGTATTTCGCATACATGGGATGGGATAACCCAAGACTCGATGGCACGGCCCCACTGGCCCGCGAAAGCGGCGCACAGACGGCAGGCACAGGGGCGCTCTACACCGCAGAAGAGCGCCGCAGACGTGACGAGTCGGTATGGACCACCATCCAAGGCGTACTCGCCCCGCTTCAGTTTCTCGTCTTCTTGATCAGCCTGGTTTTGGTGATTCGTTTCTTAATGAGCGGCGACGGCGCAGGCGCGGCGGATACCTCCGTCGTTATCAAAACGCTCACGCTCTACACGATCATGATCACCGGCTCCGTATGGGAGAAGGTTGTGTTTGATCGCTGGCTGTTTGCGCCGGCGTTCTTCTGGGAAGACGTGTTCTCAATGCTCGTTTTGACATTGCACACGCTTTATCTCGTGATGCTGTTCGGCAGCTTTGGCTCGGTTGAGGCGCGCATGATGGTCGCGCTGGCAGCCTATGCGGCATACGTGATCAACGCTGGGCAATTCCTCCTAAAGCTGCGCGCCGCGAGGCTTCAGGCGGCTCCTACCAATACGGTGGCGGCATGAACGCGCTTCCACCCGCATCAGGCTGCGCGTCGGAGCTTGCGACGCTGGAGCGCGCGCCGATCCTGCGCGAGCGCGGGCAACGCGAGGTGTTCTGCGGGCTAACCGGGATCATCTGGCTGCACCGCAAGATGCAGGATGCATTTTTCCTAGTGGTCGGCTCGCGCACTTGTGCCCACCTGCTGCAATCCGCCGCTGGCGTGATGATCTTTGCTGAGCCGCGTTTTGCCACCGCGATCATGGAAGAGCGCGATCTGGCCGGCATGGTCGATGCGCAGGATGAACTCGACCGCGTCGTCACCAAGCTGCTGGCACGCCGCCCCGATATCAAAACTCTGTTTCTGGTCGGCTCTTGCCCGTCAGAAGTGATCAAGCTCGACCTGGCGAAAGCAGCCGAGCGTCTGGGCACAAAATACAACTCCAGTGTGCGCATTCTGAACTATTCCGGCAGCGGCATCGAGACGACCTTCACGCAAGGCGAAGACGCCTGCCTCGCCTCGCTTGTGCCAGAGATGCCAGCGGGCGATCCAAACGGCGAGAAAGAGCTGCTGATCGTCGGCTCGCTGCCCGATATTGTCGAAGATCAATTCATGCGCCTGTTTGACCAGATCGGGATCAAACGCGTTGGCGCTTTGCCTGCGCGTCAGGCGAGCGATTTGCCAAATCTCGGCCCGCAAACGCGCTATCTCTTGGCTCAACCATTCCTGGCTGAAACCGCCATGGCTTTGGAAGCGCGCGGGGCGCAGCGTCTCGATGCTCTGTTCCCATTTGGCGCGGAAGGTACGACCGCTTGGCTGCAAGCCGCTGCGCGCGAATTTGGCATTGATGAAATGCACTTCAACAGCGTGATCGCTGGCCCGCGTGAGCGCGCGAAACGCGCGATCGAGCATAGCGCGGCGCAATTGAACGGCAAACGCATCAGCTTCCTACCCGATTCGCAGCTGGAGGTGCCGCTGGCGCGTTTCCTCAATCAAGAGCTTGGGATGGAGCCGGTTGAGATTGGCACGCCGTATCTCCACCGCACGCACCTCGCACGGGAGCTGGAATTGTTGCCGCAATCCGCTCGCCTGAGCGAAGGGCAGCACGTTGATCGCCAGCTCGACCGAGTGCGCGAAGACAAGCCTGATCTGACGGTATGCGGCCTCGGCCTCGCCAATCCTCTGGAAGCGGAAGGCTTTGCGACCAAATGGGCGATTGAGCTCGTCTTCTCACCCATTCACGGGTTTGAGCAGGCTGGCGATCTTGCTGAACTCTTTGCCCGGCCGCTTCGGCGCCGCGATGTGTTGAGGGTTTAGGCGATGCAGCTATCCGTCTGGACCTATGAAGGACCGCCCCACGTTGGGGCCATGCGGGTCGCCACCGCGATGGAGGGCATGCATTATTTGCTGCACGCCCCGCAAGGCGACACCTATGCCGACCTGCTGTTCACGATGATCGAGCGGCGCGGGAAGCGTCCGCCGGTCACATACACCACATTTGAAGCGCGCGATCTGGGCAAGGATACGGCTCATCTGTTTCAAGACGCTGCGCGCGATGCCGCCGCCCGGTTCCAGCCGCAGGCAATGATGGTCGGGGCCTCTTGCACCGCGGAATTGATCCAGGATGATCCCGCCGGTCTGTCAGAGGCGATGGACCTGCCCTGCCCAGTCATTCCGCTGGAACTGCCAAGCTATCAGCGCAAGGAAAATTGGGGCGCTGCAGAAAGCTTCTACCAAATCGTCCGCACGCTCGCCGACCGCAAGGTGGAGCGCGCACCGCGCGAAGGCCGCCGTCCGCTGGTCAATCTGCTAGGCCCTACCGCGCTCGGTTTTCGCCACCGCGATGATCTGGTTGAAATCCGCAAGATTCTGGATGCGCTGGGCGTAGACATCCACCTGGAGGCGCCATTGGGCGCCAGCCCGCAGGACATTACACAAATCGGCGCGGCCGATTTCAACATCGTACTTTACCCCGAAATTGGAGATGAAGCGGCACGTTGGCTCGAACGAGAGTTTGGCCAACCAGCCGTTCGCACGGTCCCGATAGGCGTCAGCGCTACGCGCGCGTTTATCGCGGAAGTCGCCGAGTTAGCAGAGGTTGATCCCACTTCTGCGCTCGGCGACGATTCCGCCCGGATGCCGTGGTGGAGCCGCTCGGTCGATTCCAATTATCTTACCGGCAAGCGCGTTTTTATCTTCGGCGATGCGACCCATGCGGTTGCCGCTGCGAAAATCGCTCATGAAGAGCTCGGCTTTAAGGTCTGCGGCCTCGGCTGTTACAACCGCGAATTTGCCCGCGACATTCGCGCAGCAGCCAAGCTTTACGATGTCGAACCGCTGATCACCGACGATCACATGGCGGTCGAAGATGCGATTATGGCCGTTCAGCCAGAGCTCGTTCTCGGCACGCAGATGGAACGGCACATTGCCAAGCGGCTCGGCATGCCCTGCGCGGTGATTTCCTCACCGGTTCACGTTCAAGATTTCCCGGCGCGCCATTCCCCGCAAATGGGGTTTGAAGGCGCCAATGTCATCTTCGACACCTGGGTCCACCCGCTTGTGATGGGACTGGAGGAGCATTTGCTCACCATGTTCCGCGATGACTTTGAATTTTCCGACGATGCTGGTCCGTCGCATCACGCGGCCCATGCCCCCAAAATGCCGCAAGCAAGCACTCCGACCCAATCTGCAGAACCAGAAGCGCCTGCGCCTACTATAGCTCCAGTCGAAGCTGCCAATGATACAATCTGGACTGCAGAGGCAGAGCGCGAGCTTAAGAAAATCCCGTTCTTCGTGCGCGGCAAAGCCCGCCGCAACACAGAGAATTTCGCCGCAGACCAAGGCCGCTTCGAGATCGACCTAGACACTTTGTATGATGCGAAGGCGCATTATGCACGGTAGCGCCCCCGCCTCTCCCGCCACTGAGCGCCCGCACGTGCGGGTCGTGATTGTTACGCTCGACAATCACCTCAAAGGCGCAGCCGAGCGCGCCAATGCCGAGCTACGCCAAGAGAACATTTCGCTGAGCCTGCACGCGGCCGCCGATTGGGACCGCAATGGCGACGCGCTGGAGCAGACCAAAGCCGCCATCGCCGAGGCTGATATTGTCATCGCGACGATGCTGTTCCTTGATGATCACGTCCGCGCGATCTTGCCCAGCCTAGAGGCACGGCGCGAAGAGTGTGACGCGATGCTCGGCCTGATGTCCGCTGGCGATATCGTGAAGCTCACCCGGCTTGGCGGATACCGCATGGATGCGCCCGCGAAGGGCCCGCTGGCTCTGCTTAAGAAGCTGCGCGGATCGCCCAAAAAAAACGCCAGCTCTGGCGCGGGTCAGATGAAAATGCTGCGCCGTCTGCCTAAGATTTTGCGCTTTATTCCCGGCACAGCACAAGACGTGCGGGCCTATTTCCTCACGCTGCAATATTGGCTCGCGGGTTCGGAGGAGAACGTCATCGCCATGGTTCGCGGCCTGATTGACCGTTATGCCGATGGCGAGCGGATTGCCCTGCGCGGCGAGACCGCAGCGGAGCCGCCGCTCGAATATCCAGAGGTCGGGGTTTATCACCCGCGCACCAAACAGCGCATTTCGGAAGGCGCCCGGCTGCTGCCCGCAAAGGCTGGCAAAAACGGAACCGTCGGCCTGCTTCTGCTGCGCTCTTATTTGCTTGGCCGCGACACCGGCCATTACGATGCCGCGATCGCTGCATTTGAGGCTGCTGGCCTGAAGGTCATCCCGGCATTTGCCAGCGGACTCGATGCGCGCCCGGCGATTGAAAAATTCTTCGTGGAACGCGGCAAGCCCACGGTTGATGCCATCGTCAACCTGACCGGCTTTTCGCTGGTTGGCGGCCCTGCCTATAATGACGCAGAAGCTGCGGCGGAGACGCTGGCCGATCTCGATATTCCCTATCTCGCAGCCCATGCAATTGAGTTCCAGACTCTGGAAGAATGGCGCGCGCGCGATCAAGGTCTGCTGCCATTAGAGACGACCATGATGGTCGCTCTGCCCGAGCTCGACGGATCAATCTGCCCCAGCGTTTTTGGCGGTCGGTCTGGCCCGGGCGAGGTCTGCAATGGCTGCGAGCGCAAATGCGAACAGCCCAAGACCGAAAATGTGCGGGCGATGATGGGCTGCCCAGACCGCGCCGAAGCCCTGGCCGACAAAACGCTCAAGCTGATCGAATTGCGCCGCGCACAGCGCGCCGAGCGCAAGCTTGCCGTCGTGCTGTTCAACTTCCCACCAAACGCAGGCGCTACCGGAACCGCCGCATTCCTCTCCGTCTTCGCCTCGCTCCACGCGACGCTCCAGCGGCTGTCCGATGAAGGCTATCAGGTCAAGGTTCCAGAGACCGTTGATGCCCTGCGCGAGGCCATCATCAACGGCAATTCAGAGCGTTTCGGCAGCGATGCCAATGTCGCCGCGCGCATCCCCGCCGATGAGCATGTGCGGCGCGAGCCTCACCTTGCCGAGATTGAGGCGCAATGGGGCCCAGCCCCGGGCAAGGCGCAAAGCGACGGCGCGAACATTCAAGTGCTCGGCGCGCATTTCGGCAATGTCTTTGTCGGGGTTCAGCCAGCCTTTGGATATGAAGGCGATCCGATGCGCCTGCTGTTTGAAGGCAATTTTGCGCCCACCCATGCATTCAGCGCGTTCTATCGCTGGATCCGCGAAGATTTTGGAGCGCACAGCGTCCTGCATTTCGGCACCCACGGCGCGCTGGAATTCATGCCAGGCAAGCAAGCGGGCATGACCGGCGATTGCTGGCCGGAACGGCTGATTGGCGATCTGCCGAATTACTATCTCTACGCCGCGAACAATCCATCTGAAGGCATCCTAGCCAAGCGCCGCTCAGCAGCAACTTTGATCAGCTATCTGACCCCGCCGCTCGCGCAGGCTGGCCTTTACAAAGGCTTTGCTGAGCTGAAGCAGAGCGTTGAGCGCTGGCGCAGCAGCGCCGATGGCGATGAGCGCGCTGATCTTAAAACCCTGATCCATGACCAATGCGATGCTCTGGATATTGAATGCAGCGACATCAGCGAGCTCGCCAGCCAGCTTTATGAGCTGGAACGCACTTTGATCCCGCATGGTCTCCATGTGCTGGGCCAGCCGCCAGTTGGCAGCGCCCGCGAGGAAATGCTCGATGCGATGGTGGATGCTGCCGATAGTAGCGATCTTGAAACGAGCCGCGATGAACTCGCTGAAAAGCTGGATGGCTGCGATGAGCTGACATCACTCATCCATGCGCTTGATGGCGGCTATGTGAAGCCAGCCCCCGGCGGCGACGTTTTGGCCAATCCGGATGTCCTGCCTACGGGGCGCAACATCCACGGTTTTGACCCATTCCGCATCCCCAGCGCCTTTGCCTGTGAGCAAGGCCGCGTTCAGGCCGAAGAACTGATCGCCCGCCATGTAAACGGCGGCGAGCCATTCCCCGAAAGCCTCGCGATGGTGCTGTGGGGCACCGACAATATGAAGAGCGAAGGCGTCCAGATCGCCCAGGCAATGACGCTGATCGGTGCCAAGCCTCGGCGCGATGGCTATGGCCGTCTGTGCGGCGCGGAGCTCATTTCGCTCGAAGAATTGGGCCGTCCGCGGATCGACGTAGTCGCCACTCTGTCGGGGATTTTCCGCGATCTCTTGCCGCTGCAAACGCGGATGCTGGCCGAGGCCGCGCTGCTTGCTTCTCAGGCGGACGAGCCTATCGAGGCAAACTTCGTGCGCAAACACAGCCTCGCCCATCAAGAGGCGCATGGATGCGATCTGGAAACAGCTGCCCTGCGCGTATTCTCCAATGCCGAGGGCGCATATGGCGCGAACGTCAATCAGCTGATCGAAGGCGGTGTTTGGGCCGATCCCGATGAGCTCGCCAATGCGTTTGAGACGCACAAGGGCTATGCCTACGGCGTCAATGGCGCGCCGGTTCAGCAGCGCGAGCTGCTGCAAAGCGCGCTCGCCAAGGTCGAGTTTACCTATCAAAATCTCGAAAGCGTCGAAGTTGGCGTGACCGACCTCGACCAATATGTCGACGGGCTTGGCGGGGTCAGCCGCTCGGTTGCCAAGGCCAAGGGCGCGGACGCTCCGGTCTATATTCTCGACGCGACGCGCGGCAATGCGAAGGTCCGCACTCTGTCCGAACAGATTGACCTTGAAACCCGCAGCCGCACGCTCAACCCCAAATGGTATGAAGGCATGCTCGACCACGGGTATGAGGGCGTGCGCCACATCGAAGGCCATGTGACCAACACGATGGGCTGGTCCGCAACAACCGGACAGGTTGCCCCGTGGGTCTACCAGAAAATCAGCGAAACATTCGTGCTCGATGAAGAGATGCGCAGGCGTCTTTCCGAGCTCAACCCCAAAAGCTCCGCGCGCGTCGCGGGCCGGCTGCTCGAAGCGTGCGACCGCGAGCTTTGGACACCCGATGATGCGACCCTCGCCGCTCTGCGCGAGGCCAGTGATGAACTCGAAGACCGTCTCGAAGGCGTTTTCGCGGCGGAATGATGAGGAAGAGAACGCTATGAACCTGATGGATCCAAAGACCCGTTTCAGCGCACCCGATGGCGAAGGCTCTGTGCAGGTGGCGCTTGACCCGCAAGATCAGATCAAGGGCGCCAAAGTGTTTGCGGTCTATGGCAAGGGCGGGATCGGCAAATCGACGACCTCCTCCAACCTGTCGGCGGCCTTTGCAAAGCTAGGCCACCGGGTGCTGCAAATTGGCTGTGACCCCAAGCATGACAGCACGTTTACACTGACCAAGAAGCTGATGCCGACAGTCATCGACGTGCTCGAGACCGTCGAATTTCATTCCGAGGAATTGCGCCCCGAAGACTATATGTTTGAAGGCTATAACGGCGTGATGTGCGTTGAAGCAGGCGGACCGCCAGCAGGCACAGGCTGCGGCGGATATGTCGTTGGCCAGACCGTTAAACTGCTCAAACAGCACCATCTGCTCGAAGACACCGACGTGGTGATCTTTGATGTTCTGGGCGATGTGGTGTGCGGCGGGTTTGCCGCGCCGCTGCAACATGCGGAGCGCGCCGTGGTGGTCGCCGCCAACGATTTCGACAGCATCTTTGCGATGAACCGGATTGTTGCCGCCATCGCCGCCAAATCGAAGAATTACGACGTGCGGCTGGCCGGGGTGATCGCCAATCGCAGCCGCGAGACCGACGAGATTGACCGGTTCTGCGACCAGATCGGCATGGAGCGGCTTGCCCACTTCCGCGACGTCGATGCGATCCGCCGTTCACGCCTCAAGAAATGCACTCTGTTTGAAATGGAGGACAGCCCCGAGGTTCAGCAGGCACAAGACGAATATATGCGCCTTGCCGCGATGCTGTGGGCCGGGGTTGAGCCATCCACGGCTCAGCCGATGAAGGACCGCGATATCTTTGACTTCCTGGGGTTTGAGTGATGGCAACACGCTCACCCACCTCCTACGATGCGCAGCGCGACCAGCTGGCGACTTACTTCGACAGCACCGCGCGCAAGGCCTGGATCGACCTCACCTCTGACGCCAAAGTCAGCGGCATTCGCGCTACCGTGAGAGCAGGTCGCGATGAAATGCGCGCCACTCTGCTCAGCTGGCTTCCTGCCGATCTGCGCCGCACCGCCGTTTTGGACGCAGGCTGCGGCACGGGCGCGCTCAGCATTGATGCCGCCTGCCGCGGAGCAGAAGTGACCGGAATTGATGTCGCCGCAGGTCTGGTTGAGGTCGCGCGCGAGCGCACGCCATCCTTCATCGGCCACGGCCGGATCCGCTGGCGTTCTGGCGATATGCTCGATCCGGCGCTGGGCGAATTTGCCCATGTCGTCGCGATGGATTCTTTGATCCACTATCCTCTGGGCGATCTCGTCTCAGCGCTGGAGCAGCTGGGCGAGCAATGCGGCACATCGCTGCTCTTCACCTTTGCACCGCACACGCCGCTGCTCGGCGCGATGCACAAAGTGGGCAAGTTCTTTCCGAAGAGCGACCGCTCCCCGGCGATTGTCCCGATCAATGAAGAGGAACTGCGTGCCAGTCTGAGCCGCCTGAATGGTTGGCATGTCGGCCGCACGCATAGGGTTTCCTCCGGCTTCTACACCTCGCAAGCAGTGGAGCTCGTCAAGGCATAATGGCCAGCAATTCCGCCCCTTCTGTCAAATGGATCCAAGCCGCCGCTGGGTGGCTTCCGTTTGCAGATGCGGCGAGCGCAGACCTGCCGCTACCTCGCCTGCTGCGCCTCGCGCTGTTTCAGGTAAGCGTCGGCATGGCGATGGTCTTGCTCAATGGCACGCTAAACCGGGTGCTAATCGTGGAGCTGAATGCGCCCGCATGGCTCATCGCCGTGCTGATCGCGGTGCCATTGCTAATCGCTCCATTCCGCGCGCTTATTGGCCACCGGTCTGACACCCACCGCTCGGTCCTTGGCTGGCGGCGCGTGCCCTACATCTGGTTTGGCACGATGATGCAGTTCGGCGGTCTTGCGATCATGCCATTTGCGCTGCTGCTGCTCGGGCGGGAAGACACCTTCACCCTTGGTATCATCAGTTCGGCGGCCGCATTTCTGCTAACCGGCGGCGGCATTCATACGACGCAAACTGCTGGCCTTGCGTTGGCGACCGATCTTGCGCCGGAGGACAAACGCCCACGCGCGGTCGCTCTGCTCTATGTCATGCTGCTGATCGGCATGATGTTCTCCGCTTTTGCGATCGGCGGCTTCCTGATCGACTTTACTGAAACCCGGCTTGTCCAAGTCATCCAAGGCGCGGCAGTCCTAACCCTCGTGCTCAATGTCATCGCCCTTTGGAAGCAAGAAGCGCGCAACAAAGAGCTGACCGCGCCAAACCGCGAGACACCTGGCTTTGGAACGCTGTGGCGCGCCTTCATCAATGATGGCCGCAACGCCCGGCTCCTGACCGCAATCGGCATCGGTGCAGCAGGTTTTGCGATGCAAGATGCCTTGCTGGAGCCATATGGCGGCGAAATTCTTGGCCTCTCTGTGGGCGCGACCACGGGCCTTACTGGCGCATGGGCAGCGGGCGCTTTGCTCGGTTTCCTGCTTTCTGGTCGCTCGCTTACCAAAGGCGGCGATCCTTTGCGCATCGCCGGCATGGGTTTGGTCGCCGGGGTCACCGCATTCCTGCTGATCCTGTTTGCAGCTCCGTTCAATTCGGTCGCCATGCTGTTTGGCGGCGCGACCGCAATCGGGCTTGGCCTAGGCCTGTTTTCAGTCGGAACGTTGATTGAGGCGATGAGCATCGCCAAGCGCGAAACCGCTGGGCTGGCGCTCGGCGTATGGGGCGCGGTTCAAGCAAGCTGCGCAGGCCTCGCCATTGCGCTGGGCGGCGTCATTCGTGACGGCGTATCGAGCGTTGCCATGGCCGGTGATCTGGCCCCGGGTCTGGCCACCAGAGCCAGCGGATACACCACAGTTTACTGTATCGAGATTGTACTTTTGCTGGCGGGCTTGATCGCCCTCGGCCCGTTGGTGGGCCGCCATCGCAAATCTGGGAACGACGAAGCACCAGTCCCCTTTGGACTGCGCGAGTTCCCAACCTGAGTGTGAATGAGAGGAGTGTGAGATGAACGCAACATACATAGTAGGCACGTTTGACGTGGCGGAATTGGTCTTCCTGCTCTTCGTGCTCTTTTTCATCGGTCTGGTCATTTATCTAAACCGCGAAAGCCGCCGCGAAGGCTATCCTCTGGAAGATGAATGGACCGGAAAAGTGGTGGGCACGCCGCTCACTGATGGCGACAAGAAGGTCTTCAAGCTCCCGCACGGTCAAGGCGAATACATCCCAGAAGACGTGCCGCGCGATCCAGTTGATGTGCCAGCAAAACGCACCTTTGGCGCCGCTGGCGCGCCCTATGTGCCCGAAGGCGATGCCATGAAATCCGGCATGGGTCCGGGCGCATATGCGAAACGTTCAACCAATCCAGACCTGACCATTGATGGCCGCCCGCGGATCGTTCCGATTGGCGACAGCCACGAGATCGAAATCGCGCCAAACGACGCCGATCCTGTGGGTCTGCCGGTCTATGACGCGAATAAGAAACTGGCGGGCAAGATCAGCGATGTCTGGGTTGACCAGTCAGAGCACATCATCCGCTATCTCGAGGTGACGACCAATTCCGGCAAGAAAGTGCTGGCGCCAATGTTTATGGCAAAGGTTCAGACACCGGGCCTGCTCGGCGATAAGACCCCGCTGATCGATATTGATGCGATCACAGCAGAGCAGTTTGAGGATGTGCCTCAGCTTGCAACGCCGGGCCAAATCACTCGCGATGAAGAAGAGCGCGTGATGGCTTACTTTGGCGGCGGCTATCTCTACGCTACGCCAGAGCGTCAGGAACCGGTGCTATGACACAGGAAGACGCTCCGCAGTTTCCTGATGCGCAAGGCGATCCGCTGGGGACGCCTGCGGATGATGAAACGGTGCTGTGGCAAGGACGGCCTAACACGGCTGTGCTCGCCCGCACCGCTTTTCACACCTACTCAATGGCGATCTATTTTGCGGCTTTGGCAGCGCTGGCGGTGGCTCTGGGGCGCTATGATGCGGCGACATTTGTGGCCGTTTTTGGCGCGGGCGTTATCGCGCTCTTCTATGCCGCAGCATGGCTGACCGTGCGCAACACGCTCTACATCCTCACTGATGCGCGGCTGATCATGCGGGTCGGCATGGCCGTGGATAAGCGGATCAATGTTCCGTTGAAGAAAGTGACCGCAGCGCATTTCGCGGATCGCGGCAAAGGCTACGGCGACATCGCCTTAGAGCTCGGCGATAAGACGGTGCTCGGTTATCTGCTGCTGTGGCCGCATGCGCGCCCATGGCACATCTCTCATCCCCAGCCGATGCTGCGCGCCCTGCCAGATGCACAGGCCGTGGCTCAGCATCTCGCGAGTGCCAGCGCTCAGTTCAATGCGATTGAACGCGGTGATTTTGAAGCAGGGACAGCGGGCGCCCAAACCGCATCAAGCGCTAGCCTTGCCGGAGCAAGCGCATGAGCGCTCATTACGAATATGATCATGAGCACGGGGAAGTGCACAAGGCCCCGGTGATCGCGATGGCTGTGGTCGCTCTGGTCACCGTCGCGCTTGCCGCCTCGGTCAGCCTCGGCTTTGTCGACAAGCTATCCGTGCCAAGCGAAGCGCGCGCCGCGCAAGGCACCGCGGCCGTGTCAGAGCGCGCGCTGAGGTTCTTTGACGAAGAAACTGGCGCCGTGCGGATCGAAGACGCCGCCACTGGCGAGGCGATTGCTCGCTTTGAGCCGGGCACAGGCGGCTTTGTTCGCTCGACCGTTCGCAGCCTCGCGCATTCACGCCGCATTCGCGGGATCGGGGCAGAGGCACCATTTGCGCTCACCCTGTGGGAGAATAACTCGCTCTCACTGCGCGATGACACCACCGGAAAGAGTGTGGAACTGGGTTCATTTGGCGCGACCAACCGCGCCGTTTTCGCAGCATTGCTAAAGAGGGATCAAAGCTAATGCCAACACGTACGTTCGAGACGCCGTGCCGAATATCGGTGGAGCAAAGCTCAGATCATTTTCACGCCCATGTCGAGCTGGAGGGCAATCTTGCGATTGAACCCGGCGACAAAGTGCGCGTGCATGGCGACCCGATCCAGATCCCCTTCGGCCACAGCGCCGTTTATGAACGCGCCGCGACCGTGACGCGCGCTGGCCCATTTGACCGCGCGATCACGCGCCTCGCGGCCTACTTCGATCTCAAAGAACTCTACGAAGTCAGCTTCAATCCAGGGAGGATCAAATGAACGCGCACGCCCCGATAACCAGCGAAGACGCGATGGAGATCGCCACCCAGGACACCATTCTGACCCCGCGCTTTTACACCACGGATTTTGACGCATTGGACGCGATTGATGTGTCGCTGGTGCGCGAGGAATGGGACCAGCTGATCGCCGATATGGTGGGCGACCCAAACAAGACGCACTTTAAACACAACGACAGTTTCGCAGGTGTAATCGAAAACCTGGAGCCGGAACTGCGCGCCGAGTTCACCGATTTTCTGGTCAGCTCGATGACGTCTGAGTTCTCCGGCTGCATCCTCTACGCCGAAATCGCCCGGCGCACGAAAAACCCCGATGTGAAGCAGCTGTTCAAACTGCTCGCCCGCGATGAGAGCCGCCATGCAGGTTTCATCAATGAAAGCCTCAAAGATGCAGGGATAGGGGTTGATCTCAGCTTCCTGACCAAGACCAAGAAATACACCTACTTCAAACCGAAGTTCATTTGGTACGCGGTCTATTTGTCAGAGAAGATCGGCTATGCGCGCTACATCACGATTTACCGGCATCTCGCCGCCAATCCGGAAAAGAAATTCCATCCGATTTTCGATTGGTTCGAGGAATGGTGCAATGATGAGTTTCGCCACGGCGAAGCCTTCGCGATGCTGATGCATGCCGATCCGAAGCTTCTGAAGGGCTATAACAAGCTTTGGATCCGCTTCTTCCTGCTGTCCGTCTATGCGACCATGTATGTGCGCGACCATGCGCGCCCTGTGTTTCACAAGGCGCTGGGCGTTGACCCGACCGAATATGATTACGAGGTCTTCAAGGTCTGCAATCAGATCAGCCGCCAGGTTTTCCCGGTTGAGCTCGACATTGATGATCCGAAATTCCGGGCCAATATGGAGGCCCTGCGTCAGGCGGCTTTGCGGATCGAAGATGGTAAAGCGCAAGGCGGCATTGGCGGTTTGGCCAAGCGGATCAGCGGCGTCACGGGCGCTGGCTGGAACTTTGCCAAGATGTATTTCCGTCGCACCAAATCGAACGAGCTGCCTCAGACCATCCGGCTACAACCTGCGTGGTAAGTTGGAGCGGACATATTGTCCCCATCGCGGTGACGATTGCGATCTGGTTTTTCGCAACCGGGCTGATCGCCTGGGCGGATAATCGCGGGCGCGAGACATTCTTCACAAGCCTGATGATCGCAGGTGCAGTGGGGATTGCGGGCTTGATCGCGATCCTGATCTCCGCGCAGACGGCCAGCGTTGGCGGGGTCTATCTCGCCTTTGCCGGTGCGCTAATGGTTTGGGCATGGCACGAGGTGGGCTTTCTCACTGGCGCGGTTGCAGGCCCCCGGCGGGAGGCCTGCCCAAAGGATGCGCGCGGACTCGCCCGCTTTACGCAAGCGAGCGCAACTGTGCTCCATCATGAGATTGCGCTGGCGCTGACCGCGCTGATGCTGATTTCGCTGAGCTGGAATGCCGCCAACCAAATTGGCGCAACCGTGTTTGCTCTGCTGCTTTTCATGCGGCTGTCGACGAAGCTCAATATGTATGTCGGCGTGCCCAACACCAGCCTGGAAATCCTGCCGCCGCACCTCGATTACCTTAAGAGCTATTTCGGCCCGAACCGCCTCAACGCCATGCTCGTCCTATCCACAATAGCGATAGTCGCGGTTGCCGCTTGGTTCGGCGCATTGGCCGCCGCCGCGCCCGTTGGCAGCGCAGACATGGTTGGCGCTAGCCTGCTGTTCGCGCTGTGCCTGCTCGGCGCGCTCGAGCACCTTTTTCTGGCACTGCCATTCCGCGATGGCGCCCTGTGGGGCTGGGCATTGCCCCGCCGCAGCGCCGCCGTTGCCACAACCAATTACGATCAAAGCACAATCAAGACAGAGGGATCAGCCCATGGATTATGAAGCCTATTTCAAGGACGAGCTGGACAGCGTTCGCGAAGAGGGCCGTTACCGGGTGTTTACCGATATCAAGCGGCATCGCGGCTCATTCCCCCATGCGACGCGCTTTGTCGGCGAAGAGACGCAGCCCGTGACGGTCTGGTGCTCCAACGATTACCTCGGCATGGGGCAGCACCAGACCGTAATCGACGCCATGCACGACACTCTGGAGGAATGCGGCGCGGGCGCGGGCGGCACGCGCAATATCTCAGGCACCAATCACCACCATGTTTTGCTCGAACAGGAGCTGGCGGACCTCCACGGTAAAGAAGCTGCGCTGCTGTTCACCAGCGGATATGTCTCCAACTGGGCAGGCCTTGGCACCTTGGCGAGCCGCATTCCGGGCTGCGTCGTGTTCTCCGATGCGCTCAACCATGCCAGCATGATCGAGGGCATTCGCCACAGCCGCGCGCCCTACAAGATCTGGCAGCATAATGATGCCGAAGACCTCGACCGTTTGCTGAGCGATTATGGCCCCGATGTGCCCAAGCTGGTCGCATTTGAAAGCGTCTATTCCATGGACGGCGACATCGCCCCAATCGCCGAGATCCTCGACGTGTGCGAGAAGCATGGCGCCATGACCTATATCGACGAGGTTCACGCAGTTGGCCTCTATGGTCCGCGCGGCGGCGGCATTGCTGAGCGCGAGGGCCTGATGGACCGGATCGATGTGATCGAGGGCACACTCGGAAAAGCATATGGCGTCATGGGCGGATATATCGCCGCCAGCCGCAATCTAGTGGACTATGTGCGCAGCTTTGCAAGCGGCTTCATCTTCAGCACCGCCCTGCCCCCAGCAGTTGCGGCGGGCGCGGCGGCCAGCATCCGGCATCTTAAACAAAGCAGTGAAGAGCGCGAGGCGCAGCGTGACCGCGTTGCCAAAGTGCGCCGCAGGCTCGATGGCATGGGCATTCCCCATCTCAGCAATCCCAGCCACATCATTCCGGTGATGGTTGGCGATGCGAAGAAGTGCAAAATGATCAGCGATTGGCTGATGGATAATCACGGCATCTATGTGCAGCCGATCAATTATCCGACGGTTCCGGTCGGGACGGAGCGCCTGCGCATCACACCATCACCAGTGCACAGCGATGATGATATCGACCGCCTTGTCGAGGCGCTGAGCGAGATTTGGTCGCAATGTGAATTGGCCCGGATGGCATCCGCCGCTTGAGCGCATAGCCGAGCACAGACGAGAGACGCGCGCCCGCGATTTGCCGGTGTGTGCGCTAAGATGCGCACCGCGCCTTCGCCTTTGCATCTAAGAGCGCGCGCGCCGTAGCGGCCACAAACCAAACCAATCGCAGACACAAAAAAGGCGGCGTGGAAAACCACACCGCCTGTTTTGCCATCGGCAGGCTTAAGGCCCGCCGCGCTTAGCGATTACTCACCGTTGGTTTGCAGATACGCGATCAAGTCAGCGCGATCTTGCGGATCTTTCACCCCAGGGAACGCCATGCGTGTGCCAGGAATAACGCCCTGTGGATCTTCGAGATAGGTGAAGAGCTCTTCAGGGGTCCAGGTGATGCCGCTGTTCGCGTTTGCTTCGGTGTAGTTGAAGCCTTCGACCGACCCGGACACGCGGCCAACGATGTTGTGCAGCGATGGGCCAACGCGGTTCACGCCTTCTTCGAGCACGTGGCACGAACGGCAAAGCGCGAAGACTTTTTCACCAGCTGCAGCGTCGCCGGTCAGATCAGCAAAGGCTGCGCCTGCGGCGGCTTCAACTGCTTCTGCTGGCGCCTCAACGGCGGCCTCTACTGCTGCGGTTTCTGCTTCTGCAGGAGGCGCGCTGGCTTCATCGGTGCGGCCACCACAGGCCGAAACAGAGACAAGGCTTACCAGGGCCAATGTGCCCAGCAATGCATTACGCTTCATATTCGAACATCCTCTACAATTCAGATTGCTTCGATCCCAATGAGAGTCGGCTTAGACGAGAATCGCGACATTGCCTAGCTATCCCAGCCATTTAGGTGGTTTTTCCCGCTTTATCGCGGGTTTCATGCCGATCACTTGCATTTGCCTCAACCAAACCGCGCGCGCTTCGTCCAAAATCGCGCCCTGACAGCCCCCTGAGTCGCGGCGCGGCTACTCGCTGTCAGGAATGAACCGGATCGCGGCCCCACCAGAGGAAGCAAGGCGGAGCGATAGCGCCTCTCCGCCAGTTACTGTGCGGCTCTCGATGACGATGTCATAGGGGTTCGTGTCCCAATGCGCGTCCGCCCCGTCGACATAGAATTGCGCGGTGTAGCTTTTGCCTGCTTCGAGGAAATCCGTTGGCACTTCCACCGTGCGCGGCGTGCCATCAGTAACCGCGCCCAGGAACCACTCATCCCCGCTGCGCTCTTGCCGCGCGATCGCGACATATTCGCCGACTTCCCCCGCCAGCGCGATGCTTTCCTCCCAATCGGCGGGCACGTCTTTGATGAACTGAAAGGCGTCCATGCGCTGCTCGTAATTCTCCGGCAAGTCGGCCGCCATTTGCAGCGGCGAGTAGAGCACAACATACAGCGCCAATTGCTTGGCCAGCGTCGTTTGCGGACGGTTGGATGGGTCGCCGCGCTGCATATCTTCACGCACCGGCGGGCGCTCATTCGGCTTTAGATCGAAGATACCCGGCGTGAAGTCCATCGGACCCGCCAGCATCCGCGTGAACGCCAGAGTGGAGATATGCGAGGTTGGGTTTGGCGGGGTGCCCCAGGCGTTAAATTCCATGCCGCGCGCGCCCTCGCGCGTCATCCAGTTGGGATAGGTCCGGCGCAGGCCTGTGTCCTTCACCGGCTCATGCGCATTGATCGAAATCTGGCGCTTCGCCGCCGCCTTCACAGCGCGCAAATGGTGGCCGACCATAAATTGGCTATCGTGCCATTCGAATTTCGTGATGCCATTTTCATCCACGCGCGAAATATCGCCCGCATCGGCAACGTAGCCGGTTTTCACCTGCGCCACGCCGACCGATTGATAGAGGTCATAGGCGGCCTCCATCTGGCTTTCGTAATTGGAGACATCGCCAGATGTTTCATGGTGTCCGATAATCCGCACGCCTTTGGAGCGCGCATATCGGCCCAGCTCCTCCAGATTGAAATCGGGATAGGCCTCTGTAAAATTGAACAGTGCACCATTGTTGAACCAATCGCCGTCCCAGCCGATGTTCCAGCCCTCCACCAGAACGCCCGCAAAACCATGCTCTGCGGCAAAATCGATATAGCGTTTGGTTTCTTCATTGGTCGCGCCGTGGATCCCGTCATTGCCCCAGGTGCGCTCATTGATGTGCATCGCCCACCAGATGCCGATGTATTTGCCCGGCTCCACCCAGGAGACATCGCCAAGCTTGTTCGGCTCGTTGAGGTTCAGGATGATGTCGGAATTGATCAGGCCCGCAGCATCAGGCGCGATCTGAATGGTGCGCCACGGCGTGTTGAAGGGTGCGCTGGTTTTCACCCGAATGCCGTCTGATCCTGGACGCAGGCGCGCTTCAAAATTGCCCTGCCGCAAAGCCTCCAGCGACATACCAGAGTAGTTGACCAGAGCGGCCTCGTGGATGCTGATGTGCACGCCGGCGGGATTGCGGAATGTCACCGGCGTATGCGCATCGTCGACATCGCCAGCGCGGCCAGTGCGATAGATGTACTCGTACCGGTTGAATTCGTCGCTGGGCGTGTACCAGGCCTTGCTTTCTGCACCGACGCCGAATTGGGTGAGCTCGTCCATGATGTTGATTTCGCCGGTAAAGGCTTCTTGCTCTGCCAGCTCATAGCGAAAGCCGAGCCCCGTATCGAACACGCGAAACCGCACGGTGAGGGAGCGCGCTGGCCCCGTCTGAGCGGCAAAGGTCACTGCCAGTTCATTGTGATGATCGCGCACAAATCGGCGCTCGCCCCATGGCTGCTCCCAGGTCGCATCATGGGTAGCCGTTTCCGAACCGGTGATTGCCAGATCACGGTCAAAGCCGTGATGATCGCGGAACAACATGCCGAGTTTAGAGGGCGCAATGACGCTTTTGTCGCCGTGGCTCACCGCATAGGTCGCCAGCCCGCCATCATCGCTGACCGTCAAAGTGATCGCGCCATCGGGCGAAGTTGCGGTAAGGGTTTCCGCGCGCAGCGGTAGCGCCAAGGCCAAAGAGGCCGAGAGAAAAGCGACAATTGCGGCTGTTCGTTTTAGCATGTTGCGTCCCAATTCCATTCAAAGAGAAATGCTGTTTCGATGTGCCCGACTCCGCGCTCAGGGCACTTCGCGGTAAATTTTGTAGCCCCATGGCGGCAGCATGACTGCGGTCATATCGCCCTCGCCTTCACCGAACGAAACTGGCTCAGCGGACAACGCATCGACGTAATTGCCGGTGTGCCGCTCGATCGAGAATTCGGCGGTTTGCGCCTCTCCGGATAGGTTGAAGACGGCGAACACGCGGCTGCCCTTTTCGCCGCGTACGAAGCTGAGCACTTGCTCACGCGCGCTGTTTGGCACCTCAATCATGGGCGCGCCATAGCGGCCATTCCACAGCGCTTTGTTCTCGGTCTTGAGCGCAATCAGGGAGCGGAAGAGCGCGTCATAACGGCCTTCGCGCCACGTGATCTCGTCCTTCTCAAAGAACTCCAACTGACGATCAAGATCGGCCTCTTGACCATTGTAAATCAGAGGAATTCCTGATCCGACAAAGGATAGGGCAATGGCCAATTCATAGGCCGGGCCATAGATGTCAGAGGCGACCCCATCCCACGAGTTTTGATCGTGATTGTCGGTGTAGACCATGCGGTATGCGTCGGAAGGCCAGGTGGTTTGCTGGCTGTCGAAATAGCCCCGGATCGCCGCCGCGCCGCCGCCGTCTGAGACGGTCTCTTGCATGGCTTCTTTCCAGCCCCACGCATAGGTCGCATCAAACGCTTTGCGGTGCAGATCGCGAGTCTGCCATTCGGCGAGCATGAAGACCGGCTTGATCTGGTTGAGCTCGCCGCGCGCGGTCTCCCAGAAATCGAGCGGAACATATCCAGCAACATCAGCGCGGTAGCCATCAACGTTAAATTCGCGGACCCAATAGACAAGGCTCTGCGTCATGTATTCGCGCAGCCCGATCTGCGCGTAATCGAAATCGACCGTGTCGGCCCAATCGGTCCCCTGCGGCGGCATCAAATCGCCCTCAGGCGTGCGGCTGTACCATTCCGGATGCTGCTCGGTCAGCGGGTTGTCCCAGGCGGAATGGTTCGCAACCCAGTCGAGAATGACCTTGAGGCCATTTTCATGCGCCGCATCCACAAAGGCGCGAAATTCCTCCTCAGTGCCAAGCTCAGGATTGACCGCGCGGTAATCCTTCACCGCATAGGGACTGCCCAATTCGCCCTTACGATTGACCTCGCCAATCGGATGGATCGGCATCAGCCAGATGATATCGACGCCCATATCCGCGAGCCTTGGGAGGTGCTCCTGCGCGGCGGCAAATGTGCCGTCCCGCGTGAATTGCCGGGTGTTGAGCTGATAGATCACCGCATCTCGGGTCCACTCAGCATTCTCAAACTGAACGTAATCCTGCGGCTCGTATTTGGTCGCAGGCGCTGCTGCCATATCCTGGCATGCAGCAAGCGAGATCAGCGCTGCAAGCGCGATGCACGAACGGCGGATCATGCCTCTGCTCCCGGCACGTCACTGTCTTGCACAAACAGCGTCGCGATCGCCGCCAAAGCAAAGGACACCGCTGCAATCACCATCGCATAAATCGGCGCGCCGTCGAAAAAGACTGTGAGCATAAAGCCGAGCAATGTCGCCGCAATCAGCTGAGGCACGACGATAAAGATGTTAAAGATGCCCATGTAAATGCCCATCTTATTCGCCGGGACCGAGCCAGCGAGGATCGCGTAAGGGAGCGAGACAATCGACGCCCAGGCGATGCCGACACCAACCATCGGCAGCCACAGCATTCCGGGGTCTGTGATCATCAGCATCGCCGCAAAGCCGGCCGCACCGATGGCCAGATTGGCGCTGTGCAAACGCTTGCGATCAATCTTCGACGCGATCCAGATGAACCCGAGCGCAGCCGCCGCTGCAATGCCATTGCGGACGGATCCAAGCAGGCTCCACCAATCGGCTGCGTCCTGATAGCCGCGCGTTGTAGGATCAGGCGCGCTGTAGTGAAATTCCGCCACCGCAGGGGTGCCATAGATCCACATCGCGAACATCGCGAACCAGCTGAAAAATTGCACCACCGCGAGTTGCCGCATGGTCTTGGGCATGGCGAACAGATCGTTGACCACCTCCATAAATCCGTTTTCATCGCGGCCTCCGCTGCGCAGCATTCCGGCCACCAATTGGATGACACCAAAAGCAGCGATCAGCCCAGCGAGGACATAGAGCTCTTGCGCAATCTCAATCTCGCCCAAGAATTGCGGGCGCGGGTCTTGCCGGGCGAAAAACAGGAACGCGGCAAAGGCCAATCCAATCAAAAGCCAGATCAATCCGCCGGTGTTGAATTGGCCGGCGCTGCGCACCACTCCAGCGTCGTCAGAGGGTGCCGTGCCAAGCTCTGCCTGCCGCGCGGCTTCGAATGCTGCCAGCTGATCCGGGCTATATTCCTTCGTTTTGAAGACCGTCCAGGCAACCGCCGCGAGCAGAGCGGCACCGCCGATGTAGAACGCCCATTGGACAGTCTCAGGGATTTCGCCCGCAGGAGCAGTGTTGCTGAGCCCCATCCAATTGGTCATCATCCACGGCAAGGCGCCCGCCACCACGGCGCCAACGCCGATAAAGAAGCTTTGCATCGCATAGCCCTTTGTCCGCTGCCGATCAGGCAGATTGTCGCCAACAAAGGCGCGGAACGGCTCCATCGTGATGTTGAGCGAGGCGTCCATGATCCACAGCATGCCCGCCGCAACCCACAAGGTCGGCGAATTCGGCATGACGAACAAAGCAAAGCTGGCGAGAATAGCGCCCAGCAGGAAATAAGGACGGCGGCGGCCGAAACGGCCCCAGGTGTTATCCGACAAATGGCCAACAATCGGCTGAACGATCAGACCGGTCATTGGCGCCGCAATCCACAGGATTGCGAGCTCATTGACCTCAGCGCCCAGCGTTTGGAAAATCCGGCTGACGTTTCCGTTTTGCAGATCGAAACCGATCTGAATGCCCAGGAAGCCAAAGCTCATATTCCAGATCTGCGCTGGATCAAGCGCTGGCTTCTGCCCCGTGCCAGTGGCCGGATTACTCATGATAAATGCCTCTCACCCTCACCCGCCCCGGCCTTTTATGGCGCCAATCAGCGCCAGACCTTAGGCTTTGCGAGCCGCAGAAATGCACTCAAAGCACATTTTCCTGCAAACTCGCCGTCACGCCAGTCTGACGAAATTGCAAATTTTTGCAAGAAACTTTCTTTTTTCTTAGAATTTTCTGCTGATAGGTCTCGTTTGAAATTCAGTAAATTGCTTTATTTCAGATATATGATGGTCAAATATCGACAGCATTTTACAAAATACAAAGATTTGCAAAATCAGAAAATTGATGGCATCCAAGCGATTGGAGGGGCCTGATAATGAGACCATACCTTAGCCTGATTCTCGCTGCAATTGGCGCGGCCAGTATGCCTGCACTAGCGCAAACTGCGCCTAATTCGCCACAAGAGCGTCCGCCAGAAGATGAGGTGGTCTATTTCGTCCTGCCCGACCGATTTGAGAATGGCGACACCAGCAATGATCGCGGCGGCATCGGCGGAGGAACGCTCGACCATGGCTTCGACCCCGCTCACAAGGGCTTCTACCACGGAGGAGACCTCAAGGGCCTGACCGAAAGGCTTGATTACATTCAGGGCATGGGCGTGACCGCAATCTGGTTCGCACCGGTTTTCAAAAACAAGCCCGTTCAAGGCGAAACCGGCAAAGAAAGCGCCGGCTATCACGGCTATTGGGTGACTGATTTCACCAGCATTGATCCGCATTTTGGCAGCAATGACGAGTTTAAAGCCTTCGTCGACGCGGCGCATGCGCGCGGGATGAAAGTCTATATGGACATCATCACCAACCACACCGCCGATGTGATTGATTACACGGAAGGCAAGGCGACAGGCTATGCCTACCGCAGCCTGGCGGATTACCCCTATTCCCAGCTCGGCGGCGCAGATGGCGAGGCGATCAATGAGGGGTTTCTGGGCGATCACGTGCAAACGGCAGAGAATTTCGCGCGCCTAACAGCTCCGGATTTCGCTTACACCCCGATTGTGCCGGAGGCTGAGCGCGAGGTGAAGGTGCCCGCGTGGCTCAACGATCCGATCTATTATCACAATCGCGGCAGCTCGACCTTTAGCGGGGAAAGCAGCCTTTACGGCGACTTTGCCGGGCTCGATGATCTCTACACCGAACATCCCCGCGTGCTGTCCGGCATGATCGAGATCTATCAGAGCTGGATCACCCGCTTCGGCATTGATGGCTTTCGCATCGACACCGCAAAACACGTTAACCCAGAGTTTTGGCAGATGTTTGTGCCTGCCATGTTGGAAACCGCCGAGGCTGAAGGCCTGAGCAATTTCCATATCTTCGGCGAAGTATATTCGGAAAGTCGCGATAGCGGCTTCCTTGCTCGGTTCACCCGCCGCGACGGTTTTCCGGCAGTGCTCGATTTCGCATTTCAGGCGGCAGTCCGCGATGCGCTAGGCCGCAATTTGCCTGCTGGCGTCATGGTCGAAATGTTTGATGGCGATGTGAATTACGAGGGCGGAGAAGAGGCAGCCCGCACTATGCCAACCTTCCTAGGCAATCACGATATGGGCCGGTTTTCCACGCTGATCAAAGCGGACAATCCCGGCATCTCTCAAGACGAGCTGCTCGCCCGCGTGAAGCTTGGCCATGCGATGCTGATGAGCCTGCGCGGCTCGCCAGTGATTTATTCCGGCGATGAGCAAGGCTTTGTCGGCGACGGCAATGATCAGGCCGCACGCGAAGACATGTTTGCCAGCAAAACTGCGAGCTACAATGACAACGATCTGATCGGCACCGATGCGACAACCGCTGAGGCAAACTTTGATACGGCGCATCCGCTTTACAGCCTGATCGCGGAACTGGCCGCCATTCGCGCTGAACATGCAGCACTGCGGCGCGGCAAGCAGATAACTCGCAGCTACAACGACACCGCCCCTGGCCTCGTCAGCTTCTCGCGTTTCGATCCTGATGAAGGCACAGAGTATCTGCTCGCCTTCAACACCTCGGCAGAGCCACTTAAGCAGCAATCCGCCATCGGCTATGACGCGCGTAAGCTTGAAACGCTGAGCGGCGCTTGCGCAGATACCGTGTCCGCTCCGGGAAGTGTGACGGTAGAGCTGCCTGCGCTGGGTTGGTGCATAGCGAGAGTTTCAGAGACCGCCCAATGAACGAGATGCGACCTGTGAACGGCAAAGACCCAAGCACGACAACGGATGAATGGTGGCGCGGCGCGGTGATCTATCAGATCTATCCGCGCAGCTTTCGCGACACCAATGGCGATGGGATCGGCGATTTGCGCGGCATTGCCGATGGGCTCGATTACATCGCGTCATTGGGAGTGGACGGGATTTGGATCTCGCCTTTCTTCACCTCGCCGATGAAAGACTTCGGATACGATGTGTCTGACTATTGCGGGATCGATCCAAGCTTTGGCGATTTCGATGACTTTGACCGGATCATCGACAAGGCGCATAAACTAGGCCTGAAGGTGATCATCGATCAGGTCTATTCGCACACCTCGGACGAGCATGATTGGTTCGCAGCAAGCCGCAAGGATCGCAGCAATGCCAAGGCCGATTGGTACGTCTGGGCCGATGCGAAGCCAGACGGTTCTCCGCCGTCCAATTGGCAATCGGTGTTCGGCGGATCGGCCTGGCAGTGGGACGGCCCGCGCAAGCAATATTACCTGCACAATTTCCTCACCTCCCAGCCGGATTTGAACGTCCACAACCGAGAGGTTCAGGACGCGCTGTTGGAAGTCACGAAATTCTGGCTGGACCGGGGCGTTGATGGTTTCCGCATCGATGCCCTGAACTTTGCGATGCATGATCCGGAATTTCGCGACAATCCGCCCTCGCATGCCCCTATGGAAGCAGTGACCCGCCCGTTTGACATGCAGATCAAGCAGTTCAACCAGTCGCATGAAGACATTCCGCTGTTCATTGAGCGCATCCGCCAGACGATCGACCAATATCCCGGTCGGTTCACAGTGGCTGAGGTTGGCGGGCCAGATCCACTGGCAGAAATGAAGGCGTTTACAGCCGATGGAAAGCGGCTCGATTCCGCCTATAATTTCGACTTCCTTTATGCGCCTAAACTGACCGCACCCGCAGTCCGGCGGTCGCTGATGCAGTGGCCTGGAGACACTGGTGAAGGCTGGCCGAGTTGGGCATTCTCAAACCACGATGCACCGCGCGCCGTCACGCGCTGGGTGTCTGGTGATGCCAGCCATGGTCAAATCGCGCGGCTTTCCATGCTGCTGCTGATGGCGCTGCGCGGTAATCCGATCATTTACCAAGGCGAGGAATTGGGCCTGCCGCAAGGCCATGTCGCGTTCGAAGACCTGCAGGATCCCGAGGCGATCACCAATTGGCCGCACACTTTGGGCCGCGATGGCGCGCGCACGCCGATGCCATGGGAGGCGAAAGCACCGCAAGCTGGCTTCTCGAACGCGAACCGGACCTGGCTGAAGCTAGATCAAACCCACGCTGATCTGGCGATTGATTGCCAGCGTGAAGACCCTAGTTCCATGGCGAGCTACACCCGCGGTCTGCTGGCGGAAAGGCGGGCTCTGACTGCGGTCGTTTCGGGTGATTTGGAGCTGCTGGAAACGCCTGAAGATGTGCTTGCCTTCATCCGCACCGACGATGCGGGCCGAGTCCTGTGCGCCTTCAACCTATCCGACAATCCTTGCGATTGGGCGCCGCCCGCAGAATTCGCGCAAGCGAAAACGGTTGCTAACCAGCGACAAGTGGGTTCACCTGACCCCATCACTGCCACTATGGAAGGCTGGTCGGGCTATTGGGCCATGACGACCGGGCAATAGGGGGCAAACGGGCGTACGGGATGAGTGAAGAGCAGGACCAGAAGAACGCGAAATCGGCCCGGCTCGAAGACATCGCCCGCGAGGCTGGAGTATCGATCTCGACCGTATCGCGCGCGCTCAATGACAATCCAGCGGTCAAACGGCGCACCAAGCAGGCGATCTGGAAGATTGCCCGCGCGCATGATTATGACTTTCGCAGCACCATGCCCAACGCGCCCATCGGTGCAGAGGCGACAATCGCAGTCGTTGTCCCCGCCCCGCAAGCCCGCGAAAGCCGCGTTGCCGACCCGTTCTTTCTTGAACTGCTCGCCGGCGTTGCCGAGGCGGCCAGAGTGCGAAACGCCGACCTCGTCATCAGCCACTTGAGCCCAAGCTCGGCTGAAGACCTTGAGTTCGCCATGAACACCAGCAGAGCGACCGGCGTGATCTTCATCGGGCAAAGCTCGCTGCATGCTGCCTTCAACGATCTTTCCCAGCGCGACAGCCGATTTGTAGTCTGGGGCGCGGAATTCGCCGATGCCGCTTATTGCTCGGTGGGTTCAGACAATATGGCGGGCGGCAGGCGCGCAACTTCCCACCTCACGCGCTTGGGTCGCAAACGCATCCTATTCCTCGGCGATACAGAGGCGCCGGAAGCAGAGCAACGCTATCGCGGCTATCGCCAGGCGCTCGAAAGCGCAGGGCTCCATGTGCGTGATGAGCTGCTGATGCCCGCCCATTTCGACGTCCATTCTGGCGAGGCTGTGACCCGCTCTGCGATTGATCAAGGTATCCAGTTCGATGGCGTGTTCGCCGCCAGCGACCTGATCGCCATCGGCGCGATGCGAGCGCTGACCCGCGCCGGGCGCAGCATACCCGAGGATGTGTCGGTGGTCGGCTATGACAATATCCCTGCTGCGCGCCTGGTCACACCGCGCCTAACCACGATTGATCAAGACGCCAATCTCGCGGGGCGTATGCTCGTCTCGAAATTGATCGATACTAAGGGCGGGCGCGCCACGTCTGACCGGCTCGAAACCAGCCTGACGATCAGAGACAGCTGCGGCGGGTAGACAATGGCCAGCGCGTTCTCCCCCTTACAAAGTGTCATCATTGTCGGCGGCGGCAGCGCCGGTTGGATGACGGCGGCGGCGCTCGCGAACACGCTGGGCAAGAGCTGCAAGATCACGGTCGTCGAATCTGAAGCGATCGGCACCGTGGGCGTTGGCGAGGCGACCATTCCGCCGATCCGCCATTTCAATCAGAGGCTCGGGATCGACGAGGCGACCTTCGTCAAGGAGACCGGAGGCTCCTATAAACTCGGGATCGAATTCGTCGATTGGGCCCGGCTTGGCCACAGCTATTTCCACCCGTTTGGCCAACATGGCGCCGAATTTGACAGCGTGCCGTTCTACCATTTCTGGATGCAGGAAAGCCTCGCTGGCCGGGTCAACGGGCCAATCGACAACTTCTCCATGGGCTGGGCCATGGCGAAGGCGGGCAAGTTCGCGCATCCCCTGCCCGACCGGCGGCAGATCCAGTCGACTTACGATTACGCCTATCACTTCGACGCGGTGCTTTATGCGGCGTTCCTGCGCAAATATGCCGAGGCGCGCGGGGTCAAGCGGATCGAGGGCAAAGTCGTTGATGCGGCGCTCAATGCGACGAACGGCGGAATTGAAAGCATCCAGCTGGAAAATGGCGAGACCCTCAAGGCAGAGTTCTTCGTTGATTGCAGCGGCTTTCGCGGCCTCTTGATCGAGGGCGCGCTAGAGGCTGGCTATGACAATTGGCAGCAATGGCTGCCCTGCGACCGCGCCGTCGCTGCGCCTAGTCCGAAGCAGGTTGACATCGCGCCTTACACGCGCTCCACCGCCGAGGCTGCGGGCTGGCAATGGCGCATCCCGCTGCAGCATCGCACCGGCAATGGCTATGTCCATTGCGGCGAGTTTGTGAGCGAGGACGAAGCGACCGAAACGCTATTGAGCTCGCTCGAAGGCGAGGCCCTAGCAGAGCCGCGCATGCTGCGTTTTGTGACCGGGCGGCGGCGCAAGTTCTGGCACAAAAACTGCGTTGCGATTGGGCTCTCTGCTGGATTTATGGAGCCGCTGGAATCGACCAGCCTGCATCTCATCCAATATGGCATCTTACGCTTGCTCGCGCTGTTTCCGGACAAGGAAATGTCGCCGCTGCTGGCTCAGGAATACAATGCCCAAACGGCGGCAGAGTACGAGCGGATACGCGACTTCTTGATCCTGCATTACAAGGCGACCTCGCGCGATGATGCGGAGCTGTGGCGCTACTGCTCCAGCATGGCGATCCCGGACAGCCTGCAATACAAGATCGACCACTTCCGCAATTATGGATTGCTGGTGTCTGACGAACGCGAGCTGTTTAAAAACCCCAGCTGGATCGCGGTTTATCTGGGCCAAGACATCGTGCCTGAGCGCGCGCCCGCCCTTGCAGCCATGCGTAGCGGCGCGGTACCCGTGGCTGACCGAATGAGCGCGATCTCAGCGGCGATGGACGGCGCGGTTACTGCCATGCCGAGCCATTCCGAGTTTCTCGCGCAGCATTGCCCTTCCCCGCACGCGTAAACGCTAGCGGCCGCGGTTTCTCAGGCGATGGCTCAACCACACAATCGCCAAAGAAAAAGGGCCCGCCGCTGCCGGCAGGCCCTCTTCCATTTTGCGACCCCAAGAGAGGGTTGAGTTACGATCTAGAATTCTTTCTTGATCGTGAAGTTGTAGGTCCTGCCATAGAGCTCGTGACGGCTCGGGAAGGTGCCGATTTGATTGCCCGCACCATCGAACAGGTCGTTCTCGGTAACAAACGGCTCGTTGGTGATGTTGAACACCTCAAACTGGAAACCAAGGCCGTTGAGGAAGCCATCGGCTTCTTCGAAGGTGTAGCCGATCTGACCGTCAAGAATGGTCTCGCTGCGAGCCTGCGCGCCGCTCAGGCTACCGTCAAAGTTTTGAACCTCTGACAAGAAGCCGCTGCGGTGACGGGCGCTGAGCTTGGCTTGGAAACCGTTCTTTTCATAGAACATATCGCCGGACCAAACCGTCTCGGAATAGCCGGGGATGTCGAGCGCGGTCATCGTGGTGTCCTCAACTTCTGCATCAGCATAAGTAAAGCTGAAGCTGCCGCCGAAGCCATCAAGGCTCTCTGCAAGGTCAACGAAGTCAACCCGCAAGGTGCCTTCAATGCCGGTGATCGAGCCATCGCCAAAGTTGACCGGACCGCTGAATGCGCCGGTGGCAAGCTCAGGTGCGTTGGTCAGGATTGAGCCGAAACCAGCGTTGATGATCTGCTGCTCCACGTCGATGGTATCGTTGAAGTCGATGACCCAGTCCGACAGGTCCTTATGGAATACCGCAACCACAAGGGCTGTACCGCGCGAGAAGTATTTCTCAAACGAGATGTCATAGGACGTCGACGAATACGGCTGAAGCGCCGGGTTACCGCCGCCCAGGTTAAAGCAAACCAATTGCGGCGGGTTAAACGCGATGACCGTATCCGGCACTTGATCGCCATCGGTGTCCGTGCAGCTGAGCGGGTTCACCGTAATGTTTTGGTTGGCGGCCAATTGATCGAGCCGTGCGCGCGTAATCGTTTTCGCAAAGGCCAGCTTGATGAAGAAGTCATCAGCGACTTCAAAGCTGAGGTTCGCACTTGGCAGCCAATCATCGTAGCTTTCGCTGACCGTGTTGACCAAGCCGCCGCCGATCGTACCGGTCGAGCTTTGCGTCGTGTCGACATATTTGAGGCCGATATTGCCGCGCAGCGGAACCGAGCCAAGCAGAGTGTCGATATTGGCCTGAGCGTAGAAGCTGTGAATTTCCTCAGATACGACCCATTCGGTATCGAAGGTCGCTTTCTCAACGACGTACGTGCCGTCGGTGAGGAAGCTAGATGGATCATAAGCGATAACATCAAAGTTCAGGCCGCCAGTGTCGGTGCTGCCCAGGATCGAGCCCGCTGGGATTGCCAAAGCGCCGTCAGTGAAGGCAGCCGATTGACGCAGGAAAGCTTCGTTTGAATCGAAGTCTTTCTCACGGTCCGTGTAAATCCAGCCAACCGTAATGCTATCGAGGAAACCGCCATCAAAAGCGTATTCCACCTCTGCGCGAAGTTGATGCAATTCGTCGTTGATCTCTGGCTCCTTGATGAAGCCGACCTGGCCCCAACCGCCCGGATCGGTTAGCAGAACCGTGCCTGGATCGGTGTAATCAAGCTGAGTGTCGACGCTGTAACGGCCGCTTTGTGGGAACGTGAATGTGATCGTATCCTGCGGGCCGCCGCGAGCAAATCCAGTGCCAGCGTAGCTTTCGTAATCGATGTCGTTCCGGTCGAGCGTCGAATAGCCATAGTCGAGCTCAAGCGAGAGATTATCGGTCACACCCCAAACGAGGTTTGCACCTGCCGCGAAGATTTGAGCTTCGTTGCCTTCAGTGTCTGTGCGAACGATTGGCACAACAGCTGAATAAGTTGCGGTATCGGCGAAAGGCCCATTGCCGGTCGCACCATCGAAGCTTGCGCCGCTCCATGAGGCAATCGGAGTTTCCGTGCCGCGGAAAATACCGGAATCTTGCGTATCAGTGTAGAACGCATCGAGCGCGAGCGAGAAATTGTCGGATGGCTCGAACTGCAACGCGCCAGCAATCGAGGTGCGCTCAAAATCGCGTGAAACGGCACCTTGGCGCGGGTTGTCAGACGGGTAGATCAGGCCATTCGCGTCGGTAGAGACCTGGTTCTGGTTGGTCTTCAATTCGCGCGAGAGGAACTGCGTCGGGTTCGATTGATGCGTGACGCCAATCGACCAACCAACGGTGCCTGCATCATTCTGACCAATGTATGACCCGAAGAAGCGGTAGCCTTGGTTGCTGAAATCTGGGTTCAGTTCGCCGCTGTCATTCACGACATAGCGCGCGGACACGTTGAGCTTCGTATCCTTGAAATCGAGCGGGCGGATCGTGCGCAGATCAACCGCGCCAGCGATCCCGGTTGCAGCCAAGCTCGCCTCAGCGGTCTTATAGACAACGCCTTGCGCAATCAACTCTGATGGGAATTGGTCGAACTCAATCCCGCGATTGTTACCGGCGGAGACAACCTCACGGCCGTTCAGAAGCGCCAGCGAGAAGTCCGGGCCAAGACCGCGGATCGAAATCTGCTGAGAGCGGCCGCGCACGCGCTGAGCGGTGACGCCGGGCAGGCGCGCAAGCGCATCAGCAATGGAAAGGTCAGGCAGCTTACCAACGTCTTCTGCTGAGATCACTTCGACGATGCTGGTGCTTTCGCGCTTTGCCTCAAGCGAGCTTTCGATCGCGCTGCGGATCCCGGTGACGACGATACCCTCGTCCTCTACTCCGCTTTCCGTCTCTGGCTCAGCATCTTGAGCCGCCGCAGGCATAGCAGCCGCGATCATCGCGAGGCCGGTCGCTGCACCACAAAGCAGGCGCGCGTTTGCTGAGTTACGCTTAAAAACCATTGTCTCTCTCCCCTAACGCCGATTATCGATCCCGGCGTTTGCATCTTTTTTCATAGCGAATGTTTTGAGAGACGTAAACGCCCAATGTTTGGAACACATCTCGCGTTTTGAAATTCCGCAAACTACTGTTTTAAATATATTTATGTGGATTGAGTGTGACTTTTGAATGTAACATTGCCACAAGTTTCAATAGGCTGTGGCAAGCCTGTCACACTTGCTCAGACCCAAAACGGCACCGAGGTACGCAGCAGATTCTTGCAAACCCTTCGACTCGCACACCTACGCGCCTGGAAATCATTATAAGTACATATTTTCAGTATTTTAAGTTATTTCAATTGGCGCTGCGCACACGATTTGTTAGCCTCAACGCAGAATTTTCCGATCATTAGCAAGGCCTCAAACCACGATGAACAACTGGTCGATATCACTTGCAAATTTGCAAACATCGCATTTTTCATCGCAAAAACATGCTCTTGTGACGATCAATGAATTTCTAGAACACTCAAGCGTCGTCATTGAAAATGCTTTTTTGCAAAAATTTGCAGAAATCACTCCGCAATATCCCGGTGTCCGCTCGCCGCTGCCGCAAGAAGTCTGTGAGGCCTGGTTGGAGCAGCTATCACCGGTGATCGAGAAAGCCTTCCCGCCCACACAGCCCGCCTCACCAAATGCGGGCAAAGCGCGCTGGGCAATGCAGGGTTGGTATTCCATCGTCACGACCCCGCCAGAGCAATTGCAGCCGATCCAGCGCCTGCCGCATGTCGATGGCACCGATCCTGATCAAATCGCGCTGATGCTCTATCTGCACACCACTCAGCATGGCGGCACAGCATTCTTCCGCCACAAATCCACGGGGTTAGAAGCCCTCACACAGGACAGCTACCCGCGCTATGCCGCCGCCTTGCAGCAAGATGTGAAGCGCAGCGGATTGCCGTCCGCCGCCTACACCACGAGCGGAGAGCCTCACTTTGAACGCACCCATGCCGCGCCCGGCACATTCAACCAAGCAGTGCTCTATCGCGGCAATATCCTGCACAGCGGGGTGATCAGCAATTCAGACCCGCTGCCAGCGGACCCCAAAACCGGCCGGCTGACTATCAATGCCTTTTTGCGCCGAGAGGCTCCCCAAGGATGAGCGTATTCTATAGCCTGTCACAAACGCTGCCCCTTCTTTCTAACCGCTCCGCGCCGGCAAAGAGTAAAACGCCATGAGTAAGCAGACACAGCGCAGATTGGTGATCGTCGGCGGCGGAACCGCGGGCTGGATAACGGCGGCGGCATTTGCGCGCCTGCTCGGGCCCAGCCTGTCGATCCATCTGGTGGAATCCGATGCGATTGGCACCGTTGGCGTGGGTGAGGCGACCATCCCGCAGATCATCCGCCTCAACACGATCCTCGGCTTTGATGAGAACGATTTCCTGAAGCACACCTATGGCACGTTCAAACTCGGCATTGAGTTTGTCGACTGGGGCAAGAAGGGCGATCGCTATCTACACACCTTTGGCGATGCAGGCCTCAACCTCGCCAATGTGCCGTTCCACCATTATTGGCACCGCGCATCTCAATCCGGCGCTGATGCCAAAGACCTGTGGCATTATTCCTTGCACCAGCTGGCGGCTGCACAAGGGCGCTTTTCCAAACTCGACCGGGTCGGCAATACGGCCATGACCGGCCTCGCCTATGCCTATCATTTCGACGCAAGCCTCTATGCCCAATATCTGCGCAAATATTCCGAGGCGCGCGGCGTAACCCGGCATGAAGGGATCGTCAGCGCCGTTCAGCGGGACGGCGAAAGCGGCGATATCGCCTCGATCACGCTGGATGGCGGGGCCGAGATCCACGGCGATTTCTTTATCGATTGTACCGGATTTCGTGCGCTGCTGATGGGCCAAGAACTGGGCGTTGGCTATCAGGATTGGTCAAAATGGCTGCCATGCGACCGCGCGCAGGCGGTGCCTAGCGAAAGGCTGGATAGCCTGCCGCCATTTACCCGCGCGACGGCCAAGGATGCGGGCTGGCAATGGCGCATCCCGCTGCAACATCGCACGGGCAATGGCCATGTCTATTCCAGCGGCTTTACCACTGACGATGCAGCGCATGATGTGCTGATGGCGGGGCTGGAGACAAAGGCCTTGGCTGATCCGCGCCCAATCCGCTTTGCCACCGGGCGGCGCGAGCAGTTCTGGTCCCACAATTGCGCCGCCATCGGCCTGTCGAGCGGATTTCTGGAGCCGCTGGAATCGACCAGCATCCATCTGATCCAATCCCATGTCAGCCGATTGATCCAACTGTTCCCGCAAAGCGCGAATGCCGATGCGGAGCGCGCCGAATACAATCGCCGCTGCGCCGCAGAATTTGAGCAGATCAGAGACTTTCTGATCCTGCATTATCATCAGACGGAACGCGAAGACTCCGAATTCTGGCGCTATTGCAAGAATATGGAGGTGCCAGACAGCCTGACCCACAAGCGCGAATTGTTTGCCTCGAGTGGCCGCCTGGGCCGCGATGTCGATGATCTGTTTCGCGAGGCAAGCTGGGTTCAGGTGATGCTGGGCCAGGGGATCACGCCAGACGGCCACGATCCGATGGCCGACGCGATCAGCGACGCTCAGCTGAGCGAGTTTTTGGGCAATCTCAGGACCATTATCGAACGCGCGGTTGGCGGTCTCTCCACGCATCGTGATTATATCGCCAAGCATTGCGCCGCGCCGCCAATGGCGTCTTAGCCCTCAATGTAACTATCACATGTGCAGAGCGGCTTTCGCTGGCGCTTAAGATTTGGTAGTGTTTTGAAACGTACCGCTTAGCGCGCGCAAGCCCCCGCCCCAATGGAGCCAAACGAATGATCGAGTTCACCATCAACGGCCAAGCCACCAGCCTGGATGCCGATCCCAACATGCCGATCCTGTGGGTTGTGCGTGAGAAGCTGGGCATGACCGGGACCAAGTTTGGCTGCGGGATTGCCGCCTGCGGGGCCTGCACTGTACATCTCGATGGCGAGCCTGTGCGCAGCTGCTCCACTCCGCTGTCGGCGGCTGAGGGCCGAGCGATTACCACGATTGAGGGCGTCTCAGGCGAAGACGGCGAGCTGAGCGCGGTTCAGCAAGCCTGGATCAGCGAGCAAGTGCCGCAATGCGGATATTGCCAATCGGGCCAGATCATGTCGGCAACGGCGCTGCTGCGCGACAATCCTGCGCCGAGCGATGACGACATTGACGCCGCGATGAGCGGCAACATCTGCCGCTGCGGAACGTACAAACGCATTCGCCAAGCCATAAAGGTTGCCGCCGGTCTTGAGACCGCACAATCCGAAGACGAAGCGCAGGAGAGCGCAGCATGAGCGAGCAAGACACAGGCACAGCCGCCGCGAAAAAAGAGCGCAGCACAGCCGCCAAGTGGAGCCGCCGCGGCTTTATCGGCGCTGGCGTACTCGCTGGCGGCGCATTGCTGATTGGGGTCGGCGTTCGGCCCGGCAATCCAGTTGGCAAGCTGAAGGCAACAGTCGCAGGCGGAGCGGGCGAGGAGCTGGTCAACAGCTGGGTAAAAATCGGGGCCGACAATATCGTGACCGCGATCATCCCGCACTGCGAAATGGGCCAAGGCGCGCATTCCGTTCTCGCGCAAATGCTGGCCGATGAGCTCGATGCCGATTGGGCAAAGGTCGAGGTGATGCAAGCGCCAGCGGACGGCAGCTACATCGTCAGCGACACCGCGCGCATGTTCGTTGCGCCTTTCACTATGAACGCGGCCGATTGGATTGAGCCAACATGGGACGGCCTGTTCACGCAGATCGGGCGATTGGCCGATGCGATGATCACCGGCGGCAGCTCCTCTATCCGCACCACGGGCCAATATCAGATGCGGATCGCAGGCGCGGCGGCGCGCAAGATGCTGATCGGGGCGGCGGCAGATGAATGGGGCGTGCCGGCCAGCGAGATTACGACCCGTGACAGCACGCTGATCCACAGCGGCAGCGGCAAGTCTGCGCCCTATTCTGATTTTGCAGCGGCGGCGGCAGAGCAGCCAATGGACAGCTCGCCTGCGCTGAAAGATCCCAAAGATTACCGCCTGATGGGCAAAAGCAAGCGCCGGACCGACATTCCCGCAAAGGTGATGGGCAAGGCGGATTTCGGCATCGATGCAAACATCCCCGGCGTTGAGCTCGCCGATCTGTCCTATGCCGCGGTGCGCCGCCCTCCGGTGCCTGGAACTGAGGTAACGAGCATGGACGCAGAGGCGGCCAAAGGCATGCCAGGCGTGCAGCAGATCCTCAACATGGGCAGTTTCATCGCGGTGGTGGCCGATGGCTATTGGAACGCGCAGCAAGCGCTGAACACGATCACGGCGGAATACAGCGCCTCGGAAAGCCCGATCAAGACAACCGCCGATCAATTTGCAGCGTTTAGAGACGCAATTGATTCAGCAGGCGATGATGGCGGAGAGCAAGCCGCCTCCAAGGGCGATGCGGCCAGCGCCTTTGCCGATGCGGCGACCAAGCTGGAGGCGGAATACAGCGCCCCGTTTCTCGCCCATGCTCCGATGGAGCCGGTCAATTGCACCGCATGGGTGCGCGATACCGACGACGGTGCAAAGTGCGACATCTGGACCAGCACTCAGGTGCCGCTGATGGCGCGCAGCGCAGCCGCAGGCGCGCTCGGCATGGATGACGAGGACATCACCGTGCATCACCCGTTCCTAGGCGGCGCATTCGGGCGGCGGCTGGAGAATGACTACGTCACGATGGCGGTGCGAGTGGCGAAGGCCACCGGCTATCCGATCAAGATGATCTGGTCGCGCGAAGAAGACACACAAAAGGCGCTCTATCGCCCAGCCGATGTGAGCCGCTTTAAAGGCGGGCTCGATGCAGGCGGGAAGCTGATCGCTTATAACAACATCTTCACCCAGCGGCACGACCCAGCAGAAGCCAGCGTTCCGGGCATTTACGACATTGCGAACACCTCTGTTCGCGTCGCAGAAGCACCTTTGCACCTGCCATTTTCCGCATGGCGCTCGGTCGACCACTCGCAGCAGGGCTTCTTCATTGAGAGCTTCATTGATGAGGCCGCCATTGCCGCTGGCGCAGATCCACTGGAATACCGCCTCAACATGCTCGGCGCGAACACTGCGCGGCACAAGGGCGTGCTCGAAAAAGTCGCTGAGATGAGCAATTGGAGCGCTCCACGAGGCGAAGGCATTGGCCTGGGCGTCGCCATCGTCGAAAGCTTCGGCACCGTCGGCGCAGAGGTGATCGAGGTCGATATGACCTCGGGCGGCCCGAAGATGCTCAACGTCTGGGCCGCGATGGACGCGGGCTATGTCATGAACCCGGACGGCTTCCGCAACCAGATCGAGGGCGGGATCGTTTTCGGCCTGACTGCGGCGATGTACGGCGAAATTGAGCTGGAGGACGGTGCGGTCAAGCAGAGCAATTTCCACGATTATCAAATGCTGCGGATGGATGAGACACCGGCGATCGAGGTCGCGATCATCAACAGCGGCACCGTGCCAATTGGCGGCGCAGGTGAGCCGGGCACCCCGCCAGCAGCGCCCGCTTTGGCGAATGCGATCTTTGCGGCCAGCGGCAAGCGCCTGCGCGAAATGCCGTTCGCAAAGCAATTTGCGTAATCGCGGGGCAAGGAGGCACAATATGCGCAAATTTACCGCAAGTATGGCCGCTCTCGGCACGCTCTTAATCGCCGCTTGCGGCGGGTCAGAGGTGCAAGAGCCGGTCGAGCAAATCATAATCGCCGAGCCGGGCGAAGCGGCCAGCGCGGCGGCGCCTGAACAAGCGGCGCCCCCCGAACCCGAACAGCCTGCTGAATAGAAACGATGAATGGACCGCGACCGGGTCTTTGCCTTTCTGAGCGATCGGCAGCGCGAGGGCCGCGCCTGCGCGCTTGTGACAGTCATGGCGGTAGAAGGTTCCTCCATCCGCAATCCCGGCACGCATATGGTGGTTTGCGAGGACGGCCGCTTTGCCGGATCACTCTCAGGCGGTTGTATCGAAAACGCCGTTGTGAATGAGGCGCAAGAGGCCCTGCGCGAGGGAAAGCCGCGCATCGTCCGCTTTGGCGCAGGCTCGCCCTATATCGATATCACCCTGCCCTGCGGCGGCGGCATTGATGTGCATTTCCAGCCATTGGCGAACCAAGACTTCGCCAAGCATTGCAATGCCGCGATCACCGCGCGAAAGCCTTTCACGGTGCAAATCGGTAGCGGCCAGATCGCTTGCATCGATGGCTGGCAAGAACCCAAGGCCGATGTCGCATCTGGCATCGGCACGTTCGGCCATTGGCCTCAGCCGCGCCTCTGCATCATTGGTCATGGAGCAAGCGTTGAAGCGCTGGCCAAGCTCGCAAGCGCGATGGACATTGGCAGCGATATTTTGTCGCCCGATCCCGACATTTGCGAGCGCCTCGCCGCCCCCGGCACCCCGGCTCAGTTGCTCACCCGCACCAGCGACACCCATCTGGTCAGCAGCGATCCCTGGACCGCCTTCGTCTTCCTATTCCACGACCATGATTGGGAAGTGAAACTGCTCGCCCGCGCGCTGGAACTGCCGCATTTCTATTGCGGGGCAATGGGCAGCCGCAAAGCGCATGCCGCGCGCAGCGAAGCACTGATCGCTAACGGTGTGTCCGTCGATACGGTCGCGTCGATCAACGCCCCGCTTGGACTGTTTCACTCCTCGCGCGATCCAGAAACACTGGCGTTATCGGCCTTGAGCGAAATCGTACGCGCCTATCAATCAGCGGATTTTGCGGGCCATGACGCATAGCCAAGGCGGACTTATGATCGCGCTGCTCGCGGCGGGACAGTCTCAGCGCTTTGGCACGGCAGACAAGCTTTCTGCTGATCTGAACGGCACAATGCTGGGCCTCCACGCGAGCGAGATGCTTGCCGCCTTGCTCGCCGATCAGCGCATAGTCATTGCATCAAGCGAAGATCATCCGTGCGTCGGTGGCTGGCGCGCAGCGGGCTTTGAAGTCGCTATCAATCCAGATGCCGCTCAGGGCATGGGCACATCGGTCGCGCTCGCCGCAGAGCTAGCCGTTGAAGCAAAGGCGGAGACGCTGCTGATCGCGCTCGCTGACATGCCCTTTGTGCCGCTTGCCCATTTCCGCGCGCTCGCGGCGCAAGCCACCGCCAGCACCATCGCCGCCTCGCATAATGGCGCGGCCCGCACCCCGCCTGCGGTCTTTGGCAAAGAGCACTTTGCGGCCCTGATGCAGGCAACTGGGCACCGCGGCGCTGGCGCGTTGCTGTCTGAGGCTGAGATCATTTCCTGCCCGCACGATCAACTGGCGGACATAGACACTCTGGACGATCTAAAGCGGCTAACGCGTTAGGTCTCGCTTACATCAGGCCCGCTGCGCGCAGCACCAGCCTCAGGCCTAGCCCCGCCGCAATCAGCACCACGCCAAAGCCGAGCACATTGGCAAGCACCCCATTGGCATAGCGGCCCAGCACCGCCTTCTGGTTCATCACATAAAGCAGGAACGCCGCGACAATCGGCAGCAGCAAACCATTGGTAAATTGCGCGGTGACGATCACCTCAATCGGCCGGATGCCCGCGAGTGATATACCCGCGCCAATCACAATCACGCTGAGCGCGATCCCTTTAAAGGCGAGCGATTTCTGGCCACCTTTCAACCGCAAAACCTCCGTCATCGCAAAGGCAGTGGCGAGCGGTGCGGTGATCGAGCTGGTCAGCCCGGCTGCAAACAAACCGATGCCAAGCAGATATTTAGAGCTCGAACCAAACAAGGGTTCGAACTGGCTCGCCATTTCTGCAGCGCTGGTGACATTGATCCCGGCGGCGAACAGGCTCGCCGCAGCGGTCGATGCAATAAGGATAGCGATCAGGCCGCCAATGCCAATGGCTATGCTGGTATCGGCGCGCGCCTCGCTCAAGTTGGCATCGGTGTTTTCGCTGTTGCTCCAACGCGCCTTGGCCGCCGAGGCGTGCAAAAACAGATTGTAAGGAACAACAGTGGTGCCGATCAGCGCGATGACGGTCAGTAGCGCTTCCGGCGGGATGCTAGGCACGAACATGCCGGCAAACATCGCGCCGAAATCGGGGCGAACGATAGCGAATGTCGCTGCAAAAGCGAGCGCCATAATCGCCACCAGTGCGAGCAGAGCGCGCTCAATCTGTTTGTACGATCCGGCGAGCAGCAGAGCAGCGGCTAGCACCGCTATCACGAGCACTGCGATTTTGAAGGCCTGATCCCCCTCGCCCGCAATTGCCGCAATTCCCAGTGCCGCGCCAGAGAGATTGCCCGCTTCATACGCAGCATTGCCGAGATAGAGCGCGAGGCCCACAAGCAGGATCAGCGGCCATTTGAAGACGGAAGCTTGCAGCAGGTCCGCCAAAGTCTCGCCCAGCCCGCGCTGTGTCACCACGCCCAGCCGCGCCGACATTTCCTGCAAGATAATCGTGGCCAGCGTCGCAAACACCAGTGCCCACAGCAGCGCAAAGCCAAAGCTAGCGCCCGCGATGGTGCAGGCGGTGACGGTGCCCGGGCCAATGAACGCGGCAGTCACCAGCGCGCCGGGGCCGATATTGCGAATGCGGCTGATCATGTGTCGTTGCTTTCTGCTTCCTTATCGGCAAGTGGACCGAAGCCGCCGCCGGTAGGTGTTTCAATCGCGATCCGGTCGCCCGCCGCCATATGGGTTTGCGCGCATCCGCCAAGGTCGTCGCTCGTCCCGCCGGCGCGCTTAGCCAGATTGCGGCCCACGCGGCCATTCTCGCCGCCCATGATGCCGGGGGCTGGCACGCGCCGCCGCTCTGACAGTATGGAGCATTCCATATCCTCTCGAAAGCGGATCACTCGGCGCACCCCATCGCCCGCGTTCCATTGGCCTTTGCCGCCCGATCCGCGCTCTATGCGAAACTCGTCGAGCACCACGGGATAGCGCTGCTCCAGCACTTCGGGATCGGTCATGCGGGTGTTGGTCATATGGGTATGGACGCCGGATGCTCCGTCAAAGCCCGGGCCAGCGGGCGCGCCAGAACAGATCGTCTCATAATATTGGACGCGGGCATTGCCAAAGGTGAGGTTGTTCATGGTCCCCTGCCCCGTGCCGAGCCGCCCGAGCGCCGCGAACAGCGCATCGGTTACCGCTTGGCTGGTCTCGACATTGCCCGCGACCACTGCCGCTGGAAACCCGGGATTGAGCAAGCAGCCGTCTGGAATGATCACGTCGAGCGGCTTCATGCAGCCAGCGTTAAGCGGAATGTCATCGCCAACCAGACAGCGAAAGACATAGAGGATCGCGGCATGGGTGATCGCGCGCGGCGCGTTGAAGGCGTTGTCCATTTGCGCCGAAGTGCCGGTGAAATCGACGACCGCGCGGCCCGCCTGCTTGTCGGCGCGGATGGCGACTTTTATCACCGCTCCGCTGTCGAGCTCAAGCGCAAACGCGCCATCTTCGAGCGTCTGGTTCGCGCGTTTGACCGCCGCCTCGGCACTGGCTTGGATAAAGCCCATGTAGGCGCGCACTTGCGACAGCCCGTAGCTGCGCACCAGCTTAGCCAGCTCATTCGCGCCCGCTTTATTGGCCGCGACCTGAGCCATCAGATCGGCGATATTCTGAGCCGGATTGCGCGCCGGGTAAGGCCCGCTGCTGAGCACATTCTCCAATCGCGCGGTCTGAAATTCGCCGCTCTCAACCAGCTTGATATTGTCGAGCAGCACGCCCTCTTCATGGATGGTGCGGCCCAGCGGCGACATCGATCCGGGCGCGATTCCGCCAATATCCTCGTGATGGGCGCGCGAGGCGGTGAAGAACATCAGCGCGCCGTCTGTCTCGTCAAACACCGGGGTAACCACAGTGATATCAGGGAGATGCGAGCCACCCTTGTGCGGATTGTTATGCACGAAGGCATCGCCAGGCTGGATCGACTGACCGCTCTCGATGATGGTCTTTACGCTGGCATCCATCGATCCGAGATGCACCGGCACATGCGGCGCATTGGCGACCAGATTGCCGTCCGCATCGAAAATGGCGCAGGAAAAATCGAGCCGCTCCTTAACATTCACCGATTGCGAGGTTTTGCGCAGGACAATGCCCATTTGCTCGGCGATTGACATGAAGAGATTGTTGAAGATCTCCAGCGTGACCGGGTCGCTTTGTTCGCCTGCCTGAGTGTCCGCCGCAGCAAGTCTTTCGGTCTCTGTTGCCGTCAGGATCAAATGCCCATAAGCATTGAGGTCAGCGCTCCAGCCCGGCTCAACAATGATCGTGCCAGTCGGCTCAGTAATGATGGCGGGGCCTTGGATGGCCGCTCCCGGCACTAGTGAGGCGATATCATAGATCGGCGCCGTGTGATGCGCGCCTTTGGTGAACATTCGCACCTCGTCGATGGGGGCTGACTCGGCATCGCTACGCCCCTCCAGCACCGCTTCAACGGGTGTCTCGCCCACTGAGCGGGTTTCGACCACCAAAGTGTCCAGCAAAACGGCTTTGCCCGCGGCGAGAAAGCCGAATTGCCGTGCGTGATCCGCTTCAAACGCCGCGCGCATGTCCGCTGCGCTGCCAATGCCGACGCGGATTACCGTGTCCGTCCCGCGATAGCGCAGCAGAGCGGAGGCGCGATGTTTGACGGCATGTTCTGCTGCGCCTTGCCCCGCCAATTCTCGAGCATTCTCCGCCTCAAGCGCGGCGATCACGGCGTCAAGCTGCGCCAGCATTGCATCGCTGAGCTCATCGTCCACGACCCGCTGCCGCTCGGTCTCTATCGCGGCCAATCCCATGCCATAGGCGGACAGGACCCCGGCAAATGGATGCAGCAAGATCGAGCGAATACCCAGTCGTTCCGCGACTAGGCAGGCGTGCTGTCCCCCCGCTCCGCCGAAGCAGTTGAGCGCGTAATTCTGCACGTCATAGCCGCGCGCAATCGAGATTTTCTTGATCGCCTGAGCCATGTGCTCGACCGCAATCTCAAGAAAACCCTCCGCCACCTGTTCAGCGCTTCGCCCGTCGGCGATTTCGCTCGCGACCGCTTCAAAGCCCGCGCGCGCCGCCTCCACGCCCAGCGGCTCATTTTGATCAACGCCGAAAATCTTCGGGAAATGCTCCGGCTGCAATTTGCCAAGCACCACATTGATATCCGTGACCGTCAGCGGGCCGCCGCGCCGGTAACTCGCCGGGCCGGGGTCTGCGCCAGCCGATCCCGGCCCCACCCTCAGTCGCCCGTCCTCATAGCGCAGCACCGATCCGCCCCCGGCGGCCACGGTGTGAATGTTGAGCATTGGCACGCGCATCTGCACGCCCGCGACCTTGGTCTCATAGACCTTTTCAAACTCGCCCGCGTAATGCGACACATCGGTCGATGTCCCGCCCATGTCGAAGCCGATCACGCGGTCGAACCCGGCCAGCTTTGCGGTGTGGACGCAGCCAACAATCCCGCCCGCCGGACCAGAGAGGATCGCGTCGCGCCCACGAAACTGTGCCGCATCCACCAGTCCGCCGGAGCTTTGCATAAACAGCAGCTGTCCCGGCTCATGCACCTCGCCAAAGGCGCCCGCCACCCGGTCGACATAGCGCCTCAAAATGGGCGTCAAATAGGCATCGACAATCGTCGTCTCACCGCGCGGCACAATCTTGCTAAGCGGGCTGACATCATGGCTCACCGAGATTTGCGTAAAGCCCATTTCCCGTGCGATCTCTGCCACTTGCTGTTCGTGTTTCGGAAATTTGTAAGCATGCATCAAGGCCGCCGCGAGGCAGCGAATGCCCGCATCATAGGCCGCTTGCAAAACGGCGCGCACCTGCGCCTGATCCAGCGGCAACTCGACCGTTCCATCCGCCAGCACACGCTCATCAATTTCGGCCACTTCGCGGTAAAGCAAATGCGCCTTTTCAATGTTGAGCGCAAAGGTGTCTGGCCGCGATTGATAGCCAATCTCGATCACATCGCCGAGCCCTCGCGTGGTCAGGAACAGAGTGTCCTCGCCCTCCCGCTCCAGCAGAGCATTGGTGGCAATCGTCGTGCCCATTTTGATCGCAGATATCTGATCCAGCGGGATCGGCGCATCACCGTCCAGACCCAAAATCAGGCGAATGCCGTGCAGCGCGGCATCCTCATAATGCTCAGGGTTTTCAGACAGGAATTTGTGAGTGGTCAGCGCACCAGCGGGATCGCGCGCGACGATATCGGTAAAGGTGCCGCCGCGATCAATCCAAAACTGCCAGCCGGTGTCCCCGTCCATCTCGCCTCAACACGCACCCAAGTTTCTCAACACAGCTTTCCGCTGTGGTCGAGCCGGGCGGTGATGGCAAGCTAGCCCTTGGCAATCGCCACAGCTTCGCTCGCCAGCTGAGTGACCCGCGCAAAGTCGCCGCTTTCCACTGCATCGCGGGGGGTCAGCCAGCTGCCGCCGCAGGCGAGCACGTGATCAAGCGCCAGAAACTCCGCCAGATTGCTCGCCGAAACGCCGCCCGTAGGCATGAAGCGCATCTCACGAAACACTGAGCCCAACGCCTTGAGCATAGGCACGCCGCCCGCAAGGCTGGCGGGGAAGAACTTCACATCGCGCAGACCCAGTGCATAGGCGCGCTGAACTTCGCCAGCGGTCATCGTGCCCGGGAAAAAGGGAATGCCTTCATCGAGACAATAGACGGCGATCTCATCGACCAGGCCGGGAGACACGATAAATTCCGCGCCGCTCGCGCGGACGGATTTGGCTTGGTCGAGTGTCAGGACGGTGCCCGCACCAACGATCAGCCCTTCGGTTTCGGCGATGATCGCCTCCATCCCCGCTTGGGCGGCATCGCTGCGCATCACAACTTCGATGACCGACAGGCCGCCGGCGTTAAGGGCATTGGCGGTCTTCACCGCGAGTGCAGCGTCATTCTCGCCAATCAGGGGGACCACTGGCGCTGCGCTGAGCCGGGATGAAAGATCGCTGGTCATGTGGGTGTGCCTCCGTGCCCCATTGCGCCGCTTGCCGGGCGCTTTTGAAAGAGGCTCGTCTCTAACCCTTATTGCGCCGGATGCACCAGTGAAAACGCCGCGCCGTGGCGGAGCAAACGTATGCGCGGCGCACCGTGATTTAGGCGGTACGCGCGGTCACATCATGGCCATAGATCCAGTCAAATTGCGCATCCAATGCTCTGGGGGCAAGGCGGCTGGCGAGCCAGATCGGCCCATAGGTTGCAAGCTTCGCAGGCGCGCTGCGACGGTGGAATATGCCCATATTGCCAGTGGCGCGGCGCCGAACCCGCGCGGTGCGCGGCCGGCGCTGCGCCTCGTAACGGGCGAGCGAATCTGGCACATTGGCGGCCTCAGACAATGCGCGCGCAACCACCCAGCCATCCTCAATCGCCATCACCGCCCCCTGCGCCATGAATGGCAGCATCGCGTGGCACGCATCGCCGAGCAGGGTGACGCGCCCGTCGCTCCATTGGTTGATTGGCTCGCGGTCAAACAAAGCCCAGCGATAATGTGCATCGGCTTGATCGATTATGCGAGTGATCACCGGGTGCCAACCTGCGAAATCGGCCAAGGCCTGTTCTTTGGTGCCGCGCTCGCCCCAGCTTTCGACCTGCCAATCATCGCGTTCCACCACGCCGACAAAATTGGCAAGCGTTCCGCCGCGCAGCCGGTAGGTGACGGCATGCTTACCCTCCCCCATCCAGATACAGGCGGCGGGCGGTGGGGCCTGCTCACTCAGCTGGTCCATGGGCACAACCGCACGCCATGCGACATTGCCGGTGAAGCGTGGTTTCGAGTGGTCGAGCATTTGCTGGCGGATGACCGATTTGATGCCGTCTGCGCCGATCACAATGTCGCCTTGCGTGCGCGATCCGTCGGCGAGATTGGCCCAGGCAGAGCCTTCATCTTGACCATAGCCGGTGACCGCTGAGCCCGTTCGCAATGCGCCCGGGCTGCGCGTTTCCAATGCGTCTGCAAGCACTTCGGCGAGATCCGCACGGTGCACATGCCAGTATGGCGCGCCGTGGCGCTGTTCCATCGCCGTGCCCCAGCGGGTGCGCCCGATGAGCCTGCCCGAGGTGCCGATGCGAAACTGCGCTTCCTCCGGGGCGAAGGCGCGTTTCTCCAAGGCCGTTTCCACGCCAAGTGCGCGCAGAACCTTAACGCCGTTGGGACTGACCTGAATGCCGGCGCCGACTTCGCTCAGCTTTTCGGTCTGCTCCAAAACCTCAACTTGCCAGCCAAAGTGATCGAGGCATAAAGCCGCACACAGACCGCCAATTCCGCCGCCGACAATGATCGCTTTCATGGAAACTCGTGCCTATCCGCTTGCGCCGCCGGGCGGCGTATGGAGCGCCCCCTATCGCGGGCGCAGCGAATTCTATCAACACCCGCTGTCGCATGGGCGATGTTGGGGCTTTGCAGCTTTGGGCTGCCTCGCTAGAGGTGCGGACATGCAAACAACACCTTGGCACAGCCGCTTCGTATTCGTCCTCGCCTTGCTTTTGCCGGTCTATTTCGCCGGTTCAGCGCTTGGCACCAAGTTTGGATTGTGGAGCTGGCAAACGGGTCTTGGCACTCTGATCGCCAAGGTTGGCCCGCTGCTGCTCGGCGGCGTTGCGCTGGCGGCATTGGTTTCCTTTGTGGTCTGCATATTTAGAAAACCGCGCAAAGGCTGGCTCTTGGCATTGCTCGCAATCGCGATCCCCGCAACCGCATTTGGCGCGCTGGCGATGGTTCGCGCTCAAGCTGGCGCGATCCCGCCGATCCACGATATTGCGACCGACACAGCAAACCCTCCGGGGCTCTCTGCGGCGGCACTGGCCGCGCGTGATGAAAGCGGCGCGAACCCGATCAATGACTATCAAACCCCGCTCGGTGAGATCGATATGTGGAAAGATAGCGATCCTGAGATCGCTGGCAAATCCCACGCTCAACTGATCACATCTGCTTACGCTGATCTGGCGCCTTTGCCGCTCGGCAGCACCAGCCAAGCGGACGCCGTAGCCGCGGTTGCTGCGGCGATGGAAGACATGGGCTTTGACAATGTCGTAGCCGATACGGAAGCTGGCAGAGTCGACGGCTTGGCTGAGACTTTCTGGTTTGGCTTCAAGGATGATGTGACCGCTCGCGTCGCGGAAAATCAGATTGATTTCCGCTCGATCAGCCGGGTCGGAGTGAGCGATTTGGGCGCCAATGCCGCGCGGATCGAAGAGCTGCGTGCCAATGTCGAAAAGCGGCTCAATCCTTAAACTGAATTGCGGCCAAGGCGCTGCGCTGAATAACAGTTAGGACGCACAGACCTGCATAGGCATATGCGATGAAGGCGAACCATGCTGGAAACACGCACATCGCGATGAAAACTGCAATGGTTTCAGCGCCTTCTGCAAGGCCGGTGGAGTAAAAAAAGCTCTTTTTCCCATGGGCATCTGTCTGTTCACCGCGCTTGCTCGCGATAACCGCGAAGGCCAGGAAACTGGTGCCGGTCAAAACGAACGCGGCGACCAACACCAGTGCTGGCAAAGCGTTCGCCGGATCAAGCAAGCCAAAGCCGAGCGGGATCGAGACGTAAAAGGCAAAATCGGCGACAATGTCGAAATAACCGCCCAGATCGCTCGGCTGCGTCGCGCGCGCGACCGCACCGTCCAAGCCGTCTGCTAAGCGGTTGGCGATGATCAGCGCGAGGCCTAACCACAATTCGCCAAAGGCAATCGCCGCCGCCCCGGCCAATCCGAGGGCCAGCCCGCCAAAGGTCAGCATATTAGCGCTCACGCCAAGGCGCGCCATAGCGGCCCCCATCCGGTTGAGCGGCGGATCAATCAGAGGGCGGAGTTTAGCGTCGAGCATTGTGTCTGGGCTTTACGTCCCAAACGTCACGAGGCCAATCCACGCGCCCGTCATGGCGGTGGCGATATTGCCCGCGATCCAGCTCTTGATGCCCAGCCCCGCCGCCTCTGCCCGGCGTTCCGGACACAAAGTGCCAATCGTCGACACCAAGAGGCCAATGCTGGCGAGGTTCGCAAAGCCGCACAGAGCATAGGTCACGATCAGCAGGCTGCGCGGATCAAATGTGCCTTCTGGCAGGGCCGATAGCTCAAGAAAGGCGACATATTCGTTGAGGATCGCCTTGGTCCCCATCAATCCGCCCGCATCCTGCGCCTGATCCCACGGCACACCGATCACCCACATCAGCGGGGAAAAAAGCCAGCCGAAAATGCGCCCCAATGTGAGCGCTTCCCCGCCGACCAAGGGCAGTAGGGAAAGCGCCTGATCGGTTAACGAAACCAGCGCGAAGACGACGATGATCACCGCCACCACGGCCAGAAAGAGCTGCATCCCGTCCATCGTGCCTTTGACGATGGCATCAATGCTGCCTTCATATTTGAGGCCCGGATCTTCGCCGTCGACCTCAGTCGCGATGTCCTTATCCGCGTCACCCGGCACCATCAATTTCGCGATCAGCAATGCGGCAGGCAGCGATACCAAAGAGGCGGAAATCATATGGCCCACCGCATTGGGCACTGTATCTGACAAGGTGGTCGCATACAGAACCAGCACCGCGCCGCTGATGGTCGACATGGCCAGCACCATCACCTGAAACAGTTCTGCCCGGCTCATTTTCGCAAAATAGGCGCGGATCACCAGCGGGCTTTCCACCACGCCTAAAAACATGTTGGAGCCGCCCGCGAGCCCGACGACGCCGCTGACCTTCAGCGTGCGGCGCAGCATGTAGGACAAGCCGCTGACGAGCCAGCGCAGCACGCCCCAATGCCACAGCAGGGCAGCAATGGCGGAAAGCACAATCACTAGCGGCAAGATCTGAAACGCCACAATCAGCGGCGCATCCGCGCCCTCTTTGAGCTCAAAGGGGAGCGGCGCGCCGCCGAGATAGCCGAACATATAGGACGAGCCATCGAGCGTCGCCCGCTCAATCGCGGCCACACCGGCATTGGCATATTCCATTGCGGCCCACACAAATGGCACCCGCACGATGATGAGCGCGAGCGCGCCCTGCATCACCAGCGCCCCTGCGATCCAAGCCCAGCTGGGCCGCCCGCCGCGATCTTCAGACAGTCCCCATGCGATCAGCACCAGCAGCGCAAGGCCGATGATCCCGCGAAACTGATCGAAGAGTTCCAAACCGCTCAACCGCGCCGCCAGGTGTGATATTTCTCAACCAAGGCGAGCAGTTTTTCCGGCTTGTGCGCTTTCTTCCAATTGCCCGCGGCAAATTTGTTCGCCTCGGCCATTGTTGGGTAAGGGTGCACTGTGCCCAGGATCTTGTTGAGGCCCAGCTTGTGCTTCATAGCCAAAGTATATTCGGCAAGCAGTTCGCCCGCATGCGCGCCGACAATGGTCGCGCCTAGGATCGTATCTTTGCCGCCCGGCGGGGTCAGCACTTTGACGAAGCCCTTGGTTTCGCTTTCAGCGATTGCGCGGTCGAGATCGTCGAGATCGTAGCGGGTGACCTCGTAGGCCACGCCCTGCTCCTTCGCCTCAGTCTCGTTGAGGCCGACGCGGGCAACCTCTGGATCGAGGAATGTCACCGCCGGGATCACGCGGTAATCCGCCTTGAACCGCTTAAACTGGCCGAACAGCGCATTGACGCTGGCGAACCAGGCCTGATGGCTGGCGGTGTGGGTGAATTGATAGGGGCCAGCGACATCGCCCGCCGCGTAAATGTTTGGGAATTTGGTGGCGAGGAATTCGTCGGTCACAACCGTGCGGCTAGTGTCGACGCCAATATCCTCCAGACCATATCCGGTCAGGCGCGCTTTGCGACCAACCGCAATGATCAGCGCGTCGTAGGCAATCGATTTCTCTGTGCCTTCATGCTCGACGACAATCGCGCCGCCTTCCGCGCGCACCGCCTTATGATCGGTCAGTACGGTAACGCCTGCCTCCTCCAGCGATTGCTGAGCAAGTGCGGAAACCTCTTCATCTTCGCGGCCCAGCACCCGGTCCGCCATTTCGATTTGCGTGACGCCCGAGCCGAGACGCGCCAGGGCCTGGCTTATCTCGCAGCCAATTGGTCCGCCGCCCAGCACCGCGACGCGCGCGGGCGCTTTATCCATTTCGGCAAAGGCATCCCACATTGTGTCCGAGGTGAGATAGCCGCTGTCTTCCAGTCCATCGAGTGGCGGGACGAACGGCTCTGCACCCGCTGCGATCACGATGCTGCGTGTGGTCAGGCGATCTGTCTCGCCATCATTGCGCGCGATCTCGACCGTCCACGGATCGATGACCTTTGCATAGCCTTGGATCACATCGACGCCGAGGCCGGTGTAGCGCTCCACACTGTCGTGCGGCTCAATCGCTTTCACCGCTCCCATGACGCGGGCGATAGTCTGTTTAAACGGCACCACCGGTTCGGCAGCGGTAATACCATATTTGTCGGCATTGCGGATCATCGCAGCGACCTTGCCGCTCTTGATCAGGGCCTTTGAGGGCACACACCCGGTATTGAGGCAATCCCCGCCCATCTTGTTTGCCTCGACGAGGGTCACCTTGGCCTTCACCGTGGAGGCGATGAGCGCGGACACAAGCCCGGCTGACCCTGCACCAATCACCACCATATTGCGGTCGAAGGATTTGGGCTTGGTAAAGCCAGCATAGACCTTGCGCCGCTTGATCCAGCCGATGATCAGCTTGGCCAGCCACGGGACGATTGCCAGCAGCACGAAAGAGCCGATCAGCGCGGGCGACAAAATGCCCTCAAGACTATCGATCTGAGCAAGCTGCGTGCCCGCATTCACGAACACAGCCGTGGCGAGCAGCATGCCGATCTGGCTGACCCAAGCAAAAGTGAAAGTTTTGATCCGGGTAAGGCCCATGACCAAATTGACGACGAAGAACGGGATCGCCGGGATCATGCGGATGGTGAAGAGGTAGAACGCGCCGTCCCGCTCCAGCCCCTTGTTCACCGCCTTTAACCGGTCGCCAAAGCGCGCTTCTATGCTGTCACGCAGGACATAGCGCGAGGCGAGGAATGCCAAAGTTGCACCAATAGTTGAGGCGAAAGAGACAACAATCGTGCCGACAATCAAGCCAAAGAATGCGCCAGCCGCAACCGTCATAATCGCCGCGCCGGGTAGCGAGGCTGCCGTGACCGCGACATAGACCAGGAAGAATATCCCGATCACCAATGCCGGGTTCTCTTGGTAGAACCCATCGATGCTGGCAGCTTGTTCTTTTACGCTGGCAATCGAAAGATATTGGCCCAGATCAAAGATGAAATAGGCGGCAATCAGCGCAATCAGCGCGACTATGATGACGATCTTCTTCATGGGATTCCCTGTGCTGACCCTTAGTTCGCTTGGGCAGGCTAAGCGGTTACTGTTTGCCCGCCAGCCCCGCGTAGGAGGCGAGCCAGCGTTTGTCGATCCAGCGTTTGAGTTTTGCCGCCCAGCCCCCGCTTGCCGCCAGCCCTCCATAGACCGCGATAGCCGAGCCATTGCCGGTGGATATCAAGTAAAGGCTGGCCGGGCGCGGATGGTAGGTGCGGCTGGGTTCTAGGCCGCTTGCAGCGGCGCGAATGTTGGCCGCGAGCACGGGGCCGGTGTGGACCGCATGGACGCCGGATCGCGGGACATGCCGGTCTTGGCGGCTGGCGACGTCTCCGGCGGCAAAGATGTGCGGGTGGGAAAGGCTGCGCTGCTGCGCATCGACCGCGATAAAGCCTTGCGTGTCGGTTGCCAGGCCTCCTGCTGCGGGCCAATTGGGCGCGCCGCTGCCGATGGCGGCGATGATGAGATCGGCGGGCTCCAGGGAATGCGAACCGGCGAGCAATTGGCCGCCTTCGATGCGGGCGTCTTCTGTTGCAATTTTGATATCTTGGGCGGCCAGCTCAGATTGGACGAGGCGGCGCGCTTTCGCTCCGAAACCGGGCAGCAAGCCATCGGCTCCGGTGACAAGAGTAACTTCGGGTTTCGAGTTTCCGCTACGCATATTGCGCAGGCCAAAGGCAAGCTCGGTCCCTCCTGCCCCGCCGCCGATCACGGCAACGCGCCGAGCGTCTGCCGATTGGCTCCAGTCGCGCACGCGCTCCGCAAAGGCACCAATCGGACGGACATCGGCAATGCGCGAATCATCGCCGAGGATACGCGCGGCTCTGCCGACCCCGCCAGTGTCGATTGAGCATGTTTCAAACGCGATCAGCCCGCTGCTCATCGTCATGACAGAGCGTGCCTCTGGATCGATAGCGATGCAGCGATCGGTTATGAATTCAGCGCCCGCGCGCTTCGCCAAAGCTTCGACATCGACCAAACCGTCCTCTGGCGCATATTCGCCAGCGATCCATCCGGGCACGGTGCCTGAATATCGCAAGAACCGCGAAGGGGTCAGGACCGCCGCGCGCTTTGCTGGCAGACCGCCACGGATCCAGTCCGCCAGGACCGCAAGATGCGCATGTCCGCCGCCAATCAGCAGAATCTCAAAGGGCGCGCGCGCAGTCATCCCTGCCCATTTGCGCGCCCATCGGCAGATGTCAAAGAATGTGCGCTATCTAAGGCACTCAAGCCCCTTGGATAAGCGGTCCTGCAAATCTTGCAGGCTGACCTTTTCGATATCCGCAATGGCATTGTCCGACGCCAGCAGGCCCGCCTGACAACGCAGCGACTGCGACACCAGATCGACCGATTGCAATTGCGACAAATGGTTGGAGAGCACCTGTTCGTCGCCGCACAATGCCTCGCCGAGGCCTTCGACAATCTCGGCCAGCTGAATGAGCTCGCCCGATATATTGCCGAGCAGCTCTGAAGGGATCACTTGTTTTGTCATGCTGCCAGCGAGAGCTCTTCATCGTTCATCAGTTTTGCGAGGTTGAGGATCATCACCATATTGTCGCCAATCGGCGCGAGCCCTTCGATAAAGCCAGCGACCTTGTCATTGGCAATCGCATCCGGCTTTTGCAGGCTGTCGGCATCGAATGAGACGATGTCATTCACGCTGTCGACGATCAGACCGCGCGCTTGCCCGTCCCAATCGCTGACAATGATCGGATTGCGAGAGGTCGCCTCGGTCGCCTCCCAGCCGAGCCGCACGGACAGGTCCAGCACCGGCACCACTGTGCCGCGCAGGTTCACCACGCCAGAGACATAATCCGGCACCTGCGGCAGCAGCGTAACCGGCGACCACGCACGGATTTCCAGGATCGCCATAATGTCGAGACCAAACAATTGGCCTGCGACTTCGAAAGTGATGAGTTCGCGTTGCATTCGTTTTTCTCTTTCTCTTAGCTCAGTGGATTACGCGGCGGACGGCGACCGCCAGTTTTTCAGCGTCAAACGGTTTCACGATCCAACCGGTCGCCCCGGCATTGCGCGCGCGCTGCTTCTTTTCGGTCGAACTTTCAGTGCTCAGCACCAGTATGGGCCGCTCTGCATGGCGGGCGCTGGAGCGCAGCTCCTCGATCAAGCCAAACCCATCAAGGTTAGGCATGTTGATGTCGGTGATCACCAGATCGACCTCGTTGGACGCCAGCCACGACAGCGCAATCTCGCCATCCTCGGCCTGTTCCACTTCAAAGCCTTGTTCGGTAAGAGAATGGCGCAGCAAGGCGCGCATGCTGGGGCTATCATCGACTGTAAGTATGCGAATGTTTCGGCTCATGGCCGGTTCCTTTCCAACCGTTTAAAAGAGTTCGACATCGCCGCGCGCTTCGCGGGACTGCGTTTGGGTAACCGGGGCAATTGGCGGCGCCGCTGCGGCTCCTGTTGTGGTGCAGCGGACCTGGCCAGAGGCCGGTTTGAAATTGATCCGCCGCGCGTTTTGGCCCTCAAGATCTTGGTGGACCAAAGCGATCCCCTCGCGGGCCAGGAATGCGCGGGCAAAGGCGGCATTGTCCGACCCAATGCGTTTCAGCCGGGCATGCATGTTCGCTCCGCCATAAAGGCGCGCCTTAAGCCGCGACTTTTTCGCGCCTAGGGCAAGCATTTCATTGATCAACAGCTCCATCAGATAGACGCCAAAATGCTCGTCGACCTCCGCGCCGCTTTGACCGCCCGCCGGCTCTGCCAGCAGAAAGTGATTGAGCCCGCCGATCTTGGCGACCGGATCAAACAAGGCTGTGGCAACGCAGCTGCCCAGGATCGTGGTGTATTCAACCGCTGGATCAGCGCTGGCGCAGGCATCACCCTGCATCACGGTGATCTTGCGCGGCAGATTGGCGGAGCAATCCGATTTGGCGAGAACGGAGGTCATGCAAATTGCCTCCAAGTGGTGAGGTGGCTGGCGATCTCGTCAAGCGGCAGCACCGATTTCGCCGCGCCCAGCTTGATCGCCGCTCGCGGCATGCCGAATACAACGCAAGAGGCCTCGTCCTGCGCAATTGTATCAGCACCCGCCTCTGCCATCTTCAGCAGGCCCTTTGCCCCGTCCTCGCCCATGCCGGTGAGCAAGACGCCCAGCGCGCGGGCGCCGGCAATTCTGGCGGCAGACGAGAACAGAGTATCGACGCTTGGGATATGGCCGGAAACCGGATCGCCGGGCCGCAAGACACAGCGCAGGTTGTTGAGATTACGGCCCGCCACGGTCATGTGCTTGTCGCCGCCGGGGGCGAAATAGACATGCCCTTCCTTGAGCGGCGTATCGTGCTCTGCCATAATGACCTTTGCCTCGCACACCGCATCAAGCGTTTGCGCAATCGCGGGTGCAAACCGGGCATTGATGTGCTGAACCACCAAGGTTGGCGGACACGTTTTGGTAAAGCCGGAAAGCGCGGTGCGCAGCGCCTCAATGCCGCCAGTCGAAGAGCCAATCGTGATCAATTTGGGCTTCGCCCCAGCCGGGCTTCTTTCGCGCGGCGCTGCGGACGCGGGCGCAGGCTTTGGCTTGCTGTATTTTACCTGAGAGGCCTCATGCACTAGAGCGCACAGCCGGCCATCATCATTGAACGGCAATCCGCCAACACCGTCGGATTTGGCGTAACACCCGACCGCGCCCAGAGCCATCGCCTGGGCTGTGGTGGAATTGCCTTCCTGCGTCGATCCAGACACGATGATGACCGGGGTAGGGCGCAGTTCCATGATCTTTTTGAGGAACGACAAGCCATCCATGCCGGGCATCTCGATATCGAGCGTGACCACATCAGGATTGAGCGTTTTCATCAGCGCCCGCGCCTCAGCGGCGTCGCACGCATTGCCGACAACTTCAATGCTGGGATCATGCGACAGGCGCTCTTGCAAGAGCTTCCGCATGGTCATGGAATCGTCCACGATCAGAACACGAATGGTCATGCGGCCTTCCTTTTGTAGATTGTCGGGCCAGCTGGCTCCAGCAGATCCACAGCTTGTCCAGAAACGCGCTCGGAATGCCCGATGTAAAGGTATCCACCAGGGCGCAGTTGGTTGGCCAAGCGCCAGACCAAACGCTCCTTTGTCGGATGATCAAAATAGATCATCACATTGCGGCAAAAGATCACATCAAACGGGTTCTTAATCGGCCACTCGCCCAGCAAATTGAGCTGGCGAAACCGAACGAGGCCATGCGCTTCAGGACCGATTTTGACGGTAGTCCCATCGGTTTTGCACCAATTGTCGATCAGGGGCTGCGCGATCTCTTTCATCGCTTCTTTCGGGTAAGTTGCGCCTTCCGCTGCGCGCACGGCGTGGTCGGCCAGATCGCTGGCCAAGGCGACCAGCTTGCTATTGGCGATCTGCTTGCCTTCGATCCGGTCCGGACCGAGCAATGTCAGCATCAGGGTCCAGATTTCTTCACCGCTGGAACAGCCCGCCGACCAGATGCGCACGGGCTGTTTCGACAGCGCCTTCGTCACCAAGTCGCCGCGGACATGCTCCGCGAAATGCTCAAAGTGATGCTCTTCACGATTGAAGTAAGTGTGATTGGTTGTGAGCGCGGCAACCGTCGCTGTCGCCTGAGCCTGGTCCTGTTCGATCAGCGCCAAATATTCGGCAAAGGTCGTGCATTTGCAGCGGCGCAGCAAAGGCGCGAGCCGCGAATAGACCAGCATCATCTTGCCTTCCGACAAGACAATACCCGCCTTGCGATGCGTGAATTCAGCAACCTTGGCAAAGTCCGCACGGCTGAACACCTGCGGGCTTACGCCAGGAACAATGCTCTCACCGGCATCGCTGGAAGGGGTGAGCGTCAGGCTCATGCAGCCACAACCTCAGCCGGGGTGTTCGGCATGACAGAAGATGATGCGGCCTCTTGAACCAAACGATCAACATCGACGATCAGCGCGACCTGACCATTGCCGAGAATAGTCGCGCCCGCAACGCCTTCGATCGAGCGATAATGGGTGTCCAGGCTCTTGATGACAAACTGACGTTGGTCAGTGATTTCATCGACCAGCAGTGCGGCTTGCCCGCTGTTTTCAGTCTCTACGATCACCAGCACGCCATCAGTCGGCTGAGCCGGGCCAGAGCCCGAGCCGACAAATCCAGCGAGCGGCATGATCGGCACGAAGGTCTCGCGCACATTCAGCATTTGCCGGTCCGTGCCCATGCCTTTGATTTGATCTGCCGTCGGGCGCAGGCTTTCCACCACATGCGCCAGCGGGATCACCAGCGATTGGCCAGCCACTTGGACGATCATACCATCGGAAATCGCGAGCGTGAGCGGCAGGGCCAGGATGAAGGCTGTGCCTTTGCCGGGCTGCGATTCAATCGTAATCCGTCCGCCCAGCTCCTTCACATGCTGGCGCACCACATCCATGCCGACGCCGCGGCCCGAGATATTGGAAACCTGCTGAGCGGTTGAGAAACCCGGGGCAAAGATAAGGTTGTCGATTTCCTCGTCAGACAATTGCTGGTCTTCGGTCACAAGGCCTTTTTCCAGCGCCTTGGCGAACACGACCTCGCGGTTGATGCCTTTGCCATCGTCCTCGATGCGAATGACAATCCGGCCGCCGCGATGCTCCGCCTGAAGCAGCAACGTACCATCGGCAGACTTGCCGGCGGCCAGGCGCTCTTCGGCAGACTCAATCCCGTGATCCACCGCATTGCGGATCAAGTGCGTCATCGGCTCGCTGAGCATTTCGATAACGGTCTTGTCGAGCTCTGTGGACTCGCCCACCAGCTCCAATTTAACGTGTTTGCCGGTGGAGTTCGCAAGCTCGCGCAGGACGCGTGGAATGCGGTTGAAGACCGTGCCGATTGGCTGCGCGCGAATGGCCATGGCGCGCTCCTGCATATCGCGGATCAGGCCATCGAGCATGGTCAGCTCTTCGCAATGCGTCACGTCATCCGCGCTGAGGCGTTGAGCCAGCATCGCCTGCGCAATGACCAGCTCGCTGACGCCGTCGATCAGGCGGTCAAGCTTAGCCAGATCAATGCGGATCGATTGCCCTTCGCGCGATTGCCGCGCGGCCTGATTGGCCGGGGCCGCTTGCTTTGCCACCGGCGTTTGTGCCGATTTGGCAGGGGCATCCACTTTGTCTGTGTCCTCTGCTTTTGCATCGGTTTCGCTCGGCTCTTCTGCCTCGCCATCGGTGTCCGCCTGCTTCGCGCTGGCGTCCGACTGTTCAGTCGCGTCACTTTGCCCCTCGCCCAGTTGCGGCTCAGGAATGGCCTCGCCTTCTCCAATAACCAGAGAGCAACCATCGCCTGCAAAGTCGAAAATGTCCGTGACAGCCTCTTCACCCGCCTCGACTGGCACTTCAAAACTCCAACCGAGATAGCCGGTGGCCGGGTCAAAATCATCGAGCTGCGGCACGAATGACGTGTCACATTTCGCGACCTTGCCGCCGAGCAGTTCAAGCTCACGCAGCCACAGCAGCGGATCGCCGCCATTGATCATGGACGGCGCATGCGGGCGCAGATGCACACAGATCGGTAGCGCCGCGTCCGCTTGAGCAGCGTCTCCGCTTTCCCCGTCGCCAGCGTCCGCATCCAAATCGTCGAGCAGCGCATCTAGATCGAGCCCGTCATCGCTGCTGTCAGGCCCTTGCTCAGCAGTCGCCGTAGGTTCGTCCGATTCCTCAGCATCGCCCTCCGTGCCTGCAGCACCGCCATTGGCGGCCTGCGCCTCGGTCAGCTGCTTGATCAGATCCGCATCATTGGGCGGATCGCGGCCTTCGCGCGCCGCATCGACATGGTCACGCAAACAATCGAGCGCGTGCAGCAACAGGTCGACCAGCTCTGGGGTGAGCTCAACCGCATCTTCGCGCACATCGGCGAGTAATGTCTCAAAGCAATGGGTGAAAGCCTGCAGTGGAGCGTGGCCAAAGGCCCCTGCGCCGCCCTTAATCGAATGCACGCCGCGAAAGATCGCATTGATCGTTTCCGTGTCGTGCTCGCCGGCTTTGCAGGTCTCAAGACCGGCTTCGGCCGCCTCCAGCGATTCCTCGCATTCGACGAAGAAGACATTTTGGATATCATCGAGGTTCATGTCTCGCTCGCCTCCCAAAAGACGTGTTCGAGTCCAGCCAGTTTCACCGCGTCTCGAAACGCGTCTGAGGCAGGGTCGATCTGTACACCGGGGCCAGTTTTGGCTGCTGAGACCAGCAATTGCAGTGCGGCATGGCTCATCTGTTCAACCTCGCTGGCATCCACCGGATAGGGGCCGTCGATCGTCTCAGAACCGAGCGCTTCGATCAGATCATCGCGGACGATCTCCGTCGCGGCGCGGTTGCACACATTTGGCAATTTCAGCTTTGTCATGGCAATTCTCCACTGACCCCAAGCGCGGTCAGAATTCGCTCCAATCGTCGTCGCTCACATCAGCTGCGAGGGCGAGATTGCCGGAGACCGGGGGAGCGCGCTTGGCGGAAGGCGCAGGCTTGGTGTCCTTCTTCACCGAGACGACCGTTTTGACGGCTTGCGCAGTCTGAGCGATGTCGTCACCGACGCTGAACTGGCTCACCAATCCGCCCAGTTCGCCCGCTTCATCGGCAAGGCTGCGAGCGGCCGCGGTCGATTCCTCCACCATTGCGGCGTTCTGCTGCGTCATGCGGTCCATTTCGCCGACAGACACATTGACCTGCTCCAGGTTTTCGGCCTGTGATTGAGAGGCATCGGCAATGTCGCTCACCTGCTCGTTCACCGTCGCAATTCGCTCAACAATGCTTTCAAGCAGCGTGCCCGTTTCACCGACCAGCTCCACGCCTTCACCGACTTGATCGGTAGAGGTCGTGATCAGCTCTTTGATGTCACGCGCGGCATCGGCGCTCCGCTGAGCAAGGGCGCGAACTTCATTCGCAACCACTGCAAAGCCTTTGCCTGCATCACCCGCACGGGCTGCTTCCACACCGGCGTTGAGAGCCAGCAGGTTGGTCTGGAACGCGATGCCGTCAATCACATCAATGATCTGCGTGATTTCATTGGCCGATTTCTCAATCGACGCCATCGCTTCCACGGCGCGCTTCACCACCGCTCCGCCATCATGCGCAACCGAATGAGTGCCCGAGATAGACTGCTGCGATTCGGCCGCTTTCTTGGCTGAGGTCTTCACCAGTTCGGTGACCTGGCTCATCGCCGCTGCGGTCTCTTCAAGACGCGCCGCCTGCATTTCATTGCGCGATGCCAGATCATCAGACGCAGCTCGGATTTCCGATGCGCCCGTGTTCACGCTGGACACGGTCTCGCTGACTTGCTGCATGAGGCTGCGCAGACGCTCAACCGAATTGTTATAGCTTGAACGAAGCGCTTCATATTCTGGATCCAGCTCGGTCTCGATCTGATAGGCTAGGTCGCCTTCGGCCAGCTTATCGAGCGCAGTCGTGAGCTCATCGACGACAAAGCGCTGCTTGGCTGAGCTTTCAACCTCTGCGCGCGAGGTCTCACGAAACACCTCAATCGCGGCGGTCATCTCGCCAATCTCGTCCGGACGATGGTCCTTGGTTTTGCCCACTTCAAGATCGCCAGCGGCCATCTTCTTCATGGTGTCAGCTGTACTGGCCAAGGCATCAAGCACGCGTCGCTTCAGCATGAAGATCGCGAACAGGACTGACCCGAGCAGCGCAAAGCCAGCCAAGCCGATTGCCGCCAAAGTCCAGCCAACGGTGGATTCTGTAATCTCTTCCTTTTCCGCTTTCAGCGCGAAGGCCTGGGCCACAATCGCCTCGGTCTTTTCGCGGTGCACGCCAAAGATTGCTTGGAGGCGGTCCATAGATGCATCGGACACCGGCACCTGGCCATTGCGCACAGCCGGTATCATAGTGCCCTCAAGTTCCGCCCAGAACGCTTCGCCCTCGGTCGCGGCGGTCTCTTCCAGTTTGCTGAGGATTTCAGGCGGGAGGCTGGAGGCCGCCCAATAGCTGCGGCGCTCGCTCCATTCCTGTTTAAGCTCCGTCAGTTTGGCCACGTGCTGGTCGTATTCCTGCGGATTTTCCTCCAGCAGGCTGGCGGTCAGAAACGGTTCGACCAAATATTGCGGTGGCGGCAGGACATCTGCGATCAGCTCGTCTGTGAGCTGGTTTTCATCGTCAAGATCGCCCCCAAGTCGCACCAAGTTGAGTGCATAGGTGATCACCAACAGTGAAATGATGATGATGGCGACGATACCTGCCCCTCCTATGCGGGTCAGCTTCTGAATTGTCATGGATAGCCCCTATCTCTGGCTGGTCTGCGTTGATTGCTGAGACTGGGTTTAGTCAGCGTGGATCAAGGGAGAATTGCCAGCCATCTAGGGGCGAATACGAGGAGGACATCAGCGACCTCTTTAGCATCCATTCAGTAAACCCGGACGCCTAGCAGAGATGCTTTGCGTAGGGCTTTGCCATGCGCGCCTTTGGTCAAACACAACGCATGGGAACACCTCTTCCAATGAAAGAAGCTCGAGTTTTAGTCGTCGATGATTCAGCCGCAATGCGCGCCCTGTTTTGCGATATTCTTGAACAATCCCGCAATGTTGAAGTGATCGGCACCGCCCGAAACGCCGACGATGCGCGCGATCAGATAGAAGAGCTCAAACCCAATATCATCACGCTGGATGTTGAGATGCCCGGGATGAGCGGGATCGATTTTCTGCAAGAGATTATGGAGGAAAACCCACTGCCGGTGGTGATGCTCTCCAGCATTACGCAAAGCGGCACGGGCACGGCTCAACGCGCACTCGATCTGGGCGCGGTGGCATGCTTTCCAAAGCCGGTGAACACCTCACAAGAGAACTTTAAAGCCGCCGTCGCAGAGCTGGGCAAGATTGTGCTCGATGCGGTGAATGGTGAGCTTAAGAGCGGCGGTGAGGTCGCTGGCGGCGGCGCAGATGAAGCCGCTGCAGGCTATGAATGGGACGGCAAAGTACTCGCTTTGTCGGGCGGCAACACCAGCCTTGGTCCGCTGAGGCAGATTTTGGCCGCCCTGCCCGCCAATTGCCCGCCCACGCTGATCACGCTCGATTGCGATGAAGGCGATGCGCAAGACTTTATGACCAAACTGTCCTCGTCGGTCGCCTGCACCTTGGCCAAGGCCAGCAATGGCGCGGTAATGGAGCAAGGCACGGTCTATATCGCCTATGACAGCGATTACCATGCGATGATCGAGGCAGGGCCGCCGCCTGTTCTGCGCTTGGTCGACCGCGATCCGGTTGGCGGGGTGCGACCTTCGGCAGACTTGCTCTTTGGAGCCTTGACCCGCGCCGGGATCGACTGCGTCGGCGGTCTGCTGGAAGGGCCGGGGACGGACGGAGCCAAAGGCCTCGCTATGCTGCGCGATGCGGGCAAGGAGACCCTGCTGCAACAGGCCACGGTCGCCGGGAATGGCGAACGGATTGATGCCGCGCGCAGAGCCAGTGCGGGCACGCATTATCTTGGCGTTGAGGAATTGGCGGCAAAGGCGCTCGAACTCACCAGCAAAGCCGCCGGTGCAGACCAGCTCGCGGCCTAGGTTCAGAAAATGCGGCGGAACATGCGGGCGAGCTCAGTCGCAGCCCACTCCGCAAAAGAGCGCCCTTCGGTGCGGATTTGGACCGATCCGGGCACCAGCTGGATCTGATAATCCGCGCCGCTGAGCGCGCCCTTTTCCGCAATCATCCGAATTCGGTACAGCGCTTCTCTCGGGGCCAGCTCCTCGCCATCCTTATCGACCGCAATCGGCCCGCCGTTGGTCGAGGCGAGGATGGGCTGTTCTAGCCTTGCAATCGCGCTTGAAGACATCTCAACCAGCTTGGCAGAGCGCGACGGCCCGCCTGCGTCGGAGGCTACAAATGTGCCCAGCGCACCATCGCTGAGGCGCCAAATCTCGTCCTCTGGCACATAGGCCTGAACGTCGTAATCGCTCGGCGTCACCACATGCGCGATCACTTCCTCGCCGCCAATCCAGCGACCGGGATGCATGTCGGGCATCAGGCCGGAGACGGTGCCCGGGCCCGGCGCACGCAGGATCAGCTTGTCAGCCCGTCGTTCCAGTCCAGCCAGCTTGCCGCGCTCCCTCGCCAGTTCGCGCTCCAACACAGCGCGATTGGAGCGATCTCGGCTGTCGGCCATGGAGCGGCCCATTTGCAGCTCAAGCTGAGCAATCCGCACTTTAGTGGAGGCGGCGTCGGCTGCGAGTTCCGGCGCATCGAGCTCTATGATCGGATCGCCAGCGGTGACTGTCTGGCCGTTTTGCGCGATCACTTTGACAACGCGCGCGGGCTCTCCTGAAACAATCGGCGCAGCGCCCACAGGAGTGAGGACGGCATAGCCGGTGACGTGCCGGTCGAGCGGCAGGAATGCAGCAAGCAGCAGCCCGCCCAATATCCAAAACCATGCCTTGCCCCGCCGCGTGCTGGTGATCGATTTGCGCAGGCCAGCCCACTCTCGCATTTCGGCAAACACCGGGCGGCCAATAAACACCGCTAACTCCACAATCGCCAGGATCAGTCCGAGCGGTTGAAAAAACAAATTGTAGACCAGGATCGCAATCCCGGTGAACAGGAACAGGCGGTAAATCCAGGTCGCATAGGCATAGATGATCATCCCGCGCCTCAGCTTGCGCGGCACTTCCTCCGGGGCATCGACACCCAGCCCGAAGAAGATTTCGCGCATCTTCCACTTGCCCAGAGCAAATGCGCGCGGCTGTAAATTGGGCACGTTGAGAAAGTCCGACAGCACGTAATAGCCATCGAAGCGCATGAACGGATTGAGATTGATCGCGAGGCTCATGATCCAGCTGGTCGTCGCCAGAATAAAGGCGACGCTGCGCGCGGTGCCATCGGGCAGGATCACCCACAGCATCGTCGCGATGCTCGCCACCATCAGCTCTGCGGCCACCCCTGCACAATCAATCGCCAGGCGTTTCTTGCGCGATGTCAGCCGCCAGGCCGCGGTTGTATCGGTGTAGAGCACGGGCATCATCACCAGAAAGCTGACCCCCATTGTCGGCACGCGGCAGCCATAGCGGGTCGCGGTGTAGGCGTGGCCTAGCTCGTGCAAGATCTTCACGAAGAACAGTCCTGCTCCGTAAGCGATCAGGCCCTGCCAGCTGAAGAAATAGAGAAACGACGCCATGAAGGCATCCCATTGGCGCGAAACCAGAAACAGGCTGGTGAGCGCAAGCACGGCGAAGAACACCAGGCTGTAGAGCGACCACAGCGGGCGGACGTGCTCAATCGTGCGCTCCAGAAAGCGCGCTGGCTTCACCAAAGGAATGCGGATGAAGAGATAATTGTCGAGCAACCACTTCCACGCCGCTTTCTTATTGCTGGCGCGCTGCTCCATAAAGGCAGAGACGCTGTCACGCCCCACCGGGCCGACGGTAAGACCATTGGTCGCGGCGAATTCTACGACGGCATTAAACGCTTCGTTGGCTTCGTCGCCGGTGAGGCCGCGCTGCTCCAGATCATCACCGATCCTCGCCAGATTGCCGCTCGCCCAATGCGAGAAAATGACAAATTCGATCTGACCAAGTTGGAAGAACGCATGGCGGACCGGGTCGAACAGGTTCCAGCTCGGCGCTCCATTGACAAGCGGCGCGCCCGGCTCGATCCGCAATTCCTGCCGCAAGGCGGGCAGCGGAGGCGGCTTTGGCATCTCCGGCAGATCAATAGGGATCGCCGCTGAGCTCATAGTCCGACAAATTGGCGCAGGGCAGCAATCGGCCGGCGCAGCAGCGAGTAAACAAACGGCACCCAGCGGCCATAGACCTGAGCCGTACCGCGCGATCCAATCCGGGGGTTATCGCCATCGAGCCGCGCGGTGAGCGCAAAGGCGAGCGTTCCATCGGGGGTCTGGCGGGCCTGATAGCTTGCCGTCTCCAGCAGGCCGTCGATGGCCCACAAAGGCTGGGAATCGAGCCACATCTTAATCTTCGCGCCCTTTTCCAGCGACATCTGCTCCGCAGCGGGCAGATCGATGCGGATCATCACCTCATCTGGATTGACGACCTGCATAATCGGATCGCCGACATTGACCGCGCGTCCCTCCCAATCGCGGCGGTCGCTGAACAAAGCCATACCGTCGCGCTGAGCGGTTATCGCCGATTGTCCGGCGAGCTCTTTCGCATAATCATATTCGGCCTGCGCGACCTCGACCTCGGCCCGCATGATCGCAATATCAGAGGTCTCGTCCTCGTCACTGAACGCGGAGCTGGTGGAGCGTTCGAGGCGCGAGCGAGCAACGGCCAGCCTTTCCTCGGCCAGCTCCAGCTCGTTATCGAGGCGCACGTCGTCAAAGCGCAGGAGGACTTGGCCCGCCTTCACCGGAGCATTCGGTGTGACTTCGATTGAGGCAATCCGGCCTGAAAACGGTGCAGCGACGATGTAGGGCCGCTCAGCAACGATCTCAGCCGGCGCCAAAGCCGTGAGGCGCACTGGGAACAGCAGGATCACCGCGATGGCGACCGCAATCCATTTCTTCTTCTTGCTGTCGATCACGGGCAGTCGGCGCACAGGCTTGCCGCCGCTCAGCGCCAGCCAGGAATGCGCCGCCGTCTCCGCAATGCGGGCCGCGCGGTATTTCTCGCCCTCTCGCAATGGCTCATCGCGGGCGAACAGCAGACCGCCGAACACTTCGCCGTCTTTGCCGAGCAGCGGCTGCCAATGCAGCTGGGAGTAGGGATATTGGTCAAAGGCCTCATCCGCGCGCAGCCTGGCCGCATCAAAGGCGTTGGGTTGCTCCAGCCCGTGATCCTGAGCGAGGCGTTCAATCGCCTTTTCCAGCGCGTGGATCAGCGGCGCATTGCGGTCCACGGTCGCCAAGGACGAGGCGCATTGCACCTCAAACCCCTGCCCGATCCGCGCCTGGCGCAGGACAAACATCTGGCCGTAAGGCAAGACCTGCCGCGTTTCATTGGCGACAAGATATTGCAGTTCCTCAACGGTTTCCTGGCGGCGAATTTCCGCCTCGAACTGCAGCAGCGCGGCGAGCTTTGCCGCATCCGGCGCTGCGCCTTTGGGGGCCAGAGAGCTGACCTTGGGCGCGGCGGCCTCAATCGGATCAGCTTGGCTGGCTGCCATCGGCTTCAGCCCCTTCCGTGGCCGCTCCGCTCGCTTCGCTGTCAGCAGCACCTTCGCCCTCACCGGCTGCCTCTGCTTCCGCAGGTGCCTCGCTAGGTTCTTCAAAGGTTGCGGTGCCGCTCATTCCGGGCAGGACCAGAGCATCGCCGCGATCAATATTCGCGCCGATGCGGATCGTCTTGCTGACCGGATCAACCGATGCGCCTAGGCGGGTGACGACGCCGGTGATGGTCGCGCCTGTCTCGTCGATCACGAAGTCAAACTTCGCCCCCGGCTCAAGCCACGTCAGCCAATTGCTGGGAACGATAAGATCAGCCTCTAGATCGCCGCCGCTTTGAATCCGCAGCAGCGGCTGACCGCTGGCGGCCACTTCGCCGCGACTTGCGATCTCTTCGACCACGGTGCCGGCGAATGGCGCATAAACCGCACAATCGCGCAGCTGAGCCGAGACCGCATTGGCCTCAGCCTGAGCGCGGCCAAGATTGGCGCGCGAGACCGCTACCTCGTTTTTGCCGACCGCCTCATAGCTGTCGAGCTCAACATTGGTCTCATAGGTCTTTTGATAGGCGGCGGTTGCGGCGCGCGCCGCGTTGAGTTCCGCCTGAATGGTTGAGCAGTCAAACCGAGCAAGCAGCGCGCCTTTACCAAAGCTGCGACCTTCCCGGTACGGCATAGAGGTAATTCGCGCGGTCATGCGCGAGGCCACTGTGCTCTCGTTCTTCGCCGCGATCACGCCGCGCGCCTCCAGAACCGGCTCTGGCTCAGGCTCTGCGGCGACTTCACCGCCCTCACCCGCTGCCAGTTCCGCCTGCTCTGCTGAGGCCACAGTCGCATTATCCGACCACTGCGTATCGCCGCTATTGGCGTAAACGACCCCTGCTATAGCTGCAGCCACAGCAAGCACGCCGCCGCCAATCCACAGCTTGCGGTTGCCATCTTCTGCGGGCGGTGATCCCTCGTCCACCTGCTCAATGTCACTCATGTTTTAACTTCCAGACAGCTTTACCGCGGCTTCGCGGTCCTGCCACATTTGCTCCAGTGATGCGCGCAGAGTAGCGACATCTTCGCGTCCGGTCACGTCTGGACTAAACTCGTCGATGCCCATGGAGGCGAACAGACCGGCATAGGCGTTTTGCGCCTCAGCATAAGCAATGTCATATTTCACCTCTGCGGCGAGCGTGTTCATCTCTTCACGCAGCAGCGTCTGACGGCTCATTGCGCCAGCCTTATGGCCGGAACGGATTTGATCGAGGATCTTATCCTGCACCTTCATCTGGCGCGATGCCGTATCGAGTTCTTCGCTCAGATGGCTGAAGCGTGCGCGCGAGACGTGAACCTGTGTCATGACCGCCATGGTAAGCGCCAATTCGCGCTGCTCCAGCAGATCTTCCTGAGCGCGCACGGCCTTCTTATGCGCTGGCAGGCGGAACAGGTTGAGGACGTTCCAACTGGCGCGGGCGCCGTAGTTCATCCAGTCATTGTTAAACAGGAAGTCATTTGAATCGACATTGACGCCAAGGACACCGCGGAAGCTCGGCAGGGCTGAGAGCAATGCCGCATCCAATTCGCGCGAATTGATACGCTGACGATAGCTAACCTCGCGCAGCTCTGGACGATTAAGCAGCGCCGTCATCATCATGTCTTCGCCTTGGTAATTGACCGCAGGCAAAGTGTTGGTGCGATCTGGCAAAGCGAGCGAGAACTCAGTGCCGGGGCGCAAGTTCATGAGCGCGGCCAATTGCGCCTTTGCAACCACTAGCTCGCGCTGAAGCTTGCGAATTTGGGCCTGAATTTCCAGCAATTCACGCTGATAGGTCAGTGCGGTAAGCGGGGCAGACAGGCGGCGTTCGGCCAAACGCTCTGAATTTTGCAGCGTTGTGGTGACCGAATCTTCCAGCTCTTGCAGCTTGGTGAGCAGACGTTCGGCGCTCACCGCGCGCCAATAAGAAGAGCGCACATCTTCGATCACGCGGTTGGCAACCTTGCGGCGGCGCTCCTGCGCGATCAGAACTTCATCCGCACCTTGTTTGGCCCGAACATAGGACAGGCCGAAATCGAGGACATCCCAGCTGAGCGCGAGATCTGCGGTAAACAGGTCGCGTTCCTGCGAGGTTGAAGGCTCCAGCGATTGCCGCCGGGTGATCAGCGAGAGCGAGCTCGCGCCAGAGAAGTTGTTGCGTCCGGCATAGCCAGCGCTGGCAACCAATTGAGGCAGCATATCGTAACGCTGAAGATCAAGCTCGCGGTCGCGCAGCGCGATCTCCATGAGCTCAACCTTATAGTCGAGATTGTATTTCAGCGAACGGGCCATCGCCTCATAGAGATCAATAGGCGCCGTCACCGGCTCCTGATCCACATCAACCCGTTCAAAATTGCTGGTCGCTGTCTCGTTCAATTCCGCCGCCGTGAACGGCTCGGGTACAGTTGCGCAGGCACCCAGGAAGAGTGTCGATGCGCTTACCAGTGCAAGTCCCTTATTCATTGGCTCACCTTCATCCGTTCTATTTTCAACTAAAAGCTGCAAGCAGTTTGCTTGCTTCGTCATCGGCTTCGCCACTGGCGCGTGCCATCATCGTATCAAGTGTTTCAGCCTTAGCCACTGCGTCTGCAATCGCCTCATCCAGCTGTATTTCACCGGTTGCGCCCTGAATAACAACAGGGATCTCAATCACTTCACCATCAGCCCGGATTGCGCGAACAACCAGTCTGATCGTCTCTGCATCCACAGGACGTTCAATGATCGCCAAACCGCGAGCATCCATCCGGATCCAGTCAGGCAGCGGCGCGCCATCGCGCGTCACCAGCTGATATTCGGTGATCCGAGGGGCATCGTCCGCGCCAATGTCGCGCATTTCGACATAGACTACACGGTCGCGCGAAATGCTCTCGATCATCACCTGATCGCTGCCGGTATCGAGTTGCCGCACGGAGAAGCCGGTAAGCGCCTCTGGCAGGAAGTCGCCAAAGCGCGGATCGAACAGGCGGTCCACACCGAAGCGCAGATCACGAATGTGATCGATATAGCCGACCACATCGTCAATCGGGCTGCCATTGGCATCAAAGCCGCCAATGCCGTTCAAGGAGCGCAGGCCGTTCACAGCGTTCAGTAATGGCTGGTCGACGTTGAGCGTGCCCATGCCGCCAAGCGAGCGGAAATCATTGACCGTATCGAGGATGATCAACGGCGTGCTGATAAAGGCGTCGCTCTGATCCAGCACTCGGTCAACCGGATAGGCATCAGGAATGCCTGGATCAGGCTCATTGCCAAGCAGGAAGCTGATATCAGCCGCAGCCTCAACCACGGTTATCGTCGCAAAGCTCTCTACAAAGCCGCCCTGACCATCAGAGATGAAGTAACGGATCGTCACTTCGCCGAAGAAGTCTGGCGGCGCAGAATATGTGAGCGTGCCGTCAGGATTGATCACCACTTCGCCAACATCGACGAGCGCGATCACCACTTCGAGCGGATCACCATCTGGATCGGTGGCATTGTCGAGCACATTGATAATCGTGTCGGTGCCGCCAATCACGGTCACCGCTTCTGGTTCATCAACCGGCGGCTCGTTGGTGTTGATCACCTCAACCGCGACGGTCGCTGTGGAGGTGCCGCCATTGCCATCAGTGATGGTGTAGGTGATCGTATCCTGTCCGAAGAAATCGGGGTTCGGCACATAGGTGATCGTGCCATCCGGGTTGATCGTAACCGTACCATTGGTGGCGGTGGCGGTTGTCACCGTCAACGGATCGCCATCGGCATCAGTGTCGTTGACCAGCACCGGAATGGTGACTTCGCTGTCCTCATTCACGCTGGTGACGTCATTCACCGCGACTGGCGGATCATTGACCGGATTGACCGTGACGGTTGCCGTCACCGTGTCAAAGCCGCCCATGCCGTCGCTCACCTGATAGGTGATCGTATCGGTGCCATTGAAGTCCGGGTTCGGCGTGTAAGTGATCGTGCCATCTGGGTTGATCGTAACCGTGCCATTCGGCGCATTGGCCGAGACAACCGTCAGCGGATCGCCATCCGGGTCATTGTCATTCGCGAGCACCGGAATGGTGACAGGTGTGTCTTCATCGGTAACCGCCGTATCCGGCTCACCCACAGGCGGATCGTTGACGGCGACTATGTCGACCGTAACCGTCGCTGTCGCCGTGCCGCCCATGCCATCATCAATGGTGTAGGTGATGGTGGTTGGCCCGTTGAAGTCCGGGTTAGGGACAAAGGTGATCGTGCCATCCGGGTTGATCGTAACCGTGCCATCTGGCGAAGTCGCCGTTGTCACGGTTAGCGGATCGCCATCTGCATCACTGTCATTGGCAAGCACTGGAATGGTGACCGGCTGATCTTCCGTTCCAGTTGCCGTGTCATCCTGGGCCACCGGAACGTCGTTCACTGGATCAACCGTGACCGTCAGCGTCGCCGTGTCAAACCCGCCATTGCCATCAGAGACAGTGTAGGTGATCACGTCGGTGCCGTTGAAGTTCTCATCCGGCGTGTAGGTGACCGTGCCATCCGGGTTGATCACAACCGTACCGTTTGGCGCGGTCGCATCCGTAATCGTCAGCGGATCGCCATCTGCGTCGCTATCATTGGTGAGCACAGGAACGGTAACCGGCGTGTCTTCGTCGGTTGTTACCGCATCATCTTCTGCAACAGGCGGATCGTTGACCGGCGCAACATTGACCGTGACGGTCGAGGTTGCTGTGCCCCCCATGCCATCATCAATGGTGTAGGTGATGGTGGCCGGCCCGTTGAAGTTTGGATCAGGCTCAAAAGTGATCGTGCCATCTGGGTTGATGGTGACCGTGCCATCTGGCGAGGTCGCATCAGTGACCGTTAGCGGATCGCCGTCAACATCGCTGTCATTGGCGAGCACTGGGATGGTGACCGGTGTGTCCTCATCCGTGTCCACCGTGTCAGGCGTCGCAATCGGCGCATCATTGACCGGCGCAACCACAACGGTGATCGTCGCGGTGTCGGTGCCGCCATTGCCGTCATCAATGGTGTAGGTGATCGTGTCCGTACCGTTGAAATCGGGATCCGGCGTGTAGGTGACCGTGCCATCTGGGTTGATCGCAACCGTGCCATTTGGCGCAGTCGCATCAGTTACCGTCAGATCATCGCCGTCCACGTCGGTGTCATTGCCCAGCAGCGGGATCGTGACCGGCGTGTCTTCATCGGTGGTGGCGGTGTCATTGACGGCCACTGGCGGATCATTCTCTGGATCAACCGTAACGGTGACGAGCGCCGAGGCTGTGCCGCCATTGCCATCGCTGATCGTGTAAGAAATCGTGTCCGTACCGTTGAAATCCGGGTTCGGCATGTAATCAATCGTGCCATCAGGCAGGATCGTGACCGTGCCGTTCGCCGCAGACGCGGTGACCACGGTCAGCGGATCGCCATCAGGATCGCTGTCATTGGCGAGCACATCGATGTTGGTCGCTGTATCTTCCGTGGTGGTCGCGGTGTCGTTCACCGCCACTGGCACTGGGTTGGTCACCGTCCAACTGAAGGTGGTGGACGTTGTGCCGCCATTGCCATCGTCAGCCGTCACGGTGACTTCGTAAACACCGTCACCGTTCGGTCCGCCGATGGAGGCAGATGGATCGATCGTGCCAGAGATCACACCCGTGGCCGGATCAATCGTCAGGCCCGTTGGCAGGCCAGCGGCATCAAATGTCAGAGTGTCGCCGTCGACATCGCTGAAATTGCCAGCAGTCGGAACGCTGACAACAGCGCTATCGACGTTCTCGCGCGGCGCAATCGGCGTCACATCTGGATCATCATTGATCGGATTAACGGTAACGGTGACTATCGCGGTCGATGTGCCGCCATTGCCATCCGAAATCTCGTAAGTGATCGTGTCGGTGCCGTTGAAGTCTTCATTCGGCGTATAAGTGACCGTGCCGTCGGCCTCGATCACGACTGTGCCATTTGGCGCGCTGGCCGAAGTGACCGTCAGCGGATCGCCGTCTGGATCATTGTCATTGCCCAGAACCGGAATGTTGATCGGCGTGTCTTCGTCGGTCGTCGCCGTGTCATCCACCGCCAGCGGCGCTGGGTTGGCAACGGTCCAGGTGAAGACCGAATCCACGGTGCCGCCATTGCCGTCATCGGCAGTGACAGTGACGGTATAGACGCCGTCACCGTTCGGCCCGCCTTGCGAAGCGTCCGGATCAATGGTGCCAGTGACATTGCCAGCGGCATCAATGGTGAGGCCAGCAGGCAGGCCTGTCGCTGTAAAGGTCAGCGGATCGCCATCTGGATCAGCAAAGCCCGGTGCCAAGTCCAGAGCAATGACATCAGCGTCATCATTCAGAACCGCTGGCAGAACCGGAGCGGTCGGATCATCATTCTCAGCGCCAACCGCCACTGTGACGATGGCTGTGGACGTGCCGCCTTGGCTATCAGTGATCTGATAGGTGATCGTGTCCGTGCCGTTGAAGTTCGGATCCGGAGTGTAGGCCAAGGTTCCATCAGCGTTGATCGAAACCGAACCGTTTGGCGCGCTGGCAGAAACCACGGTCAGCGTATCGCCATCCGGGTCATTATCATTGCCCAGCACATCAATCGACGGGATCGGCGTGTCTTCCGTGGTCGAAGCCGTGTCATCTGCGGCTGTCGGGCCAGGGTTGGTCACGGTCCAGACAAAGGTCACATCCGTGGTGCCGCCATTGCCGTCATCGGCGGTAATGGTGGTCTGATAGATGCCGTTGTTTACTTGGCTCGCATCGGGATCAATCGTCCCGCTGATAACGCCAGAGGCAGGATCAATCGTCAGGCCAGCTGGCAGATCCGTCGCGCTGAACGTCAGCGTGTCGCCTTCGATGTCGGAGAACAATACGCCAGCATCGATGAAGATCGCATCGCCGTCCTCATCGCCGCGATCGGGCAGAGGCGTCGCATCAGGCGCGTCGTTTTCTGGCGCGATAACGATGGTCGCAATCGCCGTCGCTGGATCGCCGTTAGCGTCTTCGATGGTGTAGGTGACCGTTGCCGTGCCGTTGAAATCGGGGTCCGGCGTAAAGGTGATCGTACCGTCTGCATTGACCACGGCTGTGCCATTGGTCGCCTGCGCATCGATGATGACGATTGGCGTGGTAGGATCGGCATCGGGATCAATATCATTCGCCAGCACGTCGAGCACTTGCGGAGTGTCTTCGGTACCGACGAAGTTATCGTCGATTGCCGTCGGTGGCTCGTTGTTGATCGTCCAGGTGAATGTCGTGCTGACCGTCCCGCCATTGCCATCATCAGCCGTGATCGTAACGGTGTAGACGCCATCGTTAAGTGGTCCACCGCTTGAGGCTGTGCCGGTGGTGGTGCCAGTGACTGCACCAGTGGCTGGATCAATCGACAGACCATCTGGAAGGCCGACCGCCGAGAACGTTAGCGTGTCGCCTTCTGCGTCGCTAAACGCAGGGGCCAGAGGCACGTTGATCGCCTCGTTATTGCCATCGGTGAGGTCGGGCAGACCAATGGTCTCCGGATCGTCATTCACCGCCCCAACAGTGATCGTCACGGTTGAGGTCGAGGTGCCGCCCTCGCCATCGCTGATCGTGTAGATCACCGTGTCGGTGCCATTGAAATTCGCATCCGGCGTGTAGGTGATCGTGCCATCGGCATTGATCAGCACTGTGCCATTGGCGGCATTTGCCTCTGTCACTGTCAGAGCGTCGCCGTCTGGATCATTGTCGTTCGCAAGAACCGGAACATTGACCGGCGTATCTTCTGTGGTGGTGGCCGTATCCGGTGCCGCGAGAGGCGGCGGATTGTTCACGGTCCACACAAAGGTCGAAGTTGTCGTGCCGCCAGCGCCATCATCGGCGGTGACTGTGACAGTGTAGAGGCCATCGCCATTCGGCCCGCCCTGCGATGCATCCGCATCCAGCGTGCCAGTGATCACACCATTGGCGTCAATCGACAGCCCGCCCGGCAGGCCGGTCGCGGTGAAGGTGAGTGTATCGCCGTCAACATCGCTGAAATTACCGGACACATCGAGCGAGATGACATCAGCGTCATCATCGGTCTGATTGGTCAGCTGCGGGTCAGCGACCGGATCATCATTCACCGGATCAACTGTGACGGTGACGGTTGCTTGTGAAGTGCCGCCCTCCCCATCGCTGATCGTATAGGTGATCGTGTCCGTGCCGTTGAAATCTTCATTCGGCGTGTATGTGACCGTGCCATCGGCCTCGATCACTACTGTACCGTTTGTAGCGGTGGCAGCGGTTACGCTCAGCGCATCGCCGTCTGGATCATTGTCGTTCGCCAGCACCGGAATGTTGACCGGCGTGTCTTCCGGCGTGGTTGCCACGTCATCCATCGCCACTGGCGGCGGGTTGGTGATGGTCCAGGCAAAACTGCTGGTCACCGTGCCGCCATTGCCGTCATCTGCTGTAACGGTGACGGTGTAGATACCATCGCCCGATGGTCCGCCTTGCGAGGCATCAGGATCAATCGTGCCGGTGATATTGCCAGCAGCATCGATGCTGAGACCTGGAGGCAGGCCTGTCGCGCTAAACGTCAGCCCATCGCCGTCGACATCGCTGAAGCTACCAGCCACCGGAACATTGACGGTCGCGCTGTCGATATTGGCAAGATTGGACAGCGGCGTATCCGCCACCGGATCATCATTCACCGGATCGACTGTTACCGTGACGCTCGCGGTCGAGGTGCCGCCATTGCCGTCACTGATCGTGTAGGTGATCGTATCGGTGCCGTTAAAGTCCGCATTCGGCGTGTAGGTGACCGTGCCATCAGCCTCGATCACAACCGTGCCATTTGGCGCAGTGGCCGAGGTGACCGTCAGCGGATCGCCGTCTGGGTCATTGTCATTGGCGAGCACCGGAATGTTGACCGGCGTGTCCTCGTCAGTCGTCGCTGCGTCGTCCACTGCCTCTGGCGGGGGATTGGTGACGGTCCAGGCGAAGGTCGTCTCGACCGTACCGCCATTGCCATCATCAGCTGTGACAGTGACAGAGTATATGCCATCACCCGCCGGGCCGCCCTGGCTGGCATCTGCGTCAATCGTGCCAGTGATCTCACCCGTATCAGGATCAATCGAGAGGCCCGCTGGCAGGCCAGTCGCGCTAAAGGTGAGTGTATCGCCATCAACATCGCTGAAATTGCCCGCTGTCGGCAGCGAGACATCCGCGCTGTCGATGTTATCTTGCGGCGCAATCGGCGTGACAACTGGATCATCATTCACCGGATCAACCGTGACGGTCACGGTTGCGGTGGAGGTGCCACCATTGCCATCGCTGATGGTGTAGGTGATCGTATCGGTGCCGTTGAAATCCGGATTCGGTGTGTAAGTGACCGTGCCATCAGCCTCGATCACAACGCTGCCATTGGCCGCATCCGCAGCCGTCACGGTCAGCGGATCGCCATCCGGATCGCTATCATTGGCGAGCACTGGGATATTGACCGGTGTGTCTTCATCGGTCGTCGCGGTGTCATCCACGGCCACTGGCGGCGGGTTGTTCACCGTCCAGACAAAGGTTGTATCAACCGTGCCGCCATTGCCGTCATCAGCGGTCACAGTGACTTCGTAAACACCATCGCCCGCTGGGCCGCCTTGCGAGGCGTCTGGATCGAGCGTGCCAGTGATATTGCCATCGGCATCAATGCTGAGACCGGGCGGCAGACCGGTGGCACTGAACGTCAGATCATCGCCATCAACATCAGAGAAATTGCCGCTGACATCGAGCGTGACAGGCGTGCTGTCATCATTGGTTTGCGGCGCGATTGCGGCCGCAACCGGATCATCATTGACCGGGTTCACTGTGATGGTTGCGGTGGAGGTTGAGAACCCGCCATTGCCATCACTGATGGTGTAAGTGATTGTATCCGTGCCGTTAAAGTCCGGGTTAGGCGTGTAATCAACGCTGCCGTCCGGGTTGATCACAACCGTGCCGTTCGCCGCTGTCGCAGCGGTCACGGTCAGCGCATCGCCATCCGCATCGGTGTCATTACCGATCAGTGGTACATTAACTGGAGTGTCTTCATCGGTGGTCGCCGCATCAGGGTTCGCAACCGGTGGATCGTTGATTGGGTTGACTGTAACGGTGACCGTCGCAGTCGCTGTGCCGCCATTGCCGTCCGAAATCTCGTAAGAGATCGTGGTTGTGCCGTTAAAGTTCGGGTTCGGCGTGAACTCCAGCGTGCCATCTGGATTGATCGTAACCGTGCCATCGGGCGAGGTCGCGGTCGTGACGGTCAAATCATCGCCATCAATATCGCTGTCATTGCCCAGCACGCCGATGGTGACCGGCGTGTCTTCATCGGTGGTAACCGCATCATCGACAGCCACCGGATCATCATTGATCGGGTTGACGGTGACGATAACCGCAGCGGTCGAGGTGCCGCCATTGCCATCATCGATCGTGTAAGTGATCGTGTCTTCGCCGTTGAAATCAGGGTTCGGCGTGTAGGTCAGCGTGCCATCGGCCTCGATCACCACGGTGCCATTGGGCGCGCTCGCGCTGGTCACGGTCAGCGGATCGCCATCGGGATCATTGTCATTGCCCAGCACATCGACATTGACGCTGCTATCCTCATCAACGCTGGCGTTATCATTGACGGCAGTTGGCGCCGGGTTGGTAACGGTCCAGACGAAGTCTTGCGACACTGTGCCGCCATTGCCGTCATCCGCCGTCAGCGTGACGGTGTATGGGCTGCCCTGGCTCGCATCGATGTCGAGCGTGCCAGAAATGATGCCGGTCGCCGGATCAATCGAAAGACCTGGCGGCAGACCAGCCGCCGTGATCGTCAGATCATCGCCATCGACGTCGCTAAAGAAGCTCTCCGTTGCGATGGAAACCGACTGATTGTCCTCATTGGTGACATCAGGAATATCGACCGCCACTGGCGCATCATTTTCGGCAGTGACAGTAACGGTCAGCGTCGCTGTCGCAACGCCGCCTTGGCCATCACTGACGGTGTAGGTGACATTCGCCTCGCCGTTGAAATCGGGGTCTGGCGTGAATGTGACCGTGCCATCTGCATTGACGACAACCGTGCCATTGTCCGCACTCGCGCTGGTAATGGTCAGCGCATCGCCATCAGGGTCACTGTCATTGGTCAAAACCGCTACGGTAACTGGCGTGTCTTCCGGCGTGGTCGCGGCGTCATTCTGCGCAATCGGCGGCAAGTTTTGCACCGAATAGATAAAGGTCGTGCTGACCTCTTCACCCGAAGGATCAGTGGCAGTCACAGTCACCACGAACGGCCCGTTTTGCGAGCTGTCCGAGGCCAAAGTACCAGAGATCACGCCCGTAACGGGATCGATCGTCAGCGCATCGGGCAAACCATCGGCGCTAAACGTCAAGGCATCGCCATCAACGTCGTTAAACGCACTGGCGGTTGGGATAGAAACGGTCTGACTGTCTTCGCCACTCTGATTGGGTAGCCCGATTGTGGTCGGTCCGTCGTTAACCGGAGTGACGGTCACATCAACGCTGGCCGATGAGGTGCCGCCTTCACCATCGTCAATGGTGTAGACAATGGTGTCCGTGCCGTTGAAATCTGGGTTCGGCGTGTAGACCAACGTTCCGTCAGCATTGATCGTGACCGTGCCATTGCCAGCCTCGGCCTCAATCACCGTCAGATCATCACCGTCAGGATCAACATCATTGGCGAGCACCGGAATATTGACCGGCGTATCTTCATCAGTCGTAGCAATATCGTTGGATGCAATCGGCGCTGGGTTGGCAACAGTCCAGGTGAAGTCCTGTGAAATGGTGCCGCCGCGTCCATCATCGGCTGTCACCGTGATGCTGTAGCTGCCGCCGTTCACCTGGCTCGCACTGTTATCAATCGTGCCAGAGATTACGCCCGTATTGGGATCAATCGTCAGACCAGCAGGCAGGCCCGTCGCCGTAAAGCTGAGCGCATCGCCATCTGGATCGCTGAATGCGCCCGCAACTGGCAGGTTGATGTCTTGTGCATCAAGGTTGGTCTGATCACCGATAGAGCCGCTGATCTCTGGCGTATCATTGATGTCGTTGACCACGACCGTAACGGTCGCAATCGACGTGCCGCCATTGCCGTCAGAAATCTCGTAAGTGATCGTGTCCGTGCCATTAAAGCCCGGATTTGGCGTGTAGGTGACCGTGCCATCAGCATTGATGACCGTGGTGCCATTTTGCGCATCTGCCGACGTCACCGTCAGCGGATCGCCATCCGGATCACTATCATTGCCCAGCACATCAATGGTGACCGCCACGTCCTCATCGGTCGAGGCGTTGTCGTTCACCGCCTCTGGTGGAGGGTTCCCGACATTGAAGGTGATTGTCTCGGTTGTTGTGCCGCCATTGCCATCGTCAACAGTGATGGTCGCGGTGTAGACGCCGCCATTCGTTTGGCTGGCATCCGGCGTGATCGTGCCGGAGATAACGCCTGTATCGGGGTCAATCGACAGGCCCGGAGGCAGATCAGTCGCACTGAAGGTTAGCGTGTCGCCATCAACGTCGCTGAATGCATCCGCAACCGGCACAGAAACCGTATCACCATCCAGCGCATCAACTGGCGGGATTGGGGTCGAGTCCGGATCGTCGTTTTCAGGCGCAACCGTGACCGTAACGGTCGCCTCAGACGTGCCGCCTTCACCATCGCTGATGGTGTAAGTGATGGTCGCCGTGCCGTTGAAATTGGCAGGCGGAACAAAGTTGATCTGATTGCCGACCAGCGTTGCTTGGCCAACGGAAGAGAATGCGGAAATAACCGTCAGGACATCGCCGTCCGGATCGCTGTCATTAGGCAAGACATCGATCAGAACCGGAGTATCTTCAGTGGTGCTGGCGGTGTCATCCACTGCCACTGGCGCAGGGTTGGTAACCGTCCAGGTGAAGTCCTGATCCGCACTCTCGCCCGATGGATCGGTCGCGGTCACGGTGACATTGTAAACGCCGCCTGTACCGCCAGTGCTCGCAGAATTGTCGATCGTGCCAGTGATCTCGCCCGTGGCGCTATCAATCGATAGTCCCGGTGGCAGGCCAGCCGCGCTGTAGGTGAACGCCGCATCATCGCTGTCAGCAAAGCCGCCAGCGGTCGCGACCGAAATCCCGCCATCGGCGTCAAGATTGGTTTGCGCTGGCAAAGTGCCAACCGGAACGGGCGGATCGTTGACTGCGCCAACGGTGACCATAACGGTCGCCTGCGAGGTGCCGCCTTCGCCATCACTAATCGTATAAGTGATGGTGTCCGTGCCGTTGAAATCAGCGTTCGGCGTGTAGGTAATGGTGCCATCCGCGTTGACCACGACCGTGCCATTGGGCGCGGTGGCCGAAACAACGCTCAGATCATCGCCATCGGGGTCATTATCATTGGCCAGAACCGGAATATCGACCGGGGTATCTTCGTCGGTTGTCGCGGTGTCATTGGTGGCCGTCGGCGCAGGGTTACTGACCGTCCAGCTAAAGTTCTGGGTTGCTGTCAGACCTCCGGGATCGGTCGCGGTTACAACGACATCATAGACGCCCGCCGTGCCGCCTTGGCTGGCTGAATTGTCAATCGTACCGGTGATCTCACCGGTCATGGCATTGATGCTGAGCCCTGGCGGCAGGCCGGTTGCCGTGTAGGTCAGCGCCGCATCATCAATGTCGGCAAAGCCGCCTGATGTATCGACGCTGATCCCGGCATCGGCATCATCGTTCACTTGCGGCGGCAGATTGCCAACGGCTGTCGGCTCATCATTGACCGGATTGACCGTTACGGTCGCATCAGCTGTCTCGGTGACGCCGCCGGACGAGACAGTGTAGCTGAAGGTCGCATCGCCATTGAAGTTCGCATCCGGAGTAAACACCGGCTGACCAGCCGCGTTGAGCGCAACCGTGCCATTTGCGACCTGCACAGCAGGTCCGCCAGGGGTCACTGGCAGGCCATCAATGCGGGTGATGACCGGATTTGGACCTTCAAAATTGTCATTCGCCAGAACATCGACAACTACCGGCGTTTCCTCATCGGTCACCTCGGTGTCATCGACCACGTCAGCGACAGGTGAGACGGTGATGTGCACCATTTCCATCGCGGAGGATACGCGAGTGATCTGGATTCCATCGAGGAAGTTGCCAATGGCTGGATTACCGCCGTTGGAGGAGATAGCCCGGAAATCGAGACGAATCTGATTGCCAGAGGCAGAGTCGGTCAGTTCGCGCGAATAAACACCCCAATCTGCGGTGCCATCTGCAAAGTTCTCTTGGAAGAGGACAACGTCATCGGCGGTGCCAAACACCCCATCAGCACCAAGGTCAAAGGCCGTCAGCTGCATCACATCAACGCCCGTGCGGCCTCGGTGCGCAAAATCGACAGTGACACTGTCGCCCTCTGCAACAGTAATCACATTGAACAGGGCGGCGTTTTCATTTGCATTGAGTTCAGCGAACTGACCTCCTTCAAACGCATCGACGCCCAGATATCCGTCTTCCCAGAATTCAATGATACCGTCGGTTGCGTCAGTGTCCCAACCCGGGATCACGTCTTCGCTGATCAGGGCAAAGAACGGAACAGCATTGCCCAGTTCAGGCACTTCAAATCCGCCATTGACGAGGCCAGCGTTGACAGTCGGCTCGTCAACCGTGGTGATGGTTAGCTTCGCATCGCCATTATAATCGGGATCGGACACAAACTGAGCGCCCTCAAGCGCCGCGTTAATATCATCGATCGACCCACTGAAAGTCATGGTTCCGTCTTCAGAACCATCGCCATCGGTGAATGTCAGGCCCGTGGTTTGTGACAGGCTGAATGTGCCATTGGTCACGCTCAAAGTGACGGTCTGCACGCCGTCTTCCGCATCAGAAATGCTCAATGCGTTGCCATTGGCAGCCGAGAATTCGAGCGGTGTATCCTCCTGCGTCACAGCGGTGATCGGCGCATCGATTACGGGCGGATCATCGATCGCAGAGATGCTGACCGGCACGGTGGCCGTATCGGTGCCGCCGCGGCCATCACTGATCGTGTAGGTGATTGTATCATCACCATTAAAGCCAGGGTTCGGCGTGTAATTGAGCGTGCCATCGGCGTTGATCGTCACACTGCCATTGGCGGCAGTCGCGCTGATCACCGAAATCGTGTCGCCGTCGCCGTCGCTATCATTGCCGAGCACATTGATATTGTTGATCGGCGTGTCTTCCGGCGCAAACACGCCCGCATCATCAACTGCGATTGGCGGATCATTGACCTCAAGCACATTGATGGTCGCAGTCGCGACATTTGAGCTTAGCGTCGCATTTTCGAAACTGATATCAATGGTGCGAGGCGTCTCGTTTGGACGCTCACCCGCCGTCAAGAACGTGATCGCCTGCAGCGCACTTTCATAAGCAGCAGAATTGCCATTCCCGGTTATGATGATTTCAGTTGCAGTACGGGTGTAGCTGATCCCGCCACCCAACGACCCAGAGGCCGCATTGGAACCATTGACGAGCAGCTCATCGCCGATCTGTGCATTGGTCAGCGTGATTGTCGCGCCGCGAACCGATCCATTGGGGTTTTGCACATCAACATCATTGTCGACGATGGAAACACCCGCGCCGTTCTCGACGTAAGTGTTGGTGTAAGCCGATCCACCGGCCGTGCTGTCATTGCCATCCAAGTCAAGCCGCGGGATAGAGACCGTCGTACCGCCATTACCCAGGTCAAAATCAAGATCACCATCATGGCTATAGCCCGCTTGGCCAACACCAGACGAGGGATCAATATTGTACGTGATCGTAAAAGAACTGGTGTCTAACCAGTTAAAGCGCGCCGCCGACGGCACCCCGCCACCTTCGTTTTGAGTGCCAGATGCGGTCACTTCACCAGTGACACTCGTATCAAAATCAACATTGGACCCATTCGCTGCCTCGAACGAGCTCAGTGTATCTGTTTCAACCGTGACGAACTCACGGCTTCGCGGCTGGCCTGCCGTGCCGTCAATATCGGATACAGTGTAGGATACATCAATCTCGACCGGTGCCCCAGTCGCGGTAAAGAAGATATCCCAGCGAATCTCAGCAGTCGCTAATGGACCACCATTGGAACGAAGCAAAAACCCGGGATCATCGTCACCGGAAACTGGGCGGTCAAACCGTACTGTGTCGCCCGCTGTAATGGAGACGATGGTCGCACGGATACTGATGGACTGACCATTTACGGTACCGACGTTCGCCCAAGTTCCGGAACCACCGACGCCAACATCAGCGCTTCGACCACCACCAAAACCAAATCCGGTATTGCCAGTCGCGATGATGTTACCGCTGCCATCACGAACCGTCAGTGAGTCCGGCGGAGCGGATATGTTGACAGGCGCCAGCAGACCATCCCATTCGCGCGCCACGAGGGACGCGGATTCCACCACACCGAGACGGTTTTCGAGCGTCCAATCGCCGCCGCGAGCGATGCTACCCGTGTCGTCGATCGATGCCGCAATATCAGCGCCAGTGATAGCCGCCAGATTGTTGAGCAGAGCCTGACCCTCGGCATCACTACCGACATCACAGCCGTAAATCAGAATATCGCCATCCGCCGACAGCTTTGAGCCGATGGAAGCAAAGGCGGATGCCAGCTCTCCGGTCAGTGCTGCGCTATCAATTCGGGTGTCGCCCAGCCAGAACATGCCGTCTTCGCCGTGGCTGACGAAATGGATCGCACCAATATCGCTCGCACCGGCAAGCGCGGTGAGAACCTGATCAACACCGTCGCTATTTGCATCCACAAACACAATCGTGCCGCGACCTTCCCAGATCTCCGCAAGCTGCTCGTAATTGTCGACACTGGTGTCGATGAAGATGAAGTCGTTAGGCACCTCGCCGGACGGTGCGACAACCGCATCATCAGCGGGCTCTGCGAAAAAGCCATCGGCCAGCGCGCGCTCCATGCCGTACATGGCTGTCGCCCGGTCATCGCGCATGGCATCGATAATGGCGCGCGGCGTGCTGCCTTCGCGCATTTCATCGTCGATTTGGATTTGCGGGTGCAGCGCGTCGCGGCCCTCAGACCGATTGCCAGACAGGAAACCAACCGGCTGGGCGGACAGGTCCGAGCCGCTGTCATCGCCGATCCGTGAGGAAATATCGCTGCGGATATCGAGGTTGACAGGCGCAACGCTCGCTTCGTTGAACGTGTATTCACCCGGAGCAACAGCCATCGGGCCGATGTCTGCAGTAATGGCGGTGACCACCCCTGCACCATCGAACATCATCCGTGGTTCAAGCGCCAGAATGTGACGACTTGCAGCCTGTTTTTTTGTCATGCGCGACCTGACCCCATTTTCGCAACTCCACCCCTCATTCGCAGCAGAGAGATACGATGCAATTATTACTTTATAGCCAAAACAGTATCATAGTGAAACAGGTTTGGCACCAGCAAACAGGGGTGAGAAGTTGTAAATTTACGTTAAGCCGGGGAAATCTGGTTGCAAAAGTCTTAATACAATCAAGCACTAGCGATGCGCGTTAGTCACTCGTTAGTACGAATACTGAGCCGCGCAACTGCAACATAGCCTTCGGCTTGAGAGCCGCGCCTACAGCGCCCCGCAAATCCCGCAGACGGCCTCATCATCCACCACACGCGCCCATCCCACCTAAGCGGCGAGCAAAACACACCAAAACTCAGCTCGTCTCGCACCAGATTTCGTTAGTCTCAGGTTAGTCAAAACGCCTCATGAAGCGATCATGCCACCTAAAAACTCATTTGCTGCCAGATGCTTATCGGACCGCCCGTTTGATCAGCCGTGTGGTGCAGCAAGCGGGATGAGGCGAACTTTGGGCCTAGTGACAAGTTACGGTTTGTTCGGACATCTTGCGTAAAGCTTCACGTCCGAAGTCATGAAAACCGCGTTAGCCTTTATGATTAGGAACTGGTTTCATCGCTCATGTTAGCGGTGCGGCCAGTTGCAATATTACCCGCCATCTCGGCGGTCTTTGGGAGGGATTCCAGTATGAGTGATGAGCTGCTTGAGGCGCCCGTGCGCCCTGAAGTGGAGACAGCCAGTCCGCCAGCACCTGAAGCGGGCGAGGCCAGCCTTAGCCCCGCGATCAGTAAAGGTGCGGCGGTTTCAGCGCTAGCTATCGCAACGGCTGCATGTGGCGGCGGTGGCGGAAGCGGCAGCGGCGGCGGTTCGACCGCCGGCGGCACTCCTCCGACCGGTGGCGGCACCCCGCCTCCTGTGGCAGTGGTCACTCCGCAAACAGACGAAGAGGCCGCGCGCTTCCTGCTGCAGGCATCTCTTTCAGCTTCTACCGCTGAGATCTCGTCCCTGCGTTCCGATGGTTTTGAGCCGTGGCTCGACCGCCAAATGAACCGCAACAATGATCAAACAGCCCGGCAGTTCTTTGCCAGCCAGGGTTATGACCAGGTCACCACCGAGCGGTATTATTTCAATTCCGGTATCGGCGACAACATGATCTGGAGCCAATTGCTCCAAGGTGGTAGCGCAGTTCGTAAGCGCGTAGCGCTGGCTCTGTCAGAGTTCTTCGTTGTCTCTTACAATGGGATCAACAACACCTGGCGAGCCATGGCGATCGGCGAGTATTGGGACATTCTCAACCGCAACGCTTTCGGCAATTTCCGCGAGCTGCTCGAGGAAATCACGCTCAACCCGTCCATGGGGATTTTCCTCAATACGCTCGGCAATCGCAAAGCCGATCCGAAATCAGGACGCGTGCCCGATGAGAACTTCGGCCGTGAAATCATGCAATTGTTTACGATTGGCCTGTTCGAACTCAACAATGATGGCACCGTTCGCACCAATGGAGGCGAACCGATTGAAACCTATACCAACGACGATGTAACCGGCATCTCCAAGGTCTTCACCGGCTATGATTACGATTACACCGGGATCGGCTTCACGCCCGATGCGCAAGGCGGAAACTTCGAAATCCAGGATCCGGATTACACCCGCCAGCCGATGACAGCGGACCAAACAAAGTGGCGCTTTCCAAAGAACGAGTCCTTCCACTCGGACGCCGAGAAGACGTTCCTGGGCACCACGATCGCGCCGAATACCAGCGCTGAGGAATCCCTGCGCGTCGCGCTCGATACTCTGTTCAACCACCCCAATGTGGGGCCGTTCTTTGGCAAGCAGATGATCCAGCGAATGGTGACCAGCAATCCAACGCCAGCCTATGTTGATCGGGTCGCATCAGTCTTTAACGACAATGGCAGCGGCACTCGCGGCGATCTTCGCGCAGTGTTCAAAGCGATCCTGCTCGATGACGAGGCGCTAAACACCGCTAACGTCACCAATGCCAATTTCGGTAAGCTGCGCGAGCCCATGCTGCGCTACACGCAGTGGGCACGCACATTCGGCGCGCAATCGGCCTCAGGCAATTACGAGCTGGGCAACACCTCCGACACATCGGACCGGATCGGTCAATCACCACTGAGATCACCATCGGTGTTCAACTTCTTCCGCCCTGGATACGTGCCAGCGGGATCGCAGGCGGCAGAACGCAATTTGCTTGCTCCAGAATTTCAGCTGGTCAACGAAACCTCAGTCGCTGGTTACGTCAACCAGATGGAGCGGGTAATCGATGGCTCTGTGTTCTGGTCGCGCGATATCCAGCCGCAATACACCGACGAGCTGGCGATTGCAGAGGACAGCACCGCTCTCCTCGACAGGCTCGATCTGCTGCTAACCGCAGGTCAGCTGAGCGACAACACGCGCTCCTTGATCCTTCCCGTCCTCGACGAAATCGACGTTACCGCCACCAGCGATAACGAGACCAAGCTCAGCCGGATCCATCTCGCGGTCCTGCTGATCATGGCGTCGAACGATTACCTCATTCAGAAATAGGGGCAGCATCATGTATATTGGCAAAGGAAATGAACTTTCACGCCGCGCCTTCATGCGCCGCTCTGGCCAGCTTGCAGGCGCAGGTGTGGCATCATCCTACGCACTTGGGCTTGCTGGAATTGGCGAGGCCGCAGCGTTCTCGTCCGCCGGCGGTTACAAAGCGCTTGTCTGCGTCTTCCTCTATGGCGGCAATGATCATGGCAACACCCTGATCCCTTACGATCAGGCAAACTATAATCGCTATGCTGCCATTAGAGGCGGTCAAGGAGATGAAGGCGGCGGGATTGCTCTGGCGCGCGGTAGTTTGGCTCAGACAGTCCTCAACCCGGCAAACAATCAAACGCTGACGGACGACATTCAATATGCGCTGGCGCCGTCTATGCCGCGCCTCAAGGCCCGCTTTGATCAAGGCGCGATGGCGCCATTGCTCAACGTCGGCCCGCTGGTCGTTCCGCTAACCAAGGCGCAGTTTGAAGGCAACAGTTCGCAATTCCCGCGTCCGGCAAAGCTGTTCTCGCACAATGACCAGCAATCGACCTGGCAAAGTTCGCAGCCTGAGGGGTCGACCTCTGGCTGGGGCGGGAAAATGGGTGACCTTGCTCAGTCGAGCAACACCAACTCCATGTTCACGCTGATCAATGCCACCGGAAATGCCGTGTTTATGACGGGCGAAGATGCGGTCCCATATAAGATTGGGACCAATGGGGCGACCCAGTTCCGCGGGCTTGAACGCGGCCGGGTGTACCGTTCGCAATCGGCGTCGGCTGCGTTGGACAGCATCCTGAAAAGCAGCAATGGCAATGTCCTTGAAGCGGACTATTCCATGGTGAACGCGCGCTCGATTGAATATGGCGGCTTCATCGCGGATGCGCTGGAAAACACCACGGTCACCACCGACTTTGGTCAGGGTAATCGTCTCGCAGCGCAATTGTCGGTCGTCGCCCGACTGATCGCTGCTCGCAACAGGCTGGGTGTCACTCGGCAGGTGTTCATGGTTGGCATGGGCGGGTTCGACCATCACGACGGTCTCATTGGCAGTCATGAAGCTCTACTGGGCCAAGTCGATTTCGCGCTTGATGCATTTTATCAAGCCACAGTCGATCTCGGCATTGAGGATCAAGTGACCGCGTTCACTGCATCCGACTTTGGCCGGACCTTCGCCTCCAATGGCGATGGTTCAGACCACGGTTGGGGTAGCCACCACTTTATCGTTGGCGGCGGGGTCAATGGCGGACGCTTCTATGGCACCGCACCTCAGGTCTCTGTTGAAAGCGACGATCAGGTAGGCCGCGGCCGCCTGCTGCCGACCGTCTCGGTTGACGAATATTCGTCGACCCTGGCGCGCTGGTTTGGCGTCGACAATTCAGAGCTGCCGTCAATCGCGCCGAACATTGGCCGGTTTGCTCAGCCTGACCTCGGCTTTATGGGCTAGGCCAAGCCCAAAACAAACGAGAAAGGGGGCCCTGCGCTGCTGCGTAGAGCCCCCTTTTTTGTTGGCTGTGGCAGCGCGTTTACGCGTTCGCCAGCGCGATATGCCGCTTCATATGATGATCGACATTGCCAAATTCACTGTCAAAAGTCGTCAAGCGCTTGAAATAATGCCCGATCGCATATTCATCGGTCATACCATTGCCGCCGTGGATCTGGATCGCTTCTTGGCCGATATGATGGGCCGCTTGGCCGATCCGCACCTTGGCCGCTGATACGGCGAGCTTGCGCTCACGCTCATCGGCATCGAGATTAAGGGTCGCGAGATACGTCATAGAGACGGCTTGCTCATACTCTGTATACATGTCGACCATGCGGTGTTGCAGCACTTGGAACGATCCGATTGGCACGCCGAATTGCTTGCGCTCCCGCGAGTAATCGACCGTCATGGTGTGCGCGACTTTCATCGCGCCGCATATCTCTGCGGACTGTGCAGCAATCGCCTCGTCAGTGACGAGTTCGATCAGCTTCAGGCCATTTCCTTCTTCGCCAATCAAAGCCTCGGCTGGAATGCTGGCGTTCTCAAAGAACACCTCGGATGCGCGGCGGCCATCAACGGTGGCATAGTCGCGCGTAACCACGCCTGCCGCGTTCTTGTCGATTACAAAGACGGACACGCCCTCACGGTCTGTCCGCTCGCCTGAAGTGCGCGCTGTGACGACAAGATGGGTCGCCCAAGGCGCGCCGATCACGACCGCCTTGTGGCCGTTGAGGACATAGCCAGAGCCGTCCTTCTTCGCCGTCGTCTCTAGGTTCGCATAATCATAGCGCCCGCGCGGCTCTGCATAGGCAAAGGCGAAGATGCGGCTGCCATCGACGATCCCGCCAATATGCTCTTCCTTTTGCGCATCCGTGCCCGCGTGCTTCAGGAACCCGCCCGCGCACACCACGGTTGGAACAAACGGCTCCACCACCAGGCCTTTGCCGAATTCCTCCATCACGATCATCGCATCGACCGCGCCGCCGCCAAAGCCGCCATCGGCCTCAGAAAATGGCATACCGAGCAGGCCCAGCTCAGCCAGCTGCGCCCAGATAGCAGGCTGCCAACCGCTTTCGCTATTGATCGCCTGCATGCGCGCTTCCCACGCATAGTTTTCACGCACCAGCCGGGTCAGGCTGTCACGCACCATGTCTTGTTCTTCAGTGAAGTTGAAATCCACGTAGTGTCTCCCGCGTATCCTGAGCCCTTAAAGGCCCAGGATCATCTTGGTGATAATGTTGCGCTGGATCTCGTTCGATCCCCCGTAGATCGAGGTTTTGCGCATATTGAAATAGCTCGCAGCGGAATGCTCCGCATAGGCGGGACCAACCGGATATTCGTTAGACCCTGCATCGGAAACGCTCGGATAGAACGGGGTGCCATAATGCCCGACCGCCTCGAGGGTGAGTTCGGTCAGACGCTGCTGGATCTCGGTGCCCTTGATCTTAAGGATCGAGCTTTCCGGACCCGGGCCCTTCCCCGCCTGTTCACCGGCCAGCGTGCGCAGCTCGGTGATTTCCAGCGCAGAAAGGTCAATCTCCAGCTGGCTAACTTTGCGCGCGAAATCGAAATCGCTCATCAGCGGCGCGCCGTCCATCTGCTCTGACTTGGCAATATCCCGCAGCTGCTCAACCCCGCGTTTGGAGCGGGCAACACCGGCAATTCCGCTGCGCTCATGCGCGAGCAGGAATTTGGCATAGGTCCAGCCCATGTTCTCTTGCCCGACGAGGTTTTCGATCGGCACACGGACGTCTGTGAGCCAGGTTTCATTGACCTCATATCCGCCATCGATCAGCTTGATCGGGCGCACTTCGATGCCCGGCGATTTCATGTCGACCAGAATGAAGCTGATGCCTTGCTGCGGCTTGGCGGCATCCGGATCGGTGCGGCACAGGAAGAAGCCCCAATCAGCATGCTGAGCCAGGGTCGTCCAGGTTTTCTGGCCGTTGATAACATAGTGATCGCCATCGCGCACAGCGGTGGTCTTGAGCGAGGCAAGGTCCGAACCAGCGCCAGGCTCTGAATAGCCTTGACACCACCACACATCGCCGCTGCGAATGCCGGGCAGGTGCTGAGCCTTTTGTTCGTCATTGCCAAAGGAGTAGATCACGGGGCCAACCATCGAGACACCAAACGGCAGCGGCATGATCGCATTCACCCGCGCGTTCTCTTCCGACCAGATGTAACGCTGCGTCGGGGTCCAACCGGTGCCGCCATATTCGGTTGGCCAAGCCGGTACAGACCAACCCTTTTCACCGAGGATTTTGTGCCAAGCGACCATGTCCTCTGGATCAAGGTCATCACGCAGGCCGTCCGGCGAGACGTGCTTGGGATAATTCTCTTCGATGAAGGCGCGCACTTCTTCGCGAAATGCCAGCTCTTCGGGGCTAAACTCCAGATTCATGCTCTCTCACTCCTGATCGGTCCCACGCAAGTGACAGTGGCATCACTGCGAGGGACTGAAAAGGGGTGACGTTGCGGCAACCGAGCGATTTATTTTGCCCGGAAGAGCGCAAGCTCCGAATGTAAGCTCCCCTACCAGAGGTATGCGTAGAGGCCGATGAGGATGGCGATGGTGATTGTTGCGAGCGTGTTGAACAGCGCGCTGGTGGCAAAGGCGATGTCGCCCAGCTTGACCGTCTGCTCCTCATCAGGCGCCGCCGTCATGCGTGAGACGATGGCTGCTGCAACCAAGCCAACCAGGAACACGATCCAGATCCGCACCACAAACGGCAGGTCAGGCAGCGCCGCATTGACAATGATGTTCAGCGCAACCGATCCGATCAGCGCGGTAAAGGCGCCGGCCGCATTGGCCCGTTTGTCGAAGAAGCCGAGCAGGAACACGATCACCACACCCGGCGCGATATAGCCGGTGTATTCCTGAACCGTCTGGAACGCGCTTTCGAACCCGCCCAGGAACGGCCGGGCCAGAACCAGCGCCAGCGCCATTGCGGTGAAGGCTGCGACGCGGCCAACGGTCACATAATGCTGCTCGGTCTCATCGGGCTTCACGCTGCGATAGAGGTCCATCGTGAAGATGGTCGAGATCGAGTTCATCATCGAGGCAAGCGAGCTCACCACCGCCGCGATCAATGCTGCAAACACGAGGCCGCGCAGGCCAGCGGGCGCAAAGCCCATAAGCTCGCCGTAAGTCCGGTCTGAGCGCTCAGCCAGAGCCGCGCCATCAAGCGCGCCTTGCTGAGCCAGAATGACCGCCGCAATGCCCGGGATCACCACGATAAACGGCACAACCAGCTTCAGAAACGCAGCAAAGGCTAAGCCCTTTTGCGCCTCGCCCAGGCTTTCTGCGCCAAGCGCACGTTGGATGATGTACTGGTTAAAGCCCCAATAGCTGAAGTGCAGCACCCATAGCCCGCCCAGCAGCGTCCAGATACCGGGAAGATCGTTGTAAGCCGGATGATCATTATCGAGGATCATCTCAAAGTGGCCCGGCATCTCGCCTGCGAGATAGCTCAGCCCGCCCAGCGCGCCGTCCGCTGGTAGCGCATCAAGCGCAAACCAGGTGATCGCAAAGCCGCCCAGGATCAGGATCACCACCTGAATAATGTCCGTGAGCGCCACCGCCTTAAGCCCGCCATAGAGCGAATAGAGCGCGGCAAACGCCGCCAGCGCCGCCATAGACGTCAGCACGCCCCAACCGGTCAGGCTTTCCACCGCAAGGCCGCCCAGCCACAGCACGGTGGTGAGGTTGACCGCCGTATACAACGCGACCCAGAACACGCTCATCAGCGTCTTTACGCCGCTGCCATAGCGCTGCTCGAGGAACTGCGGCATCGTATAAATGCGCCGCTTCAAAAAGATCGGCAGGAAGTACTTTGCAACGATGATCAGGACCAGAGCCGCCTGCCATTCGTAGGCCGCGATCGCCATGCCCACGGCAAAGCCTTGGCCCGACTGCCCGATGATCTGTTCGGCTGAAATATTCGAGGCAATCAGCGAGGCACCAATCGCCCACCACGGCAAAGCGCGGCCGGCCAAAAAGTAATCCTCAGTGTTCTTATCGCGCCCCTTAGGCTCGCGGCTCACCGCCAAGGCGATCCCCAGCAATGCCACCGCATACCCAATAATGATCACAATATCGATCGTCTCAAGCGTCACGAAAATGTCTCCCCATTGATCCCAAGGCGTCCATGCCGTGTTTTTGGGACCATATCCATCACCTAAACCCAAAGACCCCCGGACAGCATGGCCATCCGGGGGTCTCGGGAGATCCTACTAAGAAGCTTGCGCCTCCGTTCAGTAATTAAGCCGCAATATGAAGCTGTAGCGCGTGTCATTGCGGAAGAAGTTGCGCGGTGCGCGCAGTCCAGCGTCGTTGATCGTTTGCTCGGTGACCGTGATGTCATCAAGCAAGTTAACGCCTTGAACACCAATCTTCAGGTTCTCGTTGATGTCGTAGAAAATCGACGCATCAAGCTGACCGGTTGACTGCTGATAGATCGACGCAAACGGGAAGATCACATCGCGCGGTGTCAGTTGGAAGTCACTGCGCCAGTTGTACGCAACACGCGCCTGCACACCGCCCTTTTCGTAAAGACCGATGATATTGAAGTTGTGCTCCGAAATCCGCGGGAAGACATCAGCATCAATAGCAAATCGCGCCGTTGGCGGATCATCGCTGTTCAGGTTTGGATCGAGCTGGTTGGCGACGCCTTCAGCATCGATGTAAGTGTAGGTTGCTTGCAGCCCGAGACCGCTGAGCGCACCTGGAAGGAAGTCGAAGAATTGCTGATACGCAACTTCCACACCCTTAACTGACGCATTCTCCTCAACGTTTACTTCGGTGTTGCGAAGCAGCGTCAGACCATCGATCTGAGCCGGAATTTCCACTGGAGAGAAGGCGATGAAATCATCGATTTCTTTGTAGAAACCTGTGAGCGTCAGCGAACTGCTGCGTCCAAAATACCATTCCCACGATAGGTCAAGGTTTGTCGACAATTGCGGCGTCAATGACGCGTTACCTGTCGCATTTGAGCTAAAGCCACCGAAGGTATTGGGCTGTCCCGCACCCGCAGAGGTATCCGGGAGAACTTGCACCCTCACTCGTTCGTTGAGCTGAGTGACGCCAGGCCGAGTCATCGTTCGCGAAGCAGCGAACCGGAACAGGTGTCCGCCATCAAACTCTAGCTTGAGGTTCAAGCTTGGCAGAAACTCATCATAGCTGACATCGACCCGTTCTTGAATAATCTGGCCATCGCCAAATTGAGCAATCAGCTGATCACGATTGGCACAGGCCGCAGGAATGGAGAATGTCGGATCCGATGCGCCCGGGAAGGCTGGATCACATTGGTCGGTGGTGGGATCGCCCGGGATAATGTTCGGGAACAGATCATTGAAGCTGTCGACCGTTGTGGTCGTGTCAACCGAGCGATCAGTCCGAACATAGCGGAGACCCACATTGCCGGTCAGCTCGCCGCCAAGGAAGTTGTCAGACCCAAAATCAAGACGGACGTAGGCGGCGATGCTCTCGCGCGTAACCGAACCAATCTCGCTCGGAAGGAACGGTGTTCCAGCGATCACGCCACCGCGCGAGGAGAGCGGACGCCAACCTGATGGGCTGTTAGAACCAACACCGTATGCGGTATCAATTATCGAATTGAAGGTGTCTTGGAAGCCCTGGAAGTCAGCCGCAGCAGGGCCGACATAACTTGGCACCGTGCCAGTAAATCCAACACCGATACCGCGCTGATAATTAGGGAACGCAAAGGTTCCAAAAAGCGGAGCAACGATTGCTTCAAGAGCAGGGTTTTGGTTGCCATTTGGCAGAATCAGTGGGGTGTCTGGCAGACCTTGAGGAGACTGACCGGTCCAAACCTCTGAGATGTTACCCCAGTTGAAATCGGATTCGCGGATGACGACTTCTTCATCGGAATAGCGCGCACCAGCACGCACCGATTTCAACCAACCATCACCAGAGAAGTCATATTCAACATCGCCGCGAAACGCCAATGCTTCTGCGTCGTTCTGGGTCGTGTGATCCATCGCCGAACGAATAAAGTTCTGAGATGGCTCGAAGCCCACAAAGGGAACTCCACCTCGATCACGATCAATGCTGACCGGCGAGAAAAAGCTATTGTGGACCGTCACATCGAAGACGTCAGACGTTGAATCGATGTATTGCGCATCAAAATTGAAACGCAAACTGTCGGTCGCTGAAAATTTCAGATTGAAACCATAGTCGGTCGTTGTGTCTTCCTCGGACCGCTCACGGAACAGGTTGAGTTGTTGACCGCCAGTTGGCGAGAGGATTGACGCCGCACCATTTGGACCGCGCCATTGTGAGTTGTCGGTGATCGTGCCGCTGGTGAAGACGCCATCATCATCAAATGTGAAATCCGAACGGTCGAGACCTGGGCGGCTACGCGCCGCACCATCCGCGGCCGTCTCAATCACATTCTCACCCCAAACTAGCTCGGAGTCAGAACGGAAGAACTGAGCAGTGGCGAGCCAGCGGCCGTCTTCGCTCTCATATTGAGCGGCCGCCGCAATCGACAGGCGTTCGCGATCAAATTGCTGTGTGCGAACACTGCCGCCAGCTGGAATGTAAAGCGGATTTCCAGCAGCATCGGTGATGAAATTGGAATCGTCCGATGGGTCACCGAGGTTGCCACCCGGATCGTTGTCACGGAAGTCAGCAAGCCCCGTGCCATCGCCGCGTGTCTTTAGGCGATTGTAGGAGATGTTACCAAGCAGACCAAAGGTGCCGCCACCTACATCCCAAGTGTTGGAATAAAGGAACGAAGCACCGGGCGTCACCTCATCAGCGAGGTCAGTCAGCTGACCTTCAACGCTCAGCGCAATCACCTGACCGCCCTTATCGAATGGGAGGCGCGTGCGCAGGTCAATCGTACCCGCTGCGCCGCCTTCAATCAGGTCAGCAGACGAGTTCTTGAAGACAACAACGCTGCCGAGCAGTTCTGGTGAAACATCTTCGAAACCAAGCACACCGCTGGAGCTCGCACCAAGCGCATCGCGCCCATTCAGCTCCGAACGCACAAACGGGAGGCCGCGAATAACAACGCCGCTGCCCTCAACCGCAAAGTGATCAGGATCGTTAGGACCAGCAAAGCGAAGAACACTAACACCAGGAACACGTTGGAGCGCTTCTGAAACGGAGCGATCCGGCAGTGCACCAATATCGGAAGAGGTAATCACATCAACAAAGGTATCCGCGTTGCGCTTGATCCCTTGCGCGCTTTCGAGCGAGGCGCGGATGCCGGTTACGATGATAAGACCATCGTCTTCGCTGGCCGCTTCAGCTCCTTCTTGCGGAGCCTCCTCTTGCGCAGCTTCATCCTGAGCCATTGCCGGCGCAGCCGCCAGCAGCCCCAAGGACGAAACACCCGCCATGAGTGTTTTGGACACGGCGCCACCTGCGGCGCGAGCGCTAAACTGTTTCACTGATTTTCCTCCCCTAAGAGCCTCCACTATACGGAGGTCACCCTAACTTATTCCCTAATTCAATCCCAAATTGACAACCTTGTCAACTGAGATTGTCAATTCTTGTGGAAGGCGTGGCCTCCGCGTCACTCAGAAATTTAAAGCATTGTATTTGAAGCGCAATTTTCTTCGATAAATGCACGATGCGTCGGCATATCGTTGGCCGCGTTATCAATTGTTGTCCGGACCTTCTGCAGGATCGAATCAATCCGCTCCATCGGCAGCTTGGCAATTAACGGATTGCTGGCCTGCGGCTCGACCCCTTGGCCGTACATCACAGCGAGCCAGCTGGCGGTGCCGAAAATGTCGTTCGGCTCTTCAAAAATCCGCCCGCCCTGTTCAAATTGCGCGATCCGGCGACGCAGTTCCTCGGGTTGCTCGATTGTCTGGCAATGCCGCCAGAATGGCGTGTCATCGCGCTGCGTCGCGGTGTAATGCAGCACCAGAAAATCGCGCACCCGGATGTACTCCCTCAAAGTGCGCGCGTTGAAGGCATCGATATCCGGCTGGCTAAAGCGCTTGTCCGGGAAATGCGTCAGCAGCCGGGCAATGCTGGTCTGGACCAGATGAATGCTGGTGGATTCCAGCGGCTCCATAAATCCAGCCGCCAGCCCGAGCGCGAGAACATTGCCGTTCCAGAATTGCTTGCGATGCCCCGTGACAAAGCGCAGCCGGTTGGGCTCCGCCAGAGGTTCGCCATCGAGATTGCTCAGCAGCGTCTGCTCCGCTGCGTCATCGTCGAGATACTCGCTGCAATAGACATAGCCATTGCCGGTGCGATGTTGCAGCGGGATGCGCCATTGCCACCCGGCCTCGCGCGCCGTAGCCCTGGTGTAGGGGATTGGGAATTCATCGCGGGTGCAAGGGATCGCCACCGCCCGGTCACACGGTAGCCATTTGCGCCAATCCTCATAGCCGGTCTTAAGCGTCTGCTCGATCAGCAGCCCGCGAAAGCCAGAGCAATCGACAAAGAAATCGCCATCAATGGATTGGCCGGATTCCAATTCAAGCGAGCGCACATGGCCGCTCTCGCTGTCTTGCGCGACATTGCTGATCCGTCCCTCGATGCGCTCAACGCCTTTCCCTTCCGCAAAGCGCCGCAGGAACGCGGCATACAGCGAGGCATCGAACTGAAATGCGTAATTGATCCCGGCGAAGGCCGATTGCGGCCGCTCAGGCGTTGCCCGCATGAACTTCTCGCGCCGACACGCCTCGACCATCAGCGAGTAGGAGAACAGATCGTCTTTGTGCCCGGCAAGGTTGCGGTGCAGCCAATATTGGTAGAACGGGATCGCATCAAAATCGCGGCCAAAATCGCCAAACGGGTGGATGTAGCTCTCACCCTTTTTGAACCAGTCGACGAACTCGATGCCGAGCTTGAACGTCGCATTCGTTTCGCGAACGAACTCGTTCTCATCAATACCCAGCATGGTGTTGAAGGCGATGATCGGCGGAATGGTTGCCTCGCCCACGCCTACGGTTCCGATGGCCTCAGATTCGATCAGCGTTACTTTGGTCGGCGAGCCTTCGAGCAGGTGGCCTAGCGCCGCAGCCGTCATCCAGCCAGCGGTCCCGCCGCCAACAATAACAACACGGTCGAGCAAATGAGGGTTCATGCAGGTTCCGTCGCAAATGAGATGGGCGCCGCCTTACAAAAGCGGTCGATATAGGCTTGGTGGGTGGGCATGACCTGAGCCGCCTTGGCATAGCTGGCGCGCATATTTGAAAGGCTGCGCTTGAGGTTCGCCTCAGACAATCCGCTTGCGATAGGGTTGAAGCCTTGCGGCCCCCACCCCTGCCCCTCAGCCACCGCGAGCCAACTGGTCACGTCAAACAATTCGGCATCATATTTGAAGAAGCGCCCTTGCGATTTCAGCAATTCCAGCTTGCCCGCCAGGCTGTCTGGAATGTCCATCTCCCGGACATAATCCCAAAACGGCGAGTCATCGCGCTTGGTCGCTTTGTAATGGAGGATCAGAAAGTCGCGCACATGGGTGAAATCATCGGTCATCAGCCGGTTGTATTCCGCCCTCTCCACTGGCGCATCGGTGCTGCGGGGGAACAGCGACACTAGCTTGGCTATGCCCATGTGGATGAGGTGAATGCTGGTCGATTCCAACGGCTCCAGAAAGCCAGAAGAGAGCCCAATCGCCACGCAATTTCCGACCCAGAATTCTTCACGGTGCCCGGTGCGAAAGCGCAGATGATTGGGCGAGGAAACGGGCGCGCCATCTAGGCTGCCGAGCAAAGTCTCCTCAGCCTGCTCGGCGCTAAGATGCTCGTCGCAATAGACATATCCATTGCCGGTGCGATGCTGCAGCGGAATGCGCCATTGCCATCCAGCCTCACGCGCAGTTGAGCGAGTGTATGGCAGAGGATCGCCCTGCTTCTCGCAGGCGACAGCAACGGCGCGGTTGCACGGCAACCAATGACTCCAATCCTTATGCGCAGAGCCCATGGCTCCGTCGATCAGAAGCCCGCGAAAACCCGTGCAATCGATAAACAGATCGCCCTCAATGCGGCGATCATGATCAAGGGACAGCGCCGTGATCAGCCCGCTGGCGCTGTCTTGCTCAACCTCTTCAATGCGCCCTTCGATCCGGGTCACTCCGAGGCCTTCGGCGAAACGCCGCAGGAATGCTGCATAAAGCCCGGCGTCAAAGTGATAGGCGTAGCCGAGTTGGCCAATCACGGCGCCGTGATCAAGCTCCGGCCGCAGGAATTTGCCCGCATAGGCAGCGAGGGTGTTGAGCGAATAATCCGCCAGGCCATGCTCATCGCCCAGGCTTTTGAGCCGCGACCAATATTGATGGAATTCGACCCCCTCCAGATCGAAACCGTATCGGCCGAATGGGTGGAAATAACGTTCGCCCAAGCCGCCCCAATCGGCAAACTCAATACCGAGTTTAAAGGTCGCCTGCGTCTCGCGCACGAAGGTGTGCTCATCAATGCCCAGCTGGGTGTTGAACTTTGTGATCGGCGGGATGGTTGCCTCGCCTACTCCGACTGTTCCGATTGCCTCAGATTCGACCAGAGTGACGGAGACACCGGCGGGCATCAGCATTTTTGCAAGCGCCGCCGCCGTCATCCAGCCCGCTGTGCCCCCACCCGCGATGACGACGCGTTTGATTTGCTGCTCTGTCATGCTGCCTGCACCTGCCGCGTTAGGCTGGCGATTTGCCCGCGCAATTGATCCAGCCAATCCAATAGCTGCGCATCGGGCAGGCGCTCTGCCATCCGGTCAGACCGGCGCGGACGAACACCGCGCGCCCACAGCGCCGCGAGCCATTCTGGCGGAGTGAACACTTCATAATCCTCGGTTGGGATTCGCCCGCAAGCGACAAAGACCTCTGCCTTGCGCTGCAAAGCAGGCCGCGAACTCGCGAGCGGATCATTAATGCTGAGCAGCTCGCGCATATCCGCCACACGCTCATTTTCTGCCACCGCAAGCCGGGTCCATTCGGCCTGCTCCGGAGCGCAGTTGGACAGGGGCGCTGCAAGGCTTGCAAAACGCCGCGCCGCGCTGCTCAAATGGTGCCATTCGAGACCGGGAATATCGCTTTCAAGAGCAATGGTTAGCTCTTGCCCGTGCCACTTAGGAGCGCCTGCATCCGGCGAACACTGGATCACCAGATCCGCATCCTGCTCTTGTTCATTGCCGCTCTCGACTACGCTCGCTCCGCCCGCTTTCGCGAATGACAATAGCGCATTGCCATAGGCTGCGCGGTCAAATGCAATTCCAAACTCCACCGGCAGCTGCGCCAATTGCGCCAGCGGCGGCTTATGCGCGGCATTTTGCAGTGCCAGGGACAGGGAAAATTCGGTGAGATCAGCCTGCTCAGACAGGCGGCTGGCGCGTAGCCAATATTGGTGAAACTCCAGCCCGCCGCGCGGCACGCCAAAGGCGGAAAACGGCAGTTGGACTGATGAGCCATCGGCAGTCTGAGCCTCAGCCGCCAAAACGGGAGAGCCGCCGCATCGCGCGAAAAGCTGATCAGTCGGCAGGCCTATTTCCCCGTGGAGCCGGTGAATACTGGGACGGGTCACAAAGGGAGCGGCAGTATTATCCTCAGGATCGATTGCTAGCTCCAAAGCGCGCCCCGCCGCAAGCCAGCGGCTGGCGAGATAGGCACCAATAACCCCTGCCTGCACTGGCGTGCCGCGAACAAGGATGCGCTCGGCGCTCATGCCGCGGCCCGCATCATGTTGTTGCGCGCAAGATAGGCCGCGTGATCTTCCATCGATCCGGCGGCCTTTTCCATATGGCCTTTTAGCCCCGCAAGATGACGCAGGACTTCCGCGTCTGCCTGCCGAGAAACACGGGCATCGACACTGCTGGGCAGCACGCGCTGGCCGATCAACACCGCGACCCAGCTTGGCACCAGAAAAAGGCCGTGATCATAGGCGCTGACGTGGCCATGCGCGGTGAACAGCTCCAGCCGCTCGGCCAGACTATCAGGCACTGTCATCGTGCGCATATGGTTCCAGAAATCAGAATCGTCGCGTTCTGTCGCGTGGTAATGCAGGATCAGAAAATCGCGCACTCGCTCAAATTGCAGGTCCATCCAGTGATTGTATTCCGCCACTTCAACATCGCAGTCCTGATCGGCAGGGAACAGCTCCAGCAGCTTGGTGATGCCTTCCTGGATCAGATAGATACTGGTCGATTCCAGCGGCTCCAGAAAACCGCCGGACAGACCGATCGCAACGACATTGCGGCTCCACAATTTGCGCCGTTTGCCCGTGACAAAGCGCAGGAACCGGGGGTCGGCGAGCCGCTCCCCCTCCAGCCCTTCAAGCAAGGTGTCGCACGCGGCATCATCGCTTAGGAACTGGCTGGAATAGACATGACCATTGCCGGTGCGGTGTTGCAGCGGAATACGCCAGCTCCACCCGGCCTCATGCGCCGTCGCCCGCGTGTAAGGCAGCAGCGGTCCGGCGCTCTCACATGGCACAGCCACCGCGCGGTCCGCAGGCAGCCATTCGCTCCAATCATCATAACCTGCGTTCAGCGTCTTTTCGATCAGCAAGCCGAAAAAGCCGGTGCAATCGACGAACAGATCGCCCTCGACGACCCGGCCATCGTCCATGGTCAGAGCACTCACTCGCCCGCTCTCAGGCTCGAGCGCGACATCGACCACCTTGCCTTCCATCCGCGTGACCCCGCGCGCCTCGGCATGGGAGCGCATGAACGGCGCATATTGCAGCGCATCGAATTGATAGGCGTAGCGATAGGTCGACATGACCGAGCGCGGATCTTCGCTCGGCGGCTGAAACTTGCCCAGGCGCGATGCGATGACGGGCAGCGAATATTCATCGAGCGAGCCTACGCCCGGCTGGCCGGCAAACTTGCGCCAATATTGGTGGAAGGCGACGCCCGCATTGGGCAGGCCAAATTCGCCAAATGGGTGGATGTAACTGTCGCCCTTGCGGCCCCAGTTCACAAACTCAATGCCAAGCTTAAAGGTCGCCGAGGTTGCTGCCATAAACTCGGCTTCATTGACACCGATAGTATCGTTGAAATTCTTGATATGCGGCAGGGTGGCCTCGCCCACGCCGACAACGCCAATCGCCTCGGATTCGATCAGCGTGATCTCCAGGCCGGTTGGGCCGAGCATGCTGGCAAGCCCAGCCGCCGTCATCCAGCCGGCGGTTCCCCCGCCGACCACGACCACGCGGTTTATCGCTTGCTTGCCCTCATTCGCGCCCACAGGCCGCTCCTCCATCCCACCGCCAAGATCGCATTTGCTCGCTCGCTGTCAATCGCAAGCATTGCAACATTCACGCCGCACAGCTGAGGACACCAATACGCACAATCACTTGACGCCTCTGCCGAAACAGTAATACTAATTGACAACGTAAGACAATAGCAACCTTGGGGAGGGGTTCAGTGAGTTCTTCGCGCGTGCGGATGGGAATGGCCGGCGGCGGCCAAGGCGCCTTTATTGGCGGCGTCCACCGCATGGCGGCTGCGCTGGATGGCCAGATTGATCTGGTCTGCGGCGCATTCAGCCGCGACTTTGCCAACAGTCTGGCAACCGGCAAAGCGCTGGGGCTCGCTGAAAAGCGCTGTTATCAAGACGTCGCCACCATGCTCGCTTGCGAAGCGCAAGTTGCGAGCGGCGGCACGGGCGAGCGTGATCCGATGGAATTCCTGTCGATTGTCACCCCCAACAACACCCATGCGCCCATGGCGAAGCAGGCGGCAGACGCGGGCTTTCACATCATGTCGGATAAACCGGCAGGCGTGAGCCTGGCGGAGATCGAGGCGTTGGCTGAGACGCTGCAAGCGACCGGTGCGCATTACGGGCTGACACACACCTATCTTGGCTACCCTATGGTGTGGCAGGCGCGGCATTTGGCGGCTCAGCCGGACTTTGGTCCGATCCGCAAAGTGCTGGTCAATTACACTCAAGGCTGGCTCGCGAGCGAGACTGAAAGCAGCGGCAGCAAACAGGCAGAGTGGCGAGTCGATCCGGAACGGTCTGGCCCTGCAGGCGCGCTGGGCGATATTGGCAGCCATGCGCATAGCCTGGCTGAGTTTATCGCCAATTCGCGCATGGCCCGGCTGTCCGCGCGGCTGCGCAGCCACTATCCAACGCGCGCGCTCGACGATGATGGCGAGATCAGCTTCTCGCTGGAAAACGGCGCCACCGGACAGCTTGTCTCCAGCCAGATTTGCGCCGGCGATGAGAACGATCTGACGATCCGTATTTACGGCGAGCACGCCAGCCTGGAATGGCGGCAGATGGAGCCAAACACGCTCACGCAAAGGCTTGCGAGCGGGCAAAGCGTGATCCACCGCGCTGGCGTAGACAAGCCGCTGTGCGACGAAGCACTTGAGCGATGCCGCCTGCCCTCGGGCCATCCCGAGGGATATCTTGAAGCCTTCGCCAATCTCTACCGCCATTTTGCTCAGGCATTGCGCGCTGGAACGGCGCCGTCATCGCTTGGCGTCCCCGGCATTGCCGAGGCCTTGCGCGGCATGGCCTTCCTAGAGGCAGCCGTCGCCAGCAATGTCGCCAATGGCGCATGGCACGATATCAAAGCGCCCTCGGTGGGCCCTGATCTGAAAGGTCTCCTCGCGTGAAAGAACTTCGTGGCCCGGCCATTTTCCTCGCCCAGTTCATGAGCGACACCGCGCCGTTCAATTCGCTTGATACGATTGCGGAATGGGTCGCGGGCCTGGGTTATAAGGGCGTGCAAATTCCCTCCAACGATCCGCGCTGCATGGACCTTGATCTGGCAGCGGAGAGCCAGGACTACTGCGACGAACTCGCCGGTCGCTGCGCCGAGCATGGCCTGACCATCACGGAACTGTCGACCCACCTGCAAGGGCAGCTGGTCGCGGTACATCCGGCCTATGATGAAATGTTCGATGCCTTCGCCCCGGAGGCGCTGCACGGCAAGCCTGCCGAGCGGCAGGAATGGGCGGTCGATCAGATGAAAAAAGCCGCGATTGCATCACGCCGACTGGGCTTGAAGTCGCACGCGAGCTTCTCTGGCGCGCTGATGTGGCACCTCGTCTATCCCTGGCCTCAGCGCCCGGCTGGATTGGTGGAGGCTGGCTTTGCCGAGCTTGCCAAACGCTGGAAGCCAATTCTGGACGTTTACGAAGATAACGGGGTTGATGTCGCCTATGAGATCCACCCTGGAGAAGACCTGCACGATGGCGCAACCTTTGAGGCATTCCTCGAGGCTGTGGACAACCACCCACGCGCCAACATCCTGTTCGACCCCAGCCATTTCGTGCTGCAACAGCTCGACTATCTCGATTTTATCGACCGCTATCACGAGCGGATCAAAGCCTTCCATGTGAAGGACGCTGAATTCCGGCCCAACGGGCGCACCGGAGTCTATGGCGGCTATCAAGGCTGGCAAGACCGGGCGGGCCGGTTCCGTTCACTTGGCGATGGGCAGGTCGATTTCCGCCAGATCTTCAGCAAACTGACCCATTACGGGTTTGATGGCTGGGCGGTGCTGGAATGGGAATGCTGCTACAAGCATCCCGAACAAGGCGCCGCTGAAGGCGCGCCATTCATTACTGATCATATCATCCGACCAACCGAATACGCGTTTGACGATTTCGCGGGCGGTGATGTGGATGAGGCCAAGATTAAACGCGCGCTGGGCATCGATAGCTAGATGCGATTTGGAGAGGGAAATTCATGGAAGCCGTAGCAATGGGCGCGCGAGCAGAGCCCGGAATAGATCGAAACCGGCTGTTCTGGTTAAGCTGTATCTCGCTGATCGTAACCGCTATGACCTTCGCGATACGCGCAGGGATTTTGACTCAACTGTCGGATGAATTCGCGCTGAGCGATACTCAACTTGGCTGGGTGAACAGCATGGCCTTTTTGGGCTTTCCCTTAGCGATGGTGGTGTTCGGTTTCCTCTACAACAAGCTTGGCCCGCGCCTGATCATGATCCTGGCCTTTTTCGGCCATCTACTCGGCCTTGTCCTCACCATTTTTGCTGATGGGTTCTTGGGCTTGCTGATCTCCACATTCTTCATCGGTTTCGCCAATGGGTCAGTGGAAGCTGCGTGCAATCCCTTGGTCGCCGATCTGTATAAAGACGAAAAAACAAAGTGGCTGAACCGCTTCCATGTTTGGTTCCCTGGGGGAATCGTGATCGGTGCTGTTGTCTCCTACGTCATGACCAATGCGGGAATTGGTTGGCAGCCCCAAATTGCAGTGATGCTATTTCCGACAGTGATTTATGGCGCCATGATTTTCACCACGCGCTTCCCGGACGTGCCCGAAAGCGAAAGGACCATCGATCTGGACGCAAAAGGCGTGCTGTTGATGAGTGCGATCATCGGCCTGCTGATCCTTATCGGCACACCAAACAACCTGATCGCGGGTCTGCCTGGGACGTTTGTCTTGCCGCTGCTTCTGGTGCTCGGCCTGACTTTTGTGATGATGCTGTGGCGCGCAGGACGCACGCGCGATGCGTTGCTTTTGATTGTACTTATGTCGATCATGAGCATCACAGCCACTTCAGAGCTCGGAACGCAGCAATGGGTTGATCGCATCCTTGGTGCGCAGCTCGGGAACCTTCCCGGCCAGGCCATGATCGTGCTCGGCATGGTGACAGGCATCATGGCGGTCGGCCGCTATTTTGCCGGGCCGCTCATTCACGCACTCAACCCTCTTGGCGTCTTGTTGATGAGCGCCATACTGACAACGCTAGGACTGTTTCTGATGTCGTCGGCAAGCGGGGCAATGGTCTATCTGTCCGCCATCATTTTTGCGGTTGGCGTGTGTTACTTTTGGCCAACCATGATCGGCGTCACAGCGCAATATGTACCGCGCTCTGGCGCCCTGGGCATGAGCCTCGTCGGGGCCGCAGGCATGTTTGCATTGACGATTTGGAACCCGATCATCGGGGGGTGGATCGACAGTGCAAGGGCCAATGCTGAGGCAAGCGGGCTCGAGGGCACTGCTGTTGAAGTGGCAGCGGGGCAAGGGGCACTCTCTCAACTGGTCTATTTCCCAGTGGTGCTGATCGGGATCTTCGCCTTGCTCTATCTCGCCCGGAAACAGCTCGAAAACACAGCAGAGGCTACTCAGTCATGACGACAGATACCCTTTCAATGAACCGCCGCTCCATGCTGCGCGGCTCCATCACGGTCGCAGGCGCAGCCATTGTCCTGCCAGCGATGGGCGGCCTCGCCGGCTGTTCCAGCGGTGCAGGCGGCAGCCTTGCTGGAAAGCTGGAGCTGATCGATGCGGTCAGCGATCTGGTGATCCCGCAAACGGATACGCCCGGCGCGCGTCTGGCCGGAGTGCCTGCCTATATCGAGGCGGTATTCACCGACCATTTCACCACCGAACAGCAAGATGATTTTGCCGCTGGACTGTCTGTCTTTGACGACATGGCAAAGAACGCAGGCACCGACAGTTTCACCAGCGCATCGGCGGAGCAGCAGAGCGCGATCCTAACCGAGCTCGACACTGGCCCCCGCGATATGACCGGCAAGGCAACGTGGCAGCAGCTGCGCGATATGTCGATCTTCGGCTTTTACACCTCGGAACAAGCCACCGAGGAACTCAAATTTGAAGAGATCCCTGGCCGGTATGACGCCTGTGCACCCTTGGAAGAAGTCGGCCGGGCCTGGCTGAACCGCGGCGTCTGAGTGGAATCGAAAGCGAGTATCAAGAGAATGTCTGAGAACACCCCTTTCGATGTAATTGTTGTTGGGTCCGGAATGTCCGGCGGCTGGGCCGCGAAGGAATTCAGCGAGAAGGGGTTTAAGACCCTGGTGCTGGAGCGCGGCAAGCAGAACGAGCACAGCAAAGGCTATGTCACGGAAAACCAGAACCCGTGGGATATGAAGCACCGCGACCGCGTCGACCCGAAGCTGGCCGATGCGGAATATCCGGTTCAGCAGACGTGCTATGCCTTTCGCGAGAGCACGCGGCACTACTTCATCAACGACAAGGAAAATCCCTACTCGGTAGAGGATGGCAAGACCTTTGCCTGGCTGCGCGGCGATCAGGTTGGCGGCAAGTCAATGATGTGGGCGCGCCAAAGCTACCGCTGGAGCGAAATGGATTTCGCCGCCAACAAGGCCGATGGGTACGGCACCGATTGGCCGATCCGCTACGCCGATGTTGCGCCTTGGTATGACTATGTCGAGAAATTCGTCGGCATCAGCGGGTCTGAAGAAGGGCTCGACCAACTGCCCGACAGCGTATTCCAACCTGCCATGGACCTCACCTGCGTGGAGAAAGACGCCAAGGCCAAGATCGAGGCAGCCTTTCCGGGCCGCAAGATGATCCCTGGCCGTGCGGCACATCTGACCAAGCCAACTGAAGAGCAATTGGCGCTGGGGCGCGGCTCTTGCCAATTCCGCAACCAATGCGAGCGTGGATGCTCGTTTGGCGGCTATTTCTCCAGCGTCTCGGCCACTTTGCCAGCGGCGAAGAACACCGGGAACATGACCCTGCTGCCCGACACCGTCGTTGAGCGCATTCTCTATGACGAGAAGACGGGCAAAGCGACCGGTGTGCGCACCGTCAATCGCACCACCAAAGAGCGCCAGGATTACCAGGCCAAGGTGATCTTCATGTGCGCATCGACGCTGGGCACAGTCCAGGTCCTGCTAAATTCGACGTCAGAAACCTTCCAAAACGGATTTGCCAATAACAGCGGGACGCTGGGCAAATATCTGATGGATCACCACACGCGGATCGGCGCAGAGGCGTCCTATCCCGGTTTTGAGGACAGCTATTTCGCAGGGCGCAGGCCCAATGGCATCTACGTGCCGCGCTTTGCCAATCTCGGCAATGAAACCGATGGCGAGTTTTTGCGCGGCTATGGCTATCAAGGCCAAAGCTCGCGGTCCTCTTGGACCCGCGCCTTGGGCGGCCAGGGCTTTGGCGAGGATCTAAAGAACCAGCTCAGGCAGCCAGACGACAGCTGGCGCATTCGCCTGCAAGCCTTTGGTGAAATGCTGCCGCGCGAAGAGAACAAAGCGGTGCTGCACCCGACCAAGACCGATGCCAATGGCATTCCGCAAATCCATTTGGATGTGACCTGGTCCGAAAACGAGCGCAAGATGCGCGTAGCGATGAAGCGCGATGCAGTGGCGATGCTGGAGGCGGCAGGCTGCACCGACATTCAAACCTTCGAGCAGGAGCCTGTGCCGGGGCATTGCATCCACGAAATGGGCGGTGCGCGCATGGGCTATGACGCAGCGACCTCTGTCGTTAATGGGCGCAACCAATGCCATGATGTGCCCAATGTGTTCATCACTGATGGCTCGTCCTTCTCCTCGGTCGCATGCCAGAACCCATCACTCACATTCATGGCATTGACCGCGCGCGCAGCCGATTATGCCGCCACGCAAATGAAACAGGATTTGATCTGATGAATGCATTTCAATCACTTGGCCGCCGCGATGTCCTAAAGGGCGGGTTGATCGGTAGCATCGGATTATTGGCGGCGTGCAATGGCGCAGTTCCCGGGCAAGATGCAGCCAACACCAAGCCTTATGCCGGCAAGCTTGGCATTCAGCTTTACACGTTCCGCGAGCAGTTTGAGCAAGACTATGACGGCGTTCTCACCACTCTGGCTGAGATCGGCTATAAGGACTTAGAATTCGCTGGTTACTTCGAACACGACGCCGCCGAGATTAAGGCGCGGATGGATGACCTCGGCCTGGTCAGCAATTCCACCCATGTGCAGCTCGCCGATATGCGCGACAATTTCGATGCGGTGGTCGAGCGCGCGGTATTGATGGGACAGAGCAAGCTGATCATTCCATGGCTCGCCTCGGAAGAACGCACTCTCGACGGCTACAAAGCGATTGCCGATCTGCTCAATGAGCGTGCCGGACCTGCGAAAGAAGCCGGCATGATGGTTGGCTATCACAACCATGAGTTCGAATTTGAGACGGTTGATGGCGAGGTGCCTTACGACCTGCTGCTCGAGCGCACCGAGTCGGACAAGGTCACGATGGAGCTCGACTTCTTCTGGACGCACAAAGCCAATGTTGACCCGCTGGAGCTCTTTGCAAAGGCGCCTGGCCGCTTCTCAGCCTGCCATATCAAGGATTCGTCCGCTTATGGCCGTATGGTCAATATCGGCGATGGTTTGATCAATTTTACAGCCATCATGGCGCAGGCGGAAACCGCCGGGCTGGAGCACTTCTACGTCGAGAATGATGACACGGAAGATGCGGAAGGCTTTGCCAAAGCGAGCTTCGAATATCTCGATCAGTAGCGGGAACTGCGGGCGACCACGCGCCCGCACACCCTCAGCTCTCGATTAGTCGTTGGTCAAAACGGCCAGCATATCCTCGTCCCAGCCATTCTCTTCAGAATGGAGCGCGAAGGTATTGCCGTAAGCCCATAGGCACCAAGGAATGTCTGCCCCTTCCATGGCGGTCTTGACGGCACCGACCCATTTCACCCGCTGCTTGTTATTGACCGGGTCGTTCACTCCGAACTCGCCGAGGAACACGGGCCGCTTCACTGCGTCTCGAAAGGCAGTCGCGATCTCAATCGCATTGGCGAGCTCTGCCTTGTCTTCCGCCGACCCCCAGCCGCGCTTGCCCTTAGGCATGTTCTCACCCAGCCAAGTCGCTTCCTGGTGCGTGAAGCTGAACGGGTCATAATAGTGGAAGGTGTAGACCACATTGGGATCATCAGTGGCCAGGTTCGTCGCGAGCGAGCGGATGCCCGACCACTCTTCTCCGCCAAAGATGACAACGCGGTCCGGATTGTCGCGGCGAATGGTCGCCAGCGAGAGCGCCTGCGCCTGGCGCATAAGCTTGCCTTCGAGCTTTTTGTTCGGCTCGTTTAAAACTTCGAACCAGACATTGTCCGGCAGTCTGGAATAGCGCAGCGATATTTGATCCCAGATCGCGCGGAACCGCTCCATTTGTTCAGCTGGGTTGTCCATCATCTCATCAAAGTGATGGACATTCACGATCACATTGAGGCCGCTGGTGAGCGCCCATTTGAGATTGTTGTCGACTAGACCGGCAAATTCCGGATGGATTTGATAATCGGGCGCGGGGCCTGTGTAATCGCTCCAGCGCACTGGAATGCGAACCGTGTCAAAGCCGGCAGCTGCGATCTTCTGATAGTCTGCCTTGGCATAGTTCTTACCCCAAGGCGCACCGTTCGGGGCCTCCAGCGCATTGCCCATATTGACGCAGCGCTTCATCTCGAAATCTGCCGCCACTGGCCCGCTTGGTGCTGCTTCTACTGCTGCCTCAGGAGCGTCTTGCGCGTGCACGGGAAGCGACATGGAAAGACCCAAGGCGGTCGCAATCGCTAGTTTCGAGTATTTCCAATGTGTCACGTGCAGATCCCTCTCTTTTGCGTGATTTTTCAGATGCGCTTTGGCGGCGCGGTTGTCCCCCTCAGGACAAATTCATGATCCAGCACAATGCGGTGCGGCCCTGCTTTCTTGCTGTCGCTAAGCCCCTTTACCAGCTCGCTCACCGCGGTGCTGCCGAGGTCGCTCAATGGTTGGCGCACTGTGGTGAGGAAAGGCCGCATTCGGGTCGCGATATCGGCATCATCGAACCCGACGACGGACATATCTTCTGGCACTTTGAGGCCCGCTTCGCTCAATGCGGCGACGAGACCGGCGGCCATATCATCATTCGATGAGAAGACGGCGGTGGGCGGATTGGCGTGCCCTAGAAAGAACTGTCCTGCATCATAGCCCGCTTGAAAATCAAACGCGCCGGGCCGCACGAAATCCGGATCAATTTCCAGTCCCGCAGCCTCCATCGCCACAGAAAATCCGGAGAAGCGGACATGCGAGGAACGCTGATTTTCGCTCCCGCGAATAAAGCCGATCCGTTTGTGACCCAGGTCTGTCAAATGCCGGACGACTTCTATCGACGCCTTGTAATCGTCGATCTCAACCAGCATTCCCTGGTTCTGCAGATCGACCGGTCCGACCCGCACGACGGGGATACCCATCTCATCGAGCACGAAAGCGATTTTCTCGTCATTAGCATAGGGCGCGAGCAGCACGACGCCATCGGGGCGGCGGCGACGCGTTATCGTTTCGAAAGCATGGCGGATATCCGCCATTGCCATTTGGTCGAGGTTCTCAATGAGGCTAATCGACAATTGATAGCCCAATTCTTGGCAGGCAATCACCGCGCCAAATTGGATCGAGTTCACATAGACGCTGCCCGCATTGTGACAGACCAAATTGATGTCATACGACCGGCTACCGCGCAGCGAACGCGCCGATTGGCTGGGGACATAATCGAGCGCCTCGGCCGCTTCGCGCACCTTACGGCGCAGCTTATCCTGAACGTGTGGCTCGTTGTTGAGCACACGCGATACCGTCTTGATTGAAACGCCCGCCAGTTCGGCCACGTCCTTCATTTTGGCCGAGTTTTCTGATCTTGTTTTTGCCATTCGCCCCCCTGTCACTGCGACAACTCGTCAACGATACGAGCATGCAGTCCGCGGCTCAGTGGCATAAGGACAAGCGTAATTGAAGCGGCTACTAAAAAGAGGACCGGCGCAATCGCAATATACAGACCGAGTGACGTCGCCGTTTCAGCGGTTTGAACCTCGCGCTCTGGCTCATAGCCAATGCCTGACAGCAGATAACCAACGCCCAATCCAGTCAGCGCGCCAGATGCCTTTTGCACGAACAGGCTTGAGCCAAACACAGCGCCTTCGTCGCGCCGCCCATAATTGTACCGGCCATATTCGACCGTGTCGGGGATCAGCGCCCAAATGATGATCGCAAAGGAAGAGCCAGCAAAGCCATAAAGGATGAGCTGAACCGGGACGCCGCTGACCAAATACGGCCCAAATGCAAACAGCCAAATGCCAGCGAAAGCAGTCACCAATGTCCCCGCATACCAGCATTTCTTCTTGCCCAGCGAGCGCGCGATCAAGGTCCAGATCGGCGTCCCGGCCAGCGTGGCGAATGCATAGGATGAGAGGATCACTTCCTTATTGGCAAAGGCGCCCGCGTTCGCTTCAATATAGAATGCCATCGGAATGCTGATGCTAGCGCCAGCGGCTGAGTTTAGCAGCAACACCAGCAAGAGCATGCGCAGCGCATCATTCTGCGAGAAGGCATCTAGGAAGGACCGCATGCTCCACCCGGTTGGCAAATCATCGCCGCCCAGAGGTGGCTTTTCACGGGTGAGGAAGAAGCATGCGATCAACGCGATGGTCGCGACAACAGCGCCGAGCAGAGCGGCGAAGAACGAGCCCTGCCCGGCAAATTCGCCCTGCGTTTCCAATGCACGGCTGAGCGGGAAAAAGAAGCTGGTAACGCACAGCATCCCGCAAAAGGCGAAGAACATGCGCACGCCAGAAAGCTCCGCCCTCTCAACCGAGTTGAAGGTCAAGCGAGCGGACAGCGCCGAATAGGGCACAGCCACGATCGTATAGCAGGTTCGGAAAATGATCGCTGAGGCCAAGAGCGCCGCGAAAAGCAGCCAACCCTCCAGCGGAGGGGCCCAGAATAACAGACAGAACGAAGCGCCCAGCCCGAAGCTGCCGAACAAAATGAAGGGCCGGTACACGCCATGTTTGCTGCGATTGGCGGCGGCAAAACTGGCCACCAGCGGATCAGAAATCGCATCCCACAGCAAGCCAAGCGCATAGATCCAGCCGGCCAGTTTTGGGTCTAGCCCGACCACCTCTGCGTACCAAAAGACCAGAATCAGCGAGAGGCTGTGCCAGTAAATATTGAGCCCAAAGTCGCCAATGCCATAGCCCGCCAAGCGCACAGGTTTACCGCCGATCATCAGCTCACGCGGCCCGGATGCAGCGGTGTTTGACGCGGCGTAGGACAATTCAAAAACGCCCTACTCCAGCCACTTTGGTGCGCACTGCGACCAAACGATCGGCCGCTGTGATGAACAAGGTGCGTCCATCCTCGCCAAAGGCGCAATTGGCCGTCGCTCGCCCAGTTCCAATCCGGCCCATACAGCGGGCCTGAGGATCGATCACCAGCACGCCGCCCGGCCCGCCAAGGAAAACGTGACCGCTGGTCGCAACCGCCATTCCATCGGGCAGGCCGCCAACTTCGTGCATGAACGGCTTTGCATCGAACCATATCTCTCCCCCGCCGATCGGGCTCTCACCCTGCGCAGGAGTGTCAAACCGGCGGATCAGCGGAGCTTCTGGATCGGATTGGCTCACATACAAAGAGCTCTCGTCCGGAGACAACACAATGCCATTGGGAAAGGTCATATCGTCCACAAGTCGCGACAGCGCGCCATCGCTCCCTAGCCGGTAAACGCCATTGGCGTCCTGCTCTTTCATCGGCGAGGCGTTGAGCCCTTCCAACCCATAGGGCGGATCGGTGAAAAAGATGGTTCCATCGCTCGCCTCGATCAGATCGTTCGGGCTGTTGAAGCGCTTGCCATTGTATTCGCTCACCAAAGTTCGGCGCTGGCCAGTGGCCATATCGCGCGCTTCAACGCCGCGCTTGCCGTGATTGCAAATCAGCAGTTCGCCGCTTTTACCCATCAGCAGGCCATTGGCACCGGGCTCTCGCATGCCGCCTGCTTGTGCGGGCGCGACGCCTGATGGATCGAGAAAGATAGAGATGCCGTCCGCCTCGCTCCACAAAAAGGCGCGGTTTTGCGGGACATCCGTGAAATAGAGCCTTTGGCGCGCCGCGTCCCAGGCCGGGCCTTCGGACCACTGATAGCCAACGGAGAGCAGCCGCGCTGGCGCGTCTGTGTCGACGAGATCGGCAAAGCCAGTCTCGAAACCCACAAAGGTGACAACAGCATCAGCCTGAGCCCCACCAGCAGCAGTTAATCCGCCACCGCGATCACCAGCGCAAGCCGCAAGCGCGCTGGCCGAGAGGCCCAGCATTGTTGTCCGACGGTTGAGCTGCATAGTGAATCAATCCCTCCTAGGACCCTGATATTCCAATATTGACAACCTTGTCAAAAAACGCTGCTAGTAGGACAAGATTGACGAATAGGGATTCGCTTGCGCAAGGCAGCGCGGGCGGGGGAGAGCGGGAATGCAGTTGAAATCAATGAAGCCAGCCTTGGCGCTGGGGCTTAGTCTTGTCGCGGTGAGCTGTGCCTCTGGCAATCAGGTTCAGGTCGCCTCGACTGACGAGGCGAAGACGCAAGGCGTCATCAACCCAGACATTTGGCCTGAGCTACCCGCCACTCCGCTTGATCCAGCGATCGAAGCGCGCATTGATGCGATCATGGCCAAGATGACTTTGGAGCAAAAGGTCGGCCAGACGATGCAGGCCGATTCCGCCTCTGTCACTCCAGAGGACGTGAAGAAGTACCGCCTCGGTTCCGTTCTCAGCGGCGGCAATTCTGCGCCCGGTCCCCTGCCCTATGCCGACACCGCCAGCTGGCTGGAAATGGCCGACAAATATTGGGAAGCCTCAACTGATCCTGAAGGGGTTGAGGTCGCTATCCCTGTGATCTGGGGCATTGATGCGGTCCACGGCCACGCCAACTTGCTGGGCGCGACAATTTTCCCGCACAATGTCGGTCTGGGCGCGGCGCGCGATCCCGATTTGATTGAGCGGATCATGGCAGCGACCGCCCGCGAGCTGGTGGTATCGGGCCATGACTGGACCTTTGCACCGACCCTGGCTGTACCGCGCAATGACAATTGGGGCCGCGGCTATGAGGGCTTTTCAGAAGACCCTGAGATCGTCGTTTCCTATTCCGACCGCATCGTTGAGGGCCTGCAAGGCACCTACGGCGAGGCTGACTTTATGGCGCCGGGTAAGATCCTGTCCGCGGCCAAGCACTATATTGGCGACGGTGCGACCGATTATGGGCGCGATCAAGGCGATGCGAGCATCAGCGAAGAGGAGCTGCGCGATATTCACGCGGTCGGCTATCTCCCCGCGCTCAAAGCGCAGGTGCAAACCGTGATGGTCTCGTTCTCCAGCTGGCAGAACGTCAAGATGACCGGCAATAAGGCGCTGATCACAGATGTCCTTAAAGACCGCCTGAACTTCAATGGCTTCGTGGTGAGCGATTGGAACGCGCATGGACAAATTCCGGGCTGCTCCAACACCGATTGCCCCGAGGCGTTCAACGCAGGGATCGATATGTTCATGGCGCCAGACAGCTGGCGCGGCCTGTATGAAAGCACGCTGGCTCATGCGAAATCTGGTCGCATCCCGATGGAGCGGCTGGATGATGCAGTGCGGCGGATTTTGCGGGTGAAGCTGCAATATGGCCTGTTTGATCGCGGCGCACCGAGCACTCGGCAGGATGCTGGCGATGTGAGCCTTCTGGCCAATTCAGAGCACCGCGCATTGGCCCGCGAGGCGGTTCGCAAATCGCTGGTTCTGCTGAAGAACAACGAGTCGCTGCTGCCGCTCGATCCAGGCAAGACAGTTCTCGTGGTAGGTGACGGCGCAGACAGCATCGCCAAGGCATCAGGCGGCTGGACCCTGTCATGGCAGGGCGGCGCGCATACCAATGACGAATTCCCCAATGGCCAATCGATCCTGAGCGGTATTCAAGAGGCCGTCGGCGCAGCAGGCGGCACGGTGATCTTTGACGAGGATGGCACCGGCAATCATGCCGCCGATGTCGTGATCGCGGTTTACGGCGAGGATGCCTATGCCGAATTCCAGGGCGACCGTCCGCATCTCGATTTTGCGGTCGATAGCTTCGATACGAACCTGCTCGCTAGCTATCAGGCGGCGGGTACGCCGGTAGTCTCGGTCTTCCTTTCTGGCCGGCCAATGTGGGTCAATCCAGAGATCAACGCTTCTGATGCCTTTGTCGCCGCATGGCTGCCGGGTAGCGAAGGCGCCGGGGTCAGCGACCTCTTGTTCCGCACCGATCCCGCCTATGATTTCACCGGCAAGCTCTCGTTTTCCTGGCCTAAGCTGGCGAGCCAATCGGAGCTGAACGTCGGCGATAAGGGCTATGATCCGCTGTTCGCTTATGGCTATGGCCTGTCCTATTCCAGCAACGGCAATCTCGCGCAGCTGTCTGAGCGTTCGGGCATCAACACCAGCGGCTCTGCGGTTGGCGATGTTCTCTACGCCGGCGGACGCGCGCCCAATCCGTGGTCGCTCTATGGGATCGTGGACGGCCAACAGACGCGCCTCAATTCCAGCGTCTGGGACGGCGGCGCATTGTCCTTCACCGGGCTTGATCGCTTGGCGCAGGAGGATTCGCTGCGGATCACCTGGGCCTCTGCAAAGCCTTATGTTCGCATCGGCACAAACGCTCCTGTCGACTTCACGCGCCAGTCAAACGGCGCGATGGAGCTTGCCTTCTTCGTGCGCAACACGGGCACTGCGCCCGCTAGTCTGCGGGTCGCCATGGGCTGCGTTGACGACAGCACCTGCGGCCAAGGCCTGCCGGTGAATGTGACGTCGAGCGAATGGCAAGAAGTGCGCCTGTCGCTGGCCTGTTTTGCGGATCTGGGAGCCGATCTCAGTGCGCTGAGCACCGGCATGATCATCCGCTCTGATGGCCCGGCGTCGATCGGCCTGTCAGACATCCGGCTGGAGCCCGATATCGACGCGACCCGAACTTGCGAATTTTGAGCCAAGCCGCGCTGTGACATGACCGCTCGCCTCGTCATCATCATGGGGCCAAGCGGCTGCGGCAAGTCGCGGATTGCTGGCGCATTGGCGGAGGCGATGGCGGCTCCGATGCTGGAGGGTGACGATTTCCATCCGCCTGTAAACCGCGCCAAAATGACAGCTGGCGAACCGCTGACCGATGGCGACCGCGCGGGTTGGATCGACGCTATGCTTGGCGCGATTGCTGAGCGCGAAGAGGCGCTGGTGGTGCTCGCATGCTCGGCCCTAACCCGGTATGTCCAAGACCGACTGAAAACAGTTCCTGGCCGCGAAACCCGCTTCGTATTGCTTGATGCGCCGCGAGAGACTTTGATCGCGAGAATGACGAGCCGTGAGGGTCACTTCATGCCGGTCAGCCTGCTCGACAGCCAGCTTGAGGCGCTTGATGTGCCGACAGGCGCAATCCGCATCGACGCGGAACAAACCGTCAGCGCAATTGTGCGGCAAATCGCCGCCGCTTTAGAGCACTAGGCCTAGCGCAAGCACCATCGCAAAGCCGACAAGACCCACCAGCGTCGAAGCAACCGTCCACGTCCTCAGCGTCTCGCGCTCGGTGAGCCTGAAATAGCGCGACACAAGCCAGAAGCCGCTGTCGTTCACATGGCTGACCACGCTGGCTCCGGCGGCGATGGCGATCACCATACGCGCGAGGTCCCAGCCCTCCAGCCCGGCGGCCAGCGCCAGTGGCGCGCAAAGCCCCGCCGCCGTCAGCATCGCAACCGTCGCTGAGCCCTGCGCCACCCGCACAATCGCCGCGAGCACGAAACCTGCGACAATCGGACCAATGCCGAGGCCCGCAAAGCTCTCCGCGAGCATTTTGCCAGCGCCCGTATCGACCAAGACCTGTTTGAAAGCCCCACCTGCCCCGGTGACCAGCAGGATCACGGCGGTCGGTTCAAAAGCGCGCGACAGCCCGTCTTTGAGCCTCGCGGCACCCGCCTCATCATCCGCGCTCAGAGCCAAGGCGGCGGCTGCGCAGCCGATCAGCAGCGCAGTGAAGGGGTGGCCGACGAAAGCCAGGACCGAGCTCTCAAAGCCAAACTGACCGGCGAGCGCAGCGGCCACGATCAGCGCAATCGGCAGTGCCACGACCAAGGCCGCACGCATTGCGAGGCCAGTGTTTGCAGCGCTCTCTTCTTCTGCCCCACCTCCCTGATCGCTCATCGGCAACCAGCCGCGCGCATCGGCAAAGCGTGCATAATACGGCCCGGCGATCAGCATGGCTGGAATGCCCGCTGCCAGCCCGCAGATGATCACCAATCCCAGATCAGCCGAAAGGATCTCCGCCACAGCAACCGGGCCCGGCGTTGGCGGGATGAAGGCATGCGCGGTCGCAAGCCCCGCGAGCAGCGGCAATCCGAAGAACAGCGCCGGTTTGCTCGCCCTCATCGCCAGCGCTTGCACCAGCGGGAACAGCAGGATCAGGCCAACATCGAAGAACACCGGGATCGCGATCACCAGTCCGACAAAGCCCATCGCAATGCCCGCAGGCCCCGCGGGGCGATTACCGATTAGCGAGCGCGCGAGCGCCGCTGCGCCGCCGCTTGCCTCAAGATAGACGCCGAGCAATGCCCCAAGCCCCACGACCACCGCAATGAAACCCAGCACACCGGCAAAACCGTTTTGAACCGCCTCGATCACGGCGTCCGGCGCAAGGCCCGCCATCAGACCGGTTGCCAAAGCCGCGACGAGCAAGGCCGCAAAGGCATTCACCCGCCGCACCAAGATCAGGATCAGTAATCCAGCAACACCAATAGCCGTTGCGAGCAAGGGCCGCCATTCGGTCAGAAATGCTGCAAAATCGCTCATGCTTTAATCGCCTTCCCGCGCATCATTGCTCAGCTCGGCCGAGCAAGAACACTCGGTCCCCAGTGCCAGATGCCTCGGCAAGAGCTGCAAGCTCATCTGAACTCGCCAACTCTACCCTCTTCGCTGCCCCTAAAAACTGACCTGCAACCGGATCAAACAATCGCACCCGGTAAGCGCCCGGCTCCACCGTGTCCGCATCCGGTTTCGGCGTCGCATCGCTCCAATAGATCGCATAATTGCCCGCTGCGTCGGTCAGGCAATAGGCCTCGCCCGCGCACGGTTGCATCGCCCAATACTCGAGGTTCTCTTCAAAGAAATCGAGCGCCACTCGCGTCTGCCGCCACAGCTCAGCGCGGCTGCGCCAGTCCTCTGTGGTCAGATCATTGCCGTCTTGATGCGCGCCGAAATACCATTCAACGCCCGCACCGCCGCCCAGCAGTGTGCCCCACAGGGCGTGCCGCCGCAGGCTGTCATGCGTCGGATCATCCTTGTCCGCCCGCGCCCCGACCTGCCATTTGCCGATCTCGTCCATAGTGATCGCCCACGGCTGCCCCGCCGCGCGCGAGGCCGCGATCCATTTGCGCATTTCAGCATTCACCGTCTCGCGCTCGCTCACCTGAAACGACAGGCCGCTTAAGGGTCGTTCACCCAGCAGAGGGGTGAGGATCACGTCCTTATCTGCGCCTTCTGAATGGGTGTGGAGCAGGACGGGATGCCCATAGGGATCGTTCGCGGCAAAATGCTCCGCCATCGCCTTACGCTGCGCGTCGCTCTGGCCCTCGGGCCGCCAATGCACCGGGCCATTTTCCTCGCCCAGGTTCCAAAACAGCGCCGGATGATGCGCAAATCGCGCGATCAGCTCGTTGAAATAAAGCTGCCGCATTGGCCCCGTGTCCCCGCCATCAAGCAGCAATTCGTTCTCGGTTTCTTGCAGCACAATATGCAGCGCAACCCCGCGAGCCTGCATATGCGCGAACACCGTTTCCCATTGCGCCAGCTTGCTGACATCGAACCGTGTTGGGTCGCCGGGTGAGGCCCACGGCCACACGTCTTTTCCGTCGCCCTCGACATTGTAGGTCAGGAAATAGACCGCGTTCATGCCCTGGTCGGCAAGGTAGTTTATCGCCCCGATCAGGCCTTTCCCTTTGCCGCCTTGCCAGGTCGGATCGCCCATCCGCCAATCGCGCACATGCGGGGCGAAGGTGTGAATCTCTCCGCCCGCATCCGCCTCGCCATCGCGGGCATTGTCAGACATGCGGTAGGTGCCATCGAAGTCCGCGAAAGCGAACAGGTTTTCCGGACTGTTCGCCCCGCCTTTGAGCCAAGTCTGCCCGGTTTGCTCAGTGCGGAAATACTGGCCATCTTGAGTGAGTTTTCCAATCGCGTAGAACCCGGTGGCCTCTGCATCTGGCGGCGCAACCGCAAACTTTCCCTGCCATTCGCCAAGGCTTTGGGGCGTAGCCTGCGCCGCAGACTTCAATGCAATATCCGGCCCCTGTTCCAGCCGCGCGTAATACTGCCATTCGCCCGGCTCATCCGGCATAAACCGCGCGCGCCAGACATTGCCGCTATCCGCACCCGTCTCGCCCGCATTGCCATCGGCGGCGAAGAACCCGCGCGTCGAAACCGCGCGTGTGCCCTTGGTGTAGGTGACCAGCAGGCGCGTATCGGTGAACGGGTTAAGGTCGCCAGTCTCACTCAGCTGAGGCCCAGTAAAATCCAGCGTCACCGGCTGCCATTGTTGATACACATTGAGCGCTTCGGGCTCAGCAGAGACAGCAGCCACGCTTTTGAGCGCCGGCGGCGCTGCGCAGCCAGACAGCGACAGCAGGCCCGCCGCGAGTGCGGCAGCGCGTGCGGCCCAAAGACTGCGCATTCTCATCTATTCTTCGCCTGCCGCCTCCAGCGGATCGGGCGGCGTTGGCAGTCCATTTGAATTCCATTTCCAGAATACGAACGTCAGCGGCGTGTCGCCGGTGTTCTTCACCCCGTGCACATCCCACGGCGCGGCGTAGAGCATATCACCCTTGTTCGCGGTGAAGGCCTCCTCACCCACGGTCCATTCGCCCTGCCCCTCCAGCACCATCAGGAATTCCTCCTCGGCGTGGCGATGCGGCGGGTGAATTTCGAGGCCAGGCTTGATCGTCGCGGTGCCGGATAACAGGTCGCGAGTGCCCGCCGTCGTCCCGGCGAAAAACTCGGCAAAGGTGCCCCATTCCTCTTCCGTGGATTTGGCGGTTTCGCTGGTTAAAACAGCGGTGGCCAAGGCGGGTCCATCCGCCGCTGCCGAGGTCTCGGCATCCGGCTCGCTGGCCTGCGGGCCGCCGCAAGCGGTTAGAGCGCAAGCCGCCAAGCCAAGCATTGCTGCGTTAAATTTCATCAATCCCTCCCTCACTTTGAGAATACTGATAACGTTGTCAATCAGCACGCGCAAGATCACCTGTTGCGCGCAGCCAAACATCTGGGGCGCATCCACAATTCACTGGCTGACTTACAGGGCCGCTTCGACTAGCACGGTGGCTTGCACGCATAAGAGGCGGCGACGGGGCAAATGGGATTGGCCGAATGACGATGGACTGGGTTTCCTTGGCTGAAGAAGCCGCACAGGCAGCGCGCGCCTATAGAGCGGCGGTTGCAAATAAGACCGCCAGCGTCATTGCGCCGGGTGGCCGGGTCGATGCCGCATTGGCCGAGCGTGAGCAGCGCCTGACCCACGGCTTTGCCTGGATCGCGACTACGGTTGAAGCGCTGGAGGCGACCGCCGAATGGGCGAAATCTGCGCAAAGTGCTGGCGCGTTCCAGACCGTCGACGAGCTAGTCCTACGGATAGGCTTCGGCGAATATTGTGCGCAATTGGCGAGCGGCATTGTGATGAGTGCCAATGAGGTGATCCGTCCGGGCGAATTTGGTTTGGAGGATGCGGCACGGGCCTTCGCGGCCAATCCCGCCGTCGGTCAGTTGATTGCGCAAGGCAGCACGGCGGAGACCCGCGCTGAACTGACCGGGCGATTGAGCCAAGGCGAACGTCCCTATGAGGGCCTTGGCGATGAAACACTCGACATGATCCGCACGCAGTTTCGCGCCTTCACCGCCGATCGGATCACGCCGCATGCCCACGCCTGGCATTTGGCCGATGATCTGATCCCGCTGGAAGTCGTGGGCGAGATGGCGGAACTCGGCGTCTTCGGCGTTTGCATTGCCGAGGAATATGGCGGGCTAGGCCTGGGCAAACTGGCAATGTCGCTTGTCTCTGAAGAGCTGTCACGCGGTTGGATCTGCGCGGGATCGCTAGGGACGCGATCTGAGATTGCGGGCGAGTTGATCGGAGAAAACGGCACAGACGCGCAAAAGGCGGAGCTGCTGCCGCAAATCGCCGATGGGCGCATCCTGCCAACCGCCGTTTTCACAGAGCCTGACACCGGGTCCGACCTCGCTTCAGTGCGCACCCGTGCGGCCCAGCAGTCGGATGGCAGCTGGCGCATTCACGGGGCGAAAACCTGGATCACCCATGCCGCGCGCGCTGATCTGATGACGGTCCTTTGCCGCACCAATCCCGAGGAGCCCGGATATGGCGGGCTTTCCATGCTGCTTGCGCGCAAGACGCGGGGCACCGACGCGGCCCCCTTCCCTGACGCAGGCCTCGATGGCAGCGAAATCGAAGTGCTCGGCTATCGCGGGATGAAGGAATATGCGCTCGGCTTTGACGAGTTTGCCGTCGCTGAAACCGGCCTGCTCGGCGGGGCAGAAGGCCAAGGCTTCAAGCAATTGATGCGCACATTCGAAGGTGCGCGGATTCAAACCGCCGCCCGCGCCATTGGCGTCGCATGGAACGCCTTCGACCTCGCTTTGGGCTATGCGCTGGAGCGTAAGCAATTTGGCAAAAATCTCACCGCCTTCCCGCGCGTTTCAGACAAGCTGGCAATGATGGCAGCAGATACGGTCATGGCGCGCGAACTCACCTATGCCGCCGCCCGCCACAAGGACCGGGGCGAGCGCTGCGATATTGAGGCCGGCATGGCGAAACTGCTCGCCGCCCGCGTCGCCTGGGCCAATGCGGACAACGCGCTGCAGGTGCACGGCGGCAACGGCTATGCGCTGGAATATCCGATCAGCCGGGTGCTGTGCGATGCGCGCATTCTCAACATTTTCGAAGGCGCTGGCGAGATCCAGGCGCACGTGATCGGGCGCGGCCTCACCGCTGCTCACATCAAGGCTTAGCGCACGCGTTTGTAATCCTCCCCGCCGATCCACAGCACTCCGTAACGGCCAAAATTGGCGCTGCTTTTGCGCGAACCGCTGTAAAACACTGTGGTGCGCACAACCCGGCCATTGCCATATTGCAAAGTCAGATTTGGTCCCGACAAACCCCAACGACCCGAGGTGCCCGAGCTCGCGCGGCCCACGCCAGCGCCAGAGCTAGCGGTCTTTTTCGAGCTGTGCGAAAACGTGCCGTCACTGCGGAAATTGAACTGCTTCACCTGCGCCGTGATGGTCCCGCCGCCAAGCGCCACATTGCCGCCGCCGCCAATCGCTTGATAGCTGCCAACCAGCTGGCTCTTGCCGGGCAAAGCGCGCGGGGGACCGACCGTGGGTTTGAGATCTGATGTATCGCCATCGCCCCAGCGCACGCGGTAATTCGCTCCGGCGCGCTGCCACGTGCCGACATTGGCTGACTTCTGCCGCCGGATCGCCGCCAGATCGACGCTATCCAGCGCATATCCGCCGAGCTTCGCCGCAGAGCCGTTCTTCATCAGAGCGACCAATTCGTAATTCGGATAGGCCGCACCGCCGACCCCATATTTATAGCTTAGTTCAAACAGAACAGAGGCAACCGCTGGCCCGCGCCCCTTTGGCGCAGAAACTGGCGTTGTGGCTGGCCGAGATTGCGCGGGCGATCCAGCGGCGGTTGCGGTGCTGGCCGAGCCACTGCCGCCAGAAAGCGCCGCCATTTTCTGAACGCTCGCTGTCATGCGCGCGCTCAAACCCGGCTCTGCTTTTGGGGCCAGATGCGAGACAGTTAGAAACTCGCCATTGCTCTGGCGCACGCCGATGACTTTGCCCCGCATCGCCGCGCCGCGCTTGCTGTACTCCACATCATGCACCGCCAGCGATCCGGCACTGCTGGGTGAGGAGACAGTGATTTGGTCCGCGCCATTGGTCATGGTCGTCGCAAGGTCAGCGAGAGCGGCGGCGGGGTCCGTCACACCTGCCACCACGCGGAACACCATCACCTCCCGGCCCGAGGGAGAGCGATAGACAATCAGTCCGCGGCTTTCCGAGCGTTCCCAACCGGCCGGGGCGACCGCAGCGGGATTGGCCAGAGCGGCAGGCGCGCTGATCGACGTTCCAAGCGCGGCGGCAAACAGGGCAAGTGGGCAAGCAATTATGAGGCGCATGACTAAGGCTCCATCAGGCTTTGCGCGTGCCCCAATCCGCGCAAATCGCAATTGATGGTCTCAGCCTATCATGAGAGCGCGCAATGCCAAAATTGCCCGCTTTGCCCGTGTGCTACGCGCTATTTCTTCACTGGCGGCTGCTTGCGCGTGAACACCAGCTCGCTCTCGCTGGAGGCCGCCGCATCATAGGCATAACCTTCCGCATTGAAGTCCTTCAGGCCTTCCGCTCGGTCAATCCGATTGTCCATGATCCAACGGGCCATCAGCCCGCGCGCGAATTTGACGTGGTACATCAGCCGCCGCGCCTCGCCATCCTTCACATTAAGGAAGCTGGCGGTGAGCACGGGCGCATCCAGCGCGCTTTGATCGACGGCCTTGAAGTATTCGTTCGACGCCAGATTGACGACCGTCTGATCGCCATGATCCGCCAGATCACTTTTGAGCGTTTCAGCAATCCGGCTGCCCCAGAATTCATACAGCGACTTGCCGCGGTCATTGGCCATCTTCGTGCCCATTTCCAGGCGATATGGCTGGATCGCATCCATCGGGCGGAGCAGACCGTAAAGACCGGATAGAATGCGCAAATGCTGCTGAGCATAATTGAGCGATGCCTCATCCATGCTGTTCGCCTCCAGCCCCCAATAGACATCACCGTCAAAGGTGAGACCCGCTGGCTTGGCAGAATTGCTGCGCCCCTCTAGATCAAACACGCGAAAGCGTTCTTCATTAAGCTCAGCCAGCTTGTCCGAAATGTGCATCAAGCGTTTGAGATCGGCGGCAGACTGCTGCTTTGCAACGCCAGCAATCTCGCGCGTGTCCTTGGCCAGGCGCGGCTGCGTGATCTCTAGGCTGGTCTCCAGCGGATCAAAGTTCAGCTTCTTGGCAGGCGAAAGCAAAGTGATCATCGGTCGTCATGTCCTATCAGCATTGGCGGCGGGAATGCGCACAGACAAAGGCTGGAATACGCGTGGAATATGGGGAGGAGGAAACAGCTTTAAACGGCTGATGGCAAGCGGTGATGCGCGGCAATCATCGGCAAAATTGCGGCCACACAGATCGATTGCTTCGCTTAATTGGCTGCGCGCCGGGGTCGAAGCGCGGTTTATGTCACCGCTGACATGGCGTGGAACTCTGGCCTGTCCCAGCTGCGCGTCACGCAAATCTCGCTAAGGCGATGGACCGCCTCGACAATGTCTGCATAGCGCAAATACAGCGGGGTCAGACCTAAGCGCAGCACATCTGGTGCGCGGAAATCGCCGATCACATCGCGGGTCTTTAGGGCCTGCGCAATCGCATAGGCGTTGGGGTGCGCGAAAGAAACGTGGCTGCCGCTTTCCTTGCGGTTTTGCGGACTGACCAGCTCAAAGCCATATTGCGTGCACAGCGGCTGCATCTGCGCGATCAAGAGCTCGGCCAGCTTCACCGATTTCGCCCGAACATCGCGCATGTCTGCCTGCGTGATCAAGTCCACACCCGCCTCTAATGCGACCATTCCCAGCACTGGCGGGGTGCCGCACAGAAAGCGCTCGACCCCGCTCGCCGCATCATATTGCTCTTCGAAGGCGAAGGGGCGCGCGTGGCCAAACCATCCGGCGAGCACCGCATCGGCATGCTGGTGGCGCTGCGCGACATACATATAAGCGGGCGCGCCTGGCCCGCCATTGAGGAACTTATAGCCGCAGCCAATCGCGAAATCTGCGCCCGAGCCGTTGAGATCAACCTCAATCGCGCCGGTCGAATGGCTGAGATCCCAGATCACCAGAACGCCGTGCTTATGCGCAGCCGCATTGACCGCCGCCATATCGCGCATTGCGCCGGTCTTGTAATGCACCTGCGTCAGCAGCAGCACGGCAACGTCGTCTTCCAAGCGGCCAAGCACGTCGCCCGCAGGCACCGCAAGCGAGCGTACGCCGCCACCGCTAAGCCTCTCCAGCCCCTGCATCATGTAATGATCGGTCGGGAAATTGCCCTCCTCCGTCAGGATCACCGAGCGCCCTGACTGCAAGGACAACGCCGCGCCCAAAGCCTTGAAAATATTCACCGATGTGCTGTCCGCAGCGATCACTTCGCCGGGATTTGCGCCGATCAAGGCGGCAATCTTGTCGCCAATCCGGCGCGGCGAATTCACCCAATCCGCGCCCAGCCACGAAGTGATCAAGCCCTCGCCCCATTGCTCGCCAACTGCATCCTGCATCGCCGCCATCGTCGCCTTGGGCAGAGCGCCAAGCGAATTGCCATCGAGGTAGATCAGCCCGTCGCGCAGCTGGAATTGATCGCGAAACTCGCGCAAAGGATCATTCGCATCGAGCACCGCCACTTGGTGTGCCAATGATGTCATGCCGCCAGCTCCCTCAAAATCGCGCGCACCGGGCTTGCGTCGGCCCCGGCAATCGCCAGTGGCAATGCGATCAGCTCATATTGGCCGGGCGGCACATCGTCGAGCACCAGTCCTTCCAATATCCGCATATCGCCCGCGCGCACCTCGTGATGAGCGTCCATCGTTTTGGATGTTTCCGGGTCAAGCGAGGGCGCATCCGTGCCGATCAGGCGCACACCGCCCTCACGCAGCCGCGCAATCACGCGCGCATCAATCGCAGTGAAATTGGAGTCCCAAGCATGATGCGGAAAGCGATCATAGGTGTGTATGATCACGCGGCTTTCGCCATCAATCGTCTGCCAGTCGAGATCGCCTTCCTGCACGCTGCCAACGGCATGGCGCGCGTCGATTACTAGGCAGGGGCCAAGATAGGGCGCAAGATCGCATTCATCGCTCGCAATCCCGGCCGGGTCATAATGCAGCGGCGCATCGCCATGCGTGCCGGTGTGCAGCGGCAGCGAGAGCTGCCCAATATTGACCGGGCAATCCGGCCCGATTTCGACATTGCGCTTGATCACCACCGGCGGCTCGCCGGGCCACAGCGGGATACCTGCATGAATACGCTGGGAGATGTCCCAGATCCGGCGCGCGCTCATGAAACGGGACACTGCGAATAATCGCCGCCTTCTTTGGGCGCGTTCATGCGGGTACGCATCGACCACAGTTCTGGGAAGAAATTGAGATCGAGCGCTTTCACGAGGTAATTGACGCCAGACGAACCGCCGGTCCCATGCTTGTGGCCGATCACGCGCGAGACGGTCTTCATGTGCTTGAACCGCCATTCCTGGAAATAATATTCGAGCGCCGTGACCTTCTCTCCAAGCGTGTAGAGCTCCCAATGCTGGTCAGGATCGGTGTAGATCGCGAGCCATGCGTCTTCGACCGCATCGCTCGGCTCATAGGGCTCGCTCCAATCGCGCTTTAGCTTGCCCTCAGGGATATCGCGCCCGCCGCGCGCCAGTGCCGCTAGCACTTCGTCATAGAGCGATGGCTCTTGTAGAACCTGCTTCAGCTGCTCGGTCGCCTCGCCATTGTCATGGTGGACCAAAATGAGGTCCGGGCGCTTCAGGCCCAGCAGGAATTCCAGCTCGCGATATTGGTGCGATTGGAAACCCGATGCTTTGCGCAGGAACCCGCGAAAGGTGAGGAAGTCATGCGGGCTGAGCGTCGCCAATACCTCCCAGCTATGGATCATATGGCGCATAATGGTCGCCGTCCGGTCGAGAGTCTTACCGGCTTTGCCCAGCTCGTCAGCGCGCAAGGCAACGATCGCCTCACGCACCTCATGCAGCATCAGCTTGATCCACAGCTCCATGGTCTGGTGCATGATGATAAACAGCATCTCGTCCGGCTTATCTGACACCGGAACTTGGCTGCTGAGCAATTGATCGGTTTGCAAATGGCGGCCGTAGGTGAGGCCCTTATCCCACTGAATCGTCTCGCCTTGAATCACCGCTTCGAAGGTCTCCACGCCGTCTTCAATCCGGCGCGTGATCGGCGAGCCTTCAGGCAGGTCGCTGCTTGGTTTCTTGTCGCTCATGCCCTGCCCACCTTAAACTCAATATCGCTCGGATCGCTCTCGCCCGGCGCGAGGATTTTTAGATCCTTCAGCTCGTCATAGACGGCGCCAAGGCTGGTCGTCTCCATTTCTTCAAGCAGCGCTGCAAAGCTTTCGATCACAAAATAGGTCGGCTGAAACGTGTCGAAGGGATAATCCGTGCGCATCATGCGCGGCAGATTGAACCGCAACCGCCGCGCGCTGTCGCCGCTAACCGCATGCACCGTTTCGGCATAGCTGGAGAGCAGACCCGCGCCGTAAGCTTTCACTCCGGCGCCCTCGTGGATCAGGCCAAATTCAACCGTATGCAGATAGAGCCTCCCAAGCAGATCTGACACGCCCTTGTTTTTCGCGCGCAACCCCGCGCGGCCATAGGCAGCCATGAAATCGCCAAAGGTCCGGTCGACGAACATTGGCAGATGACCAAAGACGTCGTGAAACATATCTGGCTCGTCATTGTAATCGAGCGAGGAATGCTGCCGCAGAAAGTTTGAAACCGGAAAACGGCGCTGCGACAAATGCTTGAAGAACACATCTGTCGGGATCACGCCGGGGACAGCAATTGCTTGCCAGCCAGTCGCCGCGAGAAAACGCGGATTAAACTCGGCGTAGTCCGGGATGCCATTTTCTGCGAGCTGCAAGGTTGCAAGCCCATCCAGGAAAGCCGCCGACGCTAGCCCCTGCAACCCAGCCGATTGCCGAGTGACGAGATCGCGCCAGCGCGCGTGATCCTGCTCGGAAAACTGCGCCCAATCCTGCGGAATGGTCCAATCATCCGCCGCGCCCTGTGGCGGTTTGTCAGTCATGCGAAGCTGCTCCATGCGCACTCAATAAGCCGTTCCTGCGAAGAAACCAATCTTAGTGCGTTTGCCCTGAAACCGGCAGAAACAGGTCTTCGCGCGAACACTGCCCTGCGCTCAGCCGCCTCCAATCATCACAAGGCCTATGGATTACGTAAATCGTGTGATAGCAAGTCATTGAAGCCAATAGTTTGAGAGGGGAACTGGCATATGCGCGTGGCTCTAGCAGATGACGAAAAGGAACTGCTCGAACAGGTTTCTGCCATCGTGGTGGGGGCCGGACATGAGGTGGAGACGTTCCTCGATGGCTCCGCCCTGCAACGGGCACTGCAACGCGAGACCTATGATATTGTGCTGCTCGATTGGAATATGCCGGGCATGACCGGGCCAGAGGTGGTCAGCTGGGCGTCTGAGAATATGGACACGCCGCCGCCGTTTATCGTCATGACCAGCCGCGCGGCGAAGGAAGACGTGGTTCACGGCCTGGAAGCGGGCGCGGTGGATTACATCATCAAGCCGGAATCAGACGAAGTGATCAAAGCGCGGATGGAAGCCGCCGCTCGCCGCAACGAGACCTCAAAGCCAGACACACACGCGAGCTACGGCAAATATTCACTCGACCGTAAAGCGAAAGCGATCACCGTTGCCGGCGAGGATGTGCCAGTGACCTCGCGCGAGTTTGATTTGATCGATCTGTTTTTCCAGAACTTTGACCGTCCACTGTCGCGCGGCTATCTGTTATCCAAGGTTTGGGGCGGCAATGCCGACCTCGAAACGCGCACGGTCGATGTTCACATCTCTCGGCTTCGCGCAAAGCTGAAGCTGGAGCCTGCCAATGGCTTTGTGATCAGCACCGTTTTTGGATTTGGATATCGGATGGATGCGTATAATGATGAGCCGTCCGATGAAGAGTGAGATATGATCCGCAATCAACGGCTCTTCAGCAGCGCAATCCTGGCCGCATCTTGCAGCCTCGCCGCCGCTTGCGCGGTGACTGTGCCGCCGCAGATCACCTCCAGCAAAGGCGCCGCGCCGAGCGCGCAATCGGTGCACCTGCTGGAACCGGACAAGGATCAGGTGCAGCTGTTGGCGCTGCATTCCGCCCTCAAGCAAAGCCTGGCCGCTAAGGGTATTACCGTCGCGGAGGACGCGGATGTAGTGGCTGAATTGGCCCTGTCTCAGCGGGCAGCCAGCCTAGGCGTATTCGCCAGTGAGGCTGGAGAGAACAAAGAGCCGCCCCGCCCTGTTACTGAGCCTCGCAAAGCGCGATTGCTCGACCTGTGCGAAGCGGTGACAGTGGAAGCAAGCCTTGCCTTATTCGATCGCGCGAGCGGCAGGCAGGTGCAGCAGAACAAAGCACAAGGCACCATTTGCGAAGGCAAAGAGCCGCCGATGGATGAGTTCGCCGAGATTCTGGTGAGCGAGCTCGCCAGCAATTAATCGCTGATCATCTGCTCACAGTTCAGAATGATCTCAAACGAGGTGCCGCCATCCGATTTGGTGCGTACCCTGATCTCTGCCTCATGCTCGTCGACGACCTTTTTCACATAGGCCAGACCTAGGCCCGCGCTCGGCCCTGCACCCTTGGTGCGCGCGCCAAAACGAGCAAACGGATTGCTCACGCGTTCAGGCGGCAGGCCGGGGCCTTCGTCGACAACCTCGATCACCGGGGCGTCGTTATCGCCGCTCTTCAAGGCGACCCTGACCGTTTCGCCTTTGGACGAGAACTTGAGCGCATTGCCGATGAGATTGTCGATCGCCCGCGACAGCGAATAGGCCTCGACCATGCAGAATACGGGGTCGATCGGCAGGCTGGTCTCCAGCTTGATATGCTTGCGTTTTGCGAGCGGATAGGCCCGGTCGGTGGCCTCGTGCAGCAGAGCGCCAATGTCGGTCTCGATCGGCTCAATGCCTTCATATTCCAGCCGGGCGATCTGCACAAAATCATCGGTCAGCTTAAGCGTGCGGCGCGCTTGGCTCTCAATTCGCTCCATGCGCTCTTGCTCAGGCAGGTTTTTGCCAGCCGCACCAACCAGACCGACGATTGCCGCCTGCGGAGAGCGCATATCGTGCGAGAGAAACTCCAGCATTTCGCGGCGCTGCTGCTCGCTTTCGCGGATCTTGGTGATGTCGCGCATGGTGATGATCTTGATCTGCTCGTCGATCTCCACCTCAGAGGAGGCGACCAGAAACTCGCGGCCATCCGCGGATGTTATCTCTTCCATCTTGGTGTCGAACTGCGCGCGGTTTTCGGCGAGCAATTGGAACAAGGTCAGCCCCGACCAATCGCTTTCTTCGCCGAACATGACCATCGCCTGCTCGTTCATCAGGATCGCGCGGTCTTCGGCATCGAACACCATCATCGGGTCGGGTGATGCGGAAAGGGTCTTGCGCAGGAACGCCAGCCGCTCACGCGTGGCTCCGATCAAATTGCGCATCAAGGATACCTGGCGCGCGACCGTATCAAAGCCGGAGCTGCCATCAGCGACCTCTTTGCCAGCGCGCGACATCAGCGCCTGCGCTTCAACCTCCAAAAACCGGCTAACTGCGCTAAGCCGCCGCCAGCCCCACAGCGGATAGGCCACCACCACGCCTAGGATCGCGGGGAACACAGGCATCCAATGCCCGGACACCACCAGCGCGGTGGACAGCGCCACCAGCGCCGCGATCAGCGCCAGCGACAATCGCAATCCCCACACGGGTGGGAATTGCCAGAAGGTGAGAAACAGCAGCGCAATCGCCGCGATCAAAGCCGCGCCGACAATCCAATCGTCGAGGTCTGCGATCAGCTCGTTTTGCAAAATAGCGCTTAAGAGGTTCGCCTGCATTTCGACCCCGCTCATGATCCGCCCGGCATGATCTGCGACGGTGTAACGGTCTCCAAGGCCTTGCGCGGTGGAGCCAATCAGCACGATTTTGCCAGACAGAAACTCGCGAGACGCCTGTCCAGAGACCACGTCACCCGCCGAATAGCTGACGAATGAGCCATAGGGATGCATCGGTACAATCGGCTCGGCAGTGTCCTGCGGTAATTCCACGGCTTCTGCATCGGCGCTCAGCGCGGCTACCTTGGTCAGATGGTCATATTGCTGGCCGCTCGCTTCGAATTCGAGCGCGAAGCGGCGCACCACGCCGTCGCTATCTGCGCCAACGGACACATGCCCCACATCCTGCGCTGCATTGGCCAGCTCAGTTATGGGAAAAACGGGAACCGGGTCGTTGGATGCGCCCAAGGGCCTGGCAAAGGCATGGGCCAAGATAACATTGCCGGCCTCCGCCACAGAGCGGCTCAATTGCGCGTCGCTTTCTGGCTGGGTCGGGTCGACAAACAGAATATCGACCACGGTCAGCTTCGGGCCATAGGTCGACAATTGATCGATCAGCTCGGCATGGCGCGCCCGGTCCCACGGCCAATTGCCAATCTCTGACAGAGCGCGGTCGTCAATTTCGACAATGACGATCTCATCCGATGGCTCTGCCAGGCGGTATTGCGAGGCGAAATCCAGCAGGCTGTAATCGATCCGGTGCGTCCATTCCTGCTGCCATGCGGTCAGCACGAGCACGATGGTCGCGCCAAACAGCAGCAGCCATTCGCCGAACAGACGGAAATTCTTCATGTGGACGCTCGATTGTGCGGCAAGGGCTGACTCACTCGGTTACGGACAGCTCTTGCGTCGGGCTCCACACTTTGATGACGTCGCCTTCGTCAATTTCGAAGGTCGCAACGCGCCAACGATAATCTCCGCTTTCTAGGTTGGAGATGATGATGGCAGAATTTTCGAGCGCGACTTCATCGACCAGCAATTGGCCTGGCGTCTTTGCATTCCACAGCTGGAACGCGCTTAGGCTGTCTTCGCTACCCTGCGTGCGCCAAGCAAATTTGAAGGCATCGTCAAATGGCGATGGCTCAACCCCGCCCTCCACACCGGCACGCTTGCGGCGGAAAGAGAATGTCCGCGAGAGACCCTCCAGCCCCGAGGCGGAGATCGCGCGGGAGCGCACGAAATAGCGGCCATCTTCGAGGCCATCGAAACTCGCAAGCGGCGTATCGGTGATCCGCTCGGTCACCACTTCGACAAAGCCAGCGTCCTTGGCGATTTGCGTGCGGTAACCCGCCGCGCCGCTCAGTTCATTGATCGCAAACTCGACCATTTCAGCAGTTTGGATCCGGCCCGGATCGACCAGCTCTGGCGCCGTTAGTAGGCGCTCCTGCGCGCCCAATTGATCCTTAGCCGAGGCAACACCGAAACCAGCGGCAGTCGCCGCTTCGCTCTCGCCCGCGCTAACCGCAACCTCGCCTTCGAGAACTTCGGTCAGGCTGACCTCGCCATCCGGCTCAAACCCGACGCGGAATTCGGTGCCGCGCACTGCCGTCACAGATAGAGGCGTGCCAATCCGATAGCGGCCCTGTCCGTTCACCTTGGGCGCGACGACTTCGCTGCGGCCCTTTAGAACCCTGATCTGCACATCGATCTGGCCATTGATGAGATAGCGGCGCGCATCGATGATGCGCACGCGCGAATTGGAGGGGATCGACAATCGCGAATTGCCGTCGCCGGAAAACGCGGCAAAGCTGTTTGCGCGGGTTGTGATCTCTGCGCCTTCACGCACAGACAAGCCAACACGGGGCGTCACATTGCGGCCGCGCGCGGTCAGGCTGACACTGCCCGAAAAGCTCTGCAAGGTCAGCGGCACCGGGCGATATTTCAGCAGACTGCGCGGAATTTTGAGCGTCTGGCCAACCTGCATCAGGCGCGGGTTGCGCACCCCATTGGCGCGGCGGACACGCTCGAGCGCGGCTGGGTTCACCAGATAGCGCTTGGTCAGCTCGTACAAAGTGTCCGACGGCTTCACGACATAGCGGATCTCGCCCTCGGGCGCGGCAACGGCTTGGGTCGTCGCTGAAGCGAAAAACGCCCCCGCAATCAGTATTTTCAGCGCAGCTTGCTTCATGCAAAATCCTCCGATGCTTTAGGTATAACACCTTGGAGGGCCGCGAAACCAGTATTGGCTTGCTGCAATCAAATTTTACATGTTTTGAGCGGTTCAGAAGCGCGTCTTAAACAAAGCCCTCGGCTTGATGTTTGGCCAATTCCTGCTCGTCCCAGCCCAGCAGCTCGCCGAAAATTTCCGCATTGTGCTGTCCCGGATGGGTTGGCGCCGACTTGCGAAAACCCGATTGCGATTTGGAAAAGCGCGGGAAGGCGTTTTGCATCTTGAGCTTGCCGCGCCCTTCAGTTTCCACCTCAATGATCGCCTCGCGCTCTTTGAAATGCGGATCTTCCAGCATGTCCTTCGCGGTGTAGACTCGGCCCGCTGGGATCGAATATTCGATCATCAGCGCATCGACTTCGTCCATGGTCAGAGTGGCGGTCCATTCATTGATCAGATTGTCGAGCTCTGTCTGGTTTTCACCCCGCGCCAAATGGGTCGCGTATTTCGGGCTTTCCGCGAGCTCCGGCTGACCCATAGCCTGCGCTAGCCGAGCGAAGATCGCATCATTATTGCCGCCGATCATGAACGGCCCATCCTTGCAGGAATAGACGTTGGAGGGGGCAATACCGGGCAGGATCGAACCAGACCGCTCGCGAATGACGCCGTTGTAGTCATATTCGGGGACCAGCCCCTCCATGACTTGCAGCACCGCCTCGTAAAGCGCGGTGTCGATCACCTGACCCTCGCCAGTTTTCTCGCGGTGATGCAGCGCGGCGAGCACACCCATGGTGCCATAGGTCGCGCACAGAGTGTCGCCAATCGAGACGCCCATGCGTGATGGCGCGCGGTCCGGCTCACCCACGATATAGCGCCAACCGCCCATCGCCTCACCAATGCCGCCAAACCCGGCGCGCTTTGAATAGGGTCCGGTCTGGCCATAACCAGACATGCGCGCGATGATCAGGCCGGGATTGTGCTTATGCAGTTCTTCGGGCGACAGCCCCCATTTCTCAAGCGTACCGGGCTTGAAATTCTCAACCAGCACATCGGCCTTCTTTATCAGCTCAGCCGCGATCGCCTGGCCTTCTGGCACGCGCAAATTGCAGGTCACAGAACGTTTATTGCGGGCAATGACCTCCCATTGCACCTTTTCTTCGCCCAGGCCCCAGACGCGCATCGGATCGCCTTTGCCTGGCGCCTCGATCTTGATGACATCCGCGCCCATATCGCCGAGCAATTGGCCGCAAAATGGGCCAGCCAGCAGCTGCCCCATCTCGACCACGCGCAATCCGGCCAGCGCGCCATTGTTTTGCGGCTCTGTCATTCGGCCGCCTCAGCAACGTCCTGATCATGCCACACCGGTTGGATCGGCGCAGGCAGTCCGGTTTCGCTCTCGCAATTGGCGCGCAAGGTCTCGATTGCGGGACCGTAATCGAACAGCGACAACTCGCCGCGTTCGGCCCGCATTTTGCCGCGCAAAGCCTCGGTTGCAGCAGCGTCGATCACGCCCTCACCATCGGCCACAACGCCATAATTCGCTGCGCCCTCTGGCGTGACGAGGCCTTGGCGGATTTCTAGGCCGACCAGCTCAGGGTCACGCTCCAGCGGGTCGCCCCAGCCGCCGCCGCCCCAGGTGATGAAGTGCAGCAATTCGCCTTCCTTGACGGACACGTCCTCGATCTTATTGCCGACGATTTCCGTGGTGCCATCCGCGCGTTCGAGTACTTTCTTCGCGCGCATTCCCGGATGCCCGCCGTTTACGCCCCATGGCGGCACGAACCAGCGGTCATCGTGGATTGCGATCTCACCATCGGCGAGGAAACGGTACGTCATGTGGATGCCATTGCCGCCGCGGTGCAGACCTGCCCCGCCGCTGTCTGGCTCCGTCGCGTATCGTTCAATCCGCAGCGGGAAATAGCGCTCCAGAAACTCGTTCGGCACATTGGTGAAGCCCGGCCACAGCGAATGGCCATCCGGACCATCGCCCAATGGCCGTCCCGGAATCCCGCCAAAGCCGATCTGGAACAGCTGGAACCAATCGCGCTCTTTGCCCTCGCGATTGTCCCAACCGGAATAGAACAGGTGCGGCGAAGAGCTGAAACCAGCAGCGTTCAAGAATTCTGGTGTGCCCTGACCCAGAAGACCACCCAGAATGTCGAAGATCCGGCCGAGAGCGTGCGTGCGTCCCGAAAGCGCCGCAGGGAAATGCGGCTTCAGCAAAGACCCCTCTGGAATGCGGACCTCGATCAGATCGTAGAACCCGTCGTTGAACAGGATCTGCGGGTCGAACACCATGATCATGTAGATGCCGAAGAACATCTTGAACATGTTCTCATTGAGGAAGAAGTTGATCGAGGCGGCGGATTGCGGATCGGTGCCGTCAAAGTCGAGAATGACCTTATCGCCCTCGCGCCACATCGTGCATTTGATCTTGTAAGGGCCATAGCCCTTGCCATCATCGCAAATGTAATCCTCAAAGCTCGCCTTCTCGGTCGGGATCGCTTGGGAAATCAGCGCCTTCATCGCGCGGTGGTTGCGCGCAAGCAGCTCTTTGGTGGCGGAGTAATAGACATCATCGCCGAACCGCTCGCACATTTCGATCACGCGGTTGGAGGCGACCCGGCAACTGGCGATCAGCGCGTTGAGGTCGGCCTGACACCAATCGGGGGTGCGCGTCTGGTGCATCACCAGCTTCATGAGGTCTTCGTTATATTCGCCGTTCTTCCAGATCTTCACCGGCGGGATGCGCACGCCTTCTTGGAAGATCGAGGTCGCGCCGATCGGCATAGAGCCAGGCACCATGCCGCCAATGTCCGACTGGTGGCCGAACATAGAGGTATAGGCGACCAAGCGGCCGTCCTTGAACACTGGCAGCAATACGAGCCAATCGTTGGAGTGGCTGATCGCGCCGCCAACGGAGTATGGGTCGGAGAGGAAGATCATATCGCCTTCCTCAACCGTGCCATCGTAACCCTCCAGGAACGGGCCGATATAGCTACCGAATTGGCCGACGATCATCTCGCCGCTGGGCGCAGCGATCAGCGGAAAGGCATCGCCTTGCTCGCGAATGCCGGGCGACATGGCGGTGCGCACCAGCGTCGCGTCCATCTCGATCCGCGCATTGCGCAGCGCATTCTCGATAATGTCGAGCGTGACCGGATCGATATCGAGTTTTTCAAACGGGGTGGTGTTCGATTGAATGATTTGTGCAGGCATCGTCTCAGCCCTTCTCGTTCAAATTGATGAGGATATTGCCGACCGCATCGACCGTGGCCGTGCAGCCATTCTCAACCAGAGTGGTCGAGTCCATTTCGGTGATGATCGCTGGGCCAGAGATGATGTCCCCCTGGCGCAGTTTCGCGCGGTCATAGATCACAGCGGCGCGTTCTTCGCCGTCCATCCATAGAGTGTGATCACGGATTTTCGCAGCCGACGGATCGCCGTCGCCCTTCTCCAGCTCATTGGCCGGCAGATCGGGCGCTTCACCCAGCGCAACCGCGCGCAGGTTCACGATCTCGTGCGGGGTATCCATGTTGAAGGTAAAGAGGCGCAAATGCTCCTCGTCAAAGCGCGCCAGAATGCCGTCGATCCCGTCTTTGGTGAGCAATTCCTGATCGATGGTCAGCGGCACTTCGAAAGCTTGCCCCGCATAACGCACATCCACTTCAAACGCGCTGGTGATCGCGCCTTCAGGAACGCCGTCTGCGAGCAATTCGGCCCGCGTCTGCTGCTCCATTTCGGTAAGCACACTTGCGAGTTCCGCTTTGTTCGTGTCGCGCGCCAGCTTGCTGAAGCTGCGAGCGGTTTCGGTGCGCATCCGCGTGGTCGCATCACCCAGTGCGCACAGCACACCGGGGGAGACCGGGCTGACCGCAGGCCAGCTGCCCATCAGTTTCGCCACCGCATTCACATGCAGCGGCCCTGCCCCGCCAAAGCCCATCACCGCGAATTCGCGCGGGTCATAGCCCTGCTGAACGCTGATCATGCGCAATGCGCCGAACATGTTTTCATTGACGATGTCGATGATACCGCGCGCGGCCTCCATCAGGCCAACGCCCAGTGCATCTGCGACTGTCTGAACCGCTTTCTTCGCGCCTTCACGGTCGAGCTGGAAGGCCCCGCCGAGCAAATCCTCTGGCAGATAGCCGAGCACGACATTGGCGTCGGTTACGGTCGGGACTTCGCCGCCTTTGCCATAAGCCACCGGGCCAGGCACCGCGCCCGCGCTTTCCGGGCCAACCCGCAGCGCGCCGGTCAGCTCTGGTACGTGAGCGATTGAGCCGCCGCCTGCGCCCACCGTCTTCACATCGAGCGCCGATGCACGGACCGACAAGTGGCCAACTTCGGTGGTGCGAACCCGGCGCGCCTCGAGCCCTTCGATCAGCGCCACATCGGTCGATGTACCTCCAACATCCAGCGTCAAAATATTGCTGAGACCAGCGTTCTTACCGACCCACAATGCGCCGGTCACGCCGCCAGCTGGGCCAGACATCAGAATGTTGACCGGATGCTCTTCAGCCTTCTGGCTGCTCATCAAGCCGCCATCAGACCGCAGCAGCGAGAGCTTGCCTTTCAGGCCCTCTTGCTCAAGCCGATTGCGGAGGTTGGAGACATATTTGCCCACCACCGGGCGCACCGCCGCATTGGCAACCGTGGAAAGCGTGCGCTCATATTCCTGCATTTCAGGCAGAACCTCATGGCTAAGCGACACGGGCAGTCCGGGCAGTTCTTCGGCTGCGATCTCGCCAATGCGCTGCTCATGCGATCCGTTCACATAGGCGTTGATCAGGCTGACGGTCAGCGCCTCGATGCCCTGCCCCTTCAGCTTGCGCATCGCGGCGCGCACCGCGTCCTCATCCAGAGGTCGTACTTCCTTGCCATCGGCACCCATCCGGCCCGGCACGTCAATCGTGTCCTCCAGATGCGCGAGCGGTTGAGGCTTAGGCCAGACGATCCAAGCAGCGAGGCCGCCGGGTACAAAACTGCGCGCGATCTGCATCACGTCGCGGTATCCTTCGGTCACGATCAGGCCGACTTTTGCGCCCTTACCCTCCAGTACCGCATTGGTCGCAACGGTTGTGCCGTGCAGGAAATATTCGATCTCGCTCGGCGCGACATCGGCTTCCTTTGTGATCGCTTCGACGCCGATCAGAATACCCTCTGAGCTGTCATGCGGGGTCGAGGGGGTTTTGTGGCGCCAGAATGCTCCGGTCTCATCATTGAACAGCAAGAGGTCGGTAAACGTGCCCCCAACATCCACTCCAAGGCGATAGCCCATTAGGCAGCATTCCTTTCTTTATCATCGGCCGGGTTTGGGAACCCGCCTGCTTTGCCGACCATCGCCGGCAGTTCTTTGTCCATCACACCGGCAAGCCAGTGGTTTGTTTCGATAATGGCATCGAGCGAAAGGCCCGTAGAAATCTTCGCTCTATCCAACATGTAGAGAACATCGTCCGTCGCAACATTGCCCGCAGCACCCGGCGCAAAGGGGCATCCGCCCAGCCCGCCAATCGATGCATCGACCGTTTGCGCGCCTGCGCCGATGGCCGCCCAGACATTGGCGAGGCCCGTTCCGCGGGTGTTGTGAAAGTGCACGCGGACGGGCAGCGGATTGATTGCCTCGCGCACTCGCTCCACCAGCCGGGCAACGTGCGCTGGATTGCCGACGCCGATTGTGTCGGCCAGAGCAATCTCGACCGGACCCGCCTCGGCAATGGCCTTAGCCATGGCGACAACGTGATCCTCGCTGACTTCACCTTCGAACGGGCAACCGAAACTTGCGCCAATGGTGGCCTGCGCGGTTAGGCCCGCTTCCTTGGCCCGCTTAATAATGGCGCGGGCAGCATCGACCGAGCCGTCACTCGTCTGACCTTGATTGCGCATGGCAAAGGTGTCGGTGGCGACCGCAACAGCGCCAAGCTGATCAATGCGGCCCGTGGCAATCGCCCGCTCAGCCCCGCGCAGGTTCATGACAAGGCCAATGTAAGTCACATCATCACGGTCGGGCAGGCCCGCGCACACCGCATCGGCATCGGCCATTTGCGGCACCGCCTTGGGATTGACAAAGCTGGTCACTTCAATGCGCCGAGCCCCTGCATCGATCGCCCGGTTGATCAGCGTCAGCTTGTCCTCAGTAGAGATCGGCTGCTTCTCATTTTGCAAACCGTCGCGCGGGCTGACCTCAACAATTTCGATGGTTTCTGTATACATTTAAACTAGGCTCGCTTCTTATTCTGATCCGCTTCCGCCGCCATCATCTCCCGGTGCGCGTCCGAATAAGCATGGAAAGCGCGGCGGATATGGCCGGTCATAATCGCCTCCGCCCATGGACCATCGCCGCGCTCAAAGGCCGCGATCAATTCGTCATGCTCCTGATGCGAACGGACCAGTTCGCTGAGCTCATAATGATGCGCGGTGCGCCAAATCACGGGCTGCTCGATCAAGGTTTGCAGCAGGATTTCGAGCCGAGGAGATGCCGCAGTGCGCAGGATCAGCGCGTGAAATTCACGGTTGCGCGCAAGGAATTCTTCGATATCCGGCGGATCACTCGACACCGCTTCCTCAAGACCGGAATTGTGCATTTTGAGGGCCTTTAGGACTGCATCATCCATCAGTTCGGCGGCTCTGCGGGCGGCATATCCCTCCAGCATGGCGCGCAGCTCAAACACATCATGCACATCGTCCAGCGACCAGTCAGAGACATAGCTGCGTTGCGATTCTGTTTTGCGGATCAGCATATCCGCCTCAAGCCGGCGCAAGGCCTCCCGGATCGGCGTACGCGACACGCCGCACATCTCAGCCAGAGCCTCTTCACCCAAGGCTTCACCCGGCGCGAGATCGCCCGAGATGATGAGCTCGCGGATTTGCGAGTACGCCTTGTCCGATGCGCGCGACATAGAATCCTCTAAAAGCTTGACGGGTCGATTTTGTATACAATAAGGAACGCCGACTGCAATGACTGTTTAATCGCTGTGCGATTTTCTGAAAATCGCGGCCGCACCGACCAAGTCCGATCGATAACCGGACGACAACACATTTGGGGAAGTCGAATTATGAAGCGTTCAACCAAAGCTCTGCTGTTCGCCACTGCGGCATTTGCACCCGCCCTCGCGATGCCGGCTCACGCGCAAGATGCAGAGGTCCCCGCCTCGGTCGACGCGGATGAAGAGGACAATGCGATCATCGTTACCGCGCGGCGCCAGAACGAGCGCCTGCAAGATGTGCCCGCATCGGTTTCGGTCCTTACCGCTCAAGCTTTGGAGCGCACCGGCGCCGACAATGCGGAGGACTTCGTACAGCTGACCCCCGGCGTCACCATCGTGACCGGCACTGCTGAGGCGGGCGACACCCAGATCAATATTCGCGGGATCAACGGCGCGCGCGATGCGGAAAGCTCCGTCGCGCTGGTGGTTGATGGCATCCTCAAAACCAACACTGCACAATTGAACCAGACCCAAGGCACTTTGCGCCAGGTCGAAATCCTGAAAGGTCCGCAAGGCGCGCTCTATGGCCGCAACGCTGCGGCTGGCGCGATTGTGCTGCAAACGCTGAAACCCTCCGATTTCTTCGAAGGCGGGGTGAAAGCATCTTACGCGAACGAGAACACCATTCAGGCAACAGGCCATGTCGCTGGCCCCTTGGGCGATAATCTCGGCTTCGTCCTGTCTGGTTATTACCGCAGCACCGACGGTTTCTTCCGCAATGAATTCCTGGACCGCGATGTGGTCGATGACCAGGAAGTGTGGAGCGTGGACGGGCGCTTGGTCGCCAATCTCGGCGAGGCAACGGAGCTCGACATCAAAGCGCGCTATTCGCAGCTGCGCGGGGCATCGATTAACTTCAATTCCTCGTTCCACCTGCCCAATTTCGCAGGTGTGAACCCGGCGTTTAACGAAGATGTGAACGACCACCCGTTCCGCTATTATGGCAATATCCGGCCCACAAACGAGCAGGACAGCTTGGATATCTCAGCCAAGATCGAGCATGATTTTGGCGACATCACGCTGACCGCATGGGCGCTCTATTCCGACGTGGACCAATTGCTGACCGCTGATGGTACCTCGGCTGACTTCGCGCGCTTCATCGCAGCGGCGGACCCCGCCGCACAAAATGTGGTCGACAGCTGCTTCTCCTCCACCGCGAACCTCACCGGCTTCCCGGTCAACCAGCCCGGCTTTGTCGGCGCTCTCCCGGTTCCGTTCATCTTTGACCCGGTCAACGGCTCCACCTTCGGCGCCTATAGCCCGAGCACATGCGACGGCACTCAGCTGCAGATCCGCCAGCAATCCGACATCAGCGGCGAGATCCGCCTGGCCTCCAATGGCGGCGATGCGCTCAGCTGGCAGATCGGGGCATACTTCCTCAATATCGACCGCGAGACCGGCGTCAGCATTGGCGGCGACACAGGCGCAGGCGTCAGCCGCGAGCTGTTCAACGCACCGGGCAGCGCCAACCCGACCTCGCTGCTGCTCAATGATACATTCGACACCAGCGTCTATGCTGTGTTCGGCAATGCGGAGTATCAATTTGGTGATCTGACCGCGGGCCTCGCCCTGCGCTATGACATTGAAGATCGCTCGTCAGAATCGCTCGTGCCAGCCGGCGCGCTCGATCCCTTCACCGGCGGTCCGATCAATCCTGGCCTGGCCTTTGGAGCCTTCGCGCCGGTCGATGCGACCTTCCGTCAGCTCCAGCCAAAAGTCAGCCTCAGCTGGCAGCCCAATCCTGACCTCAACTTTTACGCCAACTGGGGCATCGGATTTAAGTCCGGCGGCTTTAACAACCAAGGTTCCGCCGCGATCATCGATGCCAATTTCGTGCAGTTCATCGGCGCCGATGTCACCATCGAAGACCAATATGACAAAGAGGTCTCCTCCGCGTTTGAAGCGGGTGTAAAGGGCGAAATTGCGGGCGGCGCGATCACTTTTGACCTCGCGGCCTATTACACCGACATCGAAGACATGCAGTTCTTCGAGTTCTTTGTTGGCTCGTTCGGCCTGCTCCGGGTCGTGTCCAACATTGACGAGGTCGATGTCTATGGGATCGAGTTCAACACCTCTGCCGAAGTGGTTGAGGGCTGGACCTTCTTCGGCTCGGTCAATGTCACCGAGAGCGAGATCAAAGCCAACAGCTCGCGCCCTTCAACGGTTGGCAACAAGTCACCTTACACCGCTGATTATACAATCAATCTCGGCACAGAGATTGACGTTCCGATGAGCAGCAGCGTCGATCTGATCGTCCGTGCTGATTACAGGATCACTGGGCCAACCTGGTTCCACTCGTTCCAGAACCAAGAAGCGCCGACGCTCTTCTCTGGCCTGCTGCCGATCTCTGCGCTCGCTCTGCCTGACTTTGTCGGCAATGCGAATTACGGCGTGGCGCGGCGCGATGCCTTTGGTGTGCTGAACCTGCGCGCTGGGATTGAAACCGGCAATATCACGGCCGCGATCTTCGCCAATAATGCGCTGAACCGCGAATATCTCAACGAGGTGATCCCGGCGATCGAATTTGGCGGATCGTTCATCTCGCCAGGCGCGCGCCGTCTGGTCGGCGTTGAGGTTGGCTTCAAGTTCTAAGGATGCCGCTCAGCTTCCCGCATCTTGCAAAGGCCGCATCATGACACAGCTCAGCGACAATTACGCCAAGGCTTACGGCCAAAAGGCAGGGTTTGGGAAAAAGCCCGCGCTGGTGCTGGTGGATTTTGTCGAGGGGTATTTTGACCCCGAATGCGATCTCTATGCCGGGGTCGAGGACACTTTGACTTCGGCCCTGCGCGTGCGAGAGGCGGCCCATGCGGCGGGCATTCCGGTGATCCTGACCAATGTGGTCTATCACCCATCGGCGATCGACGGCGGGCGCTTTTATGAAAAGGCGCGTCCGCTGCGTTACTTCCTGAAAGGCAGCCCAATGGGCGCATGGCCCAACGGGCTGGAGCCGACGGACAGCGAGCTGATCATCTCTAAGCAATATCCCAGCGCGTTCTTTGGCACGTCATTAGCTGCGACGCTGACCAGCTTAGGCATCGACAATGTCATCCTAACCGGCCTGACGACCAGCGGCTGTATCCGCGCATCCTGCGTCGATTCCATGTCGCACGGTTTCATCACCACCGTGGTGCGCGAGGCGGTGGGCGACCGCCATGAAGACCCGCATGTGGCAAACCTGTTCGACATGGAGGCGAAATACGCCGACGTGGTGAGCGAGGCAGAAATCATCGCTCACCTGCAAAGCCTGTAGGGCCGCTAGCCCTTCTTGAAGGTCTCAAAGCGGTCGATCGTCGCCTGCACCACATCGGGATTTTCAATCGTCTGCGGGATCACGATCTCGCCGCCGTTCACCACCGCGCGCAGCAGATTGCGCAGGATCTTGCCTGAGCGTGTCTTAGGCAGAGCCGCGACAGAGACGACATCACGCGGCGCAGCAATCGGGCTGATCTGCTCACGGACGGAGCCGACGATCTCGCCGGTCACCGCGGCCTCATCACCGGCACCGCTCGCGCCGACAAAGAACACGACCGGCACTTCGCCCTTCAAATTATCGGAGCCGCCGATAACAGCGCATTCGACCACGCTGGGGCAGGACGCGACAACTTCTTCGATCTGGCCAGTGGACAGGCGGTGGCCAGCGACATTGATGATGTCGTCTGTGCGGCCCATCACGCGGTACGCGCCGTCGCTGCCCATCACGCCCGCATCGCCGGTGGCATAGAAGCCATCGAACGCGGTGAAATAGCCGCGAAAACCCTCTTCATTTTGCCACAGGCTGCGGAAGCTGCCCGGCGGCAGGGGTTCGGCAATCGCGAGGTTTCCGGTCACATCCGCGCCCACGGCAACGCCGCTTTCATCAAGCACATGAAACGCAAAGCCAGGGACGGGATAGCCCGCAGAGCCCACCGGAGCAGGCGCTGTACCCAGACCGGCGCAGGTCGCCAGCGCTGGCCAGCCAAGCTCCGTCTGCCACCAATGGTCAATCACCGGCTTACCGAGCTGCTCGCCAACCCATTCAACCGTATCAGGATCAGCGCGCTCGCCTGCGAGGAACAGCGCGCGCAGACAGTCAGGCTGAGCCTCAGCCAGCAGCTCACCCGCAGGGTCCGCCCCGCGAATAGCGCGAATGGCGGTGGGCGCGGTGAACAGAATCGACACCTGATGCTTCGCCACCAGTCGCCAGAAAATGCCCGCATTGGGCGTGCCCACTGGCTTGCCCTCAAACAGGACGGTCGCATTGCCGTTCAGCAGCGGTCCGTAGACGATGTAGCTGTGGCCCACGACCCATCCGATGTCGGAGGCCGCCCAATAGGCCTCACCCGGTTTGACGCCGTAGATATTCGGCATACTCCATGCGAGCGCGACGCCGTAGCCAGCCGTCTCGCGCACCACGCCCTTTGGCTTACCGGTCGTGCCAGAGGTGTAGAGGATGTAGAGCGGATGATCAGAGGGCAGCGAAACGCAGTCTGCTGGCTCAGCCTTGGCGAGCTCCGCCTGCCAGTGCTTATCGCATGGTGATGTCAGATCCGCTGCGCATTGCTCGCGCTGCCACACGATCACGGCGGAGACCTTGGCAGAGGCCTGGTTGAGTGCGTCGTCGACGATCGGCTTGTAAGGGATGACTTTGCTGCCCTCGATCCCGCACGATGCAGTGAGCACAATCACCGGTTCGCAATCATCGATCCGCTTGGCGAGCTCTGCCGCAGAGAAACCGCCGAACACGACCGAATGCACCAGGCCTAAGCGCGCGCAGGCCAGCATGGCGAAGACCGCTTGCGGGATCATCGGCATGTAGATGATGACGCGGTCACCAGTCTTCGCGCCCTCTGCTGCTAGCATTCCGGCCGTGCGGGCAATTTCGCTTTGCAGTTCCGCAAAGCTGTAAGTCTGGCTGGTTCCGGTGACGGGGCTTTCATAGATCAGCGCAGCATCATCTCCACGCCCAGCCTCCACGTGCCTATCCACGGCGTTGTGGCACAGATTGAGATGCCCACCGGCGAACCAGCTGCTGCCATCCTCGCCCAGTCCCTGCGGCGGAGACGTATCCCAATCGAGCGCCTGTGCGGCATCCAGCCAGAATGCGTCAGGGTCTTGTATGCTTTGGCGGTAAGCTTCTTCGTAGCGCATCGGGATCATCCGCTTGAGACAAAAACAATCGGGAGGAGCTCCTCGCCCCTCCCGACATAACCTATTTCAAAGGTTGCAGATGGACACCAGCATATTGCGCATGTCCATCCGCCAGATGATTGGGGCCGATTAAAACTCGACCGACGCGGTCACACCAGCAGAGCGGCGCTCACCAAAGAACGTGCCGTAGGTGTTGCCGAACGGCAGCAAGACCGCAAACGCGTTGGAGACGTAGCGCTTATCCAGCACATTGCGGACCCAGAGGCGGACCGAGATATCATCGAAGTTCACCCCAGCGCTTCCGTTGAGCAGGAAACGGCTTGGGATGATCGCCAGATTGGCGCTGTCTGCGAAGAAATCGCTCTGCCAGCTGGCGTCGGTGCGGATGTAATATCCGTTGTTGTCACCAAACTCGCCTTCCCACTGGACGCCAACCGAAGCCTGAGTCGGCGCAGCGCGCTCGATCTCATTGCCGCTGATGTCGCCATCGGTGCTGCAAACCACGTTGTCGCATGGAGCCGTCAGCCCCGGCGCACCCCGGCTAAAGCGGCTGTCGAATACACCGTCACCGTAAGTGCCTTCGCTGTGCGAAAAGGTTGCATCGAGGCTGAGGTTATCGGTTGCCTGATAGCGCGCCGCAAGCTCGATACCGTAGACCTCGGCATTACCCAGGTTGAGCGTAATCGATGGCACGTTCGGATTGTTCGGATCGTTGGGATCCTCGTCCGCCGCGTTGATCTGAATGTCGGACCAATCGGTGTAGAAGATCGAGGCGTTGAGGGTCAGATCGCCATTCATCAGGCTGCTCTTCACACCAAGCTCGTAGGTCCAGTTTTCCTCTGGATCAAAAACCGTGTCCTCGACCCGGCCAGCGGTAACGTTGAAACCGCCCGCTTTCGCGCCGCGAGCGACCGTACCGAACAGCAGTACGTCTGGGTTCAATTCATAGTCGACGGTGAAGCGCGGGGTGAACTCCTTGAAGGTCTCATTGAGCGTTACGCCGCGGCGATTGTCGGTCGCGGTGATCTCAGTCTCTGAATAGCGCCCTTCTGCGCCTACGGTCAGCCGGCCATCGCTGGAGGTCCAGTACAGCTCACCAAACACGGAGATAACTTCTGTCTCGGTTTCCTCATTCGCAAGCAGGATGTTGAACGGGCCTGGATCAAAGCTGAAGTTTGGTACCGGCGTGCCGATCAGAGGGGCAAAGTTGGCGGCATCAGTAATCGGCGCAATGTTGAGGCTGGAGAACCGGTTGCGGTCCAGGCCATCGGACAAGAACCCGCCCACAGCCGCGCGGATCGTGCCATTGTCAAAGGTCAGACGCGCTTCATGCGTGTCATAATCAATGTCGCCAACCGGGGTTTGCTGGAAGTTACAGAGCGGCGCGAAGCCACCGGCTGGTCCAACCAGCGTACCGCAATTGATCGGATCCGGCTCGCCGCTGGTGCCGATGTTCACGTCACCATTGATGTTAGCGAAGACGTAGCTGAAGTCGAGATTATCGGTGACTTCTGCATTGATCGCAGCCCGGAAAATACCGGTTTGCGCATCGGTTGCGAAGCTGCGCGGATCAACAATCGCTGTCTCCGCCGGCTCTGGGAATTCGCCGCAGATCAGCGGGCTGAATGCAAAGAACCTAGTGGCGCCGCAATTGGTGATGGCGCGCAGACCATTATCGGTTGCGCTGACGTCATTTGGATCAAGAATACCGCCGACGCTATCAGCAATATAGCGTGAGGCGCGTGCTTCGTTCTGCACGTCGAAGTAATTGTATGATGCCTCAATGCTGATCGACGGGGTCAGCTCGACCAGTGCCGAGACAGAGATCGACTCGTTGTCCCAGCCGCCAATATTGCCTTCGGTGCTTGGCCCATCAATGTCGAGGTCAGCGAAGGGGTGCGAGTTTTCCCATGAACCATCATAGGAAGAGCGGCTGTACGAGCCAGCCAGAGCAAACCACTCATTGACCGAGAAGTTGAGAAAGAAGCTTGCGTCATAGCGCTCATCAATGCCGACAGTGCCTTCGATCTCGCCTGAGATGCCGTCTTCAATTGAGGCTTTGCGCGGAACATAGTTGATCGCACCAGAGAAGGCGTTGCGACCGTAACGCGCGCTTTGCGGGCCTTTGACGATTTCAACCCGCTGCAAGCTTGCTGTACCGACATCCACCGCCCAAGAGCGCGGGATATAGACGCCGTCAAAGAAGGTGGAGACGTTCGATTCGAGCGCGGTCACACGCGAGGTTGCTTGGCCGCGAATAACAGGCTGAGCAAAACCGCCGGAGAAATCCTCAAAACTAAAGCCAGGCGTGAAGCGAGCGACATCGTCCAGTTCTTGGAGGCCGCGGCGCTCAATATCTTCTTCGGTAAAGGCGGTGATCGCCAGTGGAACATCCTGAATGTCCTCCGCCCGGCTACGCGCGGTAACGATGATGACATTGCCCTGATCGGCGTCTTCAGCAGCAGTTTCGTCTGCCGATTGCGCCGAAGCCGCTCCGGAAGTGGCGGCCGCCATAAAGACAGCGCAAAGACCGGAGGTCGAAAGCACGCGGCGGATGGTACGGGTTTGGAATGAAGCCTTGGACATGCGGAAGAACTCCCCTGACAATTGTGGTTTTCGCAATCTGGGTTCTGATTTACGCAGCGCGTTAACCCGACGTAGGGGCTTTACCCTTTTATCCGATTGGCGGGTAAACAGCCCCGGATTCCGGTTGGCTAACTTTGTGCTATCCACAGATCGGTGAAAAACGCCCAGATAGATCGCGCAAAGAAATGACGCTCACCTATCTAGGCATCACCATTAGCGCGCACAGGGACCGATGATCCGATATGACTGATCTTGCATTTGAGACACCCAAACCAAATCAGGCCGCTCAGGCGTTTCTGGATCGGCGCGAACATCGCAACTTTGTGGGCGGCGCATGGCAAGCCAGCCAGTCAGGCGATACGTTTGAGACATTGGACCCGGCAACCGGCGAATGCATCGGATTGCTGCCCCGTTCAAACAAAGTGGACGTTGATCAAGCGGTGACAGCAGCGCGAGCGGCATTTGATGATGGGCGATGGTCAAAGATGATCCCGATGGAGCGCTCCAAGATCCTGTGGCGGATTGCCGACCTTATTGAAGAGAACATTGACGAGCTCGCTGAGCTGGAAACGCTCGACCAAGGTAAGGCGCTGTATGTTGGCCGCTGGGCCGAGATTCCGGGCGCGGTCAATCAGTTCCGCTATTTCTCTGGCCTCGCGACCAAGATCGAAGGGTCAACGATCCCGACCTCGATCAATTATCAGCCGGAAGGCAAAGAGGTCTTCGCCTACACGCAAAAGGAGCCAATCGGCGTGGTCGGCGCAATTGTGCCGTGGAACTCGCCGCTGGTTTTGACCGCGATGAAATTGGCCCCGGCGCTGGCCGCTGGTTGCACGCTGGTTCTAAAGCCTGCGGAGAACACCTCTTTAACCGCGGTTAGGCTGGTCGAGCTTATGGCTGAGGCTGGCCTGCCCGATGGCGTGATCAATCTGGTTTGCGGCTACGGTGCAGAGGCCGGCCAAGCGCTGGCCGAGCACAGCCAAGTCGACAAGATCGCCTTCACCGGCTCAACCGCCACCGGACGCCGCATTCTGGATGCAGCGCAGGGCAACCTCAAAAAAGTCACTTTAGAGCTGGGTGGTAAGTCGCCAGTCATCATTATGGATGATGCCGATGTCGATGCGGCAATTCAGGGCGCGGCCAATGCGATTTTCTTTAACGGCGGGCAGGTCTGCATCGCGGGCTCTCGGCTCTATTGTCACAGTTCTTTGTTTGACCGAGTGACGCAGGGCATTGCCGAGATCGCCCAAGGTATCAAAATGGGCCATGGCCTCGATCAAGCCACTCAGATGGGTCCGCTCGTTTCACGCGAGCACTCCAGCAAAGTGTGCGAATATATCGATAGCGGGAAAGGCGACGGCGCGAGTATTCTGTGCGGCGGCGATGCGGCTGGCCCGAATGGCACATTCGTCGCGCCAACCGTGCTGACCGATGTGAAGGCCGACATGCAGATAGTGCGCGAAGAAGTGTTCGGCCCTGTGCTCGTCGCAAGCGCCTTTGATGATGCGGACGAAGTTATCAGCGCCGCCAATGACAGTGAATATGGCCTCGCCGCAGGTGTCTGGAGCGAGTCGCTCTCCAACGGCCTGCGCTTTGCCAATGCGCTGCGCGCCGGGACCGTGTGGATCAATGGCCACGCCATGTATGACGCTTCGCTGCCGATTGGCGGGATGAAGCAATCAGGCTGGGGCCGCGACAGCGGGCAGGCGGCGCTTGAAAACTATCTCGAGCTAAAGACCGTCTGCGCGATCCACTGATCCCGCACCGTTTTCGCCGGGGCGTTTACGCCGTGCGCGCGCCATCTATCGGGATCACAGTCCCGTTGAGATAGCCGGGCGCCTTGTGCATCAACCAGCCAACCGTCTCGGCGATTTCCTCCATCGCGCCAAACCGATCGATGGGGATTTCCGTCTTAAGCGTTTCAAACAGCTCTGGCATATTCTGCTGAAACTCTTTGAATTTCTCGGTTTCAGTGATGCCCGGCGCGATTGCATTGATCCTGAGGCCCTGCGCCGCATATTCAATCGCGGCCGATTTGGTGAGCCCGATCAGGCCCCATTTCGCCGCGGAATAATCCGATAGACCCCGCGTACCGCGAAGGCCTCCGGTGGAGCTGTTGTTGACGATTGCCCCGCCGCCATTCTCCAGCATCAGCGGGATTTCCGCGCGCATCAGGTGAAAAACGGAATCGAGATTAACCGCCAGGCTCGCGCGCCAGCGGTCCTGCGTCATCTCGTGCAACGGCCCCTCGCCAACTGTATCGCCAAGGTTGTTGAACGCGCCGTCGAGCCTCCCGAATTCCTCGCGGATCCACTTGATGAGGTTCGCCACGCTTTGCGGGTCTGTGCCATCGAACTGCTGCACGAAGGCTGATCCGCCGTCGGCATCGATCTGATCCGCAACCTCCGCGCAGGCCGCCTTGCGCCGCGCCGCAACAACGACGCGTCCGCCCATTTTGCCGAGGTGCAAGGCGGCCGCGCGCCCCATGCCAGAGCTGGCACCGGCGACGAGATAAACGGCTTCACTCATTTTCAAACTCCGACAAAAAGGCCTCAATCGCCGCGGCCTTGGCCGCAGGCTCAGCGCAATCGCTCGCCAACTGAGCATGAGCGATCAAGGTGGGCAGCTCCCCCGCTGCCGGGTCGAGCGGCCCGCCCCCATCGCGCAGCACCAATGTCGGCACCGCCAGCCGCTTCAAATCAGCGCGCACCTCGTGCCGAAACACGGCGCGGTACGGCATGTGATAGCTTTCAAGATTATTGAGCACATCGAGCACCAGCTCATGCAGCAGGCGGGCATCGAACACCCCACCCTCGCGGCGGTGCTCGGCATCTTTGCGATAATGCGGAAAGAAGATCATCTGATCGCGAATATATTGCCAGGCCCAATGGAACTGGCTGCCGCTGTCATCAGGCTGTTTGGGCGGCGCATATTCAGCCAGCATCTCTTGGCGAAGCTCCGCATCGAGCAGCGCGACCCCGTCCAGCGCCAGCGCCTTCACCCGGTCAGGCCGCGCCAGCGCCCAAGCGGTCGCAATATGCGCGCCCGTATGCGTGCCATAGAGCGCGATTTCATCCAGGCCGAGCGCATCGCACGCCCGGTCCAGCATGTCGGCAAACTCGCCAATCTCCGGATCATCACCTTCAGGTGGGCAGGATTGACCGTTGCAAGGCGTGTCAAAGGCAATGAGCGAGCGAGCGCTGGGCATGGCGCGCATCAATGGCAGCAGCGAGGTGGAGGAAGCCGGCGAGGCGTGCAGCATGACTAGTGGCAAACCGTCTGCTTCTGCCGCCCCATGCGACCTCAGCGAGCGGTGCAGATGGACCTGCCCCTCAGCTATCGCGGCATAGGCTTTTTCGATCGCCACGGCTTAGGACACCAAAGCCGTATTTGGACGAGCGCCATAGGATCCGAAATTATTTCCGCTGAGCATCCCGCTCCCCCCGTTTACCAGCCAATCGCCTCGCCATCGAAACGCACGAAAGAACCCGATGCCTCAAGCGTGAAATTGGCGATCACCTTGCGCATGCCCTTGATCGAATCCGCCGGATCAACCGTCGCATATCCAGCGAAATCCATCCGCGTCTTGGCATATCCCGGGCACAGCAGAGCGACCGAAATACCGCGCTCTTTCAGCGGGTCAGCGATGATGGTCATCGCGCGGTTCAGCGCGGTCTTGCTGGCGGAATAGGCGATAGCGGGCGCGTTCATCGTCGACATGGAGGCGACGCTGGTTGAGATATTGACCAGCTTCTTTTGTTCGCTCGCGGCCAGGTGCTCAACGAAGGCTTCAGCCAATTTGACCGGAGCAAATGTGTTTATCCGCTCGATCTCGGCCCAATGGTCATAGTCGACCGACCCGAATTCCTGGCGGGAGAGGTTCTCCTCCAAAGGAAAGGCCCCCATGATGCCTGCATTGTTGATGAGGACATCAATCGCGCGGCCACTTAGCTCGCTGGCGAGTGCATCCACGGCTTCGAAATCGGTCACATCGAGCTGGCGTATGTCGAGCGAACCCTGCGCCAGATCGCTGAGCTCGGCCGAACTTTCCGGCGAACGGCAGCAAGCGATCACATCCCATCCATCGCCGAGATATTGCCGGACAAACTCGAGGCCAAGGCCGCGATTGGCTCCGGTTATGAGGACCGTCGGCACGCTTCGACTAGCTCAGCTGGCCGGGAATGTGATCTTCGTGGTTCTCGGCATACCAATCCGCGATTTCCTCGCGCGTCGCCCACCACACACCGTCTAAACTCTGCGCATATTCGATGAATTCGCGCAGCGCACGGATCGTGTAGGCGCGGCCAGAGACATGCGGATGCAGGCCGACATTCATGATCCGCCCGGTTTTCTCGCCTTCCTTGTGGAGCACGGTGAGCTCTTCGATCAGCAGATCGCGGTACTCATCGGTGGTGCGATTGTTGCGCGTCAGGATGGTGAAGTCGTTGATGACATTGGAATATGGCGTCGCGACAATCGGACCCGCATCGGTGCGGATCATATAGGGCTGATCATCATTCATTATGTCGCAATATGCCTTGAACCCTTCCTCAACGAGGATAGTCGGCGTGTTTAGCGTGCCGCGCAGTGAGGAGGACAGCCAGACCTTTGGTTTGCGGCCTGTATGCTCTTCATACATCGCGACCGAGCGGCGGATGATGTCGCGCTCTGCATCAATGTCGTCGTGGAAATCAGTGAGCAATTCGCCTTGCTCATAATTGTGCGCGATCAGTTCCCCGCCGCGCTCAAGGCAGGCATCAGCCATTGCCTTGCGCCGTTCAAAAGTGACGGCGTTGACGGTGCAGGCTGGCTTCACGCCCACCTCGTCAAACATGTCGAACATCCGCCAAACGCCAACGCGCTGACCATATTCGCGCCAGCTGTAATTGGGATAGTCGGGAATGCGCCCAGCCAAGGCATTGGGCAGCAGCGCCGGACCGCCCGCATAATAGGGTTGATCCGTGTCCTTCACCAGATCCCATGTTTCCAGATTGATGGTCATCATAAGCGCGACCTTCGCACCGCCCGGCCAACGCAGTGGCTTGCGCTGTGGCAGCGGGACGTAATCATATTGGAACATCGTTTACCCCTGGGATTACCCTAAAATTCTTCCATCAACCGGCCAAAGCCATACACCTTATCGGTGATATTGTTCTGGCGCAGCGCATTCCAGTATGTCGCGGTGTTGATCGCGATCACCGGCTTGCCAAGATACATTTCTGCCGCCGCGGCCAGCCGCGTCATCGACAGGTTGGTGCCGACTTGCACCAAAGCATCAATATCATCGCCGTCCAGCGCCTTCAGCTCATCGCGAAGCGTCTCGGTTGGCACTTGCGCAATTGCGGTCCAACTGGGGCAGCGCAGGCATGTGTCGCGCACGACCTCAATCCCGTGATCGCTCATGAAATGGGCGACATGCGAATTGGCCGACGGGAAATAAGGTGAGAGAACCGCGATCTTCTTGATGTTGCCGCCATAGGCCTTGAACGCCTCAATCAGCGATTGCGATCCAGTGCACAGCTTCAGCCCCGCCTCGCTCTCGATATTGTCGCGCCATTGCTGCGCGCCCTCCGCGCCGCCGTAAAATGTCACGGCCGACATGCCCATCACGAGATAGTCGGGATTGCAGGTCAGCACCCCGCGCACCGCCTCAATGGTGTTGCGCGAGATTTCCAGCGTGCCCGCCATAAAGGTCTCGTCCGAGATCGCCTGAGCATCCTCGACCACAATCCGGCTGTAATGATTGGTCACGCCCGGCACACGCAAATCGTCAAAGTCCGGCTGGACTATCGTATTGGTCGATGGCCCCAAAACGCCAAACAGCCTGCGAGAACCCAGGGCATCAGGATTTGGGCGCGGCTTTATCGGCATCAGGCGACTTCGCGCTCCTCTTCCAGACATTCGATCATCGACTGACGAATGAGGAATTGACGGCGCTTCACTGGATCCTGCTGCGTCTCAAGCATCGCCTGCTTGCGTTTGGCGTGGACCTCAGACTGACCTTCGGAGAGATATTCCATGTTCTTGATCGTCTGCGCCTGGATGAAATCATGCGTGGTGGTGCGGCGCTGCCGGTCGAAGCGGGCGAGCTCCGTGTCCGCATCGCGGCCATGCTTGTAAATGCCGACCAGCTTCTCGCACAGGTTAAACGCATCGTGGATGCCGCTGTTCATGCCAAATCCGCCAATCGGATTGTTGAGGTGCGCAGCATCGCCGATCACTGACACACGGCCCCGGCAGAAGGTTTTCGCTACCCGCTGGTGCACGCGGTAAATCGTGCGGTGCGCGGTCTCCACGCTCTCGCCGGACCCGACCAAGCGGTCAAAGACGTCATTCTTCTTCGCATCTGCCAGCAGTTCTTCGTCGGACTGATGTTCTTTCGCAGGCACTAGCACGCGCCACAGCGAAGGCACGCGCAGCAGAACCATCCATTCCTCCGGATCAGACACGTAATTGACGTGGCACAGGTTCGGCAGGTGATCCTCAAGCGGCGTTGTGGTGGTGAAGCACAGGAATTTCTCAGGATAGGTGAAGCCGTCAAAGCCGGTGTCGAGCCATTTCCTGACCATGCTGTTGGAGCCATCGGCCCCGATCAGGAAATCAGCGTTGATCTTGACCACATCATGCGGGGTCTCGGCAAAGACCTCCACGCCCTGACTGTTTTGCGTAAAGCCCACGACCCGGTGGTTGAACAGAACCTCTGCGTTCTGCGCCCCGTCAACCGCATCGGACAGCATGCGCGAGAGGTGATATTGTTCGCATTGCACGCGGAAGGGAAAGCGCGTCCGGTCGGCAATCTCCGACATATCAAAGTCGATGACTTCGCCGGTTTGACGCTCCCGGAAATGATAAACAGGGGCCTTAAGCCCCATCTTGATCAGCTTTTCCGTGATGCCGAAATCATCCAGCATCTCCAGCGTTGGTGGGTGGAATGTCGACGCGCGCAAATCCAGTGCACAATCTTCCTGCGCTTCGATCAGCAGGACATCAATCCCCTGTTCCGCAAGCAGATAAGCAGCAACGCTACCAACGGGCCCTGCGCCGGCCACGACGATCTTCGTTCTGTATTCCCGCATTTTATGCTCCGCTCCGTTTAGCAAGCTGAACAATAGGTATCGCGCGGCCCACGGCTCTGGCGATTGGGTCAAATGTCCGCTCTGCGGTAAGTGCAGTGCAAAGTATCCAACCGGTGGTTACGAAGTTCGGGCTAGCTTATGCGTGAGATCGAGATCGCATAATTCGAAGGCAGTTAGATAGGAACGCAATCATGCCACTGAACACCAGCCCGCTGCGCGACATTACGCAGGAAGACATCGACACCTATAATCGTGACGGTGCGGTGTGCCTTAGAAAGGTGCTGCATCAGGACTGGATCGACATGCTGCTGCCGGTCGCGCGCGATGTTATCGTCGACAAGAAAGACGTTGGCCTGCTGCCCACGATCCCGGGCCGTTATATGGCGCGCTGTATCCCGGAATATCGCAAGATGGTGTTCGAAGGCCCGATTGCAGAGGCCGCTGGCAAGGTTATGCAATCGAAGGAGATCCGGTTCTTCTTCGATGAATTCTTCGCCAAGCCGCCGCGATCAGATGCGGCGACCCTGTGGCATTGCGACCGGATGGCGTTCCCGGTTGAGGGTAAAATGGTCCCATCCCTGTGGATCCCGCTGACCCCGATTGTGAAGGAAAATTGCCTCGAAGTGCTAGCCGGAACGCAGCATGACGATGTGCCTTATTGGCTGTTCAGCCCGAACGCGCGGAAGATGATCAAGCCTGATGACCGCGTGCCGCACCCGGAAATTGAGAGCCGCCGCGGCGAAGAGGGTCTGCGCTTCCTGCAATGGGAAATGGACCCAGGCGATATCCTGGTCGTGAACCCATGGGTGCTACATTATTCCGCTGGCAACCCGACCGACGATTGGCGCGTCGCTGTGTCTCAGCGCGTGTTTGGCGATGACATTCGCTGGGCCCCGCGCCCCGATTGCCTCAACATCGCAGGCGTCAGCTTTGACGAAATGCTCGACGGTGAAAAGCCCGAGGGCGACCTGTTCCCGCTGCTGTGGTCAGAAAATGGCCGTAAGGATGATGACAGCCGCTACCCACGCGGCTTTGCGACCCGCTGGCCAAAGCGGGATATGGGCGGCGTCAACGAATACGACACCTTCAAGAAAATGAAGATGAAGGAAGACGCAGGCGAATTGTCAGCCAAAGACAAATCGCCCGACCACAAGAAAGTCGGCGCGCATTGAGCCAGACCTGAGCCTCTAACGCGCAAAGGGAGACACCCCCATGAAGCTGTTTTATTCGCCGTTTCACACGTTCATTCACAAGGTTCTGGTGACCGCGCATGAATGCGGATTGTGGGATGATATAGACTTTATCGCCACCTTCCCGTTCAAGAATTTGGACGGTGAAGACCAAGGCGAGGCTTACTCGATCGAAGCGATCAACCCCTTAAGCAAAGTACCGACTTTGGCGACCGATACGGGCCAAGTGATCTTTGGTAGCCAGGCCGTGTGCGAATATCTCGATGCGCATTCCAAGGCGAACCGCATGTATCCAGAGGCTGGCCCGGCGCGCTGGGATGCGGTCACCCGCCTTGCGACGGCCGACACCGTGTTTGAGGGCACGGTGCAAATGGTCGCGGAGCAATGGCAGGAGCCTGAGCAATGGAACATGTTCGTGTTCGAGCGCATGTGGCCCAAGTTCATCCGCGCGCTCGACTGGTTTGATGCCGAAGCCGCAAAGGGCTGGGACCGGTTTGACATCGGGCACGCCGCTATGCTGCACGCGATCAGCTATCTCGGCTTCCGCGCAGAGTTTTACGAAGCGAAAGACCCGATCTACCCCAATTTCGATTGGCGTGATGGCCGTCCGGCGCTGTCCGATTGGTACGATGAGGCTGTACAGCGGCCCTCGGTGCAATCGCATTACAACCAGGACTTCACCGGAGACACCAGCGCAGCGAGGCTTCAGGCCAATGTTGCCGAAGTGCTCGCGCTGCAAAAGGCGAACAAGGCATGATCGATTTCTATTTCTGGCCGACGCCCAATGGGCACAAAATCTCAATCGCGCTGGAAGAATTCGGGCTCGATTACACCGTCAAATCGATCAATATCCTCAAGGGCGAGCAGCACGCAGAGGACTTCCTTGCGATCAGCCCAAACAACCGCGTGCCCGCGATTGTCGATCATGACGGACCGGGCGGCGCGCCGCACACCGTGTTCGAAAGCGGAGCGATCCTGCTTTATCTGTGCGAGAAGACCGGCAAATTCTGGTCAGAAGACCCAGTGGAGCAATCGAACATCCGCCAATGGCTGTTTTTCCAATGCGCCAATATCGGGCCGATGTTCGGGCAATGCGGGCATTTTCGCGGCTATGCCGATGAGCAAGTGCCCTATGCGATCAATCGCTATTCCGGCGAAGTTCAGCGGCTTTATGGACTGGTCGATCGCCAGCTTGCGACGCGTGATTGGATTGCTCTGGGCAGTGACTTTGGCATTGTCGATATGGCCACCTACCCTTGGATGGATAGCCGCCAGCAGGAATTGCACGGCGTCGACATCGCCAATTTCCCCAATGTTGCGGCATGGATCGACCGGGTCGAAGCCCGCCCCGGCGTTCAGCGCGGCATGTCCATCCTCAAGGATTCGATGAAAGTCGGAAATCCAACCGAAGAAACCAAGAAGGCGTTCTTCAACCGGGCCTAACGAGGCGGCCCCGCGCGGGTCAGTCGATCGCGCGGGTCAGCAGATTGGGTATCACTGAATCGTCATAGGCGAGGTTCACCTCGCCAAAGCGCACGATCACCAGTTCCTTTGACGGGATGATGTAAACGCGCTGTCCGCCAAAGCCGTCGAAATAGACGATATCTTTCGCGTGAAATGGCTCAGTATGCGGGATCTTGATCGGGCTCGCCGCGCTATAGGCGCGCTGGGCAGTGTGCTCCGACCCAAGCCAGATGTGCAGGCCGTATTGTGCATTGGCTTTAGACGGCTTCGCCATCTCGGCGATCCATTCTGCCGGCACGATTTGCTTGTCGCCGATCATGCCGCCCTTGCGGATAAGCTCGCCGATACGCGCGTAATCGCCCATTCCGGCATGCAGCCCAGCATAGCCGCGCGCTTTACCCGCCTGATCGACCCAAACCTGCGCCTCGCCATTGCCCAGCGGACACCACAGCTCGCTCTGCAGATAAGGCAGGAAACCGCCTTTGCCCGCTGCCTCTAGCCGCCGGTCGAGCACCATGGTCAGCACTTTGGTGATCGCATTGTTATAGGCAAATTCGCGGTCCGGCTCGCCAGTTTGCTCCAGCTCCAGCGCGACCGCCCCGATATCCGGCGCGAGCAGGACTCTGGCAAAATCGGACTGGCCCAGACCCGCCGACATAGTCAGCATCTGGCGCAAAGTGATGTCGCCGCGAGAATCGTCATTCCATTCGGCGATGTAATCACCAACGCGGTCATCGACAGTGCCGATAATCCCATCCTCAATCGCCATGCCATACAGCAGCGCGATGACCGATTTCATCATCGAGGCCGAAGCGCTAGGCGTCGTAATATTCACGCCCTCAGCCGTGCTCAAATGCAGGGTCTGCCCGCCCTTCATGATCAGCAAGCCAAGCCCGCGCTGCTCATCGGAATAGGCCTTTGCCGCCGCAACAGCCTGCGCCAGTTCGCCCCGAGGCATAATCATGGGAGGCGGAATGATGGGGCACGAAGTCAGTCGGTAATTGGGGCGGTAGCGTTCAACCTCAAGAATGCTGGCTGTCTGCGGCAGATCGGCGAGCGTCGTCGGGTTGTTGAGATCAGAATAGAGCGGATTGCTGGCTGGTGCGGCTATCGTTTCGCTAGGCGCAGCACTCACCGTGGTGGCGGGCGCATTTGTTGCGCAGGAGGTAAGCATTGTCCCGGCAAGAGCGAGTATCCCAGCCGCCCATTTTGATCCGCTAGCGTGTCTGATAGGTCTCTCCTTCCGCTGTCTCGCCCACACTGCAAGCCTGCGGCATCTCCATGGCTCTTTGCATAAAGCCCAGCGTTTGCGACAGCGCCCGGGCAAACAGAGCCCGCGAGGCCGCATCAGCGGGCTTTTCGCGCCCAAACATACCGCCGAAATAGTGGTTTACGCCCTCGCCCACCCATAGCTCCGCACTGCCTGCGGGCGCATTGTCATAGCTTGCTGTGTGGTCTTCCCAATTGTCGATGAAGCCGGGCAGGACATCCGCTGTGCCCGTGATCGTCAGCGAAGGCGCGGCCAAAGTGCTCCAACTTTCCTGTGTCATTCGCCCTGGCAAAACACCCGGCGGCGACCAGGCGACCACCGCATCCACAGCCGGATCTCGGCGATCGGGTGTGCTGCCATCGTCCTCGATCGCCTGCGCGCCTCCGGCCAGCTGCGCCATCAGCGCACCATAGCTGTGCCCCATCGCAATTACCTTGGTACGGTCGATGGAAAGGCCATTTTGCGCGAGGCTTTCGTCGATTCCGCCGAGCTCGCTCAGCGCCAGCTTCATATCCTCATTGCGCGTGCGCCAAACCTCACCCGGGCTGGCGGGCTCTGATCGGCCAAATTCCTCGCTATCAATATGCATCGGCGCGATCACAATATTGCCTGCCGCTGCCAGCGGACCGAGCATTTTGAGATAGCGGTCAGGAGCAGCGAACGCTCCGTGAGAAAAGGCGATCAGCGGGTATTCGCCAGGAGCTTCGGGATGCAGCACCGTCATCGGGACCGCGCGGTCTGCATCGGCAAAAATGCTTGTCTCAAACAGGCCGTGATTGCCCGCAAGCTCGCGGGCGCAATCGGGCGGCTCGGACACGGGCACAGGGTTAGCCGGCTCTTCAATCGAACCGGCCGAACAAGCACTAAGAGAGGTCAGAACGGCGAGAAGCAGAGATCGCCGCATTCTGACGAACTACGCGTCGCCGCGCAGCGCGGTCAGCACGCCTTCGATGGTCTGCTGCATCGAGGCCTCAGAGCGCGCGGTGAAGGCCTCGTCCGGGACGAAGCTGTCGACGGCCTCGTGCGTCACCCCTTCGCCGCGCTCCAGCAGCTCTTCGAGAACCAGCACGCGGTCATTCAGCACCGCAACTTCGCGCATCAAAGAGATGAGCGCGCGGCCGACATTGTCGATCTGCTCAGGTTTTAGAAAATCGGCCTGAGGAAGGTTAAAGTCTTTTGGGTCTTTCCCGCTCACGGTTTGCGGCCCTGCACAACATGTGGGTACATGCCCTCTGCCTTCACATCGACAAAGCCCGCATCACGCGCGATTTCTGCCAGATCGAGACTGGCCGATGCGCGCCAATGCGGCTCTCCGCCATAGGATGCGCCCCGGTCCGCCTTCCAGGCAGACAGCTTGTCGAGATCGGCATAGCGGGTGACGTCGGACATGATCATGTCACCCCCTGGCTTGCAGACGCGGAATGCCTCGGCAAACACGTTCTTTATCGCGTGTTCGGGCAATTCGTGCAGCAGGATGTAACTGCTCACGAGGTCAAAGCTGTTCGCTTCAAAACCGGTCTCTTCGGCAGAGCGCTGGAACAGCTGCCAGTCCCAGCCATTGTCATTGGCCGTGCGCCACGCATGGTCGAGCATCTCCGCGGCCAGCTCAACACCGTACACCTTTGCTTCCGGATAGGTTTCTTGGAGCGCGACGGTGAAGTGCCCGCTGGAGCAGCCCATATCGAGGATCTTTTCATAGTGATCCTTTGGCGCCATCGCTGCAACATTGCGGCGCTGCTGAAAAATGCCGCCTGGGAAGAAGCGCGCAACCATTTTGCGGTGGATCAGTTCGCCGTGGATGAAGCCTTGGTTGGGATGCCGATCCCAGCCGCCGGTTGTGCGATGAAAATCGACCCCGTCCCAATAATCGGGCGCGACCAGGTTCGGATCGAGAGTCAGCGTGGCTGCGCCCTTGGCGGTGCGCTCAAACACTGGCTCGAGATCGCCCTTAATCTCGTCAAATGCGGCGGCCGCGACCTTGCCGTGATTGCGGCCGTGCCAATCGCCGACCAGCTGCTGCGTTGCGAACGCTGCGCTGTCTGCCAGCTTCTCGTCCATATACGCCTGACGCGCATCAAGATCATCCGGCAGAGCGTCTGCATCAGGAACCGCCGCCTCGATATCGGCATTCACCGCATCACGCAGGCTGCCTGAGGCAACCAGCATCTGGACCATAAACTCCACCGAGGCGCGGCCGCGCTGGCGAAGGTTTGGATCATCAAGGGCCTGTTTCATCATGCGTTACTCGTCACATTTCATTCTTCGTTTGTGGACTTAGGTCTTCTTCGGTCAATTTGTAGCCTGAAAGCAGCACAACGCCGATCATGTAGAACACCGCAGGCAGCCAGGACACGGCGAGAAGCAGGGCTGTGTTCACCCCGTCGCCTTGCGGCGCATCCAGCGGTAAGTCTTTGTTGAAACCCACCCAGCTGAGTGCAATGCCGACGATCAGCGGGCCGATCGCCCCGGTGAGCTTTTCGACAAAGCTGTAGAGCGCCGTGAAGGCGCCTTCGCGGCGAACGCCTGTGCGATTGGCATCTTCATTGATGATATCTGTGAGCATGCTCATCGCCATGATCACATTGCCGCCAAAGGCGATGCCGACCACTGCGGCGCGCATCAGGATCGACCACATGGGCTCGTCTGGTCCGGTGAGCGACCAGCTGAGCGCGTAGAGAATGTTGACGCCCGCTGCGACGTAATAGGCCGCCTTCTTTCCGTAGCGCTTTGAAAAAGCCACCAGCACCGGCGAAAACACAATCGTCGAAATCGATACGACCACAAAGAATGTGCCCAGCGCAGTGAAGTCGCGCATCAGATATTGCACAAAGAAATAGGCCATCGCAGCGCCCATCGTTTGCACGCCCATCAATTGCGAGAACTTCACCCCGATCAGGCGCAGGAAATGCGTGTTGCCAACAACTGCGCCGAATTCCTCGCTCAATTGCTCGAACTTGTTCTTCTCACTCGCTTCTTCAGGAGCCGTAAAACGGGCCTTCGCGGTGGTGAAGTAAGCGGCCATCATCGAGATGAAGATCATCACCCCGCCAATCACGCCAACGGTCGCCCAACTGCTCGGCTCGTTCGTGCCAAGGTAATCGAGCAAGAACTTCACCCCGGCCCCGGCAACCATCCCGCCAAGCGCGATGAACACCATCCGAAATGCATGGATTGATGAGCGCTCGTGATAGCTGTCGGTCATCTCCGCAGGCATGGAGAGGTAGGGGATATTGTAGAGCGTATAGCCGAACGCATAGACGCACAGCGCGCCGAACAGATAGAGCGCAGTGATGTACTGATTGTCGAACTCGGGCGCTGTAAAAACGGCGGCGAAACTGGCTGCGCTCAGGAACGCGCCCCAAGGCAGGAACGGACGGCGGCGCCCTTTGGGCGAGCGATGCCGGTCGCTCCACATGCCAACGATGGGATCGGTCACCACGTCAAACAGCTTGCTGACCGTGATCACCGCGCCGGCGAGCCACGGATCAATCCCGAGAATGCTGACCGCGAACAGCAGGATGACCCCGGCAATCCCGTTCATCAGCAGAGCGACGCCAAAGGCACCGGTTGACCAGCCGAATTTCAGGCCAAATGGCAATTGCCCTTGCGGCTTTCCGTCTGTCGGAGCCGCCTCGCTGGCGATGGTGGCGTTCATTGTGGTTGTGGCTCCGGCATTGCGTCAGCTGAGGCGCGGTAGGCGTCACGGATCAGCAGATTGGGGAGGAAAGTGTTGTCCCATTCGGCGTCTTGCGGCGGACGCCCGCCCATCCGCAGGACCACCGAATTGGTGGAAGGGATGATGTAGACCGTCTGATTGCCATTGCCATCAAACAGGAAGATATCCTTGTCGGCATAGGGTTCTGAATGGAGCACCTTGCCAAATTCAACCGACGGATGGGCAAAGCCGCGCCGCTCCAGAAAAGTGTGCGGCAACCAGACACCCAGGCCGTAATAGGGGTTCTCATCCGTGCCTTCGCGCATTTCCGCGACATAGCCCTTTGGCAGCAGGCGCGTGCCCTCCCATTCGCCATCTTGGAGCAGCAGGACACCAAAGCGCAGGAATGTCTGCGCGGGCAGCAGCACGCAGCAGCCGGAATGCGCAGTCCCGCCCGGGCGGTTCACCCAGATCTGACCGCCGGGCGCGCCTAGCGGCTTCAGCAAGGCCTCTGTCAGATAATCGCCATAGCGCATGCCTGTTGCCCGCTCGAGCAGAGGCGCGACCATTTCAGAGGTCGCATTGGCATATTCATAGCGCGTATCCGGCTCATGGGTCAGCGGGTAATCATTGATGATCACTTCGTCATGACGCGGATGGAGATAGGCGCGATTTAGCACATCGGCGGGATCAGGCGCGAAACCTTGCGGCTTAAACCCGGTGCGCATGTCGAGCAGGTGGCGAATGAGGATCTTGCTGCGCTTGGGATCGCCCCGCCATTCGGTGATGAAATCGGCGACCGGTTGATCGAGCGATTGGATATGCCCTTGCTGCAGAGCCCGCCCGACAAGGATCGCCGTGATCGGTTTAGCGAGCGATTTTGAGACGAGCAGACTGTCCTGCGCAAACTCGCCAAAATAATGCTCTGCCTCCAGCGCGCCATCGCGCCAGACCAGCAAAGCGGAGCTGTTGCGCGCCTCGGCATAGCTGCGCGCTTGATCCAGCGCGGTGGGAGAAAGGGTTGCAGCGGCGCGATTGGGCAGAGGCTCGACCTTCTCAGAGCCGCTCACAGGCTCCAGCGTATCGTATGCACCCAGCCCCGCGCCGCCGCTTCCCCCTTCAGCCAAGCGATTGAACCGCTCCATGTAGAGCGCCTCATCCTCGGCCGTATAACTGATTGAAGTTGGGGCAATTTCTGCAGGCCCTGTTGAGGTGCAACCTGCCAGCGCGAGAGCGCATACAGCAGCGGTAGCGCCGTGCGCCATCCGGTCTTTGAGCAGGATCTGCAATGTCCTCAACATCATTCCTAACACTAGAGCGCACTTGCGCCATTGCGTCGAGATTGGACTTGATTACCCGCCTGTTGGACAGCGTCCCTTAGCTTAGCAGGTCGACCTCTTGTCCGGCCCCTTCCGCCTCGGCAGCGGCCCATATGGCCTTGGCCGCGGCCAGATCCTGGGCCGCGACGCCGAGCGATTTGTACATGGTGATCTCGTCCGCGCTGGTGCGGCCTACGACTTTGCCGTCTGCAACCTCGCCAATTTCACCGGCGATATGGCCTTCAGTGACCACGCCCGCCTCAATCGCATTCAGCAGCTCACCTGCAGCCGCCATGGCCGCTGGGCGGTAATCGACCACAAAGCGGCTGCGCTGGACGGCCTCGCTATCGACTTCCGCACTGGTTGGGATAGCCGCGCCGACCAGATTGATATGCTGGCCAGGCTTTAGAGCTGAGCCGGGCAACACCGGCTCTTTCGCTGACGTTGTGGTGCAGATGATGTCGGCATTCGCCGCTGCGTCTTCAGGGCTGGCATGCGCAGCGGCGGGCAGGCCAGTGCGCTCAGCAGTTGCCTCAGCAAATTCCGATGCGCGCGCCAGATCTCGGCCCCAGATGTGAATCTCACTGATCGGGCGCACGGCCATCATCGCATCGACATGCCGCGCGGCCTGCTCTCCATTGCCGATAATCGCCAGACGCGATGCATCTTCGCGGGCCATCAATTGGGTCGCCAGCGCGCTCGCCGCAGAGGTGCGGATGGCGGTCAAGGAAGACCCTTCGATCATCGCCAGCGGCACGCCCTTCACGCTGTCAAACAGCATGACCATGCCGACATGCGTGCCTAGCGGATCGGGCTTGCCATTGATCAGCGGGCGGTCATATTTGCACACCAGTTTGATCCCGAAGCAGGCTTGCTCCGCCTCCCCCGCCGTGCCCAGCGAGCCCGGCATGATCGCCATTTTACCGGACGCGCCCGGCACTGGCATAAACTGCCTGATCGGCAGGGTCACATCGCCTTCAGAGGTGGCGATCATCGCATCGCGCATCACATCGACGCACGCGCCAACAGGCAGCAGACGCTCAACGTCTGATTGAGGAATAATTCGCATATTGTTTATCCTGCGCTGCGCGGGGGGAGGAAGCGCATTTTGTCCATCACGTCTTGCACGTGATCGGGCCGGTCGAATGGTTCGGGCATGGGATCACCCGGCTTGCGATCTTTGCCGATGGCATAGAACCAATCCTCCAGCCCCGGCGGGAAGAACACCCAGAACATCTTCATATCTTCCGTGCCCGTGTTCTTGATCCAATGGGTGCAATTGCGCGCAAACAGGATCGTGGTGCCGGGGCCAAATTCGGTTTCCTCGCCATCAATATCGACCACGCCCGTGCCTTCATAAACGAATACAAGTTCATGATTTTGCTTGTGCCCATGCTCGCGCACCATGCATCCGGGCGGCAGCAATTGGGTGCCGCTGGACCAGGTGTCATAAGGCATGTTGTCCGGCGTCAGATTGACATTCACATATCCGCGGCTGGGCATTGGCTGCCACAGGGATCGCCCCTCGTCCGGACCGACGACAACCGATTTTCCTTTGGTGATATGCCCCACGGGTGGATGAACAGACATGGCGATTTCCTCAGGCGGTTAGAAATTCAAGAACACGCGGATTGTAATCGGCGGTGGCGGCAATCGGTGCAAAATGCCCGCCGCGCGCCAGCAAATGGGTCTGCGCGCCCTCGATCAGCTCGCCCATTTCCTGCGTAAATCCTGGCGGCGTGATCTGATCGTCGGAAGAACCAATGCACAAGGTCGGCACTTTGATGTGATGCAGGCGGCTGCGCAGGTCGTGAGTGTAGACCGCGTTGATCCGCGACAGCTCCACCTCGAGCCCCGGAAACGCCGCCAGCCGCTCCTCCATAAACTTGCGCGCCGATGACATTTGCGGCTGCAAAATGCTGCTCGGCATGGCCAGATATGTGCCCATGGTCAGATAGGCGAGCGGGCCGCAGCTGATGAGGATTTCGCGCCGGGTGCGAAACAGCTCGGTGAGATAGGTATCAGGCCCAGCCCAGCTGCACGACAGCACCAGCTTGCTGAGCCGCTCTGGCTGTTCCAGCGCAATATGCTGGCCAATTGCGCCGCCAGTGGAATGGCCCACCAGGCTTGCCTGCTTGATCCCCATCGCATCCATCATGGCGAGGACATCCTGCGCCATGTGCTCTGCGCCATAGACGACTTTATCTGGCGTACTGTCGCCGCAGCCGCGATGATCGAAAGTGATCACGCGGAAATGCTGGGCAAATTCCTGGACCTGATTGGCCCAGAACGCGCCACGTCCGCCAAGTCCGGCAACCAGCAGCAGGTCTGGCCCGCTGCCGGTCACCTCGACATGGATCTCCGCATCGCCAACGTCGATCCGTTGGACTTCAGTGGGGAGTGTGACTTCGCTCATAGCGTGGTGAAGACCGATTTCGTCTGGAGATAGAGCTCCAACCCATCGCGCCCGTTCTCGCGGCCCACGCCGGACTGTTTGTAGCCGCCCAGCGGCACATCCCAATCCGCGCCCGAGGCATTGTTGATGCCGATGATTCCAGCGCGGATGCGGCGCGCCATGCGGTGCGCGGTGGCGACATCGCCAGTCCAGACAGAGCCTGCGAGGCCATAATCGCTGTCATTCGCAAGCGCGATGGCTTCGTCTTCGGTCTTGAACGTCTGAGTGACCAGGACCGGCCCGAAGATCTCTTCGCGCACAACCCGCATATCATTGGTTGTGTTGGCGATGACGGTCGGCTCGATGAAGAAGCCGCTGTTGCCGTGCCGCTGTCCGCCGCTGGCGATTTCAGCGCCTTCGCTCGCGCCCAATTCGATGTAATCCTGAACCTTGTCGAACTGTTTTTCTGAAACGATCGGCCCGATCTGGGTTTCCTCATCCAGACCCGCTCCCAGTTTCAGAGACTTGCCCACCGCCGCAACGCCAGCGATCACTTCATCCTTGATGTCCTCATGCACATAGAGGCGCGATGCCGCCGTGCAGGTCTGACCAGTGTTCCAGAAAATGCTCATGGCAGAGGCCGGAATGGCCTTTTCCAGATCGGCATCCGGCATGATGATGTTGGGCGATTTACCGCCCAGCTCCAGGCTGACTTTCTTGAGGCCCTCTGCGGCGGCATGGGCGATGACCTTGCCAGTCACGGTGGAGCCAGTGAAGGCGATCTTGTCGATAGCCTTGTGATGGATCAGCGCATTGCCTGTGGTCGCGCCGTAACCGGTGACAATGTTGAGCACGCCTTCTGGCAGGCCAGCCTCAAGGAAAATCTCGCCCAGGCGCAGCGCGGTGAGCGAGGTGTCTTCGGCTGGTTTCAGCACAGCGGTACAGCCTGCCGCCAAGCATGGGCCGAGCTTCATCGCAGCCATCACGATGGGATAGTTCCACGGCACCACCAGAGCGGCCACACCTACAGGCTCTTTCAGCGTGTAGACATGGTGATCGCCCGGCATGTTGATATTGTGCGTGGTGCCGGTGATCTTGTCCGCCCAGCCAGCGTAATACCGCATCGCGCCGATCGCGGCGAAAATCTCTCCGCGCGCAGAATTGATCGGCTTACCCGTGTCCAGCGTTTCTAGCTGAGCCAGCTCTTCGTGATGCGCCGCCATCTTGTCAGCGCAGGCATGGATCATCGCGGCGCGTTCGCCCGGCTTCATGCTCGGCCATGGCCCTTCGTCAAACGCCTTGCGAGCAGCCGCCACCGCGCGGTCCACATCCGCTTCGCTGGCATCGGCAATGCCGCTCAACCGGGCGCCGTCGCTGGGGTTCACGACATCGATTTGAGCGTCGCTGCCCGCATCATACCAGGTGCCGCCAATCAGGATCTTCTTATCCTTGGCGAGGAACGAGGACGTATCGGCAATCAGTTCAGTAAGAGGCATGGTTCAAATTTCTCCATTGGATTGGGCATTGGCCATTTTGCGATAGGGACGCATGGCAAGAAGGATGAGCAGCGCGCCCGCCGCAATCGTGACGGGGGGCGCAACTGCGAGGGATAGGTTGATGGCTTTTTCATCGCCGAATACTTCGTCGGTAAGCCATCCGATCAGCAGCGGGCCGGCCGAATAGCTGATCAGATTGGCGATCAGCAGATAGACCGCCATCACCTGCGCGCGCATCCGATTGGGCGTGATCAGCGGGAAGGTCGCAACCCCAGCGCCGAAGGGGATGGTGCCGAGCACAGTCACCACTCCGAGCAATGCAAGCGCCATGAACGGCGAGCTTACCAGCGGAAAGGCGATGGCAAAGGGCAAGGCCGCGAGCGCCGCGATCATTGGCAAACGCAAGGTCGCATCACCCATTCCGCGCGCGAGCATCCGCTCCGCCGCAAAGCCGCCAGAAATGACCCCGAGCGGCCCGGCGATCATCAGGACGGGGCCAAACATTTGTCCTACCTCAAGCTGGGTCCAGTCATGCACGCGGATAAAATAGCTCGGCGCCCAGGCGCCCAGGCCATATTGCGCGGCTGCAAGGCATGAAAAGCCGAGGAACAGCGGCAGGAAAACGGCCGCATGCTTGCCAACGAAACTCGCGACTTCAAACGCTGGCGGCGCTTCGTCTTGCGCGGCGGCTGGCGCGCTATCCCGGCGAACGGGCTCGCGGATCAACAGCATCAGGAAGAACAGCGGAATGCTGAGCAAGGCCACGCACATGAAGGTCAATTGCCAGGGCTGAAACGTGCCGAATGGCAGTGTCGTCGGCCCCATCTCAGCCAGCGTCGCATAGAGATACCCGCCCAGGATCAGCGCAATTCCCGATCCGACAAAGCCAGAACCAGTGAAGACGCTGATCGGGCCGGGCAGCTTATTCTTCGAAAAGTAATCGCTGATGATAGAGAAGCCCGCAGGCGATAAGGTCGCCTCGCCCACGCCGATAAACATGCGTGCGATGAACAAGGCCATAAACACACCAGCGAGCCCGCTGGCGAAAGTCGCCGCTGACCAGCAGACTAGGCCGACCAGGATTACAAACTTGCGATTGTGACGGTCCGCCACCCAAGCGATCGGGATTGCGAGCACCGCGTAAAACAGCGCAAAGGAAATGCCCATGAGCAAACCCATTTGCACATCTGACACGCCCAGATCAGCTTTGATCGGCTCCACCAGCAGAGTGATAATTTGGCGATCAATGTAAGCGACAATGGCCGCCAGCGATAGGACCGCCACAGTGAACCACGCCCGTGCATCGGAGTATCGTGCCTCTTCCGGCTTGGTCAGTGGTATGCTCGCCATTTGCCTCCCTTATGGATTTGGTGTTCTGTCGGCACTGGATGTCATTTTAATCTCCGACCATCGGATAAGCCGCGTCGCATCCCTCGTTGAATTGCCCGCTTTTTGGAAGGGAGCTGTGAATGGAAACGCTTGAAACAGAAAATCCGCCCCTAGCCGCAACCAAGGCCGATGGTTTTATCGCCTCGGTCATCGCGATTTGCGGGGAAGAAGGCGCACTTATCGGGGAAAGCGACCGGCGCTTCTACAGCGAAGACCTATTCTTCCAAGGCGAGCTGCCATTGGCGGTTGTCCGGCCAAGAACCACGGATGAAACCGCGCTGTTGGTGACGCTGTGCCGCAAAAATGGCATCGCGATTTATCCGCGTGGTGGAGGAATGTCTTACACGGAAGCGTTTCAACCGCGCGGCAGCAGCTCTATCCTGCTCGACAGCTCGCGGCTCGATCAGATCGCGCCGATTGACCCGATTGCTGGCCATGTCACCGCAGGTTCCGGATGCACCTGGGCAAAACTTGATCAGGCGCTGGCAAAGCACGGCCTGCGCGCGCGCTTTTGGGGGCCAATGTCTGGCGGCAGAGCGACGCTGGGCGGATCGATGAGCCAGGGCACCGTCACATTTGGCTCGGGTCACACCGGCGCATCGGCCAATGCGGTCAAAAGCTTCGAGATCGTGACGGGCACGGGCGAGGTGCTGAACACCGGCTCTGATGCTCACCATGCGACCACGGCCCACAATCGCAATTATGGCCCCGACCTCACCGGCATCTTTGCCAATGATGCGGGCAGCATGGGGATCAAAACGGCGGTCACGCTTGAGACAGAGCCGCGGCCCGACGTCGTCTCCGGCCTGTCATTTGCCTTTGATGATTTCGATGCGATGGCCCGCATGTTCCACGAGGTAACGGCGCGGCGTCTCTCCAGCGAAATGATCGCGATGGACGCCGAAGTTGCTCGACAAAACGCAGGCCAGCCTGATCTGATGTCCGATATGAAGGCGATGTTCAAAATCGGCGCTTCCGCTGGCAATCCCTTTGCCGCGGTCAGCCGGATGGCCAGCGTTGCGCTGGGCGGGCGGCGGTTTATGGAAAAAGCGCATTACACCGCGCATTTCGTGGTTGAGGCGCGCGATAAGGCGGCGCTGGGCAGCCGGATCAAGGCCATTCGCAGCTTTGCCAACGGCGGCGATGAGATCGTGAACACTGTCCCGCTGATGACGCGGGCAGAGCCCTTCCCCGACCTGCCGGTGACCCATCCCGATGGCCGGCGGATGCTGCCGATCCACGGTATCTTCCCCACCCCTGCACTGGGAGCATTCCACCGCGATTATCTGGCGCTGAAAGATCGCTTTGCCGAGCGCATGGACGCCGCTGGCGTTACGATCGCGGAATTCTTCGCCGCCATCGCCGGTATCGGCCTGCTCTACGAACCGGTCTTCTACTGGCCGGATGAGCGATATGGCTATCACGCAAGGATGACACCGGATGATCTGGACGGCAAATTGCAAGACTATCCCGCCAATCCGCAAGCGCGCGCGCTTGTCGAAGAGATCATCGCCGCGATCGTCAGCCTGATGCGCGAGCACGGCAGCAGTCATTTCCAGATCGGGCGGCTCTACCCCTGCCTCAGCGCCAAGAAAGACGGTGAAGCCGCTCTGCTCAAAGATCTGAAACACCGGCTTGATCCGGACAGTATCATCAATCCTGGAGCCCTTGGACTATGACGCAGATCGCCATCATCGGGGCGGGTATTGGCGGTCTGACCGCTGGGATTGCGCTCAAGAAAGCCGGGTTTCAGGTCCGCATTTATGAAAAAGCGCCTGAGTTTGGCGAAGTGGGCGCAGGCATCTCTATGTCGCCCAATGCGGTTCACGGCCTTAGGTCATTGGGCCTGGGTGAGTTTCTGGACAGCAATTCCAACGAGCCGATTGAGCAGCAGCTTTGCCACGGCGAGACCGGCGAATTGCTGCAACCGATTGACCGCCGCAAGACCCGCGAAACATATGGCGCGCCCTATTTGCAGCTGCACCGCGCAGACTTGCTGGAGGCATTAATCCAGGCCTTTGGCGCGGAAAACTGCGTGATGGATCATGGGCTGGAAAGCATCGCCTCGCGCGAAGACGGCGTCACGCTGACGTTCGAAAATGGCGCGGTGGCAGAGGCAGACGCAGTGATCGCTGCCGATGGTCTGCGCTCAGTCGTGCGCGATGCATTGTTCGATTCAAAGCCGCCAGAATTTAGCGGGCATATCGCCTACCGCGGCCTCATTCCCGCCAGCGAGCTTAGCGCGCGTTCAGCTGAACCGCTCAACATCAATCACCTCGCGCTGGGCCGCAATATGGTCACCTATCCCGTTCGCAACGGCGAGCTGGTCAATGTTGTCGCTCTGTCAAAGGCGGATGGCTGGGTCGATGAAGGCTGGTCGGTGAAGGCCGACAAAGCGCAATTGCTGGCCAAATATGAAGGCTTTGCGGCTTATGTGCGCGATGTGTTGGAGAAGGTGCCAGAGGAAGAATTGTTCTGCTGGGGCCTGTTCATCCGCGAGCCGCTGGAAAACTGGCGCTCCGGCCGCACCGTCCTGCTCGGTGATGCGGCGCATCCAATGCTGCCCTACATGGGCCAGGGCGCATCCTGCGCGATTGAAGATGGCGTCGTTTTGGGCAGGGCCTTTGCCGAATGCGAAGACGTCGACAGCGCGCTCGATTGCTATGTCGCCAGCCGCATTGAGCGAGCTTCAACCCTGCAGCGTGAGAGCAATCTAGGCGGAGAGCGCCTGCAAGCGATCGATCCGGACATGTTCCGCGACACCCCGATCAAGGACGAAGATGCGCTAGGCATCTTCGCCTATGATCCGGCGACTGTCGCGCTGACACGCGCCTGAGGATTTAGGCCTCTGGCTTGCGCGCGATCAGCGATTGCAGGAAGGCGTTAGAGACCGCCGGACCTTCTTCGATCACAAAGCCGGTGTCTTCCAGAATTCCCTTAAAGTCGCTCGCGACGAAGGCAGGCGAGTACGGCTCGCAATTGTCGCGGCTGTCGTTGTCGATCATGAACCGGTGGCCTGCTGGCACCTGAACTTTGTCGTTATTGTTCGGGAATTCGTAGATTGAGAACACCCCGCCCGGCCGCAAAACGCGGAACATTTCAGCGAGGATTTCCTTCATCTTCTTCACCGGCACTTCGTGGAAGAGGATGTAGGACAGAATCATGTCGAACTGATCATCGGCAAAGCCGCTGTCTTCAGCGAGCGCCTGCTTAAAATGCACGTCCTTGCCGCGCTCAGTCGCCAGCATATGCGCATAGCGGATCAGCGGCAGGCCAACGTCGAGGCCCCAAACTTCTGCATCAGGATAGAGGTCTTTAAGGACCATGGTCGCCTGACCGATTGAGCAACCAATGTCGAGTACATTCTCAATCTTGCCATCCGCAGGCTTGGTAGTCTTCTCCGCGAGCTCAATATGTAGCTCGTCCTGGTCGTTGAAGCCTTCGTAGAAAATCTTCGTGCCGTAGTGATAGACCGCCCCGCCCAGCGGATCGTCGGTATAGCCGCCCGGCTGACAGTGAATCTCGCAGCGCGTGTATTTGGGCGGCTCAAAGCTCGGATCGTAATGAATGTTGCCGGGATTGGATTTCTCAGCGGCATCCATATCTTTGAGCAGCTGATCGGCCTTGCGCAGGAAGGATTTGCGCGTGCCGCGCCACATCATCTCCTGCTGAGAGCGGACAAAACGCTGCCAGGTTGGCGTGAACGGCACCTCTTTAAAGACACGCTTGATCTCGCTCAGCGGCACTTCGCCATCATTGGCGGGCTTTGCCACTTCGCCCTTTTCCAGCGCCTCGTTAAGAGCCGCCTCCCCGTTGGCCGCCATCACCGGAAATCCGCGCTGAATGGCGAATTTCCGGAATGACGTGACGAATTCCAGATAGCTCTCATCGGCCAAAGTGGTCGGACGAGGCAAAACTCCGATTGTACCGCGATCCATCATCTCACTCCTGTTCAGTGTCAGCCGCTTGGGCAATATTGTGGGTCGGACGCCTTAGGAAAGCTCCGAAAACCTGATCGACAAAGGCATCGCGCGCTTCTGCGCGGCGGGCGATCTCTTCCTGATCGGGCATATGCGCCTCAATCTCGTCCGAAACAGAAATGCCCTTTTCCTCAAGGATTTTCTCTAGCACCAGCACGCGGTCCTGGTTGGTCCAAACCGCCGCCGACAGCTCGAGCAGAGCATCGAGAATATTGTCGGTCACGACATTGTCAAAATAGATCCGCCCGCGCCCAGTGATCTCTTCTCCGAGCTCGATCGGGACTTCAGTTTCGCGAAGCTGTTCTTCCATTTGCGCTCATTCCTTTTGTGTCATGCAAATCACTGGCCGGGGCGGGTTCGAAACGCCACTCAGATCGCCCATTCATCCGCATGATGGATACCAACGTTCAGAATATCCCATTTGATCCCGCACTGGCGCAAGAGCCTTTCGTATGAGCACACAGCAATCCCAGACGAACGACCTGCGCAGCCAGCTTGCCAGCGGCGACATTGTGGTCGCACCAGGCATTTACGATCATATGAGCCTGCTGATGGCGAAACAGGCGGGTTTCAGCGCAGTCTATGCCTCCGGCTATTGGGGCACGGCCTCTGCCTTGGGTGAGCCCGATGTAGGTATCGCCGGGGCGAGCGACTTTCTCTCAATCTTTGGCCGGTTCGCGCAAAAGGCGGGCGTTCCCGTGATCGCGGATGCGGACACGGGCTTTGGCAGCCTCACCAATCTCGACCGCGCCGTGGCGGCCTATCAGCGCGCCGGGATCGCCGCGATGCAGTTGGAGGATCAGGGCTTTCCCAAGATTTGCGGCCATGTCGGGCGGGCAGAATCGGTCGCAACCGAAGAGATGCAGCGGCGCGTGCGCGTCGCGGTTGAAGCGCGCGGTGATGGCGACATGCTGGTGATCGCTCGGACAGACGCGCGCAGGACGGAGGGGCTGGATGCGGCGATTGACCGACTGCATGCTTACTCGGCCGCTGGTGCGGATATCCTGTTCCTAGAAGCGCCTCAGTCCGAGGAAGAAATCGCGGCCGCAGCCGCCGCGGTGGACAAGCCTCTGCTGCTCAACGCGGCGCATGGCGGGTTCACCCCGATCCTCTCGCCGGAGCGCTATCAGGAGCTCGGCGTCAAACTGGTGATCTATCCCGCAGGCGCTCCGCTCAGCGCGGCGCAGGCAGCGCTGCAATTTTATCGGAACCTCGCCTCTGGCAATCCCAACACTGAGCACAGCGATATGTTCGATTTTAAAGAAATGTCGCGCTTGCTAGGGATGGATGATGTGGTCGCATTTCAGGATCGCCACGGAGCCCCGTAATGCCGCGTGAGATCAAAGCAGCCGTGTGTGAAGGAGGCGGTGCGCCGCCGCGCATTGAGACGTTGCTGCTCGATGATCCCGCACCCGATGAGCTAGTAATCGAAGTGGCTGCTGCTGGCATTTGCCACACCGACCTGGGCATTGCGGAGTGGTCTCAGGAACCGCGCGTTTTTGGGCATGAAGGCGCAGGCACGGTCGTAGCGCTCGGCGAGGACGTGAGCGATTTTGCGATTGGCGACCGAGTGGCGGCGACCTTTGGCTACTGCGGGACTTGCCCGGTCTGCACCGCCGGACGTCCTGCCTATTGCGTCGATGGAATCGCGCTGAATGTAGATGGGAAGCGCGAATGCGAGCGCCCCGTCTTCACCCGGCCAGATGGCACATCAGTGGGCGGTGCGTTCTTCCAGCAGAGCTGCTTTGCCAGCCACGCGCTGGTGACAAAACGCAATGCCGTGAAAATCCCGGACAGCCTCGATTTTGTCGCCGCAGCGCCGCTCGGCTGCGGCATTCAAACCGGGGCTGGCGCAGTGTTCAACCAGCTCGATGTGAAGGCCGGCGAACCCATCGTCATCATCGGCTGCGGCACGGTAGGCTTAGCGGCTATCATGGCGGCAAAGATCATCGGCTGCGAGCCGATCATCGGCGTCGATCTGGAGGAAGGCCGGCTGACATTGGCCAAGGAGCTGGGCGCGACGCACACTCTGGATGGCAGCATCACGGACCTGTCCGGCGCGATCAAACAGATCACCGCAGTGGGCGCAGCGGGCGTGCTGGATGCGGCAGGCACGCAGCACACATTTGAGCAATCGGTCCACGCTTTGCGGCCCGGAGGAACACTCGGCACGCTGACCTTGCCCGGCGGGTTCGAAGACCCGATCCAGCATCCCGGCGGCATATCCTTCCTCACCACGCGAATCGTCGGCGTGATCGAAGGGGACGCGGTCCCGCATGAATTCCTGCCCCGCTTGATCGACTATTTTCAAAATGGTCAGATGCCGTTTGACCGCCTGATTGAGACATTCCCGTTTGAAAACATCGCCGATGCCTTTGCGGCGATGCGCGATAAAGGCGTTATCAAACCGGTCCTTACCTTTGGAGCCTGACACATTATGAGCGCCATCGAAATCATCCGCACTGAGGCCGCCGACACGATTATGGACATCCCCGTCGTGGTGGTGGGAGGCGGCGGCACCGGCCTGTGCGCAGCGCTGGCCGTGCGCGATGCGGGCATTGATGTGCTGGTTGTCGAGCGCGACCGCCAGCCGCTGGGCACGACCTCCATGTCGACCGGCCTGATCCCCGCCGCAGGCAGCGCGATCCAGCACGCCGCCGGGGTCGAGGACACGCCGGAACTGTTCGCGAGTGACATTGTCGGCAAGACCAAAGGAGAGGTTGATAGCGAGCTCGTCACGCATCTCGCCGAGGCATCCGCCGCGACAATCGACTGGCTAGCGGGCAAGCACAAGCTGGGCCTGAGCCTGGTCGAAGGCTTCACCTATCCCGGTCATTCTGTGCGCCGCATGCACGGCATGCCCAGCCGCTCTGGCGGGGAATTGATGGGTGCGCTGTCCTCTGCCTGCGAAGACGCAGGGGTCGACATCTTCACCGAAAGCACCGTCGACAAGCTCTATGTGAACAATGACGACCGGATAATTGCGGTCGGCTGCACCCGCCCTGATGGCTCTGAGGACACTATCGGCTGCGAGGCACTAATCCTCGCGTGCTGCGGTTTTGCGGGTAATCAGGATATGGTCAGCGAGCTGATCCCGGAGCTGGAGCACGCGACCTTCCACGGCCATCCGGGCAACAAAGGCCACGCGATTGCCTGGGGCCGCGATTTGGGCGCAGCCATGGCCGACCTGTCATCCTATCAAGGCCACGCTGGGCTCGCCGCCGGTTACGGCATCCCGATCCTGTGGCCGCTGATCGCGGAAGGCGGCATCCAAGTGAACCGCGCGGGCAAGCGCTTTGCCAATGAAGCCTCCGGCTATTCAGAGCAGGCCGTCGAAGTCCTCCAGCAAGAGGGCCATGTCGCCTGGAGCATATACGATGCCGCCCGCCACGAGATAATGGAGCAGTTTGACGATTATCAGCAGGCCAAATCAGCCGGGTGCCTGATCACCGCAAACACGCTTGAGGAACTAGCCGAGAAAGCGGGCATAGACGCCGCGGGCCTGATCGAAACGGTCGAGCAGACATGGACGCTGGTCGACAGCGAGGAGCGCGACCAATTTGGCCGCAGCTTTGCCGGTAAGGTAAAACTGTCCGCGCCATTTTACGCGGTGAAAGTCACTGGCGCCTTGTTCCACACACAAGGCGGGCTGGAAGTGGACGAGCACGCCCGCGTGCTGCGCGCAGACCGCTCCCCCTTCCCCAACCTCTATGCTGGCGGCGGCGCAGCGCGCGGCATCTCTGGCCCCGGCGCAGATGGCTATTTGGCTGGCAATGGCTTGATGACCGCGACCACGCTGGGGCGGCTTGCGGGCGAACACGCCGCGCAGGTAATCACTCAAAGGTAGCGCTGCGGCGCTGGCTTGCTAACTTAAGCGAGCTCGCCCACGCCAACCGCTTGGCTGATCTGTTTGGCCGTCGCCTGCATTCCGCTTAGGAACTGCTCAATCGCCTCGTTCGGCTTGATCGCAGAGGCGAAGTAAATCAGCGCCATCGAGCCGATCAGGCGGCCCTCAATGTCGCGCAGCGGCACCGCCAGAGACGACGTCTTGCCCGGCTCAAAATTGTAAAGGTTGCGCGCTTGCAGCGCATAGCCCGCCTCACGAATGTTCTGCAAAGCTACCCCGTCGGACAGCAGCAACAGGCCGGTCTGCGCAGATTCGTTATCCGTCGCCTCCAGCGCATCTTTCACCATCTCGCGCTCATCCGCCTCGCAATTGGCAAGATAGGCCTTGCCCGTCGCGCATTCGGCAATCGGCAGGGTGAAGCCGGGATAGTAATTGGTGAAGGTCAGCGAAGTCATTTTGTGGGTCGATTCGCGCACCATCATGCGCGTGCCCACCCGCGTCGCAATGGAGATCGGCCAGCCGACATCGCGGCAGAATTCCTCAAGGAATGGCCGCGCCACTGCCGCCAACAAATCCTCTTGTTGGAAGCCTGTCGCCAGCGATTGAACCAGAGCCGTAACCCGGTAGCGTTTGCGCCCCGGCTCGCGCTCAATCAGCCCTTCGTGCAGCAATGTCTGAACGATCCGGCAGGCGGTCGCATAGGGCACCTCGGCGCTGCGTGAGACCCCCATCAAGGTGATTGGGCCATCGCGGCTGATCGCGGACAACACCGCAAATCCCCGGCTGATCGCTCTGACTGGTACGCCCCGTTCCATCCATGCCTCCCAAATCTAACCGCTATGCGGATAGAACGTCTGGGCGAATGAGACAATAGCTGTGTTGGGACCGGCGCCGGTATGCGTCAGCGCTGCGCTTGGGCCGCCTTATGGCGCAGCTGAGCCAGCGCCCGGTTCTGCTCATTGCCAACAATGCAAATGCCCTCGTCCACGCCCATGCCCGGCTTCGCCAGCATCATGGTCGCCTGCATCGCCAGCGCGACATGGACGCAGATCCGCGCGGACAAATCCGTCTCCGCGCTGGTACCCCCGCAATAGGCGCCAATGCCGCTGTCTTTGGCATAGGCAATCGCCCGCGCCGTATCGAGCAGACTGCCGACATCGGGGGTTTTGACCTGAATCACATGCGCCGCGCGCGCATCGCAGAAATCGCGCACATCAGCTAAATTGTTGCAATGCTCATCAGCCACGACCTGAGCCGGAGTGCCGATCCGGTCCAGCTCAGCCACCAATTCCGCATATTCCCCAATCTGCTCAGAGCGATTCCCATAGTCCACCGGGCTTTCGATCAGCAGTTCATAGCCCGGCACCGCCTCGGCGCAGCGCGCCATAAAGGCGGCCACCTCGATCGGATCTTTGCTGATCCCCAGACCGATCCAGCCGTAAAGGTCAAAGTGCAATTTGGGTTTGTACCCCGGCTGTCCCAGCTCCTGAGTGCGCGCGGCAACCCAGCGGATGTAATCGAGGAACACCGCACCATCCTGCCCAAATTTCTCGCGCGAATTGATCAGGCCGTGGGGCAGGATATCGACCTGTTTCAGGATCATCTTGTCGACATTGAGCTTTCGCTCGTCCCCGCTTTGCGAGAAAATCGGGATCGGCTCGCTCGGCAAAGGCTGGCCGAACACGCCGCAAATCACCTCAGCCATGGTGCATTTCTTCGCATGGGCAGCAGCGCTGATCAGTGCTTGGCTCACGCCGTAACGGATCGCCATCGGAGCCGGCACGCCATCTTCCCGCTCGAAGCATGCCTCGCAATTCGCGGCGACTTCAGCGCTATCCCGGCCGATCAATTGCGGGATGATCACCTCGCGGCACAACTCGGCGATGGCGTCGCGGTCGAACAAGGGATCGCGCCCCGCGGCGCCGGAATATTGCACGCTGACCATATCGCCCCACACGACCGCGCCATCATCCAGCACAAGGCCAATGCCGAGCGCGGCTGAGGGGATCCGCACCTTGTCAAAACCAGGCGTGAGCGGCGCGCCATCATAGGCAAAGCCATCATGCGTCAGCCCCGAACGGATCGCCGCCTGATCATCGTAAAAATAAGAACCTGACGCTGGCGCCAAAATAGCATCGACGATCTGGGACATGCGCGTTCAAGGCTCCTTGCTAGCCAGCGGATTGCATCACCCAGCGCGCGTCGCAGCACGCAGCCGCAAAGCAAAGCGAGCGAGCGCGCACTGTTCGCTTGTCGGTTAGTGGGGTGCCGATTTGGGAGTGAAGGTAGGTTAAGGCAGGTGCGGGAGCGAACCCACCTTAATCCAGCCCACACCACCACACCCCTTTTGGGGCGTGGTGGTGCGGCGCGGCCGAATGCTGGCAATTTAGAATATCAAAGGTGCGCGAATTGTGAATGAGACGAATAAGCGAAGCGCAAGCAAACCGGCAGGCAAGGGCAAGAGGGCCCGCAAGACAGACGGCGGTTGGAGCATCGAGCCGAGCGGCAAGAGCGAAATGCTGGCACTGCTCAAGCTGCACGAAACCTCTTCGGCCAACTCAATTGATCCGGTGAATGCGCGGGCAGACGAATTGCTGAAATATCTTGGCTCAGTCGGGGCGGCGAACAAATGGTGAAGCAAGTCCACGCCAATAGCGGGGTGGGCAAGCGGTCATTGCCGAGAACGTCAATAAGCCGGGAGACAAGACGACTATGCAGCGCTAACTCGTAAAGCTGCCAAAGATTGTAAAGTGCAAGGCGACTCAGTTTTCAATAATCTAGTTCCATGCATTCGGTCTGAGGCGGGACCTAATGGGATATCCTAGTGTCCCAAATGCTCCAGCCTTTCTGCGAGATGAGCGAGTGCTATCGATCAATCACGCCAATATCTCGCTCGTTTCGGACTGGATTGGCAAGCCGTTCGCGGGCTAACCTTTGTTAATAGGAAAATGACCAAGCATGCGCCCTTCGCGCTTGTATTTACACGGCGGCGTTATAGTCTCGCCGGATGAGGGTCAAAGCCAGTAATCACAAAGACTTGTTGGCGGAGCTCGATATTGCTCTGGTGTCTGCTTTGTATCGCGCCGCGGGTGAGCCGGATGCCCTCGATAATCTGGTCGCAACGTTAGAGAGCCGCTACAATTCACGAAGCCCTGTGGGCGGTGAAGGCCTGCGCGATGCCGTGGTCCGGGAGCTCGATACGATTGAGACGATTGTGGATGGCCAATCGAATAGCCTTTCGCGTGATCCGTTGGAGCGGGCAGTCGAGGAAGTGCCGACCGCGGCAATCGTAATCGATCCGTTTGGTAAGGTCATTCTCACCAACGAATATGGCGCAGAATTGTTTGGCGCCCGGCCCGGTCAAACCTTCGACTTTGACATGATTGACCCGGCATATCGCACCCAGTTTCGCGATTTCACCGCCAGCGCTCGTTTGCGCGGTAATGGACGGCGGATCATCTTGCGGCTCGACAGCTTGGGCGACGCCGAAGACGACGATGCACCGGGCCCATTGCAACTGGCCGAGGCCATCATTGTAGAGACGACCAATCGCGATCATGGCTGCATTGCCCTGCGTATGCTAGATATTCCGTGGACCGCCACGGTCGATCTGCAATTGCAGGAAGCCTTTGGGCTTACTCGGGCCGAGTGCGAAATCTCCCGCCAGTTCTATGAGCTACGCGATACTGGCGCCGTTGCAGGCCACCGCGGCACCACTTTGGCGACAGTTCAGACGCAATTGAAATCGGTATTTGGCAAGACGCAATCGGCCAGTCAGGCGCAATTGCTCCAGATCCTTTCCCTGCTGTGCGCGCGTGCCGCGATCGACAGCAAGTCTCGACTCGCCAGTTGGTCCAATCCTATCGGGCGAGAAGCCACATTCACGCGCAGTGATGGCCGAGAGATCGCCTATAGCTGGCAAGGCGCGCAGGATGGCAAGCCGGTTCTGTTTATCCATGGGCACACTCTGGGTCACATCTTCCCGCCAGAGGCTGAGCGATTGTTTCGTGATGCCGGTCTGAAGGTGCTGATCCCCTCGCGCCCCGGATTTGGTCATAGCGAATATGATCCCGAGCTCAGCACTGCGGATGACAGCGCCTTTGCGATCACCGAGTTTTGCGAGCATTTGGGGCTTAAGCAAGTCCCGGCCATCACCGCGAGCAGCGGGCTTGTTTCCCTAAGCCTCGCGGTGGAGCAGCGACCCGATCTGATTAGCTCGCTGACCAGTCTGGGATACATTTGGTTTGCGCATCTGCCACTGGAACCCAGTATGCGTCACTACCAACGAATGGTGTTCCGGGTGTCCCACCGCGCCCCGCGCCTGTTCAAGGCATTCAGCCGCATCGCCTATCGCAATATGCAAAGCGTGGGGGTGGATTGGTACATCGACAAACTGATGGGAGAGGACGGCGTTGACCGGGCATTCTTCCGCAGCGGCAAGAACGCTGGCCTGATCCGCGCGGCCTCGCACCACCTTCTGGTCCAAGGGCCGGAGGTCTACACCCGGGAGCTCACCATTTCGCGCGATCCGATCCTGCGCTGGCTTGAGCAGGGGCAATGCCGGTCTTTATTTCTGGTGCCGGATCAAGACCGCGTGCACCCGTTTGAGGATTTCAAACGCGGTCTGAGCTTTGGCAACGCGGCCCAATTTGCTGAGCTGCCCGATTGCGGCGAAATGTATTTCTACAAACGCTCGGAAGACATCGCCCGACGCGTGATCCAGCATATCGAGGCCAGCTGTCCTGGCTATATCTCCAAGTCTGTGCCGGCCCACGCAGCCGCCGACTAAGGCAGCCATCACAGCCCCAAAAACTACAGGAAAATACGCGCATACACCATCTGGTGTATGACAGCGCTTGCCGCGCGCTCCAATTGGCATCCCCACAAAACAAGGTCGTGATCCATCACACTGTTCAGGGGAAATACCGATGAGAAAGACTTGCACTCTGCTGTGCTGCATTCCGGCCATTCTAATTGCCGGTTGCGACGGCTCTGACCCTTCTGCCGATGGCATGGTCAACGACGCATCCGACATGGCGGCGGGCATTGAACAGGCTTCGGCTGAGATTTCGGCAAAATTGCGCGAGGCGGCATCGCAAAACGGCGACATGCCGTGCGATCTGCCTGCGCTGCCCGATGCGAGCGGTGCGCAGCCGATGAATGTCGAGGGAAAGACCTTCACGACTGCCAGCACGCCCGAACAGGTCGCTGCATTTTATACGGCTGCGGCGGAGACGCGCAGCGGCAGCGCTAAGGCTAGCGGCCCTCCAGGCTTTGCCGAAATTCAGCTCACGCTCGGCGATCAAGGCGAATGCCGAATTGTCGCTCAAGCGCAGATGGCCGGCGACACAAACGTTCAAATCACAAAGCAATAAATCTCACCTCAAAGGGAGGAAATCATGCGTAAGTTTCTTACAATTTGCCTGGCGCTACTCGGTATCGGGCTAGGCGGCACAGTTGTCGCGCAGACCATCGGCAGCGTTTCAAACGGCTATATCGAAGAGGGTAATCTCTACCGACCGGGCAATATCATCAAGACGATCATGATGAGCAATCGCGGCCAAGATGCGGTAACATGCCGAAGAGAATGTGACGCGGACAGCAATTGCAACGCCTATCTGTATCTTCAGGAAGCGCCCAACCGTAAGCCAATCTGCTATTTGCGGATGCTTTCGCTTCCCCATCAGGCACGGCGCGATCACGGCTTTACCAAAGTCGTTGCAGGCACCAAATTGAGCCTTCTGCGCGATGTGCATGAAATCACCCCTTATCCGAGCCGGGCCATTCAAGGCGGGGTGAAGCTCAGAAGTTTCAAAGTGCTCAATGAAGATCCGATCGCTTGTTCGGACGCATGTTATCGTGAAGGCAATTGCACCGGCTACACTCACAAGCCGCGTACTGTTCTGCCCAAGTCGGCTCCTGCTATGTGCACCCTGTTTTCGAAGAACGGCACACTGACCGCAAATACAAAGGTGGGCTATTTGTCGGGCAGCAAAACTCCGCTTAGCGTGCCACGCGGATCGCGTCTGCCAACGCGCAGCGGTACGGCCCCTACCGCGCGTCCTGCGCTATCACCCAAGCGTCCTGTCATTCAGCGTCCCAGCGGGCAGACCATCACGATCCCGGATCAAACGCCGGAAGACAACCCATCGCTGAGCGATGACGATGATGCACAGTTCCCAGGCGAAATGCTTGAGCCGGAAAAGCGCTGAGCACCCTTAAAAATTTGGAGACGAACAATGACGAAGACAATGTTCTGTGCCAGCACTGCGATGCTGGCCGTAATGGGCTCGTTTGTGATTGCCGCCCCGCAAGCACGCGCCGATGGCACGGCAGAATGCAACACCAACCCAACTGGCGGCAGCCAGTCGGTTGAATGCGGAGTTGGCGCAGATGCCAGCGGAGCCAATGGAGCAACGGCAGTCGGCGGCGATGCCGAGGCAAGCGGTGTAGCGTCAACGGCGGTGGGCGAGTTCGCCACGGCCAGCGGCGATGAAAGCGTCGCTGTGGGCGAGGATTCTGATGCCACACAGCAGGGAGCAACCGCCCTTGGCAGCGGCGCTCAGGCGACAGGCGCAGGAGCGACGGCGGTTGGCGGAGATATTGACGCTAGCGGCGCCATTGATGCGGCTGTTGCGTCGGGTGCAGCCTCCACTGCGGTTGGTTCCACATCCAGGGCAACAGCAGCTTTCGCGACGAGCATTGGTACACAGACATCCGCCGCTGGCGAGTTCTCAACAGTGCTCGGGCATGGAGCAAACGCATCAGTTCGAGACACGATTGCAATTGGATCTTTTGCGGAAAGTTCTGGTGCTGGAGCAACAGCTCTTGGCGGCGATATTGATGCCGATGGGCTTGGCGCGCAGGCAACAGGAATGGCAGCGATTGCAATTGGGGCAGATAGCGAAGCAAGCGCAACCAGTGCCGTTGCCCTTGGTGGCAACGCTGCCGCTAGAGGCGGCTCGAGCGTTGCAGTTGGCCCTCGCGCAATTGCCAGCGGGGCGAGCTCCGTCAGCCTTGGACAGGATGCAAATGCGGGTGAGCTAGGTGCAACGGCTCTCGGAGCTTTGGCTGCTGCGGGCGGCGAACGCTCTGTGGCAATAGGTGCTGAGACCAGAGCGACCCCGTCGCGATCTATTGCAGTTGGTTCGCAAGCATTCGCCTCAGCAGCCGGAGCCATTGCAATTGGTAGCGATCGAGATGGTAGTACAGTGGGAGCGGTCGCAGGAGGTCGGGACGCTGTTGCATTGGGTTCTGATGCTGAAGCATCTGAAGTCGCTGCTATTGCAATAGGTCTGCGGGGATTAGCTTCAGGTTTCAACTCCATAGCAATCGGTCAGGGTGCGATGGCAACAAGGCTCAACAGCACGGCTTTGGGTGAGGGTTCTGAAGCAATGGGGTCGCAAAGCACGGCTTTGGGTGCAGGTGCTGAAGCAACAGAGATCAATGGCATCGCTGTTGGAGTGGGCGCTGAAGCAACAGAGATCAACGCTGCGGCATTGGGCGCTGGCGCTATTGCTGCCGGAGACCAATCCGTGGCTTTTGGGACGCGCTCCCAGGCCACCATGATTGGCGCGATTGCGATTGGCGGCGATAGCGACAACAGCGATGGGGAGTTTGACGGCGCACAGGCGACGGGCATTGCCTCGATCGCCCTTGGCGCGGATGCGGTGGCGAATGCGGCAGATGCAGTGGCTTTGGGCTCGGCGTCGAGCGCGAGTGCAGATCAGACGATTGCTTTGGGTGCAAATTCGCTGGCGACGCAATTGTCAGCCACCGCGATTGGGAACGGTGCGCGGGCCACTGGCCAGCAAGCGACCGCTATTGGTCAAGGCGTGACCGTGGCCAATCGGCTGGCCAGTGCAATCGGCTTTAACGCCCAGACTGGCGCTGATCAGGCAACAGCGATC
>CANMIS010000004.1 GCA_947498065.1 uncultured Erythrobacter sp. | reverse complement strand
ACCCGAACCCGAACCCGAACCCGAACCCGAACCCGAACCCGAACCCGAACCCGAACCCGAACCCGAACCCGAACCCGAACCCGCGGTTCAGTGGGAGCATGCTGGCAGCTATGAGCCGGCGGCGACTTATGAACTCGACGTCGACCCACCCAAGCCAAAGCCAGAGCCAGAGAAGGAATGGAGCCATTCCGGCGGATATTTGACCGAGACAGAATTGGCGGGGCGCGGCGATGAGGGGGACCTTCCACCAGACGTTAAACGAGTCCTGGATCAGGAACCCTTCGCGTTGATCATGCGCTTTTTTAAGCGCTATCCGCCGGAGCAACACCCCGGATGGTATGGTCTCGGATTCGTGTTTTTGGTTGGCTATTGCAGCACATGACGGCAGATCAAGATGATCAAAAGACTGGCGCTCAAAGGAAGTGCCGGGCATCATTGCCGCATGGATTTTACAAAGGATCGCAACCGATGAAGAAAACACTTTTTGCTGCCGCATCCGGCCTGGCGCTGGCATTCGCCGCCCCGCTCGCGGCTCAGGATGCAACCTCGTCTGAACCGACGACGGAAGAGTTGGAGCAGGTCATGGGTGCGCTGACGGGCATGTTCCAGGCAGAGCCGCTGACGGCGGAGCAAGAGGCGCGTTTGCCCGCGGCGGAGGCGATTGTCGCCACCATGATGCCCGAGGGTTTCTACGCGGAATTGATGAGCGACATGATGGGCGACACTTTTGCTCCGATCATGGCGATGTTCAGCGGCGAGACGGGCGCGCAGATGATGCTGTCCACACGGCTAGCGACCGATCCGGCCAAGGTTGAGGCCTTAAGCGCGGAGGAGCGCAGCGAGTTGGTGGCTTTGCTCGATCCCGGATTTGACCAGCGCGGCGAGGCGATGGGCGGCGTGTTTGGCGAGATGATGACCGAGGTCGCGACGCTTATCGAGCCGGGCTTTCGCCAAGGCATGGCGCGCGCTTATGCGGTGCGCTTTACCGCAGATCAGCTGGCCGATATCTCGGCCTTCTACGCGACGCCAACTGGCGAGATTTACGCGCAGCAAACCATGGCCTTGTTCACCGATCCGCAGGTGATGTCGGCCAGCATGGAGGCGATGCCCGCGATGATGGGGCAATTCGCCGATCTCGAAGCGCGCGTGTCTGAAAAAATGGCTCAGCTTCCCGCAGAGCGCACTTACGAAGACCTGAGTGCTGATGAGCGGGCGCGCATGGCGCAATTGCTCGGCCTGTCCGAGAGCGAGCTGGCTGACACCGTGCAGCCGCCAAGCCCGGGCGGCGGCTCACCGTTCTGATCCGCGCTTGCGAGAGGGCGCGCCGATCTCCATTGTGTGAAGCGTGACAGCCAGCGCGCCTTCCCCAACACTTCCAACTGAGATCCAGGCGTGGTTCGATGCGCGCGGGTGGCGGGTGCGGCGGCATCAGCTTGATATGCTGGCACAGGCTGAGGCGGGCAATCATGCTCTGCTGGTCGCAGATACCGGCGCGGGTAAGACGCTGGCCGGGTTCCTGCCGACATTGGCGGCCTTCGCGCCTTCGGCCCTGAATGGCGCCAAGCCGCCTGAGGGGCTGCACACACTCTATGTCTCGCCGCTAAAGGCGCTGGCCCATGATGTGCAGCGCAATCTGCTGACCCCGGTGGAGGAAATCGGCCTCGATATCGTGGTTGAGACGCGGAGCGGCGACACCTCCTCTGACAAGAAGAAGCGCCAGCGCACCAAGCCCCCGCATGTGATGTTGACCACGCCGGAGAGCCTCTCTCTGCTGCTGTCGTACCCTGAGAGCCTAGAGCTGTTTCGCGGTCTCAAGCGGGTGGTCATTGACGAGGTTCATGCCTTCGCCACGGGCAAGCGCGGCGATCTGCTCGCGCTTGCTCTGGCGCGGCTTCAGACGCTCGCGCCCGATATGCAGCGGGTTGCCTTGTCGGCAACGCTCGCCAATCCGCTGGCCTTTTGCGAATGGCTCGCCCCTCAGGCCGATGATGGCACGGGCGAGATTGCGGCGGCGGAGCTAGTGCTGGGCGAGAATGGCGCGCCGGCTGAGGTTGAAATCCTGCTGCCGATTGATGCGCGCGTGCCCTGGGGCGGGCATGCCGGGCGCTGGGCGGTGGATCAGCTGTACGAGCAGATCAAAGCCAATAAGACGACGCTGGTCTTCACCAACACCCGCTTTCTGGCGGAGTTCATCTTCCAATGTCTGTGGGATGTGAACGAGGACAATCTACCGATCGGCGTGCACCACGGCAGCCTGTCGAAAGAGGCGCGGCGCAAGGTTGAGGACGCGATGGCGGAGGGGCGCCTGCGCGGCCTGGTGTGCACCGCCAGCCTCGATCTGGGCGTCGATTGGGGTGATATCGATTGCGTGGTGCAAATGGGCGCGCCCAAGGGCAGCTCGCGCTTGCTGCAACGTATTGGCCGCGCCAATCACCGGCTCGATGCGCCTAGCCGCGCGATCCTGGTCCCCGGCAATCGCTTTGAGTTTCTGGAAGCCACCGCCGCCAAGGATGCGGTGGATGAGAGACAGCGCGATGGCGAGGACTTTCGTGCAGGCGGCCTCGACGTACTGGCGCAGCATGTGATGGCCTGCGCCTGTGCGGGCGATTTTCGCGAAGATGAATTGCTCGCCGAAATCCGCAGCAGCCTCGCTTTCGCCTGGGTTGATGAGGCCGCGCTTGGCCGGGTGCTGAGCTTTGTCGAGAACGGCGGCTATGCGCTCAAAGCCTATGACAAGTTCAAGCGGATTACGCGCAATAGGCTGCTGGCGAAACTCCCCTTTGGCGAGGGCACGTGGCGGCTGACCCATCCCAGTCATGCGCAGCGCCACCGAATGAACGCCGGGATCATCGTCGATAGTGAAATGCTGATGGTGCGGTTCAAGAATGGCCGCAAGCTCGGTAAGGTGGAGGAGCGCTTCGCCGCTCAGCTCTCGCCCGGCGATACGTTCTTCTTTGCCGGCATGAGCCTGGAGGTTGAGAGCCTCAAGGATATGGATGTGATCGTGCGCGCGGCGAAGAAAAGTGCGACCATCCCGAGCTATGGCGGCCTGCGCCTGCCGCTCACCACCCATTTGGCGAGCCGTGTGCAGCAAATGCTAACCGACCGGGTCAGCTGGGCGCGCTTTCCCGATGATGTGCGCGAATGGCTAGAGGTGCAGGATTGGCGCAGCGAAATGCCGGGACCGGGCAAGCTGCTGGTCGAAAGCTTTCCCCATGCGAAGAAGCACTACAGCGTCTATTACACGTTTGAGGGTTGGAACGCGAACCAGAGCCTGGGCATGCTGATTACGCGGCGAATGGAGGATTTGGGGCTGTCACCAGGCGGCTTTGTGGCGAATGATTATTCACTCGGCGTGTGGGGTCTGAAACCAGTGAAAAACCCCGCGCCGCTGCTCTCACCCGATATTCTGACCGATGAATTTGTCGATTGGGTGCAGGAATCCCACCTGCTGCGCCGCGCCTTTCGGGAGGTTGCCGTGATCAGCGGGCTGGTGGAACGCCAACATCCCGGCAAGCGCAAGACCGGCAAGCAGGTCACCTTCTCAACCGACCTCATTTACGATGTGCTCAAGAAATACGAGCCAGACCATGTGCTGCTCGAGGCAGCCTGGGCCGACGCGCGCGCGCGGATGACGGATGTCGGGCGGCTGGCGGATTTGCTGGAGCGTTCAGAGCGAGAATTGGTGCATGTCAAACTCGACCGGGTCAGCCCGCTGGCCGTGCCGGTGATGACCATGATCGGGCGCGAAGCTGTGCCGCAAGGCGCGGTGGATGACGAACTGTTGCTGGAGGCGGAGACGCTGGCCGGCGAGGCTATGCGGGTGGATGAGCCGATGGAGGGGGATTAGGGGCCTAGATTGGGTGAGCGGCAAAAGCGGCCTGTCAAAACCGACCCAATTGCGGTCGATCAATCGCCTGACCGATGCAATCGGCTGAATCTCGGATCTTCCATCAACTCGGCGAGCACTTTTGCTATGCGCTTCTGAAGGGAATCGCGTTGCTTAATAAGGGCCCGCATCTCCGCCGCCCTTTTCAGGCCCATAGGATCATCGTTTGCTATGTCGTCACGTGCTTCGAGCTGACCAATTTTGCCGTAAACAACCGCGATCTCAGCCAACGCCTCGGCGTAGTCTTTAGGAGTGATCATTTTGGACAAATTGAAATTGCATAGATTGCATCTAGTGATTTTTTTGCAATTTTCAATTCAAGCCTGGGCATAAGGTAGAGATTGAGCTTCATTGAAAACGGCGTGTTCAGGGGTGAGCTTCAGGTTTTGCTCTGGAAGGCGGCGAGCAATGTCGCAGCTACGCCCACCAGATTTTTAGTCGCATGTTTGCGAGCCACGTCGATCTCCCAATTGGTCTTGCGGAGGCCAAGATGACACAGTCGCCGATTGCAAGGGGCTGTGGCCGGTAAGCCGCTGGAGAACTAGGGGGCAGGTGGACCAGCTACAAAACGGCCAGTCTGCTTGCGATAAATTTGCAGACTATTCCCGCAAGGCGCGCATCGCATTCCATCCCTGTATTCTTCATGCTCAGCTAGGGCGAATTGCCTCCGCGCGCTTGTGCCAGCGCGTCGCTAAGATTGCTGTATCGATAATCGCCAACCGCATAGCTTCCGACAAGCGTGAGAGTGATGCCCATCTCACGCAGTTCAGCCATATCTTGCATCAGTGCCTCACATTGAGAAACATCGATGCTGCCTTCATCGCCCAGCATATGCGGGTGGCAGCGGGGAAGAAATCTGTCTGGGCTCATGCTGGTTGTTCCTACTCAAGGCGCAAATCCGAAGGCGGTTGGGCGGCTAGGCGCTCGCTTGCACGCTGGCCGGTAAGCGGAATGGAACCGTGTCGTCAGCGCCGGGGTTACTCATGCAGCACGGCTGCGCCGAGGCGATTTGCGGAGCGCGCCTGCTGCGCGATTGCGGCGTTCTCCAGATCCAATTCGACCAGATAGGGGGCGACGAAGCCTGCGTAATCGTCCTTTCTCTGCTGAGGCAGATCTTGCCAACCAGTGATCGACCCGCGGCAATTCGGGCTCCCGCATGCACAGGCACCGGCGAAATGTTCGATTCTATAATTGCGCATGGCATAATCATACGTCGCTTCGTCGGCGGCAGCGATGTCGCACATTGCAACGATGTTATGGCCGCCGGATGCGTTGAGCACGATGCCGCAATTGGGGTTGCACGAATGGTTGAATTTAGAGCTCAAACCCAAGTGGAAACCGAATTGGGTCTTGCTGATCTGCGAGGCGTGCGAGTGATTGGTGATTGGCCTGTTATCCAGGATCCCCAAATACAGGATGGCGCCTTTCTTGAGCGGACTGACCGCAAAAATGCCTTGGCCGCGGCCATGCGCATTCCGCTCCTCGATAATCGGCGTCATCTTGAGGCTCCTTGGTCAGCGCTGGAATAGCGGGTGGACGAGTTGGAGGCCTTGATGCTTGCGATGGGATATTGCGCCACGCCGAATTGCTGCCGCGCCTTGTGAAGCAAGATTTCATGCTGATTGACGCGCGCGCATTGCGCAGGCGCGAGGCCCGCGGATGCGGCCTTCATCAAGGCAATCTGATGGTTGTAGAGAAGTTTGTTGAAGCTCAATTTGCGTGTCCCCAAATGCGGGAGCGCAATTGTCTCTCAGTCGAAGAGGCGCATAAAGACGTGCTCTCGATAGTCACAATATGGTGACGACCATCCTCATTTACAAGCCGCACGCCTGAGACGCCCGCGGCCTCCGAGGAGCTAACTCTAAGCTCGGCTATCGATCAAATTGCGGTCAGCTGGCTTCTGTGAGGAATGCTGCATGCACGCCCCTCACCGCACAAAATCCTTGTGCCGTTCATTGCCAACAAACGCGAAATTGGTCGCGCCGCTGTCTTTGATCAGCGCGATGGTGCGCGAGGACTGGTCATAGCTGGCATAGGCATCCGGATCGAAGCGCAGCTGCGGCTCTTCCGGCATAGCATTGGCGAGCTCCAGTGATGCGCGCAGTCTTTTGCGGTTCACGGCCTCGCCATTCCAGAACAATTGGTCCGAGGCGTCGATATGGACGGTGTTGATTTTCGGATTGGCGGTGCAGTCCACGCATTCTCCCACTGGCAGATCGACCTCAGTGGTGTTGGTCTGAATGGGGATCGCCAGCATCAGCATGATCAACAAGACCAAGAGCACATCGATAAAGGGGGTGACGTTCATCTCGCCCATGGTTTCTTTGCGGCTCGCAAATCCGTTCGGGCGGCGCAGGGTCATTGGCATGGGTTCATCTCCTTTGTGATGATGGCTGGGGTGGGTGATGGGTGCGTTGCGGTGGGTGCTTTTCCGTTCAGTGTTTGCGTTAGCCATAAGACTATATATCATAACAATTAGGTTGCCAAACGCGTACCTTGTTTGGAGCTTTCATTGGGTAATGCACCGGAGTGTTGAGGGTACGCGCTCATGTCAGCCCGCGAGGCTCTGCGCTCAGCTGATGTCGCGGGGCTTAGCGCCTTTCAGGCCAGTGCGCCTCTCTGCCTCGCACGTCTTGGCAACCGCCCAAAAGAAAAGGGCGGGTCCGCATATGCAGCCCGCCCTCTTCGAGTTTCTGTATGATCGCGTGATCGTTACTGCGATCCGCCAACTGGCGGTCCGCCAGTGCCAAATGTGCGGTATTTCTCGTTGCCGACAAAACCGAATTTGGTGATCCCCGAGCCTTTGATGATCTGCAGCACACGTGCTGTCAGCTCATAGCCGGCAAGCGGTTCTGGTTCGAACTGCAACTCAGGCTCAACCGCGAAGGTCAGCGATTGCTGCAGATTGGACACCAGTTCGCCTTGCGAGATCGGAACCGCATTCCAAAGAATTTCACCGCCCTGCGTCAGGACCAGCTTGTTCTTAATCGGATCGATCGGCGGCGGAGTATCCGTCTCAGAAGGTTGCGGCAGATCGATATCAACCGAGTGGGTCGCCACCGGAATGGTGATGATGAACATAATGAGCAGCACGAGCAAAACGTCGATAAGCGGCGTCATGTTCATTGCGATCATCGGTTCGCCGTCGTCTGCGCCTCCAGCCATTGCCATAGGTTATCTCCTAGTTCTTTCTGGTCGGCTTAGCCGTTTGGATCGACCGGGTTCGAGATGAAGCCGACCGTTGGGTAACCAGCAGCCTGCACGTTATAGATCGCGCCTGCGATACAGCGCCAAGGTGCATTCACGTCGCCGCGAATGTGAACCTGTGGGATCTGATCTGGGTCTTCCATGATCGCTTCCACGCCGCCAGCGCGCTGAACGATTGCGTCAAGGCGTTCAAACGCCCGGTCGTACAGCTCTTCTGAGGTCACTGGAGTGATGTTGTTGAAATAGACCCGGCACTCACCCTGACGGGCAGCGCCTTCAAATCCAGGCTCACCTGCACTGTTGCCAGCGCCATCGGTCGTGCTGACCGTTAGCAGCAGGTTTTCCACCTTGTCATCGGATTCGAGCGACTCGAAAACTGGAATTTCGAGTTTTTCGATCGTCTGAATCGCCACTGGAACCGCGATAAGGAAGATGATCAGAAGAACCAGCATCACGTCCACGAGGGGCGTGGTGTTGATCTCTGACATGGGGGTCTCACCCCCTCCCATCGAAATCGCCATTGTGTATTCCTATCCTAAACTTCGCCCGAAAATCCGGGCTGGTAATCGTATCTTGCTCTTAAAAGAGCGGTTAGCGTGGGGGCGGCCGGTTTCTGGCGCGCTGGCCAGAGAGCATGGCCGCCCGTCACGCGATACGATTAGGACCGGGCAGCGGCAGGCTTCGCAGCAGGCTTAGCTGCAGCAGCTGGCTTCTTAGCAACCGGTGCAACGTTTGGCTTAACCGCGCCATCTGAGCTGATGTAGGCCAGAATGTCGGTTGAGAAGCTGTTGAGCAGCTCAGCGATGCGGCGGTTACGGCTTTGGAGCCAGTTAAACGCAAGCACGGCAGGCACAGCCACGAGCAGACCAATCGCGGTCATGATCAGGGCTTCACCAACTGGACCAGCAACCTTATCGATCGATGCCGAACCAGCGATACCGATGTTAATGAGAGCGCGGTAAATACCGATCACCGTACCGAGCAGACCGATAAACGGTGCGGTTGCACCAACCGACGCGAGGAATGGCAGGCCGCCAGCAAGCTTCGAGTTGATCGAATCTTCTGAGCGCTGAAGCGAACCATGCATGTAGTCATGCGCTTCCAGGCTGTCGGTCATCTTGGCGTGCTTCTCTTCAGCGGTGATCGCATCGTCTGCGACCTGGCGCCATGCACTGTTCTTCTCAAGCTTGGTCGCGCCTTCTTTCAGCGAGTTGGTGCGCCAGAAGTTTTGCAGGCCTTTGGCTTGCTTCATCACTTTGTTCTGCTCAAGCAGCTTGGTGATGAGGATGTAGAATGAGCCAACGCTCATAATGATCATCACAGTCAGAATGAACCAAGCGACAGGGCCGCCTTCTTCCATGGCTTTTACAAAGCCAAACTGGTTTTCCGGAGCTGCTTCAGCGGCGCCAGCAAGAAGTTGAATAATCATTGCGAAAAGTCCTCTTTAAAAGTCCCCGAACCATGACGTTATCTCGATCATGGCCGAATTATAAATCTTAGTTCAAACGGTAGGTAATCCGTGTCGAATAGCGGCCAGTTGTGGGATTGCCCGCAGCATCGAGTGCTGGGTTGAAGCGCGCATAGCGTTCCATCCCGCGGCAGGCAGCCTGATCGAGCACGCTCGATCCGCTGGAAGCCGTTACAGAGCATCCAGTCGCCCGGCCGTTAGCCGTAACAGTCACAGCGACACCCACGGTTCCTTCAACTTCTTCACGCAGCGCGCGTGAAGGATAGTTTTCCTGGATCCGGCGTGCCCAGCGTCCCTCGTTCCGGGTCGTCGCTCCGCGCGCTTGTGACGGCGGCGGCGGCGGCGCTGGAGGTGCAACCGGTGCAGGCGGCGGAATTACGCGCGCTGGCGGTGCAGGCGGCGGAATAGTCTGCTGCGTTTGAACATCCGGCGGCGATGTTGCCACACTGATCGGCGGCGGCGGTGCTACCGGTGGAGGAGGCGCGACATCCTGAGGCTCAGGGGGTGGCGGCTCGTCTTCTGGTTCTGGGGGTGGTGGTTCCTCAATGTCGATTGTGGTCACACGCTCAACAACGTTCTTGACCGCCGAAATGGCCAAGCCCGTTACCAGCATGTAGCCGACAGCCACATGAATTATCGCCACGATGATCAGAGCAATAATCCTGTTATTGCTCATCTGTTGGTCAGCGTAGGCCATCCAGTTGCTTTCTCTCCGTCATTTCAACCGGCAAAAACCGGTCCGCTCCTCATGCGCAGTCTGCACTGCGAATGAAACTCGTTATCTCATACCATCCCAATATGGGAACAGGTTTTTTCACCCGACTGGCTGCCAATGTGAATTCTCCCGCACATTACAGCCGTGACCAAAAGCGACTATGTCCCCATCCTCGCTTTGGGTGATCGCAGGCTTTAACGGTCATGCGTTGGGCAATCAAACCCTTTATCCATTCAGGGCCGATTCAGTGTCGCGGGGGTGGAACGGCCCGGCGCAATTGGCTCGCGATTTAACGCGTTTTAGGTATACGGACTGATCAAATGTTTAACCAATTTTTAACAAACAAAATCAGTGCTCTGGCGCTTTCGCTGGGTGTTATTGTGAGCCCTGTTCCAGCGCTGGCGCAAGAAGCTGTCGCGCCGCAAAGCGAAATTGCAACTTTTGCGGACCTGACAACGCTGGCTGACCGGTCTGACCTCGTCATTCGCGCAAAGATTCGCCGTCAAATCGCTGTTGAGGCGGAACGCGCGCCGGGTCTCGCGCCCGGATTCGCGCGCCTTTATATAGAGGCAGAGACAATTGCTTTGCTGTCAGGCCGCACCTCAATCGGCGAATCGCTCAATTATCTGGTGGATGTGCCGCTGACCGCGAAAGGTAAGCCGCCGAAACTAAAAAAGCGCGAGATGCTGCTGTTTGCGCGCGGCGTGCCGGGTCGCCCTGGTGCGGTGCAATTGGTGGGTGAGGGCGCGCAGCTTAACTATACCCCGGCATTGGAGGCGCGTCTGCGCCCGATCCTGACGCAATTGGTCGCCGCCGATGCGCCTGCGACAGTCACCGGCGTGCGCGATGCTCTGGCGGTGGCGGGCAATCTGGTGGGCGAATCGGAAACGCAGATTTTCCTTGAAACCACCGACCGCTCGCCGGTCTCGCTCACCGTGCTGCGCCGTCCCGGCCAAACCCCGGTCTGGGGCGTGTCGTGGGGTGAGATCATCGATTCGTCCGCGCGTGCACCTCAACCAAACACTTTGCGCTGGTACCGGCTCGCCTGCGCCCTGCCGCGCGAACTGCCAAGCTCGGCCAATCTGTCGCGCGATCCCACCGCCCGGCGGCTGGCTGCGGCGGATTATGGCTTCGTCCTGTCACAGCTCGGACCGTGCAACCGGCAAATCACGACCAGCTAAAGCCTAGGCTGACCCTGCCCAAGACAAACTGCTTTCAGCTTGCGTTTCGCGGCGGCTACAGCGATGCGCGACGCAAATGCTTAACCGAAGGGGTCGGTGGGCGCGCGAATTTTGAAGGGAAGCGTTGAGCATGGCGCAGACACAGCAGCCATTACGCATTGCAATCGCCGGGTTGGGCACAGTGGGCGCGGGCGTGATTCGCCTGCTGGAAACCAATCGCGATCTGATCGCAGCGCGCGCTGGGCGCGGTATCGAAGTGACCAGCGTGAGCGCGCGGGATCGGCACAAGGATCGCGGCATTGATATGTCGGCCTACAGCTGGACCGACGATATGATGACGATGAGCAGCGCGGCGGACGTTGACGTTGTGGTCGAACTGATCGGCGGCTCTGACGGTCCGGCTTTGGCGCTCGCGAAATCTGCGCTCGAAGGCGGCAAAGGCTTTGTCACCGCGAACAAGGCGATGATTGCCCATCACGGCATGGCGCTCGCTAATTTGGCCGACGGCAATAGCGCTGCCCTCAAGTTTGAAGCTGCCGTTGCTGGCGGCATTCCGGTGGTGAAGGGCCTGCGCGAAGGCGCGGCGGCCAATGCCATCACGCGGATCTACGGCATTCTCAACGGCACCTGCAATTACATCCTGTCAGAGATGGAGCAGACCGGCGCGGACTTTGGCGAGACCTTGGCCGAGGCGCAAAAGCTGGGCTACGCCGAAGCCGACCCGACCTTCGATATCGAGGGCGTGGACGCGGCGCATAAGCTCGCAATCCTGGCCGGTATTGGCTTTGGCGCTGAGGTTGATTTTGACGCGGTGCGAACGACCGGCATCACTCAAGTGCGCAGCGCCGACATCGCTCAGGCGGATGCGCTTGGCTATGTCATCCGCTTGATCGCTCAGGCCGATGTCGATGGAGGTGAAGCGGATGCGCCGCATTTGCTCCAGCGGGTTCGCCCGTGCCTAGTCCCGAAGGACCACCCGCTCGCCCCGGTTGATGGGCCAACCAATGCGGTGGTGGCGGAAGGCAATTTCTCTGGCCGGTTGCTGTTCCAGGGCGCGGGCGCGGGCGATGGCCCCACGGCGAGCGCGGTTGTGGCCGACCTTATTGATATTGCGCGCGGCGACACTGGTGCGCCGTTCTCTGTGCCCGCAGGTCAGCTTAAGAAGCTCGCGCCAGCGGAGCCCGGCCACCGGATGGAGCGGACCTATCTGCGCTTCACCGTGGCCGACCGCCCCGGCGTGCTGGCCGAGATAACTGCGGCGATGCGCGACGGCGCTGTCTCGATTGAGAGCCTCATTCAAAAGGGGCGTCCTTCGCAGGGCGATGATGTGCTGGTCGCGATGGTCACGCATGAGGGGCAGGAGCGCTGCGTGCACAAAGCGCTCGATCTGCTCGAAGGCTCAGACAGCCTCACCGCGCCGCCATTGGTGATGCCGATCTTGAAGAGTTAGTGGGGCGCGGGCTGGCTCGGCCCAGCCCAAACCCTCTAATCGGGCCCATCCAAGCTCGAGCTGGGAGCACCCAACGCCGCGCGGCGGGCCTTCTCTTCTTCCTCGGTCAGCTCGCGGTCGCCCAGCGGCGGCAGGCCGCGCGCAATCCGGTCTGCATCCGATCCCTCGGGAGCCTCTGGCAGGGCTTCGACATCGATGAGCAGCGCCGCCTCAGGCGGGCATGGCGGGATCAGGCACAATCCGCCGACCGTGGCCGGGCCTTTGAAAATGCCGGGGCCAGCTACGTCTGGAGGTGGTAATAGCCCGGCGTTCTGCGTCTCTTGAGCATAGCGCCGCTGCGCATCTTCGCGGCTGCCGCTGTAATAATTGGAATTGTCCTCGCCGATCTGGCGGCAGACTATGATATCGCCCGATATGCTCGCCGCATCGGCCTCTTCCTCGCAGGCGCGCACATTGCTTTGGTTCACCTCGCCGCGCGGGACTGTGACCGTGAGATCGATCCGAAACGGCTCATCCTCGCCTTCCGGCTCCTCATCCGTTTGATCCGTTTGAGAAACCTCCGCGTCCGACACGGCGCTGTCATCTTGAGCATGCACAGGAGCGGTGAGGAAAAGCAGAGCGGCGGCAGCAGGAGAAATCGCCAAGAGATGCGGGCAATTGCGCACAATCTTTGCCGGTTCGCTCGACCTGCTGCTCGACAAGGCTGGCTCCTATTGTCTAAGCGCTTGACCCAAGGCCAAAGCGTTCCACCTGCTTGGCGGCCACACACCCTGTAAGGAATGAATTCGTCATGAACACCCCCGCTGAAACAGATATGCTCGCCAGCAAGGATGAGGGCCAGGAGAACGCGCTCGACCGGGTGTTGGTGCTGGAAATGGTGCGCGTGACAGAGGCGGCGGCTGTGGCTGCGGCGCAATTGGTTGGCCGGGGCGATGAGAAAGCCGCCGATGCCGCCGCGGTGGAGGCAATGCGCCGCGCGTTTGACACGCTGTATATGGACGGCACCGTTGTGATCGGCGAGGGCGAGCGTGACGAGGCCCCGATGCTTTACATTGGCGAGAAGGTTGGCGGCGCGCCGGGCAAAGGCCCAAAGATCGACATCGCGCTCGATCCGCTGGAAGGCACCACCATCACCGCCAAGGCTGGTCCCAATGCGCTGGCCGTGTTGGCGGCGGCAGAAGAAGGCTGTCTGCTCAATGCGCCCGACACCTATATGGACAAGATCGCGGTTGGCCCGGGCTATCCCGAGGGCGTGATTGATCTGGCCAAATCACCGACTAACAATGTGAAGGCGGTCGCGGCGGCCAAAGGGGTGGAGCCGGGCGATATCATCATCTGCGTGCTCGACCGTCCGCGCCATGCCGATATGATCGCAGAGCTGCGCGCACTCGGATGCGGCGTTGTGCTGATCGGCGACGGCGACGTTGCGGGCGTGATCGCGGTGACGGATGAGGAAACCAATATCGACATGTATATGGGCCAGGGCGGCGCGCCAGAGGGCGTGCTGGCTGCCGCCGCATTGCGCTGTGTCGGCGGGCAATTCAATGGCCGCCTGGTGTTCCGCAACGAGGATGAAAAGGCCCGCGCCCGCAAATGGGGCATCACCGAATTTGACCGCATTTATAAGCTGGAAGAGCTGGCGAGCGGCGATTGCATCTTTGCTGCCACTGGCGTGACACAGGGCTCTCTGCTCGATGGAGTAAAGCGCCGCCGCAAGCCAACCGGCGAGACGATTATGACCACCGACAGCGTGGTGATGCGAGCTTCATCAGGAACCGTGCGCTGGATCCGGGGCGAGCATAAGGTTTGAGCGGAGTGCGTGGCTGAGCGCTCATAGAGATTGGCACGGACGGCGCGCTAAATACGCCATCCGTGCATCAATCAATCGGCGTGGGTAAGCGCCTCGCTTTACCCCTCTAGCTCTTTGAGCAGAAGTTCAGCGGCTGGCTCTGACGAGGCTGGGTTTTGGCCGGTGATCAGCTTCCCATCTTGCACCGCGAATGGCGCAAAATCCGTAGCCTTTTCGTACTTGCCGCCGCGCGCAATCATCGTGTCTTCGACCAGATGAGGGACGATATCGGTCAGCTCTACGGCGTCTTCTTCGCCGTTGGTGAAGCCCGTAACCTTCCGGTCTTTGACAATGTATTCGCCATTGGCATCGCGGGTGTTCATCAGCACAATCGGTGCATGGCAAACGGAGGCCACCGGTTTGTCTTGCGACCAAAAGGCCTCAATCAGCGCGATCGAATTCTCATCATCGACGAGATCCCATAGCGGGCCGTGGCCGCCGGGATAAAACACCGCATCATAATCCGCTGCAGAAACGTCAGCCAATTTCAGCGTCGATGCCAATTGATCTTTGGCTTGTGCGTCATCGTCAAACCGTTTTGTCGCATCGGTCTGAGCGTCTGGCTCATTGGATTTGGGGTCGAGCGGGGGCTGGCCTCCCGCTGGCGATGCCAGCGTTACGTCATGCCCGGCGTCCTTGAAGACGTAAAAAGGCGCGGCAAACTCCTCGAGCCAAAAGCCGGTCTTATTGCCGGTGTCTCCGAGCTGGTCGTGGGAGGTGAGCACCATGAGGATCTTTTTTGACATAGATGGGGGTTCCTAAAGTCTGAGATTTGCGTTGCTTGCCTGGGCCGTGCGGCCCGCTGCTTTGGCCATTTGGCCCGGCAATCGCCGCGCCTGAGAGATAGGTTTCGAGATCAGCCTTTACAACGCGGGTTCAGACCCCGCGCGCGCATTTTGCGGTGTGTGACCAAGGCGGATCGCACCCTGCAGCGATCAGCCCCCCAGGTCTGGCAGTTTTGCAAAGTCCGGCGCTTCGACGACAATCCGGTTCGATGTGGCCGCCTCTCCTCGCATGAAAACATGCATCGCCTCGCCAACTTGCGGGGAGGTCATGAACAGATTGTGGCCTGCATTCTCGACTATGATCTGCTCGACATTGCTTAGCCCTGCAGTCGCCTCGGCATGCCCCTCGGGATAGGTTCGTCCGTCCAAAGTTCCGGTCAGCATCAAGACTGGCGTGTCGCCGAATGGGCCATCGCGAAAATCGGGACCGGCGTCGATCTCTGGCAGTTCGGCGAGGATCTGCGGCATGGGAAAGTTCAGAAAAGCGCCGACGGGAGAGGCCGCAGTTTGCTGCTCAAATGCCTTGAGCCGGGCGGGCGTGATGCCGGATGCGCGGTCCATCGCCAGTGACATGGCCGACAATGTGATCGGCTCATCCGGGGTCCAGAACCGCTGCAGCACAAAGGTGATCAAAGTCGGGTCACCTGCGTCGATTTGCCGGTACATCATCAGCATCACAGCCGCGTACTGCGGATCAGAAATCAGCCCGCCTGCAAATTGCTGCAAATGCCGCTTTTGCAGGAGCAGGTCATAGGTCGTTCCATCGCGCTTCGGCACGGTGACCGTCATCGGTTCGGCATCGAGCTTTGCGTGAACACGGCTGATCAGGCCCAATATGTCGGGATAGAGCTGCGCTGCTTCAGGCTGCTGATCGACGGCGGCCTGCAACCGCTCAAAATAGCTGAGCGTGCGCGATGGCAGTTTCACCGTCTGATCAAGACCCTCGGTCGCCGCCATGATCACGCGGTCGAGCTCATCCGGAATTGCGGCGAGGGACGCGAGCGCCAGATGGCTGCCATAGGAAATCGACCACAGCGAAATTTGCTCAGCGCCCAGGTGCTCGCGAAGGTCTGACAAATCCTGCGCGCTTTCGGCGGTTGTGAAACCGCGCAGGTCCACTCCGTCCTCCTGCCACTTCGCCGCGCATTCGCGCACTGCTAGCCGATAACGCATGGCATGCTCTGCATCGCTGATCCGCTCCATTTCGCCAATTGTGACGCTGGAGGTGCAACGCTCTGGTTGCTGCGATTGGCCGGTGCCGCGCTGGTCAAATGCGATCACATCGCCGTGCTGGCGCATCGCCATGAACAGCGGAAAACGCGGTCCTGTCGCGGTGCCAATTCCAGAGCCGCCGGGACCGCCGGACAGATAGACAATCGGGCTGCCGGGCGTGTCTGTCGTGGCCGGGAAGCGGACGTAAGCGAGCTCTGTTGTCCCGCTGGCCGGATCGCTGCGGTTCATCGGCACGGTCAACGTGCCTTGAAAGGCCTCCACGCTCTCGCCGCTGCGCGCCTCAAAGGTGATGGCTTCTTCAGTGGGCGCTCCTTGCGCCGCGCTGGGCGTGAAGGCGAGGGCGGGGGCGGCCAGCACGAGTGCAAGGGCGCTGATCAGATGTGGTTTTTTCATTACGGCTCTTTCCGATTGGTTGATCGTGGATTGAGCCTGAAACTGGCGGAAATCGGCGCTTTGAATAGGGGCCGATCTGTTAACGGGGGGTTCTAATCGGTGAGCGGGGGGACTTCCCGTTTATCGGAAGCTATAGGAATTGCAGTGCTGCGTTTTGCCATCTTCTTGCTGTCATTCCTGACGCTTTCTGCTGCCGCGCAGGCCCAATCTCAGGCGCGGGATTATCAGAGCTTTATCGATTCCCCCGCGCGGGTTTGTGATGCGGATTTGGCTTCCGATGCGGCCCCGGATTTTGCGGGCGCGAGTTGCCGATCCGTCCTGTTCTATCAGGCCGACCCGCAGGACCGGATGCTGTGGGCTGAGATCGTGTTTGAGGCAGAGCCGGCCCTGCTGGAAGGGGGCAGGCCGCTCGGCCTGTTTGTGAGCGCAAAGGCCTCTAGCGAGGCGACCCTCAATGGCGTGCCGATTGGCACGAACGGCAGGCCAGGCGCATCGCAAAGCAGCGAAGAGCCCGGTGATATGGACGCGGTGTTCTTTGTGCCGGAAGGCACGCTGAAGCCGGGCAAGAACCGGCTGGTCTTGCGGCTGTCCTCCATGAACGGCGGTATCACGCTCAATTCGCCGATCCACAATATTGCCCTCGCGCCCTATCGCGATCCGCGCAAGCCAGGGCCTGCAACATGGTTTGCGCTGATCACATTGGGCCTGTTTGTCGCGGGCTTTGTATTTTTCGGTGTGCGGTCCCTTCGCGGCGATGATCGTGAGGGGTCCGCGCTGATCGCCGCCCTCTCGCTGGCCGCTGGATTGCAACTCGCGGCTGAGGCGGCGCGCGATATCGTGCCCTATCCCTATCCTTTGCATGATTTGCGGCTATCGCTGATCCTCACTTTCGCGATTGCTCTGGGCTTGAGCTTTGCCGCCTATGTGCTGCTGCGGCTGTTCCGGCCATATCCGCGACGGCGTCTGCTGGCTTTGGTGGCGGTGCTTGCTGTGATGCTGGCGATCAGCGCGCTTCAGCCCGGCTTCGACCTCAAAACCGGCTTCGTCTTTATCACCGCTTTGCTAGCGGCGGGAATAGCTGGCGCCACCGCGTATTTCGCGCAAGGCAATCGCAGCGGCGCGTGGCTTGCGCTGGCGAGCGCGGCATTGGCGGCGGCGATCTATTGGCTTGGCGGCTTCTTTCTCGACACCGTGCTCTATCTGGTGGTCGCGGCGGGTCTGCTGTGGCTGTTTTTTAAGCAAGCGCGCGGCGGCGATTTCGCCGAGCTCCCGGTGGCCGAAGACAGCGCGCCAAAGCGGATTGAGCTCACTAGCAATGGCAAGGTCGAATTCGTCGATGCTAGCGACATCGTGCGCTTCAGCGGGGCGGGCGATTATGTCGAGGTGTTCCTGCGCAGCGGGCGCAGCGCCTTGTACAATGCGAGCCTGGCTGCGCTGGAGCGAGAGCTGTCAGACGGCTTTATCCGTGTGCACCGCTCGCACATAGTCAACGCAGCCTGCGTCAAATCGCTAACCCGCGAGAGCGCCGGCACGGGAAATCTGGAAATGTCCGACGGCAGCAAAGTCCCCGTAAGCCGCCGCAACATGGCAAGCGTGCGGGACGCATTGACGCAAGGGTAGGCGGAGAGCTTCTAAAGCCATCCCCCAACCCAATTGCGGACAAATGGGCGGCGGCCACTGTTGCGTTGGTGCGAGTCTGGGCTAGGTGAACCGCCATTAACTGCACGCGGGGATTCGCATCCATGAAAATCATGTCCGGCAATTCAAACCTGCCGCTCGCCCGGGCGATCGCCGCCTATCTCGAAATGCCTCTGACCGATGCCAGCGTGCGCCGGTTCGCGGATGAGGAAATCTTTGTCGAGATTCACGAGAACGTGCGCGGCGAGGATGTGTTTGTCGTCCAGTCGACCGGTTTTCCGGCGAACGACAATCTCATGGAGCTGCTGATCTGCATCGATGCGCTGAAACGCGCCTCGGCCAAGCGGATCACCGCGGTGGTGCCGTACTTTGGCTATGCCCGGCAGGACCGGAAGCCCGGCCCGCGCACGCCGATCTCGGCCAAGTTGGTTGCGAACCTCATCACCGAAGCGGGCGCTGACCGCGTGCTGGCGGTGGATTTGCATGCCGGCCAGATCCAGGGCTTCTTCGACATCCCGACCGATAACCTTTATGCCGCCCCGGTGATGGCGGCCGATATTCAGGCCCGCTACGGCGATCAGGACCTGATGGTTGTCTCCCCCGATGTTGGCGGCGTGGTGCGCGCCCGCGCGCTCGCCAAACGGCTCGACAATGCGCCGCTGGCGATCGTCGATAAACGCCGTGACCGTCCCGGGGAATCAGAAGTCATGAACATCATTGGCGATGTTTCTGGTCGCCATTGCATCATGATCGATGACATCGTCGATTCTGGCGGCACGCTTTGCAATGCGGCGGAGGCTTTGCTGGCGGGCGGCGCGAAATCGGTCGCCGCCTATATCACCCACGGCGTTCTGTCGGGCGGCGCGGTGGCCCGGATCGACGGGTCAAAGCTGAAAGAGTTGGTGATCACCGATTCGATCCTGCCGACCGAGGCCTGCGCGGCTTCTGACCGGATCAGGGTGCTGACCATGGCGCCGCTGGTCGGCGAAGCTATCCGCCGTATTGCGGATGAGAGCAGCGTGAGCAGTTTGTTTGATTAAGGCGGACCGCGCCGTCCTCACTCACCGCGCCATGGCGGCTCTGCGCCTGGCTTAATCCGGTCGAGCTCGGCCAAGCGCCGGGCTTGCCGCGTCTCCACATTGATCCGCAAAAATAGTCGCGGCTGAGAGCGGAAGGCGGCCGGGGTCGTTCCGAAAAATGCCTTAAAATCGCGGATCAAATGCGATTGGTCGAAATAGCGCAGCAGCAGCTCGCTTTCCTCCTCTTCATCCGCCACCCCGCACAGCTGCGCCGCCAAATCGAGCGCTTTTGCTCGGCGCAGGACCGTGCTCGCCGTCATTCCGAAATCGCGCCGCACCAGCCGCTCCAGCTTGCGCGAGGACATGCCGTGCTCCGCCGCGAAATCACCCGGCGTGATGGTCGGATCGGCAAAGCTCGCATGTTCGAACGCGGCGGCCAGCGGATCGGGCTTCTCCGGCTGGACCCGCGCGATAAAGGCGCGCATCGCCTCTTCAACCGTCTGTAGCCAGTCCTCTGGCTCGGCATCGAGCGGATAGTCCTGCGCCGCGCTATTGGTGATCAAGCCAAAGGGATCGGAGCGTTCGATCCGGTCAACCAGCGGCGCCATTTCGCGCCCAAGCAGACAGGGGATCGCGCCGGGGCGAAAGCCAATGCCGATCGCGATCACATGGCCGCTGCATCCCACCGGCATATGGCGCGATTGCGGGCCGAACAGGATGGCCTCATCGCGGAACTCCATCGGCCCATCGGCGGTTTGCGCATCCCAAGTGCCGCCCACCACGATCCGGGCAAAGGCCAGATCATTGCAAATGCCGCAGGCGATGTGAGTGGCTTCATCCGCCTCCAGCTTAGAGGCGACCAGCCGCCCAATCCACGGGTCCAAATCTTTGGCGGGGGCACGGCTGGCGGCGAGCGGCATGCCGCTTCGATTGACCCCAGAGCGGGGCGCAAATTGTACCGGCGCATCTGCGCTTGCCTGTTTGCCCATGTCCGACCCGTTATAAAGACTTGCGACTGTCCAAATGGGCCGCGACTTGAATCTCTTCAATCCGCACCGCTCCCGCAGTCTATAACCCACCTTTTGGCCATGCCTTTGCAGGACAGCCGTTTGATTTAACCATAAGGCACCGCCCGGAGCATGTGTCAATTGCAACATACCCGATCAGCGGTCAGCTAAGCCGGTGCCAACACGCCCCTTGCATTGCCGCGCCTGTGATGAGACTGCGCGCGGATTATGACGAACAAAGACGTAGCAATCGCTCAGCGGCTGGCCGATGCGGCTGGCAATGTCATCCGCCCCCTGTTTCGCGGAGACTGGTCGCAGGAGCGCAAGGCCGACGCCTCGCCCGTGACAGAGGCCGACCGCGCAGCAGAGGCCGCGATGCGCGCGATTATCGAGGCGGAGTGTCCTGACGATGGGATCATCGGCGAGGAATACGGCACCCATAATGAAGGCGCGGGCCGGCAATGGGTGCTTGATCCAATCGACGGTACGATCAGCTTTATGGCGGGCCGCCCGATCTTTGGCACGCTGATCGCCTTGCTGCAGGATGGCTGGCCGGTTCTGGGCGTGATTGATCAGCCGATTGCCGCAGAACGCTGGGTCGGCCGCATTGGCGAGGGCACAACCTTCAATGGCCTGCCGGTGCGCACGCGCGCTTGCAAAGAGCTCTCAGAGGCGACCATCGCCTCCTCCGGCCCGCAATATTTCACCGACGATCAAGGCGGCGCCTTCATGTCGCTGGCCGCGCAAACATCGCAAATCGTGGTGTGGGGCGGGGACTGCTACAATTACGGGTTGCTGGCGAGCGGCCATTTGGACGTCGTGTGCGAGGCCGGGCTGAAACTCTATGACTACGCCGCACTGGTCCCGATTGTCGAAGGCGCAGGCGGCATGATGAGCGATTGGCAAGGCAACCCGCTGGACGCGAATTCCGATGGCACAGTGTTAGCGCTGGGCGAGCCCGCGCGGCTGGAAGAAGCGCTGGAGGCGATGGGGTAGGGGAAACAGTTTGGCGGTCACTTTACGGTATGCGAAGCGTATTGGCTTTGCTTTGCTATGTCTCGGGGTGATCCTCGCGGCGGCTCTGTTTGCGATTTATCTCGCCATGCAGCCGCCCAGCCTTGATGTGCCAGAGCAAGAGGACACCGTCCTTTCGAATGTGTCGATCTGGAACCCAGGGTCCGATCTCATTGCCGGGCAGACCATAACTATAGCGGGCGGTGTGATAGTCGATATTGCGCCTACGAAACCATCCGACCCTACTCCGCTTTGCAATGGCTGTGTCGTGATGCCGGGTCTGATAGATGCTCATGTTCACACGCCGCCCGAACTGGCCATTGGCAACCAAGAGCTCTTCGCGCTTCTGTACCTCAAATATGGTGTTACATCGGTCCGCGATCTGGGTCAGCTTGACGGATCACTTCCGCAATTTGCAGCGAAACTCAACGATGGCAATCTGGTCGGACCGCGTATGTATCAGTGCGGCCGTATTTTGGGGGGCAGTCCACCCGAAGTACCGGGAGCACTCGAGATTACTACTCAAGATGAGGCTCGTTCTGCCGTCGCAAACCACGCCGAGATCGGAGTGGACTGCATCAAAGTTTACGGCGGGGTTTCAGCGCCAGTGTTCGATGCCATCGCAGCCGAAGCTGAGCGCCAGGAATTGCCTTTGGTGGGGCACACGCCGACTGCCATGTCGTTCGACGCAATCACTCGTTTTGAAAGCCAACATTATACGGGAATTCCGTACCTTAAGAAGCCCGCGCCGGCAGGCTGGGCGTATAAGGCCCAGGACTTGATTGATATGAGCGGGGATGATGTGAGCGACGTGATCGGGGTGATGAAGGCCAATGAGATTGCCTTTCTACCCACCAACGCCAATGCGATGTCGCGGCTCACGGTTTTTGATGCCAAACGCTTCCCACCGTCGGCTGGATTTGAGCATTTGCCCGGGTTTTGGAAGCGAGTTTGGCCGAGCGTTGTTTCTCATGCTGAGACCGAGGCTGAGGTTCAAACTGAACTCGCGGCGAAAGACGTCGGATTGAATTTTATTCGGCAAGCGCACGAGCAAGGCGTTGATGTCTTGATCGGGACGGATGTGGTGATGCCTTATGTGATTCCGGGCGAAGCGATGCACCAGCAATTGGCGCTCATAGCCCAGGCAATGGGTAGCGATGAGGCGGCATTGAGAGCTGCAACTCACACTAACGGCCACTACATTGATCCAGGGAAAATAGGTCAGGTGATTGTGGGCGCTCACGCTGATCTGCTCATCTTCAAAGACGATCCCAGTGCCGGGCTAGGCAAGGTTTTACGATGGGATATTATGTTCGTGAACGGGCGGCAGTATTCACGTCAAGATATAGATGCTGCGGTTGATCGGTACGACGCGCATTTTCGCGGATCGTTTTATTCAGCGGTGATGGATACTGCATATGGGTTCCTCGCGTCGGATTATGCGGATTCCGGAGTTTCTGAGCATTGATTTAGACGCTTGGGAAAAGCGCTTTCCTACACTGGTATGTCGGCGGCAGAACGCTGGGCATGATACCCTCAGTCTTCGTTGACAGCCTCACTAATCGACTAAATCGATCAATCAGCGCGTCTGTGATCGATTGGTTTTTTGGCCCTGTACTGTGCTCCAGCCGTTCCAAGCGTGCTTCAGCAGCGATGAACGGAGTGGGGATGGGAGAGGAGTTGTTTGTGGTTCCGCACGCTATCCAGCGTGCGATGTCCTCGGCCCTGGCGGCCCTGCGGGCGGCCACGAGGGCCTTGCGGCGCTGCGCGCCGTGCTCCGCGACCAAGCCAGATGCAAAGCTCCAAGACGCTTGGCGCAAGACCGCTGGCCGGGAATGGGTCGAGACCGCAGGTCTCGCAAGGGCGCACGCCCGCCCGGAGCGGCGCGGGCTTGCCCGCAAGCCGCGAGGACATCGCACACCGGATGGTGTGCGGAACACAAAGACTCCCTTCCTATCCTACCAAAACGCTTGCCTACACGCGCCGTGGCCCTTATGTGGCGCGACTTCAACGACACGAATCAAGCGATTGGCCTGGCTCATTAGGGCTGCCAGGGCCGATTAGAACGTGTCTCTGATAAAGGAGAACGAAATGCCCAAGCTGAAGACCAAAAGCGGTGTGAAGAAACGCTTCAAAATCACCGCAACTGGCAAGGTCAAGCACGGTGTCGCTGGTAAGCGTCACCGTCTGATGAGCCACAATGCGAAGTATATCCGCCAAAACCGTGGCACCTCGGTCGCTTCAGACCCGGATGCACGGACGATCAAGAAATGGGCGCCTTACGGGCTTGACTAAGAGCTGACTAAGCTCCCCTGAATCTGAAGGATACTACATATGCCTCGCATTAAACGCGGCGTCACCACACGCCAAAAGCACAAGCGTCTACTCGAACAAGCCAAGGGCTATCGCGGTCGCCGCAAGAACACCATTCGCGTTGCGCGCCAAGCGGTCGAGAAGGCCGGTCAATACGCCTACCGCGACCGTAAAGCGAAGAAGCGCAGCTTCCGCGCGATCTGGATCCAGCGCATCAACGCGGCTGTCCGCGCTGAAGGCCTGACCTACTCTCAGTTCATGCACGGCGTGAAGCTGGCGGGTATTGAGCTTGACCGCAAAGTCATGGCGGACCTGGCCATGAACGAAGAAGCGGCGTTCAAGTCGATCATCACTCAGGCGAAGGCGGCATTGCCAGCTTAAGCCAGCGCTCTCAGCATGGCATGCGCAGCCGCGCAGAGCCGTGTAGGAAACGCAAAACGGAGAGGGCGCTGGCCATAGAGGCTGGCGCCCTTTCGTTTGTAGAAACGCGCCAAACTTGTAAAAACGCGACACTTGCGCCAAACCCAGCGAATGGGTGGGCAGAGGACGAGACATATAGGCAAAAGCAATGCGGACTTCACCGTCCGCAGTCAGTTCTACTCGCCTTCGCCAGAGTTCGATGGCTGCTTCACGACCTTCTACCAATTGGTGCTGGAGGTTGAAGATGGCAAAACCGTCAAAGACCATCTGCAGCCGGAATGGGCCAACATCCGCTTCTTCGGCGGCAGCCGTCCGACGGCCACCATTGGCACATCGCAGCTTTCCGGATCGCGCTTTACGGCAACAGGGCCAAGCTCCCTGCCATGCGAGTTTGAGCTTGGCGCATCGCGCATGTGGGGCATCGGCTTCCTGCCGCTGGGCTGGGCGCGGTTCATCAATGTTGACGCGCGTGAGCTCGCCAATGTCGGCTGCGACGGCGCTACGCATCCCGCCTTTGCGAAGTTCGAGGGGTTGGCTGATGCCTTGTGCGATGAAAGCGCGAGCGACGAGCAGCAATTGGCCGCGATTGAAGACACGATGCGCGCGCTGATGCGGCCCAACCGTGATGAACCCAAGATCGCGCGCGTGCACAAGGCGCTGGTCGAACCCGAACTCAACACAGTCGATGACTTGGCGCAGGCGAGCGGGATCAGCGTGCGCACGCTTGAGCGGGTTTGCCGGCGCTATTTTGGCTTTGCCCCAAAGCTCCTGATCCGCCGACAGCGCTTCATGCGCAGCCTGTCGGACTGGATGCTGCATGATAAGCGGCTGTGGACCGAGGCGATGGACGATCACTATCACGATCAAGCTCAGTTCACCCGCGAGTTCCGCGAGTTCATGACCATGAACCCGAGCGATTATGCCGCTCTTGAGCATCCCATTTTGGCCTCTTTCATGGAGGCCCGCGCGCGGGTTTGGGGCAGCGCCGCGCAGACGCTGGACAAGCCGCTGCGATAGGCGTGGCGCAAGTGATGCGCCGATCTTCGCCGCAATGCGCAATTCGCGCTTTGCCAAGGCGGCGAAATCCCGCTAGCGGACCGGCTCAAACCTTTGGGCTAGACCATGACTGAATTGACATCACAAAAAGACGCCGCGCTCGCGGCAATCTCTGCGGCTGATACGCTCGACGCGCTGGAAGAACAGCGCGTTGGTGCGCTGGGCAAAAAAGGCTGGGTGAGCCTGGCGCTGAAGACTTTGGGCCAGATGAGCCCGGAAGAGCGCAGCGAAGCAGCGCCCGCGATTCAGGCGATCCGCGCCGAGGTGGCCGATGCGATTGCGGCGAAAAGGCAAGCGCTGGAGGCTGCTGAACTCGAAGCGCAGCTGGCCAGCGAAACGCTCGACCTTACTCTGCCCGCGCCGGACACCGCTATGGGTTCGGTCCACCCGGTGAGCCAGGTGATGGACGAGCTGGCCGAGATATTCGCCGATCTCGGCTTTGCGGTCGCAACAGGTCCAGAGATCGAGGACGATTGGCACAACTTCACCGCGCTCAACATGGATGAGAGCCATCCTGCGCGCGCGATGCACGATACGTTCTACTTCCCGGACAAGGCGGCGGATGGCGGCTCTATGCTGCTCAGGACACACACGTCGCCGGTGCAGATCCGAAGCATGAAAGAACAAGGCGCGCCGATCCGCTTGATCGCGCCGGGCCGTGTCTATCGCAGCGATAGCGACGCGACCCACACGCCGATGTTCCATCAGGTCGAGGGCCTGGTGATCGACAAGAACATTCACCTCGGCCATCTCAAATGGACGCTGGAGACATTCTTCAAGGCGTTCTTCGAGCGCGAAGATATCACCCTGCGTCTGCGCCCGAGCTACTTCCCGTTTACTGAGCCCAGCGTCGAAGTCGATGTTGGCTATTCCAATGAAGGGAATCGACGCGTGGTCGGCGGGCACGGTGACGAGCCGGGCTATGACTGGATGGAACTGGGCGGGAGCGGGATGGTGAATCGCCGGGTGCTCGAATTCGCCGGGATCGACCCGGACGAATATCAGGGCTTTGCTTTTGGCCTCGGGATCGACCGCATCGCCATGCTTAAATACGGCATGAACGACCTACGCGCTTTCTTCGATGGCGATCCGCGCTGGCTGGCGCACTATGGCTTCTCGCCGTTTGATCAGCCGACCCTCTCTGCCGGTGTAGGAGCGCGCGCATGAAGTTCTCCGTCACATGGCTCAAAGACCACCTCGAAACCGATGCTACGCTCAGCGAGATCACCAATGCGCTGACCGCAATCGGGCTTGAGGTTGAAGGCGTTGAAGACCCGGCCGAGAGGCTCGCGGGCTTTAAAGTGGCCAAAGTTCTAACCGCTGAAAAGCACCCTGATGCCGACAAGCTCCAAGTGCTGAGTGTCGACACGGGCGAGGGTGATCCGCTGCAGGTTGTGTGCGGTGCGCCCAATGCGCGAGCGGGAATGAAGGGCGTGCTGGGTCTGCCCGGCGCGGTGGTGCCCGCCAATGGTATGCAGCTTCGCAAAAGCGCGATCCGCGGCGTAGAGAGCAACGGCATGATGTGCTCCGTGCGCGAGCTGGAACTGGGCGATGAGCACGATGGTATTATCGAATTGCCGGATGATGCGAGCGTCGGCCACGCTTTTGCCGACTACCAGGGTTCCTCGCCGATCATCGATGTCGCGATCACGCCGAATCGCCCCGATTGCATGGGCGTATACGGAATTGCGCGCGATTTGGCGGCGGCGGGTCTTGGCACGCTGAAGCCGATTGCTTTTCCAAAATTTGAGGCATCTGGCGCGTGCCCGGTTGAAGTTCGCACGGATTATCCGGAAGGCTGCCCCGCATTCCACGGCCGGGTGATAAAGGGCGTGAAAAACGCACCCTCGCCAGAGTGGCTGCAGCAGCGCCTGATCAGTGCCGGTCAGCGTCCGATCTCACTGCTGGTTGATCTCACCAATTACCTGATGCTGGCCTTTGGCCGCCCGGCGCACGCCTATGATCTGGCAAAGCTGTCTGGCGCGGTTGTGGCGCGCCGCGCGAAGGCGGGCGAGCAAGTGTTGGCGCTCAATGAGAAAACCTACACGCTTGATGAAAGCATGGTCGTGATCGCGGATGATGCGCAGGTTCACGATATTGCCGGGATCATGGGCGGTGAGCACTCCGGCGTGTCCGACGACACCACTGATCTGTTGCTCGAGATTGCCTATTTCGACCCGGCCCGCATCGGTGTGACCGGGCGCAAGCTGGGTCTTGCATCGGACGCGCGCACTCGCTTTGAGCGCGGCGTTGACCCTGAGTTTCTGGACGATGGTCTCGACCTACTCACTGGTTTGATTGTTGAGCTGGCAGGCGGCGAAGCAAGCGAGAGCGTGCGCGCCGGCATTGCGCCTAGCGAGCCGCTGGTCGTTGCGCTCGATACGGGGCTAACCTCTCGGCTTGGCGGCGTTGACGTGCCCGATGATGAGCAGCGCCGCATCCTGGAAAGCCTCGGCTTCGCGGTTGATGACAATTGGACTGTAACCTGTCCTTTGCGCCGCAATGATATCGAAGGCGCAGCTGATCTCGTCGAAGAAGTCGTGCGCATCCACGGCCTCGATAAGGTGGAAAGCGTGGCCTTGCCGCGCATGGACGGGGTGGCCCGGCCAACAGCGACACTGGCGCAGCTGCTCGAGCGCAAATTGCGCCGCGCGGCGGCGGCCAGCGGCTTTGACGAAGCGATCACCTGGTCTTTCCTGCCCAGCGATGCAGCCGAGCATTTTGCGCCAGAGGGTGAGCAGCTGTGGGTGCTCGACAACCCAATCAGCGAAGACATGAAGGCCATGCGGTCCTCGCTGATCCCTGGCCTGCTCATGGCGGCTCAGCGCAATGCGGATCACGGGGCCAGCACCACGCAGCTGTTTGAGCTGGGGCGGCGCTATTTCCGCGGGGAAAACGGCATGAGCGACGAGCGGCCAACGCTTGGCCTCGTGCTCGCGGGTGACAAGACGCAGCGCGGCTGGGCAGCGGGCAAGGCCGCACAGTTTGACGCATTTGATGCAAAGGCGGCGGCGATTCAATTGCTCGAGGCTGCTGGCGCGCCTGCGGACCGATTGATGGTGATGGAGCCGGTGGCAGAGGGAACGGGCGGTCAATTCCACCCGGGGCAATCGGCGACATTGCGGCTTGGGCCAAAGAAGGTGCTGGCGCGCTTCGGCATGCTTCATCCCGCGACGCTGAAGGCGTTCGACATGGCTGGCCCGGTTGCTGCGGTGGAGATATTCCTTGATGCAATCCCGTCGAAGAAGGCGGGCAAAGGCCCGGTCAGCTTCGCGCGGCCAAGCTTTGCCCCGCCAGCCTTGCAATCAGTGACGCGCGATTTTGCGTTTCTGGTGCCAGAGGCACTTGCGGCGGGCGATCTGCTGCGCGCGGTTCAGGGTGCGGATAAGGCGAACATCGTGGGCGCGCGGGTGTTTGACCTGTTCACAGGCGGCAGCGTGCCCGAGGGCCAAAAGTCACTCGCGATCGAGGTAACTCTGCAGCCCGGCGAAAAGAGCTTCAAGGATGCAGAACTGGCCGAGATTTCGGACAAGATTGTCGCAGCTGCAGCCAAACAAGGAGCGGAACTGCGCGGGTAAGCCCCGCGCGGTCGAAACTAGGCGGCTGAGCAATATTGCCTTGGTCTAATCGCCCCAGCCGTCATCTGCGGCTGAGCCGCTTGCGCCCCAGTCTTCGCCGTATTCCTTCTCAAACTTCTCGCGCTTTTCTTGTGCGGCCATCTCGCGTTCCATCTCACTGAACGCGACCATAGTCTCATTGGCGGCGTTGATCCGTTCTTGAACTTTTCCGCCCTGCGCGCTGAGTACGGCTTTGGCGGCAGGGGAAGTGGCGAACATCATATCGAAGGCGCGCCCCTCGATGGTCGAGGCGATCTGTTCTTCGGCCGCTTTCTGGGCCATGGAGTTGTCCTGGCTTCCTACTGTCTTGTGAAGCTGCTCAAACTTCGAAGTTACACGCGTGCCATCGCCGTCAGGTACAATGGTCGCGACGATCCGAAAGATATCGCCGCCCAGTTCATCGTTTGCAGTGATCACAAACGTATTGGGGCTAGGGTTCGTGACGGTCTCGCCAACAACACTGCGCCCCAGGATAGCTATTGGCAGCTTCGCGCCTTTCAGTGCTTTCGCCACTTCTTCCGGAGATTTCTCGAAGTACTGACCCGATGCCCCGCATGCAGACAGCAAGACGGCAAAGAAACCGGAAAGAAGAATTCTGTAAATCGACATTAGCGCCCCCTATTCGTTAGCCTGATTTCGCAGATCGATCTTACCAGTCGGTAAACTGAAGACGCCGCGCGGGGCTCGCTTAGGGGGATGTAGACGGGTTCAGCGCTTGCGGCTAAGGCGCGCGCTCCATGTCCAACGGTGCTTTAAGCTAAACCTATGTCCAATCGCCGCACTTTCGCGATCATCTCTCACCCCGATGCAGGTAAGACCACGCTGACCGAAAAGCTGTTGCTGCAAGGCGGCGCTATTCACTTGGCGGGCGAGGTGAAGGCGCGCGGGCAAGCGCGGCGGGCGCGTTCTGACTGGATGAAGATCGAGCAGCAGCGCGGTATCTCGGTCACCTCGTCGGTGATGACCTTTGAAAAAGAGTATGACGGTGAGAAGATCACCTTCAACCTGCTCGACACGCCGGGTCACGAGGATTTTTCCGAGGACACCTACCGGACGCTGACCGCGGTCGACAGCGCGGTGATGGTGATCGATGCGGCCAAGGGTATTGAGCCGCAGACCCGCAAATTGTTCGAAGTTTGCCGCCTGCGCAGCGTGCCGATCATCACCTTCATCAACAAGGTCGACCGCGAAGGGCGCCCAGGTTTTGAATTGATGGACGAGGTCGCCGAGATTCTGGCGCTGGATGTCAGCCCGCAAGGCTGGCCGATTGGCATGGGCGGCCAATTTGAAGGCGTGCTCGATTTTGAGAGCGGCGCTGTTAGCCGCCCTGAAGGCCCGTCAAAGGAATTCCTTGGCACCCGCGATGCCAATCCAGACATTCCCGCTGAATGGGCCGAAGAGGCTGAGCTGGCGCAAGTGGGCTATCCCGAATTTGACCTTGAGGCTTATCGTAATGGCGATTTGACCCCGGTCTATTTCGGATCGGCGCTTAAGAATTTCGGCGTTACCGAACTGATCGATGCGATTGCCAAGCACGCGCCGCCGCCGCGTCCGCAGCCAGCAGGCGATGATCAGATCACGCCCGAGCATGACGAGGTCACTGGCTTCATCTTCAAGGTTCAGGCCAATATGGACCCCAATCACCGGGACCGGATTGCCTTTATGCGCCAAGTGTCCGGCACGTTTAAGCGCGGCATGAAGCTCACCCCTTCTGGCCTCGGCAAGCCGATTGCGATCCATTCCCCGATCCTGTTTTTCGCGCAGGACCGCGAGATCGCTGATACTGCGGAAGCAGGCGATATTATCGGCATTCCAAACCACGGCACTTTGCGCGTGGGCGACACGCTGAGCGAGCAAAACAAAGTTCGCTTCACTGGCCTACCCAATTTTGCGCCTGAGATCCTGCGCCGGGTCCAGCTTAAAGACCCGACCAAGACCAAGCAGCTGCGCAAAGCCTTGGATGACCTCAGCGAAGAGGGTGTAATCCAGGTGTTTTATCCGGAGCTTGGCGCGCAGCATATTGTCGGCGTGGTCGGCCAGCTTCAGCTGGAAGTGCTGATCTCGCGGCTGTCGGCGGAATATAAGGTGGAGGCAGGGCTAGAGGCTGCGCCTTTTGCTACCGCCCGCTGGGTCAAAGGTGAGGGCCAGGCGCTTGCCGACTTTGAGAGCTTCAACCGCGCGAACCTCGCCAAAGACCGCGACGGAGATCTGGTGTTCATGGCCAAGAGCCCGTGGGACGTGAATTATCAGGAAGAGAAGAACCCAGAGCTCAAATTCTCTGCCACCAAAGAACGCTAAGCGCTCACGCGAGTGTTGCGGCGCGGCTATGTTCGCGGCATGGGAAACGGCATGACCGTATCAGGCCCAACCTCTCAGACGTTTTTCTCTCAGCGCATCAAGCTCAATTATTTCGATTGGGCGCAAAGCGATGCTGACCGCGCAAAGCCCAAGCTGGTGCTGGTGCACGGCGGGCGCGATCATGCGCGCAGTTGGGACTGGACAGCGGAGCAGCTGTGCGCCGATTATCACGTAGTGGCGATGGATCACCGCGGGCACGGCGACAGCGATTGGGTGTCTGATGGCAATTACCAATCGGGCGATATGGTCTATGATCTGGCGCAGCTGATCCACCAATTGGGCAGCGGTCCTGTGACCATTGTCAGCCATTCCATGGGCGGCAATGTTGCGCTTCGTTATGCGGGTACCTTTCCGGACATGGTCACGAAGCTGGTTGCGATCGAAGGCCTTGGGCCAAGCCCTGCTCGCCGGGAAGAAATGCGCGCCACGCCCTATCCAGAGCGGATGGCCGAATGGATTGCGAAGAAGCGCAAGGCGGCTGGTCGAAGCCCGCGCAAATACGAGAGCATCGAGGCGGCGTTCGCGCGCATGATCGAGGAAAACTCCTACCTCACAGAAGAGCAGGCGCGACATCTGACCGTCCACGGGGTCAACCGCAATGAGGACGGCACCTACAGCTGGAAGTTTGATCCGCACCTCAATGTTTGGGGCGTTGAAGACGTGGCGGATGAGTTCATCGAGCAGACCTGGGGCTCGATCACGTGCCCCACTTTGCTGCTCTACGGCGCGGACAGCTGGGCTTCCAATCCTGAGAAAGACGGGCGGCTAAAGCACTTCAGCACCGCCGAGGTGATTGAGTTTGAAAAGGCCGGGCATTGGCTGCACCATGACCAGTTTGATAAGTTCATGGGCGTGCTCAGAGACTTTCTTTGAGGACCTTGTTCTGATCCATAAGGAGAACCAAGATGGCTGAGTTTTTTGATGCGTTGAATGACAAGCACACCGCGATGATCGAAGCACAGCCGGTTTTCTTCGTGGCGACATCGGCGCCGATTGGGCGGATCAACCTTAGTCCAAAGGGCTATGATGCCTTTCGCATTCTCAGCCCTAAACGTGTTGCCTATCTCGATCTCGGCGGGTCCGGCAATGAAACGCACGCGCATCTTGGCGCGGATGGGCGCATCACGATCATGTTCTGCAATTTTCAGCAGCCCGCCAATATCCTGCGGATTTATGGCCGCGGCGTTCCGGTATTGCCGCAGGATGACGGCTGGGAAAAACTGGCGAGCCATTTCACGATGCTGCCAGGCACGCGCCAAATCTTTGCGATTGATATTGAGAGTGTGCAGACGAGCTGCGGCTGGGGTGTCCCGATGATGACGCTGGAGACAGAGCGGGAGACGCTGAAGAAGGCTCACCGCCAATCCGACCCTGCCGAATGGGAAGCAAAAATGGCGACCCGCATCAGCAGTATTGATGGCCTGCCAGTGCGTCCAACCGATCGCTACATTGCGGGCGAATAACTGCCCTGTAAGTGCTGCGACTGCCTAAAAATTAAACAACAGGTTAAAAATTAGGCAACGACCCATAGGCTGTTAACCCTAGAATCCGCGCTTCTGCGCGATTCCGCTCTCTTGCCGAAACTGGCACGCCTTTTGCTGTTCTATGGGAGCCGGGGCTGACCGGCGGAAATTGAGGGGGCACGGATGAAGTTCATCATCGCCATCATAAAACCATTCAAACTCGATGAAGTCCGCGAAGCGCTGGGCAGCATCGGTGTCGCCGGTATGACCGTTTCTGAGGTCAAAGGATTTGGCCGTCAAAAAGGTCAGACCGAAATTTACCGCGGCGCAGAATATTCAACCAACATGCTACCAAAGGTGAAGCTCGAGATTGCAGCCAGCGACGAGATCGCGGCGCAAGTGGTCGAGACCATCCAGCAAACCGCCAACACCGACGCGATCGGTGACGGCAAGATTTTCGTGCTCGATCTCGCATCGGCAACCCGGATTCGCACAGGCGAAGCCGGCGAAACAGCGCTCTGACGGGGGACAAGGACAATGAAAAACACCCTTTTGAAATGTGCCGCGCTCGGCGCAACAGGCTTACTAGCCGCGCAGCCTGCATTTGCAGCGCCAGCGGCCGAGGCTGCCGCCGCCGTACCTAAGGCTGGCAACAACGCCTGGATGATGACCTCAACGGTCCTCGTCCTGCTCATGATCCTTCCGGGTCTTGCGCTGTTTTATGGCGGTTTGACCCGCTCAAAGAACATGCTTTCAACCATGACCCAGATCGGGGCAACGGCTGCTTTGGCAATGCTCGTGTGGGTGATGTGGGGCTTCTCACTCGCCTTTGGTTCAACCCCAATCGAAGGGTTCCTGGGCCAGTTCATCAGCGGGGGTAGCTACTTCCTCGCCGGTATGAGCGCAGAGACGACAGCAGCAACCTTCACTGACGAAGTGATCAGTGAATATGTGTTTGTCAGCTTCCAAATGACCTTTGCAGCTATCACCGCTGCACTGATCCTGGGCGCGACGGCTGAACGGATGAAGTTCAACGCGGTCATGATGTTCGTGCCGATTTGGCTGACCATTGTGTATTTCCCAATCGCGCACATGGTATGGGCTGGCGACGGACTGCTGTTTGAAGCTGGCGCGCTGGATTTTGCGGGCGGCACCGTGGTGCACATTAACGCCGGTGTCTCTGGCCTCGTCCTAGCGTACCTCTTGGGCAAACGCCGCGGCTATCCGCAAGAGCCTATGCCACCGCACTCGCTTACCATGACCATGATCGGCACAGGCCTACTGTGGGTTGGCTGGTTCGGTTTCAACGCTGGCTCTGCCCTCGAAGCAGACGGCTTTGCTGGTCTTGCGATGATCAACACCTTCGTTGCGACCGCAGCTGGTGCGCTGACCTGGATGGTGATCGAACGCATGGCCGGGCACAAAGGCTCAGCTCTGGGCTTCTGTTCAGGCGTCATCGCTGGTCTTGTGGCAGTCACCCCTGCAGCGGGTAACAGCGGGCCGTTCGGCGCTATCCTGCTTGGCATCCTCTCATCTGTTGTCTGCTACTTCTTCGTGGCGAAGGTGAAGGCCAAGTTCGGCTATGACGACTCGCTCGATGCATTTGGCATCCACGGCATCGGCGGCATCGTCGGTGCGATCGGTACCGGCATTGTCTATCAGCCATTCCTTGGCGGCCCTGGCGACGGTTCAACTGGCCTTGGCGCTCAGCTCTGGATCCAAACCGAAGGCGTGCTCGTAACGATCGCTTGGGCCGGTATCGGCACTCTGATCGCTGCCTACATCGTCAAGATGGTTATTGGCCTTCGGGTTGACGAAGAAACCGAAGTCGACGGGCTCGATATCTCTGAACACGGAGAACGTGCCTACAATTAACTACCCAGTTTAGCGGGGGGAGTACTCTCCTCTCCCACTCCCTCCGCTAACCCTTGTTCCTCCTGCGAACAAACAACTCTTAATAGGCCGGGGCGTCCAATGCGCTCCGGCCTCTTTTTTGCATTTTTTGACGTGTGGCTAGTGCGTAACAGTCTCTCAGTAACTTGATCAGATCAAATGTGATCGCCTTGCAATTGATGCATCCGAGGCGTTGTCTTCGTCTTTGCGGGCACTAGACCCAGCAAATAGGAGAGAGATGATGCGTTCCCCCAAGCTTCTTTCGCTTCCCAAATGTCGCGCAGCACTGTTCGTCGGCTGCGCGCTTACATTTGGCACCGCCCCGGCGTTCGCCCAGGACACTGACCAAGACGAAACTGCCGATAGCCCCGCAAGCGGTAATGTGATTGTGGTGACCGCGACCAAACGCAATACGACAATCCAAGACGTCCCCTTTTCGATTAACGCCCAGACACAGGAAGACATTCAAAGATCAGGGGCGGTGACGCTTGAAGATCTGTCGCGCAATGTGGCTGGCCTGTCGGTCCAGAACTTGGGCCCTGGCCAAAGCCAAGTGTCAGTTCGCGGCGTTTCCGCCGGTCAGGTCGTCCGCGACCAACCCGGCGTAAAAGAGCAGGTGGGCGTGTATCTCGACGAATCCGTGATCTCGCTGTCGCTGTTCACACCAGACCTTGATCTGTTTGACCTCAACCGCGTTGAGACTCTGCGCGGCCCGCAAGGCACCTTGTTTGGGTCAGGCTCTGTCGGTGGCACCATCCGCTACATCACCAATCAGCCAAACACCGATGCGGTAGAAGGCCTGGTCGAGGGCAACGTCAATCTGGTGGATGGTGATGACCTTGGCTGGCATCTCAAGGGCGCAGTCAACCTGCCGTTAAGTGATAATGCGGCCGTCCGTGCGGTTGGCTATTATACTCAATATGCTGGTTTCATCGACGCTCAAGGACCGGCGGGCGGTGAGGACGTTAACAGCGGCGAGCGATATGGCGGCCGCATTGCTCTGCGCGTCGACACAGGCGAAGGCTTCAGCATCACGCCGCGTCTTGTCTATCAAAAGGTCACGGCAGATGGCTTTAACCGGCAGGAGATATTCAGCCTCTTCGCTAATCCCTTCACCACCACGCGTCCTCCGACGCAGCTCGGCGAGCGCGAGCAGTTCCTGCTCCTGCGGGAGGCCTTTGAAGACGAAACGTTGATTGCTGACCTCGTGGTCGAAGCCGATCTTGGCCCCATCACAATGACTTCGGTCAGTTCCTTTACGAGCCGCGATATCTTGGTCAGCCGTGACGCCAGCGCGCTGTCCGGATCGGTGTCAGTTGATCTTGGATATCCGGATGCTGCCGTGCTGCTTCCGTCGAATCTGCGCGACACAACTGATGTCGAATCCCTGACGCAGGAACTGCGCTTTGCATCGGATTATGACGGGCCGATCCAATGGGTGATCGGCGGCTTCTATTCAGAGACCGACCGCTTCTATCGCCAGCGCCTGCCAACTCCGGGTTATGCGGCATTTACCGATGCGACACTGGGCGCGGGCACATCGGCGGCAGTGGCCAATGGGTTCGAAGATCTCGATTCGCCGTTCAATTCCGATCTGCCATACAATATTGAGCAATTGGCGATCTTTGGTGAGGCGACCTGGGAAATCACCGATGCGCTGACCTTCACGGCTGGCGGTCGTTATTATGATTTTGAAGAAACCCGCACGATCACCACTGGCGGCTTGTTCGCCAATGGCGATGCGGGAGTGGTCGATGAAACGGCGTCTGACGGTTTCACACCGCGCTTTCTTCTGAGCTACGAACTCAGTCCCAATGTGACGATCAATGCGCAGGCTTCGCAAGGCTTTCGCTTGGGCGGCGTCAATGACCCGCTCAATGTGCCGCTCTGCAACGCCGATGATCTCACGCTGTTCGGCGGATTTCAGGACTATGACGATGAAACTCTGTGGAACTATGAGCTGGGCGTAAAGGCGCAGGGCAATGGCTTCACTTTCAATGCCGCTGGCTTTTACAACGACATCAGCGACCTACAGGTGACGCTGGATGCTGGCAGTTGCTCATCGCGTATTGTCTTTAACGTGCCTGATGCACATTCAGCTGGGATTGAGGCAGAGCTGGGCTATAGCCCGTTTGCTGGCCTCAATCTGAACCTTTCGGGAAGCTGGATCGAGGCAGAATTCGACACGACACTGCCGGGGCCTCTGGCGGAAGCAACAGGTATCCGAGAGGGCAATCGTCTGCCTTCGGTGCCAGAGCTGCAATTGTCGGCCAGCGGTAGTTATGAATGGCCGATCTCTGACAGTGCAGAAGCGTATTTCTCTGCGTCTGTAACCCATGTGGGTTCGCGCTTTACTCAGCCAGCGGATCAGGAAAACAATCCGCGCACCTTTGTGCATGGTCTACCCTTCGGCGGCGCGCCCGCTGATGCGGCTACCACCGTTGATCTGCTACTCGACGATTATCAGCTGGTGAACCTGAGCGCCGGGGTCGATTTCGACAGTGGGCTTAGTCTGGTGATCTATGCCAACAACGTATTTGACGAGAACGCCCTGCTGTCGTTCGACCGCGAACGCGGCGGCAGAGCACGGCTGGGCTACCGAATTGGCAACCCACGTACATTTGGGGTGACTGCGCGCCAATCATTCTGATTTCGCTGATCTGAGAAATTTCAAGGGCCGGGGCGATTATCGCGCTCCGGCCCTAGCTTCCTGAAGACACGACTAGTTGGTCGCAGCCTTCACAAAGTCAGCGCAGCGTTCGCCGATCATAATGCTCGGCGCATTGGTGTTGCCGCTGACGATTTTGGGCATCACGCTGGCATCTGCGATCCATAGTCCCTCGAGTCCGCGCACTTTGAGCGTTGGATCAACCACGCTGTCCTTGTCGCTGCCCATGCGGCAGGTGCCGACCGGGTGATAGACGGTGTCGGCGCGCTGCCTGATGAGATTGTCGAGCTCGTCGTCATTGTCGAGGTCGATCGGGTGCCGATCGGTGGGGCCATATTCTTGCAGCGCAGGGGCATCTACAATCCGGTGAGAGAGACGTACGCCAGCTCTTAGGACCGCGAGATCGCGCTCATCATCTAGGAAGTTCGGATCGATCACTGGCGCGTCAGTCGCGCGGCGCGATGCCAGCCGCACTGTGCCGCGGCTTTCTGGGCGCAGGACGCAGGCGTGCAGAGAAAAGCCGTGCTCTTTGATTTTTTCGCGGCCGTGATCCTCTAGGACGGCGGGCACAAAATGCCATTGCACGTCGGGCGCGGGGCTATCAGGCATGACCGTCCAGAACCCGCCTGCTTCGGCATAGCAAGTGGTCATTGCGCCGGTCCGGCTGCGGCGATGCTCGAGCATGGCGGCGGCCATCCGCAATGTCCCCTTTATCGTTCCGCCAATCGGCACATCGCTCTCGGTCTCCCAGCCGGAGACATAGTCCAAATGGTCTTGCAGATTGGCGCCAACCTCTGGCCGGTCGAGCGCCACTGGTATCCCGCGTTCTTGCAAGTGCGCACCAGGGCCAACGCCGGATAGCATCAGGATTTGCGGGCTGTTAAATGCGCCAGCGGACAGGATTACGCCGCGCTTTGCATAGAGCATTTCACTGCGGCGGCCGCGTTTAACCCGAACGCCTGTCACCCGGCCTTGCTCAATTACAAGCTTCTCAACCACGGTGCCAGTGCGGATCGCGAAATTGCCTTGCTCGCGAATGGGCTCGACATAGGCGCGGGCCGCGGACCAACGCTCGCCATTGCGCTGCGTCACTTGGTAAAGGCCAAAGCCCTCTTGGGTCTCGTCATTGAAATCATCATTGCGGCGCAGCTGCATCTCGCCAGCCGCCTCGACGAACGCATGGCTGGCCGGATTGGGCGAGATCAGGTCGGAGACAAACAGCGGCCCGCCCGCCCCGTGATAATCATCCGCGCCGCGCTCATTCGCCTCTGCCTTTTTGAAATAGGGCAGCACGTCCTCATAGGCCCAGCCGGTGCAGCCCATTGCCGCCCAATTATCGTAATCCCAAGCATTGCCGCGAATATAGACCATGGCGTTGATCGCCGAAGACCCGCCCAGACCCTTGCCGCGTGGTTGATAGCCGATCCGGCCATTCAGCCCCTTTTGCGGCACGGTGTCGAACTTATAATTCGAGGAATTGCGAATGAAGGGCATGAAGCCGGGGGTCTTGATCAGGACGTTGTCATTGCGCCCGCCTGCCTCGATCAAGCACACCCGCTTGGTTCCATCGACGGCGAGCCGTCCCGCCGCTGCGCTGCCGCCGCTACCACCGCCGATGACGATGTAATCGAAGCTTTCCATGATCTCTCCTCTTGGAAGGAGACAGGCTTAAGCAGCTTCGTGCGGGCTTTCAATCGAGTTTCGATCCGCCACCGGATTTAGTGGTGACTGGCCAGTGCGCTCGCGCCAGCGTTCGCGGATCATATCGGAGGTCTCGCGGCTGCCATCATGGGTCCAGCCAGGTTCGCGCAGCAGATAAGACAGCTTATGCCGCCACGGCGCGCGGGCGATATCGCTGAGCATGCCGACCCATTCATGGAACACCGCCCACAAAAGGTTGAAGCTGCCGAGCTGTTTGATGATGCCATAGCGGATTGGTTCATCGTCTCGCTCTGCCTCAAATGTGCCGAACATCCTGTCCCAGACAATGAAAACGCCCGCATAATTGCGATCAAGATAGCGCGGATTGGTGGCGTGATGGACGCGGTGATGGCTGGGTGTGTTCATGACCGCTTCGAACCAGCGCGGCATTTTGCCAATCGCCTCGGTGTGGATCCAGAATTGGTAGACCAGATTGATGCCGCCGCACACGGCGATCATCCCTGGGTGAAAGCCAATCAGCACCAATGGCAGAGCGAACACGAAGCCAAGCGTGAAGGATCCCGTCCAGCTTTGCCGCAGCGCGGTCGAGAGATTGTAATGCTGGCTGGAGTGGTGATTGACATGCGCGGCCCAGAACCAGCGAATGCGGTGCCCCGCGCGGTGGACCCAGTAGTATTTGAGATCATCGAGCACGAAGACGATTGGCCATGCCCAAAGCGGGCCCCACCAGTTCTCGCTGATGTCGAACAACCGGTATTCATAGGCGGCGATAAAGATTGCTAGGAAGAAACCGCCAAGCAGCGCGCCTGCGACCGTGGAGCCGAGCCCAAAGCCAAGGCTGACGAGTGTGTCCTTGGGTTCATAGGCGCTTTGCTTGCGCAGTTTTGCCCAAGCCATTTCGGCGAGAATTGCCGCGATAAACAGCGGCACAGCCAGTTCAGTAACAGAGAAGTCGGGCAAGTCGATCATGCTAGCGCCTGCCTAGCTGATTGATGGCTGCTACCCAAATGTCCGCATCATCGAGTGCCAGCCGAACCGAGCCGAAGCGCGCCTCGCCGGTATCGACGATGAGCATGGTGTCTGAAGTGGTGGCGCTGGCTTCCTCGCTAAGAATGCGTCCGGCAAAATGCACACCATGCGGCTTGAGCAGCATGATCTGGCCTTGTGCGTCCTTGAGGAGCGCCCCGGCCCCATCACGCGCAATCGCGCTTTCAATAGGCGCGAAACCGTCCGCCACCTCGCCAGCTGCGCGCGCGGCCTCGCTGTGGTTCGCCAATTTAGGCTTACCGCCCAGCTTCAAAGCAGAGGCGAGCCACGCCAGCAGCACGATGGCCACCAGCGAACCGCCGAATTGCAGAAGAAGCGGATCAATTTCCATGCGCAAAGGATTGGCACGGCCGCAGCTTTGCGGCAAGCAGAGCGCAAGGGAGATTGCTCATGAAGTTCGTTGCTCGCACCGTTTTGGCTGGATTGCTGCTTAGCGCGGCGCCGCTCAGCGCTCAGGTTCAAGACCCAGCCGCCAATGTTGAGGCGCAGCAAGAGCGCACCGCTAGAGTGGCTCAGCAATTGTGGGATCTGGCCGAGGTTGGCTATCTCGAAACGCAGTCGAGCGGGCTTTTGCAATCGGAGCTTGCCGGCGAGGGGTTTGAGATCAAGGCAGGTGTCGCTGAAATCCCGACCGCCTTCGTTGCTGAGTGGGGTGAGGGCGGTCCGATCATTGCGATCCTTGCCGAAATGGACGCTCTGCCCGGGATCAACCAGTCTGCGCTGGCTACGCGCGATATGGTTGACGGCAAACATGCTGGGCACGCCTGCGGACACAATCTGTTTGGGGCTGCATCTCTCACAGCCGCAATCGCAGTGAAGCAATGGCTCGAGGCGACCGGCACGCCGGGCCGCATCCGTTTCTATGGCACGCCCGCGGAAGAGGGCGGTTCTGGCAAGGTTTACATGACGCGGGCCGGATTGTTCGATGATGTCGACATTGCGATCCACTGGCACGCGGACGATGAAAACAGCGCAGCGGCCCAGACGAGCCTCGCCAATCGCTCAGCCAAGTTTCGCTTCAAAGGTATTTCTGCGCATGCGGCTGGCGCGCCAGAGCGGGGCCGCTCTGCGCTTGATGGGGCAGAGGCGATGAACATGATGGCGAACATGCTGCACGAGCATATGCCGCAAGATGCGCGCATGCACTACGTCATCACCAGCGGCGGCAATGCGCCCAATGTGGTGCCGGACTTTGCCGAGGTGTTTTATTATGTCCGCCATCCCGATCCTGACGGCGTGGATGAGATTTGGGCGCGGTTGGAGAATGCGGCCAAGGGCGCTGCGCTCGGCACAGGAACTGATGTCGAGTGGGAAGTGATCCACGGGAACAATCCGCTGCTGGTCAATGAGACCCTCGCCAAGATGATGGACGCGAAATTGCGGATGGTTGGCGGCGTTGAATACACCGCTGAAGAGCGTGCATGGGCCGAAGAAATTCAAAAATCGCTCGGCGATGCGGCCAAACCGCTCAGCAGTGCGGGCGAAATCGGCGAATACAATAAGAGCCTTGGCTATGGTTCGACCGATGTCGGCGATGTCTCGTGGGCGACGCCAACAGTAGGCGTGCGCACGGCCACTTGGGTGCCCGGCACCAGCGCGCACACTTGGCAAGCGGTTGCCGCCAGCGGTCATTCGATTGGCCATAAAGGCGCTCAGGTCGCGGCCAAGGCGATGGCATTGATGGCGGCGGAGCTTTACACTAATCCGGGGCTGCGCAGCGCGGCGAAGGCCGAATTCGATGCGGCACGCGGGCCGGATTACACGTACAAATCACTGCTTGGCGACCGTGAACCGCCGCTCGATTACCGCAAGTAGCTAAGCGCGCAGGTTTACTCGCCTGCTTGGCCAGAGAGCATATCGAGCATGGGGCGCACCGGGCTAACATCATAGCCAGCGTTGGCCGCCGCATGCACAATTCCAGAAGGGTTATGGCCGGATTTTGCCTGGGCGAGCGCCCAAAGGAACGTGGAGCGTGTGCCAGAACGGCAATAGGCGAGCACTTTGCCCTCAGCCTTGGCCATTGCGCCAACCATCTCGTCAATCTGCGGCTGGCTGAACCCGGAATGCCCGATTGGGATCGCGCAATAATCTAGGCCCGCTTCCTTGACTGCCGCTTTGATCGCATCACCCTGAGGCGCATCAGGCTCTTCGCCATCTGGCCGGTTGTTGATGATCAAGGTGACGCCCGCCTCCTTGGCCGCGGCGACATCATCCAATGTGATTTGCGGGCTGGCAAAAATGGCGGGTGAGAGTTCGCGAAAATCGCTCATGGTTTTAATCGCCTTTATGCTGCGAAAGCCTGCTGGAATGCTCACAATATCTGCGTGCGCGTGCATTTCATGGCCAACACTTTGATGCGAAGCAAGTATTGGACTTGTTCGAAAGTGTCACAATTCTCAGTGATAACAGCGGGGATCGGTTAAATCATTCGCAAAGCAATGGTTTGTGCGCTATGCACCGATTCTACGAGGTGGGACTCCGAACAATTTCGGCGTTCTGCCTGTGTCAGTGGCGGCTTGCTGTCCCCGCTCTGATGCATAGGAGGATGGGCAGTCTTGTAAGGTACGTTTTGAGTTATGGGTTACGATAGAGGACGTCGGCGCGGCCGGGACAAGCGCGACGGATTCGGCGAGGACAGCTACGATCCTTTTGGCGGCGGCGGCGACGGATTCCCGCCTCCAGGCAATTACGGAAATGACCGAAGCGGTGGCGGTGGTGATCGCTATGGCGGCGGCGGTGGACGTGGCGGGCCAGGTGGCGGCGGCGGCGATCGTTACGGCGGCGGAGGCGGTGGTGACCGTTTCAGCGGCGGTGATCGCAGCGGCGGCGGTGGCGGTCGTGGTGGCCCTGGCGGCGGCGGCGGTGGAGGCGGCGGTTTCAACCGCATGCCCGCTCAAGTCGTAGGCACCGGCAAAGGTACTGTGAAATTCTTCAACAGCCAGAAGGGCTTCGGCTTTGTCGCTCAAGAAGGCGGCGGCGAAGATGTGTTCATTCACATCAGCGCAGTTGAGCGTGCTGGACTGGAAGGTCTGGCTGAAGGTCAAGAGCTTGAGTTCAACCTGGTTGATCGCGGCGGCAAAATCTCCGCTCAGGATCTCCAAGTGGTTGGCGATGTGATCGCGGTTGAGAAAAAAGAAGCAGCGCCTCAGCGTGAGCTGACCGGCGAGAAAGCAACTGGAACCGTCAAATTCTTCAACTCCATGAAGGGCTTTGGCTTCCTGGTTCGCGACGATGGTCAGCCGGATGCATTTGTGCATATCAGCGCGGTTGAGCGTTCGGGGCTACAAGGCATCAACGAAGGCGAACGCTACGAGTTCGACATTGAAGTCGATCGACGAGGCAAGCATTCTGCTGTCAACTTGGTGCCTGCGCAGGGATAAATCTCCCCAGTACATATCAGGGCCGTTTGACCGGAAACATGAGCGGCCTTATCAATTCGGGAAATGGCGGCTCTGTTTAGGGTCGCCTTTTCCATTCCTGAATTCAATTTTCGATTTCACTCAGTTTTTAAGGATCAAATCATGTCGATCACACCGCTTATGCCTGTCTACCCTCGCTGCGGTGTCCGTCCGGTCCGAGGCGAGCACTGCCACCTGATTGACGAGGATGGTACGCGTTACCTCGATTTTGCCAGCGGCATTGCAGTGAACTTGCTGGGCCACTCACACGAGGGGCTGATCAAGGCGATCCAAGAGCAAGCCGCGACCTTGATGCATGTCTCCAACCTCTACGGTAGCCCGCAGGGCGAGAAGCTGGCGCAAATGCTGGTCGACAACACCTTTGCCGACACGGTGTTCTTTACCAATTCAGGCGCGGAGGCAGTGGAGACTGCAATCAAAACCGCGCGCGCTTATCACCAGAACGCAGGCGATGCTGGCGATGCGAGCAAGCATGAGCTGATCACATTTTCGAACGCCTTTCATGGCCGCACGATGGCGACCATCAGCGCATCGAACCAGACCAAGATGCACCACGGCTTCTCGCCGATGCTCGATGGTTTCAAATATGCAGAGTTTGATGATTTGGAATCGGCCAAGGCGTTGATGGGCCCGAACACAGCGGGCTTCCTGGTCGAGCCGATCCAAGGGGAGGGCGGCATTCGCCCCGCATCGCAGGAATTCATGCAGGGGCTGAGAGACCTAGCTGACGAGCATGACCTGATGCTTGTTCTGGATGAGGTGCAATGCGGGGTTGCGCGCACCGGCACGCTTTACGCCTATGAGCAATATGGCATCACGCCCGATATTGTCGCGACGGCAAAGGGCATTGGCGGCGGCTTCCCATTCGGCGCCTGTCTAGCAACCGAAAAGGCGGCGCGCGGGATGACCTTTGGTACGCATGGCTCGACCTATGGCGGCAACCCGCTTGCGATGGCGGCGGGCTGCGCCGTCATGGAAGCTGTGGCCAATGAGGAGTTTTTGAGCTCGGTTCGCGAGAAGGGTGAGCGCATTCGCACCCGGCTCGAGCAATTCATCGGCAATTACCCAGAATTGTTCGAGCTGGTGCGCGGGATGGGTCTGATGCTGGGCATTAAGATGAAGGTCGAAAGCCGTCCGTTCTTTGTGCACCTTCGCGAGAATCACGATCTGCTGACCGTTGCCGCGGGCGACAACACCTTGCGTGTGCTTCCGCCGCTGGTGATTGGCGACGCTGAGATTGACGAGTTCTTCGACAAGCTTTCCGCCGGTGCAGCAAGCTATAAAATTCCAGAGCCAGCCTGATGACGCATCAACATTTTCTCGATCTCAGCGATGCTGGGGCCAATGCAATTGCGGCAATGGTTGGCGATGCGATTGATCGCAAAGCGGCGCGCAAAGACTGGGGCAAGGGGCAGGCTGATGCCGACGCTCCGCTGGAGGGCAAAGTCTTGGCTTTGGTGTTTGAGAAGAACTCCACGCGGACCCGCGTGAGCTTTGACATTGCGATGCGGCAGCTGGGCGGCTCAGTGCTGATCCTGGATAGCGCATCGAGCCAATTGGGGCGCGGCGAGACTATTGCGGATACCGCCCGCGTCCTCAGCCGAATGGTCGATGCAATCATGCTGCGGACCGATGATCATGCGAAGATCGAGGAAATGGCGCGCCACGCGACCGTGCCTGTGATCAACGGGCTGACTGATCGTTCGCACCCGTGCCAGATCGTGGCCGACCTGCTCACAGTGATTGAACATGGCAAGCCTCTGCCGGGCTTGGAGGTCGCTTGGTTCGGCGATGGCAACAATGTGCTGCACTCCATCTTGGAAGCGGCGAGCCTGATGAGGTTCAATGTTCGGGTGGCGACGCCAGCTGGCTATGAGCCAGACAGTGAATTTGTCGAAATGGCGCGGGCTGGAGGGGCTGAGGTCACTCTGACGCAAGATGCCTCAGCGGCGGCTCGCGGCGCTGACGTGTTGGTGACCGACACTTGGATTTCGATGGGACAAGCGGATGCAGATGAGAAGCGCCGCGCTATGGAGCCCTTTCAGGTGAATGCGCCGCTTATGGCTGAGGCCAAACCTGACGCATTGTTCCTGCATTGCCTGCCTGCGCACGTCGGCGAAGAAGTAAGCGAAGAAGTGTTTGAAGGGCCGCAATCGGCCGTCTTTGACGAGGCGGAAAACCGCATTCATGCGCAGAAATCTGTTCTGCTGTGGAGCTTTGGCCTGCTTGCGTGAGGCTCGCCCCGCGATTGAGGCTTAACTCCCGCGTTAGAGCCACCATATAGTTCGCTATGACACAAGCCCAATCTCCCACGGCGCAAGAGCCCGAGACGTTCGCTGATAAGCTGCTTGGCTTCACTCTGCCTTCGCGCAGCGCCCGTGGCCGCGTGGTTCGCCTTGACGCAGTGCTGAACGATGTTCTGGCGGTGCATGATTACCCGGCTCCCATTCAGCACCTGCTTGGCGAAGCGCTGGTGCTGGGCGCCCTTATGGGCGGTTTGCTCAAGGGTGAAGATGGCCAACTGACCATGCAGGCGCAGACGAAGGCAGGCCCGGTGCAATTGCTCGTGTGCGATTATCGCGGCGGGACAATGCGCGGCTATGCTGAGTTTGATGGCGCTAAGGTTGAGGGCCTTGGCGCTAATCCAGCGCTCGCGGCTTTGTTTGGGGAGGGGTACCTTGCGATCACCTTCGAAACGGGTGCGGGCAAGCGTTATCAGGGCATCGTCCCGCTGGAAGGGGACAATCTGTCTGAGGCGTGCGAGAACTACTTTGTTCAGTCAGAGCAAGTGCCCACACTCATCAGGGTCGCCAGCCGATCCAGCGCCGGCGGCCATCACGCGGCCGGTGTGCTTATCCAGCACCTTGCCGATGGCGAAGAGGGGCGTGAGCGTTTGCATGTTCGCCTTGACCATCCGGATTGGGAACACATCGTCGCGCTCGCTGGCACTATCAGTCATGAGGAATTGCTTGATCTCGAGCTTTCCATGGAAAGCATCGTGTGGCGTTTGTTCCACGAAGAGGATCAGATTCGGGTTCAGCCCGGTAGGGAACTGAAGCGCGGTTGCCGCTGCAGTGCGGACTATTATCATAGCGTCATCGCTCGCTTCCCAGCTGATGAGCAGGATGCAATGCGTGATGATGAAGGGCGGATTGTGGTCGATTGCCAGTTTTGCGCTCAGCAATATGTCTTGGCAATTTAACAGTTCATCGCTATTCAGGAACGGCTCATCGTGGGTTGTCCAATACGTACAACTCAGTGCAGCAAATATGTGGCGAGGTATGCTGATGAAAAAACGTAGCGCACCGATTGGTAAGCGAAAGCTGATGGCCTTAGGTCTGTTTGCTGTCGTTGGAGCCGTACCTCTGGCTGCACAGTCCGATGGGCTGGCGATGCTATCTGGGCTCACAAAGGGCGAATGGACCGTGAAGCCGCGAGACGGCTCTCCTTCGCGAAAAATTTGCGTGCGCAGCGGGCGAGAGCTCATCCAGCTGCGCCATACTCAGAACAATTGCAGCCGATTCGTGGTGGAGGATGGGGCGTCCGAAGTGTCGGTCCAATACACCTGCCCGGGCGATGGCTATGGGCGGACAAATATTCGCCGCGAAACTTCATCTTTGGTCCAATTGGAAAGCCAAGGGATTGTTGGCGGCTTGCCTTTTCAGGTGACCGCAGAGGCCCGCCGCACTGGCACATGCTAATTGCGTAGGAATTGGCGACGGTGGATTGCTTAATATTGTAAGCGCGCTAATCCAGTGACGATGAGTTTCGAACAAGAGCAAAAGAAGCCCACCGCCGTGGTCCTGTTATCAGGCGGGCTCGACTCAATGGTATCAGCTGGAATTGCGAAAGAGCGCGGGTTTGCCGTTCAAGCGCTCACGATCGATTATGGCCAGCGCCATCGCCGGGAATTGCAATCAGCCAAAGATATCGCTGAGAAATTGGGTCTTGAGCGACAGGTGCAAATGTCGCTCGATCTGCGCTCATTTGGTGGATCGGCACTGACAGCTGATATCGACGTACCCAAAACGGGTGTGGCGGATGATATTCCCGTTACCTATGTGCCTGCTCGCAATCTGGTGTTTCTCGCGCTGACAATCGCATTTGCTGAAGCCGCGGGCGCCAAGGATGTTTTTATCGGGGTAAATGCCCTTGATTATTCTGGCTATCCAGACTGCCGTCCCGAATTCATCGCCAGCTTTGCTGAGACCGCTCGCCTTGGGACAAAGGCCGGAGTGGAAGGGTTTCCATTCGAGATTCACACGCCTCTTCAGCATATGACGAAAGCCGATATTGCGAGTGAATGCGCTCGCTTGGGTCTCGACCCTGCTTGGAGCTGGTCCTGCTATGACCCCGCGCCCGATGGAGCGGCGTGTGGTGAGTGCGATTCATGCCGGCTCAGGCGCAAGGGTTTTGCCGAGGCGAATCTAACCGACAACACGCAATACGCAGCATAAGAAATGCCTGCTCCAACTGGGGAACTGACTTGAGCGACACCGAAAGCCAGCCAGCGGTCGATACTGACCAGCCGGTACCCACCTATTCCTGGTATGCACTGAGCGTCTTGGTGGTGGTCTATGTGCTCAACTTTATTGACCGGCAGATCTTGTCGATCTTGGCCAATGACATCAAGGCGGACCTAGGCGTTGATGATGCCTATCTCGGCTTTTTGTACGGTACTGCGTTCGCGATCTTCTACGCACTCTTCGGCATCCCACTTGGGAAATTAGCCGATAGTTGGAAGCGCGTGCGGCTTATGACCATTGGCCTTGCCCTCTGGTCGGCAATGACCGCGGTGTCAGGTTTTGCACGAGATGCCGCGACGTTGACGGTTGCAAGAATTGGCGTTGGTGTTGGCGAAGCGACTGCAAGTCCCTCGGCCTACTCGCTCATTTCGGATTGGTTTCCGGCGAGACTGAGGGCAACCGCACTCGCAATATACAGCTCAGGCATTTATATTGGCGGGGGAATTTCGCTTGCGATTGGCGGGCTGGTTGTGGACCGCTGGAACGCAGCGTTCCCGCAAGGCGATCCAGTGCTGGGCCTAGCGGGCTGGCAGGCGGCCTTTATTGCGGTCGGGGTGCCCGGTTTGCTTTTGGCGATTTGGGTCGTGACCCTGCGCGAGCCGGTTCGCGGAGCAATCGATGGTCTTGAGACGCCGGAAGATCCGCATCCCTTCAAAGGCTTCGTGCGAGAGCTCTACACGGTCATCCCAGGCTTTACCTTTTTCGGTGCTGCTGCCCGGGGCGGAAAAGCTCTGGCGATCAACATCGCGGTTTTCATTGGCGCACTTGCGGTCGCTTATGGTCTGACGAACATTCTAGGTTCGGGCCCTGGGTTCATCTTTGCGCCGATCACGGATCAATGGCTGTTGCTCGCGATCGGGTATTATGCAGTCTTTTGCTGGGCGAGCGCTCTTCGAGAGCGCGACTATCCCACATTCGCTCTGACTTGGGGGTCTCCGGCCTTCCTTTGCACGATCCTCGGGTACGGAACCGTAGCATTTATGGCCTACGCCGCCTCTTATTGGGGCGCGCCATATGCCGAAAGGACGTTCGACGTTTCTAAGGCTGAGCTTGGCTTCTGGCTCGGCGGTGGGGGCGCAGCTGGCGGATTTTTGGGAGTGATCCTAGGCGGTAGAATGGCCGATGCATTGTTCACGCGTTTCTCATCCGGTCGGATTTGGGTAATTTTGTTTGGACTTGTCAGCCCAATCCCCTTCGCCCTCGTTCAATACACAACCGATAGCTTCACGCTGTTTCTCATTCTAAACGTCATCACCAGCGCATTGGCGGCATCGGCACTCGGTGCAGCAGCAGCCAGCAGCCAAGCTCTGGTCCTCCCTAGGATGCGGGGAACCGCGACGGCCACATTCTTTTTGGCTACAACTCTGGTGGGATTGGCGCTTGGTCCGTACACCGCTGGCTATGTTTCAGCGCAAGATGACGCGGGATTGAGCGTGGGAGTGCTCTCTACGCTATGGATTACGCCGGTTGGTCTGCTTTTGCTGATCACGGCTATTCGCCTCGTCCCGCGAGCGAATGCGACGGTGCTTGAGCGCGCACAAGCTGCGGGGGAGCCAAAACCTGGAGGCTAGACCGCCGTCTATTCCTTGACGAGCACACCGCAAGCAATGCGTGGTCCAGCTGCACCTGCAGGGTCGCTGACATAATCGTCTGGGCCGGCATGTATCATGACTGCTGTGCCGTCCTCGTCGAAGATGAGCGGAAGCAATTCGTCCGCGGTACCAGATAGCTGAAACGATGTTTCGAATGGTGATCGGTCTTCGATGATCAGGTTAGGGAGGTCACCAAGATGTGCTCCGCCCTCACTTTGCGAGCCATGAGTTTTCTCGAATGGATTGAGGTGCCCGCCTGCTGTCTTGAAATCGGGCCCATCGCAAACGCCCGCTGTGTGGAGGTGAAAAGCTCGCTCTCCAGGTTCAAGACTCTCGACCACCAATTCAACAGAGAGGGCGTTGGATTGCTTGATCAGCTGCACTGAGCCCACTTCATCACCGCCAGCCTTGAGTAGCTTCGCGGCAGCAACTTGGTCCGGTTGAGCCTCTTTAGTATCTGGGGTGGTGCTTGAGCTCTCTGGACCAGAGCCACATGCACTCAGCGCAAGGCAAGAGAAGAGCAAGGCGGTAGGGATGAGGCGAGGCATATCAGGTTCCAGACTGGAAATTTTGGCAAAAAAAGGGGCCGGACTGTGCCGACCCCTCTTTTCAATTTATCGGCGTTAGTCGCGATTACATGCCCGAACCCGGGCCGTAAGTCACTTCTACGCGGCGGTTTTGCAGTTCGCGAACACCGTCTGCGGTGGGCACGCGAGGCTGCGATTCGCCAAATGCTTCACCAGTGATGCGTCCTTCAGGAACACCCCGGCCAGCAAGGTAGCCACGAACCGAAGCGTTACGACGCTCAGCCAGAGCCATGTTGTAAGTCACGCTGCCCGAACGGTCAGTGTGGCCTGCAAGCATAACATTCGCCGAACCACAATCAGCATAGGCGGTAACCGCGCTATCCAAGATCGTTGCCGCCTCGGGTGTAATCACTGATTCATCCCAATCGAAGAACACGATGTATGGGCCAGTGTTACATGGAGCCGCAGCAGGTGCAGGCGGTGCAGGTGGCGGTGGTGGCGGTGGTGGCGCCGGCGGTGCAGGCGGCGGTGGTGGCGGTGGTGGTGGTGCCACGTCGCCGCCGAAGTTGTAAGTGATCGAACCGAGGATCGAGTGCGTGCTTACGTCCGTTTCATATTGTGAACCCAGCGTGTCGACGATGTCAACGTTTACCGCATTGAAATATCGATATTTCAATCCGATATCCCAGCTATCATTCAGTGGTGCGCGGACGCCAGCGAGTACTTGCCAAGCCAGGCCAGTGTCAGAGTCGTTGAAAGCGCCAGGGCCATTCGAAGCAACTGTTCCGTCAAGATCGACCCGTGCGACTCCAACACCGCCACCAGCAAATGCTTGGACGCCGTCATCAGATCCGAAATCAAGCAAACCGTTCAGCATAAAGCTGAGCGCGTTCATTTCGCCAGCAGCTGGAAATGCGCCATTGCTCGCAAGAGCAGTGGTACTTTCACCCGCAATGCCCAATGCACCGACCGAGAGACTATCGAGATCTGCAGCTCGATAACTCGCTTCAGCTTCTAAGCGAAAGGCTCCGAAGTCGTAACCTACAGCAGCACCAAAGTCATAACCTGAATTATAATCAGTACCTACCGCATCTGAAGTTCCATTTACGTCGAATTCGATATCTTCGACGAGCATGGCTCCACCATCGCCTTGGATGTACCACTGCCCATCACGAGCCGTAGCAGGCGCTGCGAGCGCCGTTGAAGCCATCGCCAATCCTATGACGAGTTTGCGCATTCCAATAATCCCCTTTTTAGCGTTATTTGGAGCAGCGCACTCTCTAACTTTTCCCTTTACCCGTGGCAAGCAATCAATCGATCAAACTGTTGCATTAAAGTCGCTATTGGCGGAGCTGGTCCCAAAAAAGGCAGGCTTCGTCATATCTTGTGGCAGTTGCGTAGCGTGCAAGAGCTCCGTTTGAGCTTCATGCAAGAATACCAACCGCCTTTAGGACATCGACGATCTCAGCGAGCATGATTCGAGCCTCTGCATCCACAACGCTGCCACCTTGGGGCAAGATCGGTTCGGCCGCGCTCGCCCAAGCGGACGAGAAGAGCATGATTTGGTTCGTATCTTGGTTGAATACCATCATACCGGGCGTTGCTGGCACAAAATGCCAAGAATTATTCAGGAAAATAGCCAAACCATTATCCTGGCCGATCCATTCATCTGAACCAGCACCGACTACATAGACGTCGCCCGTACTAGGTGTGGTTGGAGGCGTATCTTGAACGCCGAGAACTGTTTTCGGCAATAGGCTATCAATCAAAGAGAACGCTTCGTTGGCGAAGAATTCCTTTTGCGCTTGACCTGAAAAGAGCAAGGGCAATGAGTAATTTGAGGTCGTTGCCGGAAAAGAAGCGGCTGTCGGCATAGTGGGACTCCATCAATTTTTTAGGAAAGTGTTGCCAGATGGATTGCTGGCGAGTTCGAAAACGTTCCGATCTGTTTGACCCAGAATTCTTGTGGGCCGAAATCTGCTACCAGTCCGCTTCGCTCAGCTTCCGAAAAACTGATCTCCGGTTCAGTAGTTTCCCAAGAACGAAACGGATCGTCAGTTGGGCCAAACCCAATAAGATAGGCCTCTCGTTCTTCGACGAATGGAGTGTCGACCAGATCTTCCCACAGCCACTGGCCCCGAGCGCGCCGCGTCCAGCAAAAGTGCCAAACTCCATCATCTATTATGGATCGGCGGGGGTGGACGGGCGTCAAAGGTCGTCTCGAAAGCCCTGAATTAGAAAGATCCGCAAACACTGGCTCATCGTCACCGAGGCCGATTGCCGCGATCCTAGTGCTGGCGTTGGATGGGACTTCAGAAGGGTCGAGCGCGGTTAGCCTCTCATCGAGCAAGATCACTGGAGTGCCGGGCCCATGACCATTTTGCGCGGCATTCTCTGTCCCGCCCCTGCCACGCAGCAGCCCCGAGAGCTGCCATCTTCCTGGGCTCACCACCTCGGCGGACAGAAATTGTAAGACTTCGCCACCAACAAGAACGCGGTTCTCGCCATGCGCTAGCCCGGCAATTGTGGTTTCAGAGAAAGAAAGGTCATCATCGGGAAGATCAATCAGCATTGATGAGCCGGCTTCGAAATGGGTAGCATTGGATGGCCCGAGGCTATCGACAATGACCCCGGAAACAGCTCGCCGTGAACCCGCAGAGCCGATTGGGACAAGACCTCCCGCCCGCTCAACAAACAAAGCTGCACCCTTCCAGCTTGACGTTGCTGATGAGGCCGCTGCCAATATTAGTGGTTCAGAAGAAGAACTCGTTCCATCGGAGGGTACTTCAAACAGGCTCAGGAGAGTTGGGCCAACGAGCTCATCATCGGGAGTGTTCGCGGAGCCTGCATCGGAGGAAACGTTTCCAGCTAGCTCCGGTGCCAGTCTTTCCAAATTCAGTTCAACGCCCCGATCAAACCATTCCCACCCCTTGACGAGCCATCGTCCAGGCATATCGGGGATCCTTACGAGTGACCCAGGTTCCATCGCAGGGTCAAGATCAGCCGTTTGCCAAGTCAATTGCTCGTTTTGCCACCTTACTCGGTTTGCGTTCATATTCGCGAGCTCGCGAGCGCCATCCGCACGCATAGTAGCCGGAATGTCGATCATTGCCTCACGGCCATTCGGCTTTGAACCGATCGCCCGTTGGACGCCGGGCTGGTAGTCGCGGTTTTCGTCGTAATAACGTAGCGCGAACGGTTCTTGCGCGAACCTCTCGGCCCTTCGCCTGTTTCGCTGCTCTTCGTCCGAATGGCTAACCTCTGGAGGAAGGGTGAAAAGCTCCGGCTCAGAGTTTTCGACTTGAGCGAGACTAAATCCGCTGGCCCTCGTCACGCAAGAAAGCGGGAAAATTCGGTTCAGTGCCGATAGAGATGATGCCAACGGTCCACCTTCATCAGCAAACCCCCGCAAATGATGCAGGGTTTGAGTTGATCCGCCAGAGATCGCCTGAGGGACAATGTCGTTAAGTGCAACGGACGTAGGGCTCTCCGCCATGATCTCAAAAGTGAGCGCCGGAATACGATTGCCAAAGTCAGCCAATTGCAGGTCTTCAAAAACGACGTAAGCGCAGTCTCTAAAAGCTGGCGCAGAGCTGCCCCTGTCAGCTGCAATGATCGGGTCGACAGGATCATCCCCGTGGCCATCATAGAACCTGAGAATGCCCTCAGTTTTCAGGTCCCCGGCTGCGCCTCTCAGCAGTTCACCATCGGCCCAGATCCGACCTAGTGAGGACACTGGCAGGCTGCTCAAGGCCACAGCAAATGAGGCAGAATAGCTGAAAGTCTTGGTCGAAGGCCGACCTTTGCCTCCGCCTCTTTTCTCGGCGCTCTCGATTAAGTCGGTGGACCAAATCACGGTTCCGGGCACTCGCATGCGCCCAAAGACCCGAGCAATAGGCTGCCCATAGCTTGATGTGGTCACTGAAAGTTCTTTGAGGCGAGGTCCCTCTATGGTTCCAGAACCGAATATTGCTTGGTCGGCTTGCTGACCGATAAGTGCGCCAATTGCGCCACCAACCGGACCACCAATAGCCGTTCCCACTGCTGTGAGGAGAAGCGTTGCCATCAGGTTTTTCCTTGGGTTTCAGGTTCAAGTCGCCAGTGCTTGATGAGCGAAATGCTCGCTGGTGCGGGCTCCCGAATTACGCGTTGGAAGCCGATGTGAGCATGAATGAAGCTTGCCGAATGCTCAGCGATCATAATGTGAAACTGGCCAGGAGATGGGCTTACGAGAAGGACATCGCCCGCCTTGATGGTGTCGCAAATTTCGCTGAGCCCAGATAATGATGCACAGACTAGCCAAGGGTCGGCGCTTTCATTGCGCAGTTTGTAGCCGATTGGAAGCTGGTGATTTACACCCGCTTTGCGCAAGCTGCAGCCCAAAAGGCCAATGCAGTCTATGCCGCTTGCCGGGTCACGTCCGTGGAGCCTAAAGGGCGCGCCTACGAAAGATGCAGCTGCTTCGGCGAGCAGAAGCGCGCGTGTCATTCGGTCGGTTTACCATAGCGCGACAAGAGATCGTTACCTGGCAGAAACGGCTCACCGCGAAAGTTAGCGGCATTGCTAAAGCGTCCGGCGCATGTTGCCAAAGTGTGGTCGCAGCCCTCGAGCAATTCTGCGCGTGTGCCCAATTGAGTGCCCTCGGATAGGGCGCGGTCTAGAATTAGACCCTGTGGATCCGCGCTTACGATTCCGAAGGTTAGTCCGGTTTGAGGCCCACTTAAGAACCGGAGCTTTCCATCTATGTAGAGATCGTAGGAAAGATCGCCGAAGGACACTCGATTGGCGTCAAAGTCGATTTGTGAGACCTCTTGGACGCTGGTTAGTCCGAGCGCAGACAGGGTGCATCCCGGCCCGCAAAATTCTGCGCGACATGCATGGGTATGCTGAGGTCCTCTTAGTAATTCTGGTTCCGCGGCTGAGAACAGCTGCGCTTGCGCCCCGTTGGGAAAGCGCAGCCTCCTTAGTGACGGTTCAAAAACGGGCCTGCGCTCTGGCGGGCAGCAGGCGATAATTCCGCTTTCTCCCTCAACCATAACAGAGCGCGCTTCGGCCAGAGAAGACGAGACCAATGCGATCCGCGCCTGAGAATTGCCTTCAGCGATTGATCGCACCCATTCCGAGCCCGCGCGGGTTTTGCCAAAACCGCGTCCAGCCAGGATCAACCAGATGCGCCACTCGCCTTTGGGCGGCAATTGCGCAAGCCGCGCAAAAAAGCCCCAGTGATAGGCAAATTCTGCGCGTTCTTGAGCGTTGAGCACGCGGCTCAATTCTTCGCGCGCCATGGCCGGCGCAGTCGCCAGCCAATCATTTTGCTCGATCACGAACTTTTCGCTTCTCGGGTCCGCTCCTGCTGTATTCTGAGCCGGATCTCCTCCACCTTGCGATCGATCGATCCGCGAATTTCGGCGGCGCTTACATTGCGCTGCTCCGCTTGCGCTCTGGCGGCATTGTCGCGGTGCGCGTTCAGCAGGCGAATGGCGTTGGCAAAGTCGTACTTTGTCGCATCATCTGTTTGCAGGTCGCCTTCACGCAGTCGGCGAAGGACTTCCATTTCCAAATGCTCATACCCTTCCCATAATGCGGCGAGCCAGCGCTGGGCAAACTCTGGCTCGTTGGCCCGGGCGCGGTAGACATAACTGTTCGACACGCCGGCAAATTCAGCAGAGCGACTGACGTTTGAGGATTGCGCGAGGCGCTCAATGAACCGGTCGCGCCAACGCGAGTTTATCCGCGGGCGTTTTTCCTGGCCGGGGTCATCCGACCGTAAGTTGTCTGGCATCTTTGGTCTCCGCTCGGCCCGGCTGAAGCTGAAACGCCAGGGGGGCCGAAATAGGAAAGTCGCGGGAGCTGGTCTGAGGTTTGTCTCAGCCCCTCGTTTCGACTCACACTATCGCGATGTTGACTTCTTCTAACCAATGATCGTGACAATGTCAATATAAAAGTACCAAATAGGTTATTTAATCTCAGTTGCGTCCTGTCTAGGGCGCGGCTAAGCGCTGGTGATCACTCGGGCGCGAACTGGCGAAAGACACCCAAGCTCATGATGAAATTGCTGCGCGGTCTCTACAATTGGACCATGGACAAGGCCGCTCACCCAAAGGCTGTGTGGTGGCTGGCGTTCTTCTGCTTCATCGAATCGAGCTTCTTTCCAATTCCGCCGCACCCGCTGCTTGGCCTGATGTGTCTTGCTGAGCCGAAGAAAGCGATCCGTTTTGCGATTGTCGCCACGGTCTCATCGGTGCTTGGCGGATTGTTCGGTTATGCAATCGGATACTTTCTGTACGACGCCGTCGGCTCTTGGGTAATCGGTGTGCTCGGCCTAACCGAGAGCTTCCCGGTCGCGGCTTGCTACATCCGCGAGCAAGGCGGCCTGGCCGTCTTCTTTGCCGCTGGTACCCCGGTTCCGTTTAAATTGATGACAATCACGGCGGGCTTTATCGAGATGAACCTAATGACGTTCACGCTCGCTGCCATCGCTGGGCGCGCGCTCATCTTCATGATCGTCGGCGTGCTATTCCAGCTGTTCGGAGCGCCGATCAAGGCTGTCATCGACAAATACCTTGGCTGGGTCACCACGGCCTTTGTTATTCTGGTGGTCGGCGGCTTCGTGGTGTTCACGCAGCTCGCGGGCAGCGAGAACGAAGGCGAAGTGAACGCCTGCGACAACGCAACCGAAGTGCGCGCTTAGTGCTTAGATAATGCCCATCGCCTTGCCGGCGCGTTCGAACATGCCGAGGACTGTCTCGACTTCTTCCGCCGAGTGTTCCGCACATAGCGAGCAGCGCAGCAAGGTCATGTTCGCCGGTGTCGCCGGTGGCCGCGCCAGATTGACGTAAAGCCCTTCTTTGAGCAGCGCTTCCCACATAGCCGCACCGCGCTCCAGATCCGGCATAATCACAGCCACGATCGCGCTTTGCGGCTCGCTGGTGCCAAGCTGAAAGCCGAGTTCGGTCAAACCGCCGTGGAGCCGTTTGGAATTTTCCCAAAGGTGCGCGCGTTTGTTAGCGCCGTGCATCAGCTTGCGAATGGAAGTCGCAGCCGTCGCCACTACGCTTGGCGGTAGGCTGGCGGTGAAAACATACGGGCGGCACACAAGCCGCATAATGTCGAATTTGGGGTGGTTGGAAACACAAAACCCGCCAACTGTTCCAACGCTTTTTGAAAATGTGCCGATGACAAAATCGACATCGTCGATCACGCCTTGCTCTTCGCATACGCCGCGGCCGTTTTTGCCAATAAAGCCCATCGAATGCGCTTCGTCGACCAGCACCATCGCGCCATATCTCTTCGCGATCGCGACCATTTCTTTTAGCGGGGCAACGTCACCCAGCATCGAATAGACGCCTTCGAGGATGACGAGTTTGCCAGCGCCCTCTGGAATGCGGCGCAGGCGCTTTTCCATCGCTTCGACATCATTGTGTTTGAACGGAACAACCTCAGCATTGCCCATCGCGCAGCCATCCCAAATCGAGGCGTGGCTATCGATATCAAGGACGATGTAGTCGCCCTTACCGGCGAGAGTAGCGATGATCCCGAGATTGGCCTGATAGCCCGTTGAGAACACCATCGCGTGATCCATCGCGTAAAATTCGCGCAATGCATCTTCGCATTCCCGGTGACCCTGATAGGTGCCATTGAGAACGCGGCTGCCGGTGGTGCCTGAACCGTAATCGGACAAGGCTTGCTTGCCCGCATCGATTACATCCGGATCGAACGTCATTCCCATGTAATTGTATGTGCCGAGCAAGATCGTCTCGCGTCCATTGCAAATCGCAGTTGTCGGCGAGAGCACCTTTTCCATGACGAGATTGAAGGGGTCTTCAATACCGCTTGCGAGCAGGGTTTCGCGCGTTTGGATGAGGTCGTCGAACTTGGACAGCAGATCGCCAGTTGGCGCGATATCGGTAAGGGTCTCAGTCATGGGCAAAGCCTATATCAGCTATCCTGCATTTTGTGCACAGCAGCGACCAACTGACCGTAATTTTCGATTTCGGCTTGTTGGTTCATGCTGATGATGATGTCGAATTCGTCTTCAATCTCGGCGACGAAATCCATCACGGTCAGGCTGTCGAACTCAAGATCTCCAGCAAATGTGGTCGCGTCTTCGATGGTAACGCCCTTCTTATTGAAAGGCTCGATCAAGGTGCGGATACGCTCATCAACTGCGGCAGAATCCATGGTGTTGGCGCTCACTTTCTCGGTGCAATTTCAGCTTCAAAGTTGAGGTCTAGAGGTATTTGGAATCGCAGACTAGCCCATATGAAACCATTTCTCGGGGGCAAACGGCTCAAATCATTGCCGCTTCACCGACATTTGGCCTTCAACTTCGAGAATTCAAGCTGCGGGCGCCAATGGGGCGCGATCCACATTTTCGCGTCAAACCAGAGCTTTGACCGCATTCATAAACGGCATGATCGAAACGGGCTTTGCGAGGTAACCGGCGGCACCTGCCGAGCGAATCCGTTCCTCGTCACCCTTTCCGGCAAAGGCTGTGACCGCCAAAACCGGGATCTCGCACAGCGACGTGTCACGCTTGGCTGCCTCGATCAGGTCTACACCGGAAATGCCCGGCAGCTGAATATCCATGATGATCAAATCAGGAGCTGTTCCGCGCGCCATTTCAAGCACCTGATCGCCATCCGCGACAGGCTCGACTTCAAAGCCGTTTGCCTTCAACACGTCGCAGAACAGTTTTCGATTGAGGTCATTATCCTCGACAACCAAGATTCGCTTTGCCACTGACCGATGCTCCCCCGAAGTGGGCTGATTACCCCGACAAAGAGGTTACGACAATTCAAAATCCAAATATTCACGATGCCGAAGCGCAACAGCTTAGCCCGCAAACCCTAGCTTTGGCGGTGCTGGGGTGGGTCCTGGAGGACGGTGAGCGCGCGGAGCGCTACCTCGATTTGACCGGGCTTGACGCGGATAGCTTGCGCGGCGGATTGAACGATCCGACGGTGCTAGCCTCGGTTTTCGATTTTCTCGCGAACCACGAACCGGACCTGATCAGAGCTGCAGAAGCGCTCGCGGTGACGCCCGAAGAACTGATCGCTGCTCGCCAGGAGCTCGCATCATGAGCCGGCCTCTTATCATCAGTGATTGTGACGAAGTGATCCTCCACATGGTCGCACCGTTTAAGCAATGGCTTGAGAGCAGCCAAGGCGTGGATTTTGAGCTGGAGGGCAACAGCTTCGCGACCGCTTTGCGATGGCAAGAGAGTGGTGATGTGCTGGACCAAAAGGATATTTGGCGGTTTCTTGGCGGCTTTTTCGACACCGAAATGGACAGCCAAATGCCGATTGCGGGCGCGGTCGAGGGCCTCAACCATTTGTCAGAGCAAGCCGACGTCGTGATCCTGACCAATCTGGTCGATGAGCGGCGCGATCACCGCGCTCAGCAATTGGCGGCGCACGGTCTCAACGCTCGCGTGTTTACCAATCAGGGTCCAAAAGGCCCGGCGCTGCAATCCATTTTGGCAGAATATTCGCCGAGCCGGGCGATTTTCATTGATGACTTGGCGCAGCATCACGAATCCGCATCAGAAGTGGTGCCGGACACAGTGCGATTGCACTTGTGCGGGGAGCCTATGATCGCGCCGCATATCAATTGTGCGCACAAGGCCGGTCACGCCAATGCGAGGATCGATGATTGGTCGCGCGCGTTACCGTGGTTGTTAGAGCGTTTGGAAGAGGAAGCACGATGAGTATCGAAGCCCGCCTGAAGGAACTTGGTATCACGTTGCCAGAGGCCGCTGCACCCGTTGCGAGCTATGTCCCGGTCGTGGTGCAGAATGGCTTTGCGCATGTCTCCGGCCAATTGCCTTTTATTGAGGGAGAGCTTGCGACTGGCCGGTTGGGCGCTGATGTTTCGCTTGAAGATGGCCAGGCCGCGGCGCGGGCATGCGGGCTGATGGTTTTGGCGCAGCTCAAAGCCGCTGGGATCGATCTCGACCGCGTGACGCGGGTCGTAAAACTTGGTGCATTCGTCAATTGCACGCCAGAATACACCGACCAACCTAAGGTCGCCAATGGCGCTTCTGATCTGATGCAAGAGGTGTTTGGCGACATTGGCCGCCACGCACGTGCTGCCGTCGGCGTGCCAGCCTTGCCGCTAGGCGCTGCGGTTGAGGTGGACGCGATTATCGCCATTGCCAGTGAGTGAGCGCCGCGCTCCTTATTGGCTGACTGAGTGGGCCTATGCACACCGCGGACTGCATGGGCCTGGTGTTCCGGAAAACTCGGTCGCTGCAGCGGAGGCGGCCATAGCGGCAGGCATGGGCATTGAATGCGATATTCAGCGCAGCCGCGACAATGAGCCGATGGTTTTCCACGACTGGGAGCTTACTCGGCTGACAGACCAAGAGGGCGAAACAGGCGCGCTCAATATGGGCGAGTTCGCTCAGCTGCGCTTGTTAGGAACACGGGAGCATCCCGTCCCGCTTGCTCAGTTTCTGGACATCATTGACGGCAAAGTACCGGTGTTGATCGAGATAAAATCCAAGCCTGGATATGATGTAGATCTGACATGTAAATGTGTCAGTGCTGCACTGGCAGATTATGCGGGCGATCATGCGGTCATGAGCTTCGATCCGCGCGTCGGGCATTGGTTTGCCGAACATGATCCTCAAACAACCCGGGGCTTGGTCTGCACAGACACGCTGGACCTTGGGTTTCTGGGCGTGTGGCGGCAACCCGGCGCGCTCGAGCAAGCTCAGCCAGATTTTCTCGCGATGGATATTCGCGACCTCCCCAATGCGCTGTGCGAGACTTGGCGCGCGGCGAAGCGGCCAGTGCTCAGTTGGACTATTCGCAGCAAGGAATTGCGCGAGCGATCGCGAGGGCTGATCGACGCTCCGATCGCTGAAGGCGAGGGGATCGCGTGAGCGGCGATGAGCTGACTGTGCGGCTGGCGCCAAGCGTTGGCTCTTTCGATGCGGCCGAATGGAACGCGCTCAACCCGAGCGGAAATCCTTTCGTCAGCTATGAATTCCTGACCGCGATGGAGGATTCCGGCAGCGTGGGGGAAGGCACAGGCTGGGACCCCGTGCCTATCGCCATCACTGGCGAGAATGGCAAACTGCTCGCTGCTATGCCGAGCTATGCCAAAGGGCACAGTCAGGGCGAATATGTGTTCGACCATTCCTGGGCCGATGCCTATCAGCGCGCCGGCGGGCGCTATTACCCGAAGCTTCAGATTGCCTCGCCGTTTACCCCTGCGACTGGTCCGCGCCTGCTGCTCTCTGATCCATCATTGGCGCTGCATCTGCTTAAAGGCGCAGAATTGGTGTGTGAGCAAAACAGGCTCTCCTCAGCGCATGCGACCTTCATCGATGAAGCACAAATGCCTTTGTTCGAGGATGCCGGCTGGTTGAAGCGAAGTGATCTGCAATTTCATTGGATTAACCGCGGCTACAGCACTTTTGATGATTTTCTGGATGCTCTCTCGTCCCGTAAACGCAAAAACCTGCGCAAAGAGCGGGCGGCGGCGCAGAAAGACCTGCAAATCTCTCGCCTTTCCGGAGCCGAGATAAAGGCGGAGCATTGGGATGCGTTCTGGGTGTTCTACCAAGACACGGGTGCGCGCAAATGGGGGACGCCTTACTTGACGCGTGAGGCGTTCACGTTGCTGCACGAACGGATGGGCGACAGCCTCGTCATGATCCTCGCTCTGGACGAGGGGATGCCGATTGCAGGCGCGCTTAATTTCATCGGCCAGGATGCGCTTTATGGCCGCTATTGGGGATGCGCGCGCGATGTGCGCTTCCTGCACTTTGAACTGTGCTATTACCAAGCCATAGAGATCGCGATCGAGCGCGGTTTGGACCGGGTAGAAGCTGGCGCGCAAGGCGGCCACAAACTCGCCCGTGGTTATGAACCCGTGCAAACCTGGTCGGCGCATTGGATTGCCGACCCTGGTTTTCGCGATGCGGTCGCGGACTTCTTAGAGCGCGAGCGCGATGGCGTAACGACCGATCAAGTCATGTTGGACCGGCGCACGCCCTTCAAACAGAATTAGGCAGCTTGGCGGCGGGTCTCAGAGAGCCATTGGCGCGCACGGCGCTGAGCTTCTGCGATTTCGCGAGCGGTCATTTCGTCAGAAATATCTGCGCGGCACCATGCTGCCTCTTCATGACCCTGCGCAGCGGCAAGGTTAAACCATTTGTGCGCCTCGATAAGATCGCATTCAGCGCCATTGCTGCCGGTTGAAAAAGATACGCCCAGATCAAAATGCGCTGAAATGTCGCCATGAGATGCAGCTGCCAGATATTCGGCAAGGATCTCGTTGTTCAGGTTCGTGCCCAGTTCGGTGGCTACGCCGCCAGTGATTGGTTTAAGTTCCATTGTTTGGTTACCCCGTTAATCACGAAACCAACGCCCCCCGGCTGGTCCGCTTAACCAAGTCCTCGCGCCTCGTGGTCAACAATTGGTTAACAGCGACGTTAATTTTTGTGATTTGGCAGCTCGAAGCGCGCGAGATCCAATATTTTTGGCCCCGTGATGACACTGGGTTGGGGAAAGCTGCTTGTGCGTCTCAGACTGCGAGCCTATAGGCCCGCTCAATGCGTTGACTTAGGGGGCCAGCGAAGCGTTTGGAATTTCCGCGCTAAGCGAATTGGGCAGTCTCGCCGAATGCGATTGGGGTAAGAGGACCACATGGCCACTGCGTCGACTGACGATATTGATATTCTAGCAAAAGCGAAGAGTATGCTCGAGCCGGGCTACGTGCCCAGCGACGATGAAGAGTATATGAATGAGCAGCAGCAGAACTATTTCCGTATGCTCCTGCTCGAGTGGAAACGATCAATCCGCGATGCGGCTGATCAAACGCTCCAATCCTTGCAAGATGGCCCGATCAGAGAAGCCGATCTTAATGATCGCGCATCTAGCGAAACCGATTGGGGCATTGAGCTGCGCACGCGTGACCGGCAGCGTAAGCTTGTGGCCAAGATTGAATCTGCCCTGCGCCGTATCGACGAGGGCGAATATGGCTATTGCGAGGTGACCGGCGATCCGATCGGATTGAAGCGTCTGATCGCCCGGCCGGTTGCGACCATGACCGTTGAGGCGCAAGAAGCGCATGAGCGCAAAGAGAAAATCTCCCGCGACGACTAAGCGACCGGGCTAACGAACGGCCCCGAACAAGTGCCAGATTGGGACGCATGCGTTTTCAGGGCTGCTCCTGCGCGTGTGTTAAACAATCATTAGGCACTGCGGCATAGCCCGCGAGATCAGTAGTAAACGCTCGGTATGCTGTTGAGGCAGCGGCGGAGCCAATGAAATGGCAGTTTTGTTTGTGGTGGGCACAGGAGACTTCTTGGAATGACTGGTGTTGAAACTAGGAGCGTGTCGCGAGACAGCCTCTTTCTGCTCGCCGGTATTCGCGTGGAGCAGGCTGGAGACACGCACCGTGTGCGCGTGCGCAATCTCTCAGATGGCGGCATGATGGGCGAAGGCAATTTGCGCGTTCAGCCTGGCAATCGGTTGGATATTGAACTGAAGAACATCGGTTCAGTGGCAGGAACAGTCGCTTGGGTTCAGGACGACCGTTTCGGCATTGCTTTCGATGAAGAGATTGATTCTCAGTCCGCTCGAAAGCCTGCCAGCGACGCTGTTCAATCAGATACAGCAAGCCTAAGTGTTCCGCATACACGCAAAGCACCCGCTGCGCCTGATCCACGAGATTTTCGCAAGGTCTGAGGATTTCCGTCAGCTTCAACGCTGACCGAATGGAAACAACCTGATAGGCTCGCCTCGATCATGCGAGTCTTGCTGCTTTTACCTCTCTTTTTCGCGCTTCTGGCCTGCGGTCCCTCCGCGGACGACGGACCTGTAAAAGTGGTTATCATTGGCGAGCCTGAAAGCCTGATGCAGCAAGGCGTCCGTCTGTCGCCTGCCGCCCAGCATTTGCGCGCATCGACCCACGAGGGCTTGGTTGCTCTGGACCCAACTGGCCAAATTCTCCCGGCGATTGCAGAGCGCTGGATCGTCACTGACGATGGATTGAGCTATATTTTCCGCCTGCGAGAAGCGACCTGGCCGGACGGTGAGGCGATCACAGCCCAAGATATCAGGCTCCAGCTGCGCGATCTTTTGCGCCGCCTTGAGGGCACCTCACTTGGCCTTGATCTAGCGAAAGTTACCGAAATTCGGGCCATGACAGGCCGGGTGATTGAAATACGATTGAGCAGCCCGATGCCCGAGTTCCTACGGCTCATGGCGCAACCCGAGCTTGGCTTTGTGCACGAGGGCAGCGGGACGGGGCCGATGATCCTCTCCAGCGATGAAGATACCCCGCTGCTCGCCCGTTTGAACGCTCTACCCCCTCAAGAGCGAGGGCTGCCCGCGCGTCAGGATTGGGAAGAAAATGCTCGGCCCATTCTAGTGCGAGCCATGTCCGAAGAGCGCGCAGTGGACGCGTTCTCCAACGGCGACGTTGATATTTTGCTGAATGGCCAATTGGTTAGCTTCCCCTTGGCGCAGCTCGGCCCGCTGTCGCGCGGCAATATCCGTGTTGATCCAGCGGCTGGCCTGTTTGGCTTTGCGATCCGTAATGATGATGGTGTCTTGGCAACGCCCGCCTTACGGGAAGCTCTGTCGATGTCGATTGATCGCGATTCGCTGATCGAGCCGTTCAGTCTGGGCGGCTGGCAATCTACCAGTTGGGTTGTGCCGCTCGATCTGCTTGAGCCAGTCACTACCGGCGATGAAAGGTGGCAGGACCTCTCGCTCGCTCAGCGCCGCAGTGTTGCGTCGCGCCGGATTACCAGTTGGGAAACCGAGAACGGTGCGGAGGCTGTGCTGAGAGTGGGGCTGCCCTCTGGTCCTGGCGGCGATTTGCTGTTCAATCAATTGGCGGCCGACTGGGAGACGGTCGGTCTTCGTCTGATCAAGATGGAGCCAGGCACAGGCGCTGACCTAGAGCTGAGAGACCGGCTGGCGCGCTATTCCTCGCCGCGCTGGTATCTCAATCAGTTTAATTGCGAGCTTGAAATTGGGCTATGCTCTGAGGCAGCTGACCAATTGGTCGCGCAGTCGCTTACGTCGCGCGACCCGCGCGAAAAGGCGCTGCTATTGGCGCAAGCGCACGCGACCATGGTGGCAGAAGAGGTGTTTATTCCGCTTGGCGTGCCCGTGCGTTGGTCGTTGGTTCGAGGCACCGTCAACGCCTACCAACCCAACCAATGGGGCGTGCACCCCTTGTTCCCGCTCTCACAACCCACCATTTAGGGGGTAAGGAGAGACACTATGGATGGGCCTGAACGACCACAGGCGATGAATTTCGCCCTACCAGCTGGCACGGATCCCGATTCCGTGCGCCAACGCGTGGTCGCGATGGAAAACCTTTTGGAGCGCACTTTTCGCGTGCCAGGCGTCAATATGCCCATTGGGCTCGACGCGCTGGTTGGATTGATCCCAGTGGTCGGCGATCTCGTCACCACCGCGCTTGGTGCCTATATCATTTGGGAAGCGCGCAACCTCAAAATCCCAAAGTGGAAGCTGTGGCGCATGGGCGCGAATGTTGCGTTTGATACCGCAATTGGCTTGTTGCCGGTGGTCGGGGATGCGGCCGATTTCCTCTACCGCTCGAACTCGAAAAACCTGCGCATCATCATTAAACACCTTGATACGCATCACCCAGAGACCCGGGTGATCGAGGGCTAACGGAAGATAGCGTGATTTGAGTTTTGGATCGGCCCGTTAGGGCTCTAGTTCGATGTCCCAATAGAGCCAATCCCGCCACGTCTCATGCAGATAGTTGGGCGGAAACATCTTGCCATATTGCTGCAAATGCCAGCTAGTCGGGCGAATTGGCTTCATCATCAGGCTCATATGCGCCTGTTTAGGCGTGCGTCCGCCTTTCTTCATATTGCACGGCGCACAGGCAGTAGTGATGTTCTCCCACGTCGTCTTACCGCCTAGCCGGCGCGGGATAACATGATCGAACGTCAGGTTCTGTCCGGACCCCTGGCCTTGCCCGCAATATTGGCACTGAAACCGGTCACGAAGGAACAGATTGAACCGTGTGAAGGCGGGAAACTCGCTTTGCTTCACATATTGCCTGAGCGCGATGACGCTCGGAATTTTCATGTCCAGCGAAGGGGAATGAACCTCGCGGTCGTAGCTCGCGACAATGTCTACCCGGTCTAAAAACACCGCTTTGATCGCGGTTTGCCAAGGCCACAGGCTCAAAGGGTAATAAGACAGCGGAGTGTAATCCGCGTTGAGCACAAGCGCAGGGCATGCCGACGGATTGCATGTCGGGTCTTCATCGGCGCTGCGAAAGCGCGCCACTCGCTCCATCAATTCGGCTTTGAACACGTTTGTGATCCTTTCCGATTGCCATGAGAATGCCGTGGCAGGCGAAATAGTCAAACCCATGACGTGCTGGGTTTCCACAAGGATTTTGGGTGGCCTCGCGCTTCTGCCGCCACTGTGGCAGTGAAATGCCGCGATGATTGTCACACGATTTGCCCCTAGCCCCAATGGGCACTTGCACCTTGGCCATGCTTATTCTGCGATCACCGCGCATGATTTGGCGAAGGAAGCCGGGGGCGCATTTCTGCTCAGGATTGAGGATATCGACGGTGCCCGGTCGCGGCCAGAGCTGGCGGATGAATTTCGCCGTGATCTTGGATGGCTTGGGCTGGAATGGCAAGAAGTGACGGCGCAGTCGCAGCGTATTAAGAGCTACCAAGCCGCTGCACAGAAATTGCAGGACGCAGGACTGCTCTATCCATGCACATGCACCCGATCAGAGATTCAGCGCGCTCTGCAGGAGGCCGGGATCGAAGGCGGACTTTATCCCGGAACCTGTAAGGGGCGAGACAATCTCAACTTGAAGAGGCCGCATTGTCTGCGGCTCGATCTGGACAAAGCAATGGCCAGCGTCGGCGAATTGATCTGGACGGATGAACAAGCCGGATCAGTGATTGTCGATCCGCGCGATTTTGGTGATGTTGTGATTATGCGCAAGGATGAGCCTGCCAGCTATCACTTGGCTGCGACTTTGGATGATGCTGCGGACGGGGTGACTTTGGTAACCCGCGGCTCTGATCTCTTTTCAGCGACGCATATTCATCGTCTGTTGCAAGAGCTTCTCGATCTCTCCGTACCGCATTGGCATCACCATCAACTCCTACTCGACGAGCAAGGCAAGAAGCTTGCGAAAAGGCGCGGTTCGCCTTCGCTCGCGGACATGCGAGAGCAGGGAGAGGATGGTCTCTTGCTGGCAGAGCAATTGCGGTTGCAACGTTTGCCGGGTGGTATCTCACTGGAAAGCGCCTAAATACTGCGCATGACATATTTTCTTATAGCTGTTCTGGCCGTTCTTAGCGTTCTGGTGCTTGTGTCACTTGTTCGCGGTATTATCGCTTTCTTGAAGACGACGAAGATTGATCTGGAGACGGGTGAGGGCGAGACCGCGACCGATATGCAATTGCTGCAGAACAAGGCGATGTTTGCGCGGATCAAATATCAGGCGCTGGCCATTTTGGTCGTGGCGATCATTCTGGTTGTGGCCCGCTAGGCTAGGCGCAGGGGCGCAAAGAAACGTGGTAAAGCTCAATAAGATTTACACCCGCACTGGGGACGATGGCACGACCGGCCTAGTTGATGGCTCGCGTGCGGCAAAGCACTCGGCGCGAATCTCGGCCATTGGCCGCGTGGACGAAAGCAACAGCGCGATCGGCCTTGCGGCATGCCATCTGACTGAGGGGCCGCATAAGCAGCTCCTCACTCGGGCGCAGAACGATCTGTTTGATCTCGGCGCCGACCTTGCCACTCCGAGTGAAGATGGTGATTTCACGCCGTCAGAAATGGTGCTTCGGGTCGTCCCCGCTCAAGTGACTTGGCTTGAGGATCAGATTGATAGCCTCAACGAAGAGCTTGAGCCGCTGACCAGTTTTGTGCTGCCAGGTGGCAGTGAAGCAGCCGCGCGCACCCATGTCGCGCGCGCCACGGCTCGTGCGGCCGAGCGGGCGATGACCCGGCTTTCAGAGCATGATGCCGTGAACCCATCAGCGCTTGCTTATATTAACCGCCTGTCCGATTGCTTGTTCGTGCTCGCCCGCGTGCTCAACGACAATGGCCGCGCCGATGTTAAATGGGTGCCGGGAGCTAATCGCTAGCCAAGTGTGAATTGCGCCGCTAACACGCCCACTTTGCTGCACTTGCGAAGGGATCATTCATGCGGACAATAGCGGTCATTGGAGCCGGGCAAATGGGCACCGGCATTGCTCAAACCATTGCTCAGCATGGCATGCCGGTGATGCTGTCTGACGTGGATTTGGCCCGCGCTGAAGCAGGTAAGGCCGCGATTGAGAAGGCTCTTGTGAAGCTGGTTGGACGCGGAAAGATCGAAGCGGACGCAGCCGAAACTTTGCTTACCAAGGTCACGCCAATTGGCGACTATGAGCCTATGAGCGAAGCCAGTCTGATTATTGAGGCCGCGACAGAGCAAGAAGCGATCAAGCAAGCCATTTTCGAGCGCGCGGGCAAAGTCCTTGCCAGCGATGCGATCATGGCCAGCAACACCAGTTCTATCCCGATCACACGCATGGCGAATTACTCGCCTGATCCAGCGCGTTTTATAGGGCTGCACTTTTTCAATCCTGTGCCGGTTATGGGACTGATTGAGGTGATCCCAGGACTTGCGACCTCGAAGGACACGACCGATCAAATCACCGCATTTGCCGAAGGTTTGGGCAAGGAAGTGGTTTTGAGCCAGGACGAGCCAGGCTTCGTCGTCAATCGCATCTTGCTGCCCATGATCAATGAGGCGGTGTTTGTCCTGGGTCAGTCAACGGCTGGCATCGAAGACATCGACAAGGGGTGCCGCTTGGGCCTCAACCACCCAATGGGTCCATTGCAACTTGCCGATTTCGTTGGGCTCGACACATGCCTTGATATCATCAAGGTGCTCTACAAGACGACGCGTGATACGAAATATCGCCCTGCGCCATTGCTCGTGAAATATGTCGAGGCGGGCTGGCTGGGCCGCAAGACCGGTCGCGGTTTCTATGACTATTCAGGCGAAGCGCCAGTTCCTACGCGGTAGGTGCCGAGGGCGAAATTACTCTTCTTCCGATCCGATTCTAACGTTTTCACTCACTCGAATTGGTAGTCCACCATTTGGCGGCGATGGATTGCCGCTAATCTTCACAGAACCACTATTGATGCTGTTGGAGGCACGGCTAGGGCGTCTCGCTGATGGCACTTCTTCGGCTGTAGCCTCAATGGTGACCCCGCCAGCTGCATCATCGCTGCTCGGTGAGGGATCAAAACCGCTCGTATCATCGATAAGCTCTTCATCCGGTGCGAAATCAGCAATTACAGGCTGTTCATTCTGTGCAACTTGCTTTTCGTCCGCCGCGTTATCTTCGTTTGCCTGTTGCTCGCTCGCGCCCTCATCAACATTGGTAGGTGCAGACAGCGAGCCAGCAAAAATGGCGACACCGAGAATGACCGCGCCAGCAAAGCCGAGCGCAACCTTGTGATTTTGGAATGGAGATACCGACATAATGCTAGAGCATTAGCGAAGCTTGGTTAAGGTTTGGTAGACGTCAATTCACGCTTCAAATTATAAAGAAAATCAAGTGCTTCTCGCGGTGACAATGCATCGAGATCCGCGCTTTCCAACTTCTCTTTCAAGATATCGCCAGGTTCAAGCTCTTTGCGCTCGTCAGCCAGAGCTGCATTCGCAAACAGCGGCAGTTCGCCGAGCCCAGCGGCGATGCCTCCGGTTTCCGCCCGGCCTGCCTCTAGTTTTTGCAGCACTTGCTTGGCCCGCTTCACCACTGAAGCAGGGACGCCGGCCAGTTTGGCGACGGCAAGACCGTAAGAGCGGTCGGCCGGACCTTCAGATACCTCATGGAGCAGCACCAGATCACCCTTCCATTCCCGCGCTTTCACGTGATGCAAGGACAAGGCTTCACAGCTGTCGGCGAGCCGAGCGAGCTCGTGGTAATGGGTTGCGAACAAACAGCGGCAAGCGATCTTGGAATGCACCGCCTCGACGACTGACCATGCAAGAGCCAAACCATCGTAGGTCGACGTTCCGCGGCCCACCTCATCCAGAATAACAAAGCTGCGTTCGGTCGCTTGCGACAGGATTGCGGCGGTTTCGACCATCTCGACCATAAACGTAGAGCGGCCGCGCGCGAGATTGTCTGACGCGCCGACGCGGCTGAACAGCCGGTCAACGAGGCCGATGGTCGCTGACTGTGCCGGAACATATCCGCCAGCCTGCGCCATTAGGACGATCAGCGCGTTCTGCCTCAGAAAGGTCGATTTACCGCCCATATTCGGACCGCCAATCAGCCATAGGCGGTCTTGGTCCGCCAGGCTGCAGTCATTCGCGACGAAGCGGTCATTGGTCTTGGTCAAGGCAGCTTCAACCACCGGGTGGCGGCCAGCGGTGATAGAAAGTTCGGTCGTACCGGCGATCTCAGGCTTGCACCAATCACCCTCCGCCGCTCGTTCCGCCTGTCCAGCTGCAACATCAATCCGGGCCAATGCCGCCGCTGTTTGTGCAATCGCTTTTTGCGAGGCTATCACTGCGCTGGTCAGTTCTTCAAAATGCGCTTCTTCAGCGGTCAATGCGCGGCCGCCAGCCTCAGCAATCCGGGTCGCTTCTTCGTGGAGAGAGACCGAATTGAACCGCACAGCACCTTTCATCGTCTGCCGATGGGTAAAGCCGCTGTCCTGCTCCATCAAAGCGTCGCCATGCCGGCTGGGCACCTCGATGAAATAGCCAAGCACCCCGTTGTGCTTAATCTTGAGCGAGGCAATTCCCGTCTCCTCGCGGTATCTCGCCTCCATTGCGGCGATCGCCTTGCGCGCATTGCCAGAAACTTGCCGCAGCTCGTCCAGTCCGACGTCATAGCCATCAGCGATATAGCCGCCACCAGATCGCTCGGTCGGAGGGGCGGCAACGAGCGCATTGGTGAGCAAATCCACTAGGGCGCTGTGGCCAGTGAGATGAGGCATGAGTTGCTTAAGCAGGATCGGGTGGTCGCTCTGCCTGGCGAGTGTTTCGTGAAGCAGCCGGGCATCTCTTAGGCCATCGCGCAACTGGCCCAAATCTCGCGGACTTCCTCGGCCAGCCACCACTCGGCCTAGGGCGCGGCCAATATCGGGCAGGGCGCGCAGAGCCTCGCGCAGGTCCGCGCGGTCAATGGGTTGGCTGTGCCAGAACTGAACGAGGGCCAGGCGCTCTTCAATCGCAGATTGGTCAAGCAATGGTGAGCTGAGGTCCTCTGCCAATTGCCGAGCGCCAGCTCCGGTTACGCAGCGGTCGATTGCGGCGATCAAGCTGCCGCTGCGCGAGCCATCTTGGGACTGCAAGATTTCGAGGCTCGCGCGGGTGGCCTCATCCATCACCATACCCTCAGCACCGCGCCGTGAGACTGGCGGGAGGAGCATGGGCAGATTGCCGCGGCCTACGTGTTCAAGATAGCTGATCAGACCGGCTGCCGCTGCCAGCATCGAGCGCGAGAAATCGCCAAATCCATCTAATGTTGCAACGCCGTGAAGCTTGCGCAGCCGCTCCAAACCATCGTCGCTCGAAAAATCACCTCTCGGCCGAGGTGTGATTTCATCCGGGCCATGCGCCCAATCTTCTGGCGCAACAATTTCGTTCGCGCCAAGTCGGGCCAAATAGGCGCCCAGCATATCCGGCTTGCATTCCTCTAGCACCACGATCCCGGTGGAGATGTCGCAGCTGGCCAAACCAATCGCGCCGCGCACATCGGCCAAAGCTACGAGCAGATTGGCATTGCGCGGCTCCAGCAAGGCTTCTTCGGTCAGCGTGCCAGCGGTCACAAAGCGGACAATGTCGCGTTTGACGAGCGCCTTGGAGGAGGGAGTGCCTTCCTTCTTGGCCCGTATTTTGGCCTCTTCAGGCGTTTCCACCTGCTCTGCAATGGCGACCCGGCACCCGCCTTTGATTAAGCGCGCCAGATAGCTGTCGGCCGAATGCACCGGAACGCCGCACATCGGCACTGGCTCGCCGCCGTGCTCTCCGCGTGTGGTGAGGGCAATATCGAGGATTGCCGATGCAGTCTTGGCGTCATCAAAAAACAGCTCGAAAAAATCGCCCATCCGATAGAACAGCAAACAATCACCCGCCTCTTGTTTGAGGGCGAGGAATTGCTCCATCATCGGTGTCGTTTTTCCGGCCATGGATATGGCCTAGCCACCCCCGGAGCGATTCGGAACGGTCCCTAGGTCCCTTTCCCCTATCGTTTGCATCATTAGGTCGCTAAGCGCAGCGTAGAAATCGATTTGGGAGACCTCCAGATGGCCGATGACCGGCAAGTCACATTCACGACCCGCGAAGCCTTGTTTTATCACGAGACAATCCGCCCGGGTAAAATTGAAATTGTGGCGTCAAAGCCGATGGCGTCGCAGCGTGATCTCAGTCTCGCCTATTCGCCAGGCGTTGCTGCGCCGGTTGAAGCGATTGCGGCTGATCCCAGTCTCGCGGCCCGCTACACAGCTCGATCAAATCTGGTCGCGGTCATTTCTAATGGCACCGCGATCCTCGGGCTCGGCAATCTTGGCGCGCTGGCTTCAAAGCCGGTGATGGAGGGCAAGGCGGTTCTGTTCAAACGTTTTGCTGATGTGGATTCGATTGATATCGAACTCGCGACCGAAGACCCTCAGGCGTTCATCGATGCCGTTGCGTTGATGGAACCTACCTTTGGCGGGATCAATCTGGAAGATATCAAGGCGCCTGAGTGCTTTATCATCGAGCAGGCGCTGCGCGAGCGGATGAATATCCCGGTGATGCATGATGACCAGCACGGCACCGCGATTATCACCGCTGCTGGCTTGCTCAACGCCTGCCATTTGACTGACCGGGACGTGAAAGACGTAAAGATCGTCGTCAATGGCGCCGGGGCTGCAGCGATTGCTTGCACCGCGCTGATGAAGGCAATGGGCGTTGCTCATGAGAACGTAATCATGTGTGATCGCACTGGCCCGATCACGCCTGGACGTGACAATGTCGATCAGTGGAAGAGCGCACATGCGGTCGAGACAGATGCGACCAATTTGGAAGAGGCTTTGGTCGGAGCCGACATTTTCCTCGGCCTATCGGCCGCTGGTGCATTGAAGCCGGAATGGGTGAAGAAGATGGCGGACAAGCCCATCATCTTTGCCATGGCCAATCCCGTTCCAGAAATTATGCCAGATGAGGCGCAGGCAGTTCGCCCCGACGCGATCATTGCCACGGGCCGGTCGGACTTTCCGAACCAGGTGAACAATGTGCTTGGCTTCCCATTCATTTTCCGCGGCGCGCTCGATGTGCAGGCGACCACAATCAATGAAGAAATGAAAATCGCTGCGGCCAATGCGATTGCTGAGCTGGCTCGCAAGCAAGTGCCTGAAGAGGTCTCTAGTGCCTATGGCAAGAACCAGAAGTTCGGCAAAGACTACATTATTCCGGCGCCATTTGATCCGCGTCTGATCGAGGTGGTTTCCTCTGCTGTGGCCAAAGCTGCGATGGATTCCGGTGTCGCGCAGGCCAAGATTGAAGACCTTGACGCCTATCGCCATGCGCTGAAGTCACGTCTTAATCCCACAACCGCCGTCCTCACGGGAACTTACAACGAGGCGAAAGCCAATCCGAAGCGGATGGTGTTCGCCGAGGCGGAAGAGGATGTGGTTCTGCGCGCGGCGATTCAGTTCCGCGATTTCGGATATGGCACCCCGGTCTTGGTGGGCCGCACGAAGGCGGTGGTCGATAAGCTGCATCAATTGTCGGTGTCCGACCCGGGCAGTTTTGAAATTCAGAACTCTGCCACCTCAGAACATGTCCCTGCTATGGTGGACTATCTCTACAAGCGCCTGCAGCGCAAAGGTTATACAGAGCGTGATGTGCGCCGGATGGTCAACCAAGAGCGTAACGTCTTTGCGGCCCTGCTCGTTGCTTTGGGGCACGGGGATGGGATGATTTCTGGCCTAACCCGGACATTCGCGCAGACGGCCCGTGAAGTGAATCTTGTGCTCGACAAAAAGCCAGGAGCTTTGCCGTTCGGCGTGCACATGATGATTGGCAAGAACCACACGACGTTCCTCGCCGACACTACCATCAATGAGCGACCGGGCGCGGAAGAGCTTGCGCATATCGCCAAGGAAACGGCCGCAGTGGCGCGGCGCATGGGGCATGAGCCGCGGGTTGCCTTTCTTTCCTATTCGACGTTTGGGAATCCGTCGGGCCAATGGCTTGGCAATATTCGCGAAGCTGTTGCGATCCTCGACCGTGAAGACCCCGGCTTTGAGTATGAAGGCGAGATGGCGCCGGATGCCGCGCTCAATCCGAAGGTGATGGAGCTCTATCCGTTCAGCCGCCTATCTGCGCCTGCCAATGTGCTGATCATGCCAGGTCTGCAATCGGCCAATCTCTCTGCCAAATTGCTCAGAGAGCTGGCCGGCAATGACACGATTGGGCCAATGCTGATCGGCATGGAAAAGCCGGTGCAGATCGTGCCGATGACCGCCATTGCGCCGGATGTGTTGACGTTGGCAGTGCTCGCCAGCGCAGGTGTGGTGGGCTAGACTCACATATGTCTAGCATCGCTTGCCAGCGAGATCGTTTCTCTATCCCGAGCGAAGTGCACTATCTCAATTGCGCTTACATGGCGCCGCTATCGCACGAAGTGGTCCGAGCGATGGAGGATGCTTCACACCAAAAGGCAACGCCTTGGAGCATTAGTCCGGCGGACTTTTTCACACATAGCGAGTATTTTCGGACGCGCGCGGCGCAGCTGGCAGACGTCAGCGCAGACAATCTGGCGATTGTGCCATCGGTCAGCTACGCGTTGGCAGTTGCAGCTAAGAATCTTCCGCTTTCAAACGGGCAAGAGATCGTAACCTTGGCGGACCAATTTCCGTCGAACATCTATGTCTGGCGCGAATTGACCAAGCAATGCGGGGCAACGATTGTAACGGTGCAGCGCGATCCAGGCGCTGCTTGGACTGATGCTGTTCTCGATGCCATTGGGCCAGATACCGCCATTGTCGCAGTACCGAATTGTCATTGGGCCGATGGTCGCATCGTCGATTTGGAAGCCGTTGGCGCGAAATGCCGTTCAGTCGGTGCGGCTTTGGTTCTAGACCTGACTCAATCGCTGGGGGCAATGCCGATCGACTTTGCCAAGGTGCAGCCGGATTTCGCGGTCGCGGCCTGCTACAAATGGCTAATGGGACCCTACGGCATCGGCATGCTGTATGTTGATCCGCGCCATCATGAAGGGGTGCCGCTGGAGCACAATTGGATCAACCGAGGCGGTTCGGAAGATTTCAATAGATTGGTCGACTACCGCGACGATTTTCAGCCTGGCGCGCGCCGGTTCGACATGGGCGAGAAATCCAATCCCTCCCAGCTTCTAGGGGCAAGTGCGGGCCTCGATTTTCTGCTGGAGTTCGGTGTGGGTAGGATTGCTGAAACGCTTGGTGAGCTGACCAATGCCATTGCCGATCAGGCCACAAAGGCCGGGCTTACGGCAGCGCCAATCGGCGTACGCGCCCCGCATTTCCTCTCTCTTGGCTTTCCTCAGGCCATTCCAGATGGTTTGCCTGAAAGGCTTGCAGCCAATCAGATATTCGTTTCGCAGCGCGGAGATTCGCTGAGAGTGACACCGCACCTTTACAACGATGAGGCCGATGTCGCCGCATTGTTGGGAGCGCTTTAGCCAATCAAATCTTCGATCGGCACATAGTCCAAATCATAACCAAAATAGCGCGGGCTGAAGACCGCTAGACCCGCTTCGCTGCGCCAGATTCGATCGCTTTTAAAACCTAGCACGGCAATAGATTGCCCATTCTCATAGCCCGGGTTGACCACTCCATCGCCGCTCTCAAGGTCGATCAGGCTGATGAGGTCGGGGCATGTCGCGACGACGACGCCATCTCGGCGGGCGACAAGATGCTCGTTCTTCACGTCGGTTTCGAAGGATTGGCCTGCGAAATCGCCGGTTCCCTCCAGCTTCACTTTGCCTTGGAGAAATCCGTCCTCATCGGCCCATTCGGTGCCCGCGACCACGCCTGTGAACAGCAAGTAGCCACCACCAGCGACGCGCGCCGCTTCGATAGTGTCATTGCCGGCCACCTTGGCCTCGCGCACTGCCTTACCGATCGATATCGCCAAGGAGAGGCTGCCAGTAACCAGCGTGCCTTCCGTCTTCGCTTGCTTGCCTGTGATGGGCGAATCTGCAACGCCGCACTCGCGGCTGACAACGGCCACACTTCGCAAAATATCTTCCGCACGTGTCGGATCGCCCAAAGTGCCTATAACCATCTCATCGCCAAACGGCGTGGCCGCGCCAATTGGTGTGAGTGGAACGCCCGCGACCTTTACCGAATGCTGGTTGATCTCAGGCACCGCGCGCCCGACCGTATCAGCATCGAGCGCTGGGACACCAAGCCGCGCTGCTATCGATAGTCCTTCGGCTAGGCTCAGCGGGCCGATCTCGCCGAGAATAACGCCAGCAAACTTTTGATCCAGATGCCGCTCCAGTGCTTCGTAGGCAGCTTGCACGGGCTCTTCGACCTGATTTTCGATGGCATCGAGCCGCGCCTGCATGTCTTCACTTGTTGGCGCGAGACTGGCCAAGCCATAGGGGCAGGCGACCCGATCATTATCGGCGAGGCCTGAGACTGGAATCGCGCTGAACTTGTGGCCAGCCGCTAGGTCTGAGGCGATCAATTCGCGCGCCTCGGAGAGGCTACCGCCGCCGCCTGTGCCGAGATAGGAGCTGCCGACCAGCGCATCTTCCAGCGCTTCAGCGTCTAGCAGCCTGCCGCCTTGATCGAGCGCTGCTGCGATCCGGTTACCGCCCGAATTGCTTGTGATCTCACTGCAAGCCGAAAGCGCTCCCGCGCCGATTGCCACTCCTGCCAGAAATTGTCGCCGCGCTACCATTTTGCCCCCTAGGTTATGAGCCAAGTCTGGCGCAGCGGAGCTATGAAAGCAAATTCAGCGTTTGCGGTAACGGAAATACCAAACTTCGTGCTCGAACACTTCGCGCGCCTTCTTTTCATAGCGCGTTTCTGGCCAGCCCGATGGTCGCTTTTGGAAGCTCTCCGGGCCTTCAGTCACCCATTCGAGCCGATCCGAAAAGCGCTGCATCACCATGAGGGCATGGCGCAGGTAAATCGCATGATCGGTCCCGAAGCGGAATTCTCCTCCGGATTTGAGTTTGTCCGCGATCATGGCGATCGGGCCGTCATTGACCATGCGCCGCTTGGCGTGGCGCGCCTTTGGCCAGGGATCGGGGTGCAGCAAATACACCATGGTGAGAGCGCCATCGGGAATTCGGCTCAGCACATCGAGCGCATCGCCAGCGTGCAGGCGGACATTGGTCAGCCCTTGATCATCGACATGCCCAAGCGCGGCTGCCACGCCGTTCATGAATGGCTCTGCGCCGATCAATCCATGGTTGGGCAGCAAGTCTGCGCGGTAGGCAAGGTGCTCACCGCTGCCAAAGCCGATTTCAAAGTGCATCGGACAATCCTGGCCGAACAGCCTTTCAGCAGTGACTGGACCTTCAGCCGGCACAGCAATGCGAGGCAGCAAATCATCCACCAAGCCTTGCTGGCGCGCGCGTAGGGGTTTGCCGACGCTGCGGCCGTACAAACGGTTGAGTGTCGTGGGGTCGCCTTCTTTGTGCGCAGTCATGTGCCTCCGCTAGAAAGAGCGCAGGCCCATGTCCAGTGCTCAGTCCGCGACGGCCACTTCCATCGGCGCATTGTTATAGTCCATCGGGAACACTGAGGCGGTGAACTGACCCTCAACATAGAACACGATGCCACCAGTGCGTTTGGCAATTTGCATCTGGCCATATTCATCGATCCGCTGCCAGCGGCCGGCTGCCTCCAGCTTTTCCCGGTCCATAAAACTGGGGCTAAGGGCCGAGCACGCCTCATCGAACCACAGGATTTCCTGTGCGGGATATCCTGGATATGTGAAATTGATCTGGCAGGCTGAGCGATCCCCGCGTGCCACATCGTTTAAGGAAATGATCCGGGCTTCGCTCTCGATTGGTGCGTCCGCGTTGTCTGGCGGCGGTAGAGCAGGGGAGCCTGTCCGCTTGACCTCTGCCGAACTTTGCTCGTCCGGCGGAGTTTGGACCAACGGTGCTGCTTCGGCAGACGCAGTTTGCTTAGCGCTCTCATCCTTCGTTAAAGCGCCTGCATCTGAGCACGCAGCCACAATCCAAGGCAGCGCGGCGAGCGCAAAATATCGAAGGCGATTGGGGCGTTTCATTGCGGCAGCTTAGTCTGGATCAAATTCGATATGAAGGTGGTTGTTGGCCGGATTGTTTGGAAAGACCTCAAACAGCACATCGTAATCTGGCCCAACTGCCTCACTCACCGCATCTCGCAGAGCCCTTCCTTGAGTAAGGGTCAGATTGTTGCCTCGGAAATCGAGCGCTTTGTTCTCATAGTGGAGGGAGTTCTCGCTATGCCGCGCGTCATTGCCGCTTGTTATGACCGGCTGAGGCAAGCTGAGTTGCTGCGCTGCGGCGGCCACAGCACGGATCGCTGGGTCCATGGAAGAGTGCAGCTGGGATATGTTCACACTGCTACTCTTGATGGCTATGCCCACTTCGGCGGCAAGCACTCTACCGTTGAAGGGGCCAGCGATAGGTTCAGGTGTGGGCTGCGCTACCCCGGCTGAACCTGGCAGGCCCACTCTGAATTCGCCCGGGCGATAGCGCTCAAGATCCGGAGTCGTGCCATGGCGGTGAATGGCGTCACCTCGTCCTAGCACGGGTCCATCAAGGGCATTGATCCATCCCAGGTTGACGGAATCGGAATAGTTCGGATTGGCGTAATTGAGGTGCGATCCGATTGAGGACTCTCTACCCTGAGCGCGCTCAGCAAGATAGCTGTCCACCAGTTGATCAACCCGCGCGCTCACTTGAGCCATAGGGATCTGCTCGACAGATGTGCGTCCATCGGGCCAAGACACAGGGCCGTTGATGTCGGAGAATTGATACGGCGCGTTCGCCACATCGGCGACTGTCTCGCCCCAGCGACCCGATGCGGTTCTATTGAGCAGAGTGTCGATGATCCCATGCGCCTGGGCATCTCCGGCCGATTGCACCCACTCGGTCTGCAGGACGCGCTTCAGATTGTTCACGTCCGCCTGAGACAGGCTGAGGGTCTCTCCGTTGAAGTTCGTCTCGCCAACGGCTCCAACATCGCTTGGCCCTATGACGGCTGGCGTCCCACCGCCAGAGCCCTCAACCCCAGCTTGCGGCGCTGAAGGCGCTATAGGAACAGACGCTCTTGCCGCTGGCAGAGTAATCTCTTGCCCCGGGTAAATAAGGTTGGCGTTGCGGATTTGGGGATTGGCATTCAGCACCGCTTGCAAGGATAGGCCCGCGCTTCGGGCGATGACGGCCAAGGTGTCTCCCCTCACAACGGTGTGCGTGCTTGTTCCTGCGCCCGGCACGTTTAGACTGTCGCCAACATATATCCGGTTAGGGTTGGAGATCCCATTCGCTTTGGCCAGCGTTGCCACATCGGTTCCAAACCTCTGCGCAATGCTGCTGAGCGTGTCACCGCTGCGTATCGTGTAGCTGCTCTGAGCGCTCGCGCTTTGCATCGCTGCGGCGATACGGCCGGTGTCGTTAGAAATGTGCTGAGTGGCTGCGTTTACCATGACAAGACCTCCATGACTGAGATTGCTCTCATAGCGATCGCGCCCTGTATCTATACGATTCGTAGAGATTGCGGCGGGGCGAGCTCAGAACACGGCAAGCACAGCAAAACGCCCGGAGCATCGCTGCCCCGGGCGTTTCTTGTTCCCGTCCCAGAAGACTGGAGAATTCGTTTTGGCGCTTAAGCGGCCTCTGCCTCCGCATCCGGATCGCGCAGCACATAACCGCGGCCCCAGACCGTTTCGATGTAGTTTTCACCACCGCAAGCATGGCTCAATTTCTTGCGCAGCTTACAGATGAATACATCGATGATCTTGAGTTCAGGCTCGTCCATTCCGCCATAAAGGTGGTTGAGGAACATTTCCTTGGTGAGCGTCGTGCCTTTGCGCAGGCTGAGCAGCTCAAGCATGGCGTATTCTTTGCCGGTCAGGTGAACGCGGGCGCTGTCGACTTCAACAGTCTTAGCATCGAGGTTCACGGCAAGCTTGCCAGTGCGGATGATTGATTGGCTGTGGCCCTTAGAGCGGCGTACAACAGCATGGATGCGAGCAACCAACTCTTCGCGGTGGAATGGCTTGGTGACATAGTCATCAGCGCCAAATCCGAAGCTGCGGATCTTGCTGTCCATTTCGGCGATGCCTGAAAGGATCAAAACCGGTGTCTGCACTTTCGCGACACGCAGTTTCTTCAGCACGTCATATCCGTGCATGTCTGGGAGGTTCAGGTCGAGCAGGATGATGTCGTAATCATACAGCTTACCTAGATCCAAGCCTTCTTCGCCGAGGTCGGTCGAATAGACATTGAAGCCCTCTGTCGTGAGCATAAGCTCAATTGCTTTGGCCGTTGTTGGCTCGTCCTCAATCAAGAGCACACGCATTGCTGGTCCCCTATATACCCAGATCATCGTAACAAAGTGTCACGGTAACTCCTCGCTAAGAGGTGTTGCCATGTATTAACCACATAAGTTCTGAACGGAAAAGGTTAATTTACCGTAAAGCATGAGAAACCGGCGAGTCGCAGGGGTTCTTACCTATGCGCCGAACGGTCCAAATCCCTGCGCTTATGAGGTGCTTAGGCACGCTCGGGCGCTGCAAAGCACGGCTTAAAGATTAGCGAGCTTCTTTTGCCGTCGGCGTTCTGCGCTGGAGCCGATGCCTATGGCTTCACGATATTTGGCAACCGTTCTCCGCGCCAGATCGAAACCTTCCTCTTTCAGAAGATCTGCGAGTTTCTGGTCGGATAGGATTTTCTTGGGCTCTTCAGCATCGGTCAGAGCTTTGATGCGGGCTTTGATCGCCTCGGACGATGCGCCTTCGCCATCGCTGGATGAAACGCCGCTGGTGAAGAAGTATTTGAGCTCAAAGCAGCCGCGCTCGCAATGCAGGAACTTGTTGCTGGTCACGCGGCTGACCGTACTTTCGTGCATATCAATTTCTTCGGCGACCTCGCGCAAAGTTAGCGGGCGAAGCTCCGACACACCATTGCGAAAGAAGCCTTCTTGCTTCTTCACGATTTCTGCCGCCGTCTTGAGAATAGTCTTTTGGCGCTGGTCCAGCGCCCGGATGAGCCAATGCGCGTCCGCCAGCTTTTCCTTCAGCCAGCTTTGCGCGTCGGGATCCGGTGCGCCATCGCGCAGTTCGACAAAGTAAGATCGGTTGACGATGAGGCGGGGCAAGGTCTCTTCATTAAGCGCCACATCCCAGCCGCCCTCGCCATTATCCGTGAGCAGAATGTCCGGCACGACCGCGCTCGCAGTGCTGGCACCATAGGCCAGCCCTGGTTTCGGGTCATAGCCTCGCAATTCGGAGAGCATGTCAGCAAAGTCTTCTTCATCCACTCCGCACACCCGCTTCAGCCGAGCAATTTCCCCGCGTGCGACCCATTCCAGATGGTCAATCAATTGCGCCATGCATGGGTCGTAGCGGTCTGCTTCGCGCGCTTGGATTGCCAGGCATTCTGACAGGCTGCGCGCGCCCACTCCGCTTGGGTCAAGTGTTTGCACTGCTTTGAGCGCGCTCTCAGCATCGCTCAGTTCCACCCCGAGATCATAGGCAACATCGCGCAGATCAAAGGAGAGGTAGCCAGCTTCGTCGAGCAATCCGATCAAGTGACGCGCAATGAAAGCTTCACGCTCGTCCTTCGCTGCTGCTCCAATTTGTTCATTGAGATGCTCCGCAAGCGTGATTTGCGCTGCGCTTGTTTGCTCAAGGTCGGGCAGCATGTCTGATCCGCCACCGCTGCTCGCGGCTGCTCCCCATTCCGCATCGCCTGCCGCGGGGCCGCTTGCGCCATCGCCCGTGTCTCGGTCACGGTCGAGCGCGCCAGTGTCCAAATCGAGCGGGGCTTCGCTTTCGCCTTGCGCTTGGCCGATCAGTTGGTCGGCGGTGAATTCCTCACGCGGTATGTCATCGCTTTCTCCGCTGAGCCCACCGTCTTCGCTGGATAGTGCCCCGGCCTCGAGCAGCGGATTGGCTTCCAATGCGTCGGAGATGAAGGTTTCGATTTCTAGGTTTGATGCCGCCAGCAGTTTGATCGCCTGCTGCAATTGCGGCGTCATCACCAAGGATTGTGACTGGCGTAGGTCTAGCCTTGGGCCGAGCGCCATGATTTAATTCCGCCGCCTCGTCACAAAGTGAAGCCTTCGCCGAGATAGAGCCGCTTTACGTTCTCGTCTGCGACAAGCGCCTGCGGCGTTCCGGCGAAGAGAACCTGTCCGCCATATATAATGCAAGCGCGGTCCACGATATCGAGCGTTTCGCGCACGTTGTGATCGGTGATCAGCACGCCAATTCCCCGACCTTTCAGGTCTTTTACAAGATCGCGAATGTCGCTGATCGAAAGCGGGTCGATGCCGGCAAAGGGTTCATCGAGCAGCATGATGGACGGCTTTGCGGCCAGCGCCCGGGCAATTTCGCAGCGCCGCCGCTCACCGCCAGACAAAGCCATGGCCGGCGAATAGCGCAATTCAGTCAGGCCAAATTCGCCGAGCAAGCGCTCCAATTCTTGAGCGCGGGTATCGCTGTCCGGCTCGACCATCTCGAGCACGCAGTTGATATTCTGCTCAACGGTCATGCCGCGAAAAATACTGGTTTCCTGCGGCAGGTAGCCAAGCCCCAAAATTGCGCGGCGATACATCGGTAGCTTGGTGACATCTTCGCCGTCCATCAGGATCCGGCCAGAATCTGGGCGGACAAGACCCATTATCGAGTAGAAACATGTCGTCTTACCCGCACCATTGGGGCCAAGCAGGCCCAGAACCTCGCCCTTGCCAACGGTCAATGAAATGTCGCTCAGGACCGAGCGCTTGTCATAACTCTTGGCAATCGAAATGACTTCAAGGCCGCCGTCAGGCAGCGGCGCTGTGGCATCGGCGGTGCTGCTTTCAGGCGTCTCGGCCAGGGCGTTTGTCTCACTCATCGGATCACTCTTAGCACCGCAATCCAGACATAAAAGGGCAGTATTGCCCAATTTGGCAGGATTTTTGCGTGTCGCGATTCTCGCGCTATAAAATTGCAAGATCTGCAACAAAGTTGCGGATTGGTTACCGAGCTTGCAAGATTTCCCGCAATTTGAGATACTCGAAGCTTGGGGAACGAATCCGTTGGAGAGCGGCACAATGAAAAATATCGCGCATCGCTATGACGCAGACCATCAGTCTGACCGCAAGGCTGAGGGCGATGCTCTCGACTGGCGTAAGTCAATGAGCGATCATGTTGCTTATGCGCTGCTTGTTTATACGGGCCTTCAAATCTTTGTGACCATTAAGGCGCTCAACACCGGCGGTGCATCGATCCTGCCGTACATCGCGCTCGTAGTTTTGGTCGCTGCCATCATCCCAGCGTGTCGCTGGTTCGAGAAACGCTGGACCGGCCTGTCAGACAATGAAGCGGCAGACCAAGCGTATCGCCCGGCTTTCCGGCGCGATCTTGCTGGCCTTTGGGTGATGGCGATTGGCCTGCCGTTCATTCTGACTTTTTGTTTTAAAGGTATCTCTGCGCTCTTGTGGGCCTAAGCAGCGGTTACGCTTTAGCCCGCTCAATCGCTTCCAAGACAATCCGCCGCGCCTCTGCGCGGTCGCCCCATTTGCCGATCCGGACCCACTTTTCCGCTTCAAGATCTTTGTAGTGCGTAAAGAAGTGCTCGATCTGTTGAAAAATGATCGACGGCAAATCCTTGGTCTCACCCACATCTGAATAATATGGGAAAGTCGTGTCGACCGGCACGCAGATCAGCTTTTCATCGCCGCCGTGCTCGTCTTCTAGGTTCAAAACACCAATTGGGCGGGCGTGCACAACGCAGCCAGCCATGAACGGCGTGCGCGCAATCACCAAAGCATCCAAGGGATCGCCATCGGGGCTGAGTGTGTGCGGCACAAAGCCGTAGTTCGCCGGGTAGCGCATCGGCGTGTGCAGAATGCGGTCGACGAACAATGCGCCGCTTTCCTTGTCAAATTCATACTTCACCGGCTCGCCGCCAGTGGGCACTTCAATGATAACATTGAGGTCGTCAGGTGGATTTTTTCCGGTCGGGATTTTGTCGATACGCATGCTGCTATCCTACTAGTGTCAAAGCCCTCTCCCTGAGCTCGAGTGCCCCCTAGCTGCGCGGCTCTATTGCGGCAAGATGATCTTGCCCCTAATCGCTCAAGTGAAATGTCGAAAAACACTCCAAAAGCCATTCGTGGGACGCAAGATATCTTTGGCGCTGATGCCGAAGCCTTTGCGTTCGTGGTCGAAACCTTTGAGCGCGTGCGGCGGCTTTACCGGTTTCGCCGCATTGAAATGCCTGTGTTTGAGAAGACGGAAGTGTTCGCGCGCTCCCTCGGCGAGACGACGGATGTTGTTTCCAAAGAAATGTACTCGTTTGAGGACCGCGGCGGGGATTCGCTCACGCTTAGGCCAGAGTTCACCGCTGGCATTGCCCGCGCGTATCTGACCAATGGCTGGCAGCAGCACGCGCCGCTAAAGGCGGCGACCCATGGCCCGCTGTTCCGCTACGAACGCCCGCAAAAAGGGCGCTACCGGCAGTTTCACCAGATCGATGCCGAGATCATCGGGGCGGCAGAACCGCAGGCCGATGTTGAGCTGCTGGCGATGGCCGACCAGCTTCTAAAAGAGCTGGGTATCGAAGGGGTGACTTTGCACCTTAACACTTTGGGCGATGGGACAAGCCGGGAAGCTTGGCGCGCGGCGTTGATCGACTATTTCAGCGCGGTGAAAGATCAGCTGTCGGAAGATTCGCAGGAGCGGCTGGAGAAAAACCCGCTGCGCATTCTCGACAGCAAGGATGGCCGGGACAAACCGTTCTTGGCCGACGCGCCCAAAATCGATGATTTTCTCTCTGATAAGGCGCGGGCGTTCTTTAAGGCTGTGACTGACGGTCTGGATGCGGCAGGCGTCAAATGGGTGCGCGCAGAGGCGCTGGTGCGCGGGCTCGATTATTATCGCCACACCGCCTTTGAATTCATTCCGGATGAGGGCTCAGCCGCCGCAGACGCTCTGGGTGCGCAAAGTACAGTGCTTGGCGGCGGGCGCTATGACGGTTTGATGGAAAGCCTTGGTGGGCCTGCGACGCCAGCTGTCGGTTGGGCGGCGGGAATTGAGCGGCTGGCGATGTTGGTGGGTGAGCGGCCGGAAAGCGAGCTTGAACTAGCCATTGCGATCGAGGGTGATAGCGAGCAGCTTTTCGCGGCCGGAGTGCGAACTGCAATGATGGCGCGAAGTGAAGGCATAACCGCGGAAGTGTTCGCGGCTGGCTCGCCCCGCAAGCGCTTCGACAAGGCCGTCAAAAGCGGAGCGAAGGTGATCATGGCTTACAGTGAGGACCCGGATGGCAAATTGGAAAGCCCTCGAACAAAAGGTGATGAGGCCGACTTAGAACGCATTGGCCATGTGTTGCGTGAATTCGCACTGAAACTGAGCAATTGACCGCAATGCAAATCCCCGCAGAACGCCTTGATCAGATCGCCCACCGCTTCGCTGAGCTGGAAGCCCGCATGGCATCTGGTACGCTGGAGGGCGACGAGTTCGTCCGCGCCTCGCGCGACTATTCTGAACTGGAGCCGGTCGCGAAGCTCTCACTGCAGGTAAAGGCCATGCGGGAGGAGATTACTGGCCTCGAAGATATGCTGGCTGATCCCGAAATGAAGGCGATGGCTGAGGAGGAACTGGGTGAACTGCGCGAGCAACTGCCATTGGCAGAGCGCCAGCTTGCGATCGCCTTGCTGCCCCGTGATGCTGCTGACAGCAAGCCCGCCATGCTCGAAATCCGCGCAGGCACGGGCGGCGATGAAGCGGCACTGTTCGCTGGTGATCTTTACCGCATGTATGAACGCTTTGCCTCTGAGCAGGGGTGGAAGGTCGAACCCGTCAGCATGAACGCATCAGAAGTCGGCGGTTTTAAGGAAATCGTCGCGAATGTGCGCGGGGCCGATGTGTTCGCGAAGCTTAAATTTGAAAGCGGCGTGCACCGGGTCCAGCGCGTGCCTGAAACTGAGAGCGGAGGACGCATCCACACGTCAGCGGCCACTGTCGCGGTTCTGCCAGAGCCGGATGAGGTGGATATCCGGATCGATCCCGGTGATCTCAAAATCGACACGTACCGGGCCAGTGGTGCCGGGGGTCAGCACGTTAACACAACCGACAGCGCGATCCGCATCACCCATGAGCCGAGCGGCCTGGTGGTCACCTGCCAAGACGGACGCAGCCAGCATAAGAACCGCGAGAAAGCGATGCAGGTTCTGCGCGCGCGCCTGTTTGAGAAAACCCGTGATGAAGCGCAAGGCGCAGAGGCGGAAGCCCGCAAGGCTATGGTGGGATCAGGTGATCGTTCCGAACGGATCAGGACCTATAATTTCCCGCAGGGCCGGGTGACTGACCACCGCATCGGGCTGACCTTGCACAAGCTTGAAGATGTGCTCGCAGGCCCAGGCCTCAATGAATTGGTCGATGCATTGACGGCGGAAGACGAAGGCAAGCGGCTGGCTGCGCTGAGCGAATGACCATTGCCGAAGTTTTGCGCGAGGCGGCTCAGAAACTCTCGAGCACCAGTGACACCGCGCGACTCGATGCCGAAATTCTGATGGCTCATGCTCTTGGCAAAAGCCGATCTGACATGCTGCTGAGGCATATGAAGGACGAGGCGCCAAACGGGTTTGAGGCTTTGCTCGATCGCCGCGTAGAGCGCGAGCCAGTGGCTTACATAACCGGCGTGCAAGAGTTCTATGGGCGTGAATTTCGCGTCACGTCCGATGTCTTGATCCCGCGCGGTGACAGCGAAAGTGTCGTTGAAGCGGCGCTTTTGAAGGCTCCTAGCCCGGCACAAATCCTCGATCTCGGCACGGGTAGCGGTGCTCTCCTACTCACTTTGCTAGCTGAAACCAAAGCATCCGGCTTGGGCATCGACCAATCATCCGCGGCGATTGATGTGGCAAACGCTAATGCAGAAAAATTGGGAGTCGCCGACCGAGCGCAGCTTTGCGTCGCAGATTGGAGCTTGCCTGGTTGGAGCGCGAGCCTCGGTCTTTATGATCTGATCATTTCCAATCCACCCTACGTTGAGAGCGCCGCGGCGTTAGACCCGGATGTGCGCGATTTTGAACCTGCGACCGCGCTCTTCGCGGGGGAACAGGGTCTCGATGACTACGGCCGCATCATACCGCAACTGAAAGGCCTGCTGACGCCCGATGGTATCGCAGTGCTCGAAATCGGGGCGGAACAAGCGGCGGTCGTTAGCTCAATCGCTGAGAATGAAGGCTTTAACGTGGAGATTACCCGCGATCTCGCAGGCCGCGACCGCGCATTAATCCTCACATGATCAGCGATTCGGGGTTGACGAAATTTCGACAGGGCTTGGCAAACGCGGCCAGCCTCGCTAACCCCGAATCAGGCAATTGATCGGCACGGGCTGCAAATCAATTGGTCTAGCTCCGTATGAAAGCATGGATTTGCCGCGTGGATACCCCCGGCTCGTACAGCGCGGAGCGCGCGCCAATATTAGAACTGGCGTTTGGACGAGGGGTCTACTGGTCATGGTGCAATGAGAATTTGCCCGAAGGCCGTAAATGAGGATGAATTTCCTTGAATAACAATCGTAACAATCGTCGCCGCGGCCGCGGTAATCGCAATCAGGGCGGCGGCAATCAGCTAAACCGGATCGACAGCAGGGCGCGCGGTAACGCGCCGCAATTGCTCGATAAGTACAAGAAGCTGGCACAAGATGCTCAGCATCACGGCGACCGGGTTCAGGCTGAATATTATTTGCAGTTTGCCGACCACTATCTGCGCGTAATCGCCGATAATAAGGCCCGCCAAGACGAAGCGCGAGCTAAACGCCAGGAAGAGCGCGGACAATCAGGTGAAGAGGGCGATGAGGACGAAGACGGCGAAAACCGTCGCCGTTCACGCCGCCCACGTTCACGCCGCGATGAGCAGGCAAATGACCAGCAATCTGACAGCGACCATAGCGCGGAAACGGATGCTAGTGATTCAAGTTCGGATGACGCAGGCGAAGAAGAGCCCAAGCGCCGTGCGCGCAAGCCGCGCGGCGAAGGCCAGTCGGAAGAGCGCACGACGCGCCGGAAGCCTCGTGCACCGCGCAAGCCCAAGAGCGACAACAAGGTCGCTGATGAAATCGACGCTTCCGTTCTGCCGCCAGCAATTGGTGGGGACGCACCTAGCCAAGATGACAGCGGCGACAATCTTGAAACCGTAGACTAACAGCGCCTTAGGGCAGGGATGATCGCGGGATAGACAGCCAATATGCGGGCAATCTTTGATCGCTGGATCGGCATTGCCCGCGCGCATCCCAATTGGACGACATTATTGCTGGGCGCATTGGCTGCCCTTGGTTTCCCTCCGCTTGGGTGGTGGCCGGTGACCTTGGCTGCTGTTTCGGCCTTCGTCGTTTTGTTGAGCCATGCGGACAATTGGCACAGGGCCGCTGTGCTTGGCTGGCTGTTCGGCTGGTCGCACCTCACATTGGCCAACAATTGGATTGCGACGGCGTTCACATACCAAGCCGAGATGCCGCAGTTCCTGGGCTGGTTAGCCGTGCCGTTGCTGTGCGTTTATCTGGCCATTTATCCAGCATTAGCGGCTGTGATTGCCCATCTTACTGCGAGACGCGCGGGATTGCCCGCGTTCGGAATGGTGCTTGCCGCGGCGTGGATTGTGGCGGAGTGGCTGCGCAGCTGGGTCTTTACCGGCTATCCGTGGCCCCCACTCGGCCTATCTTTGCTGGGATCGTGGGAGCGGCCAGGGCTTGCGATATTGCTACCTTGGCTCGGCACCTATGCGCTTTCGGGATTGGTGATTTTACTCGCTACAGGTCTTGCCCATTTTGCGCTTCGCAAAGCGCGGATCGGCCTCGCCATTTTGGTCGCGCTGATTTCGGCTGGAATGCTCTTTCCTTTGTCGAGCGTTCTCGATCGCGAAGACAGCGCAGTGCCATATGCGCTGATTCAGCCGCTCATCCCGCAACCAGAGATCAATGACCCGAGTAAGTTTGAGGAACAGTTTGCGCGTATCACCCAGCTGACTTTGCCGGGTCGCGAGCAACCGCGGCTGGTGCTGTGGCCCGAGAGCGGGGTGCCGGACTATCTCGAGGATGGCTATCCGCAGCGATATTATGACCGAATGACAGCGGCGGGTGATCCAGAGTTTGCGCGCAATCGGATTGCGTCGGTCATTGGCTCAGATTCGCTGTTGCTAACTGGTGTTGTGAACCTCGATCTTGCTGAAAAGAATGGCTTCATCCGCGCGGTCAGTGCGAGAAACTCTGTCATAGCCTTGGACGGCGCAGGCGATATCACGCAGCAATATGCCAAGGCGCATTTGGTGCCATATGGTGAATATCTCCCAATGCGTGGCCTGCTGGAGCCTCTCGGCCTCAGCCGCTTGGTGGCAGGCTCAATCGACTATCTGCCCGGCCCGGGTCCGCGTACGCTCGATACGGGAGCGTTTGGCAAAGTGGGCGTGCAGATTTGTTATGAGATCGTCTTTTCCGGCCAGGTGGTCGATACCGCCAATCGTCCAGACTATCTCTTCAATCCGTCGAATGATGGATGGTTTGGTGCTTGGGGCCCGCCGCAGCATTTGGCTCAGGCGAGATTGCGGGCCATCGAAGAAGGCTTGCCCGTCCTTCGCTCCACCACAACCGGGATCAGCGCGGTGATTGATGCCAATGGGGTTGTGCGGCAAACAATTGCGACCGGTAAATCGGATAGGCTCGATGGCTATGTGCCCAGCGCCAAGCCGCCGACCCTGTTTGCGCGTCTGGGCAATGCCCTCCCGCTCATCTGGGCCGCGTTCTTGAGCTTACTGGCGCTGGGCGTGTCCAGACTGGTTGCGCAACGCCGCGCTGCGAGTTAGGGCCTACTAGACATAAAGAATTCCTTATATCCAGCGGTTCTAACGCAGAGGTATCATGCGTAGCGAATATTTGTTCACATCAGAAAGCGTCTCCGAGGGTCATCCGGATAAGGTCTCTGACCAGATTTCCGATGCCATTGTTGATCTGTTTCTGTCGAAAGATCCCGAAGCCCGGGTGGCCTGTGAAACCCTGACCACGACACAGCGCGTCGTGCTCGCTGGCGAAATTCGCGCGAAGGGTATTTACGAGAACGGCAAGTGGGCCGAGGGCGCGCTGGACGAGATTGAACGGACGGTCCGCAATACGGTCAAAGAGATTGGTTACGCTCAACTAGGCTTCCATCATGAGACCCTAACCTTTGAGAACCATCTGCATGGCCAGTCGGCTGAAATCGCCATGGGTGTAGATGCGGGCTCCGAAGGCTCGAACAAAGACGAAGGCGCTGGCGATCAGGGCATCATGTTTGGCTTTGCCTGCGATGAGACGCCTGATCTGATGCCCGCGACGCTGGACTACAGCCATAAGATTTTGCAGCGCCTCGCGCGTGACCGGAAATCGGGCGCGGCCCCGTTTCTTGAGCCCGACGCGAAAAGCCAGGTGACCTTGCGCTACCGCGACGGGAAGCCAGTGGCTTGCACGGCAATCGTGGTTTCAACCCAGCACGCCCCGGGCTATCACGAAGGTGAGAAAGAGGCGGAACTCAAGGCATACGTCAAAGGCGCGGTTGGTGATGTCCTGCCGGATGGCTTCATCAGCGATGAGACGGTCTGGCATATTAATCCAACCGGGGCCTTTGAGATCGGCGGTCCGGATGGGGACGCTGGCCTGACGGGCCGCAAAATCATTGTCGACACCTATGGCGGCGCGAGCCCGCATGGCGGCGGCGCCTTTAGCGGCAAAGATCCAACGAAGGTTGATCGCAGCGCGGCTTATATCACCCGCTATTTGGCGAAGAATATCGTTGCCGCCGGATTGGCAAAGCGCTGCACAATTCAGCTTGCCTATGCCATCGGCGTGTCAAAGCCATTGTCGCTCTATGTCGACACTTTCGGCACCGGCACAGTTGGCGACGATCGCATTGAAGAAGCGATCCTCGGCATCGAAAGCCTTGGCGGATTGACCCCGCGCGGCATCCGTACCCACTTGGGCTTGAATAAGCCGATCTATCTCAGAAGTGCAGCCTATGGCCATTTCGGCCGTCAGGCGAAGGGTGATTTCTTCCCATGGGAGCGGACGGATCTGGTCGATACGCTGAAGGCTGCGCTCACCTAATCGGACGAGCTCTACGCGGGGTCTGGGGTATCCTCACCAAGCCTTGGTGATGGGCGGTCCAGCGCAAGCTCTGCGTTAGAGAATGCAAATGGGCTGCGCACGCCCGGCTGTCCGTCTAGCTCGACCTTGAGACCGCGGGCCTGCACTTGCGGGTCCGAAAAGACCTGATCGAGATCATTGATCGGGCCAGCGGGCACACCGGCGGCTGCGCAGGCTTTTAGTAAGTCCTCGCGCGCCCAATTCGTGGTTTCTTGTGCGATCATGCCGTCGACCAGATCTCGGCCGGCGATCCGTGCCTCATTGGTCGCGAACCTCTCATCACTGAGCAGATCCTCGCGCTTGAGCACGTTCAGCAGCTTGCGAAAGAGGCCATCATTGGCAGGCGCAAGAACGACGGGGCCATCGCGCGTCGGGAAGACGCCATAGGCGCTCACCTGAGCATGTGCATTGCCCATGCGCGGCGGGAGTTGATCCGTGGTAAAATAGCTCGTTGCTTGATTGGCGAGCAAGGCGACTGAGCAATCGAGCAGGCTCATATCAATCCATTGCCCTTTGCCAGTGCGCTCTCGCATCAGCAGTGCTGCTTGGATCGCGTTGGCGGCATAAAGGCCGCAGGCAAGATCAGAGATCGACACCCCATGCTTCATGGGATCGCCATCGGGCTCACCGGTCAGCGACATGAAACCGCTCATTGCTTGTATGACAAAGTCGTAGCCTGGCTCATCACGCCTCGGCCCGTCTTGGCCAAAACCGCTGATGGAGCAATATGCGACCCCAGGGTTGGACTGCGCGATACTCTCATAATCCAAGGCGAATTTCTTGAGCGTGCCGGGCTTGAAATTCTCCAGCACCACGTCCGCTTTGTCGCAAAGACTGCGAACGAATTCGCGATCTTTCTCAGTCGTAAAATCAGCTTCCACCGACCGCTTGCCGCGGTTGCAGGCGTGGTAGTAAGCTGCCTCGCGCTCAGTCGCGCCGTCCCGGCCTTCTCGCTCAATCCAAGGCGGACCCCACAGCCTGGTACCATCGCCTTGAGGACTTTCGATCTTGATGACATCAGCACCTAGATCAGCAAGAATTTGCCCCGCCCATGGTCCGGCCAAGACGCGCGCAAGTTCCACCACGCGCAGGCCAGTGAGCGGAGCGTTCGGATTGCGCGGATTTTCGAGCCACATTGCCTTAATGGACCGTGGGGCCGGAAACTGGGATATCGGGGCCTTGGGCCTCGCCTTCGCCTTCATCCGGATCACCGTTGGTGCTCTCTTCTTCGACGGCGGGCCACCAACCCGCTGTGACCCAGGTGCTACGCGGATCTGTCATTAGAGTTTCAACGATTGCTGCGCGCTCGGCAAATAACCCTGGTTTGTCGTCGACACCTCCCCAGATGGCCCGGCCCAACAACACGCTGGTGCCATATTCTCGCCAACTGCCAAAACGGGCACGGGCATGGTCACCGGCGTGCATCACCATGTCCAATGCGGTACGCCGTGAGAGGTATCCTGCACCAAGCCCCGTTCTGACCAGCCAGACCGCTCGGTCGATATCGAATGCGCTTGTTCCGCGTAAGAGATCAGCGTCAGTTTCGATAAACCCTGCCTCGCGCATCCATTCCACCGCTGGGCCGAAATTGGCGGCAAATTCGCTAAGCTCAGTCGCATCGCGGTCCTGTTGGAACTCCTCGATCAGTCTTGTTCTGAGCTGGGCTTCGGGAACCGCAAGGGATTCCTCAATCATCCAATCGAGAACCTCCGAATGCCCGTATCGAAGTAGGTGCTGGAATGCGTTTTCTAGATCTTCGGCGCCAAAAACGTGCCAGCTTTCATCCAGCAGCCATTTCATGTCATTTTGGGCTTGGCGTGGATCCATCACATTCATGGGATAGCCGTTGGCGCAGCTTAAGACTGCACCTGCGCCCAGCGCTCGGACCACATCTGTCGCCGGGAAATTATGCTCCTCCAAAATGATCTGTGTGCCGTTTGGATGATTGCCCGATTGCGCCGCTGTGGGTCCGCGTCTTTTTCTCAAAAAGCTTGCGAATATGGCTAGTGCCAGCCCACCTAACAAACCGAGCGCAATCGCATCGATGTTGCTTGCCAGCGTGCTGCGCGCGGCGGTGGAGATGCGGCCTTTAAGGCCAAATTCCATATGATCCATCAGCACTCCGGATCGGTCGACATAGACATGTGTCGCGGTCGCATTGTTGCCGGTGTGCAGGGTGTAGCTGGCGCCAAAAGCGCCATTCGCGCCCCGTTCGCACATGGTGCCCTTGGCCCATAGCATGCGGTATTTGTAGCCATCACTCGTGAAGTCAGTAACCGAATCCCCTCCTGGGATTGCTCCGCCGCATACCGCAAAGCCGGTTGCAGTAGCATCGCCATCGTCGGCTACAAAATACATCACTCGCGGCTCACTGTTGCAGCCTGCTAGCAGGACAGCGAAGAATGCCGCGACCAGGATTCGAAGGTTCTTCAAACCAGCGCCACCTCATATTTCGCGCTTGTTTTCGCTGCGACATCCGCTTCGGTGACGCCTGGAGCGAGCTCAATAAGTCGGAACGGGCTATCGTGGTTCTCACGGTGAAACACGCCCAAATTCGTGATGACCATATCGACCACTTTTTTGCCCGTAAGCGGCAATGTGCATTCGGGGATGAGCTTGGGATCGCCCGCTTTGCTGTTGTGATCCATGACTACGATTATCTTTTTGACGCCCGCGACCAGATCCATCGCGCCGCCCATGCCCTTGATCATTTTGCCCGGGATCATCCAATTGGCGATGTCGCCATTCTCGGCAACTTCCATTGCGCCGAGCACGGTCAGGTCAATGTGGCCGCCACGGATCATCGAAAAGCTGGTAGCGCTGTCGAAATAGGCTGAATGCGGCAGCTCGCTGATCGTTTGTTTGCCCGCATTGATCAGGTCGGGGTCGACTTCATCATCGTAAGGGAACGGCCCAATCCCAAGCATGCCGTTCTCGCTTTGCAGGGTCACATGCATGCCCTCTGGAATGTGATTGGCGACCAGTGTGGGAATGCCAATGCCAAGATTGACGTAATAGCCGTCCTGCAATTCCTGAGCAGCGCGCGCTGCCATTTCGTCGCGAGACCATCCGGTTTTTTCATCTGACATGTGTGTTGCTTTCAATTTTGACCAAGCACTGGGGGAATTAGGAACCAGCCATTGCCGATTATCGGCTCAAGGGCAAAGGCGGCTTCGGGTTTCAAAAGGTAATCGTAGAGTTCGTCAAAGTCGCTGCGCGTGTCGCCTGCGATCGCAACGATGCAATGGGTTTCCGACAGCTCGCCCCGCCGCGTTTGTTTGCGGTCGGCTTGATATCGCATGAGCAGCAGGTTGTCTGACTTTTCAGGATCGAGACCAGAGGCATGCAGGGCGCGCCGCACTTTGCCAGCGTCGGCTGCGGAATTGGCGGAGAGCCAGGTTATCTCGAGGCCGAGTGCCCGCAAGTTGGCTAGACCTGCCGCCAGAGCGGGTTGAGCTGCCGGAGCGCTTGGCGGCATGAATGGGTCATCGCCCGGATCCAAGTCGATCAGCACAGTGGGCGTGCGTTCTCCGCACTCATCGCGCTTGCCATCGAGCGCCGCAGGATTGCTAAGAACAGCAGTGCTGGCGGGCGGAGCATTCTCGCCGGTTTGCAACAATATCTGCCCTGCTTGCTCGCGAGCGTAAGTGAGTAAATCGGTGAATTCACCAGCATTCGAACCCGGAGTGATAAGCGCACCTTCGCGTATGGACGCAGGCACTTGGTTTCCTGTGGTGGCTAGTCCAGCTTGGTTTGTGGCGACTTCACCTTGGCTCGCCTCCAGCTCGCCGCTCGCTGTCAGGTCTCTAGCTTCGCGTCTCTCGCGGCTAATGTCCGCTCCGGCAAGCGCTCCGCCGGCAACCACGGGAATAAAGCCTGCAACGCATCCACTAAGCGCAAATGCTGCGACGAGCACTCCGGCTATCAATGGCGAGCGGTGGGGGAGCATGTGTCAGCCTCTAACGCCAGCTTCTGAGATTCAGGCGGTGACGCGTTCGCGCGTGGTGCGGAACTCAATTTGCTTGTCGTAAGGTGCGCCCAAGACCAGACGTTGGACGAATACGCCGGGCAAGTGGATTTCATCCGGGCTCAGCTCGCCGACAGGCACGATTTCCTCGACTTCGGCGATGCAGACCTTGCCGCAAGTCGCCGCTGGCTGGTTAAAATTGCGCGCCGTTTTGCGGAACACAAGGTTCCCGGTTTCATCGGCTTTCCACGCCTTAACGATGGCCAGATCAGCGAATATCCCGTGCTCTAGGATGTAGGTCTCTCCATCAAAGTCCTTGTGCTCTTTGTCCTTGGCGACTTCGGTACCCACACCGGTCTTGGTGTAGAAGCCCGGAATGCCCGCACCGCCTGCGCGCATACGCTCGGCCAGTGTTCCTTGAGGGCAGAACTCCACTTCAAGTTCGCCAGCAAGAAATTGCCGTTCGAACTCTTTGTTTTCGCCCACATAGGAGCTGATCATTTTGGCGACCTGCTTGGTCCGCAGCAGTTTGCCGATGCCTTCGTTATCAATGCCTGCATTGTTGCTGGCAAAGGTTAGTCCAGTGACGCCGCTGTCGCGGATCGCATCGAGGAGGCGTTCAGGAATGCCGCATAGGCCAAATCCGCCTGCGGCGATCAGCATGTCATTGGCGATCACGCCTTCAAGAGCGGTCGCTGCATCTGGGAAAAGCTTGTTCATGGATGGGGCTAGCCTTGGCTGGGGTTGAATGTTGGTCCGTCAATTAGTCGTTTGAGGATTGGCTGTCACCACCTCTCCGTCTGCTTTGGCGAGTCGTTTCGGCCAAGACTAGGGATTGAGGCTATGTGATTGTTTGGCGGCTATTCGCATCATTCGCCGCATACGTATGCGGATAGTGCGCTGCAACATTTTGGGCGGACTGAGGAGTGAAAATCAGCATCGAAACATGACGGTTTTGCGACAATTGCAACTCATAAAACTCTTATAATCAATAGCTTGATAAATCACTGCGCAAATTTAATTGCGTTTCATGCAACTCTGAATGCGCCTTTCGCACTTGCACAAAATGCCCTGTCTCCGCATATGTCTTGGCGTGCCTAACAGGCATCCTCTCCCAAACTTTTAAGCCCGGTCTTTGGACCGGGCTTTTTCTTTTGGGGTGCGTTTTTCCTTTCGAAACGAGTCGCGCCCCGCGCTCCATCTTTCTCTAAAGCCGCAGTAGGACACAGCGCCAAGCCTGCGCATTTGCATTCCCATGCCAGTCTTCCTAGCTACAAGGGCCAGTAATTAGAAAACCGCCCGAAGAGGAAGTGATGAATGGCTGATGCCGAAGCTGCGCCGCCAACCCGAACAACAAGGCTGCAAGTGGCACCAGCCCGGCAGGAAGAATCGGGCCAAGGCATCGCGCGCATGCCGCGCTCTGCATTCCAAGCGCTCGGCATAACCGAAGGCGATATCGTCGAGATTGCTGGCAAACGTACAACCGCCGCGATTGCCATGGCTGCATACGCCGAGGACGACACTCTTGACGTGGTGCGGCTCGACGGCCTGCAACGCGGCAATGCAGAGGCGGGCTCAGGAGAGAAGGTCGAAATCAGCGCGGCTGAATCTCGCCCAGCGACACGCGTAGTCTTCGCGCCAGCCCAGCGCGAGATGCGCCTGCAAGGGCCGACGCAGGCGTTGAAGCGAAACTTCTTCCGCCGTCCTTTGGTGGCGGGCGATTTGGTTGCAACGACTGGCCAACAGCCCGTCCAGAACATGCCATCTGACGTGCGCCAAATGCTACGCGCGCCTGCCTATGCGCTGACACAAATTCGCCTGTCTGTTTTCGCTACTGTGCCCAAGGGCATCGTGCATATCGACGAAAACACCGAAGTTGAATTGCGGACGGAATTTGAAGAGCCGCGCGATGCTCGCGCTGTTGTCAACTATGACGATGTCGGCGGCATGTCCGATACCATCCAGGCTCTGCGCGAAATGGTTGAATTGCCACTGCGTTATCCAGAGCTGTTCACCCGCCTTGGCGTCGATCCGCCCAAGGGCGTCCTTCTGCATGGCCCTCCCGGTACGGGTAAGACGCGGCTGGCTCAGGCTGTTGCCAACGAATCCGATGCCGAGTTTTTCACCATCAATGGCCCAGAGATCATGGGCTCTGGCTATGGTGAAAGCGAAAAGCGTCTGCGCGAGGTGTTTGAAGAAGCGACCCGCGCGGCGCCAGCGATTGTCTTTATCGACGAAATCGATTCGATCGCGCCAAAGCGGCAAAATGTCCCTGGCGAGGCGGAGAAGCGCCTGGTTGCGCAATTACTAACATTGATGGACGGGCTGGAGGCGCGCGCGAACCTAGTCGTAATCGCCGCGACCAATAGACCTGATGCGATTGACGAAGCTTTGCGGCGTCCCGGCCGGTTCGATCGGGAAATCGTTATCGGTGTGCCCGACCAAGGCGGACGGCGCGAAATACTCTCGATCCATACTCGCGGGATGCCTCTTGAAAGCGCCGTTGACCTCGATGAATTGTCCCGCGTCACCCACGGCTTTGTAGGCGCAGACCTCGCCGCATTGGCGCGCGAAGCGGCGATTGATGCGGTTCGCCGCATCATGCCTAAGCTGGACCTGGATGCGCGGACTGTCCCGCCTGAGGTTCTGGAAGAGCTTTGCGTGACCCGAGAGGACTTCTTGGGCGCGCTCAAGCGGATCCAGCCGAGCGCGATGCGCGAAGTCATGGTGCAAGTGCCCAATGTCAAATGGGATGACATTGGCGGCGTCGGCGATGCCATCGAGAAGCTAAAAGAAGGCATTGAACTTCCGCTCAAGAAGCCGGATGCATTCCGCCGTCTGGGAATCCGTCCGGCGAAAGGCTTCTTGCTCTATGGCCCTCCCGGGACGGGCAAGACCTTGCTTGCGAAAGCCGTGGCCAAGGAGGCCGAGGCGAACTTCATTTCGATGAAGAGCTCTGACCTACTCTCCAAATGGTACGGCGAGAGCGAGCAACAAATCACGCGTATGTTCGCGCGCGCTCGCGCGGTCGCCCCGTGCGTTATCTTCATTGACGAGATCGATAGCCTGGTGCCAGCCCGCGGATCGGGCCAAGGCGAGCCGCAAGTGACCGGCCGCGTGGTGAACACCATTCTGGCTGAGATGGACGGCATGGAGGACTTGCAATCGGTCGTTGTGATCGGGGCTACCAACCGTCCGACCTTGGTCGATCCCGCGCTGCTACGCCCGGGCCGTTTCGACGAGCTTGTCTATGTTGGCACACCTGATCCGGAAGGCCGCGAGCACATCTTGCGGATCCACACTTCGAAGATGCCATTGGCGAGCGACGTCGATCTATCCGTAGTGGCTGGCAAGACCGAACGCTTCACTGGAGCAGACTTGGAAGATGTCGTGCGCAGAGCTGGCCTCAATGCGCTTCACCGCATGGGCAATGACGTTGAAGAGGTTACGGCGGAGGACTTCGAAGAGGCGCTGAAGGACTCCCGCGCGACGGTTACCGGCAAGATGGAAGCCGAATATCGCAAGATGCGCGGTGAGCTCAAAAAGCGGGCTGCTGAAGTCAATCCGATCGGCTTTTTGCAGCCAGAAAAGCTGGAGCCGACCCGCGCCAAAAAGCACGAGTGATGCGCCGGTCTAAGAGACCGTTAGCCTCCTTGGACCCGCTCATTAGCGGATTGCACTTCGAGCCGGTGCCGGATCAATGCGTCCGGCTGGTTGCTTCGAAGCCAGGAAATCATATGCTCGCGCGTCTCACAGCGCAGGTTCCATAGATCGCCAATGGTTGCCGCGCTCATCGAAAGGCGCAGCTCCATGCTTTCTGGGTAAGCTTCTGTCATCAGCATCGCGCAAGTGCGCCCGTCAAACAGCTCGTGTGAGCCCACGAAACGCTCAAACTCGGCACGGATTGGCGGGACCTCAGCGGCTGGATCGAGATGCAGGAAGACCGGGCCGGTCAGCATTTCGCTCTTGCGCGACCAGTTTTCAAAACTGTTGTCGAGGAAGCGTGTGGTTGGGACGATCAGCGCTCTTTCATCCCAGGTGCGAACTTTGACGAAGCTCATATGAATTTCTTCGACGCGGCCCACTTCGCCGTCTACTTTGACCATATCACCAAGTCGCATCGGCTCGGTTAGGGCAACCTGAAGCCCTGCAATCAATGATTTGAGCGCAGGCTGCGCAGCTGCACCAACCGCCAATGCAGCGAGGCCGGCAGACGCCAGCAGTGTAGTACCAATGTCGCGGACGGCGGGGATGCCGAGCAGCATCAAGCCGATCGTGATGAAAATGATCGTGAATGTAGCCGTCCGGCTCAGGATCGCGATCCGGGTTTTGCGGCTGCGCATTGCGACCGGATCGTTCGATGCCTCAAGTTTCAACTCGAGTGCAGCGGTAAAGCCCTTCACCAGATTGTAGGCAATCCAACCCAGCAAAGCCGGGCGCAAAAATTTGCCTAGCGGTTCCCAAATCGATTGCAGTTCGGCGTTCATTTGCGCCGCAATCGTTATGCCAATGGCAATGAAAGACCATTTGATCGGAAGGCGAATGCGCTCAACGATCATCTCGTCCGAGGTTGTTTCGGAAATTTTGGTAAGCTTGCCGACCGCCGCGTAGACGAGGCGGTACATGAGGTATGCTATCCCGATAGCGAGCAATAGGGCGAGGCCTGCGATGCCCCATGCGAACCAATCGATGGTGAGACTGGCGGGATTGAATTGATCAAGCATGCTGCGCACCTATGCAGCGGAGCGTGCGAATACAACCTTGGATGCGCCTGCGTGCCCGCCGCGCTGAGCTTTGCGAGTAGTCAATTAGTGCGCCGCGTCCCAACTTGGTCCCGTCCCGATCTCGATCTGCAATGGCACATCGAGTTTAACTGCGGGCAGTGCCGCTTCCGCCATCACGCGCTCGATAACCGGGCTGGCCTTCGCCACCTCGTCTTCTGGGAGCTCGAACACCAATTCATCATGGACCTGCAAAAGCATGCGAACATTGGGCAGGCCCGCTTCTTCTAAGGCTGGCAGCATGCGCACCATCGCGCGCTTGATAATATCGGCGCTGGTGCCTTGGATCGGGGCGTTGATTGCGGCGCGCTCGGAGCCCTGGCGTTCAGCCTGGTTCTTCGACTTGATCCGGGGGAACCAGGTCTTTCGCCCAAACAAGGTCTCGGAATATCCGCGCTCGCGTACCGTCTCCAGTGTTTCCATGATGTATCGCTGGATGCCGGGAAAGCGCTTGAAATAGGTGTCGATCATGGCTTGCGCTTCGTCCGGCTCGACCTCCAATCGGCCTGCCAGTCCCCAGCGTGATATGCCATAGAGGATAGCAAAGTTGATCGTCTTCGCCTGCGCGCGCGTGTCTCGGGTAACTTCACCGAACATCTCATTCGCCGTGCGTGAGTGGATGTCTTCGCCTGAGGCAAAGGCTTCTTTCAATGTACCAACATCGGCCATATGCGCGGCCAGTCGCAATTCGATTTGCGAATAGTCAGCCGCGAGCAGGACATTGCCGGGTTCAGGCACAAAGGCCTCGCGGATCTGGCGTCCAATCGCGGTTCTGATCGGAATGTTCTGCAGGTTCGGATCGGTTGACGACAGCCGGCCCGTTTGTGCGCCGACCAGACTGTAGCTCGTGTGCACACGGTCCGTTTTGGGATTGATCGCCTCTTGCAGTGCATCGGTGTAGGTCGACTTGAGCTTCGCCAATTGGCGCCATTCGAGCACTTTATTGGCGATCTCTGCGCCCTCGCCGGCGAGCTTCTCCAGCGTGCTGTGATCGGTCGAGTATTGCCCGCTTTTGCCTTTGCGCCCGCCTTTGTAACCGAGCTTATCAAACAGGATTTCACCCAGCTGCTTGGGGCTGCCAACGGTGAACTCTTGCCCCGCGTCCGCATGAATTTGCTTTTCAAGAGAGGCTATTTCGATTGCGAACTCCTCGGACAGTTTCGCCAGCCGCGCACGGTCGACCTTGATCCCCTCACGCTCAATTGCGGCAACTACCGGGATCAATGGCCGGTCAACGCGCTCGTAAATTTGCGAGCCGCCTTCCGATGAGAGGCGCGGTTTGAGGTGCTGATAGAGCCGCCATGTTACATCGGCATCTTCGGCGGCATATTCGGTCGCCCGGTCGAGCGGAACCTCGCCGAACGGGATTTGTTTTTTGCCAGTCCCGCAGACCTCTTTGAACGACAATGGTGTATGGCCAAGGTGCCGAACGGAAAGGTCATCCATCCCATGTCCGCCGCCAAGGCCTTGTTCCCCGCGCCCGGCATCAAGCGCAAAGCTCATCACCATCGTGTCTTCAATTGGGCTGACGCTCAGGCTGTGTTGCGCCAGAACGTTGAGGTCATACTTGCCATTCTGAAAGATCTTCAAAACCGCATCATCTTCAAGCAACGGTTTCAGAGCGGCAATTGCAGCATCGCGGTTCACTTGCTCTGGCTTTTCAGAAAGCAGGTCCACGCCGCCATGCGCGAGCGGGATATAGCAGGCATCGTTCGGACCCAGAGCGAGGCTGACGCCAACCAGCTCCGCCTGCATCGCATCAAGTGAAGAGGTTTCGGTATCAACCGCCACCTTTCGTGCCGCAAATGCTCGGGCGACCCAATCCTCCAGCCGCTCCATAGTCTGCACGGTCTCATAGGTGCTGCGGTCGACGGCTGGCATTTCTGGAAGTGCTTGGCTGCTGCCCTCTAGCGTGCCGGCATCACCTGCCGTCTCGGCCTTGGCTGGGTTCAAATTGGTCGCGCGCTCAGGGCTGCCACTGCCCGCTCCGAGACGTTTCAGCAGGCTAGTGAAGCCATGTTTTTGAAGGAACGCCGCGAGCGGTTCTGCAGGCACAGTTTCAAGCTTAAAGTCTTCAAGCGGCTGCGGTAGATCGGCATCTTCCTTGAGCGCCACCAGAACGCGGCTCAGCTCCGCTTCCTCGCGCCCGCCCAGCAAGCGCTCCTGCAGTTTTGACTTCTTCATGTCTGGCGCGGAATCAAGAGCTGCGCCGAGCGAGCCGTGCTCTGCGATTAGCTTGCTCGCCGTTTTTGGGCCAACGCCATAAATACCGGGAATATTGTCGACGCTGTCGCCCATCAGAGCGAGGACATCGCCGACCAGCTCTGGCACCACGCCAAACTTTTCCTCGACTTCAGGGATATAGATGCGCTGGTTCTTCATCGTGTCGAGCATGTCGACCCGCCCGCCGCTGCGCTCACCGACCAATTGCATCAAATCCTTGTCGGAGGAGACAATGGTGACATTCCACCCCTGCGCCTGTGCAGCGCGGGCATAGGAGGCGATCAAATCGTCGGCCTCCAAACCCATTTGTTCGATACAGGGCAGGCTAAACGCCTTCGTCGCATCCCGGATCAGCGGGAACTGCGGCACCAAGTCCTCCGGTGGAGGAGGGCGGTTCGCTTTATATTCCGGGTAGATATCGTTGCGGAACGACTTCGAGGAAGCGTCCAGAATGACCGCCATATGCGTTGGCCCATCGGCTTGATCGAGGTCCTCGGCCAACTTCCACAGCATGGTGGTGTAGCCATAGACCGCGCCAACCGGCGTACCTTCTGGATCGGTCAGAGGGGGCAGGCGGTGGTACGCCCTGAAAATATAGGATGATCCATCGACGAGATAGAGGTGTTGTTGCTCGGCCATGATGCGGTGCTAGCACCGCGCAAGGCAGGTGATAAGTCGGTTTGGACCAGGCATTGCGGCTATCCCCACGCAATAGCGAGCAGCGATAGAGCGAGAGGCAAATAAGGCTGAAAAATGGCAAAAAAGGCGATTTGGCCTTGCGCTGCCACAAAGTTGCCACTATTTAAGCACTCGAAGCCGGGCATTTTAGACTTGGCTTTGGCATTCTCCGGGGGGACCGGATGTGCTTAACACACTCGCTGGATAAGGAATTGAATCCTATGCGTAAAATGATTCTTGCTGCCGCTGTTGCTGGCTCGGCTCTTGGCCTTGCTGCATGCTCTGAAACCGCTGAACAAGCTGGTGAAACCGTTGACGCGATGGCCGCTGACGCAACTTCTGTTGCTGAAGAAGGCGCTGAAGCCGTCGAAGGCGCTGCTGATGCGACTGCAGAAGCTGCTGGTGACGCTGTTGAAGCAACCGGCGAAGCTGCCGAAGGCGCTGCTGATGCGACTGTAGAAGCTGCTGAAGGCGCTGCCGAAGCTGCTGAAGAAGCAATGACCGGCGAAGCTGCTGAGTAATTCAGCCTTTTAGCTTTAGCTAATCAGATTGAGGGCGGTGCCATAGCGGTGCCGCCCTTTTTCTATGCGCTGCGTTTTATGATGGCGAAGCGCTTAGCGTCTTTGGCTCAGCCGCCGCTGTGCGGCGCGTTTGTCCAATTGGGCTGATTGCGTGCCTTTGCTCCGAAGCCATCATAGAGCGCGCGCGCAATTGCAGCGATCCGGCGTTCGCGCGCCAATCGCGACCCTTGCCCCGTGACGTAGATGGCGACCGCAATCGCCCGGCCGTCGGGCGCCTCGATAATTCCAACATCACTGGACGTGTTGTTGAGCGAGCCAGTCTTGTGGCTGACCCGAGCATCCGATGGCATGTTCGCCACAATGCGGCGCTTGCCCGTGCGAGTGCGGCTCATCGCGCCCAGCAGGACACGGCGGCTTTGCGCGGACAGAAAGTCACCGCGATAGAGACCTTGGAGCAATTGGATCATCGCTTTGGGTGTGGCCGAATCCCTCGGGTCAATCCAAGCGGCGGGGTCATATTCCCCATCATCGCGGACCAAGGTCGCGATATCACGGTCAATGCTGAAGTTCTCAATACCCTGACGGCGCACCCAGTCATTGACGCGCTCTGGTCCGCCAACTGCGGCAAGCAAAGCATCGGTTGCCGGATTGCTGGAGCGCGTGATCATGATCTCGATGAGATCGATCGCCTGCATATAATTGCCTTTGCGCACGGGCGCAGCGGCGCTTGAATATTTGGCTGAACGGATCGGAATGAGCAGCGGAAACTCGCTTGTGAGCGAATAGCGTCCTTGCTCCACCATCTCGAGATAGGCGCCGGCCACTGCGATCTTGCTGGTCGATGCCATCGGGAACAGCTGGTCCCCCAAGACATAGAGCTGGTCACCTGTTGCGAGATCAACTGCGGCGACGCCTATACGCCCTTTGTCGCCATCAGCGAGCTCAGCAATCCGCTGCTCAAAGCCAGAGGCATAGACGGCCTCAAAACTCTGCGGGTCGCGAACATCCGTGCCCAGCGCATTGTCAAAGCTGGCAAGCAGCTCATTGCCTTGCGCAGATGCTGGACTGGAGATCAGGAGGGTGGCCGCTAAGCCTGCGAAAAGTGGTGCGAGACGACGTTTGAACATGAAGCGAATGTACTCAACTAGGGTTATCGGAGGCTTAACAATGAGCGATTCGCCGCGGCAAGCATTAGTTTCATCGCTCGCGATGAACGGTGTGTCGCAAGCGACCGGATTCGCGGGACACCAGCGCAGCCCGTGCAGGTTATCAATCCATGGACTAATCAAGCGTTACAGATTGTCGCATTTGAACTTTGGCAGCGCGCTAATTGATCTTGACTGTCGCGAGCGCCCCGGCAGGGTGATCGTCAAGCTTTGGAACAGGGTAAATTTCTAATGATTCGGACAAAACAGATCGTCAAAACCTCAAGCTTCGCGATTACTGGGCTTTTGCTCGGAACTTCCAGCCTCGCACTCGCGCAAAACGCTCCGATTGTGCAGCCTGGCGCACCTGGCCAAGAAGGCCGCGTGCTGAGCGCTGACGAAGCAACTCAGATTGCCGCGACCACGCATTCCCCAGCTGACGTTGCATTCATGCAAGGCATGATTGTGCACCACCAACAGGCGGTTGATATGGCGGTCTTGGTAAAAGACCGGACGAACCGCGAAGAAGTGGTGGCACTCGCTGGCCGGATAGAAGCCAGCCAAGCCGATGAAATTGAATTCATGGAAGGCTGGCTGAAAGATCGCGGCGAGGCAACTCAAATGCCGGGTCATGCAGGCCATGCGGCGCACATGCACCATATGATGGCCGGCATGGCCAGTCCGGAACAAATGGCTGCATTGGCGGCGGCATCTGGCGTGGAATTTGATCGCCTGTTCCTCACTCTTATGATTGCTCACCACGAAGGCGCGATCGACATGGTCGAAGAGCTGCTCGGCCAGCCTGGCAGTGCAGCTGATCCGGTCTTGTTCAAATTCGCAGGCGATGTGGACGCCGACCAGACCAGCGAAATCGACAAGATGAACACCGTCTTGGCGAGCCTCTCTGCTGACCCGCGCGCTACGTTGAAAGCGGGCTTTGCCGATGCCGGTGAAGCAATCCTCAACCTGCGCAAAGTTGCCAGCCTGTCCAAACCCGCTGGCTTCTTCGATCCGGCTAACCCGGCCGATTTGCGGCCTGCCATTCCTGATGAGGAAGAGGACAAAGCAGACGAAGCAGTGGACGTTGCTGAGCCCGCAGAAGACGCCGAACCTGCTGAGGACAGGCCGCTTCGCGACGAGGAAGAAGACCTCACCAAATTTGCTGAGCGCTCACCGCTGCTCGATTTTGCCAACACCGACATGGCCTTCTTCGACGACATCATGGTCGCTGGCAGCTACCACGGTTTCAACATCTACAAGCTGAGCGAGGATGGCGCGCCAAGTCTGATGAGCTCCGTCGTCTGTCCGGGCGGCCAGGGGGACGTCTCGGTTGTCGGCGACATTCTTGTTATGAGCGTTGAACAAACTCGTGGCCGCGTCGATTGCGGTCTGCAGGGTGTGGCTGAAGATGTAAGTGAAGATCGTTTCCGCGGCCTGCGCATTTTCGACATTTCAGACCTGACCCGTCCGCGCCAAGTCGGCGGCGTGCAGACCTGCCGGGGCAGCCATACGCACTCCATCGTCAGCGCCGATGATACAAAGATCATCGTCTACAATTCAGGCACGTCCAGCATTCGGGAAGAGGATGAGCTGGCGGGCTGCGTCGGCGATATTGCCGGCGACACGCGAACAGCCCTGTTCAGCATCGACGTAATCGAAATTCCACTCGCCGACCCGTCTCAGTCGCGCATTGTAAAGTCGCCGCGCGTCTTTGCTGATCCAGAAACTGGCAGCATTGCTGGACTTTGGACTGGCGGTGACAGCGGAGAGGGCACGCAGGACACTCGCCCAACCGACGAATGCCACGATATCACGGTCTTCCCGAGCAAGAATATCGCCGCGGGTGCATGCTCCGGCAATGGCATCTTGTTCGACATTTCCGATCCCATGAACCCCGTGCGGATCGATGCCGTATTCGACAAAGGCTTTGCCTATTGGCACTCTGCCACATTCAACAATGACGGCACGAAAGTGATCTTCACCGATGAATGGGGCGGCGGCGGTCGCGCACGTTGCCGCGCCTCTGATCCGATGACATGGGGCGCGAATGCGATTTACGATATCGCCGAGGGCAAGCTAGAATTCCGCAGCCATTACAAAATGCCCGCGCCGCAGGGCGACAAAGAAAATTGTGTCGCGCACAATGGCTCTATCGTGCCGGTGCCGGGCCGCGATCTGTTCGTGCAATCCTGGTATCAAGGCGGGATCAGCGTGATGGATTTCACTGACAGCTCGAACCCGGTTGAGATCGCTTATTTTGATCGCGGTCCGATTGACGCAGAGCAATTGGTCGTCGGCGGTTATTGGTCATCCTATTGGTACAATGGCCGCATTTACGGGACCGAAATCACCCGCGGTATCGACGTGTTCGCGCTTGAGCCAAGCGAGTTTCTCACCGCTGAGGAAATCGCTGCAGCTGAAGCCGCCAGCTATGCCAACACCCGGTTCAACCCGCAGACCCAGACCGAAGTCACTTGGGACGCGGATGTGATTGAAGCCGCAGCGAACAGCCGCAGGGGCGGCTAACTCTCGGCATCGCAACACATCTGGCGCGAGCAAAACAAAGGGCGGGGCGGCAATTAAGCCATCCCGCCCGTTTGTATTTTAGCGCAGAGGGCTCAGCTCTCTTTTGATTGAGCGATCCACTGATCAACCCGTTTTTCCAGGATGCTGAGCGGGACTGAGCCACCGCCAAGAACCGTATCGTGGAAGCCCCGGATGTCGAAACTCTCGCCTAGCTCTTCCTCGGCTTTGGCGCGCAGTTCCTGAATGCGGATCATACCGATTTTGTAAGCGGTCGCTTGGCCCGGCATGACGATGTAGCGGCGCACTTCGGAGCGCACCGTCGTCTCTGGCATGGGCGAGTTTTCTAGGAAGTAGTCGATCGCCTGCTGTTCGCTCCAGCCTTTGGAATGGATGCCAGTGTCGACAACCAGCCGGATTGCCCGCCACATCTCTGTCGTCAGCCTCCCGAAGTCAGAATAGGGGTCTTCATAGGCGCCCATTTCCTTCGCCAGCAGCTCTGAATAGAGCGCCCAGCCTTCGCCGAACGCTGGGATATAGCCGCCTTGTGCGCGAAACTTTGGAATGCCGGTCAGTTCTTGCGCGATCGAGCCTTGCATATGGTGACCGGGATTGCCCTCATGATAGGCGATCACCTCCAGCGGCGGGATCGGCATGGCGCGCATGTCTGAAAGGTGCGCATAATAGACGCCGGGCCGCGAGCCATCGGGCGTGCCAACGCGGTAGTGCTGCGCTGCGCCATCTTGCTCGCGGAAAGGCTCAACCCGTTTTACGACCAGGTCCGCCTTGGGCAGAGTGCCAAAGAACTCAGGCAATTTCGTTTTGATGAAGGCGAGATGTTCCTCGGCCTGATCAATATATTGCTGCGCGCCCGCATCGGTGTTGGGATAATAGAACTGGTCATCTTCGCGCATGAAGGCAAAGAATGCTTGCAGATCGCCATCAAACTCGACCTGATCCTTAATCGCCTCCATTTCAGTGCGGATGCGGGTGACCTCGGCGAGCCCTGTCTCGTGGATTTCATCCGCGGTCAGCTCGGTGGTGGTCATCAGCCCCAAGCGGTAATTGTAGAAATCTGCACCATCCGATAGAGCGCCAACGCCTTGTGCTTGTTCATCAGCATTGGGACGATCTTCGGTGAACCAATCGATCACGCGCTGATACGCGGGGGCCATCTGGTCGGTGAGGGCCGTGCGGGCTTCCTTGCGCAGTTCACCGGCGCGTTCTTCAGTAATTGTGCCTGCCTCAACCAGACCGGCAAGGCGCTCTTCACTCGCCGCCCATAGCGCTGATGGCTCACCGTCATCGAACGGTGCGCCGCTGATGAGTTTGCCCGATTCTGCGATGACTGCGTCATAGGAAAAGCGAGGAGGGCGGGTGCCGGCCTCCGCATTGGCTTGCGCGCGCTCCAGCAATTGGTCCATCGCCGTGCCGATCCCGCCAAGCCGCGCGATGAATGCGGTCATGTCGCTTTCATCTTCGACCTTATGCTGGCCGATAACAAAGCTGGGCAGCGAGGTGTGCGTGCCGTTCATTTGGTGGAGGATGTATTCCTGGCTGTTGAACTCAGCCGCTGCTTCGGCCTGGTCCTTGCGAAATTGCCACATGTCCCATGACAGCTTGGCCTCGTCGGACAGCTCATCATAGTCGAAGTTAGCTTCCATCTCGGCAGTCGCGGCTTGCCACCATTCGATCTGAGCAGCTTGTGCAGCGAGGCTTAGATCGTCGATTTTGTCATAATCCGTTTTGCGGCCAAGCGCGGTCTGCCTGATGGGGCTGAATTTCAGCTCTTCTTCAAACTTCTCGTCAAACCACGTGTTGATGCATTCGGTTTGCGTGGTGGCGCATTCGATGGTTGGGACAGGAGCGCTCATCATGTCGCATCCGGTCACAGCAACAGAGGCCAGGAGTAGGGCAGCGTATTTTTTCATCACAAGACGATCCGTCATTATTTGAGTTGCGCATTATCCATGCGTTAACCCTGAGCGAATGGAAAGGCGTGATTTGTGATTGTAACAACGAAAAAGCCCCGGCGGATCGCTCCACCGGGGCCTTTTTGTAAGCTTTAGAAGGGGATGAGGACTTAGAAGCCGCCCATGCCTCCCATACCGCCCATGCCGCCCATATCAGGCATTGCAGGGGCGCCAGCGCCTTCTTTTTCCGGAGCGTCGGTGATCGCCGCTTCGGTGGTGATCAGCAGGCCAGCAACCGAAGCTGCGTCTTGCAACGCGGTGCGAACAACCTTGGTCGGGTCGATCACGCCAGCTTCGACGAGGTTCTCATAGGTGTCGGTCGCAGCGTTGAAGCCTTGGGTCTCATCGCCTTCACGCAGCAGGTTGCCAGAAACAACCGCGCCATCATGGCCAGCGTTTGCAGCAATCTGACGAACCGGCGCCAGGATCGCACGGCGAACGATGTCGATACCGCGGGTCTGATCGTCGTTTTCACCTTTGAGGCCTTCAAGAACCTTCGAGGCGTACAGCAGCGCAGTACCGCCGCCAGGGACGATGCCTTCTTCAACAGCAGCGCGGGTGGCGTGGAGCGCATCATCAACGCGGTCCTTGCGTTCCTTCACTTCGACTTCTGAAGCGCCGCCAACCTTGATCACAGCAACACCGCCAGCGAGTTTCGCCAGACGCTCTTGCAGTTTCTCGCGGTCATAATCGCTGGTCGTGGCTTCCATCTGAGCCTTGATCTCACCGACGCGGGCTTTGATGTCTTCTTCAGCGCCAGCGCCGTCGACGATCGTGGTGTTGTCCTTGTCGATGGTGACGCGCTTGGCTTCACCGAGCATGCCGAGCGTCACGTTCTCGAGCTTGATGCCGAGATCTTCGCTGACCATTTCGCCCTTGGTAAGGATCGAGATGTCTTGCAGCATTGCCTTGCGGCGATCGCCAAAACCAGGTGCCTTAACCGCAGCAACCTTGAGGCCGCCGCGCAGCTTGTTGACCACGAGAGTCGCGAGCGCTTCGCCTTCGATGTCTTCAGCGATGATCAGCAGCGGACGGCCGCTTTGAACAGCCGCTTCGAGCACTGGCAGCATCGCTTGCAGGTTCGACAGCTTGGCTTCGTGGATCAGGATGTACGGGTTTTCGAGTTCAACCGTCATCTTGTCCGGGTTGGTGATGAAGTACGGCGACAGATAGCCGCGGTCGAACTGCATGCCTTCAACCACGTCGAGCTCGAATTCGAGGCCCTTGGCTTCTTCGACCGTGATGACGCCTTCTTTGCCGACCTTTTCCATGGCTTCGGCAATTTTCTCGCCAACTTCCTTGTCGCCATTGGCTGAGATCACGCCAACTTGCGCAACTTCAGATGAGCCAGCGACTTCTTTGGAACGGCCCACGAGATCTTCGACGATCTTGGACGTGGCGGTGTCGATGCCGCGCTTCAGATCCATCGGGTTCATGCCGGCTGCAACTGCGGTCATGCCTTCACGGATGATGGCCTGGCCCAATACGGTTGCAGTGGTGGTGCCGTCACCGGCGAGGTCGTTGGTCTTCGACGCAACTTCCTTGAGCATTTGCGCGCCCATGTTTTCAAACTTGTCAGCAAGTTCGATTTCCTTGGCGACGGTTACGCCGTCCTTGGTGATGCGCGGTGCGCCAAAGCTCTTGTCGATGACAACGTTGCGACCTTTCGGGCCGAGCGTCACTTTTACGGCGTTGGCGAGCGTATCTACGCCCTTGAGGATGCCTTCACGGGCATCGCGGCCGAACTTTACGTCCTTAGCAGCCATGATTGTTTCTCCTGAAAAATTGGATTGATTGAAAAGCTATTGGGGTCGCTCGGCTCAGCCGATCACGCCCATGATGTCGCTTTCCTTCATGATCAGCAGGTCTTCACCGTCGATCTTGACTTCGGTGCCGGACCATTTGCCGAACAGAACGCGGTCGCCAGCTTTGACGTCGAGCGCGATACGCGCACCGCTGTCATCGCGTGCACCTTCACCAACGGAGACGACTTCGCCTTCGCTTGGCTTTTCTTGCGCGCTATCAGGGATGATGATGCCGCCAGCGGTTTTCTGGTCGGCTTCGATGCGGCGCACGACAACGCGGTCGTGCAGCGGACGAAATGCCATAATGATGACCTTTCTTCTTAGGTTGATAAATAGATTGGCACTCTCCGCTTGAGAGTGCCAGCGAGGGGCAAATGGGGATGGGGGGATGCGGAGTCAACAGCGCGCTATGCACTTTTTTGCATGCCACGAGCTGGACGGGTCACAGCGGGCGAGCGGTTAGACCCAATCGTTCCCGCAGCATCCACCGCCAGGTCAGAAGAACGGCTGCACAAGCCAGGCCGACGGCGAGGCCTATCCAGACGCCTACACCCTGCAATGGCGTGAAGAAACCGAGCCCAAATGCCAGTCCAAAACCGGGCACCCAATAGCTGAAGATGGCGATCCACATTGGCACGCGTGTATCTTGCACGCCGCGCAAAGCGCCCGCCGCAACAGCCTGCACCCCGTCTACGAGCTGGAAAGCTGCGGCCAGCACGAGAAATTGCAATGCAAAGCCAACCAAGGCCGCATTCTTCGGATCAGCCGTATCGACAAAGATCAGCAACAAGTATTCAGGCACCAGAACCATCGCGCTTGCCGTGAAGGCCATGAAGCCGGTGCCAATGGCAAGTGCGACCCATCCGGCGAGCTTGATGCCTTCGATCTCGCGCGCACCATAATGATAGCCCACCCGGATGGTCGCCGCTTGGCCAACTCCGAACGGCACTTGAAACGCCAAGGCCGCAATATTCAGCGCCACGATATGCCCGGCGAGCTCCGCCGCGCCAATGCGTCCCATAAGGAAGGCCGCTGCGCTAAATACGCCAGCCTCTGCGGTTACGGTCAGCGCAATCGGAGTGCCAAGGCGAATGATAATGCCAAGCCGTTTCCAATCGGGCCGCCAGAAGCGATAGAATATATGGTAGCGGGCCAGCGCTGGGTTGATCAAAATGATCGCCACATAGGCGCCCAAGGTCACCAGGGCCGTGATGATCGTCGCCACAGCCGCGCCTGTCAGGCCCAGTTCTGGCGCACCGAAATTGCCAAAGATAAAAGCGTAGTTCGCCAGCGCGTTCACGGGAATGCCCAGTGCGGTGATGGCTGTGGCCACAACCGGGCGCCCCAATGCGGAGACATAGTTGCGCAAAGCAGCCGATAACAGCATTGGGATCAGGGAGAATATGATCACCTGATTGTATTCATTCGCAAGGCCGATGATCGCGGGCTCTTGCCCAGTCAGGCGCATCGCCGGGTCGAGCAGCAAGGCAAATCCCATACCGCCAATCCCGGCTATCACGGCGAGCCACAGCGCCATTCTGGTTGCGCGGCGCACCGGCCTGAACGAGGTGGAGCGCGACCCAATCGCCTCTGCAATCAGAGGAGCAACAGCGCCAACCAATGATGCGAGGGTCCATACAACAAGGCCGAACAGACCAGCGGCGAGGCCCGATGCGGCGAGCGGCTCTTCACCCAGTCGAGCGATGAAGATGACATCGACGATATAGATCGCAGCCTGCAACAAATTCGCGAGCGCAAGCGGCGCCGCAAGCAGGGTCGTCGCGCGCAGTTCCTTGCCCCATGTGGGCGATTTATGAGTTGCAATCTCGCTCATACAGCCGGCCCGGATAGGCTTGCGGCGGCTCTGGTCAAAGGCGGTTTTTGATCATCGCTGCCCTACGGCATCACATGCGTTAAATGCGCCACACCTCAAGTGTGCATTGTTGCCGTGGTTTTGGCCTGAGGGGGGCAGGCGCGAAAACAGCCTAACCAGCGGCCTTTTCCCGCTGATAATGCTCAAGGTAGTTGTCGAGATAACCTTCGCCTTCGGCATCCCAAAGGCCTTCGAGGCGTTTCGCCTTATCCTTGAAGTCGAACCGATATTTACCCGGATGCTCAATCCGAAGGACAAATCCAGCAATGTCCTCGCCAGCGTCCTGTTTGCGCTGAAGGAACAATTGCGTGCAGGCCTCGCGGGCCGTTCGATCGAGGTAAAATTGATCCTGCGTTAAAGCGCCATCGGATCCGCGGATCAGTACCACCCCAACATAGTCAGAATCGAACCCATCAGAGACCTGCTGAATTTCATAGTCCAGTATCGCAGCCTGCCAGTCAGCGGCAGGAAAACTGCCCGCTACGGCTCTTACGACTTCGATTTGAGCTTGAGTGAAATCCATGTCGTCCGACTTACTTATTGATGAAGGGCTCGCCGTTGTTCGCAGTTCTCCACTGCCCGCCATTGACCCTGTATTGAGCACCAAAGCTATCAGGACGGGTCGTAACGTTTGTGGGATCATAGTTTGCCGTTATCCTGACTTCAACGGTGTTTCCAGGTTGTGCCGCTATATCAGCAACGCGGTTTTCGAACCGCTTAAAAGCGCCCTGATTGAGGTTGGCGACGCCATCTCCAATGGGTTTACCGTTGCCAGCAACTACATTGAGCCGGTTAGTTTGCCCGCCAAAACGATCAGCAATCATGTGAAAGCCAACATCCGTTGAGCGACCTTCACGTCCGATATCCGCCTGCAATGTTGGATCGTTACGCCCAGCGGGGGTGAGGTCAATTTGCCCCTCTGCTACGGAAACGCGTCCATTGGCGTCGGTGGTGTAGCTGTAATTGCCATATTCATAGCGGGTGTTGGGGGCGGCATTGTTCGCAGCACGGTTGAAATCGGCCGCATTATCGAACTGCCGCACTGGAATGTTGTCGGCGGCCCTTGCGCCCGCACCAAAGAACTCATCAAGCTGAGATTTCATGCGCTCCAGTGATTCACGCGCTCCCGCAGGCAGGCTATCGATCGCGCCTTGAGGAATGCGGTTCACAAGGCCCTGAATCTCTTTCAGCGGAGCTTCCATGGTAGCGCGAAGTGCTGGATTGCGAGCGGCCATGGACACGGCATCAGCAACCGTTTGCGCCCATTTGCCGATTTTGCCAGCTTTCGCCGCATCGCCGAGATACGGAATGATGCCGACCGCTGAGAGTGTGCCGTTTAGCAGGTGCCCGCCGGCATCGCCCCAATCGCCATTCCAGGCTGAGCCGATTGAGCGGCCGAGTGAAATGATAGCATTGCTACCATCGGCAAACGGAGTGGGTTCAACGATGCCCACCAGATCCAAGGTAAGCTGCGTCAGGTCTGCAACAACAGTCGCGGTGGAGGGACCTTGATCGTTGGCCGCCACAGGCGTCTGCGCCGTTCCAGAGCGCATGAATTCGCCCTGTTCGCGCGGAGACATTTGCGCCAGGACGACGTGCTCCATCGCATTTGCTTGCGCTGGAAAGGCAGATTGAAGTGCTGCCAGATCGCTGCGCAGTCCAGCAGTATTGAGAACAGGATCGCGGTTCTGATTGACCAAGCTTGCCGCGACGCTGAGCGGGCTCGCGTTGTTCTGAGACTGCGATTGCAACGCCGCTTGGCTGCGATTCACTTCGGTCATTAGATCTCTCCAACCACTACGCCGAGCAGCATATGTTGGTGCGGGGCGAGGCGGTATCTGCAGATCGTATAGAGCGGCGCGGTTCGCCGTATCTCGGCGCTAGTCTAGCGGGTGGAACAACAAGCCTGCGAGCGCGACTAGGCCGCGCATCCCATCAAGCTCCAGTTTGCGCACCGCGCTATTGAGGTGCGTGCGGGCGGTGCCTTCACTGATCGCCAGCAGGGTCGCAATGTCAGCGTTGGAGCGTCCCCACCCCGCGAACCTGAGAGCTGCTGCTTCCGTTCTGGTTAGCTGCTGCAACGGATCAACCAGAGACAGCGGGACGCGCGCTCCATCGACCAGGAACTCGCCAACGGTGACCTCACGCTTGCGCGATGGGTCACGCTTGGCGGCGCTGCGCATTTCCTCAATCAGCGCGAGCAGTTCGGAATCGACCTCTGAGCCGGTCCGCGGACTGACTTGCGAGCTGGCGCGAGTGGCAAGGCCTTTGGCCGCAGGATGGTTGGGGCGCTGTGTCACTGCGGTGTTCCTGTGCGGTCAAGCATGCCTTGGGCAACGGCATCGCGCGACATCAGATCGTTCACGACCAGATTGCCGAGTAAAGGCAAGATTAAGACGAGCACAAAGATCGCAGCGGTCGCTTTGATCGATAGCGACAGCATGAACACGTTGAAGTTCTGCGCAAAGCGATTGAGCAATCCCATACCGAGGTCGATCATAAACAAGACCATAAGCGCCGGGGTAGCGAGAATGAAGGCAATCATAAAGTACCTGCCAAACTCTCCCTCAAACAGGATGACCGAAGACATGTCGAGCGCGACCCCGCCTGGTCCCATTGGCCAAAGGGCATAGCTCATCATCAGGGTTCCAATGAGCAGCGTCAGGCCGCCGGCGGTGACGAAGGTTACTTGTGCAAACCGGCCCAGCAGAGTGGCGGAAAGTGACTGAGTGTTACCAGAAATGGGATCGACGATTTGCGCGATGGTTGCGCCCGTTTTGCTGTCGATGATCTCGCCGGCAGAGGCCATTGCCCAGAGGAATGTCGCGTAAAATAGGCCAATCACAACGCCTGCCGCCGCTTCGCGTCCGAACAGCGCCAGCCACTGTGCTGCGGTCAAGGTGCTGGGCGAGAAGGAGACAGGCAGTGATAGAGCGACCAGGCCAAAGGCAATGATCAGGGAATTGCGCACCAGCGGCGGGATCAGTTGCGGCGAAAACAAAGGCAGCATGATGAAGGCCATGGCAAACCGAGCAGATGCGGCACCGACCAGCAGCGCTTGCTCCGTCCAAGGGGCGGCTGAAATCAGCGATTGGCCAAGTGCTCCCCCTACGCTCATCCGACCAGCCCGTTGAGATTGCTAAAAATCTTGTCGCTAAAGGCGAACAAGCTGCCAACCATCAGGCTGGCGGTGATGAACAGGGTCAGCACGATCGCGAAGAATTTGAGGGTGAATTGAAGCGTCTGCTCTTGGATCTGTGTGGCTGCTTGCACCACGGCGACCATCAGGCCGACCACCGATGCGGCGATAATCGGCGGGGCTGAAAGCAGCAGGACTAGCCACAATGCTTCAAGCGTGATGTCGGTCAGGTTCATAGCCGGTGCCTCGCCTCGCTACATCGCATAGGAGAGCACTAAGCTATGGCTGAGCTTGGCCCAGCCATCGATCACGACGAACAGCAATATCTTGAACGGCAAAGAGATTGTGACCGGACTGAGCATCATCATGTTGAGCGCGAGCAAAATGTTCGAGATCACCAGATCAATGATGAGGAATGGGAGGAAGATCAGAAACCCGATCTGAAAGGCTGTTGTTAGCTCGCGCACCGCGAACGCTGGGACGATGATGACAAAGTCGCTATCGCTAATTTCTGCCGCGCGTTCCGGTCCGCTGATCCGCCGCTGTGTCGCCAAGAAGAAGGCTCGGTCTTCTGCATCTGTATTGGCGATCAGGAACTTGCGCAGAGGCTCTTTGGCTTTGTCGGCGGTTGATATGATCTCTTGGGTATCGCCAAGTTGGGACGGGCCGGCAGGGCTATCGCCCGGCATGGTGGCTTCGGTTTCGGTCCCCATTCCGGCGGCAGCCGACATGTCTTGAAGCGTGGGGTACATCACATAGACGGACAGAATCAGCGCCAGTCCATTGAGAACGATGTTGGGCGGGGTTTGCTGCAGGCCAAGCGCGCTGCGCACGATGGCAAGGACAACCACGATTTTTGTGAAGCTGGTGACCATCACAGCCAGGAACGGTGCCAGCGCGATCAGCAATACTGTGATCAGCGCAGAGCCGGGGGTGAATGTCCCGAGTTCCATCATTTCGCCTCTGCCGCCAGCTCGCCAGTATCGCTCAACGGATCACCGGGCGATGCTTCTTCAGCGGCGGGCGCGGCCGTGTCGGCGCTTTGATCGCCAGGCTGGTTTGCGGCTGGTGAGGGGCTCTCGACCAGCACCGCAAACCGATCGCCCACGCGGACAATCTCGCCTTTCCCGACTGGCAATCCGCCGACGCTGATAGTGATCTGGAGGCCCTCCGTCACGGGGCCGAGGTCAATCGATCCGGCATTTGAAAGGGCGGCCAGATCCTCTTGCGATAGGATTGCATCGGGCAATTGCAGAGCCACTGGCACGGTCATTTGACTGGTGTCTGTCGGGTCACTCATCAGAGCTGCCTCAAAGTTGTTGGGGGTGTTTGTAAACGCGCTGATCAGCCGCCCCGCTTGCGGATCAAATGCTACGCCGCCGCCGACTGGGCTGGCCGCGTTCTCGATGACTGGCCACGGCGATCCGGAGAGCAGCAGCAGATCGCCCCCTCCCAATGCTTCGGCCTCATCCAAAGTGAGCCGCGTCGCCGCGAGAGATAGCGGCACCGGCACCGGAGCGGCTGCTGGACAGGGTATGGGCGGCGGTGCAAGCGGCGCGATCTCGCCCAAAGGCTCACCGGCGCGAGTGAGGCGGACGCAGGCAAGATCATTGCCGAGCTCGCCATGATTGTTGAACTCAGCAGCGAGGCCGGTTGCTTGCTCAATCTCATCGAGCGACGAATTGTGCAAAACCAAGGCGCTTACTAATGCGTCAGCCGCTGCGCCAAGCGGCGCGCGGGTCTCTGGTGGCGGGCGAAACGCAAGGCCATCCGCTTTGTACCAGCCCGCTTGTGAAGACTGAGCTGGTACAATTGATGTCGCGATACCCCGGCGGGCTAGCAAACGGGCCGCATGATGCGCCCAGGCACATTGGTCGGCGTTCAAGCTGGGCAGACTGCTGGCTACGCCCTCGGGCTGATCCTGCCGAGCGCTCATAATTGTCCCTCATCAGACATACGCAGGCGAAAACGTGGCCGCTCTTTTGCGGCGTCGCTTGGCGTTTGATCGGCATCGTAGTCCGCAGCGGCCGTGGCCGGTTCGGCAGAGCCAGGAGCGGGCCATTCTCTCAGCCGAGAGATTGAATGCGCGGTCACACCCAGCAGCATCTCTTCACCCTCAATCTCGATCAGAACCAAGCGTTCGCGCGGTCCAATTGGCAGGGCCCGGATGAAGCGCAAATTGCGCGTGTCTTGCTGGCCGCCGAGCTTCCCAAAGCTCCCGTCCTGAAACCGCCGCATAAGGTAAAGCCCGCCCCATGCGAGAGCGATGACGAAGGCCAGAGACAAGATGATTGCGAGCAGGGACGAAAGCACCGTTCCGATGGTCATGACGGTTCTAACTCCATTGGTTCTGTATCATTTGGTTCGCTGTGTGGCGCGCGGCCATGGTCGAGCTCACATTCCATCGGAGCTTTTCCGGCCCGGGCACGCTTCGCCCACAAGATCACCTCGGCGATCGCATCGAACAATTCTTCTGGAACCATCTCACCAACCTCGCCGCGCGCCCACAGTTTGCGCGCCGTTGGGATGTGGCGGATGATTGGGACTTCGGCGTCGATCGCTGCCGCCCGCATAGCCTGCGCGATTTCACCATCGCCGCGTGCCAAAATCACGGGGACCGGCGCGCGATCAGGATCATAGTCGAGCGCGATGGCGAGGTGCGTTGGATTGACGAGCAGCGCGGATGCGTCATGCGTGGCTGAGATAGCGCCTGATTGCGCCCATTCTTGACCCAGCTGCCGACGGTGGTCCTTCACATGAGGATCACCTTCGTCCTGCTTCACCTCTTGTTTGATGTCGCGCCGGCTCATCATCATTTTTTTGAGGAAGCGCTGCTTGGTCCAGACGTTATCGATGAGCGCGATCCCAACGAATAGCCCGCCGACCCAAGCAAGGATCTCAAGCGTTATGCTGTAGGTCAGGGCGGCATCACGCGATCCTGCCTGTGCGCCAAGCCCATCTCGCCAAACGGCTTCTGAGGCGGGCAGCAGCATGGAACCCATTTTCTCAATATGCCCATAAGCTACCAGCCAAATGACGGCGAGAACGGCGAGCACTTTCGCCAGCGTTTTGACGAGCTGAACCAGCCCGTCCTTACCGAACAATCGCTTCAGTCCTTTGACCGGATTGATGTTCTCAAATTTCGGTTCAAGCCGCTTGGGCGCGAACAGGCCGCGAGTTTGGAAGGCTTCCGATAAACCGCCGAGCGCCGAGAGAGGGATGAGTATGACGGCGCTCAGCATCAGCAGCAGCAAGGCTCCTTCTCCGGCGAGGCCATCGAATGCCAAGTTGAAATCGCCGCCGGCCGCCTGGGTCACAACCCGGTCCCCAAAGTCGGCGATGCTCCGCGCGATCCACGTGCCCGCCACCATCAATAATAGAATTGCCCCAAACGTGCCGAGCATGGACGTAATGTCTTGAGCCTTGGCGATGTCGCCCTTTTCGCGCGCATCTCTTAGCTTTTTGGGGGTCGGCAGCTCTGTCTTGTCGCCGCCTTTATCTTCATCCGCCATTTGGCCTGCCACTCACCTCATAAGACGCCTGTCTGAAACGGGCTTTTGATGCGTACGCAGAGGCGACTTTTCGCCCCGCGCGACTCCGGATGGCAGGCCCGGAAATCACGTTATTTGCACCCTTGTTAGTAAAGTCAACGGGCTTTGAAGTCGTTACCAGTGAAACTTGTGGCGACTCGAGTCGGTTGCAGTAATCGCTTCACAAATGTGTCACAGACGAATTGCTCCAATTTTACGGTGAACTGAAAACGCGAAAAGCACTCGATTCGTCGCACAACGCACGCAATTCCGGGCAATTGAGCAAGTTTTCCCAAGGTTTACGTGGGCCCTTCAAACTTACCAAATATCCTTTACCATCATGGTTGCTGGCTTGGTGGGGCCAAAGGCAGGATTCCCGACCCGTTGGCAATTAGCTAGGTTACTTGATTGGTTTAGAACTGAGTTCTGAACAGGAGGTCGCGTGTCAAGTAAAACACAGAACAGTTGTGTCTTAATTCTTCATAAGATGAAGTTTTACGGTGCAAAGTTTACTTTAATCGGTACTGGTTTAACTGTGCTCTGTGGTGCGGGGGTTGCGGCGAAAGAGCGAGATCCGGAGCCGATCGAAAATCCAGGTGAATGTCAGGTGGACGCGCCCATTCGTGTGGCGAGCGTTGATTCGCTTAGACATTTTGAGGGTTTGTTGGGCCATTGTCCGGAAACCACCGTGATCGAGTCGCCAGCTTTCAAGGCCAACCGCCCGCGCGCAAACGTTCGCAGCACGACGATCTCTGAAGAGACCGAGCCAATGATCCGCGGCCCCGGTTACAACGACGAGGCCACTGACGATCCGAGGTTCATTTTGGCGGCCAAGGCGGACACGCAGGGCCGAGATAAAACATCCGAAAAAGCGAGCGCAAAGCCGAGCTTGGAGGCGGAGACTTTCAAGTTGGGCGATGGGTCTATTATCGCAATCATCCCTCCCGAAAGCGCACGCGCCCCGGTCGAGGCTGATGGTTTGGGTGGACAGGGGCCGATCGGCGATCAGGATGTTGAAGCAGTCTTGGCGCTCAGTCCGCAAAGCTATGGAACGCGTTTCGATGCGATCATCGAGCAAGCAGCGCGGGTCCACCGCGTCGATCCTCTGCTTCTCCACGCCGTCATCAAGCAAGAATCCCGGTACCGCGACCGTGCAGTCAGCCACGCTGGCGCCAGAGGTCTGATGCAGGTGATGCCGGGCACGGGCCGCGATCTGGGGGTGAGAAATCCGCAGCATCTTTTTGACCCTACGACCAACATCAATGCGGGCGCCAAGCTGCTCAGCCGCTTGTGGCAGACGTTTGATGGGGATCTAGAGCTCGTACTCGCCGCCTACAATGCCGGTGAAGGCGCCGTCCGCAAACACGGCATGAAGATCCCGCCTTATCGTGAAACTCAAGATTATGTTGCCAAAGTGAAGGCTAATTACGTCTCACTTGCGGGCGAGAACGGGATTGCGGTGAACTTCTGATGGCGCTCAGCGCGAAGCTCAAAAACGCCGCATCGGCAGTGCCAACGGCCCAGCTGATTGTTATCGGCGGCTTGGTCGCAATCTTCGCAATGCTCATTTTGCCAATACCTCCGGTGATGCTGGATGTATTCATTGCCTTCAATCTAACTGCCGCAGCCTTGCTGCTCATCGCGGTGATTGGCGCCCGCCATCCGCTCGAATTCTCCACCTTCCCATCGATCCTGCTGTTCACCACGGTCGCGCGGCTGGCGATCAGTATCGCAACGACGCGGATGATCCTTACTGAAATGGATGGCGGCCAGATCATCACTGAATTTGGTGAAACGGCCGCCGGCGGCAACATCATCGTTGGTCTTGTCGTCTTCCTGATCATCACAGTGGTTCAGTTCATTGTGATCTCGAAAGGCTCAGAGCGAGTGGCCGAGGTGTGCGCGCGCTTCAGCCTCGACGCGATGCCGGGTAAGCAGCTTTCCATCGACAGTGACCTGCGGTCTGGCATGCTGACCAAGGACGAAGCACGCAAAAAGCGCAGCGAGCTCGAGCAGGAAAGCCGGCTCTACGGCAGCCTCGATGGCGCGATGAAGTTCGTGAAAGGTGATGCGATTGCGACAATCGTGATCGTGGTCATCAATCTCATTGGCGGTATCGCAGTTGGGATGCTCACCTTTGGCCTTTCACTGGGAGAGGCTGCGGCAACCTTCTCAATTCTGACGGTTGGTGACGGGCTGGTCGCTCAAATCCCTGCGTTTCTCTGTGCACTCGCCGCTGGATTGCTGGTGACGCGCAGCAATGATCCAAGCACGAAGCCAGATTTGGCACCGGCGATCTTCTCTGAAATCGGGGCGCGCCCCGGAACATTGGTTGCCGCGGGCGCGATTGCTTTGGCGCTTGGGCTAATCCCGGGTTTCCCATGGGCTGTGTTCTGCGCGCTAGGGCTGACGCTAATGTTGGTGGGCGCCTGGCGCGATCCCGTTGTTGGGGGCAAGATGCGCGAATTCGCGGCGCGCGGACAAAACGATGATGCACCAGTTGCAGAAGAGATCGTCCTGAAAGCGCGCCCAGCTCCTCAGGTGGAGCCGCTGGTCCTTTCGCTCCAGTGGGGCACCATGAATGCCAGCAAGATGGCGCTGCTGACGAGCGAGCTTGAAGCGGCCAAAGATGATCTGCAAATGCTGTCCGGCGTGGCTCTTCCCGCGCTGAGGGTCCAGCGGATGCAGGACCATGAGCCGGAGGGGAGCTGGGAGCTGCTAGCCTATGATGCCCCGCTTGGCGCGGCGCGCGAGAAGCCGGAGCAAATCCAGGAGCGGGTGCCTGCATTCATGCGTGAGCTGCTGCGCCGCAATCTAACCCTGTTCCTTGGCCTGCAAGAGGTCACTGATCAGCTCGATGTGCTGGGCGAGAGCCACCCAGAAGTGGTGAAAGAAGCAGTTCGCGCCGTGCCGATCCAAAGTATCGTGGAAGTCCTGCGGATATTGGCCGATGAGCAGGTATCGCTGCGCAATATGCGTGATTGCATCGCTGCGATCAGCGAGGCTGGTCAGACCGAACGTGAGGCGCATATGATCGCCGCGCGGGTCCGTATTGCCTTGCGGCGGAATATCGTCGCACCTCTATGCGAGGACGGGCGCCTCAAGGTCATGATGATCGGCCCGCGTGCAGAAGATGCGATCCGAGCGACTTTGACCAGCATTGATGGTCAGCCGCGCCTGGCCGTTGATCCCCTTCGGATGCGCGATCTCGTCAAACTGATTGGGCAGGAAGTGGAGACCGGCGGCGCCCGCGCCATCCTGACCGCGCAAGACCTGCGCCGGCCACTGCGCCTCGTGTGCGCGGCTGATTTGTTTGATGTGCCAGTTTTGAGTTTCAACGAATTGAACCCCGCCGTTCCGCTTGATGTGGTGCGGCAACTCGACATCGCTCCGGATTTGGTTGCTCATGCAGCCGAGCCGGACGAAATTTATGCGGAGGCTGCGGAGTGAACCCCCTTAACACCCGTTCGATTTTCCCTGTTTTAAAGAGCGTCATGCGCAGGCCAATGATTGCCGGTCTCGGTTTGGCGGCCGTGCTGTCACCGTTCGCGGCGAACGCTGGCGAGGTTCCGTTTCAGGAGGACCCAATATCGATTAGCGCGCGCGGTCAGGATGTGCGTGATTTTGTGGCTGACCTGTTCAGCGAGGCAGGCCTTCGCGCCAAAGTTAGCACCGGGGTGAAGGGCAAGGTTCAAGGCGTTTTCAAAGACGATCCATCGACCATTTGGGGCACGATCTCGCGCGCCTACGGCCTCGTGGTTTACTGGGATGGCTCAGTTGCCCGGATCTACAGCAACAATGAAATCTCCAGTCGATCAATCCCGACTTACGATGGCGAGAAAGTTCGCGCTCAGGTTGAGGGCATGGGCCTGACTGATGCAGTCAATACGGTTCAGAGCAGGAACGGAATGCTCTTGGCAACGGGGGTGCCGTCCTTCCTCGATAAGGTCGAACATATGACTGGCCAATTGCAAGCGCAGGCCTTGTCGGCTCCTGCACAAGTCGCACCGACCAGAAAGGCAGCTCCTCTCGTCGCCTCTCCATTGCTCCGCGCACCGCTCGCCCGCGCTAGCGTGCGCTCCGAGGTGATCCGGCAGGCGGGCCTTCGCAATCCTTTTGAAGTGCGCATTTTCTATCTGAAGTATCGCAGTGCAGCCGATCGCCCAGTTCGCAATGCTGACTTGCTCACGATTATCCCGGGGGTCGCAACTCTGCTTCAGGAGCAGATGGGCGATGGTCGGCAAGTCGGCAGCGTCACTTCAAATTCCGCAAATGAATACAGCACCACCGGACTGCGCAGCCTGCGCGATCGGCCATTCGATGATCGAAACCGGGAGTTCAGCCAGCGGGACGAGGATGACCGGCGCGGCATTGAACGCGATTTGAATGGACCGCGAATTTCGGCTGATACGACCGTCAATGCGGTGATCGTGCGAGATCGGCCAGAGACCATGGGCGTCTATGAGAAGCTGATCGCAAACCTCGATATCGAACCGCTCAGCATTGAGACACAGGTTACGATCCTGGAACTCAATGTCACGAAGCTCAAAGAGCTCGGCCTTGATTTCGGCTTCGGAATCGAGAGCTTGGGTCTGCTGTTTGGCGGAGGCCCAAATTTGGGGCCCGGCGGGATTACAGGCGGTTATCTGAGCGGTGATGGAAGCGTGTTTCTGGCCCGCGCGAAGGCGCTAGAAGAACGCGGCGCTGTTCGCGTGACAACACGGCAATTGCTTACGTCACTTAACAATGAAGTCGCCTCTTTCGGAGACAGCACTCAGCAAGTGATCAAGCTGGAGGGTGAGCGCGAAGTTGATGCCGTTACCGTTGATTATGGCCTAACAATGCGAGTGCGGCCGTCCGCTATCGAAGATGGCGGCGACATGCGGATCCGCATGCAGATCGAGATCGACGACACGCAGCTGAACGGCATGGTGGTTGACGGTGTGCCTGTGACCGGCGGGGCCAATCTCGCGACGCATATGATCGTACGTCAGGGTGAGAGCGTGATGCTGGGCGGTATGACCCGGACGACCGCCTATGACCGGAAGCGCAAGACACCGCTGCTCGGCGATATTCCAGGCCTTGGCCAGCTGTTTCGCAAGCGCAAGAAAGGCGAGGATCACTACGAGCGCCTCTTTCTCCTGACGCCAAGGATCAGCAATCTTGGCACGGCTCAGTTATCGGCGAATGAGGTTGAACCTCTGTCGATGGAGCAATTGCGCGGTGAAGAGCCGGTCACTCCGAGACAGCGCCGATGAATGCGCATGCTTCAGTTGCCGAGGTGCAGGAGGCTGGCGAAAGCATAGCGCTCACGCTGCGGGTGCTGAATGGGCGGTCGCGGGGCGCTGAGCATCGTTTGCCGCCCGGTCGTTCGTTGGCGATCGGCCACAGCTTTGAAAACGATATCGTCCTGCGCGATCGCTCGACCAAAGGCTGCGCGCTGAAGCTTGCGACCTGCGGAAAGCGACCGATGCTCGAAATCATCTCTGGCGAGGCCGTGGTGCTGGGCCGTGATATGGGGGCGGGCGAAAAGCTCGTGCTCGAGCCCTATCTCCCGGTCCAGATTGGCGATCTGCAATTTGCCATTGGCGGAGATGATGAAGAGCGTTGGTCGGACGCGAGCGAAGCGGCCAGTGAGACCATGGTCGTTGCGTTGCAGGAGGCAGACGCTCTGCCCGCAACAGATATGGGCGAGCGCCTGGCGCTGCGCTCTCAGCCGGCACGCACAAGGATCGCTGGGATCGAATGGACTGCCGGTAAGCTGGGCCTGATTGGCGCTGCGCTGCTGGTGATTGCGGGCGGTGCGTTCTTTGGGAACACCGCGCTTAGTCCCGGTGCTGATGATCCCACCGCCATTGAGCTGGCGCTGGTTGATCAAGGGTTTCGCGGCCTAGAGGTTGGACGCGCTGCAGACACAGGCGCGCTGGCGGTAACCGGGCTCGTGCCCAATGAGAGCGCTCTGCTGCAATTGCGCGAATGGGCGGCGACCGAGCACCCATCATTGTTCGTTGGGGTTGAGACGCTTTCCCAAGCGGCGGAAACCGCAACTGACCTGCTCTCAGCACAGAAAATCGACGCGCGGGCTCTACCAGCAGGCGCAAGCGGTTTGATTATCGAAGGGCCGTTTTTACCCAAGGACAAGCAAGGCGAACTTACCGCTTTGGTCCAGCAAGACCTGCCGCATGTTCGCTCGGTCGAGTTTCGCGCAGACCCCAATCGGGGCGGCAGTGATCTCGCCTATTTCTTCAATGCGCCGGGATATGGCGCGGCCAGCTTTGTGGCGGGTGACCCTGGCTATTTGGTGACCGAAGACGGGACGCGGTGGTTCGTAGGCGCGAGCCTACCGACCGGGCACAAAATCGTAGAGATTGGCGAAGGCCAAGTGACCGTTGAGCGCGAAGGGATGCGCGACACTTTAGTGATGTGAAATGCTAGAATTGGACCGAGCACGAAAGGAAGTGACATGACGGATATTAGCGGACGGGTATTGGCGAATTTGAGCTCCAGCCCATCGATGTTTACCAGCAGCCGCAACCGCAATTGGTTCGAGGCCTTTGCTGGGGCTTGGGGATCTGCGCTGGACAATCAGGCGTCCAAAATTGAGCAGCAAGCCAATGTGATCAGCGGTGACGAAGGGGCAGACAGCCCGTCTGAAATCACCAAGCTGACGGCCGAATCCATGCGCATGAGCTTCATGGCGCAAAGCAGCCACACCTCGCTCGACAGCGTTTCCAAGGCGCTCGAGACCATGGCTCGGAAGAACTGATCCATGAGTATCGAGCTACTCACAGCAGCCATGCTCCCCGGCGGCGCGCAGCAGCCCAGCGGAGGAGCAGACCGCACCATTTCACTCGGTCCGTCGACCGCCGCTTCGGGGGCGCAAGGCACGGAAGCAGCGCGTTTTGCGCAAGCTATCGACAAAGCCTCCAGCGCAAGCGGGGTCAATCGAGCCGATCTTCCCGCGCCGCTTGGCAACATGCTGCGCGCGCTTGACGGGATCGATGTGCAAGCGCGCTCAGTGACCGATTTTGCGCAGTCGGCGCAGGCCAGCAATGGCGAGTTGACACCGGGTGAAATTGTGCAGCTGACGATGAAATGCCAGGAGTTCATGTTCCAGTGTCAACTGACCTCGAACATCGCCAATCGCAGCGCAGACGGGCTGCAACAATTGTTCCGGCAACAGGGGTAAGGTGACTATGGGCAGCGGACAAATTGGATCAATCGGCTCAGGTCTGCAGCGGCGAATGCGGGGCTTGGCCGCGCTGGTTTTGATGGTCGCTGTGGCGGCGTGCAGCGGCCAGGAGCTGTACCGCGATGTGGCAGAGCGCGAAGCCAATGAGATGGTCGCTGTGCTGGAGCGAGCGGGCATTGAAAGCGGCAAGAGCCCAGGCGAGAAGGGTGTGTTTACCGTTACTGTTGCGCAAGGGGACTTCGCCCGCTCGGTCGAGGTTCTGCGCCAAAACGGCCTGCCGCGCGATCAATACGAATCGCTTGGAACAGTGTTTAAAAAAGAAGGCTTCACTTCGTCTTCTTTGGCTGAACGCGCCCGGCTGGTTTACGGCCTGAGCCAAGAGCTGTCCCATACAATCAGCGAGTTTGACGGCGTTGTAGAAGCCCGTGTCCACCTTGCTTTGCCCGAAGCAGATGTGATGACGGGCGTCGCCAATCCGCCGTCGGCATCGGTGTTTGTGAAATACCGCGAAGGCTTTGACCTCAGAGCGCAGACTGCCGCGATCAAGGCCTTGGTCACTAACAGTATCGAAGGCCTTGAGTATGAGAAGGTCAGCGTCGCGATGACGGAGGCCAAGCCGCTGCCTGTCGTGAGCTCGAATGCTCCAACTTATCAGTTGAGTGAAATTCTGGTCACGCTCGCAGCGATTGTGGGCGTCGGCTTGCTTGGGCTGTGCGTATTGCAATTGTGGCGGGGGCGCCGCCGCCGGTCAAAATCAAGAGCGGTCGAACAGCCGGTCGGGATGACTCATGGCGGCTGAGGCGCGAAGCGAAGGCCTCCCAGCGCGTGCGCAAAGATTTGCCGCGCGGCTGCGGGGGGAAAGCCTACCGACATTTAGCGATTGGGCTAATCCGCCCAATTGGAGTGTTGCGGAGCAAGAACGCCATAGTGAGCTGGTAACGATTGTTGGCCTACTCCACGCGCGGCCCGCAATCGATGCTGAGCTCAATGGTGGCAAGCTCGCTGCCTTGGCGACGTTTGTTGGTGAAGATCTCTTCGATGCGGTCTGCGATGCAGATATCTCCCAGCTTCGTGCAGAATTTCTGACTGACGATTTGCCGACGCCAGTTGAGCTGGTGGAGCAAGGCGAGGCGCTGGTCGAAAAGGCGCAGCGGCACCGCGAATTTGCGCCATTAGCTGAACAGGCAGCGGAAATTCTGGCGCATGCGCAATCACCTGAAATGGAGCCAGCGGAATGAGCGAATTCGTAATGTGCGGCGATGTCTTGGTGCGTCCATCATCCTCTCGGATTGCACGCGAGCATGTGGGCGATTTCCGTGAGAGTGCCGCTCTGCTTGCTGAGGCAAAAGCGATCGCGGACCAAGCGCGGGCTGACGCTGCCGCTGCGCGGGCGGAAGGCTATGCTTCGGGCCGCGAGCAGGCACTGGCAGAAATGCGCGATGCGCTCGGCAAATGCACGGCGCAATTGCAAGAAGGCATGGCCCGCGAAGATGCACGGCGTGAACGCGCTGCGGCTATCGCGGCGATGGAAGCTGTCGAGCATTTGATTGGCGCGCGCGATGATGCATCCGTTGTCACGGGCTTGGTCGAGCAAACTCTCAATCGCTCCGGCGCAAAGGCATCGCGCATTGTTGTCGCTGAGCAATGGGTGGAGGCGGTCCGGAGCGGGCTGCCAGAGAGCAGCGCGCGTTTGGTCGAGAGTGATCCCGAATTGCACGATATGGGATGCCGAATAGAGGCTGGGGGCGGGCGGATTATCGCTGATCTTGAAACGCAGATGGAGGCCCTACGCGCGCGCTGGGACGTTGGCGTGGCTGACCTCGATGGCTAATTCTGACGTCTCTTCTCTGCTCGATAGCCTGCGCTCGCCGCTCTACGAGCAACGCGGGCGGCTGGTCGGAGCGGTGGGAACCACGCTCCGAGTAAGAGGCGCGCGCGGTCGCATCGGCGATGTCATGGAGATCGCCACCACTGAGGGCGAGGAGGCGTTGCGCGCCGAGATCGTGGGATTTGATGGCGATATCATGCTGCTAACGCCGCTTGGCGAGTTGCGCGGGTTATACGCTGATGCTGAGGTCATTTTGCGCGAAATGGCCGACCGGGTACCGGCCAATGACAGTTTGCTGGGTAGAGTGCTGGACGCGCCAGGCGCGCCAATCGATGGCGCTGGTCCAATCGCTCCCACACCTGATCGGCCCTTGGTCGCGCCGCCGCCAGCACCAATGGAGCGCCCTCCGATCGATATGCCGCTGGAGAGCGGAGTGCGCGCTGTCGACGGCTTGCTCACGCTTGGCATCGGGCAGCGCATGGGAATTTTCGCAGCGGCGGGCGGCGGGAAATCGACTCTGCTCGCAATGCTTGCTCGCCGGGCGAAAGCTGACGCGATTGTCATTGGCTTGATCGGCGAACGCGGCCGAGAAGTGCGCGAATTTATCGCCGATACGCTCGGCGAAGAGGGGCTCGCACGCTCTGTTGTCGTGGTTGCAACCTCGGATCGCCCGGCAATGGAACGCGTCCGGGCTGCGCGCGCGGCAACTGCCATTGCGGAAGGCTTTAGAGCGCAGGGCAAGCATGTCTTGCTGCTGATGGATAGCGTTACCCGCTATGCCAGGGCGCTCAGAGAAATTGGCCTGGCGGCTGGTGAACCTGCCGTTAGGCGCGGCCTGCCGCCTTCTGTATTTGCCGAGCTTCCGCGCTTGTTTGAGCGTGCGGGGACGGATGGCAAGGGCGCGATCACCGCGCTTTATACCGTGCTTACTGAGGGCGAGGAGGAAGATCCGGTGGGCGAAGAAGTCCGCTCCTTGCTTGATGGACATATTCATTTGTCGCGCAAGCTGGCCGCGCGTGGCCATTTCCCCGCGATCGATATAGCCACCAGCCAGTCTCGATTGTTCCGCAAGCTGTCCGGGCCAGGCCAGATTGCCTCCGCAGAAGCGGTAAGAGCAATGCTGGCCAAATTGTCCGAGATCGAACTGCTGCTGCAAATGGGCGAGTATCAATCTGGTCAGGATCCGCTGGCCGATGTGGCTCTGGAACAGCGCGATGCGATTGAGGCGTTTTTATGCCAGCGCTCTGAAGATGCGAGCGACCAAGCGACCACGCTTGCCCGGCTGCGGGCGATTGGAGAGGCGATCCTATGACCCAGCAATTGCAGCAGGCAAACCGAATTGCTCAGCTGAGAGAGCGGCGCGCCCAGCGCGTGCGGCGCGAGGCCAAGGCCGCTGAGCTAAAAAGCGCAGCCGCCGCGCAGCAAGCGCATGATGTCTATAAGCTGGAACGAGAGCAGCGCGAAAATGCGGAGTTTATGCTGCGTTCCAATCCAGCTGATCCCCAGGCGTTGCTCTGGCGCCGCGTCTCTGATCAAAAATGCGAAAGCGCCAGCATGCAGCGCGCCGATGCCTATGATGCGCTGAGCGAAGCGCGCGAGCATTTGCTTGCCGCCCGCACTCAGCACGAGCGCGCGGCAGAACGGGCCGATCTGATCACTGAAAAAGCTATGGCAGAGCGAAAGGCAGAAGCTCTGCGGCGCGAGACGATTGCCGATGAAGCAGCGGAGGAGTGCCGCCAATGACGCAGGCCCCCCGAGCAACAAATGATTCCAGTCCCTCGCGCGCGCCGCGACACGCGCCAGAGGCATCCAAGACCAATGAGCCCCCGCGCCGACAAGCGGAGGTTAAAACGCTGAGCGAGCGGTTCTCAGCGAAAGTCGAAAGAGCGGGTGATGACGCGGGTCGATCATCGGACCAGAGTGCAGAGCGGGCAGGGCAGAACTCGTCCGCGCGCTCGCGCTCCGGCGACTTCGACAGTATGTCAGGCGAGAGCGGGCATCAGAGCGAAGGCGAATTGGCGCGAGCGGATATGACCCGCATTCTTGCTGGCAAAGATCCGCAGGCGATTGCTGCTCAATCTGCGCTTTCAACAGCAGATAGAGCTGTGTTTGAACGGATGGCGGCGCAGATCGCGGAAAGCTGGCCAAGCGCCTCTCAGCCATCTGCAGAAATCGAGTTTCCGCCCGGCTTTTTGGCGCAAGGCGCGCATTTGAAACGGCAGGCAGATGGCGGGATTGCTATTCGCATTGCAGGACTTGATCCCAAATTGAATGCGCTGCGAGCTGGCTATGCGCAATTGGCTTTGCTGCATGGCCTCGGCCGGCGGCGCTTGAATATTGCGTCTTTACAGTTTGAACGGGCCAGTAAGAGCGCCGATGGTGCTCAGCCTGGACGGCTCTCTGATATGCCAAGGGCTGTCTGATCAATCTGATTGAACGCGCGCTCAATCGTTTCACCATCAGCAGGCTGTTCATGCGCGCCAATCACGCGCGCTATCGTGTCCAGCGAAGCCGCTTCTGGCCGGGCCGCGAGCAAAGACGCGCTTTCCGCCGCAAACGCTCCTAGACTGCGGGCCAACCGCCCTTCGTCAGTGGGTCTGGCCTGCAAGTCACTGGCAAGTTCGCGGGCAACGGCGCGGATCTCGTAAAGGTCTTCGCCATCGCGCAGCGGCGCTTCCTCTTGATGGTCTCGCTCATCCTCAGACATCCGAAATTCTCGGACGACGCGGCCTGCAATTTGCTTGGCCAATTTCCGCAGCGCGCCGCCGGTGCGTCCGCCGTTTTTGCCAAAGCCAGCAGCAACGGCTGACACTGCGCTGACGCCGGTCGGGCGGATTGAATTTACCATTTCTCGCCCTCCCTATTTCTGCGCGCGATCGGCCAGCCGCATGGATGCCATCGCCGGTTCGGTTGCGACAAATCCGGCCTCTTTCATCGCCGCATTGGGCCAATCACTATGGAGGAACCCCTTGATCACCTCAGCTGGGGCGGGTGGCGGCCAAATCGGACTACGAGCTTGCACCATTTCGAGCAGCTTTAGCCGGTGCGGCTCATCGCAGCTTTGCTCGGCTGGCTTTGTCAGCATAGCCGCTGGCAGAGCACCCTTATTGCCGACTTGCCACGGATTTGCGCCTGCTTTGAGCAGAACTTCCGCTGATCGAAAATCCTGAAACATCAATGCCAGCTCAAGCGGGCTCGCACCCAGCTCGTCGGGACGGTTTGCGTCTGCTCCGGCGCGCAGCAGCAGATCAACCGCATCGGGCCGCTCAAAATAAAGGATTTCCTTCAGCGGTGTGGATCGGCCTGGCGTCTGGGCATCGGGCGAGGCGCCCGCTTGCAGCAGCATTGTCGCCATCAACGGATCGTCAGCGAGCGATGCGTAGGTGAGCGCTAGGCCCGCTGGAATGCCATCCGGATCGGCCCCAAGCTCTAGCAAAGCGCCAAGCATACGGGGATCGCAATTACCAATCGCAAAGCTCAGGAGACCTCCGCTATTGCCGCTGGCCGCGCGTTCATTTTCGCGCAGCACCCGGTGAGTGGAAAGCAGCCGCGGATTGGCGCGCACCATTTCTTCAACCCGGCCAATATCACTGTCCATCACGGCATCGAACAGCTGCCGTCCCTCTTCCCCATTGCTGAGGTGGGCGCGCACTTTTTGACGATCAGGAAGCTTAGGCTGCGACCGTGTATAACAGGATGAGGTTTCGCTCAATGCAGAGCAGCTCCCAGAAAGACCAGCGAGTGCCAGAATAGCAGGTGATAAGGCTAGCGCATAGCGCATCGTAGATACCAGGCTATAGGCAAGCTAAGGTCGCGCGCCAAGTCAGCCTCCCGGCAGACTGGCATTCACATAGCTCATGAAGTGGCGGTTCACCGCGTGGTCTTGATACCACTTCATGCCTTCAGGGCGGACCGGATCGAGTTCAATTCGTGTGCCGATCGCCTCTGGCATGTCGACCACGCTAGCGCCCAGTGCGCCGCCCAGGATTGCGCCGATCATGCGGTCACCGCCATCCTGCAGGGTCGATAGTATTTCACCGCGCACATAAAAGGCGCTGATGTCTGGGACATCCAAGCGACCATCGACCGCTGCTATGCTGCGCGCCTGGGTCAGAGTGGGTTCCGAAAGACCAGCGGCGTTGAACGTGGTCGCATCGAGCTCCGCTGCGGTTGCCGCCGCTGAAGCTAATCCGCCACCGAGCGAATGGCCAGTGAGCGTTACTCTTGCGCCCTCTGGCACGGTCAGCCGCTCGCCGATTTCCAAGGCGCGGTTGTAGTAATCGGTGCGCAGACCAATTCCCTGGCCAAAATTACCGCGCCAATCGGCGGCGCTCTGTGTGCCTCTAAAGGCGACTACATAGCTCATCTGTCCGGCAATTTCGCGGGTGTAAACCTCGGCCTGGAAATCGGTCGTGGGCGAAGAAAGCATGGACTCGCTCAGCCCAATCTCGGCGAGCTGCGCACCTGAAGCGAGGTCCCAACCCGCTGGCGGCGCTGCGCCTGGGGTGTAGACGTCGGTCGCCATCGCGGCGAGTTCACGGGTAGTTGGCGGCGGCGGAGCGCCCGTTGCGACGGTGTCAGCCGGGCCGGCTTGGCCCACGGCAATCTGATCCGGCACGGCCTGCGTGCGATTGAACTGCACCGCGTTGCTTGGCCCGCCGATTGTTATTGTATTGCGGGCGGCCTCAATTCGCGCGTCGCTGGCGGCCGCTAGCGGGGAGGTTTGGACGCCAACGCCGATCTCACTGCGTCTGTCCGCAGCAAAATCATTTACGCGATTGGTTTCCATTGCCCGCTCCGTCTCGCCGTTTGGCGCTCCTGTATCTCTGACAGCTAATGCCAAATATGGCGGCGAACGTCTCTATACGTTTCGTATAGGCGATGCAGGGGGCGGCGTGCGGGCGCTTCGGCCTAGAACCGCTCCCACATCGACTCGAGCAGATTGTCGTTCAAATCGAGCGCCTCGAGTCGGGGGAAGTCGCCGCTCGCTGAACAGCCCTCGATCCTGGCTGCGCCTTCTTCGCGCACTTCAGTGCTTTGTCCGGCAAAACTGAGCAGCGGTTCCTGCATGATCGGCGCGGCTCTGCGGCGGCGCGGTTTGCGGGCAAAATTCAAGGTGCCATCCGCATCGTCATAGGCCAGCCCATCGACTTCGAAATAGCAACCGCCAACGGCCACGCCCTTCGCGCTAGCCCAACCAGACCCGTCCGTTTTCACAATCACAGCTGCGACCGCAGAATCGAGCAGGATCGGCAAGATCCGGCCATACAGACCTGGCTGACCTTCCGCGGTTGGATAGGCCGCTTCGCTCGATACGAACAAGCGGTACCCGGATCCTGAAACCCACGAGGGCGCGCCAGTGCTAGAGCGCAGATCGGCCTGACGCGCTTCGTAAGCGGCGATGACACAGCTGACTTGCTGATCTTCGGTTTCCAGGTTGATGCAGCCGTCTCGGCCCGACGCCCAAGCCGCCCGGCGCGATGCATAACCCTTCTTGGAGGTGCTCTGGCGCTCAAGCTCCATGACCGAGCTTAGCAACGAGCGCGTGCTGCTGCCTGGAACATCGCAGGCCAATTGCAGTGCGGGAACAAGGCGAGCATTGCCGCACGGATCCGTGTCATTGGCTTGCTCGTTTGAGCCCTCAACCAGCTGCTCCACCTCTCCGGGAAAGAGCATGATGGCACGGCGCGGCGAGCGCAGGACTACCGGGCCGACCAGGCGCGCGCCCTTCAAGCTAGGCAGATGATCGAGCGCCAGCTCAGTCTGGTCAATTTGTGCGCCGCTAAGGTCGATGTCTGGCCAAAAGAAGCCGTAGAAACTGGCCCGGCGTAAATTGGCATTCTTGAGCGATATGCCTTCCCGTTCAGTCGGACAGCCATCGGCCGCGCCGCTGCCGCAAGCGATACGAAAGTTGGTGAGGTTAGCGCCTGATAGGTCGAGATTGCGCATCGACCCGCTCCAGCCGCCATCAAGACGGCCATTTTGCCAATCGGCCTGCCGCGCGTCGACTTGCGCCAACTTGGCATCGCGCATCAGGACATAGGGAAGCTTTGCCCCAGCCATCATCGCGCCGGATAGATCGACATTTATAAAGCCGAGACCCGACCCGGAAAAGCCGGTCCAATCGGTCTGGCTGAAGTCCGTGCCGAAGAAGCACATATTATAGAGCCGCGCCTTTTGCATCTTGGCGCCGACGAACGAGCCGCCCTTGATGTAGATCGTGCCTGCGCGCGTTTTCTTGCGAATCCTGGTGAGATCCCGGATCCGCTTCATTCCGGTCGCATCGATCGCAAAACCAGGTTCGTTGGTGCCGATCGGCGGAGCATTGGCCAGGCACGAATCTTCCGGAACATCGACTTGTTCAAACAGATTGTCGCCAAGCCGCTTCCCAGTGACGATGATCGCGCCGGTGTCGCGCGCAAAATCGTCGCCAAGAATGCTCTCTTCAACCTCGGTTTCGGAAGATTGGGCCAGCGCGGCGCCTATGCCAAAGGGACCCGAGAGGCTGATTGCACAGGTCAGTCCAGTAATCGCGCTTAGCAGCTTGCCCATATTTACCCCTGATTTGACGATTTTGCCTGAATTATCATTCGACTAGTCAAACGTGATTGGCCGATATCTGACGATGAATGACAAGCACATGGCGACCAGCTGTTACGTAGCTGCGTCAGACGCTTAAGAATCAGCTGATTGGTGCCGCCTATGCGTTTTGCAGAGGCGATCTATGCATTCTGCCGATACTACGACTCGGTGAATTGGATCAGAAAGATCTCAAGGCAGACACCCGCCTTGGTAATATTTTCGATCTGAGGGAGTTTCAAAATGGCATTTGGTCTTGGAAGCATCGTACGTTCAGTCATCAATCCGATTAACCTCGCGCAGCTCGCAATGGGCCCGGCGGGTTGGGCCGGCCTTGCCATGCGCACCATCGGCGCGCAAATTGGGATGAACTTGATCCAGCAGCTGGGCCAGAAAATCGGTCTGCCTCAGCCAATGATTGATATGGCGCAGTCAGCATTTGCATCAAGCGCTGGCATGCCGGGTTTAGCACGGCAAAACATGCAGGAAGCCATTCAAGGCCTTGCGCAGCAGTTCGGTCTAGGTTTCCGGGATATTGCATCGCTGGAACGTGCGGCAAGAGACGACATGGACAACGGTCTGAACAGCTTGCTTGCAGCAAATTCTGAATCGCAAGAGCAACGTGAGGCACGTGCAAGCCGGGGCGGCAGCTGGCTCATGGCCATCGCTGAAACGCTGGGCCGTAAACTTGATGCGAAAGCATCGAAGCTTGAGGGCATGGCGAGCAAGCTAGACGATGATAAGCCTAGCGCTACCGCTAAGTTTAGTGCTGAATCGCAGCGCTTCTCGATGCTCTTCAACAGCACCAACACTGCGATCAAAACCATCGGTGAAGCGATGAGCCGAAGCGCTAACAAGCAATAATTAGGACTCGCAATGAACAGCGCCCCGGTGGTATTGCTACCTCCGGGGCGTTTTTTCGTGGAGACAAAGAATGAAGCATATTGTTTCGCTAGTCTGTGCTCTGGGGTTAGGGATCGCAGCAAGCAGCTCGGCCTCAGCCCAAGACTTTTATATGCCCCCCATAATCGATGGTAGCGTGGCTGTAGGTCTAGCTGCACAAAGCCATGTTCAAAGGTCAGAAGAACGACGCGCGCAACTAACCGCGCCTAGCCGGTCAGGTATTGATGGCGTTGGCACCAATTTTGACTTTCGGTATGCGCCAGATGAGTCGCGCACGCGGACAAATCTGCGGAGTTTCGTTACTCGCACCAAAGACAAAAGCGCGGCTGCCGATTTGCAAACGCTGATTGATGGCCAGCCACGTATCATCGAACTCATTGGTCAAGGCATAGGCAACTATGGCCTTGATCCACATGACGTCGCTGATGTCTATTCTGTCTGGTGGATATCGACCTGGCTCGCTGCTCAAAAGCGCAACGACACACCTGATCGCGGAACGATCCAAGCCGTTCGCGAGCAAGTCCGCTCAGCCATGGCATCGACATCCGAATTTTCAGGAACAACCGATGCGCAGAGACAAGAGTATGCCGAGGCGCTTTTGCTTCATACGGCTGTAATGGACGGTGCTATAGAAGAAGCTAAGAACCAGCCAGCCACGCTAGAGAAGTTGGCAGGGGCCGCACGCCGGGCCGCCAAAGAACATGGTCTCGACTTATCCTTGATGACACTGACCGCGAATGGGTTTGTCCCTCGGACAGGCGCAGATGCTAGCGAGGCGGTTGAGGGCGAGGCCGCTCATGCATTAGCCAAGGATAGTTCGTCAGAGCAGGGAGATGACAGCGATTCCTCGATGGGAATTGCTCTAGCTGCGGGCGCTGGTCTTGGCCTAGTATTGCTCGCTGGCGGGGCGATTTTGCGCAAAGGCTGAAGCGCCCCACCTAAACCCAAACAAGATTGAGCGGCGGCGTCATTGATTTGGCGTCGCCGTTTGTTTTGGAAGGCGTAAGTCCAGCGCGGGGACGAGACGCCAAAACCTTACCGACAAACAAAAAGGGCGGCACCTTGCGGTACCGCCCTCCTATCTGCAGGCGCTTCAAGACACCCACAAAACTCTGGTCAAGATTACTTGAGCGAGCCCGTTACTTAAGTTCAACGGTACCGCCGGCTGCTTCGATCTTGCCTTTGATTTCTTCAGCTTCAGCCTTAGCAACGCCTTCTTTAAGCGGCTTCGGTGCGCCTTCGACGAGGCCCTTGGCTTCGGTGAGGCCCAGGCCGGTGATGGCGCGGACTTCTTTGATAACCTGGATTTTCTTGCCGCCGTCACCGGTGAGGATGACGTCAAATTCGTCTTTCTCTTCAGCAGCCGGTGCGTCGCCGCCAGCAGCAGGGCCAGCAACAGCAACAGCAGCAGCAGCGCTTACGCCCCACTCTTCTTCCAGTGCGGTTGCGAGTTCAGCTGCCTCAAGGACGGTCAGCTTCGAAAGTTCTTCAACAAGCTTGGCAATATCAGCCATGATGTTCACTCCAAAAATTTGGCAGGGCGGATGGGTTCATCCCAAGGCCCCAGTATGTTTCGTCTCTAATAAGAGCGTCTCTTAAGCAGCTTCGCTGGCGCCGTAGGCACCAAATACACGAGCAAGCTTGTTGGCGGGCGCGTTGACGACCTGAGCAACCTTGGTTGCTGGTGCGTTGACGAGACCCACAAGTTTGCCGCGCAGCTCGTCGAGGCTTGGCATCGAGGCGAGTGCCTTGACCCCAGCTTCGTCGAGCACCTGCGTGCCCATCGATCCACCGACGATTTCCAGCTTGTCGTTCGACTTTGCGAATTCGACGGCTGTTTTAGCTGCGGCAACTGGGTCTTCCGACCAAGCCAGTGCAGTCGGGCCGGAGAGAAACTCTTCGAGCCCGGTGTAATCGGTGTCTTTCAGGGCGAGCTTAGCAAGACGGTTCTTCGCAACCTTATAGGAAGCACCGGCTTCACGCATTTTTCCGCGCAGTTCAGTGGACTGGTCCACCGTCAGGCCGAGGTTGCGGGTGACAACCACCACGCCAACATCTTGGAAAGCTGCATTGAGCTGGGCAACCGCATCGGCTTTTTGCGAACGATCCATGCTTTTGCTCCTTCACTAATGATCGCCCAGCACATGCCAGACGACCGGCTCACAATTGGCCGTGCCGCTAACCGACAAGACCGAATGTCCATTGATGGGGAAGGAGGATGCCGATGAGGCATCAAAGGGGCCGCCAAACAGGGAGGCCTAAAATCTCTTTTCCCCGTCTAGGCTGGAAATTAAGAAAGCCAAATTGCTTTCACCAACTGTCTTGGACGGATGGCTGCCGAAACAGCCGAGGCGCGCAATTAGCCTACGCGCCCCGAATGTCAAGCTATTGTGGTTCGAATGAGAGCAGGTCGCCCGGTTGGCATTCGAGCTCGCGGCAGATTGCCTCAAGCGTTGAGAAGCGGATCGCCTTGGCCTTGCCGGTCTTCAGGATCGACAGGTTGGCGAGGGTCAGGCCCACACGTTCCGCGAGCTCTGTGAGGGTCATGCGGCGGTCGTGCAGCAGATCGTCGAGTTTGACCATGATATTGGTTCCTTCTTCGGCTGGCATCAGACGGTCCCTTCCAGATCATCGCGCATTGCGGCGCCGTGCTTGAAAACACGGGCGAGGATAAAGAGCACCACGACCATAATGATGCCTGTCAGGTCGAACCCGGAATCAACATTGAAGCTCGTATCTTCCATTGGCTCGGCCCATTGCGCCATAATCATAGCGCACGCAGCCAATGGGATAGCCATCACTTGGACCGCGAGCAGCATCCACGCCATGATATTCAAACGGTCGGCGTTCTCAGGAACGAATGGATCGCCTTCGCCAACGGTCGAAATGATCGCTCGCAATTTGCCAAAAAACAGGAAAATCAAAGCGACACAGGCCATCGCAAAGGCCATCATGCCCAGCGTGGGCAATAGCGGCAATGCGCCAACGGCTCCTTCGAATTCCGTAGCGATTTCGGCGTTGATTGTGTCCTGCATGAACACAACGACGGTAAGACCAATGAGCAAGGCTCCCGCACCGATTGCCATAAAGATCTGCATCAAGATCGTCAGTATTTTGCCAGCAAGCAGCAACAGGTCGTTGGGTTTGTCTGTCATCGGAAAAACTCCCTTCTATGCTCGATCAAGCCAGTTCTGGCATGGCTGAGTGGACTTGGCCGTGTGCATTGGCCTGAGCTGGCGGAACGGTGACGATCGCGCCGATGGACGAAAAGGCGATGAGGATCGCTGCGAAAGCGGCGAGAGATTGGGTGCCAAAGTGTGTCATATATCGATCTCCTTGATGGTGCATATTGATATTCAATAATTTCGATCTAGGCGCGAGTCGAATTATTGTCAATCAATAATATTGAAAAACAATATGTGATGCATCGAATAACGAGGTGTTATGGGCGAGCGTCGGAGGTGAAATAGGCGTATCGGACGTGCAGTTGGCACAAGCCCATGCGTGTTCTGGGCTGCTGCATAGCCGACTCGGCCGAGTGCAGGGCGTGGCGCGGCGAAACTGATGTTTGACTCGCGGCCTGCGAATTCCTACATGCACGTCAATCGTTCGCTTCGAGCAAAGCCGATTCATACGCGGGAATGGGCTTAGGAATGGAGGCGGCGAGTTTCATATTCGCGACGTTATATTGAGCTGCTGCAAAGCGATCCTTACTTTAGGTCTCTTTGCGTGCGGCCTTTTTCGCGTCCGATATGAGGCTGATTTCGCGCGGTGCAGAAATCAATTTTGAGCGACCGGGGCTTCTCTCCGGCGACAGATAAAGAGGCAACTTACCTCCATGGCTACTAAGGCAAAGCCCATCAAATCCAAGGGCGCGGCGCAAGGCACGGCCAAGCGGCGCATTCGTAAGATCTTCGGTGACATTCACGAAGTCGTGCAAATGCCGAACCTCATTGAGGTTCAGCGCGAAAGCTACGAGCAGTTCCTGCGCTCGGACAAGGAAACAGGCTATGTTTCTGGTCTTGAAAAGACGCTGCGCTCGGTTTTCCCAATCCGCGATTTTGCTGGCTCTGCCGAGCTTGATTTCGTTCACTACGAACTCGAGCCGCCAAAATATGACACGACCGAGTGCCGCCAGCGCGGCATCACTTACGCGGCGCCGATGAAGGTCACGCTGCGACTGATCGTGTTCGAAGTCGACCAAGAAACGGAAACCCGCTCCGTTCTCGATATTAAAGAGCAAGACGTCTACATGGGCGACATGCCGCTGATGACGGAGAACGGCACGTTCATCATCAATGGCACAGAACGCGTCATCGTATCGCAAATGCACCGCTCGCCTGGCGTGCTGTTCGATCACGATCGCGGTAAAACGCACTCTTCTGGCAAGTTGCTGTTCGCAGCGCGTGTTATTCCATACCGCGGTTCGTGGCTTGATTTTGAGTTTGACGCGAAAGACATCGTCAACGTTCGGATCGACCGTAAGCGTAAGCTGCCTGTCACCGCACTGCTTTATGCGCTGGGTCAAGACAGCGAAGAAATCCTGCACTTCTTCTATGACACTGTTAATTGGGAGCGCGCGAAAGACGGCTGGAAGATGCCGTTTGTGGCTGACCAATGGCGCGGCCAGAAGCCTGCCTTCCCGCTGGTTGATGCGAAGACCGGTGAAGAAGTGTTCGCCGCGAACCAGAAGATTTCGCCGCGCGCCGCCAATAAGGCTGCGAAAGATGGCCTGACGGACCTGCTGCTTCCTACCGAGGAAGTTGTCAGCCGCTATGCCGCACGCGACATGATCGATGAGGCGACCGGCCGCATTTATGTTGAAGCTGGTGATGAGTTGACGCTGGAGCATGTTGAGACGCTCGACAATGCCGGCATCGACAGCCTCGAACTGCTCGACATTGACGAGATCAACACTGGTCCTTGGATCCGCAACACGCTGAAGGTCGATAAGGCTGAAAACCGTGATGAAGGCCTTGAGGCCATATATAAGGTGATGCGCCCGGGCGAGCCGCCTACCAAGGAAACTGCAGAAGCTCTGTTCGAAGGCCTGTTCTTCGATGGTGAGCGCTATGACCTTTCCGCGGTTGGCCGCGTGAAGCTTAACATGCGTCTCGAGCTTGATGCAGAAGACACTGTTACGACCCTGCGCAAGGAAGACATCCTCGCCGTGGTCAAGGAGCTGGTCGATCTGAAGGACGGCAAAGGCGAGGTCGATGATATCGACAACCTCGGCAACCGCCGTGTCCGTTCGGTCGGCGAATTGCTCGAAAACCAGTACCGCGTTGGTCTGCTGCGCATGGAGCGCGCGGTTAAAGAACGCATGAGCAGCGTCGATGTATCGACTGTCATGCCGAACGACCTCATCAACGCGAAGCCAGCGGTTGCTGCGGTGCGTGAATTCTTCGGCTCTTCGCAGCTGTCGCAGTTCATGGACCAAACCAACCCGCTGTCCGAAGTGACTCACAAGCGCCGCGTATCGGCGCTTGGCCCAGGCGGTCTGACGCGTGAGCGCGCGGGCTTTGAAGTCCGCGACGTTCACCCGACCCACTATGGCCGGATCTGTCCGATTGAAACGCCGGAAGGCCCGAACATCGGTCTGATCAACTCGCTGGCGTCGTTTAGCCGCGTCAACAAATATGGCTTTATCGAAACGCCGTATCGCCGGGTTGAAGGCAATAAGGTCACCGGTGATGTGGTCTATCTCTCCGCCATGGAAGAGCAGAAGCACACCGTTGCTCAGGCATCGGCTGAGCTGAATGAAGACGGCTCTTTTGTTGAAGAGCTGATCTCTGCGCGCCAGAGCGGTGACAACCTGATGGCGCCGAATGAGCAGATCACGCTCATGGACGTGTCGCCTAAGCAGCTCGTCTCGGTTGCTGCATCGCTCATTCCTTTCCTGGAAAACGATGACGCCAACCGCGCGCTGATGGGCTCGAACATGCAACGTCAGGCTGTGCCACTGGTCAAGGCGGAAGCGCCTTGGGTTGGCACTGGCATGGAAGAAACCGTGGCGCGCGATAGCGGCGCTGCGATTGCGGCCAAGCGCGGCGGGATTGTCGACCAAGTCGACGCGACCCGTATCGTTATCCGCGCAATCGGCGATGTTGAGCCTGGCCAGTCAGGCGTCGACATTTACACACTGCAAAAATTCCAACGTTCAAACCAGAACACCTGCATCAACCAGCGTCCGCTGGTGAAGGTTGGTGAAACGATCGAGCCAGGCGATATCATCGCCGATGGTCCTTCGACCGATCTGGGTGAGCTGGCGCTGGGTAAGAACAGCCTCGTCGCCTTCATGCCTTGGAATGGCTACAACTACGAAGACAGTATCCTGATTTCAGAGCGCATCGTGAAAGACGACGTGTTTACATCGATCCATATCGATGAGTTTGAAGTCATGGCCCGCGACACCAAGCTTGGCCCAGAGGACATCACGCGCGACATTCCTAATGTTGGCGAAGAGGCTCTGCGCAACTTGGATGAGGCAGGCATCGTCTACATCGGTGCAGAAGTGCATCCGGGCGATATTCTGGCTGGTAAGATCACACCAAAGGGCGAAAGCCCGATGACGCCGGAAGAGAAGCTCTTGCGGGCGATCTTCGGTGAGAAGGCCAGCGACGTGCGTGACACCTCGCTGCGTCTGCCACCAGGTGTTGCTGGCACGGTCGTCGAAGTTCGCGTATTCAACCGCCACGGTATCGAGATTGATGACCGTACTCGGGCGATCCAGAACGAAGAGATCGAGCGTCTGCGCAAGGACGCGGCTGACGAACGCGGTATTTTGAACCGGGCGACTTATAACCGCCTGCGCGACATGCTGGTGGGGCAAACCATCGCTGCAGGTCCAAAGGGCGTGAAGAAGGGTGACAAGATCACCGCTGACATGCTTGAGGGCATTGAGCGTCACGAATGGTTCAAATTCGCTGTTGCTGCGGATAAGCGCCAGACCCAAATCGAAGCGGTTAAGTCGCAATATGACGAAGCCGTTGGCGGGATCGATGCAAAGTTTGAAGACCGTAAAGAGAAACTGGAGCGCGGTGATGAACTCGCGCCGGGTGTCCTCAAGATGGTCAAGGTCTTTGTCGCGGTGAAGCGCAAGCTTCAGCCAGGCGATAAGATGGCCGGTCGTCACGGGAACAAGGGTGTGATCTCTCGCATCCTGCCGGTTGAAGACATGCCATTCCTCGAAGACGGCACCGCCGTTGACGTGGTGCTGAACCCGCTGGGCGTGCCATCGCGTATGAACGTCGGACAGATCTTTGAAACGCACCTCGGCTTTGCGGCTCGCGGGCTCGGCATGGATATCGCTGAGAAACTCGAAGACTGGAAAGCGGCCAATCCGAATGCGCGTCAAGATTATGCCAAGGCGAAACCGCCAGAGGCCGTGCTTGACCGTCTGAAGGATGTCTACGGCGAAGCGTATCACGAGGATCTCAACAGCCGTTCAACCGAACAGATCGTTGATCTGGCGGGCAACCTCGCCGCTGGCGTGCCAATGGGTACCCCTGTGTTTGATGGTGCGCGTGAGCCGGATGTGTCGGACATGCTGGTGAAGGCTGGCATCGACAGTTCTGGTCAGTCGGTCCTGTTTGATGGCCGTACGGGTGAAGCATTCGACCGTAAGGTCACCGTGGGCATCATCTACATGCTCAAACTGCACCACTTGGTCGATGACAAGATCCACGCTCGCTCAATCGGTCCATACTCGCTCGTCACCCAGCAGCCGCTGGGCGGTAAAGCGCAGTTCGGCGGACAGCGCTTTGGTGAGATGGAGGTCTGGGCACTGCAAGCTTACGGTGCTGCCTACACCTTACAGGAAATGCTCACCGTTAAATCGGATGACGTCGTTGGCCGGACCAAAGTCTATGAAGCCATCGTCAAGGGCGATGATACCTTTGAGGCAGGCATTCCAGAGAGCTTCAACGTTCTCGTGAAGGAAATGCGCAGCCTGGGTCTCAACGTTGAGCTCAAGTCTTTGTCTGACGGCGAAGATGGCGATGATGATCAGTGGCCGGAGGCAGCGGAATAAAGGGAGCGGCTATCTAGCCCTCCCAACCCCGCTCCTAGGATTCACCCGCAAGGGAATGTGAAAAATGAACGAACTTACCAAATTCACCAACCAGCTGGCCAAGCCGGAAACTTTTGACCAAATCCAGATTGGCATTGCCTCGCCAGAGCGCATTCGCAGCTGGTCATTTGGCGAAATCAAAAAGCCGGAAACGATCAACTATCGTACGTTCAAGCCAGAGCGTGACGGCCTGTTCTGTGCCCGCATCTTTGGTCCGGTAAAGGACTACGAATGCCTGTGCGGCAAGTACAAGCGCATGAAGTACAAAGGCGTCGTCTGCGAGAAGTGCGGCGTTGAGGTTACCGTTACCAAGGTTCGCCGTGAGCGGATGGGCCATATTGAACTGGCCGCGCCGGTTGCGCACATCTGGTTCCTGAAGTCGCTGCCATCGCGCATCGGCTTGCTGCTCGACATTCAGCTGAAGCAGCTTGAGCGCATCCTCTATTTCGAAAGCTATGTGGTGATCGAGCCGGGCCTTACCCCGCTTGAGAAATTCCAACTGCTGACCGAAGACGAGCTGCTCGAAGCGCAGGACGAATACGGCGAAGACGCGTTCTCCGCCGATATCGGCGCTGAGGCGGTCAAGCACATGCTGATGGATCTCGATCTTGAACAAGAGCGCGACGATCTGATGGAAGAGCTGGCGACCACCAAGTCGACGCTCAAGCCGAAGAAAATCATCAAGCGTCTCAAGGTTGTTGAGAGCTTCATCGACTCGGGCAACCGCCCTGAGTGGATGATCCTTGAAGTGATCCCTGTGATCCCGCCAGAGCTGCGCCCGCTGGTGCCGCTGGATGGTGGCCGTTTCGCAACCTCGGATCTCAACGATCTCTATCGCCGCGTGATCAACCGGAACAACCGTTTGAAGCGTCTGATTGAGCTGCGCGCGCCGGACATCATTGTCCGTAACGAGAAGCGTATGCTCCAAGAGGCTGTCGATGCGCTGTTCGACAACGGCCGCCGCGGCCGCGTCATCACCGGTGCAAACAAGCGTCCACTCAAATCTCTCAGCGACATGCTGAAGGGCAAGCAAGGCCGCTTCCGTCAGAACCTGCTTGGTAAGCGCGTCGATTACTCTGGCCGTTCGGTCATCGTGACCGGCCCAGAGCTGAAACTGCACCAGTGCGGCCTGCCGAAGAAGATGGCGCTCGAGTTGTTCAAGCCGTTCATCTACGCCCGTCTTGATGCAAAGGGTCTGTCGATGACCCTGAAGCAAGCGAAGAAGTGGGTTGAGAAAGAGCGCAAGGAAGTCTGGGACATCCTCGACGAAGTGATCCGCGAGCACCCGGTTCTCTTGAACCGTGCGCCTACGCTTCACCGTCTTGGCATCCAGGCGTTCGAGCCGGTTCTGATCGAAGGTAAAGCGATCCAGCTTCACCCGCTGGTCTGCTCGGCGTTCAACGCTGACTTCGATGGCGACCAAATGGCCGTTCACGTTCCGCTGAGCCTTGAGGCTCAATTGGAAGCGCGCGTCCTGATGATGTCGACCAACAACATCCTCTCGCCAGCCAATGGTAAGCCAATCATCGTTCCTTCGCAGGATATGGTGCTCGGCCTCTATTATCTCTCGATGGAGCGCCAAGAACACGCTCCGGAGTTTATCGAAGAGAAAGACGGCACCAAGATCGAGAAGCTGCCGCGCTTTGCCGATATGGCCGAAGTGCACCAGGCGCTCGAAACCAAATCTGTCACGCTCCACACCAAGATCATCGCCCGCGTCCCGCAGGCGGATGAAAAGGGCAAGGTCGTGCTGAAGCGTTTCGTGACCACGCCGGGCCGGATGCTGATTGGTGAGTGCATGCCGAAGAACCACAAGGTTCCCTTCGACATCGTCAACCGTCTGCTGACCAAGAAAGACATCGGCGACGTGATCGATGAGGTTTATCGCCACACCGGTCAGAAGGACACGGTCCTGTTTGCCGATGCGATCATGGTTCTGGGCTTCCGCCACGCGTTTAAGGCCGGCATCAGCTTCGGTAAGGACGACATGATCATTCCTGACAGCAAGGAAGGCATGATCGAGGAAACCAAGTCGCTGGTCGCTGACTATGAGCAGCAGTACCAAGACGGCCTGATCACTCAGCAAGAGAAGTACAACAAGGTCATCGACGCTTGGAGCCGCTGCGGTGACCAAGTGGCCGACGCCATGATGGACGAGATTAAGGCTCAGCCGATCGATAAGGATGGCCGCGAGGCTCAGATCAACTCGATCTACATGATGGCTCACTCTGGTGCGCGTGGTTCACCCGCTCAGATGAAGCAGTTGGCTGGTATGCGCGGTCTGATGGCTAAGCCTTCGGGCGAGATCATTGAGACCCCGATTATCTCGAACTTTAAGGAAGGTCTGACCGTCCTTGAATACTTCAACTCCACCCACGGTGCGCGTAAAGGCCTCGCCGATACCGCGCTTAAGACGGCAAACTCAGGTTACCTGACCCGCCGTCTGGTTGACGTATCGCAAGACTGCGTCATCGTAGAGCTGGATTGTAAGACTGAAAACGCGCTAGAAATGCGCGCCATCGTTCAAGGTGGTTCGGTTATCGCATCGCTTGGCGAGCGTATTCTCGGCCGGACAACGGCGGAAGACATCGTCAACGCGGCAACCGGCGAAGTCATTGTGAAGTCTGGCACTCTGCTCGACGAAGCGATGGTGAAGGAAATCGAAGCGGCTGAAACTCAGTCTGCCAAGATCCGCTCACCGCTGGTTTGTGAAGCCGAGCAAGGCGTTTGTGGCAAGTGTTACGGGCGTGATCTCGCTCGCGGTACGCCTGTGAACATTGGTGAGGCTGTTGGCGTTATCGCGGCTCAGTCCATCGGTGAGCCGGGCACGCAGCTGACCATGCGGACCTTCCACATTGGCGGCGCGGCTCAGCTGAATGAAACCTCGCACCTTGAGGCGATTTCGGATGGTAAGGTCGAACTTCGCGACATGCCGACGATTACCGACAAGAAGGGCCGGATCCTCTCGCTTGCTCGTAACGGCGAGATTGCCGTGATCGATGCCGAGGGCCGCGAGCGTGAAATGCACAAGGTGCCTTATGGTACCGTGCTGATGTTCAAGAACGGCGCAAAGGTGAAGGTGGGTGACCGCCTTGCTGAGTGGGATCCGTTCACGCTGCCAATCATCACCGAGCAGTCGGGCGTGGTGAAGTACCAAGACCTTGTTGAAGGTACGACGCTGGAAGAGCGCACTGACGATGCCACCGGTATCGCTCAGCGTGTTGTTACAGAGAACCGCGCAACTGGCCGCAAGAAGAAAGAGGAACTGCGCCCGCGCATGACTCTTCTTAGCGAAGGCCAAACCGATGCGGATGAAACCGAGGCTCAGCGTTATATGCTGGCACCGGGCACCACTCTTTCGGTTGAAGACGGTCAAACGGTTGAAGCGGGCGACATCCTCGCACGTGCCAGCCGCGAAGCTGCCAAGACCCGCGACATCACCGGCGGTCTGCCGCGTGTGGCGGAACTGTTCGAGGCGCGTCTGCCAAAGGACATGTCCGTCATCGCCAAGATCTCAGGCAAAATCGAGTTCGTTCGCGAATATAAAGCCAAGCGTAAGATTGCGATCGTGCCGGAAGAAGGTGATGCAGTCGAATATCTGATCCCCAAAACCAAGGTGATCGATGTGCAGGAAGGCGACTTTGTGAAGAAGGGCGATACGCTCATCTCCGGTTCGCCTAACCCGCATGACATCCTTGAGGTGATGGGTGTTGAAGCGCTGGCCGAATATCTCGTCAATGAGATCCAAGAGGTCTACCGTTTGCAGGGCGTGAAGATCAACGACAAGCACATCGAGACGATCGTTCGTCAGATGCTGCAGAAGGTTGAGATCACTGATGGCGGGGACACCACGCTGTTGCCTGGTGAACAGGTCGATCTTGAGGAAATGAACGAGTACAACTCCAAGCTGACCAAGAGCAAGAAGCCTGCCACTGGCACGCCGATCCTGCTCGGGATCACCAAGGCGTCGCTACAAACCCGTTCGTTCATCTCTGCCGCTTCGTTCCAGGAAACCACGCGTGTTCTCACGCAGGCTTCGGTTGAGGGTAAGAAGGACACGCTGATCGGTCTCAAAGAGAACGTGATCGTGGGCCGTCTGATCCCAGCTGGTACCGGTGCGGGCATGAACCGTATGCGGGTGACAGCATCAAGCCGCGATGCGGCGCTGAAAGCTCAGTGGAAGAAGCAGCAGGATGCGCTGGCTGCGGCTGGTGCAGCGGAAGCTGAACCAGAAGCCGATCCAGTGTCGAGCGAAGAAGCCATGAAGGCGGCTATGGCCGCTGCGGCTCCGGCGCCTACACCAGAAGAAGACGGCGCTGAATAAGCGCAAGCAGTTTGGCTGCGATTGCAGCTTAACAGACAAGGCCCCGCTGGAGCTTAAGTGCTTCGGCGGGGCTTTTGATTCGTTCAGGCTAGAGTCGGTCTGCTAGTCTCATGTTTCGCTTGTCGAAAATGGGAGGGACTGATGAAAAGATTGATTTTGACCGCTGCCGTATTGGGTGTCGCGGCTCCAATGCCTGTGCTTGCTCAGGATACAGTGGTGGTAACAGGCTCGCGGCAAGATCGCTCTTCCGCCAACGCCTATTTCCGAAATGACGGGCCATCCGCGATCGGGGTAACGCGCCGCGCAGACTATTTCGTGACGCCGTTGTTCGTGAGCTCAGATTCGCGCAACCCCGATGTTCGGGTCGAAGAATTGTTCACGATGCTCTCTGCGACTTTGGACCGCGCACAGCAGCAAGGGATCACGTTGGTCGCCGGGCGCTACACGCTGGAACCGGTCACGGCGGCCAATATGCGCGCTTTGCCCATCACTGGCGGCAACCGTCCCGATACCAGCCGGGTGCAGATCTATGCGCGCATCCCGCTCAAAGGGGCCGATGCCAATGTGCGGGACACTGCAAAGCGGATCGCGGCATTTGTCAAAGCTGTTCCGGCCACTGGCCGTTCGTTCATTGATGTCGGCACCACCGGGCTCGCGATCGACAATCCAGAGCAATATCGCAGCGATGTTGTCCGCCATATCGCCAAGGAGGCGACCAGCTATGCCAGCATGTTTGGCACTGGCTATGGGGTCGAGATCAACGGCTTGGACGGCGATCTCTACTGGCAGCAGTCGAGTGAGACCGAAATCTTCCTCTACATTGAGCATGATTTCGCGATCCGACCTCGCTAATGCTCTGCATATAGCTATTGCGAAGCAATCTCAACAAAGGTAATGCTCGGGAATAGCGAGTCGCTATGCAGCATTGCCGAGGTCTCTATGAAAACGCCGCGTTCCAACATGCCATCTGCCAATTCCAAGGCGGGGATGAGCAATTGGATCGCGGCGCTGGCGGAGCCTGCGAAGATAGAAACGCTCGGTCCGATTGCCGCGCGCTTTATCTACTCGCTGCGGCTGATCGCTTTGCATGAGCGGGCGAGGCAGGATCCCGTGCCGGAGCTCGCCGTTCGCCTTGGCAATGTGAGCGCAGCGGGCCAATCACTGTCGCTCGCCCAGGCGATCTCACGGACATGGCCTGAGAATATTCACGTCTCGCGCTTTTGCTGCCGAATGCTCAGCCATGACGAGGCCTGCATTGGCGCGATGATTGACCACGCGACCGCGCGGTCCCGCGTCCAATTTGGCCGCGAGCTCGGCGGCTTGGTGCGACCAGAGCGGATCGCCGAGCTGTGGGAGAGGACGCAGGCGCTGATCCTCGCGGAATCTCACGGGTAGATGGCCTGCAACAATGCTTGCCCGAAGGGCGCGCGCTGGCTACCGCTGAGCGCATGACCATTACACGTTTTGCGCCCGCTCCGACGGGCCGTCTCCATGTTGGCAATATCCGCACCGCGCTCCACAATTGGATGCTCGCGCGCAAGGCCGGCGGCAAGTTCCTGCTGCGCATCGACGACACCGACGCGGCGCGATCTAAAGAGGAATATGTCGAGGCGATCCATGAGGACCTCGCATGGCTGGGCATGGCGCCAGACATGGTGGAGCGTCAGTCCTTGCGGCTGGAACGTTACGATGCGGCGTTTGACGTTCTAAAGGCTGCCGGGCGGATTTACCCCGCCTATGAGACAAGCCAGGAGCTTGAGCTTAAGCGTAAGGTCTTGCTCGGTCGCGGCCTGCCGCCGATCTATGATCGCGGCGCATTGACGATGACTGACGAGGAACGCGCCGCGAAAGAGGCTGAAGGCATTCAGCCGCACTGGCGCTTTAAGCTCGATCATGACGAACCGATTGAATGGGAAGACGGCGTTCGCGGCACGGCGAAGTTCGATCCGGCCCAGCTGTCCGATCCGGTTATCCGGCGCGCCGATGGGTCTTGGCTCTACATGCTGCCAAGCACGGTTGATGATGTCGAAATGGGCGTCACTCAGGTCCTTCGCGGTGAGGATCATGTTTCCAACACTGCCGTTCAAATTCAGATGTTTACCGCACTTTATGCTGCACAATTTTCTGCAGCATCAGGCGCGCCCAATGTCCTGCCGAAATTCGCGCATGAAGCCTTGCTGGTGGGGCGCGAGGGTAAGCTCTCCAAACGGCTGGGCTCGCTCGGCTGCGATGCGTTTAGGGAACGCGGGATTGAGCCAGAGGCGCTGATCGCTTTGCTGGCCCGGCTCGGCACTTCGCTATCCGTAGAGCCGATTGCGAACATGCAAGATTTGCTCGAGACATTTGATCTGTCGACCTTCGGCCGCGCGCCTGCAAAGTTTGACGATGCCGATCTGGAGCGGGTGAACACGGCCATCGTCCACCAAATGGATTTCGCCGAGGTTAAAGATCGCTTGCCAGAAGGCATGGGCGAAGACGCATGGCACGCAGTGCGTCCCAATCTGGAGACTGTCGGCGGGGCACATGATTACTGGCGGATCGTCACCGGCCCGATTGAGCTGCCTGAGTTTTCGGACAAAGACCGCGCCTATCTCGCCGATGCGGCTAGCACGCTGGAATGGGGCGATGATCCCTGGGCTGCGCTCACGTCGGCACTGAAGGAAAAGACCGGCCGCAAGGGCAAGGCCCTGTTCCTGCCTCTGCGGCAAGCGCTCACCGGTATGAACCACGGACCGGATATGGGCGAATTGCTCCCCGTGCTGGGCGAAGAGGTTGCGCGTCGCCGCTTGGAGCGGGCGTCCGGTCCTAACTAGGCAGCCTCAAGCGGTTACCCTGAAGTCTGTTCCAACATTGTGCTGCTCGACATGACCCGTGCGGATTGGTTGAGCTCGGTTCCGGTCCACGTCGTTCCGCAAGAGCGGTGAACCGTTGGCCTTTCGCTTGCGCGGATGCTGAAATGACTGGCATTTTGTGAGCATCTTCAACCAGCTGGTGAAATGCTGATGCCCAGAACATTCTCGATTGTGCCCACCATCCTTGCGATTGCTCTAGGTGCTGCTTGCGCGGAAGCGACCCCGCCATCCGGATGGCAACCGGTTGCAAACAATGATGTCGGCGACGTCTACGCCGGTCCAAATGGCGCGATCATGCGGACCGCGACCCGTGCTGAGCTGCAAGAGGGGTGCAGTTGCACTTTGGACATAGGGGCCAATGGCTGGGGCGAGGACGCGCTTTTGCAGGCGCTGTCGGTCATGTGGATCGATGTCGCTGATCATCAGATCACCGGCAGCGGCGCTGAAGCGGCAATGCGCGGAAACGGCATGACGGAAAACGGCGAAGTAGCATTTGCGCTCGCGGCAAGCGGTGACCAATTAAAAGTCTTGCTTGCCCCGTCGGAACGCGGCCTTTCGCAGGCTAAAGCACTGCTGGCGGCCGATTGGACGGCAGGCTCGCAGCGTGCCGCATCGGCTCAAACAGCTGCACGTCCGGCTCAGCAGGAGACGCGCCGAACTGCCGCTGCCGGAGGGAAAACCCGAGTTGCGCCAGGCCAGTACCAGCCGCCGCCCAGCCTGAACCTGAGCAAGGTGTGGACTAAGACAGGCCAGTGGTGGCTTGTTCAAAAGCCAGGCGATGCGACCTCGCCGCGCTTCGCCGTTGGGCAGACCGGGCCGAAATTTGATGTGCGCAGCCATGACCGGGCGATTGGCGCGATCGAAGAGTATTTCAAAGTTCAATTCACAGCGCGGCCCAAGCTGGAGAAGCTTGAGTCTTGGCAAAAGCTTGACGGCAGCGATTTTCGCATCGCCTTTGCCCCCACCAATCTTGGCGGAGCGGAAGGCGTGGCGTTCATCATGATCAAACAACCGCGCGGGCGCGACGTATATCAAATGAACGTGCTGGAGATGCCGCGTCAAAGTTTCGTGGAATGGGGCGGTGCGGCGCGTATGATGGTGCTGCGCGGCTTGATGCCATCAATGGAAGTCTTTCCAAAAAGCGAGCGCGACAGGATTGCGCGCGGTTCTATGGCCTCGCAAACTGCGTTCTACGAAGCGGCGGCAGACAAATATTTCCAAATGCAGGCCGCACGGACAATGGCGATGACACAGACCAACCTGCTGCTCGGTATGCAAGAGCTGAATTACGATCTTTTGTTCGGAAATGATATCGGAACGTCAGTCGTCGATTATTAGACAGGTGCGGCGTTAGCGGCGCGCTGTCTGCCTGGTTGATCAGCCCTCGTGGCGCTCAAGCTCATTGCCGGACAGCGTCACGACATGGAGCAGATTGGTCGCGCCTGGGGTGCCAAACGGCACGCCGGCCAGCGCGATCAGCTTGTTTCCAGCCTCACCAAAACCGTGGCGCAGCGCCATGCGCTTGCCCTTGGCAATCATCTCTTCGAAGCTGCCGATGTCCTTGGTTGCGACGGCGTGCGCGCCCCACAACAAGCACACACGGCGAGCGGTCCGGTTTGACGGGGTGAGCACCAGAACAGGCGTATCAGGCCGCTCACGCGACACGCGGCGCGCGGTTGAGCCGGAGGCCGTAAACACGGTGATGGCGCTGATCGGAACGGTATCGGCGATGGTCATGCAAGCATGAGCCAGTGCATCAGAAGTCGTCGCATCCGGCGGCGTTTCGAGGAAGCGGACGCGCTCCTTATAGCCTTCGTCGCGTTCCACTTGGCCTGCGATTTTGTCCATCATGGCAACGGATTCTTCCGGCCATTCACCCGCCGCGCTTTCCGCTGAAAGCATCACTGCGTCCGCGCCATCATAAACCGCATTGGCGACATCAGAGACCTCTGCGCGGGTCGGCATTGGGCTTTCGATCATGCTTTCGAGCATTTGCGTGGCAACAATCACGGGCTTGCCCGCGCGGCGCGTGGCATTGACGATCTTCTTTTGCAGCGGCGGGACCTCGAACGGCTCCAGTTCCACGCCCAGATCGCCGCGCGCGACCATGATGCCGTCGGACAGCTCAATGATCTCTTCCAGACGGTGAACCGCCATCGGCTTTTCGATCTTTGCGCACAGGGCGGTGTCATTGCCGATCAACCTGCGCGCCTCGGCCAGGTCTTCCGGCCGCTGGACAAAGGACAATGCGATCCAGTCTGCCTCTTGCTGAACCGCAAAGGCGAGGTCGCGGCGATCTTTGTCGGTGAGCGCGGGGATCGGCACTTCCGCGTCAGGCACGTTGACGCCCTTGCGGTCAGAGATGACCCCGCCGACTTCAGCAGAGCAGAGGATTTCATCGTCGCTCGCCTTGATCACCTTCAACTTGATCTTGCCGTCATTGATCAGCAGACGTTGACCCTTTTCCAGAATGCCGAACAGCTCTGGATGAGGCAGGCAGACGCGGGTTTCATCACCCGGCTCCGGATTGCGATCGAGCGTGAAATGGCCAGAGTGGCGGATCACCGCGCTGCCATCTTTGAATGTGCCGACGCGCAGTTTCGGGCCCTGCAAGTCAGCCAGGATCGCGACCGGGCGGGCAAATTCTCGCTCCATCTCTCGGATCGCGGCAATCGAGGCAGCATGATCAGCGTGTTCGCCGTGGCTCATATTCACCCGGAACGCATCGGCGCCCGCGCGAAACAATTTGCGCAGCATGTCTGGCGAGCGGCTGGCTGGCCCGATTGTCGCCAAAATTTTGACCTTACGGCCGCGAGGGTTCATCCGATTGAGATCGCTCTTTTTCATGGTGCCAGCTATGGCACAGGTGAATTTCAACTCAAGGACAAGCTTCACATGGATACGAATGCGCCCGATCAATTGGACGACTTGGATGATGCAGTGGCCGCTGCGGCGTTTCGGCGGTTGGTGCTTCATCTACAACACCGTCATGATGCGCAGAATATTGAGCTGATGGGGCTATCGGGCTTTTGCCGCAATTGCTTGGCGGATTGGATCCGCGATGCTGGCTTTGAAGGCGACAAGGCGGCGGCGCGCGAGCTGATCCATGGGATGCCGATGGATGAGTGGAAGGCGACCCGCCAATCTCCGGCGACCGAAGAGCAATTGGCGGCCATGCAAGCCAGCGTTGCCAAAAATCGCGTGGATTAGCGACGAGCCCGGTTCACGGCTGATCCCCCTTTGGCTATCGCAGCGCTCAACTGATTCTCAAATTTTGGAGCACATAGAATATGGCTGACGCCACAGATGATCGCCTGCGCCTTTTGATTGAGCGCATTGAGCGCCTTGAAGAAGAGAAAAAGGGCATCGCCGATGATATTCGCGATGTTTATGCCGAAGCCAAAGCGGTCGGCTATGACCCCAAGATCATGCGCCAAGTGGTGCGTCTGCGTAAGATGAAGCCAGACGACCGCAATGAAATGGAAATGGTTCTCGACACCTATAAGGCTGCGCTCGGCCTCGGTTGATTTCGCGGCTCAATGGCGGCGTTCCTGGCTTGAAAACTCCCGTTTGTGTATTATCTATATAATACAGCATTCATTGGAGGAAACATGGCCGGACAGTACAAAGACGCTCGCGGTATTATCGTCAGCACAACACCGACGATCGAGGGACGTCCTATTCAAGAATACCACGGTATTGTTGTCGGCGAGGTCATTGTCGGAGCAAACCTGTTCCGCGACCTGTTCGCAAATATTCGCGATATCGTCGGCGGTCGGTCAGGATCGTACGAACGCATCCTGTCTGATGCTCGCAATGAAGCGATTGCTGAGTTGCAGGCAGAATGTGCGTCGCGCGGAGGCAATGCCGTCGTCGGGATTGATCTCGATTACGAAGTCGTGGGTGACAAAGGATCAATGCTGATGGTGTCGGCCAGCGGGACGGCTGTGAAAATCTGAACCTGCTCACAGTTGATAGACTGTCAGCAAATAAACCGCGTTGAACGCCGCGTGATGCAGCATGGCTGCGCGCAGGCCGAAGCGCACGCGTGTGTAGGCCAGCAGCAGGCCGCCGATGGTTTGAGGCAGGACAACCACCAGATCGATTGCGCCGGTGATCGCCTGATAATTGGCGAGGTGCACCAAGCCAAAGGCAAGCGAGCTGGCCCATACCAGCCAAGTGAAATTCTTCGCGAACCAGTCGGGGATGCGCGTGTCGGTAAAACGGGTTTGGCTCCATTGCCAAAGGCCAAAGGCAAGCACCGCAAAGCCAGCAAGAACGAGCACGCTGTTCGTCCCTTCGCCGACATAGCCTGCAGCAATGAACAGCGCGGCTGACGCAGCTCCGAACACCGCAAAGCGCAATGACGCCAATTTCCCCGTCAGCCATCCGCGAAACAGCGCCTCTTCCGTTAGCGGAGCGAATAGAAGAAAACTTATGAGGTCCTCTTCAAGCGTTGTCTCAAAATCAATCGCATCCGGCAGCGCTGAAACGCTCGCGTCGATCCAGTCCAGCAATTGCTGAACACCGAAATCGATTAACAAATCGATCAGGTACACAAAGCCGACTGCGGCTAGCAAATGCCGCCCCCAGGGGTAGGGAACCCGAAACGGGGATGGCTGGCGAATGAAGCCCCAAAGGTCGCCAGCACGCTGGCGAAGAGTAATATCCGCGACAGCTGGTCTTGCCTCAATATCAGGCATCGGAGTAAGGCCACCCTTCATACATTTGTAGCGGTAGTGATTCAGAGACCATGGCAGGCCATTCCAAATTTAAGAACATCATGCACCGTAAAGGTGCGCAGGACAAAAAGCGTTCTAATCTATTTTCCAAGCTTTCCCGCGAAATTACCGTGGCAGCGAAAATGGGCACGCCCGATCCGGATATGAACCCGCGCCTGCGCCTGGCGGTCAACACTGCCAAAGGCCAATCGATGCCAAAGGACAATATCCAGCGCGCCATCGACAAGGCAAGCGCGGGCGATGACGAGAACTACGAAGAGGTCCGCTATGAAGGCTATGGCCCCGGTGGCAGCGCGATCATCGTCGAAACGCTAACCGACAATCGCAACCGCACGGCAACAGCGGTGCGGACTGCCTTCAGCAAGAATGGCGGCAATCTGGGCACAGAAGGCTCAGTTGCGCATGGCTTTGAACGGCTCGGCTATATCGAGTACTCTGCTGAGGCAGGGAGCGAGGACAAGGTTCTGGAGGCGGCGATGGAAGCGGGCGCAGAGGACATTGCCTCTAGCGATGATGGCCATGAGATTTGGACCGCAGCCGATGATCTTCACGAGGTCGCATCCGCGCTTGAGAAAGCTCTTGGCGAGGCCAAGGAAGTGAAACTCGCATGGAAGCCGAACCTGACGGTTGAGCTTGATGAGAAAGGCGCTGGCACATTACTCAAGCTGATCGACACGCTCGACGATGATGATGATGTGCAGACCGTTTGGGGCAATTACGAAATCTCTGATGAGGTGATGGCGAAACTTGACGCGTGACGCGGCTGGAATGGCTGCTGGCGCTATCGCTAGGGGCTGCGTTTCTGCTCGCGATCGCTTGGCGGCTTGGCTGGATGGTCGGATTGTGATTCCTTTGTCTCTCGACCGTTCGTGCTGAGCCTGTCGAAGCACTGCACTTTTGTTCGAGCGGCCAATTGAGACAGTACAACCCTTCGACAAGCTCAGAGTGAGCGGATTATTTTGAATTGACCATTATCCTCGGCCTTGACCCTTCGCTCAGCTGCACCGGCTGGGGCGTGCTGCGCAGTGAAGGCAGCCGGATCAGCCATATTGCCAATGGTCAGATTAAGACGGACGCCAAAGCGCCAATGGCGGCGCGCTTGTCGCATCTGGTCACCGCGCTGGATGCGGTGATTGCAGAGCATGATCCGAACCGTGCGGCGGCAGAAGAGATCTTCGTCAACAAAAACCCGCAATCAACGTTGAAGCTGGCGCAGGCGCGCGGCGCTGTGCTGGCCGCATGCGGGGCGCGGGGTCTTGAAGTGCGCGAGCATGCGGCGCGCTCGGTCAAGAAGGCTGTGGTCGGGACGGGCGCAGCGGACAAAGAGCAGGTTCAGGCTATGCTCAAGGTCTTGCTCCCAAATGCGGTTTTGGCGGGCGCAGATGCGGCCGATGCGCTGGCGGTGGCGATTGCCGATGCGCATCTGTCCTACACGCCAACTGGGCGATAAGAGTGCGAACTATGATGCAACATTGGGCCAGCAATTGTGTTTGTGATGATGCGGAAGGCGGGCCAACTGGACATGTTCCAAAACGTGAAATGTGTTCCAATAAGATGGGTAAGGATTGGGCATGAAACTGCAGATTTACGGGATTCCGAACTGCGATACTGTCAAAAAAGCGCGCAAATGGCTCGATGCCAAAGGTCACACTTTCGACTTCCATGATTACAAGAAGGTCGGCACCGATCCAGCCAAACTGGAGGCATGGATCGCGGACAAGGGCGTCGATGTGGTGCTCAACCGGCGCGGCACGACTTTCCGCAAACTGTCCGATGCTGACAAAGCCGACATCACCCCTGCAAAGGCTGTCACATTGCTGCAAGAGCACCCGTCCATGATCAAGCGACCCGTCGCCGAGTATGATGGCGGTTTGCTGATTGGGTTTAAGGAGGAAGAATGGTCCGCGGCTCTGTCTTAGGTCTGCTCGCATGCGCGCTCACAGCGATTTCACCGGTCTTGATGCCTGCCTGTGCGGCGGCGCAGTCGGAGGCAGTGCGCGTGGCTGATCGGCCGCTCATCATCGCCCATCGCGGTGCCAGCGGCGATCGCCCGGAGCACACACTTGCCGCCTATGAGCTGGCGATAGAACTGGGCGCTGACTACATCGAGCCCGATCTGGTCGCGACCAAGGACCTGGTGCTGATCGCGCGGCATGAAAACGAGCTCTCCGGCACCACTGACGTGGCGAGCCGCGAGGAGTTTGAGGATCGCCGCCGTGACAAGATGATCGATGGCCAATTGGTCGCAGGCTGGTTTGCAGAAGACTTCACCCTCGCTGAAATCCGCACCCTGCGCGCGCGCGAACGCGTGCCGAGCGCGCGGCCCAGCAATACGGCTTACAATGGGCTCTATCAGGTGCCGACCTTCGAAGAAGTGGTACAGCTGGTGCGCGCCAAAGAGGCGGAGACTGGGCGGAGCATTGGCCTCTATCCAGAGCTCAAGCACCCGACCTTCATGTTGCAAGAGGCCGGCATTGATATGGTCGACCTACTGGTGCGCGATCTGCGTGCCTTGAGCCTGGATAAGGCGGACAGCCGCATCTTTGTGCAGATTTTCGAGGTTGGATCGCTACAACGGCTCAATCAGCGCGTGGATGTGCCGCTGGTGCTGCTGATCCATCCAGAAGGCGGCCCGTATGACGAGCCGGAGCTGCGCTGGGCGGACATGGTCACGCCATCAGGTCTCGCAGAGATCGCTGAGTACGCCGACGGGATTGGTCCGGGGCTGAGCTACATCGTCAATGAGGATGGCTCGCTCACTGACCTGGTCGCTAATGCTCATGCGGCGGGCCTTACGGTACATCTCTGGACCCTGCGCAAGGAGAACGGCTTTTTGCCTGCCGGTTTGAAGGGGACCGGCGGACCGGCGGGCGATGGGCGCTATCAATGGCTGTGGGGCCGCGCGATAGAGAGCGGGGCGGATGGGTTCTTCACCGACAATGTTGGTGAGCTAGTGGAAGTGCTTGAGCAGCAGAAACGCTAGATCCGGCGGGCTGAGAGGATGTAGTTGAGTGCCTCATCATCGGACAGGTGCAGGCCTTTGCCTGGCCGGTAGGCGATGCCTTGTTGATCGATCAGCTCGAGTCCGACGTCTGATAGCAAGTCAGAGAGCTCTTCGGGCGTGACGAAGTCGGACCAATTGTGCGTGCCCTTCGGCACATAGCCGATGGCCTCGGCAGCACCGACGAGCAGCAAACGGCTTGCCGCCGTGCGGTTGGGCGTCGACATGACCAGCAACCCGCCCGGCGCAATGCGGCCCGCAACATTGGCCAGAAACGCGGGCTTATCCGCGACGTGCTCAACAACCTCGAGGCAGGTCACGAGGTCAAATTGGCCGATATCAAGCCCCGCCAGCTCGCCAGCCATGTAGCGAACGTCGAGCCCAACAGCCTCGGCATGAGCGGCGGCGGCTGAGACGTTCTCAGCGGCGGCATCGACGCCTGTTACTGCCGCGCCCAATCGGGCCATGGGTTCGCAAACGAGGCCAGCGCCGCAGCCGATGTCGAGCGCGCTCTTGCCTGCAAGAGGTTTGGCATTGCTGGCTGAGCCGCTCCAATGCGCGTCGATGGCGCCGCGAATGAACTCCAGCCTTACCGGGTTCACTTGGTGCAAAGAGGCCATCGGCCCTTTCGGGTTCCACCAATCACGCGCCAAAGAGGCGAAGTGTTCGGCCTCCTCTGGGCGGATAGTTACACTTGTGACATTTGCCTTTGTCATTCACCGCCCTTAACAGCGCGCAGCACGGTGAACCAGCAGGAGCGAAAATAAATTGGCCAAGAGTGGGCCCAAGAGCGGGAAACGGATCGTGATGAAGTTCGGCGGCACATCAATGGCCGGAACCGAGCGCATTCGCCGTGTCGCCAATCTCGTGCGGGCGCAGGCAGCTGCTGGCAATCAAGTCGCGGTGGTTGTGTCGGCCATGGCCGGCGAGACTGACCGGCTGATCAATTTCTGCCGCGAGGCCAATGCGCTGTATGATCCCGCCGAGTTTGACGTGGTTGTCTCTAGCGGAGAACAAGTGACCAGCGGGCTACTCGCACTCACGCTTCAGTCATTGGGCACAAAGGCGCGCAGTTGGCTGGGCTGGCAATTGCCGGTGCGCACGATTGAGGCGCACTCAAAGGCGCGGATCGAAACGATCGACGCGCCCGGCCTGATCGAAGCGCTGGAAGATGGCGAGATCGCTGTCATTCCGGGCTTTCAAGGCGTCTCTGAGGAAGGCCGGATCACCACTATGGGGCGCGGCGGCTCAGACACCTCTGCGGTAGGCATTGCTGCTGCGATCAACGCCGATCGCTGCGACATCTACACCGATGTTGACGGCGTCTATACCACCGACCCGCGCATTGTGGCCAAAGCGCGCAAGCTTAAGGCGGTGACTTACGAAGAAATGCTCGAACTGGCTTCGGTAGGCGCCAAAGTGCTGCAAACCAGATCGGTCGGGCTGGCAATGAAAGCTGGAGTGCGCATTCAAGTGCTCTCCAGCTTTGGCGATGATGATGCGGCGAGCGCAGATGAACTGCCGGGAACGCTGATCGTCTCGGATATGGAAATGGATCAATTGGTGGAGAACGGCGATATGGAACGCCAGCTGGTAACCGGTATTGCGCACGACAAAAACGAGGCGAAAATCATCCTCACCCGTGTGCCTGATAAACCCGGCGCTGTGGCCCACATTTTTGAACCGCTCGCCGATGCCAGCATCAACGTCGACATGATCATTCAGAACGTTGGCCGCGATAAGGGCGAGACCGACGTTACCTTCACTGTGCCTCAAGCGGATCTGGCCCGCGCGCAAGCAATGCTGGAAGACCGGCTTGAGGATATTGGGTTCAACCGGATCATTACCGACAGCCATATTGCGAAGATCAGCGTCGTTGGCGTTGGTATGAAAAGCCACGCCGGTGTCGCCAGCACCATGTTCCGCGCTCTGTCAGATCGCGGGATTAACATTCAGGCGATTTCAACCTCAGAAATTAAGGTCAGCGTGCTGATTGATGAGGATGAAACTGAGCTTGCTGTGCGCGTTTTGCACACTGCCTATGGGCTTGATGCGGTGGAAGAAGCCGTCTGATCACGCGCTTTTGCGGCGTCTAACTGGTTAAGGTCTCGCTTCATCGGGTTAGGCGCTAGCCGCTAACTACTTCTTAACTCTGCTCGGCAAGATTTGCGGCTCGCAAAGGAGTCGCGACTATGGTGTTGAGAGCACATCTGGGCCCAATTGAGCCTGCCTACAGTTCTGATGGACAACGCGATGAGCCAAGGCGCGAGCTGCGCCTAGAGACCAGCGGCGTGCTGCCTGGCGGCGTGAATGCGAATGTTACGGTCCACAATATCTCGGCAACGGGCTTGTTGGTCGAAACAGGCCTGCCAGTCGTGCGCGGAGAGACGCTGGCTGTGGAGCTGCCACAGATCGGCGAAGTGGTCGCTGAAATCGTCTGGGTCAGCGGTTCTTTGTTTGGATGCGCCTTCGCGAAAGCCCTTAGTTCAGCGGCCTTGGCTGCGGCTGAATTGCGCTCTGACGCACCGCTGCCAGAGGCCATCGGGAGCACTCCCGCAATTCCCGTGATGACCCCCATCACCAATGAGACCCTTGGCCTCAAATTGTCACGCTTGCGCAAAGAGCGCAGCCTTACCCTTGCTCAAGTTGCTGAATATCTTGGGGTTAGCAAACCGACCGTGTGGGCCTGGGAAAAAGGCAAAGCGCGCCCGCTGCCAGATCGGCTTGATGCGATCGCTCAGGTTTTGGGTGTTTCAACCGATGATTTGTCAGGCGCAGCCACCCCAGATGACAGCACTGCGATCATCAATGAGAGCCGTTTACGTATTGCTACCAGCCTCGGAACGACACCCGATAAGGTGCGTATCATGATCGAGCTTTGAGAATATTGTTTTACAAACACAAGACACAGATTGCGGTAGAAGAAGCTCAACATTGATTCGCACATGGCATGCCAAGTGGCGGATTGTTTGAAAATCTTGCGAGTGCATATGAATAGGTATGAATATGATTCTCAATAAATTTTCAAATTGTGGTAAGTATATCTGAGGTTGATTCGTTTTTTAGGTAAGTTAATTTACTAAACTAACAAAACTTCAGAAAAGTAATGCAAGTCTGTGCTTTCTAATAGCGATTACTGGCATTCGTTAGTTTATTTGTTGATCTTAACTATAGAACGGTTTGACCCGGGGGGTGTCAAAGCCGGGGGCAATACGGCAATGGAAATTGGTTTAAGCGCTACAGAGGGTGCCGAGCTGCACGGTCTACTGGCCGAAGCTGCCGGTGACATCGTCGTCAAATTGGATGCGAATGGTTTCATTCAGCATGCATCACCGAACATCAAAACAATGGGGCTTGAGCTCAGTCAGCTCTTGTTCTTGCCGCATATCGCGGATTTGGCCTGTGCCAATTACGTGGATGGTCTGCGCATATTTGTTGCGGCTGCCATCAGCGGCAATGCGACAGAGGGACCTTTCGAGTTTCCGATTGCGATACCCGGCGAAACCGGTCTGGCCGACCAAGGCAAATGGCATTCGCTGAGCCTGCGTCCTGTCCTCAATGATGACGGCACGGCCTGCGGCGCTCTTGGCCTGCTGCGTTCGATCGAGCATCGCCGCATGCTTGAAGGCGAGCTTTATGCCAGCGCCACCACCGACCATTTGACTGGCCTGTGCAACAGCAAAGTCTTTGCCGTGAAGTTGCGGCGCGCCAAGAAGAGTGATGAGGGCGGGGCGCTCGCCCTGTTCGAACTCGACCGGTTCCGGGCGATTTTCATGCAGTATGGCCAGAGCGCAGCCGAAGAAGTGCTGTGGGCCTGTGCACAATTCCTCGAAGCGATGTCGCAGCCGGACTATGATCTCGCGCATCTCGATGGCGGCCGCTTTGCGGTCTGCTTGCCTGGCATGTCGTCCGAAGACGCCCGGGTCTGGTGCGAAGATGTGCTCGAAACCTTCGCAGCGCTCGCAATTGGCGCGACGCCAGGCGAACCGCGCCTTTCGGCCAGTGTTGGCCTGACCACCCTCAGCTCCAGCGTGAATGAAGCTTTTAAGCAGGCTGAGCTTGCTTTGGTGATGGCGCGCGCGAGCGGCGGGATGCGTGTCGGCGTGAGCGGGGATACCCGCGGGCCAATCGTCTTTCGTGAACGGCCAATGGTCGGCGAGCTTGGAGTCAGCTTCGCAGCCCGCTAAGGGCTAGCCATGGCGTTTACAGCAACGATACTTCTGCTTGGCTCGGGCGAATTGGGCCGCGAGTTTGTCATCTCAGCAAAAAGATTGGGCGCGCGCGTGATTGCGTGCGATGCCTATGACAATGCTCCAGCGATGCAGGTCGCAGACGAGCGCGAGGTCTTCTCCATGTTGGATGGAGAAACACTGAGAGAAGTGGCGATTCGGCACAAGCCAGACTTTATCGTCCCAGAAATCGAATCGATCCGAACTGAGGTCTTGGCCGAATTGGAGGCTGATGGCTTCAACATTGTGCCCTCGGCGCGCGCAGCGCTTCTAACTATGAACCGAGATGCTATCCGGGATCTCGCCGCTGACCAACTCGGCCTTACTACCTCGCGCTATCGCTATGCTGAGAGCTTGGATGAAGTGCGTGAGGGCGCTGCCCATGCGGGCTTCCCATGCGTAATCAAACCAGTGATGTCCTCTTCGGGCAAAGGCCAAAGTAAGGTCGACGATGCGGCTGGACTGGAGGCTGCTTGGAACTATGCAGTGGATAATATGCGCGGCGATAGGCGGCGCGTGATTGTCGAGCAATTCATCGACTTCGACTATGAAATCACCTTGCTGACCGTGCGCCATGCTGGCGGGATCAGCTTCTGCCCGCCCATCGGCCACCGACAGGAACGCGGCGACTATCAGGAAAGCTGGCAGCCCGCCGCAATGAGCCCAGCTGCGCTCGCCAAAGCACAAGAAATGGCCTCAAGGGTGGTGACAGAGCTCGGCGGCAAGGGACGCGGTCTCGGCCTGTTTGGGGTCGAGTTCTTTGTGCGCGGGGAAGAAGTCATCTTTTCAGAGCTGAGCCCGCGCCCACATGACACCGGGATGGTGACGCTCATCTCGCAGGATCTGAGCGAATTTGACCTGCATGCCCGCGCGATTTTGGGCATGCCCGTTCCGCAAGAAATCACTGCGCGTCCCTCCGCCTCTGCGGTGGTTTTGGCCGACCGTAACAGCTCAGATTTCCGCTTCGAGGGCATTGCTGATGCGCTCGCTCTTAGCGATGAAAATGTGGATATTCGCATCTTTGGAAAGCCGGTCACGCGCCCCTATCGGCGGATGGCGGTGGCACTCGCCAAAGCGGACGACACCGATGGCGCAAGAAAGCTAGCCGGTGAGGCCGCGAGCAAGGTGCGCATTGCCTATCGCGATTGAGGCCTCTAATCGGCTCAAACATGAGTGATTATTCAAAGAGCGCCGCCCTGATGCAGCGCGGAACCGATTTTCTTGGCTGCGAAACTGCGATCCTTTGCGGCGCGATGAGCTGGGTGTCTGAGCGCAATCTCGTTTCAGCAATTTCGAACGCTGGCGGATTTGGCGTGATCGCGTGCGGCGCGATGACGCCTGATCTGCTCGATACTGAGATCGCAGCGACGAAAGCGATGACCAGCAAGCCTTTCGGCGTGAACCTAATCACCATGCATCCGCAATTGTTCGATCTGATCGCCGTATGCGGCAAACATGGGGTCACGCATGTCGTGCTGGCTGGCGGCATCCCGCCTAAGGGCAGCGTAGAGGCGATCAAGGAATTCGGGGCGAAGGTGATCGTTTTCGCCCCTACTTTGGCTCTGGCGAAGAAGCTGCTGCGGTCCGGCGGCGATGCTCTGGTGATCGAAGGTATGGAGGCAGGCGGCCATATCGGCCCCGTTTCAACCAGCGTTCTGGCGCAGGAATTCCTGCCTGAGCTGGCCGAGGATCATCTGGTGTTTGTCGCTGGCGGCATTGGTCGGGGCGAGGCGATTGCGAGCTATCTTGAGATGGGTGCTTGCGGTGTACAGCTGGGCACGCGTTTCGCTTGCGCAACCGAGAGCATTGCGCATCCTGATTTCAAGAAGGCCTTCTTCCGCGCCAAGGCGCGCGATGCCGATGCCAGCGTTCAGGTCGATCCGCGTTTGCCCGTGATCCCGGTGCGAGCGCTCAAGAACAAGGGCACAGAAGAGTTCACGGCCAAGCAGATCGAGGTTGCCGGTATGCTGGACCGGGAAGAGGTCGATATGGGCGAGGCGCAATTGCAGATCGAGCATTTTTGGGCTGGCGCGTTGCGCCGCGCCGTGATCGACGGCGATATCGAGAATGGCAGCCTTATGGCCGGTCAGAGCGTCGGCATGGTGAAGGCGGAAGAACCTGCGGCAGATATCATCGCGGCCCTGATGCGCGAATGCGAGGCCGCGCTGGAGGGCAGATAGAATGGCTGCTGCGGGCGATCAGTCTGGCGGTAACGCCTTGATCCTTACGCTTGATTGCGCTGACCAACCCGGCATCACCGCGCGGGTTACGGCGTTTCTGTTTGAGCGCGGCTGCAATATCCTCGAAGCGCAGCAGTTCAATGACCGCACGAGCGATCGTTTTTTCATGCGTGTCGCGTTTGACCCGGCTGCTCGTTCAAGTGAAGAGCTGAGGGAAGAATTCAGTGCGTTTGCCAGCGAATATGGCATGCGCTGTAAGCTCGCACTGAGAGATCGACCGCGCCGGGTGCTCATCATGGTCAGCAAGTTTGACCACTGCCTTGCCGACTTGCTCTATCGCTGGCGCACGGGCGAGCTGAATATCGAACCGGTTGCGATTGTCTCGAACCACCCGCGCGAAGCGGTGTCGCATAGTGAAATCGGCGATGTGCCGTTTTTCCATCTGCCGATCACCAAAGAGACGAAGCCCAAGCAAGAAGCGCAGATGCGCCAGATTGCTGAAGACGTTGGCGCTGAGCTGGTGGTTTTGGCTCGCTATATGCAGATTTTCTCAGACGAGCAGTCGCTTCATTTTGCCGGGCGCTGCATCAATATCCACCACAGCTTCCTGCCCGGGTTTAAGGGCGCGCGGCCCTATCATCAGGCGCATGCGCGCGGCGTAAAGATGATTGGGGCGACCGCGCATTTCGTCACGCCAGACCTCGATGAGGGACCGATCATCCACCAAGATGTTGAGCCGATCAGCCATGCTGATCAGCCCGATGATCTGGTGCGTAAGGGACGCGATATTGAGCGCCGCGTTCTGGCCGAGGCCATCCGCTTGTTCGTCGAGGAGCGGGTGCTGCTAAACGATAGCCGGACGGTCGTGTTTAAGGGGTAAGCAGTCTTCTCCAGGGCTCCGCTGCTGGAAGATCGCTGGTCAATGGGTCCCAGACTTGTTGCATTAGTGCCCGTGCTGCACCTTCGGGCACTCCTCGTTCACGATCTAGTACATAGAAGAACGCCATGACCCGATAGTTCATGATGCAATGGACGTGGGAAGGGCCACCAACCTCCTTCAATGCATCACTCATTTGTTGGATATGGCGGTGAGTTGGCGCATCGAAGGGCACTGGGATGTGCGTGTACGCTATCCCTGCACGTGCAAGTAGAACGCCTTCATTTTGCAAAGCCTCTGGATGGTCGTCGAGAGCGAGGTTTATGACGTGCTTTATCCCGACCGCGGCAAGCCGGGCCGGGTCACCCTGATTGAGCTTCCCCGACGTGGTCACTCCGTCTGGCCTGCGTTGCCAATTGCGGATGTCATCTGGGTCTGTCGGTTCTGCCAAGGCTTTACGATCTACGTAGCAGGATCAGGCTCCATCGCCTTATCCTCGTTAGCGCGATGGATCACATAGGCTCGGACGGCTTCGATTTCTTCGGGTGAAAGAGATTCGGCAAAGCTCACCATGCCGTTATCTTTCAATATCCCGTCGCTAACGACCGCCATCCAGCTTTGCTTGTTGCCGAGCGTTCCCGAGCGCCTGAGATCAGGCAGCACGGTAGAACCAACCGCTGCGGGCGCGTGACATACAGCGCAATAGCGAGCGTATTTTTCCGCGCCCAGTGCAATAGTCTGCTTGGCCGCGCGGCTTGGAGGAGGATCAAGCGGCAAAGCTGCAAGCTCAGGTTCTGGCGGCAATTCCGCTTCACCGCCAAGCTTGAAGACCAAGAGGCGGCTGATGTTTCGCACAGGCGCCAGATCATTAAGCAGCCCGCCATCAACCGTGATCGCATAGGCACCGCCCCAACCGGCTAGCACGGCCACATATTGCTCGCCATCAACCGTGTAGGTGATGGGCGGGGCGACCACGCCGGTCTGCGCGCCAAAGCTCCACACTTTGTCGCCTGTCGCCGCGCTATAGGCGTTGAACTCGCTGCCAGCTGTGCCTTGAAAAACGAGACCGCCGCCCGTTGCGAGCAGGCCGCCGTTCCAGGGACCGGGATGATCGACGGTCCATTTCGCTTCTTGGCTAACCGGATCCCATGCGACGAGCTTACCCTTCAGCGTGCCGACGACTTCGCGGCGAATGCCCAAATCGGGCGGCAAATCGCCAGCGCCTAGATTAAAGCCGACGTTGAAACCGCGCGCGCGGTCTGGCTTCCAATTTGCCTCAGGCGCGTAGACCATCGCGGCCTCGAAAGCCGGGATGTAAACCAGGTTTTCGCCCGGGTGATAGGCCATTGGATGCCAATTGTGCCCACCCAGTGCGCCCGGCGTAACAATCGCTGGCTTACCGGTTTTATCGACGCGGGTTTCCGGATTCTCAATCGGACGGCCATCTTCGCCAATTCCGCTTGCCCAGTTCACCGCAACATAGGGCTCGGCCGAGATAAACTTCCCAGTCGCCCGGTCGATGACGTAGAAAAACCCGTTCTTTGGTGCCTGCATCAGAACCTGACGCTCACTGCCATCAATCTCCATATCGGCCAAAATGATGTGCTGGGTCGCAGTGTAGTCCCATGTCTCACCCGGTGTAGTCTGATAGTGCCAGACATATTCACCACTGCTTGGCCGGATCGCCACAATTGAGGACAGGTAGAGGTTGTCGCCTTCGCCCGTCCCGTCTTCACCGGGCGAGCGATAGGCCCGGTTCCAAGGCGAGCCATTGCCCACGCCAATGTAGAGCAGGTCTAAATCCGGATCATACGCCATCGAATCCCAGACCGTGCCGCCGCCGCCGATCGCGTCTTCACCGACCAAAGCATCGCCGCTCCAGGTTTCAGCTGCCGCTTTCAGATATTTAGGCGATGCCTCGTCCTCATTGCCTTCTGGGACGGTGTAGAAGCGCCATAGCTCCTCGCCATCCGCGACATCATAGGCCGCGACATATCCGCGCACGCCAAATTCGGCGCCGCCATTGCCGATGATAACCTTGCCATCGATGATCCGCGGCGCGCCTGTGACTGTGTACGACTGCGACTGGTCAACGGTCACCGTCTCCCACTCCACTTCGCCGCTGTCGCGGTTGAGCGCGATCAGACGTCCATCCAGTGTGCCTAGGAACAGTTTGTCCCCCCAAGTGGCAAGGCCCCGGTTCACGACATCACAGCAGGCTTTAACCGCGGTCTCGCCGGGCACCTCGGGATCATAGTCCCACAAAGGCTCACCAGAAGCGGCATCAAAGGCGCGGACTTTGCTCCAAGCGGTGGTAAGGTAAAGCTTGCCGTCCATCACCAACGGGGTGGCTTCCTGACCGCGCGCGGTGTCCATATCCGCGAACCATTCGAGCCCCAGATCGCCCACAGTCTCTGCATTGATTTGCTGAAGCGGGGAGAAGCGCTGCTCTGAATAGGTGCGGCCATGGGTGATCCAATCCGCATCATTATCGCCGGCATTGACCAACGCGGCGTGCGTGATCCCGCCTTCTGCCTCGCCCTCCTCGAGCATCCCGCAACTCGCCAAAGCGATCAATGCCGCCAGCGCAAACCCTGTTCTTATCATTCTCGTGCCTCTCCCTCAGTCCGGCATGTTGCCGCGCATTCCTCCACTTGTCCATCTTGGGACTATGCTGGGGCAGGTTCGGTTGGGGATGCGGGCCTTTGCTATTGCGCATAGCTGGGTTAGGCTGCGGCAAAGGCAATCCAATGGTTGCTAAGATCAGAGCTTAGGGGAGTTTGAGCTCATGGAATTCGTGCTCATTGCACTTGTATTGGTGCTCGTCGTGTTTTTGGTGCTCGCTGTCCGAGTGGTCAAGCAAGGCTATGTCTACACCGTCGAGCGGCTCGGCAAATTCCACTTGGCCGCTGAGCCAGGCCTGCACATCATCTATCCGTTTATCGATCGTGTCGGCCACAAAGTGAATATGATGGAGCAAGTGCTCGATATTCCAGGGCAGGAAATAATCACCGCAGATAACGCCATGGTTGGCGTGGATGCGGTTGTGTTCTTCCAAGTGCTCGACGCGGGCAAAGCCGCCTATGAGGTATCTAATTTGTACGGGGCCATCATGGCCCTTACGACGACAAATCTGCGCACAGTGATGGGCTCAATGGACTTGGATGGCACTTTGTCAAAGCGCGATGAAATCAATGCTCGTCTACTCAGCGTGGTTGATCATGCAACCTCACCGTGGGGCGTCAAAATCACTCGTGTTGAGATCAAGGATATCCGCCCGCCGCGCGACATTTCCGAGGCGATGGCCCGGCAAATGAAGGCGGAGCGTCTGAAGCGTGCGGAAATTCTCGAAGCAGAAGGCGACCGTGCATCGAACATCCTGCGCGCTGAAGGCGACAAGCAATCTGCCATCTTGCAGGCAGAAGGCACAAAAGAAGCCGCATTCCGCGATGCCGAAGCGCGCGAACGCGCCGCTGAAGCAGAGGCGAAAGCTACACAGATGGTGTCGGATGCAATCGCCTCTTCAGGCAGCCAGGCTATCAACTACTTTATTGCGCAGGAATATACGAAAGCCGTCGGCAAGTTTGCGGACAGCCCCAATGCCAAGACGATCCTGTTCCCGGTTGAGGCAACTCAGCTTATCGGTTCGCTCGGCGGGATCGGCGAATTGGTGCGCGAGGCCGTAACCCCTGCCGAAGGCGATGTTACCACCAAGGCGGGGACGCCTTTGCCGCAATCGCGCGCTCGCGCCAGCGTGCCGCGCACAGGCGACCAATAATGGACGATTGGGGTTCTTTCGATCCGCATTGGATCTGGGTCGCTTTCGGCTTGGTCTTAGCCACGCTCGAAATGCTGGTGCCGGGCGTTTATCTCATCTGGCTGGCCGTTGCTGCGATCGTCACGGGCCTGCTGACATTCGGCCTTGATCTTGGCCTACCAAGCCAGGTTGTGATCTTCGTATCGCTGTCCTTGATCGCCGTATTCAGCGCGCGGCGTTTTCTGCGAGATCAACCTATCGTGAGCGCTGATCCGATGCTCAACCATCGCGGTGCGCAATTGGTCGGTCAAAGCGCAGTCGTGACGCAAGCGTTTGAAGGCGGCTCTGGCCGGATCAAGCACGGCGACAGCGAATGGCTCGCCCGCGGGCCTGATTTGGATGTCGGGCAACGTGTCCGCATCTCTGGCAGCGAAGGGGCGGTGCTGCTCGTCGAGATCGCGCATGCGATCGAAAACGGCTCGCCATCTGAGGCCGATGGAGAGCCCAGCTGACTAGCTAGAAGCGCGCTCATTGCTAAGGCCAAATCGGCCAAACTTGCGGTAGCGAACCATCCATTTGTCCAGAAACAAGCCAAGTGGCTTGGGTTTAATACCCAGCTCTTTGAAACCTGGATAATCGCCAGAGGCAACGGATCCCAGTTTGAGCAATGTCCATTGATCCCTGCTCATCGGTGTGCCGGGCAGGGCCGCAAACAGCGCCGAGGCACCATCCGGCATGGCGATGAATTTGCGGGACCGACCCTGAGCGGCGGCAATGCGCTGATTAATTTCCATCATGCTGAGCTGTTCTGGCCCGCCAAGCTCAAAGGTCTTGCCGCCATGCTTTGTTGGATCCTCAAGCGCGCGCAGGACCGCCTCGGCCACGTCATCGACGAACACCAATTGCAGTTTCGCCTCAGGCGCAAAGACCGGCAGGGCGGGCAGGTTCGCAATCATTGAACCGAACATGTTGAGGAAGCTGTCGTCTTTCCCGAAGACAATTGATGGGCGCAGGATGGTCGCATTGGGAAACGCGGCTGTCACACTCTCTTCACCTTGCGCTTTGGCCCGCGCATATTCGGCGCTGGAATTGGCATCAGGGCCGATCGCGCTGACATGCACAAAGGCTTTTACACCTGCCTGTGCGGCGAGCTTGGCCATGGTGCCAGGCGCCTCGCCCATGACCTTGGACTGGTCGCCATCAAACGTACCGACCAAGTTGACGACATAGGCCGCGCCATCAATCGCGGCGGCCACGCTGGCCTCATTGGTGATGTCGCACCGGGCGAATTGCAACTGGCCAAGATTAGCGAGCGGTTTCAGCGAGAACCCATTTTCAGGGTTGCGGCTCGCAATGCGCAGGCGCGCGCCGCGCTCCAGCAGGCTTTGCGCGACGTAATTGCCGATAAAACCGCCTCCACCAATTACGGTGATGAGCTTGTCTTGAAAGAGGTCTGATTTGGCCATTTGCCTGTGCTTTCCCAGCCTTGAATTGTCTCGCTTCCCCATGTCCTAAGCCGCGCACCACTGCAAGCGTCACGATCACTAAGCGGCCGCGGCATGCGCATTGGCGTTGACAGCAGGGCGCGCACATCGCTATTGGCCGGCCCTCACCGCGAGTACGCTGTTGCAGCGCCGCGAGCAGGTGTGCCCAGATGGCGGAATTGGTAGACGCGCTAGCTTCAGGTGCTAGTATTCGCAAGGATGTGGAGGTTCGAGTCCTCTTCTGGGCACCATTTGCACATTTCTTGACATCGCTGATTTTCTCTCCAAAACCCCGGAATACTGAGGTTTTTGGGCTCTTATTTGTCCGCTACGTTTCTCGGTGTACCCCCATAGTTCAGGTGGAATTGGGGTGCTTTCGGGGGTATCGCGCTGGAGCCATTTGCGAGGAATCTAACAATGTCCCTGACCGATTCTCAAGTGAAAGCACTCAAGCCAAGTGAACGGCCATACAAGAGGAGTGACAGCAAAGGTCTATTTCTGCTGATAAACCCAACTGGCTCGAAGCTCTGGCGGCATAAGATTCGGTTCGCAGGCAAAGAGAAGCTCATGAGCTATGGTGCATATCCAGAGGTTGGGCTGGCAGAGGCTAGAAGAAAGAGAGATGAGGCTAGGCAGGTTTTGAGGGAAGGCTTGGACCCTTCGCTCGAACAAAAAAAGGCTAGAGCTGCTGCGAAATTTGGCGTTGAGAATAGCTTCGAGCACGTGGCAACAGAATTTATTGAGAAAAGGACCAAAGAAGGCCTTGCACCCGCTACAATCAAAAAGCTCTGGTGGTTCTTGAGCCACCTAAGCACTGATATCGGGAAACTTCCTGTAAATGATGTAAGCCCGCAGCTTGTACTTGCAGCGTTGAATAAGCTTGAGAACAGCGGACGTCACGAGAGCGCGAAGAAAACGCTTAGTTTCGCGGGGCGTGTCTTCAGATACGCTGTGGCGACAGGGAGGGCTGAGAGCGATCCTGCTTCACTACTTAAAGATGCTTTGACCGCGCCGAAACCAAAACACTACGCTGCGATCCTTGATCCAAAAAAACTAGGAGAGCTGTTGAGGGCAATTGATGGCTATTCTGGCTATCCCTCTACATGCCTTGCCCTCAAGTTAGCCCCGCATTTGTTCTTGCGGCCGGGTGAGTTGCGTAAGGCCGTTTGGGATGAGGTCGACCTATACAGTGATACTTGGACTATCCCAGCTGAAAGAATGAAGGCCCGGAAGCCACATTCATTCTCACTAACGAAGCAGGTGAAAGAACTACTACTCGAGGCTAGAGATCATTTTTCCCCTCAAGGTTTTGTTTTTCCAGCATATCACAACAATACGATACCGCTGAGCGAGAACGCGCTGACTCAAGCCCTGAGAAGGCTTGGTTATGACTCCAACACAATGACCGCGCATGGGTTTAGGGCAACAGCGTCTTCGCTCTTGAATGAAAGCGGCAAATGGAACCCAGATGCGATAGAGCGGGCACTTGCACATGGAGACTCCAGTGCAGTTAGAGGAGCATACCATCGGGCTGAATATTGGGGTGAGAGGGTCCAGATGTTGCAGTGGTGGAGTGATCACCTAGACAAACTTAAGGCAGGTTAATTGCACCTCTTTGGTCGCCTAGTGCAATTAATTGCACTTCAATTTGTCTGCAAAACTAGCTCGTTTGCTGCGTTTTGGCCAACGAAATGTTTGCGCAGATTGCGCTTAACTTGCTTTTCTAGAAATCGGCGTAATGCTTAGGGGCGAAGGCTTGTTTACCCCCAAATGAGCCCACTACTTCCATGGAGGCCCAAATGGTCAAGCTGATGAGCATAAGTGATTTCGCCGAACGTTACTCCCTAAGTCGATCCACCGTCTACCGGTTGGAAGAACGAGGTGAGATAAATTTCTTGAAGATTGGGCGGTCCACTAGGATTAGTACAGAGGTTGCTGAGCAGTGGTTTCAGTCACTGAGCGAAGCGAAAGGTTGAAGCTGGCTGGAGGCGACAATGGGTACTTTGACATTAGATGGCGAGCTTGTTTTCGATAACTCACATGGTGGGTGCTCTAACAAGGCCAAGACTAAGGTCAATTCGACCTTGGAGTGGCAAGCTAATGCTCCTGCGGACGACAATACTCACATGCCATTCATTGATAGGCTGAGCGTAGTTGTAAACGTTCAGGACGGAGAGCTTCAGAAGGACCTCTACGAAGCGCACTTCCTTGCGGTTGAGGACCAAAGTGCCTTTAAGGTTACGAAGCATACGAAGGGCTTCAAGAAAGGGTTCCGGCTTGCTCTAGAGTCAGTGCCAAACTCGGTTCACTGGCCTCACTACCAATACGCCACAAACGAATTCGGGGTATCCAAGATCCGGATCGACTTTGTCCCCAAAGACATCGGTCTCGAGGGGATGTATGATTTGCATGCTTGCCTTACACCGCTTGTCCCTAACGGATGGCAGTACTTTATCTCCAATGGGACGATCACTCGTCTCGACGTCGCTACAGACGTTGGAGGCTTGGCAATGGATGACTTTATGATCGTTCCGCCGCAAATTCTCACTGTCACTCGCCGCAGTAATACAGGCATACTTCAAACTGTCGAACTTGGAAAACCGAAGGGCAACCAAACCTGCATTTACGATCGATATCAGAAGCGCATTGCCAAGGGACAAGGCAACAAATTCGGCCCTGGAGTTCGCATTGAGCGAAGATTGAGGACACCCAATATACTCCTGTCCGAGCTTGCCAGCCTCAAAAACCCGTTCGCCAAACTCGAGATGGTCTCACCGAATATAACGCGACCACCATTAGAGAAGAGCGAAGGTAAGTGGCTAATGTTCCGCTACACCGTCACGGCCATTGGCTTAGAAAGCGCAATTGCATTTATTAGTCCCAAACGCCGCACTATGTATCGAAAGCACTTTAAGTCCTTGAATGCAGATTGGTGGGATCCGAGTAAGATATGGAGCAAATGGCCAGAAGCTCTGGAGCAATGCTTGGTGGCCGACAAGTCCGCCTTCAAATAGTTGGTTTGGCAAGTGCTGTGTAGCTGAAGGCCTAATGCGATCTAAATGGCTACAGATTGAGTATTCTGGCTGTAGCCAAGCACAATTTTGGGTGTCGCCAGCGGCTGAAAATGCTGTGGCGGAGGGTCTCCTGGCGACAGTATGATCAACTGCTTTCTAAGCGGTCATAACTCTACACTGAGAATTCGTTTAATTCGCTGTTTTTATGAGGGTTAGCCCCCTGCTTTTGCAATTGTAACGATCAAGCTTCCGGCCCCACTTAGATTCAAATGTGTAGCCAGCGTTTGGAGCAGTCAGATTGGGAGGCCAGCCATATGAATCTGACCAGGTTTTTCCCTTCACTAGATAGTTCAATCGCCTAAAGTTCGATCTGGGCAGCACGCAATCAGCCTCCCGTAAAAGGAGGTTGGAATGAACGGAAATAAATGCTCACGCGATTTGCTCGGCGACGCCTACACGGCAAGCTCATTGCTCCAGAAGGCTATACGTAGGGGTGAGCCTGAGCTTGCCTTGTTGGCCGCTGCAAAGCTGCTGCCTAGAAGAGGCAAAAGCATATGGAGGCGACTGCTAGCAATTGCATTTGAAGATGTAGGCGCTGCCAACATAGACATAGTGGCCAGCGTATTGGAGCTGACCGAAGGCCATCTTAAAGAAACCAAGCAAGCGCCGAGCAAGGGTTTGCATAATGCAGTGGTCATGCTTGCAGAAAGCCCGAAGTCTCGTGCCGCTGATCACCTTATATGCAGCGCTCGCAGCAGCCTATTAGCAAAAAGCACTCGCGAGCGAGCAAAGATGTCAGACCTGCCCGTAACGCTCGCGATCGCCGGTGATCCCAGCCAACCGTTAATTGAAAGGATGGCTGTCACGATTGATGCATGTGGGCGAAATGAGCGCGCTGCACGGGCAATTCAATCTGAGCGATTGGGTGCTCTTAGAAGCGTGCTACCTGAGCAAGCGCATGTTGCTATCGACCTCAGCCTGCGTGGCTATAAAGTATTGAGGGACGGCATAGCGCTTCCGCTGCCATTCCTTGTTTCGGCCCTTACTGAGTTGGACAGATCGCCTTCAGTTTCCGATCAGGAAATGCCCGAAACCGCCTACTTACAAGAGGTGCCAACTTGGGTTTGGGACAAGCATACGTCATTGGGGAAGCGCGCATTTGGCAGGCTGCTCAAAGAAAGCGATCCCATTCGGCGATGCCTCAGTTACTATGTAGCTTCTGAACATCATCTATCAGCTCTGTGCATGGCCGGTTTCTATTTCGACGCAGCGCCAGTTCACAGCCGTTTGGACTGGACTGGTTCGATGGAACTTGAGCTGGCTGGCAAGACCGCAGATATGCATAAAGTTGGTTGTCCACCTTGCGGCATCGAACCCCTGATGGAGGTCGTCACAAACAACTCCGATCATTTGAACACCATTAGGATCAAGCTTGCTGGTGGGAGAGCGGCATGAGCTCTCCAACTTTCGATAAACCCCACTTATCGAAGTCACAAATGGAGCAATCAGGAACGTTCAGGAAGAAGAATGCAATCAATTGCACAATTCTGAGTCGTCCTGATCGTGGCGCAATCACTCTAAGTGCAATCAATTGCACGCGAAGTACCACTGAGCGTGTGCAAGAAGGAATTGATGAGCTGGTTCGACAGAGCCTCTCGGACAATACAAGAAAAGCATATGCCTCCGACCTCCGACGCTTTGAAGTTTGGGGCGGTGCACTGCCAGCTTCAAGTGAAGCCATAGCGGCGTACGTGTCCGCTCATGCCCAGAGCCATTCATGCGCGACTATCTCGCGATGGTTAGCGTCACTCTCGAAAGCTCATAGAGCAGTGCAGCAACATGACCCGACCAAGGCAGAGTTGGTCAAATCCGTTTTGAAAGGCATCAGAAGGCGCCATGGAGCTCCGCCCAAGCAAGCGCTCCCGCTCACACGCGATCTCCTTTTTGACGTTCTGGAGGCTATTCCTGAAGACCTTAGAGGTGCTCGAGACAAGGCACTTCTGTTAGTCGGCTTCGCGGGAGGTTTTCGGCGCTCTGAATTAGTGAGCCTCTGTGTTTCTGACTGCGCATATCAAGAGAAAGGTCTGCTCCTGACGCTTCGTCGTTCGAAGACCGATCAAACGGGGCGAGGGCGAGTGATTGGAGTTCCTTTTGGCCGAGGTCGCTTCTGCCCGGTGAAGGCTCTTAGAAATTGGCTTGAAGCAGCAAACGTTGATGATGGACCTGTGTTTCGGAGTGTTGATCGGAATGGGTGTGTTTCACAGAAGGCGCTATCTGGGCACGCAGTATCACTTCTAATCAAGGGGCGTCTAGCGAAGGCAGGTATCGAGTGTTCGGGCTACTCAGGTCACAGCTTACGATCCGGCTTTGTAACCAGCGCGGCGCGAGCAGGCGTTTCATCATGGAAGATTAGGCAGCAAACTGGACATGCTTCCGATGCGATGCTGCAAAGGTACATCCGCGATACCGAGGTCTTTCAGGACAATGCTGCTGGTGCATTACTCTGAATGCACCATACCCGTTTTCCTGAATAGACCGTTCGACGCCTGCATCCGAGAATGGCGATCAAATTTCGGTCAATGACTGTTCGGCTTTGGGGATGGAGAGTGAGCGTAAGAACTTTTTTCTATGACAGGACGCCAATGGCCGGGTGAAGTAAAAGCATAGAGGTAAGATCAAGAACGAAATTCAAACAAGACAGCTTCGTTTTCAAATCCAGAAACATCCGGCACATTGAAAATATTCTTGATAATCATTGTTCCATTCTCCTCGCCGAGACTTAATACTAACTGCTTGTCCCGGGTCGCAAATTTGAACTCCGCCCTATTACCAGAGTCAGGATCTAGCACTAGAATATGTGCCCAAGACCATCGACTCAAAAGTTTGCGCTCATTGGGCGTCAAACTAAGTAAAAATTCTTCAAATTGATTCTGATTCATAGACTTGACGTCAGAAGGTCTTATATTGGTTTGAATGTTAGACAATATCTCTGACCAGATGGTAATTGGTATGTCTGCGTTTCCTGAATGATCACCAATACCGATCATTGAACTCGCGCCACTTGTTGATATTACTCTTTCATTCCACCCCCTTGGTGATCGAACATCTATAAGGCGGACCCTCAAACCGTTTTTTAGGATCGTAGGATTTGCACCCACCTGAGCAAAGTGCTCAGTTCTCTCCTCTCGTAACAGCTCACCGACGCTGAGGCCTAAAGAGATAACAGTCATCGCGACGAAGAAATTTAATATTCCTCGAGTTGCAGGCTTCTCTCGATACCTATTCTCAATAAACGAAAGCGCCAGAGTCGAAAAAAACCCGATTAGGGCGAAACAAAGTAGAGCTACATTTATGTTGTCGCCAAACGGTCCACCTTGCCAGAGGTTATGCAGAAGCCCTGGTTGCATCCTATTTCCTTTTCTGATTTTGTTGAGCGCTCTGGCAGGGCTAAGTCCATCCAGATCTAACTGGTGATAATATGGGTGGTTGCCGCGGTAAAGTGGGAAGCGGTCCACCAATGAAGGAAAATCGAACAACAGTTTCGGTTACATCGCCATCTTTCTCGAGGTGATGGTCCATTTTCGCAGTAATGCCCTAACTTGGGTTGTTATCGGAATGACGGCTTTTTCCCATAGACACCGAATGCAGACTTGAGTGCGGCCTCACTGGCTTTGCTGGCGCTAGACAAGATGTGATTGGACAAAACCGAGAGGCGAAAACTCTGTCAGGTTAGAGGCAGGGAATGACACAAAGCCTGCAAATTCGAGTTTCTAGGTCGATTGAGCGCCAAAGATCTACAATAAACATCTGATGTACTGGTACTCATGAGTTCTATTAAAGCATCATCAAATTTGATTGAAAATAACTATGTGCTGCTATAGATCATTACCGTTGCGCGCAAAAATTTCCACAGAAAGCCAGACTGATTTCAGGAGGCGGATACTGTGTTTTCAAGAGCCGGAAAGCTTATCTTCACCTTCGGCGATCCAGCCTTCGATTCGTTCGATGCTCTCTTCAATATCTGCGAGTTTTCCTGCGTCTCGTTCAATCCACTCACTAAATATCCCCTGCCATTTTTCACTTTCAGTTTCGTAGAGTTTGTCTTCGTTCTCGCTGATTCTATCACGCGTGCGTTTAGCCGCGTCTTGCGCCCTCGATAGTTGGTCTCGGTTCTTTTCCAGATTGGCGCGCACCCTTTTACGCCAAGCTTCATGCTTTTGTTCATATTCCTGCTGTCGCTGAGAGTGAGCTTCTCTCCTTTTCTCCCAGAAATGATCGAGCTGTGAGCGCTTATACTGCATCCTTTCGAACACTTCGGATTTGTGTTCGCCTAGCATTAGGTGCTTATGTTTTTTGAGCTTTTGGCCAATCTGATTAAGCGAGCTACACATGGCCTTGATTTCGTCGACTGTCGTAGGATCGAAAAAGAACATGATATCATCGAATGGAGACCATGTTACACTCTTCATCTCATACATAAGCTCATCACGATGTTTTTTGGACTGGTCCCAGAGCGCTTGTTTCTCGTGATCCGCAAGCCTCGATGCTTTTGATCTGATTGCCGCAAACCGCTCCCATGCAGCTTGCCTCATCTCGCGAGACTCAAAATCTCTGGTGTCGCGAAAATCTTGCTGTATTTCCTTGCACAAAGCCCATACTGGCCGCCAATCGTGGCGTTCAACCTCCATCCCCCAATTCCATGAAGTGTCTACGTTAGGAACAAGCTGTTCCAAGTCGTCAATCTTACTTTCTAAGGGATTTCCGAAGACGCCCATTTTGGCCTACTCCATATCGCATCAGACGTAGTGAAGCTTTGCAAACGGATTGGTCAGTCGTCGTTTGACCCGTCAGTAAGTAACTTCACCACATCGCCCTCGGCTTGAAGTTATTCAATTTCGGCACGTGCTCGTGCCAGCGCTTGAGTGGCAGAATCTCTGCATCCTGTTCTGCGCTCGAATTCCACAGAATCAGGCGGAGTCAAAAAGTCTTCAGCCGAGTAGAAAATCACTGATTGTTAACCAGCACACGGCCATTCTCAGAGTCGTCGATCTCAACTTCTGCGGATGCCACTGACCTATTGACGAGTGATTTCATTGAAGTCGGTAGGCAAGTCCTAAGGTAACCTTGGATTGCCAAAACAGTTGCCGGTTCACTGCTCAAGTCCGATTTGTTGTCTTTGACAAAATCGAAATACTCACCCTGATGCTGCTCAACAAGGTTGCGCAGGCCCGATGGCTCAACTTCAGCCAGAAGGGTGTTCTGGGTTACCTCGATAGAGTCTGAAACCAGCCCGAACGATGCAGCGGTAATCCCAATAGCTTGATTGGAGACATTGGCGGCCGCCAATATAACGTCAGTAGCCGTGCTTAGGTTGTTAACATAGCCTTTGCCGCGATTTAGATATTTGTGATAGCTATCGAGAGCCTCTAAATACGTGTCACACTGCTCGTTTATGTAGCCTACGCCAGCCAGATAAACTGCGTAATTATTATCTGCATCTGAACCTAAAGATGCACCTCCGCTGCGTTTTTCAAACTCATCCAAAACAGCATTTAGGTTCGTTGTACTCCTTGCCACAGCGGAAGCGTTCATGCGTGGTTCTATGCCTCTTTCAGCAAGGGCTATCTGATTACTCATACGCCCAAGCGTTCCAACACAACCGCTCAATGAAATGACTAAGCCCAAAGCAACAAATGATCGTATATTCATAAATACCCCCCAATGATTCGTTAAACTATCGTTGTATTTAGATTCTACAAGCTAGTTTCGAAGTCTGGACGTCTCATCATGTTGAATTGGCATCTTACGTGTTGATCGTTTTCGAGGGTAATAAGCAACCGGTGCATATTACAGGTCTATGTATCAATTGTGCGAATTAATTCATGTTTAGCTGATAGTCAAAGTGCACCATCTTGAGTAAATCACAATGTGAAAGCTCACTAAGACCTTAATTCAATTCGCATTTTGCAATCTTTCCCAAGATCCTTTTTCTTTGACCTAGCAATCGGTGGAAATTTCAGGGGGTGTGATTTCGTCGGGCTGAAGATTAGTGATCTGGTATCGGGGGCTGACGTCACGACATGCACCACGGCTATACAACTGAAGACACGGCGGTCTATTCAGTTTGAGATTGCCGTAGATGCCTGAAAGAGCCCGCGCGGCGATCCTGCTTTCCCATGTGTTTGCACTTAAACAATCCTAGGTGGTCACTGCTTGGTTGAAATGGTTGGCAAGTTCATTGGAGCCAGCAACGAGCACAAGCGAGCAAGAACCCCGCCAATCAAGGCCCCATCAGCACAAACCGTTCGCGTTAGCGGTCGTCAGCCGAGTGGGCCGATAAGCAAAGCGCATCTCTATTTGAAACTCAAATTAGATAAAGTGCCTGGTCAAATCTCAATATTGTGGCATAAAAGAGATTCAGGCTTTGTATAACGATCCCAGAAGGCTATTCCTTGGAACTCAAGTTCATAGACTTATTTGCTGGTTGCGGAGGTCTGTCGCTAGGTCTCTCAGAAGCAAATATGCAAGGCTTGTTTGCTGTCGAACATAACGAGAGCGCTTTTGAAACACTCCAGCACAACCTACTCGGCGCACAAAGTCCGCGCAAATTTGATTGGCCAGACTGGCTTCCAATTGAGTCCACTTCAATTGAGAATGTGTTGGAGTCATACCTCGACGAACTCAAAAACTTGCAGGGTTCGGTCGATCTGGTTGTCGGCGGACCTCCATGTCAGGGCTTCTCATCTGCGGGCCGGCGGCGCGCGGACGACCCACGAAACAAATTGTTCGAAGCCTATGTGAAATTTGTTGATCTGGTACAACCAAAAGCGCTGCTTCTCGAAAACGTTCGAGGCTTTACAGCTGACTTCAAGAGCCAGGGCAAAACAGACAATTATGCGTCAAAGCTTCGGGAAAAACTCGCAGATCGATACACGCTCCATGAACGTTTGCTCGATCTGTCCATGCTCGGCGTACCTCAGACACGGACACGTTACTTTCTTGTTGCGTTCGAGAAAGGCCTCACCGGGGCAGACCCATTTGACTTGCTTGAGAAACACCTGCCAAGCTTTCTTCGTAAGCGCCGCATTAGCGTGCCGGTATCCTCATCTGCCGCCATCTGCGACCTCGAAATAGCGTATGCGGGCATAACAGAATCGCGGGAGACCAAAGGATTCCAAGAAATCGCCTACAGAGGGCCTCGCACTCAATACCAGAGGGCAATGGCGAAAAAACAAAAAGGTACAACCGATTTGAGGCTCGCTCGTCACGGCGAGAGAATTGTGGAGCGTTTCGCCTCATTCATTGAGTTTAGCCACAACGAAGGCCGACTGAACAAAAGCATGAGTGCAGAAGTCAGGCAAAAGTTTGGCATCAAGAAATTGGCATTCCGAGTTATTGACCCAGATCAGCCGGCCCCCACGATTACAAGTATGCCCGATGATCTAGTTCATTATTCGGAACCGCGAACATTGACCGTGAGGGAAAACGCTCGGCTGCAGAGCTTTCCAGACTGGTTTGAATTCAAAGGAAAATACACAACGGGTGGGGAGCGCCGTCGTTTTGAAGTCCCGCGATTCACGCAAGTAGCCAATGCTGTTCCCCCTTTGGCCGCGACCGCACTTGGCGAAGTGATAGTATCCATCTTGAAGGGCGCTGACGAAGCAAAATCTTACCGCCGTCAAACAAACTCAGGGGTGCAAAATTCCGTGCAATTCGCGGAAACTGTCACGTAGTTCGAGAAGAGAGCACCTTAGCGTTCTCATTTCATCTAAACTTACAAAATCACCGCCGATTGCTTGAATTCCGACTGGTTTTCCAGCAGGATCAAGCACTCGGTGGCCGAGCTTATTTCTGTTCGGTACAATATTATCCATGTATGATTGGACCTGATTACGGTAAGCTGAGCAGTCGATCGCGACATCTTCTTTGAGAACGTTCGTTAACAGCCTCAAAGCATCATTTGCCTGAAAAAGACCGTGCTTTTTCATGATTTCAGTCAAGCTCGGGTTCTTGTGAAGTTCGGCAAGGTCAGTGTTCAAACCCTCCAACCTTTTCGAGACCTTCTTTAAAGCTACTCCGGCCATTCGCGCTTTGTCATGCTCGCCCATGCGTTCGAGGAGTGCAGCAAGGCACTCTTTGACGACATTATCGATATCCGAGGTGGCTCCCATGACCACACCTCTTGTGTGATCTAAGTCCAGGACCTTCTTAACCAGAGATTCAAACACGCCAAGCACTTCATCAACAAGATCATTTCTGCCTGCGCAATAAATGCCTTCTAGATTCTCGTCGTAAGCGGCTTGCCGAAGCTCGGCGACATTGGTTTTTGCCGAGTAAAAGATGACATCTTTATATTGGATATGTCGGCGAATTTCCTTGATGGCTTCCTGACCCCGCGAACCACCGCCAAGATCCCAATCGACCATGACCATATCGACATCGTCGTTAAAAACATCATCATCGACTTGCGCGCGCGCTTGGTCCAAAGATCGACATACGGTGGGGGAGAAGCTGAAGCCATGCTCAAGCATTCGTAGTGAAATGGCATCGACTTGCGCTTTAATGCTGTCCGGCTGATCTTCGACCCACAAAACATTAAAGTCTAGCCTCATTTTGGACTCGATTTGGTTATTGTGATCCTAAACGAAGTACCTCTTTGCACTTTACTTTTGGAAAGTTCAATACTGCCTCCCATCTGCCCAAGCACTTGCTGAACGTGATAAAGCCCAAGACCCGATCCATGCGTAGTCGTGTATCCCATTTCAAATATACGATCTGGGTCAACGCCCGCGGCGAAGCCTTTTCCGTTATCAGCTACGTTGATGCTTAGCCCATTCTTGGTGACTGGCTCTATCGTAAGATTGATCTTTGAAGCTCTAGCACGCCTTGCATTGCTCACGAGGTTATCGATTATAATGGAGACATCGATGGGACTAAACTTCATATTCAATCCCGGATGATCGTTTTTCACCTCGACTTTAATTCGGGCACCAGTGGTTTGGCGTGCAATGTTATTAACGTAGTCCTCAATAAATTCTGCAAGGTCAGTAGTGATCTTGCCTGAATCCAGCGCGAACGTGGCTTGGGCCGCAAAGCGCGAAATTGCTTGAATGCGTCGATTTTGGAACGCAATCTGTTCAATAGCTTTCATCACATCTTCGCGCGGAATTGTTTCCTTGCCTTGTGATCTGGTAATCAGGTTTTCAATTTGTTGGTTAACGTCGACAGAGTGGATTGTGACCTGATGGTGCAAATTTAGTATGGTCTTTACATCAAGAGATGCGACCGACTCTAAAAAATGCGAGCGCCTGCGTTCAACCTCAATTTCGGCCTTCGTAGCCTTAACTTCGGCCTCAGCTTGAAGCGCTCTCTGTGTTGCTTTTTCGGAAGCCTCACGCTCTTGATCGGCAATTTTTCGGGCTTCGACTTCGGCCTGTTTAAGCTCCTCAAAACGCTTCTCAGCTTCGTCGAGCTTATCGATGAGTTCTTTATCGCCCGTCTTATTCGCGATAGCTCTGAGGCTTACAATAGACTGCTCAAAATCCGACGATCGCTCATTCAAAATTCCAATAAGGCGTTTGCTGTAGTCAAACAGCTCAATGTCGTCGTTATCGACTAGGCCTGCAACGGCACCGGAAACGCGCGCTTTGCCAGGCTCGGTCAGAAGGCGCGACAAGTCACCAGTCTCTGCCTCTGCCTTATCCGCCCAGAGCACGGGCACGACATAACGCTCAAGTCGCTTTAGACACCGGTCCATAACACATCTACGGAGTTGTTTGACGGCCTCGGTGTCAATCAACCCTTGGTTTCTACTCGATGCCTCTTGGAAATCTCCATCATCACCATATACGTCAACTCGTCCGATAACTTCCCGTGTACCTAGATAGCGCGCATAGCCCTGTTGCTTGCGGCGCGAAAATCCAAACCAATCATCCTCATTCTCGCCGATTGGGAAAACACGGAAATCATTGCGAAATAGGAACACCGAGCCGAATTGCACTGAGGGGAGGCCCACTCTCCTTGCAAAAGTGATCTTTGCAGAATGATTCAGATAGAATATGCGGCACCGAAAATCAGAACCCTCAAGCTTCTTGTAAGGATTTGATTCTCTAATATGATAAATCAGTTCAGTGCGATCTGTCAGGACGGTTTCGATATGACCATCCTCAATCGATACGTCGATGAACGTTGTCTTTTCTTCTAAATCTTCAAAAATGAAGTTCCCGACGCGACCGTTGATAATATCTCGGGCGAAGGGCTCTTCATTCTCGTCTTTCGCCGCCTTCTTAATTGTTTCATCTTCTGCCAACTCCGCTGGAGCAGAGATGGAAATCTGGAAACGGTCAACATCCGAACCAAACGGATTTATCAGCTTCGCCAACGAAGCCTTCAGGTTCTTTATTTCATCGCGTGACCAGTCGAGGCGGAGGTCATTGATCTCGATCACTGTTCCATGTGTGAAACCCTTAGCGAACTTGACGAGCTCAACGGGCAAACTGAAAGATCTCTTTTCAGCGTATGTGACAGGGATTTTCTCGAAACGCTTTTTGTCACTTTCATCGAACTTGGACCAATCAACGTCTAGCCGATGTACGGGCCCTGTCTTGTCACTTTTGGGTCGCGTTTGTAGGATTAGGCCTTGACCCAACCGGTCAGATGAAAAACGACCGATGCCCTTACTGCCAGCGTAGTGAGCCCGCTGAGCTACTTTGTCTCGAAAATCCTCTTTGTTCTCTTCGCGCTTGGCCGAATATGCGACGAACAACCACTTCGTGTTGAGGTCGTCATAATCCATGCCGATGCCATTGTCAGCGACAACGACGCGGTTTTCGTCAAAGAACAACTCCACTTTATCTGCGCCCGCATCGAATGAGTTTTTAACCAACTCAAAAATCGCGACCTCATCATCAGTGATAAGTTCACGTCCTAGAACACGTTTCAGCCCAGAGCTGACATCAAAGTGTAATTCGGAAGGCATCTATCTTTGACTTAATCACGTTTTTGATGATCTTACTAGTGTCCTAATATCCGGCAATCCAAGAGACTCCAATCGGCGTAAGACTGGTCTATCGGGTTAGGGGAGAGAGAATTCTCCTTTACGAGTATGCAGCAAAGATATGTTGCAATGATCCGGGCACGACCCTCACATGCAAAGGCATGTCATGGGTAAGTGAATCGGTTCATTTGGCTGAGGCATCTGGCACGATATCCAATATCGGCAACGGACCGTCTGCTATACAGGACTGAAGCTTGCCGCCGCTACGTGAGCCTTTGGGCCGGTAGCAGATTGTCTGCTTTGCTCGAGCATTCAGCCTAAACCAGACAGTCGGCCTCCGACCCTCTTGCGGACGCGAGGGCGATGCTCTGCCAGGCCCGAACCTTGCATCCACTTCTTGCTAGCCGCTTAGCTTAGCTCGCCCAAACGCCCTGCACGATAGGCTGCTTCAATTTCTGCAATCTCAGCCTCGGTGTTCATCACAAAAGGGCCGCGCTGGACAAAGGGTTCTGCGATCGGCTCACCCGTTACGATCACTGCATGGCTCTCAGCGCGAGCCCGCAAAGTCAGAGTTACTGAATTTTGCCTAGCACTGATCGCCAAGGCTTCACCTGCTGGAAGTGTCGAAGGCTGACTGCCAACAGTCACTTCGACAGGCTCGTCGACCGCAAGAATCCATTGGGAATGACCCTGAGCAACTTCATGTTCAAAATGACCGCCGGCATCGATTTTTGCATCGAGGATCGTCATCGGTAGCGCAGGAGAAATAGCCCCCGTCACACCGTTGCTCTCGCCCAATACAAGGCGCACTTTGGCGCCATCTCTTTCAATCACCGGCATTTCGCTCGCTTGGACGTGGAGCGCTTCAGGATCGTCATGCTTCATATGAGCGGGTAGGTTCACAAACATCTGAAGCCCATGAGCCAATGCGCCGTTTAGCGGCTTTTCATCGTGCACTGCTCCGCTTCCGGCTTTGAGCCAATAGAGGTCACCGGCTTCGAGATTGATGTCGTTGCCGAGAGAATCGCGATTGTTGAAAGCCCCGCAGCTGTCTTCGAACAGCACCGTTACTGCCGACATGCCAGCGTGTGGGTGAGCGCCAAAGGTGGGTTCGCCCATCAGGTAGTGATCGACCATCACCAGCGGGTCCATCATGCCATCAAACATCGCATGCTTAAAGCTGATGGCCTTAAAGCCTGTTCTGATCGACAAGTGTTTGCCTGCAATTGGGCCGGAGTGGCGGCTTTTGGCCGCGTTCGTGGTCTCAGTTGCAATTTCCAAAAGAGCGGATTGGGTCATGTTGTTTTCTCCGATTGATGTCTTGCAATCAGGATTAGGGCAAAGGGTCGGGCGCTTATTGCCAGACGCCGCCACTGTTTTGCCAATTCGCGCCAACCAGCGGTGTTGCAGCACTCTTGCACCCGCCTCTAATCCTCAATGCCGAGATAGCGAAATGTTTGGCCCAGCGTATTGAACGCGCCGTGGGCAAAGATCAGCGGCATGATATTGCGCCTTCCGAACCATAGGTAGAAGACGCCGAACGCAAAGCCCCCAGCGCCAGTGACAAGCGCGCCATGCCACCCTTGATAGTAAGCGTGGCGATAACCGAAGAACGCTGATGAGATGATCAAGGCGACAATATCGGAACGAAGTCCGCCGCCAAGAGCCTCACTCGTGTGGTTGATGACAAATGCGCGGAACAACAGCTCTTCGAAGAAGGAGCCATGCGTCCATACAAGCACCATGATCAGCAAATAGGCTGGCAAATTGCCTTCGATATGGGAGAAACGATCGCTTGTCCCGATATCCTCGAAGAAGAGGTCAGCGACCAAAACCATAAGCTGGGTGCACACTAGGAAGAAGGCCATTGTGAGGAGCGTGAGCCCAAGCGTCTTTGACCAGCTTTCCGGCCAGCGAAGACCGAGGTCAGTCCAAGCCAATCCCCTGCGGCGCAATAAGACTGTGCCAACGATCATGGCACTCACAGTTGAGGCAGGACCTGCATAAAGCTGAGAGATCGGGAGCACAGACTGCTTTACGATCACAAGCACTGTGACAACCAAGAGCAGATCGCGCAATGCAGTCACTCTAGTGTAACTCGGGGGCGAATTGGTTGAAGCTTTCTTATCGGGCTGAGGCATAAGACCACCCTGCCTTCTATTGCCTAGATGCCGCACGCGCTCGTCGCCAAATGGCAAAGCCTGCGATAATTAGGATCAACAAGGTTCCGCCTGCGAAGACTAGAAAAGCCGTGGGCAGTCGCGATGCAAAGGTGAGAGTGTCGACATTCCCGGTCTTCCAAAACACCCACTCGCCCGCAAGCTGAGTGGCAAGCATTGGGTTGCCGGTTGCAAGGACTACGATCCCATCGCCTGTTGCCGGATCAAGCCGAGCCGCAGTGTTGATCGCCGGTTCATTGCTGCCGTCATGACCGATTATGAAATCGCCGGAATCATTGGGAGCATAGAGCATTGTGCCGAGCCCCCAGATGTCTGCCCCCATTTCTGAGGCATGGGGTGTGCGGATAAGCGCCAGTGTTTCTTGTGATAGAACCGGGTTCGCCGCATCCGGAGCTTGCGAAGCTACAAACGTCGCGAGATCTTCGGAGGTTGTGAAAAGAGACGTTGCAGCAAGTGCAGTGTACCAGCCGAATGGCTTGGTTGTGCCCTCTGGTCCGAAGTTCTCAGCCAGTTCCAGCTCGATTGCCGCATCCTGGTCAAAAGAGGTTCTCTCCATGCCCAAAGGGTCAAAAACTCGCTCGCGCATATAGGTTGGGAATGGTGTGCCAGAGACCTCTTCGATCAGCAGCTGGAGTATAGTGTAGCCACCGCCCGAATAGGCGAAAGCTGAGCCCGGCTCGTTGCCCAGAACTGTCCGACCATCCTTGCCCGGCGAGGCGTCTGCGGCCTGCGTCAGTGATGCTTCAAGGGTCTGACGGGTTTGTGCTGTCGCAAATCCATCATAACCAAGACCGTCGGTCAGGCCGGCGGTGTGGCTCAGCAAGCGCCGCACTGTGACACCCGAGGCATCGAACTCTGAAGTCGGCAATTGCCAGCGTGTGAGATAGTCTGAAACCGGTGCATCAAGGTCCACCTGCCCCTCTTCGACAAGCGCCATCACGCCCCATGCGGTGACCCATTTGCCCAGAGATGCGACTTGGAAAACGCTTTGGGCGTTCACCTCTTCACCTTTTGACAGATGAAAGTCTGCCACCGGCGCTCCGCCCTCAACCAAGATGAAGCTGATATTGCCTTGATTGTTTTGCTCGGCGATTTCCTTCGCTGCCAATTCGAACCCGGACAGTTCTCCCTTCTTAGCAATGGCACTCTTTCCCCAACCTTGGTCCAGGGCGACAAAAACCAAGCTGCCCCAAACCAAGATCGCCAGAATGGTGGAGACGCTTAAAGCTGCATATCTCATGATTACACCTGTCCGCTTGTGATGAGTGTGATGGCGGCGATGATGTAGAGGCCGGAGGTCAGGGTGCTCCCTAGAGAACGGCAGTGATTAAGCCGGGTCCACTTCGCGCCATACTCCATCCAGTAGTTTTGTGCTTCGACACTGGTATGATCGACACTGTCGAGCCGGTTGTTCATCGGCACATTGCCAAGCATCGTCATCAGAAAAACGCTGGGGACGTAAACCAAACTGGCCAGGGTCAGTGTTATAAGCGCTGCACCTTCAAACACCGCGAGGCTGTAGAGCGCAAAGAGCACTGAAAAGACCGTGATGGAGAGGATGCCAGCTACGAACTGGGTTTTGATAACCTCTCGATTGATGTGCTGCATCGCCTCAATTCCGCCAGCTGGCTCAGTCTTTTTGAGTGCCGACATGATGAATTCTGAGAATGCGGAGAAGTTGCCAGCGACAATTGCACTCCAAAGCGCAAGGAAGAGGCAGAAAAAGAGGGGCCATTCATAGGTCATACCGCCACCCTCCATGCGCCGGTTGCAGCGACATCGCGGGCGTAGTCTGCAAAGTCTTTGGGGGCACGGCCAAGAGCGCGGGTCACACCATCCTTTAGGTGTGCGTTGCGACCATCGAGGACCGTCGAGAACAGATAGTCGAGCATCCAAACGACATCTTTGGGCGCGCCAGAATTGGTGAGCTCTTCGATGAAAGCATTATGCGGCACGTCGATAAAGGCGATTTCGCGCTCAGTCGCAGCAGACAGGTCCGCCGCGATATCAGCCATGGTCATCAAGCGTGGGCCAGTGACCTCATAAGTCTCGCCATTGTGCCCATCTTCACTAAGCGCAGCGACTGCGACATCGGCGATGTCATCGACATCGACAAAGGGCTCGGGCGTATCGCCTGCTGGCAGGGTAATCGCTCCGCCAAGTACCATATCAATAAAAGCGCCTTCGGAGAAATTCTGGCTGAACCAGCTTGCGCGCACAACCGTCCATTCAAGACCGCTGTCAGCGACGATCTGTTCGCAAGCCTGCGCTTCTTCCTCGCCGCGACCAGACAGAATAACGAGGCGTTTGACGCCATTTAACTTGGCGCGCCAGACCAGAGCGCTGATCGCATCCTTTGCCCCCGGCATCGCAAGATCGGGAGAGTATGTAATGTATATGTTCGAGACGCCATCGAGCGCAGCATCCCAGCCCGCTTCGTTGTTCCAGTCGAACGAAGGAAGGGAAGAGCGGGAGCCAATGCGTACGTCCTGCCCCTTTTGGATCAGGCGGTTTGCAACCCTCTTACCGGTCTTGCCGGTTCCACCGATTACCAGAGTGAGCGGTGCATTGTCGGTTTGAGTGATCATATGCTTGTTCCTGTTTGTTGGAGACAAGCATGGAATAGGTCACTGGCTTCAGTGTCTCTTGCCTTAGCACGACAAGGTTTGTGCAGATGGCGTCATCAGTTTGACGTAGCGCCTACGCGATATGAGCGAGGCGTTTCACCGGCCCATCGCTTGAACGCACGCGTGAAGCCGCTCTGCTCTGCAAAGCCGGTGAGAAAGGCAACTTCCGCGAGGCTGTAGCTCGTTTCGCGCAATAGCTGCTGAGAGAGCTCTCTGCGCGCCTGATCGACAAGGTTTTGGAATGACTTGTCCTGAGCAGCAAGCCTTCGCTGCAAGGTGCGCGCGCTCATTCCAAGCGATCCTGCGACGGTTGAAAGCGTTGGCACGCCTTCGCTCAGCATTTTGGCGACAGCCAGACGCACCCGCTTATCGATGCTTTCTGGCTCGGCTTGCTTTGCAAGCTCTGCCTCGAGATGCTGATCAAAGAACTGAGCGATAGTTTCATCACCCAGCTTGTTGGGCACGTCTAGGCTTGCCTCGCTGACGAGCAATGCGTCGCGCCCAGAATTGAAATGAACCGGGCAGTTGAAGTGCTTCTCATAGACAGCCGCATCACCACGCGCGCCGTGTTTGAAGAAGACAGCAAGCTGCTGGAAAGGCTGGGAGGCGACCTCCCGGCATATTGTCATCACCGAGGACATGCTGGCCTCATTTGAAAGAAGCATACCAGGTCCAGCATTGCCCGCCTTATCTAGACTAAAGAGCCAGCCTTTATTGCTTTCCTCGAGGCTGTAGGTTTCAGCATTGCCAAGCACATGGCCATAGCGGGTCGATCTTACAAAGGAGCCTCGCAGGTTCGGCGCCGATTTCCACGCGAGACCAAAGGCGCCATATTCATCGCTCTTCATCGTGGAGCCGATGCGCAGCGGCAAGGTCAATCCGTCAGGATCACGCTGCGCCACGGTTGCAAAGAAACCATAGAACTCATCCGCAGTCACCATCAGTTTGGGGTCTATTGTCCCGTCGGCTGGAACACCCATGCCCTCGAGCAGATCGTATGTTTCAACACCTCCTCCAACATGGGAGAGAACCTTGTGAACATACAGCGATGTAATCTGGCTCATTGTATGCCCCATTAGTCTGGGGGCAATTTATCAACTGCGCCAATGACCGCAAGCTAGGCATCAAGCCGACGGTGAACCGCGGTGAATGTCAGATAGGTGGCGGCGGCGCGCGCAACTACCTTGTGCGAATAGATGGAAGAGGATTGAGGCACCGGCCGAGCCTAGCTCTCTTTTGCCTCGCTTGGAGAGGTGATCGGAATGTCCGCTTGCACCCCCAGATCCGGCGGTTGAATGGTGGCTTAAACTGGGCCTCAAGCAGCACGGCTGCTTCTTGACTAGTACGAGTCGAAGCGGCCTGTCCACTAACGGCCGATATGCACACACAGTTTGACCAAATCCTAATTCAATGATCAGACTTCGGCATGCTTAAGCAGCTCGGCGGCGGAAATGCTTAGGGCGCTAGCAATCCTTTTCAAATTAAGGATACTTAGATTTCGTTCGCCACGCTCAATTCGCCCTAAATGCGAACGATCAATCTCAGAGGCATCTGCCAATGCTTCTTGGGAAAGGCTAGCAGATTTTCGTGCGGCACGAATGGCCCCTCCCACTTTGGGCAGCACTTGATCAGGGTCATTGTCACCAGAAACACGAAGCACTGCTTTAACTTGATAAAAAGTGCGCAATAGGCCACGGCATTTACGACCCAAAATGAAGACGAGGTGCCCATTGAAGTTTGTAAAAAGGCTTTCACTTCCAATCGCAATGTTTGCAGCGATAGCTTCGACACCAGCTTGGCCCCAGTGGCAGATTGGAGAGGAGCGTGAGGTGGATGTGGGCTACTACATGACCCTTTTCAGTCGATCTAACGGTTGGAGCGTCTGGCGAATTGAAACCCAGCACGACACGAGCTGCAAGGCAGTGAAGGCTGCCGAAGGTCGGTCACCTCCGATCCCTGCCGGGGTTATGGACTCGTTTTATCGGGGCTCCCCTTATGTTTCGATTTCGCAGGACCTTGAGGCATGGCGCCAACGAGGAGATGGGCAATCTCTTTCCGTCCAACTCCATGGAAGATGGGCGAGTGGCCATACAAGAAAATGGCGCTTGTTAGCGGGGAGATTCTGGAATGATCGGCTAACCAGGAAGGATTTAGTTGAAGGACGAAAGATCGAAGTCCACCTTGAAACTTGGGAATATTATTCGATTTTGGTCGGTAAGGTAGCTGAGCGCGGGATAATCGATCTGGATGGTCTAAATGACGCAACTCACAGTTTGATTGAGTGCGATCCCCAGCTTCTATCGAAAGAAGAGCTAGCTTTGCGACCCCCGACTCCGGTCGGAGACATTTATCGCTACCGCGACTATCCCTCTAGTGCGATCCGTCAATCGATGGAGGGGAAGGTGGTGTATAGAGTGGTTGTCAATCTGACTGGAAAAGTCTCGAGCTGCGCAATCATTGAGTCCTCTGGCTTTGAACTTCTTGACCATGCAACCTGTCATCATTTGGAACGCTATGCTCGGTTTTCGCCAGCGACTGATTCGAATGGAGAGCCGATCGAGTCGAAATTTGAGGATACGATGGCTTGGCAATTGCCATAGTTCTTTTGGGTCGCATGGTGCCCAAGCCACCGACCCCAATTGATATTGCCTGTTCGGAAATGGGCGATGCACCTACAAACCCGCGCCGTGAGATCCATGTTCTTCTCGGCAGCAGCAGAAGGCGTTTTGATAATCCTGATATCGCTTCGCTATTCTACATCTATAAGGGGTATATTTAGGGGTGTAATGAGAAACGAAAACGTAGAATACATAAAATAACAATAAGATAAGGGTGAAATACGAGTCCTCTTCTGGCACCATTCATTCCACACAATTATCGTTGATCGCGAACTTTGGGCGCAGCCTTGAGGTGTCTGATTCGTCATTCAGAATCCCCTCTGCCTGCCTCAATTGCGCGCAATCAAACCTGGCGCCTTGATCTTGTGCTTCGACAATCAATTCGGCGACGACGTGCGGCGGTAGAACCTTTGGCCCGCGTCTTAGGAAAGTTCGGTGCCAGCGTTCGGCTGGCGCTAAAACAGCCGCAAAGGTGTTGCGACCCTCGGGCGTGTGCAAAGCTGCCTCACCAAGTTCAGTCAGCAGAGCGTCTGACGTGTTTGGCATGGCCATTAGAGCGGCGTATCGTCTTACGGCTTCGCTGTGGTTTCCTGTTTCAATAGCTAGTCTCAGAACCGCTTCCTGTGTGATCGGGTCGCGCCATCCGCGGCGACTTGCGGCTTGCAGCGTCTGGAGGCTCGCCGCGTCGTTTTGACTGAGGACTTGTGCGATGGCCAAAGTGCGCAAATGTTCGGCAGCCAATGGACGGCGCGTTACTAGCTGCCGCGCTTCGGCGACGGCATGGCCGGGCTCACCCCCTGCAAGGGCGCGCGTGGCTAGTCTTTCTTGCGCGAAGGCACGGAATGGTGAGGGAATGTGAGTAGCGAGATCGCCCGATACGCGGGCCTGCCTGTCAATTTGCGCCCCTGTAGTGACGAGGCCTATCAGCATCAGAGCCATGATCCAAAGCGCCTGCTTCATGCCTCTTGGTCCTGATCTGCCTTGCCAAAACGTAGCAGCAGGATGATCGCAAATGCTGCCATTCCGAGCATCGCCTGGCTCCGAAGTGGGTAGTCCAATAGTGATTGAGATACGATACCAGCCAAGATAGCGCTTCCGCTCCAGGCGTTCCATTTATGCGCTGATAGCTTCGCTCGCCATGTCATCCAAGCCATCCAAGCGAGCCACATTACGATCAGCAAAACCCCAAAGAACCCAGCTTCAATTGCGACTTCCAAATAGTCATTATGCGCACGGCCTGCGCGGCGGGGCGTGAGGTTTTCAAGAGATTCGTCTAGCTGAAAAACCTCATCGAACGTGCCCATGCCCGATCCGATCGGCCAATAGCGGCCCGCGGCGTAGCTGGCATCTTCCCAGATGTAGCTGCGGGCGTCCTCTCTGGCATCGAAGCGATCGACGCTGTCGCCTATCCGTCCGGGCGCAAAGGCGAGAAGGCCAGCGATTGACGCCGCAAATACCAGGCCAGCAACCGTCCCTTTCTTCAGTAGCTGACGTCTTTTGCTTGGGTTTTCCCGAGCCTTGCTGAGCTTTGTGCCCAGAGTCTTCCCAAACAACATAGCGAGCGGCAAGGCGGCCAAAACTATGGCGGTGCGAGAGCGGGTGAGCAGAATGGCGGTGATCAAAAGCAGGCAGATTGTCGCGCGCCAGACGGTAAACCGTAAGGCATTCGATGGAGCAGGTAGCAGCGCGGCAAGCGCAAGGGCCGAGACCAAAAACAGACCAGCCGAATTGCGGTTTGCAAAGGTCCCGAACAGGACGCCAGGCATTGGGTTTTCGGGATAGAGCAGTCCGCTCTGACCCTGCGTTACGACCTGAACCGCGCCGAGCAAAACGCTGCCCAGAGCCAAGCCCACCAAGGTCCAAGCAATCCAAATCAGCTGACGCCGCGAAAGTCGATATGAGACAATTAGCAGGGTGAGTGGCAAGATCAGGCCCAAAAGCGCGACCAGCGTTCTGGCCGGATCGACACTCATGGGAAACCAGATGTTCACCCCGGCTAGCGAGTGCGCTTCGAGCACCAACTGCCTTCCGGGTAAGACTGCTAAAACTCCCGGTGGTAAAGGGATGAGCTGCGCAATCGGAAGCAACAGGCAAGCACCAATAAGGGCGCGAAGAGAAAACGGCGCCGTGCTCCAGAACTCTGCAAACGCGCGGCGATGCACGCCGAGAATAATGAGGGCAGCAAGCTGTACGGTAAGGTTTGCCAGACCGTATCTGACGCCTCCACCACCACTTATGACCGCGAGGGTTAGTAGCGCAGCGAGCGCAAAGGCGCTTGATTGTTGGGAAATGCGATCAGCGCGCATGGGAGGCGATCAACGGGCCTGCTTCAATTGGCCCCTGGCGATTGATTGAGGCCTCCGTCACCGCGTTGCTCCTGATCACCGTCTTCTTGAATGATCAGGATGCCGATGATTACTCCCACACCGCCCAACAACGCGAGCCAGAGTGCACCGCGGTCTGTATCTTCGGCAAACCAACTCTGATCAACGCTGCCTTCCAGCGTAGCTCCAGCTGCCGCTCCACCGCAGCAGACAGAGTAATCGCCTGCCCTAGTATTGGCATGGGCTGAAAATGGCACGAAAAACAGCGCAATGGCGGCCACGAAAACCGCTATTTGAGCTCGTAATGTTGGTGCCATCGTCCGCTCCCGCCGTCTAACCTACGTAGTATTACTAGGTTGAGGGCAATTTACAAATCGAGCCATGCGCGCGGACAGGCCGAATAGACCAATTACTTGTAGGGGGAGGTGGTTGGATTGGGATCGCGGGGGAAGACCGGGGTGTAAAATTCTTTGCTGCTTCCCAGCACGGTTTGGCCTTCGCACTTTAGCCAAGCATGCGCGTTCAGACTATTGGCGTCTTCTCGCCTAACCCCCAGCTCGATCACGCTTGGGATGCCAAATTGATTTAGCCAGTTCTGACCAGCGAACGCCTGTATCAAGCAATCGCTGCGCCAAGGCACACGAGCAGAAAGGCGAGGCAACACATAGCCGATGCGGGCGGCCCTGTCCGCTTGCTTTGCGCTTAGGGAAGGCTGCTTTTGGCAGGCCACGGCCGCGTATTCGTTGCGCTGATCAAGAGCGCGCATATCCAACTTTGTGAAAGCAAGCCGCGCCCTAGCAAGTTCAATCAGGCCGCGAGCGCTATAGCGCCCAATCCAGAGAGCATCCCTAAATTCAGGCTTTTGGCCCTCTAAGGGCACGGCGGAGGTTCTTACTGTTGTCACTTTGCATAAGGTGCCAGATTTTGCCCCCTTCGACAAACGGAGGCCGTAATGCGCAGTGTGATTTATCCGGCTTATCGCTTCAGCCGGTCTGTGTGCTATGTCAGCAATATGCTGAGTGAGGCGATCAAGGACAGGTTAGAGGATCGTGAATATCTCGATCTGCATTTGGCCGCCATTGCCTTGGTCGCAAAGGTGGGTGAGGTGCCGTGGTACGATGCGCATTTCTTGCGCCGGTTTGAGGCGGCAAAGCTGTATTTGGCGGAAGTAGCCCCTGAGTATTTGGAAGGTTTCACCGCAGGTTTTGCGCCGCTGCGCCCGGCCGCGAGTTTCGAAATCTGCACTCTCAATGCTCTGTTTGACGACGCGGTTCGGCAAGAGATCCGCGCAGTGGTCCAAAGCTTGTCCGACGCGCAGCTGGAACGCCACGAGGTCAAGGACTTCGGACGTGATGTCGTCCATGATCATCCATTCTTTCTACAATTGCAGCGAGATCTGTTGCCTTTAGTAAGTGAACTCGCTGGCCGCGAATTGGTGATGGGATACAATTTCTTGAGCCTCTACGGAGGTTTGGGCCAGTGCGCGCCGCATCTGGACGAGCCAATGTCGATGTACACGCTCGACTATTGCATTGAGCAAAGCGGAACTTGGCCAATCCACTTCAGCAAGCCGGTCGCATGGCCCGGTTCTTCAGCGATGCAGGCTTGGAACGAGGAAGGCCTAAAGAGTGATCCAGCAATGGATTGGACTTCGCATGAGTTGAGACCGAACCAGGCGTTGCTTTTCAATGGTTCATCGCAATGGCATTACCGCGAACCGATAACGCCGGGAGGGTATTGCAACCTTCTGTTTTTCCACTTTTATCCTGCTGACTGCGAGAAACTGGTAAGGCCGCACCTCTGGGCGGAACACTTTGAGCTCAGCGTTTTGCAACCCCTGTGCGATATCTTCGCAGCCGAAGCTGAAAATGGGCGGCTTGGGTGATCGCGCTGCTTTACTTCAATTCATCAAAAGCCATTGAGGCTGAATGACCGGACTCGCTGGGCTTTGGTGCGCTGATGGGGTAGACCCTGCGAGCCTAACGGCAATGACGGACGCTATCGCGGATCGCGGTCAGGATGGGGTCGCGACTTGGATTTCGAGCGCATTCGAGCATGCCAGTCTCGTTGGATTGGGTGCCAGCATGCTGCGAGTGACCAGCGAAGCGCAGGAAGAAAATCAGCCGCATTGCAGTGAAGATGTTCGCATTGCTCTCGTGTTTGATGGTTACCTCACCAATTGGGAGGAGCTTCGCGCCGAGCTGCTGGGTCTGGGCGCTGTACTGCGCAATCGGACGGATACGGAACTGGTGCTGCGCGCCTATCAGCAATGGGGTGAGGATTGCGCTCGTCATTTGGACGGCGAGTTTGCTCTCGCTTTGGTCGACTTTCGAGCCAATCCGAGCGATCCGTTGATCTATTGCGCGCGCGATCACATGGGATTGCGCCCATTGTTTTATCACTTCGATGGTCGGCGATTGTTGTTTGGGTCTGACCTGTCGGCCTTGGTCCCGCAGATCACGCCAAGGCCCGAGCCAGATTTTGACTATCTGGCGGGTGTCATGGCGGACAAATGGCACCAGCGCGATGCAACGCCTTGGCGGGGCATAAAGCGCTTACTTCCCGCTCATTCGATGAGTCTCTGGGGAAACCGCCTAACGTTCAAGGAGCATTGGTCGCTCAATCCAGAAGTCACCATAAGGTACGACCGTGATGAGGATTACTTCGAGCTGTACCGTCACCTCTTGAGGGATAGCGTCCGCCGAACCTCGCGTTCTCATGGGCCGCTTGGGGTGACTGTCAGTGGCGGTCTTGATTCTAGCGCGCTTTATTGTTTGGCATATGAATTGGCAGAGCGAGGCGAACTGCCGGCGCCCACTATCAAAGGGTATAGCCTTGCGGGAGAACCAGGCTCCCCCGCCTATGAATTGCCATTCGCCAGAGCCGCAGCGGAGCATGTTGGCGGTCAGTTGACCGAAGTGCCGCTGACACAGCCGCCGATCGAGTGGTTCACTGAGCAGGCACGCGCGAGATATGATCTCCCGATCCCCACCAATGGAGCGATGAGCCTTGGGCTGGAGAATGCGGCGGCTGCGGATGGCTGCAGGGCTCTGATGGGGGGCGATGGAGGTGATGAATGGCTGCAAGGCAGCGTCCACTATTACCGCGAGTTTACCGAAGCGGGTGACATTGGAGGGTTCGCCCGGGCCTTACGTGAAGACGCCGCCGTTGACGGGTGGCGGCGAACGCTGCCCATTGCCTTGCGGCACATGGCTATGACGCTTCTGCCGGAAAGCATTCGAGTTCAGGGCCGAGATTACAAGCGGCGCAAGGCAAGGGAGCAGCAAGAGTATCTCGAATGGATGACGGAGGAGGTCAGACACCGACTAGCCAGGATTGAAGACGAATACATCACCTCAATGCCAAGTGAGCCGGTACGCTGGAGTAAGCTCAACCTCTCGCGCGCGCCGGGCACGGACATGGCAAACACGATGATGCAGGGGCAATATGCGAGGGCCGGGCTCGAGCCGCGCAATCCGATGCTGAGCAAGGCCTTCATTGAGTTTTCAGCCAGCACACCGGAGCATATTCGAAGACGGGCAGGTCAAAGCAAATACATCCATCGCATGGCGCTGCGAGGGATTGTGCCAGATGCGATCCTGGACCGTTCAACTAAGGCGGATTTCCCTTCGCCAGAGCTGGATCGAGCTTTCGCTAACTTCGCGCGCAAGAATGCCGATCCATTGCTGAGTAATATGTGTGACAATGCCGGGCTTAAACGCCTTCTGCGGCCAGATGCATCTGGCACAATCCCAGATGAGCGTTCGTGGGAGGTATGGGGAGTTTACGCTTGCGCCGCTTTTTTGTATCATTTCCGCTGATGGTCGCCATGCTCCCTGACGCGCGGCCCAATCAGCAAGGTCGCTTTATGAAACAGAAAGCCAAGAAAGCGAAATACACGCCGCCGCGCCTGACGGCATACGGTTCTGTAAGAAATCTGACCGGTGGAAGCGCCACCTTGATGATGGACGGAATGATCATGATGGCGATGGATTAGCATCCTGCTGTTTTTACGCCGGACGGGTAAATCTGTGGCTCAAGAGGTGCTCTCGCTTAAATGATCGACGTCCTGAACGAGCACCTCGAATATCTCAATCTCACTGGACGCCTGCCGCTTTATCGCCAAGCCGTCGAAGAAGTCATTCAACCTGGCGACACAGTGGCAGACCTTGGTTGCGGTCTGGGAGTCTTGGGGCTTCTTTGCCTGGAGGCAGGCGCCTCAGAAGTGTGGGGCATTGATAGCAGCGATGCGATACAGCTTGCTCGGGAGAGCGTCGCTAAGGCTGGTTTAGGCGATCGCTATCACTGCGTTCCGAAATCAACTTTCCACGCCGTATTGCCCCAAAAGGTCGATCTGCTGATTTGCGACCACATTGGCTTTTTCGGATTTGATTACGGCATCATCGCCATGCTCGAGGACGCGCGCAGGCGGTTTTTAAAGCCAGGTGGAGCAATTATTCCTCAGTCGATGGATTTGATGGTCGCAGGCGTCTCGAGCGATGTATGCCGGAACAAGGCTAGCGCGTGGCAGGCGGAGCATATTCCGGCTGAATATCGCTGGCTTGATGGCCATTATCGCGGTGCAAAGCATCACCACAAGCACTCAGGTGATGAGCTTATTAGCGCTGCTGTGCGGCTGGGTCGGATATCACTGAGTGAAGACAATCCCGAACTGCTCAGCTTCAGCGCTTCGCTATCGATCAATCGTTCGGGTTTGTTTGACGGAGTGGCGGGGTGGTTCGATTGCGCTTTGAGCCCCAGCGTGCGGATGACCAATTCCCCGCTTGATCCTGCCAGCATCGGCCGCTCTCAGGCATTCTTGCCGGCGGCCAAGCCGTTCACGGTTGAAGCGGGTGATGAAGTGGAATTCTCGATCCGCATTCGCCACGAGGAAGAAATACTAGCCTGGACGATCAGCCCCCCGAGGGGGGCGCCTGTTCAGAAGCTCTCGACCTGGCATGGGGCTTTGCTGAAACCCGCTGACTTGGCGGCGCCTGGTGGACAGTCGCTCACCTTGTCCGATCAGGGCGCCGCGCGAGCATATGTCCTGGCGCAGGTTGATGGAGTGCGCACCAGTCAAGAGATTTTCGATCAGGTGTTGCGGGACCGCCCAAACCTGTTTCCAAGTGAGCAGGCCATAAGAGATTTTGTGATGCAGGTGCTGGCTAAGGACTGCACCTTGTGACCCGCCTGAAACTCGCCGAGGCTCGAAAACAAGCTGCTTTGGCGCAGGCGCCTTATGATCGCTGGGTTGATCCGGATGGCGAGGTAAAGGCCGAATTCCGCCGGGACGGCGATGACTTCCACTTAAGGTTTTTGGATGAAGTCGACTTTCAAATCACAAGCACTGGTCAAGAAGTGATCGCTTGGCCCGTTCCCAGCAGTACAGAGCAAACGGCGCAAAGCCTTTTTAACAATGCTGTACTCCCGCTGCTCGCCAATCATTCCGGCGGGCTGTGCCTTCATGGAAGCGCCGTTGTGATTGACGGCAAGGCCGCCGCATTTCTCGGTCCCTCGCGCAGTGGCAAGACCACCTTGGCGGGCGCCTTTGCAAAGTCTGGCGCTCCATTTTTGACTGAAGACGTTGTCGAGATCGAGCGACAAGAAGGCGGTTATCGCGTGCGGCCAAAGGCACCGGCACTGCGCCTCTTCCATGACAGCGCTGAGTTTTTGCTCGGTCCGCATGGAGAATGGGCTGAGGCAGAAGGGAAGCAGGATGTTTCAGCGCCTGAGCAATTGCCTGCTGCTGAGAAGCCTGCGCGTTTGGATGCGATCTTTGTGCTCGCTAGCTCAGAGCCAGAGACGGTAAGTCTCACTAAATTGGGCCCGATTGCCTCCGTCACTCAATTGATACCGCACTCATTCATTCTCGATGTTGAAGATAAGCCTCGACTGAAGGCTCATTTCGCAAGGCTGGTCGATCTTTCGCAGGATGTTCCGTGTTATGCGCTGGACTATCGCCGCGATTATCGCGAGCTTGAGCATGTTATCGCAGCGGTTCGTGAAGTGATGAGCAGGTAGGAGGCGCAAAGTGCAATTGAGTGATGTTATTTGCGTGTCTGAAGACGTGGTTTCGCGGGAGGTCAGCGGCGAAATGGTGCTGCTCGATATGGCCAGCGGGACGTATTTTGGGCTGAATGCCGTTGGCACTCGAATTTGGAGTCTGCTCGATGAGAAGGCCCATTCGATTGCTGCGCTTTGCGAGATAATCGAAGCGGAGTTCGATGCGCCGCTTGCGAGCATCCAACAAGACGTGCTCGGCTTGGCTACAGAATTAAGCGAGCAAAACCTGATCAGCGTTGAATAGCAACCTCGCGCAGGGACTGATCACTCACTTCGAAAACTCGGTCGGCGAGGGCAAGGCTCGCAGCGCGATGCGTGATGATGATGACGGTGCGCCCGCTTAACGCACTTTCGCATTCCGCGATGAAGGCGGCCTCACTCTCGAGGTCATACATGCTGGTGGCTTCGTCCAGTATGAGGATGGGGGGATCATTGAGCAGGGCCCGAGCGAGAGCGATGCGCTGACGCTCACCGCCGGACAGACGGATGCCGTTGTCGCCAATTTCCGTGTTTAGACCGTCTGGCAGCTCGCCGATAAATTGCCATGCCTGAGCTAGCCTGGCAGCGCGCTTAATCGCTTGTGGCTCGGCTTCGTCGCACCCGAACGCGATGTTTTTGGCAATTGTTCCGTTGAACAACAACGCGCGCTGAGGGACATAGCCAATCTGCCTGCGCCAGTGCTGAATTTGCAAATCGGCGATATCGTCCGATCCATGCAGAATGCGCCCCTCATCCGGCGAATAGAAGCGCAAGAGCAAGCGGATAAGGGTCGATTTTCCTGCCCCATTTGCTCCTGTTAGAGCCACCACTTGGGCTGGTTTTATCGCAAAGCTAACGCCTCGAAGGACCTGCTCGCGTCCCTCATATCCAAAACTGACATTTTCGAACCGAATGGCCGCAGGTGAGGTCTCCGTCATCTCGCGTCCGGACCCAGTGATTTCAGGTTCCACCGCGAAAATTCTCTCCATTCGTGCCACGGTGCCGCGTGCGATCTGCCATTGGCCATAGACATTGGCCAAGCCGCCGACGGGACGAGTGAGCAGGGCGGCGTAGAGCAGGAAAGCGAACAGTTCCGCCGGATCGCGCTCGGCCGGACCCGGTCCCGAGGCAGCGAGCACAATGATTGTAATGGCGGCCAATCCGGCGACTAGCGCAATCACTGGGCCAATCGCGGCTGTGATGCGATCTTCCTGGAAGTTGAGGCTGCGGGCCGCTTCAACTATTCTGGCGTAGGCTTTGCTGTGGCGAGTTTCGGCTGCAAAGGATTTGATCGCAGGCAGCATCTCTAGGTCACTGTCGGCGACCCACATCACTTCGGCTTCCGTTTCTCTGACCCGTTCAGCCAGCCCTCGCAGCCGCCGACTGATGAGTTTGAGTGCGATGAAGAATGCAGGCACCAGCACAGGCACAATAAAGGCGATCGCGGGGTCTATGAGGAACAGCAATGTGACGGCGCCGCCAGCCGTCATCAGCATGGCGGGGACATTGGCAATGGTGGAGGTCAGGAAGTCGCTGAGCGAGCGCACCTCATAGGTCATCATCGCGAGCAGATCGCCACGCCGACTTTGTTCGTGAAAGCCGATCGGTAGGCTCTGAATGTGGCCATAAGCATCGGTTCGCAGCGTTGCGAGTATCCGCCCAGATGTTTGAGCGGACACCATGCTTGCCGCAATATTGAGGGCGGTCATGATGACCAATGCCAGCGCCAACAGGCCTGTGATCTTGGCAAGGTCGCTAGGTGCATCGTCAGCAAGACCGCCTAGCAATTGTCCGGCCAGCCATGGCACGGACAGCGTCGCTAAGGAGCTGAGCAGTGTAAGCGCGCTGATAAGAGAGAGCTCGCGTTTGAACGCCAATGCGCGCTGCCAAAGGAATGATCGTTTCATAAGGGCTTTTGTCCGGTCAGCAGTCTTTTCAAAGACCGGGCCAGCCACCGCGCGCGGAGGCCAGCGGCGGTGGAGTTTTGGGCTGCCTCAGACTTTTCCTTCAGGTGCGCTGCACTGGGCCAAGCTTGCGTTAGGGCGAAACAAGCTTTCGCCATCGGTGAATGCACATTGGCGAGATCGGTTTTGAACCGCGAGGCTGTGTCTTTCTCCGCGAGATAAGCATGGATTTCAGGCGATCCGACTTGCTGTTCGAGTTGGCCTTCGACTTCTCCAGGAATTGAGGTGTGGAGAGCCGCTTTCGCTCTCCTCAGTGCCGCAAGCACAATCGGCCCAATACCGCTCTTTTCGCAAAACTCGGTTAGTTTGGACCAATCGCGCTGATCGAAACTGCTGGCGATTAAATTGAAATCCATCGCCCAGATTAGCCGATCTCCCCCTCGAACTTTGGCTTCCTCGACTGCATAGCCATTGGTTTGGTGCCAGACTTGGTTGAGCGCGATTTGGACCAGCGTTAATATCGGTGGTGCTGCAAACGCAGATTTGCTGAGGCCGGGCAGGGGAGGGGCTTCCTCAAAATATTGCACAGCGGGCAGGATTGTTTGCAAGGTGGGACTATCGACCGCCTGCCAGTGGAGGTCCAATTCATGCACGAAATGAGCGCCGGTATTGAACAGCCACGTCTCCTGATAGATTAGACCATGCGGGCTATCCCGCTTAACCCAGCCGCTCGATTTGAGTTCTGCTCGCGCTTTCTTGCGGTCGCTCGACCTAATTAGCAAATCCGTGTCACCTCGCCGCCGCACCGAGGCATCGTCATAGAGAGAATAGGCAAGCGCTGTGCCTTTCATCACGACTGTTTCAACGCCGCGGTTTGCAAGACCATCGATAAGCTTCGCGACACATTGCCGATGGGTCTCCTCCCATAGCGCAGCAATCTGTGTTTCCTGCTTGATCTGACTCAGGATATGATCAGGCCAGTCAGAGAGTTGGCCGAGGCGCGGGTTAAGCGCGCCTGCGATCCCATGAAAGGCGATCCGCTCCCAAACCTGCAAAACGCTTTCGCCCACCCACTGCGCTTCCTTGCCGCGCATCGCGGCGGCTAGCGTTGCATCAATGGCTGGGCTTTCAGTCATATCTTTAGCGGTAAGCCTTTTGGGGTTCGATGGATGTTTGCCGCTGAAGGTGCGCCATTTTTATGAGATTATCCAGCAGATCGACTAGGTTTACGGCGCGCCATTGCGATTATCCGCATTGACCCGCCGAAGGGGTTCGGTGGAAGGCAGCAGTTGTGCGTTGACCGCGCTATGCGGCCCTGCAATTAATCCAAGTAACAAATGCAGGGGGTATTTGCCCCAGTATTAGGAGCCCTCATCCCATGAACACCAGCCGCAAAGGCATTATTCTAGCTGGTGGCTCGGGGACGCGTTTATACCCGCTGACTCATTCCCAATGTGCGTGAGGTACCTGTCTATTCTTGGATGTGAGGCGTTGTGGCGCCCCTTGTTGACGGTCTGAGTAAGGCGATGCCGCAAGCCCCAAACTTGGCGCTGAAGTCCGAAGATCTCTGCCTGATTGTGGCGGTCGATAATGATGAGATATTGGGCGAATGCTTGCGGCGCTCTCCGGATGTCGCGAGCGGCGCTTTGCCAATCACGGAAATCCGGGGCGCGAGCAATATGGCGGACGCCTATAATCAGGGCTTGGCCAAAACCTCGCGGGCTATCTGTGTCTTCGCCCACCAGGATGTGTATTTGCCGCAGGGGTGGTTGGAACGTGCCGTCGCGGCGCTCAATGCTCTAAGTGAGCGCGCACCGGATTGGATGGTGGCTGGTCCTTACGGCGTTCGTCCCAACGGAGAGCATGTTGGCCGGGTCTGGGATGTGACGATGGGCAAAGAGCTGGGTTCGAGCGGCTTTGCACCGGAACAAGTCGGTTCATTTGACGAGCTGGTCTTGATCTTGCGCCGAGAGCGGGGTTTCCAGTTTGATCCCAACTTGCCGCAATTTCATCTTTATGGGACGGATCTGGCGCAGAGCGCGATTGCGGCTGGTAGAACAGCTTGGGCGGTGGAGCTGCCCGTCGTTCATAACAATCGCCCAATCGTCTCGCTGGGTGGAGGCTATCGCGATGCGTACCTCTACGCCCGGAAAAAATGGCGGGATAAGCTGCCAATTCACACCTCGATTTGTGCATTGTCGAACAACCCGCTGGCGCTTTGGCGTGCGCGGTGGAGGCGGCGGAAGGTCAAATCGCGCGGTCCTTACTTGCAAGCGGACGCGCGGGACATTGCTAGGCAAGCGGGCTATGAGGAGCCATAGTTTATACGGCTTTACAGGCGGAGCGATATTCTTGGTTAGGAGGCTAGGTCTTTGCCATCGTTAGCAGTGCTGGGCATGCATCGCTCCTACACTTCGCTCGCCGCGCGGTGGCTGGCCAATTGCGGGATCGATATGGGCGGCACCACATTGGGCGCTGGGATTGGCAATGAGCATGGTCACTACGAAGATGTCGAATTTTTGACGTTTCATACCAAAGTTTTGGCGGCGCATGGATTGTCCAAGAATGGCATGGCCGATTGGGGCGCGCGCTCGTTTGACCCAGCCGCTTTTCGCGCGATGAAGATCGAAGGCGAAATGGCCGAAGAAGGCCGGGCTCTTTTGGAACGAAAGCAAAGGTCCAATAAGTGCTTTGGTTGGAAGGAACCGCGCACTTGCCTCTTCCTCCCGTTCTATCGCGAGTCGCTTGATCCCTTTGCGTTGATCTTGTTTCGTCCGTTCGAAGAGGTCGTATCTTCGCTGCTGGAACGGGAACGTCGCGTCCATGCAGAGACCGGCCATCGCGGCTGGCGAAAGGCCTATTACTGGGCGACGCGATCCCGCAGTGCGGCGTGGTTTGAGCAATTGCGCAGCGACTATCTAGAGGCTTGGATCTATTACAACCAATGCTTGCTGGACCATATCGAGGCAAGCGAACCTGGCCGCTATATGGTGCATGATCTGGCCAGTATGGTGGCAAATGATGGTGCCATCCTTGAGCGGCTGAATCAGTGGGGTTTCGATTGCGAGATGCAGGGCCTTGGCGCGCTGAAGGAGGTGACCAAAACGCGTGAATTGAGGGGGCTGACCAATGATGAGCTGGGCCGTGCACAGCATATAACCCAGCGCTTTTCTGAGCTAATTGGCCGATAGCGACGTGACCATCTGGAAACGAATACGCATCAATGCCGGCTGGTCACTGGTATCGCTCGGCGCGGTTGCCGTGTTCGGGTTTGCGGCCATGTATTTCAACGCCCGCGCGCTCGGTGTTGATGGCCTTGGTACGCTGGCCGCACTTCTGGCCCTGACGATGATGCTGGAGGCTTTGGCTGGCATGCAATTGTGGCAGGCGGTCTTGGCATTGTCTGAGGGGCGCGAGAGCCGAATCTTGGGCGCGGCATTGATTCTAAATCTTGCAGCGGCGGCGATTGGCGTGCTGATCGGCGTTGGCGCTCTGCTGTGGCTGGATTGGCAGGGTGGTTGGGCAGCGATTGTGCTGATCGGATCGCAGCTGCTTCGAACGTCTGATCCGCTGACAGGAATTTTGCGCAAGCATGATCGCTTTGATTATTTGGCGATCGTCCGATCAGGGGCCGGCGCGGTTACCCTGCTTGTAGCCGCAGTGTTTTGGCACGTTGCGGCTCCGATAGAGGCGTATTTGATTGCGTTTGCGCTGGTCTTTGTGGGTACGAACGCCGTTCTGCTCGCGAAGGTATGGCAATTGTGTGTGCCAGAGCGGCCAGCGCGCGGCGAAACTCTTGAGGTATTGAAATTCTGCCTGCCGACCGGGTTGTCGGGCGCTGTGGGCGCAGTGCGGCAGCGCGGGATGATTGTGTTGCTCGGCGCGCTTGCCGGCAGTTCGATGGTCGGAATTTATGCCGTGGCTGATCGGATCGCTTCACTGATGCAGATGCTCTACCGGGCGGCATTCGAAGCCGTGTTTCGAGAAATGCCAACTGCGCCAAATCCGTTGAGATTGGCGGGTGTGATTGCCGCATTCGGACTGTTCACTTCGCTAGCCGCCTTGGCCGCGGTCTATTGGCTGGGCGTGCCAATCATAGAGCTGGTCGCGGGGCCGGAATTTGTGCCTGCTGCAGCTACCCTAAACTGGCTCGTGCTCGCGATTTGCTTGAGCCTTACGACCCTAGGGATGAGGGCGCTTACAATCGTCAAGATCGGACCAGGAGCGATGCTGAAATGCAATCTATTTGCCCTGATTGCGCTGCTCGCGGCCCCCTGGATGATTGGACAACATGGGGCCGTTGGGGCGGCCATGATCCAGGTGCTGTTCGAGATATTGTGGATCGGCGCGGTTTTGCTGGTGATGCTGCGAAACTGGTCTTCGCTGAGCACTCCTGCGCAAGGTTAGGCGGCGCGAGAGCCGGAGCGTTGGGATAGCTCCGGCTCTCTTTGCCTCCCGCAAGGCTCAACCAAAGATCGACTTTCCAACAGCGCCGACTACGCCAAAAGTTGAACGTTTGGCGCAGTTCAAATCGCCGCGCAGCACCGGGCTCTTTCCATTGATCAGAAGGTCACCGGCAGGAGCAAAATTGCCATTGTCCGCATCGGCATAAAGCGAACCGAAGTCGCCGCCGATTGACGTGCCATTTGCCCCTGTTGGTGCAGAAGAGCCGGCATGCACATGATTGTCCGCAACGACTGGATCGGGGTCTGCCGCGCCGCCCCACCGCAATTCTTGCGAGACGTTGTTCGCAATCAGGCAGTAAGCGTCTGGGTTGAACGTGCTGTCGCTGCGCATGGAGATTGTTTGGCTCGCCATGGAGTTATGCGCGATAATCACATGGCTGTGGGCGGAGCTGAACTGGCTTTGTGCGCCGCTGCTTAGGAAGTTCTCAAACGCATTGTTCACGATCATCACGTCGCTGAACCCGCCGGGGGCCGTGAGGAAGATGTTCTGCGCATCAATATCCCACATGCGGTTTTCGGCGATGACGATGTTCTCAATCGCTGAATTGCCGCTCAGCTGATAAATATCGGCATGGATGTCGAACTTCGTATGCAAGACCAGCGGCGCCGACTTCACATCTTGCTGGCCGAAAGCAGCCTGCGGAGAGCCGCTATCCAGGCATAGCCCAAAAGCTGCGAAGCGATTGTCCAGCACAGCCGCGCTCCAGCCAGACTGAGAATTGATCCAATCAGCAAGGTTTTGAACGGTGTAATTGGTATCGGCGAGAAACGCGGCCTTGTTGGTTCCGGTCACAAACGTCCCGATGCTTGCGCCATCTTCTCGCAAGGTGAAGGTTTTCGGACCAATACCGCTTGCTGCGATGGTCGCGCTTCCAGCAGGCCCGGCGTATTCCACGCTCAAAGCAGCCATGCCATCGCGGTAATAGCTACCGTCGAAATCCTGCACTATGTTGCCGACAAAGGCATATGTGCCATTTGCGAGATCCGACCAGCACTGGGTAAACTCGCATCCGCGCACCAGATGCTGACCCGTCGCGCAGTTTGCCAAATTGCTGAAACTGCATTCGGTGATCCAATGCCTCCCACGCAAAATCCACGCCAGCGTGTTGCGAGGCACCTTTAACGGGGCATCATTGCGGCCATTGCTATTGGTCAAGACGCAGCCATCGAACCAATTGTTCCGCGCCCAGCCAGGCTCGAAATAATACTCGCTGGATCCCGCAAAATCGAACTCGCAGCGGCGGAAGCAAACTGGCTCGAAGCGAGGGCGGAAGAAGCTGAGCGTGCCGTCCGCTTGCAAGTCTTGGGAAAAGCGAACGCCGGGAACAGTGGCTTCCACAACAAGCCATTCAGCCGCCGCGCCTCTGTTCCAATTGCGGTCCGTCAGCGCGTAATCGCCAGCTTTCTCAATTCGCACGCGCAAGGCGCCGGAGGCACCTTGTTGCTTCATGGCATTGATGGCTGGATTGATGTCGTGATAATTCGTGGCCGAAAGCGGCAAGTCGGGATTGACGGTAAAGTCGAGCTCCCACTCCTCGTCATTCGGATGAAACGTGTAGGGTCCGATCACGCGGCTTTGCATATTGGTGTCGGTCGGGACCGCCTCAAAATACACATCCGCTGCGCCATTGCCGCTGTATTCGAGCTCACACCACCAACCCCAATAGCATTTCGTGACACCATTGGCGTCAACGAGATTGCGCACGCTCGGTGCGGCAATATCGACGATGTTGCCTTCATAATGGACGCGGACAAACGACAGGCCGTCTGTGTCGAACAAAGTGCCAGAATTGTTCGCCGCCGCCCGAACGCCAATTGTGAGATTGCTGGAAAAGCGTTGCTTGGGCGGAGTGATGAGACGCAGCACCGGCTTGGCGGTTGTCCGAGCCGGATCAGCGGGTACGGATGCAAATCCGCTGCCCGCTGATCCGGTCCAATCTTCGCCCGGGATGATGGTCGCTTTGCTCGATGCGGATGCCGCGTTCAGCAGCCTTGCAACCGAGCCAAAGCCAAATCCGACGCGCCCCATTAGGCCAGCCCGATAATGTTCGCTGCTGTCGTGCCGGATGCGCTGACTTTCCGAGCGCGGACATCGATAATGCTGCCTGATGGAACGCTGGTGAAGACAACAGGGGCATCGGCGCGAACCGAGGTGACGGCCAAATCACCGCCTTCGCCGACGTAAAGCGCCTTGGTCGCGCACATCAGATCGTCTGTGTCGCTTGGCGTGATTTCGAAGCAATATTCAGCTGGCGCCATTGGGCTGTCGGCTTGATTGCGGAATGGATCTTGTTGCATTTCGATGTCCTCGGATTCGCGTGGGGTGAAACTGTTCAAGGATAAGAACATAAATAGAACATGTAGGAAAGTTGTTTGCGAATAGAGGCGCTCGCGGTGCAAATTGCGGTGCGAGAACTTGGGTCTGGCAAGATTGGACGCAGTGATCCACAATAGGCTCGGGCAATCGACTTAGTGCATTGTTCAAAGGTCAAAGGAAGCCGCCGCAATATCCCAATGGAAAATTCAGCAGCCTTGCCAATCAACTCAATGACTGCGCCGCAAATGGCGAGAGATCACGAGGCCGAACGATGGCGTATCTTTGGCGCGGCGGCGCTGGTTTATTGTCTGCTGATCCCGCTGCCGTTCAATTTTAGCGTCGGCACATTGCTGCTGCCGCCTTATCGGCTTTTCCTGATCGGTGCGGCTTTCTTCATCCTTCGTGATGTTCTGACAGGCCGCCTCAGGCTTTGCGTGGCCGATTATGTCGTCGCCGCGCTCGGGGTTTGGATCGCTATATCCTCAATCGTGACCATGGGGTTGGACCAAGCGGTACAGGCCTCTGGTTCTTTGATACTGGATATAATCATCGCCTATTTCTGGCTGCGCACCACGCTTCATTCGCTCAAGGATTTGCGCATTCTGCTGGTTCTGGTTGCGCCCGGGCTGGCAGTCACGGGGCTATTCATTGGGGCCGAATCGCTTCTCCAGACGCATCTGGTCATGCCCGCTGCAAGTGCGATCACTGGACAGATCCATGAGCTTGAACCGTCGATCCGGCTCGGTCTGATGCGCGCGCAGGGGCCATTCCCGCATCCAATCCTCGCCGGTATTTTCCTGGGTAGCTTCTTGCCGCTTTATCTGGTGGCTGGCCTGCGCGGCTGGCCCTTGTGGCTCGGCCTGTTTGGAGCCTTTTGCTGCGTGTTCACGTTCAGCTCCGGAGCCTTCTTGGTGCTAGCATCCGGCCTCGCATTGGTGACGGCGAATTTGATGATTTCCCGCACCAGCATGGTCAGTTGGCGGCTTGCACTTCTGGGATTGCTGGCGGTGATTGTATTTCTGGAGGTGGCCAGCCAGTCGGGGGTTGTGAAGCTGATCACCCGGTTTGCAGCGCTCAACAATCAAACGGCTTTCTTCCGCCTGCTCATCTGGGACGAAGGCATTAAGACTGTGGTCGAAAACCCGCTGTTCGGGATCGGCTTTGGCGATTGGGCGCGGCCCCGGTGGATGCCGCCATCGGTTGACAATTACTGGCTTGTTCTGGCGATGCGGCACGGGGTCATAGCCCCGGTCCTCGCCTTGCTTGCGGTCTTGATCGCCGTGGTTGGCCTCGCTCGCAACTCCGTGCATTTAGCGCCGGTGGATCAGAACACGATGCGCGGCACAGCGATCGCCTTGTCGGTTACGTGCCTTGGGGTGTTTTCGGTGGCCTTGTGGCTATCGCCTCAGGTTTGGTTTTTTGCCTTGCTCGGCATCGCAGTATCGCTTTCTCAGAACTCCCAGCGAGCACTCACCGAGGCATAGCATCACCGATGTAACAGGCGTTTCGCTGCCGTAATCGCCCGCTCGCGCACCCATCTCATTGGCCACCAAATCCATCGGTCTAGACTCGCTTCCAGCAGGCTTGGCGGACGGGGCAATCGGTGCTCTGCAATTTCGAAGTTCGGCAACATGGAGATGTCTAGTGCGCGGGCACCTTTGACACGGTTCGAAACGTTCTCGCCATGGAGTGTTTGCAGCCATGCGGGTGGCGACGAAATCTGGTGATAGGGATAGGTCTTCCGCAGCCTACGATGCTGATCGCACCAGACGGTTTGGGTGCTATCTGCCTCCTCTAGCAGTGATACAAAGGGGCTGGTTTGGTCGCTTGCATGGTAGAGTTTGCGCGCCTTCAGGCTGTAACCGGCTGGGAAGTTTATCGCCGTCCTAATCGGCAACTGCTCCGTTGCCTCATGCAGTTTGGCAACGAAAAAACGGGCAATTGCATCATCATTGTCGAGCCGGGTGGTCAGGAGTTTTTTGGTGCTTGCGTTTAGGCGCATTCTGATATCGTCAGCCGCCCGGCGTGATACGAAATCATCACCAAAAACCGGGTCAAACGGCACAACCGCGCGCCAGCTCTCAATCCGTTCGCGGTAAGCGTCTCCGGTCCCAGCATCGAAATAGATGAGCCATTGGAAGTCGCGCTCAGTTTGTGCCGCCACACTGGGCAGGCAAATCTCTTCGAACAGCTCCATGCGCCGGTCGAGCCACCCGCTGCGGCGACGGATCACTGCTTCCCGCCCAGTGCTCGCGATATTGAAACGCGTGAGAAGAAAGTGTTGCAGGCTCACGGATTCGTTCAATCGGCCAATGCGCCGCTATCGAGCCTAGCCTTTAGGCCTGACTTCAGATCATAGCCGCGCAGCCACAGACCGGGCCGCAGTGCAACGTGTCGATACCCTTTGCCTGCTGTGGCAAGCCGGTCGCTGTGCCAACCCAAAAGCGTGCCGAGAATTACCCGCAAAAGCGCAGCCTTCCAGATCAATACAGCGGCGATGATCCGCTTGGGTAAAGGCCAGTGTTTCTTTAGAAATTCCATGGTCCCAGCGGCTTGATAGAGGCGGCGGAGGGGCGACTGAAAATTTCCATGAGCGATCTGATGGTACGCCTTTGCTGCGGCAATTTGCCTTAGGCCGTGGCCCGATTGGCTAAGACGCAAACATAGATCGACTTCTTCGCAATACAGGAAGAAGCGCTCGTCCAAGCCGCTCATCTCCTCCCAAAGGTCGCGCCGGATCATGAAGAATCCGCCTGATAGAACGTCTGCTGGCCGGTCGCTCTCAATACTCGATGAGGAGCCGTGAAGCGCCCCAGAGATGGCCAACACGCTCGATAGAAATCCGCTCAAGGACGGCATTTGAATGGAATTGCCAAAGTCGGGCTGCCCATCGCTATCAAGCGTGATGCCGCCCCATGCGCCCGCTTCTGGGTGGCGGGCGGCGCCATCCAGCAGGGCATCGAGCGCGCACTCCTGAAGAAAGGCATCTGGGTTAAGCAGTAGCAGATATTGACCCTTTGCGTGTCTGGCCAAACGATTGTTTGCTCGCGCGAATCCGACATTGCCTTCGCTAGCTATGGTGGTGACATCAGGGAAAACTTCCGAGACGTGTTGCTCTGTCCCGTCACGGCCATTGTCGACCAACAGAACTTCAACGCGGGCCCGCCCGCCACCCCTCTCAATTGAGCCCAAACACGCATCAATGCAGCCGCGCGAGTTGAACGCCACGACCAGAATTGAAATGTCGATGGGTGAGGACGTCATGGACTGATCCACGTTCACAGACTGCGCGAGCTATGATCGCGGACCCAGATCGCTTGCTGCCCGCGCAGCTTGCACCATTCGGCTAGCAGCTTCGAGGCCAGCTTCATTCCTGCAAAGGTCATGACGGCTACGGGCGCAGTCCCTCCGGAGAAAGCTGATTTGAGAACGCCTGTGCCTGTCTCTGGCAAATAGGAACTAGGGAAATGGCTGCGAACCTGCTCACTGCCGATCCGCCGCCGTGCTTCTACTCGGACTTGTTCGATCGCAGTTTGAGGCGGGGTTATGGTGCTATAAACTGACTGACCAGTGCTATCCTGCGTCACCAGCATTCTCTCATTGCCTGCAAACCGCGATAAAGCCCACAAATCATCTGCGATAATCGCGGGGAAGGGGCCTATCCGTTCCAAGCCCTGCGCCGCGATAGCAAAGCATCCTGAACCACCCAGCGCTGACGAAGCAAAGTGCTGCTTTTGCCAAACCTTGTAATAGGCCCGCACGGACGAGCTACACCCCGAGGTGTCAAACCGCGCTTTGGGCACAGCAGCCAACACCTCACTATTCTCTAATGCATCAGTCAGAGACTGCAGTGTTCCAAAGTTGCACACCACATCTGCATCCAAGAACACTTGCGGGAAGTACGAAGCGGCAGCTCGTCCCGCATTCATGGCCGCAGGTTTGGACGCCTCAGCGACTTCGATCACTTTGACTTGAGGAGCAAAACCGCGCGCTATCTGGGCGGTTTGATCGCTGCATCCATTGGCCACCACGATCACTTCAAATTCGGCTTCGGCTGGCGCATCTTCATATAGGCACGTGAGGCAACGCGCGATTACTGCGGCCTCATCATGAGCAGGAATGATGACCGTAAAGTTTGCCGTGTCCATCGGCCTATGGTCCCGCCTATTTGTCCTCATATTGGTAGTAGCGGTATTGGTAATCATAGCTCTGCCCAGCGGTCAGCGCGCGGTACTTTGTCAGGACCACGCCCAAGACATTGGCGCCGACGCCCTGCAAACGTTTAACCGCCGCCTTGGCTTGGCCGAATTGCACTTTGTTGGCCTCAAGAATGAAGACTGTCCCATCAACATGTTTGGCAAGCAGTGGGGCATCGGCGATCCCCATGACCGGCGAGGAATCGATCAGGATGATCGAATAGTCTTGCCGCTGCTTAGCTAGAAAATTGGCCAGATAATCTGACGACAGGGTTTCGACCGGATTGGGGGGAAGCGCGCCGACAGCCAGCACATCCAGGTTTTCATGAGGCCCTTTGACCACTGCCGTTTCGAAATCAGAATGTCCAAGCAAGACCTCCACGAGGCCAGCTTCGGGAGGCTCGCTGCCAAGCAATTTTGCGATCGATGGCTTACGCAAATCGCCGTCAATAAGCAGCGTCTTGCGGCCCAACCGAGCAAACATCTCCGCCAGGATCAGCGCGCTGGTCGATTTGCCTTCACCCGGTTGAGCACTGGTGAATTGCAGCACATTTTTGTCGCGCGACATCGCATAATCCAATGTCGACTGGATCGAGGCATAGGCCTCCATCAACGCGCCGTGCTGTTCTGATCCCTCTTCATGAATCTTGGCCTCATCGACAAAGGGCGTGTGCCCAAACAGCGGCAATCCAACCTTTGTTTCAACGTCGTCGAGCGAACGCAGGCGATCATCGAAGGTCTCGCGGATCACTGCCAATCCGCCAGCCAAAGCGAGGCCGCTGACCAAAGCGATCAGCAGGTTGCGCATGAGATTTGGCGATATCGGCGATGAGGGCACCAAAGCGGGGTCGAGTCGCGTGATAGTGCCGCTCTGTACATTGGCCGCTGTGCTGATCGAGTTGAACCGCGCCAAGAGCTCTGCAAGCTGGCTGCGCAGGGCGCCTGCCTCTCGTTCAAGGACGCTGAATTGCACCTGACGATCTTGTTCGTTGAGTGTCGCTTGCGTGACGGAGCGGAGTTCACGCGTAAGCGCGCGTTCCTGCTCGCGGGCGATCACAAAGTCGCTGCGAATGCTGGCCTTGATATCTGCGCTGGCGTTTTCGATTTGCCGCTCAACTTCTGCGATTTGAGCGTTGATTTCGACAATTGAAGGATATTGGTCATTGTAGCGCTGCTGCAGATTGGTGCGCTCACCGATTAGCCGTGCCCGCGTGTTCTGCAGGTTTTGGACCACCACATTGTTCTGCACCTCCGGCAATTGCGCAGCTGGCATGGAGGAAACAGCTCTCCACCTTTGCTGCGCCGCTATGCGTTTTGCCCGGGCGGCGCTGGCGGTTTCATTGATGCTCGTCAGGTTCGCTGCGGTTGTTGTTGTGGCTGCTTCGCCGTCTTCGCTTGCTGGCTTTTGCGTGACGATGCCATTGCTCCGGGCATAGGCGTTCGCCGCCTTTTCAGCATCTTGCAATTGGGCCCGGACATCGGCGATCTGCTCTTGCAAATAAGTGCGTGCATATTCGTTGCTGTCGACGTTCCGGCGCGCGTCCGATGACACGTATGCCTCGGCATAGGCGTTCGCGATTTCCGCCGCTAAGGCCGGATCTTCTGATTGGTAGCTGATCGTCGCGATCCGGCTGTCGTACGGAATGTCTGCGGTCAGCCCGCCCTTTAGCATGGACGCAGCCATAGCGGTTTTATCTTCGAGCCATTGCTCGTCACTGCGACCATTCGGGCGGCCACTGTCGGCTTCTTCGCCAATGAAGCCGGGCCGCTCAGCAAGTTTGAGGTTTTGCGCGACAACGAGCGCAAGATTGTAGCTTTCGATCACGCCAACTTGCGTCGCCATGTAGCTGGAGACTTCATTGTTGTAGATTTGCGGAGCGACATCCTGGCCCTCGACGACATATAGCCCCCGCGGCTCCACGCGAAGCGTGGTGTCAGCTTGATAGATCGGCTGCTGCAGCATTGTGATGATCAGACCGGCAACCAGAGCAAGCAGAACTGTGCCGCCAATCGTCCAGCGCTGTCTGAACAATAGTCCGCGCAAATCGGTCACATCGAACAGCGGTCGCCGCTCCTGAGTGCTCGCCTGAGGCGACGGGAGATAGCGGTCGTACCACGCATTGACTGGCTCGGGCGCCTGACTTGGGACTGCGGACGTTTCGTTCATTACCGGCTCAATTGTCTAGACTCGCGAACACGCCGAATGCTGGCAGCGCGCGGAGAGTATCTTGCCAGAACTGCGACAAAGTCGAGGTGCCGACTACTACCCTGTCGCCGGGCTCCAGTACCGGATCGAGCATTGTCCCGCGGCTGACCTCGCCATAATCGTATCGCGCCGCGTAAATACCATCAGGGCGAGTGCGGAATACCGCCACTTGTTTGAGCTCAGCAACGCGGGTCACCCCTTTTGCCATTGCGATCGCGGATGATAGCCGAGCTCCCGGCTGAAATGCGTATACGCCTGCTTCTTGCACGGCGCCCTCGACCGTCACCAGATGAGACGCATAATCGGAGATGTTGACGCTGACGCGCGGGTTTTTGAGGCCCAAAGTGTCCAGCCTTTGGGTGAGTTCGCTCTCGATCTCACCGGTTGTTTTGCCGCCAACTTCGTGGCGTCCGAGCATCGGCAGAGAGACGATCCCATCGACCCCGACGCGCACATCCTCGAGGGAAAGATCAGGCTCACGAAAGACGGTGACGGAGATTACATCAGAGGCGCGCAACCGATATGTGCCTGGTTTTTGAAAGGTGTAGTCGGCCTGTCCAAGCGCTTCATTGGGCGCCGTGACGCTCGCGCCAATATTGGCAGGTGGCAGAGAAGCGCATGCGCCTAGGACGGCTGTGACACCCAAGATTACAGCACTGCGAAGTGCTTGATCAATAATCTGAATTCCCACAATAATGATCCCCAAGGCTCTTCGCTCGAACCTTAAGTATTAGAGATTAGTGCGGTAAATCCTCGGGCGCAACAAGTTACACAGATTCGTTTGAAGTGACCTCGCGCTACACGGTGAGTAGAGCCTATTCGTCGATTGCTGGAAGATTGATCTTGCATGCGATCTGGCTGCTGGACCGGCTGGCGGACGTAAATTATGGCTTAGTGCGGATCTGATTTCACTTCGCTGAGAAAGGGTGGGGGCTGTGCTTCAGGATGTATCGCTCCTCAATTGGCTTGGCGCAGGCCTGTATCTGTTCGTGGCCATGATGTGCGGCGCGGCATGGAGGGTTTCTGTGCGACAAGGCATGAGCGTGCCGCATGGGCGGGCTTGGTTTCTGATAGCTTTGTTCTTTTGTCTGCTTATCGCCTCGCGGTTGTTGGGTCTTGAGGATATGCTGCGCGATGTGATGCGCGATCTGCTGCGATCTCAAGGCGCCTATGAGGGTCGCACCTATTGGCAGCTTCCCGCCGTGATTGCTCTCTTTGCAATCGCAGTCTGCGCCCTTGGCTTGATTGCCCGACAAGGACTGCACGCCACACCCGCTGCGGTCAGTAGCGGAGCAAATAGGATGCTAATGACTGCGCAGCTGGCCGCATTTGCGATGCTGCTGTTGGTTGGGCTTCGAACCATATCGCTGCATTCAGTGGACGCTATGCTCTACAGCGGTCCGATAAGATTGAACTGGATTTTGGATATTGGCGCGTCATTGCTCGTTGCTGGATGCGCGGTGCGGTTTGCGGTGATTGTAGCGGGGAAGCAGAGTGGCCGCCGCTAAACCTGGCCTCGCTCAATGAAGCTTGAGACTGTGTTTAGAAGCTCTGCAGAGGCCTTGGGTTCGCCGTCCGGCAGGTCTGGGTTGGCCAAGCTCTCCCTGATCGCAGCACCAAGCTCAGCTGCGTGCCAGACGACAAGGATGCCGGGACGACCGCTCAGCTGCTTGGCCGTTGCCAACTGATGATCATTGCGGTGCTCGCCCATGTCTGCTCGCCGGGGGACCAAGATGACCGATTTTCGCAGCCTTTGTGCGGTTAGCACTGTGCCAACCCCGGCGTGCGAAACGATCAGCTTAGATTCCGCTACAAGCGCTTCAAACTCGCCCGCGTCCAGGCTTTCATGCGTTTCCATATTGACCGGACAGTACTGGCCTCGTCCTGTCTGAGCGATCACGGGCATATCCAGCGTCGGTGCAATTTCGTCCATCGCACGTATCAGCCGGTCAAACCCCAGTTGCATCCCCACAGTCACCAAAATCACAGGACTGCTCCACGAAAACGGGGCTTAGTGTCGCTCGCCAAATGGCTCCACTGGGTAAGGCATTCATGGGCTATGTGCTTGGAGAGCTTTCCGCACATTGAAAGCTGCTCAGAATTGGCGACACTATCAATCCATAGCGTTTTGGCGCCTATCAGTCGTCCAGCAAGAATGCAGAAAAACCCCGGTGCGGCGCCCGTTGATATCACAGTGCTAGGCCTCTCTTTAAGCACGAGGCGGATCGCCGCAATCAGGCAAAAGAGCGCTCGAATGGGCGTGCGCTGATTGCAATCAGGCAGTTCCGCAGCGTCCTCAATGCCATGCGCTGCGGCCATGTCTTTGTGGGTGGTCGCATAACAGACATCGTGCGGATCGAGTGACGATCGCATCATCATCAGCTGCTCCCAATGTCCTCCCCCCGATGCGACTGCCAGGACCCTTTTCATATCGTAACTGGCCCCTCATTTGGCAAAAATCGCTCACCAAACAATTGTGTGACTTGTGCGCACAAAGTCAATCAATCACCGCCTCGATATCTTGCCAGCCGGAGCCGGGCAGGCCAATGTCGGCGACAAGAGGGAGAAGAATTGCATGATGCAATCGAATGGGCCGCTAACCGGCCTCAAAGTGGTCGAGTTTACAGGCATTGGCCCGGGGCCGCACGTCGCGATGCTGCTGGCCGATATGGGCGCGGAGGTTGTTCGGATTGAGCGCCATGGCACGCAGATCAGCAATCCCGTGGTGGAGCGTGCGCGCAATCGCGTTGCCGTCGATGTGAAGAGCGATGAGGGCCGCGCATTTTCCCTTGAGACCTTGGCCAATGCAGATGTTTTGATCGAAGGGTTTCGTCCCGGTGTGATGGAGCGCTTGGGGCTGGGTCCAGACGAGGTGCTAAGCGCGAATGAGCGCTTGATCTATGCCCGGATGACCGGGTGGGGCCAGGATGGTCCGCTCGCAAAGGCGGCTGGTCATGACATCAATTATATCGCGATCACGGGCGCGCTCGCTGCGGTCGGCAGAGCCGGAGCGCCAGCGATACCGCCGCAAAACCTCGTCGGTGATTTTGGCGGAGGATCGATGTACTGCGCATTTGGTATTCTTGCCGCTCTGTATGAACGAGAACGGTCGGGCAAAGGGCAAGTTGTCGATGCGGCAATTGTCGATGGAGCCACTAGCCTAATGAGCTTTTTCTTCGGTGCTGGTTCGCGGCCGTTCCTCTCGACCGAGAAGGGTAAGGGCATGCTTGGCGGCGCGGCGCATTTCTATCGCTGCTTTGAATGCGCTGACGGTTTGGAAGTGTCTGTGGGCGCGATTGAGCCGCAGTTTTATGCGGAGTTCCTCGCAAAATCGAATGCACCAAGTGAGCTTTCGGAAGGTCAGATGAACCCCGGCAATTGGGATGCTTATGCCGAGCAGTTGGCGGCGATGTTCAAGACCAAGACACAGGCCGAATGGTGTGATTTGCTAGAGGGAAGTGATGCTTGCTTTGCGCCGGTCCTTCCGGTCGAGCAAGCCCGCGAGCACCCGCATTTGAAGGCGCGCGGCGCCTATGTTGAGCATGGCGGCGAGTGGCACACCGCGCCTGCTCCTCGGTTTAGCCGCACGCCGGGCGTCATCCGTGACAGCGCGATGGATGGGGCAGATGTCGCTGCAAGCTGGAAGAAGGAAGGCTGAAGCCAATGGCTGGAAAGTACTTTGACGAATGGCAAGTGGGTGAGCGGATCGAGCACGATATCCGCCGCACGGTGACCGAGACAGACAACCTGTTGTTTTCGACCATGACGCACAATCCTCAGCCGCTTCATCTTGATATTGAGGCCGCAAAGGAAAGCGGTTTTGGGCAGATTCTGGTCAATTCGACCTTCACGTTCTCGCTTTTGGTTGGGCTCTCAGTGGGCGATACAACCTTGGGCACATTGGTGGCAAACTTGGGCTTTGATAAGGTCGTGACGCCCAAGCCAGTGTTCATCGGCGACACTTTGCGCGCGGCGAGCGAAGTTAAAGAACTGCGCCCCAGTAAGTCGCGCCCAGAAGCGGGCGTCGTGACGTTCATCCATGAATTGACGAACCAGCGCGATGAGGTCGTGTGCCGCTGTGAGCGGTCTGCCTTGTTGCAAAAGTCGGGCTGACCCTTCCCCTTTGGCTTGACGAAGTGCGCCCTCTCGGCCCACATTCTTGGCTATAAAAGAGGAATGGGAGGGACGCCATGCAGATGACATGGAAAGCGGCCGCTTTGGCCGGCATTGCGAGCATTTCGCTGGCTGGATGCGACGCATTGAGCGGCGTTGACGAGGCGCAAAGCGGGGATGGCGAAGGCACCATCGAACTCGCGGAATTTCCCGACCGGCCCTATTGGGGCGATACTCACCTCCATACGGACAATTCGGTTGATGCGTTTGGCTTCGGCGTCCGCCTCGGCCCGGAAGACGCGCTGCGTTTTGCCAGCGGCGAAGAGGTCACGGCGACCACTGGTGTGCCTGCCAAGCTCGCGCGTCCGCTCGATTTTCTGGTCATTGCTGACCACTCCGATGGTCTCGGGGCAACCCGGCGGCTCTACGATGCTCCGCGTATTGGGGTGCAGGCGATGGGCGATGAGACCATGCTGCGCTGGTACGACATGATGCATGAAAGCCCGGAGCAATCGCAGCGCGCAATTGGCGAGCTGATTACGGCGGCGGCCAATGGCACTTTGCCCGAGGCGATGAGCGATCCAGAGCGGCAAAAGGAAAACACTACCGACATTTGGAACACCCAGCTGGAGATCCTTGATCGCTACAATAAGCCGGGCAGCTTCACAGCGCTGGCCGGGTTTGAATGGACTCTCATGCCTGATGGCAACAATTTGCACCGGGTGGTGATGTTTCGCGATGGCAGCGACCGGACCAGCCAAATCCTGCCATTCCCAGGGCTCAGCAATACAGCGGAACAATTGTGGGATTACATGAGCGCCTATGCGGAGAAGACGGGCGGCAAAGCGCTCGCCATTCCGCACAACTCGAACCTTTCTAATGGGATGATGTTTGAGATGACCATGCCTGATGGCAGCGCAATGACGGCCGAATATGCGGCCAAACGTGCAGCGGCAGAGCCTGTGGTTGAGGTCACGCAAATCAAAGGCGATAGCGAATCTCACCCGCTGCTCTCGCCTAATGATGAGATGGCCGGTTACGGCGTGAAAGGTTGGGAGCTTGGCAATTTGCCGCTCACCGCCAAAACAGAGCCTGAGATGCTGGGCGGCAATTATGTCCGCGAGGCGTTGAAGCGAGGGTTGTCGCTTGAAGAGCAGCTTGGCGTGAACCCCTATGCCTTTGGCATGATCGGTTCGACCGATAGCCACACATCGCTGGCCACGGGTGATGAGGACAATTTCTTCGGCAAGCACACCGGCAATGAACCCAGCGTCGAAGACCGTGCGACGGCTGCGCAAAACCTCGGAACGCGCGAAGGACGGTTTGGCTGGCACTATCTCGCGGGCGGCTATGCGGCGGCCTGGGCGCGCGGCAACACGAGGGCAGAGATTTTCGACGCGTTCGCCCGGCGAGAGGTTTATGCCACCACTGGCCCGCGCATGTCTGTGCGCATTTTTGGCGGGTTCGACTTCACCGATGCGGATTGGGACGGCGATTGGGTCAGGGCCGGTTACACCCGCGGCGTACCAATGGGCGGCGAATTGGCCGACAAGGGAAGCGCGCCAAGCTTCTTGATCTCCGCACTCAAGGACCCCGATGGCGCAAACCTTGACCGCGTTCAGGTGGTGAAGGGGTGGATTGATGCTTCCGGCGAGGCCCAGGAACAGGTCTATGACGCCGTCTGGAGCGACATGGAGAGCCGCGCGCTCTCAGGCGGTAAGGTGCCCTCTGTCGGCGATACGGTCGACCGCGAGACGGCAAACTACACCAATGACATCGGTGCAGCCGAACTGCGCACTGTCTGGACCGATCCAGACTACTCCGAGGGCCAGCGCGCATTCTACTATGTCCGCGTCATCGAGATCCCAACGCCGCGTTGGTCGCTGTTTGATGCGGTGCGTTTTGGGATCACCCTGTCAGAGGAAGCGATGGCCGACGCTGTGGCCCAAGAGCGTGCGTACACCTCTCCGATATGGCTGCGGCCTGCGCTGGTGGCGACCGCCCCTGCGATCATGGAGGAAGGGTGAGCGAGCCGAGCGAGGCGGCCAGAGCCTGGCCCAATTGGACGCGCGAACCGCTGGTCCATTTCCTGGCCGCGGGCGCGCTCGTCTTTGCGCTGTTTGCGTGGCGCGGTGAAGAGGTTGACCCTGCTAGCCGCACGATTGACATCGACCGTGCGGTTCAGGCTGATCTGTCCTTGAGGTTCGAGCGGACCTTGGGCCGGGCACCGACGGATGCGGAGCTTGACCAGCAAATCGAGCGCTATGTCCGCGATGAAGTGCTGTATCGCGAGGCACTGCGCCTTGGCTTTGATCAGGGCGATTCCGTCGTTAGGCGCAGGCTGGCAAGCAAGATGGATCTCGCAGCCAGCGCGCGGGCTGAGGCTGCGACGCCTTCTGACGAGACCTTGCGCGCTTGGTATGAAGCCAATGCGGAGCGCTATGCGGGCGCGGTGAGTTACAGCTTTGATCAGCTCTATTTCGAGAGCGAAAGCGCGGCCAAGTCTTCCATTGCTGCCCTCACCTCGGGCAGTGATTGGAGCGCCATCGGCGAGACCATAAGCCTGCCCGCATCCACGGACGGCATGCCCGCTCGCGAAGTCGATACCCGCTTTGGCAAGGTGTTCCTGACTGCCCTGGCTCAGCTTGACCCTGTCAGCGACTGGCAAGGGCCTGTGCGCTCTGGCTTCGGCTGGCACGTCGTCCGATTGCGAGCCAAGACCAGCGCTGCTGCGCCAGATTTTGCCGAGGTCCGCGACCAAGTCCTGAACGATTGGCGCAGCGAGACGATCGCGGCCCGCAAGGAAGCGGCCTATGAGCTGCTGCGCAGCGCCTACACGGTTGAGATCGCCGAGTGAGGTCATGGCTTGGATGGCTGCTGGCGTGCTGCGCGGTACTGCTCGCAGTGCCCGCCGCTGCCGATGAGATTCGCCCCGCCGTTGTCGAACTGTCCGAGCAAGAGCCAGGCGAGTGGCTGCTCGATTGGAAGCTGCCCATCGCGTCCGCCGATCAGGCCGCCGGTCCCGTTCCTGCGCTGGTGATCCCGGAGAGCTGCGCCTTCATCGAGGGGCCCGTTCTGCGCGCTGCCCCGCTGGCTCAGCTTGGCCACGGCCGGTTGCAATGCGAGGGCTCGCTCGCGGATCAGCGGATTGGCTTTGGCGCGCTGCCCAGCGGTTCTGACGCTCTGCTGCGGGTGGTTCCGATTGGGCAAGCATCGCAGACCTCTCGGCTGACATCCGACATGCCAAGCGTCCTCATCGCCGCCGCGCCCACCACTTGGAGTGTCGCCCGCAGTTACTTTGCCATTGGTGTTGAGCACATCCTGCTCGGCTGGGATCACCTGCTGTTCGTCATCGCGCTGGTGCTGCTGGTGCGCGGGGGCTGGTCGATCGTCAAAGCCGCCACGGCCTTTACGATAGCGCACTCGGTCACTCTGGTCGCGACCACATTGGGCTATGCCGGATTGCCGCAGCGACCCGTCGAGGCGCTGATCGCGCTGTCCATCCTGTTTCTGGCAGTGGAGCTGCACGGTCGCGGCCAGCCGGATCGCCCGAAGAGCTGGACACAGCGCGCGCCGTGGCTGGTGGCGCTCGGCTTCGGCCTGCTGCACGGGTTTGGCTTTGCTGGTGCGCTGTCGGAGATTGGCCTGCCAGCTGGCGAGGTGCCCGCCGCATTGCTGGCCTTCAACATCGGCGTTGAGGCGGGGCAATTGCTGGTCATCGCCGTCGTTCTGTGCCTGCGCTGGCTGGTCCTGCGCTGGGCGCCTCAGGCATGGCCGATTGCGCTGAAGCTCATCACCTACGCCATCGGCACCATCGCCAGCTTCTGGCTGTTTGAGCGGCTTCTGACCTAGCTCCATCCATCGCATGTGAGGCACGCTTGGAACGGCTGGAACACAGTCATGGCCAAAAAACCAATCGATCACAGGTACGCTGATTGATCGATTTACTCGATTAATGCGGGGTTGGAGAGCACGGGGCAAAAGCATGCCGCAGTCCTAGCGAGCGCGCGCCAAGTAGGAAAATCCGCGCGCCCTCATGCTCCCGCGCATCGTCATCCCAGCGAAAGGCATTCTCCTGAGCCTGCCCAAGAGCTGGGCTCTCAAGCGGGCAAGCGCTGCAATGCATGGCCCTAGACTCCAACCTGCGCTGGGGTGACGCAAACGATGAAACACGCGTCATGCTGAATTCAGTTCAGCATCCATCCTTAGCTCCAAGCCTAGTTGGCCTCGCGGGGGATGGACTCTGGAAGCGCAGCTGGCCGAAGGTCAACCAAGTTCAGGGTGACTTGGGATGTTTAGTGCTGAGGCTAACCAACTTTACTCGAGCGTCGGCTTTGAGGTGTCTCGTGTCAGCTATAAAATGATCATCATTGTGCGTGGGAGCGGACGTTGTCTCCGGCTCGTGAGGCAAGAGGGTTTGAACCAATAAGTGACAACGTTTTTACGTAATCTAAGAAGGATCAATTCTGAAGACTTCGCCATCAGCATCAAGAATGTAAAGAACGCGCTGAAAATTCTCAGTTACTTTGACGATGCTGTCTAAAGTACCCGCGTCAGGCGAAAAATCGAGCGTGCGATTTTCGAAGCTTACCGGATCGAAATCCAGTCCCACGGTGAAGATCGAACCATCGTCATCAGCAAACAAGACTCGGTCGCTGAGCGAGCTTATGCGGCTGTTTTCAAAAGGGTTCGTGGAATCATAGTAGACCCCTCCGCGGATGGCTGTTCCGCTAAGGTTCCCGGCACCCAATGGGTACACGAATGATGGTGGCACCAATGTTGTTGAAGCGCCCGCTTGAACTTCAACCGTACCTTCAAAGAATGGCCAGCCGAAATTGGCTAGATCTCGTGAGATCAAAGGGCTCAATTCGTGCTCAACGCTTGCACCAACATCTGCGATCAGCACGCCCTGAATAAAGTCGAAAATGCCGCTTGGCTGTTGAATACCTCGACCTACTTCGAACAGTTCATTGGGCGTGGTGAAGGACGTTGGATCACGGACAATGTAGACGTTGCCGTACCCTGAACTCCCTTGCGCGCGTTGGCCTCCCGGGTCACCAATCGCTATCACCAGTAGTCCCTGGCCACCGAGCTCGGTATTGATTGTATAGCCGAGCGCTGCCTCTGCTCCTTCTGGGTCTCCATCAGCGATCTTGATTTCAGCAGCAGTACCAATGCCAGGAAAAGCCAAGTAAATGCCTTGATTGTCTCGAATAAGGGCGGTTGGATTCGCCACTATGCCGCCGCGACCATTACCAGCTATATCGATCAACTCACGGCCCGTTGCGAGATTGATATCCCGCCAAACTGAACGCTCCCCTGTGTTATTGTTGACAGACCAGATCGTTCCGCCACGCTCTGCAACAAGCAAGAAACCATCATTGCCAGAGCCTCCGTCAATCCAATCAGTAATCGATGTCGGATCATTGAAGCCTGTTGCGATCCTCCGGACTGATACGCCTTCGACATCGTTCTCTAGCGTCACGCTGATAGATCGCTCGACCGTGCCTCCTCGACCATCGGAAGCACTTAGTGTCACATCATAGATATTGTCTTCATTGCTATCGGCGAAGCGGTCAAAGTTAGGGGCCTCAATGAACGATAACTCAGAACCAGCAAGCTGAAAAAAAGCCGCATCCACACCACCTGCAATCGAAAAAGCGATTGCGTCGCCGTCGGCGTCTGTGGCGGTCGCCGTATAGAATGATCCGGCGCTGTTTTCGGTCACCGAGGTCGAGGTGGCCGATGTAAACTGTGGGGATCGGTTTGCAGTTGGAGGCGTAGTGGGTGCGGCCCCGTCACCGCCGCCACAGGAAACGAGCGTGAGTGCCATTGCGCCCGCAACACAAGTCCCGATTTTCTTCATTGATTTTAAATCCTGAGAGCAATTGAAATTTCGACCCTGTTACTGACGGAGAATGTCAGTCAGTCAAGCAGCCGACTGGATGATTTACTCTAGATACCAAAGGGCTTACCCCTTTGAGTGTCAATATAGGGCAAGAAAGACCGAAATTGGGTCGAAAACAGAAAGTCGGCTCTGGGCTAAAACCGGCAAAAATCGGTCATGTAAGAAGGACAGCGCGTCAGCCGTGGTTAGGCATTCGAGTTAAGCTTGCTGAAATCAGCAGTTCCGCGCTAAGCCAGCACCGCCGCCTACATTTGCTCCCCGCCCAGAGCCTGCCACAGCAGCACTCGCGCGCGCTGAGCTCTGCCAAGCGCGGCGGCGGCGCGTTCTCCGCTCGCATCGGCGGCGCGGCGGGCCTCTAGCACGGTCAGGAAATCGGCTAGCCCGGCGCGGTAGCGTGAATTGGCGAGGCTCGCTGCGCGCTGCAATTCGTCTCTTTCCTTCACTGCCAGATCCGCTTCGCGGTCGCTCGCTTCGATCAGGCCGTAGGCGGTTTCTGCTTCGCCCAGAGCTTGGAACACCGCTCCGCGATAAGCGGCGAAGGCGGCCCTTTTGGTCGCAGCTGCGCCATCGATCTCGGCCTCTATCCGGCCAAAGTCGAGCAAGGGCGCGGCCAAGCCTGCGCTGAGCGAGCCGACCAGAGAATCCGAATTGAACAGATCGCCCAGGTTGAAGGCGAGCAGGCCGAGCGCGGCGGACAGGGTGAATTGCGGAAAGCGCTGGCGCGCGGTTGCGGCAAGGTCTGCATCGGTTGCGGCCAGCTCTGCGGTTGCCGCCAAGACGTCAGGCCGGTTGGTCAGTACCAGGGACGGGACGGCGGCTGGTGCCAGCGCGCGCACGCCCGCTGGGCCCTGCTTTTCCAGAGCTGCGATGACGATGCCCGCGTTCTGACCCGTCAGCGTGACCAAGCGGCCGATGATGCGGACCCGCTCGCTGGCGAGAGCGGCCAAGCGGGAACGCGAGGCGCTTGCAGCTGCCTCTGCGCGGACGCGGTCAAATCCGGGGGCGAGCCCAGCGTCTTCGCGCGTTTTGGCGAGACCTGCGAGTTGTTCGGCGGCGAGCACGTCTTGCTCGAGCGCCTCTTGACGCTGAGAGAACGTGCGCCAATCGATCACGCTGGTCGCGATCTCTGCGACCAGAGCCAAGCGGACGGCACCCGCAGAGGCGCTGGCGGCGTCAATTCGGGCGATGGCCGCGCGTTCCTGCGCGCGGAGGCGGCCGAAGATATCCAAGTCCCAGCTGGCCGCGACATTGGCGCCATATTGCACCTGCTCGGTGTCGATAAAGCCGCCCTGCGCCGCGCCATCGCCGAATTGATTGGGGTTGATCCGCGTGCCCGTTGCCGATGCATCACCGGTGACGAGCGGCAGGCGCGCAGCACCCGCCCGGCGCGCGCCGGAGCGCGCAATGTCGATGCGGGCCAAGGCCTCCTGAAGGCTGGGGGCGCTATCCAATGCCTGGGTGGACAGGTCGATGAATGCGGGATCATCGCTCGGCAAAAGCTCTGCCAGAGTGGCGCTCGTCTCAGCGGAGGGCGCGAACAGAAAACTCTCGGGCAGCTCAGGCGCAGGCGTGGCGATTTCCGGCGGGGGTCCAGCGACGCAGGCGCCGAGCGAGAGCGCTAGCGCGGCAGCGAAGGATCCGCGCAAGAGTGCGGGGGAGGAGAGGCGGACCATCGGCTATTCCTCCGTCTCACCGGCGGGTTTCTCGGCGGTATCGCTGGAGCTGCTGCGGGCGGGGATAAACGCATCCACTTGCTGCCCAACGCGGAAGGCATCGCCTTCTGGCAGCTCGTAGATTACCTGGAGCACGCGGACATCGACGCGCTCTGCTGCGCTATTGGTCAGCTGGCGCTTGGGCACGACTTGCGGCTCTGCGCGGACGAATTTCGCCTCGACTTGGCTGTCCGCCGCGCCGCGCGGGCTGACGATGGCCGATGCGCCTAGGTTCAGGCGCACGGCTTCGTTTTCATCGACATCGATCCGCACGTGCAGCGGGCGTGTCTCACCCATCTGGATGAAGGGGGTAGAATTGCCGCCGCCTTGATTGGAGACGAATTCGCCAGGGCGGATATTCACCGCCAGGATCTCGCCCGCAATCGGCGCGCGCACGGTCAACCGGCCAAGCTCGGTTCGCGCGCTCGATGCCCCTGCTTGGGCGGCGGTCAGGCGGGCGCGGGCAAGCTCCAGCCTGCTCGTTGCCGCAGCGACTTCGCCCTCGGCGCGGATCACTTCGGATTGGCTGACGGCAGCTGGATCGTCGATCTGGCCATAGAGCGCGAGCTGGCGCTGGGCCGTGCTGCGCGCGGTTTGGGCTTCGCGAATGGCGGCGCGGGCTTCGCCAACGGCTGCGTTTGTCTCTTGGAGCCGGGCGCGAATGGCCCTGTCGTCGACCACGAACAGCGGCTGTCCCTTCTCCACGAAATCGCCCGGTTGCACCCGCAGGTCCGCGATGAGGCCGGACAGGGCCGTACCGACATCGATAATCTCACTCGAAGGCTCGACCAATCCAGCACCAGCCACGCGGGCCGAATTGGCAAGCTCGCCGGTTGCCTTGGGCGGTTCCCGATCAGGCTCGGACAGCTCGCGATCGGGCAGGCCGGTCACGATAAAATACACCGCCGCGATCAGGCCGATGACGGCCAGGATCGGCATGATCTTGCGTGAGAAGCTGAGATTTTCAGGTAGAATAGCCATGGCTGTGCCTCGAGGGAGAACGAAAGAGGGTTTAGTGGTCGTCCGGCATTTCTGTGCCGTCATGGGTGACCCGGCCATCCTCGAGCACGAGGATGCGGTCAGCGAGATCGAAAATACGGTTGTCGTGGGTCACGATGATGCAGGCGCGGTCTTCGGCGACCGCAACCTCGCGCAGCAAATCCATCACCCTGCGCCCGGATTTGGCGTCTAAGGCCGCGGTTGGCTCGTCGCACACCACAAGGCGCGGCTCGTGAACCAAAGCGCGGGCAATGGCGACGCGTTGCTGCTGACCGCCGGAGAGCTGTTTGGGCAGTTTGTTCGCCTGATCGCCAATGTTGAGCGCATCGAGCAATTCGATCGCTTTGCGCCGCGCCGGCTCCAAGGCCATGCCCTGAGCGATCAGCGGCACGGCGGCATTAGCGGCGGCATCAATGGAGGGGATGAGGTTGTATTGCTGGAAGATGAAACCGATGTTTTGGAGGCGGAAGTTCACTAGCTCCGTGTCGCTCAAGTTGTAGATGTCGGTGCCGAACACGCGAACCTCGCCCTCGGTCGGCCACAGGATGCCGCACATGATCGAGATTAGAGTGGTTTTGCCAGAGCCGCTTTCGCCCACGACGTAGGTCATCTCGCCCGGCTGAATATCGGTGTCGATCCCGTGCAGCACGCGGATCGTGGACTGTCCGGCTTGGAAGTCGCGAACAATGCCGCGCGCGCAAATGGCGGCTTCGCGCGGCGGGGCCTCAGAAGGGGCACTCTGGGTCTGCGGCATATCGCTCACCGGAACACCGCCGCTGGCTCTGTGCGCAGCACGCTGCGGATGGCGATAAAGCCTGTGATCGCGAGAATGATGATGACCGAGGCCAGGCTCACCAGCGGGATCTGCCAAGGGATGTAGAACCCCTTGAAGAATGGGTTGCCCGAAAACGCGGCGAGGAAGCCGACGGTGCCGAGCACGCCGATGGCATAACCGATGAAGCCAACAAGGCCCGCTTGCACGGCCACCATGCGAATGATTTTGGCGTTGGTCACACCGATCGCTTTGAGCGCGCCAAACTGCTTGATGTTGTCTCTGATAAACAGGCTGAAGGTGAGGCCGACAATCGCGACCCCAACGATAAAGCCGAGCAAGACGGTAATCCCGAAATTGGTGGGGATGCCGGTGTTTTGGATGATGAAATCGACGCCCGCTTGCGCCAGCTCATCGCGGGTTTCCGCTTTCAGACCGGTTTGCTCTTCGATCCGATCAGCGACACCTTCAGCGGTCTCGCCGTCGCTAATCCCGGCGAGCACGAAGCTCATCCGGTTGCGCGTGCCGGGGACGTAATTCAGCGCTTGGCTGTATTTTGTGTAGAGTGTGACCTGGCTGGTGAAGCTCGGGATTGCATCGGCAACCCCGCGAATGACGGCGCGCTGATCATTCAGTTCCAGCCTTTGGCCAATGGGATCGGTCCCGTCTTCAAACATATTGTTGATGCCGACATCGTCGATCACCACGGTGTCGGGCTGAGCGAAGACATCGAGCGATCCCTCGACCATATTCTTTGGCAGGCCGATCAGGCTGGCGTCATCAACGCCGATGATTGTGACGCCTTCAAGGTCGCCGGTGCGAGTCCGCACGGCGGCGGTCGCGCGTAGGTGCGGGACGGCCCATTCCACGCCGGGCACCGATCGCACTTGGTCCAGCGCTGTCGATGGCATCGCATAGTTCACGTCGGTCGTCCGGCTGACCGGGTCCATGACCCAGACCTTAGCGGTCGGCACATTGTAAACACCGCTCGCGCCGCGCTCGATCAGGTTCACGAAGATCGTGAGCTGCTGCGTGATCAGCAGGGTCGAAAAGCCAATACCGAACAACAGCCCGTAGAACTTTTGGGCATCACCGGTCAGCATTCGTATCGCAATCCAAAGCACGTGGCGGGAACCTTTACGGCGAGAGGGGGTTGCGTCTTTGTGACGTCTATCACATTATTGAACGGTCGCGTTTAATTGAACGGAGCCGTTCACTTTGTCAACCCAGTTTCAAAAAAGAACCGGAAGACCGGTCGACACCGCAAAGCGCGATGCGATTGTGGAGGCCGGCGCGCGTTCCTTCTTTGACGTTGGTTTCGCAGCCAGTTCGATCGAACAGATCGCGTCTGATGCCGGCGTGTCCAAAGTCACAATCTACAATCATTTCGGTGATAAGCGCGCTTTGTTCGCCGCCGCTGTCGAGCATGAATGCAGCAAAATGCGCGGCTATTTCTCGATCGATTCGGTCTCCGGCACCCCCATTGCGGAGCGTCTGCGCGTGATTGGCGAGGCCATGTTTGCGTTTCTTTCGCGTCCAGAGATGGTCCAATTTGAGCGGCGGATTGCCGCCGAGACGGAAACCAACCCTTCCATCGGGCGGGAATTTCTGGAGGCCGGGCCGTGGCGCATGAAAGAGACCTTCAGCAAGTTTCTCGCCCATGCCGATGCCTCTGGCGAGCTGTCCGTGCCCAATCCTGACCTCGCGGCGGAACAGTTTGTCGCAATGTGCAAGGGGATGGGCGATCTTGAGCAGCGCTTTGGCGAAATTATCACGCCAGAGGCGAAGGATGCCCGGATCGGCGGCGCCGTTGATGTTTTCCTGCGCGCCTATTCGCCTGAAAAGCCATAACCAATTGGCTTGAATCGCAAAAACAGATCAATCTGTTCGCAATTTCGCATGATCCGTTACGTATAACGATATCTTGCCATTCATCTCTGCTCACCTACATATTCGGGTGAGAACAAGGAATCTGAGCGCATGAGCGACGAAAACGACCCGCAACAAACTCCACCTGAGAACCCGAACCCATGGGTCAAGCAATTGATGATTTGGGGCGGCATCTTCATGGCGCTGCTCGTCGTGGTGTCGATGTTCAGCAACACTAATGCTGCCCCTGGGCAGCAAATGCGCTATTCTGAATTCCGCGAAGCGGTCGCCGAAGGGCGCGTTTCCGAGGTTCAGATCGCGCCTGACCTGATCACTGGTAAGCTTAAGAACAATGACGAGACATTCTCGACCGTTCCGGTTCCGGGTGATGATCAGCTGACGCAGATGCTCGATGACAATGAAGTGAAATATGCCGGGCAAGCACCAGAGCAGATGAATGTGCTTTGGGTGATCCTGATCCAGGCCTTGCCGTTCATCCTGATCTTGGGAATCGCATTCTTTGCGCTTCGCCAAGTGCAAAAGGGCGGCGGCGGCGGCGCGATGGGCTTTGGCAAATCCAAGGCCAAGATGCTGACCGAACGCCAAGGGCGCGTCACATTTGACGATGTTGCGGGCATTGATGAGGCGCGCGAAGAGCTCGAAGAAATCGTCGAATTTCTGAAAGATCCTCAGCGCTTCTCCAAGCTCGGCGGTCAAATCCCGAAAGGCGCATTGCTGGTCGGTTCGCCTGGTACCGGTAAAACATTGCTGGCCCGCGCGATTGCGGGTGAAGCGGGCGTGCCGTTCTTCACAATCTCAGGCTCTGACTTTGTCGAGATGTTCGTTGGCGTCGGCGCAAGCCGCGTGCGCGACATGTTTGAACAAGCCAAGAAAAACGCGCCATGCATCGTCTTTATCGATGAGATTGACGCGGTTGGCCGCTCGCGTGGTCACGGCCTCGGCAATTCCAATGATGAGCGCGAGCAGACGCTCAACCAGCTCTTGGTTGAGATGGATGGTTTTGAAGCCAATGAAGGCATCATCATCATCGCTGCAACCAACCGTCCTGACGTTCTCGACCCTGCGCTGCTGCGTCCGGGCCGTTTTGACCGCCAAGTTGTGGTTCCGATCCCCGACATTGATGGCCGGGAAAAGATCCTTGGCGTTCACATGAAGAAGGTGCCGCTGGCACCGGATGTGAACCCGCGTACGATTGCGCGCGGTACGCCGGGCTTCTCTGGCGCTGATCTCGCCAACCTGGTGAACGAGGCCGCTTTGCTGGCGGCGCGCCGGAACAAGCGCTTGGTCGCTATGCGCGAGTTTGAGGACGCAAAAGACAAGGTCATGATGGGTGCAGAGCGCCGCTCTATGGTCATGACCGAAGACGAGAAGAAGATGACCGCCTATCACGAGGCCGGTCACGCAATTGTCTCGGTCCACGAGGAAGCATCCGATCCGATCCACAAGGCGACGATCATTCCGCGCGGCCGCGCTTTGGGTATGGTCATGCGCCTGCCAGAGCGGGACAGCTATTCCTATCACCGCGACAAAATGCACGCGAACCTGTCTGTCAGCATGGGCGGACGCGTGGCGGAAGAAATCATCTTCGGCCATGACAAGGTCAGCTCTGGCGCTTCGTCAGACATCCAATACGCCACCGATTTGGCCCGCAATATGGTGACCAAATGGGGCATGTCAGAAAAGCTTGGGCCGCTGCAATATGAGCAAAGCCAAGAGGGCTATCTCGGCATGGGCCAAACCGCTCGCACAATGGGCGGAGCGGAAACGAACAAGCTGATCGATGCTGAGATTAAGGGTCTGGTTGAGGGAGCGCACAAGCGCGCGACTCAATTGCTCAAGAAGCACGAGGACCAATTGCACCTCTTGGCGCAGGCGATGCTCGAATATGAGACGCTGACCGGCGATGAGATCAAGCAATTGCTCGACACCGGCAAGATGGACCGACCCGATGAGCCAAAAGGCCCAGCGGTGGTGCAGCCAGCCCATGGCTCTGCGATCCCGAAAGCCGGCAAGCGCTTTGGATCGAAAGATGACAAAGGCGGAGCCGCACCTCAGGGCGCGTAAGATCAGCCAAATATCACCGAAGTGAGTCGGGGCGTCTGGGGTAACTCAGGCGCCCTTTTTCTGGTCAGGAGAGTAAGCGGTTAGTCGCAGCCACTTGCTCGCGGTCAAAACGCTCCAATCATCAACAGCAGCCACGCAAAACCAAATGTGATCGGAAACAAGATCATGTTCAAAAGCGCGCTTGTTCGCCAGAATGCAGAGAAGCGAGACAGATTGTAAGCGCCCTTAAGCTGGCGGTAGATATGCACCGGCGGGATAAGAAACGTCATCAAGACGATCCATCCTGGGCTTAGCCCAGCCAGAATGAGCATCGATACAATGATGAACAGCATCGACATAAAGGCGAGCGAGTAGGTCACGAAAATCGCGTGATCGTAGGCTTTGAAACGGCGCTTCCAAAAGAACAGGCCCCACACGAATGGGATCGATAGCGGGATCAAAAGCCAGCTGAACTTATAGGCGTTGTTTTGGAGCTTATAGAGCATCAATCCGGGGTTTTCGTTCCACTTCTTGATGACTCCCTCGTCAAAGGCTTCGATACCAGTCAGATTGAGTGAGTTCGATCCGGCGGCATCTGGCACCATTTCATCAACGGCGTTCATCCCTGCAACGGCCTCTTCGGCTTCCCTGAGGGCGATCTCGGCGGCCACTCGTCCGGGTGAACCTTCGGGTATATTCTCTAGCGCCTCAGCCGCTGCTGCGCGGTCTGCGGCCACTTCCTCCTGAGCTTCGTTCAAAGAGAAGTTGACGTTGGTGCTGTCGGGCAGGGTGGTCGGCGTGCTGATCCCAGCGATTTGGAACACGGCGAACATCAAGAAGACGGTGAACAGGAACATCCCCATCGGGCTGACGAACTTTGCGCGCTCGCCGTCGATATAGCGGCGGGTCAATTGGCCAGGTTTCAGAACGAGCATCGGCAATGTGCGCCACAGCTTGCCATCAAGGTGCAGTACGCCGTGGATGAGATCGTGGGCGATTGCGGCGAGGCTGCTGTGGATGTGCCGTTTCTGGCCGCAGGCAGAGCAATGCTCGCCCGTCACATCAGACCCGCAATTCTTGCAGGTCGCGACCGCGCTGCCGTCCGCATTCAGAGCAGCGTTCTCGCCGTGCACTGGCTCAACTGCGCGGCTGGCCAGGGCCCCTTCAATCGCGGCGCCAACGCCTTCAGTTATGTCGCTCATAGACCCCTCAATCCACCTGCCGCCTTATAAGCAGCATGATCGCCAAGGTGAAAGACCCTGAAGCCCCGGACTTCGCACATTGTGAAGGAGGGCGGCAAGATAGGCACAAAAAAGGCCGCCAACCGGCAGCCTCTTTCGTAAACTGCGCGCAAAAGCGCGCATGAATGTAAGCCAGCTTAGCTGCCGTCGTAATCTGATCCGATCGATGTCGAGCGGGTCGGAGCAGAAGCGGTAATCCGCAGCGCTTCGGCCGATTGGCTCAGCGAGCCGATTTCATCGGCATCATCTTCGTCATCAGGAAGGATTTTCTGAAGGCCGGTAACCAGCGCCTCTTTCAGTTCCTTCGGCTTGATTGTTTGCTCAGCGACTTCGCGCAGGGCCACAACCGGGTTCTTATCGCGGTCGCGGTCGAGGGTCAGTTCAGCACCGCCAGAGATTTCGCGCGCACGCTGGGCTGCGAGCAGCACCAGATCAAAACGGTTTGGAATCTTGTCTACGCAATCTTCAACGGTAACGCGTGCCATACTGGCCTCTTAAATTAGATTTTTTGGAAAATGAGCGCCGCAATTAGTCGTAAGGCCGCTGTGAGTCAAGAAATGCGAGCATTCTGCGGGCGACGCTCTAAGAGGGTCAGCCTATGCAACCTGCGCCCAATCCCGCCGAAACGCCAACGAGCGATTACAGCGATTCCGACAGTTTCCAGATGGAGGCTCAGGGTCACGCCTTCACGTTCTATCCCAGAGGCTCAGACAGGCTCGCGGCTCTGATCGATCATATTGACGAGGCGGAGCGCTCTTTGGAGGTTTTTTACTACCTCTTTCAAGACGATGTCTCCGGCACGAAAGTTCGCGATGCGATGGTGAGGGCGGCGAAACGCGGGGTGAAGGTCCATCTGATCGTCGATGCGTTTGGCAGCGATGCTCCGCCGGAATTCTTTGAACCCTTGGAGCAAGCGGGCGGGCGTTTCGCCGTCTTTTCGCCGCGCTGGGGCGTGCGCTACCTTATTCGCAACCATCAAAAATTCGCGATTGCCGACGGCGCGCGGGTCATGACCGGCGGCTCCAACGTCTCTGATCACTATTATGACCCGCCCGAGAAAAACGGCTGGTGCGATCTGGGGGTCGCGATTGAGGGGCCCGTGGTGAGCCGATTTGGCGAATGGTTCGCCAGCATTTGTAGCTGGGTGGAAAGCGAAGGATCGCAGCTTCGCAGGATCCGCAAGATGGTGCGCGATTGGGACCCTGGGGATGAGCCCGTGCAATTGGTGCTGGGCGGGCCAGTCGTGCGCGCGCAGAATTGGGCGTACCGGCTGAAGAAGGACCTGGCGAAGGCCACCAGGCTGGACTTTGTGACCGCCTATTTCGCCCCGCCGCGCAGCATTCGGCGTCAAATGGCCAAGGTGGGAAGGCGCGGCGATGTGCGCATGATCACCGCAGGCAAGTCCGACATAATGGCGACGATTGAGGCGGCGAGACTGCTATACAACCGCTTCCTAAAAGCGGGTGTGAGCATCTTCGAATTTCGCCCGTGCAAGCTGCATATGAAATTGCTGGTCGTGGATGCGATCAGCTATTTTGGCAGCGCCAATCTGGATCGCCGCTCTGTGCGGATCAATCTGGAGCTGATGGTGCGCGTCGAGGATGAGGCGCTGGCCGCGCGCCTGCGCGAATTCATGGATCATCTGGAACGCGCGAGCACACCGATCACGCCGGAATGGTACAGCGAAAACGCCACATTCTTTACGCGCCTGCGCTGGAGATTGTGGTTCTATTTCGGATTGGCGGATGCCTGGGCTGCGCGCAGGCTCAATCCTTAAGGACCGCGCCTTTCCGCGCGGATATCACTCGTATCCGTAATCCGAGTAATCCTTGAGATTTGGCGAGGTAAATTTGGTGAACTCGCTCTGGAAATGCAGCGGGACCATGCCGGTCGAACCGTGACGCTGCTTTGCAACGTTGACCGCAGCCTTGTTTTTGACCTGCTCGTAGGATTCTTCCCAAGCGCGGTATTTTTCAACCGCTTCAGGCGTGCTGGCCTCGGTCGGGAAGTCGGGCCGCGTGGCCTCCAGATAATAATCATCGCGGTAGACAAACCAGACCATGTCGGCGTCTTGCTCAATCGAGCCCGATTCGCGAAGGTCAGACAGCATGGGCCGCTTGTCCTCGCGCTGTTCCACCGCACGGCTAAGCTGCGAGAGCGCGATCACCGGAACGCTGAGTTCCTTAGCGAGCGTTTTCAGGCCGCGGCTGATTTCCGAAATCTCGTTGACCCTATTGTCATTCGCCCGGCCAGAGCCCTGCAGCAGCTGCAGATAGTCGACCACGATCAGGCCGATATCATGACGCCGCTTCATCCGCCGTGCGCGGGTGCGCAGCGCACCGATGGTAAGAGCAGGCGTATCGTCAATATAGAGCGGCAATTCGGCAAGGCGCTGGCTCGCAAAGGACAATTTTTGGAAGTCCTCCCGGCTCATTTTGCCGCTCCGCAAAGCCTCAGAACTGATCTCGGCTTGCTCGGCAAGGATACGCGTTGCGAGCTGGTCGGCGCTCATCTCAAGGCTGAAGAACGCGGCCGGTGCGCCATAATTGAACTCGCCGCCATCTTGCTCCCAGTTCAAATGGGCTTCGGCGCAATTGAAGGCGATATTGGTGGCAAGCGATGTCTTGCCCATGCCCGGACGCCCGGCGAGAATGATAAGGTCGGAGGCGTGCAGGCCGGATGTCTTGCGGTCGATTGACTGCAGGCCGGTTGTCTTGCCTGATAGCCCGCCGCCGGAATTCATCGCGGCTTCGGCCATTTTGATTGCGGTTAGCGCCGCGTCGCGGAAAGTCGAGGCTTCGCTGCCCGTGGCCGCGCCCTCGGCAACCTTGAACAAGTCGGCTTCAGCTTGCGAGATTCGGTCCATCGGATCGACTTCTTCGCTGGTGTCGAGCGCGCCTTCCACCAGGCCGCGGCCAACGCTGACCAGTTCCCGCAGCAGCGCAAGATCGTAAATTTGCTGAGCCAATTCGCGCGGGGCAAGCAGGCCTGCGCCGTTCGCAGTTAGCTGAGCCAGATAGCTCGTCCCGCCTAATTCCTTTAGAGCTTCATCGCTCTCGAAATACGGGCGCAGAGTGACCGGACTGGCGGTCGCATTGCGCTCAATCAGGGTCAGGATGCGGGTGTAAATCCGGTCGTGCAGCGGCTCAAAGAAGTGGTCGGGCCGCAGAGGGGTCTGCAATTCCTCAATCACCCGGTTGTCGATCAGAACCGCACCCAGAAACGCCGCCTCTGCCTCTAGGTTAGAAGGCAGCTTGCGAGCAGTGTCGGATTGAGAATCGATGGGGAGAAGAATTTCAGGTTCGGCCATGCGCGTCTCTTGCGCAGCGGATGGGAAATGGCGCAAGGGCAAATGGCGGCAAATTCGCCTCACTTGGCTGTGGATAGCGGGGATGGTTGATCGAAGTGCTTGAACTGTCCCGATACGATCTGCGAAGGCGATGCTTGTAATGGTCACGCCAAGCGAATCTTCTGCGAGCCAACCCGGCAATTATCGCATCGCGCATGTCGCGCTGGATGAGGAGACGATCCTCTGGCGCAACGCCGATGTCGAGCAGGAGCGGCGCGTCGCGATTTATGACCTGATCGAGGAAAACAGCTTTAAGCCGCTGCGCAGTGCAGAGCGCGGCGCGGACGGGCCGTACCGATTGCAATTGTCCGTGCGCGATGGCCGCCTGGTGATGGATGTCAGCGATACGGATGAAGCGTTGCTCGAAAGTCTGGTGATTGGCCTGGCGCGTTTTCGCCGTCCGATCCGCGAGTATTTTGCGATTTGCGACAGCTATTATCAGGCCATTCGCAAGGCGACACCGTCAGAGATTGAGACAATCGATATGGCGCGGCGCGGCATTCACAACAATGCGGCCGAGCTCTTGCTCGAGCGGCTTGAGGGAAAAGTGGAAACCGATTTCGCCACCGCCCGCCGTCTGTTCACCCTGATCTGCGTTTTGCATATCAAAGGCTGAGGGCAGGGGCAGGGCAGCAGACGTGGCGAGCAGTCGTTCCAAAACCAAGGCCAAACGGCCAAGCCGTACGCGCACAGGGAAACCGCGCCGCGGGCGTTTGCTGCTGTATGCGGCGGCCAGCCTTGCTTTGGCCGCGATCATCTATGCCGCTTGGTTCTGGTGGGACATGCGCAGTTGGCGCCCGGACGAGGCGGTCTTTCCAGAGCAAGGCGCGGTGGTTGCCAGCGGGGCAGAGGACGTGCGGTTTGAAACGCTGAAAGCGCTGGGCGGGCAGTTCGTCTATCTTGATCTGGGCGATGCCACTGCGCCGCCTGATCCTGAGTTCGCCAAGCACCTCAGCGCGGCTGAGCGCAGCGGGATGAAGGTCGGCATGCTGCATGTGTTCAACCCGTGCCAGCGCGCAGACCCGCAATCGGCCCGCTTTACCCGCATGGTGCCGCGCAGCGCCGACCTGCTGCCGCCAGCGATTGGCTTATCGGTGGTGGCGGACGTTTGCGAAGACGCGATCAGCGACGCGGCGGTCGAAAGCGAGCTGATGACTTTGATCAATCAGATTGAGATGCATGCGGGCAAGCCTGTTGTGCTGAAAATCAGCAGCGAGTTTGAAGAACGCCACACGGTCGCGGGCAATATCGAGCGCGACCTTTGGCTGGAACGCGACCGCGCGAAACCGGCCTATGCCGGACGGCCATGGCTGCTATGGAGCGCCAACAGCCAATTGGTCAGTGAAGCGGCAGAGGAGCCGATAGAATGGGTGGTCATCCAGAATTGAATGAGGGCGAATTGGTGGCTGCTGCGCGCGCGGCGGCGGAGCATTCATACTCGCCATATTCCAATTATTCGGTCGGCGCTGCGCTGCTGTTTGATGACGGCGCGGTCGTGACCGGCACCAATGTCGAGAACGCCAGCTATGGCCTTGCGCTATGTGCGGAGACGATCGCTGTTTCGAAAGCGATGGCTGATGGCCGGCGCGGCGGGCTGGTGGCGGTCGCCGTAACGGGCCCGCATGACAGCGGCGATGGAGACCCGATCACGCCATGCGGACGGTGCCGCCAGGTGCTGAATGAGCTCGCGCAATTGGGCGGGACCGATCCAGAGATATTGTGCGTCGGCTCGGATGAGGTCCGGCGTGTTGCCCTGTCACAGCTGCTCCCGCACGCATTTGGGCCTGCGCATCTGGCTTAATTGCCGAAGATGTCGCCCAAGGCCTTGCCGACATCACCAAGCGGGTTTTTGCGGAACGCGCGCTCTTCCTTGCCGATGTAAGAGAAAATGCCATCGAGGCCTTGATCGGTCACGCTGCGATTGATCCCCTCGCGGTTGAGCCCGGCTGCGCTGATAAAACGGTGCTGGCTCGATAGCTTTTCAAACTCACCATAAACGCCCAGCTCCTCAAGCGCTCTGTCGACCAGCGGAGAGAGCTTGCCTTGCAACGTGTCATTGGCGCTGCTTCGCAAATAGCGGGTGCCGCCGTCGCCCTTGGATATAATGCCCGGCGCATCGGCGATTGAGAGATCATTGATCGCATCGCGGAAGATCGGCTTGGCCTCTCCCGCAGCGATTCCAGCGGCATCATTGATCCGGCGGGTGACGCCATCAAGAATTCCCAGCTTTCGCCCCGCGCCCAGGATCGATCCGAGCAGTCCGCCGCGCTTTTTGCCGATTATGGGCAGGCCAATGCGAATGGCTTCATCGCCGTAAAAGGCACCCGGCTGCGCGAGCTGATCGAGCGCGCTGTCGCTGGCCTTTCCCAGCAAAGAGGTGAGGCTGAAACCTTGCGCATAGGCTGGCGCGGGAAGCATCGCCGCAAGGCCGAGCGCTCCTGTTCCAAGCAGAATATTGCGGCGATTCCAGTTCAGTTTTTCGGCCATTGTTTAGTCCTCTCCCTACGCACTGCGCTGGATAGTAGCACAGCGCCGGCTGGGAGCAGACTGAACGGGATGTAAAATCCTATTGCGGATCGTCCAGCCATTCCAGCAGCGCGGCCAGACAATCGCGCGCCAGCAGCTTACAGCGTTCCGGTGACCAGCCCTGCTCTGGCTCTGGCGCGTCGGCCAAATCCTTATACGGCATTTCCAGCGTCATGGCGGTGCAGCCGAAACGTTCCGCCACCAAATTGGTGCTGATCCCCAGATTGGCTTTGCCAGCGGGGGCTTTGGGATAGCCGAGCTTCGTTTGGAAATCCGGCGTGCGGCGGTCCAGAATGCGCTGATAGCGATAGAAGTCTTCGCCTTGCGCGTCGGTCCAGGATGGGATGCCTTCAAAGCCTGCCAGGAACACAGCGGGGATCGCTTCATCGCCGTGTGCATCAATCGCAAAGTCCACCCCAGTTGCATCCATGTGATTGCGGATGGCGAGGACTTCGGGTGATTTCTCAGCGCTCGGCTCGGCCCATTCGCGGTTGAGATTGGTGCCAACCGCATTGGTGCGCAGATGACCGCGGCGCGACCCATCCGGATTGCAATTGGGCACGATGTGGAACCGGCATTTGCTGCGCAGCGCGCGCGCGACCGGATCGCTCGGATCGGTCAGGCATTCGAGCACGCCCTCCATCCACCATTCGGCCTGCGTTTCGCCGGGATGCTGGCGCGCATAGAGCCAGACGGAACGCTCGCCTTCGCCCATTTCAAGGCAATCAATCGCTTGACCGTCCAGCGTAGTGCCAAGGCGCAAGAGGTCGACACCTTCGCTCGCGGCGGCCTCTGCGACGAGGTCATGATGCCGCTCCATCGAGTAAGGCGCGAAGTATGCGAACCAGGCGATATTGCCCGATGGGACATAGCTGATGGTCAGCGTGCCATTCGCCTCGTCCTTGTCGAAACTGCTGGATGCGCGCGCCCAAAATTCGCGATCCTCAGACACGCAGGCGTCATAGTCAGGCCAGCCGCCTGTGAATGCGCTTTCGTTGAGGCCGGTGATCTTCAGCGTCAGCTCTTCGCCGGCGGCGCATGTGACCCGGAAGTGGAACCACTGCGCAAATTCGGACATATGGTCCTTGCGCAGCGCGAGCTCGGCGCCGTTTCCGGAGACGGAGAGTACTTGGATATTGCCGCTGTCAAACTCGGCATCAATGGCAATGTCATTCACTGTGTTGGTCACTCACTCGTCTCTATATCTTGCAATTTGATCGTTACGGTGTCGCCATTGCCCCCTGGGAAATCGCGAAACAAGGCTTTTGCCAAAATTGGTGCAGTTTCAGCCGCCTGAGCTTCAGGCGTGCCCTCAGAAACTTCGATCTGAGCGCGCCCTTCCCACAAATTGCTTGGGGCTGGCGTCTGAGCGCCGACAGGCCGAAGCGTGACCGACAGCTCCGTGCCGATGCGCGCGCGATTGCTGGCGCCGCCAAGGTTGATCCCAATGCCCAGGCCAACGCCTGAGCCAAACGATCCGGTCCGGCCGCCGACCCCAACGCTCACGGGCCCGCGGTCCTGGCGCTCGCTGCGCACATCAAACCGCTCCAGCGAGATGCTGGCAATGGCATTGGCTTCGCTGCGAGGTCCCTCGCGGTAGCCAAGCGCTGCGAGTTGAGCTGCCACTGCCGCCTTATATGGGGCGAGTTCGAGATTGGCGTTGCTCTCGTCCGGCGCGTTTTCGACAAACACCACGCCTTGGCCGATCTGGCCCAGCGTATCCTGCTGGTGAAACCGGGTCACAGAAACCGGGCTGGGCGGCGGCACGGTGGCGCAGGCGCCTAGCGCGGCGCTGGCCGCCAGTGCGATGAGCATTGCGGCTGGTTTCCTGATGGGCTGTGCCATGTGGGCCTCCTCAAATATGCGCGGCGATTGATCGCGCGATCCCGTTATAATGACGCACTGTTTGAACCCATTGGCGCGATTGTGCAAAACTGCGCTTCTTTCGATGAGCCATCTACGCTTTTGCACGCCCACCTTGCTAAGGCCTTACCCATGAGTGAAATTTCTAAAGTCCCAGTGCTCGTAACGGGCGGTGCCGGTTACATTGGCAGCCACGCAGTGCTCGCGCTCAAAGACGCAGGCTGGCCAGTTGCTGTGATCGACAACCTTACCACTGGCTTTCGCTTTGCGATCCCCGATGGCGTACCGCTTTACGAAGGCGACATTGAGGATGGTGAGCTGCTGGCGCGCATATTTGCCGAGCAGGGAACCGGCGCGGTCATGCATTTTGCAGGTTCGATCATCGTTCCTGAGAGCGTCGAAAACCCGCTGAAATATTACCATAACAACACCGCGAAGAGCCGGGCCTTGATCGAGGCTGCGACCAAGGCCGGCGTGCCGCATTTCATTTTCTCCTCCACCGCCGCCACCTACGGGGTGCCAGAAACCTCGCCGGTTACCGAGGACACGCCGCGCAATCCGATCAATCCCTATGGCTGGTCGAAACTGATGACCGAGCAGATGTTGGGCGATGTATCAGCGGCGCATGATCTCAATTATTGCGCTTTGCGATACTTCAATGTCGCGGGCGCAGATCCTGAAGCGCGCAGCGGGCAATCCACCGCAGGGGCCACGCACCTCATCAAGGTCGCGGTTGAAGCGGCGCTGGGCAAACGCGAATCGGTGAGTGTGTTCGGCACGGACTATGACACGCCCGATGGCACGGGGGTGCGCGACTATATCCATGTCAGCGATTTGGCGGCGGCGCATGTGCTGGCGCTTGAGGCGCTGATTGAACAGCCCCAGCGCTCGCTTACGATGAATTGCGGTTATGGCCGAGGCTTCTCGGTTCTTGAGGTGCTGGATGCGGTCGACCGTGTGACGAATCGCCCGATAAACCGCGTGCTTCAGGGGCGCCGGGCGGGCGATCCCGATTCGCTTGTCTCTGATCCAAAGCGGATCCAATCCACCTTGCCGTGGCAGCCCAAGCACGCTGACCTCGACACGATTATCACCCACGCGCTGGCGTGGGAGCGAAAGCTGTCAGATCTGCGCTAGGCCGTAAAGTCAGGCCGAGGTGCATGATTTTGCGGCTTAGATTGCTTGACCTTGGCGGGCTCGGGCGCTAGTGGGCGCTCAACAAATTCCGCGCGTCGGGGCTATCTCCGGCGCGCTTACCTTTTGGAAGACAGACAATGAAAATCCGCAACAGCCTGAAGTCGCTGAAAAACCGTCACCGCGATTGCCGAGTGATTCGTCGTCGTGGTCGCACCTATGTGATCAACAAGACCAATCGCCGTTTCAAGGCGCGCCAGGGCTAATCAGTCCTGTTATTGGCCGATTGCCTGCGCGGCAATTGAGCAACCGCACCGGCCCGCCTCCGCAATGGAGAGCGGGCCGTTGCCGTGTTTGGAGCATTCCTAATGAGTAAGTCACCCGTTGCCGTCGTGTTCGATGTGGGGCGCGTGCTGTTTCACTGGCAGCTTCGGGCTCTGTTTGAGAAGCTGATCGAGGACCGCGAAGAGCTCGATTGGTTCCTCGCCAATGTCGTGACCGAAGAATGGCATTTCGAACATGATCGCGGCCGCCCGCTGGGTGATATGGTGCCAGAGCGGATTGCGATGTTCCCGACGTATGAGGCCCATCTCGAAGCGTATGCCACGCGCTTTAACGAGACCGTGCCAGGCCCGGTTGATGGGACGCATGAAATCGTCAAACGCCTGCACGCTGACGGGGTGCCGCTGTTTTGCCTGACCAATTTCGGGCATGAATTTTGGAATATGTTCCGCCCTGAGCACGCGATCTTTGACCTGTTCGACGACATCATCGTGTCAGGCACGGAGAAGGTCGCAAAGCCTGAAGCACGCATCTACGAGATTGTCGAGCAGCGCAGCGGCTTCGCGGCTGAGCAGCTTTTCTTCACCGATGATAATGCCGCGAATATTGAGGCGGCGCAGGCTCGCGGATGGTCGGCGCATTTGTTCACCGATGCGCCAAGCCTAGAGGCGCAATTGCGCTCCGCTGGCTTCTTAGCAGGCTAGAATAATTAGCAGCCTAAAACAAAAGACCCCCGGCGCGCATTGGGGAAGCGCCGGGGGCCATCTTTCTTCGCCCGAGTTGGAGAGCTTCGGGCGAGAGGAGTTCTGTTAGGTCGGCTTATTTGCCGTTGCACTTCGCCAGCTTGTCCGCAGCCAGCTGTTCACCTTTGGCGGTGAAGCTCACGATCTCACCGAATTCCCGCGCGAGGCCGCGGCAAATGCGAAGCGGGCGGGACGGGCCTTTGTTCGCGACACATGTGGTGCCTTTGCATGACCAAGCGACGCCTGATGCGACCGCGCGGTTGTCATCGGCGGGCTGAGCAAGAGTGACGGTGTAATATGGGCCGCTCTTCGCCATTGCGGGCGAAGGCGCCGTTGCCACGCCGAATGTCAGGGCAGTGTAGACCAGCGCCATTGCGAAAACCGAAAAGCGGCTGAAACGTGAAAGGGAGAGGGTCATCGTTCATTCCTTGCTTGAGTTGTGATTTAGTTTCATTTCAAAACCAGTTGCGAATCACTACCTAAGTGATTAGGTTTTGAGTTGCAACTAAAAACTGAAATCTTTTTGCGTCATTGGAAAATCGCGCTAAATAGGTTTCAGGGAGAGGACTGAATATGGGCGATATCCGCGAGCCACTACGCGAACTAACCGAGTGCGGCCTGCCGCAAGCACTTGAAGTGATGGGCGAACGCTGGTCATTTATGATTCTGCGTGCGAGCTTCAACGGGCTTCACCATTTCGAGGAATTCCTCAGCGAGCTCGGCATTGCGCGCAATATTCTGTCCAACAGGCTCGCGAAATTGGTCGAGCATGGGATCCTGAAAAGAGAGCCATGCGCGGATGATCGCCGCAAGATTGAATACCGCCTGACACCCAAGGGCTTTGATCTGCTCCCCGCGATGCTCGCCCTTCGCCAATGGGGCCAGAAATACGGTGTCGAGGTTGAAGAGAGCCCGGTCCTGGTCGACGAGAAGGATCGTTTGCCAATCGGCCCGGTTTCAATTCTCGCCCATGACGGACGCATTTTGACCCATGAAGATCTGTGGCTGGTCGCGCGCGAAAACCTCGGCAAACGCTCCGATGGCTCGATCGCGTCGGCAGACGGCGATCTGACGCGCGGTGATGTGGTTGATCTGGCCGCTGCGAAGCGCGCAGCGGGTTAATCAAAGAACCTAGTTATTTGCTACATCCGCGCAGGCTGATGGCGATAGCTTAGCGCCTCAGCGATATGTGCGCGCCCGACAGTCTCCGCCCCTGAGAGATCGGCGATTGTCCGCGCGACCCTGAGCATTCTGGTGTATCCGCGCGCTGACAGGCGCAGCTTTTCAGCCGCCTGCATCAGCAATTGCCGCCCCGCCTCATCGGGCGAGGCAAAATGCTCCAGCTTCTCTCCATCGAGCTCCGCATTGGAACGGACACCTCGGGTCTCTTGCACTCGCCGAGCCGCCGCCACTCTTTGCGCGACCGCTTCGCTGCCTTCGCTCGCTGGCGGCAGCGCCATGTCCATCGCGCTCACCGCCGCCACTTCGACATGCAGGTCGATCCGGTCCAGCAAGGGTCCGCTGATACGCGCTTGGTATTCGGTGGCGCAGCGCGGCCCGCGCGCGCAAACATGGCCCGGCTCGCCCGCATGGCCGCAGCGGCACGGGTTCATGGCGGCGATCAATTGCACTCTGGCTGGAAAGGTGACGTGCGCATTGGCGCGGGCGACATCGACATGGCCGGTCTCCAGTGGTTGCCTGAGGGAATCGAGCACGGGTCGCTGAAATTCCGGTAGCTCATCAAGGAACAGCACGCCGAGATGCGCGAGGCTGACCTCGCCGGGGCGCACTTTCAGGCCGCCTCCCGTTAAAGCAGCCATGCTCGCGGAGTGATGCGGCGCGCGAAAAGGGCGCGAGCGGCTGATCCGCCCGCTGTCGAGCAGGCCTGCAACCGATTGCACCATCGACACCTCCAGCGCTTCGCCGGGCGTGAGTTCAGGCAAAATCCCGGGGAGGCAGGAGGCGAGCAAGCTCTTGCCTGAACCCGGCGGACCCATCATCAGCATATTGTGCCCGCCGCTAGCGGCAATCTCGAGCGCGCGCTTGGCGGTCTCTTGCCCTTTGACTTGCTTCAGGTTTGCGCCAATCGGCTTCTCTTCAATCGCGCCACGTTCGGGCTCCGCTAAGGTCTGCGTGCCTTTGAGGTGGTTGAGCAGGCTGACCAGATCCTTCGCCGCAAGCACAGGTATGCCGCTCGCCCATTTGGCCTCGGGGCCTTGCTCTGCCGGGCAGATCAATCCGATCTCATTCTCGCTCGCATGCAGCGCGGCCAGCAACGCGCCTGGCGTGGCGACAATTCGGCCATCAAGCGACAGCTCGCCAACCGCCAGCCAGTCGCCCAATTGCTCCGCATCGGTCACACCCATTGCCGCAAGAAGCGCAAGCGCGATGGGCAAATCATAGTGCGAGCCGTCTTTCGGCAGATCGGCTGGAGACAGGTTGATGGTGATCCGTTTGGGAGGCAGGGCGAGGCCCATCGCGGCCAGCGCCGCCTGCACCCGTTCGCGGCTTTCGCTAACAGCTTTGTCCGGCAATCCGACCACTGTGAAGCGCGGCAAACCAGAGGCAACTTGGCATTGTACTTCGACGCTGCGTGCTTCTAGCCCGAGATAAGCGACCGTTTTTACCAGCGCGACCACGCAGTAACCCCCTAATAACTATAGTGCGTTTGACTCTCTAAACTCTTTAAAGCGCACTACTTACGGGCATAGGTGCAAGTCCTAAAGGTTTTGGCAAGCATAAAACTTCGCCATTCCTAAAATATGTCGAATCTATAGAGTCGGCATGCAAAAAATCGGTCGCCTTTTCGTCATTCTTTTCAGCTTGTTTGCATTGCCAAGTGTCGCCGCTGCGCAAGAATTCGCCGCGTCGCGTTCAGTTGCGGTGGAACGTTGGGTGGAAGAATGGGATCCTGCGGCTCAGCGCTGGGTGCGTCTGCAATCGTCGGCCGCCTCACCGGCTAGCTTTCAATCGGTGTCGGCTGGCAGCACCACGGTTACCACTGAATACACCTATGTGGAGCCGCAAACTGCGGCAATGACCGCCCGCTATGCAGCGCCGCTGCCAGCGGCTGCGCGGCCAGCGAAAACGGCCCTTGCGCAATATGGCCCGTTCCAGGTGCTCGATGAGAACCGCGCCGCTGTCGTCGGCTCAACCAACCGGATGAGCCCGCAATATTTCAGCGCGATGCTGCGTGACTTCCCAGGCCTCAAACAGCTTGAACTGATCGAAGCGCCAGGCACCAGCGATGACATTGCCAATCTGGCTGTGGGCCGCGCCATTCGCGCTGCTGGCATCTCCACCCATGTCCCTGACGGCGGATCAGTGCGTTCAGGCGCCGTTGAGCTGTTTCTGGCGGGCACAACCCGCACGATGGAAGACGGCGCTGAGTTCGCCGTGCATTCCTGGCTCGACAATTATGGCCGCCAACCACAGGACTTTGCTCCGGACGCACCGGAAAACCGCCTCTATCTCGACTATTACACCGAGATGGGCATGAGCGCTGTGCGCGCCCGCGACTTTTACGCGATGACCAATTCCGTGCCGCACCAAAGCGCCAAATGGCTCGGCGCGGACGAAATGCGTAGCTGGCTGCGCCCGGATCGCTTGCAGCAGGCTCCTAAGGTTGAGCGCAAGCGCCAGATTGATCTGAACTTTATCATGCTGCCCACCATCAAACTGGCATTCAATGATATCGCTCATGTTGAGCTCGCAATGCTTGACTCAGGTTACGCTTTCCCATAACTGCGCGCTCGTAATGCGGTCGCCAGCAGGCGGCCCTTTTTATTCGCGCAGCAATAGCGATACCTGATATTGCTGAGCACACTGATTTCGAGGACTATATGAAGCGGACATTCCAACCTAGCAATCTCGTGCGCGCTCGCCGCCACGGTTTCTTCGCTCGCAAAGCTACGCCAGGTGGCCGCAAGGTTCTGCGCGCTCGCCGCAAGCGTGGCCGCAAGACCCTTTGCGCGTAAATTAAGCTGGTCGGCGCCCCTTCTGGGGCGCGCAGTTTTTGCTCGCGACAGATACAGTCGCATGCTGCGGGCTCCCAATGGGGGCCCGTTCTGCGTATAGCAGCACCTCAATGGCTCAAGTTCTTACAAAGCGGTCTGACTTCTTGGCGGCGAATCGCGGTTTGCGTGTGGCGCGGCCTGGGTTCGTTTTGCTTACCCGCCCCAATGGCGGTCTGGGTCAGCGTTATGGCATCACTGTCACCAAGAAGATCGGCAATGCAGTGGTGCGCAACCGAATGAAACGCCGTTTCCGGGAAATTCTGCGGGCCGCTTTGCCTCAGTTTGGCCTAGCAGATCATGACCACGTCTTGATCGGCCGTGCCGGCGGGGTGGAGCGCGACTTTGACGCACTGGGTCAAGAGCTTGAACATGCATTGGAGCGCGCCAAGGCGGGGAAGGGCGATCCGGCCCGCGGGCGCAGGCCGCGGCGCGGCAAGCGCCAAATCCCGAGCCAAAAGGCCAGCGGTTCGGCGCCTTCATGAAGCACATTCTCATCTTCATCGCCAAGCTGTGGCAATGGGGGCCAAGCCGGATTTTGCCGCCGACCTGCCGCTATGCGCCGTCTTGTTCGCAATATGCGATCCAGGCCTTGGGGAAATATGGCGCGATCAAGGGTGGATGGCTGGCGACGAAGCGGCTAATGCGCTGCCATCCGTGGGGCGGGCATGGATATGATCCTGTCCCTTGAGTTCGCATTTTTGACTGTCATACCTATATAACACGCCTGCCGCCAAATCGGGCAAACATACAAACAGGATTTACTCTTGGACAATCAGCGTAATTTGTTGCTGGCCGTAGCGCTTTCAGGTCTGCTTATACTCGGTTGGGACGTGGCCATGCGCCAGTTCTATCCGGATGCCGCGATCACGGCGTCGACCGAAGAAGTTGATCCAGCGGCGGCTGCGAGCGCGGGCGATGTCCCGGGGACCAGCGTTGTCGCAGCAGATTTGCCCAGCGGCGTTACCCCTGCGGCAGGTCCGGTGGATCTCAATGCGGCGTTGGAAAACCCGCTGCGGGTGGCGATTGATGCGCCGCGCCTGGCTGGATCGATCAACCTAGTTGGCGCGCGGATTGATGACATTGTCTTTAAGGATCATCGCCAGACGATTGACGATGACAGCGGACCGGTGCGGCTGTTTGCGCCCGATCGCACGGACAACCAATATTTTGCTGAGTTCGGCTTCTTGGCGAATGCTGAGCGGCTTGGCCCGGATGTTGTGTGGACCGCCGATGCGGAGCGGCTGACGGTGGATACGCCGGTCACACTGACGCACGAGGCGGCCGATGGCCTGACCTATTCGATCAAGCTTTCGATCGATGACAATTACATGCTGGAAGCGGTGCAAACCGTATCCAATGCGGGTGAAAGCGCGGCGGTGGTTCAACCGTTCTCGCTGATCAATCGCACGAGCGCCAATGCCTCAGCGGACGAATTTATCGTTCACGCGGGCCCGGTTGGTGTGTTCGGCGGCACGATCGACGAGGAATACGCTTACGATGACCTCGACGAGGTCCCCAGCTACACCCCAGAGGGCAAAGCCAATTGGCTCGGCTTTACAGACCGCTATTGGCTGTCTGCGCTGGTGCCGGGCGAAGGGAATTTTGAGAGCAGTTTCCGCGCGCTGGGCGGCGAGATTTACCGCAGTGATCTGATCTATGATGCGGTCACTCTGCCAGCCGGGCAATCTATCGAGCAATCAACTCAGCTGTTTGTAGGCGCCAAAGAGAGCTCGGTGCTCGACGCATATGAAGCCTCTGGCATTGACGATTTTGGCTTGGCGATTTCGTGGGGCTGGTTCTGGTTCCTCGAGAAGCCGCTGCTGCTGCTGCTCAAAACTCTGTTCGCATTTGTCGGCAATTTCGGCGTTGCGATTATCCTGCTCACCGTGATCATTCGCGGTCTGCTGTTCCCGATTGCGCAAAAGCAGTTCGCCAGCATGGCCGCGATGAAAGCGGTTCAGCCTAAGATGAAGGCGATCCAGGAGCGCTTCAAAGACGACAAGCAAAAGCAGCAGCAAGAGATCATGAAGCTGTACAAGGATGAGAAGGTCAATCCTCTCGCCGGCTGTTTGCCGCTGCTCATTCAAATCCCGATCTTCTTCGCGCTCTACAAGGTTCTGATCCTGGCGATCGAAATGCGGCATGAGCCGCTGGTCGAGTTCTGGATCAAGGATCTGTCCGCGCCTGACCCTTGGACGATCCTCAACCTGTTCGGCCTGCTGCCGTTTGAAGTCACCGGCTTCCTCGGCATCGGCGTGCTCGCGGTCCTGCTCGGCATCACCATGTGGCTGACGTTTAAGCTCAACCCATCGGCCATGGACCCGATGCAGCAGCAAATCTTCAACTTCATGCCGTGGATTTTGATGTTCGTTATGGCGCCGTTTGCCGCTGGTCTGCTGCTCTACTGGGTAACCTCGAACATCCTCACGCTGGCTCAGCAAAGCTATCTTTATTCAAAGCACCCGCAATTGCGCGCTGCGGCGGAAAAGGAAAAGGCCGAGAAGGAGCGCAGCAAAGCGCTTGAGGACCAATCAAAGGGCGAGGCGTGACCCCAGAGGAACAACAAGCGCAAGAGCAGCAAGAGCAAGAGGAGCGCGCGCAGAAATTTCGTGAGCGCACCGCTTCCAAGCTGTTCTCCGGGCGCGTGGACTTCCTATTGTCCGCGCCCCAGCTCAAATTCCTGCCTGAGCCGACGGTGCCGGAGATTGCCTTTTGCGGGCGCTCCAATGTTGGCAAGAGCTCGCTGCTCAATGCGCTCACGGGCCGCCGCTCAATTGCGCGGACCTCGGTTACGCCGGGCCGCACGCAGGAGCTCAACGTCTTTGAAGTGGGTGAGCCGACGCAGTTCCGGCTCGTCGATATGCCAGGCTATGGCTTTGCCAAGGCCCCGCCCAAAGTGGTCGAGACTTGGAAGAAGCTGGTGCGCCAATATTTGCGCGGACGGCCCGTTCTCGCTCGCAATCTGGTGCTGGTCGACTGCCGTCACGGCCTCAAAGACGTGGACCGTGAAATGATGACCATGCTGGATGAGGCAGCTGTCGGCTACCGCGTCGTCCTAACCAAAGCGGATAAGATCAAAGCGAGCCAGCTTGCCAAGACGGCGGAGGCGGTCTCCGCCGAAGCGCGCAAGCATGTTGCCGCCTTTCCTGAGCTGCACATAACCAGCAGCGAGAAGGGCATGGGTATCGCGGAGCTTCGCGCCGCAGTTTTGCTCGACGCGATGGGCGAGAGCTACTTCACCTAAAGGCTATTTTGCGAAGAGCTGAGCGGGATCGGCGAAAGCCTTCATCTCGATCGCATTGCCCGATGGATCGCGGAAGAACATCGTCGCTTGCTCTCCGGCCTTGCCTTTGAAGCGCACCGTTGGCTCGATCACAAACTGTGTACCTGCGTCTTTCAATCGCTGCGCCAGAGCTTCCCACGCGGGCATATCCAAGACCAAGCCGAAATGCGGCACCGGAACGCCGTGCCCATCAACCGGATTGCTCGCGGCATCGCCCGCCGCACCCGAGGCCAGATGCGCAACGATCTGGTGCCCGTGAAAATCAAAGTCGATCCATTCCTCGCTGCTGCGCCCCTCTGCGCACCCCAGAACGCCCGCGTAAAACGCACGCGCGGCGGCAAGATCATCGACCGGGAAGGCGAGGTGGAATGGTGGCGTGGCCATGTCTGTGCGAAGAGCCTTTCTGTGATTGGATGGCCGAGAAGTAACCGTTCAGCCTCGACAGCGAAACACTGAATATCTAGGGCATCGCAAAGCGAGGCGCACAATTGCCTCAATCCTCTGAGCCCCGCAAGATGGAGCAAGCCGTCATGAAGCTGATTATCGGCAATAAGAATTATTCCAGCTGGTCCCTGCGCGGCTGGCTGGCGGCGAAGCAATCCGGGCTGTCATTTGAAGAACTCACGGTGCCAATCCTGGGCGAAGGCTGGGAAGAGCAGAAGCAAGGCATGGGCGAGATGCAGCCCTCGCACGGTAAGGTTCCGATCCTATGGGATGATGACACAGTCATTTGGGACAGCCTGGCGATCATGGAATATCTCGCCGACAAGGTTGGGCGCGACCGCTTCTGGCCAAAGGACGAGAGCGCGCGCGGGATGGCCCGCGCTATGGTGGCTGAGATGCACTCATCCTACATGGCGCTGCGCCGTGATCTGCCGATGAATGTCCGCCGCAAGGTGAAGCTGGAGGATGTCTCGGAAGAAGCACGCCAGGACATCGTCCGTATCCTGACTTTGTGGGCAGAGGCGCGCTCGCGCTACGGCAGCAGCGGACCATTTCTGTTTGGAACCTTTGGTGCTGCGGACATCTTCTACGCGCCGGTCGTCTCTCGCTTCATCACTTACGGCATTGGCGTTCCGGGCTTTGCAGAGGCCTATATGCAAGCCTTGTGGGAACACGCCTGGATGCAGGAATGGATCGGCGCCTCAGAAGAGGAGCAATGGGTGATTGAGCAATACGAGACAATCGGCTGATGCGCGCCTTCGCAAGGCTCTGGCTATGCGCCTTGGCAATCATGCTCGCCGCGCCAAGCCCGGCTTTCGCTTGGGGTTTCTACGCGCATGGCAAGACGGCTGAGATCGGTGAGGCAAATATCTCGCCAAGCGCTCGCGCTGAGATTGCGCGGCTGCTGCGTTCAGAGGCGCTGCTGGGTACACCGGAATGCTCGCTCGCCACGTTGGAAGAGGCCTCTGTATGGCCTGACTGTGTCCGCCGGACCCGCTGGCGCTGGGGCTACACCGCCGCTTGGCACTATCGGACGACCCCCATCTGCGAGGCTTACAACCCGCGCGCCAATTGCTCTGGCGGGAACTGCGTCACCGCTCAGATAGAGCGCAGCCACCGCATGCTCGCCGACGAAAGCCTGCCTGATCACATTCGCTTGGAGGCGCTGGCCTTCATGGTCCATTTTGCGGGCGACATTCATATGCCGCTGCATTCGGGCGATAAGGGTGATCGCGGCGGAAATGACCGTGAGACGGATTATGGGATCGTCCCCAGCCTCAATCTGCATTGGATCTGGGATGGCCCCTTGGCAGAGCGCGCAATCACCAGCGGTGAGCGGCCTGTTGTCCGCTCCTACAGTCCAGCAGAACGCAGCGAGCTGGGCGGCGGATCACCGGCGGACTGGGGCCGAGAAAGCTGGAAGATCGCCCGCGATTTCGTCTATCCAACCGCCTTTGACACGCAGGATGTTTGCGGCACCGAGCTGCCACGCAAAACTGCGCTCAGCCAAGAGGATATCGTCAAAGGCGTGCCAATCGCGCGGCGGCGCGTTCAGCAGGCTGGCATCCGCATTGCCGAGCTGCTTGAAAGCGCCTTTGCCCCAGGACCATTGCCCGAACCGGAGCGACGATGACCACAGTTTTAGAGATTGCGCAGCGGCTGATCGCAGCGCCCAGCGTTACGCCGGCGACCGGCACGGTGTTCGATGCGATGGAGGCGATGCTGGCCCCGCATGGCTTTGCGGTGCACCGTTTCACGCGCGGCGACGGGCCAGAGGGCAGCGATGAGGCCCCGGTCGAGAACCTATTCGCCATTCGCAAAGGCCCAGAAGGCTCCAAGCATTTCGCCTTCGCTGGTCACCTCGACGTTGTGCCTCCCGGCGAAGATTGGACCAGCGCTCCGTTTGAGCCGGAGATCAGGGGCGACCTGCTGTATGGGCGCGGCGCGGTTGATATGAAGGGCGCGGTCGCCGCTATGATCGCGGCCATCGCCGATGTGCCAGCGGATGCGGGCACGATCAGCTTTATCATCACAGGCGATGAGGAAGGCCCCGCGCTGCACGGGACGCGCGCGCTGATTGATTACATGCGCGAGCAAGGCATTCAGCCTGATCTGTGCCTGGTGGGTGAGCCGACCAGCGTGCATCAGCTCGGCGATATGATGAAGATTGGGCGGCGCGGTTCGGTCAATATCTGGCTGAGCGTGGAGGGCACGCAGGGCCACGTCGCCTATCCGCATCTGGCCGACAATCCGCTGCCGAAACTTGTGGCGATGCTCGGCGAGCTTGATGCGCTTACTCTGGATACGGGCACCGATTGGTTCCAACCGTCCAATCTGGAAATCACCGATCTGACGGTTGGGAACAAGGCGCACAATGTTATCCCGGCAAAGGCCGAGGCGCGCATTTCGATCCGTTTCAACGATTTGCATAGCGGCGCCAGCCTGTCTGACAGGGTCAGCTCCATCGCCGAAAACCACGGCGGGACAGCGCGGCCGATCATCTCGGGCGAGCCATTCTTGACCGAGCCGGGCGCATTTTCGCAGATGATTGCCGATGCGGTTGAGGCGGAAACCGGCACCGCGCCAGAGGCCTCCACCAGCGGCGGCACATCCGACGCACGCTTCCTACGCAATGTTTGCCCCGTGATTGAATTTGGGCTTTGCAACGCAACCATGCATAAGCGCGATGAGGCGGTGGCCATTGCTGATTTGGATGCGCTGGCCCGGATATATACGAATGTGGCCTTGGCCGCTCTAAAACACGACTAAACGCGGGAGCGCAGATGTGCTGAAGGCTTGGTTCAATATTCCCTTGTGGCAGCGGGTAATCGGGGCGCTGATCCTCGGCATACTCGTCGGCTATTTCTGGGGGCCTGAGGCCGCCAGCATCAAGATCATCGGCGATATCTTTATCGCCTTTATCAAGATGCTGGTCGTTCCATTGATCTTCTTCAGTCTGGTTGCCGGCGTTGCGAGCATTGGAGACCTGCGCAAATTGGGCAGCGTCGGGTGGCGAGCCCTGCTAATTTTCGTGGTCACCGGGCAAATGGCCGTCTGGCTCGGCCTTGGCATCGGCACCTTTGTTCAGCCGGGCTCTGGGCTTGATGCATCGGCGATGCAGCTCGATTCTGCGGCGCTTGAACGCGCGCAGGACCGCCAAGAAAACGCGGTCACCTTTCAAGACATGATACTGGAGGTTGTGCCCTCCAGCCCGGTTCAGGTGATGGCGGACGTGAATGTTCTGCCGCTGATCGTTTTCTCGCTGTTGATCGGGATCGGCATCCTGATGGCAAAGGAAGAGGGCGAGCCTGTCCTCAAGATTTTCGAGAGCGGCTCTGTCGTGATGCAAAAGGTCACGATGGTGGTGATGGAGCTCACGCCGTTTGGCGTCTTTGCGCTGATGGCGTGGGTCGCAGGGACGCTTGGGATAGAGGCGCTGCAGGCGCTCGGTATTCTGGTGTTCTTAAACTATCTCGGCTGCTTGCTGATCATCGGGATCATCTATGCCGGGATGATCAAATTCGTCGCGCGTTTGCCAGTGATCGACTTCTTTCGCGGGATTATCGATGCCATCGCGGTCAGCTATTCCACCGCCAGTTCCAATGCGACATTGCCGGTCACTTTGCGCTGCACGCGGCGCAACTTGGGCGTGTCGAACTCTGTTGCCAGCTTCGTGATTTCGCTGGGCGCGACAATCAATATGAACGGCACGGCGATGTATCTGGGCCTTGCGACCTTGTTTGGGGCGCAGGTGTTTGGCGTGGATCTGTCATGGAGCGACTACTTCCTCATCTCCGTCCTGGGTACTCTCGGCGCGATCGGTGCGGCGGGCATTCCTGGATCAGGCCTGATCATGATGGTGCTGGTCTTCGGCGCGGTTGGCGTGCCGCTAGAGACCATCGCTTTGGTTGCCGGTATCGACCGGATCATGGACATGATGCGGACCACCACCAATGTCAGCGGCGATGCAGCGGTGGCAACGACAGTGGCTAGCCTAACTAACGAGATTGACCGCGAGGAAATGATCAGCGCGGATGATGTTTAGTCTGTCACAATCTCAAATTGGGTGACTAGCTCATTTTCGTCCAGATCAATCACCAGCCACTCATAGCCAACTGAATCGTCCAGGCTCTGCTCTGGTCCGAGTAGATAGACCATATCCGATTCAGCGAAACGTGGCGTCTCGGTCGGCTGACCAAATGTCTGCTCGACCTCGGCACGGGTCTTGCTCGTCAGGTCGGTTTGCACAAGATAAGAATTCAGCATCTCGGCACGCGCATGCGTATTGGTGTCGGCATTACGCCACTTTTCTGAATCGAAAGGCGTTTCAGAGTAGAGGAGCGGGGGCGAGCAGCTTGCTGTGATCCATAACAGCGCAAGCATAATGGCGTTTCGTTTCATCGTTTCGGCGCCTCAGTCACTTTCTTCCTAAAGCTGCAAAGGTCCACCAACTGACAGCGCCAGCATTCCGGCGTACGCGCTTTGCAGACATAGCGGCCATGCAGGATTAGCCAGTGATGCGCGTGCAGGCGGAAGGGCTGCGGCACGCGCTTTTCCAGCTTTGCCTCGACCTGTTCCGGCGTCTTACCTTTGGCCAGACCTGTGCGATTGCCCATCCGCAGGATGTGCGTGTCGACCGCAAAGGTCTCTTGCTTGAACCAGCAATTGAGCACGACATTCGCGGTCTTGCGCCCCACGCCGGGGAGCCGGATGAGGTCTTCGCGCGTGTCCGGAACTTCGCCGCCATAATCGTCGATCAAGAGCTGCGAGAGCGCGATGACGTTCTTCGCCTTGGAGTTGAACAGCCCGATCGTCTTGATGTGCTCGGTGAGGCCTTCCAGTCCCAGATCAAGCATCTGCTGCGGCGTTTCCACCTTGGCAAACAGCGCGCGCGTCGCCTTGTTCACGCCAACATCGGTCGCCTGCGCAGACAGGGCCACAGCAACGACCAGTTGATAGGCGTTGCCATATTCCAGCTCGGTCTCGGGCTCAGGATTGTCCTCAGCCAAACGGCGGAAGAATTCGAAGATCTGGTCTTTGGTCATTGGCGCCTGATCACAATCCCAGCACGTCGTTCATGGTGTAGCGTCCAGCGGGTTTGCCGGTCAGCCACCCGGCCGCTTTCACGGCGCCGCGTGCGAAGATCATGCGGTTTTCTGCGCTGTGTGACAGGGTAATGCGCTCTTCGTCGCCAGCCAGAATGACGCTGTGGTCACCGGCAACGCTGCCGCCGCGCAGCGCCGCAAAGCCGATCGCGCCCTCTTTGCGCGGGCCCGTGATGCCGTCGCGCCCGCTCTCCGTGTTGCCAGCCAGCGAGATGCCGCGCCCCTCTGAGGCGGCTATCCCGAGGATTTTGGCTGTCCCCGATGGTGCATCAACCTTGTGGCGATGATGCATCTCCAGGATTTCGATATCCCATTCAGGCCCGAGTGTCTCAGCCGCGCGGTGAACCAAATGCGCCAGCAAGTGGACGCCGAGAGACGTATTCCCGGTCTGCAGCACAGGCATTGTCTCTGCCACATCATCGATCAACTGGTGATGCGCATCTTCCAGCCCGGTCGTTCCGATCAGGATCGGCGTGCTAGAGGCGAGGGCAGCGTCTAGGTTTGCTTGCAATGCAGCAGGGGCTGAGAAGTCCACCAGCACGTCTGACTGTGCCGCCAACGGACCGGGCACCTCGCCTTGATCCACGCCGCCTGCCAATTGGTGTCCAGCATCCGCGATGGCCCGGGCCAAAGCCTCGCCCATACGCCCCTTGCTGCCGATAATTCCGATTTGCGCCATTGCTACTAACCTATTCAAAGTGTTTGATGGCGTCATGGCAGACATTGAACGCATCGTCATCCTGACAGGCGCAGGAATTTCAGCGGAGAGCGGGATTGATACATTTCGCTCTGCTGGCGGGCTGTGGGAACAGCACAAGGTCGAGGATGTGGCGACGCCAGAAGGCTTTGCGCGTGACCCGGATCTGGTGCTGGGCTTTTACGATATGCGTCGCGAGGCGCTGTCCAAGGTGGAGCCGAATGATGCCCACCGAGCGCTCGCCCGGCTTGAGCGAGAGTTTGCGGGTGAAGTGTTGCTGGTAACGCAGAACGTCGATGACCTGCACGAGCGCGGCGGTTCGCGCGATGTGCTGCATATGCATGGCGAATTAAAAAGCGCGCTGTGCAGCTCTTGCGAAGTTCGCTCGCCTTGGGATGCGCCGATGGCCGATCGCCCGCCATGCCCCGTGTGTCAGGCAACGGCGCTGCGCCCGGACGTCGTCTGGTTTGGCGAGATGCCGTATCAAATGGACCGCATCTACTCGGCGCTGCTCAGCGCTGATGTGTTCGTTAGCATTGGGACCAGCGGCGCGGTCTATCCAGCGGCGGGTTTCGTCCAGGAAGCAAAATCGGCGGGCGTTCAAACCGTGGAGCTCAATTTGGAGCCAAGCGAAGGCACGCATCATTTTGCAGAGGCTCGGCACGGCCCCGCCAGCGTGTTGGTGCCGGCGTGGGTCGATGAGGTGTTAGGCGTCTGAGGGCCCGCAACCCTTGCATACTGGATCTTTGGCGATGCTGAGTGTGCGCATGCCGGGCTTCATGCCGTCTAGGATGTGAATCTTGCCCCATTGCGGATCGCCAAAGGCGCTCACACCGCTCAGCAAGACGCGAACCGCCTGCATGGCGGCAAAGCTGCCGGCCCAGCCTGCCATCGCGCCCAGCATGCCGTCCTCTGCACATGTGTCGCAGTCCTCAGCGTCAAAGGCATCGCCGACGAAGCAGCGATAGCAGGCATGGTCAGCTAGGTGACCCGCAAAGGCGCCAACTTGGCCTTGAAAGCGGCCAACGGCGGCGCTGAGCAGCGGCACACCGGCTGTGACGCTGGCATCGGACACAGCCAAGCGGGTGGCGAAGTTGTCTGTGCCATCCAGCACCAGATCAGCGCTGGCGATCAGGCCGTGAGCGTTGCGTGGATCAATGCGCTTGTCGGAAATCTCCGCGTCGATCTCATCATCGAAGTTCGCCAGCCAACGGCGCGCTGAGACCGCTTTGCCATGCCCAACATCGCGGGATGAAAAAATGGTCTGACGCTGGAGATTGCTGGCATCGACAACATCGGCATCGACCAGAGTGAAGCGGCCAATGCCGCTCGCCGCGAGATATTGCAGCGCTGGCGATCCAATCCCGCCGAGCCCAATCATCGCGATATGCTTGCCAGCCAGCGCAACCTGACCCGCGCCGCCAATCTCTGGCAGCACGATATGGCGCGCAAATCGATCGAGGCGGGCAGAGGATAAGGCGCTGGAAACAGTCATGCACAGTCTGTTGGCATCATGTTCACAACCTGTCGACAGCCTGTGGGTAGGGCTGTTGATGACCCTGTCGACAGACTGTTGAGCAGTTGTGCGAGTGCTGTGCGCTAAATGGTTAGGCCCAGCGTGCTTCTGGCAGCGCTAAAATCAGCTCTCCAGCTGGCGCAGAAGGCTGCGAACATCGCCATCCATATCCGCATCGCGGGTGCGCAGATCTTCGATCAGCCGCACAGCGTGGATAACCGTGGAGTGATCGCGGCCACCAAATTTCCGGCCAATCTCTGGGTAGCTGCGCGGTGTCAGCACCTTGGCGAGGTACATAGCAACTTGGCGCGGCCGAACAACGGCGCGGGCGCGGCGTTTGGACGACATCTCGCTACGATCAATCCGGTAGAACTGGCAGACCGTGCGCTGGATCTCATCAATTGTGATTCGGCGGCGGTTGGCCGACAGAATATCGGTCAGCTGTTCTTCGGCGAGCTGCAGTGAAACCTCTTGGCCGGTCAGCTGCGCATAAGCGATCAGCTTGTTAAGGCCGCCCACCAGCTCGCGGATATTGCGCGTGATGGTGCGAGCGAGGAAATCGATCACATCGTCTGGCACATTGAGCGGCGCAAAGCGGGTGAGCTTCGATTCCAGGATCTTGCGGCGCAGTTCAATGTCGGCCGCTTGGATGTCGGCAACCAGACCCATCGAAAGACGGCTGAGGAGGCGCGGTTCGACCCCGTCGAGCGCTTGCGGTGCGCGGTCAGCGGCAAAGACTAGGCGTTTGCCCTCAGCCAGAAGCGCATCGATCGTATAAAGCAGCTCTTCTTGAGCGCTCGCCTTGCCGATGATGAATTGAATATCGTCGACCAGCAGCAGATCAAAGCTGCGCAGCCGCGCCTTAAACTCGATCATCTGGTTCGCTTTGAGCGCTTGGACGAATTCGACCATAAAGCGCTCAGCTGAGCAGTAGAAAATCCGTGCGCGCGGGTGGGCTTGCAAGAATGCGTGCCCAATTGCGTGCAGCAGGTGCGTCTTACCCTGACCGGTCGCAGCCTTCAGATAGAGCGGCGAGAATTGCGGCTGCTCAGTTGCCGCCATACGCTGCGCGGCGTTGCAAGCGAGCACATTGGCCTCGCCCGTGACGAAGGCAGCAAAGGTCAGCGATGGGTCGAGCCCCACGGAGCTGGTGAAGCCCGCATCGCCGATCGTGCCGGCAGCCATCGCGATTGCACTGGCATCCGCGTCATTGGCGGGGCGGCGGCCATTGTCGAGCCGCAGCTCTGGCAATTGGCGGCGTCCGGGGTGAACCTGCACGCGAACATTGCGAACTTCGCTGCGCGCGATCTTCCAAGCGAGCTGCAAACGGTCATGAAACCGGTCTTGCACCCAATTGGCTGAAAACTCAGTTGGCAAAAACAGATCGAGGGTGCCGGTCTCTTTATCAATGCCGCCAACCTGGATCGGTTTGATCCATTGGCTGTGCAATTGGTGGCCCAGATCCTTGCGAAGTCCTTGGCTGATATCTGACCAATCGGCAGCGAGGTTCACAGCTTCGGAATCTTCCATCAAGTCGTCATCTGCTTTCCGACGCGTAGACCGCGCCTTATCTATTTTATGAACCATCGTACGTAATCCTGTGCCAACTCCAGAGCCGCTGATCTGGAGCGTTTCCCCAACTTCATGACAGGCAAAGCCTTCCCATGACCCGGAATCGAAAGATCCGGGTTTCCCCTCTTCGTTCAAACTTTAAAAACCCAGGCTGTCCCGCCCCGAGTCAGGCATGATGTACCTATGGATTTCACCTTCAGGCAAGGGTGCATAATGTAAAAAAATAGAAATATTTGTGTTGACTCGGCTGTGACCCGCAGGCCTCCGTTCAACGCGCTGAATTACCTTTAATTTTTGGTTTATGACCCCGCGAATCGCGGGGAATCCTGAGCTCTCAGTGTGTCAGCTCTGTCATGTTCCGCACAAACAAAAAGGGCCGGGCCACTACGGCCCGACCCTTATGTATATTTATCCGCAATAATACGGATGCGAGTGGTTGCGAATCAGAGCGCAGCGACTCGTTTTGAGAGACGCGACATTTTCCGCGCGACTGTGTTTTTGTGCATGACACCGCGAGCAACACCGCGTGCCATTTCTGGCTGAGCAGCTTTCAGCGCTTCAGCAGCAGCAGGCTTGTCGCCAGCTTCGCAAGCGGCCTCTACCTTCTTCACGAAGCCGCGAATGCGGCTCATGCGGGCGGTGTTGATTTCCGCACGGCGATTGTTGCGGCGGATGCGTTTGCGGGCTTGCGGCGTATTGGCCATATCTGTGTCTGTCTCGCGGTTTCTGCGGGCCACCAAGGATGGCCTGATCTCTAATATCGGTTGCTCGAAGAATCGGCGCTCAGGAATTCACCCATACGCCGGAAAACGCGGCACATAGGGCCAGCCTTGCGAATCGTCAATGATTTTGGTGCGATCCTGCCTGAGGTCGCATCAATCCAGCGCGCTCACTTTTGGCACTTGGGGCAGAACCACGTGCTGCGCCCGCCTTGCCCGATGCGCTTAATCGTCCCGCCATCCTTATGGTGGCAGGCCTCGCCCGTGCGGTCATAGACATTAAAGCGCGTGGCGAAATAGCCCAGCTCGCCGTCGGGCTGCGCATAATCCCGCAAAGTGGAGCCGCCATCGCGGATCGAGGTCTCAAGCACCTCGCGAATGGCCGGAACCAGCCGTTCCAGCTGCGGCTTTGTAACTTTGCCGCCTTGCTTGCGCGGATGAATGCCAGAGCGCCACAGCGCCTCACACACATAGATATTGCCAAGCCCGGCGATAATCCTCTGGTCGAGCAGGCACAGTTTGATCGACTGAGTTTTGCCTTTCAGCGCCGTCTTCAGGTGCTCCACGCTTAATCCATCGCCCAGTGGCTCCGGACCAAGGCTCGCAAATTGCGGCCATTTGTCAAGCGCATCGCTCGGCAGCAGATCGACCGAACCGAACCGGCGTGGATCGCATAGGGCAAATTGATGATCGTCTGTCTCAATGATCAGGTGGTCGTGCTTATCCGGCTCCTCAGGATCGATTCGCCAGCGCCCGCTCATGCCCAGATGGAAGACCATCGATTGGCCGCGATCAATATCGATGAGGCCATATTTCGCGCGCCGCGAGAGGCCGGTGATGACCGCGCCAGTCATCACTTGCACCAAGTCTGGCGGGAAGGGGCGGCGCAGGTTGGGGCGGTTCAATTGGACGCGCGCGATGCGCTCGCCCAGCATAAAGCGCTCTAGCCCGCGAACGGTGGTTTCAACTTCTGGTAATTCAGGCATCGTTCTTAGGCTCGCTGACACTTGCTGACCGGAGCCGCCCGCTCCCTCCACCCTTCCACCCGGAGCCTACCGGGAAACTGTCCGGGTGGAAGGGTGGAGGGAGCGGGTGGCTCGGCCCCACAAAAATAGCGCTCTAACAAGCTTTGCGCGCTGCACAAACTTCCCTAAGGCTCTGCACTATGAGCGAAAAGACAGTATCCTTCGGTTACGAAGAAGTGGCCCCAGAGGAAAAGACCCGGCGTGTTGGCGACGTATTCTCCAGCGTCGCGAGCAAGTATGACATCATGAATGACGCGATGTCGGGCGGCATGCACCGTTTGTGGAAAGACCGCTTTGTCAGGCGGGTGAAGCCGCAGGCGGGCGAGACGATCCTCGATATGGCGGGCGGCACGGGCGATATTGCCTTTCGTATGGCGCCGAGCGGCGCAGCGATCACCGTGTGCGATATCAATCAGGATATGCTCGATGTCGGCGTTGAGCGGGCGATGGATCGCGGCCTAAACGATGAAGAGGGCTCGCTGGTCTGGTCTTGCCAGAATGCTGAGGAACTGAACTTCGCCTCCAGCAGTTTTGATGCCTACACAATCGTATTTGGTATTCGCAATGTGACCGACATTCCAAAGGCTCTGCGTGAGGCAAACCGCGTTCTGCGCCCAGGCGGGCGTTTCTTCTGCATGGAGTTTTCGACCACGGAATGGCCGGGCTTCAAAGAGGTCTATGACGTCTACTCGCATAAGATCATGCCTAAGATGGGCAAGATCATCGCTCAAGATGAAGAAAGCTATCGCTACTTGGCCGAATCCATCCGCCGTTTCCCGAAAATGCCGGAGTTTGAGCAGATGATCCGCGATGCGGGCTTTGCCAACACCAAGGTTGAGCCGATCCTGGGCGGCGCAGTGGCCATTCACTCGGGGTGGAAGATCTAGGGTGACGCAGCCCGCCACGCATCTCTTCCGCCTGCTGAAGTGGGGCATCACGCTCGCGCGCCGCCGCGCGCTTGTTGGTATCGAGAATGATCCCAATGCTCCGCCGCCGGTGCGGCGATTGGTCAAGCTGGCGCGGTGGATATCCTTCACAGGCAAATCTGGCACGCCCGATTATGCCGGAGCCTTCCGTGCGATTGGCCCGGCGGCGATCAAGCTCGGGCAATCTTTGGCTACCCGGCCCGATATTGTCGGCGAGGAAGCGGCAAACAATCTGCTCAGCCTGCAGGACAATCTGCCGCCTGTGCCATTTTCCGAAATCGAAGCCTCAATCGCGGCGAGCTTCGGCGTGCCGCTGGAGACTCTATTTCGCGAAATAGACCCCGACCCTGTTGGCGCGGCGTCCATCGCTCAGGTTCACAAGGGCGTGACAACGGATGGCCGCGAAGTGGCGATCAAAGTGCTGCGGCCCGGCATTCGCGAGAAGTTTGCGCGCGATATTCAGACCTATGAATGGGCGGCGGCGCACCTTGAGGCCTTTGGCGGTGAGGCGGAGCGGCTGCGTCCGCGCCTGACGATTGCCAATTTCAAGCGCTGGACCAATAGCGAGCTTGATCTGAGGCGCGAGGCGGCCTCTGCATCTGAGCTGGCTGAGGGCATGGCCGGGATCGAGGGATACCGCATTCCGGAGATTGATTGGGACCGCACCAATGGCCGCGTCCTAACGGTGGAGTGGATCAATGCGGTGAAGATCAGCCGGATTGAAGAGCTGAAAGCGCAGGGTCAGGACCTGCCGCATATTGCCGAACGACTGGTGATATCGTTCCTGACACAGGCGATCAGTGCCGGTTTCTTCCATGCTGATATGCACCAGGGCAATCTGTTCGTTGAGGAAGACGGCACGATTGTCGCGATTGATTTTGGCATCATGGGCCGGATCGATCGGCGCGCGCGGCAATGGCTCGCAGAGATCCTTTATGGCCTCACCACAGGCAATTATAAGCGGGTGGCCGAGATTCATTTCGAGGCGCAATATGTGCCGAGTTATCACTCGGTTGGTGAGTTTGCGACCGCATTGCGCGCCGTGGGTGAGCCGATGCGCGGCAAGCCTGTGAGTGAGCTGAGCGTAGGACAAATGCTCGACGGTCTATTTGCGATCACGCGCGATTTCGACATGCAAACACAGCCGCATCTGCTGCTGCTGCAAAAAACCATGGTGATGGTTGAAGGCATCGCGACCCAGCTCAATCCTCAAATCAACATGTGGGACACATCCGCGCCTTATGTGCGCGGCTGGATCCGCGACGAATTGGGGCCAGAGGCTGCAGTGGCTGAGCGGATCAAGGAAGACACGCAAACTTTCCTGCGCCTGCCTGATTTGATCCGCCGGATAGAAGACCGCTTCCCAGCCAAAGGCGGCGCGCCAGAGCAGCCTCCGCTGCCCGATGTGCCTCTGATGACCGACCGCAAACCGCGCGAGGGCGGCAGTGTGCTTGGGTACCTTATCGCAGGCGTTGCTGGAGCAGGCGCGATGTTCGGCGCGGTGGCGCTGGGTTTGATCGGCTAGATTCTCGCTGATTTTACTCGATTTAACGCCCCATTGATCAAGCTTAATTAACCATTGTATCCCAAGGAACGCGCTTGGGCTTGGCCCGAAGACGCTGTACGTCTAGGCTCTAGGGCGGCGTTAATGTGATGTGAGGGAGTGAAGCGAGTGTTTGTTTGCTTGCCCGGCCCAAGTGTAAGTCTATGTGTGAGGACGCAAAAATGACCGAAACACGGCCGAAAATCCTGTTGGTCGTGGGCGGCGGAATTGCCGCTTACAAGGCTTGCGAGCTGGTTCGCCTGATCCGCAAAGGCGGCGGCGATGTCACTTGCGTTGTGACCAAAGGCGGTCAGCAATTCGTCACGCCCATGTCACTCGCAGCACTCAGCGAAAATCAAGTTTACACCAATCTCTGGGATCTCAAGAATGAGGTCGAGATGGGTCATATCGAGCTGAGCCGCGAGGCCGACCTTGTGGTCGTGTGCCCGGCGACGGCTGATCTTTTGGCTAAGATGTCATCAGGCATAGCTGATGATCTTGCGACCACTTTGATCCTTGCCACCGACAAGCCAGTGATGGCTGTGCCAGCGATGAATGTGCGGATGTGGGAGCATGAGGCGACGCAGCGCAATATTGAATGGCTGCGCCAGGCCGGCGTCAATGTGCTCGATCCCGATGAAGGGCCAATGGCCTGCGGCGAGTTCGGCTATGGCCGCCTGCCGGAGCCCGATGCGATCTGGCGCGAAATTGCGTCTTACTTCGATATCGAAGTTGAAGAGCCCGCCGCGCCTGCGGCCACTCCCGTCGCTGTGCCCGCCAATGATGGGCCGGACGAGGAGTATGAGGTCGAGGCGATTGAGCCGGAACCAGAATACGAAGAAGAGCCCGAAAGCAAAAGCGGCGGTCTTGGCGGATTGCTGTCGATGATCATTCCGCGCTCGACCGCGAAACGCACGCATGAAGAGATCGAGACTGAATATGTCGAAGCGGCTGATCTCGATGATGCGGAAGCCGCAGAGCTGGCCGATGAAGGTGAGATCGAAGAAACGCCTGAGTTCAATCCGGACTTTGGCGGGCCTCTGCTCGCCAAGAAGGGCGGAGCTGGCGCTGCGCCGCCGATGGATCCAAGCGCGATCAACCACGAAGTCGACAAGCGCAAGGCTGCGCCTGAGCTGACCGGACAGATGGCATCATTGGAGGACGGCGTTCAGGCCGCGCTGGATGATGCGCTGGGCGGCGGCGCCTTTGATATCGATCCAAACTACCGTCCGCTGGAGGGTCGCCATGTGCTGGTGACCGCCGGGCCGACGTGGGAATCGCTGGATCCTGTGCGCTACATCGCCAATCGCTCAAGCGGTAAGCAAGGCTTTGCCATTGCGGCTGCTGCTGCGGCGCTGGGTGCGAAGGTCACGCTGGTGGCTGGCCCTGTCGCGCTGCAAACGCCCGCCGGTGTTGACCGGATTGACGTTGAGAGCGCTGCGCAAATGTCTGAGCGGGTGAAGGCGGCTCTGCCAGCAGATGCTGCCGTGATGGTGGCCGCTGTGGCTGATTGGAAGCCGAAAGAATACACGTCTGAGAAGATGAAGAAGCGCGGCTCGGCTCCGCCGGTTCTGATGCTGACGGAAAACCCAGACATTCTCACCAATCTTGCCGCTGGCGCCAACCGCCCCGAACTTGTTGTTGGCTTTGCGGCTGAGACCGAAAACGTGCTCGAAAACGCGAAGAAGAAGCGTAAGCGCAAGGCCGCCGACTGGATCGTGGCAAACGATGTGTCCGGCGATGTGATGGGCGGTAATGAAAACACCGTCCATATCGTATCGAGCGAAGGGGTCGAGAGCCTCGACAAAATGCCAAAGCGCGCGGTCGCCTTGGCACTGGTTGAGCGCATCGCAGAGACTTTGACCGCAGAGGCCGCCGAGTGACTTCGCACGTATCGGTAGAGCTCAAACGCCTGCCTCATGGGGAGGGTCTTCCCCTGCCCGCATACGCCACTGAAGGCGCAGCGGGTATGGACATTGTCGCAGCAGAAGATGTGACGATTGATCCGGGCGCGCGCCGCGCTGTTGCAACCGGCCTTGCGGTGGCCATTCCAAAAGGGTTTGAAATTCAGGTGCGCCCGCGCTCTGGCCTTGCGCTGAAGCATGGGATCACCGTGCCCAATACGCCTGGCACAATCGATTCGGATTATCGCGGCGAGCTAAAGGTCATCATGATCAATCACGGCAGCGAGCCCTTTCCCATCGCACGCGGCGACCGGGTGGCTCAGCTGGTGCTGGCCCCGGTTACGCAAGGCGCATGGGTAGAGGTTGAAGAGCTCGATGCGACGGAACGCGGCGCAGGCGGCTTTGGCTCGACCGGCGGCCACGAGAAGCTCTAGCTAGCACACTCCAAACGCAAAAAGGCGGCGCCGTTTCCAGCACCGCCTCTTCAAATCCCGTCCAAGGGAAAAGGGTTGATCAGCCGCCGGATTAGTCGGTGCGGCGGACCTTTTTGCTTTCTGGCTTGATGGTGATGCGCAAAGTCTCACCCGAATTTCCGGGGAAGTCTGTGAACATCGCATCCACCAGGTTCGGCACCAGATATTGCAATCGATTCGAGCTGGAGACAGCCTGCGCCTTGCCTTCAAACAGACGTTCGCCGGTCGCTGTGCTGTCGATCTTCATATCGATGCCGCTGGTGTAGACCGTGATGCTGCGCACTTCTGGTCCGCCGAACCATGGGTCATAGAAGCCGAAACCCCACGCGCCGCCAAACCGGCTGCGATGGAAGCCGCGGCCACGGTAAAACCCGCGCCGGCCAAATCGGCCATACCATGGGCTGAAATAGGGATCGCCGGCAAAGCCAGCGCCCGTGGTGCGAATGCGCTCGCGGCCATTGTCGATGCCGTAATCGAAACGCACCAGCAGATTGGCGGCTTCAGGCTCGGCTTGCGAATAGCCTAGCCGCTCCATTTCGGCTTCGACGAAATCGGCATATTGCGCGAATTCGAGGCCGCCAGCGAGCTTGGGATCATCCGCAACAACGGCAAAGGTCTGGCCAGTTGGAGCCGGAAGCGCGCTCTGGAAGCGCGAGACATCGGCCTTAAACGGCGTGGCGCAGGCTGCGAGGCTGAGCAGCAGAATTGGCACGCTCGCGCGCCCTAAACGTTTCATCAGCGTGCGGCCCGGCGTTTTTGCCGAGGAAGTATCGGAATTGGTCATGGCATTACCTCTTATCACTCACATGGCTTTCAAAGGCTCATGGTTTGCCGCCGCCATTTCCCTTCACTCGCGCCATAAAGTCCTGGTGCGAATCCCATCGTTGAGTCGGCAAGCTGTCATCAGCAGGCCTAAGTGTAAAGACGTGGCCTGAATGCATTTTGAACGCGCGATGACTGAATCGCGCGGCTTGCAGCGTGCAGAATGCGATTTGCCGCCTCTGTAGTTTGCCTTATCCGCGCACCAGGCCGAGCGCCTCATAGGCTGCTTTGAGCGTCGGAGCGCTGCGCTCACGCGCTTTCGCTGCGCCTTTGGCCAGGATCGCATCCAGCGCCTCCCGGTCCTGCATCAGCTCACGGAAACGCGCGGTCACTGGCGCAAAGCTCTCGGTCAGCAGCTCGCCAAGCGCGGGCTTGAACGCGCCGAACCCTTGCCCGCCATAGTCGACCAGCACTTGCTCTTTGCTGATGCCTGCCAGCGAGGCAAAGATACTCACCAGGTTCAGCGCCTCTGCGCGGTCCTCGAGCCCCTCAAGCTCGCTAGGCAGCGGCTCTGGATCAGTCTTTGCCTTCTTCACCTTCTTCATAATGGTGTCGGCATCATCGGTCAGATTGATACGGCTGAGGTCCGATGGATCAGACTTGCTCATCTTGGCCGTGCCATCACGCAGCGACATGATCCGCGCGGCTTCTGGCGGGATATAGGGATCGGGCAGGGTGAAAACCGGTGCGTCTTCGCTGGCGAAATCGGTGTTGAATTTCTGCGCAATGTCGCGCGCGAGCTCCAGATGCTGTTTCTGGTCATCGCCAACCGGCACATGGGTCGCCTGATACAGCAAGACGTCTGCGGCCTGCAGGACAGGGTAGGTGAACAGGGCAATCGATTGCCCTTCACGGTTCTTGCCCGACTTATCCTTCCACTGCGTCATGCGGTTGAGCCAGCCCATCCGCGCCGTTCCGTTTAGCAGCCATTGCATCTCTGCATGGGCGGGAACCTGCGCTTGGTTGAACAGAACCGAGCGCGATGGATCGACCCCGCAAGCGACCAAGGCGGCCGTCATCTCAAGCGTCGATTGCTTAAGCTGGACCGGATCATGCGGCAGAGAAATCGCATGCAGATCGGCCAGAAAGAACAGGCATTCACCATTCTCACCAATGTCGTCCTGCATCCTCACCCAATTGCGGATCGCCCCCAGGTAATTGCCGAGGTGAAGGTTGCCGGTGGGCTGAATGCCGGAGACGACTTGCATGGGAAATAGGTTCTTTCAGTTCAGGTTGATTTGCGCGTGAGCTTAGCGATCCGTTCGCGGTCGAGCGCGCCCAGAGCGAATGCCAAGGTGAAATAGACGATTGCCGCCGCGCCGACCAGCACCGCGAGCGCAAACAGGCGCGCCAGGATACCGGCGGAGTAGTAGTCGCTCAGCATGTCGCTGGCAAAATACAGCGCTGCGCCCATCGCGGTTGCTGCGATGAGTTGCCGCGCGATCCGCCCGACCAGCTGCCAATTGGCGCGGTAATGCCCGCGCATGGCGAGGATCACATAGAGGATGGTGACATTGATCCATGCGCCGGTCGCGCTGGCCAAGGCGACGCCGACAACGCCGTAGGTTTCCAGGAACAAGATGTTGTAAGTGATGAACACAAAGAGCGCGACAAAGGCGGTGTACACTGGCGTCTTTGTATCGGCGCGAGCGTAAAAGTTCGGGACCAGCACTTTGATCAGCACATAGGCGGGCAGGCCCATCACCAGCGCGGTGAGGACCGCGCCTGTTTGATTGGCGTCTTCAATCGCGAAACGCCCGCCTTCGAAAATCATCGTCACAAACGGTACACCGCAAATGGCGAGGGCAATCGTCGCGGGCAGCGTCAGCAGCATCGCAAGCTCGATCGCGTCAGACTGGATTTGCGATGCGCCTTCATGATTGTCGCTGCCGACGAATTTGGACAGGGTCGGTAGGATCGCGGTGGACAGTGCGATACCAATGATGCCGAGCGGCAACTGATTGAGCCGATCGGCATAATTCATATAGCTGACCGCCCCGCTTTCCAGCTGGTTCAGAAAATAGAGCTGGACCAAAGTGTTGATCTGATACGCGCCGCCGCCGATCGCTGCGGGCAGCGCGATAATGCCGAGCCGTTTCACCTCTGGCGTGAGGCGCGGCAGGCGCATTTTGACTTCAAAGCCCTCAACCCTGACCCAGTAGTAGAGCCAAGCAAGCTGCATCACGCCCGCCCCGGTGACGGCCCAGGCGATGCCGTAGGCAACCTGCTCAAGGCTGGCCCCGGTCGCCATCCAGCGCTCGCCGATCAGCAAAGCGGCGATCAGCACCAGGTTCAAAATGATCGGAAAGCTGGCCCCAGGCGCAAAGCGCGAGACTGAATTCAGCATGCCGGTGAAGAGCGTCACCATGCTGACCAGCACGATGTAGGGGAACATGATCCGAGCGAAATCGACCGCAATCGGGAAGGTGGTCTCGTCAACTGGCTTTTCTGCGAGCAGCCAGATCACACCAGGCATGGCGAGCTCAAATATCGCCACCAGCGCAATCAGCACAGGCAGGAATACACTCAGCACATCGGCGCTGAACGAGCGCGCCTCTTCCATGCCACCTTCGCCGTGCAGTCGCTTGGAAAACATTGGTACAAAGGCGGCCGAGAAGGCTCCCTCGGCAAACAGCCGGCGGAACACATTCGGGATGATGAAGGCCTGAAACCAGGCATCGGTGATGTCATTGGCGCCGAGGACACGCGAGAAAATCATCTCGCGCGCCATCCCAGCAACCCGGCTGGCGAGGGTTAGCCCGCCAATGGTTCCGACATTTTTAAGCAGGCTCATGGCTGCACCAGCCCTATCACAGGTCTAGCGGTTTGAAAGCCTGTGAGCCGGGCCAAGCAGAACGCGGCCCTAAGCCTCGCCAGCAGGCGCACCGCCAGCGGCTGCTTCTTCTTGCTGCTTGCGAGCGAGCTGCTGAAGATAGAGGCCGTTGAAATCAATCGGATCCATCAGCAGCGGCGGGAAGCCAGCGTCACGCACGGCATCGGCAACGACCCGGCGAGCGAATGGGAACAGCAGACGCGGTGCTTCGGCAAACAGGAACGCATGGGTCTGATCTTCAGGTAGATTGCGCACACCGATGAGACCGCAATAGGCCAGCTCTACCAAATAGGCGCTGCCTTGCTCGGTCTTGGCGTCGATGTTCACTTTCAAAGTGATCTCGTGAACATTCTCGTTCACTTGCTCAGCGCCAATATTGAACTGCACGTCGATCTGCGGTTGATCCTGCCATTGATAGACGTCCGGCGCATTCGGGTTTTCGACCGACAAGTCTTTGACATATTGCGTAATCAGGCCAGCTGCGGGCTGATTATCGGCGCCATTTGCGCCGGCTGCTGGATTGTTGAGATCGGTTAGGATGTCGCCTTCTTCGGCCATTTTTAAGCTCTTTCCATCATGGATAATGTGAAGCCTGCACAGCGCGCAGGGTAATCGGGTATTCGGTTGGCGGCGCGCCTAGCAGGCGCGAGCCGTGCTCGCAACCGGATGAGATGCACGCAAAAACCTTTAACGGGCACGTGAAAGGTCGTTGTCGATTTGTATTTAGCGCCTATTTAAGGCACTTAAGGTACATAGGAATCGGAGATCGCACGGCTGCGTGATCCCAAACCAACCGGGTATTACAAACGTGATTGTTGAAATTATCATCCTCGCCATGATCGCCGCATTCTTGGGGCTGCGTCTCTATTCGGTGCTTGGCCGCCGTGCAGAGCATGAAGAGGAATCGGTTCCAAACCGGTTTGAGCCGAGCGGCAAACAGCCGCCGCACACCCCGCCAAGCCCGGCGGCTGTGCCAGTGGCAGCCAACCCTCAGCCAGAGATCACAGGCGTCTTGCCAGCGGTTGAACGCGGCATTCGCGAGATCGCTGCGGCAGACAGCCGGTTTGACCTTACCTCCTTCCTAGAAGGCGGACGCACCGCCTACACTATGGTGCTTGAGGCATTCTGGCAGGGTGACCGCGAGACCCTGCGCGATCTGTGCGATGACGATGTGTATGAGGGCTTTGTCGCCGCTATTGATGAGCGCGAGGCCGCTGGTCACACTCTCGAAAACAAGCTGATCCGCATCGAAGAGACAAAGATTCACTCCGCTCAGCTGGATGGCCGGATGGCCCGGATCGCTTTGCTGTTCGTCGCCGACATCGCCGCTGTTACGCGCGATAAGGATGGCAATATGATCGCCGGTTCGCTTGATGATGCGATTGAAAGCCGCGACATCTGGGTGTTCTCTCGCAATGTGAGCGACAAAGATCCGAACTGGGTGCTCGACGAGACCGACGAAGGCTAGGCAGCTAGCCCAACGGGCACTGACCTTAAGGAGAGTACAATGCGCACAGGCCTGGTTCTGGCGATCGCTATCCTCCTGTCCGGCTGCGTCCGGCTGATCCCTGAAAGCACTGCGCCTAGTGGCCCGGTGGTGACGACACCGCTGCCGCCTGTGACCGCGCCAACCGCTCCAATTACGCCGCCTGCGCCTACCGGCCCAGCGCCGACCAGCGCGCTGATGGCGGGCGTGAAGCCCGGCCCATTCGTGTCCGGGCTGGGCTATTCTCAAGCGGATGCAGAGGGCGCGCTTCGCTCTTTCATCGAAAGCTGCCCCAGCCTGCTGCGACGCGAGGACACCACCGGCCTAACCCGGCAAAGCGATTGGGAGCGAGCCTGCGAGGCCGCACCGCGCAATCGCGGCACCGCCGACACTTTCTTTGCGACCTATTTTGAAACCGCGATTGTTGGCACGGGCGAGGCCTTTGCGACCGGATATTTTGAGCCTGAAATCCGCGCAAGCCGCACACGCTCCCCCGGTTTTCAAACGCCGATCTATGCCATGCCGAGCGATCTGAAACGCGGCTGGACGGCGGATATCCCCGAGGCTGAGCGCACTGGGCGAGCGCCGCTGGGACGCACCAATGAAGCGGGCGAGTTCGTGCGCTATTACGAGCGCCGCGAGATTGAAGAAGGCGCGCTTGATGGGCGCGTTCCCGTTATCGCCTGGGCAGCCGATCCGGTTGAGCTGTTCTTTCTGCAAATCCAAGGTTCAGGTCGCCTGCGCACTCCCGATGGTGAAGTGATCCGCATCGGTTATGCGGGGCAGAATGGCCGCGAATATGTTGGCGTTGGCCGAGTCATGCGCGACCGTGGTTTGATCGGCGAGGGGCCGGGCAAATACGCTGGCTCCATGCAAGGCATCATGGCCTATATCCGCGAAAATCCCGAAGAAGGACGCGAGCTGATGCGCCTCAACAAGAGCTGGATTTTCTTCCGCGAGCTGACCGGTGATGGCCCCTTGGGTTCGCTGGGTATTCCGGTGCGGCGCGAGAGCTCGGTCGCGGTTGACCCGCGCTTTGTGCCTTACGGCGCGCCTGTTTGGCTCGATCTCGACCGTGATGTCGCCGATGGCCTGTGGATCGCGCAGGACACTGGCGGCGCAATCAAGGGCCCGAACCGCTTCGATACCTTTTGGGGTGCGGGCGAAGACGCGCGCCAGATCGCTGGCGGTATGAGCGGGCGCGGGCAAGCTCTGATCCTGCTTCCGCGCGGCGTAGTGGAACGCCACGCTGGCCAATGAGCATCCCGCGCGGCCTCAATGAGCAAGAGGCGGCAGCGTGGGCGCATTTGGCGCAGAGCGTCACCCCGCTAGAGGGGCGTGCGCGCCCCGTAATGCCGCAAGAGCCAGCCGCTGGCGTGCAGACCAAGGCGAAGCCGAAAACCGGCTTGAAGACGCCGCAGCCGGTCTCGCCAATGCGCAAACAGTCCAAGAAACTCCCGCGCGTGAGCGCACAGGTGGCTGCTGCGCCGCCGCCCAAACTGGCCCCGTCCAGTCTCGATGGCCATTGGGATCGTAAGCTGAAAACAGGCCGCATTGTGCCCGATTACACACTCGATTTGCACGGACACACGCTCGACAGCGCCTACACGCGGCTCTCCAGCGGGCTTGACCAAGCCCGCGCGATGGATGCGCGGGTCGTGCTGGTGATTGCCGGGCGCTCGCGACCAGTGGATCCAGCGGACCGCGGGGAGAAACGCGGCGCTATCCGGGCCAAACTGCTCGATTGGCTCGCCGCTGGCCCCCATGCTGGCGCGATCTCTGCAGTAAGAGCTGCCCACCGCAGCCACGGCGGCGAAGGCGCGCTCTATCTGGTGCTGAAGCGTCAGCGGTAAAGCGGCTGTACTCCACCACGCTCCACCTTTTCCCAAGCCATAAACGAAAAGCCCCCGGCATTTCTGCCGAGGGCTTTCTTGCGACCCGATCAGGCTCGTGCCGGATCAGCCGTGGTATTTCGCATGGGTCAGATCAAAGCGATCTGCGTTCATGACCTTGGTCCAAGCCGCGACAAAGTCAGCGACAAACTTCGCCTCATTGCCAGCCTCGGCATAGACTTCTGCCTGTGCGCGCAGCTGGGAGTTGGAGCCAAAGACCAGGTCCGTGCGGGTGGCGCGGAACTTCTCTGCGCCGGTCTTGCGGTCGGTGCCGATGTATTCCTCATCGCCGCTGCCATCGACTGGGGTCCACTTGGTTCCCATGTCGAGCAGGTTGGTGAAGAAGTCCGGGGTCAGCTGGCCAACGCGGTCGGTGAACACGCCGTGGCTGGTATTGCCCGTGTTCGCGCCCAGCGCCCGCATGCCGCCGACCAGAACGGTCATTTCCGGAATGGACAGGCCGAGCAGATGCGCACGGTCGATCAGCATTTCCTCGGTCCGCACGCTTGCCTTCGTCTTGAGGTAGTTGCGGAAGCCGTCAGCAAACGGCTCAAGCGGCTCAAAGCTTTCCGCATCGGTGTGCTCTTCGCTCGCGTCACCGCGCCCGCCAACAAATGGCACGCTCACGCTGTGGCCCGCATCAGCAGCAGCCTTCTCAACCGCAGCCGTTCCGGCGAGCACAATGGCGTCGGCCATCGACAGATCGCCGCGCAGCTCGTCGATCTTGGCGAGCACTTTGCTTAGCTCATCAGGATCGTTCGCCGCCCAGCCATTTTGCGGGGCGAGCCGCACGCGGGCACCATTGGCGCCGCCGCGGTGGTCCGAATTGCGATAGCTTGAAGCCGAAGCCCATGCCGCTTTGACAAGTTCGCTCACGGTCAGTCCGCTGCCGAGGATAGCCGACTTGAACGCGCTAACCGCGCCGTCGGAAGGTTCGCTGCCAGCAGGAACAGGATCCATCCAGATCAGCGTTTCTTCTGGAACCTCAGGACCCATGTAGCGGACCTTCGGACCCATATCGCGGTGGCACAGTTTGAACCATGCGCGCGCAAATGCGTCATCCAGCTGCTCTGGGTTGGCGAGGAAACGCTCGGAAATCTTGCGATATTCCGGATCCATCTTCAGCGCCATATCAGCGGTGGTCATCATGGTCGGAACCTTCTTCGAAGGATCGCGAGCGTCCGGTGCCATATCGGCTTCTTCCGGATTGATCGGCGTCCATTGCTGAGCGCCAGCCGGTGAGTGCACCAGTTCAAACTCATATTTGAACAGGATCCGGAAGTAGTCATGCGACCACGAGGTTGGGTTGTTCGACCATGAACCTTCAATGCCCGAGGTGGTGATGTGCCCCTTGGCAATCTCTTCCTCGTCATTGAGCCATCCGAAGCCTTGCAGTTCAAGAACTTCGCTTTCCGGAGCGCCGCCAAAGGTATCAGATGGCTGCGCGCCATGCGCCTTACCGAAGGCGTGGCCGCCAGCGGTCAGAGCGACGGTCTCCTCGTCATTCATCGCCATGCGAGCGAAGGTTTCGCGCATGTCGCGGGCCGATTGCAGCGGATCAGGATTGCCACCTGGTCCTTCTGGATTGACGTAGATCAGGCCCATCTGGATCGCTGCCAGCGGGTTTTCGATCTCCGCGCCATCATCGGGACGGATACGGGTGGCAACGCCTTCGTTCACCCACTGCTCTTCGGTGCCCCAATAGACGCTTTCTGGCTCGAAAACGTCGGCGCGGCCGCCGCCGAAGCCGAAGACTGGACCACCCATTGATTCAATCGCGACATTGCCGGTTAGGATGAACAGGTCAGCCCAGCTGATGTTCTTGCCGTATTTCTGTTTGATCGGCCACAGCAGACGGCGCGCCTTGTCGAGGTTGCCATTGTCCGGCCAGCTGTTGAGCGGGGCAAAACGTTGCTGCCCGCTGCCTGCGCCGCCGCGGCCATCGCCGGTGCGATAGGTGCCGGCTGCGTGCCAAGCCATGCGAATGAAGAACGGGCCATAGTGGCCGTAATCTGCTGGCCACCAATCCTGGCTGTCGGTCATCAGCGCGGTCAGGTCTGCCTTCAGCGCGGTGTAATCGATGGTGTTGAAGGCCTCAGCATAGTCGAAGTCGTCGCCATAAGGGTTGGCGTCGCGGCCTTCTTGAGTGAGGATTTCGAGCTGCGTCGCCTCTGGCCACCAATCACGATTGGTCCGGCCCAAGAGAGAGCGCATTGAGCCGTCGCCATTGAAGGGACAGCCGTTCATTTCACCAGTTTTAGCATCCATCGGGGTTCTCCTCACCACTTGAGACTCGGGGTTGAGCCAAGGTTATGAGGGGAAGATGACTGTTTGAGTTTGATCTGTCTAATCGATTAATATGCGCTGATTGATTGATAGGATCGATTGAAGCGCTCGCTTGGAATGGGTGCAGCAGACAGCAAAAGGGGCAAGCGCTCAGCGCTCACCCCATAATGTCATTTCTTGGTTGATTGTCGGATCAGTGGGACCGCGCGCCGCAGGCGAGCCCTCCATCCGCGAGCCTATGCCGCCTCGGCAACCTCGTCTGCGGGTTCGTTGCGGATCAGATAGTCGAACGCGCCAAGGCCAGCCTTCGCGCCTTCGCCCATGGCAACGACGATCTGCTTGTCTGGAACGGTGGTCGCATCTCCCGCGCCATAGATGCCGGGCAGGTTGGTTGCGCCGTGCTGATCAACCACGATCTCGCCGTGCTGGGACAGCTCAAGGCCAGTGCCCTCCAGCCATTCCGTATTCGGCACCAGGCCGATCTGGACGAACACGCCTTCCAGCTCGATCCGGCGTTCATCGCCGCTGGTGCGATCTTTGACGATCAGGCCGCTGACCTTTGATCCATCGCCGAGCACTTCGGTGGTCTGGCCCGAGGTGATGATTTCGACATTGGACATGCTGCGCAATTTGCGTTGCAAGACATCGTCGGCGCGCAGTTTGCTGTCATATTCGATCAGCGTGACGTGACCAACGATTTTGGCGAGATCGATCGCGGCCTCAACGCCGGAGTTGCCGCCGCCGATCACCGCGATGTTCTTGCCCTTGAACAATGGGCCATCACAGTGGGGGCAATAGGCGACGCCCTTGTTGCGATATTCCGCCTCGCCCGGAACGCCGAGATTGCGCCAGCGCGCACCGGTCGACAGGATCAGCGAGCGCGCCTTTAGCACCGCGCCATTGGCCATGGTCACTTCGTGCATGCCGCCTGCTTCGCCAGCTGGTTTTAGCTGGGTCGCGCGGGCCAGATCCATCACATCGATGTCATAATCACCCGTGTGGCTTCTGAGGTTATCGGCCAGCTTTGGCCCCTCGGTGTAGCTGGTGCCAGGCAGGTTCTCGATCCCGAGCGTATCCATCAGCTGACCGCCGAAGCGCTCCGCTGCGATACCGGTGCGAAAGCCCTTGCGAGCGGTGTAAACGGCCGAGGCTGCGCCAGCAGGGCCGCCGCCGATTACCAACACTTCAAATGGCTCTTTCGCGTCGAGCTTTTCAGCCGCTTTCGCGTCCGCGCCGCTGTCGAGCTTGGAGAGGATCTCTGCCAGCTCCATCTTCCCGTTGTAGAAGCTCTCGCCATTGAGGAAGGTCGCAGGCACGGCCATGATCTCGCGCGCGTCCACTTCTTCTTGGAAGGTTCCGCCTTCGATCAGCGTGGCGTTGATGCGCGGGTTTTTGAGTGCCATCAGGGTGAGCGCTTGCACGACGTCCGGGCAATTGTGACAGCTCAATGAGAAGAACATCTCAAAGTCATAGTCGCCTTCCAGCGCGCGGACCTGTTCGATCAGATCAGCATCGACCTTTGGCGGGTGGCCACCTGCCCACAGCAGGGCGAGCACCAGAGAGGTGAACTCGTGGCCCATGGGCAGACCGGCAAAGCGAACCCATTTGGTCGCATCGCTGGCGCGGCGAATGATGAAGCTGGGCTTGCGATCGTCGGTGCCATCGAAGCTGGCGCTGACCAGCTCGTGCAGCGCAGCGATCTGGCTCAAAAGCTCCCGGGTCTGCTCGGACTTCTCGCTCTCATCCAAGCTTGCAACGAGCTCAATCGGCTCGCGCAGATTGGCGAAATATTGCTTCAGCTGGGTTTGCATATTGGCATCGAGCATGGAGAAATCCGTATTGTCTTGAGTGGGTGGCGGCGCGGCCCTCACATGTGAAAGCCGCGCCGCCCGGTCTGTTTGAGTGGCCTAAGGCCGCTGCTTAGATCTTGCCAACCAAGTCGAGCGATGGGGCCAGCGTGTCGCTGCCTTCTTCCCATGCTGCCGGGCAGACCTGACCTGGGTTGGCGCGCACATATTGAGCGGCCTTGATCTTGCGGGTCAGTTCGTTGGCATTGCGGCCCACGCCTTCGCAGGTTTGCTCCATGATCTGGATCACGCCGTCGGGATCGACCACGAAAGTCGCACGGTCGGCCAGGCCCACGCCTTCACGTAGCACGTCGAAATTGCGCGCGAGCACGTGGTTTTGGTCGCCCAGGAATGGGAATTGCAGCTTGCCGATCTTGTCGGAAGTGTCGTGCCATGCCTTGTGGCTGAAGTGCGTGTCGGTGCTGACGCCGTACACTTCGACGCCCATGTCTTGCAGCATGGTGTACTTCTCGCCGAGGTCTTCGAGCTCGGTTGGGCACACAAAGGTGAAGTCAGCAGGATAGAAGAAGAAGATTGCCCACTTCCCCTTCACGTCTTCGTCGGTGACTTCGTAGAAATCTTCGCCGGCTTTGAAGGCTGTGGCGGTGAATGGTTTGATGGTTGAGCCGATAATGCCCATTGGTAATACCCCTTATTTGTAAATGCGTTACGTGGGGCGCGGTCCGCCCCTGACGTGCGCTCCAGATAGGGATTGCTGCGCTGCACAAAAGCCGATTAGTGCGATCACGATGATCGAATTTTTCAATCGAAGTTTCTGGGAACCTTCTGCGCTCTCGCAAGCAGGTAATTGGCCGCTTTTTAGCTTAGACCGTCAGTCGTTTCGCCTCGCGAAAGCTGATCAGCTTGCGGCGATCTTCATCCCATAGCGCGAGCCACATTGAGCTCACCGCTTCGCGCGGGCCGACGCGGTTGATCTCTGCCAGCTCCGGGTGTTCCTTAAGCGCGGTGGGCAGGCGGTAGAACGGGATCCGGCTGACCAGATGGTGGATATGGTGGATCGCGATATTGCCCGTGAACCAGTTCATCACAGCGGGCAGGTGCAGGTAGGAGCTGCCGCCAATTGCCGACTCGTGATAGGACCAGTTCTCGCGTGTATCCCAATGCGCATCTTCAAACTGATGCTGGACATAGAACAGCCACACCCCAACCGATGCGGCCGTCAGCAGCACGGGCAAGAACACGATTGCGGTCACATAGGCTCCGAAGATCAGGCCCAATGCAATGAGCAGCGCGCCTGCAGCTGCGTTGGTGGCCAAGGCGCTGATCCAATAGACCGAGCCATCCTTCATCAGCCCAATCGGCAGGCGGTGCCTGAGCAGGAACAGATAGGCCGGGCCAATGCCCATCAGCACGATCGGATGGCGATAGAGCCGGTAGCCAAACCGCCCCAGCCAGCTTTTTGCCCGGTATTCGCGGACGGTCAGCGTATCGACATCGCCAAACCCGCGCGCATCGAGGTTGCCTGTGCTGGCATGGTGCAGCTCGTGGCTGCGCCGCCAGCAGTCATACGGCGTCAGCGTCAGCACACCGATGGAACGGCCAAGCCAGGTGTTGGCCGTCTTGCTCTTGAAGAACGAGCCATGCCCGCAATCGTGCTGAATGATGAACAGGCGCAGCAGCAGCATTCCCGCAAACGGCGTCAGCGCAAAGGCGATATAGTGCCCGGCCTGAACCGCGAACAGCATCGCGCCGAGCAGCACCGCAAATGGCATAAAGGTCGAGGCGACTTCCCAAATGCTGCGCGAGACCCGCGGCGTCCGGTACGCAGCCAGGTCGCGGGCCAGAGCGCGCGGGTTGATCGCGGGCTCAGCCTCTTCAGCGGTGGTTGCAGGGGCCGGCTCAGAGCTTCCATCGTCCTGGCCGTAGGCGGCGCTGTCTAGGTGGAGGTCTGATTGCTGAGAAGGGGAAGAACGGATGGGGATACCTGCTTGTTCGTTGAGAGGGGGCAAAGCGTTGTTCTAGCTAGCCAATGGCCGGTGATGTGGCAATCGGCGTTGGTCGAATGGCAGAGCCGTTTGGTAGTGTTCGAGGCGGCCAAGAGCCCGCATCCTATGCGCCGCCAACCTGAGCACGGTGCAGCAGCTTGTGATCGGCCAGCACCAGCGCCATCATCGCCTCCACCACCGGCGTGCCGCGAATGCCGACGCACGGGTCGTGCCGTCCCTTGGTGCGGACCTTGGTCGCCTCTCCATCAGAATTGATCGAGTCCACCGGGGTCAGGATCGAGCTGGTTGGCTTGAACGCCGTGCGGCACACAACCGGCTGTCCGGTTGAGATGCCGCCCGCTGTGCCGCCCGCATGGTTGCTCGCATACTCAGGGGTGCCATCTGCGCCCGGGCTCATCGCATCGGCGTTTTGCTCGCCGGTCAGCCGCGCTGCCTCGAACCCATCGCCAATCTCCACGCCTTTGGTCGCGTTGATCGTCATCATGGCCGCGGCCAGATCGCTGTCGAGCTTCGCATAGACCGGCGCGCCCCATCCGGCGGGCACGCCTTCCGCGACGCATTCGACCACCGCGCCCAGCGATGATCCATCCTTGCGGGCGTTATCGACCAGCTCTTCCCAGCGTTTCGCCGCCCAGCTGTCTGGGCACCAGAACGGATTGTTGGCAATCTCAGCCAAGCTGATCGCCTCGCGGTCGATCCTGTCCCCGCCCAGCTCGCACACGAAGCCAGTGATGGTGACCTCTGGGATGATGAGCCGCGCCACCGCCCCCGCTGCCACACGTGCCGCGGTTTCGCGCGCGCTGCTGCGCCCGCCGCCGCGATAGTCGCGGATGCCGTATTTCGCATCATAGGTGTAGTCCGCATGGCCAGGGCGATAGCTCTTGGCGATCTCGCCGTAATCCTTGCTGCGCTGATCGGTGTTCTCGATCATCATGCTGATCGGCGTGCCGGTCGTTCTGCCTTCGAACACGCCGGAGAGGATCCGCACCAGATCGGCCTCTTTGCGCTGAGTGGTGAACTTGCTCGTCCCCGGCTTGCGCGCGTCCATGAACGGCTGGATGTCCGCCTCGTTTAAGCCAATGCCCGGCGGGCACCCGTCGAGCACCACGCCCAATGCCGGTCCATGGCTCTCGCCCCAAGTGGTGAAGCGCAATGTGCGTCCGAAGGTGTTCCAACTCATAGCCGCCCAATTCGCCAATCTCGCCGCGTTTGTCCACCTTTGGCTGCGCCTGTTCTGATTGCTGAGCCGCCCGCGCCCTCCGCCCTTCCACCCGGATAGTGTCCCGGTAGGGTCCGGGTGGAAGGGCGGAGGGCGCGAGCGGCTCGGTTCGTCGCTGGTGAAGCACGCTTGGAACGGCTGGAACACAGTCCAGAGGGAGAAAAGCAATCGATCACAGGCGCCGCGATTGATCGGAATTTCCGATGAAGCGTGACAGGCGCGAGGAGCAAAGCAGTTGGCATAGGCGAGTTCATAACGCACGCCTGCGAGGTAGGAAAACCAATACCCTTCTGGACAACCAAACAACTTCCTCTGGTCAAAGCCGCGCGGTTAAGGCAGGAACAAACCATGTCCAAGGGAACACGAATATGATCGCGAAATTATCCGGACGGCTCGATGAAACGGGCGAGGATTGGGCCATCGTCGATGTTCAGGGCGTCGGCTATCTGGTCCATTGCTCCACCAAAACGCTCGCCGCCATGGGCGAGGTGGGCGAGGCCTGCACGATCCACACCGATTTGCAGGTATCCGAGAACGATATGCGCCTGCTCGGCTTTGCCGAAAGCGCAGAGCGCGATTGGTTCCGCTTGCTCACCACCGTTCAAGGGGTTGGCAGCAAAGTGGCACTTGCGATCCTATCCGCCCTGTCGACCGGCGAAGTGCGCGATGCCTGCGCAGGGGGCGATGCGGCCACGGTCGCACGGGCGCAGGGAGTGGGGCCAAAGCTGGCGAGCCGGATCGTTAACGAGCTGAAGGATAAGGCCGGCGGTCTGCCCGGCGGCGGGATTGCGGGAGCGCCGATTGGCGCGGTCTCACAAGCCGGCGGCGCAAGCGCAGACGCGGTGAGCGCGCTGGAGAACCTCGGCTTCAAACCAGCAGTCGCAGCTCAAGCCGTGGCCCGCGCGCAAAGCGAGCTGGGAGAAGATGCAAAGGAAGGCGATCTGATCCGGGTGGCGCTGAAGAAGGCGGCTGGGTGATAGTAGTGCTCGAGTTTGATCCCAGACTTCCATACAGGTGGCGCACTCTCGCACGTGGCATTCTGCCATGGGCTATCGGGCAATATATTGAAAAGGGCAGGAACTGCGTTGCCAAAGGTGTAGATCATGAATGGTACAACGCCGACAATGTGCATTCTGCCTGTTACCATTGCCAAGTGATTGTACGTGGTCAGCTGTGGAAGAAATGATAGACTACGACCACATTCTTTTGCCGGACCTCAAAACTCCCTGTCATCCTGAACTTGTTTCAGGATCCATCACCATCGCTACGCTGCGACCCGCTCGACAGCAAAGGCTCAAAGCCAAGGTCAACCGCCAAGTCTCGCTAATGCGGATTGGCATCTTCGATCAGGTTGATCTTCCATTGGCGCCGCCAGTTTTTGATCTGTTTCTCGCGGGTGATGGCGGCGTCCATCGCGCCGAAGACCTCAAAATGAACCAATCGGTGAACCGCATATTGGCTGGTGAAGCCTCCGGTTGTTCCCTCCCGGTGCTGCCAAAGGCGCGCGGGCAGGTCAGAGGTGACACCCGTGTACTGCGTGCCGCGAACACCGCTTGCCATAATGTATATGCAGGGCTGAATGTCGCACTTCATGACAACCCTTGTGACGGGCGATGGACCCTGAAACAAGTTCAGGGTGACGGCCCGAACTTTGTGCACTCAAAATGACCACCAAAGGAACAACTATGCGTTTCGCTTTTCTGATCCCGGCACTCATTCTCGCCAGTCCAGCCGCTGCGCAGCAGGCTGATCTCAGCGCTTTCAAAACCGGCCCGGTGTTCGAGGAATTCGGCCCGCATGCGCCGGTTGAAAGCATGACGGACTTGCCCGCCTATGTCAGTTTCAGCGTCGCGTTTGATGTCGCCGATGCGGCCAGTGAGGGGCAGCGTCACCGCAGCTTTGAAAGCGTGACGCGCTTTATCAATATGCATGTCGCCAATGGCGTTGATCCGGCGCAAATCCGTGTCGCACTGGTGGTGCATGGCAAGGCTTCGCTCGACCTGCTCAATAATGAGGCTTGGGCCGCGAAAGAGCGCGGCGGAGAGGCCAGCCCCGACGTCAATCCCAGCGCGGCGATGCTGCGCACCATGATCGATTACGGCGTCGATGTGGTGCTGTGCGGGCAAAGCGCGGCGGCGAATGGCATCGCACCTGAAGAGCTGATCGAAGGCGTGCGCATGTCGCTCTCTGCGATGACGGCCCATGCGGTGCTCCAGCAAAACGGCTATACGGTGAACCCGTTTTGACGCAGGACAATGACCTTCGCCCCGGATTGACCATCCCGCGCTGGCTTTTGCCATTGCTGGCGGGCGCGGTGGTGGTCGCCTTTATCCTCGGCGCGAGCGGCGCGGTTGAAATCGCTGGCAAAAGCGAATGCGAGGAGGCAGGGGGCACATTGCTTGACGGGCCAGGTGTGCGCGATTGCATCATGCCAGAGGAAGGGGAGGGCGCATGACCGAAGAGACACCGATCCATTCGCCTGACCGGCAGCCTGATGATCCCGATGCGGCGCTGCGCCCGAAATCGCTGAAGGAATTTATCGGTCAGGAGGCCGCGCGCGATAATTTGCGCGTGTTCATCGAAAGCGCGAAGTCGCGTGGTGAGGCGATGGACCACACGCTGTTCTTTGGCCCACCCGGTCTGGGCAAGACAACGCTGGCGCAGATCGTCGCCAATGAGCTCGGCGTGGGGTTCCGCGCGACATCTGGCCCGGTGATTGCAAAGGCGGGGGATCTCGCCGCACTGCTCACCAATCTGGAGCCGCATGATGTTCTGTTTATTGACGAAATTCACCGGCTCAACCCGGTTGTCGAGGAAGTGCTGTACCCCGCAATGGAGGACCGCGCGCTCGATCTGATCATCGGCGAGGGGCCATCGGCGCGCAGCGTTCGGATCGATTTGCCGCCCTTCACTTTGATCGGTGCGACCACCCGCCAGGGCCTGCTGACGACGCCATTGCGCGACCGGTTTGGCATTCCGGTGCGGCTCAACTTCTACACCCATGATGAGCTTGATCAGGTGGTGACGCGCGGGGCGCGGCTGCTGGGTTTGAACATCGACAAACAGGGCGCGCGCGAGATCGCTCGCCGCTCGCGCGGGACGCCTCGCGTCGCTGGCCGTTTGCTGAGGCGTGTGCGCGATTTTGCCCATGTTGCGGGCGAGGGCACGGTGACGCGCGCGGGCGCTGACAATGCGCTGACCCGGCTGGAGATTGACCGGCTGGGTCTGGATGCGATGGATCGGCGCTATCTCACCATGATTGCAACCACTTACAAGGGCGGCCCGGTGGGCGTGGAGACGCTAGCGGCGGGCCTCGCAGAGCCGCGTGATACGGTCGAGGATGTGGTTGAGCCTTACCTCATCCAGCTGGGCCTGCTGGCGCGGACCGCGCGCGGCCGGGTGCTGAATGATGGCGGTTGGGAGCACCTGGAAATGACCCCGCCAGCCCCTGCGGCTGCGAATCGGGCCAGCGGCGATGGCCAGCCCAGCATGTTCGGCGAGGACGATTAGGCGCCGCAGACTAACGCAGCGGCTTACTTAGCCCGCATATTCGGTATCAAACTGGGACAGGCCCTCTGAAAAACCACGCTTTTGGCGGGTTTTTCGGCGTTAGCCGCTGCGATTCATGGTTAACCGCGTTGTGCGCGGGCCCGCCGAAGCATCATGAGAAGGTTGGATTTGGTGAAGGAGCGGATGGGCCGCCCCTGAGCCACCAGTAAGCAAACGCAAGGCTCGTATCTCATGTCGATCAAATTGGTTGCAGCAAAGTTGGCCGCTACGGCCGCAGGTCTCGCCATTCTTCAAGGCGGCGCTGTTCGCGTCGCTGAGGATATGAACACGGATGATCCGCAGTTCACGACCAATATTGACGGCAAGCTGGTCGAGACGCGCACCCGCATGGTGAAGGGCGAGCCGCAATTGATCAAAACGCGCACGCGTCAGCTGCCACCACCAGAGCAGCGCCGCCGGCGTATTGTAGAGCGCACAATTGAGTGCCAGCCAGAACAAGCTGGCTTCGGTCCGAACGCTGCACCAGGCGCGGTCGCCGGTGCTAGCGCAGGCCGCATTGTGCAAACCTATTTCGATCCAGCTGAGTGCCCGCCCATCGCTCAAGTTGCATACGCTCCAGCTCCGCTTCCACCTTTGCCGCCCATTCGCGGCGGCGGCGGCGGCGCGGCTCCTGTCGTAATCGGCGGTAGCGGCGGCTTTGGCGGTTTCGGCGGCGGCTTTGGCGGCGGCTTCTTCGGCGGCGGCGGTTCGTCGAGCGGCGATGTTTCCGTGGTCAGCACCACGACTTCGGGCGGCGGCACGACCAGCGACGGGGTTTCATCCTCGGGCGGCATCATCATCGATATCGACAATTCGACCTCGACGACATCGTCCTCGGGCGTGGTCACCTCGACCAGCTCCAGCGGCACGATCACCTCGTCAACCGGCGCGGTTTCAACCTCTACTTCGACATCTTCGGGTGATGTGTCGAGCTCAACCGGCGCTGTTTCTTCGTCGACGGGTAATGTCTCGTCGTCCTCGGGTAACGTCTCTAGCTCGTCGGGTAACGTCTCGAGCTCATCGGGCAACGTCTCCTCGTCTTCGGGCAACGTTTCTAGCTCGTCTGGCAATGTATCCAGCTCATCGGGCAATGTTTCGAGTTCATCCTCGTCATCGTCCAGCTCATCGAGCTCTTCCAGCTCGTCTTCATCGTCTTCCAGCAGTTCGTCTGGCGGTAACACCACCACGGGCGGCATGACCTCGACCGGCGGCACGACCGGCCATCCTGGCACGACCACTTCGGGTGGTGGTTCTAGCGGCGGCTCCAGCAGCGGCTCTTCCTCTGGTTCGTCTTCGGGCAGTTCTTCGGGCTCGTCCTCCGGCGGCACCAGCGGTGGCAGCAGCTCAGGCAGTTCATCTGGTTCGAGCAGCGGCTCTTCATCGGGTTCTTCCTCTGGTGGTTCCAGCGGCGGTAGCTCAGGCAGCTCTGGCGGCGGCAGCTCTAGCGGATCAAGCGGAGGCGGTTCTTCGACGACCACGGGCGGCATGACTTCAACCGGCGGCAGCTCGGGTAGTTCGGGCGGTTCGTCGTCGAGCTCGTCTTCAAGCTCGTCGTCGTCCTCCAGCAGCTCGTCCTCATCGGGTGGTTCGGGCGGTTCCAGCGGTTCGAGCTCAGGCTCATCTTCGGGCAGCTCATCTGGTTCGTCTTCAGGCGGCAGCAGCTCCGGCGGTGCGTCCTCCAGCTCTTCGTCTTCGGGCAGCAGCTCGTCTTCGAGCAGCTCGTCATCCTCAGGCGGCGCGACGTCATCGGGCGTATCGACCAGCGGCGGCAGCACCTCTGGCGATATGACCAGCAGCACCAGCTCGTCTTCGGGCAGCTCGTCGTCTTCATCGAGCTCTTCCGGCTCTAGCTCTGGTTCGTCATCGGGTGGTTCAACCAGCTCAAGCAGCAGCTCTTCCAGCTCGTCATCTTCGTCGAGCTCCAGCAGCTCCTCTGGCGGCACCAGCAGCGGCACGGAAGTCCCCGCACCGCCAATGACGGTTCTGTTCGGCTTGGCTGCAGCAGCGATCCTGGGCCGCAAGAAATTTCGGATCAAGCGCGGCGCATAAACGCTTCGCTTCTCAAACTCCTGGTGAAAGGGCGGTTCCGTGTTGGGGCCGCCCTTTTCGTATCAGGGGGTGGTTTGCGGTATGTCGACCCTAAGCTGCGCAAGCTGCCGCTCGCCTGTCCATGGCACCTCTGCAATGTGCGTCACGCCGTCCAGCTCCCAGGCATTGGCATAGCCATAACCGACCAGATTGATGAAGGTTGGAATATTGAGCGCCAGCGGCGCAGCCTTCAACCGGATTGGTGGGATATCGTCGCGGAAGTTGTTGTTGCAATAGATATAGATCGGTCGGTTCCTATCCTCGCCGATCACCTTGAGCAGTTTCTCCTGCGTGAAGTCTGAAAACGGCAGGTTCACAGCGCCTTCGATATGGCCCAGTTCAAACGCTGCGACAGATCTGGTGTCTAGCAGCAAAGCCCCATCGGCGAGCGCTTGCTTCAGAAATTCGTCCTTAGGCAGCAGGCGCTGCTCGCGCAGCTCCGCCACTTCTGCGGCCAGTTCAATAAACGCGGGATAATCGATTTGCGGTGCCGGGCTTTCCAATAGGTCAGGCTGTGCTTCAGGCGTTTGATCTTGGGCCGAAGCACCGGTCGCCATCATCACGGCAAGCAGCGGTGCAGTCATCACAAACAGTCGCATAGGATCTACCCTCCTTAATCAGAGGGAGGTGATGCGTGCCTAAGAATGACACGGCGCTGAACAAGGTTGTTTCGTCAGCGCCGCTCAGTGATCAGCTGCCGTTGGGGCTGAGCCCTTTGCCGCGGCGTTGCATTTCGCCGGCATTTTCTCTGCTGCGCCGACCCAGCGAGGCCCATTCCTTCTTGGTCGCGCAGACTTTCTTTTTGAATTTCGATCCAGTGATCGCTGTACGCCGGCAGACAATCTTATCCTCATCATTGACAGCTTCTTCAGGGGCAGCCTCAGCAGCTGGATCGGGCTTAGGCGCTGGCGCCTCGGCTGGCTGTGCTTGCAGTGCCAAGAAAAGGCTGGCCATCAGGCCTGTCAGTTCAGTCAACATTTGTAACCCCTAATTGCGTTCGAAGTATCAATCGTACCACCAAACACATTAATGCGATATTTTGATGATAGATGTTCCTTATCGGAGCGAGTGTTTAGTCCGTCGAGTTTGCCTCACGCCAGGCGATGATCCCGCCGCCCAAATGCTTGGCGGGCTCGCCCGTGTACGCTGCGAGCTTTTCCGCGGCGATGCCGGAGCGGCGGCCGGAGCGGCAATAGAGCACGACTTCGCGGCCATCGGATAGGTCGAGCGCGGTTGGATCGAAATCATCGAGCATGATGTGCTCGGCGCCAGGGATGATCCCTTCGGCCACTTCGTCATCGCGCCGAACATCGATCAGGCGAATATTGCCAGCGTCGACTAGTGTTGCCAGTTCATCGACGCTGAGGTCGATGACAGCCGCATCTGCGCTTGCTTCAACCGCTGCCTCTGTGCCCGCAGATTCGTTGATCTCTTCCTTCACGGTTTCCTGAAGGGTGTCATCCGCATTGCACGCTGTAAGGCACAGGCTCGCAGCCACAATTGAAATCGTTGTCGTGCGAGCCTGCATGTGCCTGATCCTATGCTGCCAGATTGCGCAGAACGTATTGGAGGATGCCGCCATTGCGGTAATATTCCATCTCGTTCGCGGTATCGATCCGGCACAGCGCGGTGAAGCTGAAGGTGCTGCCATCGCCGCGCGTCACATCGATTGTGATGTCCTGCGCCGGGGTCAGATCGGCAAGGCCGCGAATGCTGAAGCTGTGGTCTGAGCCAAGGCCCAGGCTCTTACGCGTGTCGCCGTCCTTAAATTGCAGCGGCAGAACGCCCATGCCGACAAGGTTCGAGCGGTGAATACGCTCAAAGCTCTCAACGATCACTGCGCGCACGCCCAGCAGGATGGTGCCCTTCGCTGCCCAATCGCGTGACGAGCCGGTGCCATATTCCTTGCCGCCGACCACGATCAGCGGTGTGCCGTCCGCCTTGTGCTTCATAGCCGCATCGTAAATTGGCATTTGCTCGCCATTGTAAGTGGTCTCGCCGCCTTCGACGCCCGGGACCATCTCGTTCTTGATGCGGATATTGGCGAAGGTGCCGCGCATCATCACATCGTGGTTGCCGCGGCGTGAGCCGTAGGAGTTGAAGTCCTTCTTCGCGACCTGATTGCTGTTGAGATAGGAGCCAGCTGGGCTGTCTTCCTTGATCGCGCCAGCGGGCGAAATGTGGTCGGTGGTGACCGAATCGCCGAGGATCGCGAGCGGCTTTGCGCCTTCGATATCCTGGATCGGTGCAGGCTTCATGCCCATGCCTTCAAAATATGGTGGGTTCGCGACATAGGTGCTGCCTGCGCGCCATTGATAGGTGTCGGATGGCTCAACTGTGATCGCCTGCCAGTGCTCATCGCCGTCATAGACGTTGGCATAGCGGTTTTCGAACATCGAGCGGTCGATATTGGCCGCGCGGTGTTCAGCGATTTCCGCATTGCTTGGCCACAGATCGGCCAGCATCACGTCATTGCCGTCTTTGTCTTGGCCCAGCGGAGTGGTGGTGATGTCTTCGGTGACGGTGCCCTTCAGCGCATAGGCGACGACCAGCGGCGGCGATGCGAGGAAGTTGGCGCGCACATCTTGCGATACGCGGCCTTCAAAGTTGCGATTGCCCGACAGGACAGAAGCCGCAACGATGTCATTGCCGTTGATCGCCTTGCTGATGGGCGCAGCGAGCGGGCCCGAGTTACCGATGCAGGTGGTGCAGCCATAGCCAACGAGGTCAAAACCGATCGCGTCGAGATCATCTTGCAGGCCGGATTTGACCAGATAGTCGGTCACAACTTGGCTGCCCGGTGCGAGTGATGTCTTCACCCAAGGCTTAGGCAGCATGCCGCGCTCATTCGCCTTTTTCGCGACCAGACCAGCGGCGATCAGCACGTCTGGGTTGGAAGTATTGGTGCAGCTGGTGATCGCGGCGATCACAACGTCGCCGTCGCCAATATCGTGATCTTTGCCGTCGACACCGACGCGAACGGGCGCGTCTTTCTTATATGTGGTCTTGAGGTCGCCATTGAACAGCTCATCAACCTCAGGAAGGATGACCTTGTCCTGCGGACGCTTTGGTCCGGCCAGGCTTGGCACAACGGTGCCCATGTCGAGCGAGAGTGTGTTGGTGAACACGGGCTCATTCGCCGGGTCGAACCACATGCCTTGCTCTTTCGAATAGGCTTCAACCAGAGCGATGTTTTCTTCTGAGCGGCCGGTGAGGCGCATGTAATCGAGGGTCTTGTCATCGATCCCGAAGAAGCCGCAGGTTGCGCCATATTCCGGCGCCATATTGGCGATGGTCGCGCGGTCGGCGAGGGTAAGGTTGGCAACGCCCGGACCGTAGAACTCAACAAAGCGGCCAACCACGCCCACTTCGCGCAGCATTTGCACGCAGGTAAGCACAAGGTCGGTGGCGGTGATGCCTTCGGCCATGCGACCTTCCAGCTTAAAGCCAACCACTTCTGGGATCAGCATGGAGATCGGCTGGCCGAGCATTGCTGCTTCGGCTTCGATCCCGCCAACACCCCAGCCGAGCACGCCCAGACCGTTGATCATGGTGGTGTGGCTGTCGGTGCCAACGCAGGTGTCAGGATAGGCGACCATCGCGCCGCTGGTGTCTTTGCTCGACCACACGCCTTGGGCGATGTGTTCCAGGTTCACCTGGTGGCAAATACCGGTGCCGGGAGGAACCGCAGAGAAGTTCTCAAAGCTCTTTGAGCCCCATTTGAGGAAGTCATAACGCTCTGCATTGCGCTCATATTCGAGCGCCATATTCGCTTCCATCGCTTTCGGATGGCCAAATTCGTCGACCATGACCGAGTGATCGATCACAAGGTTGACGGGCACCTGCGGATTGATCTTGGCGGTGTCGCCGCCGAGTTCCTTGATCGCATCGCGCATCGCGGCGAGGTCAACCACGCAAGGAACGCCAGTGAAATCCTGCAGCAGCACGCGGGCTGGGCGGTATTGGATTTCATTGCCGGTGACCGGGTTCTTCTGCCAGTCGACGATCGCCTGCGCATGTTCCTTGCCGACGGTGAAGCCTTCGTCTTCAAAGCGCAGCATATTCTCCAGCAGCACTTTCAGCGAAATCGGCAGTTTGGAGACGTCGCCCAATTGCTCGGCCGCTTTTGCAAGCGAATAATAGGCGTATTCAGTGCCGCCAACATTGAGGGTTGAGCGGGTTGCGAGCGTGTCCTTGCCGACCTGTGTCATCGAGGCGTTTCTTCCTTGTCTGTGGTGTGTCCCGGGCGGGTTCCGCTCCGGAGAAATGTCTGCTGGATCACCTGCTAGACCTTGGCCGCTAGGTCAAGTGCGGCGTGGCCCGCGCGGTCCCTCCGCCGCACATTTTACAACAGTTAACTTTCCGAATCTCCAGCCTCGGTGCAAAAGCGTTTTCGCAGCAGGGACGCGGGAAAAATGAACAACAACGCGCAGTCGCACAGGGCGAAAATTAACAGTCTACGCGCCGGAATATTGGGCGCAGTGATGATCGTCATAGCTTGTTTTGGGGCTGCCATCGCCTTTTCGGGGGAACAGGCGGAGGCACCACAGGGGTACTCGGCGGCGTTGGTCCAAATGGGGGCAACCAACAGCCCTCGGGTCGCAGCTGGAAACGAACCGTAGAGTTCACAACCGGCTTTACCAAGGGGGTTGGTCGGATCGGCGTTTGCGCGCTGATCCGGCCTTTTTTCTGTCCGCCGTAATCGCTGCTCAGCGGTATCAGGACCGAATCCGGATGCGCGATTGCGTTAAATTTGCATTCATAATAAAAGACTTAGCGCACGGTGGCTATTGTGCGGGGGGAGATATGCAAATGACACGAGTTATTCGATCGCTTGTTTTGGGCACGGCGTTGATCGCTGCGACTGGCTGCACCACAGTTATGGACGAAACCGTCGGCTTGATCGGCAGTGCGGTGGGGCCGCGCGCTGACAAGACGGCTGACGGATCTTATGTCTTGCCGACCTTTAGCACTCCCGATGATGGCACGCGCTTCTCGGCCAAATCAGCGGCAGAGGCGCATAACAGCCTCGCGCGCATGGTCACTGGCATGAACAAGAGCGAGCGGCAGTATTTTGCCCGGGTATTTGGCGCGATGGGATATTACCACGGGTGCAAAGACCGCGACCGCCGCAGCTATGTGCCCAATACGTTCACCAATCCCAAGAAGTATGGGATTTGCAACATGAGCACCTATTACGAAGACTCAAAATGGGTTTCGCTCAACCTCATCTACCGCGGCCGGCCCGATTCTGAGGTCGTCCGCACGGTCCAGCGGCGCTATCTGCTGGGCGGCGCGCCCATCGGTGAGCCCTATAATGTTGGCTATGGTTCGGCGACCGCGTGGAACCGCTGGATCGAATGGTCCGGCCACCGGCTCGACGGCATGACCCGGACCGAGATCGTGGCGTTCTTCCTCGACAAGACCAATGGCCGCTACGGCAATCAGCAGCAGCTTAGCCAGCGGCCCTACGAAGTGCAGGGCAGCTAACGGAACCTAAGGTGTTTGGCTCGCGCTTGCATTTGGCGGCGCGGGCTGTGCCTTGCGCGTCGCAATCCAGCAGCCTGCGATAATTAGCGCGGTTCCCGCCAGTGTCGTCAGCGTCACTTGCTCGCGGAAAAACAGCCAGCCGAGCACGCTCGCCCAGAGAAATCCGGAATATTCAATCGGCACCAGCGCCTGCGCCTCTGCGCGGGCATAGGCCCAGGCAATCGCCATCGCCCCGGTGACGGTAAAGGCGCTGGCGATTGAAATGGATCCGACCGCGCTCAGATCCGGCGTGGTCCACAGGAATGGCGCGAACAGCAGCAGGACCAGCCCGCCGACCCCGCTGTGAAAGGTTGCGACCTCCACTGGCCCGGCAACCTGCGATTGGCGGCGAATGACGATGAAATTATAGGCGTAGAGTAGGGCGGAGAATATCAGCGAGATCAGCCCAAGGATGAGATCATTGCTCATTTCCGCGCGCCCAAACTGTCCGGCGATAATCACAATCGCGCCGACAAAGCCGATGATGCTGGCATAAATCGCTTGCGGCTGGATTTCCTCGCCCAGCAGCGCGCGGGCGAAATACAGCGCGATCAGCGGCGAGATGAAGCTGATCGCAATCGCTTCGGCCAACGGCATTTTTGTGAGCGCGTAGAAGAAACTGAGCGCCATAAAGGCGGAAATAATGCCGCGCTCCAGATGCAGCTTCATCACCGCACGCTCTGGCCAGCGGCCCGCGCCCTTCCTCAGCATCGGCACCAGCCAAAATGGCGCGATCATCGCCGCCCCGATCAGCGCGCGCAGCAAAGTGGCGGTGTAGGCCCCTGCGGCAAGCGCCGCGCCCTTCATAAAGGCGTCCATCAGCGACAGCAGCCCGACCCCGGCGAAAGCGGCCAGAAAAGGCAAAAGGCGGTGGGAGCTGTTCATTGCGCGCCTGCCCTAATGGCGCATCGGCGGCGCGTCACTTGGAAACTCACGTGGCGGTGGCGTTCGCGGCGCAGAGCCGCGCCTCTCATTAATATGCGTAAACCCCAGCGATTCAGCCAAGCGAAAGGGCATATCGCATAAACATCCGCTTGAATCGGGGGCCTTCAGAGCCTTATAACTATGGTTACTGCGTCGTCACCGGGCGGCGTGTATTGGGATGCTAGAGACATTTATGCGCAAACACCTCAGCAAATTTGCCGCTGGAGCAGCACTTTCCGCCATCGCCTTTGGCGGCGCCTCCGCGCAGCAGGCCGAGCCTGCTGACCTGCTCGCCGATGCGCAGGCTGAACCAGCCGCTGAAACGCAAGAGACCCCTGCAGCGCCGCCGCAGGAGCAATCCGGCAGTTTTGAAGAGGCTTTCCCGGGCAGCGTTTCGGCGCCGGTCGTGCAAGGTGATCTCGATCCCACGCCAAAGCCGAATATTCAGGCCTGGACGGCTGAAAACGCCGCCGCTCTGATCGCGGTGATCGAAGGCATCTCAAGCGAAGGTCTCGACCCGGCCGATTATGATCTGCAAGCGCTCAAGGTCTCTCAGGCCTCCGGCCCATCGGCAGAGCTCGACATGCTGGCGTCCAAAAATTTCCGCTGGCTGGTGGAGGATATGCGCGATGGCCGCACGCCAATGGATGCGCGCAAACAATGGTTTGTGGTTGATCCAGACCGCGACACCTATCGCACCGCAGACCTGCTGGAAAAGGCGGTTCAAACCGGCGATATTGCTGGCACTTTGGCGGAGCTTGCCCCGACCCATCCCGATTATGCGCGGCTGAAGGAAGAGCTGGCCAAGACACCGGCGAGCGAACCGGCCAAGCGCAAGCTGATCCGCGCGAATATGGACCGTTGGCGCTGGCTCGCCCGCGACCTGGGCAAGCAATATTTGATCACCAATGTGCCAGAATATCAGCTGCGCCTGACGGTGAACGACAAGATTATTTCGACCTATCGCACGGTCGTGGGCAAGCCGGGGCGCACCGCGACCCCGCAGCTGGCCGAGATGGTGTCGGGCGTGGTGTTCAACCCGACATGGACCGTGCCGCAATCGATCGTGAAGGGCGAAGGGCTGGGCAATAAAGTGCTCAATAACCCCGCTTGGGCGCGGCGCAATGGCTATAAGGCGACCAAGAATTCCAACGGCTGGATCACCGTGGTTCAGCAGCCGGGGCCAGGCAATTCGCTGGGCCGGATGAAGCTGGAAATGCCAAACCGGCACGCGATCTTCTTCCACGATACGCCTTCACGGCACCTGTTTAAGAACGCCAATCGCGCGCTGAGCCATGGCTGTATCCGCACCGAGCGGGCGCTGGAGCTGGCGATCACGATGGCGATCCTGGGCAAGGGCGCGAGCAAGGAAAAGGCGGTCGAGATCGCGACCTCGGGCAAATACACCAAGGTTCCGATCAAGAAGGAAATGCCTGCCTACATCACCTATTTCACGATGGCGTCGGACATCGAAGGCAATATGTCGACCTTCAAAGACATCTATGGCCGGGACAAGCCGGTGCTGGCGAGCCTGGACAAGCCGCGCGTCGACAACCGTACGGATATGATCGACGATGAGGTTATCGTGATTGAGGACGACCCGCGCGTTGGGGGTTAGTCGCCGCTAATTGTTCTCTTGCCGACAATTTCGTGCTTGTAGAAAATTGCGGCGGGAACAGCATAGGCGAGCAGAATTCCAAACCCGATTGCTCCTGTGCTGGCAAATCCGGTAAGGATGCTTGCCAGGACTAGTGAGACGGCGCTTGCGCTTCCCACCGCAATGGCGAGCCGATCAGAGCTTTGCATGCCCCCCGACAATCGCCGCGCAAGTGGCTGACCAACAATTAGCAAGCACAGTGCGGTTAGTGGCCAGCCTATGAAAAACGCGATGACAAATGTGAAGAACGCGACCGAGAGCGCTACGTAAGCACCGTAGAGTGACGCATCATTCAGAAACCCGAACGCGAACACGAAGAAAATCGCTGTAAGTGCTGCACCGATTGCACTCGACTTCCAACTGGCAGGTTTGATTGCTGCCAGCTCCGCCGATGGCAAGGCACTAGCCAATCAGAACGACCCCGGAGCGTAGCGCTGAACATCGCTAGGTCGCTCGGGTTGCAGCGGTTCGTACTGCGGACGCTGCGCGATGCTGCCATCTGCGTTCAGGCCTAGGCTGTCGGCGAACAGCAGACGTCCGCCGGACAGGTTCAGTAGGGCGATACGGAATTGTTCCTCGCCCAGCGCGAAGCAGCCATTGGAGCGGCCCAGCCGGCCCCAACGATCAATATGCGTCGGCTCGGCATATTTCGCGCGGTGCATCACGATATAGCGGCGCAGGGCGGCATCATTGGTCGGGTCGAGTCCGCCCAGCCGCACTGATGTGCCATAGCGCCCGACATACCATTCCCACGTCACATAGGCGCCGCGGCTGGTCGCGTTGGAGCCTTCGACATTGGAATAATTGTTGAGCCAGCCGTCATGCTCTGGATCAGAGCCGGTGCCGTGGCTGACGTGATAGCTTTGCACCTCTTGGCGGTCCAAATTGACGAAGTGAAACCGCCGCTGCGCCGAGTGCACGCCGAAATCGGCAATGCCCACAATATCGCGTTTCCAGATCGCCGGGCCTGCCCGGTTGAGCTCGCGCTGGGCAATGTCGAACAGCTTGCGGTCGCGCACAGAGCCTTTGATCGGCTGCGCTGCGAGAGTGGCCGGTAGTGCAGGTGCAGCCAAAGCCGCGCCCGCGACGAGGCCGGTTTTTAGGCCAGTTTTGAGAAGATCGCGCCGTTTCATCATCCCTAAACTACTAGCGCAAAGCTATCCTTTTCGTGAACAAAAATCGTATCAATCTTGAGCCGGGTTTTGAACTTAGCCTTGCGCTTGGGTTTGCGTCAGCGAGGTTTCGCGCTGCGGGGCGGCATTGTGCTCGGCAAAGGCCTTCATCCCCAATGCCATAATCCCCGGCATGCTCTCTTTCACAACCTGCCCAATGTCGGCGATTGCGGCGAGTTTCGGGCTGCCTTCCGCCATCATTTTGGCCACCGCCGGGCCGGTCGGGTGCAGGCGGCTGCGCGCGTTAAACGCATTGGTTTTTTCGTTTTGCGACAGCAGCCCGGTGCTGCGCAAATTGGACAGAAACGCGGCTGGATAGGTGCTCGGCGTGTCGGTCAGCGGCGCGGGCGGGCACAGCGCGTTCTTCTCGTCATCGGTGTCGAAATTCGCCTCCAAGAAGGCGGCAAGCGACGCGCTGTAAGGCACAAATGGAGACTGCGCCAATTGCAGCGTGATCGTATCGCCATCGAAGAACGGGCGGTGATTGTTGCGCGCGTCGAACGGCACAGCCGACGCTGTGCAATCCACGAACATGGTGCGTGCGGGCACATCGACGCTCTCGCTCGCAAAGTGCATTTTGCCCGGCTCAATCCGCGTGACGCGCCCTTGGCGATAGATTTGCTTGATCCCGCGCAGCATCTCGATCTCGCCTTCAGAGATCACCGCAAAGTGGAACATCTCTGGCTTGGTCTCCGGATCAATCCGCAGCATCAGGCCTTCTTCGCCCAGCCTCGCAAACATCTCATCGCCGCTTTCCGACGCGGCGGCGGCGCGCATTTGCCGCCGTTGGAAGTCGACCAGACGGTCAAGGTGATGTTCGGCCGGTTGCAGGAACTTGCGATTGAACATCCAGCTGTCGCGCGGGCGCACCCAGCCGATCCGATCCGCTGCAACGCCCGCCTCCAGCAGCCAGACGGCGGTGTCCATCGCGGTCTTGCCCGCGCCCAGGATCACGAAATACTCTGGCAGATTATCCGCATCCTTCCATAGGCCGGGCAGCTCGCCGGGAATGGTGAAGGGCGTGCCATCAGCGATTTCAAAGGCGGGTTTGTGCGTGGATGGGACCGAGGTCTGGAAATAGGTGCCATCGACCAGTTTGCGCCGGACATTTACCTGCCGGGTCTCGCCCGACAAAATGCCTTTGATTGTATGGCCCTCGTGATACTCGCTCAGCGGCAGATAGGTGACCCGCCCGCTAGGCAGGAAACGCTCGTTCATCAGCTGCTCGTAATAGGCGAGGATCTCCGCATGTTTGGCGAGCGGATACATGCCTTCGTTATGGCCGTGCGTATCAACCCGGTTGGTGCACAGCTCCATCGAATTCACGCCATACGTGCTTGAGGGCTGGTGCAGCGTCACGAAGGAATAGGCATCGTTCCAATGCCCACCGGGCTTCGCATGCTTATCGACGATGGTGATGTGGCAATTGGGATCTTCGTCGAGCAGCGTGTCGGTAAAGGCCATCCCCACTGCGCCAGCGCCAATGACGAGATAATCGGTTTCAATGTCGGCCATGCCTCTGGTATCCCTTGCGCTGCGATCTATGGGGAATGCGTGGCGTCTTTTGCGGCGTCATGCAAGGCCATGCAGGCGGGGAGTGAGCGAATGAGCATGCGGAAAGAGGCGTTTTTTGCCTTGGTTTCAGGGGGCTTACTGCTGAGTGGGTGTGTTGCTCCGGCTGAGAGTGCCGCACCAGCGCCGCCTCCCGTAGTGCAATCGCAGCCCGCGCCAGAGCCGCCAGTTGAAGCGCATGCGGAGCCACAAGAACCGGCCTATGCCGTCCCAGTGGATTTGCCCGCACTCAGCGAGCGCGTCATCCTCCGCAAGAACATAGCGGAGGGCCCTTCCGTCATCACGGTCGAGGCGGATGAAATCCCCGAAACGCCGACCAAGATATCCGATGAGGCCGCAGCGGAGCGGCTATTCGGCAATTCTGGCATAACTCTGCAATGGATCACCTGGGACCAGCGCGGACCGGTGTTCATTGCTGTCGACGAAGACGGGGTCTGGTGGCTGACGGCTGAGCAAAAGGGCGAGGGTGGCTCGGGTCTAAAACTCGAAGGGCACATTTCGGAAATTGGTGCGGACTATTTCCTGTTTCAGGGCGAGATCAAGATCATCGGCTCGCCGGGTAGGGAGCGCTTTTGCCGAGGGAATAAGGAGTGGCGTTTCGCCATTACGCAGAACCGCAAATATTGGCGTCTGCGCGAGTTTGAATGGTGCGACCGGCTGACCGATTACATCGACATCTATTTTTGAAGGCGGGCTTAGCGCGCGCTACTGCGCGCTCATCACCATCTGATTGTCGGCGATTTCGACCGTGCCAATTTTGGAGAGGTATGACTGGCCGAGCAGCGATATGCCCAGCCCCTCTGGAATGATCACAGCGGGAATATTGCGCCGCATCATGCCGCCAATCTCGACCTCGTTCAGGCGCGTGGGAACGCCGTAGACCGCGCCGCTTGCGCCTGCGCCGATATGGCGGATCTCGCTCTCGTCCCATTGCAGGCCAGCGGCCAGCGCATCATCCCCGGTCAGCGCAATCACGCTCGCCCCGGTGTCGACCAGCATGCGGATATCCGCGCCATCGACATAGGCAGAGGCGTAAAAATGCCCATCGGGTTTGCGCTCAAGCACATGCTCACCCGCAGACCACGCTGCGTTGGATTGCGTTTGGTCGGAGGTTACGCTGCCAAAGCGTGATCCAGACGCACTCGTCTCGCTCTCTGCCGCATCCTCATCAGCCGAGGGCACAGCCAGATAGGCAAAGCCGCAGGCGGCCAGCGCGAAGAAGAGATAGCGTTCCATCACCGCGCAGCTTAACTGGGCGAGATTAAGCCTCTCTAAAGAGCGGCGCGGTGTGCCAAACCTTGCGCGTTTTCATCCGCCATCGCCAGCATGGAGCGGGCATGGCGGGCGCCAACCTCGGCCTGATCATCGCCATATCCGCCGCCCAGCGCGCTGGCGATAGACAGCCCGCGCGAACGCGCCTCGCGCACGACATAGCGGTCCCGCATGGTCAGCCCTTCGTCGGACAGTGCCAGCCGCCCGAGCTTATCCTCCGCATGCGGATCAACGCCCGCCTGATAGAACACAAAATCGGGCGCGAATTGAGCAAAGACGCGCGGCAAATGCAGCGTCAGCGCCTCCATATAGCCATCGTCATCCACCCCATCGGGCAGCGGCACATCGAGATTAGAGCGCGCCTTTCGCACCGGGAAATTCTTCTCCGCATGGAGTGACAGCGTGAAGATATCATCGCGCAGCGCGGTGAGGCTGGCGGTGCCATCACCCTGATGCACATCGAGATCAACGATCAATATCCGCGCCGCGTCCCCTTCCGCGATCAAGCGGTTAGAGGCGACGGCAAGGTCGTTGAACACGCAGTATCCCGCGCCGGTGTTCTCCAGCGCATGGTGGCTGCCAGCGGCACTGTTTGCTGCATAGCCATGCTCCATCGCCAGCTTCGCCGCGAGCCATGTGCCGCCATTGGTATGGGCGACGCGGCTGGCGATATGCTGGGTGACGGGAAAGCCGATGCGGCGTTCCTTCTCGCGCGGGACGCTGGCGGTGAAGACCTCCTCGACATAGGTCGGGTCGTGCACTGCCTCCAGCCACTCTCGCGGGATCGGCAGGGGCGCGTGCTCGGTGATAGCCGCGCCGCTGGCTCGCACGGCCTCCATAACGAGGTAATATTTGTCGAACTTAAAGGTCCCGCGCTCCGGGCGAGGGGCCATGTAATCAGCGTGATGAACGACGTGGAGCACGGCTTAGATTGGGCGGTTTGGGTACGCCGAAAGCTCGCCGTAAATCTCATCTTCGCTGCGGCTTGCTGAGTTGCGCCAGGTGGTTGCTGTGTCCGCGTTGAGCAGCTCGCCCTGCGCCGTCACGATCAGCACATTGGGCGTGCCGGGCAGGTCGTCGACGCCGAAGCGCTGAGCAATATCTAGGTTATGGCCGTCGCCCGATTGCGGCATGCCGACATTGATGAACACCAGTTCGTATTTCGCATCGACCAGTTTGGCGAGACGCTCGGTTTGAAGCCATCCCGCAAGCGCGCGGCTGTCGTGGCACCAGTTTGCGCCCATAACCAGCATCACGAGCTTGCCGTTTGCCGCTGCGCGCTCAAAGGCGGCATCGACATCGGCGCTTACGCTTTGCGAAACGTCATAGGCCTTGGCCTCGGGATAGTCGTGCGAAGCAGACGCAGACAGCGTGCTTGCCGCTATGACGCCGCCAGCCGCCAGCAGGCCTCCGGCCAATCCCCCGAACAGCTGCTTGATCACTCAGCCGCCTCGGCTGCGTGCGGATCAAAGGCTGTGGCTTCGCCAGCCTCGATCTTCGCTGCCTTTTCCTCGACCAGTTTGACGATGTGTTCGAGCGTATTCTCGTCATCAATCGCATGCGCTTTCACGCCGGAGAGATAGACCATATGCTTGCCATTGCCGCCGCCGGTTAGGCCAATATCGGTCTCGCGTGCTTCGCCCGGACCGTTGACAACGCAGCCGAGCACGGACAGCGACATTGGCGTTTTGATGTGCTCCAGCCGCTTTTCTAGCGTTTCAACCGTGCGGATCACGTCAAAGCCCTGGCGTGAGCAACTGGGGCAGGAGACGACGCGAACGCCGCGTGTGCGCAGGCCAAGGCTTTTCAGCATTTCATAGCCGACTTTGACCTCTTCCTCTGGCTCCGCCGAGAGCGAAACGCGGATCGTGTCACCAATCCCGGCCCAGAGTAGTGAGCCCATGCCGATCGAGGATTTGACCGTCCCGCCGATCAGACCGCCCGCCTCGGTAATGCCGAGGTGCAGCGGGCAATCGACGGTCTCTGCAAGGCCGTGATAGGCCGCGACCGCCAGAAACACGTCGCTGGCTTTCACCGCGACCTTAAATTCGTGAAAATCGTGATCCTGCAGCAGCTTGATATGATCAAGCGCGCTTTCGATCAGCGCCTCTGGGCATGGCTCGCCGTATTTTTCGAGCAGGTGCTTTTCAAGACTGCCCGCGTTCACGCCAATGCGGATTGCGCAGCCATTGGCTTTCGCCGCGCGAACAACTTCGCCCACGCGCTCGCTGCTGCCGATATTGCCGGGGTTAATGCGCAGGCATGCGGCGCCGCCATCAGCGGCCTCCAGCGCGCGCTTGTAGTGAAAATGGATGTCGGCGACGATCGGAATGCGCGCGGCTTTGGTGATCTTGCTGAAGGCGGCCGTGGCTTCTTCGGTTGGGCAGGACACCCGGATGATATCTGCACCCACTTCTTCACAGCGTCGGATCTGATCGAGCGTCGCGACCGCATCTTCGGTGGGGGTGTTGGTCATGGTCTGCACGGTGATCGGCGCATCGCCGCCCACCGGCACATCGCCAACCATGATTTGGCGGCATTGCCGCCGTTCGATATCGCGCCAGGGCCGTATTGAAGACATGCGCGATGATATAGGCGCGTTGATGGGCAGGGGCAATGACGCAGGCGCTTGAGGGGCGGGCTGCGCAAACAAAAACGGCGGCCAACTGGATGCTGACCGCCGCTTAAATCTTGTGAGGTTTGGCTGTTACCAGCGGATCAGCGGGGGAACCACCATCCGGCCAACCACAGCAGCGATTGCCACGGGGGCAACATGCCACAGGCCAAGGTGCGCGACGCTATCGACCGGGCAAGTGATGCCGTAAGCGAACGTGCCAAGCGCGCCAGCAGCCGTCCCTGTCAGCCAGCCGGAACGCTCCAGCGAGACTGGCGCACCGCGGCGCAGCCACAGGATCGATGCAAAGCCGACCAGCAAAGCCGCAGACAGCGAAGCCTTGGTGCACATCCAAGCAACCGGAGTGACCAACTCGCCATGATCATGGCTGCCGGTGGCCACGCTAAGCGCGACAGTGAGCGGGAGGACGGCGAGCATTGCCGCGCTCCAGCCCGGTGCGTTTTCACGCTGGCCAACGCGCGGGGATCCGCCCATGACCAGAGCCAATGCGCTGGCGATGCCCAGCAGCAGGACCAGGCCATTGGTGACCCAGAAGAATGAGGAGGCCTTGCCTTCGAACATGCCGAACCAGAAGTCGAACACGGCGACGGACACGCCAAATGCAACCAGCGTGGCAAAGCCCACCAGCAGCAGGCCGCCTTGAACCGTAATCCGGCGGACCGGTTCCAGATCGTCAGCCAGCCCGGCAATCATGTTTTCGCGTGATGTGTTCATCTTATTCAGCTTTCTCAACCAGCGCGGCAAGCTTCTTCAAGCCGCGATGTATATTCACTTTGACCAGACTTTCGCTCTGGCCTGTTCTTTGGGAGGCTTCGCGGATCGAAAGCCCCTCGATTTTGACCAATTCAATGGCCTCTGCCTGGCTCTCATTGAGGTGGCTAAACAGCCGCTCAAGGCTAACCCGGGCCAGGGTCACTTCTTCTTCGCTATCCTGTACCGCATCGTCGTCTTCGATCTCTTTGCTCTCGTGCTTGTACACTTTGCGCAAATGATCGACCCAGCGATAGCGGGCAATCGCGGCCATCCATGGCATAAACGGACGGGTCGGATCGTAGGTCGCCCGTTTATGATGGATCGCCAAGAGCACGTCCTGCACCAGATCATCGAGCTGGGACGGGGGCACGCGCCTGCGAAAATATCTCTCCAGCCACATCCCCGCCTCTGACAGCAGCACATTATAGGCGGCTTTATCGCCGTCTTGTGCCGATGCCATCAGGCGGGCGAGGGTGGCTTCGTCAGCAATCACGGACCCCGGCTCCTGTTACTGACCGCGCGCTTTGGCGATCAGAGCGTCGAGGGAAAAGATCCCGCCGCCGCGTGAGATAAGAGCCAGCGCCAGAGCGATGATCGTAACAGCCCAGCCAAAGAAGTGATCAGAGGTTGGGAAGACGAACAGTTGAATGACGATCGCCATGCCCATCAGTGCAAGCGCAGAGAACCGTGTGAACAGGCCCAGCACCAGCAGGATCGGGAACAGAAACTCGGCATAGGTTGCCATCGGCACCGCAAGGTTGGTCGGCAAAGGAAGGCCTGAAAATTCATTCTCAAAGATGAAGTATTGCACTTCACTGATCTGAAGCCAGGTGCCTTCCTCGACCTTGGTTTTGTACGACCGCCAGAACACTCCGGCGAGCGCGATGCGGGTTAAGAGCAGCGCAAGCCCCTCGAAAAATCGGCCAGATAACAGTCCGACCAACCGGTCATATAGTGAGATTACGCTGCTCATTAATTCCTCCTAGAATTCGCCGCGCTGATTAGCGCTTAATTGGCTTTAGCGAACCTTTGCCCTTTGGCGTACTGATTTTAACGCAGCTGCCTTTGTCGACATAGGTCCATGCATTTCCTTGATAATCGCGGGTCGAAGTGCCTGCACAGCTGGTGCCTGGACCGGCGGCGCAATCGTTCTTGCCTGCTTTTGAAACTCCGTAGCACTTCTCTTTGGCACCTTGCGCAGCAACTGGTGTGCTTGCAAGTCCGGCTGCGATACCGGCGGTCATGGCGAGGCCAGCGAAGGTGGCGATTGACTTGGCGTTCATGATGTTTCTCCAAACTTGAAAATCACTGTGTTGGTCCAGCTTTATGCCGGAACTGACCATGAGTTCGCGCCGCTCCGATGATTGGTTACAGCGCCGCATTTTTTTCTGCGTTTCGTAAGAGATTTATGTTTGTTTGCGCCGAGGTGTAACGCCTGCGCCCTTACGCGCGAACACACTCCATGAAGCAAGCATGGCAAGGCAGCGCATAAATCGCACTGCTGAGCCGCAATGCTCAACACTGTTTCAAAGATTGGCGAGGGAGCGTTCAAACCTAGCATGAGCGCTTTTATTGCCAGGCGGCCTGGTGCACCTGCACGTCTTCCCATTAATCGACCCTTCAAATGGACGAGCAATGTGGGCGTACCGGGCCGCTAAATTTCTGCTATGGCGGGAAAAGATATGCAAACCTCACACGATACAATCGCGCCCTTTGGCGGCTTTGGCCTGGGTCTCAGGCGCACGCATTACGAAGATTTCCTGGAGCGGGGCGATGGGCCAGATGTGCCGATCGATTTCGTCGAGGTGATCTCAGAAAACTATATGATCGAAGGCGGGCGGCAGCTGCGCATTCTGGAGGCGGTGCGTGAAAAGCACCCCGTGATCATCCATGGCGTGTCGATGTCGATCGGCTCAGCGGGCGGATTGGACGCCGAATATTTGGATAAGCTGAAAGTGTTGGAGCGGCGGATCGATCCCTTATGGGTCTCTGACCATTTGTGCTGGACCCGCACCAGCGCGCACAACAGTCATGATTTGCTGCCTCTGCCGCTGACCGGTGAGGCGCTGGATGCGGTCTGCGCCAATATTGATCGCGCGCAGGATCACCTTGGGCGGCCAATGCTGTTCGAAAACCCTTCCAGCTATCTCACATTCCCCGAAGATGAGCTGACCGAATGGGAATTCCTGTCGGAAATGGCGCGGCGCACCGGCTGTTATCTGCTGCTCGATGTGAATAATATATACGTCAGCAGCCAGAACCATGGCTTCAGCGCGGATGACTATCTTGCTGGCCTGCCATTGGACCGCGTTCGCCAGATCCATTTGGCTGGACACGATCCAGCGACCGAGCAGCGCGATATCATTATCGACACGCATGACCGCGAAGTGTGCGATGAGGTGTGGGCGCTCTATGCCAAGGCCCTGCGCATGCTGCCTGGACCGGTTGCGACCATGATTGAGCGAGATGACAATATCCCGCCGCTGGGCGAGCTGCTGACGGAGCTGGAGCGCGCGCGCGGGCTCGCCGATGACGTGCGGGAGCCTGTCCCCGCATGAGCGCCGCCGATCTCGCGTCGCAGCAGGCCGCCTTTATGGCGCAGGTGCTCGATGAAAATGCGCCTTTGCCAGAGGGTTGGGGCAATTCGCAGGCCGCCGGAATGCAGGTTTACCGCGGCAATTACCGCTCTGCCTTTATGGACGCGCTGGGCGATACGTTTGAGCGGGTGAAGCAATATGTCGGCGATGCGCCCTTCGCTCAGGTCGCGGCGCACCATGCGATCGCCAATCCGCCTGCCAGCTGGACGATTGATGATGTGGGCGCGGGCTTTGATGAGAGCTGTGCTCAGCTGTTTGGCAACAATCCCGAAGTCGCTGAGCTTGCTTGGCTCGAATGGACCATGCTGGGCCTGGCGACTGCGCCGAATGCTGAGCCGCTTGATGGCGCGGGTTTTGGCGCGGCCACGGCGGAGTTTGGCGATGAAGACTGGGGCACGATGAAGCTGGTGCTCGCCCCGCGCGCCACCGCACGCGTGGTGGCGCATGATCTCACTGCAATCTGGAACAGCCTCAGCGAAGATGGCCCAGAACTGGGTGAATTTACGCTCGAAAGCGCCGGCGGATGCCTGGTGTGGCGCGAGGGCGAACAACCGGTCTTTATCATGGTCGATGCCGAACAAGCGCGGGCGTTTCGTGCGGTTCAAAGCGGCGCCAGTTACGGCGAGATCTGCATGCTGCTGGCGGGTGACAATCCCAGGGAGCAAGACATCGCCGATGCGGCGATGCGCGCTGGCGCAATGCTGGGCGGTTGGCTGAATGATGGGCTGATCATCGGGCTCGCCTAACCCTGTCTCGGCGTCCGCCGACTTGACTTCGAGCGCTGCTGCTTCAGTCTCTCACTCAAAGGGAGAGACCATGCTTAGCGAAACCTCGATTGAACTGCGCAGCACCAAGGCCAGCCTGACCATGCGGCTGGTCAAATGGATCATGTCGCGCAAAACCCCGGTTTTCCCGCATGATGCGGGCGATTTTGCCGCTTACATGGCATCGCGCAAGCCGCCCAAAGATGCGCCAATGCCGGCCAAGTTTGAGCAGCAGTTTCGCGTCGAGCATTGGGAGGCGGAAGGGCAAAAGCTTGTCACACTGCATCCCAAATCCGGTCCGGCGGACTGGCATATGCTCTATTTCCACGGCGGGGGTTTTGTCCTGCCGATGTTCAAGGAACATTGGCCGCTCGCCGCAGAATTGGTCGGCCAAGCGGGCGTCAGCATCACCTTGCCGATGTATGAGGTTGTGCCGGAAAGCCATTATTCGCGCGCTGACAAACTGGCGGATGCGGCGTTCGCTAAGCTCGCCGAAACGCATGATCCGCAGCGTATCGTGATCTGCGGCGACAGTGCAGGCGGGCATATGGCGCTTAGCCTCGCGCTGCGGCTGTCTAAGGCGGGCGGACCACAGGCTGGAAAGCTTGCTCTGTTCGCGCCGTGGCTCGATATGACCATGGCGGATCCGGCGATGCAGGCAGTGGAGCCGCATGACATCATGCTGAAGATCGGTACTTTGCGCAGCTGCGGCGCGATGTTCGCTGATGAGCGTGATCCGGCGAGCGCGGAATGCAGCCCGCTATACACGGCGCCAGAGGCACTGGCGCAATTGCCGCCGACCCGCATTTTCACCGGTCGGCACGATCTGTTCATCATCGACAGCCGTACCTTTACGCATAAGCTGCGCGATGCGGGCGTTGATGCGAAACTCTACGAATATGAGGGCGCGCCGCATGTCTTCATGGCGGTCACGCCAACGCGTGAGGCGAAGGATGTGTTCGCCTTGGTCCGGCAATTTCTGGCCGAGGCTTAGCGCAGCTCCGGCGCCGGATCAGGCGCTAAAGCTCTCGCCCACCATCTGCTCGCTCAGCGCCCAGAGGCGGTTCGCATTGCCTTTGTCGAGCGCATAGCTGCGCACTCCGCCTTTGGTGGATTGGTCGTCAATTTCCGCGACATGGCAATCTTCGCAATAAAGCCCGCCTTTGCCATCCAGCTCCGGTGTGGTTGCGGCCCAGGTTTGCGTCGCCGCGCCTTGAGGGATGCTTTTGAAGGCGAAGTTTGGATCGCTGCTGGTCACCCGCTCGATGAGCGCTTGCTCCTGCTCTTCGCTCAAGTGCCGGCTGAGATTGGTGTTGATCCCGCCCGGATGCACGGCAAAGGCATGGACCCCGCGCTCAGCAAAGCGGTCCTCCAGACCGACGGTGAACAGCACATTTGCGGTCTTGGACTGGCCGTAGCTTAGCCATTCATTGTAATCGCGATTTTCGAAATTGGGATCGTCCAGATCAACCGGGCCGATGTGATGGCCGCGGCTGGATAGGTTGACGATGCGCTTGTTTGCGCCCGCCTCAACCAGCGGCATCAGCCCCTTGGTCAGCAGGAAATGGCCCAGGTGATTGGTGCCAAATTGCCGCTCAAACCCGTCCGCTGTCGCTTCCTTGGGGCAGGCCATGACGCCTGCATTGTTGATCAGCAGATCGATCTTGGCAAAGCGCCCGCTCGCCTCTGCGCTGCACGCGCGCACGCTGTCCAGCGAGCCAAGATCGCAAATGATCGTCTCCAGCTGAGCGCCGGGCGTTTCCGCCGCAATGCTTTGCTTTGCCTCATCGAGCTTTGTCTGAGAACGCCCGGCCAGCACAATATGCGCACCCTTGGCCGCCATTGCCCGCGCGGTCTCCAGACCTAGCCCTGAATTGCCGCCAGTGATGAACACGGTTTTGCCCGATAGATCCACGCCCGACAGCACTTCATCCGTGGTCGATTGCGCGCCAAATTTGCTCATGTCCGATCTATCCCTTCGTCACATACAAGAGGGGCGCGGTAACATAGCCACCGCGCCCCGTCATGTGCATAGCCGCTCAATCAAGCGACTATTGGGAGAGTTTATTTGTCGAGCTGCTCCAGCTTCTTGGCGGCCCATTCGCGCCCACCAAGACCGAAGGCGAGCGATGCAGCGACTGCGCCGCCGATCACCAATGCGCCGAACGCCATTTCGACGATTTCATTGCCAACACCCATGAAGCGCAGGCCCATGAAGGTGAACAGCAGCATAGCGGCATAGCGAACCACAGTGCCCGCTGTTTCACTGCCACCGGTGCCGCCAACCAGCTTGCCGATCAGATTAGCGATCATGAAGCCGGCAGCGATTACGATACCGCCAAACACAACCTTGCCGCCTAGTGCGAGCACTTCGCTGAGGATTTCATTCACCTCTGGGAAGTTCAGGAGACGGGTCGCCATGATGGCCACGAACAGCATGATGGCAACTTGCGCAACGCGCGCAATAACCGCGCTGGCGCTCGTGCCTTCTGGCAGCAGGCCAATTGCTGCCACCGGACGATCAATGCCCAGTCCTGACAACACTTCGGACAGGATGCCGACAACAAACTTGCTGATCATAAAGCCGATGCCGAGCAAGATGCAGGCGCCAAGAATGTTCGGAATAGCGCCCAGGAACATCGCCAGCATATCAGTGGCCGGTCCAGAGATCGATTGAATGTCGAGCACGCCAAGAGCGCCGATAACAACCGGGATGGCGATCAATGCATAGATGATCGTGCCCAGCGTTTTGCTGATCGCATTGTTGCCGGTGACCTCGTCCACGCCGCCCTTGTTGGCCCATTTGTCGAGGTTGAGCGTTTGCATCGCAGTGATCGCAATATCGCGGACAATACCGGCAATCATCAGGCCGATGAACAGCAGCAAGCCAGCGCCGACCAAGTTCGGGATATAGCCCATAACAGTGTTGAGCAGCTCGTTGATCGGGCCTGCGACCCCATCGAGTTCAAGCACTTGCAAGATGCCGAGCAAGCCAAACAGCCAGATCAGCAAAGAGACAATTTTACCGAGCGAAGCGCCAATGCTCTCGCCGCTGCCGGCGGTGCGCTGAAAGATGCCGACCTTGTCGACGAGCGCCGCGAAAGCCCATTTGGCCGCTTTCGCGAGCAGCCATGTGACGACCAAGATTGCGACTGCAAAAGCTGCCTTTTCAAGCAGCTCCATCGCCAGTGCTTGGTCAAATTGATAATTGCCAAATTGCATGAGAAATCCCCTAGTTTGCTGGCGCAAGACTATAGGTTCCCGCGCCCCGCGAACAGCGGCGAGATGTAAACTCTCGTTACGCGGGGTCTGTTATTTGGCTCTGGTCTAATCAGATCAGCGGGTTATGGTTCGGCCATGCAAAACACGCTCACACGATCCGTTTTTGGTCTGCTTTCAGCGATGCTGCTGGCTGGCTCCCTTCACACGCACGCGGCGGCGCAGGACCCGAATGAGCCGCGCTGGTCGCTGGCGATCCACGGCGGGGCGGGGACGCTTGATCCAGAGCGGATCACGCCAGAGCTGCGGGCTGAGTATGAGGCGGCGCTGCAAGACGCGCTGGATCGCGGTACGCAGATTTTGAAGGGCGGCGGCAGCGCGGTTGATGCGGTGAAGGCGGCGATTGTTCCGCTGGAGGATAATCCGTTGTTCAACGCTGGGCGCGGCGCGGTGTTCACCTGGGAGGGCGAAAACGAGCTCGATGCCTCGATCATGGTTGGTAATGACCGCAGCGCAGGCGCGGTCACGGGCGTCAAAGCGATCAAGAACCCGATTTTGCTCGCCGATAAAGTGCGCACCGAGAGCCGCCATGTGTTCCTGAGCGGGGCGGGCGCGGAGGAATTCGCTGCAGGGCAAGAACTGGAGACCGCCGGGCCAGAATGGTTCGCAACCGAGCGGCGGCGTGAGGCGCTGGAGCGTATGAAAGCGCGCCAGCTCTCTGCGATTGATGTTGACCACAAATTCGGCACCGTCGGCGCGGTGGCGCTCGATCTTAACGGCAATTTGGCCGCGGGCACCTCAACTGGCGGGATGACTGGCAAACGCTGGGGCCGCATCGGGGATTCTCCCATGATTGGCGCTGGCAATTATGCAGACAATCGCTCCTGCGCGGTCTCGGCCACGGGATCAGGCGAGTATTTCATCCGGGTGGGCGTCGCGAAAGAGATTTGTTCGCGGCTCCGCTTCCGCTTCCGCAAAGAAATTGACGTGGCGCAAGCGACTGTGCCGCTAGATGCCCAAGGCGTTCCGACCTACATCGTTCATGCCTCTGAATTTATGCTCGATGAGGCAATCGTGCAGGAGGAGGCCGATGCGGTGATGGCTGAGGTCAAGGATCTGGGAGGCAGCGGCGGCGTGATCTTGGTGACGCCGGATGGCTATGCGCTCTACAGCTTCAACACCACCGGCATGTACCGAGGACGGGCGACCAGCGACGGCGTCAATGAAGTGGCGATCTTTGCAGGTGAATAGCGCTGGCTTGCAAACGGCTTAGCCGCGCGCGAAATCGACCAGTACTTTGCCAATTTCAGCCAGCAATGCTTCGGCGGCTGGCTCCACCCGTTGGTGGGTGTCTTTGGCGCGGAAATATGCAGCAAAGGCGATCGGCGCTCTGCCCGTCGGCTCGGCAAAGCCAATGTCGACATACAGGCTGCCCATGCCCGGCCAGAACGATGTGCCGGTTTTGTCACCCGCTACCCAATTCTCAGGCAGGCCTGCGCGCACGCGTTTGAGCCCGGTCTGCGTCTCCGCCATCCAGCTGCGCAATTGACTGCGTTCCTGCGGTGGCAGAACATCGCCATGCGTCAATTTGGCAAGGGTTCGGGCCATCGCGAGCGGGGTGGAGGTGTCGCGAACTTCACCCGCTGGCACATGGTTTAGTGCCGGTTCAATCCTGTCCAACCGGCTCACATCGTCGCCAATCTCGCGCCAAAACTGGTTGAGCGCCTCTGGCCCGCCAAGCTCTCTCAGCAGGACATTGGCCGCCGTATTGTCGGAGGTCTTTTGTGTCGCCTCGGCGAGTTCGCGGAGGGTCGCCCCTTGCTGAAGACGCGGAGTGGTGAAGGGCGCATAGGACAGCAGCTCCTCCTCGCTCCAGCGCACGGTGCGGTCGGCGTCGATTGCGCCAGAAGCATGGCGCGCGAGCACCATCGCGGCGAGCGAGGTCTTGAAGGATGAGCAATGGCCAAACCGCACGGCGCCATTGTGGCTGATCGACTGGCCGGTTTCGGTGTCGAGAATGGCCGCGCCCAATGCGCCGCCTGCGCTCGCGGCCTCAAGAATACGCAGCCGTGTCGCAAGCCGTCCGAGCGCGCTTTGATCGATCGGCACGCAGGCCGCCGCAGCGCTTGCGAGCATTCCAGATAGGACCGCGCGCCGCTGAGCCTTCGGCGTTCCCTTAGGATCGCCAGGCGTGCTCATGCGAACTTGTTCTGCTTGCGTTTGCCAAAGCGCATATCGTTTTCCAGCTTCGCTCTTAGCTGCGCATAAAACGCCTCTAGGAAAGCGCGCTCATCACCGGTGCCCGGATCCCATCCGATCTTGCCGCAAATGGTGGCATGCACCGCCGAAATCGCCTCGCCCCGTCCATCGCGCAACACTTGCTCTAGCGTCTGCAATTCATGCTCGCCGTAAACGGAGAGCTCTTCATCGCCGAACTCATAGCGCGCCCCGGTAACGCCGCTTTGCCCGCGAGCTGCGCCCTGTGTGGACAGCGCCTCGGCCAGCTTCGTGCGCGGGGCCTCGACCACCCAAGTGCCCGCGATCACATCGCCAGCGCGCAATGCGTCTTTGTTGAAGAATGGGAAGGCCATGAACACCATGAACCAGGCTAGCCCGGCTAGCCCGGCATTGCCCATCTCGCCCGTTGGGGCGAAGATCAGGAAGACGAGCGGCATGAACAGCTCAATATCGCGCAGCAGGTTGCGCGCCAGAACGGCCTCTGCGGTCAAGCGTCCGCCATCGCGCGCGGCGATGCGTATCCCGGTTGCGCGTTTGCCCAAGGTCGCCCCGCGCGGGCCGAGCTCAAAGGCGAGGAAATAGCCATAGCGAGCGAGGAACAGGATCAGGATGAAGACGATGACGATGAATTCTCCAGCGCCAGAGACGCTCTCTTCCATGCCGTCCGCGATTTCATCAAACAGGCCGCCTGCGATCCAGCCCATCAGCAGGACGAAAATCGTCAGTCCGACATAAAGCAGCACGAAATCGAGCACCAACGCGCCCACCCGCGAACCGCGCGATGCGACCACAATCGGCACACTAATGCCCTCTGGCGTGACCAGAGTGCGCTGCCTCTTGTTGACATATTGGTAGCTGCCTGCCGCCGCGCTCATGCGGTGTCCTCAATATTCTTGGGCCGATAGGCAAAGAAATAAGCGAGCCACAGCGCCAGCATCGTGCCGCCGATTAAGAAGCGGTCTTCCATTCCGCCGACCAATTGGCGCGGGAAAGCCTCCAGGATAGCAGCAACCACCATCATCAACACCACGCCCGCCATCACGGCTGCGCCGCGCCGCCCGCTTTCCGCCGCTGCGGTGAGGACAGAGCGTTGGCCGGGAAACGCCATAGAGCGCCCGATGTGCAGCCCCGCGGCGCCAGATAGCAGGATCGCAAACAGCTCTGTTGTGCCGTGGACGCTGAGCCATGCGGCGAATTCCACCGTCAGTCCCTGACCCGCAAACAGCCACAGCATTGCGCCCAGCACCGCCATATTGTGCACCAGCAGCATCAGCGAGGGGATGCCAAAGGCAAAGCCAAGCGCAAAGGCCAGGATCGCGACCCCGGCATTGTTGCTGAACAGGCTGGCAGCGAACACGGACAGGCCGCTGGCGTCCTGCTCCACCGCTAGCGATTCCTGCAAAACCTCGCGGCTGGCGCCCGGCACGCGGGTGTCGAGGAATTGGGTGGGCACAAGGCGGAAATACCATTCGCGGTCTTGCACCACGAGCAGCCAGCCAACCACTGTGCCGGCGACCATCACGGCCAAGGCGATGCAAATCTCCAGCCAGATCTCGCGCACCGCGCGGCTCCACCCGCCAAACAGGAACGAGCGCAGCCAGCCGCCAAACCCCTGACGGGGGCCGTAAACCTGGAACCAAGCGCGCTGAACCAAGCTCTCCAAATAGCGCAAGGTCGACGCATCGAGCGACGTCTCGCGCGCAACCGAAAGGCTGGAGGCTGCCGTGCGGTAAAGGGTCGGCAGCGCAAGCAAATCCTCATCGCTCACCCGCCGCAATCCGCCGCGCTCCATGCGTTTCAGAATCTCTTCGAGCCGCCGCCAATCGCCCTCTCGCTCCAAACGAAAGCGGTCGGAGCGCAGCGCCGCGCTCTCAATATCGGCAGGCGCTTCAATCTGGGTTTTGCCAAACCAGCTGGAGATAACAGGGGCCTTCATCCGATCGCCTCGCTGTTTTTGATCATGAAATAACGGTCGATCAGCTGATAGCCGATCTGATCCCACGGCGCCTCAATCACATCGACCCCCATGCGGCGCAGTCGTTGCAGCACGACGCGGCGCTGATTGGCGAGGGTGTCGGCGGTGACGCTGCGCGCAAGCACGGCGATGTCGGAAGGCTCCTCCGCGATGAATTCCTCCAGCTCGCTATCCGCGATGGTCACGAACAGGACGAGATGTTTGTCGACGAGCCGACCAAGGCTTTCGATCATCAATTCTGCCGCTGTGGGATCGGTGAAATCGGAAAACAGGATGATCAGCGAGCGGCGCTGAAGCTTGGCCGTCAGGGTTGCGAGCGCGAGCGTAAAGTTCGGCTCTGTGCTGGTGTAGTCAAGCGAGGCGGCGGCGCTTTGCAAGCGGTGGAATGCGCGCGCATCGCCGACGAAGGGCGTCATAACTTGTGGGCGCTGGTCAAAGCCGAACAGCGAGACGCGGTCCCCGCTTTTGAGCGCGACATAGGATGCGGTGAGGGCGGCGGACACGGCCCGGTCAATGCGCGGCATGCCGTCCACCGGCTCGCACATCGCCTGTCCGCAATCGAACGCGAAGACGATCTGATTGTTGCGCTCGCTTTCGTTTTCGCGGGCATATAGCTTGGTGTGGCGAGCGCTGGCTTTCCAGTCGATCCGGCGGCGGTCCATCCCGGGCTCGTATTCTGACAGAGCCTCAAATTGCGTGCCTTCGCCGCGAATGCGCCGAGCGATCAGGCCGGTTTGGGCATCGCGCAGAAAGGTCTGCAGCTCGCGGCTGCGCACAGGCGAGAGATCGGGCCAGATTCGCAGTTCAGTGTCCAGCTCGCGGCTTTGCTGGCGCGCGCCAAGACCCAACGGCCCGGCCCAGCGCAGCCAAGCGCGCGGAACCTGGGCTGTGCCGCGCCGCTCTGGCTTGGTCTGATAGGTGCCAGCGTAGCAATTTTCGGTGGAATGCGGGGTCAGGCTGAGCTCTGCGCGCCCGCCGCCGCCAAGGCGCGGATCAAATTCCAGCGCGCCCTCAACCCGCGAAATCTGCCCGCCGGTAAATTCGGCAAGCATGGTGAGCGCAGCAGGCTGGCCCACTTCGGCATCGCGCGGCGCGCGAACGTCCCATTCTCCGGCGCGCCCGGCCAATCCTGCGTCGAGCACTATCAACAGCAACAGGACAATTGCCGCCGCCGGGGCCGCGATCCAGGTTCCCGGCGCCATCGCCGCGATAACCAGAGCGACGGGCGCAAAACCAGCCGCCAGCCATGCAGCGCGCTCTGTCGGCACGATCGGCAGGCTGGGCATATTAGCCAGTTTGGGCAAAGCGAGTGCCATGGGTTTAGCGCGGCGCCTCGGTGCTTTCGATCAGTTCAGCGACCAGCGCCTCGACATCGCGGCCTTCGATTTCTGCCGCAGGGCTGAGTGTCAGGCGGTGGCGCAGGACGGGTACGGCCAGCGCCTTCACATCGTCGGGAATGGCATAGGCACGGCCATGCAGAGCGGCGCGCGCGCGGGCGGCATTGGCGAGCATCACGGCGGCGCGCGGAGAGGCGCCAACGGATAGCTCTGCGTGTTCGCGCGTTGCCCGCACCAACCGCACGACATAGCCGGTGACCTCTTCGGCAACCGTCACATGGTCCAGCGCGCCGCTGGCCGCGACCAGTTTCGCTGCATCGGCCACCGCCGTTACGCCCAGAGTGGCGGGCCGGATTGGCCCCTGTTTCTGGCCATAGCTGGTGACGATTTTGGTCTCTTCCGCCTCATTGGGATATTGCACCAAGAGTTTGAACAGGAACCGGTCAAGCTGCGCCTCGGGCAGGGGATAGACACCCTGGTTCTCAATCGGGTTCTGGGTCGCGACCACCATGAAGCGTTCCGCCAGCTGGTGGGTTTCCCCGTCCAGCGTGACGCGGCGCTCCTGCATCGCCTCCAGCAGAGCAGCCTGCGTCTTGGGCGGCGTGCGGTTGATCTCATCCGCGAGCAGCAGTTCGCAGAAAATCGGCCCGCGCGTCAGGGTAAACTCGCTGGTTTGAAAGTTGAACAGGTTGGAGCCCAGAATATCGCCCGGCAGCAGGTCTGGCGTGAACTGGATGCGGCCAAAATCCAGGCCCAGCGCAGTTGCAAAGCTTTGCGCCAAGAAGGTTTTGGCGGTGCCCGGAGGACCCTCTAGCAACACGTGGCCTTCGCTGATCATCGCGATCAGCAATTGGTCGATCATCTCGTCTTGGCCGACGATGGCTTTCGCCACTTCGGCGCGGATTGCGTCCGCCAATTCGCGCAGTTCTTCGAGGCTCATGCTCATTTCTCGAGTTTCCTTGTCAGCTCATTGAGCGCGCGCGCGGCGCGCAGAATATCGGATGGTGATTGTGCGGCGCGCAATTGCTGCGCCCGGACAGAAAATGGTGCGTCTTCGGGCAATATCCGGCGGACCGCGTCGTCAATCGCCTCTTCATCCGTCTTGGTCAGGCCCAGCCTGCTCGCCAGCCGCCGACCGGTCAGCGCGACATAAGGGTCCGCCAGCAAGCGCAAACGGCGCGCCTTGACGATCAGGCCTGCGCCATTGGCGACCAGGCGGCGCTTGCCAAAGGCTATGTCCGGCCCGCTCGCCGCCGCCGGACCAAAGCGCTTGAACGCGCGCCAGCCGACGATCAGCATGGCCAGGATTAGGCACAGGGTGGCGGCCAGAAACGGCGGGCGAAATGCCAAGGTCAGCAGGTTGGTCGAACCGCCAAAACCATTGAGCGTGAGGTCAAAGACGATTGGATAATCATAGCCATAGCTCGCCTCGTCAATCAGCGTGAGGGCGAGCGCCGCGCGGCTTGGGTCAGCTAGGCCGTAATTGTTGACCAGATCAGGCTCAATAACAAAGACCACCTCTTCATTGTCACCCGTGTTGCCATATTCGTCTTCGATTTGGAACGATAGCGCGAGCGGTTCTCCGCTCTGGTTCACCACCAGAGCCGCGCCATTGCCTTTGTCTGTCACCACAATGTTCGTTTCCGTTGGCAATGTGCCCTGAAGGCCGAGGCCAGCCCAGCTGTTCGCCCCGTCTTTGGTGTCCTTCAGCTTGGTCTCGATTGCATAATGATCGGGCAAGTTTTTACCCCAATTGAACGGGATCGCGCTCACCAGCTCGACCCAATCATCCTCAATATCCTGCTCCACGCGCTCTTTTGCGCGGTCGGGAAAAGGAGAGGCGAACCATTTGGGCAGGATCACCATGGTCGGCCCGACATAGGCGCGCTTTTGCAGGATCTCGCCGAGCTCATCCTTGTCGAAATATTGCGGCAGAGCCAGCACCAGCAGGTCTGGTGTCTCCAGCCCGCTTGGCGAGCGTGAGGTGGAGACGTCCTCGCCCTCCAGTTTCAGCAGCTCGACCAAACCCGAATAGCCATTAAGGCCATTGGCCTCCGCGTGAGCCGCGCCATTATTGCGGCTCCCCTGCGTGTCGCCTGCGCCGATGAAATAGAGCATGGTGATAAATGCGAGGAAGCCAAACAGCACGAGGCCCAGCACCGTGCGGCGGCTGAAGCTGCTGCCGCCGCGCCGGTTGTTTGCCTGTTGCAGCGCGCCGCTCATGCGCTCGCCTCTGCTGCCGCGTCGAGGTCAATCAAATTGCGTTTTTGGCGGCTGCCTTCAATCTTGGCCAAGGCGAAATCGGCATAGGCTTTGCGGGCGGCTTCCCAATCGCCACCGTCGAGCGAGCGCAGGGCGAACAGGCTTTGCTCCACCCGTTCGGCAATCGTGCGAAAGGCGGTGCGGGCTGCGTCTGACAGGGCAGGCAATGCCGCCAGTTCGCGCGCCGTGCTGGATGGGACGACCCAATCGGGCCGTGCAGAGGCAATCTGCCCAACACTTCGCTGCAGCAGCAGGCGCACTGCCTCGTCATATTGTCCATTGGCGGCGAGCTTGTCGGCATCCTCCAACAGGGCGAGCGATTGCTCGCGATCGGGCTGCCATTCAATCTCTTCTTCTGCCTCTGCTGTGCGCGCTCCCAAGCCCGTCAGCGGGCCAAACATACGCCATAGGATGAACAAGACCGCTGCAACCAGCAGGGCTAGGAACACCCAGCGCAGGATTGGCCACGCGCCGCCAAACATTCCGCCCAGCGGGGCAAAGAATTCCCCTAAGGATTGCATGACTTCGTCGAGCCAGCTCGGTTCACGCGGCGGAATCGGTGGCACTTCGATCTGTTCAAACTGGATATCATCATTGCCGCGCAGTTCGCGCCAACTGCCGGGCGCATCCGCATTGCTGATGGGATCAAGCGCCGCATTGTCCGCGCCAGCAGCAGAGCCATCGCCGGGGGCCTCCACTGGCCCTGAATTGGTCCCTGTTACGCTCGTCATGCGGGATTGTTGGTGGCACGGGGCGCATCAGGGCGCAACACCCGATCATCAAACAATTGGGTGAGTGCTGCTGTCCCGCCGCGCGAATTTAGCGAATCGCCTAAGTAATTTGGCGCGCGCGGCCCTGTTTATAGGTGCCCAGAATCCGCAATTCTTTGGAATGAAACGCAAGTTCTTCCAGCGCCCGGTCCACCGCCGGATCGCCCGGCGCGCCCAGAATATCAGCGTAAAAGGCGGTGGCGGAAAAGCTCGTGCCTTTTTGGTAGCTTTCCAGCTTGGTCATATTGACGCCGTTGGTCGCAAACCCGCCCATCGCTTTATACAGCGCGGCGGGGATGTTTTTGACCTCGAACACAAAGGTCGTGATCGCCTCGCTGCCCTCCAGCGCTTTGTCGCTTTCCGGAGCCTCGGCCAAAATCACAAAGCGGGTCATATTATCCGCGCTGTCTTCGACATTGTGCTGAGCAATTTCGAGGCCGTAAAGCTCGGCTGCAATCGCCGGGGCAATCGCGCCCAGCTTGGGATCGCCGCGCTCTGAAACAAAGGCAGCCGCGCCCGCCGTATCGGCATAGCTTAGCGGGACAATGCCGCGCTCGCGCAGGAAAAAGCGTGATTGGCCAAGCGCTTGCGGGTGACTGTAGGCGGCCTCAAACGGCCCGGTGCCAAGCCCCATCAGCGCGTGGTTGATCGGCATGAAATACTCGCCAACAATCGACAAGCCGCTTTCCGGGAGCAGGAAATGAATATCGGCAACTCGGCCATGCTGCGAGTTTTCAATCGGAATGATCGCGCGCGCAGCCCGCCCATCCTTCACCGCCTCCAGCGCATCTTCAAAGCTGAAGCAGGGCAGCGGCAGATAATCGCCTGCCGCCTCGGTCGCGGCGCGGTGCGAATTGGCCCCCGGCGATCCTTGAAATGCGATCGCGCGCTCTGGCTGCTTAGCGGCGGCGGCGCGCATGGTTTCAACAATGGCGAGGGCAGGAGCGGGAAAACTGTGCATAGAGCCACGCTTGCTAAAGAGGGAGCGGCCCACTCGCAAGCTCGCTCTTGGGCCGGCTTGCATTTGCTGCAATGCGTAATGCTGCTATCACTCTTGCACCAACGGGGATCGGTCATTAGAGCGACCCCAACTTTGACAATAGCAAGATTACCGGATCTCAATTCACCATGGATGATCGTTTTAACACCGCCGCTGGCTGGGTGCTGTTTGCAGGCATTATCGCTCTGGGCTTCTCGATTCTGAGCGGTAAGTATTTCCACGCCGACAATCCGGAGCGTCCGGAGCAATTGGGCTACGTCATCGAAGGCGTGGAGGTAGAAGCCGCTGAGGCTGAGATGACCATGGCTGAAGCGCTGAACATGGCGGAGACCACGGTCGAAAAGGGCGCGCAAGTGTTCGCCAAATGCTCGGCCTGTCACACGGTTGACCAAGGCGGGGCAAACGGCGTTGGCCCGAACCTTTACAACATCATGGGCAAACCAATCGGGACTAGCGTTGCTGGTTTCGCTTATAGCTCGGCTCTGTCTGGCAAAGGCGGCGTTTGGGATTGGGATGCAATGGATGCGTGGCTGAAGAGCCCGCGCGGCTTCGCTGACGGCACCAAGATGAGCTTTGCTGGTCTGTCGAAGATTGAAGATCGCGCTGCTGTCGCGGTCTACATGAACTCGCTTGGCTCTAACCTCGAAGTGCCGACCTATGTCGAAGCGGTTGCCGAAGACAGCGGTGAAGACGCCGCCGAAGGTGAAGCAGGCGAAGTGGCAGAAGCGGAAGCTGAGCAAGACGCCGCTGCTGAAATCGAAGAAGCGACCGCAGAATAAGCGCCTATCGCAATGCCGAGCGGCGAGGTGCCGTCCTGTCTTATCAGACGTTAGTCGGCCTCTACGCCGGGCTTAAATCCCTGAGCCACTACATACCATTCCGATGAACCCTTGCGGCTCGCCGGGGGTTTGGCATGCTTGACGCTTTTGAAGTGCTTCTTGAGCAGATTGAGCAAATCGGTGTCCGTGCCGCCTGCCAGCACCTTGGCAATAAAGGTGCCGCCTTCTTCCAGGTTCTCGGTGGCGAACCACGCCGCCGCCTCGACCAGGCCCATGGTGCGCAAATGGTCGGTCTGTTTATGGCCCACCGTATTGGCGGCCATATCTGACATCACCAAATCGGGCTTGCCGTCGAGCTCCGCTTGCAAAGCAGCGGGCGCGTGATCGGCCATGAAATCCATCTCGAGGATCGCGACGCCCTCAATCGGCTCGGTGGGCAGCAGATCAATCCCGACAATCGCGGCGCGCGGTGCTTGCTTGCGCACCACCTGCGCCCAGCCGCCCGGGGCAATTCCCAAGTCAACAACGCGCTTGGCGCCCCGGATCAGGCCAAAACGCTCGTCGAGCTCGATCAGCTTATAGGCCGCGCGGCTGCGATAGCCGTCGGCCTTGGCCTTTTTGACATAGGGGTCGTTCAGCTGACGCTCGAGCCAGCGGGTCGAGGATGCGGTGCGCTTGCGCGATTTTCGGACCCGTTTTTCAGGGTCGCGGCCAGAGCGTGTCATCGCCTATTGCCCGCCGCTCTTGGCGTCGCCGCCAGCAGCCGGCACTTCGCCCGCGCGCAGTTTTTGTAGTGCGCGCATGCAGCGTTCTCCGTCTCGTTCGGCGGCCATCAGGCTGCGCAAAATGCCCTCGCGAATGCCTCGGTCCGCCACGCCAAGGCAGCTGGCCGGCCATAGGTCGAGGATTGATTCTAGGATCGCGCATCCCGCGACCACCAGATCGGCCCGGTCATTGCCGATGCAGGGCAGCTCGCTGCGCTCCTCCGGCGACATGGTGGACAGCCGGGTGCTGATGTCACGCATCGAGCGTGATGGCACGATCAGCCCGTCTACCGCCTTGCGATCATAATGCGGCAGCTCAAGATGCAGGCTGGCGAGCGTTGTCACCGTGCCGCTGGTGCCGAGCAGGCGGATGTCCTCATGCGCGGCGGCCTCGCTGACGCGCTTGGCAAAGGGGGCGAAGCTCTCGGACACGCGGCGGCGCATCTCGGCATAGCGCTCGGCCCGGCCCTCATCAGTATTGGCGCCGCGCCCGACCGTATCGGTCAGCGAGACGACGCCCCAGGGCACGCTTTGCCAATCAATGATGCGCGGGACTTTGCCGCCCGGCTCCAGCAGAACGAGCTCTGTAGACCCGCCGCCAATGTCGAAGATAACGGCGGGGCCGTGGCCTTGCTCCAGCAGGATATGGCAACCCAGCACTGCGAGGCGCGCCTCTTCTTCGGCGCTGATAATGTCGAGCACGATGCCGGTTTCCTGCCGCACGCGTTCGATGAAATCCGCCCCGTTGCTGGCTCTGCGGCAGGCTTCGGTCGCCACTGATCGCGCCAGCCGCACCTTGCGGCGGCGCAGCTTTTCCGCACAGATCGATAGAGCGCCCAGCGCGCGGTCCATCGCCTCATCAGACAGGCGGCCAGTGCTGGCGAGATCCTCGCCAAGCTTCACCACTCGGCTGAACGCGTCAATGACGGTGAAATCCTTGCCCGAAGGCCGCGCAATCAGCAGCCGGCAATTGTTGGTGCCAAGGTCGAGCGCAGCATAGGCCTCATTGGGGCGATGCGAGCGTCCGCCCGCGTTTTTGCCGCGTGAATGTGCACCCGGCCGACCATGGGCGGGGTGACTGCTTTCATTGGGCTGGTGGGCGCGTTTGTAGCGAAAATCGGCTACTTTACCGGACTTGCGTCCCCTTTTTCTGCCAGCCTTTTTAAAACCGTCCGGCGGAGACAGATCCGCCATACTCAACTCTTTCTTTTCCTCTCGCGCGCGTGTTCTCGCGAGGACCTGAAAAGAAAACTAACGGATAGCGCGCCTTAGAGCAAGCGGCGTGGCGTGGCGGGGGGACTCTGGCTAGCCGCTGGCAGGGGCGGACCTCGAGAGGCATGCTGTCATGTCTTGCAAATGCTGCCCGCTGAAGAAGTATTCTTCCTCATACTGCCATTTGCCGAGCAGCCCATCGCTCAGAGTGGTGAAGCCGTTCGGCGTGATTTGTGATGGCAAGAAGCACAATTGCCCAGCCTCGATCTTAAAGCCCAGCGTCTCGCCTGTCATCGCGCGTGCACGGCTTGTGAAGAATATGTCCTGGTAGATCATCGTTCGTCCGCCAGAGCTGAGCTTGCGATCCATTACCTTGTACATCATCTCCCACTCATCCGGCGGGGTTTGAGTTTGCACGAACATGACATCCCCATCGTTGCAGCCGGCGCTGTTGTACTGCACATTGTGGCTCAGGAAGAAGCCGCCCGCGGTAAACTCGATAATTGTCCGGCGTGACGTATCGCCAAGCCTTGCACACACTGGCACGTCCCAGCATCCTTGAAGGCCGTTTGCGGTTGTTTGGCAGGCGTAGTCAGTGTCCAACTTAAAGCGCTGAAGTGCCTCTGCTTGCTCAGCGGGAATTTGAACGGTCGCGACGTTGGCAGAAAGCAGGCAGGCTGAACCTGCCGTTACTCCAAACGCTTTTGCAAGGGGCGCGAAATGTAGGTGGGCGATCAATTGCATGCTCCGTCAGGTGAGCTTTCGTCTAGCTGAGCGGCTTACCCAATCAAAGTGGCCATTTCTTGCGCGCCAACTTTTGGCTGCGTCCTTGCCCGCGCTGGGCTGTGCGCCTAAGGGCGTTGATATGACTGAAAAAGACCTCACAGATCGCAAGTTTTACCGCGCAGAGCAGGAAACCCGCTTCGCTGAAGAAGCGCCTGACCACACACCTCAGACAGAGCATCCCGCTTATAAGCTGGCGTTTCGCGATGTTGATTTCATGCTGCGTGATGAGCTGCGCCCGGTGCGTTTCCAGCTGGAGCTTTTGAAGCCGGAAATGCTGCTCGACGAGGCGCGCGTTGGCTCCACTCTGGTGATGTATGGATCGGCGCGAATTCCTTCACCTGAAGAAGCGGACGCGAAGGTTGAGGCGGCCAAGAACGGCAGCGAATATGAGCAGAAGGTCGCAGCCAGCCTGGCGGCAAAGTCGAAATATTACACCGAGGCGCATAAGCTTGCCAAAATGGTCTCGGAAAAAGGGATCGTGGAAGACGGCAAGCGGCAGTTTGTTGTGTGCTCTGGCGGCGGCCCGTCGATCATGGAAGCGGCCAATCGCGGGGCCTCGGATGCCGGGGCTGAATCGATTGGGCTGAATATCATTTTGCCGCATGAGCAAGCGCCCAATTCCTATGTGACGCCCTATCTCAGCCTCAATTTCCACTATTTCGCACTGCGCAAAATGCACTTCCTGATGCGCGCGCGGGCGGTTGCGGTGTTCCCGGGCGGGTTTGGTACATTTGATGAGTTCTTCGAACTGCTGACGCTGATCCAGACCGGCAAGATGCAGCCCATTCCGATCCTGCTGTTCGGCAAGGATTTCTGGAACCGGGTGGTCAATTTTGAAGCGATCGCCGAGGAAGGCACGATTTCAAAGAAAGACCTCGAGCTGTTCCATTGGTGCGAAACCGCCGATGAAGCGTGGTCGCATATCTCCGACTTTTACGAGCTTAAACGCTAGGGGGATGATGCGGCCTACGGGCAGCGCATCACGCACTATTTCGCTCAACCAAGTCTTCGCGGCCGTCGTGCTCGCGCGGGGCTCCGACGTCATGGGCTAGGCCTAGGCGTTCCAAATTGGCGATCACCCACCAGCCCGGATCGGCCTGTCCTGGCTCAATGCCGATCCGTGCGGACTCGGGAAAAGCGTGGTGATTGTTGTGCCAGCACTCGCCATAGGTGAGCAGGCCAAGGCCCGGCAGGTTGGAGGCTTGAATGCCCGCATCGCGCACTAGCCAGCGGCCTGGGCCGGGGTTGTGGCAGAAGTAGGTGATGGTCCAATGGCCTGCCGTGCTCACGAACACGCGGGCGCAGACGCCCCAGAGAGCAAAGGCCCAGCCGCCTGTCCAATAGAGGGCGATGGCGAGCGGGATTTGGTGCAATCGCCAAGTCGCATCGAGCAGTCGGTAGAACGGATCTGCGGCGATTTCAGGCTCGATTGTTACCTTGGGAGGGCGCTCAAATTCAAATTTGCAAAACAGGTTCCACGCGAGATCCTGAGCTAATGAACGGCGATGCGCGAAGAAGTCGTGGCATTGCGGCTCGCGCTGCGCCCAATCTCTGGTGTCGTGAATGCGGATGATCCCGGATGGGCCAGAAACACCGACTATTGTGCCGATGTAAATCAGCGTTCTGGCGAGCCATTTGGGGGCTTTGAAGGTCCGGTGGATCATCATCCGGTGCATGCCGACACTGTGACCGATCAGCAGCGTAAAATAAGTGAGCCCAAGGAACAGTGCGATGGCGGGTAGGCTCGCCATAAACAGCGCAGCCAATGTTCCGCCCAGCATGCCAGCGTTCCACAGAGCCTTTGGCCAATCGATCCGCACGCGGCCCCGCATTGGGTCGGCTTCGCGGCCATCCACTCGGATGACCGGCTCCATCATAGGCTGCGCACCGCCTGATGACCGAGCGGCCCATTTCCAAGACCATACCCCGGCGCGGCTTCGATGGCTTGTCGGACAAAGCTCTGGCCCAGCCGGACCGCGCTTTCGAGCGGCTGGCCGTGGCCCAGCAGCACCGCAATGGCGGATGACAGAGTGCAGCCGGTGCCGTGCGTGTGGGGGGTGTCGATCTTGGCTTGGGCAAAGTGCTTGGGCACTTCGCCAGAGCGCACCAGAATATCGATAATGCGCGCGTCCTCTGTGTGCCCGCCTTTCGCCAGCACGTCGCAGCCATGGGCCCGGATCAGCTCTTCGGCTGCGCCTTCGATCAGGCGCGTGTCGCCAAGATTGCGGCGGACCAGATGCTCTAGCTCTGGCAAGTTTGGGGTGATGATGGTGGCGCGCGGGAACAGCCGTTCACGCATGATCTCAATCGCCTCATCCGCGATCAGGGTCGCCCCGGAGGTTGCAACCATAACCGGGTCCAGCACCACCGGCACCAGGCTGTCGACCAGCTCCAGCGCGCCTGCCACATGGGCGATAATGTCGGCATCATGCAGCATGCCGATCTTGATCGCATCGACACCGATATCGTTGATGCAGCTGGTGATCTGCTTGGCGACAAAGTCTCCAGACAGTGGCATGATCGCCTGCACACCAACGCTGTTTTGCGCGGTCGCCGCGGTAATGGCGGTCATCGCATAGCCGCCCAGCATGGTGATGGTTTTGATATCGGCCTGAATGCCTGCGCCGCCGGAGGAATCGGACCCGGCAATCGCCAGAATGCGCGGCGGGACAGGCGGTGTGTTCTCGTTCATCCTTTAAACTTGCGCTCCGTGCTGGGCGGATATTTTGCGTGCAGAGCCTTTGCGCGGGTGGGCCGGTCCATCAATTCGCCGCCGCAATTGGGGCATTGATCATCCTGCGCGTCGGCGCATTCAGCGCAGAATGTGCATTCAAAGCTGCAGATGAACGCGCCGGGTGCCTCGGCGGGCAAGTCAGTGCCGCATTTCTCGCAATCGGGGCGCATTTCCAGCATGGTCTTTTCCTCCTGGCTGAGGCTTATGCGGCGGCGCGCACGGCGTCGCAAATGCGGTCCACCACGGCCTCGACTTGGGCGCTGTCGTCGCCCTCCGCCATCACGCGGATCACCGGCTCGGTGCCGGATGGGCGGATAACCAGCCGACCTTTGCCTTCCAGCTCCGTTTCAGCCTCGCTGATTACCTGTTTAACGGCGTCGTTCTCCAACGGCTTTCCGCCGGAATAGCGCACGTTTTTGAGCAATTGCGGGACCGGATCGAACACATGCAGCAGTTCGCTGGCCGGCTTATCAGCGCGCACCAGGCTGGCGAGCACGCGCAGCGCGGCAACTGTGCCATCGCCGGTGGTTGCGTGATCGAGCAGGATCATATGACCCGATTGCTCGCCGCCGACATTAAAGCCGCCCTCTTTCATGCGCTCCAGCACATAGCGATCACCGACCTTGGTCCGCTCCAGCGTGAGACCGTGCGATTGCAGGTGCCGCTCTAGCCCCAGATTGGACATGACAGTGGCCACCACGCCGCCGCCGGTCAGCGCGCCCTTTTCGTGCATGCGGGTCGCGATCAGAGCCATAATCTGGTCGCCATCAACCGCGCGGCCTTTCTCGTCCACGACAATCAGCCGGTCTGCATCGCCATCCAAAGCGATGCCGATATGCGCCTGTTCCTCAACGACTTTGGCTTGCAGTGCCTCAATCGCGGTGGAGCCGACGCCGTCATTGATATTGGTGCCATTGGGGTCAACGCCGACCGTTATGACCTGTGCGCCGAGTTCCCAAATCGCTGATGGAGCCACTTCATAAGCCGCGCCATTGGCGCAATCGACCACAACCTTCAGCCCGTCAAAGCTGACCTCGTCAGAGACCGACTGCTTGACCGCGTGGATATAGCGCCCGCGGGCATCCTCGATCCGCCGCGCGCGCCCAATTTGCGGGGCATCGACCAGCGCCGGTTCCATATCGAGCAGCTTCTCGATCTGCATTTCGTCCTCGTCGGACAGCTTAAAGCCGTCCGGGCCGAACAGTTTGACGCCATTGTCTTCATAAGGGTTGTGGCTGGCTGAAATCATCACGCCCAGGTCGGCGCGCATTTCGCGGGTCAGCAGCGCGATCGCTGGGGTCGGGATTGGGCCGGTCATGATCACATCCATGCCGACACTGGTGAAGCCTGCGACCAGCGCGCTTTCAATCATATAGCCGGACAGGCGCGTATCCTTGCCGATCACAACCCGGTGGCGGTGCTTGCCGCGCATGAAGTGAGCGCCCGCTGCCTGTCCCACTTTCATCGCCATTTGCGATGTCATTACATCGCTGTTCGTGCGGCCACGGATGCCGTCTGTGCCGAAGAATTTGCGTGCCATGGCTGTTTCTGTTCTCTCCATGAAAGCGCCGCTGCGAATGTGCGCGGGGCAAAAGCCGATTTGTCAGGCGCTTCTGGCGCGGTTATCGCACGAATGGAAGGGCGCAAGGCCCAAAGGGGACAGAATTTGAGCGAAGTTGAAGGCCAAAGCGCAGCAGCCACGAGCGGGCAGCGTTACGAGCTGGCCTCTATCCGTCTGCCAGTGGCGCTGACATTTGCCGGGCTGGTCGCAGGCTTGCTGCTGGGCATGGTTCTGGCGGGCGGCGGGATCGCTGACTGGCTTCAGCAGATTATCGCGCTGACCGGCAGTCTGTGGCTGCGGGCGCTGCAGATGACGATCATTCCGCTGGTTGCGGCGCTGCTGGTGCTGGGCATTGCGCAAATGGCCGAGGCGGCGCGGGCGGGCGCGGCGGCGCGGCGGTTCTTGGCGCTTGTGTTTGCGGTGCTGATTGCGGGCGGATTGTTCACTGCTCTGATGATGCCGATCGTGCTTGGCGCTCTGCCGATCCCTGACAGCGCGAGCGGATTTTTGGCGGCCGTGCCCGATGGTGAGCAGCAAGTGCCCGGTGTGCTGGATTTTCTGGCCTCGCTGATCGCGCCTAATATCATCGCCGCCGCGGCGGAAACGGCAATGCTGCCGCTCACCATATTCTTCGCTCTCTTTGCGGTCGCTGTGACGCGCCTGCCGAAGGATCAGAGCGAGCGGATGCTCGGCTTTTTCCATGCGCTGGCCAACACAATGCTGATGATCATCGGCTGGGTGCTGTGGATCGCGCCGCTCGGCGTGTTTGCTCTCGCCTTTGGAGTGGGCCTCAAAAGCGGCGGGGGCGCGTTTGCGACGCTGGCGCATTACATTCTGGTCGTCTCCGCAATGGGCGGTTTCATCCTGGTACTCGCTTATTTGATGGCATGGGCGCTGGGCGGGGTCAGCCCGCTGCGCTTTGCGAAAGCGGTGCTGCCGGCCCAGGCTGTCGCAGTCTCAACCCAAAGCTCGCTCGCCAGCCTGCCGGCCATGCTCGACAGCGCGGCGCGCCTGAACTTGCGAGAGGAAACCAGCGAGTTTGTCCTGCCGCTGGCGGTGGCGATTTTCCGCGCGACCAGCGTGGCGATGAATATGGCGGTGGCGCTCTATGTCGCGAGCCTGGCGGGGATCGAGGTGTCCTGGCCGCTGATGCTGATCGGTATTGGCGTGGCGGTGATCATCTCCATCGGCTCTGTCAGCCTGCCCGGCTCGATCAGTTTCGTGGTGTCGATTGGTCCGATTGCGCTCGCCATGGGCGTCCCCATTGAGCCGCTAGCTTTGCTGGTGGCGGTGGAAATGCTGCCCGATATCATGCGCACTTTGGCCAATGTCACGATGAACGTGGCGGTGACCAGCACGGTGGACCGGTCCAAGGATTGAAGGCTTGCGCGGCTAGCCCGCTGGGCCGGCTTCCTCTTCAAGCCCGCGGTTGAACAGCTCGCTGCCAAACAGAGGCTCGCCAAACACAAAGCCGATCAGATTGGGGCGGCCGATATGGTCGAACAGAGCGGTGAGCGTCAGCAGGATTGGCACCGATAGCAGTGCGCCCGGCACGCCCCAGATCCACGTGAAATAGGACAGGGCAAGTAAGATCATCACCGGGTTCATGGTGAAGCGCGCGCCCAGAATGGATGGCGTGACGACATTCGCCTCCACCGTGTGCAGCACGATGTAAGCGGTGACCGGGACCAGTCCGAGGAACACAGTGTCTGCGGTGCCGATGCCAAACATACCCAGCAGGGCGGCCATCGCGATTGGCCCGATATAGGGCACGAAATTGAGGATCGCGGCGAGCCCGCCCCACATGATCGGCGCCTCCACACCCAGCGCCCATGCGCCCAGCGCGACAACCACGCCGACGCAAGCGTTGATGAAGCCAACGGTGAGAATATAGGCGGCGACCCGGTCCTGAACCTCGCGCAGCACCCGCGCGGCCTTCACGCTGGAGCCAAAGCTGGAGCGATCAAACAGCAGGTGCCGCCTCAGCCGCACGCGCGCCTCAATCATGAAGAACGTCATTAGCAGAGTGATCAAAACCTCGATCAACACGCTGGGGGTCGACCAGGCAATCTGTTCGAGCAGTGTAGGGGTGGCGAGCACAACTTCGCGGGTGCCAGATTCGCCCAGCAATTCGCCCAGCTCGCGGTTGATGATTGCGAGCCATTCGAACTGATCGCGCAGCTCCGCAAAGCGCGCGCCAACTTGCTCGGTAATGGCAGGCAGTGTGTCGAACAGGGCGAGGGCAGGCTGAAGCACCAGCGCGAGCGCGAGCAGCACGACGGCTAAGAATGCTAGTAGTGAGCCCAAGGATGCAAGCACATTAGGCAGGCCGATCCGCGCCATTCTGTCCGCCAGCGGCGACAGCAGGATGGTGAGCAATATCGCTGTGACCAGCGGCAGGAACACCACCGAACCAATCGACAGAACAAATGGCAGGGCGAGGAACAGGCCAATCCCGATGAGCAAGACCAGCGCCGACACCAGACGCACTTCCTGCTCGGCAAAGGCCAGCCGCCTGCTGGACGCAGGGGTGACGCTCGGCTCGCTCGCGTTTGGATCGGGTGTTTCGCTCGTCATTTCAGGCAATTCCAGTCGGTCGCTGGCCTTATTGCAGGACTGCAAAGCCGCGCCAAGCGCCGGATGTGCGAAGTTGAGATTTTAGGCCGTTAGGCGCGTATGGGGCAGGCGCAAGCAATTCGCCGGAATTAGTCGATCTTCGCGGTTTCGCCATTGCCAGCGGCAACATCATCCAGTTCTTCAAGGATGGCGCGATGCGCGGTCTCATCCTCGATTGAGCGTTGCGGAATATTGCCCTCCGCCAGCATGTCGTTGAGCGTGGAGCGGGCGCGGCCCACGCGGCTTTTGATTGTGCCGACGGCGCAGCCGCATATTTGCGCAGCTTCCTCGTAAGAGAACCCGCCCGCGCCGACCAATAGCAAGGCCTCGCGCCGTTCCGGCGGCAGCGTCAGCAGCGCGCGGTGCATGTCGGACAGGTGGATCGGTTCCTCCTGTCCGGCGGGCGCAGTCAAAATCCGTTCTGCCACCGTCTCATCATAATCACCGCGAAAACGGTTGCGCCGCATATCGGTGAGATAGGCATTGCGCAGGATCACAAAAGTCCAGGCGCGCATGGATGTGCCCGGTTCAAACCGTTCCTGCGCGGCCCATGCCTTCAGCAGCGTCTCCTGAACGAGATCATCGGCCATGTCGGGACGGCCGCACAGGCCGCGCGCAAAGGCGCGCAAATGCGGAACTACCTCGGTCAGCTCGCGCTTAAAATCGGCTTTTTCTGAAGGACTGCGGGTCTCGACCGACATTAGCCATTCCCATTCTGGTTGGCATCATCTGCGTCGGCGGCATCCAGCTGAGACAGCAGATCCTTAAAGCTGTCAGGCAGCGGTTCTTCGACCACGGAATCGTACAACTGCTTAAGCCCGTCGGCCCATTGCGGTTGGTCCGCGGCTTTCGCGCTTTTTGTGTTTTGCGCCGCTGCGTCAGTCGGCGATGTTTCTTTACCCGAGGCCATAATTGATCCTGATATACTCCACAGCAGGCGAAAGGCACCGGCATGTTCCGCCATATCGGCGGCATTACTACGTATCAATTTGGGAACGATACGGCCTATGTATTGTTCCCTTGCCACTGACACATAAGAGCTTGGACTGATGCACGCAAAGGCATCTAAACAAAAAGACACGGTATCACTCGGGGGAATTCGGCAATGGCTGATTGCCTATCCGAGCGCCGTGCCCGCACTTATTTTCATCGCCATTTCTGCGGTTACCTTGCTCAGCGTGTTCGCGATTGAAGCGAGCGCGCGTCACAGCGAGAGTGTGCAGACCCGCAAAATTACGGCATCGATCGCTTCTGAGCTGAGCCATGAAGCCTATGTTGCTGTGTCTTACATGCACGCAGGCGCGGTTGTGCTGTCGAGCAGCGACCGGGCCACGCCTGACTTGCTCCAACAATTCAGCGCCGAGATGGAGGGTGATTTCGAAGTGCCCGGGGCGGGACGGATGGATTGGCTGCCGCTCACCGATCTTGAGAACGTTGATGAGAGAGTGAGCCCAGCACTTCAGCAAACTGCGGCGGCGGTTCGGGCCAGCGGCGCACCCTCAGCCTCTGGCAAGACGATGTTTGCGGTCACTGAGGGTGTCGAAGCGCCCGCCTTTCTGATTGTGATGCCGGTGCAAGAGGAAGGTGCGCTTAAAGGCTTCGTCCACCGCGCTTTCAATGCGAATATGTTCCTATCATCGGCCTTGGATTTAGCGGTTGAAAACGACCTGACCGTGCGCCTGCTTGATGGGGCAGATGATCAGGCCGCTTTACTGGCGGAACGTTCGTCCACCGCCCCCACCACCAATGTTATGACAAACCCGGTGCAGGTCGCCGGTCGCGCTATGCGGTTGGAAGTCGCCGCGCCGACGCCTGCTTTGCTGACCCCATTGTCTGTGGTCACCCTGCTGCTCGGCCTATCGGTGGCCGTCTTGCTTGCCGCGCTTGCCCGGATCCTGACCCGGCAAATGGCGAAGGACAATGCGCGCCTTGAATTCTTCGAAGAGCAGCACTCAATCCGCAATTCGCTCACCCGCGAGCTTAATCACCGGGTCAAAAACACGCTTGCAAATGTCCTCTCCCTACTGTCGCTGACGCGGCGCCGGGCGGACAATCTCGATGATTTTGCGGAAGGGCTGGCTGGCCGGATCAGGGCGCTTTCTGCAACCCATGATCTGCTGACCAATTCGGAATGGGGAACCACGCCGATCGCCTCTGTCGTGAAAGCAGAGCTGGCGCACGTGAGCGCAGCGAGAGAGCACGAAATTGAGATCGAGGGGCCCGATGTCGAGCTTGCGCCCAATGATGCGCTGACGTTTGGCCAGGCGATCCACGAGCTTGCCACCAATGCGGCCAAATATGGCGCGCTGAGCGCCGATGCGGGTCGGGTGTCGATCACATGGTCATTGATAGAGCCGGACTTGGCCGAGGTGGAATGGCTGGAGGCGGGCGGACCAGAGGTGAGCGAGGCGCGCGGGCGCGGATTTGGCACTGAGCTAATCCAAAAGATCGTCGCCCACGAATTGCGGCATCCGGTTGATTTGCAATTCGACACTGCTGGCGTGCGCTGCGCTCTGCGCGTGCCGGTTCGCCCCGCAGGCGAGTTTCAATTGCGCGATCAACCAGAGGGCTGATTGCCCGCTCGCTATCTTGAGGAAATTAGTCGAGCGGCTTGCTGGAGCCGAAGAACAAAGCCTGGCTGACTGCCGCGCTAACAGTGCGTTCCTCAAATGGCTTTGTCACCAGATAGGTCGGCTCTGGCCGGTCACCGGTCAGCAGCCGCTCTGGATATGCGGTGATGAAGATCACCGGCACATCGCCAATCGCCAGAATGTCATCGACGGCATCAAGACCCGATGAGCCATCGGCCAATTGAATATCGGCCAGCACCAATCCCGGTGTTTTCTCAGCGATAATTTCGCGCGCTTGCGTGCGGGTGGCGGCAGTTCCGCAGATTGTGTGACCCAGCGATTTGACGAGATCCTCAAGCTGCATTGAGATCAGCGGCTCGTCTTCGATGATCAGCACGTCCGTGCTGGTCTCACGGTCAATTTCACTCACCGCCTCTTGCACCAGCTTTTCAACGTCGGCAGGCTCCAGCTCCATGATTTGAGCTGCTTGTGCAGGGGTGAAGTCTTCTAGCGTTGTGAGCAGCAAAGCCTGACGGTTGAGCGGCGTGATCGCATCCAGCCGCGCTTTGGCCGCTGCCTCATGTTCGCCGGCGGGCGCTTCGTCATTGGCGACTTCCATATAGGCGCTCGACCAGACCTTGTTGAAGGCTGCGTACAAAGCGACCCGGCCGCCTTCGAGCGATTTTTTTAGCGTCTCATCGGCCAGCGCCGCTTCCAATGTGGCGCGCACGAACGCGTCGCCTGTCGCCTGCGCGCCGGTCAGCGCCCGGGCATAGCGCCGCAGGTAAGGAAGGTTAGTGGCAATGTCTTGGCCAAGTGGCATTGGTTCGCTTTCATTCGAGGATGTGCGCATCCCTATAACGATTTGGAGCGCCTATTCTATAGCTTGCTTACAGTTACGCGGCGCGCCTCTGCTTGGTTGCAACGGGCGTCATGCGGACGCCGGGCATCTTTTCAGGGCAGCCTGAGCAAAGGCCAACCTCGGTTTGCTCCGATATGGAGTTAAATAATCGAAAAAATTTTGAAGTCAGCGGGAACCAGAGCTTGGGCGGTGCATTTTGTCTGTATCACCGCCGAGACCCCCCTCCCGTCCAAGCGGTTGGTGATACGATCCCAAGGCCTTCACTCACCCGAGTGGAGGCCTTTTTTCGTATCGGGCCAGAGCCTTGCTGGGATCAGCTCTTGCGGCGGAGCCGGTCAAATAGACCCAATCGCGGCGCCGTCTTCAGCATCGCGATGAGGTCATCAGGGCCATAGGGTTTGGTGAGAACAGGGCCGAGTTTCTGGATAGCTGGCGGGATTTCGGTGGGATCATCGGTTTGAAAAATGATCCGGGTGGCATCGCCGCCGACCGCATCCACCAGTTCTGCAATTTCCCAGCCCATGTCACTGTCCGCCAGATGCACATCGAGGATGATCGCATCGAAAGATCCAGAGCGCAGCCGCTCCAGCGAGCATGCTGTCGAGGGGCAAATATTCACCTCGTCCACGCCCTCTTGGATTAAGGCTTCCTCCAGCACGCGGCCATGCTCAGCGTGATCTTCAACCACCAAAACGCGCCGAGGCAGGCGGGCTGGTGCGGTTTTGCCTTTGCTAAATGAGAGCATGCTTCACCCTTGGCTGAACGAGATAGCGACAAATGGTCTTACGAACAGATTGGCGCATCCGTTACAGTCTGCAAGGTGTAATGCGCCGGCTAGACCCTACACCAGCGGCTTTTCATAGATCGCATATTCGCGGTTGATCTGAGCCTGGATTGTGTCCGCAATCGCGACCATTCCCTGATTGTCTTCCAGGATCCAGCCGATCTCCGCCCGTTTGGAGGCAAAGGTGGTGTAAGCGCTCTCGCGGATCTCGTTGATCATCATAAACGCCAGCTGGCTTGCCAGCCGCGAGTTCTGCACCTCTTTTAGGACGCCCATCAGCGGTACCCGCATGCCTGAACCGCGCGGTCCGCGCAGCCAGCGCAGCATGTGGAACCAGCCAAACGGCAGCAGCTTGCCATCAATCTTGTCCAGCACATCGTTGATGTCCGGGAAGGTCAGCATAAAGGCCACCGGCTTGCCCTCGACCTCGGCGATCATATTGAGCGGCTCAAAGATGATCGTCTTCAGCTTCTTGCCCGCATAGGCGACCTCCTCCGGGGTGAAGGGGGTGAAGCCCCAATTGTCCGACCAGGCATCATTGAGGATCGACAGCACGATCCCTGCATCCCGGTCCCAATTGGATTTGTCGACGCGGCGAATGGTGATCCGCTCGTTGCGTTTGCCCGATTTCACGATCCGCTGCACCAGAGGCGGGAAGTCTTTCGTGATGTCGAGATCATAGGTGTAGAGCGTCTTGACGCGGGTGTAGCCAGCGCCTTCGATCCAGCCTTGATAGTGCGCGGGATGATGGCCCATCATGATCATCGGCGAATGGTCATGGCCGCTCACCAGCAGCCCGGGCTCTTCCCACATAGCCATAGAGATTGGGCCAAGCACGCGCGTCATGCCTTGCTCCGCGAGCCAGCTTTGCGCCTTTTCCAGCAGTGCCGATCCCACCTGCTGGTCAGCCGCATCGAAATATCCGAACATGCCGGTTCCCGGGCCAAAACCCTGCTCGGCGGGCATGGCCAGCGCCAGTTCATCCACCTGCGCCGAAATGCGCCCGACCATTTTTCCATCGCGGTGGGCAATGAACAATTGCGCCTTCCCGTGCTTGAAAAACGGGTTTTTGTCCGGATTGATCAGTTCCAGCAATTCAGAGCGCAATTGCGGGACATGATGCGGGACAGATGCTGCAAATTCACGCCCCAAATCAACGAATTGCGCGCGTCCGCGCTTGTCGGTTACCGCTTCGATGCTTATTTGCGCATTGGTCACGCAGATCGCCTTGTTCAGTCCATTGCCAAGGCGTCTGTTTGTCCCGGCAACGGCCAACGCGCAAGAGAATCGATCACTCTTGCCAACAGGATGCGTTTGTCCTCGCCGGTAAGATCGCCTAAATGGCGGAATTGAAAGCACCGTAATGACGATGATTGAGCAACCTCTTGTCCCTGCTAAGGGCGCGCCCGGCGAGACCGCTGGTGTGCCCACGCGTGCGCAGTTCCAGACGAGCGACGACAAAGATATGCTGCGCGCCGCGCGCGATCTGACCAAGGATTTGGGCGAAGCGCGCGCCGGGCTTTATTGGCCCGACATGCTGATTTCGACTGGTGTCGGATATGCGGGCATTGCGGGCGCGATCTTGTCAGGCAATTTGGCGCTTTCAATCGTGTTCGGTCTGATCGCGGCCCTGGCGCTGTACCGCTCGCTGATGTTCATCCACGAGCTCACCCATATCCACCGCGATGCGCTGCCCGGGTTTCGCAAGGGCTGGAACCTGCTGGTCGGTATCCCGCTGCTGACCCCCAGCTTTATGTATGAGGGCGTGCACACGATCCACCACACCCGCACGCGCTACGGCACGATTGAAGATCCCGAGTATCTGCCGCTCGCGCTGATGAAGCCGTGGAGCCTGCCCGCCTTTGTGCTGGTCGCATTTCTTGCGCCGATTGCTCTGATCGTGCGCGCGGCGATCCTTGTGCCACTGGGCGCGATTATCCCGCCGGTTCGCACCTTTGTGTGGGAGCGGTTTTCTGCGCTGTCGATCAATCCCGATTTCCGCCGCAAGCCGCCCAAGGGCGAGTTGTCTCGCCAGGTGAAATGGCAAGAGGCGGGCGTGTTCGTCTGGTCATGGGCGCTGCTCGCCAGCACTCAGTTCCTCGGCTGGCGTCCGCTGCTGATTGCGCTGGCGATCCTGTCGCTGACGGCGGTTCTTAACCAGCTGCGCACATTGGTGGCGCATTTGTGGGAGAATGAGGGCGAACCGATGACGGTCACCGCGCAGTTTCTCGATAGCGTGAATGTCCCGCCGCCCGGTCCGATTGCAGAGGTTTGGGCACCTGTTGGTCTGCGCTATCACGCGCTGCACCACCTAATGCCGTCCATGCCCTATCACGACCTGCCAGAGGCGCATCGGCGCTTGGTGGCAGAGTTTGGTGCAGGCTCAACCTATTCCGGCGCCAACCATCCAGGGCTGCTGCCGCTGGTTGGCCGGATCGCGCGCAGCACTATGATGCGCTGAGCGGACTTGGCTTGGCTTACTGCGCTGGGTCAGCCTTTATCAGTTTGGACGCTTTGGGATCGATGGCTTGCGAGCTTTCGCCGCGGATCATTGTGTCAGATCCGCTCGCTGCGTCTCCGCCGTAATCTGGCCCGCTGGTGATATTGAGGTCTGACGTCGCATCATTGTCGTTGCCGCTCCCTTCGCTGCCATCCACCGCATCCTCAGCGTCCACGCCGAGGGCCATCTCTTCATCGGTCGACGCATCGACATCCTCAAGAGGGATCAATTCGCGCGAGGCCTCGGCGGTTTCATCGCTGCGATTGCCGCAGGCTGACAGCAGCGCGGCCGTGCCCAATGCGCCGATAAGTTTAATGCACTTCATGTTCGTCCTCCCAAGGCTTGGCGCTAAGCCTAGGCGGGAAGGCGGGCGTGTTCAAACCAGCTTGCGGCAGAGCGTTGCTGCGAGGGCGCATGCGCCACCGCGTAGGCAATCAATCGAGGAAATGGATCATTGCGCAGCGGCTCTCGGCAGGAATGCCCAAAACGACGGCACCCTCCAGCGATTCAGCCAAATGCGGACGCCCTTCAAAGTTCTCCACTTCGACAAATCCATGCCGCGCGTAAAATGGCGCGTTCCATGCGATCTCGCGAAACGTATTGAGCGTGATCGCTCTGAAGCCGGAATTGCGCGCATCAATCTTCAAAGCGCCGAGCAGGGTTGCACCAATCCCTTTCCGTTGGTGTTTTCGTGATACGCTGAGCTCATGCAAATGCAGTTCCCTGCGGACTGGGCCCGCCTCAGCAAAGCCGACAATCTCTTCCCCAGCCACCGCGGTGAGTGAGCGTCCATGCGCTATCGCTTTGATGTGGTGCTCGACGCTGGATGTTGGCGGGATCGGAATGCCCGCAAGCTCAGGCGCCTGTCTCAGCAGTTCCGCCGCATCGTCTTCGACACGAAAGAAGTGTTCAGCATCCTCTTTGCGCGAGAGGCGAATGGAAAACCCGCTCATTCCTCGGTCCGAATGAGGACAGTCTCACCCACAAGGAAGAACAGGAAGAACGGCGCCCATGCGGCGAGGAACGGCGGATACCCGCCAAAGCTGCCCATCGCCAGCGCGGCATTGTCGACCACGAAATAGGCAAAGCCCAGACCCATGCCGATGATCGCGCGCACGAACAATTGCCCTGACCGGGCGAGGCCAAAGGCGGCGATTGCGCCTAGCAGCGGCATTAGAAACGCCGACAATGGCCCGGACAATTTGTGCCACCACTTAGCCTTCATCTCTGAGGTGCGTCTGCCAGCGGCTTCATAGGCGTCGATAGTCTCGGACAGCTCAAAGAAAGACAGCGCCTCTGGATCGACAGATTCCAAGCCAATCCTTTCCGGCGAGATACCTGCTCCGACGGTCAGGCTGTCGAGTGGCTGGCTGTCTGCGCTGCCCACTTCAAAACGAACCGGATTCTCCAGCTTCCAGCCGGGGCTGGCATAGACGGCGCGCGGGGCGCGGACCTGTTGGCGGATGATGCCGCCGGGCGCGCGTTCATACCAAGTGACATTGGTCATGGTGATTTGCTCGCCCGTGCCGCTGAGGCTGGCGGCGGACAAAATGCTGGAGCCGTCGGTGAGATAGACGTTGGCCTTCACATTAGAAGCCTCTGGGACCGGGCCATAATCGGCCGCCTCCCATGCTTTGAGAGTGGCGGTTGCGCGGGTCACGACGCGGTCGTGAAAGCCAAAGCTGATGAGCGATACCAGTGCGGCTGTGAGCAGCAGCGGTGAGAGCACTTGGTGCGCGGAAAGGCCAGCGGCCTTCATCGCCACGACCTCGCTGTTCTGGTTGAGCGTGACCAAGGTGATCAGCGTCGCGAGCAGCACGGAGTAGGGCAGGAAGCGCGATATGAGCTGAGGAATGCGCAGGCTTGCATACTTCCAAACCTCACTATCCCCATTGCCGGGCACCGCCAGAATGTCGCCGCTGTTCGACAGCAGGTCGAGCATCATCAGCACAAGCACCAGCATCACCAGGACCGCAAGGATCCGCACGATGAACATCTTCGCCAGATAGAGCGTGAGGGTACGCGAAGGGAAAAAGTCGAGCTGCATGGTGAGGCTATACCCTGCCTATTCCGCTGGCGAGGCTTGCGGGTCAGGATCGGGCCCGCGCAGCCGGTGCGGCTTGCGCCGGTCAAACAGCTTGCGCAGTCCCTTGCCGATTTTGGCGGTGCCGGTTTCCAGCGCGCCAATTGCTTGCCCGCCGGGCACCTGGGCGACGCGGTAATACATCCATAGGATCAGCGCGGCGAACACCACAAACGGGCCCCACAAGGCGATGATCGGATCAATCCGGCCCAGCGTCGCGATGTCTTCGCCATATTGATTGATCTTGTGATAAGCGACCACCATCACGATCGATACGAACACGCCAAGCGCGCTGGTTGATCGTTTGGGCGGGATCGCCAATGCCACCGCTAGCAGCGGCATCAGGAACATCATCACCACCTCCACCAATCGGAAGTGAAAGCTTGCCTGGCTGGCATCGCGGTCCAGCTCTGCGACATTGTCATCCGACCAGCCGATCCTGAGCAATTCGGGCAGGATATATTCTCGCTCCGCATCACCGCGCGCGCGGAACTCCTCAATCGCGGGCAGGTCTATGGGCAGGTCATGGCGGCTAAAGGATAGGACGCGCGGGGTCTCGCTGCCGGTGTCTTGGACGATGGTGCCTTCGGACAGGCGCAGGATGATGGTGTTGGGATCATCGCTGGTCGCCAGAAACGCGCCTTCACGCGCGCTGATTGACAGCACTTGATTCTGCGAGTTGGAGACGCGAGCAAAGATGCCGATCAAACGCCGCCCTTCGTCTTCGCTTTCCTCAATCCGCAAAGCCATACGGTCGGCCAGAGTGTTGAATTCGCCCACCTTAATCGATGCGCCCAGCGCGCCAGAGCGCAGCTCAAATTCCATCTGTTCGTAATAATATCGGCTGATCGGCTGGACATAGAACACCAGCGCGACATTGATCGCCACCAGCACGCAGGTGATCGCATAGGGAACGCGCAGCAGCCGCCAATAGCTGAGGCCGACGGCGCGCATCACATCGAGCTCGCTAGAGGTCGCGAGCTTTCGGAAAGCGAGCAGAATGCCGAGCAGCAAGCCCAGTGGGATCGCAAGGCTGGCATATTCCGGGATCAGCGCGCCCAGCATCTTGAAAACAACGCCGATCGGGCCGCCTTCTACCGCGACGAAATCGAACAATCGCAGCATTTTGTCGAGCATCAGCAGCGAAGCGGCGAGGGCAAACACGCCCAGCATTGGAAACACCACCAGCCGGAAGATATATCGGTCAATACTGGGAAAGGCGTTGAGCACGGGAGCTTAGCTGGCTTTCACATCCAAAGGTTGCGCGGGGCGTTCGCGGGGGCAATCGCCCAGGCGAAGCGGTGTCTTATCAAGGCCCATAGCGAGGTTTTTGACCGGGGTCATCTGCCGTATGCGTAAGCGCGGTGGATGTATGGCTTCTGACTGGCGGGGTGAGGCAGCGGGGCCTGCCTTAGCGAAAGCAAGCTCACCAGAAGCGGCTGCCGGGGATGCCTTTGAACGGGCCAGCTTCATATTGGCTGATCCAGCCGCCATAGAACCCGCCAGGCTGCGGTGTGATCTGTTCGCCATCGACCAGGCATTGGTCGAAGAAGTCTGGATAGAAAGCGAGATAGCCCGCGATTGTCTCAAATGCGGGCGTGGGCGAGGGGTATGACCATGCTGCCGCTTCCAAGCGCTGATCGCCGATGGTGACATCCCAATAGTTCGCTTGCCCCTTCCACTCGCATAGCGAGCGGCGCGGATTGGGGCTGAAATGCTCCATCGCAATGTCTGCTTGCGGCAGGTAATAGGTCGGCGGGTGACTGGTCTCGAGCGTGCGGAAAGCCGCTGTCGTATCGGCCAATGTAACACCGCGATGCACAATAGCGATCCGGCGGGTGGTCGGCTGGGCAATCGCCGGGCGCGGGTAATCCCACACGCTTTCCTGATTTTCGCCGACGGGATCGGGCTGTGGATGGTGGGGCTGCCGCACCAGCTTAGCGGGCTGCGCGCTTTAAGGCCTGCGCTAAGCTCACGCTTTTTCGAGCGTGCATTGCAGGGGGTGCTGGTTCTGCTTGGCAAAATCCATCACCTGATTGACCTTCGTCTCGGCCACTTCATAGGGGAAGATCCCGCACACGCCGACGCCTTTTTGATGCACATGCAGCATCACGCGCGTCGCCTGCTCCAAATCCATCGAGAAGAACCGCTTCAGCACCATCACCACGAATTCCATCGGGGTGTAATCATCATTCAGCAGCAGCACTTTGTATTGGCTGGGCTTCTTTGGCTTTGTGCGGGTTTTGGTCGCGACACCAACTTCGCTGTCCGACCCATCATCGCTATCATTGCCGCCTGCACCGTCATCGCCAGCCGACAATGGCGGCAGCAATAGAGGTGTGGTCGCATCGCTGAGGGTGAGAAGCAGAGTGTCAGTCATCATGATGTGCAATATCGGAAAGGTTGGTCCATCTGCAAGGTGCCATACGCAACCTTAAGGTTTTACCAAGGCGATTTGCCTGATTGCAGCGCGTTTTCGGCGCATTTGCGGCGCGGGCTTGCGCAATTTGTTGCCCAAAAACAAAGGGGCCGGACAAACCATGATGGTCTATCCGGCCCGGCGCTTTCGCGCGTTTTCGAGAGCCAGTTGGGAGAGTGGAGAGGCCGGCTCTGAAAAGCTCTTTGTTCAAATTCGAATATTCGAATTAGGCAGCTTTCGAGACTTTCTCAGCAGCTACGCTAACGCGGTTCGAGATTGGTGCGAATGCTTCGTTGTAGAGCTTCACCCATGCTTCGGTGCGCTTCGAGCCGTAAGAAACAACCGCGTCGAAGTTGCGGCGAGCGAGTTCGCCCTGCATCTGCATCAGTTCGGTTGGCGACTTAACAGAGGTCATTTTCTTCACGTCTTCGGTGACGGTTTCAACAACGGTCTTGCCGGTTTCAACTTGCTCGCGGCCCATGTCTTGCATGCCAGCAAACAGGATCTTGCCTGATTCAACGACGGCATCGACGTTCGCTTTGTTGAACTCGCCAACTTCGCTTGCGAGCTCAGTGCCCTTAGCAGCGGCGGTCTTTACGCGGGTTTGCACGTCAGCAGCCAGTTCTTTGGCGGTTGCGGTGATGTTGGTGTTCTTGGCAGTGGCCATGATGGTGTCCTTCAGTTTGATGACTGGATTGGTCTCTGTGGTCTTCGCTGCGGCTTTCGCTGGTGCCTTCTTGGCAGCAGGCTTCTTCGCAGCGGTCTTTTTAGCGGCAACCTTCTTAGGGGCTGCCTTGCGCGCCGCTGGCTTCTTCTTCGCAGCGGTCTTCTTGGCGGCTGCCTTTTTCTTGGCAGGTGCCTTTTTCGCGGCAGTCTTCTTAGCAGCAGGAGCTGCAACCGCTTTTTTCACGGCGGCTGCCTTTGGGGCAGGCTTCGGCGCGTCAGCGTCAACTGCCTTCTCGACAGCCTTTTCGCTTACAGTCTTCTGTGCAGCAGCTTCGGCATATGCCTTCTCAGCAGCAGCATCAATCTTGGATGGGGCGTTAGTAGCCATAGTAACCTCACTTTATGTTGCACTGCACAAAATAGTGATTGCAACTGCGAAGTCAAGTATTTTTTGTGCAGTGCACAATAAGCGATTAAATGGCTCTAAAGCAGAGATTTAGCGGGTTTTGACATAGCGTCCCGGTGCATCTTCGATGACCGTGTCACCGCGCCCGCCGGGCTTGCGCTTCCCTTTTACGGGCACTTTTTCCGGCGCCTGCTTCTCCAGCCAGCTGAGCCAATGCGGCCACCAGCTGCCCGGATGCTCCTCGGCCCCTTCGACGAAGGCTTTGAGTGATCCCGCTTTGCTGTCGCCCAGCCAATATTGGTATTTGCCCGCCGCCGGAGGATTCACCACGCCAGCGATGTGCCCGGATCCCGCGAGCAGGAATTCCAGCGGACCGCTGAAATGCTCGGTCAGGCGCCATACGCTCTCCGCCGGCGCGATGTGATCCTCTTTGCCCGCTTGGACAAAGCTGGGCGTTTTTACCTGCGTCAGATCAATCGGCGTGCCGTCGGCTGATAAGGCATCGGGCACCACCAGCTTGTTGTCGCGGTAAAGGTCGCGCAGATAGTCATTGTGCCATTTGGACGGCAGATTGGTGACATCGCCGTTCCAATGCAGCAGGTCAAAGGCTGGGTAGTCCTCACCCAGCAGGTAATTGTTGACCACGTAGTTCCAGATCAGATCCTTGCCGCGCAGCGCGTTAAACGTCGCGGCAAGATAGCGCCCATCGAGATAGCCCTTGGGTGAGAGCGTATCGATCATCTCCAAATGGCTCTCTTTGATGAAGTGCTTAAGCTCTCCGCTCTTCTCAAAGTCGACTTGCGCGGTGAAGAAGGTCGCTGACTTGACCTTGTCCGCCTCGCCCCGCCGCTCCAGCAGCGCCAATGTCGCGGCCAGCGTCGTGCCAGCCACGCAGTAACCGATGGTGTGCACTGCGGGCACCGACAGGCGCTCTCTTACCAGATCAATCGCTTTAAGTTGCGAGCGGATGTAATCGTCCCATACAACCTCGCCCATGCTCTCGTCAGCAGATTTCCAGCTGACCACGAAGACCGTGAGCCCCTGATCGACGGCCCATTTGATGAAGCTCTTCTTCGGCGTCAGATCGAGGATGTAGAACCGGTTGATCCACGGCGGGAAGATCACCAGCGGCACGTCATAGGCGTCCTTCGTCGATGGGCTGTATTGGATCAGCTGAAACAGATCGGTCTCGTGCACGACCTTGCCGGGGCTCGCCGCCAGGTTTTCGCCCAGGGTAAAGGCATTGGCATCGGTGTGGGTCAGCTGCCCGCGCTTAAGATCGGTGATGAGGTGCTTCATCCCGCGCACCAGATTTTGCCCGCGCGTCTCAACCGTGCGTTTCATCACAACTGGATTGGTGAGCAGGAAATTGTCCGGGCTCATCGCCTCCGCCAGAGCGGTGACAGCGAATTCCAATTGGCGGCGCTTTTCCTTGTCGACGCCTTTCATTGATTTGACGGTAGTTTGGAAATGCTCCGCCAACATCAGATAGGTCTGGTGCAGCAGAGCAAAGGCGGGATGCTCGCTCCAGGCCGGATCAGCAAAGCGGCGGTCTTTGCGTGGCAGTTGCAGCTCGCCTTCAGACGCAGCCGCGCCGCCGCTCGTCATCGGCGCAACAAAGCGGCCGAGCACGCCCTGCCACAATTGCAGCGATTCCTGAGCTAGCTTGGCTGGAGCCTCCAGCGGATTAGTTGGCGCTTGCTTCAGCAGGCTTTGCGTCATCAGCATCCACTGTGCTGGATCCAGCGGATTGCTGCCTTGGGTTACCTTCTTGGCGGTTTCACTGGCTTGATGGGCGGCAAATTCGAGCCACATCTTTTGCAGCTCCGCACTGGCCTTGCCCCATTCGGCGAGCTCACCAGCGGAGGGCGCTTTGCTGAACAAGCCCCCGCCGTTATCGCCGCCTGCGCCCGGCGCGCCGCTATCAGCCCCTTGCGAGAACATCTCACGCATTGCCTCGCCCTGCATATCGAAAAAAGCGCGGAATGGTTCACCGCCCCCTAGGAATGTGCTGGTGAGATCATCTTTTGACATGGCTGTTTATGCTCCGCTTTCCCAACCCAACATACGGGGTTTCCCGAGGTTCCCCAGCAGAATAGCGAAATTGCCTTCCCACTTCGACCGTTAATCGCCTAAACTGATTCGTGCGCCTGTTGCTATGATGATTGCGCGAAACTGGGTAGGGATCGCAATGAACGACCAATTTTACCGTATGAAGCGGCTGCCGCCGTACGTAATCGCCGAAGTTAACGCGATGCGTCACGAGGCGCGCTCGGCAGGTAAAGATATTATTGATTTGGGTATGGGGAATCCCGATCAGCCTCCGCCCCAGCACGTAATCGACAAATTGTGCGAGGTCGCTGCAAAGCCCAATGCGCATGGCTATTCGCAGTCCAAGGGTATTCCGGGCCTGCGTAAAGCTCAGGCCAATTATTATGGTCGCCGCTTTGGGGTCAATCTCGATCCAGAGAGCGAAGTCGTCGTTACCATGGGCTCTAAAGAGGGGTTGGGAAGCCTCGCCAATGCGATCACCGCGCCGGGTGACGTGGTGCTCGCGCCCAATCCATCCTATCCGATCCACACCTTTGGCTTCATCATTGCCGGGGCAACGATCCGAGCAATCCCGACGACGCCGGACGAGGATTATTGGCGCTCGCTCGAAAGCGCGATGAACTTCACCGTGCCGCGTCCCAGCGTGCTGGTGGTGAGCTATCCGTCAAACCCAACCGCTGAAGTCGTTGACCTTGCGTTCTATGAGCGGCTGGTCGCGTGGGCGCGCGAGAACAAGGTGTGGGTCTTGTCCGACCTTGCCTATTCAGAACTGTATTATGACGACAATCCGACCCCTTCGATCATGCAAGTGAAGGGAGCGAAAGACGTCGCGGTTGAATTTACCAGCATGTCCAAGACCTATTCGATGGCTGGCTGGCGCATGGGCTTTGCAGTCGGCAACAAGCAGTTGATTGCCGCCCTGACCCGGGTGAAATCATATCTCGATTACGGCGCGTTCACGCCGATTCAGGCGGCGGCTTGCGCGGCGCTCAATGGCCCGCAGGACATCGTCGAGAGCAATCGCAACCTTTACCGCAAACGCCGCGATGTGATGGTGGAGGCATTCGGCCGGGCGGGCTGGGACATTCCCTCGCCATCCGCGTCGATGTTCGCTTGGGCGCCATTGCCGCCAGCGCTGGCGGAAATGGGCAGTCTTGAGTTTTCCAAGAAATTGCTGACCGAGGCGGAAGTCGCTGTCGCACCCGGTGTCGGTTACGGCGAGGAAGGCGAAGGCTTCGTTCGCATTGCGATGGTCGAAAATGAACAAAGGCTGCGGCAAGCGGCTCGAAACATTAAGAAATATTTTGCCTCTCTGGGGCTCAACACTGGCGCTTCGTAAAATGATGGTGGTTCGAAGCAGAATTGTTGAGTTTGGTTCGGAGCGAAATGGCTTGGCGAGCGTTGTTCGCAAAAGCACTGCCGAGTTAAGGAGAGGCATATGCCATCCGCCGACCCACGGCCATTAACCGACCGGCAGCGGGACGTTATCGAGCGGATTGATCGGCGCGTGCCGATTAAGGTTATCGCTCAGGAAATGGGGGTTTCTGAGACCCGCATCAACCAACATATCCGTGCGCTGAAAGACGTCTATGAAGCCGGCAGCCTGAATGAGCTGGTGGAGAAATATCGCGCGACTAAGCCAAAGAGCACTGAGCCGGGATCAGGTGAGAGTAATTCAGAGCCGAAGCCGTTCATCGGTCCGGTCCAATTTCCTGGGCAGATGGGTTTCCCCGGTGCTGGAGAACACAAGGTCTCGCTCGGCATTTTTGATGGCCGCTACGGGGTGCTGGCTCGCCTAGCGGCAGTAGTTGGGATTGCTTTTGGCGTCCTGCTCGCCGTTATACTTGCGCTGACAGCAGCTCAGGCGCTCAGCGATGTTATGGACGTCAGCGCTTAGACCTCAATTATGGCGGCTATTCATTGTGCGGATAGTTGCGGCAAGTCGCTCATAGAGCGGGATTTGCACCGGTAATTTGCTGTTCTTGTCCGAAATATTGCATCGGCAAGATATCTAAGCGATTGATGCAAATAGGGTTTACAAATTACTAATTTGAATCCGGGAACGAATTCATTCCACGCCCCTTTTAGATGCATAATATTGAACATACCTGGAAATAGTTGATGGCGTTTATACTTCGCCTTTTCTGTGTTCACGCCCAACCAAGGGCGAGTTCGCAGCATTTGGTAATGCATCTTGGAGGGGGCCTTGAGCTCGATCGCTGCCTATAATTTAGTGCCAGATGGCGATGCGTTGATCCCGCGTTTTCGTGAGGCTGGCGACGTGACGCTTGATCTTTTTCACCGCGATGGCCGGGTCGAAGACCGCTGGCTGGGCTTGCACCCACGTGAGTTTGAGCTGCTTTGGCGCCTCGCAGAAGAGCCGCGTGTTACATTGTCGCGAGAGCAATTGCTCGCCGACGTTTGGCGTATCATGTACGAACCGGAGACCAATAGCGTCGCCGTTCACGTCGCGCGCGTTCGGTCAAAACTGGCGGGCTTCGATCTGGCGCATATCTTGGTAACGGATGAAAATCGCGGCTATTTCCTCGATGTCCCTGCCGAACCCGGCGTGTTTAAGTTCTCCAAAGAGGCGCAGGAGCCTGATGAGGCGGAAGCCGAAAGTCAGGACGAAAGCGAAGTTAACGACAAACGCTAAGGTAGCTGGACTTGGCGTGCGCCTTGCGGCAGTCTTTGGGCAGATGAGGCGGAATATCGGTCTCCAACGCCTTGAGGGAAAATACAATGTCCGAAGCTGCTGTGATGACTTCCAACGATCGCATTGCGATTGAGCTAGGTGATGACGGGGTGGCGCAGGTGCGCTTTACCCGCGGCGATAAAATGAATGCGCTTGATCCAGAGATGTTTCAGCGGATCATCGAAGCGAGTAGCCAGCTGCAGCGGATGAAGGGCCTTCGCGCTGTCGTCCTCTCGGGCGAAGGACGCGCGTTTTGCGCGGGGCTCGACCTGTCGAATTTCTCGCGCCCGCCTAGCCCGGATGAGCCGGAGCTGACCGAGCGGACCTATGGCAATGCCAACAAGTTTCAGCAGGTGGCGATGCAATGGCGCAAGCTTCCTGTACCGGTGATCGCGGCGGTTCACGGTGTGTGCTTTGGCGGCGGCCTGCAAATTGCCAGCGGCGCGGATATTCGCGTGGTCCATCCCGACACGCGCATGGCGATCATGGAGCTGAAATGGGGCCTTGTACCAGACATGGGCGGCTATGCCCTATGGCGCGGGCTGGTCCGCGATGATGTCTTGCGCGAACTTATTTACACCAATCGCGAGTTTTCCGGGGCGGAGGCGCATGAGCTAGGCTTGGCGACCCACGTTGACGAAGATCCCGTCGCACGCGCCACTCTGATTGCGAGCGAGATTGCGGGTCGCAATCCCCATGCAATCCGCGCGGCCAAGCGGCTGCAAGCGGGTATGCTGGAGAATGACACCGATACGATCCTGATGGAGGAAAGCATCGAGCAGCACGGCATCATGCGCACCAAAAATCAGGTCGAGGCGGTGATGGCTGGCATGGAAAAACGCAGAGCCAATTTCGACGACGTGTGAATTTGGCGGCGGCTTAATTCGCCTGCTTCGCTAGCCAAACACGGCGACACATTGCAGCCCGTCGAGCATCTGCCGGCCTTCACTGTTCCACATCCGCAAGCGCTCTGAGGAATAGCCATTGTCGGCGTGCTGACTGGCGTTTTCGGCCAGATACCAGCCATCAGGATTGTTCGCCTCTGGCTCCAGCACATTGAACGACCAGTTGATCGAACTGATCGGCCCCATGCGCTGCATAATCCGCATCGCACCCGGCGGCATCACATCCCCCATCAGCACCAATTGGCTGACCGTATCGAGGCTATGGTCTTCGGTCAGCCGGGCCCACCGGCGCACGGTCGCGCCGTGATCCTTGCCTTTGGCCTGGCCAAAGCGGACATCGAAATTGTTTTGGATGAAGGCCGGTGCCTGCCCGGCCATTGCCTGTGCGGCTTCCTCTGGTGCGCCGGGCCAATTGTCTGGCGGACTAGAGGGGCGCTGCGCATTGGGATCGCGGCTGGTGCCGAACAGCCAGAATCCGGTGAGCGCCACCTTTCCGCCGCTCAGGATTTCGCTGCGCACCTGAGTGACATTGCGCCCCTCGCGGATGATTTCAGCCTTAAGCTCCACCTCTTCACCGATCGGCGCCACAAAGCCGATTTGCGCGGCCCTCAGCGGTGGCAGATCGGGAAAAGCGCGCACCGCCATCGTGTATCCGACCAGCGCCGATGCGCCGCCATATAGGGTGCGCCCCTGCATCCAGTCGCTGGCATGTTCCAGGCGGGCGGGGCCGGGCTTGCCGGTGATCGGTTCAAGAAGGCTCGCAATAGTCATGGCGCTCATCTCTGCCGCGCGAAAGCGCCTGCGTCCAGATTGCCCTTACGGAAAGTCGCTGCCTTCGCGATAGAGGCACAAGGTGCATTGCCTTTGCCGCCACGAATCGCTAGTGCGCGCGCTCCGCAGGTCGTAAGACCAAAGGGGTTGGCCCGATGGCGGAGTGGTGACGCAGCGGATTGCAAATCCGTGTACGCCGGTTCGATTCCGGCTCGGGCCTCCATCTTTCTGTTGGGAAGATGCATATTTGGGTGGTTCACCACTATCACCCACCGGCGCCGCTTTAGCTCAGGTGGTAGAGCACATCATTCGTAATGATGGGGTCAGAGGTTCGAGTCCTCTAAGCGGCACCACCACTTCAGTTTCATCGTACTTCTAGGCGCTCGTTAAGAAGCGGCACTTCCGTTCGCGGCGTCTGGTGGAGGCGCATGAGTTCTGTGTCAATTCTCCGAAATTGCCTCGCGAGCCGATTGAAGACCATGCTCATTGCCCAGCCTTGCATGCTGCGGGGCAAGACGTAGTGATAAGTCGCCTTACCAAATTGGTATGACAGAAATTGATCAACAGGCTTGTCCAATAGGTTGACATCGGATCATGCCAATATACAACGGCCCCCAATAACCAAAAGAGTTCACGGGAGAGAGTTATGGGTTATCGGCTTACCGCTGAGGTGCAGTCTTCAAAAAAATCGCGGCTTTTTGCAGGGTTGATGGCTGGTTCGGCGATCATGGCCTTCGCGCCGAGCGCTGCGTTGGCACAAGATTCGGCGGCGCCCGAATCTGCTGAAGAAGAAAATACAATTATCGTCACCGGCATTCGCAGCTCGCTGCAAAGCGCGCTCAATGAAAAGCGCAATGCGGACAGTCTGGTTGAGGTGATTCAGGCGGAAGACATTGGTAAGCTGCCTGACCAAAACCTTGCTGAGGTTCTTGAGAACGTCACCGGTGTTCAGATCACTCGGACCGCTGGTGTCGGTACCGGTGTTCAAATTCGCGGTACGAACGACAACCAGGTTCTGATCAACGGGGTCAAGACCGTTGCGGCGGGCACGGGCCGCGGCGGCATCAGCTTTGAAGATATCAACCCGGCGATCATCGCCTCGGTTGAGGTGATCAAGGCGCCAACTGCAGACACGATCGAGGGGTCTGTTGGCGGTACCGTCAATCTGCGCACCATTCGTCCGCTCGACATTTCTGACCGTATTTTGAGCTTCCGCGCGCAGGGCGAATACAGTGAGCTGTCGGACAGCATTACGCCGCGCCTTTCGGGTAGCTTCGGCAATGTTTGGGATACCGGCGCTGGCGAGATCGGTATCGTTCTGAGCGCGAGTTACTCGGAGCAAGAGGCGACCTCTTTCCGTCCGCGCGTTGACCGCGATAACCTGATCAATGCAGGCCAAGCGGTAACCGCAGCGGGTGCGCCGGGCCCGGATTTCCCATTCCTCAACATTCAGTTCCTCAATCAGGAGCGCGAGAATTTTGAGTTTGAGACGATCAACTTCGCGGGCTCGCTCGAATGGGCTCCGAGCGACAATCTGATGTTCTTCTTCGACACGATCTACAATGATCAAGAGCGGCGCCAGGACAGCTCGCGCATTCAGGCCTCCGGCGTGAGTGCGGTCGATACCGTAAACGTTCCTGATGGTTTTGAGACGGTCAACTTTGGTTCGCTTGATGGGGTTGCTCTCGGTAGCATCGAGGCTGCTTTGTTTGGCACAATCCAGCCAAACCTGGCCCGCGATGATGACGATCCAAACCTGCGCTTTTCAAGCGACACTGGCGCGCGCGTAACCAAGAGCGAGCTTTATCGCTTTGGTACTGAGTTCGAAACCGGCCGTCTCAGCACGCGGGTTGAGCTGTCGCGCTCTACCTCGGATTCGTCGAACCCGAACCTGAGTACCACGCTTAACTTCATCAACCCCAATCCGCTGACCCCGCTCGACGGCAGCAGCAATGATAACAGCGTTCCGTTCATCTACGATTTGCGTAATGGCGCGCTGACATTCGGGATTGATTTTGCCTCGCCATTTGCGCCGACCGTTGAGCAATTGCTCGACCCGGCCAACACGGTGCTAGACGCGGTCACGAACAGCAACAATCGCACGCAAAACAAAGAAGATGCCTTCCGCATCGACACTACGCTTGATCTGGAAGATATCCTTGGCGTGATCACATCGGTGGATGCGGGCTATCGTTACAATGACAGTTCAACTCAGTTTGATCAGCTGCGCTCAACCTTTGGTACCGGCGCAATCGCTAACAGCCCAAGCGGCTCGACTTTTGCCGATCTGATTGTTCCAGGGCCAAGCAATTTTGGCGCGTTTGACGGCCGAGAGCTGGCGTTCCGCAACTTTGTCGTTGTCGATCCAAACCGCTCGTTCTCTGATCGGGAAGCGGTGTTTGCCCAGCTGCAAGCCGCACTGGATGCAACACCAGGCGGGCAAGCGGCAATCGCCAATGGCGGACGTTTGCTAAGGGATTTGGATCCAACTGCCTCCGGTAACCTTGCCGCGTCGTTCCGTATCGAAGAGCAAACGCATGCCTTCTATGCTCAGGCCAATTTCGAATTCGGCGTGGTACGCGGCAATGTTGGCCTTCGTTGGGTCGATACCCAGATCGACTCCTTCGGTAATGCGGTTGCGGGTGGAATTGCTTCGCCGGTTACGTCTTCGGGCAATTACAATGAGATTTTGCCACGTGTGAACGTGATCGCAGACCTCACCGATGATCTGGTGTTCCGCGCCAGCTACACCGAGGACATCAACCGTCCTGACTTTAACGACCTCTCGCTGTCGGTGTCGTTCCCAACCGGACCAAACAACGCTGTGGCATTGGGCAATCCGAACCTTGCGCCAGAAACGGTGCAATCGTTCGATGCCTCGCTCTCATGGTACTTTGCGCCATCATCGCTGATCAGCATTGGCTTCTTCCACAAGGACCGCACGAACCTGTTCGTGACCCAAGTGGAAGATGCAGTTGAGGACGCCAATGGCTTCCGCGATATCACCGACCCATGTGAAGGAGGCGGTATCTTCAACCCGGTTCCGGATCGCAATGTTCTGTCGCCTGTGCCTGGCAACGGCCTGTGCGTGCCGCTGCAAACGATCATCAACGATACGGCGAACACCACGCAAACCGGCGTCGAGATCGCGTTCCAATATGACCTTTCGCAATTTGAGGACACATTGGGCTTTGCCTCAGGCTTCGGCATCCTTGCCAACTACACCTACCAAGACTTTGGTGGCGGTGAGGCGACCAACGAAAACTCGGGCCGCGGCGAAGATATCTTTCAAGCGATCAATCCAAACATCGCCGTGCCGGTCACTGCGGTTCAGGGTCTGCTCGACTTCTCGGAGCATGCTTACAACGCAACGCTTTATTACGAGAAATACGGCATCTCGGCCCGTGCGCGTTACACATGGCGCGACGCCTTCCGTACGCTGGATACAGCCGGCGGCGCGTCGCTCAACTCGACGCTCGGTTTCCCGACTGTGACGGAGGCGCGGGGGCAGCTCAACGCCAGCATCACCTATGATGTGACCGATTATCTCAACATCGGGGTCGAAGGTGTGAACCTGACGAAGTCGAAAATTGAGCAGCGCTGCGTGAACGAAGGTGCGCTGCTGTGCTTCCAGGGTCTGCCAGATCGCCGGATCACATTTGGCGCGACGCTGAAGCTGTAACAGCGAGGCTTACCATAGCTCCCTTGGCCGGATCGCAGATGCTATTCCTGATTGGCATCTGGATCTAGCCAAGGAAGTCTCTTGCAGATCGCCCGTAAGCGGGCGGTCTAGGCACAACAGGCGTCACCGTCTCCCCGGTGGCGCCTGATTTGTATTATGTGACCTGCAGACAACGCAGCAAATTGGTATGACAGAAATCAATAAAATGGTCTGATCTAACGGTTGACATCGCGGTCCTGCCCTCTACCCTCGCCTCAGACAGACCACCTTGGGAGGGGTATCATGGCATTTCGTGAGAACAGCTCACGCGGATCACTGCGTATTTCATTTTCAATTGCGGCATTGCTTGCGGGCACGGCTTTGGCTTCGGTTCCGGCAATCGCTCAGGACGCAGAAGAGCCTGAAAGCGTCGAAGAGGGTGAGGGCGAGATTATCGTCTCTGGCATCCGGGCGACCATCCAGGGTTCGATCGAAGAAAAGCGCAATTCCATCGAGGTGTTCGATGCGCTCTCAGCGGATGAAATTGGTGATATTCCCGCGCTGTCCATCGGTGAGGCGCTTGAAACGCTGACCGGTGCTGGCTCTCACCGCGAGCAAGGCGGCGCGACTGAAATCTCGATCCGGGGTCTTGGTCCTTTCCTAAGCTCTACCGTTATCAACGGCCGCGTTGCCACCAATGGTAGCGGCGATCGCTCAGTAAACTTCAGCCAGTTCCCATCGGAATTGTTCAGCAAGGTCGGCATCTATAAGACGCAGGCCGCCAGCTACATCGAAGGCGGTGTTGCCGGGCAGATCGTGCTCGAAACGATCAAGCCGCTCGATTACGGCAAACAGCGCATTCAGGGCGATTTCAAGCTCAACATCAACCCGGACAATCTGGATATTGATGCGGACCAGCGCTTCCAAAAGTTCGGCTATCGCGGCACGCTGAGCTATGTTGATCAGTATCAGCTAGGCGACGGCGAACTTGGCATTTCGCTTGGGTTCTCGCGCAATGATACGACCAATCCTGAGCAAGAGGCCAATGTCTCAAACACCATCCGTGCCTGTGTGATTGATCCAAGCACGACCAGCGATGGTGTGTTTGATGATGGCAATTGCGACACCAGTGGCAGCACAATCGCTGGTCTGCGCGATGGCAGCGTCAACCTGCCGTTCCTGATCGCCCGCAACAGCTATGCGCTGCGTTCAAACATCACGGATGACACGCGCGATTCCTTCTTTGGCGCGATCCAGTACAAGCCAAGCCCGAATGTCGATATCAACGCCGACTTCCAATATTCCACCCGCCTTTTCCGCGAGCAGCGCAGCGATTTGAACTTTGCTGAAGGCCGCCGAATTGACGGCCCGGGCGATCCCAACCGCCTCGACTTCGATCTGATCGTCACCGAAAGCGGGGCTCTGCGCCAGTTCACGAACGAGCAGCGCATCGAAGCGGTCAGCGAATATCTCGAGCGCGACGAGGAGTATTACGGCGGCGGTCTGTCGATCGACGTGCAGGCAACCGACCGTCTGCGCTTCTCGCTTGATGGCTCTTATTCGCAAACACGCCGCGTTGAAGAGGCGGTGCAAATCCGCTTCCGCACCGAGGATGGCGAGAGCATTTTTGGCAACACCGATGCCGACGGCAATCCGTTCTTCCCAGAGGCGTTTGAAAGCGATCAGACGCCGAATGCTGGCCGGACAAACGGGACGGATGACCGCGTTGAAACCGCTGTTTTGATCCGTCAGAACGGCTCGCAGGGTCTGAACTTCTTTACTCAGAACTTCGACGTCACCGACTACACATTGTTTGCCAACGATCCCCGCCTGCGCGCCGATCTGGAGCAGGACCGCTTTAACAGCGTCTGGGCGATGCGCGGAGATGTCGAATATGAAATGGACGGCTTCTTCAGCTCGATTGAAGCGGGTTTGCGCTATCAAGAGCTCATCTACCGCGACGTGCCAGGCGCTCAAAACGGCAACAGCCGATTTGAGAACACCTACAATGACACCGATGGCTCTGGCGCATTGTTTATTGCCAACCAGGAATGCCGCACGGCCTTCCCGGAAACTGGCTTTCTCTCGTCGATCTCTGGCGGCAACCCGTTGATCACCAATGTTGATCTGGCGGGCAATGTGATCGGCACATCAAACACATTCGCCACTTTCGACGCGCGCTGCATCGCGCGGGTACTCGAGCGTGAAGATCCATCGGGCTTGGAGTTCGACAGCGACGGGAACGTCATTTTCCCAACTGGTGATTTCGACTCCATCGATAACACCGATGTGACCGAGCGCAGTTGGGCCGCCTATGCTCAGGCCAATTTCGACAGTGAATGGGGTGACACTCCTGTTCGCGGTAACCTGGGCCTGCGGGTGGTTGGGACTGATATCGCCACGCGCGGTTTCCGCTCAGATCTGTCGGTTGAGTTTACGCCCGCTGACCCGACTGATCCGGACTCGGCCGATGAGTTCCAATTGGTCCAGGACACATCAACGCTGGTCAGCAACTTGTCGGAGGCTTCGTACACCGAGTTTCTGCCAAGCCTGAACCTCGTTGCAGAATTTCAGCCTGACCTGCTCGGCCGGTTTGCGGTCTACCGCGCGCTGTCACGCCCCGATCCATCGGATCTCGGCAATGGCCGGACGTTCAACACCAACAATGACGAGTTCACCTCTGCGCAGCAGGCTATCACCGGCGGTGTGGACAGCGTGAACGCGACGGGCAACCCGGCGACGGACCCGCTGCTGTCATGGAATGTCGATGCGGGCCTCGAATGGTATCCGAATGACGATACGATCCTCGCCTTCAATGCTTACTACAAGAGCTTCAATGGCGGGTTTGAAACGGTCAGCGTCTTGGAAACCTTCAATATCGAAGGCCAGAACATTGCCCTGCCAGTGACATCGGTCAACACGACTGACGAAACCAGCACGATCTACGGTATTGAGGTTACTGCGGCCCACCGCTTCAGCTATCTGCCGGCACCGCTCGATGGGCTCGGTTTCAAGATCAGCTACAACTACGCCGATTCAAACTTTGAGTTTGAGGACGATGCACTGGGCGCGATCACTACGGTGAATGCGGATGGCACGAGCACGACCAGCAATGGCCTGATCCCGCCGACCAATCTGTTTGGTTTTTCCAAGCACGTGCTTGCGGCTCAGGCCTATTACGAAATCGGCCCGTTCGACCTTCAGGGCGTCTACAAATATCGCAGCAGCTATTTCCAGCAGTTCATCTCGACGCCGGGCCGGATCCGGACGGTTGACGATGTCAGCGTGTTTGAAGCTCGGATTTCCTATGAGCTCAACAACAATGTGAAGTTCACTCTGGAAGGCATCAACCTGTTCAACGAACCGCGTACCAATTTCCGCGGAGCGCCGGATGATTTTGGGGCGATCCAGGTTTACGGACCGCGCTATTTTGCGGGCGTTCGTTTCAAATTCTAAGCTTGGCTGGCCGCCGATAATTGGAGCAATAATTGGCGGCCAGCGACCTAACTGGAATTAGGAAGGCAAATCGACTAGGGAAATTGGTATAGAACTGTCCCGTCCATCGCGGAGTAACCAGCACCAATGAGCAGCAAGAGACTTTTTCAGGCCGTTGCGGAGCAAATCGCAGAGCTAATCGACCAAGGCGCTTACCCGCCCGGGACCCGGTTGCCTGGTGAACGCGAACTGGCTGAAAAGCTTGGTGTTAGCAGGGTGACCATCCGCGAGGCTGAGATCGCGCTGCAAGCGATTGGCAAGCTGGAAATCAAGACCGGCTCCGGTGTCTATGTCAGTGAAAATCCGCCCGCTTTGGGTGAGGCTTTGCCCAACGCCAGCGCCTTTGAGGTGACTGAGGCGCGCTTGCTCGTCGAATCCGAATCCGCCGCGCTCGCTGCTCACAATATCTCTGATGAAGGTATCGCCAAGCTTGAGGTACTGATTGAGCAAATGCGCCATGGCAGCGAAGAAGAAGCGAACGAGGCTGATGAGCAATTTCACCTGACCATCGCAGAGGCTTCCAATAACGCCGCGATGGTTCACACGATCACGTCCTTGTGGCGGATGCGTGAGGAAATTCCGGCAGTTAAATCGACCTATGAGGCCGTGTGCGTGCACGATGCGGAATCGCGCACCGAGGAACACCGAGCGGTGTTCGATGCGTTGAAAGATCGCGATCCAGCCGGCGCCCGGGCGGCGATGCGAGAGCACTTCCACCGCCTGCTTGAGGCGATGCTGGAGGCCACCGAAAGGCAGGCTTTGGAAGAGGTCCAGCAGCAGGCCAATCAGAGCCGCGAGCGCTTTTTGGCATCAGCCAAAATCGGCTAAACCAATTGGTATTACAAAAAATCTATTTCTAACATGCCAGATTGATTGACAGGCGTTCGACTCTCCTTATAGTCACACTCAATAAGAGGACGGGAGAGTTTTGGGGATGTTGTCGAGGCTGTGCCTTGTGGTGTTTGCTGTGTGCCTGGGGTCAGTCCCCGCACTCGCAGAAAACCACTTTGTCCGAAATCAGAACGAATATGCCCATGCCCTCAAGGATATTGAGGCGGGCGATGTCATCATCCTGGCCAATGGCGAATGGCGCGACTTTGAGCTGGTGATCACCGGCAAGGGTAAGCCGGGCAAGCCCATTACCGTGATCTCTGAAGAAGCGGGCAAGGTGTTCCTCACCGGCCAGTCTAGCCTGCGCATTGGCGGCGAGCATATTCTCGTAACTGGCCTCGTTTTCAAAGACGGCTACAGCCCGCGCGGCGAGGTGATCTCTTTCCGCCGCACGAAAAAGGACGTCTCGCGCAACAGCCGCGTCACCGAAGTGGTGATCGACAATTTCAGCAAACCGGACCGCTACGAATCCGATTACTGGGTCGGCATTTACGGCTCAAACAACCGTTTCGATCACAATCATATGGTTGGCAAGACCAACAAAGGCGTGACCCTGGCGGTGCGGCTCGACAGCGAGGAAAGCCGCGAGAACAACCACCGGATCGAATACAATTACTTCGGTCCGCGCCCGGTACTCGGCTCGAACGGCGGCGAGACGCTGCGCATCGGGACGAGCAAATACTCGATGTTCAACTCCAACACATTGGTCGCTTACAATGTGTTTGACCGCACCGATGGCGAGGTGGAGATCATCTCGTCCAAGTCCGGCGGAAATGTCTTTCGCGGCAATCTGTTCCTGCGCTCGCGCGGCACGCTCACCCTCAGGCATGGCGACAACAATGTCGTCGAGGGCAATGTCTTCATGGGGCATGGCAAGGATTACACCGGCGGTATCCGCGTGATCAATCGCGGTCAGACGGTACGCGGCAATTACATGGAGGGGCTGCGCGGGACGGCATTTTCCAGTGCGCTCGCGATCATGAATGGTGTGCCCAATTCGCCGGTCAATCGCTATGTTGAGGTTGAGGGCGCCCGGATCGAGAATAACACGATCGTCGACAGCGCGCGGGTTGGCTTCAATGTCGGCGCGGATGAAGAGCGTTCGGCTCCGCCAAGCAATTCCACCTTTGCAAACAATCTGCTGAGCGGTCTTGAGGGACAGTCATTCCTCGAGGTCTACGACGATATCTCTGGCATTGCGTTCAGCGGCAACCGCGTTGCGCAAGGCGAGGTCGAAGAGCAATTGGCAGTGAAGATTGACCACGCGCCGGTCGCAATGGGGCGCGCCGAAAACGGTTTGCTCTATCCTGCCGATCCAGAGCTTAAGACGCTGGGCGCACCGCGCGATCTTAAGGTCGTCTCACTCGATCAGGTTGGCGCGCAATGGTATCCAAAGCCGGGCGATGAGCTTGCCTTTGGTTCCTCTGGCCGCGTCATCAAAGTCCATCCGGGCGAGGGCACCCTCGCAGAGGCTGCAATGGCCGCCGAAGATGGCGATGTCTTGCAGCTGAGCAGCGGCGATTACACTGTCGATCGCTCCATCCCGCTTGGCAAAACAATCGCCATTCGCGGCGCGTTTGAGGAAGGCGCGGAGCCACCGCGTATCCTGTTCACGCGGCCATCTCTGATTGAGCTGCGCGAAGGCGGCAATCTGCAACTCAGCAATCTTGTGATTGATGGCGAACTTGCCCCGGACTCGGTAGGCAATTCGGTCATCCGCACCACCACTTTCCCGATTCAGTCGAATATGCGGATTGAGATGGACGGCGTGTCTGTGCGCGGCCTGGTGGTCAACAAGTCGTTCAACGTCCTGACCCTTGGCAAAAGCGCGCTCGCGGACCGCGTGACGATCCGCAACAGCAATTTTGCCGATATCACGGGTACGGTCGTATCCGCTGCGGCAGAAACCGAAGATTTCGGACAGTACAATGTCGAATATCTCGACATTACGAACAGCAATTTTGCCAATGTTGGCGGCGCGATTGCCAATGTCTATCGCGGCGGCCGTGACGAGAGCACCTTTGGCCCGTTCGTCAATATCTCAGGCAACAATCTGGTGAACGTCGGCAAGGCCGTGACCAATGGCTCAGTGGCTTCGGTGAATTTGCACGGGGTTCAGATCGCCGATGTGGCCCGCAACGCTGTGGCTGGATCAGCCCCGTTCCGGGTGGTTCACACGGTTGGCACGCCGAAGACCGCGATCACCCAAAACGCGTTTTCGAACACGCCGCAATTGGTTCTGGAAGAGCTCAATTTTGAGGGCGATCACCGCGCCAAGCTGGCCGGGAATATCTTTGACGCGGGAGGCAGCGAATGAAGCGCGCCTTTTGCCTAGCCGCAGCCATTGCCTGCACTACGCTCACGCAGCCGGCCTATGCCGCTGCTCAAGACGAGACCGCCGCGCTTGGGGGAGCTGCGGCGGTCTCGGACTTGCCGCCGCTTTACAAGGCCGAACTGGACCGGGCGCGCAGCTTCGTTGATCAGATGATGGAGCAGGGCGTGGTCATGCCTCAGCCTAAGGATCCCGGCGGCGGCTACACGCACGAACAGCATAAGCGCAATTACAAGGCGATCTATCTCGCCGGGCAATTGTTTCAGATCACGGGCGAGCAGGCCTATGCTGATTACGCCCGCGATATGTTGCTCGGTTATGCGGATCTCTACCCGACGCTTGGCGAGCACCCAGCGCGTAAAAATCAGGGCCCTGGTCGGATTTTCTGGCAAGTGCTCAACGACGCTGTGTGGCTGGTGCACTCAGTGCAGGGTTACGGCGATATCCGCGACACGCTGAGCGATGCCGACCGTGAGCGGATCGACAATGACGTGTTCCGCCGCGCGGCCCATTTTCTCTCGGTTGAATCGCAAGCGACCTTCGACCGAATTCACAACCATGCGACCTGGGCGACCGCCGGCGTTGGCATGACCGGATATCTGCTCGGCGATCGAGACATGGTCGACCGCGCGCTCAAGGGCTCGGACAAGAGCGGCAAGGTCGGCTTTCTGCGCCAGACAGAGCTGCTGTTCTCGCCCGAGGGCTATTACAACGAAGGGCCTTATTATCAGCGTTATGCGCTGATGCCGTTCATGGTCTTTGCCGACGCGATTGAGCGCAATGATCCCGAGCAGAAAATTTGGGAGCACCGCGACGGCATCTTGCTGAAGGCGCTGCGCACCACCGTTCAGCTGAGCTACGGCGGGTTCTTCTTCCCGTTCAACGATGCGATCCGCGATAAGAGCCTGAAGACCGACGAGCTCTATCACGGGGTCGCAATCGCCTATGCGCAAACTGGCGATCCTTCGCTGCTGTCGATTGCCGAGTTTCAAGATCGCACAATCCTGAGCAAAAATGGGCGTCTGGTCGCGCGGGATTTGGCTGCGGGCAAGGCTGAGCCATTCCCGTTCCGTTCCATGCTGTTCGGTGATGGACCGGAGGGCGATGAGGGCGCTTTGGCGATCCTGAGGCAAGGGCCGATGAATACCAATGGCGAGCCATCCACCGTGCTGATCGCTAAGAACACCTCGCAAGGCCTGGGGCACGGTCATTTCGACAAGCTCGGATGGCAGCTCTACGACAATGGCATCGAAGTGATCCGCGATTACGGCGCGGCGCGCTTCCTCAATATCGAGGCGAAAGAGGGCGGGCGCTACCTGCCGGAAAACACCAGCTGGGCGAAGTCTACCGTCGCTCACAACACTTTGGTCGTGGATGAGCGCAGCCACTTTGATGGCCAGGTCAAGATCGGCAATCAGAACGCGCCGACCCAGCTCTATTTCTCCGATGCGCCAGGCCTGCAGGTTAGCAGCGCCCGCATTGATACCGCTTACGATGGTGTCACACTCACTCGCACCATTGTGATGCCGGATATTCCCGGTCTCGAAGCCCCAATTGTGCTCGATCTGACGCGCGGCGAGAGTGGCGAACCGCATCTCTATGATCTGCCGCTGCATTACAGCGGGCACATCATGGAGCATGATCTGGCGGCGCAGAATTTCACCGCCGCGCGCCCAGTTCTGGGCGAGGCAAATGGCTATCAGCACATTTGGGCCGATGCGATTGCTCAGGAGCGCGACGGCAAGGGCGCGCTCACGTGGCTGCTTGATGGCCGGTTTTACACTTACCGGTTTGCTGCGGATGGAGCGCTCGACGTGGTGCTGGGCGAGAGCGGGGCGAATGATCCCAATTTCAACCTGCGCCGCGAGCCTTTGATCATGCTGCGTGCGAACCGCCCGACCGGCACTGTCAGTATTGCTGCGCTGCTGGAAAGCCACGGCAGCTATGACGGCGCAGCGGAACAGACCGTCTCCAGCCGCAGCCGCATTGCGGGAATGCAGCATGCCCATGTCGATGGGAAAGACCTGGTCGAGATCACTCTTAAAACCGGACAGCGTTTCGCGATCGCTGTCTCGCACAACAAAGACGCGCAGGCGGCCCATTCGGTCGTGCTTGAGGGAGAGACGATCGCATGGAGCGGCTTTGCCGCTGTGATCCCTCTCAAGGGGGAGGAAAGCTAGAGATGGCAAGTGTGATGAACGCGGCAAGCCCGCCCTTTGTGGTCGCAAAAGATACACCCAAAGAGGATCTGGGAGACGGGATCACCCGCCAAATTCTGGGCTACGGCCCAGAGATCATGATCGTTCGGGTGTGGTTTGAGGAAGGCGCCGTGGGCCAGGTCCACGCGCACCCTCACAGCCAATCAAGCTATGTCGAAAGCGGCAAGTTCGAGGTGTTCATCGACGGCGAGAAACGCGTGCTTGAGGCGGGCGACTGCTTCTACATCGCGCCGCATCTTGACCACGGCGCAGTGTGTCTGGAGGCGGGCGTTTTAATCGACACCTTCAGCCCGCTGCGCGAAGATTTTTTGAGTGAGGGGGCCTGATCATGCTCAAAGGCAATTTGAGATATGTCATCGTTGTGCTCGTCGCGGTTGCGACGGTCATAAACTACATCGACCGCGGCGCCTTGGGCTTCTTGTGGCCCGAGATATCCAAAGAGCTCGAGCTCACTGAGCTTGATTATGCCATCATCCTCAATGTCTTCACCTTCGCTTATGCGTTCGGGCAATCGATCTTCGGCAAGATTTTTGACTGGATCGGAACCCGCCTGGGTTTTGTCCTCTCGATCGTTGTCTGGTCGGCGGCAACCATGCTCCATGCGGTTGCCACCGGGCTCACCAGCTTTGCGATTTTCCGCGCGCTGCTTGGCGTGTCGGAGGCGGGCAACTGGCCTGGCGCAACCAAAGCCAATGCCGAATGGTTCCCGATTAACGAGCGGGCGCTTGCACAGGGCATTTTCAATTCTGGCGCTGCGATTGGCGGCATTGTCTCGGCACCAATTATCGGGGTGTTGTTCGTCTGGCTTGGTAGCTGGCAGGCGACATTCGTTGCAATAGGCGCGCTTGGTTTCCTGTGGCTGGTGCCGTGGCTGATCATCTACAAAAGCGGCCCCGATGCGCACCCGTGGATCAGCGACGAAGAACGAGAATACATCCTGACCGGACAGCGCAATGTCGAGACCAATGAGGTCGCAGACTACGCACCTGACACCGGGGAAATCCTCAGCCGCAAGGAAAGCTGGGGCGTGATCATGGCCTCGTTCTTCCTCGATCCGATCTGGTGGCTGTTCGTTGGTTGGCTGCCGATCTACCTCTTCAAAACCTACGGTTTCGGTGTGGAAGAAATCGCGGTCTACGCATGGATCCCCTATGTCGGCGCGATGTTCGGCGCATGGTTTGGCGGCTTGCTTGCCGGCAATCGGATCAAGGCTGGCTGGACGGTCAATCGCACTCGCAAAACCGTGATCGCGCTGGGCGGGGTGATCATGCTCCTGTCTCTGCTTGCGACCACTCAGGCCAGCACGCCGCTGTTCGCGGTGATGTTGATGGCGGTGATCCTGTTTGGCTTCCAAACGGCGGTTGGCAATATCCAAACCCTGCCGAGCGATTTCTACAGCGGTAAGTCTGTGGGCTCGCTTGCCGGCTTCGCCGGGACAGCCGCGAAATTGGCTGTGGTTGGGCTCAACTTCCTGATCCCGGTCATCACAGTGAACAGCTACACGCCGGCCTTTGTGGTTGGCGCCGGGCTGGCGATCATGACGGTGCTCTCGGTGTTCATTTTGTGCCCAGACATCAAACCTCTCAAACCGAAGACGGCTTAAACGCCGCTTTCTCCTCCCCAGAAATAGGACGAAAACACAATGAAATTTGCAGGCAAAGTTGCAGTGGTAACCGGGGGCAGCCGCGATATCGGACGCGCCATTTGTGTGAAGCTCGCCAGTGAAGGCGCGCATGTTGTTGTGAACTACAACAGCAATGAGAAAGACGCGGATGCGACGATTGCAGAGATTGAAACCGCTGGCGGTAAAGGCATCAAGGTGAAGGCGGACGTGACCAAGGCAGCCGATGTGGATGCTTTGATCGCGGCCACTCGTGAGGCATTTGGCGATGCGATCCATATCCTGGTGAACAATGCGGGCGGCCTGGTCGCGCGCAAGACGCTGGGCGAGATGGACGAAGAGTTCTTCAACTTCGTCATGCAGCTTAACACCACCTCGACTTTCCTCGCTTGTAAAGCGGCTGTGCCGTTCATGGGTGAAGGCAGTGCAATCGTGAACCTTGCATCGCTTGCTGGCCGTGATGGCGGCGGCGGCGGCGCCATCGCTTATGCCACATCAAAGGGTGCGGTGATGACAATGACCCGCGGCCTCGCCAAAGAACTCGGCCCGCAAGGCATTCGCGTCAACGCGCTGTGCCCCGGCATGATCGCGACCACGTTCCACGATAAGTTCACGCCTGATGCAGCGCGCGAGAATGTGGCCAACTCCACACCTCTGCGCCGTCAGGGCCGCGCGGAAGAAACCGCCGATGCGGTCACCTATCTCGCCTCTGAGGATGCCTCGTTCATCACGGGCGCGAACATCGACATCAATGGCGGCCTCGCTTTCTCGTAAGCGAGCGAACCCTTAGATACCCTAGGATTTGGATCTCCTCCCCATGACGCAATTTCTATCATTTGGTGAGATCATGCTGCGGCTGAAAACGCCGGGGCATGAGCGCTTTTTCCAGTCGCCTGGCTTTGAGGCGACCTTTGGCGGCGGCGAAGCAAATGTCGCTGTGGCGCTATCGAACTACGGCCTTGATGCCGGGTTCGTGAGCGCACTGCCGGACAATGATATCGGCGAAAATGCGATTATGGAGCTGCGCAAATTCGGCGTAGATACCGCGCATATCAGCCGCTCTGGCGACCGGGTGGGGATCTATTTCCTGGAGACGGGGTCCAACCAGCGCCCCTCCAAGGTTGTCTATGACCGCGCAGGTTCCTCGATCTGCGATGCGGGCATGGACGAATTTGATTGGCCGGTGATCTTCAAGGGTGCCAAGTGGCTCCACATCACCGGGATCACCCCTGCGCTCAGCCAGTCAGCGGCGGACCTGTCGATGGCCTGCGTGAAGGCCGCGAAAGAGGCGGGCGTCACCGTCTCGTGCGACTTCAACTTCCGCGGCAAGCTGTGGAAGTATGGCAAGAGCGCGCCGGAAGTGATGCGCGAGCTCGTCAAATATGTCGATGTTGGCATTGCGAACGAGGAAGACTGCCAAAAATCGCTCGACATCACTGTCGATGTCGATGTCGAAAGCGGTGAGCTTGATACCAAGAAGTATGAAGCGCTGGGGCAGAAGGTGCTCGACATCTATCCCAATATGCACACGATTGCGATCACTCTGCGCGAGAGCCTGAGCGCGGATCGCAACAATTGGTCGGCCTGTCTGCGCACGCGCAGTGACGGCTTCATGCTGTCGAAAAAATACGCGCTGACCGATATTGTCGACCGCGTTGGCGGTGGTGATAGCTTTGCCTCAGCGCTGATCTATGGCCTCAATGCCTATGAAGACCGCCAGCAAAGCCTGGAGTTCGCAGTTGCGGCATCCGCGCTCAAGCACACGATCATGGGGGACTTTAACCGCGTGACCGTGCCTGAGGTTGAGAAGCTGATGTCCGGCGACGGATCAGGGCGGGTGGTGCGCTAGCACTAGTCTCAGCCGACCCCTAGGGCACAAACCCTAGGGCGGGGTGCATCACATCCTCACCTGTTTTCGCTTCATCATCGCGCTGATTGACCCAGCGGCTATGATGAAACGGAACACCCATGCTCACTCCAAAATTGAGGTTGCCTTACTTAGCCATGCGGGCGGGGATGCTCGGTCTTGCCCTTGCTGCTAGCCCGCTTTCGGCTGAGGATGACGGCCAAGGTGCCGAAGTCGAAACAGAGGACGTAGGTTCGCCGATCCTTATCGAGGCGAGCTATTCCTCCGACGTGTTGACCACCGTATCAGACGGCGCGGCGAGCGGGACGCGCTATTTGAGTAATCTGGATATCGCCATGGAGGCCGACCTTGAGCGTCTAGCGGGGTGGCGAGGAGCCACGCTGCTCGCCTCGGGCCTCTACAACAATGGGGAGACATTCAGCGATCTGACCGGTGACGCGCAAGTGATTAGCAGCCTGGAGGCGGGGGACGAGGCCGTGCGCCTCTATGAGCTTTGGATTAATCAGGAAATCGGTGACAGCGCCTCGCTAAAGCTCGGCCTGTACGACCTCAATTCAGAGTTTGACGTGCTGGATGCGAGCGGATTGTTCATCACCAATCCGCATGGGATCGGCACCGATATTTCGCAAACTGGAGAAGCGGGACCGTCGATTTTTCCGGTCACCAGCCTGGCCGCGCGGCTGGAGCTGGAGCCGCTAGACGGACTTAAGATACGCACCGCCATTTTAGACGGAGTGCCCGGTGATCCATTGAGGCCGCGGCGCACAGCGATCAAGCTCGGCAATGGCGACGGCGCGCTGCTGATCGCGGAGGCGGAAGCGACCACGGACAGCTCAAAGCTACTGTTTGGGCATTGGCGCTACACCGCCGAGTTTGAGACCTTTGCGGGCGCTCAGGATGGCGGAAACGCCGGTTGGTATTTGCGCGGTGAAACCCGGATAGTGTCCGAGTTATTTAGTGATGATCAGGGCCTCGATGGCTTCTTTCGCTTCGGAATTGCCAAGGGACGTTTCAACCCTTTCGGGGCGTTTCTGTCAGGCGGATTGACCTATAATGGCCCGTTCAAGGGCCGCGACGAGGATCAGGCTGGACTAGCCTTTGCGACAGCGATTGTCAGTGATGAGTTCAAAGAAACCGTTCGCTCGCGAGACCAAGAGACAGTGTTTGAGCTGACCTACCGGGCGCCCGTCAACAACTGGCTGAGCCTCCAGCCGAGCTTCCAATATGTGGTGAACCCGTCCGCATCGCCGGTAACGCCAGACGCTGCCGCTGTGCTGCTACGCGCGGATATTTCGTTCAGCGATCTGCTGAGACAAGGGCGCTGATTTGCCCTGATGGCCCGGCGCATTTGGGCCGGTGATCCGCGCTTGGTTTTCCGGGCGCCTTCCGATATTGAACGTGACTAGGCGCTGAGACGAGTTCGCTACTGACTGCGTGGCGCAATTCTCACCGGGATGGACATTTGCCCGCGCCGCCTTTGCCATCAGACAACAAAGAAGCAGAACGCAAGCGTGTGCTTGTTCTGGGTGCGAGCGGGACGATTGGCCGGGCGGTTGTGGCTGCTTTGTTGTCTGATGGGCATGCAGTGGTCGCGGCTCTGCGGCGCTCACCAGTGGCAGATGCCATCGTTCAAGAGCTCCAGCAAGCAGGCGCTGAATGCCGCTTTGGCGATGTCACTGACCCTAATTCGATTGGACGCGACCTTTTCCAAGGCGGTCCGTTCGATGCAGTCGTCTCATGCCTCGCCTCTCGCAGCGGCACGGCGAAAGATGCTGAGGCCATTGATTACAGAGCCAATTCGTATGCCCTCGCGGCCGCGAAGGCTGCTGGGACGCGGCACTTCATCTTGCTGTCGGCCATCTGCGTGCAAAAGCCGCTGCTCGCATTCCAGCGTGCGAAGCTGAGGTTTGAAGCGGAGCTTGCCGCGTCAGGTCTCACCTATTCAATCGTCCGGCCAACCGCCTTCTTCAAGTCCCTGTCTGGGCAAGTTAAAGGCGTACAAAAAGGCAAGCCATTCATGGTGTTCGGCAATGGCGAGCTGACCCGGTGTAAGCCGATCAGCGACGCGGACCTCGCGCGCTTCATAGCCGATTGCATCTCAGACACTGAGCGCCACAACCGCATCCTCCCGATCGGCGGGCCAGGCCCCGCAATTGGCCCGCTCGACCAAGCCGCCATGCTAAGCGAGTTGCTCGGCCGCGAGGTCAAGGTGCGGCGCGTACCGGTTGGCATGATGAGCGTGTTTGCAGGCCTGTTTGCCCTTGGGGAGCGTTGGTCGAGTTGGTGCGCGGAAAAAGCCGAATACGCCCGGATCGCGCGCTATTATGCGACGGAAAGCATGCTGGTGCTCGACCCGAAAACCGGCCAATATGATCCCGATATGACACCTGAATTCGGCGAAGACACCCTGCGCGATCACTATGCCAAATTGTTGGAAACCGCCGAGTGAGCCCAGGAAATCTGCTCTTCACCGCGCTCAGCTGCGTGTTCTTTATGGCGCTGGTCGGATGGATCAGCTGGCTGAAAACGCGCGGGACGGCTGATACCAAAGACGGCTATTTCCTCGCGGGGCGCGGGCTGGGCGCGACCTTTATCGTGGGTTCCCTGCTGCTCACCAACCTTTCCGCAGAGCAGCTGATTGGGCTGAATGGTTCTGCCTATGGCTACAACATGTCGAGCATGGGCTGGGAGGTGACGGCGGCGGTCGCGACCATTGCGATGGCGCTCATATTCCTGCCAAAATATCTCGCGGGCGCTTTCACCACCCTGCCGCAATTCCTCAATGACCGGTTCGATCCGGTGGTCCGCCGCATGTCGGTGGTGCTGTTCATGCTCGGATACGGCCTGGTGACGATCCCTAGCGTGCTCTATTCCGGCTCGGTCGCCGTGTTGCTGTTGTTCGATGTGCCCACGCTGACCGGTCTCGCGTACTTCCCGGCATTGGTGATGACGGTGATTGCCATCGGTGTGACCGGCGCGGTCTATGCAATCTTTGGCGGCCTGCGCGCGGTGGCGATTTCCGACACGCTCAATGGCGTGGGCTTGCTCATCATCGGAGTGCTTGTGCCCGTGTTTGGCCTGATCGCCCTGGGCGGCGGCAGCTTTGGTGATGGCCTGGCTCAAATCACGACGCAAAACCCTGAGAAACTGAACGCGATTGGCGCAGCGGATGATCCAACGCCGTTCGGCACGATCTTCACCGGCATGATCTTCGCCAACCTCTTTTACTGGTGCACCAATCAATATGTGATCCAGCGCACGCTTGGCGCGCAGAGCCTTGCCGAGGGACAAAAGGGCGTGCTGTTCTCCGGCTTCTTCAAGATACTGGTGCCGTTCATGATGATGATCCCCGGCGTCATTGCGTTCCACCTTTATGGCCCCGGACTGGGTACGATTGACGAGGCCTATCCGCGGCTGATCCGCGACGTCTTGCCGGTCTATCTGTCCGGCTTCTTCCTCGCGGTCCTGCTGGGCGCGGTGTTCAGCTCTTTCAATTCATTGCTCAATTCCGCTGCAACCCTATTTGCCTTGGACGTCTATGCGCCCTCGCGCGGCGGCGAGGCGAGCGATGCAGAACTGGTGCGGGTCGCCAAGATCGCCAGCCTGGTGATCGCGCTGTTCTCCTTCGTGGTCGCGCCGCTGCTCTATTTCTCACCAGAAGGGCTGTGGCAGCTCATCCGGGTCTTCACTGGTTTCTACAACATCCCGACCGTTGTGATCGTGATCGTCGGCCTGTTCACATCACGCGTTCCCGCGCTGGGTGCGAAGCTGGTGATCATCTTCCATGTAGTCACCTACGGTCTCATCCGCTTCGTCTTTGATGATGTGATCACGCTGCACTTCATCCATCTCTATGCCGTGCTGTTCTGGATTGAGGTTGGCATCATGCTGGCCTGCGGCTGGCTGCGTCCGCGCGCAGAGGCGTGGCAATTCACCCGCAAGGAACAGGTCGATATGACGCCGTGGCGCTTTGCAAAGCCGCTGGCAGTAACCTTGTTCAGCTGCGTCGTGGCGACCTACCTGCTGTTCTCGCCGCTGGGGCTTGCGTCGGTCGCGGGGCCGGGCGCGGCGTTCGGATTGCTGATCAGCGCTTTGGTGATCGCGAACCTTGGCGTCTGGGGAATGGCTGCGCGCCGAAGCGCTTAGGCGATCAGAGAGGCCAGCACCCGGCGTTTGCCCGCGAATGGCCGCCGGCCATGCATCACCTGATAATTGTCGAGCAAAGCCACATCGCCCGCCTCCCAGGTCAGATCATGGGTCAGCTCATCCGCAATGCGGATCGCATCGGCCATGTCCTGCGGCGTGATCGGCTCTCCGCCGCCAAAGGTAATCGCGCGGTTGGGATCGTTGCGGCTGTCAGCCCAGCCTCTGAACGCGGCGATCAGCTGGTTGAAGAAGCTGGTGCCGCCACCAGCGAGTTCGCGCACCGCAGGCAAAGCCGCCGTGGTGACGCGCAGGCTTTCATCCTCCAGCCATTCCCATGAATAGCCGAGCTCTGACAGCCGCGCCTCCGCGCCCGCTTGGTCGGCCACGCTCAGCGTGCTGCGCCAGCTGCGCCCTTGGCCAGAGCCTGCATCGTCGCGGCCCGGCATGACATTGGTGTAGCGCACGCCCTCGGCCTCGACGCGCGCGACGAATTCCGGATTGGCAGCGCGCAATTGATCGAGCACCCAGTCGGACCGGCACAGCGGCGTCGCCCCGCCCCTTTCCGCCGCAATCTCGCAATAGAAAAACAGTTTCGCCGGAAACAGCGGGGTCTGCGCCATCTCGTGATGCAGGAAAATCTCGGTCTCTGGCGGCGCTTCATTGGCGGTGAAAACGCGCGGCGTCACATTGGTGCGCACCGCATTCGAGAGCGAATCCTCATAGGTGAAGCCAGCCTCACCGTAAGCCTCAATCGCTGCATCGAAGGCGAGTGGATCTGGCACATCGAACCCGCGAAACAGCAGGGCGCCAGCACGATCCAGCGCGGCGTCGACCGCCGGCTTATTCGCGCCGATGAACGCGCTAAGATCGCCGCCGCCGGTTATGATGGCTGGGAATTCGGGGGTGTCACTCATCGCGCGCTCAATCGTAAATCGGGTGGAAGGTGCCGAACGCCGCCTCAGCGAACACGCCGGGATCGTTGAATCGGCGATCTTGATTGAGCGCGCTGATCGCGGCCATTTCAACTTGGCTCAATTCAAAATCATCAATGCCTAGGTTCTCGCGCATCCGCTCCGGCTTGGTGGTCTTTGGGATCACCGCCGTGCCGCGTTGCACGCCCCAGCGCAGCACCACTTGCGCCGCCGTTTTGCCATGCGCCTGAGCCGCCACCATGACGGGAGCAGAGCCGAGAACGCTTTCTTCCTTTTGCGCCATGTCGAGCTCGAAATAGCTTTGCGCGCCGAGCGGGGAAAAGGCGGTGACCGGAATGCCGTAAGCGCCCGCGCAGCGGATCAGCTTCTCCTGCGTCAGAAACGGATGCGATTCCACTTGCAGCATCGCTGGTGCGATCCGGGCATAGCTCATCAAATCATGGATCAGGCCAGTGTTGTAATTGCACACGCCGATCTGTTTCACGAGGCCTTTGTCGACCAGAGCCTCCATCGCCGCCCAAGTCGCGTGCAGCGGAACCTTGGCGAGTTTCATGCCTGAATTGGCGGCGGGATCATGCACCCATTCGGGCGGATAGCGCGTCTCAATCAGCACATATTCCAGCGCAATTGGGAAGTGAATAAGGTAGAGATCAAGCTGCTCGACGCCGAGGTCATCCAGTGACTTGCGGCAGGCTTCTTCGACATGTTCGGCCGCATGGAATGTGTTCCACAGCTTAGAGGTGATCCACAGCTCTTCGCGAGTCACCAGACCTTCAGAGATCGCCTGCGCAATGCCTTGGCCAGTTTCAATCTCATTGCCGTAATCCGCTGCGCTGTCGAAATGACGGTACCCTGCGCGGATCGCCTCCACGACGGTTGCGGCCGTGTCTTCGCGCGGGATTTTCCAAAGGCCAAAGCCGATTGGGGGCATGATTTGCGGCATAGTCTAACCTTCGTCTGAGAAATTGAGTTCGACCGGCTGGCCGGTGGCGATGCTTTGCTGGGCAGCAGCGCCGATGACAACCGAGCGATAGCCATCGCGAGCCGTAATCAGCGGTTCGCCGCCGCTCAGCAGCGCCGCGTGGAAATCGCGCAGCTGATAATAGGTGGCCCCGTGGTGATCGCCAGCGGCGAGGGCATCGGCAGGCGTGTCGACTGTTTCGCGGTGCGGGCCAGACCTATCACGCGGAGACCAGATCACTTGGCCGCGCGGCAGCTTCACTTCCATCTTGCCAATGGGGCCGGCGGCGCTGATTTCTTCCTGCTGCTCAGACCCTTCGGCAAACATGCACAGGTCCAGTACGGCGCGCGCGCCGCCTGCGAAGTTCACCATGACAAAGGCATTGTCGATAATGTCCGGCGTCTCGCCGCCATATGTCTCATGGAGGTGGTTTACGTCTTGAGCGCCGCTGGCAAACACGCGCACGGGCTCATCGCGCAGGATGTGCCGCATTAGATCGAAGAAGTGGCAGCATTTTTCCACCAGAGTGCCGCCGGTGTTGCGGTTGAAACGGTTCCAATCGCCGACTTTTTCGAGGAATGGGAAGCGGTGCTCGCGAATGGCGAGCATTTTGATATCGCCCGCCTCGCCAGCATGAACCCGCTCAATAAAGCGCGTGACCGGCGGCATGTAGCGGTATTCGAGACCAACCCAGAAAAGCCCCTCATAGTCGCGCGCGACTTTGGCCAGCGCCTCTGCATCATCGACGCTCGTACACATTGGCTTTTCGAGTAGCACCGCGCAGCCCGCTTCCATGACAGGCGCAACGACGTCGTAATGAGTGAAATTGGGCGATGCGATGATGACGGCGTCGGGCTTCGCCTCGCGCAGCATTGCGGCGTTGTCATCATGGCAGGTGATGGCCTGGCCGAGCTCGCTTGCGAGCGCAACGGCGGCACTGCGTGACCCGGCATCGGGATCAGCAATCGCGACCAGTTCCGCGCCGGAAACCAGCGCGAGGTTCTGCATATGCTCGCGGCCCATCATGCCGCATCCGATGATTGCGTATTTGCGTGCAGTGCTCATGGCTGGCTCATGTCTGCGCGGCGGCGGAATGGCAAGTCATCATGCGCGGCGAGCGATCGCATAGCCTGCGGGCGCAATTTCTTCGCCGGTTTCAGGCCAGACGACTGGCGTGCTAGAATAGTTGAACGCGAAGATATGTGAGGCGCTGCGCCGGGTGCGTAAGCCATCAGACAGGGCTGTGAGCGCAACCCCCGCCTCGCTGGCCATGCGTGCAACAAGCTGATCAAGCAAAGCGCGATCCGGCCAGATGGAGAGATAGCGGCGATTATCTTGCTCGTAGACCACGCCACGGCCATCAGCATCGGCAAATTCAGGCTCTAAATCACTGGCAATATCCTCGCGCCAGCGCGTGATATCAAAGCCTTGACCCGGCTCGCTCACACCATCGCGAATGCTTTCTGCGCGGGTGACTTTGAGCGCGAACAGCTCTTGCAATGCGCCGGGTGCTAGATTGTCTGGAATGCAAAAGCTCTCTGTCTTGCTGCCGGAACGGGGCCCGATCAGCACGGGGCACTCAAGCGCTGCCAGCTTCTCCGCAAAGCCATCGGGCACAATGGGCAGGGTCGGGATGACGACCATTTTGTATTCGGTCAGCTCTGCGGCGGGCGAGACAATATCGACGTCGAGCCCAGCGCGGCGCAGCGCGGAATAATGCTCGTACACCAGCTCCAGATAGCGGAAACTCTTTCCCTGCGGCTGAATACCGCAAACCCATGCCGCCTCATAAGAAAACACCAGAGCGACAGGCGCTTGAGCGGTATCTTGCGGGCCGATATCAGCAATCACCCTTGCGGCTTCTCGCACTTCGTCTGCTGCTGGCGCTTCCTCGCTGTCGGGCCTCAGCAGGCCAGCGTGCATTTGCTCCTGCGCAAAAGGCGCCTGCCGCCAGCGGAAATAGCTGGTGAATTCCGCCCCGTGCGCCATCGCCTCCAGCGTCCATAGCGCCACCATTCCGGGCAGCGGCGCAGGATTGAAGCGCGCCCAGTTCACCGGGCCCGGTTGCTGCTCCATCACGCCCCAGCGCCCGCCCGTGCAGCCGCGATACAGATCGTGGTGAAAGGCGGCGATATCGGGGTGGCCTTGGCGCAGAAATTCGTGCTTTTCGTCTTCGCTGAACCAGAATTGCTCGAGGAAACCAAGCGGGTAAGAATCCCACGTTGCGACGTCCAAATCCTGGCTGACGTCATAGTGATCGAACTCGGTGAAGAACCCCATGAAATTGTGAGTGATATCGCGGCCCGGCGATGCCGCGCGCAGGATTTCGGTCTGCTCGCGGTTGAAGCTGGCGACTTCGTCTGATGCAAATCGCCTGTAGTCGAGCCAATGCGCTGGGTTCGCCTCGGTTACAGTGAGGTGCGGCGGATCGATCTCAGTAAAGGTGCGATATTCCATGCTCCAGAACATATTGCCCCACGCGGCATTCAGCGCATCGACATCGCCGTAGCGCTCGGCGAGCCATTCGCGGAAACGCTCAGCGGCGGCATCTGAGAAGCTCAAAACCGTGTCGTGACAGCCATATTCATTGTCGGTTTGCCACATGGTGATCGCGGGATGCGCGCCATAGCGCTCTGCCATGGCTGCGGTGATCCGGCGGCTCTCGGCGCGGTATCCCATGTGTGAGAAGCAGTAATGTCGCCGCGAGCCAAAGCCGCGCGGGCGGCCTTGTTCGTCAATCGCCACCATATCCGGGATTTGATCGACCAGCCATTTGGGCGGCGTCGCGGTTGGTGTGCCAAGGATGATTTTGAGGCCCGCATCGGCGAGGGTTTCAATTGCCCGGTCGAGCCAATCCCACTCAAACTTGCCCGGCTGCGGCTCAATCCGGCTCCAGGCAAATTCGCCGATCCGCACCAGCGACAGGCCCATTTCGGCCATGCGCCGCGCATCATCGGCCCACACATCCTCGGGCCAATGTTCAGGATAATAGCAGCAACCCAGCTTCATTTTGCGCGTCCTTTGACGTTTTCGAACGGGGGGTTTCGCGCCCGGCGGATCAGAATGCAAGTCCGCGCGTTGTTACGGTGAGAAGCTAAGGGCTAACTCCTATGACCTTGGTGCATTTACAGATATAAAAATATCTTTATATGTTGTCCTCACGATGAATATCGACACAATCTTCCGCGCGCTGGCCGACCCCACTCGGCTACGCATTATGCGCCTGCTTTCGGCGATGGAATTGGCCGTGGGCGAACTCGCGCAGGTGCTCGGGCAGAGCCAGCCGCGCGTCTCTCGCCATGTAGGGATCTTGTGCGATGCAGGCCTGGCAGAGCGCCGGCGCGAGGGCAGCTGGGTGTTCTTGCGGATGCAGGGCGGGGCGGAGCAAGCCTCTCCTGTGGTTGAGGCGGTTGCTCGCTTGCTCGCCATTGCTGAGGTGGAAGATCAGGATTTTGGCCAGGCCTGCGCAGAAGATATGCGCAAACTCGCCGCGATCCGGACCGCTCGGGAAGAGGCCGCCGAGGGTTACTTTGCGCGCCATGCCGGCGAATGGGATGAGCTGCGCCGCCTGCACAGTTCAGACAGCGAGGTCGAGAAGGCTTTGACCCGTGCTCTTGGCGAAGCGCCGCTTGGGACGCTGCTCGATATCGGCACGGGAACAGGTCGCATGGCGGAATTGTTCGCGGGCAGCGCTGATCGAATTGTTGCGCTCGATAAGAGCCTTGAGATGCTGCGGATCGCGCGGGCCAAATTGCAACATCTCCCTACTGAGCAAATCGAACTGGTGCAGGGTGATCTCGGCGATCTGCCCTTTGCGGCTGCAAGCTTTGATACCATTGTGATCCATCAAGTGCTCCATTTCGTGCAAGACCCTGCGCTTGCACTGGTGGAGGCAGCGCGGGTCACCCGGCCCGGCGGGCGCATCGCGATCGTCGATTTTGCCGCGCACAATCACGAAGAATTGCGCGATCGCCACGCCCATGCGCGCCTTGGCTTTTCCGATGCGCAATTGCGCGACCTCTTGTTTGACGCAGGCTTTGAACCCGAAGCGCCGCAAGCGCTCGATGGTGAGCAGCTGACCGTGAAAATCTGGCTCGGCGAACGCCGCAGCAACCCTCTCTCAACCCCCGCTAAGGAACGCACAGCGTGAGCCCGACCCTCGATCAAATGCATGAAGCGCGCACGGCTTTGGATACGCCGCTTTTCTCCGGATTGCCCGGCGACATTGATATCAGCTTTGAATTCTTCCCGCCCAAATCGGAGAAGATGGCAGAGACCTTGTGGAGCAGTGTCGACACGCTCTCCCCGCTGGGGCCGCGCTTTGTCTCGGTGACCTATGGTGCCGGTGGATCGACGCGCGAGCGGACCCATGAGCAAGTCGTGCGGATCCAGAACGAAGCGAATATTCCAGCCGCTGCGCACCTGACCTGCGTCAACGCAACCCGCGAAGAGGTTGATGCGGTGGCGCGGCATTATTGGGAAAGCGGCATTCGCCATATCGTTGCCTTGCGCGGAGACCCGCCCGAGGACGCGGGCGGATACACGCCGCACCCCGGTGGATACGCCAATGCGGTGGAGCTGATTGCGGGTCTAAAGAAGGTCGCCGATTTCGAGATATCCGTTGCGGCTTACCCTGAAGTTCACCCGGATTCCCCTGATGCGCAGGCCGATATCGACAATTTGAAAGCGAAGTTTGAGGCAGGCGCAACCCGCGCCATCACTCAGTTCTTCTTCGAGCCAGAGTGCTTCTTCCGCTTCCGCGACAAGGCGGCGGCGGCCGGGATCAATGGCGAGATTGTGCCCGGCATTATGCCAGTGATGAGCTTTGCTGCGGTCCAGCGCATGTCCGGCATGTGCGGCACGGCGATACCCGGCTGGATGGAGGGCCTGTTTGACGGATTGGACGAACGCCCAGCTGCGCGCCAGCTGGTCTCTGCAACGATTGCCGCAGAGCTGTGCCGCAAGCTTTATGCGGGCGGTGTGCGCCAGTTCCATTTTTACACGCTTAACCGAGCGGAGCTGAGTTATGCGATTTGCCACATGCTCGGCAAGCGTCCGGTGGGAGAAGCGGCATGACAGCGCGGGAAGCTCTTTTGGAGCAAGCCGGTGAGCGCGTGCTGATCTTTGACGGGGCGTTCGGGACGCAAATCCAGGAGCGCAAACTGACCGAAGAGGACTATGCCGGTGATCTGGGTCTTAAGGCCGATCAAAAGGGCAATAATGACATTCTCGCCCTGACACGGCCCGATGTGATTCAAGACATCACGCGCAGCTATTTGGATTCGGGATCGGACGTGATCTCCACCAACACATTCTCGGCCAACCGGATCAGCCAAGCGGATTACGCCGCCGAGGATCAGGTGGCCGCGATCAACATCGCCAGCGGCAAAATCGCCCGCGCATTGGCGGATGAATATGCGGCGAAAGACGGCCGTCCGCGCTTTGTCGCAGGCGCAATTGGCCCGACCAATAAGACTCTGTCGCTCAGCCCCGATGTCGAAGACCCCGGCTTTCGCGAGATTGACTTTGACGAGCTGACCGCCGTCTACAAGGAACAGGCCTCCGCTCTGATCGAGGGTGGGTGCGACTTCATCCTGATCGAAACCGTGTTCGACACGCTGAATGCCAAGGCAGGCATAATGGCGGTGAAGCAGCTGGAAGCAGATCTGGGCCGCGAAGTGCCAGTGATGATTTCGATGACGCTCACCGATCTGTCGGGCCGCAATTTGTCCGGCCATACGGTCGAGGCATTCTGGTATGCGGTGCGCCACGCCAATCCGATCACCATCGGCCTCAATTGCAGCTTTGGTGCGGATCAATTGCGCCCGCATGTTCAGGTTCTCTCGGGCATCGCCGACACCTTGTTGATGGCTTATCCCAATGCCGGCCTGCCTAATGAGCTAGGCGAATATGACGAAATGCCAGAAACCACAGCTGGTCTGGTCAAGCAATGGGCGGAACACGGTCAGGCCAACATTCTGGGCGGGTGCTGCGGGTCTTCACCAGCGCACATCCAGGCGATTGCCGATGCGGTCGCAGGTCTCGCCCCGCGCCAAGTGCCCACGCCCGAAACGGCCATGCGGCTTGCTGGCCTCGAACCCTTCACGGTAGCGGCCTGATGAGCCAGCAGAATTCCACAGCCCGTTTCATCAATGTTGGTGAGCGCACCAATGTCACCGGCAGCGCCCGGTTCAAGAAGCTCATCATGGCGGATGATTACGCCGCGGCGGTCGAGGTCGCGCGGCAGCAGGTCGAAAACGGCGCGCAGGTGATCGACGTCAATATGGACGAGGGACTGCTCGATGCGGTCCACGCCATGACGACGTTCCTCAAACTGATCGCGGCGGAGCCTGACATCGCGCGCGTTCCGGTGATGATCGACAGCTCCAAATGGGAGGTGATCGAGGCTGGTCTCAAATGCGTTTCCGGCAAGCCGATTGTGAACTCAATTTCGATGAAGGAAGGCGAAGAGCCGTTCCTGGAGCAAGCGCGCAAATGCATGGCTTACGGCGCAGCTGTGGTTGTGATGGCGTTTGACGAGACCGGCCAGGCGGACACTAAGGCGCGCAAGGTTGAGATTTGCAGCCGCGCCTACGAGCTGCTCACCGGCATCGGTTTTCCGCCGGAAGATATCATCTTTGATCCCAATGTTTTCGCGGTCGCCACCGGCATTGAAGAGCATGACCGTTATGGTCTCGACTTCATCGAGGCCGTGCGCGAGATCAAGTCGGCGTGCCCGCATGTGAAGACCAGCGGCGGGCTGTCCAACCTCTCATTCAGCTTTCGCGGCAACGAGACGGTGCGCCGCGCGATGCACTCTGTCTTTCTCTATCACGCTATCCCCGCGGGACTCGACATGGCGATCGTCAACGCTGGGCAATTGGATGTCTATGACACGATTGATCCCGTGCTGCGCGATGCGTGCGAGGATGTGATCCTGATGCGCCCGGTGGAAGGCGAAGACAGCGCGACCGAGCGGCTGATCAACCTGGCTGAAAGCTTCAAAGGCAAATCAAAGGAAGACGATAAGCAGGCGGCGGAATGGCGCGGCTGGGAAGTTCGCAAGCGGCTGGAACATGCGCTGGTCAAAGGGATCGATGCGCATATCGTCGATGATACTGAGGAAATGCGCAGCGCCACGGCCGACGCCGGCGGCCGCCCGATTGAAGTGATCGAAGGCCCGCTGATGGACGGCATGAATGTCGTTGGCGATCTGTTTGGCAGCGGCAAAATGTTCCTACCGCAAGTAGTGAAGTCCGCGCGCGTTATGAAAAAGGCCGTCGCGCATCTCATCCCGTTTATCGAGGCTGAGAAGGATCTGCTGCCGGAGGCTGAGCGTAAGGCCAAAGGCAAGATCATCATGGCGACCGTAAAGGGAGACGTGCACGATATTGGTAAGAACATCGTTGGCGTTGTACTGCAATGCAATGGCTATGAGGTGATCGACCTTGGCGTGATGGTGCCGTGGCCGAAAATCTTGGAAACGGCGAACGACAACAATGTTGATATGATCGGCCTATCCGGCCTGATTACGCCCTCGCTTGATGAGATGGTGACCGTGGCCGAAGAAATGCAGCGCGCGGAAATGACAATGCCGCTGCTGATCGGCGGCGCGACCACCAGCAAGGTTCACACCGCGCTGAAGATCGATCCGGCTTACGAAGGCCCGGTGATTCATGTGCTTGATGCCAGCCGCGCGGTTGGCGTGGCGAGCAAGCTGCTGTCTGACACCCAGCGCGACGGTTTCGTTGGCGACACCGCCGGGGAATACACCAAGGTTCGCGAAGCGCGGGCGGGCAAGACGCCGAGCGTGCTGCTGTCTCTCGAAGATGCACGGGCCAATTATTACGATGCCTACCTCAGTGACAAACCCGCGCCGCCGCTCAATCCAGGGGTGCATGTGTTTGACGATTGGGATCTGGCGGACCTCAGGCAATATATCGATTGGACGCCGTTCTTCCGCGCTTGGGAGCTGCATGGCAATTATCCTGCGATCCTGACGGATGACGTGGTCGGCGAAACTGCCAGCCAGCTGTTCGACGATGCCAACGCCATGCTCGACCAGATCATTGCGGAAAAATGGCTGACCGCGCGCGGCGTTGCGGGCCTTTGGCCGTGCGCGCGCGACGGCGATGACGTGACGATCCACCGCGTCCGGCGTGAGGAGCATGTGACGCTGCCATTCTTGCGCCAGCAGGTGAAGAAATCGCGCGACCGGGCCAATATGTGCCTTGCCGACTTTATCGATCCCGATGGCGATTGGATCGGCGGCTTTGCGGTCGGCATTCACGGGATTGAGCCGTATTCGGCCCGCTTCCAAGCGGATAAGGATGACTATTCCGATATCCTGCTGAAGGCGCTGGCGGACCGGTTTGCCGAGGCCTTTGCCGAGCGATTGCACCTGCACACGCGCACCGATCTGTGGGGCTATGCGCCCGGTGAGCAGCTGACCAATGAAGCGCTGATTAAAGAGCAATATCGCGGCATTCGCCCGGCGCCGGGCTATCCCGCGTGTCCGGACCACTCGCTTAAGCCGATCCTTTTTGAGCTGCTCGAAGCAGAGAAGAATGTCGGCCTGACGCTGACCGAGAGTTTTGCGATGTACCCGACGGCGGCCGTCTCAGGCTTCTATTTCGGGCACCCGGAATCGCAATATTTCGGCGTTGCGCGCGTCGGGCGCGATCAGCTGGAAGACTATGCAGCGCGGCGCGGGGTTGATATCGCGACGGCGGAACGCTGGCTGCGTCCTAATTTGGATTGATTGTGCGAGGTTTAGCGGCAATGCTCGGGCCATGTATGCTCGACTGCTTGCTCCGCTGCTCCTTGCTCTGCCGATGACATCGGCCTGCACGACGATACCGGACATTGACGCCGGTCCGCCGCCCGCGACGGTGGTGGTGGCGTTCGATCGAGAGACGATCACGCCGCTGATTGTCGAGGGCGTGCGCAATCGGGAGAGGGGCGAGGCGGTCGAAGCCAATGACCCCGTGCGCATCGCCAGCATTTCCAAACTGATCATGGCGCTGGCGACCTTGCGGCTGGTCGATGAGGGCAAGGTCGATCTGGATGCGGATGTTTCGGACTATTTGGGCTGGCAGGTTCGCTCGCCCAATTTCCCCGATGCCAAGGTGACTTTGGCGCAATTGCTGTCCCACCGATCCGGCCTGCGCGACAATGCGGGCTATGTGATCCCGCTCGACGAAAGCCTGGAGGCGAAACTTGCTGAGCCAGAGGCGTGGTATGCCGAGAGTCCTCCTGGAGAGGCTCAGTTTGAATACGCGAACCTCGGATCGCCTGTTGTGGCGTCCGTGCTCGAGGCGGCCACGGGTGAGCGATATGACCGCATTGTGGAGCGCACTGTGTTTGCACCGCTGGGCATCGAAGCATGTCTCAACTGGATTGGGTGCAGCGAGGATCAGGCAAGCCGTGCCGTCACGCTTTACCGCGATACTGGCGAAGTCGCCCGCGATGAGCCAAGTGATCTGCCGCCCAATTGCACTGTACCCGTGAAGGAGGGCACTGCATGCGATCTCGATAGCTACGTTCCCGGAACCAATGCCTCGATCTTCTCACCCCAAGGTGGGGTGCGGATCGGAATGATGAATCTGGCCAAGATCGGGCAGGAATTGACCAAACGCCATACCGACAGTTTCCTGTCATTTGACTCACTTGGCATGTTTATTTTTTCGATGATGCATAAACCTGAGCCAGGACAGGAGTTCTTTTGTGTTTACGGACTTGGCGTTCAAATGATTGAGGCCCCCCAAGAAACGTGTTCCGATGGGCTCTTCGATGACGGTTTGTCGCGCATTGGCCATGCAGGTGAAGCCTATGGTCTTCGTTCAGGGCTGTGGCTCGACGCAGTCGGTGGCACGGGAATAGCTTACTTCACCACCGCTGTTCCTCCGCGCCAAGGGGCCGAAGATGAGGGCGGGTTCTCACAGCGCGAAAAAGACCTGATGAAGCGCGCTCAAGCGCTGCTCGCGGAGCAAAACTCCAACTGATCGCACGATTGTTTCGCGTTTTCCCGGATAATGCTTGGCGGAGATTGACGCACCCCTTCGCATGCGCAACATGACGCATGCCCGTCAGAAGTGATTCTGGCATCTTTCGCGGGAGAGATTTGGCCGATTTGCCCTCCAAGGCATTCGGGCAAGGCGCCGAAGGAGCAACCGCCCCGGAAACTCTCAGGCAAACGGACCGCGCTGGAATGGGCACTCTGGAAAGCGCTCTTGCGAGCTTTCGCAAGGCCACCGAAGGGGAAGGCTCGCCGCGCCGTAAGGCAAGGCTAAGCTAAGCTCTCAGGTTTCCCGACAGAGGGGGCAGGATGACACGGCGCTTCAATAGTGGAGCGTCGCACGCCTGTGCGGGGACTGATATTGAGCGACGATCAAACCACTGACGATATGGAAGATGGCGCGCCGCCCATTGGGCAGCTGCCGCTAGACGCATGGCATCGGGCTCAGGGCGCGCGCATGGTCGAGTTCGCAGGCTATGAAATGCCGATCCAATATACGGGCGAGGGCGGCGGCATCGTCGCAGAGCATGAATGGACGCGGACCAGCGCCGGTTTGTTCGATGTGAGCCACATGGGGCAGGTCTTGCTGTCAGGCGAAGGGCTCGACGAGGCCGTCGAAGCGATCTTGCCGATTGATCTTTCAACCTTGAAACTCGGGCGCCAGCGCTATTCTCTGCTGCTCGATGAAAATGGCGGTGTGCTCGATGACCTGATGGTCTCGCGCTGGCCGGGTAATCTGTATCTTGTGGTGAATGGCGCGACCAAATGGGATGACATCGGCCATCTGCGCGAACATCTGCCCGATGCAATTACGCTGCACCACATGGACGAGCATGCACTGCTTGCATTGCAAGGACCCAAGGCTGTCGATGCGCTCGCACGCCATGCGACGGGCGAATATGCTCTGTCTGATCTGACCTTCATGCGCTTTGGCCGGTTCGAGATCGCTGGGCATGTGGTGACGATTGCCCGCGCTGGCTACACTGGCGAGGACGGGTTTGAAATCTCGATTCCCGCAGAGGCGGCAGAAGAGATCGCGACCCTGCTGTGTGCGGAGCCAGAGGTTCGCCCGATTGGCCTCGGTGCGCGCGATAGCCTCCGTTTGGAAGCTGGCCTTCCGCTGTATGGTCATGATCTATCGCCGGAAATCAGCCCGATTGAAGCGGGGCTGATCTTTGGAATTAACAAGCGTCGCCGTAGCGAAGGCGGCTTTCTAGGAGCAGTGCGCGTCCAGAACGAGATCGCGAATGGCCCTGCGAAAATGCGCATTGGCCTCAAGATCGATGGCCGCATGCCTGCGCGCGAAGGGGCCAAGGTGTTTGCCGGGACTAAGGAAATTGGCGTTGTCACCAGCGGCGGTTTCTCGCCCACGCTTGGGGCTCCGATTGCTATGGCCTATGTCGATCCCGCCCATGCGGGCGAGAACCAAACACTAGAGATTGAGGTGCGGTCAAAGCGCCTCTCCGCCACCGTTTCACCCATGCCATTTGTACCCCATAATTATTACCGAGGGAGCTGATCACAATGCCGCGTTATTTCACCGATGAACATGAATGGATTGATGTCGAAGGCGAAACCGCCACGGTTGGCATCACCGATTATGCGCAGGAACAATTGGGCGATATCGTGTTCGTCGAATTGCCCGATGTGGGCGCAATGGTCGACAAAGGCGGCGAGGCCGCTGTGGTCGAAAGCGTTAAGGCGGCAAGCGATGTCTACGCGCCGATTACCGGCGAAGTGACCGAGACCAATTCCTCGCTCGAAGATGAGCCCGCACTGGTCAACACCTCGCCCGAGGAAGAGGGCTGGTTTTTCCGCCTGACGATCAGCGACACCGGAGAGCTGGAAGGCTTGATGGATGACAAGGGCTATAAGACCTTCGTCGACAGTCTTTAATCGGCATCTGAATTGCGCGCCGCGCCGTAACTGATGGCGCGGTGGGATACCGCTTTTCCGTTAGCGAAGCGGCCTGGAGAATACTCAATGCGTTACCTGCCTCTCACCGACACTGATCGCGCCGATATGCTGGCGAAAATTGGTGCCAATTCGATCGATGATCTGTTCGTCGATGTGCCCGCCGTGGCACAGCTTGATGGCCCGATTCGCGAGCTGCCGATGCACGCCTCTGAAATGACGGTTGAGCGGCATATGAAAGCGCGCGCGAATAAGAATTTGGCGGCAGGTGATGCGCCATTCTTCCTGGGTGCGGGGGCTTACCGGCACCATGTTCCCGCCAGCGTCGATACGGTGATCCAACGCGGTGAGTTCCTAACCGCATACACTCCGTATCAGCCTGAGATTGCTCAGGGCACGCTGCAAATGCTGTTCGAGTTTCAGAGCCAGGTCTCGCGGCTCTATGGCTGCGCGGTCGCCAATGCCTCGATGTATGATGGTTCCACGGCATGCTGGGAAGCGGTGGCGATGGCTGGCCGCGTCACCCGCCGCCACCGCGCGGTGCTATCAGGCGCGCTGCATCCGCATTACAGTCAGGTCGTCAAAACCATGGCGCAGTTTACCGGCGACACCATCGCCGATGCGATGCCCGCGATTCAGACCGAGCCAGACAATGCTGGTCTGATCAGCCGGATCGATGACGACACCGCCTGTGTGGTGGTGCAATATCCCGACATCCTTGGCCGCATCTCCGACCTCACCGAACTGGCTGACGCCGCGCATGCTAAGGGCGCTTTGCTAGTGGTGGTGAACACAGAACCGGTCGCGCTGGGCGCGATCAAATCGCCGGGTGAGATGGGCGCGGACATCGTTGTGGGTGAGGGGCAGTCTATCGGTGTTGGCTTGCAATTTGGCGGGCCTTACCTCGGCCTGTTCGCAGTGCGCGATCCCAAGCATGTACGGCAAATGCCGGGCCGGCTGTGCGGTGAGACCACGGATGCAGAGGGCAAGCGCGGTTTTGTGCTGACGCTCTCCACGCGCGAGCAGCATATTCGCCGCGAGAAGGCGACCTCCAACATCTGCACCAATTCCGGCCTGTGCGCGCTGGCGTTCAATGTTCACATGACCTTGCTCGGTGAAAAGGGCCTGCGCGAACTGGCGGCTGAGAACCACCGCCTGGCTTGCATTGCGGCGGACCGGCTAGAGCAAATCCCCGGTGTGAGCCTTCTCAACAGCGCCTTCTTCAACGAATTCACCCTGCAACTCGGCGGCAAGCCGGCGCGCGACGTTGTGCGCAGCTTGGCTGATCGCGGCGTTCTGGGCGGCGTTTCGCTTGACCGGCTCTATCCAGGCGTTGCGGGGCTGGAGGATGCTCTGCTGGTCGCGGTGACTGAAACGACGACAGAGGAAGACATCGAAACACTGGCGAAAGAGCTGGAAGGAGTGCTGTCATGAACGCGCCCAACAAATCTGGCTGGAAGCCTGAGATGCAAGTGAGCGAAGACGGCCTGCACAATGGCCCGTCGACGACGACCGGCAACCGTGCTTTGATGCTTGAAGAGCCGCTGATCTTTGAGATTGGCCATGCTGAAACAACCGGCGTTGATCTGCCGGAGATTGATCCCGACGCGCCTAACCGCCTAGGCGGGTTCGATCGCAGTGATCCAATTGGTCTCGTTGGGCTTACCGAGCCAGAGACGGTCCGCCATTACACCCGACTGAGCCGCCAAAACTACGGCATCGATCTGGGCTTCTTCCCGCTCGGCAGCTGCACGATGAAGCACAATCCGCGGCTTAATGAGAAAGTCGCGCGGCTTCCGGGCTTTGCCGATATTCACCCGCTTGCGCCGCAGCAATCGGTGCAGGGCGCGTTGCAAGTGATCCATGAGCTGGGCGATTGGCTCATGAAGCTGACCGGCATGCCCGGCGTCGCGATGAGCCCGAAAGCGGGCGCACATGGCGAGCTGTGCGGTATCCTGGCGATCCGCGCTGCGCACACCGCGCGCGGCGATGCACGCCAAGTCGTGCTGGTGCCGGAAAGCGCGCATGGCACCAACCCAGCGACCGCTGCCTTTGCGGGCTACAAGGTGGAGGATATTCCCGCCACCCCAGAAGGGCGCGTGGATCTGGAGGCGATCAAAGCCCGGCTCGCGCCCGATGTGGCAGCGGTGATGATCACCAATCCCAACACCTGCGGATTGTTTGAAAAGGATTTCCGCGAGATTGCCGATGCGGTCCATGCCGTGGGCGGATATGTCTATTGCGACGGCGCGAATTTCAACGCGATTGTCGGTCGGGTGCGGCCCGGCGATCTCGGCGTGGATGCGATGCACATCAATCTGCACAAGACCTTCTCCACTCCGCATGGCGGCGGTGGTCCTGGCTCTGGCCCGGTGGTGTTCTCAGAAGCGCTGAAGGACTTTGCCCCGCTGCCGGTGGTGCGCAAAACTGCTGACGACAGCTATGAGCTGGTCGAAGAAGAGGGCCGCAAGCATCGCGGGCAGAGCTTTGGCCGGATGACGGCGTTCCACGGCCAGATGGGTATGTTCACCCGCGCGCTCACCTATATGCTGAGTCACGGGGCCGACGGCCTAAAGCAGGTCGCCGAAGACGCGGTGCTCAATGCGAATTACGTGCTGCGCAGTCTGGAGGACATCCTGCATGCGCCGTTCGCAGACAGCGGGCCGTGCATGCACGAGGCGTTGTTTGGCGATAAGGACTTTGGTGGCGGCCTATCCACGCAAGATCTGGCGAAAGCGCTGATCGACGAGGGCTATCACCCGATGACCGTATACTTCCCGCTGGTGGTGCATGGCGCGATGCTGGTCGAGCCGACTGAGACGGAAAGCAAAGCGAGCATTGATCAGTTCATCACAGCGTTCCGCAGTGTAACAGAGCGCGCGCTGGCCGGTGACGAGACCATGAAGCAGGCGCCATATTATGCGCCGCGCCGCAGGCTCGATGAGACGCAGGCTGCGCGCAAACCGAAGCTGGCATGGCAGGATCCTGAGCCCTCAGCTTAAGCGGTAGAGCCTAAGGGGCGGGGCGATCGGGCTTATTGAGCTCCGCCTCGCCATCAGGCGCGACGGCAATTTTGATCTCGCGCAGGTTCAGCACCACCACGAAGAAGCCAAGCACGGCGAGCGAGCTTGAGCCGAGCATGGCAAAGGCTGCGCCTTTCGCGCCGTCCCATTCGATCGCTGTGCTGAGCAGGAGCAGAGCGAGGATTGTTGGCACCGCGCGCACGAAGAATGCCGTGTGCGCCTTACCAGCGGAAACCAGCAGCGATTCCAGACTGGCCCCGACCAGCTCCACTGCGCCCGCGATGGATAGGATCACCATCGCCCAGTAAAAACCGGAGAAATCATCCTCCGCGATGGTCGCGAGGCCCCAGCGGCCAAACAGCAGCGCCATGCCCACTGCCAGCCCGCCTGCTACAACCGCGATATTGGCCATGCGCCGCGCGATCTCGACTGCGTTTTCCTTGTCATGCACCAGCTCTGGCAGGATCGCTTTCGATATGGTCTGCGCGAGCGTAACCAGCGCCTGACCCAGCTGAGCTGCGACCCGGAAACCGCCCGCCAGCGCCGCTCCGCCAAACGTACCGACCAGGAGGATGATCACTTGCTTGCCCGCAATCGTGAGACTGCCCGACATGTTGGTCGACCAGACAAAGCGCCATGCATCGCGGTGCTTGTTCGGAATATTGGTCAGGCTGACCTGCGACAGATCAATCGGCTCCTTGCGGGTGGCTACGATCCATAGGGTGACCGCCACGGCGACCTCTGCCGCTGCCCACGCCATGATAAACCCAGCGACATTGGGCATGAACATCCAGGCGAGGATTGCTCCCGCCGCGCGGATCGCGGGCTGGACTGCCTCTGCCCCGGTCGCGGTTGCGAACTTGAAGCGCAGCCTGAGCAGGCCAGTTGGCGTGGTGCGGATCGATAGTAGTGAGACGATGCAATAGCCAAAGGTCAGCCACAGCAGCTCGCTCGGCAGCGGGAGCCACATTTGCGCCGTCCACACCACAAAGGCCGCGATCACCGCGCCCATCACCACCGACAATAGATCGAGCGCGATGGCAAAGCCGGTTGCCTCTCCCGGGCCATCGCCGTTCGCGCCCCAGCGGATGATGAATTGCCAGGTCTGAAAATTGGCAAGGCCAGTGACGGTCTGGCCCAATGCGACAATGATCGCGAAATGGCCGAAGCTCTCAATCCCCAGCGTGTGCGTCGCGAGGTAAAGATAGAGCAGGCTCATCGCTGCGTTGAAGCCGCGCCCTCCGAGGAGCCAACCGATATTTTTGAAGAGGCGCGTCATGGCGGCGTGTCCGTATGCTTAGCCGCGTTTGCCTTCGGTTTTGGCCAACAGCCGCTCGGTCACTTCAAAGGTCCGCTCATTATCGACGTCGATGGCGTACTGCCCCTTCGACAGAACAATCGGCACCATTTTGAGGCCAAACCGGCGAGAGATTTGCGCGAACAATTTCTCTTTAGAACCCCAGCCCATGCGGAACCGGATCAGGTTCATAAACCCGAACGCCTTGATGATGCGGCGCGGGAATTTCACAAATTGCCCGCCTTCACGCATGATCTCTGCGGCTTTCAAGGCCTCCGCGCTGCCCATCCAATACATGTTGCAATTGGAATAGCCGCCGTCTTGGAATTGATAGAACTTCGATTGGCCTTCCGGATCGGCGGCCTGCACGTCTTCCTTGCGCGCTAGCCCAGCGGCGGCGCCAGCGTTTTCGGCCAAAGCCTTGTCGATGAATTCGGCATAGCCTTCCGGCGTGACCAGGCAATTGTCAGCGGTGGTGATGAGCAGGGGAAACTCCACGCCCTCCGCGCCTGAAAACACGCTGTCGACGATGTTGAACTTTCCTTCTGCGAAGCTCAGGCGCCCTTCTTCGATCAGCTTTGCAACCACGGGCTGAGCGGCGATTTCGTCCGGCTCATGCGCGACGATGCGAATTTTTCCGACCCGGTCACATGCGGCGACCTGTTCGACGACGCGCGCGACCATGGGTGTGCCATTGACCGGGACGACGCATTTCTGCGCGACACCAGCGCGCTGAGCCAAGGGGTCGAGAACGCCGGAGCGTTTGCCGGCCATGATGAGAGCTGTTGCTTTGATTGATCCGTCCATGCCCGCGCCTTTAGCGCTAATCGTGGGGCTGCGCAAAGTGGTGTGCGATGAGTGTTGTGCAACAATGGTTTGCGCGCCATGGATCAGCCCATGCGAATTATCTTCTCTCGCAAAGGGTTTGACAGCGCGGCAGGCGGCGGAGCGTCTCCGATAGTGGATGGCCGCCCGATCAGCCTGCCGATCCCGGCGGGCGCGGCCAGCAGCACGCGCTATGGCGATTTGGGGCTGGGCGATCTGGTTTCTGCTGCGAGCCGAGGGAAGCTCGGCGCAGACGATCTGTGCCACCACGATCCGATGTTTCGGGAGGATGGCACATGCTGGTTTGGCCAATGCGGTGCGGCGCAGACCCATCTGGAGCGGCAGGGCGTTGGCCTGGGCGATGTGTTCGTATTCTTCGGCCTATTTCGTGAAGAGCATGGAGACGGCACACGCGGCGATCCGCATCACCGGATTTTCGGATATTTGCGCGCTGAGGAGATAGTGGCGCTGACTGAAAGCGTCCCAAGCGAGTTCGCGAAAGAGGGGCATCCTCATGCGCTCGCGCTGCATGGCTCCAACGATGTGATCTGGCGCGGGGAAGGCCGCATGGCAAACCATGCGAGCGATGCGCTGCGGCTGACGCTCCCCGGCGCTTCGCCCAGCGTTTGGCGCAGGCCCGATTGGTTGAAGCGCGGCGGGCTATCCTACCACGACCGGCCATCTCGCTGGGCCAAGCGCGGTCAATTGCAGAGTGTTGCGCGCGGTCAGGAATTCGTCGCCGATATCGGGCGCAGGCAGGCTCCGCGCGAATGGCTGGAGCGGATTATTGAGCTCATCAATTCCTAATTCGTCATTGCGAGCCGAAGGCGAAGCAATCCATGGATCGCCGCGTCGCTTCGCTCCTCGCGATGACGGGGTTTAGGAATAGGTTTTGATGATGGCCGAGAAGTCCTTGCCGCCATTGCCCGCGCCGTCGAAGTCCTCATAGAGCGCGGCTGCGCGTGAGCCCATGGGTACGGCGCTGTCCGAAGTGTCCGCCGCGTCCATCGCCAGGCGCAGATCCTTCAGCATTAATGCCGTGGCAAAGCCGCCTTCATAACCATTATCCGAAGGGCTTTGCGGGCCGACGCCGGGGACCGGGCAATAGCTGGTCATCGACCAGTTCTGGCCGGACGATACCGAGGAAATATCGTAAAAGGTTTGCGGGTCTAACCCAAGCTTTTCCGCCATCGCAAAGGCTTCGCACGTGCCCGCCATATGCACCGCGAGCAGCATGTTGTTGCAGATCTTCGCCGCTTGACCATTGCCGGCATCGCCTGCGTGAATCACGGCCTTGCCCATTGCGGAAAGGACCGGTTCGGCGCGGTCAAACGCTGCCTTTGTGCCGCCGACCATGAAGGTGAGCGTGCCGCCATTCGCCGCGGCAATCCCGCCGGATACTGGCGCATCGACCATGTCATAACCCGCCGCCGTGGCGAGCCCGATCACTTCGCGAGCGGTCGCAACATCAATGGTTGAGCAATCGAGGAAGACCGCGCCAGCGGGCGCTGTGCCGATCACATCTGCGGTGAAAACCGATTTCACAATGGCGCCATTGGGCAGCATGGAAACAACCGCCTCGGCATCGGCGCAGGCTTCAGACGCGCTGGTGAAGGTCGCACAGCCCGCTTCCTTTGCAGCGGCCAAAGCAGCTTCACTAAGGTCAAAGGCCCGCACATCATGGCCCGCCTTCACGAGGTTCGCAGCCATCCCGCCGCCCATATTGCCAAGGCCGATAAATGCGATTTTCATTGTGAATTCCATCTTTTGATCGACCGTGCCAATACTGTGCCAGCGAAGATTGGCAAAGCGATCAAGGCCCCGATGAGCGCAAATACGAGCAGTGTCTCAGTGTGAAGACTGGTTAGGCTTGGCACAGCTAAAACATCAAGCAGAACAAGTGATATCCCTATGATTGAAGCCCCGCAAAGCGTGAGGAGCGTGGCCGAACGGCTGCTCAACCACCCCAATACAAATCCGATGCATAGGGATAAGCCGATAAGGGCAAGGATGAACCAGCTAGAGACATACATCTCAAATGATCAGCGCCCCTTCCACACGCCCTCGCGCTTCTCAATAAAGGCGGCCATGCCTTCGGCTTTATCCTCGCTCGCGGTGAGGATTTGGAAGATTCGGCGCTCCATGATCAGGCCCTGATCGAGCGTCATTTCAAATGCGGCGTTCACCATTTCCTTGTTTGCGATTGCGGCCATTGGCGGCATGCTCGCGATAGAGGCAGCAGATTTCAGCGCGTCGGCCAGCAGGTCCGCCTGCGGTACGACCCGCACGATCAGGTTCGCACGCTCGGCCTCTTCCGCGCTCATCATCCGGCCGGTCAGACACATTTCCATGCTTTTCGACTTGCCGATGGCGCGGGTGAGGCGCTGCGATCCGCCCATGCCGGGAGCCACGCCGAGTTTAATCTCAGGCTGGCCAAACTTCGCATTGTCGGACGCAATGATGAAGTCGGCCATCATCGCAAGCTCGCACCCGCCGCCCAGCGCGAAGCCGTTCACTGCCGCGATCCACGGCTTGCGGGTCTTTTTCACGATCTCAGAGGTCCAAGGCGAAAAGAAATCGTCGAGATAGAAATCAGCCGCCGCCTTGTCCGACATTTCCTTGATATCCGCGCCGGCGGCAAAGGCTTTCTCGCCAGAACCGGTCAGAACCGCGCACAGCTGGCTGTCATCGGCCTGATAGGCTGCGAACGCCTCAGTCAATTCCGCCAGCACAACCGAATTGAGCGCATTCAGCGCCTTAGGCCGGTTGAGCGTCATCAATGTTACGCCAGTGTTGCCCTGCGCATTGGTTTCGACGGTGATGGTTTCGTAGCTCATAAGGGTTTCCATTCCTCGTTTTCGGGGAGGGGAGCGAAAATGCTCTCGATCAATTCGTCAGACACGCCCTCGGGCGTTGCCGGATCCCATTTCGGATCATTGGTTTTGTCGGTGATCACCGCGCGAACGCCCTCGGCAAAGTCGGGCCGGGTCAGGACGCGCGATGCGATGCGATATTCCATCCGCATATTGTCAGCAAAATCGGTCAGGCCCACGCTGTCCGTCAATTGCCGCAGCGCCACCTTGCAGGTCTGCGGGCTCTTGGTGCCCAAAGTATCGCGCTCTTTCGCGGCCCAATCCGCGCCGCCATTCTCATCGGTCTCGATCTCAGCCTCAAGGCTGGCGAGGATTTCTTCATAGCTGTCGCTGGCGAAATGCTTGGCAATGCGCAGGGCGTTCTTCTCAATCCGCGCATCGGGCGGCGTGCCCACGGGTTCGGACAGAATGCCAGCGATCCGGCCGGGCCGCTCAATGATGCGCGCTTTTAGGTCTTCGAGCATGTCGCTTGGCACGTAGTGGGTCGCGAGGCCGGTCCATGCGCATTCTGCGCCGTCGAGCCGCGCGCCGGTGAGTGCGAGGAACTGGCCGATCCTCCCGCCCAGGCGCGAAAGATACCATCCCCCACCAACATCGGGGAACAATCCGATTCCCGTTTCCGGCATGGCAAAGCGGGTGTTCTCCGTCGCCACGCGGAATTTCGCAGGCTGAGAAATACCGACCCCGCCGCCCATTGTGATCCCGTCCATGAAGGCCACAATCGGCTTTGCATAGGTGAACATCTGATGGTTGAGCTGATATTCGTCGTGAAAGAACTTCCGGCCCGATACCCCGCCATCATTCAGCGCAGAATCGCGCAGGAAGGCGATATCGCCGCCCGCGCAAAATCCGCGTGTGCCTTCGACGTGATCGAGGATAACCGCCTCAACCGTGTCGTCATGGGCCCACTCGGACAGAGCGCCGCTGATCGCGTGGCACATCTCCAGCGTCAGCGCGTGCAGCGCCTTGGGCCGGTTCAGCGAAATATGGCCGACAGCGCCGGTTTTGCGGGTGAGGACGTCGGTGGTCATGGGGCAGCCTTAGTCTGGACATCAGTGGGGTATTCGGAATCGAATATTGAGGGAGCCATCCCTTCCTCACGGTAAGGGCCTGGTTCGCACCAAAAGCCAACATCTGGAAGCCCAGTAGCCCTCCATTGTGCACTAACATTTGCGTTTAACAAACGAGCCGACATCTCACAGTTGTTAATGTTGTAATCGTTTGCCTCACCTTGAACGTCAAATGTTCCGAAATGCAGCCGCATGTTCGGATCGATGGAGCCGTTCCTGTACAGAGAGGCGATTTGTGTTTCTGCTTCTTTGCCAGAGGAGACTGAAACAGAATCGCAACCAACGAACCCGGCCATCACAATTGATAGAACAGCTGCCTTAGATGTCTTGTTCATTGCCTTAGCAGGTCCCTACCCACGATCATGCGCATCACTTGATTGGTGCCTTCGAGGATCGAATGCACGCGCAGATCGCGCCAGAACCGCTCAATCGGGTAATCCTTGAGATAGCCGTAGCCGCCGAACAATTGCAGTGCATCGTTCACGACCTTGCTGCCGTTGTCGGTCGCTAGCCGTTTGGCCATCGCTGAAAAACGTGACTTGTCCGGCGCATTGTCGGTGACCTTGGCTGCTGCCAGATAAAGCAGCGCGCGCGCAGACTCCAGATCGGTGGCCATGTCGGCCAGCATGAACTGCGTGTTTTGAAAGTCAGCAATCGGTGTGTCGAATTGCTTGCGATCCTTGGTGTAGGCAATCGCCTCGTCGAGACAGCGCTGCGCCCCGCCAAGTGAGCATGCCCCAATGTTCAGGCGCCCGCCGTCGAGCCCCATCATCGCAAAGCGGAAACCTTCGCCTTCATCGCCGACCCGGTTCGCGACCGGGATGCGAGCGTCTTCGAAGACCACTTGCGCGGTGGGGGAGGCGTTCCAGCCGAGTTTCTTCTCAGGCGCGCCGAACGAAACGCCTGGCGTGTCTTTGTCGATGACCAGGCAGGTGATGCCTTTGGTTTTGTGCTCACTCGTGCGCACCATTGTGACATAGATATCGTTGACACCGCCGCCGGAAATGAACTGCTTTGTACCGTTGAGGACGTAATGGTCGCCGTCCAGCTTCGCATTGGTTTTGAGCGCGGAAGCGTCCGATCCGCTGCCCGGTTCTGTCAGGCAATAGCTGGCGACCTTGTCCATCGTGACCAGGTCCGGGAGGTAGCGATCCTTCAACCCCTGCCCGCCGAATTCATCAATCATCCATGCGGCCATATTGTGGATCGAGATGAATGCGCTGGTGGTCGGGCAGCCGTAAGACATCGCCTCCATGATAAGCGCTGCCTCAAGCCGGCCAAGCCCTATGCCGCCGCTTTCCTCGGACACATAGATCGCGCCAAAGCCCAGCTCTGCGGTGCTCTTGATCACGTCTTTGGGGAAATGATGGTTCTCGTCCCATTCGCCGGCAAACGGCGTGATGTTATCGGCGGTGAAACGCTGCGCCATTTCTTGGATGGCGAGCTGATCTTCTGTGAGTTGAAATTGTCCAGTCATGGGTCATCTCCTACCCCGCTTAAGGGCGCGAGAAAAGGCGTGATCGGCTGCGAATTTTTGTGAGCCCATGCAATTTTTTGTAACTATTTGCTCGCCCGCGCGTAACTATCGGTATGACCCAGACAAAGCCAAAGCTGTTGATCGTGTACAATGCCGATGGCGGCATCCTGAATGCGCTGGTCCATGCGGTGCACAAATCCGTCTTTCCTGCGACTTACCCGTGCTCCCTCTGCGCGGTGACATATGGCGCGGTGTCGATGCGCAAGGTGTGGCGGCAATTCCTGGAAAGTCTGGATATGGAGAAGGTGTTTCATCACCGCGATGATTTCGCCGCCGACTATCCGGGGCACGATTTTGCGCTTCCTGCGATTCTCATCCGCGAGGGTGGCGGACAGCCTGAGCTGCTGCTTGGCCCGGAGCAATTGGATGAGATGACCGATGTAGCAGAGCTGATCGCGGCGACGGAGTTGGTCTTGTCTCAGCGCCAGAAGGCGGTTGCTGCTTGAGCGCTAATTGGGGCGGAACCTGCTTCTAAAGACCTCGGCCCGCAGGGCCGCAAGGGCGACTGCCCGCCCGCAGCGACGCGGCCTTTAGGCCGTGTGAGCGAGGATAGCCAAGCGAACGGATGTGAGCGCTGGCGCTTGAAGCATATCAATCAATAATCGCTTCTGCCTCGATTTCAACTTTCCATTCCTCGCGGCAGAGCCACGAGACACCGGCCATGGTCGCAGCGGGTGGGTTCGCACCGAAGAAGCGTGCGTGCACTTCGCCAACCGCGCTTTGATCGGCGGGATCGGTCAACAGCATGCGGGTGCGCACAACGTCCGATGCGCTTCCGCCCAAATCTTCAATCGCCTTGACGATCAGAGTGAGGCAGCGCTCGGCCTGCTCGGCGGCTCCGCCCGGTGTCGTCTCGCCATCATCCTCGATCGGGCCGGTTCCCGCTACGATGATGCGATTGTCTTCGCGAACGGCGCGGCAAAAGCCGAACTGCGCTTCAAAGGGTGAGCCTGAGTATGTGCGCTGGTGTGTCATTGAACCTCGCAAATGTCGCTCTTCGCGATCTCTGCCACCTTCATGTAATCTTCCTCGGTTGGGGCGAGGCGGCGGATTAAAATGATACCCTTATCCGATGGGCTGTTTTCCCTTGTTAGCGTGACCTCCTGCGCCTCTCCATTCCCGCGCACGGTCAGGAAATTGTTGGTCTGCGCGTCGAAGAAAGACAGGCTGGAATAGCCATCAAAGGCGGCCATCCGTACCAGCAGACCATCTGGCGCTTGGCTAAGATCGAACCGGCATCCGGAATAGGCGAGATCGGGAGAGGGGCGAACCACACTCTGCGTGTCTGGGCGCATTTGCGGCGATAGCTGGAACCCGTGCACCGGTGTGCCCCGCTCTCCAAGCATGGTGTAGGCGCGGTCCATGATGAATTGCGGCGAGAGATAGATGATCGCGGCGTGAACTGCGATGCCGAGCACGGCAGCGACGAGGGCAGGGCCGAAGAAGCGCTTCATGCCGCCTCTCCCGCGCAATCAAGCCGCTCGACTGATGGCGCTTCGATCATGCCGGTTGGATCGCCAAGCACTCCCTCATCGGGCACGTACAGCCGGAAGGTGAGATCGAAGTTTCCGCCCGCTTTGCTGGAAAGCCAGGCGGTTTCCCCGTCAGGCCGCTCAGCAGAAATGATCGCAGACCACTGACCGTCCGCGCCATTTTGCGCCTCCGCGCGGCTGGCATCGAAACTCAGCGCGCCGTCCGCATTATCGGGCAGGAAGTTATCGGAATTATAGAGCGTCACCGACCACCAGCGGGCCGGCATGGCGCCGCCGCTCAGCCGGTAATTGCATGCTTCGCTGAACGGGCGTCCGCTGTCGTCGACGATGCTGGTGAAATAGATTGCCTCTGTATTGGCGAGGGCCAGCAGACCGTGCCGGGCAATCCTAGTGCGGAAATAGGGACTGGCATCTTCCGAGCCAATCGCCAGATCGCCGTACCAATTGCCAAGCACCACCGACCCCTGAGTGCGGCGGTCACCGGGCAGCAGGCCGGACATTGCAAGCGCGGTGTATCCGCCAATGGCGATCCCGACCAAAGCGAAAAGAATATAGATCGCGGCGCGCTTCATTGTGCAGGCTCCTGTTTCAACTCACCTGTGCCTAGAACTTCGCGATTGAACCTCTCGCCAAGCTTGGCCGTGTCATTGCCCGGGTACCAGCGCTGTGACCCGATCCCCTTGTGCCATGCGGCGAGCTCCACCAACGTGCCTTGCGCCGATGGGACATCGGGCGCGGCTAGAAACGCGGGATCGGCGAAGGCTTCGTCGGCGGTGATAATAGTCCAACCCTTTGCCTTCAGCGCGTTGACCAAATCGCCAATGAACATTGCCGATAGGTCGGTTTCATGCAGCAGCATGTTGTGAGCAATCGGGCGGCCATAGGTCTCGCGGGCAAGGCGGTCATAGAACTCGGCGGCCTCAACGTGGCTCTCCACGAAAATCCGACCCGCCGCCGCCAAATCGAAGGGCTCACCGCTGCGTTTGGCGCGGTTTAGTTCGTTGTCGGTAAACCAGTCTGAGGCGTCCACGGTTGGGCTGGCGTTGAGCAGCCCGCGCGTTTTCAGCGCCGCACGAACGGCGTCGCGCTTGGCCAAATCATCGCGGCCTTCATCGAGATAGGGATAGCGGAACCACGCTCGGGTGCCAGGCCGGTCTTTGAGCCATGCGCCAGCAAGGTCGATCTCTGCGATGTAGGCGGAGGTTTCCGTTTGCGAGAGGCGCGGGTGATCCGCGGTATGGTTGGCGATTACGTGCCCTGCGGCAACATAGGCGGCGATGCGCTCTTCCGCACCGGGGCGCTCCGTGATCTTCGCCGGGTTGAGGAAGAATGCTGCCTGAGCAACACCCGCGTCGCGCAATTGTTTGATCAACCGCTCCGTGCGCTCGTCTTCATCGAAAAACGCGCCCGGATGACGCGGCGTGTCATCGAATGTCAGCGCGATCCGTTTGTCGCTCATCGCTTGTGCTTCGCGCGCTTCTTGCGCGGCATTCGGGCTCGCACAATTGACGAGCAATATGCCCAAAAGAGCCAGAAGGCCCGTCTTCACGATCTGGGCCATGCTCCCCGTCATTCGCACCGCTTGCGCGGCATCGGCGTGCCCGCTTGCTCGCCGTCCGCGTCAACTGGTGTCAGAATGTCGCCGCCATCGGTCAGCGTCAGCCGCGTTCGCTCTGTCCAGCTTTCGCCTTCGCCAGACATAGACAGCTCAACCACGACTTGGTTGGCGTTCTCCACCTCAACGCTCTCAACCTCTCCGACGCTTTCGTAGAACATCAGGTCGCCAGCAGTGACTTCGAGGCGGAGGTCGGATTCGGGCGCACAGCTGCCCTCGATATAGTCCCACACGCCGCGAAATTGCTCTGGGATTGCTGCCACAGCTGGAGCCATTGGCGCTTCCGGCGCGGCTGCTGGCTCAGGCGAAGCGGCAATGGGAGCAGCGGGCGCTTCGCCGTCCACCGTCATGCTTTCCTGCGCGCTTTGATCCGCCGGCGAACAGGCAGCTAGGACAAAAGCCAACGATCCAATCAGTAGCCGCATCAGCTTACCCCATAGTTGGAATGACAAAGGCGTTCCCGCCATCCGGCGAGCCATCGGGCCAGCGCTGGGTGACTTTCTTGACCTTCGTCCAGAACTTCAGGCCCTCCATGCCATATTGATCGGTGTCGCCAAAGCCAGAGCGTTTCCACCCGCCAAAGCTGTGATAGCTGACCGGCACTGGGATCGGCACGTTAATGCCGACCATCCCGACATTCACACGGCTCGCGAATTCGCGCGCGGCGTGCCCATTGCGAGTGAAGATCGCGACACCATTGCCATATTGGTGGTCGCTTGGCAGGCGCACGGCTTCTTCAAAGTCATTGGCGCGTACAATCTGCAGCACGGGGCCGAAGATCTCTTCCTGATAGCTTTCCATTTGCGGGGTCACTCGGTCGATCAGCGTCGGGCCGATGAAGAAGCCTTTCTCATGGCCTTGCAGAGTGAAGCCGCGGCCATCGACGACGATTTCCCCGCCTTCGCGCTCTGCTGTGTCGATCCAGCCTTCGACCCGGGCCTTATGCTCAGGCGTCACGACTGGGCCGTAATGCGCGTCGGGATCATTCGAGACGCCAATGTTGAGCGCATGGATCGCTGGGATCAGCTTCTCTTTGAGACGCTCGGCAGTGTCTTCGCCCACTGGTACAACCACTGGCAATGCCATGCAGCGCTCTCCGGCAGATCCGAAGGCAGCGCCCGATAGGTCGTTCACGACTTGGTCAAGATCCGCATCCGGCATCACAATGCCGTGGTTCTTCGCGCCGCCCATGGCCTGCACGCGTTTACCGGCGGCAACACCGCGCTTGTAGACGTAATGTGCAATGTCGCTGCTGCCGACAAAACTGACCGCGCTGATATCTTCGTGGTCTAGGATCGCATCGACCATTTCCTTGTCGCCATGCACGACCTGCAGCAGGCCCTCTGGCGCGCCCGCCTCAACGAACAATTCCGCCAGGCGAACCGGCACGGATGGATCGCGCTCCGACGGCTTCAGGATAAATGCATTGCCAACCGCGATGGCCATGCCGAACATCCACATCGGAATCATCGCTGGGAAGTTGAACGGGGTGATCCCTGCGCCAATGCCCAGCGGCTGGCGCATGGAATAGACATCAATGCCCGGCCCTGCGCCTTGGGTGTATTCGCCCTTCAAGACCTGCGGAATGCCGCAGGCAAATTCGATCACCTCCAGTCCGCGCTGAACATCGCCCTTGGCATCGTCGATCACCTTGCCGTGCTCTGAGGACAGCAGCTCTGCCAGCTCCTGCATATTGGCCTCGATCAGCTCTTTGAACTTGAACATCACGCGGGCGCGTTTTTGCGGATTGGTCGCCGCCCATCCTGGCTGCACTTCCTTCGCGGTCGCCACGGCTTTTTCGAGCAGCGCGGCATCGCCCAGAGCAACCTCGGCCTGAATCTCGCCGGTTGATGGGTTCCACACTTGGTGCTTACGAGCGGCAGCGGTGTTTGGTCCGCCAACCATGAAGTGATCAATCTGACGCATGGGGTTGGATGCTCCTCTATTGACCGATCAATTGCAGCTCGCCGCGCGCCGCGCAAGCTTAGCAAGCCTCACAAAAACTGCTGAGAATTCTCGCCCCCAAATTGCGACACGATCTGTCTTGCGGTTGTACCTTTGTGAAATTTTGTGCACGCAGATTGCGCAATGCATCTGTTCGAAGCCCTTGTGGTGGTGCACGTCATCGCCGGTACGATTGGCCTGGTGGCCTTTTGGGTGCCGATCGCCGCGCGCAAGGGTGCCCGGCCGCATCGTAAATGGGGCCGCATCGCTTGCTATGGCTTTATCGGAGCGGGAGCGCTGGCAATCGCAATGGCGCTGCTGTCGCTTTATGGCTCAGAGCAGCGGATACCTTCGATCACCGACCGGGAGCTGTTTGCCGGATTGTTCGGCTGGATGATGCTCTATCTCGGCTTCCTGACGATAGGTTTCGCGGATTATGGCCTGGCGACTGTGAAGCACAATCGCGACCGCACGCTACTGAGGGGCCTGCGTTATCAGGCGGTGATGGCGGCGGTGGTCGTCTCCGCCCTGTGGTGCGGTTATTTCGGCTTTCGCGTGGGGCACCCGCTGATGGTGCTGGTCGCGGCGGTGGGGCTCGTCGCCATGGTTATGCAAGAGCGGTTTGTGTGGCGCAAAAAGTCGGCGCGCGGCGACTATGTAGGTGAGCATTTTCGCGCACTGATCGGCATGGGGATTTCCGCCTACACCGCGTTTCTTTCGGTCGGTCTAATCCGCCTGGTGCCCGATCAAGTGTTCAACCCCGCGATCTGGGCCGGGCCGAGCGTGATCGGTGTAGGCCTGATTATCTACTTCACGCTGCAAGTGAACCGAAAGCAGGCCGCGAGGGCCTAGCGGTAAGAGCGCAGGCGCATGTTGACGGCCCGGTGATCCTGGTGTTTACCGCGCAGCGCTCAATGCGGGTGTAGCTCAATGGTAGAGCAGCAGCTTCCCAAGCTGACGACGAGGGTTCGATTCCCTTCACCCGCTCCAGCGCAATCGATCAAATCTCGGTTATGATCTCGCCAAATGGCAGGCGGGATTTTGGCAGTGCGGCGTTAAAGTCACTTTCGGCGCGGTAGCCGAGTGAAACGATGCACAGGCTGCGCAGGCCCTTTTCTGCAAAGCCGAACTCTTTATCGAGCGCATCGCAATCAATGCCTTCCATGGGCGTCGTGTCCAACCCCATGGCGGCTGCGCCGAGCATAAACTGGCCGATGTTCAGATAGGTCTGCCTGGCGTTCCATTCGGCTAGCTTGCCAGCATCGCGGTTCATATTGATGAACATTTTGCGGACATCGTCGGTCTGCTTGGCCAGCGCTTCTGGGTCTGAAGCAAAGCGGCCATCCTCGCCCTCGACTTCAAGGACGCGGGCAAGAAATTCATCGCTCAGCTCGGTGCGCGATGCAAACACGACAGCTGCGCCTGCGTCCATGATCTTTGGCGTGTTGAAATCGTATGGGCCTTCAGTGCCTTTGGCGACGCGCTTCTTGCCCTCTGGCGTGGTCGCTAGAATGAAATGCCAAGGCTGAGCGTTGGTGCTCGAAGGGCTAAATTGCAGCAATTCGCGAACCTTTGCGAGGTCTTCGCTGGAGATTGGGCGGCTCGCGTCATATTCTTTAGTTGTATAGCGCGCCTTGGCTGCTTCCAGAATTGTTGATGCTTGAGCGAGCGGGGTAAGTGCGGCTTTTGCCATTATATTTTGGTCTCCGAGAGTTGCATCCACCGCTGACGGCGGCGGCGTTCCTGACAGTAACTTGCAAGGGTTGCAGCTGGTTCCAGCACAAAGGACGCCAGAGAAGATTTTGCCATTCTGCAATCATACGCATCGCCTGAAAATCACTGATCCCAACTGTTGGCGTCATTTCCCAATCATGCGCAACTCACATTTATCTGCGGTTCATCTTAATGTCTGAGATCCCCAGAAATCCGCCGTTTTTCAAGTTTGGCACGGCTCCTGCAATGTTGTTTTCATCCAGCGGGATCGCCCCGCCAGATACGAAACAGACCCATAGGAGACTACAAAATGTTCGCTACTGAAACCAACAACGCCGTCCTCGCAGCCGTATTCTCGCTGACCATTTCTGCCGCTCTGTTCGCCACCGCGATCATCCCAGCTAGCCCAACTCTCTTCGCTTAACTGCGCCAACTCATCCAAAGGAATTCAATCATGTACGCCGACGCCAACAGCACCACGATCCTCGCAGCCGTCCTCTCCGTCGCCATCTCAGCCGTTCTGTTTGCAGGTGCGATTGTTCCAGCCAGCCCGGGCCTTTTCGCTTAAGACGCCTGTTTGCATGATCACAGGCCGATAAGGCCTTACGCAAGCGCCCGGTCTCAACCTTGGAGGCTGGGCGGCAAAGAAGCGCAGTTTACGGGTAAACCGCCGGACGCTTCGCCATCATCGCGGCCACGCTTTCGCCGAATTCACTCGATTTCAATTGCGCCGCGAAAATCTCACCTTCGACATTCATACATTCGGTGATCGCCTCGTTCTGAGTGCGCACCAGCGCTTTGGAATGCCGCATGGCATTGGGCGCAGCATTGGCAACCAATTGCGCCAGCGCGTGGGTTTCCGCCGCAAATATATCATCCTCAAACACGCGTGAGACCAGCCCCATGCGCAGCGATTCTTCAGACGTCAGCGTGCGCCCGGTCATGAACACATCGTTCGCCGCCGCCATGCCGATGATCGCTGGCAGCAGCATCGAAGACGCCGCCTCTGGCACCAGGCCCAGCTTTACAAATGGAGCGGCAAACGTCGCCGAGGCCGCGCAATAGACCAGATCGCAATGCAGCGTCAGCGTCAGGCCAACGCCAATCGCGGGGCCATTGACCGCGGCAATGAGCGGCTTTGGACAATCCTTGATCGCTTGGAGAAATTGTACAACCGGCGGCAGGCCGTCGCCGCGCGGGCCCATCGCGAAATCCTGCAAGTCATTGCCCGAGGTGAAGTAATCGCCAATCCCGGTGAACATCAGCGCGCGCACGCCGTCGTCGCTGGCGTAATCGTTCACCGCATCGGCCATCGCCTGATACATATCCTGCGTGATCGCGTTCTTCTTTTCCGGACGGTTGAAGGACACAGTCGTCAAACGGTTGGCGGTTTCAATGCGGATATGGTCGGTCATTGGGTCGGTTCCTGAATGCGGTTTCGCGATTGTCCTTGGCGCAGGTTCTGCCCGCTCGCAAGCTCAGTCGGCCTGCCGCTGATGGATCAAACCTATTTCGGCGGCATGCGTATTGCGCCGTCCAAGCGGAATTGGTGGCCATTGATATAAGTGTTGCGAGCGATCTCGACGATCAGCGAGGCAAATTCCTCTGGCTCACCCAGGCGCTTGGGGAAGGGGACGCTGGCGTTCAGCTGATCCCACATTTGCGGATTGCGATCCTTCATACCCAGCATCAGCGGTGTCGCGAAAATCCCCGGCATGACCGAGTTCACCCGGATGCCCAGATCCATCAGATCACGCGCCATGGGCAGGACCATGCCGTTCACGCCGGATTTGCAGGAGCCATAGATTGTTTGGCCGATCTGGCCGTCTTGCGCCGCGACGCTGGCGGTGAGGGTGATGGAGCCGCGCTCTCCATCGTCGTTCACGGGTTCGGCGTTAGCCATGCCCAGCGCAGAGATGCTCGCCACCCGGTAGCTCGCGACCAGAATGCCCTGCGCGCCGAACTCATAATCCTCGGTGGAGAGGCGCTTATATCCGCCCTTTTCCTTGTCCCAGCCGATGGTTTTGCCGCGCCGCGATGCCATCGCGCAGTGCACGGTGACGCGCTCTTGGCCATTGGCGCCGCGCGCGGCGGCAAAGCCTGCCTCGACAGAGGCCTCGTCCATGATGTCGACATGGTGGAAGGTGCCGCCAATCGCCTTTGCATGCGCCTCACCGTCTTCGTCATTGATGTCGAAAATCGCGACTGTCAGCCCGGCCTGGGCCAAGGCCGCCGCGCTTGCCCGGCCCAAACCCGATGCGCCGCCCGTTACAACCGCGGCCATACCTTGTGTCAGTTTCATGTGCTCTCCCTGCTTGTCTTTTGTCGCGGACCACATTGTACGCAGCCATGCCCGCGCGCAAGAACAGCGCTGAATTGGGGCCAGCTGACCCGTAGTCATCCTTAGGGTCGCAAGACGGCTTGGAAATCTCAGCGGTCTAAGTCCGAAGGATGACGCCGGAGAATTCCGGCTTTCGATACCCTTCGCAACACGAGAGACCACGGAGCGGCCTGTGCCTGAAGATGAGTTAAACGAACGGCTCCAATATTACGCTATGGAGCGCGGCCGAGGCGCTGGCTTTGGCGGCGTTTCCAGGGCGCTCAAGCGGGCGATGCCGCGTGCGATGGAGCGGTTCTATTCCGTCATTAAGGAGCGTCCGGAGCTGGCATCATTCTTCGGCGGGCCAGAGCATATGGACCGCGCCAAGAAATTGCAGGACGACCATTGGACCGGCGTGTTCCGTGATGGCGTTGAGCAGGAATTCCACGAGCGCGCGGTCAAAATTGGCGCAGTTCATGCGCGCATCGGGCTGGAGCCGAAATGGTATGTCGGCGGCTATGCGCTGATCCTGGAAGAATTGGTGATGGCCATTATCGCTCCGGGTTGGACCCGCTATCTGCCATGGCGCCGGGCAAAGGCGCAGCAGTTGGTCTCGCTGATCAAGGTCTCGTTGCTCGATATCGATCTCGCGCTGTCCGGCTACTTTGTCGACTCTGAGGAGAAAATGCGCTCTATCGTCAGCGGCAAATTGGGCACCGCCTTGGAGGCGCTGGCCGCAGGTGATCTAACCGTCAGAGTGGACGACTTGCCGCCGGAATACAGCAAGGTGCAGGGCGATTTTAACGCCACCGTCGATGCGCTGCGCAGCACGCTGGGCACGGTGATCACCGGGGTGGATTCCATGCTGACCGGCTCCAGCGAGATCCGATCTGCTTCTGATGATTTGGCCCAGCGAACCGAGCAGCAAGCGGCCAATCTGGAAGAGACCGCCGAGGCGATTGCCAATGCGAACAAACACTTGGAGCAGGCGGTTGATACAACGAGCGAGGCCGGGCAAACCATTGCCTCGGCTCATGAAAATGCGCGGACGGGCCGCGATGTCGTTGCCCGGGCGATCACGGCGATGGGGGAGATTGAGAAGTCTTCCGAAGAAATCAACACGATCATTTCCGTCATTGATTCCATCGCATTCCAGACCAACCTGCTGGCGCTTAACGCCGGGGTAGAGGCCGCGCGCGCTGGCGAAACTGGCAAAGGCTTTGCCGTGGTTGCCAACGAGGTCAGAGCCTTGGCGCAGCGCTGCACTGAGAGCGCCGATGAGATCAAAGCGCTGGTCACACAGAGCACGGAGCAGGTTTCCACCGGCGTTGACCTCGTCAATCGCAGCGGGGATTCCTTCGCGAAGATCTCCGACAGCGTCGATGAATTGCGCAGCTCGATTGAGAGCATTGCAGAATCCACTCTGGTCCAGGCGAGCAGGTTGTCGCAAATCAATGAGACGGTTGCCGTGATGGATCAGTCAACTCAGCAGAACGCAGCCATGGCCGAGCAATGCACAGCCGCCGCAAGGTCGCTTGCGGGAGAGGCTGGAACGCTGAGCGAGGCGGTTGAGCGCTTCGAGCTGAGCGGCAAGGTCAGCGAGAAGGACCAAGACAAAGAAGGCGTCCCACTCGCTGCTTAAGTGAGCCTTGGCTCACTGGCCCCGGCTCGCAGTCGGGCAGAACACTGGCTGGCGAAACCGCAGCGGCATAGCTAGGGCGGGGCGATGGACTCGTTTCTCTTTGCTATGCTGCTGGTGTTCGCGATTGCGCTGGGCGGGCGCGATCAGCTTATCATTGCGCAATTTTCTGAAGTGCAGGAGCGCAATGTCGGCTTGCTGATCGCGGGCGCTGCGTGCGCGGTGATGAGCGCAGGCGTGATGGCTTATGCCGGATCGACCATGGCCGCGATCCTGCCCCCGCGCGCCGCCGATATGCTGGTCGCGTTCGCGCTTTCCATCGCTGCGTTCGAGCTGTGCTGGCGGGTCAAAGCCAAACCGATGAAGGAGCCTACCCGCTCCTATATCGCGATTGGCGCTGTGTTATTGGCGCGTCAGATCGGGGATGCGGCGCGCTTTGCGATCTTCGCGCTCGCGGCGGAGGCGGTCTATCCGACCACGGCCTTTATTGGAGGGGCGATTGGCGGGACCGCGGCGATTGCTCTCGGCTGGACGCTTGGATTTGCGCAATTGCAGCGTTTTCCGCTGCGCACGATCCGGTTTGCACTGGCCCTTTGTTTGATTGTTGCGGCTTTGGTGATTGGTTTGAACGCTCGTTTCACGTTCCTCTAATTGACCCGAATAATCCTGCAATCTCAATTTTCTTGGAACCGATCGCCGACCTTAGTCATTGATTGGGTGTAGCTTTTCGACGCGCCGCGAACATATTCAGGCGCCCAACACGAGAACAGGAGAGCCCCCCAATGCTCGACCCAAACAACACTTCAACTACCGCAATGGTATCCGCCATCAATGGTCTGCTGGCCGACCACTTCGCGCTCTACGTAAAGACCAAGAACTTTCACTGGCACGTGAAGGGCCCGCGTTTCCGCGATCTGCACGTATTGTTTGACGAGCAAGCCATCGAAATTCGCGACCAAATCGATGCGATTGGTGAGCGCGCCCGCAAACTGGGCGGCGACACGATTACCTCAATTGGCATGATTGCTCAGCACACGCAGGTCAAAAACCAAGACACCACGACGTTGACCGCCGAGGATATGATCACCGAACTGCGCGATGATAACGCGACGATGGTCAGCCGTCTGAAGGCGATGAAGGACACCGCCGAGCAGGCAGGTGACAACGCGACCGACGGTCTGATCGACGATTGGACCGACATGGCCGAAGAACGCGTCTGGTTCCTGAATTCCATCTTGCAGTAATCTCGAACAAGATCGGGCTGGCGTCATTTTTGGAGCAGACGTTATCCAGTCCGGCATTGTCTAAGAATACATATGCAATGGGCCGTTTCCGCTAGCCGGAGGCGGCCCTTTTGCTATGCGGGTGGGATGAAAACACACATCATTGATGACGCCGCGCCTGAGGCAGTCGCTGAATTTGTAGCCGCCCAGCTCAGCGATGCACTGGCATCCAAGCTCCATGATGCTGGCGACTTGGCAATTTCGATCACCGTACCCGGTGGTTCAACTCCTTTCCCGATATTCGAAGCGTTGGTTCGCCATCCGCTCGATTGGTCGCGCATTATCGTGTGGCCCAATGACGACCGGATCGTGGCCGAGGATCATGCGGCCTCCAACACTGGAAAATTGCGCGCTATTTTTGAGCCTGTTGGTGCGCAGGTGGTTGCTCTACCAGATACGCAGGAACCGCCGCATTTCGCACTCGCGTGGCTTGGGATGGGGGCCGACGGGCACATTGCGTCACTGTTCCCGAACACTGATCCGCAGACGGACGACGCGCAGTTGATCCGCCGCCTGACGCCCGATCCCTTGCCGCCAGAGGCTCCATTTGATCGCATTACTCTGACCATTCCTGCTTTGCTCAACAGCGGGCAGTTGATGTTTACGCTCGGCGGCTCGGCGGACAAGCGCGCTGTGTTTGAGGCCGCCCTTGCCGGTGAGCACAACCTACCGGTTGCACGTTTGATTGGCGCAGCGGGCGAGCAGACGCTAACCTGTTTCGCATGAAGCTGACCGCACTGATACCTGCTGCGCTCCACCGGGCGGCGCTGCCGCTGGCGCATAGGGTGCGGCATCGTTGGCGCGGGCTGACGAAACAGCCGCTGGCTGGCTGCTCGGTGATCATCACTGACTTTAATGGCAATTTGCTGCTGTTGCGGCACAGCTACGGGCCGCAGGGCTGGGCGCTGCCAGGCGGGGGCATGGGCAAGAGCGAAGACGCTGGCGAAGCGGCGCTGCGCGAAGTGCATGAGGAGCTGGGGCTGAAGCTCAGCTCTGTTACCCTCATCGGGACAATCGACGAGGTCATGTCAGGCGCACCGCACACGGCCTATCTCTTCACGGCCATTTGCGATGACCATCCGCAACCGGACCAGCGCGAGGTGCTGGAGGCGCGCTTCTTCCCGCTGCATTCCCTTCCCGAACCGCTGAACGAGCGAACCCGAGCGCGGCTGGAGTTTTGGCGCGCGAAAAAGGGCACTGGCAGCCCGAACGCTGGCTAAAGCAGCGACAATTGCGCCGTGTCCTTGGGCGGCGATTTGTCTTCTACACCTTCCAGATTTGACAGGGTCAGCCCCATCAATCGGATTGGCAGCCTTAAGGGCAAGGCCCCATCGAGCAGTTCCCTACCGATCTCTGCAAATTCTTCTTTACCCGCCACCCAATCGGGCAAAGACCTGGAACGCGTCATCGACTGAAAATCGGTGTATTTCATCTTCAGCGTCACCGTGCGCCCGCGCGCCTTGGCGTTCTCAATCCGCTCCCACACGATGTCAGTGATATTGGCCAGGGTCTCGCGCAATTGCGCGCCGCTGGAGATATCCTCGCTGAAAGTTCGCTCTCCGCCAACCGATTTGCGCTCCCGGTGAGCGCGCACGGGCCGCAGGTCGATGCCGCGTGCGGCGCGGTAGAGATAATCAGCAAAGCTGCCAAAATTCTCGCGTAGGAACGTGATGTCTTTGGCGGCCAAATCCGCGCCGGTCGCTATGCCAAAGCGCTTCATCTTCTCCTCCGCCTTTGGCCCAACCCCGTGAAACCGTCGGATCGGCAGGCCAGCTACAAAGTCCGCGCCTTCGCCCGGCCGGATCACGCACATGCCATCGGGCTTGTTCTGATCGCTCGCAATCTTGGCGAGGAATTTGTTGTACGAAATGCCCGCGCTGGCGGTCAGCTCGGTCTTGGCCTTGATCTCTTGCCGGATCAGCTGAGCGATCCGCGTGGCCGACCCAATGCCGAGCCGATCCTCGGTTACATCAAGATAGGCCTCGTCCAGGCTAAGCGGTTCGACATGCGGCGTGTGATGCTCAAACACTTTGCGGATCGTCCGGCTGGCCTCTTTATAGGCATCAAAGCGGTGTCGCACGAAGATGAGATCGGGGCACAGCCGCTTGGCCGTGACCGATGGCATGGCGCTGCGCACGCCGAACTTGCGTGCTTCATAGCTGGCTGCCGCAACAACGCCGCGCCCGCCAGAGCCGCCCACCGCCACCGGTTTCCCGTGCAGCTCGGGATGATCGCGCTGCTCCACGCTGGCAAAGAACGCATCCATATCGACATGGATGATCTTGCGCAGGCCAGCGGCTTCTTCGCCGCCGTTAGGATCAGAGGATGCCGGATCGGACATGCGACGCAAAATAGCCGCTTGCCCTCATTAAAGAAACCAAATCTGCGTGATGCAGGAACATCACCGCTGGCCGAACATTGTGTGCAAATGCGAAAAGAACAGTGGCTATCAAACTGTCCGGCGGGCAAAGGGCGGGCATGATTCCAGCCACGATCACTCCTGCCCCGACGAAACCGATCGGCGAGACCGAGCTAATCTGGCTGATGGCGCTCCTGATGGCATTGCAGGCCTTTGGGATCGACGCGATGTTGCCAGCGCTTGATGAGATGGCGCTCGATCTTGGAGTGGAGGGCAATGACCGGCAATTTGTGATCGGCATTTACCTGCTGACGGCGGGTATTGGCGCGCTGGTGCCTGGCGCATTGGCCGACCGATATGGGCGGCGTCCTGTGCTGCTCACAGCGATTGTGATCTACATATTGCTCGCGGTCGCCTGCGCCATGGTCACCACATATGAGCAATTGCTGGCCGTGCGCGCGGCCGCCGGGTTCTTTGCCGCAGGCATTGTCGCGCTGCCCCCGGCGATCATTCGCGACCGGGTGGGCGGCGACAAAATGGCGCGCATGATGAGCCTGATCTTCGTGATCTTCCTGATGGTCCCGGCGATTGCGCCCAGCATCGGGGAGCTGATCCTGAAAGTTGGCGATTGGCGGATGATCTTTGCCGCCATGGCATTGCAGGGCATTTTCATAGGCAGCTGGGTCTATTTCCGCCTGCCAGAAAGCCTCGCGCCTGAAAATCGCCAGCCGATCCATGCGGCAACCATCGCGCGCAATATGGGCACCGCGCTTAGCGAGCGTTCCGTCATCGGCTATGTCATTGGCAGCACTTTGGTGTTTGGCGCTTTGTTCGGCTTCATCAATTCGTCGCAGCAATTGATCGGCGATGGGTTCGGGCGGCCAGACCTGTTCCCGATCGTTTTCGGCATTTGCGCTGGCACCATGGCGGTCGCGAGCTGGTCAAACTCGCGCATCGTCGAACGCTTCGGCGCGCGCCGGGTCAGCCATACGGCGATGTTCGCCTTTATCGCGGTCGCCGGCCTGCAAGTGGTGTTCGCCTTTGGTGGCGAGGAAAGTTTGTGGCAATTCGTCACCTTGATGGCGATCAACATGGCGCTGCTCGGCTTTATCGGCAGCAATTTCGGATCCATCGCGATGAACCCGTTTTTCCATATCGCAGGCGCGGCCAGCTCTGCGCATGGCTTTGTCCGGATGACATCGGCGGCGATCTTGGGCGCGATGATCGGCTATGCGTTTGATGGGACCGCGCGGCCTCTCGCGCTGGCTCTACTGGCGAGCGGAATTGCCTGTCTGCTGCTGGTGCTGTTCAGCGAAAAGGGGCGCTTGTTCACCCCGCCTCAGGCGCAGCAGCGCTACCCCGCTGGGATGCGCAGTTAGGTTGGTTTTTCAGGGTTTGCCGTAGCCACCCGCGCCCTCCACCCTTCCACCCGGATGGTATCCCGGCAGGCTCCGGGTGGAAGGGTGGAGGGCGCGGGTGGTTAGGCCTCGCTACTAAGACGCCGCCAAGCCAGCTCTGCAAATTCGCACAAGAGCGGCCGCGTGTCGCGCGGGTCGATTATGTCCTCGACATTGAAGCGTTCAGCGCTGCGGAAAGGTGATGTAACCTTGTCCAGCCGCGCCTTGATCTCCTCTAGCATGGCGGCGGGATCATCGGCCGCCTCCAGCTCGGACTTGTAGGCGACCTCTAATCCGCCAGCGATGGGCAGGCTGCCCCAATCGCCCGAGGGCCAGCAATAGCGATATTGGAATTTGTCGGCATTGCTCATCGCGCTACCCGCGATTCCATAGGCGCGGCGCATCACGATGCTGGCGAGCGGGACGCTGGCCTTATAGATCGCGTTCATCGCCTGCACGCCGTAGCGGATCGTGCCCGCCATTTCCGCCTCGCGCCCGATCATAAAGCCGGGATTGTCGACGAGGTGCACGATCGGTAGGCGGAATTGATCGGCGAGTTTGACGAAGCGCTCGACTTTCTCGCTGGTCTTGGCCTCCCAGCTGCCGCCAAGATAGCTCGGATCGCTCGCCACCACTGCAACCGGATAGCCATCGAGCCGGGCAAGCGCGGTGATCGCGGCGCGACCCCAATTCTTGCCAATTTCAAACACCGTGCCCGTATCCAGGATCAGGTCCATCGCGCGGCGCATGGAGTACACCTGCTTGTCATCGCGCGGGACCAGCGACAGCAGTGCCTCCTCGCGGCGGTCTACCGGATCGCTCGGCTGCGCGCGGCGCGCGTGTTGGCCGACATGTTCGGGCATGAAGCTCAGGAAATGGCGCGCGCGGGCAAAGGCTTCCGCCTCGCTCGCGACCTCATCATCAACCACACCGTTGCGGGTGTGAATATCGACGCCGCCGAGCTCTTCCTTGGCCCGCGCATGATCGGCGGAGCCCTTGTAACTCTCGCCCAGTCCATCCACCACGGCAGGGCCAGCGGCGAACAATTGCGAGAGGCCGCGCACCATGATCGAGTAGTGGCTGGCGACAATGCGCGCCGCGCCGAGGCCAGCCGTCGGGCCAAGCGCGAGCGCGACGACCGGGACAGTGTCGAGGTTCTCGACAACATCGCCCCAGCCGGGAACAGCGGGGATATAGGTCGCGCCGATCTGCTCCAGGGTTTTCACGCTGCCGCCGCCGCCGGTGCCGTCGATCATCTTGACGATCGGCAGCTTCAGCTCGTGCGCCATCTTCTCAGCCTGCACCATCTTGCGCGAAATGCCCGCATCCGCCGCGCCGCCGCGAATGGTGAAATCATCGGCAGTCGCGACGATGGGGCGGCCATTGACGGTCGCTTTGCCGAACAGGAACGGAGCAGGGGTGACGCCGGTCAGATCGCCGTTTTCGTCATAGCGCGCCGCGCCAGAGATCTTGCCGATTTCGCGGAAAGAGCCGGGATCGCACAGCGCCGCCAGCCGCGCGCGGGCGTCCATCTTGCCCCGGCCATGCTGGCGCGCGACTTTGTCCGGCCCGCCCATTTCCTCGGCCATCGCCTCGCGTGCGCGCAGTTCTTCGAGTTCAGATTGCCAGGTCATAATTCCTCCCCAGAATGGGGAGGGGGACCAGACGCAGTCTTGTGGAGGGGGATATGGCGCGAGTTCCCCTCCGTCAGCGCTTCGCGCTGCCACCTCCCCGTATCGGGGAGGATCATTCTGTAGGCTCCACCACGCACAGCACCGCCTCAACCTGAACCTGCGCATCCTGACTGGCGGAAAGTTCGGTTACGGTCCCGTCAAACGGCGCGGTGAGCGCGTGCTCCATCTTCATCGCCTCCAGCACCATCAGACGGTCGCCCGCTTTGACTGTTTGGCCCTCGCTTACATCTACAGCGATAACCTTGCCTGGCATGGGAGCGAGGATCGCGCCATCGGCGGCGGAGGCGGTACCAGTGTTGTCAAAACGCGCAAATTGAAACTCGTGCGGCCAACCTTGTTCAACTAGGACCAGGCCCTCGGAAGTGGTCGCGTTTAAAGAACTAGGACAATCTTTAACTTTGATTTGCGTCTCGATTGGCTCGCGGTCGGCAAGTATCCAGGTGCGGCTTTGCTTATTTGCGTTAGCACGAAAACCAAGAATATCATGCCAAGGGCCACGGCTATCATCAACTTCGTTGTCTCCTAAGGCAGAATAGGTGCCGCCCTCTATCAAGAACAGATTAATCGCAGCTTGGTGGAGTAAACCTGCACTCATATGTTGTGTCGTCAGCAATCCATCGATTTCTCTTTCGATGAAGCCAGTATCAATTTCGAACTCGACGAAAGACTTGTGTTTTAGGAGAGATGTCAGGAAGCCGGCATTGTTCTTGACTGGCATTGTCAAAACACTTGCACAAGAAAAAGCCAGTTCCTCAACAGCTTCTTGACGAGTTGGGGCCGAACAGACGAGTTTGGCGATCATTGGATCGTAGTGGGGTGAGATTTCAGAGTGGTGTTCGACCCCTGTTTCAATACGAGCTTCTTGGTCGTCTAAATGGAAGTGTTCCAACCGCCCCGTACTCGGCAAAAACCCCTTAGCTGGGTCCTCCGCATAGAGCCGTGCTTCAATCGCGTGGCCGTTTATGCTCAGCTCATCCTGCTTCAGCGGTATCGGCTCTCCGCTCGCCACGCGCAGCTGCCATTCGACCAGATCCACGCCGGTAATCTCCTCGGTCACCGGGTGCTCGACCTGAAGCCGCGTGTTCATCTCCATAAAGAAGATGCGGTCCGCGCGTAGGCCTTCGCTGGCATCGGCGATAAACTCAATCGTGCCTGCGCCCTCGTAATCGACCGCTTTCGCTGCGCGCACAGCGGCGGCGCAGATTTCTTCGCGCGTTGCCTCGTCCATGCCGGGGGCGGGCGCTTCCTCGATCACCTTTTGGTGGCGGCGTTGGAGCGAACAATCGCGCTCAAACAGGTGGACGACATTGCCGTGGCTGTCGCCGAACACCTGCACCTCGATATGGCGGGGCGAGGTGATCCACTTCTCCAGCAGCACCTCGTCATTGCCAAAGCTCGCCTTGGCCTCGCGTCGGCAGCTTTCCAGATCCGCCGCGAAATTCTCTGGCGCGTCGACCTTGCGCATGCCCTTGCCGCCGCCGCCTGCGACCGCCTTTATCAGCACAGGATATCCAATCGCGTCCGCCTCTTTGGACAGGCGCTCCACCGATTGATCTTCGCCCAGATAGCCGGGGGTGACCGGCACGCCCGCATCCATCATCAGCTGCTTGGCGGCATCTTTCAGGCCCATCGCGCGGATGCTTTCCGGCTTTGGCCCGACCCAGATCAGGCCCGCATCCAGCACGGCCTGCGCAAAGCCGGCGTTCTCCGAAAGAAAGCCATAGCCGGGGTGGATCGCCTCGGCTCCGGTCTCTTTGGCCGCCGCAATGATCTTGTCGCCGATCAGATAGCTTTCGGCAGCGGGCGAGGGGCCGATATGCACCGCCTCATCGGCGCTGCGCACATGTAAAGCCTTGGAATCGGCATCGGAATAGACCGCCACTGTCGCGACCCCCATGGCCCGCGCGGTGCGGATGATGCGGCAGGCGATTTCGCCGCGATTGGCGATAAGGAGTTTGCTGATCATTGCGGCACCTCCGGCGCACCGATTGCGTCACATTCATCCGGTGGGATCATCGAAAAGCTGGTGTTTGCCACTTTCCATCCGTCATTGTCCGTCAGCACCATACTCAGTGAATTAAACCCGCAATGGGTCGTCTCACCGTCCGTCAAAAAGCGGTAAGGGCCCCAGACATGCGCTATGTTCCCGTCCACGTTTAGCGAAGAAATGGTCATGCGTTCATCGTAGCGTGCAGTTGAGCTTTCCCAAGCGGCCAAATGATCAGCCACCGGGATCGCCACAATCGCGGGATTGGCCGGGCGCATACCGTTATGGATCAAGATCATGCCTTCGGGCAGCAGCATCTCTCTCAGCGTAGTTTTGTCCGGATTGCGAATGGCGGCAAAAAACTGCTCCGCGGCGAAGATGACCTCGCCTTCTGGAGAGAGATCGTCCTGCGCTGCGGCGCCCGATGTTACGGCAAATGCTACTGCCGCTGCGGTGATAGAGAATAGTGTGCGTTGCATGGAGCGGTGGCTACGCTTTGCCGGTCCGCGCTTCAAGTGGCTTAGGGCCGGAAATCCTTGATGCCCCAGGTGATCTCCCCGTCGGGGTGCTTTTCCCGATTGATCACGGCGGATAGGAATGCGCGTGCGCCGTAGAGCGCCTTTTCAGGGCGCGGGACGTAGGTGCGGCTGTTCCATGCCTCGGTCCCGCGCGCGCGGACTTTGCGCCCGATTGCGCCGTAGATCCGGGCTGCGGACAGCACGGCCCAGCGGCTACGGAAGGGCAGGCGAGCCGCGCCCACCCGGGCGGCGGCCTCGTGCTTCTCGACCAAAGCAACCAGACGCGCGGCCATATCGGCGAGCTCTTCGCGGTGGTGCGGTTTGGTGTGTTGGCCGGGCTCGATATCTTCCTCGACCAGCCACTCCGCTGGCAGGTAACACCGTCCCGCCGCGTCATCCTCGACAATGTCGCGGGCAATGTTGGAGAGTTGAAAGGCGAGGCCAAGGTCGCAGGCCCGATCGAGCGTGTCCTCATCATCGGGGGCGACGCCCATGACCACCGCCATCATGACACCAACCGCGCCCGCCACGTGATAGCAATAGCGCAGCATGTCGGCCTCGCTGCGCGGGCGCCAATCCTGTGCATCGAGCGCAAAGCCTTCGATCACGTCCTCGGCCATTTGCGCGGTCAGCCCGCATTCCTCTGCGACCACGCCCAGCGCGTCGAAGGCAGGATCGCCGGTCGGCTCACCGCTTAGCGCTTTGCCTGTGAGCTTGCGGATCAGGGCCAGACGTTCCTCTGCGCTGGATTGATCGCCCAGCGGTCCGCCCATGTCCTGATTGTCGGCAATATCATCGGCGCGGCGGCACCAGGCATAGAGCAGCCAGGCGCGCTCGCGCGTTTGTTGGTCGAACAGCTTGGATGCGGCGGAGAAACTTTGCGAGCCGTGCTTGATCGACAGGCGGGCTTGCTCGACCAAAGCGGTGCGGGTTTGTGGGGATGTATTCATTGTTCGGGCTGGCTGAGCATCCAATTTCTCAGAGATCCTCAGCCTTCATCCGAAAGATCGGCGTATGCGGCTGGTACGCGGCCATTTTGTCCAGCAGATCGGGCATTGTGTCGGCGTGGATCAGGATGTTCTGATGCGCCGGGCGGACAAAGCCGACATCCGCCATTTTGGCGTTAAACGCGATCAGATCATCGTAAAAGCCAAAGGCATTGAGCAAGCCAACGGGATCGGAATGATAGCCAAGCTGAGCCCAGCTCATCGCCTCCCACAATTCGTCCATCGTGCCGACCCCGCCAGGGATGGTCACAAAGCCATCGGAGAGATCAGTGAAACGCTGTTTGCGCTCGTGCATGCCTGTGACGGTGATCAGTTCGTCGCAATTGTGATTGGCGACCTCGGAATTGACGAGCGCCTCTGGGATCACGCCGATGACTTCGCCGCCCGCGTCTTTCGCGCCGTTCGCCACCGCGCCCATCAGGCCCAGCCGCCCGCCGCCATAGACGACGCCAATGCCGCGCGCTGCAAGGCTTTGGCCGACCTCAGTGGCAAGTTCGATATAGCGCGGGTCCTCAGGTGTGGCTGAGCCGCAATAGACAGCGAGACGTTTCATTCGGGTGGGTTATAACTCCATGCGGGTCCACAAATATGCCGGAAGAGTGGCCCGAGACGTTCAGCGTTCTCCGGTCGCAATGCCTGAAACTCGACATCAGGAAACTTGAGGGTTTCATACTCACCCTTGTCCCTGTTCCAAGCCTGCGCTTCTATTGGAGTGGAGGCAGAGTTTTCACAATCGACCGCAATTTTGGCGTCGCGTGAGATTGAGACCCTTATGGGGGTTTCCGCGTTACGCGGAGATGTTGTGTAGACCCGAACCAAAGCGACAGGGTAGGGGAGCTGATTTACAGTGCCATTACCGGAATAATTGGCGTCAAATTGCAAGCGACGCTCGTCGGTTTCGTAAATGTCGGTCCATGCATGCTCATGCGACCCGTCAACGAAGATCGAGATATCGTCCGCTACTGACGCTGCAGAAAGGAGAAAGACGACAAGAGTTTCAATCATGCGGTGGCTTTGGCCGCCAAATCCTCCAGCATCAAGCCTGCGGTTGCTTTTGCGCTGCCGACCACGCCGGGAATGCCTGCGCCCGGGTGGGTGCCTGCGCCGACGAGGTAGAAATTGTCGATCACATCGTCGCGGTTGTGCCCGCGCAGATACGCGCTCTGCCACAGCACGGGCTCAAGGCTAAATGCGCTGCCCAAATGCGCGTTGAGATCTTGTGAGAAGTCCTTTGGCGCATAGCTGAACTTGGTCACGATCCTGTCGTGAATGTCCGGGATCAGGCGACGACCAACTTCGTCGAGGATGGCCTTCTCCAGTTTGGGTCCTTCGACGTCCCAATCAATCGGCATCTTGCCCATGTGAGCGACGGGAACGAGCGCATAAAACGTGCTCTTGCCCTTTGGCGCCATGCTGGGGTCGGTGACGGTCGGGTGGTGCAGATAGATGCTGAAATCCTGCGGCAGCACGCCGTTTTTATAGATGTCGTCGAGCAGACCCTTATAACGCGGGCCGAACAGGATCATGTGATGCGGAATGCCGGGCCATGCGCCCTCCAGCCCGAAATGCACCACGAACAGCGATGGGCTGAAGCTCTTGCGCGAGAGCGCTTTCGCCGCCTTCGGTCCGCGCGGAGAGCCGGACAGCAGATCGCGGTAGGAATGCATGATATCCGCGTTGGAGGCGACCGCATCGAAGCGCTGTTTCCAGCCGCTTTCGGTCTCCACCTCGGTGGCGCGGTTGCCGAGTGTGTGAACCTGCTTCACCCCATCGCCGACGCGCATAGTGCCGCCGAGCCGCTCAAAATGGCGGATCATGCCCGCGATCAGGCGATTGGTGCCGCCGCGTGCCCACCACACGCCGCCGTCTTTTTCCAGCTTGTGAATGAGCGCGTAGATCGCGCTGGTGTTCATCGGATTGCCGCCCACCAGCAGCGAGTGGAACGAGAGCGCCTCACGCAGTTTCTCGTTTTTCACATAGCTGGAGACCATGGAATAGACGCTGCGCCAGGCCTGTTTCTTGACCAGCGCCGGGGCGGCTTTCAGCATGCTCTTGAAATCGAGGAACGGCTTGTGACCGAGCTTCAGATAGCCTTCCTCATGCACGCCTGCGGAATATTCCAGGAAGCGTGCGTAGCCGACCACATCATCGGGATCGAGCTTGGCGATTTCGGCGTTGAGTTCTGCTTCGTCGTTGGAATAGTCAAAATTGGTGCCATCGGGCCAGTTTAGCCGGTAAAACGGCATGACCTTCATCAGCTCAACATCTTCAGAGATATCGTGCCCGGTCAGCTGCCACAGTTCCTCTAGGCACGGCGGATCGGTGATGACCGTGGGGCCCGCATCGAAGGTGAAGCCGTCTTTTTCCCAGAAATAGGCCCGGCCGCCCGGCTTATCGCGCGCTTCCACCACAGTGGTCGCAATGCCCGCCGATTGCAGCCGCATCGCGAGCGCCATGCCGCCAAATCCTGCGCCAACCACGCAGGCGGTGCGTCCCTCATATTTCTCCGCCAAGGCCGGGTTGATCGCCTGACCAGTGGCGGGCGGAGAGGCGAGGTCCAGTCTGTCAGTCTGCGACACGGGGGCATTCATACCGGTTTCTCCGATTGCGATTTGGTTGTCAGCGGCTCACCGCGTTTGATCATGGCGGCGAGCGCGCGCGGGATAGTTACGGGCGGCTTGCCCCAAAGGACGCGCAGTTTATCGCGAGGGGTGGAGCGCGCGGCATAGAACCGTTCGATCAGGCCCTCGCGAAGGGTGTAGAAGCGCTGAAATATGTCGACCCGGCGGTGCGGTTTTGGCGCGAAGAACAGCATGCGCGCCAGCATCCGGTAATATCCGGTCTTGCGCCAGTGCCGCGCGGCCCGCGTCTCAAACAAGGCGGCAAGCTGCGCGCCGGCAAGGTCCGCCTCGGCCGCGATAGTGAGTGCGTTTTCAACCGCGATCACCATGGTGTAGCTGGTGAGCGGGTGGACAAAGCCGCCGCGCGCGCCAGCAATGGCGACGCCGGGAATGCGCACCTCGGCCTGATAAGCGGCGAAGTTTCCGCCGGTCAGCACGGGAAGCAGGCCCGCTTCGCTGCCGACAATCGCGCCATCGGCCCAGCCATGCTGGCGGGCATAGGCATCAATGCGAGAGGACAAAGCGCTGCGGTCCATCTTTGGATCGTCGGCGTAATAGGTATCTTCGACAAACACATCATGCGCGCCCAGCGGCAGGGTGTAGACAAAGCGGTAAGCCCCGCCATTGCCGTGCGGGGCGTGCTGATCAACGGCGGCGTCCATAATCACCGGTCGCTCCAGCCCGTGAGCCGTGTCGAGCCGCATCTGGCGGCCCATGAATATTTGCCAGCCCCCGCGCAAATGCGGGCTGGGTGAGAAGCTGCGACAATCGATGACGGCGCGGGCGTTGATCCGCTCTCCATCAGCGAGTGTGACGCCGCGCGCATCGATAGTCTCCGCCGCGCAACCAAGCCGCATCGCGCCCTCTGGCAGCAGCCGGACCAGACCTTCGTGAAAGTCCGCGCTTGCCATAGAGCGATAGCCGGTTTTCAGTGTGCGGCGATATTTCGGAAAGGCGACGTCATAGCCGCTGTCCCATTCAGTCTGGCGGAAGGCGGCGAGCAGTTCCCGGCCAGCCTCGGACAGGTCGCTGTCAAACCAACTCCAGCGGTGATTGCCGCCAAAGCTCTTGCCGTTTTCGATGATGGAAAGCCGCAATTCGGGCCGCTCGCGGAAAAGCGCCAGCGCGATCAATCCGCCAGCCAGTCCGCCGCCAACAATGGCCACATCGATTGTGTTTCCGCTCATTCTGGCCCCGCCCTAGGGAAAGCGCGAGGGATCGGCAATGGCGCGTTGTAATAGCAGGCATATTGCCGTGCTGCCGCCCCATGCTTTGTGCTGCAATTATGGATGCTTGCGGCGATCTTTGCTTGCAAGTGCGCGCGCGCTGATTCACACCCTGCGCCAATGGCAAAACTCATCCCCAATCGCACCACGATCCTTGTCTCTATCGGGATTGCCATCGCGGCCGTCTTGATCTTGCTCGTCATGGGCCGCCCGCCGATTTGCGAATGCGGCGATATCAAACTGTGGCATGGCGATATCAATTCTGCCGGCAACAGCCAGCATATCGCCGATTGGTACACGCCCAGTCACATCATTCATGGCCCGATCTTTTATGCGCTGGGGTGGCTGCTGTTTGTGAAATGGAAAATCGGCGGAGAGAGTGCGTTTCGCTGGGGATTGCCGCTCGCGGTGTTTCTTGAGGCGGCATGGGAAGTGCTCGAAAATACGCCGATGGTGATTGAGCGGTTCCGCTCGGTCACGGCCAATTGGGGCTATTCCGGCGACAGCGTCCTGAATTCCTTTGCCGATATCGGTTGGATGGCGTTTGGCTTCTGGCTCGCGATGAAGCTGCCGGTGAAAGTGACAGTCGTTCTTGCCGTGTTCATGGAATTGCTCGCAGCATACGTGGTGCGCGATGGCTTGACGCTTACCGTCATCATGCTGCTGTTCCCGATTGAGGCAATTGCCGAGTGGCAGGCGGCAGGTTCCGCTTAAGCCTTCGGGAACTGACCCGAAGGCGGTCGGTTGAATGGCTGAAATGGAGCTAGGAATGTCACGAAAAACAATCGCTTTGGCGCTGGTCGCTGCCGCTGGTTTCGCCAGCACGCCTGCTTATGCGAGCGGTGCTGATGCAGAGGGTGCGTCCCAGCCGGCCGAGCGCGATGCTGCCCTTGGGGACCAGGCGCAGCAACCAGAACGCCAAGGCCCGCCAAGCGGCGCGGGCGGTCCGCCGGCGGGTGTCTTGAACGGCGAGAACGTCTTTGATGAAACCTGGGTGACGATTGGCATCGGCGCAGGCCTCGTGCCGAGCTATTCCGGGTCGGATGATTACAATGTCTTTCCGCTGCCGCTCATCGTTGGCCGCGTGGGCGGCGTCGGGATCAGCCCCAATGGCCCCGGTTTTGCGCTCGATCTGTTGTCACAGGCGCAGAGCGCAGGACCATCTGAGACCAGCGTCTCCTTTGGGCCAGCCTTTCGCCTGCGCAATGACCGCGATGGCGACATCGAAGACCCTGTGGTTGCGCTGACCGAGGATTTGGACACCGCCTTTGAGCTTGGCGTGCAAGGCGGCGTGCGCATTCCCGGCGTGCTCAACCGGTTCGATGCGGTCACCTTCTCAACGCAGGTGCGCTGGGACATATTGGGCGCGCATGATGGGATGCTGATCGAGCCGAGCGTCGGCTATTTCACCCCGGTCGGACGCGGCGCTGTGGTGCAGGTTAGCGCGAGCGCGAGCTTCGTCGATGATAGCTTTGCCGACTATTACTACACCGTCACGCCTCAGCAGAGCGCGGACAGCGGCCTTGCAGAATTCACCGCCGATGGCGGGCTAAACAGCCTTGGCCTGACGGCGATTGTCACCTTCGATCTGGATGGCAATGCGCTCAATGGCGGGCTCAATATCTACGGCATCGGCGGGTACAGCCGCCTGGTTGGCGATGCCGCTGACACGCCGTTTACCTCGGTCCGAGGCAGCGCGGATCAATTCCTGGTCGGCGTGGGCGTGGGTTATACTTTTTAGTTTTTCGCACGCTATCCAGCGATTGCCAAACATAAAAAAGGGCCGCCGGTTAGGGCAGCCCTTTTCTATTTGTAGCGCTGACGAACCAACTCAATCCTCGTTGTCGTCATCGTCCTTTGTTGACGGCTTCGCGCCCTTGGCGCCTTCGGCCAATTGTGGGCGCGGGGCGGGTAGGGCCGCTTTGCGGTCGCCGGTCATCAGATAGGTGTCGAACCATTCGAGCATCCGCAGGCTGTAGTCATAGCGGCTGCCGGCGCGGCGGTTGCCGTGTGGCTCACCCGGATACAGCACAAAGCGCACTGGCGTCTCTGGCTTGCGGATTTTCAGCGAGCGATAAAGCTCGAACGATTGGCCCGGATCAACGCGGGTGTCGCTGTCGCCGTGCATGATCAGGATCGGTGTCTCAGCCTTGTCGACGTGGAAGATCGGGGAGACCTCCAGCATCGCCTGCCAATCATCCCATGGCCATTTGCGGCTGTGCACATTGTACATCTCGTATGGGATGTCGCCGGTGCCAAATTTGCTGACCTGGTTGGAAATGCCGACGAACATCACGCTGGCGGCGTATTCCGCTGAATGCGCGGTTGCGCCCCACGCGCTGGCATAGCCGCCGTATGATCCGCCGGTGATCCCGGTGCGGTCCGCATCGGTGATGCCTTCTGCGACAAGCGCGCGTTTCGCATCGACAATATCGGTGAATTCCGGATCGGTGTAATTGCCTTGATGCTGCTTAGCGAAGGCGACGCCGTATCCGGTGGAGCCGCGATAATTCGGCAGGAACACCGCATAGCCCTTACCTGCGGCCATTTGACCGGGCTTTGAATAGCCAGTTTGCCAGCCATTGCTTTCATGCGCTTCCGGCCCGCCATGAATGTTCATGATGGTCGGCGCGCCGCCTTCTGGGGCGCCGCCAACCGGCTCAATCAGAACACCTTCAATCTCTTGGCCGTCGCGCGCGGTGTAGGTGTAGGCGCGCTGATTGCCGAAGGAGATATCCGCCAGCCATGGATTGTGCGTGGTCCAGCGGGTGAAGTTGCTGCCGTTTACGGCGAACACTTCATTGGGGTGCTTGGGGCTGTTGGCGGCGACAACCATTTGTCCGCCAGCAGCCTCAACCCGGGTCAGGATCAGCTCGCCCGGATCGGTTTCTTGGCGCACGGTGCCGTTCGAATTGTAGATCCGCAGCACGCTTTGCGCGCCAGTGTGAATGATGGCGGCGAGGCGGCCATTGGCGAGCCATTCCGCATCGACTGCGGCTTCCTCAGCGCCCGCATTGAGCGCGCGGTATGCGCCCGTTGCGGTGTCGACGAGGTGTAAAGTGGTCGCCGCCGGGTCGTTCATATCGACGCCAGCGATCAGCGACAGCTGCGAACCATCAGGCGAGATTTCGACATCGTCGATCTTTCCCGGGGTCTCTACGACTGCGCGGGTATTGCCGGTATCCAAGTCAATAATATTGACCCGCTTCTTGGTGTAGCTGTCATCGACCAGCGGGGTCGGCGCGGTTTCCACGATGCCGAACGCACTTCCCGGCGCAATGTCGAATGCGCTGACGAAACCGGGCAGAGCAATCTCGCGCGGTTCCTCGTCCACTTCTTCGCCAACCTTGGCCGCGAACATGCGCGCAGGCTTGAACTCTTCCTCGTAAACCCGCGCATTAAAGCCTGCCTTGCGCTGCTTGGTGCGCTGTTTGTCTTCCTCAGCATTGGCGAGCAAGAACAAGGTGTTGCCATCATCGCTCCAGCGGTAGCTGCGGACATTGGCATCTTCAATCTCGGCGAGCTTCTTATACGTGCCGCCGTCCACTGGAACGCCCCAAACGGCGCGTTTCTCGTCTTTCTTCGTCCATAGGAAGCTGACCATCTGGCCGTCCGGCGAAAATGCGACGCCGCCCGGCGAGACATCATCAGGCAGGTAAGCGCGGGCATCACCCGGCGCGCTTGCCACTTTCAATTCCTGCGTGAAGGATCCGTCCTTCTCGCCCTCGGTTACATCCGGCAGGCTGGAGGTGGTAAAGGCAATGCGCTCACCATCGGGCGAGACGGCCATCGCGCCGACGCTTTCCAGCTTGGCGACGTCTTCGGGTGTCATCGGGCGGGCATGGGCAGCCGCCGTCAATGAGACTGATGCGAACAGTGTGGCGGAAATTAACGAAAGCCTGTTCATGCGAAAATTGTCCCCTTTGAGTGGAAAATTACACGCCTCTCATAACGCTCAGAGCGCCTTTGGCAAATAGTGCGCGACTTCGTTTCTCGCCTGGCGGGCTTGCGGCGCGGCTTAGAGCGAGCCTATCAGGGGCGAAACGTAAGAGAGGTGTAATGATGAAATTGCTATCCAAGCTCGCGGTTCCCGTGATCGCTGCTGTGACACTGCTGAGCGCGCCTGCGGCGGCTGAGAATGTCGCCATTCATGCCGGGAGTGTCATAGTAGACGCTAATAGCGAACCCACCGGACCTGCGACCATTATCCTGAAGGATGGCAAGATCGTTCGGGTGGCCGACGGATATTTGAAGCCGACAGAATATGATCGCTACGTCGACCTCTCTGACAAAACCGTTCTGCCCGGCATGATTGATCTGCACACGCATTTGTCCGGCGATCCCAGCGGCGAGTTTTGGCGCGCGGCCACCACGCCGCCAGAATATTACACGCTGATCGCGGCGAAGAACGCCCGCATTACCGCTTTGGCTGGGTTCACCACCGTGCGCGATCTCGGCTCGCGGACCGATCAGGTCACGCAAATGCTGCGCCGCGCCACGGCGGAGGGTATTGTGGCGGGACCGCGCGTCGTCACCTCTGCTCGCACGATCAGCATTGTCGGCGGACACGGCGATACCAACGGTTTTCACAAACATGTGAACGACGTGCTCGATTCCGGGTTCACCTGCACTGGGCCGGTCGAGTGCTCTGAAAAAGTGCGCGAAGCCTCCAAATATGGCGCGGACCTGATCAAGATCACCGCCACTGGCGGCGTGCTCAGCCAGCAGGGCCGGGGGCTAGAGGCGCATTTCACCGATGCTGAAATGAAGTCGATTGTCGACACGGCAGAAACGCTCGGTCTGAAAGTCGCCGCCCACGCGCATGGTGCGCGCGGGATTGAAGCGGCGGCGCGTGCCGGCGTGCACACGATTGAGCATGGCACCTATATCGACAAGGCCGCAGCTGACGCGATGAAGGCAAACGGCACGACTTTGGTCCCCACTCTGATGGCGTTTGAAGGGATTAAAACCAATCTCGGTACCGGCTTTTACACCCCAGTGGTGGAGGACAAGATCCGCACAGTCGGCCAGTTTGCTGGCACGATTGTGGAGCGCGCGAACGAATACGGCGTAAAGATCGCGTTCGGCACCGATGCGGGCGTCTTCCCGCATGGTCAGAACGCAGGCGAGCTGGCTCTGATGCGCAAAGGCGGCATGTCCGACCGAGCAGTGCTGGCATCAGCCACCACGGTCGCAGCTGAAGTGCTGGGACTGGAAGATGAGATTGGCCGGATCGCGCCGGGCTTCTCAGCCGATATCATCGCAGTGGATGGCAATCCGCTGGCTGATGTCAGCGTGCTAGAGGATGTTGATTTCGTAATGGTTCGCGGCCGCGTGATCGAATGATCGCGGCCAATTGATCGAACAGGATTGAACGTTAGTCGGGCATGCGCTTGCCCTTGCATTGGGGCAGGGGTAGCGCGGACCGGCAATCAAATTTGGTTTAAGGGGACTCCCGCATCATGCATATTCGTGCCGCACTTCTCGCCGCGACAGCGTTCGTTCTACCAGCTGCGCCAGCTCTGGCTGATAATCACAGCGCCGCACCGGAGGCCGCCGCTGAGCAGCCGCAGACAGAAGGCGAGAAGCTGTTTGCGTTGTTTGCCGATTCTGACCAGCGCCAGCTCGCGCTCAACCCGCTCTCACGCCTGTTTCGCGGGGACGATAAGGATGCGGACAAGCTTGGCGATTTCCTCACCGATGCTCAGTTCCTCGCCGGACGCACCGACACGCAATTGAACATGGCGCTGCTCGCGCAGATCGACCGGTCAAAACTCTCGGCCACCGATCAGCTCGCCTATGATGTGTTCAAATACAATCAGGAGCAATCACTCAAGGCCAGCACCGACCGCATTCGTGCGCTCACCGAAGTGCGCCCGGTCAACCATTTCAGCGGCTTTCACACCTTCTACCCCAGCTTCGCCAGCGGCACCGGCGCAGCGCCATTCCGCACAGTCGCCAATTACGAAGACAATCTGTCGCGCCATGATGATTACATCGCGATCACTGACCGCGCGATTGAGAAATTCCGCGACGGCATGGAAAGCGGCGTGTTTGAAACCAAGCTGACGATTGGCAATGTCATTTCTCAGCTCGACACGCAGATCGGCATTCCGATTGCGGATTCGCAATTTATGGGTCCGGTGAAGAAATTCCCAGAGGATTTCTCAGAGGAAGACAAAACGCGCCTCACCGCCGCATACGAAGCGAAGACCCAGGAAATTTACGCTGCGCACACCCGGATGCGGGACTTCCTGCGCGATGAATATCTCGCCGTTGCCCGCGACAGTGTTGGGCTCAGCCAGATGAAAGGTGGCGAGGAGCTGTATGCGCAGCTAATCGAGAGCACGACGACGTTGCCGCTCGATGCGAACACGATCCATGAGCTTGGCCTAAAAGAGGTCGCGCGGGTCAAATCCGATCTTCTAAAGGTCCAGGCTGAGGTCGGTTTTGAAGGCACGCTCAACGAGTTTTTCGACTTTGTCCGCACCGATGAGCAGTTCAAGCCGGAGAGCCGCGAGGCGCTGACCCAGAGCTATTACGATCTCGGCAAAGAGGTTGATAAAAAGATCGGCGAGTACTTCTCACTGCTCCCTAAGTCGGAGCTGGTGATTAAGCCTTACGATCCCTCGATTGAGCAGTTCAGCGCAGGCGGTTCGTACCAATCGGGAACCCCCGACGGTTCGCGCCCCGGCACGTTCTATTTCAACGCCTATGACCTGCCAAGCCGCCTGACGACTGGCAATATGACGCTCTACCTGCACGAGGGCGCACCGGGCCATCACTTCCAGATCAGTCTGGCTCAGGAAAACGAAGCTTTGCCCGCCTTCATGCGTTTTGGCGGGACGACCGCCTTTGTTGAGGGCTGGGCGCTGTATGCAGAGACCTTGGGCTATGAGATGGGCTTCTTCGAAGACCCGTGGAACCGCTATGGCACGTTGCAGGATGAGCAGCTGCGTGCGATGCGCCTGGTGGTCGACACCGGTCTGCACGCAAAGGGTTGGAGCCGCGAGAAGGCGATCGATTTCATGCTGGAAAATTCCGGCATGACCCGGACCGAAGTGGTCTCGGAGGTTGAGCGCTACATCGCCATTCCATCGCAGGCGCTGGCCTATAAGATCGGCGCGCTCAAAATTCAGGAACTGCGCGCGCGGGCTGAAGAGCAGCTGGGCGGAGACTTCGATATCAAGGATTTCCACGCTCAGGTGCTGAACACCGGCGGCCTGCCGCTGGCAGTGCTGGAGGCCAAGATCGACCGCTGGATCGCGGCGCAAAAGGGCGGGTAAACGCCCGTCCAATTTAATACTGTAATGATTGCATTGCTTTACAGCCTGTGAGCCAAAATTGTCGCGTCGATACTATTGATCGCGGCCCATCGTGATATCCTTCTTTCATCTTTAAGAGGAGGGAGTCGTGAATTCACTGCCTAAAGCCGCGTCAGTTCTTGTACTCGCAGTGCTGGTGTCTGCGTGCAGCACAACCCACTTCTTTGTAGTTCAAGAACCCCTGCGGGCGGGCGGGCCAGAGCGCGCGAGCGCCGATAGTTTTGGCGGCGCAATCGAGAAGACGGAAGTGCTCGAATGCGAGAGCAATGCGGTGGCCGAAGTGCGCGTCAAGCGCGATTTCTTCAATTCGCTGATCGGCGCGATAACGCTGGGCGCATACCAGTCGACGTCCATCGAATATGTCTGCTCCAAGAGCGAAGATGACGAAGTGCCGGTGCTCGGCGGCTCTGAGCGAGGGGAGGAGGGCCAAGATGGCGACTGATCCCAAGCTTCATCGGCGCAGCTCAAATCGCTGGCAAAATTGGCATGAGACATACGCCGTTGACGCGGGGCGCCGATACGAATTGCATCCGGGGTCTGGCGGGCTTTCACCAGCGAAATTTCGCAAGTCGGCTGAGCTTGTGCTCGACCTGATCGAAGAAGCCAAAGCGGAAGGTAAAGTTCTGCGCGCAGTGGGCGGGACATGGTCCTTCTCGCAGGTGTCGGGCCAGCAGGATGCGTGGATACTCGACACAACCTATGCGAACAGAAAGGCTCGGCTCAGCGCCGGTGCGATGGACGCAGGCTTTGCTGGCGATGCCGACGGTCTACTGCTCGTCCAATGCGGCGTCTCCATTTTCGAAATCAACCGCTATCTTGAGAAGGAACGGGGCCGCTCACTTGCGACAAGCGGGGCCAGCAATGGCCAGACGTTCGTAGGCGCGATGTCCACCGGCACGCATGGTTCGGCAATCGATCACGGCGGCATTCAAAGCCAGGTTGTAGCTATCCAATTGCTGTCAGCTGGTGGCCAGAACCTGTGGATCGAACGTCCTTCAAAGCCGGTTGCATCAGCTGCCTTTGTGCAGGATTTCGGTGCGGAGCTCAGGCGGGATGATGACCTGTTCGATGCCGGATTGGTTTCGCTTGGCTTGCTCGGTGTCGTCCATTCGGTGGTGATTGAAACACGGCCGATCTTTCTGCTCAGCGCGTCTCAATTCGAACACCCTTATGACGACCGCCTAAAGCAGGCGATGCGCACGCTCGATCCGGCAGGTATCGACATCCCGCCAGAGGTGCAGGTGCCTGCGGGTAACCCGCGACCCTATTTCTTTCAGGTGGTGGTCAACCCGCACAAGCAAGATACACCGACGCGGGTGAAGCTGATGTATGAGGAGCCGTTTCCGGCCACTCATCAGATCGATTATCGGCTGCAAGGAAAATATGGTGCGGGCTTCGACCTGCCCGGCCTCGTCGGCAAATTCCTCGATGCAGTCGATCCGCTCACACCTTTGCTCACCAGCAAATTGTTCGACATGCAGCTAAAGCTCTTCGCGAATGAGAAGGGCACTTGGGGCGAGACATTTGATTTCACCACGCCGCGTTCGCAAACCGCTGGAGCATCGCTGGCGGTTCCGGCCGATCGCTGCATAGAAGCGCTCGACCTGGCAATCGAGGCGCATAAACAATTTGGACCTGCTCCGATCGTGTTTGCTTGCCGGTTTGTGCAGAAATCACCCGGTCATCTGGCTTTCACCCGGTTCGAGCCAAGCTGCGTGATCGACATGGACGGGCTGAACTCGATGAACACCCATTTGGTCATCGAGCGCGTGCGCAGCGCGCTGGATGCAGCGGGTATTGAATATGCGCAGCATTGGGGCAAATTCCATGATCTCACCGGTGGCCGATTGGCGGCGTCTTACGGCAGCGATCTTGACCGGTTCCGTGCAGTGCGCAGTGCATTGCTGTCTACGCCGGCAGACAGGCAGACCTTCTCCCTGGCGGCGCAGGAAACGGTGATCGGGCTTTAGCGGAATGCGGCTCAGCTCGCCTGCTCTCCCCGCCTATTCAAGCGCGCCAGCCAAACTCTCATAGCCGCTGGCGAATTCCTGTTTGAAATCCTGCACCACGCCGCCCGCGCTGCGCACTTCTGTGACCAGGCCAACGCCTTGCCCGACGAAGTAAGAGCATAGCTCGCGCGCTTGTTCATTGCCGTTCACTGCGGCCTTGTCGATTGCGCGCAGCACGGGCTCAGACAGTAGCATCATCAGCGGCATAGGCAGGGCAGGCATGCCAGCCTCTTCCCAGCGTGCATGCCAGCCGGATCGCAGCTGGCGGCTGAATTTGCCGGTGCGGTGTTTGGAGCGGATCGTATCCCGGCTGGAGGCGGCGATCATCTTCTCGCGGAAAACCTCATGCGTCTCGGCCTCCTGCGTGGCCAGCCACACGCTGCCGCACCATGCGCCCGCTGCGCCCATTGCCATCATCCCGGCCATCTGCCGCCCGTTCATGATCCCGCCAGCCGCGAGCACGGGAATGTCCGCGCCTGCTCGCTCAATCGCCTCGATCACCTCCGGCACCAGCACGATTGTGCTGACCTCGCCGCAATGCCCGCCGCCTTCGCCGCCTTGAGCAATGATCAGATCCACACCCGCCTCGATTTGCTTCATCGCGTGCTCTTTTGCGCCGACCAATGCGGCCACCGGAATGCCGTGCTTCTTGCCCGCTTCGATCATTGCAGGCGGGGCAGTGCCCAGCGCATTGGCGATCAGGCGGACCGGGTGGTTGAAGCTGACCTCCAGCAATTCCTGGCCCAGCGATGTGTTGGGCGCCTGACTGCCGCCGAGCGGCGCAGTGCCATCCAGGCTGACGCCTGCTTCTTGCAGGATCTTGGCGGTCATATCGCGGTATTCCGCCGGGATCGCGGCGACGATATCATCCGCGCTCACTGAATGATCGACCGCCTGCACCTCGGGGATCAGAACGTCGATGCCGTAGGGCTTGCCCTCGACATTGTCGTCGATCCATTTGAGCTCTGTTTCGAGCTGCTCCGGGGTGAAACTGACCGCGCCGAGCACACCGAAACCCCCTGCGCGGCTGACCGCGGCGACCACATCGCGGCAGTGCGAGAAGGCAAAGAGCGGGAATTCACATCCCACCATATCAGTCATGCGAAATGGCATTATCGGGTCTTTCGTAAGGTTGATGGTGTTGGCTTGAGGATTGCGGCGCGCAGCGCGTGTGGTCAAGCTTTAGCGGAGCGATGTTGGCGCATGCCGAGGCTGCGCATGACAAAGCCGATGATGGTCTTGTCGCGCTCCGTCCCCGCCTGTCCCAAAACGCCGCGAGCGTGATCGGGAATGTGGTCTGCGGATTGCGGTGCATCTTCGCCAAACACGTAGTGATCAAAGAAGCTCTTCCAGGCCTGCCGCTCTGACAAGGGGCGTTCCCGAATGGCCAGCATGGCCAGCGCCATTGAGGGCATTTGCACGCCGCGCGGATCGCTGGGCCACCAATAGTTGACCAGCATGTTGAAAGCGCCGTCGGCGGTAACGTGATGCCACCACAGCGGCGGCAGGAACAGGGCATCGCCGGGCTGCAATTCAATCTCGATGCGCGCGTCCCACGCCTTGCGGAATTTCGGGAAACGCTGAAAGTCAGGATTGGCAAAATCGACAAGACTGGCGGGCGGGCCGGCCATATTGAACTCCAGCGGGCCGATGTAGAGATTGCCGATTTGATCCGGCGGGAAGAGGGTGAATTTGCGCGGCCCGGCCACGGCGCAGGCAATGTTGAGCTCCACATCGATATGCGCCGCGACGCGCGACTTATTGCCGATCCAAACACGCGGCTCGATCCGGTTTTCCAGCAGCGGCAAGGCATTGTCCGCAGCAAAATTGGGCAGGCAGCTGCTCACCGGAACGGAGCCAGCATAAATCGCGGGCGGGTTCGGTTGGTCTGCAACCTCGATCAGCTTGTCGAGCAGAGCGTTCAGCGGTGCTTTTTGCCGCTGAAAGTTAAAGCCGCGCATCTGCTCATCGTAAAAATGCCGCCCGTCATTTCCGCTCGCGGAGACGAAGGTGTCCACCGGCTGGCCGTTATAGCCTGCACCCAGATAATCGCGCAGCGCCTCCGGCGATTTCTGGGCGGCCTTCACCACCGGCCAGTGGCTCACCAATCCGCGCATGATGACCGGCTGACCAGCCTGCACCACTGCGCTTTCAAACTGGGCGCGTTCTATGCTGGTAAGCTCTTCAATGCTGGGCGTTTGCGGGGCGTCCAAGACGGCTCCAATCCTTGGGCTGAATGCTGTTGACTGCACGATAGGTGGCAGGGGCGGGCTTGTCATGCCCCTGCGTGTTCTCGCGCGCGCCAACTGGACCTGCTGCGGATTGCGGCCTAACCTTTGAGCATAGACGATGGATGGAAGAGGAATGGGTATGGCGTATCGCGCAGGGTTAGCAGCAGCTTTCGGAGCATTGGTGCTGGCGGGCTGCTCCGCCGCGCCCGCATCGGAAGCTCCGGCTGGTGAGAGCAGCAGCGTGGATGCCGTCACTTCGATCCTGAATGCTGGGGTCAGCGCCAATATGGGCGGGGCCAAGTTTCTGTTTGATCCCTTGTATGACAATCATTTTGGCTCGCTCGCCGAAATGGGCGAGCCTCTGATCGAGGCGATTATCAAGGGCAGCGCGCCTTACGATAATGTCGATGCGGTCTTCGTCAGCCACGCGCATGGTGACCATTTCTCCGCCGAATATCTCAACCGCCTGATGGCCGCGCAGCCGGGCGTGCAATTGATCGCGCCCGCTCAGGCTGAAGAGGCAATGCAAGGCCACGAACTGTGGCAGGATGGCTTTGCCGAGCGGATCACCAGCGTCACGCTCAGCAATGGTGAGGCGGCAGAGCGGATCGAGGTGTCAGGGGCGGTGGTTGAGGCTCTGCGCACCCCGCATGCAGGCTGGCCAGAGCGGCATAGCGAGGTCCACAACATCACCTTCCGGGTCTCGGCGACCAATGCCGCAGGCGCGCCGATCCGCGTGATGCATATGGGCGATGCCGATCCCGCTGCGCAGCATTTCACCATGAATTCAAAGTTCTTTTGCTGCGCGCGGACGAATTTGGTGATGGTGCCGTTTTGGTTCTTCCAACAGGATGAGACCGGGCTGCTGATCGACCGCACGCTCAACGCAGAAAAGGCCATTGGCGTGCACGTTCCCGTGCAGACACCCGCATTCCTCGAAGGCAGCGATTGGACCTATTTCACCAAGGCCGGCGAGGAGGTTGCCATCACTCCCATCGCCAAGCCCAGCGAGTGATCACTCCCGCAGCTATTCCCAAGCGGGGCTGTTTTTCTGAAGGTAGACTTTAAGCGGGCTGCCGCTCGCTGCTGCTGCCAGAGCTGACTTGTACTCGGCCGATATGCCGTCACAGGCCAACTCCTCCCAGCGCTGCATGATCTGCTGATTGCGCTCCGCGTCTTCGCTCGCTTCTCCTGCGAAGTGATTGCACAGCGACAAGCGGTCGATCATCGGCGAGACGCCGGGCGCGAGGCTCGGCAAGCGCTCCGCCAGCATATCGGGATTGGCTAGGAAATAGACGACCGGATCGGAATAGACTTGGCGCATCATGGGGTGGAAGACCGCCGCTGATCCGTTCGGCATTTGCCCTGTTTCGCTGGCGGTAAAGCTCACCCGGTCTTCATCGACGAAGAAGTCGAAAGTCGCGCCCGCGTCGGAGCGCGAGAACAAGCCGCCGCGAAATTCCTCGCCTGCATCCGGCGGATTGCCGATAAAGCGCAGGACCAGTTCTCCTGCTTCAAGCGAGATTGTGACCCCGCCATCATCGAGCATCGCCATGTAAACGATCTGATCATTGTCGGTGCAATCGATCTGGCGATCATCGCCTGTGATGCTGGATAGGCCTGCGGTGGCGCTGGGCTGATCCGCCTCGCGCATGCCGGGCGCGATGAAATTCATGGTCAGGAATTCACCGTCGTTATCAGGGTTGCTGATTTTGTAGTGCCGCCCGCCTGCGCTTGCATCAACTTCGCCGATATTGATTGCCAGCGGCCCGTCTTCGGTGATGGCAAAGGCGGGTTCGTCGCCCACCGGCGGGTGGATGGCAAAGAAGCGTTTGCCGTCGGTGGTGATGCAGACATTTTCGATTTCGAAATAGGTGGGCGGGGCGGACGGATCGGCGCCGTAGCCCGGTTTGACCTTCGCCCAATAACTGCCATTGCTGGCGGTCTGAGTGACCGGATCTGACTTGCCTTCGGAGGCGGGGGCAGGGGGTCCGGTTCGCTCCAATGTGCATGTGCTTGACGGTATTGCCTCAGACTTTGCCGATGCCTCAGTCCTGAAAATGGCCGTGTCACCCTTTTCGTGAAAACTGGTGATGTCGGATGCGTATCTGACCCCGCTGCCGGTTTGGGTTGCGGGCAGCAATTGGAGCGCGGCCAAATTGTCATCTCGGCCTGTGGGGAAGCCCACCTGAACGGCGCTTTCGCCCAGCACTTGGAGCCTGGTCACCGTGATTTTGAACCCGCCTTCGCAGGCGTAAAGCTGCATTTCTCCGCGCTCAAAATCAGGCCCGCCCGGCCCGTGAGATGCCAGGGCTGGCGCAGGCACAAGAGCGAGCGTTCCGGCTGCCAAAGCCATTGGAATTAAGATCTTCATCGGTCTGTTCCTCCCAGCATTATTCAAACGGTATCGTGTTGTCGGTGTGAGGGCCGACCACATATCGTTGGCCCACCATAACGTCTCGGATGTGGCACTTGATTGTTTCTGTTTTGGCAAAATGGAAGGCGTCACCTGACGGTGCGCATAGCTCCATCCCGCTGCGCGCTTGCCAGCGATCCTCGCCGCTTCTTCCGACGACGAATATCTCGCCATAATAGGCGCTGCCGTCGGCCTGATCAGGCAGGCCGACCCACGCACAGCGGCCTCCAGCGAGTGTCCACCATCCAACACTCGACCAGTTGGAACGCGGCGAATAATAGCCCCAGTCATAATAGCCAAAAGCGACATGGACTGTTTCGCGTGTGCGGTTGCAAAACTGCACTTCGGTCTGCTGGTCGGCATATTCATATTGCGCGAGGCTGCCCGGCTGCTGGCCGATGCGTGGGTAGGCGTAGGGCGGGCTTTTCGCACGCGGGCGAGGGACGTCTCTCGCGGGCACGATGACGCTGCCGGTCAAATTGGTGCGCCACACCTCCGTTTCGTTGCGGACATAGGCAAAGTCACCGCCCAAGCCCGCTGTGACAGCCACCGTGAGGCCCTGATACGCGCCATCATAGCCGTACCAGATGCCGATATCTTTGCCATAGGCTCCGCTGCCGCCATGCGCGGTTCCTGCGATGCCACCTGGCCCGGGTTGGTTGCGACCTTTGAAGAACCCAACCACAATTCCGCTTCCGCCGCCTAGAGTCCCGAATTCAAGCGCCTTGGTGCGATAGCGCGAGGCAGGAAGTTGTCCCGCCGTATCGAACGCAAAGCCTTTGTCGAATTCTGCGCCAATCCCAATTCCGCCGCCGCTGACAAAGCCAATGGTGACGGTGCGGTAACCGGCTTCGTCGGCGAGCTGCATCGTCCCTTCGTAGCAATTGGAGGCGAGGATATTATCGTGGAAGGCTTTGCTGTGCGGATTGGCCAAAATATCTGCGGGAAAGCGGCAACTCGCCCAAGTCGTTGCAATCCTGCCGATCAGATCGGCGGATTGATCCGCTCTTGCCGCAGCCTTTGACAGGATGGATTTGGAGCCACTGGAGGCGCGAACGCAGTAACCGGCATTGGGATCAAGTGCGTTCCTGCTGCGCTCAACCAACCCCTTGTTGCAAGGACGGCCAGGCCGCTCCCAAACTTTGCAGGCGCGCTGCCCATCACCGCCGCACGGTGTTCGCGCAGCAGCCGATGCGGCAAAACTGATATGGTTTGTGGATGTGTCCGGCGCAGGCGATGCGAAAAACGCCAGCGCTGCGCCGATAACTGAAACGACAATTGCAGACTTAGAAAAGCGCATGGCACTTCCCCCCTAAGTGAACAGTCTGCGACCCATGTCTTTTGTTGTTGGTCAGTCTTTCTAATGCGCCGGGTTGAGCGGATCCTGAACGCGATTGTTGTCAAAGGTACAGGAAGATTGAAGGGCGCGAAAGGGCCGCGGACCGTGAGCGGTCATTCAGGCTGATCTGAACCCAGTTCAACGAGCGGCGTAGGCTGGCTTTGCTCAGCGATGCTGCGCGCCGCGTCCCAGCCGCCGTGGAGCCAGGTTTGCCGCGCGGCCTCGCTATCGGGTACGATCACTGGCATGCTTTTGCACCCCGCATCTCTGGGCGCGCCCGCTGCGTCGCGGGTTAGCAGGGCGAAGGCGGGCACATCCTCGTCCTTCCAGACGCCCGCCATAGCGAAGATCCCGCCGCCTTCCGGCGCGAACCAATGCTTGAGACGCCGTCCCTCATAATCGGTGCCGCTGCCCCAGAGCATGATGCTGGTCACGGGCACTAGGCAGCGAAACTCGCTGTTGCGCAAGTTCCCGATCCAGAACGGGCTGTCGAGATTGCGTACAGAAGCAATGCGCCGGGTCGGATCATCTGACTTGGGAGGGGGCAACACACCCCAAAGGCGCGGCGTCATGCGCGGGCTGAGGCGTCCGCCAGCGGGGCGCGAGCCAGCGATAAATTCGCGCCCCGCGGTGATCACAGGCGCAAAGTTTAGCGGAGCGACATAGCCGCCCGCCCACGGGTCCTTGCCCGGCGCTGCGCCAAATCGCCGCGCCACATCAGTGGCCTTTGCATCAAGGCGGTAGAGCTGGGTCAGGCGCCGGTTCCGAAGGCACTGAAAGCGTGGGGCAGCGCGGCGTGATTGCTTAGGCTGCAAAAATTGTTCATCGGGGATGTAACCTTTCGCCTGCCCAGTCCGAAGTCAGGCGGATACACCGCATCCATTAAGGGGTCCATTGCAATGGAATTTACACTGAAACGCACCGTCCAAGTCTTGGCCGGGCTGCTCATATTGTCAGCCATAACACAGGCGATTTACACGGGCCTCTACATGGCCGAAGTCGATGTCCCGCGCCAATTGATGTGGGGCGCAGAAGGGTTGATTTTCGTCCTGCTGGCGGCGTTTGCTGGGTCCGCTTTGGTGGATGCAAAACGCTACAGCCTCGGGTTCTCGGCTATCCTGGTCGCGGGCACGCTCAATGTCGTTCAAGTCGGCGTGGGCCTCACCATGTTCGGTCCATTCTTTGAGGCGGCTGGTGAAGTCGAAGGACTGCAGCCAGCGGCTGGCGCGGTCGTTGCCTTCTCCTTCATGGTCTACAATGCGGCGAAAATCCTGCTGGGTCTCGCGGCGATTGTATTCGGCATGGCGAAAATGAGCGGCGGCGCGAAAGCACTGGGCGGGCTCACAGTGGCAATTGGCGCGGTCGCGATGATCGCGAACACTCTATCCATGGCGCTCGGCCGTGACTTCTCGGGCAGCTTGCCGCTAGCTGGCGGCTCTGGCGTTCTTGCGACGCTGCTGCTCGCGCTCTGCCTATCGGTCGCAGTCAAAGACGACTGATCCTATTTGATCAGCGCAGGGGTGGTCCAGGCAGCGTCAAAGTTGCCGGATCGCCCTAGTCTTTGCGGATGCGTTCCAAGAAAGACTTGGCCTGATCGCTCAAGCGTTTTGCCTGGCCTTCAAGGTCGGTAGCAGAGCCCAGCAATTCATCGGCCACGGTCCCGACTTTGCTGGCCTGTTCCAGCATTTCTGCGGTGTGGACGTTTACATCCTCCGTCCCGCGGGCGGATAGATCGATGCTGTGGGCGAGGTCTTTGCCAGCGACCGATTGCTGATCAACAGCCGCCGCAATCGAGGTTGATGTCGTCTCCAGTTCGCGGACCCGCTCAGCGATCGCTTGCAATTCTGAGACACCGGCATTGGTCGAGCCTTGCATAGTTTCAATCTGCACCGAGACCTCGCTGGTCGCTGTGCTGGTCTGATTGGCGAGTTCTTTCACCTCTGACGCCACAACCGCAAAGCCGCGTCCAGCCTCGCCGCCGCGCGCCGCTTCGATAGAGGCGTTGAGCGCGAGCAGATTGGTGCGATTGGCGATCGATTGGATCAACTCGACCACCTGCGTAACCTGCTCGGCTTCGTTGGACAGGGCCGAGATTGTCTTGTCGGTTCCCTCCGCAGCGCGCGAGGCGTTGCGGGCCAATTCCTCAGATCGGGACGCTTGGCGGCTAATCTCGTCGATGGACAGGGCAAACTCATCTGATGCCGCTGCGGCAGCCGCCACACCGCTCGATGCCTGAGCCATCGCATCGACGACCATCTTGGCTTTCTCTGATGAGAGGTGTGCGGAACCAGCCAGATCTTGCGCTCTAGAGTTCAGCTGCGATGCGGCGGTGGCGACATTGTTGGTGACTTCACCGACCATCGCTTCAAATTGCTCCGCCAGCTTGAGGAATTCCTGGCGCTGGTTTTCTTCGTTTTCCACCCGTAATTGATCAGCGATGTCGCGTTCAATCGCGAGTTGATCCAAACGGGTGTAAGCGGTTTGGAACGCGTCGAGCGAGCGGGCCAGATCGCCAATTTCATCCTGCCGCGATTGGCCGGAAATTTCGATATCCCGCGCACCGCTGGAAAGCCTGCTCATCTCGCCTGAAATTGTGGTGATCGGATCGACCAAATCGCGCGCCATGCCGCGTTTCGCCAGTGCCACCCAGCCAAAGCCGAGCATGCCAACCAGAATTGCGAGCGATGTCGCGATCCAGCTCCAGCTGCCCATGAACAGAGATGCGGCGGTGCAAAACAGCATTGCTCCCAATATTGCCAGCAGGCTGTCATTATACAGCGCCACTTTCGCGGTCATGCGCATCGCGTTGAAACGGCGCGCAATGGCGTTCTCTTCCGCCTCTTCTGCCGCCGCGAAATCGGCGTCGGGCGCGGCAGTGTGCGGCTCTTGGAGCGTGTGCTGGCTATCTTCTGGTAGAAAATCTGGCGAGAAATTCATGACATTGGATCCCTTGGAGAGCCACGCGTCTAAGTAAAAAGCCCTAATTTCTCGTGAAAATACTGTTTAGATCGCCTTGCACGTCATTGGGCGGTTGCAAAGTGGCCGACTACGCATTTGGTTTAAGATCGAAATGCGAGAGTGCTAGGCCCGCCCATCCAGCCCGGTTGGAAGCCGCCGATCGTTTCGCCTTCCTTGTCGCAGCAGTGGTCGCAAGCTGTCTTGAAGGACATGCGAAAGGAGTGACAACGTTGACAGTGGTAAGGTCGGGGAGAAGCGATGATGGGTATGGCATCGGGTTGGCGCAGGCATTGGCATAGCGGAGCCGCGATTGCGGTCTTGGCCATGGTGACCGGCCTTACAGGGTGCGGCGGGGGTTCTAGCAGCAGCAACGGACCGGCCGTTACACCGACGCCGACACCCACGGCAACGCCAACTCCCGCGCCAACTGCAACACCCGTTCCCCCGAGCCCCGGCGCACAGCTCACTCAGGCTGACGCGCGGATCGGCGCGTGCATCAACATGTCGAACCAGCTGGAGGGCAATCCCACCGAAGGCAGTTGGGGACGCCCGATTGCCGATGATGACTTCGCGCAAATCAGAGCGCAGGGGTTTGAAACCGTGCGCATTCCGGTGCGCTGGTCGACCCATGCGCTCGCCGCTCCGCCCTACATGGTAGATGCCGCGTGGATGGACCGGGTGGAAGAGGTCGTCAATCTGGCCCGTGCATCTGACCTACGCGTGATCCTGAACGTTCATCATTATGACGAGATTTTCGCCGACCCGGATGGCCATAGGGATCGCTTTGCTGCCTTTTGGTTGCAGATTGCCGATCGGTTTCAGAATGCCGATGATATGGTCTGGTTCGAATTGCTGAATGAGCCGCACAATCAGATCACTGATGCCAATCTGCTGTCCATCCTGGAGCCTGCGCTGGCCAATGTGCGCGCGACGAACCCAACTCGCCCAGTGGTGATTGGGGGTGAGAATTTCAGCGGGATCAATTCGCTGGCCACTCTGCCATTGCCCGATGATCCTTATCTGATCGCCACATTCCATTATTATGATCCGTTTGATTTCACCCATCAGGGCGCGAGCTTTCTGGCCAGTCCGCCGCCGTTCGGGCGTGTGTTCGGCACGCCGCAGGATTTAAGCGAGGTCGATAGTAGTGTCGCAAAAGTGCAGGACTTTATGAACCGCACGGGCCGCCCAGTGTTCATGGGCGAATATGGCGCGATCCAAACCATCCCCTCGGCCAATCGCGCGCTCTATTATCAGACCGTGACTGATGCGTTCCGCGCGGCCGATGTTGATGGCTGCGTCTGGGGATACATCAGCTCGTTCAACTTCCGCGAAGATGCTCTGGGTGGGGCATGGGATAGCGCGATGTTAAACGCTATCGGCCTTTAGCGCACTGGACGCAGGCGGCTGCGTACCCTAATTGTGCTTCCATCCCCGGGGAGCCAGCGAGTCTGATTGTCAGGCACAGGCTGAGAGGGGCGCATCGCAGCGCTCGACCCGTTGAACCTGAACCGATTAACATCGGCGGAGGGAGCGGGCTGGTCTTATCTCTAAGGCATTGTCCGAAGTCCCATCCGCCATTCTTGGAGACTTCGCAGCCATGGCAGACATCAACTCACCGGTCGAAATTGGGGTCACCACCGGGCCCATCCGTGGCAGCCGCAAGGTCCACATTGGCGCGCGCACGGGTAGCGGCATTCAGGTCGCCATGCGCGAGATTGATCTGGAGGGCGGGGAAGAACCGGTCCGTGTCTATGACACCTCCGGCCCCTACACCGACACGAACGTCAACATCGACATCAATGCCGGCCTCGCCGCGAAACGCCGTGACTGGATAATGGCCCGCAGCGATGTCGAGGAATATGACGCGCGCGAGGTGAAGCCAGAGGACAACGGCCAGCTCGGCCCGGACCGCAGCGGCGGTGTCCCGCAATTCCCGAACGCGGTGAAGCGCCCGCTGCGCGCGAAGGCGGGCATGAACGTCAGCCAGATGCACTATGCCCGCAAAGGCATCATCACGCCGGAGATGGAATATGTCGCCGAGCGCGAGAACCTGGGCCGCAAAGTGGCCGCTGATCTGGTGCGCGATGGTGAGAGCTGGGGCGCGGAAATCCCAACGGTGATCACGCCGGAATTCGTGCGTGATGAGGTCGCCCGCGGCCGCGCAATCATTCCAAACAATATCAACCACCCGGAAACCGAGCCGATGGCGATCGGTCGCAATTTCCTGGTCAAGATCAACGCCAATATCGGCAATTCCGCCGTTGCATCGGACGTCGCCAATGAAGTCGACAAGATGGTGTGGGCCACCCGCTGGGGCGCGGATACGATCATGGACCTCAGCACGGGCCGCAATATTCACGACACCCGCGAATGGATCATCCGCAACTCCGCCGTGCCAGTTGGCACCGTGCCGATTTACCAAGCGCTGGAGAAGGTCGGCGGGGTGGCCGAAGACCTCACCTGGGACATTTTCCGCGACACTCTGATCGAGCAGGCGGAGCAAGGCGTCGACTATTTCACCATCCACGCCGGGGTCCGCCTGGCCTATGTGCCGATGGCCGCGAACCGCGTGACTGGCATCGTGTCGCGCGGCGGCTCTATCATGGCGAAATGGTGCCTCGCGCATCACAAGGAAAGCTTCCTCTACGAGCATTTCGACGACATCACCGAGATCATGAAGGCCTATGACATCGCCTATTCCCTCGGCGATGGCCTGCGCCCCGGCTCCATCGCGGACGCCAATGACGAGGCGCAATTTGCCGAGCTTTACACCCTGGGCGAGCTGACCCACCGCGCATGGAAGCATGACGTGCAGGTGATGATCGAGGGGCCGGGCCACGTGCCCATGCACAAGATCAAAGAGAATATGGAAAAGCAGCTGCAAGTCTGCGGCGAGGCGCCGTTCTACACCCTCGGCCCGCTCGTCACCGATATCGCGCCGGGATATGACCATATCACCAGCGGCATCGGCGCGGCGCAGATCGGCTGGTACGGCACGGCGATGCTTTGCTACGTCACGCCGAAGGAGCACCTTGGCCTGCCCGACCGCGACGATGTGAAAGTCGGCGTTGTGACCTACAAACTCGCCGCGCACGCAGCCGACCTTGCAAAGGGTCACCCGGCGGCGAAGGTGCGCGATGATGCCCTGTCAAAGGCGCGCTTTGAATTCCGCTGGAGGGACCAGTTCAACCTGTCGCTCGACCCGGAGACGGCCGAGCAATATCACGATCAGACCCTGCCCGCAGAGGGCGCGAAGACAGCGCATTTCTGCTCTATGTGCGGGCCAAAATTCTGCTCGATGCAGATCAGCCAAGAAGTGCGCGATTTCGCCGCCAAGCAGAATGAAAGCCCCGAGACGTTCCTAGCCGCAGAAAAACTGGGCACGGACACCGCCGAGGCCAGCAAGCAAGCGGCGCTCAAGGGGATGGAGGAAATGAGCGAGAAATATAAGGATATGGGGCAGAAGCTGTACTTGCCGGAGGAGGGCGCATGAAGGCCCTGATCAAATCCATCGCAGTCGCGGGCGCACTTTGCCTCGCGGCTACCGCCGCGCAAGCGGACGATCACACAGAAGCTTCTTCGAAGAAGCAAACACTCATGCCCGAAGCGGAAGGTCCGCGCGCCTTTATGGAAGAGTTCGGTTTTTCCGAAGCGGTAATCCATGGCAACACCGTCTATCTGTCCGGCGTGATCGTCGGTGGGGGACAGGACGGCACATTGAGCGAAGAGGGGCTCGAGAGCACGTTTGAATATCTCGGCAGCGTGCTGGAGCGCGCTGGATCAAGCTGGGACGATGTGATCGATCTCACCACCTACCACACCGATATCGAAGCCTCGATGCCCGCATTCAGCGCGGTTAAAAACCGCTATATCAAAGCGCCCTTTCCAGCATGGACGGCGATTGACGTGGACCGGCTGTTCTCGCCAGGCGGCGTGATCGAGATCAAGATCACCGCGCGGGTTACGCCTAAGGAGTGAGGTCAGCAAGCAAGCTGCGCTCAAAGGTATGGAAGAAATGAGCGAGAAATATAGGGATATGGGGCAGAAGCTGTATCTGCCGGAGGAAGGGTGAACAGTGTCCGCTGCTGGTGAAGCGATCAAAGTTGGCGAACTTGGCATTCCGATAACAACGCGCACGACGATTGTTCATCCGCATAGTTCTGCGATCAATCAGCAGGCGCTCATCTATCAGTATTTGAATTCCGATGAAGGCAAAAAAGTTCTAGAGCGTATCGATGCGATGCCCGAGGTCGAACCACTTAGGAACCGGGGTATGACGAACTCGCTGGGTGGCTGGTCCATTTTCCATAGTCATCATCTAGCCAGTTGGTGGGTTTGGCGGGCCAACGCCTGTGGCAGACACCAAGCAGATGAAGATCTAAGAGAATTTTTCGCAAATGATCAGATCGACGTGGATATGGTCTATTGGCTGGGAAATCTTGAGGTTGCTGAGGCTCTCCAATTGGGCAGTCAGTTTGAATTGTTGCCGGCCAACGACTTTTATGAAGTTGAAGACAAAGAAGACCTGCTGAAAATTGACCTGTCTCAAAGAGGTGATTGGTCTCCTAAGGCAACGTCCGTTCTTAGACGTAGGGTAAAAGCGCCACGAGACATTGATAGAGATGAAGATCGTGGATTTTCCAATGAGGACCGACAACTTAATTTGGAGTTCGAGCTCGCCTCACTAGCGATCAATTGCTTTAATGGTGTGGGCGTCAAGCTAATTCATTCCAGTAGCTATCTGCCTCCTCACGTTCCACATTTTGGCACTGTTCTTTGCGGCGGGAAGGCCGAACTTCAAGGCCTTGGGTCTCTGTCGGACACGGTGGAAATTGACCCAGCTGAATTCGAGTTGCTGCTCACTGCGCTAGTCAAAATGCAACCGAAGTATAGGGATAGAATCTGCACAGCGTTGCGTAGGCTCAACTCAGCAAAGCTTAGCAAGAGTCCTCACGACTTTGCCCTCGACTTGGGGATCGCGCTCGAAATCCTTCTATTCCTTGGGGATGGCACGAAATCTGAAATTCGCCATAAGTTTTCGACGAGAGGTGCTTGGCTAATTGGAGAGAATTCAGCGGATCGGATGGCAAAGGCGAAACAGCTCGCTCAGATTTATGATCAACGCAGCGATGTTGCTCATGGAGGACTGGTCAAGTTTAAATCAAAGGCAGCGGGCAGTTTCCAAGCCACAAAATTGGAACAGCTAGAGATAGCTGAGTGCGCATTTCAGAGAGTTATCATTGAGGGAGTGCCGGATTGGTCAAGTCTCACACTTGGTGGTGAGGGTTGGCTTTGATCTTTCGCCACCGCTTAGTAATCCGCGCTAGTTAGCGTAACCCCGGTACCAATTCTAACCCCGCCCCATCGCCACCAACACCCGGTCCAGTTCCTGCAGAAACCGCGAGCGGTCGGCCTTTGAGAACGGCGGTGGGCCGCCTCCAATTCCGTCCATCCCGGCGCGCAGGTCTTCCATAATGGCGCGGGTTGCGATTGCGCTGCCGATACTGGCGGCATCGAACGGTTTGCCATTGTGAGACAGCACCGCCGCGCCTGCCTTTAGGCACCGCTCGGCCAGCAGAATATCGGCGGTGATCACCACGCTGCGCGCATTCGCATTTTCCGCAATCCAATCATCCGCCGCGTCAAAGCCATCGTCGACGACAATGCGTTTTATGCGCGGGTGATCGGGGATGCGGAACGGCGAATTGCTGACGATGCGCACCTCAGCCTTAAACCGCTCTGCGACGCGGTACACCTCGTCTTTTACCGGGCAGGCATCGGCATCGACCAGGATTGTGATGTGGGTTTGTGCTTCGGACATTGCCGAGGTTCTAGCGCCAAGATGGGAAAGAGTCTTTGTTTGGCTTCAAGCGCCAGCGCTCACATCCGTTCGCTTGGCTATCCTCGCTCACGCGATCATAGATCGCATCGCTGCGGGCGGGCGTGCGCCCTTGCGGTCGCTACGCGACCGTGCTCCGCGTCCAAGCCAACTGTTAAGCGCCAAGTATCTCGGCGCAATTGCCATGGCCTGGAATGGTCCGGTGAGCGAAGCGAGCCGCAAGCGCGACCGCGCGCCGGCCGGTTAGGCCGAAAGCCAAGCGAACGGATGTGAGCGCCCGGCGTTTGAGGGCGCAAACAAAAAATCGTGCTCCGCGGACCAAGCCGCGAAACTCCCACTCCGAAATTCCTCGAAATTCCCGCGTGGCTTCCCATATCCATTAACACAACAAACCCGCTAAGAGAGGAGCGTCGCCCCCGATGCCAAACACCGAAACCATGCAGTTCCAGTTCAACTCTGACAGCAGCGTTATGGGCACTGAAAACGTCGCCGAGCGGATCGAAAACGCCGTGCGTCACAAGCTTGCCCGGTTTGAAAATCGCCTCACCCGGCTGGAGGTGCACGTGCGCGATGACAATGCGCGCAAGGGCGGTGATGACGACAAAGCCTGTATGATCGAAGCGCGCCCGCGCGGGGACAAGCCAATCGGCGTCACCGAACATGCAGGCGATGTGGACACGGCGGCCCGCAAGGCGGCAAACACCATGGCCCAGCGGCTGGAACGCGTGCTGGGCAAGCAAGAAAAGCACAAGCACGACCCGCGGCCTGATAAGGAGATGTGAAGGGGGTTTTTTGTTTGCGCCCTCAAACGCCGGGCGCTCACATCCGTTCGCTTGGCTTCCGCGCCATAAAGCGCGACGCCCGTGCGGGCTTGCGGCTCACTGGTCGTTCGCCGAACCATTCCAGGCCGACCACAATCCCTCGTCATCCTGAACTTGTTTCAGGATAACCGCCTCAAAGATGCTTCACTTGTTATGCTGAAGTGAATTCAGCATGACGGTGGGCATATGGCCAAACAACCTTGCGTCTATGTCTTAGCGAGCGGTCGCCGCGGCTACATCTATATCGGCGTCACTTCCAATCTCGCACAGCGGATATGGCAACATCGCACTGGCGCAATCGAAGGGTTCGCCAAAAGGAGAAATTGCAAACGTCTCGTCAGGATTGAGATGTTTGAGAGCATGTATGACGCGATCTCGCGCGAGAAGCAGCTGAAGAATTGGCATCGAGACTGGAAGATCAATCTGGTGGAGGCGGAGAACTCTGAGTGGCTTGACCTGAGTCTGGAGCTGGGTTTGCGAGAGTGAGGCTTGTGGCTTGTTATCCTGAAACAAGTTCAGGATGACGGGGTTGTGGGCTCTTGTGCCGTTTTTCTCACCAAATCCCAGTCATAACCCAGCTCGCGCACGCGGGCTTCTAGCGCGGCGCGCAGTTCTGCGCTGGGCTGGGCCTCGCGGGTGAGCATCCATAAATAGCGCCCTGACGGCTCGCCGACGATCGACCACGGATATTGTCCTTCGGCGTTTGGTTCGCCGCGATCAAGCACCCAATAATCGCCGTAGAACGGGCCGAAGAAGCTGACCTTCAGCTTGGCGCCGTCTGACCCCTCGACCACTTTGGCGCGGCCCTTGGCTTCGCTGAGTTTGCCATCAAGCCCGCCTTTGCGGCAGGAATTGAGCACGGCAATCTTGCCATCATCGCGCTTTGAATAGGTCGCGGTGACGCCTTCGCAGCCCTTTTGAAACGGCGCCTCATAGCGGGCATATTCGTGCCAGGTGCCAAGGTAGGATGCGAGCGCGACCGGCTTTGCGGGCTCGGGCACGGCGGTGTTGCCTGCCGGGCCGGGGGAGCCTGCGCATGCGGCGAGCGTGGCTGCGGCGAGCAGGGGGAAAGCCGCGCGCGGGGCGTGTTTGAATGTCATGCGCATGGCTTTGCCACAGCGCGGGCGGGAATGCCATTTTGCAGCGGCGAGATGGTCTGAGGCGGCGCTGAGGCTTTCCTACTGATGGGCGCGGCGTTTAGACCATGCGGATGGCCAATTTCCCTGGCAATTGCCGCGATGCCGCGCGCAGTCTTCAATCGATTTTTTCGATCAATAGGCGTGTCTGTGATCGGATGGTTTTTGGCCTTAGACAGTGTTCCAGCTGTTCCAAGCGCCCCGTGCGTGCGGCGAGTGGAGGAATGGAGCTTACGGGGCGGCGAAAAGGGACCTCAGGTGGCGGCGCAGAAATTGCGGCTAACTCCTTCAAATTAGGTGATTGCCCAAATGTCTGCTAGTTGGCACTTGCTGACGTCGAGATTTGCGACGGACTTCGAGATTTGCCTTCCGCCGTTTGGCCCCTGTGGCCCCCGGCGTAAACCAGACGACGACTTCCTTTCATTTGACGATTTGACGCACAACCATGCCTCGCATTGGGGCATGGCAATTACCGTTTCGCTTGAAAGGAAACGACTATGTCTAAGACTGGAACCGTAAAGTTCTTCAACACTGACAAGGGCTATGGCTTCATTCAGCCTGACGATGGCTCGAATGACAGCTTCGTCCACATCAGCGCAGTGCAAGCCGCCGGCATGCAATCGCTCGATAAGGACCAGCGCGTCAACTTCGACCTCGAAGAGGGCCGTAATGGCAAAGAAAGCGCTGTGAACTTGTCAGCTGCTGACTAAGCGATCCGTGGCGGGGCGGGGCTGTGATGCTCTGCCCCGCTGCAATCCCTCTGCGCGGGTCAATGCGCGACTAGGCTCGGGCACTTTGAGCCAAGACATGAAGCGCTGATGACGCTGGCTACGGCCGCCATAGCGCTTTCCTACTCGCACTGACCGTGGTTAGAAGCGAGCACATGCACCACAGTAACCTCCATATTAACCCTATGGTAGCCATGCACGGTTAACGCGCTGGAAGACTTTCGCTGCATGACAGCGAGGCTGGCCGTTTGCGTCAGTGCGTATCGTTACTAAGGGGTTTTGAAAATGCATCAGCTGCAGGAAGTCTTCGCGACTGCCGAAGGGGAAAAGGCTTTTGAGGCGCGCTTGCATGCGCTGTTTGCCGCCTCGGATTTCGATGCCGCTGAGGCAATCCTTGCAGAGCATATCGCGACGATGGACACCCCGGTCGCTGAACTGTGCCGCCAGCTTGATCATGATGCGATTGAGATCAACGGTCTCGAAGACGTGTATGATTGCGTCGATGGGCTGGAAGGTGAGCCGGTCAGCACGGTGATCATCGTTGCGGCGAACCCGCCTGATCTAGCATTTGAAAAGGGCAAGACGCATGAACCCTTCCTTGCGGCCATGCTCTACACCGACGAGGACTATGCCTTCTCCGATACGCCCGCTGACCAGATTATCGCGGAATGTGGCAGCGAAGAGGGTCCGACGTGGGCTGGCAAAGAAGAGGACATTGAGCTCTACCTTGAGATTGAGGGGTTTGGCCCGCTCAACACTGCGCTGCTATTCCACAAACAGCGTCACTTCTTCCGCGATGACAATCCGCAGCAAGCGCCGCTGCGCTACGTCGAGTATGTGGTGAGCTGTTGGTGGCGCGCGCTTAGGTGCCAGCAGGCCATTGCAGCGCGTGTGAAAAAGCACCTCCATCCCATCGGGATCGGCGCGGTTGTTGCGGTTGAGGACATGCGCCCTGAACTGATCAGCGTGTTGGCGAAGCCCGCGACTGAACAGGTGGCGGAACGCCGTCCAGCGGCCGAGCTGGCATCTATTGAGGCAGAGACCTTCATTCAGCGCAAAGTGGTTGAAGAAGAGAAGGAATTCTCCGGTGCAGATCTACGCCGCAAGGTCGATGAGATTATGGAAGAGGCGCCTGAGCCTGAACCAAAGAAGCGTGGTTTCTTCAGCCGCTTGTTCGGACGCGGGCGCTCGGTGGACAAGGCTGCCTAGCCAAACCGGGTGAGCATGGGCGCTGCAGAGCGTGAGTGCTTGCGTGCGCGTTTACCAAGAAAGCCGCGCGAATTAGGTGTTTGCGCATAAATCTGCTAACCTAGCGGCCTATCCAAAGAATCTGGCGCCGCTGCGCTTTGCGGGCGGCACGACAGGCCAAGTGCTTGCACGCACTCTGACCCCTGCTGAGCCGGAGCATAAAGAGAGACCATTGCATGGCCCAAACATACGAATTCTACAGCGAACGCGCCGACGAAGCCGCGGCGCAAGCGGAAAAGTCTGATCTCGCCAATGTGCGTGAGCGGCATCTGCGGGCTGAGAAAACCTGGCGTGGTTTGGCTGAACAGGCTCGCAAGACTGTGCAAGACCGCGCCCGCGCTGATGAAGAGCGCGCTGCACGCCGTGCAGCAGAAGCCGAAGCAGCAGAAGCGGCTGAAGCAGCCAGCGCGTAAAAGCGCCTATCTAAACGCATCGTGAAATGGCCTCTCAGCCAATGCTGAGGGGCTAAACCCTTGTGCGCTAAACGCCTTTCCGGCCAAACACTTTGGCGCGCAGGCCTTTGCCGCTCAGGCTCGGCATGCCCGGATTGCTGGGCGTTGGCTGGCTGACCTGGGCGGGCTTTGGTGCGTCTGGATCAGGTGGCGGTGCACCGCCGTCTCCAATCGCGCGCACTTCAAACCTCCCACCAATACCCTCGGCCATGGCGCGTTTCTCGGCCCATTCATTGGCAAGCTCGACCTTGGCATCCTGTTTCTTTGGCATCAGGTCGGCGGGAAAGGACCGGTCGTCGATGGCGTTCTCATCGGGAACATGGTCGTCGGCCAGAAAATCATGCTCTACGTGCTTGAGCGGAGTGAGCTCATAAAACGCCAAGCCCGCTTCGCCATCTTCCGGATCAGCATCGCGCCAGTTCACTCGGTATGACAGGCTGCGGTCTTCCGGCCCGAACGTATCGCCATCCGGGATGACATAGCCGTTCTCCACCAGGCTCACATTCATGAAGCTAAGGATGGTTTCGAAATTGGAAGCCCAAGGCAGCACATTGGGTTTGATCACGATTTCGCGGCCCAGCCAGTGGCGCGCACCATAGGTGCGAATGCCGAGCTGTTGATCTTCGCCGGGGCCTGCCTGCGGTCCGAACAAATATGGGTGGATATGAAGCGGACTTGGCGCATCCATAGCGGCAAAACTATCAAACATCTCGCCAGAGATCAGTTGATCTGACTGCGTCCAATGCACGGCGGATGGGCTGGCATGATCGGTGACAATCCGGCTCATCAAGGCCAAAATTTGCAGGCGCCGGTCAAATTGCTCCCGCGTCGCGCCCGCTTGTTTGACGCCGATCTGCTGAAACATCTCGGCGATCTTGGGATCATTTTCGACACCTCCCATAACGCCATGCGACACTTCCAGCAGGATGTGGCTGCGCGAGCGAGCGATGCGTTCGCGAATGTCCGGGCACAGAAGGCCAGTGACTGTCGATGACAATGCGGCGGTGAATACGTCAGGATTGGCTGGAGCATCGATATATTCAAAGGTCAGCATCAATTCTTCTGAACCGTTAAATAGCCGGTAGAATTTGCCCGGATTGGCCTCAGGCACGTTGAAAGTCGCGCCCGATTTCATCTCTTCAATCCGAGCGAAATCGCGTACCGCCGCCTCTAGAATGTCATGCGGTTGGTCGAACAGCAAAGCGGTTTGCAAACGGTTCGGATATTTCATCGTCTTGGGTCCCGGTTTCCAATTCCGGGACGGTAAGGCAGCAGGCGTAAGTTTCCGGTTAACTATGCATTTCAGGCGGTTCGCTTAAGCCTATGCTGAGCTCTCCCAATATGCTCTCAATCTGCTTTTTGACGCCGAAAAAGCCAGCCTTGGCATGCGGCCAAGTGGCCCGATCAAGTTCTGGTAGCAGTGTGACGAGGTTGCCCGCTGCCTCCAGTTTGGACAGCTCTGGCCACAGCGCATCGCGCGTCCAGCCAATGGGTAAATACGGCGTCACGACCCTCGTGATCCCGGCATCTGCAAGCAGGCCGGCAAGGCTTTGCTCGCTGTCCCAAACGGTGGATTTGCAGCCAAACGCATCGGCGGCCTTGCTGAGCGAATCCGCGACGGCTTCTTCAGCGAAGCTTAGCGCCTTATCGCCCACCTCGCGCGATGAGCGCGCGGCGGGACGGGCCGCGCCAATGACGAGGCTTGGCACCTTTGGCAGCGTCAGCGGTGCGTGGCTCGCCGCTTCATCATGCAGCAGCAGGGCAAACGGCTCAGCAAACGCATCTTCGCTGGGAGCATCGGGCAGGGACAATGGCTGCCTCGAATGGTTGTGAGGCTCTTCAAGGGCAGGCGCTTCGGTGGCCAGACCTTCTGCCGGCAGCGGACCGTCAGGATGATTAACCGTGTAGGTGGCGATATTGTCCGGGCGAGCGAGATAGGTCTTGCCCTTGGTATGCAGACCCGCGACCCAGCGCCAGCTGAGCGTATTGGAGGCCGCATCACCGTCGACCAGGTTCCTTAAGAAAAAGTCCGCGCCAAGCTGCCAATCGAGCTTAAGCGTGAAGGTCCAAATGCTGGCGAACCACATCCGGGCGTGATTGTGCAGATAGCCCGTCTCCACGAGCTCGCGCGCCCACACATCGAACGCTTCGATCCCGGTGCGTCCTTCGATCGCCTCGGCATAGGCTTTTTGGATACCGCTGTTGCTACCCAGCCGGGCAAAGGCCGCCTCACGATCCTCGCAAAACTGCGACCAGATGCTGGGGCGCTGTTCGAGGTATCCTTTGAAATAGACCCGCCAGAACACTTCAGCGATGAATTTCTCTGATTTTTGCGGGCTGTGCTGAGCCAGCACAGAGGTGCAGATTTCGGTCTCGTTAAGCAATCCTGAGTGCAGCCACGGAGACAGCAGCGAGACATTGCTGCGGCCTGTTCCATCATCAAAATTGCGCGCATCGGCATAGCGCCGTCCGGCCTTGGGCAGAAACTCCGCAAATTGATCAAGGCCAGCGGCGCGAGTGGGTGTCCATTGCATAGAGAGGACAACAAGAGGCGCGCGCGCGGGTTCCAACAAATTGCGCGGCGCAGACCCTGAACTGTGTAATTTTCGTGCTCAAACGCACAATAAATTTCGGAACATCTATTCCAGCGGCTCGTTCGTATCTGTGAGCGAGCAAGCAAAACGGCTTGTTCCCATTCCCCTGCGAATGACACTAAATTTTATAAAGATTACAAGGATGATCCCTATGAACACCCTTAAAATGGCCTTGGCCTCAACCATCGCTCTGTCGATCGCTGCCTGTTCACCAGAAGCGGCGACTGATGAAGTCGCAACCGAAGATGCAATGGCGGTAGAAGAAGCCGCGCCCGGTACCATCGTCGATGTTGCTGTTGGCGATGACAATTTCTCGACCCTGGTGGCTGCGGTGACCGCTGCTGAGCTGGGTGAGACACTGTCAGGCGAAGGCCCGTTCACCGTGTTTGCGCCAACCAATGATGCGTTTGCGAAACTGCCGGGAGGCACGGTCGAAACGCTGACCACCGAAGACACCGAGACGCTGGGCACGATCCTGACCTACCACGTTGTTGCACAGGCCGTGGATGCGGCCTCACTGATCGGTGCGATCGAAGGTGCGGGCGAGGGCGGATATGAAATCCCAACCGTCAACGGAGGCACGCTGACTGCAAACGTCGTCGACGGCGCCGTGGTGCTGACCGATGCAGCTGGCGGCACCGCGACTGTGACTGCAACCGACGTGGAAGCCTCAAACGGTATGATCCACGTGATCGACTCGGTGCTGATGCCGCAGTAATTCGCGCATCTTTGAACCAAGCTAACAAAAGGCGGGTCCTGCGAAGGGCTCGCCTTTTTGCTGTCTGACAGCGCCAGCACGCCGCTCAGGACACGAACTTGTCGACTGTGCGCAGTGAGGTAGTGACGCTGCGGGTACTTCTGCCTAATATGAGCAATCAAGCACTTAGAGGTGGATGTGTGATGATTGGCGTAAGGCAGGTCGGCTTAGTGGTGCTGGGAGCATTGAGCCTTGTCGCGTGCACAGCAAACGGCGACAATCGCGCCGATACGCCTCAGAACTTTGCCGGCATTGCTGATGATGAAATGATCACCTTAAGCGGAACCGAGCCGTTCTGGAGCATGGCAATCGAAGGCACCAAGCTGACGTATTCCAGCCCGGAAAACCTTGAAGGCGAAATCACGGAAGTGCGCCGGTTTGCGGGCAATAACGGCCTTGGCTTCTCAGGCGAACTTGAAGGGGAGAACCTGCAGATCGCCGTCACCCCAGGCGAATGCAGTGACGGCATGAGCGATTTTCAATACCCATTCACAGCCACTGTCAATTTGGGTGATGCGACGCTGCTTGGATGCGGCTACACCGACAGCAATCCGATCACTGGAGAAGAATCCGAATGAGCGATGCGCATGATGTCCCGATGGGCGAGGATAAAGCCATGACCGAGGGTGAAGGCGCTGGCATGGCGAGCGCCTATTCCGTCTCGCGTTATTGGCGGATGTTCTTCTGGGCGGCGGCGGTTTTCAATTTGATCATAGGCCTGGCTGGCATGCTCAGCCCAGAGGCGACGATCGATGCGCGGATCATCGGCCTGTTCATTTTCAGCTTTGGCATCGTCTATTTCCATGTCGCGCGCGAGCCAATGCGCTTTGGCCCAATTTTGTGGGCCGGTATCCTGAGCAAGATTGGCATTTTGGCGCTGCTCGCCCCTCAAGTTTTCGGCGCCGCAACCGTCGATCCCATGGTCGCCAGCGGCTTAGTCGCAGACGGGATTTTTGCGGTCGGTTTCTTAGTGTTTTTGATGAGCGTGATCGACGATTACGAGATTTGATTGAGCACCGTTATTGGTGTCTCGCAATACCTCTTTAAGCGCCAAAAACCGCAGCTTGCCGCGACGTTAGAGCGAATAATTGTGCAGCATTTTCACCTAAAATCCCTATAGTGCAATGGTTTACAAATTTGCACGCGAATAGGGCGCGAATTTCTCGGAACGCACGCGTCTGATTGCCGTTTGGATGGCAATGAGCAGATATAGCCGCGGCATCAATTCTTGCCTCGGGAAAGCGGACTACAGTGAGCACCGACGAAGAACGCGATCCTAAGCGATCCGAACAAGCAACTTTGAGTTTTGATGACGCGCCTGACCGGTTTCGGGCGGGGCACAAGGGCGACCAATTTTCTGGCGCATCAGGCGTCTTGTTTGAGCAAGCCATGGCGCAGACCCGCATGGCGATTTGCCTGTGCGATCCGCATCAGCCTGAGTTGCCGATCGTCTTTGCCAACCGGGCGTTTCGCCGCCTGACCGGTTATGGCGAGGATGAAATCTTAGGTCGCTCGTGCCGGTTCCTGCAGGGCCCTGACACTGATCCAGAGCCAGTCGCTCGTATTCGCGAAGCACTGGCCAATGAAGATGTGGTGGTGGTTGAGCTGCTCAACTACCGCAAGAACGGGACCACTTTCTGGAACGCTCTGCATCTTGGCCCGATCTACAACAGCGAGGGCGAGCTGGTCTATTTCTTCGGTAGCCAATGGGATGTCTCCGACGTGCGCGCTGCGCGTTCTGAAGGACGCCATGCCAAAGAAATGGCGCGCGAGCTCTCGCACCGCATGAAGAATATGTTCGCAGTGATCTCCGGCATCGTGAATGTCACCGGACGCGTGCGCGGCATTCGCGCCGAGGCGGATGAGATCAACTCGCGCATCCAAGCGCTTGGCCGCGCTTATGAAACAACTTTGGATGATGCCTCGTCCGGCAGCATCGAAATCGGTCAGGCAATCAAGGCTGTCTTATTGCCATACGACCGCGACGAAGAGCGCATGATCTTGCTGGGCAATGGCGTGCGCATGCCGTTCACGATTATCTCCATTGTCGGCCTTATCCTCCACGAACTCGCCGCCAATGCGACCAAGCATGGGGCATGGGCCACCGAAGAAGGCAAGGTCACTGTCAGCTGGATGCCAGCTAAGGACAAAGAAGGCCTCGTTATCGCATGGACGGAAGAAGGCGGGCCGGTTGTCGACCCTGATCAATTTGAAGCGGGGACGGGCACAGCAATTGTCGACCGATTGCTCGCTACGACTGACGGGACGATCGAGCGCAATTGGAACGAAACTGGCCTGAAAGCCGTTATCACATTGCCGGTAAGGAGCGTGTGATGGCTAAGAGCTACACTATATTACTGCTCGAAGATGAACCTCTGATCCTGATGGATATGGAGTTTGCCGCCGAGGATCTCGGCTGTGAAGTTCTGACCGCGACAAATTGCGATGCCGCACACCGGCATATTCAATCCCTCGGGCGCAAAATTGATTTGGCAATATTGGACGTCTCGCTTGGCAATGGGCTGACATGCTTCCCAGTTGCGCATGAGCTTGAGCGTCTGGAAATACCTTACATCCTGCACTCGGGCGATCTCGATCGCCATAATGAACGCATCCGCGAATTAGACGCGCAGCTGATTGCGAAACCAGCCTCAGCCGACAAGGTTATCGCGGCCGCGATTGCGCATTCACAAGGCGCGGACGCCAGGTCCGTTCACGTCACCGCAGAGTAAGTCTTTCGGGCCCGCTTGCCTTAAAACAGCCCTGGGATCTCGTATTGCGCCGCATTCGGTCGACTTGGTTGCAGCATCGTTTGCCGCCCAGAGCCCTGCGCTTGCTGGATACCGGCTGCGCCGATGGCGGTGCAGGTGCGCCCGCCCAGAAAATCCAGAGCCGCCGCGATAGAGGCCTCGTTGGGGTCGCCGAATGGCGTGAAGATGTCATCGTCCGCTCGGCAAGTGTTGGGAACCTCGCTGGCGAGCCCAGTGAAATATTCGCCATTCCCATCGGCATTGTTGGTCTGGAACGTCACGGCGCGAACCCTGAGGTCGCAGGCTGCGAGGTCAAAGCCAAACTGACCCACTGGCTTGCCCGAGGTGTCATCCCCGACCAGTGCCAGATTGTTGCCCAAATAGGGGATCATCGAATTGATCACGAGCTCGCTGGCAGAGGCAGTACTTCTGCGGCCGATGAAGGCGATCTTGGTTGGCTGGATCGCATTCGCTTCTGTTTGGAACAGTTCGGTCGAATTCTCAGCGGATTTTGACGGCCGAAGAACGGTCTCGCTGAAAACCTGACCGGTGCGTCCTTGACCCAGAAGGTCGCCGAGCAAATCCGCGACATCGACCAGACCGCCGCCATTATAGCGGAAGTCGATGATGAGTTCGGTCACACCTTCGCTCTGGAACAGAGCAAAGGCATCGCGCAGCTCGTCAGAAGCACTGGCAACAATAAAGGTGCGCAGGTTGAGATAGCCAACCTTCTTACCAGCATCATCGAGGATCAACGCGCCGTATCGATCAGACACTGGATCAAGCGCGAAATCAGCTTTCGTAATGCTCGATTCGCTGGTTGTGTTGGTCGCCGTGCGGAACTGTATCACTCGGGCCGTGCCAGCGGTCGATGGGCCAAGCGCATCGATCACTGCTTGCGGCCCGCCCGATGACATTAGTGAAGAGACGTTCTGCAAATTGCCGCTGCTGGTGCCAATCGCCAGCAATTCGGTGCCGCGATCGATCCCAGCATCAAATCCGGGCGCATTCTCAAAGGCTTCAAGTACGAACACACGATTATTGACTGTGTCATAGGCGAGCCTGATTCCAAAACCAGCATTGGAGCCAGAGTTAATCAGTGCATTCTCTTCGGCGATGGATGTTGCGAAGGTAAAGCCGCGGTCACGCTGCTGCGCCCGGGCAGGGGCAACCAATGCATCCAGATAACCTTGAAGGTCGGTAAAGTTGCTGGCCACAACCGTGTTGTCGACAAGATTCGGGAACAAGTACCATTCGTCGATCACGTCTTTGGCGAAATCTTGCTGATCAGCGAGCGTGCATCCAGCGGTGCCTCCACCACCACCACCGCCGGTTCCGCCTCCAGTGCCGCCACCTGCGGTGCCGCCGCCAGCGGTTTGGCCAGAGCCGCCTCCGCCGCCGCAAGCGGCCAATGAGATTGCGAGGAGGGTAGAAAGGGTAATGCGACCAATGGTCATGCGGTGCGACTCCGACTTACAAAAGCGTCTTTGATGGGTGTTTTCTATACAATCAGCATGGCTGATGAACCCCTAGTGAGCAAGATTACTGTGCTGTTAATGAGCGAATGTCAGGCACGCCTGCTCGCAATGTGCATCTACGAAAGGCGAGAATTCTGCCATTTGGATACAACTTTTCACAAATTTGGATGAGTTTTCCTCAGAAACCGGGGCAAAGCTCAGCTAAAACTCTCGTCTTGGCGATCCGATGCGCCTAGTTTGCATAGAGATTTAGGAGGGAATTGCTTCGATGACTGGTTTGCCTGATTGGCTCAGAACTGCACTGCCTGCGTCCGCGCAGCATGCGGGCTTGGCGATTGCGCAATTGGGCAACGAACGCAATTTTGCCCGCGGCGGTTTCAAATTGACCAGCCCGGCATTTGGTCCTGGCGAAGAGCTTGATCCGTGCTTCAGCGCTGAAGAAGAGGACGCCGTCGCGCCGCCCCTTGAATGGAATGCACCGCCTCCTGGCACGCAGGAATTGGTCCTGATTGCGGAAGACGCGACCAGTACCGGGGATGAGCCGGACTGCCATTGGCTGGTCTGGGGGCTGAAGGGCCAAAAGGGCATGCTGCTGGAAGGCGAGACGCCGCCGCGAGCTGGAAAGAATTCAAAAGGCAATTCGGAATGGCTGCTGCCTAGTCCGCCGGAGGGCGAGACGCGGCAATATGTATTCCAATTGTTTGCAACGGAATTGCCGCTGACTTTGATGCCCGGGGCGACCCGCGCAGATTTGTTGGCGACATTAGAAGGGTCGATAGTCGCCAGCGCATTGTTGGTCGCCCCATTTACTGGTTCTGCCGCTGAGGATGAAGGCGACTGGGCCGAAGACGATATTTGAAGTTGAATACGTGACTTTGATTTTTTGAAACCTGCCACCACTGAGAAGGAGAGGATCATGGCTGGAAAGACTAACGCACTGCAGAAACCGGTGCAGCTTTCGTCTGAACTTGAAGCTGTCATCGGCAAAGGCCCGATGACGCGCGCACAAGTGACGTCGAAGATTTGGGAGTACATTAAGGGCAACAGCCTGCAAGACAGCAAAGACAAGCGTCAGATCAATCCTGATGGCAAGCTCAGCGCTGTGATCGGTAAAGATCAGATCTCAATGTTCAAAATGACGGCTGCGGTGTCTAAGCACCTCACCTAAGAGTGACCGCTGGCGGCGCTGCGCGCATATTATGTGCGGCGTCGCCAGCCCACTTCCCCAGCGAACAGCGCCAACCAGATCAATATCGGTTGCGCGATCATTCGGGGAATATGATAGCCAAGCCCGAGACCGCCATCGGAGCTAGCCATGTCCATGGCAAAATGATTGATATTGGCGGGCCATACACACAGCGCATAAAGAGCAAGGCCGATGCCGCCCGCCTGCCTTAAGGGCTTGGAAATGGGCTGAAGCAAGGCGATTGCACCGGCAATTTCGGCAATTCCGGTCCAATAGACGACTGCTTCTGGTGCCGGCACGAAGCTTGGCACGATTGCCAAAAACGGCCCCGGCGTGGCGATATGCGCATAGCCAGCATAGCCGTAAAACGCGGCCAAGATCACCCGCAAGACCGCACGGGTCCAACGCTTTACGCTGCTTTCTCACTGGCCCGCAGCGATGGTTTCGCCTTGGCGTTGCTCAATTGAATTGTTGATTGGTCATTCCCCGCCGCTATGCAGAAAGCTGCTTCCCTTCGCCCTACTGCTTGCTAAGACAAGGCCTAGCCGATCTGGACCATGCTTAGGAGCTGTTTTTGCCATGAAATATGCCGCCGCTTTGCTCGCCGCTTCCCTGCTGACCTTACCGCTTGCTGCACAAGAGGCAGGCGGCGAAGCAGCCGCGCCAGATCCCGCAGAGGCGCTTGCTGCGGCCGCGCTTGAGGCCGCGCCAGTGTTTGATGGTCACAATGATGTGCCGATTCAGCTGCGCTCGCGGTTCGACAATCAGATCAATGATTTCGACTTTGTGGATACGACCGGCACAGGCGCTACCCATCCTCAGGGCCGGGCGATGCATTCTGACCTGACGCGTCTGGCGCAGGGTAAGGTCGGCGCGCAATATTGGTCGGTCTATGTCCCGACCAATATCAGCGAGCCGGAAGCCGTGCAGATGACGATGGAGCAGATCGACGTCATGAAGCGTCTGATCGCGCGCTATCCAGAGCAATTGCAGCTGACGCTGACCGCTGATCAGGCGGAAAGCGCCATGGCAGAGGGGCGCATTGCCTCGTTCCTGGGAATGGAAGGCGGCCACTCAATCGGCTCCAGCCTCGCAGTCTTGCGGCAAATGTACGCGCTGGGCGCGCGCTACATGACGATCACTCACTCCAGGAACACGCCGTGGGCCGACAGCGCGACTGACACGCCAGAACATGGCGGCTTGACCGAATTCGGCAAAGACTTGATCCGCGAGATGAACCGCATTGGGATGCTGGTCGACCTCAGCCACGTCAGCGAAGACACCATGATGGATGCGCTCGACACGACTCGCGCGCCCGTGATCTTCAGCCACTCTGGCGCGCGCGCTATCAATGGCCATGCGCGCAATGTGCCCGATTCTGTGCTCGAAAGATTGCCTCAAAATGGCGGTATTGTGATGGTCGTGGGCTTGCCCGGCTTCCTCAATGAAGAACGCCGCCAGTGGTTCAGCCAGCGCGCAGCGGAATTGGCGCGGCAGGAATCGCTCTACCAAGGACAGCCGAGCATTGTTGAGGCGGCCATGGAAGAGTGGGTGGCGGCCAATCCAGAGCCTCAGACCCCAGTGAGCCAGATGGCCGATCATATCGATCACATCCGTTCTGTCGCAGGCGTTGAGTATATTGGAATAGGGGCGGATTTCGACGGAATGCCAACCGGGCCGATCGGCATGGAAGACAGCGCAGGGTACCCTGCGCTCTTCACCGAGCTTGCCCGGCGCGGCTATTCGCAAACCGAGCTCGAGCTGATCTCAAGCCTCAATGCGATGCGCGTTCTGCGTGCGGCTGAGCGCTATTCGAGCAGCGTGTCAGGGATGGCGCCAATTGAGACGCTGATCCCCGAGACAGCGGCTAGCGAGGATTAATCTTCGTCCGCCGTTTCGGGTAAATCATCGCGCGGGGTAGAGGCCATGTCCTCAAGCTCCGCCTCGCTCATCGTTTCGTACATTTCGACCGATGCGCCTTGGAGATCGGATTTATCCGTCTCGCCGCGTTTTGCCGAAAGGGCCGCACCCGCAGCCTGTTGCTGCGCTTTGCTTTTCGCTTTGGCCATGGGCTTAGCTGCCTTGCGCTTCCAGCTCTGATCCGAGCTTGAGCACTTCTGCGCCATCATCCTGTTTGATCAGATAGGCAGGGTTGTCCGCGCTGCCGTCGCGGGTCACTTCGGTCCCTTTTAAAGTGCGAGAGACCTCGCGTTCAAAACGCTCTTGGATTTGGCCTTCGGCTTCGCCGTTGCCCCAATTCCATTTGACATATTGATTGGTCTGGAAGCTGTTGGAATTGCTCATCTTTGTATCCTCAGTTTGTACCTAAGAATACAATTCGCAAATCCCTCAAGCGTTCCAGCCAACCATTCTCGTGAAGCGGGTTTTGGCCCTTAGCCGTAGATCGCCGGAATAACCCAGACGAGGGTCATGGCAATGACCGCTGCGGCTAGGCTGATGCCAAGTACCCAGCGCATCGCGCCAGTTTTCACCGCAGCTGTAGCATCATCATCTTCGATGTGAATTTCGTCGCCTTCTTTATGCATAAAGCCCTCCGTAAATTTCCAATAAATCTCGACGTCACTTCGCTTAACGGCAGCTGCCGCCAATTGTTCCAAACTTAGTGGTGCGCCTTACGCACCAATTTAATCGCGCAGCAGCTCGTTAATGCCTGTTTTGGATCGTGTTTGCGCATCCACAGTCTTCACAATCACCGCGCAGTAAAGCGACGGACCGGGGCTGCCATCAGCCAAGGGCTTGCCCGGCAGTGCGCCAGGCACGACCACTGCATAGGGCGGAACTTCGCCGCGGTGGACCTCGCCCGTGGCGCGGTCGACGATCTTGGTCGATGCGCCGAGGTAGACGCCCATTGATAGAACAGCGCCTTCGCCAACGCGCACGCCCTCTGCCACTTCACTGCGCGCGCCAATGAAAGCGCCGTCGCCAATGATCACAGGTTCCGCCTGCAAAGGCTCCAGCACGCCGCCAATGCCAGCGCCGCCTGAAATATGCACATTCTTGCCAATTTGCGCGCAAGATCCGACGGTTGCCCAAGTGTCGATCATGGTGCCTTCATCAACAAATGCGCCGATGTTCACAAAGCTCGGCATCAGGACAACGCCTTTGCCAATATGGCTGCCGCGGCGAACGATTGCGCCCGGGACTACGCGGAAACCTGCATCATTGAAGCGGCTTTCCCCCCAACCAGCAAACTTGGTGGGGACCTTGTCATAGGCGGCCTCGCCCGCGGAGGCCCCTTCCATCACGTGATTGTCGCTGAGGCGGAAAGAGAGCAACACCGCTTTCTTCAACCATTGGTTGACGCGCCACCCACCATTGCCATCAGGCTCCGCCACCCGCGCTTGGCCGCTGTCGAGCAAAGTCAGAGCATCATTCACTGCGTGACGCACATCGCTACCCGGAGTGATGTCGGCGCGCGCTTCCCATGCAGCTTCGATTTGGGTGATCAACTCTTCAGACATGTTTTCTCCAAAATGACTGCTCTTGAATTTGCCTTCGGCCGGAAAATTCGCCGCAATGCCCTCTCGTTTTTGCAAAGTTGGTGTGCTGCTAGCCCGCTCGGATCATAGTCACAAGAGCTCACAGCATTGCTGGCGCAATTCGGCGTTTGCCGAAGCAAACGGCTTGCGTTGTTATTAACCTTGGACTTAAGCTTTGTCCTTAGAGGGGCACACGAAGGACGGTCTTGATGAATAAGAAGCCCAATTGCCCGGTCAACTGGAAAATTGTTGTCGCCGCGACCGCTTGCGCAGCGCTTAGTGCGTGCGGCGGGAGCCCAGGCGGTGCCGGTGGAGGCGGGCCAATTTCTGCGCCGCCACCTCCTCCCCCGCCGCCACCACCTCCTCCTCCGCCCCCACCGCCGCCGCCTCCACCCACGACCAATTTTAACACGGCAGAATTCCGCCGTTCGGACGGGCCTGAGTTTCATGGCGCTGTCTCAGCTTGGGAGCAGGGGTTCACCGGGGCCGGGGAGATCATTGCGGTGATCGACACGGGTCTGGACACAGACAGTCCTGAATTTGCTGGCCGAGTGAACGCCAATTCTGCGGATGTGGTTGGCAATCGCGGCGTCGATCCAGAAGATGATCACGGCACAAACGTGGCTTTGGTTGCCGCGGGAGGGCGCGACGGGATCGGTGTGCTGGGAATCGCGTTTGACGCAGACGTGCTCGCCGTGCGGGCTGATTCTATCAATTCCTGTGGCACGGATACCCCGCAGGACTCATCGCTTGGATGTCTGTTTAACGATTCCGCGATCGCTGATGGTATTGATTTGGCGGTCAATTCGGGCGCTGCTGTTGTCAATATCAGCTTGGGCGGCGGAGGAGCCAGTAGCCGGGTTCTGAACGCTGTTAATCGCGCCGCGACCGCCGGTGTTATCATTGTGGTTTCGGCTGGAAATGCTGGTGATGGCTCTGATCCAGACATTGATCCAGACCAACCTGATCCCTTTGCCGCCAGCCTTCAGCAGGCAGGCAATGGCAACGTGATTATCGTCGGTTCGGTCGACGAAAACGGTGCAATTTCCGATTTCTCAAATCGGGCTGGTGACTTTGCCAGCTCCTATATCAATGCGCGCGGTGAGACCATTTGCTGCGTCTATGACAATGGCGAGCTGTTCGTTGAAAACATCAATGGCGACGATTTCGTCACATTGTTTTCCGGCACCAGCTTTGCCGCACCTCAAGTGTCGGGTGCGGTGGCTTTGCTGGCGCAGGCCTTTCCGAACTTAACCGGCCAGGAGATTGTGCAGATCCTGCTCGACAGCGCGCGCGATGCTGGCGCGACTGGCCTTGATGCTGTCTTCGGCTCGGGTATCCTCGATATTCAGGCGGCGTTTGCGCCTGCGGGCACCACGACACTTGGCGGAACCCAGACGAGGCTGGCTCTGGCTGATGATGTCGTGATTGGGTCGGCGGCGATGGGCGATGCTTTGAACGGCACCAGCCTAACGGCAGTGGTCACCGACAGCTATGACCGGGCCTACACCTATGATCTGGGCACACGCACACGCAATTCTGCGCAGGTTCAGCGGCTTCGCGGTGTGGTGGAACGCAATGGTATCAGCAAGGGTGGAACGACGGGCGCGCTGTCTATGGCTTTCACCGTCGGAGATACGGCTCGCACTGGCGAGCTGGCGTGGGCTCAGCAATTGCAGCTAACCCCAGAGGAGGCGCAAGGCGCGCGGGTTCTGGCAGCGCGCGTCGCGGCCAAGATCGCGCCTGATCTCCAGCTAGGCTTTGCGCTCTCCCAAGGCGCAGGTGGCCTAGTCGCGCAGATGCAAGGCACGGAGCGGCCAGCATTCCGCATTGCGCCGCAAGCGAGCGGTGATGATGGGTTTTTCCAGAGCAGTGAGTTTTCGCTGGCTGCGCGCCACCAGCTTGGCCCTTGGGGATTGACGGTGTCAGCTGACCGCGGCGATGTTCTGCTGGGCGCGGACAGACAGGCGGAAGATGTTTTGACCGGCGTGCGTGAAGAGCGACCCACGCAAAGCTTTGGCCTTGCTGCGGATCGCTCCATCGCGGGTGTGGACGCGATTGTCTCGCTCACATGGATGCAGGAAACGGACACGCTGCTGGGGGCGCATTTCCACGATGCACTTGGCATTGGCGGGGCGGACACGATGTTTCTGGACGCCGAATTGGGTCATGAATTTGCTCGCGGTTGGCGAGTGGGCGGAGCTTACCGCCAGGGCATCACCCGCCCGCGCGGTGGATCACTCCTTGGCGATGGCTCACAATTGCTGAGCGAGGCTTGGTCCTTTGATGTGACGCGCTACGGCGTGCTCACCAACAGCGACAGTCTTGGCATTCGCTTTAGCCAGCCTTTACGGGTGAGCGGCGGCGGGCTGAACCTCGATCTGCCGGTGGCCTATGACTATGCGACTGAGAGCGCGATCTTTGGAACGCAGCGGCTCTCGCTTTCTCCGGAAGGGCGCGAAGTGATGGGCGAGCTTGCTTGGCAAGGGCCTTTCATGTTCGGATACGCGTCCGCGAGCCTGTTTTATCGCCGCGATCCAGGACACTTCGCGGCGTCGCGCGACGATGCAGGCGCGGTTGTGAGCTTTAGCGCGGAGTTCTGAGCGCGCTCAGTTAAGAGCTTAGTCGAGCAGGGGGGGAGGCGACATCGATGCCGCCACCCCGCAGAGCTAGATCTATTCTGGCATTCCCGCTTCGACAGCGAATTGATAGGCGCGCGCGACCAGCGGCGCGACCCGGTCGCTCATCGATTTCGCATGAGCGGACGAGGCGGTTCCATCAATCACGCGCTTCTTAATGCCCTGCATGATCCCAGCGAGCCGGAACAGATTATAGGCAAAATACCATTCCATCGGCGGCACAGGATAGCCGGTGCGCGCGACATAGCGCTCAACCGCTTCCTTGACCGTCGGAATGCCCAGCTCACCCAAATCGAGCCCGAGTAAACCAGCTCGGCCATCAGCAGGCTGGAACCAGTTAAGCATCAGATAGCTGAAATCGGCAATCGGATCGCCAAGCGTTGAGAGCTCCCAATCGAGCACCGCAATCACGCGGTTCTCAGTCTGGTGAAAGATCACATTGTCGAGCCGGTAATCGCCATGCACCACGGAGCTTTCATGCTGCGGCGGGATCGTCTCGGGCAGCCATTCGATCAGCCGCTCCATTTGCGGCATATGCTCTGTTTCAGAGAGCTTATATTGCTTTGACCAGCGGCTGATCTGACGCGCACAATAATCATTGGGCTTGCCATAATCCCCAAGCCCAATTTCGGACGGTGTCTTAAGGTGCATATCCGCGATCGTATCGATCAGCGCATTGTAAAGCTCGCGGCGTTCATCTGGAGAGCATCCGGGCAAAGCGCCGTTCCACAGCGAGCGGCCATCAGCCATGCTCATCACGAAGAACTTTGAACCCAGGACCTCAGGATCCTCGCACAGGCCATAGGTGCGCGGGACCGGAAAGCCGGTTGGATAAAGCCCGGTCATTGCCGCATATTCGCGGTCGACTGCGTGTGCGCTCGGCAGCAGTTTGCCAAACGGCTGGCGGCGCAGAACGTAATTCGCGCCAGGCGTCTCAATCTTATAGGTCGGGTTGGATTGCCCGCCTTTGAACTTGGTGTAGCTGATCGGGCCGGCAAAGCCTTCGACATTGGCTTCAAACCACGCTGTCAGCTTTTCCATATCGAGCTTGTCAGCGTCCGCCACTTCGACCGTGCCGACCATTTCCTTGTCGAAATCGATTTGCGGAGCAGAATTGTCAGTCATCAGTCAAACACCACCACACTGCGCGCGGAATTGCTGGCGCGCATTTTGTCAAAACCAGCATTAATATCATCGAGTGCGATCCGCTCTGCGATAATCGTATCGAGATCGAGCAGGCCGCGAAGGTAGAAATCTACGAGGCGCGGAAGATCAACCGGGAAATGGTTCATGCCCATGATCGCACCCATCAGCTTCTTGCCGCCAAGCAGGTCCATCGCGCCGAGCCCGACTTTGCAATCGAGAGGCATCATGCCGAGGATCACAGCCGTGCCGCCGCGCCGTAAGCACGCGACCGCGAGGTCGGCGGAAGCCTGACGCCCAACCGCCTCGATGCCAAAGTCGACGCCGCCGTTCGAGATCGTCGTGATCTGCTTGGCAGCATCATCTGCCGTGGCGTCAATTGTATGGGTCGCGCCCAATGCTTCAGCCAAAGCGCGCTTTTCCGGGAGCGGATCGGCGGCGATGATCTGACCGGCGCCTGCAATCTTGGCAGCATTTACAACCGCAAGACCAACCCCGCCGCAGCCGATTACCGCGACGGTCTGGCCCGGCGTCAGTTTGCAAGCATTGAAGATCGTGCCTGCACCGGTCGTTACCGCGCAGCCAATGATTGCCGCCCGATCAAGCGGCATATCTTTGTCGATTGAGACGCAGGCATTCTCATGGATCAGCATCTGCTCAGAGAACGCCGACAGATTGAGCATCTGATTGACGGGTTCGTCGCCATTGCGGGTAATGCGCAGAGCATCGCCCTTGCCCCGGCGAGTGTTCCCGCCAAGGCAAAGAGCCATCCGCCCGGTCACGCAGAACTCGCAGGTCCCGCAGAAGGCGCTGAGACAGGATACGACGTGATCACCGGGTTTGACGGAGCGCACTTCGCTGCCCACGGCGCGGACAATGCCCGCCGCCTCATGCCCCGGAATTGCGGGGAGAGGATGCGGATAGGCGCCATCGATGAAGTGCAGATCTGAATGGCACAGGCCGCAGGCCTTGGTGTCAATCAGCACTTCGTGCGGCGCTGGATCGGCCAGTTCGACCTCGCCAATGACGAGACCTTCACCTGGCGTCTCCAGAATTGCTGCCTTTGCCATAACTGGCCTCTCCCCTTTCGCCCCCGCTTAGCGGGTGGCGCCCATGTCGCCGGAGCTGAGCCCGCCAGCATCATTGGCGGCATTCCCGCTACTGCCGCGCAGGGCATTTGCGGTTGGCCCCGCTTCTGGAACATGCTTGCCAAATTCCATCCGAGCGATGGAGCGTGCGTGCACTTCATCGGGACCATCGGCGAGACGCAAAGTGCGTTGATGCGCATAAGCGTTGGCGAGGCCGTAATCGTTTGACACACCGCCGCCGCCGTGGGCTTGGATCGCATCGTCAATGATCTTCAGAGCCATGTTCGGCGCCTGAACCTTGATCATCGCGATTTCCTGCTTGGCCGATTTGTTGCCGACCTTGTCCATCATGTCAGCAGCCTTGAGGCACAGCAGACGGGTCATGTCGATGTCGATCCGGGCACGCGCAACGCGCTCTTCCCAAACGGAATGCTTGTAAATTGGCTTACCGAAGGCTTCACGCTCTTGCAGACGCTTGCACATCTTCGCCAGCGCCTCTTCAGCAACACCAATGGTGCGCATGCAGTGGTGGATGCGGCCTGGGCCGAGGCGCCCTTGAGCGATCTCAAACCCGCGACCTTCGCCCAGCAACATGTTGCTGACAGGCACGCGAACGTCCTTCATTTCCACTTCCATATGGCCGTGCGGCGCATCGTCATAGCCGAAGACGGGCAGGTGACGGATGATGTTCACGCCGGGCGCATCGTTAGGCATGAGCAGCATGGATTGCTGTGCGTGACGGCCTGCTGTTGGGTCAGTCTTACCCATCACAATGGAGACCTTACAGCGCGGATCGCCCAGACCCGACGACCACCATTTGCGGCCATTGATCACATATTCATCGCCGTCGCGCTCAATCCGGGTTTCGATATTGGTTGCGTCAGACGAAGCGGTGAAGGGCTCTGTCATCAGGAAGGCAGAACGGATTTCACCGTTCATGATCGGCCGAAGCCATTGTTCCTTTTGCTCAATCGTGCCGTAACGGTGGAACACTTCCATGTTGCCCGTGTCAGGTGCAGAACAGTTGAACACTTCCGACGCCCAGCCAATGCGGCCCATTTCTTCCGCACACAGAGCGTATTCAAGGTTAGTGAGGCCTGGGCCTTCAAATTCAAATGTCTCTTCTACGTGATGGTGGCCGTCATTGCGCGGCGGCATGAAGAGGTTCCAGATGCCAGCTTCTTTCGCCAGCTTCTTCTTATCTTCGATGATCTGGATCACTTTCCAACGATCGCCCTCGGCATCTTGCGCCTTATAGGTGTCCATGTTGGGGCGGACATGCGCCTCGATAAAATCGCGCACGCGGTCGCGCCAATAGACCTGACGTTCGGTTGGCTGAAAATCCATGGAAAATATCCTCGTTCTAACTTTGAAAGTTTGATTCTGAATTGATGGGACCGTGGCAGAGGCGGAGGCCTGCGCCAAGTTGTCTTTTTGTTGTTATTCGAGTGCCCGGCTGTCTTGAACGACGGTTTTTTGAGCGTTCATCGCCGCCACGCGCGCCTCGTGATCGGCGCGGTTGATCGGAAAACGTCCCAGCCAAAATGCAGCGATCAAAGCCAAGACTGCGGTGATCGCTCCGAAGTAGATGACAATGTCGGTGATCACAGTTTCCGGCACTGTGCTCGGGTCGGCCGATGGCGACAATTGCGCGGCAGAAAGGATTTGTCCGCTGATGAATATGCCAAAGCCGGTGGCGCATTTTTGGACCAGCCAATTGCCGGAATAGAACGCTCCCTCGGCCCGCTTGCCCGTGCGTTCCTGATACGCCTCGACAATTTCCGCGATCATTGACGATGCGGAGATCATCACCACCACCGCCAATGCATTGCCTGGGACAAGCAGGAGATAGAGCCATCCCGCCGATGCGAGAGTGCCGGGCTGAGGCCAGAAGCCTAAGACCAGTGCGGCGTATGGGAATAGCAGGATGCATAGACTGGCAATAGCGCTGATTGCTGCGCTTTTCGGTTTGCCCAATTTGTCGTGCATCGGCCCGACGATGAAGAACATCACGATGACAGAAAGGAACAGCGCAAACGGATAGAAATTGAGCGCGGTTGCCCCTTCCGAGATGAACGGCAAAGGCGTCGCATCGAGCCGCCAGACAAACACATTGAGATAGTTTGAGAGCGAGAAGCTCATCCCTTGGCTGACATAGGCGGCGAGCCCGCCAGCGGCGAATATCAGGAAGGCCTTTTCGCTGAATGCGTGCGTGATTTCAGAGAAGCACGCCTTGAGACTAAAGGGCTCCGGTTTGGTCGTCGGTAAGTGCGCAACCAGTTTGTGCTGCCCAAAGGCCGATCCCAAGACCGAGATGGCCATCAATATCCCGCCGAATATTCCGAACCCGACATAGCCATCTTGTTGCAGCAGGCCGTTCTCACCGCCCAGAAACACGGTGTAGGCAAGGACCATCATGAACAATCCGCCGAGCCAGCCTGAAAGATAGCGATAGCGGAATAGAGTTGTTCGCTCGACATAGTCTGAGGTGATCTCTGGCAAGAGCGAAATCGAAGGCACTTCGCAGGCCGAAAGCAGTATTCGGACGACAACCGCGATCCCGACAAGGCCCAGGAACGTCGGCGCTTCGCCGCCGGGCGGTGACCACATCAGCACCCAAGCAAAGGCGAGCGGGATCGGCGCGGCATAGAGCCACGGCAGGCGCCGGCCCCACTTTGTGTAGGTTCGGTCAGAGAGATTGCCGAGGATCGGATCGATAACCGCATCAACCAGCAGAGCGATCAGCAAAGCGGCACTGACTAGCCCCGCATCCATGCCCAGGACTTGGTTGTAAAACAGCAATAGGAAGAACGAAAAGCCGGTGTCTTTGACGCCGAATGCCACAGCGCCAAAGCCGTGGATCAGTTTTAGCCGCAAGGGGAGCGGCCCCTGTACAAGGCTCACGCAGACACCTCGCTGCGGCGGCTATTTCCAGCGAATCTTTGCATTGCAGCTCTCCCAAGCTCTTTACGCAAACGTAAGCGAAGCAGGCGGCGCGTCAATGCAAAGCTGGGGTTTTGGCGTGGGGTCAGTGACTTGACGTTACGGCATTCGCGATTGGCGCTCTATTCCTTTAAAGCCTAGCATTTGAGCGCTTGCAGCGGACGCGCAAATGACCATAACGTAAGCGTCAAGTGGGAGCGATTAGAGGAGAGTCGGCACCATGCCTGATCTAGATACATTCCGCCAAGAAACCCGCGCGTGGCTGGAGGCAAACTGCCCGGCTGAGATGCGCGAGCCCGTCCGTGATGAAGGCGACATCTACTGGGGCGGCCGCCGGGCAACCTTTAAAAACGACGCGCAAAAGGCGTGGTTCGATGCGTGCCTTGCCAAGGGCTACACGGTCCCGGCGTGGCCGAAGGAATATGGCGGCGCAGGTCTCGCACCTGAAGAAGCCAAGGTGCTGCGTCAGGAAATGAGCCGCATCAATGCGCGCCCGCCGCTTTCCAGCTTTGGCATTTGGATGCTTGGCCCAGCGCTGCTGCACTTTGGTACGGAAGAGCAAAAGAAGCATTTCCTCGGCGAAATTGCGCGCGGCGAAATCCGCTGGTGCCAGGGCTATTCAGAGCCGGGTTCGGGTAGCGATTTGGTCAGCCTGCAAACCTTTGGCGAGGACAAGGGCGATCACTGGATTGTCAACGGTCAGAAGGTTTGGACCAGCTATGCCGACCAAGCCGACTGGATTTTCTGCCTGGTGCGCACCGACAAAGAGAACAAGTATCAAGGCATCACCTTCATGCTGTTCGACATGGAAAGCGAAGGCTGCTCTACCAAGCCGATCAAGCTGATCAGCGGCACCTCGCCGTTCTGCGAAACCTTCATGGACAATGTGAATGTGCCCAAGAGTTATGGCGAAGGTCTGCCAGCGCAAGTGGGCGAAGTCAATCGCGGCTGGGACGTGGCGAAATATCTGCTTGGCCACGAGCGTGAGATGATTTCCGGCGCTGACGGCGGCAACACTGGCACGATTGGCGCGGCGATGAAGCGTCACGCTGGCGAGCTGGATCCTGTCCTGCGCGCAGAACTGGCGATGTTCGATGTTGATGCCTTGGCTTACGGCGCGATGGGTGAGAAATTCCTCGATGAAATCAAGGTTGGCAAGGCGCATCCCGCTCAGCCGAACATGATGAAATATGCGGGAACTGAGCTTAATAAGCGCCGTCACGAGCTGATGATGTCGGCGGGCGGCTCGCGCAGTCTGGAGTGGGAAAGCGAGGAAACGAGCGGCGGCAAGCCATCTCGCAACTGGCTGCGGACCAAGGCGAACTCGATTGAGGGCGGAACATCGGAAGTCATGCTGAATGTGATTTCCAAGCGCATTCTCGACCTGCCCGGTTCTTAACCGAACGCTCAAGCACACGTGGCCGCCCCGCAATTCGCGCGGGCGGCCCGCACGAATAAACGTATGAGAGGATCAAGGGACAATGCCCCTTTACCACAATGACGACCAGGCCATGCTGGCCGACAGCGCCCGCCAATTTATGGCCGAAGAAGGCAATATTGCTAAGCAATTGCGCCATTACCGCGATGGCAATTGCCCCGATGGATTTGGCCATAGGCTGTGGGAGCAGTTTGGCGAAATGGGCTTCACTGGCATCCTAGTTGGCGAAGAAGATGGCGGGCTTGGCATGGGCCATGTCGAGGCTGGCATTGTTCTGGAAGAGATCGGTCGCAACCTGTCGCCTTCGCCGTTCCTGACCAGCTCAGTCTTGGCAGCGACGGCTTTGGGCCACGGTTCCAGCGATCTGCGCGGTCGCTATCTGCCCGGCCTGATCGAAGGCAAAAGCGTGTTTGCCGTGGCGATTGATGAAGGCGCAAAGCATCGCCCTGAGCGGATCAAAATGCGCGCCGAAAAATCAGGCAATGGCTTCAAGCTCTCCGGTCAGAAAGACTTCGTCATTCACGGAGCAAGTTCTGACATGATTGTTGTCGCGGCTCGCACCAGCGGCAGCGATGACGACGAAGACGGCATTACTCTGTTCGCGGTGCCTAAGGATGCGGCGAACATGAGCCACGATGCCGTTCGCCTGGTCGATAGTTCCGTCGCAACCCACACAACTTTTGATGGCGTAGAGCTGGATGGTGACGCGGTCATTGGCGAAGTTGATGGCGGACGCGAAGTGCTGAACGCCATGCTGAAGGCTGGCCGGGTTGGCGCTGCGGCAGAGGGCGTTGGCGTGGCCAGCGGCGCGATGGATATGACCGTCGAATACCTCAAGCAGCGCAAGCAATTTGGCAAGCTGATCGGCGAATTCCAAGCGCTGCAACACCGCGCAAGCCACCTCTATTCCGAGGTTGAGATAGCGCGCGCTTCTGTGATCAAGGCGCAGCAATTGCTTGATGGCGACAGCGAGAAGGCTGACCTGATGGCTTCGGTTGCCAAGGCGAAGGTCTCGCAAACCGCAGGGCTAGCCGTGCGCGAAGGTGTGCAAATGCACGGCGGCATCGGCATGACCGACGAATATGACATCGGCCTCTATATGAAGCGCGACCGTGCGCTCAGCGAATTCCTTGGCGATGCCTATTACCATGCTGGCCGTGTGGCCGAGATGAGCGGCTACTAAGCCTTCCAATTGGAGCAAGAATTATGATGGATATGAACGCCCTTTTTGGCCTTAACGGCCGCGTTGCTCTGGTGACCGGCGGCAGCCGCGGCATTGGCAAGATGTTTGTCGAGGGCCTGCTGTCGGCGGGCTGCGCGCGGGTTTACATCTCGGCGCGCAAGGTTGAGCAAATGCAGGAAACCATCGCCGAATTTGGCGAAGACAAAGTGATCGGCATTCCCGCTGACCTCAGCCAGATGGATGGCATCCAAAGCCTCGCCGATGAAATGGCGAAGCGCGAGGAAAAGCTTGATATTCTGATCAACAACGCTGGCGCTGCCTGGGGCCAGCCTTATCTGGAGTTTAGCGAAGCAGGCTGGCACCGCACGATGGACCTGAACGTCAAAACGCCGTTCTTCCTCACACAAAAGCTGCATGATCTGCTGGTTGCGGGCGGCAAGGGCGATCACCCGGCAAAGGTGATCCATGTCTCGTCCATCGATGGTCAGCGCATCAACCCGTGGGAAACATATCCGTATCAGGCATCGAAAGCGGCCGTCATCCAGCTTACCAAGCGGATGGCCGCGCGCCTGGTCCAAGACAATATCATCGTCACTTCGATCGCGCCTGGTGCCTTCCCAAGTGAGATGAACAAGGCGGCCAAGAATGCGCCTGATGCATCGGCTGCGATGATCCCTTCCAAGCGGGTAGGCACGAAAGAAGATATGGCTGCTGCTGCTATCTACCTGTGCAGCCGCGCCGGCGATTATGTGGTTGGCGACACAGTGACGGTCGATGGCGGGGTGGTGAACGCCTCGCTGCCGGGCATGTTCAACGATCCTGCTGGCTAACCACAGCCTTTACTGCTTCAAGACTTGTAACCTTCGGCACGCGCCTCTCGAACTGAGATGTAAGAGACGCGCCTGCCGGAGGATTACACCATGGCCAAACATAAACGCCGCTATCAGCTTATCCAGGCGGCATCGCTCGCGATCTTCCTAGGGCTGGGCATTGCGGCGGCGCCCTATGCCGATGCGCAGGACGCGGAACCGGTCCCTGATTTCAGCGAGCCTGCCCCCGAGAATGGCGAGACGCCAGAGGCGACGCCAGAGATCAGCGAAGAACTCAAGGCCGTGCTCGATCAGATGGACGAGGTGATCGGTGCGCTTGATGGAGACGCGCAGCGCACCGGCAATTCTTGGCAGTTTACGCTGCAAGAACGCAGCATTCTGGTAGTCACCGACACTAGCCAGGGCCGCATGCGGGTGATCACCCCCATTGCCGCCGTTTCTGATTTGCCAGAAGGCGCGATGGAGCGCCTGATGCAGGCGAATTTCGATACCGCTCTGGATGCGCGTTACGCGGTGGCGCAGAACCTGGTGTGGGGCGCCTATATCCACCCACTCGACACACTGACCACGCGCGATTTCGCCTCAGGCGTGCTGCAGACCCACGCTCTTGCCGAAACATTTGGCACGACCTTCTCAAGCGGCGCGCTGAATTACGGCGGCGGCGACAGCGGCGCAATTCTCGGCGAGCAGCTGCGGGAACTGCTGGAGCAATTGGAGGACCGCAATACGATTTAGGCCCGTGCTTGAGAGGCTTGCCGCAAGTCGCCTGCATGCGTTCGCCAAGTAAGCACACCGATTGCAAAAATCTGGAAAATTGCAATGAACAGAAACATCGGCTGAGTGAGCGGATCGAACCTGCTATCAATCCAGGCGAATAGGCAAAGGCCGCCCCAAATGGCTAACGCGATTACACCGGACCCGATGGCTCGCCGTGCGAGAGGCAACAGCCGGCCAAGGGTGAAATAGACAAGGGCAAGGAAGATTGCCGCTTGCATAAGCAAGGTGATCGCCACGCCGACTGTCGTTCCAATTGTCAGTATGAGGTCGCTGCCAATCGCCTCCACACACTTACCCCATCAGCTCGCGCACAAACGGGATAAGGCCCGTCTGCCGCGTGCGGCGCATGCGTTCTGCGTCCAGGATCTCGCGGACCTTGGCAAAGCATGCATCGACATCATCATTGATTACGACATAGTCATATTCGGCCCAGTGGCTGATCTCTCCGCGCGCGCGCTCCATCCGGCCATCGATTACATCGCCGCTATCGGTGGCGCGTTCTTCCAGGCGGCGGCGCAGCTCTTCTAGACTTGGCGGCAGGATAAACACGCTGACGACGTCCTGCTGGTCCTTTTGGTAGAGCTGCTGAGTGCCCTGCCAATCAATGTCGAACAGGAAATCCTGCCCCTCTTTCAGGGCGTTGCGGATCAAACCTTTGGGCGTTCCATAACGGTGATCGAACACCGGAGCCCATTCGTAAAAGTCGTCCTCTTCGACCATTTGGTCAAACTTTGCGTCCGAGACGAAGTGATAATGCACGCCGTCAATCTCGCCCTTGCGAGGCGGGCGTGTGGTGGCCGAGACGGACAAAGCGATTTCGGGATCCGCCTCCAGCAACATGCGTGACAAAGTCGTCTTGCCTGCGCCCGATGGCGAGGAAAGAATGAACATCAAACCGCGGCGATTAAGGTGGCCGGGATCATCATTGGTATGCTGTGGTGTGTCGCCCATGCGGCCCGATGCCGCAAACTGGGCGGCTAAATCAAGTCTTGTTACCGCGCGCAGGCGAGATTGCCCTCAGTCCAAGGGCTCGCTTGCATTCTTTTTTGAGCGCGCGCTGCGCCGAAGCTCGATCGATTTTCCGCGATCATACAGCGTCTTGGCCAGCAATCCGCCCGCCACAATCGCGAGGCCAGGGACAGAGCGCGTGGCAAGTTTGCTTGCGCCGTACAGCGCCAGAGTGGTCAAGATCCCGCGCCCATCCAGCATATCGCGCGCGCCTTGCTCGTCTTGGCTGGTGCTGACGATCCCTTTTTCTGCTTGCTTGCGAAACAGGCTAGAAGCCCCGCGCAACACAATGTCCGCGATCAGCAGGTTCGTCGCCGGATTGGTGCTGGGGCCAAGCACGCGTACCTCGCCGCTCTCGTCATCAGATGCCGAGACGGGGACCAAGTCCTGCGATGGTTTTTTCAAGCTGCTCATCATTCACTCAATGCACGGCGCGCGCCATTGATCCGCATTGCCATAGGGCAGGGCGGTTATTTCTTGCGCCCGAAATCCACTGTGACCACGTTCGAGCCATCATCAGCGCCCTCAGCCGCTTCCTCGCCGCCGCTTTCGATGAGGTCGTTTTCCGCGTCCTCATGCTCTTCAGGAGCCATATCGGCGACGGTCGCCTGGAACTGCAGGCCGAAATCGACCGCTGGATCAACAAATGCGGTGATTGCGGCAAACGGCACAGACAGTTTGGCAGGGATCTGATTGAACGAAAGCCCGACGGAGAAACCTTCGTCAGTGACCTCCAAATCCCAGAACTTGTTTTGCAGCACGATCGTCATTTCATCAGGGAACCGTTCGCGCAGGTGCGGCGGGATCGAGACCCCCGTCGCCTCGGTTTTGAAGGTGATGTAGAAATGATGCGTGCCGGGAAGCTCGCTGCCCCCAGCGACGATTTCGCCGAGCACGCGGCCAACCACGGCGCGCAGTGCCTCTTGGACGATCTCATCATAAGGGATCAGGCTATCGGGGGTGTCTTCGGTCATTATGCTTAAAGGGTGGCGAGCCGCGCCGCGCTGGTCAAGCAAATTGGTAACTTATGTTCGCACTTACGCCCGGCGGCGTGCGAGTGCTTGCGTCAATTTGCGGTGCGCCTATAGCGCGCTTTATGCAAAAAACAGCTCGCACAGGCACGATAGAGCGCAAAACGGCGGAAACCGAGATTGCCATTACGGTGAATCTCGATGGCACCGGCGCATATGACATCTCCACCGGGATTGGATTTCTCGATCATATGGTCGAGCAATTTTCCAAGCATTCCCTGATCGATGTTTCGATGAAGGTGGTGGGCGATCTGCATGTGGATCAGCACCACACGACCGAAGACAGCGCGATTGCACTAGGCCAGGCACTGTCCGATGCGCTCGGCGATAAGGCCGGGATTGGCCGCTATGGCAGCGCCTATTCCCCGATGGACGAGACATTGGCGCGGGTGGCTTTGGACATCTCTGGGCGACCCTATTGCGTATGGAATGCGCAATTCTCGCAAGAGAAGTTGGGCGAATGGGACACTGAGTTGATCCGCCATTGGTTTGAATCAATTGCACAATCTGCAGGGATCACACTGCATATTGAGCTGCTATATGGTGAAAACAATCACCACATTTGCGAGGCGATCTACAAGGGCTTTGCCCGCGCAATGCGCATTGCGGTGGAGCAAGACCCGCGCAAGGCCGGCGCAATCCCTAGCACTAAGGGACAGATCGGTGGGTGAGAGGGTTGCCCTCATAGATTATGGCGCGGGCAATCTTCATTCCGTTCACAATGCTTTGAAGGCGGTTGGCGCCGCGGTCGACGTGACGGCGGACACGAACACCGTTCGCGCTGCTGACCGGATCGTTCTGCCCGGTGTTGGCTCGTTCAAAGCCTGCGCTGAAGGCCTGCGCGCAATTCCAGGCATGGTTGCGGCTATGACGGAGCGCGTGCAGGTGGGTGGTGCGCCGTTCCTCGGCATTTGTGTGGGCATGCAATTGCTCTGCACTCGCGGGTTGGAGCACGGCGAGACAGCCGGGCTTGGCTGGATTCCGGGCGAGGTGCGGCTGATCGAACCAACAGACCCGGCAATCAAAGTGCCGCATATGGGCTGGAACGATGTTGCTCTATTGCCGCATGCGCGCGGCCATCATGTGGTTGAGGAGGGAGAGGCCTATTTCCTCCATTCTTACCACTTCGCAGCAGAAAACTCGCAGCACATTGCCGCATTGACCGACCACGGCGAGGGGATTGTCGCGGCGGTAGCCAAGGACAATCTGCTCGGCGTGCAATTCCACCCGGAAAAGAGCCAGTCTTATGGGCTGGAGACGCTTGAGAGGTTCCTGACATGGATGCCTTGAAGTATGTGTCGTCGAAGCCGCGCCACCCGCTCCCTCCGCCCTTCCACCCGGATTATCACACCGGGTTACCATCCGGGTGGAAGGGCGGAGGGAGCGGGAGGTCCAGCACTCAGGATAAGACTCCATGATTATCTTCCCTGCCATCGATCTGAAAAACGGCGAAGTCGTGCGCCTCGCTGAGGGCGATATGGACCGCGCGACCGTCTATGGCGACAACCCTGCCGCGCAGGCGCAATTGTTTGCCGAGGCGGGCGCGCAGCATCTGCATGTGGTCGATCTTGACGGTAGTTTTGCGGGCCAGACCGAGAACCGTGAGGCTGTGGAAGCCATCATCGAAGCATTCCCCGGCCATGTGCAATTGGGCGGGGGTATCCGCGATGCGGCAGGGGTCGAAGGCTGGTTTAAGCTCGGCGTATCGCGCGTGGTGATGGGCTCTGCTGCACTCAAGAACCCTGAATTTGTGAAAGAAATGGCTGGCGAATGGGAGGGCGGCATTGTCGTCGCGGTCGACGCGAAAGACGGCATGGTCGCGACCGAGGGCTGGTCCGATGTTTCGGATGTGCCGGTGGTCGACCTCGCCCGCCGGTTCGAGGACGCGGGCGTGGCTAGCCTGCTGTTCACCGACATTGGCCGCGATGGCTTGCTGAAAGGCGCGAATATCGATGCGACGTTGGAGCTCGCGCGGCAGGTCGACATTCCCGTTATCGCCAGCGGCGGGGTGAAGGGCTTGGACGACATTCACGTGCTTTCGCTGCATGCAAAAGAGGGCATCGAAGGCGTGATTACGGGCCGCGCTTTGTACGAAGGGAAGCTCGATCTCGCAGCAGCCATTGCGATTGGGGCGAAGGCGTGAGCGCGGAAAGAAAGATCAACTCTCCCCTGATCGAGAACACTTCTAGATTTGCTGCTGTAGGAACTTTCCTAGTTGCTCTTTTTGTCGATGCGCGATTTCAGCCGCTCGCCGTCGCCTTCGTTGGAATATGGGTAGCCTTGCATCACTGGCGGAGCCAAGGGACGGGCCTGATAACGCGAGATGGCGATCCCCATCTCTTCTGGTTCGCAATGGTCTTGTTCGCCTCAATAACCACTCTGGCACTATGGCTGTTCGTCGAAGCGATAACCGTCCAATGAGACTAATGGGCTGCCTTTTCTTTTGCCTCACATTCCTTGCGGGGATCACGGTCGGCACAATTGAGTATGCCCTGATCAATATGGTCGTTTTTCTCGCGCTTGCCCTTGCGGTGACCAAATTCATCGAGCCGCGCTTTGGGCAGAATGGCCTAGTTTACGGCATGGCGGGCGCGTTTTTCGCAAGCTTCCTGTGGCCTTACGGCTTGATCGCCTTCAAATCGGGCGAGGATTGTGTCGGAGACGAATGCCTCGAAATGGGCGTTTTTCTCGCGACACCCCCGGAGAATTCCCAATGACCGTCCGTATCCGAGTGATTCCTTGCCTTGATGTGGCCGAAGGCCGCGTGGTTAAAGGCGTTAATTTTGTCGATCTTAAAGACGCTGGCGATCCTGTTGAGCAAGCGCGGGCCTATGACGCGGCGGGCGCGGATGAGCTTTGCTTTCTAGACATCTCCGCCAGCCACGAAGGGCGCGGGACGCTGCTCGATATGGTGCGTCGCACAGCGGAGGTTTGCTTTATGCCGCTAACCGTGGGCGGCGGGGTACGCAGCGTTGAGGATGCGCGCGAGCTACTGCTGGCGGGCGCTGATAAAGTCGCGATCAATTCTGCCGCTGTTGCTCGGCCAGAGCTGGTGAGCGAAATCGCTGCGCGGTTTGGCAGCCAATGCGTTGTTGCCAGCGTGGATGCGCGTCGAGTGATCCTGCCGATTGGTGAGGCGGTGCCGCAATGGGAGATTTTCACCCATGGCGGGCGCAAACCAACCGGTATCGACGCGGTTGAATATGCCCAGAAAGTCGCCGATCTGGGCGCAGGCGAACTGCTGGTCACCAGCATGGACGGCGACGGGACCAAGGCCGGATATGATTTGGAATTGATCCGCACAATCGCGGACAAAGTCAGCGTGCCCGTGGTCGCAAGCGGCGGGGTGGGCACACTCGATCATCTGGTCGAGGGCGTCACAAAGGGCCATGCGAGCGCAGTTTTAGCCGCCTCAATCTTCCACTTTGGCGAGCACACCGTCTCTGAAGCGCATGAGGCGCTCAGAGCCGCTGGCTTGCCCGCACGCGGCGTTTAGGCAAAAGGATAGCGCTATGGATACGCCGAGCACTCTTGACCGTCTGGAGCAGACGATCGCCGCGCGCGCAGACGCCGCGCCGGATGCGAGCTATGTCGCCAGCCTCAATGCCAAGGGGCTGGGTAAAATCGCGCAAAAGCTGGGCGAGGAAGCAACCGAGACGATCATTGCCGCGCTGAGCGAAGGCGATGATGCGCTGGTTGGCGAGGCCGCCGATCTGCTGTTTCACTTGATGGTGCTGCTGGGCCATAAAGGCATTGCGATTGGCGATGTGATGGCCGAACTCGACCGGCGCGAAGGTGTCTCCGGCCTCGATGAAAAAGCCTCTCGGGAGTAGCAACATGCCGATTGATGCAACCTTGCCGTATGATGATGCGAACATCTTCGCCAAAATCCTGCGCGGCGAAATTCCCTCGACCAAAGTCTATGAGGATGAGTGGGCCTTTGCCTTTGAAGACATCAATCCGCAGGCAGAAATCCACACGCTGGTGATTCCCAAAGGGCGCTATGTCAGCTGGGATGATTTTTCGGCCTCGGCATCGGACGCGGAGATTGGTGGATTTGCCCGCGCGGTAGGCACGGTTGCCCGGGCCAAGGGGCTGGTTGAGCCGGGTTACCGCCTGCTCGCCAATATCGGTGCGCATGGCGGGCAAGAGGTGCCGCATCTGCATGTGCACATTTTTGGTGGCCAGCCGCTCGGCCGGATGATCAGCGCGTAATCAATCTTATCGCAGATAAGACTCGTTTCACCGCCATTCATCACCGAGCGTGAAAAGCCTACTTCCCAGCGAATCCCCGCTGCGTTAGACGGTTTGCACCATGGTTAACCCCAATCCGCAGTCTTTGAATTTTCCGGGCGGCGCCTTTGATGGGCCGCGTCACTTTTATGCGGTGCGCGTCTATTATGAAGACACGGACCTTTCGGGGATCACCTATCACGCGAATTATCTGCGCTGGTTTGAGCGTGCGCGTTCTGATTTGCTGCGTATGCTCGAAATCGATCAGCGCGCCGCGATTGAAGCGGATGAGGGCGCCTATGCGGTGTCTGAGATCAATCTGAAATATCTGCGACCGGCCAAACTTGATGATGATGTAGTGATTGTCACCACCTGCACAGAGCTGGGCGCGGCGAGTTGCCGCATGCATCAGATCGCAAAGCGCGGCGAAGAAACACTGTGCGAGGCGCATTTGCGCGTCGGCTTTATCTCTCTCGAAGGTCGCCCAAAACGCCAGCCTGGTGCTTGGCGAGCGGCCTTTCAGAACTTCATGGACCAAGAGGCTAAATGACGATTTTTTCATCGCTTGCGGCGAGCGCCGCTGCTGCTGCGCCGACCCGGCTCGACCCGGTTGAGCTGTTCCTCGACGCCGACATTGTTGTGCAATTGGTGATGGCGGGGCTGATCCTCGCCAGCATCTGGGTGTGGATGATCATTGTCTCCTTCAGCCTGCGGATCGGCGGAATGGAGCGTAAGGCGCGCGGCTATGAAGAGGATTTCTTCGAGACCAGCGACCATGAAGCAGTGCTCGGTAAACGCACGCAGAAAGAGGTCGCCTCTGCGCGGGTCGCGGCCAAGGGTATGCGCGAATGGAAGATGTCCACCCAATCCTCCAGCGTTGATCGGGATGCTGCGCGCCAGCGGATCGGCGCGGCGATGGAGAGCCAGGTTGCCTTTGAAGCGGATGAGCTGGCCGCGCGGCTCAACTTTCTCGCCACGACTGGATCTGTGGCCCCGTTTGTTGGCCTGTTCGGGACCGTCTGGGGCATCATGAACAGCTTCTTCCAAATCGGCGCTCAGGAAAGCTCCTCACTGGCTGTGGTCGCACCGGGCATTTCCGAGGCGCTGTTCGCGACCGCAATTGGCCTGTTTGCCGCGATCCCAGCAGTTATCGCCTACAACCGTTTTAGCAATCGCGTGAACCGGTTTGAGGCGCGCTTGCAGCGCTTTGCGGACCGTTTCCACTCTGGCCTGAGTAGGGAATTGGACAAAGTATGACAGAGCGGGGTTTGCGATTGGCGATGTTCGGCTGCGCAGCAGCCGCAAGGGCGACCGCCCGTCCGCAGCGACGCGGCCAATGGCCGCATGAGCGAGGAATTCGCGCGCCCGGATGGGCGTGCGGAAGGAAAACAAGCTAATGGCGATGGGGTTGGCCTCTAGCTCTCGCGGCGGGCGCCGTTCGCGCCGTGCGCCGATGGCGGAAATCAATGTCACGCCGTTTGTGGACGTTATGCTGGTCCTGCTCATCATCTTTATGGTCACAGCGCCGCTGCTCGCCTCTGGCGTGCCGATTGAGCTGCCGGAAAGCCGCGCCAACCCGATTGATCAGACGCCGGAGCAGGTGACGATTTCGGTCGATGGCGCGGGCGTGATCTACATTGACGATGCAGCGGTGGAGCCGGGCGGCTTCCCTGAGGCTTTGGCGCGGATTGATCGCGGCGGTGACGGCCAGCAGCCCGCAATTGTGCTGCGCGGCGACCGCACACTTGATTACGGCAGAGTGATGGCTGTGATGGGTGAGTTGAACCGCGCGGGCTTTTCTTCGATCTCGCTGGTCACCAGCGGTTCAGTTTCGCCGCCATAGCCCGGTGCAGTGATGAGCGAGCAGACCATGCAGTCAGCGCAATTTAGCAGCGAAGAACGGATCGGCCTTCTGGTCGCTCTGGCGCTGCACGTGGGCGTTGTCGCGGTCATGTTGCTGCAGCCAGTGCGCGATGATGCGATGCCGATCCCGCAGCGGATGACGGTGAGCTTGGCCAGCGAAGTGAGTTTGGAATCCACCGCGCCTGATCCCGTTGCGGAAAGCCGCGCAGCGATTGCGCCGACATTGGCCGATGATCCCGCGCCGACGACAGCGGAAGAGCTGCCCAGCGAGGCGCAAAGCGACCCCGAGCCGACGCGGCCGTCGGTCCAGCCGACAACGCGTCCGACCACGCGTCCAACCACCCGCGCGACGCAAACACCGCGCACACCGCCCTCGGCCACTCCGACCCCGCGTGGCGGCAGCCGGATTGGCAGTGATTTCTTGCCTGGCTCAGGCAGTTCTACAAATACAGATGACACCCGCATTCCGGCTTCTCAGATTGGCGCGAGTGCGCAGGCGTCTTTGCGGTCTGCGATCACCCGGCAATTGCGGCCCCATTGGACCGCGCCGCAGGGCGTCGATGCTGAGAAATTGGTGTCGGTCGCCTCTTGGCGGCTCAATCCCGATGGATCTTTGAGCGGCCGGCCCAAATGCAACACCGTCAGCAGCAGCATCACCCCATCCAATCGGCCCCAAGCGAATTTGCATTGCGAACGCGTGATTCGAGCAATTCAGCTTGCGGCCCCTTTCGATCTGCCCGATCAGTTCTACAACGGATGGAAGACCATTTCCTCATGGCGTTTCGACAGAAGGCTCTAATGATTATGAGATCGTATCTCGCACTTTCCCTGGCTCTTTTCGCAGCTCCGCTCGCCGCTCAAAACGAGGATTTGGGCGAGCCGGTGGGCGAAGGCGGCAATGTTGAAACCGCCTTTGAAGAGAGCGCCTCTGATGAGGGAGGGCTGACCGGCTCGGTCACCGATGAGAGCGATTGGCAGGATCTCGGCATCGCAATCCCGGCCTTTGCCACCGATCGTGAGCGCTCAACCCCGGCCAATGCCAGCGGCACGGGCGCGCTGGGCGGAGAGATTGCTCGCGTGATCACCTCTAATCTGCGCAATAATGGCATTTTTAAGCCGACTGGCCCCGACGCCCTTCCCAAGCCGAGCTTTGCTCAGATCACCGCGCCATCATGGGGCAGCTGGAGCGGGCGCGGCGCGGAAATGCTGGTGAAGGGTTATGTGAGGGCGCGTGATGATGGCCGCTTGGTCGTCGGCTGCTACCTCTACGACGTTGCCCTACAGGACGAGCTGATCCGTGAAGGTTGGGTCGTGCGTCCGGCGGATTGGCGCCGCGCTGCGCACAAATGCTCTGACCTCATCTATGCCCGGCTGACCGGGGAGAGCCCTTTCTTTGACAGCCGCATCGCCTACATTGCGGAGACCGGCCCCAAGGATAAACGGGTCAAGCGGCTAGCCATTATGGACAGCGACGGCGCAAACCACCGCTTCCTAACCCTGGGCAGCGCAACCGCGCTCACACCGCGATACTCGCCGGATTATTCTCAGTTGCTCTATCTGTCCTATGTCGACGGCAATCCGCGCATCTATGTCTATGATATTGGCACCGGTAAGCAGAAGTTGGTGGCGGATACCGGCAACCCCACACTCGCGCCGCGTTGGTCGCCTGATGGCCGCTCGATCCTTTATTCGATGGCGGTGAACGGCAACACGGATATCTACCGCGTAGCGGCCAATGGTGGGCGCAGCGTACGGCTCACCAATACGCCTGGAATTGACGTGGGTGGATCCTATTCCCCCGACGGCCAAAAGATCGTATTTGAGAGCGATCGTTCCGGCTCTCAGCAATGCTATGTCATGAATGCCGATGGCTCAGGCCAGCGCCGCATCACCTTCTTTGGCGGGCGCTGCGCCACGCCGGAATGGAGCCCGCGCGGTGATCAGATCGCCTTTACCCGCATTGCCGGGGACTTCAATATTGCCGTCATGACGCCTGCCGGGCGTAACCTTCGGGTGCTGACCAACGGATGGCAAGATGAGGCACCAACTTGGGCACCCAATGGCCGTATCATCCAATTCTTCCGCACGGCGCGCAATTCGGGCCGGTCGGGACTGCATCAGGTTGATCTGACCGGACGCAATGAACGCCGCCTGCCGACCCCGGTTGACGCCTCAGACCCTGCTTGGGGACCCATTCGTCCCTGAGCTATGTTATTCACTATCCGCCGGGCTCCCCGACCCGCCGGCAACCAGAGAGGATTTGCCATGACTATCCCTAATACTCGTATCATCGCGATCGCTGTGCTTTCATCGACCGCCTTGCTCGGCGCCTGCGCCAAAAAGGCACCAGAGGAACTGCCACCGACCCCGCAAGCAACGGCAACACCAACCACGAGCGGTCCCTCGACCGCTCCGTCTGGTCCAGGCGTTGGAACACAGGGGCATTTCGAACAGGCCGTTGGCAGCAATGCCGTGGTGTATTTCGACACGGACCGCTTCAACATCGACAGCACCGATGCCGCCGCCCTGCAAACGCAGGCGCAATATCTCGGCCAGTATTCGCAAGTGACCATCACGATTGAAGGTCATGCGGATGAGCGCGGCACGCGTGAATACAACGTCGCTCTGGGCGAACGCCGGGCCAATTCGGCCAAGAACTATCTGGTTAGTCTGGGCATTGCCGCCAATCGGATCAGCACGGTCAGCTATGGCAAGGAGCGCCCGGTTGCGCTGGGCTCCAATGCACAGGCTTGGGCGCAGAACCGCCGCGCGGCCAGCGTCGTCATCAACTAGACTAAGAATTGCATAGAGGTTTCTGGCCCGGCTTCGCGCCGGGTCAGCGCCTTTATGGCAGCAAGTAATCCGCAGTAGGCAGGTCCAGCGAAGGCATTTCGGCCTGGACCGGCATAAATGCCGCATCAGACGCGCTGCTGATGTTGCCGCCCGCCGACAGCACGCACAGCGCAGCCATCGCAAAGGTTGCGAATGTGCTTGAGATGGCGAGTTGTGGGCTCATGGCGGTCTTGGGTCTCTTACTTACAATTGGTGTTCGGCTGCGCTCTAACGCTCACATATGAACGATTTATTGCAATGCAACATTGCAATCCGCAACTGGTTCCAAAATTTTCCTTCATAAGCAATCTACTGGCTTTGCTTTGTGCGCCAGCGCGCCTAGGTTAAACAGATAATGGCATCGACAAACAACTTTAATCGCGCCGCTGCGGGGCAGCCGGCATGAGCGGCAAAGGACGATCAAACGACTGGGGTTTTCCGCGCTGGAGGTCGTACGATTCCTCGCGTGAGGCGGTGACTCAGCGCGAATGCGATCGCCACGGTTGCGGCGAGCCCGGTCTATGCCCAGCGCCAAAATCGCCCAACAGCCCCGACCGCTGGCATTTCTGTCAAAAGCACGCGGCGGAATACAATAAGGGTTGGGACTATTTTGAAGGTCTCGACAAAGAGGAAAAGGCCAAGCGCGCCAAGGATGAGCAGCGCGAAAATTCCGGCTATGCTGAGGCGAGCCATTATGGCTGGACCGGCTCTGGCGATGGCAGCCGCAGCGATGATGAAATGCGCGCGCTGGAAGTGTTGGGGCTAGAGGCGGATGCCGATTTCGCGGCGATCAAGAAAGCCTACCGGGCCAAAGCGAAACTGGTCCATCCCGATGTGATGCCAGGCGACGAAGAGGCCGCACAGCAATTTCAAGCGATCCAGGTTTCCTACGAGGTGCTACGTCAGGCGGAAGAGCGCCGAGAGTGGAAGGGGTAGAATATGCGGTTTATCGGGTGGGTGCTTTGCGGACTGATTGTGACGGGCCTTCACTTGGGTTTGTCTCCGAACGCTCAGGCCCAAGAGGTCGCAGATCCCACCCCGAAGGGTGATGCCGCCAGGGAACTGCTTGCAAAGTGGGACGATCCTGAAAGCCCTGGTTTGGCAGTGGCGATCGTCGCCGACGGCCAGACAGTCTTTCAAAGGGGATATGGCGCGGCTGATCTAGAGCACTCCATTCCGATCTCTGACCAGACCGGGTTTCATGCCGCGTCTTTGTCAAAGCAATTCACCGCATTTGCGATCTCGATGCTCATTGATGAGGGCAAGCTGAGCCTCGAAGATGATGTTCGCGAGATCCTGCCAGAGCTAAGCGCACTGCCGGAAAAGATATCGATCGCACAATTGCTGGATCACACGAGCGGCCTGCGAGAAGTCGGTACATTGCTGTTGATGGCTGGCTGGCTCGAAGACGACATCGTCACCCAGGGTCAACAATATTCGATGATTGCGCGGCAGCGTGGCCTTAACTTTTCGCCGTCTGAGCAAATCGAATACAGCAATACGGGCTATGCCCTGCTCGCGAAGATCGTTGAGCAGGTGTCGGATCAAGCTTTCGATGCCTATTTGCAGCAGGCGATATTCGCGCCGCTTGGCATGGAAAATACTGTCGTCCAGAGCAATCGGTCAGCTTTGATACCGAACGTCGCCCAGTCCTATAATGTGTCGCGCCGCGGGACAACCAAGAGCATCCTCAACCGGGAAATTGTTGGCTCCACGGGAGTGATCACGACGGTAGCCGATCTGATGAAATGGTCTGCAAACTTCAAGCTGATGACTGTCGGTAATGAGCGCGTTTTCGCGCTGATGGAGCAGCGCGGCGTAACCAATGATGGAGAGGTTTCGCTGCTTTCGCGCGGACAGGAATCGCGGATGTATGGGGGGCTTGAAACATGGTCGCATGGCGGGCGGATTGCCGGATTTCGGTCGTTCCTTTTGCGCGTGCCTGAGGCGAACTTCACGGTCGTTTTGCTCAGCAATCGTGGTGATTTCGATGCGGCTGGGACCGCTTTCGCGCTCGCTGATATCTATTTGGCCGACAATCCCGACTTTCAGAAAGCAGCGAAGCCGGAATGGAGCGAGGCAACGCAGAGCGAGCTTGATAGCTATGCAGGCCAATATGAACTCTTTCCCGGAGCGGTGTTCGATATCTCCAACGCAGACGGCAAACTGCAGTTCTCGCCCTATGGCACCAGTCAGCAATTGGCGCTCGCTCAATCGGGCAAAGGCGAATTTGTTCTGAACTCAGCGAGCCAGCTTTCGATCAGGTTCGACAATGAGCCGGGCGAGCAAGCACAAGAGCTCAAATATGTGGTCGGATTGAACGGTGAACTGACGGCTCGCAAAACAGCCATAACACCGGTCGATCCGGAGACGCTGAACCTAGAGGAATTCACTGGGGTTTTCTTCAGCGAAGAATTGCAGACGCGCTACGAATTGCGCGTTGTTGACGGCACGCTCACCGCCTTTCAATTGCGTCTGCCCCCAATTGCCTTGTCGCCGTTCACCGTGGACACCTTCACTGGCCCTGGATCGGGCCTTCAGGAGGTCGTCTTTCAGCGCGATGGCGAAGGCCGGGTAACCGGCGCCTTGGTGTCCGCAGCGCTGGCAGAGGGCGTTGTTTTCGAGAAGCTGCGCTAAGCCGCTCACTTCCGATCAATCGCCGCAATCGGATTGTCGTTCCACCATGGGGTGTCGGTCCATGGCCGGGCATCAATCTCATGCGTCCAGCAGTTCTTGGGCTGCTGTGCGAGGTGCCAATAGGTCTCTGCTAGCGCGGCCGGATCGATCACGCCGTCTTCGCCCTTTGACGCCTTATAGGCCTCAAACTTGTCGCCCAGCAGCTTGCCCAGAGTGTCGGGCGCATCGACCGAACCATCGACGACGATGTGTGCCACATGCACGCCTTGCGGGCCGAACTCTGCGTTGAGCGTTTGGCACAGCATCCGCCGCCCGCCCATCGCCGCAGCATGGCTGTGCTGTCCCGCATTGCCGCGCACGGCCGCGGTCGCAGAGGTGACGAGCAGCGTGCCTTTGCCTCGCTCAGCCATGGCGGGCAGCACCGCATGGGCGAGCCGGAACAGGCCGTATGTGCCAAGCCTCCAGCCAAGCTCAAAGGCGCGGTGCGGCGTATCGGCCAGCGTTCGATTGCCGATTTGCGCGCCGAGATTGTAGAGCGCGGTGTCAATCGGGCCGATGTCGCGCTCGGTCCGTTCTACCAGCTCCTCAATCGATCCATCCTCGGCGGCGTTGAGCAAGGCGCCGCTGGCGGAACCGCCGGCGCGCTCGATCTGGCTGACCAGCTTTGCAAGGCCCTCCTCATCGCTGCGCCGCGCTAGCACGGTGTGATAGCCACCAGCGGCAAAGTGCATCGCCGTATGTCCGCCGATCCCAGCGCCAGCGCCGATCACGAGGCATACCGGTTTGCGCTCCTGATTGCTCATCGTCATTGGGCAGTTCCTTCATGTCGGGGGAGCAGCAGAGAATCGTCATAATCCTTGATGCCCTCAGTGGCCGCCTCTTCCATTTTGTCCAATGCGCGCTGCTCGCAGCCTATTTCTTTCAGCAGAGTTTGCAATTCCTCGTTGTCGCGTAAGGGCGCCAAGACAGCGGGGAAGAGCCGGTCAAATGGGGAGCAAGGCGAGGATGAAGCCTGATATCTTGCCCGTTCACGCAATACCGCCAGTGTCTTCTCCAAATCGCCGCGTGTCGCCAGCAAATAGAGCTGCAAATCGTGATGAGCGGTGATGCCCATCCTGAGGCCGGCAGGTACGGTTTTGATATGATTCAGGTAACTCTCAATTGTTGAAGCGGCATAGCCTGTGTCGCCTCGACGGATTGCGTCGGCGATGACGTTTTCGCTAAAGTCACTGAACGGTAAAGCAAAGTTGACGCCTTCTGGGCCAAGCAGCAGCGGGCGAGCTTCTTCTAGCTCTTTGCGGGCTTGGCTTGGTTGGTCCAGTTTCAGCAGTATATCGCCGCGCTTGCGCTGAGCATAACCCAAGCGAAAATCGTCGTGTTTAATCGCATCGCTCTCGATGCTCGCAATCAGATCAGCGCTGGTCGCAAGAGCCCGTTCCCATTGCTCCAATTTGATCTCCGCCAATAGGCGAACCTCTAGCAACTTGGTTCGTAGGAACTCTTGCAGCGGCCAGCGCGGCGTTCCGATGAACTCCAAACCTTGATTGGCATAGGCGATACCGGCGCGTTGATTGGCTGCCGGATCACCGGTTGGCTCGCCTTGCGCAAACGAGGCCAAAGTGAGGAATTGGGACGCACGCAGCACGGGCCAACACGTCAGAGCGGTTTGATCCAGATCGAACTCAGACGCCGCATCGCAGGTCGATACATCGCCGCGTTTATGATCAGGGATGGTGTATTCCAGAACTGGCGGGCGCGACCATTCAAGCAAGGTTTGGCCTTCCTTCGCCGGTTCATCGGGGTAGATGATCTCAAACTGAGCGGCGGCGGGCGAGGCGAAGCTGAACGCCGCAAGCAGCGATGCTAGCCATGCCGTCCGCACCCAAATTGAGCGCTTTGCTCGCCGCCCTCTCATGTCTGTGGTCACACGTGCTCCAACGCCTGTTCGAAGTCAGCGATCAGATCGTCTGCGTCCTCGATCCCTATGCTGATCCGCACCAGGTTGTCGGTGATGCCCAGCGCGGCCTTGCGCTCTGGCGGGACAGACAGGTGCGTCATCGCCGCGGGATGGCTCGCGAGTGTCTCTGTGCCGCCCAGGCTGACCGCGAGTTTCGCGATTGTCAGATTGTCGAGGAAGCGGAAGCTCTCTGCCTCGCCGCCTTTGATGAAGACGCTGAAGGTGCTGCCCGCGCCCTTGCAATGGCGGTCGTAGATGTCCTGCTGGCGCGGATCGTCGATGAAGCCGAGATAGCCGAGCCCCTCCACCTTGGGATGCGCTTTCAGGAAGGCGCAGACCTTGGCCGCGTTCTCGCCCGCCCGCTGCATCCGCAGTTCAACAGTCTCCAGTGACCGCAGCAGCATCCATGCGGTGTTCGGATCGACAATCCCGCCCATCGTGTTGCGTAGCGCGCGCACGGGATCCATCCACTTCTTCGCGCCGGCAAGCGAACCAGCGACGAGGTCCGAATGGCCGCCGACATACTTGGTCAGCGAGTAGACCACGATGTCCGCGCCGTGGTCGAGCGGGCGTTGCCACAGTGGTCCGAGGAACGTGTTGTCGATCGCGATTGGACAGTCCCATTTGAGGTTCGCATCACGCGCCGCCTTCACCGCCTCGATATCGACCAGAGCATTGGTCGGGTTGGCCGGGCTTTCGAGGTAGATCATCGCCACCTTGCCGCCGCCTGCATTGGCTTGGGCTTTGGCGCGCTTCAGCACCTCGTCCAGCTCCTCGCGGCTCGCACCGGCGGGGAAGTCCACGTAGGTCACGCCGAACTTCGCCAGCACCTTGGCGACGAAGCCCTCGGACGCCGCATAGAGCGGGCCGGAGTGCACGATCACATCGCCTTGGCTGACGCTCGCCAGCATCAGGATGCAGATCGCGGTCATCCCGCTGGAGAAGGTGAGCGCATCCTCCGCCCCGTCCCAGATCGCCAGCCTGTCTTCCAGGATCTCCTGATTGGGCCCGTTGAAGCGCGAATAGACCAGGCCCTCTGCGCCGCCGGGGCGCTGGCCTGTGATGCCTTCGAAATGCCGCTTGCCCGCCGCCGCGTTCTCAAATGCGAAGGTGGAGGTGAGGAAGATCGGCGCCTTCAGCGACCCTTCCGACAGGGCAGGGTCAAAGCCATAGCCCATCATCTGGGTCGCAGGCTTCATCTCGCGCCCGCCGATCATGGTCTTGGGCTGCTTGGGCTTGCGCCGCGGGGTCGGAGTGTTGGTTGGGTCGATAACGTCGGTCATGATGGCCGGCATCCTTCCTTGATCACGCTCCCAGGAAGGCAGGAGCTGGTCTGATCAGTCCGAGCAGCCCCCGTTCCTAACCTCCGCAGGAACGCCTCTCCACTCGGCCCATGCAATGCGCCCTGACTATCGCGCACTGGTTGCACTTGCAACCGGTTGAGAGTCCCAGTTTGTGGACCGTAGCCGCCCGCACCCTCCGCCCTTCCACCCGGATGGTATCCCGGTAGGTTCCGGGTGGAAGGGCGGAGGGTGCGGGCGGCTACGGCACGGTGAGCGATCCCACTCAACTCACCGCTGGTGAGGCACGCTTGGAACGGCTGGAACACAGTCTTGGGCCAAAAATCCATTCGATCAAAATGCGCCGTACGATCGATTTTTCCGATTAAGGGGGAGAGGGCTGGCATGGCCTCGTGATAGCCTGCTTACGGCGAGTAGGAAATGCGATGCGATGTGACGCACTGTCTGATCGGCTCGGCCCTTAAGCACCAACCGTCATCCTGAACTCGGTTGACCTTCGGCCAGCTGCGCTTCCAGGACAACCGTCGCAACAAGCGCGAGACCGAGGGTGTTATCCCGGATCAAGTCCGGGATGACGAATAAGGCGGGTTGCTCGCCCTAGAAACGCCACGTCATTACCCACGTCACCCTGAACTTGGTTCAGGGTCCATCCCCAGCGCGACTTAAATGAGGTTGGACCAACGATGGATGCTGAACTGAATTCAGCATGACGAGTTTTTGTAGCCATCCGTCACCCCAGCGAAGGCTGGGGTCTAGGGCCGCTTAGTACAGCGCTTGGCCCCATGAGCTCCCAGCCCTTCGACAGGCCTAGGAGAATGCCTTTCGCTGGGATGACGTTGGACGCGCAAACACCCAAACGAAACGGTAAGAAAGCTGCTCTAATGCTCGCCCGATGATGGGAGCCATGAACATGCGCGGGTTTTTCGGATTTTGGGTGATGCTGTCAGCGGTTCTGCTGGGTGGTTGCGCTGACACTTCGTCTTATCGTTATAAGATGACCGTTGAAGTTGAGACACCCGATGGCTTGCGAACAGGCAACGCCGTTCGTGAAGTGACCGTCACACGCCCTCCTAATATTCCGATGCTTGGCGAGAACCGCATTCAACGACGTGTCGATGGTGAGGCGGTGGTTGTTGATCTGACCGGGGGGCATACGCTTTTTGCGCTGCTAGTAGGCGAGGGTCACAATAGTTTGCAGCCGCATTTAGGGATTTCGACGTTGCTGCGGGAAAAGGGCACGAGAATGCCTCGCCCGATAGAGATATGGCCTGCAATGCCCAAGACGCGTGCGCCAGAATTCAAAAGTCTGATGCCGATGCTGGTTACGTTTGGCGATCTGGATGATCCGACCAGCGTAGAATCTTTGGGACCGAAGGATTTACCAATCTTTTTTGGTTCTGGTGTGAAGTTGAGGCGCATCACGGTACAGATTACCGATGATCCAGTGACGACGGGGATTGAAGAACGCTTGGGCTGGATGGATTCTTATCGGAAAAAATGGTTCGATGACAGTTCGACCGTCTCGCGAGATCTTACCACTGATGCGCTTACATCTCGCCTTTCAGCCGGCAGTTTTAGTACGGAGTTTGCTAGGTGAACCGCGAAGTTTTCTGTCATGGCTTGCACTAGATGCCTACAATCATGGCCATGGCGAAGGCCCTAGCAGCTGTTTCGAAAACGGTGCTCCACTCTACCAATCAGTGAAGCGCCGTTGAACCTCAAACCAACCACGCAATTCCCCACACCATCCCGACAATCAGAAATATCCCCGCGATATCGAGCACCAGGCCTGCACCGACCATCCGCTCGATCTTGATCCGCCCGGTGGACCACGCAATCGCGTTTGGCCCGGTCCCGGCGGGCAGCATAAAGCCCCAGCTTGCTGCCAGCGCGGCGGGCATTGCGAGCAGCAGCGGGTCCGCGCCCAGCGCCACCACCAGCGCCGCGATCACCGGGATAATGCCGGTTGCGGTTGCGACATTGCTGGCGAATTCGGTGATCACCACGATCATCGCCACCACGCACAGCGCGACCACGATCAGCGGCAGGTTCTCCAGCGGCAACAACGCCTCGCCCAGCCATGTCGCTAGCCCTGAGGCCTGCATTCCGCCAGCCAGCGCCAAGCCGCCGCCAAACATCATGATCACGCCCCACGGCGCGCGGTCGGCCTCTTTCCAATTCAGCAGCGCGCGCCCCGTGCCATCGGGCAGCAGGAACAGCGCAAAGCTGGCCAGGATCGCGATGGTGCCATTGGTCCAAGACCCTTCCGGCAAATACGGTTTGACCAGCGGCAATGTCATCCACGCGAGGAAGGTGAGCACGGCAACCGGGATCAGCCGTTTTTCCGGCGTGGTCCAGGCCGTGCCCGTCTCAATCGCATCGCGCGCGGCGGCGACGTCAAACGGGTGCTGCGACACCTTTTGAAACTTGGCGATAATCAGCGCGGCGAGCGGCACGCCGACGATCACTATGGGCAGGCCAAACAGGGTCCACTGGGCAAAGGTGATCTCCACCCCGATCATCGTGTCGAGCAGGCCGACGGCAATCGCATTGGTGGGGGAGCCGACGATGGTGCCAAGCCCGCCAATGCTGGCGGCAAAGGCAATGCCCATCGGGAGCGCGCCGGAGAGGCCTTCTTTGTTGAGCGGGGTCTCGGCATCCGCCGAAACCTGGGGCTGGACCTCCCGCTCCCTCCGCCCTTCCACCCGGATCGTATCCGAAACTGTTCCGGGTGGAAGGGCGGAGGGAGCGGGAGGTCCAGATGCGCGCGAAAGCGCGCCTCCAGAAAGCACAGCCAGCGCCATGGGCATCATAATCAGGCTGGTCGAGGTGTTGGAAATCAGCATCGAGAGCAGCGCGGCGGAGATCATGAATGCCAGCAGCAATTGCGTCTGCCCGCCGCCTTTGCCCACCACGCGCAGGATCGCCAGGCTCAGGCGCTTATGCAGGCCGGTGCGCTCAATCGCGAGCGCCAGAAACGCGCCGCCCAGGATCAGAAACAGGATTGGCGAATAATATGTGCTGGCCGTCTCGCGCCCGGTCGACACCCCGCTAAAGGGCAGGATCACAAACGGCAGTAGTGCTGTCACCGTCAGCGGCACCGCCTCTGTCATCCACCAGGCCGCCATCCACACGACGAGCCCGGCGACCAGCCACGCTTCGCTGGGCATCCCGGCGGGCGGGGCGGTGATCGCGGTGATGGCAAAGACCAGCGGGCCAAGGATCAGGCCAATCATGCGCGCGCTCATACTGGCTATCGGTCCCCGTGCAGTGGCCGCGCGCTGGAATGCTCGCGGCGGTCGCGCATTACTCGCGCGCATCGCCCGCAAGTGCAAGCGGGATCAGAGAAATGCGGTGCTTACCGGGCGGTTGCTGGGCGATCTAAGTAGAGGCGCCTCAGGCAGACTTCTTCTTCTACTAAGTCTTTATCAATATACCAGTCGCTGTCGGCATCTTCGAGAATTTCGGCATCTTCGCTGGCGTTTTGGCCGAGGCAAGCCGCAAGATCTACTGATCTGCGGTCAAGAAGCTCCCATGCCCCGTCCTTGCCGCGTTTTGCGTGAACCATAAGCAGCAGGTTGCTGCGATATGCAGTGTGCTGAGCCACGCGAAATGTCTGTTTGCCGATCCTTGGGTTACCAGCGATGAGTTCTACCGGATCAAGCGACAAATCGTAGATAGAGCTCATGCAGATGTATCCCTCAGGACAATCAAGTAGCCCCATGAACTTCTGTTTTTCTACCCTCGCCAAGTAGATTGCAAAATCGGCGTTCGGGCTAAAGGCGCTGACTTCTTCATCGGTAGTCGTTGCGCAGCCTGAAAGGGGCATGCACAACGAAAAGAGGGCAAGAGCAAACCATGCCCTTACCCTCTTTTGAAACCTTATGAGCATCGCGGCCACCCTATTTCGGGGCGAGCACCATCAGCATTTGCCGGCCTTCGAGGCGCGGGAATGCTTCGACTTTGGCGATTTCGTCGACGTCAGCCTGCACCTTTTTGAGCAAGTCCATGCCCAGATGCTGGTGCGCCATTTCACGCCCGCGAAAACGCAAAGTGACCTTCACCTTGTCGCCGTTCTCGATGAACTTATTCACATTGCGCATCTTCACGTCATAATCATGCGTGTCGATGTTGGGACGCATTTTGACTTCTTTAATGTCTTGCGTTTTCTGGGTCTTACGCGCAGCGTTGGCCTTTTTCTGGGCCTCATACCGATACTTGCCGACATCCAGGAATTTGCACACGGGCGGGTCTGCATTGGGCGAAACCTCAACCAGGTTGAGACCAACTTCATTGGCCTGCTCGGTGGCTTCAGCCGTGATCATAACGCCGAGATTCTCGCCGTTTTCGTCGATCACGCGGACCTTGGGAACTTGAATGAAATTATCGTAGCGAGGGCCGCTTTTGATTGGCGGGGCCATCGAACGCCGAGGTGGACGGGCTATGTGTGTTCTCCTGTAATAGCCAAAGTGTGCAGCGCGCTATGTAAGGACAAACGCGCAGGATTGCCAGATGAGTCTGAGGGTAGATTAGAGTTTCACGGCCCAGTCGTATTTTGGCAACTCGGCAGCGCCCCATCCGGCCATGCGGGGCAGCAGCCACAGGAAGAAATTCAACACAAGGCCCAAGAACACTGAGAAAAAGAGAAAGGCGAAAACTGCAAAACCAATCTGTTCGCTAGAGACCAATTGGTCGCTTTGGGAAAAGCCATAAGAGACAAAGGCTGCTGACATGGTCAGTCCAAGGACGATTGAGCTGAGCCAAACTTGAGAGAAGGTAAATTTGTCGCCGAAGACCTGGCCAAACGTCGGTGCGAATAGGAAATAAGCCCAGCACAGCATGAAAGTAAGGAACATGACGCCGGATGCCGACGATCCGATTGCGCGGTCGCCTGCTGTGCCGGTCCAATAGCTCCAAACCGTCGGCAGCATGAAGACTACCAAGGCGAGGAAATGCCAAATGGTTATGGCATTCCAAGCATATTTGAGCGGCGCAAAGCTCATCACGCCGCTTCCCGGAACAGCGCGAAACTAATCAATTTCCCCTTCGCCGGCAGCACAGCGTCAATCTCGCTCGCGGGTTTCAGCGCGTCCAAAATCACCGGGTCGCCCGCGTCCATGCCGCCTGTATAGGCACCGAACGCTGGCAATATCATCCGGTCCGCGCGTGCTTCTCCGCGGCTCACCACGCCGCAGGGGCGGGCAATATGGCGGCCTCGCACCCTTAGGCGCATCTTGGGATGATAATGCCCGGACAGCTCTGGCTGCGTCTCGCCCGCCTTTGCCTCATGCCTCAGCACAATTCCGCCGATCTCCAGCTCCTCGGTCAGCTGCGCACCGAACGAGCGCTGCATATTCTCGTCGTGATTGCCGGTGATCCACACCCAATCGAGCGCGCGGGTCAGCGATTCCAGCATGCCAGCGGCATAGGGATCGAGCCGGTGCGTGCCGTCATCATCGTGGAAATTGTCGCCCAGAGTGATCACGCGCCGCGCGCCCGTCGCCTTCACGCTATCGGCCAACCGCTCCAGCGTCTCGCGGCTGTCATAGGGCGGCAGCATCTGCCCGTGCTGCGCATAAAAGCTGCCCTTTTCCAGGTGCAGATCCGCGACCAGCAAGGCGCGCTCCGTCGGCCAATACATCGCGTTGTTTTTCAGCAGCACCATTTCCTCGCCCGCAAATTGCATTGCGGCAAAATCAGAAGGTGCGAACGAAAGGTGAACCATGCGTCTCATCTGACGGGGCGCGCACGATAATGCAACCGCGATCATTGCTTTCGCTGTGTCTATTTGATTTATGTCAAAGCGGGTGGACAGCGGCCTTGTCATCGCTCAGGTGACATGCAGTGCGCGCCGGGGCGCTAGAAGGGCGAGAGCGAGATTTATGAGCGATAGGCAATCCAACACAGAGCAAGCACGCACGTGGTTTGAAAGCCTGCGCGACCAAATCTGCGCTGAGTTCGAGGCGATTGAGCGTGAGGCCGGATCCGATGCGAGCTTTCAATACACCCCGTGGGAACGGGAAGAGGAAGGCAATTCTGATCCCGGCGGCGGCACCCAAGGCCTGATGAAGGGCAAGGTGTTTGAGAAGGTCGGCGTCAACGTCTCCACCGTGCGCGGCAGCTTCAGCAAGGAGTTTGCTGGCCAAGTGAACGGCGCGAGCGCAGAGAACCCGGGGTTTTCCGCAACCGGCATTTCACTTGTGGCGCATATGACCAATCCGCGCGTGCCCGCCGTGCATATGAACACGCGCTTCCTCACCACGGGCAAGGCCTGGTTTGGCGGCGGGGCGGACCTCAACCCGCCGATCCCTTATGAGGAAGACACAGAGGCGTTCCACGCCAGCCTGCGCGCGGCCTGCATGGCCCACAATCCGACCTATTATGAGAGATACAAGAAATGGGCGGATGATTATTTCTACATCCCCCACCGCGAGAAACATCGCGGCGTTGGCGGGATTTTCTACGACCATTTGGAGTGCGAGGACGAGGCCGCGTTTGATCGCAATTTCGCCTTCACCCAGGACGTCGGCAAAGCCTTCCTCGATATCTATCCCAAGCTGGTGCGCGCCCGAATGGACAGCGAATTCGGCGACGAGGATGTCGCCCAGCAGCTCGAATATCGCGGGCTCTATGCCGAGTTTAACCTCGTCTATGATCGCGGAACATTATTCGGCCTGAAGACCGGCGGGAATATCGACGCAATCCTGATGAGCCTGCCGCCACGAGCAACCTGGAGCTGATCAGGCTGGGATCTTGCGATCCTGCTTCAGTCGTTTTCTAATCCGGCTCAGCGCAACCGGCGTAACGCGCAGGAACGATGCAATCTCGCGCTGTTCCAGGCGCTCGGCGAGTTCCGGCTCGCAGTTCAAGAAGTTCAAATAGCGATCTTCTGCGGACAGGCAGAGCAGGTCTTCTTCGCGCTTGCGTTTGCGCTCAAACAGCCAGTTCTGGAAATCGCTCAAGGCCTCCGACAATTGCTCGTCCTGCTGCAATTGCTGGCCCAACCAAGCGAGTGAAATTTGCCCAATCGCGCAATCCTCCAGCGCGCTCGCACCAAATTGTGTGACCTGCGCGCTTGCGGAAGTTGGGCCAAATACGCCCGCGTCGATGATGTAGCTTTTGGTCCATTGGTCGCCCTCAGCCACCAGATAATACAGCTTTACCAGACCGCTTTTAAGAACGCAGACTGGCGGCATCTCCGATTGCGGCGCGAAGACGTCCGCCCCGATCGCAAATTCGCGCAATCGCCACTCACCCGCCTTGATCGCGCGGGCTTCCAACAATGCGGCAAGGCGCGTTCCAGGATTTTTCTGTTCCAATAAACCTCGATCAATCGGTTTGCACAAAAAGCCTGCCAAAGGTTACGCAACTTGGAAAGAGGAAGAACCGATGAACTTTGAAAATCGAACCATTTGCGTGACGGGAGCGAGCCGAGGGATTGGCCGCGCGCTGTGCGACCAGCTGGCCGAGCGGGGCGCGGCGGCGATCATCTGCGCCGGGCGCTCTCGCGGGGATTTGCCAGATCAGATTGGCGATACGCTGATTAGCTTCGTCGAGTGCGATCTGTCGCAACCTGGCGGCGCGGCGCATTTGGCGCAGATTTTGATCGCTGAGCATCCAGAATGCTCGGTGCTGATCAACAATGCCGGAACGCAGGTGATGAACGATTGCGTCGCGCCCGATGCCGGTGAGCATGCCGATGTTATCGCGCGCGAGATTGAGCTCAATTTTGCCAGTCCCATTCTGCTTGGCTTGCATGTCATGCCAATGCTGCTGCGGCACAAGGAGGCGGCGATCTGCAATGTCACATCCGGCCTTGCGCTTGCGCCGAAACAATCTGCGCCGGTCTATTGCGCGACCAAGGCAGGATTAGGCTCGTTTTCGCGTGCACTGCGCTATCAGGCGGCAGCTCGCGCCAAGAACTTAAAGATATTCGAAGCGCTTCCGCCGCTGGTCGACACCGCCATGACGGAGGGGCGCGGGAGCGGCAAATTGAGTGCGCGCGAATGTGCCGCCCAGATCATCACGGGGATGGAGCGCGGCAAACCGGTGATCGACATCGGCAAGACCCGTATTTTGCGGGCGATCATGCGGCTGTCACCATCGCTCGGCTACTGGATTTTGAGCCGTGGGTGAGCGGACGCGCAAACCGCTCGCTTTGAGAATTGGGCAGTGGGCGGCGCAGCGAGCCAACAAACCTTGGCTCCCACCAGCCGTTTCGGCTTTTCCTGCTGCGGATTTCCTCATCCCGGTCATGCCGAACCAATTGCTGCTCGCTGGATTGTCGATGCTGGCCCCAGCGCGCTGGTGGATATTCTCCCTTGTCTTTGCCGTTGGTGCGGCTCTGGGTGCCGGGGCTGTCACCTTGGCGCTGCAAAGCCTGGGAGTGGACCAGAGCCTGTTTCTTGGAGGCGATGAGGCCGGTGGATCCCTGGCGCAGGCGACCGAGCAATTCCGGCGATATGGGCTGTGGTTTCTGGCCGGAATGGCCATGCTGCCTTGGACGCCGCGCCTAACAGTGGTGGCTTGCGCACTGCTCGGCTTTGCTCCTCTGGCGGTGCTCGCCGTGGTATTCACGGCCAGGCTGGTTCCGTGCACTGCGCTGGCGTTGATTGGGGCGTACGGTCTGCCACTGGCGGCTCGCATACCCATGATCGGCAGGTTCAGAGATCGGGTGGGAGCGGCATTTGGAACGCGCGGATAACAGCAGCTTTTGGCCTAGCTTTCGGTGTTCACCTTCGCTTCGTCAGATGAGAACACTTACTGGTCGAGAACAGCCTCATCCTTCTCCGGCAGCCAGCGCTCCAATGCATCGCGCAAAGTGTCGATCGAAATTGGCTTGGATAGATGCTCCTGCATGCCGCACTCCAGACAAGCCTCAACATCATCGGCAAAGGCATTGGCGGTCAGCGCAAGGATCGGCAGGGTGGATGGGTCAAAGCCGTCTTCGCGTAAAGTCGCGGTTGCCTGCAATCCGTCCATATTGGGCATGCGGACATCCATCAGCACCAGCTCATAGGGCTGATCATCATGGCTCGCATCGCGCACCATCTCGACCGCGTTTGCGCCGTCTTCTGCCGCGCTTAACTCCACGCCCAGACGCTGAGCCATATCGGCAAACAGCTCGCGATTGATGTCAAAATCCTCGGCCAGCAAGATGCGCCTGCCGGCCAGGCGCTGTTCGGCTTCGATCATCTTGGAATAGCTTGGCTCCGACTGCGCTTTGCTGGCCGCCAGCATTGGCAGGGTCAGCGTAAAGGCAGAGCCCCGGCCCGGTATGCTGTGGACTGAAAGGCTGCCCGACATCAGCTCGGCCAATTGTTGACAGATGGCGAGGCCTAGCCCGGTGCCCCCACGCTCCGTTTGTGAGGATTGATCGACCTGAGCAAAGGCGGCGAAGACGTTCTCCTGCATCTCTTGCGAGATGCCGATGCCGGTATCCGCGACGGTGATTTCCAATTGTCCGTTCACGCATTGGGCCGAAAGGCGAATTTTGCCCTGGTCGGTGAATCGTACGGCATTGTGCATCAGATTGTTGAGGATTTGGCGAAGTCGCAGGCCATCGAGCAGCACAAATTGCGGCAATGCAGAATCGACAACCCGCTCTACCTTCAGCGCTTTTTCGCGCGCTAGCGGCTCGATCAATTGCGCGACCCGGTGCACGACATGGCCAATATCGACAGGTTCCGGCTTGATCGTCATATGCCCAGCCTCGATCTTGGTCAGGTCGAGAATATCGTTGAGCAGGGTTTGCAAAGAGCGGCCGGATTCCACGATCAGATCAACATGCCGCCTTTGGTCTTTGTCCAGCGGACTGGTTTGAAGCAGCTCGGCAAAGCCCAGTACGCCGTTCATCGGAGTGCGGATCTCGTGGCTCATCTTGGCCAGGAATGCGCTTTTCGCTTTGGCCATGGCCTGCGCTTCATCGCGGGCTTTGCGCAGTTCCTGCTGCATTTGCTCCTCGTCCGTGCGGTCGCGGAACACGCCGAACAGGGCGGCTGGCTTGCCCGCCTCATCAAATTCGACCCTCGCGATGCTTTCTGTGTGCCGGAGCTCACCATCGGCGCGGATCAACCGGGCCTTGAAGGTGTAGGGATTTCCGGTCTGCCGCGATTGCTCAACTGATGTCGCAACGAGATCGCGATCATCCTCGTGGAAATAATTGATCGCGTCTTCAAGTCTCGGCAAGTTGCCCGGGTCGAGGCCATGAATGGCAAAAGTCTCCGCCGACCATTCCAACTGATCCGTCGCCAAATCGATCCGCCAATGGCCGACATGGGCAGAGGCTTCGGTGAGGTTGAGCAGCCGGTTCTTCTCTTCCACCGCTTTCATCTGTTCGCGCAGCTCATGCGTCTGGCGCTCGTGGTGAAGTTTGGAGCTAAACTCGCGCAGGCCAATCGTCAGCACCAGTGCCGCGATTGTGGCCTCAGCAAAATAGAGCTCGGTTTCTTTGCCAAGCAACCCTACGATCAGGACGATCACAGCGGCAAAGGCAGCGGCAAGAGTGACCAAGCCGGTGGCCGCGGCAAACCGTTCTTTGAGCGAGGGTGCAGACAGTGACATAGCGGAAAGGCTAACACCCACTGCCTCGTATGACCCTTCCGGTAGGCTACGTAAAACCTTCAGGTTTTGAGCGTTTTTGCGCCTCCCAGGCAGATTTTTCTACCTATGGCTGGACGGTAAAGGCTTAGCTTTTGCCCCAACCAGCGGCGCTCACCTTCTCCTCACCGTAGGAGATGAGGCAGCGCATATAGCGTTTGTGGAACTCGATCGGGTCATCGGTTTCGATATCGACCTGTTGCCATTCGGGGCAGGTCAAGAACTCTTCAAACCCGCCGCCTGCTGGCATGCCGTAGACGAATTCGTTCACGTCCGGCTCAATGCGAAGGAAGTTGAAACAGCCCGCCTCTTCGCAGGAATCGGCTTCGACGGCGAGGGCGGAGAAGCGGTAGACCTCGTTTACGAGAATGTGTTCGGCATCGAGTGCGAGTTCCAGGATGTTCCAATCCTTATGTGCGCCATCCTTGCCGCCCAGCGGCTTTTCATCGGTGCAAAGCGATTGGTCGGCCTTGGGGCAGGGCCGCTTGGGCAGTTCCAGCGTGCCGTCAATCACGGCATAGACCACCGGCGCGAGCGATTGGACGGGCAGCGGCGTGTCCTCCTCGCTCTCCGGATCGGTAAGTTCCTCTAGCTCATAGGCATCGGTCATTCCGTTTTGCCGGCGAAAGAACGCCTCGAATACGGAATCAGCAAACAGGCCAAAGCGCAGGCCGCCATCGACATACATCGTGTTGTCGATGAAGGCGGGCGGGGCGGCGATCGGCGAAGATGAGCTGGCGATGATTGCGCTGATGTAGCAATCCTTGAGGGTCTCTTTGCCCTCATCATCGGGCGCGGTGTTCACATAGCGCGTGGCCATATCGCCCAGGTCAAACGCCACCGCATCGCCGCTATCGGCGTCGGTTGCACCGACATACAGCCGCGCGCCAGCGGCATAGCGATCCGCCACCGTCTGCATGACGTCGTCGCTGATATATGTGTGCAGCCGCGCCCGCAGCGGCTCGAGATTGCCGAACGAGCCATGCTCGATCAGCGTCAGGTAATTGGCAAAGTCCGGCTTGCCGTCCTTCGGCTTGGCATAGACGTTGATCAGATCACTTTCAGAATTGATCGTGTAGCCTTCGACCGCGCCCGCCGCATCATTCACAAAGGCGAAGGTGGCAAGGATAGAGCCGGTGCTGATCCCGGTGACGACTTGGAAGTCTGGCAGGTCGCCTGTGCCGCCCCATCCGGCGAGAATGCCTGCGCCATAGGCGCCGTGCTCGCTGCCGCCGGACAGCGAGAGCAGGCTGGCCTTCTCGCCGTTCTGCAAGCGGTCATGCGCGCGCAGGCTGGTCTCAATCTCTGCCGCGAGCGCCGACGGTATGCGCTCTTGCAGATCGGCGGGGCGAGACACGGGTACGCCCACATTCATGCGGATCGTCTTGAAATCGCACATCCGGTTTTCCGGTGTGATCGGCGCTTTCTGACAGCCAGCGGCGGCAAATGCGCCCAATGTCAGCGCCGCAGCGCTCAGTTTTACTGTGATGCTCATCCCGCAAATTCCCTTGGTCCACCCCGTATGCTGGGCCCTTATGGTCTCAAGAGTTTGATATTTGATTGCCCAAGTGCCGAATTGCTTTGCAATATTGGGCGTTTTCACCGCATCATAGGAACCTATGCTGAGGCAATATGAACTGGTGGAACGGGTCAAAGAATATGACCCCAATGCGGATGAGGCAGCGCTCAACCGTGCCTATGTCTACACCGTTCAGAAACACGGCACGCAAAAGCGCGCCAGCGGTGATCCCTATTTCTCGCATCCGGTCGAGGTTGCCGGGTTGATGACGGACCTGCAGCTCGATCAGGAAACGATCATCACCGCGCTGCTGCATGACACTGTCGAAGACACGCTCGCGACGATTGACGATATTGAGCAGAATTTCGGTGCTGACGTGGCGCGGCTGGTCGATGGTGTGACCAAGCTGTCCAAGATCGAGGCCATGCCCGAGAACGAGCGGGCGGCGGAGAACTTGCGCAAATTCCTGCTCGCGATGAGCGAGGATATCCGCGTTCTGCTGGTGAAGCTTGCGGACCGGCTGCACAATATGCGCACGCTGCATTTTATCAAGAAGCCGGAAAAGCGCCGCCGGATCGCGCGCGAGACGATGGATATTTATGCGCCGCTGGCAGAGCGGATCGGCATGTATGAGTATATGCGCGAGATGCAGGCGCTTGCCTTTGAGCAATTGGAGCCAGAGGCGTTTGCGACCATCACCAACCGGCTGGAGCAATTGCGCAGCCAGGACGGCGGGCAGGTCGATGCGATTGCGCTAAAGGTGAAGCAGGTGCTGGCCGAGGCGGGGCTTCAGGTTGAGGTGATGGGGCGCGAAAAACACCCCTATTCGATCTGGAAAAAGATGGCGGAGCGCCACGTCAGCTTTGAGCAGGTCACTGATATCATGGCGTTTCGCGTCATCTGTGAGAGTGAGACGGATTGCTATGCCGCTATGGGCGTGTTGCACACGACGTGGCAATTCCTGCCTGGCCGGTTCAAGGATTACATCTCGACGCCCAAGTCGAACGGCTATCGTTCGCTCCACACCTCGCTGATGTATGAGAATTCCATGCGGGTGGAGGTACAAATCCGCACCCGCGAAATGCACAGTCGCAATGAATTCGGTCTGGCCGCGCATTGGGCCTACAAACAAAGCGATTCCGCCGATGGCCAGGTCGCCTGGCTGCGCGATTTGATCGAGATCGTCGATGCCAGCCACGATGCAGAAGAGCTGCTCGAGCACACCCGCATGGCGATCTATCAAGACCGGATTTTCGCCTTCACGCCCAAGGGGGCTTTGTTCCAGCTGCCCAAGGGCGCAAGCTCGGTCGATTTCGCCTTTGCCGTGCATACGGATCTCGGCGCGCAGACGGTCGGCGCGAAGATCAATGGCCGCCACATGCCGCTGCGCACTCCGCTGAACAATGGCGATGTGGTCGAGATCATCAAAGGCAAGAATGCCGAGCCGCAGCTGTCCTGGCTGGGCTTTGTGGTGACGGGCAAGGCGCGCGCTTCCATTCGCCGCTCTGTGCGCCTCAAAGAACGTGCAGAGGTTGCCTCAATAGGCAGCAAATTGTTCGATGAGATTGCAGCAAAAGTGCCCGCGCGGATCGGCAAGAAGGCCATTCGCGAAGCGCTCAAACGCCTAGAAATGGACGAGCCGGAAGACCTGATGTTCGCGATTGGTGCGGCCAAAATCACCGACCGTGAAGTGATGGAGGCGCTGGTCCCCGGATCAACCGCCGATTTCGAAGATGACGCGGAATGGTCCAAGCGTGAGCGGGTGATCTCGATCCGCGGGCTGACGCCGGAGGTTGGCTATACGCTGGCCGACTGCTGTCACCCGGTGCCAGGCGACCGGATTGTGGGCCTGCGGCGCAAGGACGAGCGGGTCGAGGTGCACGCAATTGATTGTCTGGAGCTTGCCAGCGGGATCGATGCCGATTGGCTCGATCTGTCCTGGGGCAAGCGGTCGGTTGGCGCGGTTGGCCGCCTCAGGGTGACGCTCTATGACCGTCCGGGCACTTTGGCGGAAATGGCCGGGATCTTCGCGCAGAACAAAACCAATGTGACCAGCCTCAATCAGGTCCAGCTCGACCACCCATTCACCACCTATGAAATCGATTCAGAGGTGCAGGATCTCGCGCACCTCACGCGGATATTGAGCGCGCTGCGCGCAAGCGACGCGGTGGCTCAGGCAGAGCGGATTTAGTGGCAATAATTGGCATTGATCACGTTCAGCTAGCCATTCCAGCTGGCGGTGAGGATCAGGCACGGGCGTTTTTTGTTGGACTGCTGGGCATGCTTGAGGTTCCAAAACCTGCCAATCTCTCGAGCAGCGGATGCTGGTTTGAGGCAGGCGGAGTGAGCTTGCATATCGGGATTGATCCAGATTTCTCTCCGGCGCGCAAAGCTCACCCGGCGTTGCTGGTCGATGATCTTGCAGGCCTGCGCGCGAAATTGCTGGCAGCGGGCATTGAGACGCGTGACGACAAGCCAGTTGAGGGATATTCCCGTTTCTTTGCCAGCGACCCTTTCGGCAACCGCATTGAGCTTATGCAGCCAACCTCAAGGTGATGGTTAAATTGGCGTTTACCACTCCTTAAACCCGTCCTCGTATTGCTCCTCATGTAAGAAACCACACACGTCCGTAAGCGGCGGTATGAGGAAAACACTTTGAGCTATTCAGCGCATGATTTTGTGCCCGCCTCTGACGAGGATTTGGACACCAGCGACGCGGATCTTAGCGCCGGCGAGGAACGCCGTAAGCGTTGGCTCGAACGCTTTTCTCTGGTCGGCAACCTGCGCATCGCGATTTTCAGCAATGCGGCCATGGTGCTGGTGGTTGCCTTCATCATCCTCAGCGGCTTTGCCTACATCGGCAATCAAGGCGAACGCCAAACCGTGCTCGCCTCTGCCGAAGTGCGCAGCGGCCATGCCGCATTGGCGCTAGGCGATGCCTATGTCTCGCTGCGCGATGTGACCGAGCGCGGCGAGCAGGCCGGGTATGAAAACGCGTCTGACAAGCTTGAAGACGCGGCGGAAGATATCCGATCAGCGCTGAACTATGGCGGCGAAATGATGCCGAGTGACATTCGCACTTCGCTGGAGGATTACCTTGGGCGGATTGAGAATGCCGATGCCCGTATTGATGCAATTGCGCCCGGTTCTGGCACCGATACGTCTGCTGTGCGCGAAATCGAACAAGAGGTAGGTTCGCTCTACAGCGAAATGCGCGTCTATGTTGACGATCTGCATGTGTTTGTGAGCGGCAAGGCCGGCGATCTGCTGAACACTGTTGGCAAGACGATCATCGGCTTTATGGCCCTGCTGGGCCTCACCGTGATCGCTTCCTTTCTTGTTGGCCGCGTGATCATTCGCAATGTCGTACGCATGATCCGCAGCATCACCGATGCGATGGAGCGGATAGCGAGCGGTGAGGATCAGACCGAAATTCTCCACGCAGAGCGTGAGGATGAAATTGGCGATATGGCCCGCGCGCTAGCGGTGTTCCGTCAGGATGCTCTAGAGCTTAGCCAGCTGACCGCTGAACGCGCCAGCGCGGCGGAACGCGAGCTTGCTCAGCAGCAAATCCTCGCGCAGGAATCGAACCGTCTGCGGACCGATAAAGGCGAGCTGTTAGAGCGGCTTGCTGGCGGTTTTGAAGTTTCAATCGGGGAAGTGATCGACGCCGTTGGCGCAGCTTCTGCGCAGCTTAAAGAAACCTCTGAGAGCATGGTGAAGCTTGCTGAAAGCTCTGCCGAGCAATCGCAGGAGGCCTCCACATCGATGCAGGCAACCACCCGCAATGTGACGGCTGCGGCTGCGGCGACGGATGAGTTTGCGTTGTCGATTACAGAGATCAGCAAGCAAGCCAGCGCTTCGGCCGCTCTGGCGCGCGAGGCGAGCGAGCTGGTGATGGCCGCGAACAACAAAATGACCAACCTCTCCAGCGCAGCTGACGAAATCGGCAGCATCGTCGAGATGATCCAGACCATCGCTCAGCGTACCAATCTGCTGGCGCTCAACGCTTCGATTGAGGCGGCACGCGGCGGCGAGGCGGGACGCGGGTTCGCCGTTGTTGCCTCTGAAGTCAAAGAGCTGGCAACCCAGACCAGCAATGCCACCAATAGCGTGACTGAGAAGATCAGCGCGATGCAAAGCTCCACCCAGTCGAGCGTGGCGGACCTCAATTCCATGGTGACGCAGATCGATGAGCTAGAACGCGCCTCAGTCGTGATCGCGACCGCTGTTGATCAGCAGTCAATCTCTGGCGAAGATCTGGCGCGCAATATCGACACCGTTGCCAGCGGCACCTCGCAGGTGGACGCGCAGCTCGGCAAATTGCGCGAGGCTTCGCTCGCCACCGGCTCTGCGTCGTCACAAGTTCTGGCCTCCGCCAGCGAGCTTGATCTGCACGCTGATGCCCTGCGCGAGAAAGCGACAAGCTTCCTCAGCGACGTGCGCCGCAGCGCAAGCGAGCTCGATTCAGCCGACAGCGAGCTGCTGGCCAAGGCACAGGCCGCCTGAAGCGGCAAGCAGTAGGCTTGGTTAAGGGGCCATTTACCCCTCTTTAAATGTGTCACTCTAAGGTGCTTCAATTGAGCGTGCGTCCATTGCTGCGCGCTCGCAGGTTGAGGATGAGCTTTTGAGTTATTCAGCGCATGATTTTGTCCCGGCCTCGGACGAGGAAAACCCCGTCGTCGATTTCGCAATCGCGCCAGAGGGCGAGGGCGAAACCTCGTGGTTTGATCGCTTTTCCGTCGCTGCAAAATTGCGCGCGGCGATCGTCAGCAATGCTCTCGTTTTATTTGCAGTCACCGCGGTTTTGCTCGCCGGCACGGCCTATCTGGCCGAGGCTGGGCGCCAGCAAACCGTGCTCGCATCGGCGGAAGTCCGCACCGCTCAGGCGGCGATTGCGGTTGGCAATGCGCATCTTGGCCTCCGCGATCTCAACGATCGCGGCGTGGCAAATGGCCCGGCGCGCGCATCGGAAGAGCTCGAAGTTGCCAATGCCGATCTGACATTCGCGCTCACCTATGGCGGCGAGACGATGCCCGGCGATATTCGCGGCGAGTTGGAGGGTCACCTCACCCGCATCGAAAACGCGCAGCAGGATCTGGCGAATGTGGGTCCAGAGACCCCGCAAGCCACTTTTGATACCGCCGAGCGAGACCTCGCGGCCCTACAGACTGATCTGCAAAACTATGCCGATGAATTGCACAAATTCACCGGGGCGAGCGCGGGCGAATTGCTCAATGGCATCAGCACCGCCCTGATCATCTTCGTTGTGCTCGTACTGGCCACCATCATCGCCGCCTTCATTGGCGCGCAGGCGATCATTCGCAACGTCGTGGGTATGATCGAGGGGATCACCGACGCCATGGCGCGTCTGGCCAAGGGCGAGACAGAGGCAAGCATTCCGGGCGCTGCACGCGGCGATGAGATCGGCGCGATGGCCCGCGCATTGCGTGTGTTCCGCGAAGACTCGCTGGAGCTCAGCGAATTGAATGACCAGCGCGCTCAGATCGCTGAGCGCGAGCTTGATCAGCAGCAGGCTTTGAGCCGCAAATCCGCCCAATTGCGTGAGGAAAAGAGCGAGCTGCTGCAAGGCCTCGCCGACAATTTCGAGGTCTCCACCGCCGAGGTGATTTCTGCGGTTGGCGGAGCTTCAGAGCAATTGCGTGACACGTCTCAGACAATGGTCGATCTGGCCAAACAGTCGACCGAGCAGACCGAAGAAGCCTCCAAGGCCATGGCCGAGGCGACCAGCAATGTGAGCGCCGCTGCCGCAGCGACCGATCAATTTGCACTGTCCATTGCCGAGGTCAGCACTCAGGCGACGGCCTCCGCCACTCTGGCACGCGATGCCAGCGAGCTGGTGGTCAATGCCAACAGCAAGATGACCGATCTTTCCAGCGCCGCTGATGAGATTGGCGAGATCGCCGAACTGATCCAGAGCATTGCTCAGCGCACCAACCTGCTCGCGCTCAACGCCTCGATCGAGGCCGCGCGCGGCGGAGAAGCGGGACGCGGCTTCGCGGTTGTCGCCTCCGAGGTGAAAGAGCTCGCCAGCCAGACCAGCAATGCGACCAGCAGCGTGGCGGCCAAGATCACCGCGATGCAAAATTCAACCGGCTCCAGCGTCAGCGACCTTACGTCGATTGTTGCGCAGATTGACGAGCTGGAACGCTCCTCAATCGTGATTGCAGAGGCCGTGGGGCAGCAATCCCATGCCGCTGGCGAATTGGCGCGCAATATCGATAGCGTCGCGCACAGCACTTCCAACGTCGAGACGCGGCTTGAGCAATTGCGCGAGGCCTCTTTCGCGACCGCGACGGCTTCTGATCAAGTTCAGTCCTCCGCCCAGCATTTGGGCGAGCACGCGGGCGTTATGCGCCGCAAGGCGAAACACTTCCTCAAAACGGTGCGCCGCAGCGCGAGCGATCTGAACACCAAGGATTGAGAGCTCTAAGCTCGCCTAGGCCTGCCCGGTTAGGCGAAGGTAATAAGCACGATCACCAGGATCACCGAATAGACCAGCACTCCGCCAAGAATGGCGAGCGGATTGAAAGCGGGCGCGAGCGTCGCCTGCGCCATCTGGCTCACCTGGGTCAGCAATTGCGGCCATGTGTAGCTGACAAAATCGCCCTGTGTCATAACCGATACGAGGCGTTTGTCCTCATCGACAATGGGCAGGCGGCGGAAACGTTCGTTGGACATAACCTGCAGCCAATCGAGAACCTTGTCGTCCTTATTCGCCATGCGCACCTCGGATGTCATGACATCGCCGACACTGGTCGTCTTGGGATCGCGGCTTTCCGCAATCACCCGTTTGAAAATGTCGCGCTCGGTCATCATGCCGGTAACTTTTTGATCGGCATCAGTGACGATAATTGAACCAAAGTTCTTCTCGGCCATCTGCAAAACCGCGTCATAGACGCTTGTTTCGGGCGAGCAGGTGAGGGGCGGCGCTTTGCTTTGATACTCTGTGCGGTCGGAAATTCTCATAACGCCGTCTCCCTTATTTTCGTTTCAAAACAAGTGAAGAACGCAGGCGGGACGTCAGTTGTTCCCCGGCCTGCAGCTTGTTCCAGCGCATCGGGCGGCTTTGGAGCGCACTAAAGCAGCGTCAGGGTGACCCGAACTTCGTCACCTTCTGCCAGCCCCTCAGCCTTTCGAACTGGCGCCTTTACAGGCAGCAACCAGGCGCCATCATCGCTGGGAAAGCATGAGGTCGACCACAGCGTCTCGCCGATCTGAGCCTCGACTTTCTGCGAGCGAAAGCCCCGTTTGCGGCCCAGCTCTAACCGCCGCATCGCCTCATTGGCGGCGATGGTCTCACCCGCTGCGCCATCAATCGTAATAAAGTGCCAGCCGACCCCATTGGAGGCGGTCCACAGCCACAGCGGGCCTGTCTGCGTGAGCTTCGCCTCGCTCATTCGCCAGCGGAGACGGGCCGCACCGGGACCGGGATGTTGCAGATATCCGCGCCGCCAGCGGGCACGATAAAGAACGGATCGCGGCGGTTCGCGCGCGCCTCGGCATACCGCGCGAAGGTCTCGCTCTCCGTGGAGAGATATTCGAACTGAGGCCGCTCCCCGTCCGGCAGGTCCGATGCAACGCGAACCGAAAGGATCGGCGTGCGCTTGTCCGCTTCCTCTGCGGTGTAGAAGCCCAGAGCTCCGCTGCCGCGCGGCAGCGAAGAGAGATGCTCCATGCCGGAAATGATCCGGCCTACGAGAGCAATGTTGCGATCCAAGTGACGCGGCGCATGTCCGATCACGGTGTAGAGCTCCGCGCCCGAGCCTGTGTCTGGTGAGTACCCGCGGCCCACGCCGACCATGCCGTAGCAATGGACGGGCCAGAATTCTTCGTTTCTTCCAGCGATTGGCCAGCCTTGAGCAATGCTAGAGAATTCCGCGTAGCGATCAGCGAGGGCAGCTCGTCCTGCCTCTTGCTGCTCATTAGCTGGAAGGCTGAATATGGTCTCCAAGGTGGATCGGGACGCAATAATGCCAATGGCAGTCGCTGCCGCTTGTAGTCCGCCTTTGTCCGGTGAGGCTTTAGGAACAAAGGAATCCTCGGTGTACTCACCCTCATCCATCACGCTTAGGCCCTCTGGCAGCGGCTTCGCCACGCCCTCGCCCTCTGGATTGTCATAATTGGGATCGCCCCATTGCACGACGTAATTGTCCTGCACGCGGTTGACGGTGATATCGTCATACCACTTCGCGCGGGCGAGCTTGCGGATATTGTCAACCCAGCCCTGGGAAAATGGCGCGGGCATCAGCTGGATCACCACTTCGCGCGCGGTCCCTTCCGCATCCGGGACGAGCGTCATCACCAGCAAATCCTCAGGGGCAATTGTCACCCATTCAGCCTGCGGCGTAGCATCAACAATCTGGTTCGGAGAGGGCGCACCTTCCGGCTCTTCCGGCGCTTCGGTTTGCGCGTGAGCGGGCAGAGAGAGCGCAAAGGCGCAGGCGGCAGTCAGCAGCAGTTTTTTCATGGGCAATAGCCTGCCATCTTCAAGCGGCTTGCGAAAGGGCAAGCTTGCGTCTATCCGCGCCCTTTCCCGGTAAGGGAACGCGGAGACGTGGCCGAGTGGTCGAAGGCGCACGCCTGGAAAGTGTGTAAAGGGGCAACTCTTTCGTGGGTTCGAATCCCACCGTCTCCGCCATTTCCATCTGAATTAATTCATATTCTTTCGAATTCGGGACCTATTCCCAAAACCGTTCCCCGATAGATGCCACACTTGAGGCGAACGCGAGCGGTTGGTTTCACTCAATCCGCGGGCACCTGAACACGTGTCAGCAGAGGCAGGCTTGGCTTCAGTTCAAGAATGTCGCGCCGAAGGAAGAAAGCTTCGTTACGCCGCTGTTCTACTAGCTGGTGCTGCATCCATGGCTGGCATCCTGATCGCCTTGTGGTGTGGACCGGCGCTGTCTGTGGGGCGGCTTATGTTCAATATTGCGATGACGACCTATATTCTCGTCGGCTTGCGGCAGCAAAAGACCACACCCATGCTGGCCCCGGGATTGCGAACGGAGAAGGAACTATGAGCTAGCCAATTGCTAAGACGCTGACTGGAACTTGTGTTTGCGGCGATATCGAGTTCGATCTCCTGAGCAGTCCGCTCATCGTCCATTGCTGACACTGTATCTGGTGCTAAAGGGAGACTGGATCTGCGTTTGCGATCAATGCCTTGATTGAAACGAGCGCGATAAGGGGCGAGAGCTGTTCGCCTGAACGGATCGATCTTCCGTCAAATAGCGGACGCGGGCAGTCGCTCAAGGTCTGTTCAACTTGCAACACAACCGTCTGGAGTCACTACAGCGCGGCAAGAGAAGCCATCGTATTTGTTCGAGTTAGCACTTTACGTGAAGCTGACTCAATTCAGCTGGACATCCACATCTTCGCGGACTCGAAGCTCCCCTTGGTTTCTCTCCTTGAGAAAGCTGCGCAAGTCGCTCAATACTACCGCAGATCAGAGCACTGGCCGAAAACCAGCATCGAACGGTGCAATGCGGTAGCAGAGTAGTCTGAGAGTGGGTTCAGAATTGGGTCGGGAGCTGAATGTCCGCACGGCACGCTTGGACCTAAAAGGCAGACGTTCCGCTAACGACTAAGACTGAGCCAGCGTCTAATGCCTGAGCATGGTAGTGAAAGTGACGGCCGGGTCGAGGCGCAGGCCAGCCCTAACGCCGGCCTGCTTATCTTTCTCATCAAAACTCTCCCGCGACACCTGCGCGCACGCTGGTGGAGTTGCCGCCAGCGTATGTGACGCCTGCCGTTATGGCAAAGTCGCCTTCAAAGCGGTGCATCAGGCCTGCAGAGAAGCCGATCTCGCCGCGGTAGGTTGCGACGTTGGAGGCATAGCTGGTCTTACCCGCCGCGCTTGGGAAGTGCGGGCTGGCTTGCGCGGCGATCGAGGCAATGCCGCGCTGCG
>CANMIS010000003.1 GCA_947498065.1 uncultured Erythrobacter sp. | reverse complement strand
GACAGCGTGAAGATCGAAATGCGCGATAAGGACAATCACTCGATCTTCGGCGCGATCGAGCAGAACGTCGTGGCGGTTTGAATAGACCTCGATGTGGGTCTGGCTCAGAGCGGCAAAGTTCCAACTCGCCCAAGGGCTCATATTGGCTTGAGCCAGTCGTTCAATAAGAGCATAGAGCAACGGCTTAAGCTGCAATGTCCGATTGTGGTTCGAAAGCTGACAGTCTGCTCCAATAAACAGCGCTCAATTAGCCGACCTCGTCCTCCCTTACTCCGCCGCCTCAGCCAATTCGGCTCTTTGCGGGCCGCGGATCAGGCCGCCGGGCGCTTCGCCGGTCCATTTGCCTTCGCGGAAGGTAACCACGCCGTTCTTGATCGTGCAGGCATAGCCATCGGCCTTTTGCAGCAGGCGTTTGCCTCCTGCAGGTAGGTCAAAGGCGAGCCATGGGCGGCCGAGCTTCAGGCGCTGCATGTCGATGACGTTGATATCCGCGAGATAGCCGGGCGCGATTACGCCGCGATCTTCCAGACCGTACAGGGCAGCGGTGTCGCGGCATTGGCGCTTGATCGCATGTTCCAGGCTGATCTTTCCATCCCGCTTCCGGTCGCGCACCCAGTGTTGAAGCATGAAGGTGGGCGAGGCCGCATCGCAGATTGTGCCGCAATGCGCGCCGCCATCAGACAGGGAATTCACCGTGTCCTCCGCCTGTTGCAGTGGCAGCAGGAAGTCGAGATTGCCCTCGGCGTAGTTCAGGATCGGTAGGTAGATGAAGCCGGTCGCATCGTCGCGGCACAGCATGTCATAGGCGTATTCCTGAGGGTCGACACCCGCCGCGAGTGCGCGTGCATTCACGCTGGCACTAGCATCGGGCTCATAGTCGAAATCCGGGTCCATCTCATATTGCAGCGCCCATCCTTGGGTGATCACCATCACGACTTGGATGATATCGGTCGGCGCCTCGGAATAATCATTGGCCTCCGACAAAAGCTGAGCCTTGAAGGCGGGGTCGAGCAGTTTCGCCTTCTGCGCTGGCCAATCGAGGTCCTTGATCTTTTGCCAACTGGGGCGGAAGGCGAACGGGTTCACCGTCCCCTGCCACGCCATGATGATGCCGTTCCCGCGCAGGGCGATCTGCGCAACAATGTTTGCGCCATTGTCATTTTGCGCCCGCATTTCAGAGATTTGCTCCTCCAGTGGCAGCTCTTTCGCGATGCTCTGCAGCGCGGCAAAGGTGACCGGAATGCCGGCCTCGCGGCTCAGCTGGCCCATCCACTCAAACTCGTTCCAGTCCCGCTGCAAGTCACTGGCCATTTCGAACACGGCATGGCCGCCCGCCGCCTGCGCGCGGCCCATAGCGCGGCCAATCGCAACAAGCTCATCAGCGGTGGCGGTGGTGCCGGGAACAAGCTCTCCATCGACGGATTTGTGGAGGACTGTGCGCGAGGTGGAGAAGCCCAGCGCACCTGCGCGAACGCCTTCCTCAACGATTTTGCCCATCGCCTCGATATCGTCTTCGGTGGGAACCGCACCGGGTTGCTCGCGGTCACCCAAGACATAGGCGCGCACAGCGCCGTGCGGGACATGGGTGCCGATATCCATCGTTCGGGGCAGTTTTTCGAGCGCATCGAGATATTCCGGGAAGGTCTCCCAATCCCAAGTGATCCCCTCGGCCAGAGCGGTGCCGGGAATGTCCTCTACACCTTCCATCAGGCTGATCAGCCATTCGTGGCGGTCTGGCTTAGCGGGCGCAAAGCCGACCCCGCAATTGCCCATTACGACCGTGGTGACGCCGTGCCAGCTGGACGGCGCCATTTCCTGATCCCAGGTGGCCTGGCCATCATAATGGGTGTGGATGTCGACGAAGCCGGGCGTGACGATTTGCCCGCTGGCGTCGATCTCTTCCGCTGCATCGCCGCGCACTTCGCCCACTTGGACGATGATGCCGTCTTTTACCGCGACATCGCCCGCGAAGCTTTCCGCCCCGGTGCCATCGACAATCGTGCCGCCCCGAATGATGAGGTCGAATTGCGCCATAATCTCTCTCCACTGTTAGGTGAGAGAATGTCGCATTGCGCCCGCGCTGTCTAGCAGCTCGCGAGGTAAAACCTATGCAGCCGTGCGAAGCTCGCCGACAGTTGCGGGTGGATCGAGGAATTCGCGGATCGCGGCCACACTCTCTTCCTTGTGGCTCAGCAGGAACAAATGCCCGCCGCCTTCCATCACCACCAGTTTTGAATTGGGGATCAGGCTGGCGAGGAATTTGCCATTGGTGAGCGGGACGATGGCATCATCGTCGCCCATCATGATCAGCGTGTCCTTCTTCATGAAGGGCAGGGCAGGCGCGCTCGTCCAGCCGAGCATGCACAAAAGCTGATACATGTAGCCGCGCGGGGAAGGCGGGGTGAGGCGGGACATATGGCCGGATTTGCCCGGACCCGCGCCCAGGCCTTCGCCGTACAGCGTTTCAAAGTTTTTTTGCATAAAGGCAGGGTCGATATAGCGGCGCGGATTGGCCATTTTCGACAATGCCTTGGGACTGCCGGGCATCATCAACATGCCCGCGCTGGTCGCAATAAGCACCAGACGCCGTGTGCGGCCAGGATGCTGAATGGCAAAGTGCTGAGCCATGCCGCCGCCCCAGCTGATGCCCATCACATCGACCAGATCGACGCCCAGTTGATCGAGCAGTTTGGAAGCGGTCCAAGACATGGTCCATGGCGTGTAAGGAACCAGCGGATCAGGCGATCCGCCAATTCCCGGCATATCGAACATGATAAAGGCGCGCTCTGGCAGAGCGGCGGCGAGCGGCGCAACCGCTTCGATATTAGCGCCAATCCCGTTGAAGAACAGCACGGGCGGATGCTCCGAAGCCTTATCCAGCCGCCATGTCGCAACGCGCAGTGAGCGCCCGCCCACATCCTGCAGGCCGATTACGGCGTCCTTCATTGCCTCGTCTTTTGCGGCCCCGTCCAAACTCACTTCCCTTCAATGTGGCTGAGGCGGTATTCATCGATCCCTCATGAACACCGCCCCAATTGCTATTTTTCGCTGCGCCTATGCTTTCGCGGCAGGCGCGCCAGGCGTTACACCTCTTCCACTACGTATAGACCGGGGGCCGCGTCCAGCGGCTTGTACTTCGTGCTCCCCAGCTTTTGCGGTGCAGCCTTGGTCTTACCAGAGCGTTTCTGAACCCACTCCATCCAATATGGCCACCAGCTGCCTTTGACCTCTTCGGTCCCTTGCAGCCATTCGTCAGCGGTCGGCGGCAGTTTGCCCTTCTTCTTTTGAATGAAGTACTTAGCCTTAGGATTGCCCGGAGGGTTTAGGATCGCCTGCATATGGCCGGATTGACTTAGGACATAGGTCACATCCTTTGATCCAAACAGCTCGGTGGAGCGATATGTCGCTTTCCACGGGGTGATGTGGTCCGTGACCCCGCCAAGAATGAACATGTCGGATTTGACCTTGGAAAGGTCGACCTTGTGATCGGCCATCTCCACTTCGCCCTGTTTGGTGAAGGCGAGCGTCTCAAATAGAGTGAGGAAGTCAGCCATCAGACTGCCTGACAGATTGGTCGCATCGGCATTCCAGAACAACACGTCGAACGCGGGCGGATCCATGCCGAGCAGGTAGTTGTTGATCACATAATTCCAGATCAGATCATTCGGGCGCAGCCAGGCAAAACCGCGAGCCAGATCATCGGCCTTGATAATACCGGCCTTTTCCGCACGTTTGCGGGCCAGCGCCATGCCGTTTTCCGACACGAGCGATGCAGCCTCAACGTCGGTAGGCTTGGGGTGCAGCACGCACACCATCAGCGTTAGCGTGCCGAGCAGATCGCTCTTTTGCGCAGCGAGTTTCGATGCGAGCACGGAAGCGGTTTGCCCGCCCGAACAGCCCGCTGAAACATTGACCTTCTTAGAGCCGGTGATCTCAGCGACGGCTTCCATCGCCTCTTCGCATGACCGGATATAATCCGCCATGCCCCACACGCCCTGTTCCTTGGTCGGGTTGCGCCAAGAGATGACGAAGGTTTGGATGCCGTTGTCGACCTGAAATTTGACCACGGACTTATCCGGCGACAGATCGTTGATATACATCTTGTTGATCTGCGGCGGGATGGTCAGCTGCGGGATTTCATGCACTTCGTCTGTGGTTGGAGCATAATGCACCAGCTCCATCATCTCTGTGCGAAGCACGACGGAACCTTTTGAAATCGCAATGTTTTCGCCAAGCTTGAAGGGGCGCTTATCAACCTGGCTAACCATGCCCTTATTGTTGACGAGGTCATTATAGGCGTTCTGTAAACCCTTGATCAGAGACAAGCCGCCAGAATTGATCACCTGCTTTTGCGCGATCGGATTGCCGATCAGCGAATTGGTCGGCGCAAGGCCATCTAGGATGATGTTGGAGATGAAATTGGCGCGGTTGCGCTCCAGCTCATCCAGCTCCAATTCCTCAAGCCAGCTGCGCATCCCCTTTTGCACCGCGAGATAATATTGCGCGCCCGCCTTGAAGAACGGATTGAATTGCCAAGCTGGGTCCATGAAGCGCTTGTCCTTGGGATCAGGCGCCAGCTCACTCTTGCCGGTCATGATCTTGACCATGTCTTCGCTCATGCTTTGAGCGTGCTTCATCAGGCGTTTTGGATCAGACGCGGTCTCACGCAAAAGGAGCGCAACCGCGCCGACAAAATCCTCGCGCGCAACGCCAATTAACGGGCCCAAGGCATTGGTTGATTGGGCCGCTTCATTTTCAAGCTTTACGGTGCTGTCTGGCATCTCATCCCCTCAATTGGCTTCTGCAGAGCCTTTGGTATCTTCAAATCGCAATTTTCGCCCTCACTCTAGCCCAATGTTTAGCGTGGGCAAGAGCGAGCGGTTTTTACCAGCAATCGCGTGAATGCTGAAAGGCTTAGAACTATCTCAACGATTGTTGGCTAATGCCCGTGCCTTAGGCGAACTTGCGCAGGTTGCCTGTGCATTCAAAAGGGGCAGTCACTTTCGTGGCCGGATTGTTTTCGAAGCTGACAAAATCCGCAGAGGAGACGGAGCAAGAGGTGCCTGAACCGGCGCCATTGCCGCCGATCAGCGCGAGCGATTTGGAGCGCCGGGTTGAACTTCTTGATAGCCTAGAAAGCGCTGGTCTCGGATGGTTTTGGGCGAGCGATTCCAAAGGTCGCCTGATCTATCTCTCGGACGCAGCGACGCAGCAGCTTGGCCTTGAAGAGGGTGAGAGCGCGGTCGGAAGGCCGCTCGCTGAGCTGTTTTTGCCAGACAATGATCAGGCCGCAGAAAGCTCTGAACGCCCGCTAAAATTCGTACTCGCAGCCAGAAACTCAATCAGCCCAATGACCGTCCGGCTTGCCGGAACGCAAGGCGAGGTCTGGTGGGAAATCGCGGCAAAACCGCAGTTTGACGAAAATGATCATTTCACCGGCTATCGCGGCAGCGCAAAGGATATCAGCGCTACGCATCAAAGCCGCCGCGACGCTGAGCAATTGTCCAAATTCGACTCGCTGACCGGTCTATCCAACCGGTACCGCATGACGAAACAGCTGACGTCGACATTGACCGCGTTTCGATCTGCGAAACGCAGCGTGGCCTTGATGATGCTGGACCTCGACCGGTTCAAACAGGTCAACGACACCATGGGGCATCCCGCTGGTGATGAGCTGCTGAAACAGGTTGCTGCGCGGCTGAAGCGATTGATCGGCGATCGTGGTGAAATCGGCCGTCTGGGCGGGGACGAGTTTCAGGTGATCCTGCCTGATATTGATGATCGCGGGGTCCTCGGTGATTTGGGTCAGCGCGTGATCCAGATGCTCTCGCAGCCATATTCGATCAACGGCATGCGCGCAGTCATTGGTTCCTCCATGGGTATAGCGATTGCGCCCTATGACGGCATTGACGCGGACGAATTGGTGAAGGCCGCTGACCTTGCGCTCTATTCAGCGAAGGGCGAGGGGCGCGGGCAATACCGGTTCTATTCCAGCGATCTTAAAGAGGGCGTGAAACACCGCCACCGGATCGAAGAGGATCTGCGCGACGCCATCGCCAAGAACGAACTGCAAATGCACTATCAACCGATTGTTACGGCTGAAAAGCACACGGTCGAATGCATGGAAGCGCTGATGCGCTGGGAGCATAGCGACCGCGGGATGATCTCGCCGGGCGACTTCATTCCCGTCGCGGAAGATGTAGGCATCATCCGAGAACTGGGCGAATGGGCGCTGATCGAGGTGTGCAATCAGGTTAAACTTTGGCCGAAGTCCGTGCGGGCGGCAGTCAATGTGTCGGCGGTTCAATTTGCCTCTGACGACTTCGTCAAAATTGTCCGCCATGCGCTGCAAACATCTGGCGTTAACCCTGAACAAATTGAGCTGGAAATCACCGAGAGCGTCTTCGTGGGCGATCTGGACCGGACCTTCCGCCTGTTCCGGGAGCTTAAAGAGCTCGGCGTGAAATTGGCGCTCGATGACTTTGGGACGGGCTATTCCTCGCTCAGCTATTTGCGCGATGCGCCGTTTGATAAAATCAAGATAGATCAGAGCTTTGTTCGCGGTTGCTCAGCGGATGACAACAACAATGCGGCGATTATTGCGGCCATTGTCAGCCTCGCCGAAGCGCTGAACATGGAAACGGTTGCGGAGGGCGTTGAGAACAAAGACGAACTCGCGATGGTGCAAAAGCGCGGTGCAAGCCACCTGCAGGGGATCTTGTTCTCCCGCGCTGTGCCAGCACAAGAGGTGCTCGACCGGTTCGAACGCGGCGAGTTTGAATATGAGCCTTTGGGCCCAGAGAAATACCGCCCCGATCGCCGCACGGAATTCCGCCGCATTGGCCTGATCCATGATGATCACCGTTACAAAGTTATGTTGCGGAACCTCTCCAAAACTGGGGCTAAGATCGAAGGGCTGCTCGACGTGCCGCTGGGTACCCAGGTTGTCCTGGATTTTGGCGGAGGACAATTGGCAGTCGCATCGGTCAGACGCTCTGAGGGCTTCAGCCAGGGGGTCGAATTTGAGACACCGCTGATCAATGACGGGGCTGATGGTCTGTGCACGCGCCACCGCGTCTCGCCGTACCAAATCGAAGCGGTCGGGAGGCCATTGGCCTCGCTCGGCAATGATGCCTATGCGGCGCTGGCCGGAAACGTCAAAGGGGCGAGCAAAGCCTTCATCGAGGTTGATATCACCGGCACCTCCGGAATTGCTGCTTAGCAGGCCATTGAAAACGCGGGATTGTCCTCAGATCTTCCCAATCATGGTTTACGGAAATTAACTATGAAACCGAGTGCTTCCCCGCAGCCGGCTTTTCACGATCCCGAAGTCTTGGTTAAAGCGGGCTAAATCAGACCCGAAAATTGCTGCCCGAGTTAACGGTTTCCTAAACGCCTGCACCCCAATCCCGGCCTATGAATTCGCCGGTGAAACCACAGCAATTGCAGCCTGAAGGGAAGGGCATTGATCGCCCGCGCGCTGTGCGCGGCGGATCGCCTCAGGCTGCGGCATCGCAAGGTGACGCCGAAAACCCCAATCGCACCAGCGATGACCGCCGCGGGCTTGAGCGCGTGCGCACCTCGATTGCACCAGCGACAGTGCGTGAAGAGGCGGCCTCCAATGCAGAGCACAGCTATTACCTACCGCCGCGACCGCGCGCGATGGCTGGCTTTTTGCTGATCGCTTACCTGATTGCGGCAGCGATTGCGGGCGCCGTTCCGCTCGGGCCCTTGGCGATCATTGGCGCGGCCCTATCTGTCGGCATCTTCGCCTTCGGAGGGGCTCTGTCCGCGTTCGAACGGCGCGATGAGACACCCTATGCCATGCGCATCGGCGTGTTGATTATGGGTGTCGCTGTGCCGATGCTGAGCGCCGGAATGGTGCTTGGCCTGTGGGTGCTCGAAGGGCTTACTTGGCAATGGGCGGTCGGCACGATTGTCTGCATCCATGCGGCCTGCGCTGCTCTGTTTGGGATGCGTATCGTCTCACTGTTTACGGCAAAATTCGGCGTTTGGGCTGGTTTTGCGCTGGTCGATCCAAGCCCACTGACATTCTCGGCGCTTGCTGGCGCGGCCATCGTCCTGATGCTGGTCGCACGGTTCGAGTGGCTCAGCGCGCATCGCCGGCAAGTTGCGCGAGAAGCGCGGGAACGCCTCGCCTCGAGAGCAGAAGACATCCTGCGCAGTTTTGAAGAAACCGGCCAAGGGTGGTTTTGGGAAACTGACAGGCGCGGGCTGATCAGCTATATCTCTCCGTCCGCTGCAGATGTGATCGAAAAGCCGGTTGAAGACATTTTGGGCCGTCCGCTGAGCGCGATCGTCGATATGACCTCTGGGCCGACAGGAGCAGAGCGAACCCTGTCCTTTCACCTGTCAGCGCGTTCCCCTTTTAACGAAGTGGAGCTGCGCGCAGCTGGGACTACGCCAGAACGATGGTGGGCTCTAACCGGGCGTCCAGTCTATGACAGTTTCAAGAACTTCTGCGGCTTTCGCGGTCACGGCTCTGACTTGACCGAGCAGCGCCGTAGCGAGCAGCAAGTCTCGCGCTTGGCGCATTATGACAGCCTCACTGGCCTCGCCAATCGCATGCAAATGTCCCAAACGTTGGAGCGTATCCTCGGCTCACCACGGGAGCGTGACCGGGCATGCGCGCTACTGATGCTCGATCTCGACCGCTTTAAGCAAGTCAACGACACTTTGGGTCATCCGGCGGGCGACGCATTGCTGAAACAAGTCGCCCAGCGCCTGGAGCGCACCGTAGGCAGCAAGGGACGCTGCGGCCGGTTGGGCGGTGATGAATTTCAAATCATCATTCCGGGCTACAATTCGCGCGAATTGCTGGGTGATCTCGCCACAGAGATTATCGAGGCACTCTCTCAACCATACTCGGTCGAAGGCCAGAGCGTGGTCATCGGAGCCTCCGTGGGTGTCGCAATTTCGCCCGAGCACGGCTTCTCTAACGAAGAGCTGATCCGCAATGTCGACTTGGCGCTCTATGCGGCCAAAGACGCGGGGCGGGGCACGTTCCGTTTCTATGCGGCTGATCTGCACTCCGCCGCCGAAGCCCGCGCGCAACTGGAGAAGGATCTGCGCGAAGCCATCGCACAAGGGCAGCTGCAATTGTTCTATCAGCCTGTCGTGTTCGCCGGGAATGAGAAGATCACCGGGTTTGAAGCGCTGCTGCGCTGGCACCACCCGACCAAAGGCTGGCAGTCTCCCGCGAAGTTCATTCCGATTGCAGAGGACGCAGGTCTGATCGATCAGATCGGCGCTTGGGCATTGCGCACAGCCTGCGCTGATCTTGCGCGCTGGCCGGAGAGCATTCGCTGCGCCGTCAATGTCTCTCCGCTGCAATTCTCAAACCCTGAATTGCCAACGATTGTTGCCAATGCATTGGCGCATAGCGGCATCGAGCCATCACGGCTTGAACTCGAGATTACCGAAAGCGTTTTCCTCAATGACAGCGCCGGTACAGAGGCAATGTTCGCCAGTCTGAAACGGGTCGGCGTGCGCCTTGCGCTAGATGATTTTGGTACGGGTTACTCATCGCTCGGTTACCTCAAGAAGGCACCGTTCGATAAGATCAAGATCGATCAAAGCTTCGTTCGCGGCGCCACCGAGAAGGGCAGCCGCAATGGCGCGATCATTGCCTCGATAACCAGCCTAGCCGAAGCCTTGCGGATGGACACAACGGCAGAGGGCGTCGAGACATTGGATGAGCTTGAACTCGTCAGGCAGCTCGGATGCAGCCATGTTCAAGGCAACATCTATCACAAGGCCCTGAACGCCAATGATGCGGGCGAGCTGGTGGCCGGCGATCTTGCGATCAAGGCGGAGGGACCGCGCGCAGCCCGCGCTCCGCGCAAGGTCCTGCTGCGGCGGATCATGGTCAGCTATCATGGCAATCGAGCGCCTGCGACCTTGCGATCAATCTCTGAGGGCGGGGCGATGATTGACGGCCTTTGGAACGTGACCGAGGGTACCTTGATTAAGATCGACTTTTCGAAAGACCGATCGGTCAAAGCGCAGGTGCGCTGGTCCAGAGAAAGCAAGATTGGCGTGGAATTCGCAGCGCCATTGCAGCGCGCCCCGGATGGCAGCTTCGACGTACTGCGCGAGGTTTGATGGCTCACCAATCACTCTGAGGATCATAGGCCCGCGCGTTAGGGCAATAGTAACCATCGCGGTTTACGTCTCAGTCAGCACATAGTGTTTGCTGTCCGAGCAAATTGAAGAGGAACAAAAAAGTGGCCCTGAAGGGTTTCTTGTCATCAATGGGTGGAACTGGCTCGTCGCGCAGCAAGCGCGGCCGTGCGGTTTCTGCGCTCTCCGATGATGAAAAGCTGGCGATGCTTGAAGACTTGGAACATTCCGGATTGGGATGGTTCTGGGCGAGCGATGCGGATGGCAATCTCACCTACTTGAGCGGCGCCTTGGCGGAATGCATCGATGTTCCTCTCGAAGATCTGATTGGCCAGCCGCTGGCGAGCGTCTTGAATCCGCGCGACGGGGATGGCCGGACAAAATCTCTCCCGCTGGTACTTGGCGCGCGCAAATCGTTTTCTGGCTTTGTTGTTCAGGCGGCAAGCGGCAAAACCAATGCTGTTCTGCGTTTGGCTGGCCAGCCGGTTAAGGATGGGCGGGGGCGTTTTACCGGTTTTCGTGGCACCGGCGCGGACATCACGCAAGAGTTTCATCGTGAAGAAGAGACCTCGCGGCTTGCCAAATTCGATTCTTTAACGGGCCTCGCAAACCGCCACCGGATGGCGCAAATCATCGATTCCACGCTGACGGCGTTTCAGGCGGCTAAACGCAATTGCGCGGTCCTGATGCTCGATCTGGATCGGTTCAAACAGGTCAATGACACGCTCGGCCATGCGGCCGGTGATGAGTTGCTACGCCAGGTTTCAGCGCGGCTCCAACGCTCGATCGACCACGAATGCGAGATTGGCCGACTGGGCGGGGATGAATTCCAAGTCCTACTGCCTGATGTAGATGATCGCGGCATCTTGGGCGAGGTCGCGATGAAGATCATTGCGATGCTCAAACAGCCATATTCTCTCGAAGAGGGGCGCTGCGTTATTGGCGCGTCGGTTGGCATCGCGATTGCTCCGCACGACGGCGTGACCCGCGAAGAGGTGGTTCGCGCAGCGGACCTTGCGCTTTATGCCGCCAAGAATGGGGGGCGCGGTCAGTACCGCTTCTTCTCAGGTGAACTTGAAAACGAAGCGATCTTCCGCCGCCGGCTTGAAGAAGGCCTGGGCGAGGCGGTGCGCGAGGACCAGCTGTTCCTAAAGTACGAGCCAATTGTTGCAGCTCAAGGCATGAATGTGGAGGCGCTTGAGGCGCATATCTGCTGGAATCATGCGCAGCGCGGCGAAATTGACCAGGAAGAATTTGCCGGGATCCTTGAGGGTTCCAGCCAGAACATCGAAGTCGGCCGCTGGGCGATTGAGCAGGCTGCTCGCGATGCTGCAAATTGGCCTGAAACTGTGCGTGTTTCGGTCAATGTGCCGGTGCAATTGTTCAATTCAGAGGGCTTTGTCGACGGTGTCGCGGATGCTCTCAAAGGCGCCGATATTGCAGCCGCTCGGCTTGAGCTGGAGATACCAGAGGCGGTCTTCTTTGGTGACACCGACGGTGTCGACCGGACCTTGGCTGCTTTGTTCAAATTGGGCGTTCAGCTGACGCTTGATGAATTCGGCAGCGGCTATTCCTCGCTCGCATACTTGCGCCGTGCGCCTTTCGACACAATCAAGATCGACGAGCGCTTGATTGCCGAGGCCTCTAACCAAGATGGCCGCGAACTGGGGCTGGTGAAGGCGATTGTCGCGCTCGCTGGTGCGCTGGACATGAACACCGTTGCCAATGGCATTGAGTCCATGGAGCTGCACCGGGTGCTGGGCGAATGCGGTGTGTCCTATCTGCAGGGTCCGATTTACTCCGATCCAATCACGATCGACGCAGTCTTTGATGCGCTGACCGATGAAGCGTGGAATATCGAGCCCGACAGCGACCGCACGAAGCGCGCGCGCCGCCGCACGGTGTTCCGTAAGATTCAAGTGATCCATGATGATCACTCCTATGAGGTCACCCTGCGCAACCTGTCGAAGACTGGCGCTTTGATCCAAGGTCTGGCCGATGTTCCGAAGGGCACACAGTTTGTTGTCGATCTTGGTGGCGGGCAATTGGCGGTTGCAACCGTCATCCGCACGAGTGCTGACACCCAAGGGCTCGAATTCGAACAGCAGTTGATTGACGATGGCTCTGGCGGGCTGTGCACGCGAAACCGGGTCTCACCTTATGCTTTGGCATCTGCTGGCGCGCCATTGGCTGCGCTCTCGCAAGGCAGCTACAAGGGCATGGAAGGCGGGATGCTGAGCCAAGGCGGCGCTAGCGTGCCGCAGTTCGGCTATGCCAATACGCCAAAGCCAGAAGCGGCCTAAAACCTGCGGGTTTTGCACGCTCTTTTGGGAGTGTTGCGATTTTCGCGAATGACATGGGCAGCGCGGCCCGCTAATTGGCACAGCCAATGACTGACCTTTCAAAAATCCGCAATTTCTCGATCATCGCGCATATCGATCACGGGAAGTCGACTCTGGCCGACCGCCTGATCCAATTCACGGGCGGACTGACCGCGCGCGAGATGTCCGAGCAAGTCCTTGATAACATGGACATCGAGAAGGAGCGCGGGATCACCATTAAGGCCCAGACCGTGCGTCTGAACTACAAGGCGAAGGACGGCGAGACCTATCAGCTCAACCTGATGGACACGCCGGGCCATGTCGATTTCGCCTATGAAGTCAGCCGCAGCCTGGCTGCCTGCGAAGGCGCTTTGCTGGTCGTTGACGCCGCGCAGGGGGTGGAGGCGCAGACCCTCGCCAACGTCTACCAATCGATCGAGCATGACCACGAGATCGTGCCGGTCATCAATAAGGTCGACCTGCCCGCCGCAGAGCCTGAGCGCGTGCGCGAGGAAATCGAGGAAGTCATCGGCCTCGACGCGTCCGAAGCGGTCATGTCCAGCGCGAAGACCGGCATCGGGATCGAAGACGTGCTGGAGGCCGTCGTCGCCAAAATCCCGCCGCCCAAGGGAGAGCGTGACAAGCCGCTAAAGGCGAGCCTCGTCGACAGCTGGTACGACCCCTATCTCGGCGTGGTCATCCTGGTTCGCGTGATCGAGGGCTTCCTCAAAAAGGGCCAGAACATCACCTTTATGCAAGGCGGCACGCAGCACCTTGTCGACCGCGTCGGCTGCTTCACGCCGAAGCGCGAAGATCTGGACGATCTGGGCCCGGGCGAGATCGGTTTCATTACCGCGCAAATCAAAGAGGTGGAGCAGGCCCGCGTTGGTGACACGATCACCACGGTGAAGGGCGGGGCGAGCGAGGCGCTGCCCGGCTATAAAGAAGTGCAGCCGGTGGTGTTCTGCGGCCTGTTCCCGGTTGACGCGGCGGATTTTGAGAAGCTGCGCGAGAGCATCGGCAAGCTGCGCCTGAATGACGCCAGCTTCAGTTTCGAAATGGAAAGCTCCGCCGCGCTTGGCTTCGGCTTCCGCGCCGGCTTCCTCGGCCTGCTGCACCTGGAGATCATTCAAGAACGCCTCAGCCGCGAGTATGACCTTGATCTGATCACCACCGCGCCATCGGTCGTTTACCGCCTGCAATTGGGCAAGACGAAGAACGAGGACGCGAAGGAAATCATGCTGCACAATCCCGCCGATTGGCCGGATGTGAACCGCATTGAAATGATCGAAGAACCGTGGATCAAAGCGGTGATTTACACCCCGGATGATTACCTCGGGGCGATCCTGAAACTGTGCCAAGACCGGCGCGGGGTTCAGACCGATCTGACCTATGTCGGTGGGCGCGCGCAGGTGACCTATGAGTTGCCGCTGAATGAGGTGGTGTTCGATTTCTACGACCGTCTCAAATCAATCTCGCGCGGCTATGCGAGCTTTGATTACGAGCAGATTGGCCTGCGCGAGGGCGACCTCGTGAAGATGAACATTCTGGTCAATAATGAGCCGGTTGATGCCCTGTCTCTGATCGTCCACGCAGGCGTCGCGGAGGAGCGCGGCCGCGGGATGTGTGAGCGCCTGAAAGACCTGATCCCGCGCCACTTGTTCAAGATCCCCGTGCAGGCCGCGATCGGCGGCAAGATCATCGCCCGCGAGACGATTTCAGCGATGCGCAAAGACGTGACCGCAAAATGCTATGGCGGCGATATTTCCCGGAAGAAGAAGCTGCTGGAAAAGCAGAAAAAAGGCAAAGCCAAGATGCGCGAATACGGGAATGTGAGCATTCCGCAGGAGGCGTTTATTGCTGCGCTTAGAATGGGTGAAGAGTAAGAGTCCTCAAGTTTAGAACCAAGCTCTCAAGCCGATCACAACTTTCAACCCGTTCGGGTCTTCGCCAGCGGCTCGCGCAATATCTGCGGTTTCGCCCAGTGCGGCCTCGTATTCAATCCCGACATAAGGAGCGAACTCGCGTTCGATCTCGTAGCGCAGCCGCACCCCCGGCTCGATCTTGGTGATCCCGGCACCGATCCCGCGTTCGGGAATGTCTTGCGCTGACAGCTCAACCTCAAGGCGTGGCTGCACAATCAAGCGCTGTGTGATCCGCTGATCGTATTCGCCTTCCAAGCGCGCCGTGATATTGCCTCGATCCGAAAGGAAAAGCGCACCATCGACATGGAACATGTAGGGTGCGAGACCCTGCACACCAACAACCAGATGCCCGCGTGTGTCAGGCTCTGCATCAAAACGCACACCCGCTTGCAGATCGAAAAACGGACCGATGGCACGGCTGTAGAGCGCCTGAATTTCCGCGTCTTCCAACTCTCCGGCGAACTCGCCTTCACCCTCGGTTTTCAGGACAAAGCGATTGATGTCGCCGCCGTAGAAGGCTTGCGCATCCCACACATATCCATCCTCGCCGCTATCCGTCGTGATGCGTGCCTCAAACCTTTCGATCAGAACACTACCCGTACGCATACCGCCATTCTCACGGGCCAGGTTTTCGCGGCTCGGTGCCATGGCGCTGGCACCCCAGATTGCGTCTGCTGCGTGGCGGGGGCCTTCAAGGGCTCTTGCTGGCACTGCGTCTTCCGGCGCGGCGCCTGGCGCGGATTTGTCAGTTGCTGCTCCATGCTGGCTATGGTTCATGGCGGAGTGATCCATTGCTCCACTATCATGGGCCCCATGATCCATTGAGGAATGGTCTATCTGTTCGGGCTGAGCGCCGTCCTTATGCTCGCTATGATGCATCGAACCGTGGTCCATACCGTCATGGCCAGCTTGATCTTCTTTCGGCGGGCACTGTTCGGGCGGAAGGTGTCCCATCGCGCAATGATCGGCCTTGAGGTCCACTTCTTTCGGCTCTGGCTCGCTCGCCGGTTGAGGCTGATGCTGTGCATGACCTTGGTCCTGCGAATGCGCATCGTGATTGGCGTGACCAGAATGCCCTGAATGATCCTGAGCGGATAACGGCGCAGCAGTCAGAGCTGCTCCAATCAAAAGGGCGGCGCGCATCACCCGTCCGCCTTATCAGGGAACGGACGCACGGTTACGACCTGCATCATACCTGCGTGCATGTGGTAGAGCAGATGGCAGTGGAAGGCCCAGTCTCCTGGCTCGTTCGCGGTGAGATCAAAGGTTGCCGTGCTGCCCGGTTGCACCACCATCGTATGCTTCAAGGGCTGGTGCATGTGATCCGCGCCGTTGACCATCTCGAAGAAGTGGCCATGCAGATGGATCGGGTGAGCCATCATGGTCTGATTGACCAGCTTCACCCGGACACGCTCATCATAGCCAAAGCGGATCGGGTCATCGGTGACGGCAGTGAACTTCTTTCCGTCGAAGCTCCACATATACCGTTCCATATTTCCGGTGAGATGTATCTCCATCTCTCGCTCAACCTCGCGGTGCGGGTTCATGCGCTTGGCCTTGAGATCGGTATAGCGCAGCACGCGGTGCTCAACGTCGTCTAAGCCAAGACCGGGGAAGTCCATTCGGTCTGCCGGCATCGGCGCGACCATATCGACGCCGGGGCCTGTCTCGACATCATCGGGGAGCAGCGAGGTGTCGCGCATGTCGTGATCCATACCGCCCATATCGCCGTGTCCCATCGCAGCATGGTCCATCATGCCCATATCGGTCATGGTCAGCGTAGGGATTTTGCGCACAGCGGGCGGCGTAGCGATGTGCCCCTTATGGCTGGTGAGGCTTGCAACGCCCATTCCGCTGCGATCCATGGCTTCTGCAACGATGGCGTGGCTGCCATCCTTCGGCTGAACGATCACATCATAGGTCTCAGCGACTCCGATTTGGAACTCGTCCACCTCGACTTCATCAACGTCTTGCCCGTCCGTCTGAATGACCGTCATCGGCACGCCGGGAATGCGCACATTGAAGAATGTCATAGCCGAGCCATTGATGACGCGCAGCCTGACCCGCTCGCCCGGTTTGAACTCCAATTGCAGATCATCGGAAGGGCCGTGACCGTTGATGAGATAGGTGTAGGTCTGACCGGACACATCCGCGATGTCCCGAGGGTTCATCCGCATCTGCCCCCACATGCGGCGCATCTCGCCCGACATCTCACCCTCAGTCGCGCTTTGCATCTGGTTTTGGAAATAGTGCTCGCCCACTTTGAGCAGCCGCATAATCTGATGCGGATGGATTGGCGTGAACTCCGACAGAAGCACCACATAGTCGCGATCATAGCGCGGGTCTGGTTCATCGCTTTCAATGATCATCGGACCGTAGTGGCCAGCTTGTTCTTGCAACCCGGAGTGTGAGTGCCACCAATAGGTTCCCGTCTGTCGGATAGGGAACTCATATGTGAAGGTCTCACCCGGCTTGATACCGGGGAAGCTGACGCCGGGCACTCCATCAAACTGGAATGGCAGGAGCAAGCCGTGCCAATGGATCGAGGAATCTTCGTTCAGATTGTTGGTAACGTGCAGACGAACGTCCTGCCCTTCACGCAAGCGGATCAGCGGACCGGGCACCGTGCCGTTCACGGCAAAGGCGTGCCCTGCGCGTCCACCGGTCATGAAATGCGCATCGCCAATCGAGAGGTTTATGTCCTCGCCTGACATTTCGCCAAAACCCTTGCTCGCGTGTGGCATGGACTTGTTTTGGGACTGACCGCGCGCCCAAGCAGGCATCGGAAGGGATGATGCTGCAGCCAATGCGGCGGTGCTGGCAATCAGGTTGCGGCGGGAGAACTGTGGCATGTAGAGCGTTACCTCTGTTGAACGAATGAGATGATCTATATATACCCCCCTAGGGTATTGCAATCGGATCGCGACATGGACGAAGATAACGCAAAAATTAAGGGCGCCAAGCTGAACCGCCTCAAGCGGATTGAGGGCCAAGTGCGCGGTGTTGCGCAGATGGTCGAAGACGACCGCTACTGCATGGACATCCTGCACCAAATCGCTGCGATCAAATCAGCACTCGCGAAGGTGGAAACGCAGGTTCTCAAGGATCACGCGGCTTGCTGCGTAGCTGAAGCTATCGCCAGTGGAGACGAGGGCGAGCAGCGCGAGAAGTTCGAGGAATTGGTCGAACTAGTCGAAAAGACACGACGTTAAAGTATCTTCCTCACTCCCATTCATCCGTAGTGCTCCACCGCGCCTTAGGCTCCACAGCCTTGCGCTCCCGCACCTGAGGCTTCGCCGTCACAATCTGGCGTTTTTGCTATCCGCGGGCACATCCGCGCCCGCGAAGTCCTCGCGGCGTGCGGACAAGTCTGCGCCGCTGCGACCGGCCAGTCGGGCTTGCGGTCCGCGAAACGTGCACCGATCACCGCTATCCAACAATCAGGTCGCTTTGACATCGCGCAGCTGCGCTCTCGTTTTCCTACTCCCACGCAGGGCGCTATGGCGCGGTTATGCGCTCGCATCTCAACCTTGATCGGAAAAAGCGATTAGTCAGGCGCGCTGTGATCGATTGGAATTTTGGCCTAAGACTGTGTTCCATCCGTTCCAAGCGTGGCTCATGTGCGATGAACCGAGTGATGCGCGGATATGCGAGAGATGTGCATGAAGTGTGGTCTGCTGCGTCAACTTCACTTGGCGTTCACGTAAGGCGCGGTTATAGGGTGGGGTATGACTAACGCCCCTGATAGCGCTCGCTCTTTCGCCCGTATCCTCCGCAAGTCTGCCATGCTGGCGGGCCTTGCCGGTGCCACTCTGTTTACCACGGCCTGTGGCGGTGGCTCTGCCAATGAAGACGTGGCCTATGTCGCGCGGGATGTGGAATCGCTCTATGGTGAGGCGAAGCGGCGGATGGATAGCGGCAATACGCTGCTCGCCGCGGCGCTGTTTGACGAGGTTGAGCGGCAGCACCCCTATTCGCCATGGGCGCGGCGGGCGCAATTGATGAGCGCTTTCAGCTATTACGTGGCGCGCGATTACAACAAGGCGATCCAGAGCTCGCAGCGGTTCCTGTCGATCCACCCGGGCAACAAGGATGCGCCCTATGCGTATTACCTGATTGCGCTGTCCTATTACGAGCAGATCAGCGATGTGAACCGCGATCAGAAGATCACGGAGCAGGCGAAGACGGCTTTGCGTGAGGTGAACCGGCGTTTCCCTTCGAGCGAATATGCCGCCGATGCGCGGCTGAAGCTGGACCTGGTGGATGATCACCTGGCCGGTAAAGAGATGGAAATTGGGCGGTATTACTCGCGCTCTGGCCGGTGGCTGGCGGCGAATCTGCGGTTCCGCAATGTTCTGGATAACTTCGACACGACCAGCCATGCGCCGGAGGCTTTGTACCGCCTTACGGAAAGCAGCCTAGCGCTGGGCGTGCCGAATGAAGCGGTGAAATACGCCGCTGTGCTGGGCGCGAACTATCCCGGTGATGAGTGGTATGAGAAAGCCTATGAGCTGGTTCAGGACCACGCAGCGGGCGTTTCACCAAGCTGATCGGTCGGCGGATGCGGGCTCGGGGCAATCCCTTAGGTCGCTGCTAGCTGCGCATTAACCAAATATCATCGCCTGTGCGTTAGTGCGCGCGGCCATGAAACGCTCGTTTTGCTTAACCCTATTCGCGCCGCTGTTTGCCTGTTTGGCAGCAGTTGGCTTTGCTGCGCCCGCCGCCGCGCACCCTGATCACGGATTGGTTGGCGGGGCTGAGGCTGGGCCAGGTGAAATCCTCATCGGCGGAATGCTCGATGGGCGCCGCGACGGCGTTAAGTTTGACGGCATTGCGGTGACGATCAACGGCGCACCCACCGATCTGGCCGAGGATGGACATTTCACCGCCGCCGTACCCATCGCGCCCTATTACCGAGTCGACATCAAAGGCGAGCGCGTTTTCACCATGGTGCAAACCTTCGGCAATTCAGAGCTGCGCGATGCGCGCTGCGAGTGCCTATCAATCCCGCCGATTGAGCTGGTCGCGCGCAAGAAGGGCCGCATTGAGCTGTTCTTTGGCGGCGATAGCATGGCGGGAAGGCGCTATTTCACCGCTCCGCGCGGCGAGAAGGCTGTGCTCGACAAGGTCACGCTCGACAGCGATCTCGATCAACTGTTCACTGCAATCAAGCCATACCTAGAGACCAGCGATCTCGCGTCAATCAATCTGGAATCGGTTGTCGCGGACGAGCAACCCGGACCTCCCGCGCCGAAAAAGTACCTGTTCTTCTCACCGGAGGGCCTAACGCATGCTCTGGCGCGCGCAGGGATCGATCACGTCTCGCTGGGCAACAATCACACCGCCGATTACCGCGATGCTGGGCTGAAGACGACCATCGTCGCCTTGGACGCCGCAGGTGTCGCATGGTCTGGCGCAGGGCTGGACGTAACCCAGGCAGAGCGCGCCTCTCGCTTCGAGCTCGCCGAGCACAAGCTGGGCATCTATGGCTTTGTCGGATGGCGCGGCACATGGACGCCAAACCAGACCGCGACCGAGACCAAAGGCGGTGCCGCCTGGGGCAAACGCAGCGATGTCGAGCGCGTGACCAAGCGCGAGCGCCGCGCTGGCTATGTCCCGATTATGCATTTTCACGGCAATCTGGAATATGCCGACCGGCCGTCAGAACTGTCGCTCCCACGCTTTCGCGCTGCGATTGAAAAGGGCTCTCCGCTGGTCATCGGTCATCACCCGCACGTGACCCACGGGCTGGAGATTTATCGCGGCGGCCTCATCGCGCATTCGCTCGGCAATTTCCTGTTCGATCAGGAGCATCCGCATACCCAGGTTACCTATGCGCTGAAGGTCTGGCTGGAAAAGGGCGAATTCCTCCGCGCAGAGGCAATTCCACTTAATATGCTCGACTACCGGCCCGTTCCGGCGACCGGCGGTATGCGGCAAGCGGTGTTGACCCGGCTGCACTGGCTGTCCGAAGAGATGGGCACGGTGCTGGCGCAGACCGGTGGGCACTCCGCCGTATGGGCCAAACGCAAGGGGATCGAACGCCCGCAATGCCGTTTCCCGAAAGAGTTCAATCTGGCGCATTTTGCGCCCGCCTGCATCAGCGATCGGGGCAGCTATGGCCGCAATATGATCCCGCGCGGAGACTTTGAAAACACCCAGTTTGAGCTGGCCGGTGACCGCTTCTGGATGTCGCGCAACGCCGCGATTGATTTCCGCACCCGCCCCAATGGCGAGGGCTATATGGCGTTGCTGCCTGATGGCGGACCCAAACTGCCTTACCTCTATTCACGCTCTTACATTCGCGATGTCTATGCGACCCGATTTACCCTGCAGAGCAAGATCAAATTGCCGCGCGATGCCGAAGTGGAATTGATCGTAAAGGAACGCCCGCAAGAAGGGGCCGCGCCATCATCCTCCATTCGCGGTGTGTCGCTTGGCATGCTGGAAGTAAGCGGCGGCGATTGGCGCGATCTCAAATTCGATTTTAACCGCCCGGAGGAAGCCAGTGGCGCAGCGCGCGCATTCCGCGTGATCCTGAAAATCCGATTCAAGGATCGGCGGGCCGCTGGCGACAAGACCATTGAGCTTGATGATTTTGAGCTGATCGAATGGCCTGACGAAGACAGTCAGAAGGACCCAGCGCAGGCGTGGCGGTGGACCCATTATCAGCCTAATATTTCCCGCGCTGAGAGCGTCCCGGCTAGCTCGTCTGCTGGCGAGTAAAACTCAGCCAAAAACCTCGGCCAGCGCACGCAGCGCAAAACAAGCTGTTCGTTGTCACAGCTCAGCAGGTGACGCGCGGCATTTGAGCGGTTAGAAAACCCGCTGAAATGCTGACCCGCCTGTCCATCCGCAATATTGTGCTTATCGAGGCGCTTGACCTAGAGTTCACGCGCGGCCTTGGTGTGCTCACGGGCGAGACCGGCGCGGGTAAGTCGATCCTGCTCGATGCCCTCGGCCTCGTGCTGGGCGACCGGGCAGAAACCTCTTTGGTGCGCGCAGGTGAGGCGAAGGCGAGCGTCATGGCCAGCTTTGAATTTGGCGCGTTTCCCGCTGCCATCGCGGCCATTCTGGACAATGCAGATATCGATCTGGAGCCGGGCGAGCCGCTGATCATTCGCCGTCAGGTGAAGGCCGATGGCGGCTCCAAAGCATTTATCAATGATCAGCCCGCTGGCGTTGCTTTGCTGCGCGAGCTTTCCGCTTCTCTAGTGGAGCTGCACGGTCAGCATGATGATCGCGGCCTAGTGAACCCGCGAGGCCACCGCGCTTTGCTGGATCGGTATGCTGGGACGGATCTGACAGGGCTGGAGCGCGCATGGCACGCTTGGGCCAAGGCAGAGGCGCAATTGGCCGAGGCGCGCGGGTCAGTAGAGCAGGCCGCTGCTGATCAAGAATTGCTCCTCGCCCATTTGGCCGAACTGACCGAGATTGAGCCGCAGGCAGGCGAAGAGGTTCGCCTCGCAGAGACCCGCGCCGCCATGCAAAAGGGCGAGAAGCTGTCCGGCGATTTGGAAGAGCTGCGCCACATTTGGGAAGGCTCAGATTCGCCGCTCGCATCTTTGAGGGTGGCCGCGCGCAAGCTGGACCGGATCGCTGGCGAGCACCCCTTGCTGACCGAGGCTTTGGCGGCGCTCGACCGCGCAGTGATCGAAGCCGGTGAGGCAGAAGACCGGATGATGGAGGCGGGCAATGCGCTGGTTCATGATCCCCAAGCATTGGATGACGCAGAGACGCGCCTGTTTGAGCTGAGAGCGATTGCACGCAAGCACCGCTGCGACGTGGATGACCTGCCAGAGCTGATGCGCGATATGCGCGCTCAGCTAGATGCAATTGAGGGCGGTGAGGCTCAATTGGATGCGCTGGAAACGGCGGCCCGCGAAGCGCGTGAGGCCTACCTGGCCAAAGCGGAAAAGGCCCATGCTGCGCGTCTGAAAGCGGCGAAGAAATTGGACAAGGCGGTGGCTGCAGAGCTTGCCCCGCTAAAACTGGATGCGGCGCGTTTCCTGACGGCGGTGGGCAAATTGCCTGAGGACAAATGGGGCGTGGCCGGAATGGACAGCGCCGAATTCTTGATCGCGACCAATCCGGGCGCCGATTTCGCCCCGCTCAACAAGATCGCATCGGGCGGTGAACTGTCGCGCTTTATCCTCGCGCTGAAGGTCGCCTTGGCCGAGCAGGGCGGGGCCGCAACAGTGATCTTTGACGAGATTGATCGCGGCGTTGGCGGCGCGGTGGCGAGCGCCATTGGAGAGCGGCTCGCAAGGCTTGCTGATGACGAGGGGCAATTGCTGGCCGTGACGCACTCACCGCAAGTCGCGGCGCGCGGCGGGCAGCATTATATGATTGCGAAAGCTTCCAATGGCACTGTCACCAAGACGTCAGTCTCGAAACTGAGTTCAGAGGAGCGAAAGGAAGAGATCGCAAGGATGCTGTCGGGCGCGGAAGTGACCCCAGAAGCCCGCGCGCAAGCGGACCGTTTGTTGGAGAACGCATGATGGAAGACGTGAAGCCGAAGATGAGCGGTCTGCAAATGCTGGCATTGATCGCGGGTGTTGTAGCAATCTTGGGTGCGACATTCGCCTGGCTGGCTGTCACGATACTCAACGCGCATTACAATCCACTCGATGGCGATACGTGGCCAGCCTATGCGATTTCGACCGCCATGTGGCTCGGCTTTTCTGTCGTGGTGGGATGGCTGATGCTGCGGCTCACTCGCGGATACGCGTCGGCTAAAGGCTGGGCTATCGCTGGCTGCTTTGGTGCAGCGCTTTTGATACTGTCGATGTTTGTGTTTGTAGATTGAGCCACACTTTAGTTGGATACCGAATTGCCCAAAACTACCGAAGCTGATGCAGCCAATGAGCTGATGCGCTTGGCGCGGCTGATCGCAAAGCATGACAAGCTTTATCATGCGCAGGACAATCCTGAAATCACCGATCAGGAATATGATGCGCTGGTGCGGCGCAATGCGGAATTGGAGGCGGCGTTTCCGCACCTGATCCGCGATGATAGTCCGTCCAGAAATGTCGGACATCAAATTGCTGCATCGCCGCTGAGCAAGGTGACGCATGAGGTTCGCATGATGAGCCTCGACAATGGCTTTTCGCGCGAAGAGATCGAGGAATGGACCGCGCGAGTGCGGCGTTTCCTCTCGCTCGATGATGCGGAGGTGGTTGGCTTTACCGCCGAAGATAAGATCGACGGCCTCTCCTGCAGCCTGCGTTATGAGGGCGGCAAACTGGTGCGCGCGGCAACGCGCGGCGACGGTCAGATCGGCGAAGATGTGTCCGCCAATGTGCAACATATCGACGATATCCCACAAGAGTTGCGCGGCGATGACGTGCCGGACGTGTTCGAAGTGCGCGGCGAAGTCTACATGGAAAAACAAGCTTTTGCTGCGCTCAATGCTGCGCAGCAAGAGACGGGTGGGAAGCTGTTTGCGAACCCTCGCAATGCCGCTGCTGGTTCGCTGCGCCAGAAGGATGCGAGCGTTACCGCAAAGCGCGTCTTGCGGTTCTGGGCGCATGGCTGGGGTGCGGCTTCGGCAGTTCCAGGCGCAACGCAAAGCGAGGTGGTGGAAACCTTGCGGCGCTGGGGCTTCCCCATCTCACCGCTGTTCACGCGCGTTGAGAGCACGGATGCTTTAATCGCGCATTATGAGAAGATTGGCGCGGCTCGTCCGGACCTCGATTACGAGATTGACGGCGTAGTCTACAAAGTCGACCGGCTCGATTGGCAGGGGCGGCTTGGCTTTGTCGCGAAGGCCCCGCGTTGGGCGCTGGCGCATAAGTTCCCGGCGGAGCAAGCGCAGACCACTTTGGAGGCGATCGACATCCAGGTCGGGCGCACCGGCAAGCTGACCCCGGTCGGGAGGCTCGCCCCGGTTCTGGTGGGCGGGGTGACGGTTACCAATGTGACGCTGCACAACCGCGATGAGATTGCGCGTCTCGGCGTTCGACCGGGCGACCGCATTGTTGTACAGCGCGCAGGTGATGTGATCCCGCAAGTGGTCGACAATCTGACCCGTGATGCGGAGCGCGAACCCTTCGATTTCCCTGAGGCTTGCCCAGAGTGCGGCAGCGAGGCCGCGCGCGAAGAGGGAGAGGTGGATATGCGCTGCACTGGCGGGCTCATCTGCCCAGCTCAGCGCACGCAGCGGCTCGAGCATTTCGTTAGCCGCAAGGCAATGGATATTGACGGCCTGGGCGAGAAGACCATCGCGCAGTTTTTTGAGCTGGGATGGCTTGAGAGCCCGGCCGATATTTTCCGTTTAAAGGACCGCCAGGAAGACATCCTAGCGCTCGAAGGCTGGCAGGAGAAATCGGTCGACAACCTCATCGCATCCATCGAGGCGAAGCGCGAACCCGATGCCGCGAAATTGCTATTTGGTCTGGGTATTCGCCATGTCGGAGAGGTCACCGCGCGCGACCTGATGAAGGCCCTGGGAGACATCAATATGCTGCGAAATGCTGCGCAGCAATTTGCAATATATCGCAGCGAAAATCCGCTGGGTGAGGACGAGAAACCGTCCCCCTTCAAGGCCCGCATGTACAATGCCGCAAAAGACATTTTTAGCGTCAGCGATGGGTTTGGCGCGACGGCCGCGCATTCGCTCGCAGACTTCTTTCACGAGCCGCACAATATCGCTGTGTGGGAGGACATGCTGAACCAGGTTTCACCACCGCCCTATGTTGTCGAAACCCTAGACAGCCCGGTCGCGGGCAAGACGGTGGTGTTCACCGGCAAGCTGGAAACCATGAGCCGCGATGAAGCCAAAGCGCAGGCTGAGCGGCTTGGCGCAAAGGCCAGCGGCTCGGTGAGCGCAAAGACCGATATTCTGGTTGCGGGACCAGGCGCAGGTTCGAAGCTGAAGAAGGCGCAGGATCTTGGCATTGAAGTGATGGACGAGGCGGGTTGGGCCGCTATTGTGGCGGCAGCACAATGACAGACTTCCTAACTCAAGCGCACCCACAAGCTCTCCGCATCGCCGAGTACCTCCGGACGCGCGGTGAGCGTATCGCCGTCGCTGACGGAGCGACCGGCGGGCTCATGGCGGCGAGCATGCTCAGCGTGCCGGGGGCGCTGGAGTTCTTTGTCGGCGGCGGGGTTGTCTATTCCTTTCGCGCTCGCGATGTCCTGTTCGATCTGCCGCGCGAGGCCTACCAAGGTATGCGCGGGGCGAGCGAGGAATATGCTCTGCTTCAGGCGCGCGCCATTCGAGACAATCTGGGCGCGGATTGGGGCATTGCGGAAAGCGGCTCTGTTGGCGGTAGCAAACACCCCAGCGGCGCACCATCAGGCCGCAGCTGCGCAGGGGTCGTTGGGCCGGATAGCGAGCACACTCTGGTGCTGGAAACCGGCAGCGAAAACCGGATTGAAAACATGCAGGCCTTTACCCGGAATGCGCTCAATCTGTTGGAACAAACGCTCGCGGGGTAAAATTTTTTTCGCGCAGCTGTCGAATCCGACTTGCCAGTTTCGTCTTCTCATCAGAGCCTCGCCGCAGTGGTGCGGGCCGCAAAGGAGAAGACCCCATGCAATATATGCTGATGATCGCCGAGGATGAGAGCTTCTATCAAGGTGATGACGCCGAAAAGCGGATGGAAGAAACCATCGGCAAACACATGGCCCTGATCGAGGAAATGGAAAAGGCGGGCGCTTATGTCGGTGGTCACCGTTTGCAGGATGCCGACACCGCGACAACGATCAAATACACATCGGGCGAAGGCGTATTGCATGATGGCCCGTTCGCCGAAACGCACGAAGAGCTGGGCGGCTATTACATAGTCGAGGCGGCCGATCTGGACCGTGCGATTGAATGGGCGCGTAAGATACCCGTGCCCGGCAATGGCGCGGTTGAGGTTCGCCCAATTTGGCAGGATTGATTTGCCGGATATGCGCAGCAGTGTCGGCGCCGAGATAGCAGGCGCGCGGCCAGGGGTGATTGCCGCCCTGGTCGCGCAGCTTCGCGATATCGATTTGGCCGAGGAAGCCTTTGCCGAGGCTGCTGCGACATTTCTGGAAAAAGGAGTGTCGGCGGACAATGTGCCAGCGTGGCTGTTCACTGCGGCAAAGCGCAAGGCGCTGGACGCGCTGCGCAAACGTGCGGCGCAGGCAAAGCATGCTGCCGATGGCGCGCAAGTGAGCGAGATGAGCAATGTTATCCAACTGCCCGAGGCGATACCGGACGAACGGCTGAGGTTGATCTTCATTTGCTGCCACCCGGCGATTGCTTTGGAGGCGCGCACGGCGCTGGCATTGAAAGTGATTTGCGGATTGCCGGTGCCCGAAATTGCGCGTGTTTTTGTCAGCAGCGAACCGGCCATGTTTCAACGCATCACGCGCGCGAAGGCGAAGATCCGTAAGGCGGGCATTGCGTTTGAATTGCCGCCGCGAAAGGCCTTGGCAGAGCGGCTTGCTGCTGTGCTGCTGACCTTGGAGCTCGCCTATACTGTCGCCTATCAGGATGCTGCGGCTGAGCGTGATGGAGAGCTGGCGGGCGAAGTTTCTCGGCTCGCCAATATGGTGGCCGAATTGCTCCCGCAGGAACCGGAGGCCTTGGGGCTGGCGGCGCTGGTAGCGCTGGCCCGATCGCGAGAAGCGGCGAGGGTGGATGAAGCCGGCGCAATGATCCCCTTGTCTCAGCAGGATTGCAGCCTGTGGGAAGCAGCGCTGATCGAACAGGCGCGCGGCTTGCTCGATCAAGCGGCTGAGTTTGCGCGGACCGGGCCCTACCAAGTGATGGCCGCCATTCAGTTGTGCCATGCGCAGCGCGGGGTGGATGGCACGACTGACTGGGCGGCGATTGTGAAACTCTATGATGCGCTGATGATGATGCGACCGGGCGCTGTGGTGGCGCTCAATCGGGCTGTTGCATTGTCGAATGCGGAAGGTGCAGCCGCAGGGCTGGCCGCGCTGGAGGAGCTTCCGAAAGATAAGCTCCAATCGCTGAGGCCTTATCATGCAGCGCGGGCGGATATGATGATCCGTTCGGGACGCGACGAAGAGGGAAGGGCGTCTTTGAGCGCGGCATTGGGGCTTGATCCACCCAGCGCTGAACGCCGATTTTTGGAGCAGCGTTTGGGAAAGCTCGGCTAGAGCCTAGCGCTCGCCGATTTCCGTGCGGTGCACCGGGAGCCATTTCATCACTCCGCCAGACATCGGCGTCCAAAGCCCTGTGCGAATGCCCGCCATCGCAAGCCGGTTGCTGGTCCATTGATTGCACGTCTGCTTGAAGTTGTAACGTGGGATCGCGGTATAATAGGCGTCTTGGCTGAACGTATCGCGCTCATAATCACGAAACGGATCTGCGCCCAGTGGGGGCAGGTCCGCTTCGATTGCTTCCACCAAGGCTTTGTATTGCTCGCCCGACACCCGCATCGCGCGGCGTTCTTTGTCGAGCGGCGGATTGATGTAGCGGCTCACGCGGATCACGCCGGGTCCGCCAATCGTTGCAATTCTGAGCGCGCTGGATAGCGATAGGTCAGAGATTTGCGGTATCTCCATCATCGCCTGCCGGTCGCCAAATCCAATCGCGACATGGGTCGGCTCGCCTGTGCCGAGCCATTCGTTCGCGCTGGGAAAGGTCTCGCGCCAGTCCTTCTGCGCATTGGAAATCGGCAGCACGAATTGGGTGTGCACGCCATTGGTCTCGACCATAATGGTGACCGGGTCGGCGATCGGTTCTTCGGCCAGCGCGCCGCGCGGGATCATGGAGCCAAACCAAGCGGTGAGCAGAAACAGGGCGACTGCGCCGACCACCGCGATTAGCGCATATTTGAGCGCTCGGCTAATGCGGGGGAGCGCTTTGCTCGCCATCAGCCGCTGCGCCGCCTCAGCCACAGGATCGACCAATCGCCGCGGACAAGGCGCGCGGTTAGGCGAAAGCCAGCGCGGCGATAGGCTCGGCGAATGCCCGGCTCTTGCTTGGTGAGCAGGCCAGCGACCAAAACGCTGCCGCCCGGCGGGAGTGAGGCTGCAAAATCGGGTGCGAGCTCGGTCAGCGGCCCGGCCAGAATGTTGGCGATCAAAAGGTCATAGGGCGCGCGGGCGCGCAGCAGCGGATCGTCCATGCCATCCGCGATCACCATCGCCATTTCGCCGGGGCGCGGGCCAAGCCGCATTTTGTTGAGCGCGGCATTGTCCTCGACCACCTGGACGCAGACCGGATCGATATCGGATGCAGTTGCGCGCGCAGCGGGCCAGAGCTTCAATGCCGCAAAGCCGAGCAGTCCGGTGCCGGTGCCGATGTCGGTTATATTGCGCGCGTTCATGCCAGTGCGCTTCATGACAGCGAGCATCTCTAAGCAGCCAGCGGTGGTCTCATGCTGGCCAGTGCCGAACGCTTGCGCCGCGGGAATCGCGAAATTGATCGCAGCCGGATCGGGGGCATAGTCCGGGGTGTGAATGTGAAATGGCCCAGCGCGTATCGGTTCGACGCCTTGTTGGCTCAGCGTGAGCCAATCTTGATCAGGCAGTTTCTCAACCGTGATCTTGGGTGCTTTGCCAGTGAATAGATCGGCGAGGGCGCTTTTCTGGGTTGTGCCGGGCTTACTCGGATACCACCCCTCCAGCACCCAATCTTGCGGGCGGTCCTCGGCAATTTCGCGGCCGGAGATGACGAGATCAAAATCCCAATCATCGAGCTCGTCATGCGTTAGCAAAGCAGCTTGCACGACCTTCTTCGGCGCGAAGGCCGAGAGTTTCCAACTGGTGCTCATTCAGCGGCCTCTTTGGCGAGGCGGGCATCAAGATCGCGGTGTTTTTTGGCGGCATATGCGGAGCAGGGTGCTTCCATGGCCAGCAGGCCGCCCTTTTCAAACCATTGGAACAATTGCCCATGCGATGGGTGCGCTGCGATCAAGATATCGCAATCTATGGCGGCCAAACGATCGAGGCCCGCGCGGTACTTGGTGACATAGTCCAGGTGATCGGAAAAGCGGTATCCATCTGCGCTAACCGGGGAGAGACTGTCAGCGTAGACGATGGTTTTGCAGACGTTGTTCTCGCAGCTTTCCCATTCCCAACTTGTCGCTCCCGGGGTGTGACCCGGAGTTGCCAGAGAGCGGACAGAGGTTTGTCCAGCTCCCATTGCATCGCCGTCCTGATGGATAATGTCGACGCGAGTGGGGGCAAATGGCTCGTGCATCCCGCTTTGCGGGTCGCCCGGTTGGTCGCGGCCCGTGCGCATCACCTCGGCGCCCGTCTCTAGCGATACCAGCGTTGCCCCGGTTAGCTCCTGCAAATAAGCTATACCGCCAACATGGTCGAAATGTTCGTGGCTGTAGCCGAGCAGGAGGATGTCGTTCGGGTCGAAGCCCAAGCTCTTGATGTTGCTTTCAACGACGCGGGCACCTGCCTCGGTCCCGCTATCGAGCAGGATGTGGCCGCTGTCATCAGTAATAAGGATCGCAGAGATGCCGCATGTGCCGACGTAATAAGAACTGCCATGGATTTTGAATGGCGGGGCAGGCTTGTCCCAGTCATCCCACGGCTCGCAAGCGTCGAGAAATGCCTGTTGATCGGCAGGCAACCCAGAAGGTTCTTCTTCGTTCGCGAGTGAAGCCGAACACGCTGCAAGCAACAATGGGCCCGCGATCTCGCTTAATCTACCGAACATAGCTTGCTCCATTGGCGTCGATCACCGCGCCGGTCATGCTGGGCGGGGCATCGAGCGCGCAAAAGGTGATGATGCGTGCGATCTCTTCTGGCTGAGCGACCTTGCCCAGTGGGATGTCTTTGAGCAGCCCGTCGCCACCGCGCGATTCCAGATAATCTCCGGCCATGGCCGTATCTGTAAAGCCCGGAGCTATCGCGTAGCTGAATATGCCCTCGCTGGCATAAGCACGGGCGATGGTCTTGTGCATGGCCAGCATACCGCCCTTTGCTGCCGCATAATGCCAATGCGCGGGAGAATCGCCGCGGTGCCCTGCGCGGCTAGCGACATGCACGATCCGCCCAGTGCTTCCCGTGCTTTGCCAATGGCGTACCGCAAACCGGGAAAGCTGGGCAGCGGCGGTCAGGTTGATGCGCAAGGTGTCTTCCCACCCATCGAGCCAGGCGATGTCGGAGCCATCGAGCGGATTGGCATCAAATAGTCCGGCATTGTTGATCAGCACATCTACCTTGCCACCAGTCTTCTCCAGCATCGCGTCCCATAGAGCCTGCGCCGCGCCCGGGTCGGTGAAGTCTGCGGCAATCGTCTGATCATCGTCGCTGCGTGTTGCGTGGCCGGTCACTTTGGCCCCGCGCAGAGCCAGTTCGTCGCGGGCCGCCGCGCCGATCCCGCGGCTCGATCCGGTTAGGAGAATGTACTTCATGCAACACTCTATCCAAAACTTTGCACCGGGAGTCGAGCGCTCACCGCTTGTCACACGCGATTGTCACGTTAAGTGGGGGGAACGAAATGTATGGGATCAAAAAATAATGGCGAATAGACCGCTTTCCCCCCACTTGCAGATCTGGCGCTGGGGGCCGCACATGCTGGTTTCGATTCTGCACCGGGCATCCGGCGATGGCTTGGCAGTTGTTGGCTTGGCTGTGCTGGTTTGGTGGCTTGGCGCGCTGGCCAGCGGGCCAGAGGCGTATAATGCGTTTCAAACCGTGGCGACTTCGCCGTTTGGCTATGTCGTGCTGGTCGGCCTGAGCTGGGCGTTCTTCACCCATATGATGAGCGGACTGCGGCACTTTGTGCTCGATATTGGCGCTGGCTATGAGCTCAATGCCAATAAGATCTGGTCCATCGCATCGCCCATTCTCGCGATCCTTCTCACTGCGGCCTTCTGGGCCTACATGCTGACGAAATAGGGGCGCAGACATGGGTAACGGAACTTCACTCGGAAAAGTACGCGGTCTCGGCTCTTCGCATGCCGGCGCGCATCATTGGCTGCTGCAACGCTTCACGGCGGTCGGCAATGTCGTCCTCACCATCTGGCTGGTGGCCAGCATCATGCTGCTACCTGATCTTGGCTATGCCACGGTCAGCAGCTGGATCGCTCAGCCTGTGCCCGCCACGGCGATGATCCTGCTGGTGATCTGCACATTCTGGCACGCGCGTCTGGGGCTTCAGGTCCTGATCGAAGATTATGTTCAAAACAGCGGCACCAAATTTGGTCTGATCGCTGCACTCAACCTTGCTGTCATTGGCGGCGGTGCCTTCGCTATCTTTAGCGTCGCCCGGCTCGCCCTCGGAGGAGCCGCCTGATGGCTGACCTGAATTCTTACAAGATTATCGATCACACATACGACGTCGTTGTTGTTGGCGCTGGCGGTTCTGGCCTGCGCGCAACCATGGGCGCAGCGGAAGCTGGCCTGCGCACGGCCAACATTTCCAAGGTTTTCCCAACTCGTTCGCACACTGTCGCGGCGCAAGGCGGCATCGCGGCATCGCTGGGCAACAACACGCCTGATCACTGGTCATGGCATATGTATGACACGGTGAAGGGCGCCGATTGGCTGGGCGATCAGGACGCGATTGAATATCTCGCGCGTGAAGCACCAGCGGCTGTCTATGAGCTAGAGCATGCTGGCGTTCCGTTCTCTCGCAACGAAGACGGCACGATTTATCAGCGCCCCTTTGGTGGCCATATGCAGAATATGGGCGATGGCCCGCCGGTTCAGCGGACCTGCGCCGCGGCCGACCGTACCGGTCACGCCATGCTGCACGCGCTCTATCAGCAGAGCCTGAAGTACGACGCGGATTTCTTCATCGAATATTTTGCGCTCGACCTGATCATGACGGGTGAGGGCGGCGATCGTAAATGCGTCGGCGTGATTGCTCAGTGCCTTGATGATGGCACCATTCACCGGTTCCGTGCGCAGAACGTTGTGCTGGCAACCGGCGGTTATGGCCGCTGTTACTACACGGCGACTTCCGCGCATACTTGCACCGGCGATGGCGGCGGCATGGTCTTGCGCGCTGGCCTGCCACTGCAGGACATGGAGTTTGTTCAATTCCACCCGACCGGCATTTACGGCGCGGGCGTCCTCATTACCGAAGGCGCTCGGGGTGAGGGCGGCTACCTCACCAACAGCGAGGGCGAACGGTTTATGGAGCGCTACGCTCCATCAGCCAAAGATCTCGCATCGCGCGACGTTGTCAGCCGCTCTATGGCGCTCGAAATGCGCGAAGGGCGCGGGCACGGCGCAGATGGCGATCACATTCACCTGCACCTCGATCACATTGATCCGAAGGTCTTGGCTGAACGCCTGCCGGGCATCACCGAGAGCGGCAAGATCTTCGCTGGCGTGGACCTGACCAAACAGGCTCTGCCCGTCACCCCGACTGTTCACTATAATATGGGCGGTATCCCCTGTAATTATCACGGCGAGGTTGTGACCATCGGCCCGGACGGCAATCCGGATCACGTGGTTCCCGGCCTGTTCGCTGTGGGTGAGGCGGCCTGTGTGTCCGTACACGGCGCAAACCGTCTGGGTTCTAACTCGCTGATCGATCTCGTGGTGTTTGGCCGCGCGACCGGCCACCGTCTGCGCGACATTACAAAGGCGGGCGCAAGCCAGCCAGAACTGCCCGCAGATAGCGCCGAGCTGGCGCTTAGCCGGCTTGACCATTTCCGCTATGCGCAGGGCGGTTCACCAACCGCACAAATCCGCAGCGAAATGCAAAAGGGCATGCAGAAGCACGCCGCCGTATTCCGCGACACCGCTCTGCTGGAAGAGGGCGTCAAAATCCTCGCCGAGCAGAACAAGCGCATGGAGGACATTCACGTGTCCGACCAATCGCTCGTCTGGAACAGTGACCTGATTGAGACGCTGGAGCTCGACAATCTGATGTCACAGGCAAATGTGACGATGGCGAGCGCGGCGAACCGCAAGGAAAGCCGCGGGGCGCACAGCCATGAGGATTTCCCGGATCGCAATGACAAAGAGTGGATGAAGCACACCATCACCTGGTTTGATGGCTGGGGCGGCGGCGCCAAGGGTAGCGGCAAAGGCGATATGAAGATCGATTATCGTCCCGTGCACGAATACACGCTGACCGACGACGCGACCTACATTGAGCCGAAGGCGCGGGTTTATTGATTGGTTTTTGAGACCTCTAACCAAGAAACCCGTTCGTCCTGAACCTACCAATGGATGAGCGGTATCTAGCAGTCGCGCCGGAGTGCTTGACGCCGAAGCTCGAAAGCCGCAGCTTGAGCCTGGTATGAAACGGGGCGCATCTTTTCGAATCGCAATCGCAGCGCTCGCTTTGGTGGTCGCTGGGCCAGCCTATACTCAGAGCAATTCGGACAGCGCCAGCAATCCGAATCAGCCGCCGCCGCACACGAAGCCGTGGCCCAATTTCGCGACTGGCACCAATCCGAATGCGATCAAGAATAGCCTGGTTGAGTCGCCAGAGTTTGAGCGTGAGAGTTCGCCTGCGGTTTTGCTGCGCGAGCGGCGTAAACTCGATGCAGCTTTCCGAGCGCTTCAGCCCAATCGCCCCGGCACAGTCGATGCCTATGTGCTCACTGTGGCGCTGGATAGCGACCCGGTGTTTGCCCGCGAAGCGCGCGAGGCGGCCAAAGTGCTGTCGCGGCGGTATGGCGCGGCGGGGCGTACGATCACGCTGGCCGGGCCCGATGGGACTAGCAACGAATTGCCCAAAGGCTCGATCAGCGCGTTTCTCTCGACGCTTGCCCAAATTGCCGACGTTATGGACACCAGCGAAGATGTGCTGGTCCTCTACACAACCAGCCACGGTCTGACGCATGGGCTCGCCTATCATTACGGTGACAGCGGATACGGCGTTCTGTCGCCTGATCATTTTAAGGCGGCGCTGGAAGAGCTCGGGATCGAGCGGCGCATCTTGATCATCAGCGCGTGTTATGCGGGCGTGTTTGTGCCCAAGCTGGCGAGCGGGAACACGGCGATCCTGACGGCGGCGGCGGACAATCGCACATCGTTCGGATGCCGCGCGGACAATGATTGGACGTTCTTTGGCGATGCTCTGATCAACAATGCGCTGCGCAAGCCGCAATCTTTGGCTGATGCGTCGAAAGAGGCGAACCGCTCAATCGCGGGCTGGGAGGCGAAGGCACGCGTGCTTGCATCCTTGCCGCAGACGCAGATTGGCACGGGCGTCGCCAAGTGGATGCCGGCGCTGCGGGCGCGCACGCCACGGACTGCGGGCACTCCGGTTGGTCGCCCAGCGGTCAGCACATTGGGCCCGGTCGAAGCTAGTCAGCCTGCTCCTCGGTCTCGCTAGGCGCGCGGCGCGCTTCAACGATAGTGACAGGTTCTGCCAGCATTTGGCCCTTCATCCAGCCTTCGCCTTTCGCCGGGTCGATTGGGGCGGCATGGATCGCCTCCACCACGTCCATCCCATCGGTGACATAGCCAAACACCGCATAACCATTGCGCCAGACCGGATCATCTGACGTTGGGTTTGCGTCGAGCCCGACTTGATCACCGAGCATGATCGAGAAATCGCCATTGGCGGTGCCAGGGTCGCCCATCGCCATCGACAGGGCGCCGCGAGTGTGGCTGAGCCCGGTGACAGTGGTCGGTTCATGCTCGATCCCGTCCAGCACTCGCTTCGGATCCCATTGGGTGCCGCCCTGGATCAGGCCATTGGGCTGCTTGCCCCAATCGAGCGGCATGGCGCGGTAGAAGACAGTCCCGTCAAAGCGGTCCTCATCAACATAGCGGAGGAAGTTTGCTGCTGTGATCGGCGCGCGCTCCGTTTCGAGTGCTATGATGATCTCGCCCATCTGCGTTTCCAGCACCACGCTGACCGTCTCAAACTGAGGTTCTGGCTCAGGCGCGATGAGCGAGTCTCCCGCTTCCTGAGCATGTACGCCCACGGTGATGAGCATTGAGGCTGAGGCGAATAGTGTTTTCATCCATGTCATTCGTCGGAGGATATCGCAGTCTGATCGAAGGGCAAGGGGGTGAACGCGATGTTCATCCAGCCTTCATGTTTACAAACGTAATCGCTAAGACTACAGACGTAATCGAGAGCAGGAGGCTCACGTGACGCAGTCCGAAAATGGCAAATCCGCCTCAAATTCAAAGCCTGAGCGAATCAGCGATGCTGAACACGCCGTGATGGAGGCCTTGTGGGAAGGCGGCACCTTGAGCGCTGCTGATGTGTGCGATGCGGTGTGCGAACCACGCGGATGGAGCCTCGCCACGGTCAAAACTCTCCTCTCTCGCTTGGTTAGCAAGAATGCCATCGCGGCGCAGCCAGATGGCCGCCGCTTTCTCTACAGCCCGCTAATCGCGCGGTCCGACTATGTTGGCGGAGAATCCCGCCGCCTGGTCGACCGCCTGTTCGGCGGCAGCGCGTCCTCTTTGTTTGCGCATTTGGCGGAGCAAGAGGCGCTGAGCGAGGAAGACCTCGCCGACATTGAAGCTCTGCTCAAGGAGTTGAAACCATGATGGACTGGCTACTTGATACCCTGCTGTGGACCGCCGGATTGATCGCGCTGGTCCTGCTTATTCGCCGCCCCGTTGCCCGCTGGTTCGGGCCGCAGATTGCCTATGCCCTGTGGGCGATCCCGGCTTTGCGTTTGCTTATGCCCCCGGTGGAGCTTCCCGCATGGCTCAGCCCTGCGCCGCAAGAGGCTGCACCCGCTGTGAGTCTAGCGGATGGCAGCGCGGCCGAGGCGGCTTCTGGCGATTTCCTATTCACGATTGTCCAACCCCAAGCTCCTGCTGCGACTCTGGGGCGGTTGGACGCGGCGCCCGGCTTGCTAATGCCGACAACCCCGATGCCGATCCTTGAGATTGGCATTTCGGTATGGCTGGTTGGCGCCGCCCTTTTTCTTTGGCTGCGCTTTGCGGCGTACTTCCGCTTGCGGCGCGAGCTGCTGGAGGATGCGCGCGAAGTGGGCCGCTATGGCCGTGTGCGCTTGCTTGAAACCTCTGGCACCAGCACGCCGCTTGCCTTTGGTGTGGTCGATCCGGTCGTGGCGCTGCCGCATGGTTTTATGGCGCAGGCGGATATCACCGCGCGCAATCTGGCGCTGGCGCATGAGCTGTCGCACCATTCTGCGCGCGATTTGCTCGCCAATATGATTGTTCAACCCTTGTTCGCTCTGCACTGGTTTAACCCGCTTGGCCGTTATGGCTGGCTGGCGATGCGGCGCGATCAAGAGGCGGCCTGCGATGCCCGGGTGATGGCTGAAAAGGCCCCCGAAGAGCGCGCAGTTTATGCCAGCCTTATTACCACTTTCGCAGCAGGGCCCAAGTTTGCATTGGCCGCGCCTATGGCGTGTCCGGTGCTGGGTGAGAAGTCGATTATCCACCGTCTAAGGAGCCTGAAAATGTCCAATATGTCCTCGCGCCGCCGGATCGCCGGCCGCGTAATGGTGGGGGCCGCCGTGCTCGCGCTGCCGCTAACCGCATCGATATCCTATGCGGAAGGCACCGTGCCCACCGCGCCGCCAGCTCCGCTTGCGCTGGGTGCCCCATTGCCGCCAGCGCCTCCTGCACCGCCAGTCCCACCTGCTGTGTTGCAAGCGGCCGCTATCGAGGCGATCGATCCAGGCGCGAGCGAGGAACAGCGTGAGGCGATCGAAGAAGAGATCGAACTGGAGGAAGAGCGGTTTGAGGCTGATGTCGAACGCGCTGAGGAACGGGCCGAACGCGCTGAAGAGCGTATGGAACGGGCCCGTGAACGCGCCCACGAGCGTGCTGAGCGCAGCCGTGAGCGTGCACGGCGCGGCCAAACGCGCAGCATCCAAATCCGCCGCAGTGTCGAAACCAATGGGCGCCTCAGCGATGAAGAGGTTGAAGAGATCATGGTTGATGTCCGCCTCGGTCTCGCAGAAGCCGACGCCGCGATTGCCGAAGCGCATCGCGAGATCAAACTGGCTCACATCGATATCAAAGATGCGACCACCAAGGTGAAGATGAAGTGCCGCTCCGGCCAGGATGAGCCTGCTGAGGTCGTTGAGCACGGCAATGGCCGAACAACGGTCTACCTCTGCCAAGCCAAAGTGATGGCAAAGGCGCTGGAAGGTCTTCGTGAGGCGCGCGAGGCGCTGGCAGATAATGCCGAGATCCAAGGCAATCTGCGCAGCCAGTTGCTCGAGACTTTGGATGAGCAGATCCGTGATTGGGAACGCACCAATAAGAGCTGATCCGCTCAGCTAAACGCTGGGCCAGAGGCCCGGACGAATTCTGAAACAAAAGAACGGCGGACGCTTATTTTGGGCGTTCGCCGTTTCCTTTCAGTCGGTTCATATGCAATTCAGTTCATCGCTCCCATTGCACGTTTCATCGCGCGATAGGAGGGCGAGATATGGCGAAAGAACGATCCCCAGGACTGAAGTTACTCTTCGCGGCCATTATCGGTATGGCGCTGACCATACCCTTATTGGCTGTCTATGCACTGGTCTACGACCGAGAAAATCAAGCGGATATCGCGCAAAGATCCATCACTGAAGGCTGGGCAGGGGCGCAAGTGCTCGCCGGGCCGGTGCTGGTCGTGCCCTATAATGAGGAACGCGTCACCAGCGAGGTTGTGAACGACCGCACTGTGTCGCGCACCATTACCGTTCGCGAGCTGCTGTATATCTCTCCGGAGAAGCAAGGCATCGCCACCGTGATCAATCCCGAGATCAAAGCTCGCGGATCGATCCACAAATCGGTGATTTACGATGTCGCGCTGTCGGGTACGGCAGCTTTCGCCTTGCCGAGCGACCTAGACCGGTTCGGCGTTGAGCCAGAGCAATTGCTGCTAGACGAGGCGGAAATTCGTTTCCCGATCTCTGACCCGCGCGGCATTCAAACCGATGCAGAGCTGAATATCGGGGGCGAGGCGATTGCGCTGCGCCCAGGCCTTGGCACGGGCAGCAATGGCAGCGGCATGCACGCATTCCTTGATTGGACTGGCAGCGAGCCGCTGGCCGTGGAGTTCAATTACAAGCTGCGCGGCAGCAGCGCGATCAGCATGGTGCCGCAGGGTAAGGAAACCAATTGGTCGGTCGAATCGGAATGGCCGCACCCAAGTTTCACGGGCAGCTTCCTGCCCGGTGATGAAACGGTCGAAATCAGCGATGCGGGTTTTAAGGCCAGCTGGTCGATCTCCAACCTGGCGCTTGGGCAAACTCTAGTGCGCAACACCGAGGCACAGTTGCCAGAACTCAATCCGGGTGACCGCTTCTCTGCTTACTCCAGAGATGGCGGCGACGTGAGCATCGCAACGATCCGCTTGGTTGAGCCGGTCGATCTTTACAGCCGCGTAAACCGCTCGGTGAAATATGGCTTCCTGTTCATCGGCTTCACGTTCCTCGCCTTCCTGATGTTTGACATTGTCGGCGGAGCGCGCGTGGCGGCGGCAGAATATCTGCTCAGCGGGGCAGGGCTTGTCCTGTTTTTCGTTATGCTGCTGGCCTTTTCCGAGATGCTCGGCTTCATGATCGCTTATCTGATCGCGAGTGCTGCAACCATCGGTTTGCTGTCGGCTTACAGTGCGGCAATCCTGGGCAGCTGGAAACGGGCGAGGGTCATCGCGGCTCTGCTGGTTGCGCTATATGCGGGCCTCTATGTCCTGCTGAACCTCGAAGAATGGTCACTGGTGATCGGATCAGTGCTGCTGTTCGTCGCACTGGCAGGCATGATGTACGCGACCCGTCAGATCGATTGGTCTTCTGCGGTCAAGTCTGACGATCCGGCACCTGTCGTCCCGGCGGAGAGCGCAGCGACCTAAGTCGCGAGCGTCTCTGGCGGCAAACACTTCGGGGCCGGAACGGTTAAAACCGCTCCGGCCCCGATTGTTATGGGAGCTATGAAAGGCTTGGCTCAGCCAAAGTCGAAATAGACATTGCAGACATCGCTATCGGCGCTGTCGAGACCGCGGCGCAGCGCCTCCATGCGTTGTTGACTAGTGCCGTGGGTGAAGCCTTCTGGATTGATCCGTTGTCCGGCATTGCGCTGCAAAGTGTCGTCACCAATCGAGGCGGCTGCGCGCATGCCTTCTTCCAGATCGCCGCGCTCGATCAATTGGCGGTTCTTCCCCGCCCATACCCCGGCATAGCAATCCGCCTGCAATTCCATGCGGACCTGCAATTGGTTGCGATTACGCGGATTTTGCTGCTGCGCGCTACGAACTTGTGTGGCGAGGCCAGTGAGGTTCTGGATGTGGTGCCCATATTCGTGCGCAATCACATAGAGGCGCGCAAAGTCGCCGCCCGTGCCGGACATGCGGGCGAGCTGATCGTAGAAACTGGTGTCGATATAGATGCCCATATCAGCCGGGCAGTAAAACGGACCAGAGGCAGAACTGGCGCTGCCGCAGCCTCCAGTGTCGATGCGCCCGCTTTGAAACAGGTCGAGAATAGGCTGTTGGAATTCGATGCCCGCACGGGCAAATTCTGGCTCCCACGTCTCATTCAGTGAGGTAAGCGCTGCGCAGGCTTCGGTTGCATATTGGCTGCTGGAGCAGATTTCCTGCTCGCTGCGCTGACCGGCTTGCGTTTGTGGCTGCGGGCTTTGCTGCTGCACGTCTTCGACCACACCCAGCATTTGCCCCGGATCAACGCCAAATACGAGCGCACCGATCGCAACGATCACAATCGTGCCGCAGCCCATGCCGCCAGCCCGTCCGCCCGGCATTCTGCGCCCGCCGCCATTGCTGGAGCGAACTTTGATCTTGGATGTGTCGAACGGATTGAGCCGCATTGTGTTTTCCCTCCCTGGTCCAGATCGCGCGATCCCGCTGCGTCTAGACTGCATTTCGCACATTGCTGCGCTGCGGCCTGCATAAATGCTGGACAGGGCCGCCTGCAATGGCAAAAGCCTGAATGGACACAAAACTGCAGGAGTTACCGATGTTCCTCAAGGGCAAACGCGCGCTGATCACGGGATCAACTTCCGGGATTGGCTTGGCTGTCGCCCGTGCGCTTCATGCAGAGGGCGCGGACGTAATCCTCAATGGCTTTGGCGACGAGGCAGAGATTGCCGCGCTGCGCGAAGAACTCAGCGCGGATTACAGCGGCGCAAACCTGCTGGATGCCAGCGCGATTGAGGCCATGATGGCTGAGGCGGGTACGGTTGATATTCTGGTCAATAATGCCGGGATGCAGCACGTTGCGCCGGTGGACGAATTCCCAACCGAAAAGTGGGATCAGGTGATTGGCCTCAATCTTACCGCACCGTTTCACACCACGCGGCTTGCCGTGCCGGGCATGAAAGAGCGTGGTTGGGGCCGGATTATCAACACGGCGAGCGCGCATTCGCTGACTGCGTCACCGTTCAAAAGCGCGTATAACGCCAGCAAGCATGGCATCGCAGGCTTTACCAAGACGGTCGCGCTGGAGCTGGCGCAGACCGGCGTGACCGCCAACTGCATCAGCCCCGGCTATGTCTGGACGCCTCTGATCGAAGGGCAGATCCCCGACACTATGAAAGCGCGCGGCTTGACCCGGGACGAGGTGATCAATGACGTTTTCCTAGCCAAGCAACCGACGAAGAAATTCGTACAACCGGCAGAAATTGGAGCGCTTGCGGTCTTCCTTTGCCGTGAAGAAGCGGGCAATGTGACCGGAGCCAATTGGAGCATAGACGGAGGCTGGACCGCCGAGTGAGCAAAGCAGGGGCGCAAACAGGGGCGAGGCTGGCAGGCCTTGCGAAAGCATGCGTGGTGGCCGCCCTTGGGCTGGCGATCAGCGCCTGTGTCGGCTCGCCCGTGGCCAGCGTTTCCAAGGCGGAGCGGGCGCAAATCGCCGCCAGCATGACGCGCGATATCAATGTGCTCGCCAGCGACACCTATGGTGGGCGCAAGCCGGGGACCGATGGACAGGTCCTCACCGTAAATTACATCATCGACCGGTTTCAGAATGTTGGCCTGGAATCAGGCACAAATGACCCGGGTAATCCCTGGCGCGCTCCGGTTCGCTTGATAAGCACGCAGCCGAGCGAAAGCTCGGTCACCTTGAGCTTTGGCGCGCGCGACGTTGAACTGCCCGCGGAGGTTGCCGCCGCCTACACCACCCGGCAATTGGCCCTGGTCGAGGGCGCAGATGTCGTCTTCGTTGGGCGCGAGGCAACGCGCGTTCCGACAGAGCGGGTCGCAGGCAAAGTCGTCTTGATGTTGGACGAGGACGGCGTCAGCGATGCGCGCCGCGAGATCCTGTTCGCTAAAGGGCCCGTCGCAATTATCACGGTGATGCAGGATACCAAATCGATCGCTGACCAGCGCTTCGTCAGCGAGCGCGAGCGGTTTATCCTCGCAAGCCGGGAAGGGCAGGAATTGCGCGCCTTCATCACCAATTCTGTGATGCTGAGCGTGCTTGGCGAGGACCGCTGGGACGAGCTGCTGCAGGCTTCTGATGAGGATGACTTAGAAGCGATTGATCTCACCATGGCGGCGACGATTGAGGCCAAGTCAAAGCGGCGTGAGTTTAACTCGTTCAACGTCATTGGCCGTTTAGCGGGCACTCAACCGGCAGAAGGCGCGGTGCTGCTCCTCGCACATTGGGATCACCTCGGCACCTGCGGCACGGAGGCCGATCAGGACAAAATCTGCAACGGCGCGATTGATAACGCTAGCGGTATTGCTCTGATTATCGAGCTGGCGCGCCGTCTCAAAGAAGCTGGCCCGCATGACCGCGATATCTATGTGATGGCGACCACGGCGGAGGAGGCGGGCCTCCTAGGCATCCGGGCCTTCACAGAGCAGCCTTCCATCCCGCTCGACAGCATTGTTGCTGCCTTCAATTTCGACAGCGTCGCGCTCGCCCCGCAAGGCAGTCCGGTTGGCTTCATTGGGGAAGGGCGCACCGTGCTTGATGAGGTGGTAATGGATGTGCTCAATGATGCCGGCCGAAAGCTGGGCAGCCGTGAGACAGCGGAAAGCTTCATCCAACGCCAGGACGCCTGGGTCTTGCTTCAGGAAAATGTTCCAGCGCTCGTTCTGTCGACAACCTTCGGATCGGAAATCACGCTCGGGCCATATCTTGAGGCCGATTACCACCGCGTCTCAGACGACATCGACAAAATCGAGCTCGGCGGCGCGATTGACGACCTGCTGCTGCACGAAGAATTGGTCAAAAGACTGGCCGATACCGAGGTTTATCCCACACCTTAAGCAACAAGCTGAGGATTAAGAGCGCTTTTCGCACCTGCACACCCTAGCGGATCGGGTGAAGTGCGGTTACATGGGCCGCCACATCAATCATGCTATGACTTAGAAAGTGGCACTTATGGACATCCCACTTGGCCTTACATTCGACGACGTGTTGCTGCGTCCGGCCGAAAGCGATGTGCTGCCCTCGATGGCGAACACGCAAACTCAATTGACGCGCGGCATTGCGCTCAACATTCCTATTCTATCAGCTGCGATGGACACCGTGACCGAGGCGGATATGGCGATTGCCATGGCGCAAATGGGCGGGATCGGTGTGCTGCACCGCAATCTTGAATTGCCCGATCAATGCGCGGCTGTTCGAGCGGTCAAACGCTATGAAAGCGGCATGGTCGTCAATCCGATCACCATTGGCCCGGACGCGACGCTCGGCGATGCGCAGGCCTTGATGAATCTGCACAAGATCAGCGGCATTCCCGTGACGGATGCCTCGGGCAAGCTCGTCGGCATCGTCACCAACCGCGATGTGCGCTTTGCGGAAAATCCCGCTCAGCCTGTACGCGAGCTGATGACGACAGAGAATTTGGCGACCGTACCGCTTGGCACTGGCCAGGAAGATGCGCGCCGTCTGCTCCACGCTCGCCGGATTGAAAAACTACTGGTGGTCGATGATGATTACCGTTGCATTGGTCTGATCACGGTCAAAGACATTGAGAAAGCAGTCAATTACCCTGACGCAACCAAGGATGAAGCCGGGCGCCTGCGCGTGGCCGCAGCCAGCACGGTGGGCGAAAAAGGGTTTGAACGTACGAAAGCTTTGATCGAAGCGGAAGTCGACGTGGTGATCATCGACACGGCGCATGGGCACAACAAGGATGTGGCCCGCGCGGTTGAGCGCGCCAAGGCGCTGTCCAGCACGGTTCAAGTCGTCGCTGGCAATGTCGCCACGGCTGAGGCGACCCGCGCGCTGATCGATGCGGGCGCGGATGCGGTGAAGGTTGGTATTGGACCAGGATCGATCTGCACCACGCGCGTTGTCGCGGGCGTTGGCGTTCCTCAGCTTTCCGCCATTATGGACAGCGCCGCAGAAGCGGCCAAGTCCGGCGTTCCGGTGATCGCAGATGGCGGCCTGCGGACCAGTGGTGATGCGGCCAAAGCGCTGGCGGCGGGAGCGTCCACGGTCATGGTCGGCTCTATGCTGGCCGGCACGGCGGAAAGCCCGGGCGAGGTGTTCCTTTATCAAGGGCGCAGCTACAAATCATACCGCGGCATGGGCTCTGTCGGCGCGATGGCGCGCGGCAGTGCAGATCGATATTTCCAGCAAGACGTCTCTGCGATGAAGCTGGTGCCCGAGGGGATCGAAGGGCAAGTGCCGTTCAAAGGCCCTGCGGCAGATGTTGTCCACCAATTGGTTGGCGGCATTAAGGCGGCGATGGGCTACACCGGTTCTGCCACCATTCCCGACCTTCGTGAGCGCGGCAAATTCGTTCGCATCACCAATGCCGGTCTTTCTGAAAGCCATGTTCACGATGTGGCGATCACCCGCGAAGCCCCTAATTATCCGACGAGGTAAACAATGGAATTGGTTATCCCCTTCATGTTGTTTCTTCTCGAAACTCCACTTGATGATCCGTCACGCGCTGAGCTGACCCGCCATCCGTTTCTGTTCGCCAGCGAAGAGGAATGCCAGAAGGCGGCTCAGGAATTTGAGTCAACAGTTCCCGCGATAAAACCAGCAGAGCCGGTAACACTGAAGTACTTCTGCAAGCCGGTGCCCCAGTCACCCGAATTTGAGCGGCTGTTTGCGGAAATGGATGAAAATCGCGCTCGTGCTAAAGCGATAAGCGATTGAGGCCCGCAGCACGCGTTCAAGCAGCCATCGAACTGCTCGATACGATCATCGACTGCGCTCGTCGTAAGGCCGCCCCGGCGGATCGTTTAATCTCGGAATATTTCAAGGCGCGGCGCTATGCCGGTTCCAAGGATCGGCGCGCCATTCGCGAGCTGGTCTACCGTGCTATCCGCCTTTGCGGACCGGTGCCCAAGAATGGGCGAGCAGCGATGCTTGCCCTGGGGCAGGAAGACCCCGCGATCCTCGAATTGTTTGATAGTTCCGATCATGGGCCGGCAAAGATTCGAGACGGAGAAAAATTCGCCAAGGCCGGTGTTGCACCGGGATGGTTGATCGAACTACTCTCACAAAGCGGGATCACCGGCGAGGCCGCCGAAGCGCTGCTCGGCCGCGCACCGCTCGACATTCGTGTGAACTCGCTGAAAGCCGACCGCGCTACAATTGAACTGCCAGAACCGAGCGAGCAACTGGCCTCAGAACAAGGCCTGCGCTTTCCCTTCGGCACTCAGGTGGAGCAATGGCAGGCTTACCGCGACGGCCAAATCGAGGTGCAAGACCACGGTAGCCAGCTGGTGTGCGAAGCACTGGCGGCGAAACCTGGCGATACCGTAATCGACTTGTGCGCGGGCGCAGGCGGAAAAACGCTCGCTCTTGCGGCAAAGCTGGGCAATGCAGCCTCACTTGTCGCGTCTGACACCGACAAGCGCAGGCTTGGCAATCTGGCCCCGCGCGCGGCCCGCACGGGCGCAGAGGTCGATCACATTGTCTTGCTCGATCCAGGCAAGGAAATGGAGGCATTGGCCCAGTGGACCGCGAAGGCCGATCATGTGCTGGTTGATGCCCCTTGCTCTGGCAGTGGCACCTGGCGGCGCAATCCGGAAAGCCGCTGGCGCTTGGACGAGGCTGAGCTCACGCGCCTGAACGAGCTGCAAGATCATGTGCTTGATGTGGGCGCGCAGCTGGTTCGACCGGGCGGTTCCATGGTGTTTGTCACTTGCTCGCTGCTCGATGCGGAGGGCCCGCACCGGATCAAAGCGTTCCTAGAGCGACACGAAGGGTGGACGGCGAAGACGCCCAAACTGGCGCTGGGCACGCCGCGCGGCGATGGCTTGCGGCTCGACCCGTTCCAACACGGCACGGACGGATTTTTTGTCGCAAATCTGGAATATGCGTGTTAGCGATTGGCATATGGCTGAGCCCCAAACTTCCCGCTTAGCTTCCCTTAAGGAGACGCTCATGCGCTTTGCGCCCGCTGCCGCTGCACTATCGCTCGTTTTCACCGTCTCTGCGAGCGTCATCAGCGCGCAGGATTATGAGCCTGATGCGCGTGCAGCCGCGCTTGTGGCGCAAGGGCAAGCAGCGTTGAAAGCTGACGATCCGCAGGCGGCGATTGATGCTTATGAGGCCGCATTGGCGGTTGATCCCGGCTATGTCGGTGTGTTTATCGAGCTGGCAAATGTGGCTCGCTTCGAAGGGCTGCAAGGCAAGGCGATCCGTTATTACCGCGAGGCATTGGTTCGCGATCCCGGCAATTTTGCCGCGATGTCGGGCGAGGGCGAGGCTCTGGTAGAGAAGGGCGCGCTGGAGAAGGCGAAGCTCAACCTCGCGCAGCTGCGCAGCCTGTGCGGGGCGAATTGTCCAGAGACTTTGGCGCTGCAGACAAGCATCGCAACCGGCACGCAGGCTCGGCTTGCGGCGGAAACTGCGGCGGCTGAAGACGGCGTCGCACAAAACTAATCAACATCAAGAGAAGGGGCCGGCCATGCTGACGCTTCACCATCTCGAATATTCGCAAAGCTTCCGTGTTCTGTGGCTGCTCGAAGAGCTCGGCGCGGAATATGAGCTCAAATCGTATAACCGCGATCCGGAGAGCAATCTGGCGCCGGATGAATATAAGGCTCTGTCGCCGCTTGGTACGGCTCCGGTCATCACCGAGGGCGATCTTGTGCTCGCAGAGAGCAATGCGATTATCGATTACATTCTCGACAGTCACCCAGACAGCCCCCTGCGCCCAACGCCAGGCAGTCCGGACCGCGCGCGCCATCTGTTTTGGTTTCACGCGGCACAGGGTTCTCTGATGTCGACGCAAGGCATCAATATGGTGCTGGGGTTGCTTGAACAGCGCACGCCCGGCCCGATCAGCTGGCTGCTCAAGAAAATTTTCACGCAGGTGCGGACGATTTTTCTCAATCCTCGGCTAGAGGCGCTGTTCGAGCTGATGGAGAAGGATCTGAGCGTTCAGCCCTTCTTTGGCGGAGCGAACCTGACGGCGGCGGACATCACGCTGATTTATCCGATGCTGGCCGCGCGGGATAAGGGCGTGTTCGCAGGCAAATACCCGCATGTTGAGCAGTGGTTTGACCGGGTTGAACAAATCCCGAGTTTTGTCGCCGCGCGCAAGCTTGATGATCGCCCGCATATCACATTCCGGTTCTAACTCTCAAATCAGCGGAGTAAATTCCTCCACTAAGGCCGCGTAAACATCGCGTTTGAAGGATACGATCAGCTCGGGCAATTGCGCGGGCTCGATCCATTTATAGGACTCAAATTCTGCCGGTTCATGCGCGTTGAGGTTGATATCCGCCTCGCTGCCCAAAAACCGGCCCAGGAACCATTGCTGTTCCTGTCCGCGATATTTGCCCTTCCACACCTTGCCTAGCAATTCAGGCGGCAGATCATAGAGATGCGTGGTAGCCGAGCGCGCAATCACCTCGACCAGCGCCGCGCCAATGCCGGTTTCCTCCTCCAACTCACGCAGAGCGGCCTGTTCCTCGTCCTCGCCCTTGTCGATCCCGCCTTGCGGCATTTGCCACGCGCCCAGCGTCTTGGGATCGCGGTTGGCATCAATCCGCTGACCAACAAAGACATGGCCATCGGCGTTGACCAGCATAAAGCCCGCGCAGGGGCGATAGGGCAGATTGCTCATGCGGAGACTCCCACGAGCATGTGTTTCATCGCGGCGATGATCCGCTCTAGATCGGCCTGAGCGCTGGGAACGGCTCCGCGCAGATTGGTGAAGGAGTGCGTGACACCTTTGACCTCAATCAGCATGTGGTCCGCGCCCGCATTTGAGAGCGCAGCGCCGTAATCCCGGCCGGAATCGCGGATGGGGTCGAGGCTGGCGGTGACCAGAACGGTCGGAGGGGCTGCGCTATGGTCGCCAAGAATTGGAAAAGCGCGCGGGTCATTACGATCTGGCTGGTACTGCGCATCAAAGAACTCGACCGCCGCCTTGGTCAGCACATAGCCGGTCGCAAATTCATCAATGCTGGCTGTGCGCAAGGCATCGCTCGCGAGTGGGAAGATTGGCACCTGCATGACCACCGGAACATCGGCGGGGTTTCCGGCCAATTGCTGGCCTACAACGATTGTTGCGTTGCCTCCGGCGCTGTCGCCAATAGTGACGAGACTGGTGGGCGTAAGACCTAGCTCTGATGGACCCGATGCGACCCAGCGCGTCGCTGCCTCACAATCCTCAATCGCCGCGGGGAAGGGAGCCTCTGGAGCGCGTCGATAATCCACGGCCACCACTGGCAAATCCATAAGATGAGCGATTTCTGTGCAGAGATTGTGGTGTGTATCGAGATCGCCAATGACGTAGCCGCCACCGTGATAGAACATGATCACAGGGCCTGTCTCGCGTGTCTCCCGCGCATCATACAGCCGCAGGCCGATATTGCCCGCTGGCCCGGGGCAGTTGAGGTCACGGACAACGGCTAGCTCGCGTGCGGGCCGATCCGCCATGGTGTGCAGCGCGCCATAGCCCGCGCGTGCTTCCTCTAGCGTCATATCGGCGATGGCCGGGCCGTTGGCGGCGGCCAAGGCGTCCAGGAATGCCTTCATATCGGGGCGGATAAAGGGCGTGTTTTCGCTCATTCTTACGTTTCTCTTTCAAGGCTTTGACGCGGCTATGCACCAAGCCTATCGCTTTTCAAATGGACAATCTCACACACAGCCTGGTCGGCGCATTGCTGGGCCAGGCGGGGCTTAAGAAGAAAACTGGGCTGGCAATGCCCGCGCTGATCATTGGGGCGAATTTGCCTGATGTGGATGCGGCGTGTTTCTTCTGGCTGGAGGGGCAAGAGCACCTTGGTTTCCGGCGCGGGATCACGCATGGCCCGCCCGCATTGGTGCTGCTGCCGCTGATACTGGCAGGGCTGCTGTGGGGATTTGACCGCTGGCAGGAAAAACGCGGCAAACGGCCAGAGGGTCGCCGCCCAGTTAGTTTCAAATGGCTTTTCCTGCTCAGTTTTGTCGGCTGCCTTACGCATCCCGCGCTCGATTGGTTGAATGTCTACGGCATCCGCCTGCTTGAGCCGTTCTCCTCGCGCTGGTTCTACGGCGATACACTGTTCATCATCGATGTGTGGCTATGGGCGCTGATGGGCTTTGCCACGTGGTTTTCATTGCGGCGCGAGAAAAAGGGCGGCGATTGGATCAAACCCGCGCGGTTCGCGATAGCAGCGGCTCTGGCGTATATTGGGCTGAATGGGGCGATTACAGCCAGAACTGAGACCATGGCGTCCGGCCAACCAGCAATCGCTAGTCCCGTGCCAATTCAATTATGGGAGAGGGAGGTCATCGAACCCAAAAGCAATGGGCAATGGTTGATCGACGGCGGGCTTGTAGGAGAATGTAGTTTGTATCCTGCAATTGTCGGCGCGGAAGCAAATTCCGAAGCCGAGGCATTCCTCTTTTGGTCACGCACGCCCTTTGCCGAGCGGGCCGAAGATGGTTCTGTGATCCTGCGCGACGCACGTTTTTATGACCCGCTGTCTCGCGATCGGTTCACTGTCGCATTGCCTAATGTGCAATGTGTGGAACTTCCCACTTCGTCACCCTGAACTTGTTTCAGGGTCCATCCCTATCGCACTCAATTATTTAAGAGAATGCGATGGATGCTGAAACAAGTTCAGCATGACGACGTTGGTAGTTCAGACCCGTACAGGCTGAGCCCGTCGAAGCCCTGTCCTTCTTGTAAGAACAACGGACATGAAGAAACGCAGCCCTTCGACAAGCTCAGGGCGAACGGAGGTAGTTGGTGAGTTCCCCACAAATCGTCTGGCTGAGGCGCGATCTGCGCATGGCGGATAATCCCGCTTTGTACGCGGCGGCTCAGCAAGGCCCGGTTATCGCTGTCTATGTGCTCGATGATGAATGCGCGAAGGGCCATGCCTATGGCGGGGCATCGCGTTGGTGGCTGCATCACTCGCTGGAAAGCCTGTCCAAATCGCTTGGGTCCCGCAATGCGCGGTTGATCCTGCGGCGCGGCGATGCGGTTGAGGAGCTGACCAAGCTCGCCGAGGAAACTGGCGCGGAGACGATCCATGCCAATCGCCATTACGAGCCGTGGTGGCGCAAGGCCCAGGGCGTGCTCGCTGAGAAGCTCGACCTCCAGCTGTATGATAGCAATTATTTGATGCCGCCGGGTTCAGTCACAACCGGCTCTGGCACGCAGTACAAGATCTACACTCCGTTTTCCAAAGCAAGCCTGGCGCAGTTCCCGCCACGCGATGTTTTGCCAGAGCCAGAGACGCTGTCTTCGCCGGATGAATGGCCCGCCAGTGATGCGTTGGAGGATTGGCACCTCCTGCCGACAAAGCCTGATTGGGCGAGCGGTATGCGCGCATTTTGGGAGGTCGGCGAGGCCGCCGCGCATGAGCGACTCGCATGGTGGGAAAACCACGTCGAGGATTACGACGAAGCTCGCAATCTCCCCTCGGTGGAAAAGACATCGCTGCTGTCCCCGCATTTGCACTTTGGCGAGATATCTCCGGTGCAGATCTGGCATGCGCTAAAGCACAAGCGCTCCGACGGGTGGCGAACCTATGAGAAAGAGCTGATCTGGCGCGACTATGCGCAAAACGCGATCGCGCAATTCCCCGCCTATGCCAGCACAAATTACCGCGAGGATTATGACAAGCTAAAATGGCGCGATCCGCATTCTGACAAGGCCGCTGCGCGCGATCTCAAAGCCTGGCAGGACGGCAAGACTGGTTATCCGATTGTCGATGCCGGGATGCGGCAATTGTATCAGACCGGGTGGATGCACAACCGTGTGCGGATGATCACCGCCAGCTTCCTGATCAAGCATCTGCTGATCGATTGGCGCGAAGGCGAAAAGTGGTTTTGGGACACGCTGGTCGATGCCGATTACGCATCTAACGCGACCAATTGGCAATGGACCGCCGGGACGGGTGTCGATTCCAACATGTTCGTGCGGATCATGGCGCCGCTCAGCCAATCGGAGAAGTTCGACAGCGCGGCCTATATTCGCGAATATGTGCCGGAGTTGGCCGATCTGAGCGAGCCCTACATCCATGATCCAGAAGAGCATGGCTGCCTGCCCAAAGCGTACCCAGCGAAAATTATCGGCCATAAAGAAGCGCGCGATCGGGCGTTGTCGGCGTACAAGGCGATGAAGGGCGAATAGCGAAACGCGCCGTCTCATTCGCACCCTTGTCCTTGCCGGTGTCATCCTACTAACGTTGCGGTTCAAAACCAGATTGAGGGCAGGGCGCAAATGACGATTACAAAGACACTTCTCGGCGGGATTGCCGCGCTTGCGATTGCGGGATGTTCGGCGAGCTATAACGGGCCGGTAGAGACCGCCGCCGTGGCTACAGAGCCAGTGCAATTGGTCACTCCGCCCGCGCGTGATCCGTCGGACCTGCAAGTGCTTTTTTGGGACAATGAAACCCGCTCTGCGCGCTTCCGCGATATGGAAAGCTGGTTTGCGGGGCATGAAGTGCCTGCCTCCACCAATCCGCGCGAGCTACCTGAGGGAGCGCCTCTACCCGCCGAACTCCAGGCCGAGGTTCGAGAAGTGATGACACAATCGGGCGCTTCCGGCGTGATGGTCATCAAGAATGGGACAACACGCTTTGAGGGCTACAGTCTTGGCCTAGGGGCAGAGGACCGCTGGACCAGCTTCTCGGTCGCCAAAAGCTTCACCTCGACCCTGCTCGGCGCAGCCATTGCCGACGGCTTCATTGGGAGTTTGGACGATCCGATCACGCAATATGTGCCAGAGCTGGCGGGTTCATCGTACGATGGCGTGACAGTGAAGCAGCTCGCCACCATGACCAGCGGCGTGGCCTGGAACGAGAGCTACACCGATCCGAGCAGCGACGTGGCGCAGATGAACCGTTTCGTGCTTGAATACGGCGCAGACGCGATCGTTGCTCAGATGAAGGAGCTGGGCCGCGCAGCAGAGCCAGGCGAGAAATGGAATTACAGCACGGGCGAGACGAACCTGATCGGCATCGTAGTCGAGAATGCTATCGGGCTGCCACTTGCCGAATATGCGCAGTCGAAGATCGTCGAACCCGCTGGATTTGAAGGCGGGTTGTTCTGGATGACAGACCCGCGTGGCGGCAATATTGGTGGATGCTGCCTCTCGCTGCGCCTGCGCGATTATGCCCGGATGGGTCAGTTTGTGCTGGATGGCGGCGAGGGTGTGGTGCCCGAAGGGTGGTTTGCCGATGCTGGCGCGGCTCAGGTCGATTTTGGAAACGGCGGCTTCGGCTATGGCTACCAATGGTGGACCTATCCCGGCGGGAATTACGGGGCTCAAGGTATCTTCGGACAGTCCATCACCCTTGTTCCATCCGAGCAGCTAGTGCTGGCAGTCGTGAGCAATTGGCCAAAAGCAACCAGCGGCGAATACCGTGCCAAATGGGGCGGCATCGCAGCCAAGATTGCAGCAATTGATTGAGCGCTAGGCGCCGAGATTAGCGGCGGTAAACGCCGGTCTCGCTATAGCGTTGAAGAATGTTGTCATGCACGATCGGGCTCAGCAGCTCGTTAAACGCGCAGCCGACGACGCAATTGTCCCACCACACAACTTCGCATTGCAGCGATTCGAGGCCGGGCAGGGTTAGCCAGCACATTTGGCCTTCGTGCATGCGATTGATCGACGCAGCAGAAAAGCCAGAGATCGATAAGTCATGGACGACAGATTGAAATGCACGGCCACCCGACGCCCGCAAAGTTGCCGGAATCGTGAGCTTTGTGCGCGGTGAGCAGCGGTCTTCTTGCGCTGCCAATGTGTAACGGTCGTGTTCGGTCTGCATAAGATGCGTACCCTTATATCCAATCAGCTTGTGGTCTCTTGCCGGTCGGTCTTGATGGGCAAATTCACCGCCTAACGTTAAGGGCGCGTTGCCAAACATGGTTACCAGATATTTACCAGAAGGGCGATGCAGCTGGTGCGGGCGCGCGAGCGTCAGCGCGCGAAAACACGCTTATCAAACGATTTGAGATGCTTGTGGGCGGTGTGGCCTAGTCCACGCGTTCGCGGTGGCCGGTCTCAAAGTCCTCGGTCAGCAGCGCCGCGATGCGGTCTGCGACGACCGTAGGCTCTTTCACCGTCTCAGGATTTTCACCCGGATAGGCCCGCGCGCGCATTTCTGTGCGAGTCGCGCCGGGATCCAGGATAGCCACGCGGGTGTTGCACAGTTTCTCGACTTCCGCGCCGTAGCTTAGCAGCAAGTTATCGAAAGCGGCCTTGGTTGACCCGTAAGCGCCCCAGAATGGGCGAGGGCCCGCGCCAACGCTGCTCGTGAGCCCGATGACGCGGCCAGCCTGAGACTTCTTCAGCAGATGGTCGAAGGATGCGAGCAAAGCCTGCGTCGCGACGACATTAGTCACCAGCGCCTTGTTGTAGAGCTTCGGATCAATCTGAGTGACTGGTGATAGCTCTGGCAGATAGGCGGCTGAAATAATGAGATAATCGAGCGCATCCCAGCGTCCACCAATTGCGCCAGCGAGGCGCGTGACAGCGTCTGCCTCGGTCAAATCCACCGGGGCAATCGTCGATGTGCCGCCGGCGTCGTGGATCGCATCCTCTATCGCTTCGAGCGCCTTCACTTTGCGGGCGACCAGAATCACATGCGCACCCGCCGCGGCCAGAGCCTGCGCCGTGGCTGCGCCAATTCCGCGGCTAGCGCCCGTAATAAGCGCAGTTTTACCGCTCAGCGGCTTGTCCTGTGTCATGTGGTTCTAGGCCGCTTTGTGATCAGTGAATGGCAGTTGGGCTGGCTCATGCTCGCCCATATCAAGGTCGGTGAGCGTCGTTGGGTAGTCACCGGTGAAGCACGCATCGCAGAATTGTGGGCAGGCTTTGTCGCGGCCCTTGGCCCCCACTGCGCGGTACAGCCCGTCGATCGAGATAAAGGCGAGGCTGTCTGCCTGAATAAACTCGCGCATCGGCTCCAGTTCCATGCGGGCTGCGAGCAGTTTGGAGCGTTCGGGCGTATCGACACCGTAGAAACAGCTGTGTGCTGTCGGTGGGCTGGCGACGCGGAAATGCACTTCGCTTGCACCGGCTTCGCGCATCATCTCGACAATGCGCAGGCTGGTGGTGCCGCGCACAATCGAATCGTCGATCAGAACGATCTTCTTACCCTCGACCAGGCCGCGATTGGCGTTGTGCTTGCGCTTAACACTCGCATGGCGGGCTGTATCGGATGGCTGAATGAAGGTTCGTCCCACGTAGTGAGAGCGGATAATGCCAAGCTCAAAAGGAAGGCCGGAGGCCTGCGCATAGCCGATGGCTGCGGGAACGCCGCTGTCGGGCACGGGGATCACCAGATCGACATCGCAGGGCGATTCTTTGGCGAGCTCTGCGCCGATCGACTTGCGCGCCTCATAGACGCTATGCCCTGCAAACGTGCTGTCTGGACGGCTGAAATAGACATGTTCAAAGATGCACGGGCGCGGCTTGTGATCGCCAAACGGGCGGATCGGCTTGATCTCACCGCAGAAATCGACCTGGATCATCTCGCCCGGCTCGACCTCTCGGATCAATTCTGCACCGACCACGTCGAACGCGACGCTCTCACTGGCAAACACGACCGCATCGCCCATTTTGCCCATCACCAGCGGGCGAATGCCCAGCGGATCGCGGCAGGCGATCATGCCCTCCGGAGTCATCACGATCAGAGCGTAGGCTCCCTCGACCAGTCGCAGTGCATCGATCAAGCGGTCCGCCACGGTCGGATAACGCGAGGTTGCGACCAAGTGGATGATCACCTCGGTGTCGGAGGTCGATTGGAAGATCGATCCGCGTCCAACCAAATCCTTCCGCAGGGCCTGAGCGTTAGAAATATTGCCGTTATGCGCCACGGCGAAGCCGCCGCTGGCGAGCTCAGCATAGAGAGGCTGAACATTGCGCAGGCCTGCGCCGCCTGTGGTCGAATAGCGCACGTGCCCCGCCGCCATTCCGCCCGGAAGCTCGTCAATCGCCTCTTGCGTCGAGAAATTTTCCGCAACATGCCCTTGGCCGCGCCGCGAGAAGAAGGTTTCGCCATCAAAGCTGGTGATGCCAACGGCCTCTTGCCCGCGGTGTTGCAGTGCATGAAGCCCCAGAGCCGTGGCGGCCGCAGCGTCGGAGGAATTGATCGCTCCGAAGATGCCGCACTCCTCGCGCAAGGTATCACCATCTTCATCGTGAAAGGGGTGCGTGAAATTCATCGATGATCCTGCCTAAAGCGCCGCTGCTGGATAGGGGCCTCAATGACGATGTTATAGCTCAATTACAAGCGATAAGGCGGCGCGTTCACCGGCCTTTTTCACACAAGCGCGTGCCCGCCATACATTGCGCCGCCGCCGCAGCGCGCTTACAGGCTTGGTTAAGCCTCAATTGATCAGAGCTTTAATCACTTTGTTTCTAACGCCTTTTGAATGGATGATCGCCAAACGCTACCTCTTGCCGGGCAAGGGGGAGGCCTTCATTGCGCTCGTCGCCGGGATATCGGTGGGCGTGGTGATGCTGAGCGTCGCCATGCTGGTCGTCGTGATGAGCGTGATGAACGGGTTTCGCGCAGAACTGCTCGACAAGATCACGGGACTGAATGGCCACGCGATTGTGCAGGCTTACAATGATGATCTGGGCGATTGGCAAAGCGTGCTGGAGGATGTGCGCGCGACACCTGGCGTGGTTGATGCCTCTCCACTGATTGAAAAGCCGCTGATGGCCTCATTGAATGGTCGGGTGAACCTGATCTTTGTGCGTGGCAACACGGCTGAGGATATTGAGGGGCTGGCGGAAACCGTCGTGCAAGGCGACATCAGGGATTTGATCCCCGGTGAGCGCCGGATCGCAATCGGCTCACGTCTGGCGCAGAATATTGGCGCACGCGTCGGTGACAGCCTGACGATTATCAATCCGCAAGGGCGCACGACGCCGTTTGGCACCTCGATCCGGCAGGTGGATTACGAGGTCGTCACGATCTTTGAGGCAGGAATTTACGATTACGATGAGACCTTTGTGATCATGCCCATCGCCAATGCTCAGCAATTGCTGCTGATGGGCGATAAGATCGGGATGATTGAAGTGACTGTCGAGGATCCGGACAAGGTCGGGCCGATCCTGGCCCCGGTTCAGGAAAAACTCGCTGGCCGGGCAGTTGTTTCAGACTGGCAGACGATCAATTCCGCCCTATTTGAAGCCTTGCAGGTTGAGCGCGTCGCGATGTTCTTTGCGCTTAGCTTCATGGTTCTGGTGGCCGCTTTTAATATCCTTTCGAGCTTGGTGATGCTGGTCCGCGCTAAAACGCGCGACATTGCGATTATGCGCACGATGGGGGCGACCCGGCGCAGCCTGCTCAAGATATTCGTCACCACTGGCTCCACGGTCGGAGTGATCGGGACAGCCGCGGGATTGGTGTTGGGCTTCATCATCCTCTATTTCCGCGGGCCGATTGTGACCTTCATCGCATGGTCCACCGGCCAGCAGATCTGGGATCCAGAGGTTCGCTTCCTTTCGACCCTGCCATCGCGCACGGATCCATGGGAAGTCGCTGGCATTGTCGCCTTGGCGCTGATCCTCAGCTTCCTCGCGACGCTTTATCCCGCGCTAAAGGCCTCCAGCACAGACCCGGTACAGGTGCTGCGCTATGAATAATTCCGGCGTTACACCGATTGCGTCTCTCAAGGGGCTGAAACGGAGCTTCACTCAAGGCGAGCAAACCATTGAGGTTTTGCGCGGTGTCGATCTCGACATTATGCCGGGCGAGATCGTTGCTCTGCTGGGTCCATCGGGCTCTGGCAAGTCGACCATGTTGCAAGCAGTCGGCCTGCTCGAAGGCGGGTTCGAGGGCTCAATCGCGATTGCCGGCACCGAGGCAAGTAAGTTGCCAGCAGACAAGCGCACTGCTTTGCGCCGTGATCACCTTGGGTTTGTCTATCAATTCCACCACTTGCTGCCCGATTTTGACGCGCGCGAAAATGTCGTAATGCCGCAGATGATCTCTGGTCAGGAACGCGTTGCTGCAGAAGCGCGCGCCGATAGCCTGCTAAGCTCACTCGGGCTGGAGCATCGTCTGACTCACAGGCCCAGCCAACTTTCCGGCGGGGAGCAGCAGCGTGTTGCTGTTGCGCGGGCACTCGCGAACCAACCGACCTTGGTGCTGGCGGACGAACCCACCGGAAACTTGGACGAGACCACCTCTGACCGTGTATTGGGCCAGTTCTTAGAGCTGGTGCGCGGCGAGGGCAGCGCCGCTTTGGTCGCGACACACAACGAACGCTTGGCCGCCCGTATGGACCGCGTGGTTCGCTTACATGATGGAGTTCTCGAATGACCACTATCGCTGATTTTAAAGTGACCACCAATCGCGGCGAGGAATTGGACCTTGCCGATAAGAAGGGACAGGTCCTGCTCGTGGTCAACACCGCCAGCAAATGCGGCTTTACGCCGCAATATGATGGGCTCGAGGCGGTCTTTCAGAAATACAAGGACCAAGGCTTTGAAGTGCTTGGTTTTCCCTGCAACCAATTTGGCGCGCAGGAACCCGGCAATGCCGAGGAAATTCAGGAGTTTTGCAAACTCAATTTTGGCGTGACTTTCCCGCTGATGGAGAAGGTGGATGTCAATGGCTCTGACGCATCGCCGCTGTTCGACTGGATGAAGAAAGAAGCGCGCGGGGTGATGGGCACGACCGCAATCAAGTGGAACTTCACCAAATTCCTGATCGACCGTGAGGGCAATGTCGTGAAACGCTATGGCTCGGCAGATAAGCCGGAATCGATTGCGAAAGACATCGAAAAGCTGCTGTAAAGCCGCCTATTTCCAGTGCCAGCGCAGCGGCTTCGTCTGTTCGCGAACCAGTAGGCCCTTGGCCTCCAGGTCAAGTTGTACAGTCTTCGCCCACCAACCGCTGGTTTTCCCTTGCGGGAACAGTTTTTCGCTCAAATGCGGTTTGACGGCCTCTCGGGTTTCGTCCTGGGTCATGCCCGGCGATGATCGCGGCAGAGCCTGCTCAAACGCCTCGCGCATATCCTGATACTTCGCTGCATTGACGCGCGAAGTGCGTCCAGGAGTGTTGACGTTTTCGATCTCGATCTTGTCGCTCATATTCACCTCCTGCGCTTGATATTAGCTTGCCCCCAGCTTTTCCCCAAGCGGGCGGTGTTTGTCCCTTGAATGCGCGGGCCAGCATCGTAGCGTAGTAGTTATGGCATTCGCTCCGTTCATCCCGCTTCGCGTTCTTTCGTCCTACTCCATGCTGGAGGGGGCGATTGACCCGAAGGGGATTGCGAAGCTGGCCAAGGAACGCGGCTTTCCCGCCATCGCCATTTGCGACCGCAATGGCCTTTATGGCGCAGTGATGTTCGCCTCTGCGTGTAAGGCCGAGGGTGTGCAGCCGATCATCGGGACATTGCTGGGCGTTGCGCGGCCAAGCAATGATGAGCGCGAGCGCACAATCGTCGATTACCTGCCGCTGTTTGCTCAGGACGAGGCTGGCTATGACAATCTGTGCCACCTCGTCTCAAAGGCGCACCTTGATCGCCCGCTGGAGCTGGACCCACATGTAAACATGGCAGAGTTGGAAGGCCGCACCGATGGTCTGATCGCTCTGACCGGAGCGGGCGAGGGAGCGCTCACCCGCTTGCTAGCCGAAGAACAGACCGAAGCGGCGCATTCCCTGGGCGACAATTTGCAGCGCCTCTTCCCGCAGCGGCTCTATGTCGAGCTCGCGAGGAACGGGGATGATGCGGCGGCGAAGGCGGAGGAGGCTCTTATTGAGCTCGCCTATGCCCGTGATCTGCCGCTGGTCGCGACAAACCCATCGAATTTTGCCGATCCGCATATGCACAAAGCGCATGATGCGATGCTGTGCATTGCCAATTCGACCTATATCGAAAACGAGGATCGACCGACTTCCAATGCGCAGGCCTTCGTAAAGTCGGCACCGATGATGGACGAACTGTTCGCCGACATTCCGGAGGCGATGGCGAACACTCTAGTGGTGGCTCAGCGCTGCGCCTTTGCCCCGCCATATCGCGATCCGATCCTCCCCAGCCTTGCTGGCGATTTGGAGGGCGAGGCGACAATGCTGGCGGAGGAATCCAAGGCTGGCCTCGAAGCGCGCCTGGAACCTTATGGCGAGATGTCTGAAGTGGAGCGTAAGGTCTATTTCGACCGCCTTGATTATGAGATCGACATCATCGTCAAGATGGGCTTTCCCGGTTACTTCCTCATCGTTGCTGACTTCATCAAATGGGCCAAAGACAATGGTATTCCAGTGGGTCCAGGGCGGGGTTCCGGCGCGGGGTCAATTGTCGCCTGGGCGCTGACCATCACCGATCTTGATCCGATCCAGCTGGGCCTGCTGTTTGAGCGCTTCCTCAACCCAGAACGCGTCTCCATGCCAGACTTCGATATCGACTTCTGCGAAACCCGCCGGGGCGAGGTGATCCGCTATGTTCAGCAGAAATATGGCGATGATCACGTCGCTCAGATCATCACCTTTGGTAAGCTGAAAGCGCGCGCCGTCCTGCGCGATTGCGGACGTATTTTGCAGATGAGCTATGGTCAGGTGGACCGGCTGTGCAAGATGGTGCCGAACCACCCGACCGATCCGTGGACATTGCCGCGCGCACTGAATGGTGCGGCAGATTTCAAGGCGGAGTATACCAACGATAACGATGTGAAGCGTCTGGTTGATCTGGCGATGCAGCTGGAGGGACTGCCGCGTAACTCCTCAACCCACGCCGCCGGCGTCGTGATCGGCGACCGGCCGCTGGCGCAACTGGTGCCGCTGTACCGTGATCCGCGCTCTGACATGCCGGTGACGCAGTTCGACATGAAGCATGTTGAAAGCTCCGGCCTGGTCAAATTCGACTTCCTTGGGCTTAAGACACTGTCGGTGCTGCGTAAGGCTGTCGACCTGTTGGAAATCCGAGGGATTACCATTGATCTTGGCGAGCTGCCGCTTGATGACACGGCGGTCTATGATCTTATGCAGGATGGTAATACGGTTGGCGTGTTCCAGCTGGAATCTGAAGGCATGCGGCGCACGCTGAAAGCGGTGAAGCCGAGCAATTTCGGCGATATTATCGCGCTCGTCTCGCTCTACCGCCCAGGCCCGATGGACAACATCCCGCTGTTTGGTCAGCGAAAGGCTGGCGAGGTTGCGATTGAGTACCCGCATGAGAAGCTGGAAGGCATTCTCTCTGAGACCTACGGTATTTTTGTCTATCAAGAGCAGGTGATGCAGGCCGCGCAGATCTTGGCCGGATATTCCCTTGGCGATGCGGATTTGCTGCGCCGGGCGATGGGTAAGAAGGTCCAGGCTGAGATGGACGTCCAGCGCGGCCGCTTTGTCGAAGGCTGTAAAACCGAAAGCGGCATTGAAGCGAAGCAAGCCAACGAATTGTTTGATTTGATCGATAAGTTTGCAGGCTACGGCTTCAACAAATCGCACGCTGCGGCCTATGCGCTGCTCGCCTATCAAACCGCATGGCTAAAGGCGCATTATCCAGAGGAATTCTACGCCGCCTCAATGTGTTTCGACCTGCATCAGTCGGAGAAGCTTTCGATCTTCGTCGATGATGCGCGGCGTTATCCCACCGGTGATGAGGGCGGGATCGCGGTTCTGCCGCCGGACATCAACCACTCCGAGGCGCGCTTTACCGTGGAGCAGACTGATAATGGCTACGGCGTGCGCTATGCGCTGGCGGGAATTCGCAATGTCGGTGAGAAGGCAATGGACGCCATCGTCGCGGAGCGTCAGGCGAGCGGTCCGTTTGAAAGCCTGCAAGACCTGTTCGACCGGCTGCCTCAGGGAAGCATGAACCGCCGCCAGCTCGAAGGTCTGGTCGGAGCAGGCGCGCTCGATGGCCTCGAACCCAATCGCGCCGCGATCTTTGCCAATGCTGACATGCTGCTGGCGATTGCCGATGCCGCAGAGCGAGAGCGCTCCAGCGGGCAAGCGGCGCTGTTTGGCGGTGAGAATGCCCCACAAGAGGAGCTGCGCCTAAAGGTCACCGAGGAATGGTCGCGCACGGAGCAAATGGCGAAAGAGCGCGAGAATTTCGGGTTCTATTTTGCGGCTCACCCGGTTCAGCAATATCGTGAAGTCGCCTCGGCCAATGGCGCGCGAACATATCAGAGCTTGATGGAGGCAGGCGCTCCTCCTGGTGGGCGCGGAACCGCTGTAATTGCGGCCATGGTGGAGGGGATGAACAAGGCGCGGACCAAGCGCGGCGGTGAGTTTGTGCGCGCGGATTTCTCAGATTCCAGTGGGCAATTCTCGGCCGCCTGTTTCGAAGAAGCGCTAGTGCCCGAATTTGAGAAATGGGCGGCAGAGGGCGCCTGCCTGCTGCTGTCCGTTGAGCTCGATTCGCCCAATCCCGGAGAGCCACCGCGGCTAACAGTGCGCGGCGCGAAGCCATTGGCAAGCGTAAGCGGACGCACTCCAATGATGATGCGCGCCGATGTGACCCGGCCCGAGGTGTTGGCTGAATTGAAACTGTTGCTCACCACAGGCGAGGAGGCGGCCGGCGAGGTGCTTGTGCGGCTCATTTTGGCTTATGGTCAAGAGGCGCATATGCGGCTTGGGCGTAGCTTCATTCTCGACGGCGATTTGGCTGAGCGAGTGTCCGAAATTGAAGGACTTGAGAACGTTGAATTGCAGCCTTTGAGGGGCCGCGCCAACCTAAAGCTCGTCGCTTAGGGTCTCATCTGCCGGAGCGACCGCTTTGGCAGGCCGCTCAAACACAGACGTAAAACGCGCCATGATCAGCAGGATCGTTGGCACCATCATGGTGTTCCAAATATCTTTCCAATGGGCCTCTGGAATTGGCTGACGACCAATCCGCTGCGTGGTCTGCGCGTCCCACAGCTCTCCCAGCAAAGTGATCGCCAACACCAGCACCCAAGGCTTCCAGCTAGACGCTCTCCATCTGAGCAGCAGGCATGAGCCAAGATAGACACCAATCGCCACATAAATATGCAGCGCGTCTTTCGCGAGGCTGGTGTTTTCAACCAGCCATAATTTTAACTGTGTGAAGGTCTCTATCACTTGCGCGCCCCGGACTGATCGCTAGTCTCTATGAGCAAAGCCATGAACGGCAAACAACGAATTTGGGAGAATGAATTCAATGCTCGGAGCGATGCAAGACTGGACGATGCGGATCACGCATGTGATCGATCACGCGGCCCGCGAAAACGGTGGGCGCGAGATTGTAACGCGCTGGGCCGATGGTAGCGAGACGCGCACCAATTGGGCCGGTATTCGCCGCGACGCCTTGAAGATGGCGCAGGCATTGAGAGCGCTCGGCCTGAAAAAGGGCGACAAGGTTGCCAGCCTCGCGATGAACCATTCACGCCACTTGGTCAGCTGGTATGGGGTCGCCGGAATGGGCGGCGTTTTGCACACAGTGAACCCGCGCCTGTTTGATGATCAGCTCGAATATATCGTCAACCACGCGGAGGATAAGGTGCTGTGTTACGACGCGGCCTTCCAACCCATCGTCGACAAGATGAAGGACAAATGGACGACTGTAGAGCATTACATTTGCTACGATTCCGGCGAGCACAGCCCTGCGTTTGAAGATTGGATTGCTGCGCATGATGGCGATTACCAGTGGGAGACGGGCAAAGAAACCGATCCCTGCATGATCTGTTACACATCGGGCACGACCGGCAATCCCAAAGGCGTGCAATATGAGCACCGCTCGACCGTGTTTCATGCTGTTTCTGGCTTGCAGCCTTCTACGTTTAATTTCAGCAGCGCCTCTGTGATGCTGCCCGTGGTACCGATGTTCCATGCGGCCAGTTGGGGCCTACCTTATGCTGGCGCGATGGCGGGCATCAAATTCGTCTTTTCCGCCGTCAATGATCCGGCAGTCCTGCATGAGCTGATGATCCGTGAAAAGGTGACAGACAGCGCCGGCGTACCGACCGTTTGGCTCGCCCATTTCCAATATTGCGACAATGAAGGCCTCGACCTGCCGCCGCTGAAGGCTGCGACGATTGGCGGCTCAGCCTGTCCGCGCTTCATGATCGAGCGCCTGATGAAAAACGGCACCCGGGTGCAGCATGCTTGGGGTATGACCGAAACCTCCCCAATCGGAACGGTTGGCGGGCCGACCCATGATTGGGATGAGCTCACGTTCGAGCAAAAGGTCGATAAGACGGCGATGCAAGGCCGACCGATCTTCGGGGTGGAGCTGCGCATTGTGGATCTCGACGACAATACCACAGAGCTGCCGCGTGACGGCGTTGCCTCTGGCGCGCTGCAAATTCGCGGACCGTGGATTATCAAGCGCTATCTCAAGGCCGAGACCGACGCGGTCAATGAGGATGGCTGGTTCGACACGGGCGATGTCGGCATCATCCATCCCGACGGTACATTGCAACTGACCGACCGCACCAAGGATGTGATCAAATCCGGCGGCGAATGGATCAGCTCGGTTGAGCTCGAGAACGCCGCCGTGGGTCATCCCGACATCGCTGAGGCTGCTTGCATTGGGATGTATCACCCGAAATGGGATGAGCGCCCCGTGCTGTTCGTGGTCAAGAATGAGGGAGCCAACCTCTCAAGCGACGATGTGCTGGAGCATCTCAAGCCACTGATCGCGAAATGGTGGATGCCCGATGCGGTCGAATTTGTGGACGACATTCCGCACACCGCAACCGGCAAGATATCCAAGAAGGACCTGCGCGACCGCTTCAGCGATTATAAGCTCGAAGGCGCTTAGGAGGCCGGGGCAATCGCTCGGCTAATCCTGCTGAACAAACCCTTTGGTGTGTTGTCGCAATTTAGCGGCGGCAAGGAGGGTGTCCAAGACACGCTGGCGCATCTGGTCGATGTGCCAGCGGTCTATCCTGCTGGGCGTTTGGATAAGGATAGCGAAGGGCTGTTGCTGCTCACCGATGATGGGCGCTTGCAATCGCGCATCGCAGAGCCGCGTTACAAGACCGAAAAGACCTATCTGGCTCAGGTCGAAGGCGAGCCGGATACGCAAGCGCTGGAGGCGCTGCGGCGCGGCGTGGAGCTAAAGGATGGGATGACAAAGCCCGCCAAAGTTGAACGGATTGATCCGCCTGATCTGTGGGAGCGCGATCCGCCTATCCGCTTTCGCAAGAATGTGGCCGACAGCTGGATTTCCCTAAGCATATCGGAGGGCAAAAACCGCCAAGTCCGGCGGATGACCGCCGCCGTGGACCTACCGACCTTGCGCCTTGTGCGCTGGAGCGTTGGCGAGTGGTCGGTCGACGGATTGGCGCCCGGTGAGTGGCGCGAGATTAAAGTTTGAGGAGCCAAGCAGATGACACACTATATCGATCCCAGCCCAGGCAACTTTCAGGCCTTTAAGGACCTGCCGCGCGACGAGCCGATCCATATGCTCAATCTGCTCCGCTATCGCGAGCTGGCTGAGTACCCCGAGGGGCACGAGCATCACGCCAATGGTTGGAGCGGCCGGCGCGCCTATGCAGAATATGGCGCGACCAGTGGCCCAATCTTTCGCCGGGTCGGCGGGTCGATTGTGTGGCGCGGGGAGTTTCAGACCATGGTCACGGGGCCGGAGCCAGACGACAAGGTGTGGCATGATGGCTTTGTCGCGCAATACCCGAACAGCGGCGCGTTCTTCGAAATGATCAAAGATCCCGACTATCAGCTGGCCGTGGTGAACCGCAGCGCTGCCCTGATCGACAGCCGCTTAATGCGCTTCAAGCCTGGCGAGGGCGGGGACGTCTTTGGGTGATCTCCCTTGCCAAACATCAGTTTTAAGGATGCCTCGAAATCGGATCAGAAAAGGGAAAATTAACCCAAATTCCAAGTCCTTTCTTAGCCAATCGGTTTAATCGGATTGGAAAGACCCCGGCCTAACGTGGATACTTAGTCGAAACTAAGGATTCCGAGGTAAGGCCATGATCAAACTGTCAAAACATCTGTGCATTTGTGCAGCCCTTCTCTCGAGCAGCGCGGCATTTGCGAGCGATTCTGGCTGGATGATCTCGGAGACAGACGGGCAGGTTTCCATCACCCGCGATGCCAAGGCCTTATACGCGGCCAAGGGTACGCGACTGGAAATCGGCGATGTTTTGCGCACCAGCGAAGGCGGCCGCGCGGTCTTAGTTCGTGGGGACGAGTTCTACATCGTCTCTCCCAAGGCGCAGGTCCGCATCAAGAAGGCCGAAGAGCCAGGCGTCGCTGCGCAAGTTTTCCAATATATCGGCGAAAAAGTACTCGGCATGGAACGCAAGGCTAAAGGTACACCGGGAACCAAGCAGCCAGTGCTTGCTGCTGTGGTGAAGGGCTATGGCGACAAGCCTGAGAAGCCTGACCTCAAGGATTTCGAGGGAACCGCCCACACGCTTAATCCAAGCGAATGAGTCGAGCGGAAACGCTATTCCTCGGTTAGTCGAGGCATCAGTTCCACAAAATTACAAGGCCGGTTGCGGTTGTCCAATTGCTCGCTGAGGATCCCGTCCCAGCCATCTTTTACGGCACCGTTTGAACCGGGCAGAGCAAAGATATAGGTGCCGCGCGCAACGACCGCACAGGCCCGCGATTGGACTGTGCTGGTGCCGATGGTCTTGAAGCTAAGCCACCGAAACAATTCACCAAATCCGGGAATGTCGCGTGCGCCCTTGATCCGGGACAGCGCCTCCGGCGTGAGGTCGCGTCCGGTTAGGCCAGTGCCACCAGTGCTGACAATTGCATCGATATTGGGATCATCAATCCAAGCATTGAACTGATTAAGCAGTGTGCCTGCATCGTCTTTGACGATTGTGCGCGCTGCCAGAGAGTGGCCTTTGGCAGTGATCCGCGCGGCGAGAATGTCGCCGGAGGTGTCGGTTTCTGGGGTCCGCGTGTCTGAAACGGTCAGGACGGCAATATTGATCGGGGTGAAGGGTTTCGCCTCATCAATGGCCATCGCGCTCTTACCTTTCCAAACGTGCAGAGCGCCCCATAGACATTTGCGGAAACTCTGGCCAGCGCCCTTCGGCAAGAGCGCGGCGACTCGGCGAGGAAACGCCCGCAGCGCGCTCATACATCCAGTAGTTGCGCATCACGATTGCGACATAGCCGCGTGTTTCCCAGTAGGGAATCGACTCCATATAGAGCAGTGGATCATCGTAATCGCGCACTTCGCTGTTCCACCGGCTGATCGGGGTGAGACCTGCGTTGTAAGCAGCCATGATCTTGGGCAGTTTGCCCTCGGTCGCATAGCTGTCGCGCAGCATCTCCAAATGACGCTGACCGTAGGCCAGGTTGACCTCTGGATTGTTGAGGTCGGCATAGCTCGCGCCAAGATTTAGGCGGCGATTGTGATCGCGCGCCGTACCCGGCATGATCTGCATTAACCCGCGCGCATTGGCCGGACTAACTGCACCAGCGCGGAAATTTGATTCCTGCAAAGCGTGCGCAAAGGCGAGGGCGGGATCAACGGTCCAACCTGTCGCCGGCTGCCAGCGCGCGACGGGATAGCGCAGTGATGGGTCAGAGCGCATGCCGCGCGGGGCGTTATGCGCCATGAACAACTGCGTTGAAGGCATGCCAAGTTCTCGGGCAAGGCGTGCCAGCAGAGGAAATTCGTTGGGATTGCCGATCCGCGCCTGATGGCGCAGCACTTCATCGGCCAGAACCGGGCGGCCAATCTCGTTCAGAGCCGCCGCGATGCGCGCATTGGCGCTGCGTTCCAGAACGCTCCAATCATTTTTGGTGAAAGGTGCGGGCTTTGCGCTTTCGGGCACTTTCAGGCCCAATTGCTCGCCCGCCAGCAGGCCATAGAGCGTCTCGTCATAGCGCGCCGCCGCATTTAGGTGACGCTGAGCCTGTCCGGGTTCGCGGCAGCGGACCAGCGAGCGATGCGCCCAGTAATGCGCCGCAGCGGTCAGTTCGACGTTTGAGGATCGATCAGCGGCGCGGGCAAAGCTTTCACCCGCTAGCGCGCAATACCCCTGACGCCACGCGGCGAGTCCTGCGACCCATTCACCCTCCGCGACCCAAGCGCCGGAACCTTCCGAAACGGTTTCTGCCAAGGCCTGAGCCGAGGCGTCATCATTCTCGATGTAATAGCTCCAAGCGACTTTCTGACGCCATTCCGCCCGTGCAGCCGAACTGAGCTGAGGATCGATTTCGATCAGCAGGCTGTGCGCGCCTGCCGGATCGTCGTTCTTAATGCGGTCAAGGATCGCCGACTTGGTGGTGGATGGCATTGTGCCATCGTTCACCGGACGCGGACGGATCCGCTTTGATGCGTAAGGTTGCCGGCTAAACCGTTGAGCCTGAGGCAGATAGGGCAGGTTCTCGACGCCCCGCTTTGCGCCCATGCGGCTCAGTTGGGCGGCTTGCGGCAAGTGCACGCCATCGTCGAACCAGCGCGCGATCCGTTCCGCCTCAATCTTAGGGCTCTTGGCGTGTGTGTAATATTCGGCGCGCGCAATCTGGTGCAGCAATCCGCCCTGACGCTGGGCCAGCATGCCTTCTACGCGGTCCCATTGCTGGGCATCAATTGCGCGGAACAGGTCGGAATAAAACGCGCGCTCGTTGCTCGAAAGCACATTGGGCACAGATGCGCTGCGCCCGTTCGAGCTCGCATCGTAATGCGCAACCATGCTGCCCGCTTGCGCCGTAGCGGCGCTCGGCATGGCAAGTGCGGCGGCGATTGAAGCGGCCAGTATTGCAGGCCTAAGGCTTTTCGCCATCACCGATTTGCCGACCATTCAATCCATCTCCGCCAAAAACGCGCTTTCAGCCTGGGGCTAGCCATCAGGCTTTCCAGACTTTCGCTTACAAGGAGCTTAGTTAATGGCTCGCTAGGGTTATTATCTGATGCAGATGTGTGGTTATTTTTTTCTGAACGTGGTGCGTCTTGCGCCGCTGCGTGGCCCAAAAGCGGTGGGATGTTGGAGCCGAGCGCCAAAACCTGTTCCGGCGCGGCCAATTTGATGTGCAAGGCCAAGACCTCTGCCATTCCCGCATGGGCCATTGCGGCGGTGTCCGCCATCGGCGTAGGCCGGGTGAGGGCGGAGGCGAAGTATACCTTCTCCGATGGGAAACCCATCGCCGCCAACATATTGGCGAGCAAGCGCCCCTGAGGCCCGGACAGCAATTGTTCTTTGTCGCCGTCCTCTGGCGCGAGCACCAGCACCATCAGCTTCGCGCCCACATCCCCGCGAGGCGGCACGCGGCCACGCGGCCCAATTGGATCGAGACCGGGCGCATTCAGCCACCATTCTTGGAACGCAGCGAGGTCCTTCGGCGGGTCTTCGCCTAGCAGATCACCCTTTGGTCCAAGAGTTTTTTGCAGATCGCCCGCGTCAGTTTTTGGCGAAGTTCCACCGGAATTCTGCGGTCTCTTCGCCTCAGAACTGCCCTCTGGCGCCGCTTCAACCTCTGGCTTGGCAAGCCAATCCGTAACGTCATCGACAAAGTCGATGTCGACGCCGGCCGCGCGCCACCAATCAAGGGCAGCGACAAATTCTCGGGACAAAGGCGGGGCGGGGGCGGTCATACTGTTAATCGCAGGTCTTGACCTTAGCCGTGCCAGTTAGCAAGTGGGTAGGCACGCAAACTCTAGGATTATTCGGGGATCAAATAGGCTCATGAGCGAACGGGAATCAATGCCATGCGATGTCGTAATTGTCGGCGGCGGGCCAGCGGGCCTTTCTGCGGCAATCCGGCTGAAGCAGATCAATGAAGAGCTTGAGGTTGTCGTCCTTGAAAAAGGGTCCGAAATCGGCGCGCATATTCTGTCTGGTGCTGTTGTTGATCCGAAAGCTCTGACCGAGCTGTTCCCTGAATGGCGGGATATGGATTGCCCCATGGCGCAAACTCCGGTGACCGATAACTGGCACTGGGTCCTGTCGAAGAATGGCAAAACATCGATTCCGCATCTGCTGATGCCGCCGCTGATGAGCAATCACGGCTGCTACACCGGCTCGCTGGGCAATATGACCCGCTGGCTTGGCGAGCAGGCCGAAGCCCTTGGCGTAATGGTCTTCCCCGGCTTCCCCGCCAACGAAGTGATGTTTGATGACAAGGGTGCAGTGCGCGGTGTCATCACGCAGGACATGGGCATCGCCGAGGATGGCTCGCAAAAGCCCGACTATCAGCCGGGCATGGAGATCGAGGCCAAGTACACCCTGTTTGGAGAAGGCGCGCGCGGATCACTGACCAAGCAGATGAAGGCGAAATACGACCTTGAGGCCAATTGCGAGCCCCAAGTTTACGGCCTTGGTATTAAAGAATTGTGGGACATTGAGCCGGGCAAACACGTGCCGGGCCGCGTCATTCACACCCAAGGCTGGCCGCTCAACGAAAGCGGCACATGGGGTGGCGGTTTCTTCTATCATCAGGCGAACAACCAAGTCGCGATCGGCTTTGTTACCGCGCTTGATTACAAAAACCCATGGGTCTCGCCCTATCAAGAATTCCAGCGTTGGAAGACGCACCCAGAGATCAAGGCGATCCTCGAAGGCGGCAGCCGCGTTGCTTACGGCGCGCGCGTCATCAACGAAGGCGGTTGGCAGTCTGTGCCAAAGCTCGCCTTCCCCGGCGGGGCGCTGATCGGCTGTGCAGCCGGTTTTGTAAACGTGCCCCGGATCAAGGGCAGCCACACCGCCATGAAGAGCGGGATGCTGTGCGCGGAGGCCATCGCCGCAGAGATTGAAGGCCACGAAAGCCAGCCTGAGCTTCAGGGTTATGAACCTGCTGTCCGCTCCAGCTGGATCGCGGATGAGCTTAAGAAGGTTCAGAATGCGGAGCCTGCCGTTGCCAAATATGGCGATGATATCGGCACGATCCTGGGCGGGATCGACATGTGGATGCGCACGCTGAAAATTGGCCTTCCGATCAGCATGAAGCACCATGCCGATTACACCATGACCGGGCGCGCGGATCTCTATCCAAAGATCGACTATCCGAAGCCCGATGGCGTGATCAGCTTTGACCGCTTGACCAATGTTGCGTTCAGCTTCACCAACCACGCAGAGGACCAACCGGTGCACCTGCAATTGGGTAATGCCGACCTGCAAAAGGCGAGTGAATTTGACGTCTTCGGCGGCCCGTCAAACCGGTACTGCCCGGCGGGCGTTTACGAGTGGATTGAGGAAGAGGGCAAGGAGCCTAAATTCCAGATCAACTCGCAAAACTGCGTCCACTGCAAGACCTGCGATATCAAAGACCCGAACCAGAACATCAACTGGGTCACACCAGAAGGTGGCGGCGGTCCGAACTATCCGAATATGTGATGGGCGTGACCTGGCGTTTCGATCAAAGTCCGAACACTGCGTGCATCACTTGTAAATCAGTAGTCGCCGGAGCTGATGTTCTCTACGTAACACACTACAAGGAAGATCATTCTTGGGCGTTTTTAGATGGCCAGCCGATCGATATGAGCGAAGCCATGGTCGTATCGATGGCGACGATTCTTAACGAGCATCCATGCCTTAATGAGATTGCCAACCTGCGACCGGGTTGGTCAGCTGAACGGACGTCTCGTTCAGAGCCTTGGACTAAAAGCAGAGACTAAAGCCGTCTTGAACCAAACCGCCTACGCCAAGATCAACCTCGCACTGCACGTCCGCAGGCGCAGGGATGATGGCTATCACGAGCTTGAGACATTGTTCGCCTTTGTCGATGCGGGAGACACGCTAACGGCGCGCGCTGCCGAGCAGGACAGTGTCCAAACACTCGGTGAATTTGCGGGCGGGATCGACAATCCGATGGATAACCTCGTGGCGAAGGCTCTTGGCGTGTTGCCGCGCGCAGAGGGTCTTGCGATCACTCTTGAGAAGAACCTCCCCGTCGCCGCCGGCCTGGGTGGAGGCTCCGCCGATGCGGGCGCGCTGTTCCGCATTGTTGAGCAAACGCATGGCCTTCCGGATGATTGGATGGAGCGCGCCGCACAGCTCGGCGCGGATGTGCCATGCTGTGTGCGGAGTGAGACCGTAGTGGGTCGGGGCACTGGCACGCAGCTCGAACCAATCGATAGCGATCTGACCGGAACGCCCGTCTTGCTCGTCAATCCGCGCGTGCCGCTATCAACCGGCCTGGTGTTCAAGGCGTGGGATGGAGCCGATCGCGGCGCTTTGCCCGCAGGAACTGCTCGCGAAATTGCGCTGGCTGGCCGCAATGACCTGACCCAGCCAGCGATCAGCATCTGTCCAGAAATCGACGCAGTCTTGGGCCCGATCGAGGCCACCGACGCTTGGCTCACGCGCATGTCTGGCTCTGGTGCGACGTGTTTTGCGCTCTACGATAGCGAGACCGCGCGCGATGCGGCGCAGGCGACCATCACACAAAGCCATCCGGATTGGTGGCAATTGGCGGGCAGACTGCGATGATCTCTCCCATGATTGACAAGAATCCCTTCCGCCAAATTGGCGAGCCTGCACGCGACGGCATCGTCTGCGTCGCTGATCATGCCTCCAACTTCGTACCAGAGGACGTGCCACTCGGTATTCCGGATGCCCTGCTGGAAAAGCACATTGCCATCGATATCGGCGTGCACGGTGTGGCCGTTCGCATGGCCCGCGAGCACGGAATTGCCGCGCACCTTGCCACCGTCAGCCGCCTCGTCACCGATCTGCACCGCGAAGAAGACCATCCCGGCGTCGTGCCGACCGAAAGCGACGGTCACCTGATCCCAGGCAATATTGGCGCGGATGTGGAGGGGCGGCTCAACCGGTTTCACAGGCCCTATCACAGCGCGCTCAGTGCATGGCTCGACGAGGCCGCGCCTAAGCTGATCATTTCGCTGCACAGTTTCACGCCGCAGCTGGAATCGCGCGCCGAGGACCGCCCGTGGGAGATCGCGCTCCTCTACAATCAGGATGACCGCGCGGCCCGCCATGCGATCCGCCTGTTTGGCGAGCAGGGCTTAAACGTTGGTGATAACGAACCCTATTCCGGGCGCGAGCTCAACGCGACGATGAACCGCCACGCCGAGGCCTATGGCCGTTATTATTGCGCAATCGAGGTGCGCCAAGACCTGATTGCGACCCGCGTGGAGCAGTCACGCTGGGCGGCAATGATCGGTGATGTGTGCGGAAGGGTTGCACTCGCGCTCGACTAACGGCAGTGGAGCTTCACCAGAGCTTCAATTTGAGAAATATTATGTCTTCGCGCTTCGATAAAACGAAACTTCCCAGTCGTCATGTCTCGGTCGGACCAGAGCGTGCCCCGCACCGTTCCTATTATTACGCGATGGGGATGAGTGAGGAAGAAATCGCGCGTCCTTTCGTGGCGATTGCGAGCGCCGGTAATGACAGCGCGCCGTGCAACACCACGCTCGATCCGCAGGCGAATATCTGCCGCGAGGGTGTTATCGAAAATGGTGGAACGCCGCGCCGCTTCAACACAATCACCGTCACCGATGGCATCGCGATGGGCCATCAGGGCATGAAAAGCTCGCTCATCAGCCGCGAAATCATCGCAGATTCGGTCGAAGTTTCCGTCCGCGGGCATTGCTACGACGCGCTCGTCGGCTTCGCTGGCTGTGACAAGAGCCTGCCCGGCATGATGATGTCGATGCTGCGCCTCAATGTGCCGAGCATCTTTGTCTATGGCGGCTCAATCCTACCCGGCACTTTCAACGATAAAGACGTAACCGTAGTCGACGTGTTTGAGGCGGTGGGCCAACACGCAGCGGGTAATTGCCCTTTGCAAGAGCTGATCGCGCTCGAAAAGGTTGCCTGTCCCGGCCACGGCGCATGCGGCGGTCAATTCACCGCAAACACCATGGCCTGCGTCGGCGAGGCGATCGGATTGTCCCTGCCAAACAGCAATATGACGCCTGCTCCATACAAATCACGCGAAGAGATTGCGCGGGCTGCGGGCGTGCAGGTGATGAACTTGCTGGAGCTGAACCTGCGGCCCCGCGATATTTGCACGCGCGAAGCGTTCGAGAACGCAGCCCGGGTGGTCGCGGCAACGGGCGGCTCCACCAATGCGGCATTGCACCTTCCGGCTATGGCTAGTGAGGCGGGGATCGAGTTCGACCTGTTTGATGTCGCAGAGATATTCAAATCCACCCCTTATATCGCTGATCTGAAGCCCGGCGGAAAATACGTCGCCAAGGACATGCACGAGGCGGGGGGCGTCTATATGGGCATGAAAACCCTGCTGGATGGCGGGTTCCTCGACCCCAATCCGATGACCGTGACCGGCAAGACCTTGGGCGAAAACATCGAGGAAGTGACCTGGAACCCGGATCAGAAGGTATTTTACGAGGTTGCCAAGCCGATCACGCCCACGGGCGGCGTTGTTGGCCTGAAGGGCTCGCTTGCCCCCGATGGCGCGATCGTTAAGGTCGCAGGCATGGAGCGCTTGCAATTCACCGGCTCTGCCCGCGTGTTCGATTGCGAGGAAGACGCGTTCGCCGCCGTCGAAGCCAGGGACATTGCCGAGGGCAGCGTGATCATCATCCGCTATGAAGGGCCAAAGGGCGGACCAGGCATGCGCGAGATGCTCTCCACCACGGCTGCGCTTTACGGGCAGGGAATGGGCGAGAAAGTCGCCTTGATCACTGATGGCCGTTTCTCTGGCGCCACGCGTGGCTTCTGCATCGGCCATGTCGGTCCAGAAGCGGCGGATTGCGGGCCTATCGCACTCGTCGAAGATGGCGACGAGATCGCGATTGATGCGGAGGCGGGCACGATTGATCTCAATGTTGGCGAAGATGTGCTGGCCGAGCGGCGCAAAGCCTGGCAGCCGCGCACCAATGATTATCAGGCGGGCGCGCTGTGGCGCTATGCACAGAACGTCGGCCCCGCGAGCAAAGGCGCGCTGACTCATCCTGGCGCAGCGAAGGAAACCCATGTCTTCGCGGATATTTAAGGCTGGCCTGATCACGTTGGTGACAGGCGGCACACTCGCTGGATGCGGCGCAGAGCCTAGTGGGGCACCGCAAGGCAGCGGTGTTGATTGCGCAATTGGGCCTGGCGCAGATTACTCCACCGTCTGCACTTTGGAACAGACCGCAGATGAAGGCGGCGCTTTCTTCCTGATCCACCATCCAGATGGCGGTTTTCGCCGGGTCAAATATGATTCAGCCACTGGCGATCTTGCCGCGATGGATGGGGCAGACACGCTTGAAGATCGCAGCCTTGATCCGAGCACAGTGCGCGAATTCGCAATTGGTGAAGACCGATATTTGATCCCAGCGGAGATGCTGGTCAGCGCGCCAGAGTGAGCGCCCGCCAAGTTCTCACCGCCGCGCAAATGCAGGCCGCCGAGCAGGCGATTTTCGACACCGGTACAAGCGTTGATGAGTTGATGCGGATCGCCGCTGGTGGCGCGGCGGAATGGGTCCGGCGTATCGCATCGGGCAGGGCGATCACTGTGCTGTGCGGGCCGGGTAACAATGGCGGCGATGGCTATGTAATCGCAGAGATTTTGCGACAGTCAGGGTTACAGGTCACTGTTGTGGCACCGCTCACACCGAGCACGGATGCTGCCAAAAACGCGCGTGCTGGTTTCAAAGGTGAAATACTCACATCTGGTGGCGCGGCAGCCGGAAGCGTCTTCGTCGATTGCCTGTTCGGTTCGGGCCTCTCGCGAGAGCTTTCCGCCGAACATTCGCTGCTGCTGCGCGATTTGGCCGAGCGGCACGATTTCCGGATTGCGATCGACCTGCCATCGGGTGTGCACTCCGACACAGGAGCGGTCTTGGCCCAATCGCTGCCAGCCTACGACATCACACTAGCCTTGGGCGCATGGAAATTTGCCCATTGGCGGCTGCCCGCACGCGAGGTGATGGGACAGAAATTGCTCGTACCGATTGGTATCTCTCCGGTGGAAGGGGCCGCGCAACTTGTCGGACGGCCGACCATCGAAACTCCAGCCAAGGACGCCCACAAATACACGCGCGGTATGTGCGCCATTGTGGGCGGAGACATGCCGGGCGCGGCGGTGCTTGCCAGCAAAGCCGCCATGCGCGCTGGGGCTGGATATGTGCGGCTGTTCCACCATGAACCGCTTGCCAATGCCCCCGCCGGATTGGTGGTCGATCCGATGCCGCTCAAAGTGGCGATGGAGGACTCTCGGATAAAGGCAATGCTGATCGGTCCGGGATTGGGCCTGCACGAGGGTTCGGTCAAAGCTCTCGAGACAGCTTTCGCGCACGGATGCGGTCTGGTTCTGGATGCTGACGCTCTGCGGATTGTGCAGGGGTATCTGATCGATGATGGCGCGAATATCCTGGCGACCCCGCATGATGGGGAGCTTGATGCACTGTGCAAGACATTTGCGGTCATCGCAGAAGGGCGCCAAGCGCGCGCGCAGGCTGTTGCAGCGGCCAGCGGCATGATTATCCTCGCCAAAGGGCCAGACACGGTCATTGCCGCGCCTGATGGCCGCTTAGCGCTTGCGCCGCCGGCTTCCAGCTGGTTGTCAATTGCCGGTACGGGCGATGTGCTCGCAGGGATCGCGGTCAGCCGAATGGCAACAGGGCGCGATGCATTTACTGCGGCCTGCGAAGCAGTGTGGCTTCACGGCGCTGCTGCGGGTATGTGCGGCGCGGCATTTACGGCGGATGATCTGGCCGATGCCGTCAGCGGGGCAATGAGTGAAGCGTGTGAGTGAAACAGCTGCGATGGAAATCGTCAGGCTAGCGGCCAAGGGCGATGGAGCGAGCGCTGATGGCCGCCATGCGCCCGGCGCGCTGCCCGGAGACATTATCGCCGCCGATGGTACGCTCACCCGCGGACCGCATCATGTTACTCCGCCTTGCCAGCATTTTGAGCGCTGCGGCGGGTGCCAGTTGCAGCATGCCGATGAAGAAACTCTGTCTGAATTCGTGCGTTCGCGCGTCGCCAATGCGGCCGAGGGGCAGGGGCTGGAGCCCCGCGAGCTGTTGCCAGTGCATCTATCACCACCGCAAAGCCGCCGCCGCGCAACTCTCCATGCTTTGCGCAAGCATCGGCGCGCATTGCTCGGCTTTCGCGAAGCCGGATCGCATAAGATAGTTGATCTGAAAGAATGCCCGGTTCTCGTGCCTGAGCTAGCGGCGATGATCGGGCCTTTGCGCGCGTTTATCGCTGAACATGGCAGCAATGCTCCGGTCGATATTGCGCTTGCGTGGACCGATCAGGGCGTCGATTGCAGCCTCACCAACATCACTCTGGAAGGGTTGGAGGCGACCGAAGCCGCTCTCGATTTCGCCCGGGATCAAGGCCTTGCGCGGCTTTCGATAGATCAAGGATATGGCACTGAAACCGTGTGGGAGCCGCAGCCGATCAGCGTCACGTTGTCAGGTCTACCTGTGCCCATGCGCGCAGGTGCTTTTCTGCAGGCGACCCGCGATGCGGAGGCGCGGATGCTTGCTGACGCTTCGGAATGGCTGGAGGGTTCCGGCGTGGTTGCTGATCTCTTCTCAGGTCTCGGCACATTTGCCTTTGGTTTGGCACAGGGGCGCAAGGTGTTGGCAGTGGAGGCGGATCAGGCGGCTCATCTCGCGTGCAAATCTGCTGCGGCGCGGGGTCAACGTGAGGTTCATGCGATGCACCGCGATCTGTTCCGCAATCCGCTCGATGCAAACGAAATCAGCAAGTTCTCCGCCGTTCTGCTTGATCCGCCGAGGGCCGGAGCGCGCGAGCAAATTGGCCAAATCGCGCAAAGCACGACCCAGCGGGTCGTCTATGTCAGCTGCAATCCATCAAGTTGGGCACGCGACGCCGCGCGTTTGGTCGAGGCGGGCTTCACTTTGGAAAAATTGCGCCCGGTTGGTCAGTTCCGCTGGTCAACTCATGTTGAGCTGGTGAGCCTGTTTTCGCGAGGGTAGTTTAGGCGCGCAGTCCGGCAAGGATCTGAGCCCGTAGCCAGTCGGCGGCATGCGGCTCGACATAGGCGTGTCCCGCCCCTTCACAGGTCGCAATCCTTGGATCATCCGCGATCCAACTACCGGCAAAGGCCTGAGCCGTGCGGTCACTGCTGGCGAGCAGGATGCGCACTTGGCCCGAAAAGCCTGCAAGGCCCGCCTGCATTTCAGCCGCCAGGCTCGTGGCCTCTGGCGCAGAACGCAACGACCCGGTCAGTCCGCGCGCCAGTTTTTTGAGATCAACCCCGCCGCGCAGAAGGCGCATGACTTCACTGGGGTTCTTGAGTTTTTCGGCATAGCGAGCACGGATCGCATCGGGCGGCGGCAAGTCGTCCGGTTCATCGCCTTCGATCGTCCAGGGATTCGACAGGATCAATCCATCGCAGCCCGCGCCGCCCGCCAGCATCAAGGCAGAGGCCGCGTCGCAATTGCCAAAGGCGATAATCCGCTCAACCTGGGGAGCGATGGCGCGAAAGGCCTCGATTGCGGTGCGAATGTCCTTTTCTGACTTACGGAAACCGCGATTTTCGCCCTCGCTGTCCCCGATGCCGCGCCGGTCAAAGCGGAACACAGGGAAGCCAGCCTTGGCAATCTCTGCCGCCAACCTCGCTTGCCCGGAAAATGCCCCCGCGCGGATTTCATTGCCTCCGCTGACAATCAATAGGCCCGTTGTACCGGGCGCGGTGTCCAATGTGCCAGCGCATTTGAGCGTCCCGCAGCCATAATCCATGTGCAGCCGACTCATGGTGCGACCAGCTCTTCAGCAACCAGAGTGGCGAGGGCGGCAGCTTGCTCCGGGTCTTCGTCCGGCTCCGCGCGTAGCCAAAGCCCGCGCCCGCCTAGCTCGCTTTGGGTGATTTCAGCGAGACTGCCCAAGGAAACCTCATCTGCCTGCTCCAGTTCGCGCACCAATTGCGCGCCCAAATCCCAACCCGCCAAAATCATGCCGCTTTCGCGCGCGCTTTGCATCAAAGTGTCTGAGCTCTCGTCGGCGCCAGCTTCGCGAGCAGCGATCACTTGCGCTCGGATCATGCTGCGCAGCTGTTTTGCGCCGGTCTGTGGGGCATAGGCCCATCCCGGAAGGCTAGGAGGCGCAAACATCACGCCCGCTCGAAAGGCGAGCACATGAGTCGCCTCGCAATGGTTTGCTGCGGCGCCCATCGCTGCCTGCCACGCGCCCACGCTCTGCTGAGCCAATGGGGCAGTGCTCTCATTCCAACCGGGCAGATCAGGCATGGCTGAACCAATCCCCAGATCATCAAGCAAGCGCATAATTTCAATGATTTGTCTGCGGAATTTGTTGTGCTCATCAAACAGCGGCGGGATCACGAGAACGCACGGACGCCCCGGATGGTCAAATTTCGCCAACATTTCTTCTGAGATTTTACCGCTGGGCTGCGGGCAGGGCCAGTGGGTGAGCACGCGCCCGATCAGCCTTCGATGATCTTGGCCTCGGCAAAGGCGAGCAGCCCGCCATAGGTTTCGAGCATTTCGCCATCAACATCATCGTCTTCGATCACGATGTCGAGCCTGTCTTCCATCTCGGTCAAGAGGCCTGCGACCGCCATCGAATCGAGCTCTGGCAAGTCGCCGAACAGGCCGGTTTCCGGCGTGAATTCATTCACGTCGTCAGCATCTAACCCCAGAACATCAGCGATGATCGCCTTGAGATCACGGTCAATTGCCGCGCGGCTCTTGCCGATGCCAGACATATCTGTCTGCTCTGATGCGGTTGCCGAATTGTCGGTGACCGGATTGCTGCTCATGCACCCCTCGTTTCCCGGAATTTCGCGGGTTTGTACTGATACGGGCGCTCGCCTTAGCTCTGCGCCTCACGCTTCGCAAGTCGCGCAGTGGTTTGCCGAACGAGCCGCTTGGCCAGCCCGGGCCAGGCCTTGGGCTGGCGCGGATCAAGGCAATCAATTCGATAGCGATGGCGCGTCTCGCCCATCCAATCGGCCTTATAGGGTTGATCACCCGTGCCAAAATCGACGAGTTCGACTTGGTCTTGATCGATCACACGCTCAAACAAGGCCGCGGTGAGGGTCGTGCCGGCTGAGAGCTGCTTGTGGCTCTCCAGATGGGCGAGTTTATGAATGTAGGCGCAGCTATTCTCGACCGTCCAGCATTGCGCAGCGACCGCCGTCTCGCCTTCATAGGCGAGGCCCAGTCGCAGGCGCCCCGCAGCCCCCTCCGCACGTGCGAATTCGCGCAGCATCGCGGGCTCATCCTCCTCAGGTTTCCAACTGGCGGCGTAGATCGCCTCATAGCTGGCCCAAGCCGCGTTATCGAACGTGTCGAGGATCTCTACGCGGACCTTCTTGGCCTTCCGCTTCAGCGTCGTGCGCATTTTGCCCGGACGCTCGGCCCAATACTTGGCAAAGCTGCGCCCGCCAACGTGCAGGATATGATTGAGGTCGCATGGCTCACTGGCAACCATCCAACCCGCCGCCTTGAACGCCTTTGCAAGCCGCGTCGCCGAACCATTCTCGGCTGGGATAGGCTCCAGCGTTACGCGGTGGCCGTGCGCCTTTAAACTGCGTGCGATCTCAAGCAGCAGACGGTCGCCCAGATCACCGGGAGGGGCCAATTCCCGCCAGGTGAAATTGTACCAATTGCGCATTGGGGTGAGGTGGCCTGTGCCTGCCGTCAGTGCCAAAGCCGCGCTGTGATCATCTTCCTTCGCAATCACAATCAAGGGTTTAAGGCCGGTTTGAGCCAACAGATCAAACCATTCCGCACGCTGAAAGGGAGAGCTAACCACGCCATCATCCGCTTGATGACATAGGTCATGCAAGACGTTAACTGTGTCATGGTAACTCACGGTGATCACTCGATCGTGCCTCTTCGGATTAGTCATGCCAAGCACCCTAGATGAGACAGCCAAACCGCTCGACCACATCGCCGAACGCGGCGTGGAATGTGGCCGCGCGGATGCGCCTGCTCTGGTGCTTCGTGACCGGACGTTTAACCATGAGGAGTTAAGACAGCGTGTCGCTGTTCTCGCGGGCTGGCTTCAGGGCGTTGTACCAAAGAAAGGCGCGCGGGTCGCAAGTTGGGCGGCGAAGGGTGAGCTGACTTGTCTGCTGCCCTTAGCGGCAGCGAGGGCAGGTCTGGTGCATGTGCCGATCAACCCCCTGCTGAAGCGCGCACAAGCGGCCCATATCTTGGCGGATAGCGGTGCGAGCCTGATCATTGCGAATGCTGCGCGGCTAAAATCGCTCGAAGACGGTGATTTGCCGGGCTCCTGTAGCACGCTGGAGGAAGATGAAGCTCTGGCGGCTGCTACCGCGCATGACACGCCGATTGGTCCTTCCAGTGCGGATCCCGCGGAACTGGCTGCTATTCTCTACACCAGCGGCTCCACCGGGCGGCCCAAGGGCGTGGTGCTGAGCCATGCGAACCTGTGGCTCGGCGCGGTCAGCGTCGCGGATTACCTCAAGATGTCCGGCGATGACGTGACCTTGTCTGTCCTTCCGCTGAGCTTTGATTATGGCCAGAACCAACTGCTCTCGACGTGGTACAAGGGCGGCTGCATCGTCCCGCTCGATTTTCTGTTTCCCCGCGATGTGGTGAAGGCCTGCGCCAAGCATCGGATCACGACCTTGGCCGCAGTGCCTCCGTTGTGGGTGCAGCTGACCGAGCTCGATTGGACACCAGAGGCGACTGCTTTCATGCGCCGGATGACGAATAGCGGCGGGGCGCTGACCACCGAGCTGGTCACGGATCTGCGGCGGATATTCCCGGATGCTGATCTCTATCCCATGTATGGCCTGACCGAGGCTTTCCGGTCTACCTATCTTGACCCTGCGTTGGTCGATTCGCACCCAACTTCAATGGGTAAAGCGATTCCTTTCGCGGAAATTCTGGTCATTAATGATGAGGGTGAAGTGGCGGAGCCCGGCGAGGAAGGTGAGCTTGTTCACTGCGGACCGTTGGTCGCGCAGGGATACTGGCAAGACCCGGAGCGCACCGCGCGGCGGTTCAAGCCTGCACCGCGCCAGTCGCGCTATGGCGGGACGGCGGTATTCTCGGGCGACCGCGTGCGGCGGGAGGAAGATCGCCTGCTCTATTTCGTCGGTCGCCGTGATGCGATGATCAAGAGCGCGGGCAATCGGATTAGCCCCGCCGAGATCGAAGAAGCCGCAATTGCCTGCGATCAGGTGCAAGAAGCGGTGGCGCTCGGGCTGCCAGACGAGCGCCTCGGCCATGCGGTGCATCTCGTGGTGCGCGGGGCTGAAAGCGAGGCTTCGCACAAGGCTTTGGTCAAAACGCTCAAGCGGGAGCTTCCCAATTTTATGCAACCTCAAGCGATCCATTGGCGCGATGCCATGCCGCTCAACCCTAATGGGAAGATTGATCGCACAGCCCTGCTCAGGGAGCTAAGCCAATGACTTCGCTGGATAAGGCCAAGGCGTTGGGGCCGATTCCCGCTGGGTTTGAGACGCTTGATGGCGAACTCGCCATTGGCGGTAAGCGGGCCAGCGAATGGGCGCAGCAAGCGGGCAAGACCCCGCTGTTCGTCTATTCGAAGGATCGCCTTGATGCGCGCGTCGCGGAGCTGCGTGCCGCACTGCCGCCGCGCATCGGGATCAATTATGCGGTCAAAGCCAATCCCTATGCTCCTGTGATCGCCCATATGGAGGCTTTGGTCGATGGGTTTGACATCGCCTCCTCCGGCGAGCTGACCATGACTAATGCCGCCGGAATTGATCCGGCGCGCGTAAGTTTTGCAGGGCCCGGCAAGCGCGATAATGAGCTGGAAGCGGCGATTTCTGCGGGCGTAACGCTCAATTGCGAGTCCGAAGGCGAAGCACACCGCTCGCTCGCTATCGGCGAGAAGATGGGCAAGGCGCCGCGCATGGCTTTGCGCGTGAATCCGGATTTCGAGCTTAAAGGCTCCGGCATGAAGATGGGCGGGGGTGCCAAGCAATTTGGCGTGGACGCGGATAAAGTGCCCGATCTGGCGCGCGAAGTGATCGGTGCGGGCGCTGAATGGCGCGGCCTGCATATCTTCACGGGTAGCCAGGCCTTGAGCGCTGAGGCGATTATAGAAGCGCAGGGCAATGTTCTGAATTTAGCTGCAAAACTGTCTGACGAGATCGGCGAGAAGCTGCCAAAACTCAATATGGGCGGCGGGTTTGGCATTCCTTATTTCCCCAATGATGAGGCTTTGGACTTGTCAGCGGTTGGCGCTGCTTTGCATGAACATATGGCAAACCTCCCAGCGCCTCTTGAGAATACAGAGCTGTGCCTTGAGCTTGGCCGCTATCTCGTTGGCGAAGCAGGCGTTTACCTAACGCGGGTGATCGATCGGAAGGTCAGCCACGGAACGACCTATCTGGTCACCGATGGCGGATTGCACCACCAACTCGCCGCATCCGGTAATTTCGGCACGGTTGTGCGCCGCAATTACCCCGTCGCCATTGCCAATAGTTATGACGCGCCAGTGGACGACGTGGTCAATGTGGTCGGCTGCCTTTGCACCCCGCTAGACCGTTTGGCTGACAAAGCGGGCCTGCCGCGCGCGGATGTTGGCGATCTGGTCGCGGTCTTTTGTGCAGGGGCATATGGAGCGAGCGCCAGCCCCAGCGCATTCCTTGGCCACGGCCCTGCGGCGGAAATGCTCGTTTAATCGCTCAAACCCGCGCAATTGTGCGCGTTTAGAGTTTGGCAAGCCGCTGTCCCGAAACGGGATAGGGGGCCAAAACAGGCGTTATTACTAACACAATGTTCACCAATATGAGCGAGAGAGTTCGGGTCATTCGCGGGCCCAGTGCTGCAGGTCGCTCCTGTAGCTGATGCTGACCCCGCCGACCTAGGCAAGGATACGTATCAATGAAGACCTCTTTTTCGCATTCCCGTATATTGGGATCTGCTGTTGCAATTTCGCTGCTCGCCGCTTGCGGCGGTGCGGGACAAGAACTGCCCCCAGCCAGCTTTGCGACGGCCGAAGAGGGACCAAGCGAAGAATATGTGATTGGTCCGCTTGACCAAATCACCATCCACGTTTGGCGCAATCCAGAGTTGAGCGCAGAGGAAATTCAGGTTCGCCCTGATGGCCGGATTACGATCCCGCTAGTGCGTGACCTTCCTGCCGTGGGGAAAACAGCCACCGAATTGCAGAACGATATCCGCGATCAACTCGCTCAGTACATTGAGCAGCCGATCGTCTCGGTGATCGTCAATGAGTTTTCAGGCACGTTTAACCAGCAGATTCGGATCGTCGGCTCAACCGAGCAGCCTGCCTCTCTGCCGTACCGCGCGAACATGACCGTGCTCGACGCGATGATCGCTGTGGGCGGGCTCAGCGAATTTGCCGCTGGCAACCGGGCAAAGCTGATCCGACTGGACCGGGAGAGCGGCGAACAGGTCGAATACCGTCTGCGCCTCAAGGATTTGCTCAAGAAGGGCGACAGCGCCGCGAACGTAACGCTTAGCCCAGGCGATGTGATCATCATCCCTGAGAGCACCTTTTAAGGACCCGCGCCGCGCATGAGCGAGATTTTTGAAGAACTGCGTACAGCGCTTTACTCGGTCTGGCACCGCCGGTGGCTAGCGCTCGCCGTCGCTTGGGGCGTGTGCCTGCTCGGGTGGTTGGTGGTCGCGATGATCCCCAATTCCTACGAGGCGAAGGCGCGCATCTATGTCGATGTCGACGATGTGCTGTCCGAACAATTGGGGATTGCCGGCGACGGCCGTGAGGAAATCCGCCGTGTCCGGCAAACGCTTGCCAGTGCCGTGAACCTCGAAAAGGTCATTAAATCGACGCGTTTGGGTGAAAACATCACAGAACGCTCTGCGCTTGAGACTGAGATCAAGAACCTTGATGAGAAGGTCACGGTTACCAGCGAACAGGACAATCTGTTCGAAATCACCGCAACGGTCGGTAAGGGCGATTTGTCTGACGCTGAGAACGCCGTTCTGGCGCGTGACGTGGTGCAAAAGCTGATCGACATTCTGCGCGATGAGCATGTCGCGGGTAGCCGGGCTCAGGTTTCCGGCGCCGTGACTCAGATCGATGAGCAGTTGGATGAACGCAAGCGCGAGCTTGAAGCGGCCGAGCAGCGCCGTCTCGCCTTTGAAGCGCAATATCCTGACCTGATCGGCGGTTCGAGCACGCTTGTAACCCGGCTTCAGCAGGCGCGGACAGAAGCGCGCGGGATCGAAGCTGATCTTGCCGCGGCTGAAAGCGCTTTGGCCGCGATCAATGGGCAATTGGCGGGGACGCCGCGCACAATCGACACGCCGGGCACTGGCGGTCCACGCGCCGCTCTGGCTGGCGCGCAGGCTCAATTGGCGGAGCTGCGTTCTCGCGGGCTTACCGATGAGCACCCTGATGTGGTGGCTACCACTCGCCAGGTTCAAATTCTCACCCGTCAAGTTGCGGCTCAAGGGCCGAATGCTGGAGGCGGTACGCCAAACCCAGCCTACACCTCGCTAGTCTCGATCCGCGCAGACCGCCAAGCCAGCGTCGAATCGCTGCAATCTCGCCGCGCCGCGATCCAATCGGACATTGCCGCGCTGATGGGCAGCCAGGCTGCCGAACCAGAGGTGGCTGCGGAAGCCAACCGGATCAGCCGTGATTATGAAGTGTTGCAGCAGAATTACGAAAAGCTGCTGCAAGACCGCGAAGAGCTGCGCACGCGCGGCGAAGTGGAAGACAACACCAGCCAGTTCAAGTTCCAGCTGACCGATCCGCCAGTGGTGCCGCAAGGCCCCGCTGCGCCCAATCGTCCGCTGTTGCTGCTTGGTGTGCTGTTTGTCGGCCTCGCATCAGGGGCAGGAGCCGCCTACGCGCTCAGCCAGCTGCGCTCTACCTTCGCTACGCCGAAGAAACTGGAGCGCGCGCTTGATCTGCCCGTAATCGGGTCGATCTCGATGACCGTATCCGAGGCTGCAAAAGAGCTGCGCGCGAAGCGTTTGAAGCAATTTGCTGGGGCAACCGCTGGTTTGTTCGGTGTGTTCGTAATTCTGCTGGGCATTGAATTTGTCTCAGTCGGCGCGGTCGCGTGAGGGAGCTGAGATGACAGAACACAGCAAGATTTCACGCGAAGGGGCGACCAAAGTGACCGGCAAACCGTCTCTGTTTGAGCGTGCGAACGATACGTTTGGCTTGGATGCCTTGGCACCAGCCAAGCCGCCTGTGCGCCTGCCAGAGGGCGAAAAGCGCGTCCGGCGTCCGGTTGCGCCGCAGCCAGCTGTTCCAAGCGCTGCTGCGCCTGTGGCGGCTCCTGTAGAGACGGCGGTGCAAGCGCCTGCGCCGACAATTCCTACAGCAGAACCAGTCAAAAACTTACCGCAAGCGGTCTCTCTTGGCCACGCGCACCAGCCAATCTCGCGCGATCATCTGCGCGATGCTGGCCTGATCGTGCCAGAAGACGGGGTGAGCGAGCTGCTCGAAGAGTTTCGCATCGTCAAACGCGAGTTGCTCGCTGATGCCCGCGCTGGCGGATCATCCAAAGCTCAGCAAATTCTCGTTTCTTCGCCGCATCCCGGCGAGGGCAAAACCTATTGCGCGGTCAATCTGGCTATTGCTTTGGCGGCTGAGCGCGATCTCGAGGTGCTGCTGGTAGACGCTGATGTCATCAAGCCCAGCGTTCCGGCGCGCCTTGGTTTCGAGCCGGGCAAGGGCCTAATGGACGCATTGGCGGACCCGAGCCTTCAGCCAGAGACGCTCGCGGTCAAGACAGACATCGACAATCTCTTCGTGCTGCCTGCGGGCAGCCGCAATTCGAACGCCGCCGAGTATTTGGCGAGCGCGCGGACGGGTGAAGTGCTTGCCCGTCTGACCCAAGGCGCACCCAACCGGATCGTCATTTTCGATACACCGCCCGCGCTTGCTGCCTCAGCAGCAGCCGAGCTCGCCGCGCATGTTGGCCAGGTTCTGCTGGTCGCCCGCGCCGATGAAACAAGCCGTGCCGCGCTTGAAGATGCGCAGCAGCTGCTGTCGGCCTGTGTCGACATCAAGCTGTTGCTCAATGCAGCACAATTCAGCCCGTCAGGACGCCAATTTGGCAGTTATGGCGCGCAGGGGGAAAGATCGTGATTAAAGTTCTCAGAGCAGCGCTGTTAGTAGGGCTGGCGGCAATCGTCGCCGCTGCGCCTGCTCAGGCGCAAGCCCAGGATGATGGCGGCAATTCAGGCGTCTCTGACGGCCCGCGCGTTGCTGTGCAGCCTTACATTGAGGTGTCTCAGATCCTTTCAGCTGAGCTGACACCCGGCGATGACGTGCTGACCTACACTCAGATGGCAGCGGGCGTGGATGTGTCCGCGACGGGCCGCAACAGCGGCGGTTCGCTGTCGCTGCGTTACGAGCGCAACATTGGCTATGGCGCGTCTGACGCCATTGATTCCGATACATTCAGCGGCGTTGCGCGCGGCTACCTATCGATCATCCCGCGTTCTTTGACGCTGGATGCTGGCGCCTTGGCTAGCCGCACGCGCATCGATGGCTCTGGCGGGGTCACCGCCAATCCATTGGTGCAAGACGATGCAGAGAGCCAAATCTACAGCGGCTATGTCGGGCCAACCCTCGCAACCCGCGTTGGCGCTGTCGATGTGACTGGTTCTGCACGAGTGGGCTACACCCGGCTTGAAGCAAATGACGCGATTGTCACTCCATCTGGAGCCGTCGCTGATGTCTTCGACGACAGTGTCACCTACAACGCGCAATTGCGCGCTGCCACACGCCCGGGCGAGCCTTTGCCTGTTGGCATTGGCGTTGGCGGTGGATACTTCCAGGAAGACATTTCCAACCTCGATCAACGGGTCCGCGACACCTATGTTCGCGCCGATGTGACCGTGCCCGTCACCAGCAATCTCTCGGTTGTTGGCGGCGTCGGCTACGAAGACGTTGAGGTTTCAAGCCGCGATGCACTTCGCGATGTGAATGGCGATCCCGTTATTGGCAGCGATGGCCGTTTGGTCACCGACACCAGCGCGTCGCGTCAGCTTGCCTTTGATATCGATGGTTTCATCTGGGATGTTGGCGTGCTCTGGCGTCCAAGCAGCCGTACGTCGCTCGCCGCGACCGTTGGTCGTCGTTACGATTCAACCACATATTACGGCAACTTCACATTTGTGCCTGATAGTCGCAGCCAGTTGAGTATCTCAGTCTATGACGCGGTCAGCGGCTTTGGCGGATCGCTCACCAATTCTTTGGCGGCATTGCCAACCGAATTCTCGGCCATTCGCAACTCACTCACCGGTGATTTCGGCGGCTGTGTTGGCGGGGAAAGCGGCGCGGGTTGTGCTGGCCTGTTCGGCTCGGTCCGTTCAGCGGCCTTCCGCAGCCGCGGCGCGCAAATCGCTTACCAGCGCCAGGTTGGCCGCCTCAATGCGGCAATTGCTGCTGGGTATGACAACCGCCGCTTCATCGCCGCACCGGGCACCATTTTGGCCGCCGCTGATGGTGTGACTGACGAGAGCTATTACGTGCGCAGCTCACTCAACCGCCCAATCGGCAACAATGCGAACCTAGCGGTCAATGGCTACGTCAATTGGTTCGGCCGCGGTGACGGCATAAATGGCAATGTCACCGGCTACGGCACCTCGGCCGCTTACAGCCGCTCGCTCACCGGTAAGCTGTCGGCCCGCGCGGCGGTCGCCGTAGATTACCTCGATTCCGATTTGTCGGCTGATGACTTCGCCTTTGCAACGGCGCTGCTCGGCCTGCGTTACGACTTCTGATCTGGACACACTGACGATGTACGAACAATTTTACGGCTTCAACTCTCGCCCATTTCAGCTGACCCCTGATCCCGAGTTCTATTTCGAGAGCGCGAGCCACAAGAAGGCTCTCTCTTATCTCGGCTATGGCTTGAACCAGGGCGAGGGATTTATCGTCATCACGGGCGAGGTGGGCGCAGGTAAGTCGACCTTGGTCGCGCATCTGATGCAGCGGATCGACCCAGAGGCACTGACTGTCGGCCAAGTCGTCACCAGCGCACTCGACGGCGAAGAGCTGATCCATGTGGTTGCGCAAAGCTTTGGCATTGAGGTTTCGGGCCGCGACAAAGCAGGCGCTCTCGGCGCGATTGAGAGCTTCCTACAGGACGAAGCGCGCGCCGGACGGCGCTGCCTCCTGATCGTTGACGAATGCCAGAACCTGGCCGTCGGCGCTTTGGAAGAACTGCGCATGCTGTCAAACTTCCAACTCGGTTCGCACCCGCTGCTGCAGAGCCTGCTGCTGGGTCAGCCAGAGTTTCGCACCACCGTCGCGAGCCATCCGGACCTGGATCAGCTTCGCCAACGCGTCATTGCTTCGCACCACTTAGAAGCGCTCGATGAGGAAGAGGTGGAAGCCTATATCACTCACCGGCTTGAGCATGTCGGGTGGCAGGGTAATCCGGTGATCACCACCGAAGTGCTGGGCGCCATTTACGAGGCAACGGACGGCATCCCTCGCCGCGTGAACCAGATCATGAACCGCATGCTGCTGCTCAGCGCGATCGAAGAGCAAAGTGAACTGACCACCGCAATGGTCGAAGCTGTGTGCGAGGAAATGCTCGCTGACACCTCAAAAGGCGCGCGCGATATTCCTGCACAAGTGACTACAACGGCATCCGTTGCCGACGCGGCAATTGACGCGGTGCCTGCGCCAGAAGTCGCTGCTTTGTTGGCAGAGCGCGATCAGCGCACCTCCAAGCTGGAAGCCGCGATTGGCGAGCTGCAAGAGGCAGGCTCGCACGCGCAGCCGATGGAAATGGACCCAGAGGTCAGCGAGGCGATCAACCGCATCGAAAGCCGGCTTGAGGAACAAGAGCAATCTTTCCGCCATGTCGTTGGCATGCTGATCGAATGGCTTGAGGAAGATGCATCGCGCGAGGCCGCGTAAATGAACGTCGCGCCGAATTTCTCCAAGGATGTGAAGGCCCAGGTCGTCAACGGCCTGTCCGTGGATGTCGAAGACTGGTTTCAGGTCGGCGCGTTTGAGGATGTGATCGAGCGCGGCGAGTGGGACGGGATCAAAACACGCGTCGAAGACAATATCTACCGTATCCTTGATCTGTTTGCCGAGGCTGACGTGCACGGCACGTTCTTCACTCTTGGTTGGGTGGCAAAGCGTCACCCGCAAATGATCAAGCGAATTGCGGATGCGGGCCATGAGATCGCCAGCCATGGCTATGACCATGCGCGCGTGTTCACCTTCACACGTGAGCAATTTGCCGAAGACCTCAAACTGTCGCGCGATATCCTGCAGGACTGCTCTGGCACCGAGGTTACCGGTTACCGCGCGCCAAGTTTCTCCATTGACCAGCGCACACCGTGGGCATTCATGGAACTGGCGGAGCAGGGCTACACCTATTCCTCCAGCGTCGCGCCGATCACGCATGACCATTATGGCTGGCCTGAGGCGCCACGCTTTGCCTTTAAGCCGATCCCTTGGTCGGACATGATCGAGATACCGGTTACCACTGCCATTCTTGGCGGCCGGCGTGTTGCGGCGGGCGGCGGCGGTTTCTTCCGCGTGCTGCCCTATGCCTTTTCGCGCTGGGCGATCCGCCAAGTGAACCGCCGCGAGGAACGCCCGGCGGTGTTCTATTTCCACCCTTGGGAAATCGACCCGAACCAACCGCGCGTTGGCAATGCGCCGATGCGGTCAAAGCTACGCCACTACACCAATCTGGATAAGATGGCAGGCAAGCTGGGCGAGCTGGTGCATGAGTTCCGCTGGGCGCGGATGGATATGATCGCGCTGCGCGAAGCCTCACGGGCCGTCGACCTGACCCCATGAACGCGCCTGTGAAACTGCCAATCACCGTCTCACAAGTGGACTTCTCCGATGCCCAAATGCTGGAGCGGGTTGAGGGGTTTGTGCGCGAGCATAAGGCCAGCCTGTTTCACCGCCCTGCATGGCTAAAAGCGGTGGAGGTGGGCACAGGCCAAAAGGCTTGCGGTTTCATCACTCAGCAGATGGGCGTAATTACCGGTTGGCTGGCGCTGACTGATGCTCATTCGCCTTTGTTTGGCCGGGCTTTGGTCTCCAGCGGATTTGGCGTGGGCGGCGGTATCCTGGCCGAGACACAGGAAGCGGCCCAGGCTCTTGCTGGCGCTGCACAAGATCACGCGGTTAGAAACACGGTTGCCAGCGTTGAGCTGCGCGGGGCCCCGGTGCCCAATGGCTGGAAAGCCATGAGCGACAAGCATGCCGGTTTCATCGCCGAGCTGGCAGAGGATGATGAGGCGCAATTGCTGGCCATTCCGCGCAAAGCAAGGGCGGAGGTGCGCAAGGGCCTCAAAGGCGGCCTGGACGTGCGTATTGGCCGCTCTGATAGGGATTTGGCGGCGCATTACGCGGTGTATAGCGAGAGTGTCCGCAATCTTGGCACTCCAGTGTTCCCCAAAACGCTGTTCAAGGCCATGATTGAGGCGTTTCCTGACAGCGCCGATATCCTCACGGTCTATTCGGGTGAGGAGCCGATCTCCAGCGTCCTGTCCTTTTATCACGAGGGCGCAGTCATGCCATTTTGGGGCGGCGGCACATTCGCTGCGCGCTCCCTGCGCGCCAACGAGCTAATGTATTACAAGCTGATGTGCCACGCGCGTTCGCTTGGCATGTCACACTTTGATTTTGGCCGTTCAAAGACTGGCAGCGGTCCCTACAACTTCAAGAAAAACTGGGGCTTTGAGCCGCAGCCGCTGACCTATGCCCATTGGCATACGCCGGGCAGCGAGCCGCGCGATATCGATCCGACTAGCGAGGCCTATTCGCGCAAGATTGAGCTTTGGAAGAAGCTGCCGCTGCCGATTGCCAATGCGATTGGTCCGTGGATCGCGCGTGGGCTGGCCTAGGGATCGGGCGGGCTGATGGGCGAGATCCTATTTCTGGCGCACCGCGTACCGTTTCCGCCAAATCGCGGGGATAAAATCCGCGCGCACCATTTCCTGAAGAAACTGGCGCAGCTTAGCCCGGTCCATGTCGGTTGCTTCGCAGAGAATGCTGAGGACCGTGCAGCCGTGGCAGAGGTCGATGCGATAGCCGCATCACAATGCGTGGTGGATCGGCGCAAGCCGCTGACGCTTGCTGGGGTCGAAGCGGTGCTGACCGGCAAACCCGTCAGCCTCACAGCCTTTCACAGCGCACGTTTGGAGAGCTGGGTCCAGCAGACACTCGCCAAGCACCCAATCGACACGATCGTCATCTTCTCCGGCCAGATGGGGCAATATGTGCCCAATAGTTTTGCGGGCAGGGTGGTGATCGACCTGTGCGACGTCGATAGCGCCAAGTTTGAAGGCTATGCCGAAGCGGGCGAGCGCGTCTGGCTGAATACGCGGGAAGGGCGCTTGCTGGCGGCGGAAGAAGAGCGCCTTGGCGCGCGGGCCGACGCCACCATTCTGATCAGCGAGAACGAAGCTGAACTGTATCAGGGGAGGCTGACCGATCCTTCGCGGGTGAATGTCCAAGTGATCGGCAATGGCATTGATGCCGGCGCCTTTGATCCCAGCGCAGTCGAGCCGCATGCCGAATTGCACGCCCGCAAGGGTCCGCATTTCGTCTTTACCGGACAGATGGATTATCGGCCCAATGAGCAAGCGGCTGAGTGGGTCATTGAGCAATTGCTGCCCGTCATTCGCGCCAAGCATCCTAAGGCTGAGTTTCACATTGTAGGCCGCAATCCGACCGCGTGTTTGCTCGCCCGTTCGGAGTCGCCAGGTCTCACCATTTGGGGTGAGGTGCCCGACGTAAAACCATTTATCGCTGCGGCTGACTTTGTGCTCGCACCGCTGCTGATCGCGCGCGGCGTCCAGAACAAAGTGCTCGAAGCGATGGCGATGGCCAAGCCTGTTGTGCTCACCGAAGAGGCCGCGACCGGCATTGCCGCCGTCGACGGTGAACATTGGTTGGTTGCACCTGCTGATTCAGAGCAGATGGCTGCGCGGATTGAGGCAGCTCTGGCCGATCCCGATGCATTGTTCGACCTCGGGGCCTCCCCACGGCAATTCGTGCTCGATCACCATGCGTGGGATGCGATGCTAGAGCCGCTTGAGCGTTTGGTATGGCCAGCAGGCGAGACGCGCGATGCAGCCTGAGAAACTCACGCAGGATTGGCGTCAGCAGAGCCTAGCTGACCACGTGCCAAGCGCTTGGAAACAGCCACTTGTGATGCTTGGCTTGGCAATCACCGCGCTCGTTGTTTTGGCGGCGCGCGAATGGGGTGAGATGCTGCACCAATGGTGGAACATCGACACCTACAATCACATCCTGCTGATGCCCGTCATTGTCGGATGGCTCGTGTGGTTGAAACGCGATGAGCTTGGCGCTGCTACACCCAAAGGTTGGCTGCCCGGTCTCGGTCTTGTCGCCTTCGCGTTAAGCCTATGGACGCTGGGCCGCATCACCGGAATCAACCTCTTCGCCCATGCTGGAGCGGTTGGCGCGGTCATGGCCGCTGCAGTTGCCATCATCGGTCCGCGCATTTCTGTCCTGCTTGCCCTGCCATTAGCGATGACCGCTTTCCTCGTGCCATTTGGCGATGAGATCATCCCGCCGCTGCAAATGATCACCGCTGAGATTGCAATCTGGCTGACCCTTGCCAGCGGCGTCCCTGCAGAGATCGACGGGATCTATATCAACACGCCTGTCGGTCTGTTTATCGTCGCCGAGGCTTGCTCTGGGGTGAAGTTCCTGGTCGCCATGGTCACCCTGGCGGTACTTGTCTGCTTTACACAGTTCACCAGCTGGACCCGCCGAGCAGCCTTCATGCTGGCAGCGATCGTCGTTCCGATCCTGGCCAATGGGGTCCGCGCCTGGGGTACGATCTACATCGCCCAGAGCCAAGGCGTCGAATTCGCTGAAGGGTTTGATCATATCTTCTATGGCTGGATATTCTTCGCCATCGTTCTGGTGATCATGATCGCGGGTGCATGGCGCTTCTTTGAGCGCGATCCGGAGGATGCTGGCTTCACCTCTGAAGAATTGACTGCAATGCCTTGGATTGCCCGTCTAGAGCGCTTTAACGCCAGCCACGCGGCCATCCTGATCGGCATCACCATTTTGGCGGTGCTTGCAGGAATTGCGGTCGCTCTGACACCGGCTGTCGCCATTGCCTCGCCAATCGGCTAGGCGGCTCAGCCTATGTGCGGGATTGCCGGAATTTTTCATGCGGAAACGCCTAAGCCCGTCGATCCTGCACGGGTCGAGCGGATGTGCGATGCGCTGGTCCATCGCGGCCCGGATGGCGCAGGCGTTTGGACGGCTCCGGGCGTGGGGCTGGGGCACCGCCGCCTCTCAATCATTGACCTCGAAGGCTCACCGCAGCCAATGGCCAGCGTTGATGGCCGCGCCGTCGTCAGCTTCAATGGCGAGATCTACAATTACCGCGAGCTGCGCCGCGAGCTGGAGCAATCGGGCGCGCGGTTCAAAACCTCTGGCGACACCGAAGTCATTCTTGCCGCGTGGCAGCGCTGGGGCCCGGATTGCCTTTCGCGCCTCAATGGTATGTTCGCCTTCGCGATATACGATTTGGACAAACGCAGCCTGTTCTTGGCCCGCGACCGGCTCGGCGTAAAACCGCTCTTGCTTGCGCGACTAAGCGACGGCAGCCTTGCCTTTGCTTCTGAACTCAAGGGCCTGCTCGCCCATCCTTTGCTGCGACGTAGGCTGAACCCGCAAGCGCTCGATGATTACCTCACATGGGGCTATGTTCCAGACAGCCGCTCGATCCTTGCTGGGGTAGAGAAGCTGGCCGCTGGTCATTTCATGCTGCTCGAACATGGTCAGCCGATTAGCGCGCCAAAGCGCTGGTGGGATATCAGTTTCGAAGAACGCGAGCATGGCTCCGAAGCAGACCTGTCTGCGCAATTGGTCCATTTGATGCGTGAGGCGGTGCAATCGCGCATGGTCGCCGACGTGCCACTGGGCGCGTTCTTATCCGGCGGTGTTGATTCCTCGAGCGTCGTCGCCTTGATGAGCGAGGTCAGCGCTGAGCCTGTGCGAACCTGCTCAATCGGATTTGATGTCGCAGCGCTGGATGAGACAAGCTACGCGCAAACTGTCGCAGAGAAATTCGGCACCGACCATGAGGCGCGCACGGTTGGGCAGGACGACTTTGGCGCGGTCGATGCACTGGTCGGCATGTTCGACGAACCCTTTGCCGATGCCTCCGCTCTGCCGACATGGCGGGTATGCGAGCTGGCGCGTGAGAAAGTGACCGTGGCTCTGTCGGGAGACGGAGCGGACGAAGCCTTCGCGGGATACCGCAGGCAAGTCTTCCACCATCATGAAGAGCGCGTGCGATCAATTTTGCCTGCCGGTCTACGGGAACCCGTATTTGGGGCGCTTGGGCGGGCATGGCCAAAGGCGGATTGGGCACCTAGGCCATTCCGAGCCAAATCCACTTTGCTCGCGCTCGCAGAAGGAGGCGAGGCGGGCTATGCGCGCGGACTCTCCGTAAACACCCCTGAACAGCGCGGCGCGCTCTATGACCCAAGCTTCGCCAGCGACCTTCAAGGCTATCGCGGCGAGGATGATCTGATCGCGATGATGAAGAGCGCTCCGGCGCGCAGCGGGCTCGACCGGGCGCAATATGCGGACCTCAAATTTTGGCTTTCTGGGGATATTTTGACCAAAATCGACCGCACAAGCATGGCCGTTAGTCTGGAGGCGCGGGAGCCCTTACTGGACTACCGGCTGATCGAGTTTGCGGCGCGTCTGCCAGAGAAAATGCGGGTGCGCGGATCGACCGGCAAATACCTGCTCAAGAAATGCATGGAACGTTATTTACCGAGCGACATTCTTTACAGACAAAAGCAAGGCTTCGTAACGCCAATTGCGGCGTGGCTGCGCGGGCCATTGGCTGGATCAGCGCGTGCAATTGCATCGAGCTCGCAGCTATCTCAATCGGGATGGTTTGATCGCAAGCACATGGCTGAATTGGCTGAGGCGCACATCGCAGGACGCTCAGATAACTCGAGGGTTTTGTGGCAATTGCTGATGCTCGAAAAGTCGGTCATCCGGCTAGGTGTCAGTGCATAACGACGACTAACAAAAGGGTCCTGTTAACCATGCGGTGCCCCAAACTGAGACGTAAACACTTGTTGCGATCATGAATTAGTATTTGCACTTAAACATTGGCCGTGCCTAGATCGCTTCATATCGAAGTAAATCGACGATCCAGCTCAACGGGGCGAATACAAGATCGAAGCTTCGCCATGGTGGTATTTGGAGCATTTCGAGAATGGATAGCGGGGCAAGCAAAGCAATCCCTTTCACGGACGACGAAGAGTTGTTCGCGGAAAGCGCATTGCATGCATCAATTCCGGAAGAGTTATTTAAACTCAGTGAAATAGACGTGATGTACGACGATACGTCGAGCACGCTGTGGAGCTATATGAACCCGGCAGATCGGCCTAGCTTTACGCGGGAGATGCTGGACAATTTTGAAGAATGGCAGCGTCAAATTGCGCGGGGCTTCGGCCCTGACAAAGTGCCCTTGCGGTACCTCGTGTTGGGGAGCCGTGCGTCTGATGTCTTTTGCTTCGGCGGGGATCTTGCGCTTTTCCAAAGACTGATCCGAGAGCGTGATCGCGATGGCTTGGTTAACTACGGCCATCGTTGCTGCGCGATCCTTCATCGCAATATAGAAGCGCTCGACATACCAATGCTGACCATCGGTATGGTGCAAGGCGCTGCGCTCGGTGGCGGGTTCGAGGCGCTGCTATCGTTCGACTATATCATCGCGGAAAGAACCGCGACATTTGGCCTGCCAGAGGTGATGTTTGGCCTGTTCCCAGGCATGGGCGCACACGCATTGCTGTCACGCAAAATCGGCAGCTCAATGGCAGAACGCCTGATCATGTCGAACGAGACCTACACGGCTGAGCAAATGTATGAGATGGGCATTGTCCATCAACTGGCTGAACCGGGCGATGGGGTGAATGCGACGCGCGATTTCATCAAGAAGTCGGAGCGCCGCCATGCTGGACTGGTGGGTTCTCGCCGAGCGACGAAAGAGGTTTGGAACCTTCAGCTTTCCGAACTGAACCGCATTACGGAGCTGTGGGCGGATACGGCGCTTGAGCTGCGTGAGCAGGACCTCAAGGTGATGAACCGGCTGACCACGGCACAAGAGCGTCTCGCAGAGCGCATCGCCGCCGCATAGACGTCTCGTTAGGTCTCGGCCCCATGTCCCAGCGCTAGGTACTCATCGCTCTGCATTTCTTGCAGACGGCTCGCTGTGCGCTCAAACTCAAAGCTGCCATCACCGGCCTGATAGAGCGCGTCTGGGGCGCTTGCGGCGGTCGCGAACAGCTTCACCTTGTGCTCGTAAAGAGCATCGATCAGGGTCACAAACCGCGCCGCTTCGTTGCGCATTTCCGGGCCCATTTGCGGGATGCCGACGATAATCACAGTGTGGAAATAGCGCGCAATCGCGAGGTAGTCTGGAGCGCCGCGCGCTTCTGCACAAAGCCGCTTGAAACTGAACACGCCAACGCCTTTCAAAGACTTAGGCACGTGCATGGTGCGCTTGCCGCCCACCTCCAGCTCTTGCGAAGGCACGTGCTCGGCATCCTCCGGCGCAAAGTCGGTCATGCGGAAGAACACCTCTCGCACCGCATCAGTGGCGGCATCGCCAATCGGCGTGTGCCAGGTCTTAAGATCGCCAATCCGGTCGAGCCGGTAGTCGGTCGGGCCATTGAGGCTGACCACGTCGAGCTCTGCCTCAATCAAGTCGATGAACGGCAGGAAGTGCTCTCGGTTGAGACCATCCGTGTAGAGATCCTGGGGAGGGCGGTTTGAGGTCGTAACAATCGCCACATTATGAGTGTTGATGATCCGCGCGAACAGGCGGCTCATGATCATCGCATCGGCAGAGTTGTTCACCACCATCTCGTCAAAGGCGAGACAGCGCAAATGGCCAGCAAGCCGCTCTGCTGCCACCGGAATGGGATCACCGCTCTCGGTCTTGCGCGCTTCTCTCAGCTCCGCGTGCACCTCTTGCATAAAGGCATGGAAGTGGACGCGCCGCTTCTCTTTTATCGAAAGGCGTTCATGGAACAGGTCCATCAGCATCGACTTGCCCCGGCCAACTCCGCCAAACATGTAGACGCCTTGCGGGCGGACCTTCTTCGCGCCGAACAGTTGCGACAGTAGCCCGCCAGAGGTCTCCGCCTCTAAGTCCTTCTGCAACCGATCAAGCCGCTCCGCAGCGCGCCTCTGATCTGGGTCAGGCCTAAGCTCACCATTGGCAATCAGTCGTTCGTAACGCGCCAGCATCGGCTTTACTCAGCGCTGCTCATGCGCGCGGCTTCATCTTGCGCACAATGCCGGAATAGCTCGCGACCACATCGTCGTCCTGCACCACTTGTCCGCGCAGGAACAGCATGCGTCCCGTCTCGCGCACGATCTCTGTCACCGCATCGAGCGGCCGTTTTGGATCACCGCCGCCCACGAACTGCGTCGAAAGCTCCAGCGTTACCGAGGGACCGGCATTCCCGCTGCCCACCACATGCATAGTCGTGAACATCGAGATATCGATCAGGCTGAGCGTTACCGCGCCGTGGATGATGCCCTGCAGGTTCTCATGCCGCCGCTCTGGGAACATGCGCAGCCGGCATTTCTCCCCCTCTGGCCGCGTGATGAGCTTTCCCATCACCGCGCCATTGAACAGCGTCTGGTCTTTCAGATTCCAATGATTCCAACCCGGATTGTCAGGATCGGGGGTATGCTCGAATACCTCGTCGTCTAACGTCACCGGATCAGATTTCGCGCTCTGCCATCATCTTCTTGGTCTCTGCGATAGCCTTCGCTGGCGAGAGGCCTTTCGGGCAGACATTGGCGCAGTTCATGATCGTGTGACAGCGATACAGGCGGAAGGGATCCTCCAACTGATCAAGCCGCTCACCGGTCATCTCATCGCGGCTATCCGCGAGCCAGCGATACGCCTGAAGCAGGATCGCAGGGCCCAGGAACTTGTCCGAATTCCACCAATAGCTCGGGCAGCTGGTCGAACAGCAAGCGCACAGAATGCACTCATAAAGCCCGTCCAATTGCTCGCGCTGCTCCGGCGTTTGCAGCCGCTCTTTGCCCGATGGCGTCGGCGTAACCGTCTGAAGCCATGGGCGAATGGACGCATATTGCGCGTAGAAGTGCGTGAAGTCCGGCACCAAGTCCTTGATCACATCCATATGCGGCAGAGGGGTGATGCGAACCTCACCCTTCAGGTCTTCAATCGCGGTCGTGCACGCCAGCCCATTCTTGCCATTCATGTTCATTGCGCAGGATCCGCAGATCCCCTCGCGGCAAGAGCGGCGGAAGGTGAGGGTGGGATCAACCTCGTTCTTGATCTTGAACAGCGCGTCGAGCACCATCGGGCCGCAATTGTCGAGATCGATCTCAAACTTGTCATAGCGCGGGTTGTCGCCGCTATCGGGATCATAGCGATAGATCTTGAACGACTTCGCACGTCCGCCATCGGCCTTGTGCACTTTGCCTTGCTTGCTGATCTTTGAGTTCTTAGGAAGCGTGAAAGTCGCCATTACAAATCTGATCCCATTGCCTTGTGACACCTATCTAGCGCCTTGGCGCGCGAGGGCAAGACGCGGAGTGTTGCGAGTATGGCCACAATTGTTGAGTAACGTTCACGGCGCCCGGTCACCGCCCACGCCATCAACGCTTCGTCGCGCGTAAGCCACGCTTGGAACGCCTGGAACACAGTCCTAGCAACGAAAATCAATCGATCAAAACCGCCCGATTGATCGAGAAATCCGATCAAGCAATTGCGGGATATGCGGAACTTACACGCCATTGCCGCCTTTTACCTCGCATGAGCGATGTAGGACACAGCAATTCGGATGGCTCCGCCCCTTGGCCAGCCACTGCCGCCGTCTTCGGCGCAAGCGGAGGCATCGGCCGCGCTCTGTGCGAGGCGCTGGCGCAAGGCGGCACACAGCGGATCTACGCCGGATCGCGCGCCGGCAAAGAGCCTGCGGGCGAGGGCATCATCCCCTTTGCCTTTGACCTTCAGGACGAGGCCAGCATCGCCCACGCCGCCAGCATCATGCAGGACACTCTGCCGCAAATGATCATCATCGCCACCGGCGTGCTGACCTTGGCCGATGGGCGCGGGCCAGAGCGGACCTACAAACGCCTCGATCCGGCCACGATGGCGGAGGTGCTGGCGCTCAACACCATCGGCCCGGCGATGATCGCAAAGCACATGTTGCCGCTGCTCCCCCGCGAGGGGCGGGGCGTGTTCGCGGCTCTATCGGCCCGCGTCGGCTCAATCTCGGACAACGGGCTGGGCGGCTGGCACAGCTACGGCGCCTCAAAAGCCGCGCTGAATATGCTGCTGAAGAACTTCGCACTGGAAATGGCCCGCACGCATAAGGACAGCATAATCGTCGGCCTGCACCCCGGCACCGTCGACAGCGCTCTGTCGCAGCCGTTCCAAAAGGGCCTACCCGAGGGCCAATTGTTCACCCCAGCCAAATCCGCTGCGCACCTGCTCGGTGTGCTCGGCGGCCTGGATGCGTCCGACAGCGGCAAGGTGTTCGACTGGCAGGGCGAGCACATCCCGGCCTAGCGGCGTCGCAAACTCTATCCGTATCAGCTCACGCACCACACAAACTAGCCGACGCGATCACGATCCTGTAAACGTGTGCCATGATCATATATTTGCTTGAGAAATGGCAGTTAAAGCGGCGTTTTGAACCAGTCGAAAACGGTCACCTGTTCAGACGTCACGGATGGTCGGAAGGATATTTTTTCTCCGAAGCCGAGCAGATTGAAGCTTTGCGGCTCTTCCGTGCAGCCTATTGGCGAAGGCACATCAAATTCTGGACAGTATCCTTCGCTGTGCTGTTGGCATGGGCCGTGATATTCGCGGTGGTGCAAACTTACCTTCCCACCCGGCTTTATGGGTTGCTTCAGGGAGTCACTGGGTGGGGCCTTATAATTGCGGTGATGGCTGCAATCGTCCGGCTATCATACCAGCTGCAAAATACGCCGTTGGAGCTTACGGCTGGTCGAGAACCTTCAGCACCGGCAAACGGTCTAAAACGCGCCATCGTCGCGCATTTCCAGAAACGCTCATGGCTCAGGGTCTTTATTTGGGCAGTGTTCACCGTTTCTCTGGCAGCGATCTTTGTCCCCGTGGCGTTCGCTACGACCGGCGGGATCGTGGCTTGGTTCGCATATTTCGGCGTATGTGCAGCGGGGCTGGCTCTGAACGTGGTCTTTAAACTGCGAGTGCAAGCGACAAGAGACTAGCGAATGTTCGACTGGCAGGGCGAGCAAATTCCGGCCTGACGGCATCGCGAATCACATTTTCGCCAATTCCCAGGTGATTCGCGCGGCGTTGCAGTGATTCGCTTTGGCCAGAGAAAATTCGGCCAAAATCGAGTCAAAACCCAAAAAAAGCCCATTTTTCGCAAAAAAAGTGGCCAAAAACGCAAATTACAACGCTTTTTACAACGCTTTTACAACGCTCATTACAACGGTCGCCTGTCATCACCTGTCGTGAAGACGAGGCGCCCTGCCGGTGAGGTGTGGCTGATTGGTCAACGTACGACCCTTCCAATCGGTCACGCCTCATTGGGCCGCTGTTTGAGGGCAGCGATGTGCCTCGTCTTGAATGTGAAAACCACGATCAAGACAGGGACATTACCTATGAAAAAGACACTTCTGCTTTCGACCGCCGCCACAGCAACTTTGGCTGCGCTGACTTTCCAACCCGCACCTGCGCAGGCGGAAACCTGCCTGCTCGACACCAATGGAGATGGCGATGCCGATACAAATGTCGATACCACTGGCGGTGCCACCGACGATAATGGTGATGATGACACGCTCGCTTGCGGAGTGGGCGCGGACGCATCGTCACTCAGGGGAACAGCGATTGGCGCAGACTCGGTTTCCACTGGGGGAAATTCAACGGCAATTGGCACTATCAGCCGAGCTACAAGTGTACAAAGCACTGCAGTAGGCGTTTCGGCAAATGCGAGCGGCGCTAATTCGAGTGCATTCGGCGTTAACAGCCTCGCCTCTGGGTCTGGGTCTACAGCAATTGGCGTGGCTACGAATGCTACGCAAACTGGTACAACAGCCATCGGCGGTGATGGCGGCGATGCAGACATTTTGGGCGCGCAAGCGACTGATATTAATTCCACGGCCATTGGTTCAGATGCCGTGGCGAGCATGTTTGGCACCACGGCTGTTGGAGCCGGATCTCAAGCCAGCGGCGATATTTCGACTGCAGTCGGCTCGGGCGCGACAGCTAGCGGTGATGCTGCAAGCGCTTTTGGTGAAAGCGCTTTTGCGATCGGAAATCAATCGGTTGCTCTTGGCTCAGCATCCGAAGCGGGTGGATCCCGCTCTATCGCAATTGGCGAGGAGGCCTCCGCAGATTCTTTTTTAAGCACCGCAATTGGCAGCGAGGCTGCTGCGACCGGAGACTCCGCAGTAGCGCTTGGTAACAATTCTGAGGCCAGCGGGACAGGAGCCATTGCCATTGGCGGCGATGAGAATGGCGAAAGCGGCTTAGGCGCGCAAGCAACCGGCGAAGGCGCTGTTGCTTTGGGCGCGAATGCCAGTGCTTCGTCAGACAGTTCGATTGCAATTGGTCGCACTGCAAGCACAACCGCAAGAGGAGCGATTGCTATCGGGCATGACGCTGCCGCAGAACGCTCGGGAGCCGTTGCGCTCGGCGATAACTCGTCTGCTTCCGGTTTATTTGCGACAAGTGTCGGTTTGAGCAGCAGTGCTACAGGAGATGGAGCTTCCGCCTTTGGGGCAGGAGCCGATGCAACTGGCGGGACGTCTTTAGCAGCGGGCTTTAGCTCATCCGCCACCGCAACAGGCGCAACCGCTATTGGCGGCAACTTGGGTTCAGAAGTAGCCCCTGGTGCACAGGCAACGGCCACTGGCGCAACGGCAATTGGTGCGACAGCCCAGGCCACAGCCGAGCGCGCCACTGCTTTGGGCACGGGCGCCATTGCCAGTGCCACCGGTGCAATCGCGATTGGAACGGATGAGACTGACGGCAGTGCAAGCGCGTTGGAAAGAAACGCAATTGCGATTGGAACCGGTGCTTTCGCTTTTGGTGGCGATGCAGCCGTTGCGATTGGTTCCTCTGCCCAAGCGAGGGACGAAGGGGCGACCGCAATTGGCCAATTTGCGGACGCTACCGGTGCAAGCAGCTTTGCTGGCGGCGATGGTGCTGACGCACGGGGAGCTGCGTCAATCGCAATTGGCGGCCGGTCTTTAGAATCTGGCGAAGGCTTTGGTGCCTTGGCAGCGGGGGCTGACGCCATCGCGCTTGGTGCGAGCGCTGAGACGACAACAGACGGTGCAATCGCGTTTGGCGCAGGAGCCTTTAGTAATGGCCTGGATGCGGTGGCCGTGGGCAGGCGATCCCGCGCACAGCTTGAGGGCGCTACCGCCGTGGGCGTGGATGCGGATGCAAGCGGTGTAGGAACCTTTGCCGGTGCCGCCAGAGCGCAGGCGACGGCTGCGAATGCCATTGCGCTGGGCGCGGATGCGGTGGCGAATGCGGCAGGCGCAGTTGCGTTGGGATCGGCCTCTGAGGCGAGTGCGGATCAGACGATTGCTCTGGGTGCAAATTCGCTGGCCACGCGTTTGTCAGCAACCGCCATCGGTAACGGTGCACGCGCAACCGGTCAGCAGGCGACCGCGATTGGTCAAGGCGTGACCGTGGGTAATACTCTGGCCACCGCAATTGGCTTTAACGCGCAAACGGCCTCCAATCAGGCAACCGCTATTGGCTCTCAGGCAGGCGCGCTGGGTCTTGCCTCGGTTGCGATTGGGTCAGCGGCACGAGCCGAGCAGACCGCAGCGACAGCAATTGGCCAAGGGGCGAACGCTGGCGGCATTCTGGCGGTGGCTACCGGGCAATCAACTCAGGCAACCGCTTTGCAAAGCAGCGCCTTTGGCTCGCGCTCTGATGCAACAGGTGTCAATTCCACAGCGCTGGGCTTTAACGCCAATGCCGGACAAGCAGGTTCGACGGCGCTGGGAGCAAACTCTGTGACGACGGCGGCCAATCAGGTTGCGCTGGGCGGGACGGGTAGTTCGGTGCGGATCGGCGACATTGATGCCTCCACCGCTGCCCAAGTCGGCCCTGTGGATGCGGTGACAGTCGATGCCAATGGCACGCTAGGACGTCAGAGCGTGGCCACAGCCGCTTCGGTCGACAATGTGCGGGTGGCGCTAAACGCCGTCGCGCAAGTCTCAACTGCGCAGTTCGATGCGCTTAGCGGGCGGGTCAGCACTCTGTTCGACCTCACCGACACAATCGACCGTGACGCACAGCGCGGCATTGCCTCGATTGCTGCGCAAGCCAGCCCGCATTTCCCAAGCGCAGCGGGCAAGACGAGCTATGCCAGCAACGTCGCGACCTACCGCGGCGAGATCGGCTTCTCTGCAGGCCTAATGCACCGCTTCGAAGGTGATTTTGCGATCACAGCCGGGGTCACCTACGCAGGTGGCAACTCTACCAGCGTGCGCGCAGGTGTCGCGGGAGAGTTTTAATCCGCTGAAATCTAGAAGTGGAGAGCGGGCGCTGCGTGGTGTCCGCTCTCCATTCTATTACTGCGACTTAACCTTTACCCTTGGTCTTGGTCGCGCCCGCTTTTGCCTTGGCGGCGATAAAGTCGATGATTTGCCCGGCCACATCTTTGCCGGTCGCGGTTTCAATGCCTTCCAAACCCGGAGAGGAGTTCACCTCCATAATCACCGGTCCGTGATTGCTGCGCAGCATATCCACGCCGCAGACGTTGAGGCCCATGTGCTTGGCGGCTCGGACCGCAGTTGAGCGCTCTTCCGGGGTGATCTTGATCACCTGAGCGCTGCCGCCCCGGTGCAGGTTGGAGCGGAAATCATCCGCTGCGCCGGTCCGCTTCATCGCGGCAACAACCTTGCCGCCCACCACCAGCGCGCGAATATCGGTACCGCCAGCCTCGGCAATAAACTCCTGCACCAGAATGTTCACATTGGCCCCGCGAAACGCCTCGATCACAGACTTGGCGCTCGACATAGTCTCGGCCAGAACGACGCCGATGCCCTGTGTGCCCTCGAGCAGCTTGATCACAACGGGCGGACCGTTCACAGCCTTGATAATCTCCTCCGCCTGCTTCGGGTCATTGGCATAGGCGGTGAGCGGCAGGCCGAGGCCATGTTTGGCGAGGATTTGCATGGAGCGCAGCTTGTCCCGGCTGCGCCCAATGGCGACGCTTTCATTCAGCGGCCATACGCCTTGCATCTCAAACTGGCGCAGCACCGAGAGACCATATTGCGTGATCGATGCGCCAATGCGCGGGATTACTACGTCATAACCGCTCAGCGTCTTGCCCTCATAGGCAATGGTCGGGCGGTGGCTGGCGATGTTCATCGTGCAGCGCGTGGTGTTGAGAATATCGAGCGTGTGCCCGCGCTGCTCAGCCGCCTCGACCAGCCTTTTGTGCGAATAGAGGTTTGGATTGCGGGCCAACATGGCAATTTTGAGAGGCTTGCTGCTCGTGCTCATCGCTTGTGTCCCTTTTCTGTGTCCATGCCCTTGGTTTGCAGCCAGGAGTGGCCGCTATCGACCAGAAACCGCCGCCTGAGCGACGACCGGCCGATGAGCATGGGGAATTTCATATCTGATCTGTCAGCCAGGCTGATTTCAGCGCGGAATTCTATGTCGCCGATTTGGATGGGCGTTTTGATGACATAGCGCTGCTGCGTTTTACCGTTTGAGCTGGTGATGCCCCGGATATCTACGTGGACCGCCTCGCAAATGTGTTCTGTGCCGTCCCAATCGACGGCGAAGCGCACGAATTGCTCGCCCTCGCGGTCGATCACTTCAATGACGCGGCCATTCAGAGACGACGTGCGCGCACCGCTGTCGATCTTGGCGGGAATGCCTGACAGGCCGAGCTGCGGCAGATCAATCAGCTCGCGCCAACCGATCACGGGGAGGTGTGGCTTAGTCATTGGGGGATGGCCAAAACAGAGGCGAGGGCATGAGCATGGCGCGAGGTTTTATCCTTAGGGCCGAAGCGGCTATTTCGGGATAATCCCGCTCAGACAATTCCGTTCCGCCTGAGGCCCTCAGCGATCAGTGTTTCGATAAGGTCCTCCTGGCTCCACCCGGCAAGCTCTGCCGCGCGTCCAAAGACCTTTTGCGACCACAGATTGCAATTGAGGTTGAGCTCCAGGAAGGTGATTTCGCCCGTGTCCTCGTTCACACGGAATTCGAACCGGCCATAATCAAACGGTCGGTATTCCTCCCAGCTGCGCTGGGTCAGCTCAGCGATTTTCACAGTAAGCTCTGGGTGCTCAAAATGTTCGAGCGCATATTTTTGGCTGCGGTCGACCAGATCGCGTTTTTCCTGATAGGTGCGCAGATGCGACGGGTCCGCCTGGCGAAAGATCATCATGGGCAGGATCTGCGGCTCGCCATTGATGGTGACGACAGGCACCTCGACATCGCTACCATCCAGGAACGGCTCAACAATCGCATCTTGCCCGCCATTGCTCTCGTCACTGTGGATGCGCTCCACGGCGTCCTTTACGCCCGCCCAATCGCGCGCGTCACCCACGCCCCAACTGGCCGAGGAGGCATTGGGTTTGATCACATAGCGGTCCGCCTTGGGGCATTTCGCCTCCTCAATCGGAGCGCCCTTGCGGTAAATCGCCCAAGGCGCCGTTGGGACACCAGCATCCACGGCGGCGCGCTTCGCCAAATGCTTGTCATCCGACAGGCCGCGAAGGATCGGGCTGGCGCCGAGATAGGGAATGCCCGCGCGCTCACACAGCAGCGGCACCAGCATTTCTGAATTGAAAAAGCCCGCGCGATTGAGCAGCGGAAAGACGAAATCCACATCTTTCGGCGGATCAAACAGGATATCGAACGTCTGCGTAATGGTCAGCTTCAGCCCAAGCCCCTCGAGCACCTCGCGCATTTCGCGGTGATACATCGCATGGTTACCATCCTCAGGATGTATCTCCCCCTCCCACAGCGCGTTTTTCGCAAGGAACAGGATATGCGCGCCCTTTTTAACCTCATCGGGAATGCGCAAAGGGGTGAGCGTGTCTGTCATGTTTTCATGCCTAGCAAGCGATTTGGAGCCGCGCATTTACGGCGGCGGGACGGACGGCGCCAGCGGAAAACTTACCCGGGGTATCAACCGGTCCGGCGCGGATGCACTTCCCATCGCTTATGACCGTGAATATAGCAACGCCGGGTCGCATTTAATAAACCGCGGGAACGGTCGCTCATTACAAAGATAAAATACAACAGACCCGAAAACGGGCTTGATCGAACGCCAGAATGTGACGCCTTGGTTCGCGCGCTGTCCTCTGGAGGGGACGAGCGGATCACTTTGAGCGCGGGTACAGGCCTCAACAAATATCATTCTGCGCCCTATCCGCGCGATGTGGTGGCCTACTCCTCCTCCACGGTGAGCGATATCTCCGGTCCTGCTTTTGCCCATCTCCTTGCGCTGGAAGCAGCAGAGGATCGCCCGAGCTATTCAGACCAGCTGGACGGCCTCAGGCGGCGGATCAAAGCCGCCTATTCTTTGTCTAAGACAAGCGAGATCGTGTTTGCGGCGTCCGGGACTGATCTGGAGTATGTTGCGCTGGCGAGCGTGCATGGCCGTGCGAGCGGCGGTATCCACAATATCCTACTGGGCGCGGATGAGATCGGCAGTGGCTGCATCCACTCCGCCCATGGCCGCTATTTTGCTGAGGCGACGGCGCTGGGCATTGCCTCAACCCCGCGAGAAGATGTTGCGGGTTGCTGCCCGATTAGCCTCGTTGATGTCCCTGTCCGCTGCACCGAAGGTGTCGCTTGCTCCAGCGCAGAGATCGCGCAGAGCCTCGCGAGCGAGATTGAACTTGCCAAAGCCTCAAACCGCCATGCTCTGGTGCACATCGTTCATGGCTCCAAGACGGGGCTGGTCCTGCCCGACCTAACCGACCTTGACGAGCTACAGGCGCGTTTTGGCGTCCATGCGACCTTTGTCGTCGATGCCTGCCAAGCCCGCATAACCAGCCCCGCAATTGCCGCCTATGTTGAGCGCGGCTGCATTGTTTTGCTGACCGGATCGAAGTTTATGGGCGCGCCGCCGTTCAATGGCTTTGCAGTTGTGCCCTCCGCCGTAGCGGAGCTAGCTGCGCCGCTACCGCAAGGATTTGCGCAAATCTTCAACAGGGCCGAATTTCCCGAGAGCTGGCCGGGCGCCCAGACATTGGGCGAGGGCGAGAATCGCTCGCTCGCCCTGCGTTTGGAAGCCGCTGTGTTTGAGCTGGAACGCTTTCAACAGATCGCACCGGACCGAGTTGAAGCAATGATCGCGGCGTTTGAAGCGGCCCTGCAGGCACAGATAATCGAGCCGCTTGGCGTAAAGCGCGTGCTGCCGAACTTCACCTCTGCCGAAGGTGCTCAGCTCGATTTGCCGATTGAAATGCGCACTCTGGTAACGCTCGATGTCAGCATGCTGCCGGGTCTACGCACCTTCGATGATGCGCAGGCGCTTCACAAAGAGCTTGCCCATGATGGCGTGCGCCTTGGCCAACCGGTCAAGTGTGTGCGGCGGGACGGCGGGTGGGGCGGCACTTTGCGGGTTGGCCTGTCCATGCCGATTATGAGCGCATGGGCCGAGATGAGCGCGGCTGAGGTCGAGCGTCAACTTGCACATGATTTGGGTCTGGTCGCGGACAAATTGCGTGAAAAGACGCTGACCTTCGCCTGATCACGAGCGCATGATTGGCTTTTAGAAAAACTGCGGTACACTGATCCCCTGTTGGTCTTGGGAGGGTGCCGATGGCCGTTCAAGAATGGTATGATGCGCACATAATGCCGCGCCTCGTCGGGTTTGCCTGCGCGCAGGGCCAAGTGATGAAACGCCGCTCAAAGGTCGTGCCGCTTGCGCGCGGAGATGTGTTTGAGCTGGGCTGCGGCGGCGGATTAAACCACCAGTTTTACGATCGCGGTGCCGTTACCAGCTTTGCCGGGATCGATCCGCATGGCGCGCTGCTGGACCAAGCAAGAGCCGCTGCGGAGGCCAAAGGCTGGCCCGCTGATATTCGTGAAGGAGTGGGTGAGGCGATCCCCTTTGCCGACCGTTCATTCGACAATGTGGTGTGCACGTTCACTTTGTGCACGGTCGAAGACCCCGCACAGGTGATGTCAGAAATGCGCCGCATACTGAGACCTGGCGGGCAAGTGCTGTTCCTGGAGCATGGCCGCGCGCCGGACCCGGATGTCGCCAAATGGCAGGATCGGATTGAACCTGTCTGGAAGAAGCTCGCCGGAGGATGCCACCTGACGCGCCCCATCGGTTCGGCTCTGCGCGGGGCAGGCTTTGACGTGGAGCCGCATGGGCAGGGTTACCTGCCAAAGGCTCCCAAGTTTGCGATGTGGAACGAATGGGGAGTGGCGCGCAAGCCGGGGATGTAACTAACACCCCCGGCTTGCGATTGCCGCTATAGAACTGAATTTACTCAGCTAAAGCGCGATATTACTCGCCAAATGTCCGCTGCCACCAGCCACGCTTTGCCTTGCCGCCAGCAGCTGGTGCTTCTTCAGCAACCTCAGCTTTAGGTTCAGCAGGCGCGCTTTCGCTTGCCGAAGCTTCGGTGTCAGCCTTGGCCGCAGGCTTTTTCTTAGCGCGGGGCTTGGCCGGAGCCTTCTTTTTGGCAGGCGCCTTTTTCTTGGCCGGTGCTTCTTCAGCTTCTGCTTCTGGAGCATCCGCCACTTCTGCGGTTTCCTCAGGCTTCTTCTTTGCCCGTGATGCCCGCTTGCGCTTCGGTTTCTCATCCGCAGGCGCTTCTTCGGCAGGAGCGTCTTCAGCTGGTGCCGCTTCTGTCTCCGCTTCCGGCTCAGGCTTTTTCTTGGCTCGAGAAGCGCGCTTGCGCTTTGGCTTCTCGTCGGCAGGCGCTTCTTCGGTCGCAGCTTCGTCGGCAGGTGCCGCTTCCGCTTCGTCTGAGCTTGCTTCTACGCTCTCGGCTGATTCCTCGGCTGCGTTGTCGCCTTCCTTGCGGCGGCGTCCACGGCCACCTCGGCGGCGGCGGCGCTTTGGTTTGTCTTCGCCATCATCGTCGTTCGAGGCTTCACGCCCGCCATCGCGATTGTCGCCATCTTCGCTGTCGTCATTGGCTGCATCATCACCGCGATTTTCGTCGCGGTTCTTGTTGCGGCCCCGGCCACCACGGCGGCGGCGGCGACGCTTTTTCTTCGGCGCGTCATCATCGTCTTCGTCTTCGTCGAAGCTCTCTTCCGGCAGATCATCATCGTCATCTTCATCGACGATGGGCTCAAACTTGGGTGCGTGCGTTGGGCGAGGGCCAGCACTGGCCACGCTCATCTTCGCGCCTTCGTCTTCGCCTTCGGGGACGACTTCGACATTCACGCCGTAACGGTCTTCAATTTCGGCGAGATCGCTGCGTTTCGCATTAAGCAGGTAAACCGCCGCTTCTGTGCTGGCGGACAGGCGGATGATTGTGCCTCTGCCCTTGGCCGCTTCGTCTTCGATAATGCGGAGAGCAGACAGGCCAGCGGAGGATGCGGTGCGAACCAGGCCTGTGCCATCGCAGTGCGGGCACTCGCGGGTTGTCGCCTCAAGCACGCCGGTGCGCAGACGCTGGCGGCTCATTTCCATCAGGCCAAAGCCAGAGATGCGGCCCACTTGGATGCGGGCGCGGTCGCTCTTTAGAGCTTCCTTCATCTGCTTTTCGACTTTGCGGACGTTGGAATTGTATTCCATGTCGATGAAGTCGATCACGACCAGGCCAGCCATATCGCGCAGGCGCAATTGACGGGCGATTTCGCGCGCAGCCTCTAGGTTGGTGGCAACGGCGGTTTGTTCAATGCCGTGCTCTTTGGTGGAGCGGCCGGAGTTGATGTCGATTGAGACCAAAGCCTCGGTCGGGTTGATGACCAGATAGCCGCCCGATTTGAGCTGAACCACCGGATCATACATCGCCCTCAGCTGGTCCTCTGCGCCGTAACGCTGGAACAGTGGGACCGGATCGGAATAGGCTTTTACCCGGCGCGCGTGGCTGGGCATCAGCATCTTCATGAAGCTCTTGGCCGACTTATAGCCTTCTTCGCCCTCAACGATCACTTCCTCAATCTCGCGATTGTAGATGTCGCGGATTGCCCGCTTGATCAGATCGCTGTCCGAATGGACCAGCGACGGCGCGGTCGAGGACAGCGTCTTTTGACGGATCTCGTCCCACAGGCGGGCGAGGTAGTCAAAGTCGCGCTTGATCTCGGTCTTGGTGCGGCTGATGCCGGCGGTCCGAACGATCAGACCCATCGTTTTGGGCAGCGAGAGATCGGACACGACTTGCTTCAAACGCTTGCGATCAGACGAAGAATTGATCTTGCGGCTGATCCCGCCGCCGTGCGAGCTGTTTGGCATCAGCACCGTGTAACGGCCCGCTAGGCTGAGATAAGAGGTGAGGGCAGCGCCCTTGTTCCCGCGCTCTTCCTTCACGACCTGAACCAGGATCACCTGGCGGCGTTGGATAACGTCCTGAATTTTGTAGCGGCGGCGCAGAGCCATACGCTTGGCGCGCACTTCGTCTACTTCTTTAGCGCGGCTGCGGCTTTTCTTACTGTCGCCTTTTCCGCCCTGACGGCGGCGACCATTGCGCCCGCGGCGACCGCGTCCGCGGCGCGGCTTGTCGTCTTCATCGGAGTTTTCTTCGTCAGATGTCTCGCCATCTTCGGCGTCATCGTCTGAGCTGTCGTCGTCATCGTCGTCGTCGCCATCGACGGTGCCTTCTTCGATGGTGGCGACTTTGTCTTTTTCGGAAGTGTCGATCTCTTCCATGCCGTCTTCGGCGAGATCTTCTGCCAGAGCTTCAGCGGATTCGTCCTCAGCGTCATATTCCTCGCCGGGGACATTACCTTCATCCTCTTCCTCAGCGCGCAGACGCGCCTCTTCTTCGGCGGCCTCAGCTTCTTCAGCGAGCAAGCGCTCCCGATCATCCTGAGGGATCTGGTAATAGTCCGGGTGAATTTCGCTAAAGGCGAGGAAGCCATGCCGGTTTCCGCCAAAGTCGACAAAAGCCGCCTGCAGCGATGGTTCTACCCGGGTAACTTTGGCTAGATAAATATTGCCTTTGATCTGCTTGTGTTCGGCAGATTCAAAGTCGAACTCCTCAATCCGGTTGCCTTTTAGTACCGCCACCCGGGTCTCTTCCGAGTGGCGCGCATCGATTAGCATGCGCGTTGCCATTATGTTGTCTCCACGCGCCTATGGCGGCTCGGTGGCCGCTCATAAAACGCAATTTGTATGATGAAACGGCTCGCCAAATGTCTTGGAAGACATCGCTAGAGCCGGTCGATTTATCGGATCCCCGAGCACCAATTGCGCGGGGTTTGATGAATGTGTCTGCTGCGGCAAGAGTGCGGGATTGACCAAATTCATGGCCCCCGTTTCGGCTCGCACAAACCGTCGCCAGCGCCGGGCGCTGCGACTGGAATTGCGAGGAGAAGCGTCTCGTCACTGCATCAACCTGTTAAGTGGCCTTGGCAAAAGGGTTCTGCCCAGACGTCGAGAACAAATTGGCGAGTCGCACCGGGCTATCCCACCGCGCCGGCCAATTTTTCGATGAAATCCTGTTAGCATCGTGGGTTAGATGCCGCAACCATATTGCGTTCTCCTATCACAACACACTACGCCATTATGGATATGTCACTGCGCACGCTGATCCTGATGGTTATCCTGCTGCCGGCCTTGTTGGTGGGCGGGGCGATCGCGGCGGGTGTGACAATTCCCGTTCCGCAACTTGGCCGCGACTATGTTCAACGCATTAGTCTGGGCGGGGAGGGCGGACCGCTGGCTTTGCCGGACATCACCGGCCCCGATGATATGACCCGTCCGCTGATCGTGATCGATGCTGGACATGGCGGGCGCGATCCCGGCGCGGTAGGCGAAACGCCCGATGGCCAAGTTGTTCGCGAAAAGGACGTAACACTCGCAATAGCATTGGAGCTGCGCGACCAATTGCTGGCCGATGGCGGTATCCGCGTAGCCATGACCCGCAGCGATGACAGCATTGTTCCGCTGGGCGATCGGCCAGAGATTGCGCGGCAATTGAACGCTGACCTATTCGTCTCGATCCACGCCGATTCCGCTGGCGGCACGACAGATGTCTCTGGCGCGAGCATTTACACTCTATCGTCCGAGGCATCGAGCGAAGCCGCCGCCCGGTTTGCCGCTCGCGAGAACGATGCTGACAGAGTGAATGGCCTCGCCATAGAGGGTCAGAGCGAAGAGGTCAGCGCGATCCTGGTCGAATTGTCGCAGCAGCAGACGCAGGACAGCTCATCCGATCTCGCCTCGCTGATCGTTCGTGAAGGCGAGGGGGAACTCGCCTTTGTCAGCACGCCTCAGCGCTCCGCTGCTTTGGCCGTTCTGAGAGCTCCCGACGTGCCCTCGGTCCTGTTTGAAAGCGGTTTTGTCACCAATCAGGCTGACCGAGCACGCCTAACCACGGAAGAAGGACGCGCGACCTATGCCCGCGTATTGGCCCGCGCGATCCGCATTTACTTCGCGCGGCGAGCGGACAGATAAACGCGTCCACTGATGCAATCTGACGACAAGCGGCAGGTTCATCGGATAATCAGACACAAGACGCTAGCGCCCGCAAAATCACTCATGCTAAGACGCGATCAATTATGACTGAGTCCACCCAACAGACATCGCTTGAATATTTCCGCTACCGCCTCGGCAGAGATCTGAGCGCGACGGGCGGTTGGTTCAAGGCGAAATGGAAGTCGAGCCTGCTGTTTAAGCTCGGCGCGTTTGGCCTGATTGTTATGCTACTCGCATGGGTTGCAGGCTGGGTGTTCCTGGCGCGCGATCTGCCCGATGCGGAAGGGCTGCTCGATTATGAGACACCGCTGCCCACCGTGGTGCGCGGAATCGACGGCGAAATTGTCCACTCTTACGCCCGCGAACGCCGGGTCCAGCTGCAATATCCAGACTTCCCGGAAAAGCTGGTTGAGGCCTACCTGTCGGCAGAAGACAAAACCTTCTTCTCGCACGGCGGCGTCGATATCACCGGCACGGCCAATGCAGTGTTCGACTATGTCAGCAAGCTTGGCTCGGGCGACCGCGCCGTGGGCGGCTCCACCATTACCCAGCAGGTGGCAAAGAACTTGCTGCTGGGCGATGAGTATTCCGTCACGCGTAAGCTGAAAGAAATGATCCTTGCGAGCCGTATCGAAGGAGTGATGACCAAGCAGGAGATCCTTGAGCTGTACCTCAATGAAATTCCACTGGGCCGCCGGAGCTTTGGCGTGCAAGCGGCAAGCCGCGCCTATTTTGACCGCGATGTTGTCGATCTGGAGCTCCACCAAATGGCGTTCCTCGCGATCCTGCCAAAGGCGCCGGAGCGCTATGGCCGCGCAGCTAATGAAGAACGCGCGATGGAACGCCGCGATTTCGTCCTTTCGCAAATGGAAGAAAACGGCTTCATCACGGCTGAGGAAGAGGCCGCCGCCAAAGCCAAACCGCTAGGGCTGGTCCGCCAACGCACCCAGCGCTCCGCTGATGCGGGCTATTTCCTCGAAGAAGTCCGCCGCAAGCTGATCGCTGACTTTGGTGAAAGCGCCGAAGACGGCGAGAACAGCGTCTATGCTGGCGGCCTATGGGTGCGCACCTCGCTCGATCCAGAGATGCAGGACGCCGCGCGCAAAGCTCTGCGCCAAGGTCTCGTACGCTATCATGGCAGCCGCGGTTGGAGCGGTCCGATTGCGACGATCAATTTCGATGACGGCGCATGGGACAGCCAGCTCGCCAGCTCTAACATCAGCGTCAATTACGAAAACTGGCGCGTGGGCGTGGTTACAAACCGCAGCGGATCCAGCGCGACAATCGGTTTTTCCGATGGTGAAGAGAAACCGCTGAGCGGTCTGCCGAACGCTTTGAAAGCAGGCGATGTGATCGCCGTGGTGCCGAGCGGCAATGGCTTCCGCGTAAAGGCAATCCCGCATGCTCAAGGCGGGCTCGTGGTCCAAAACGCGCAATATGGCCGGGTGCTCGCGATGCAGGGCGGGTTTGATTATCGCCTGTCCGATTTCAACCGAGCGACCCAAGCAGAGCGTCAGCCGGGCTCGACGATCAAGCCGTTCGTCTATGCCACCGGACTTGACCACGGCATGACCCCATCGACCGAAATCGATAACTCGCGCTATTGCTATTATCAGGGCCGCCGCCTTGGCGAAAAGTGCATTCGCGGCGGGCGAGCAGGCGAATTTCCACTGCGCTATGGCCTTGAGCAATCACAGAACATCATGACGGTGCAGATCGGCATGACTGCGGGCATGGACAATGTCGTTCAGCAGATCGAAGATCTGGGCATTGGCAGCTACGATCCCTATCCCGCCTTTGCCCTGGGCGCTGGCGAATCCACCGTGATGAAGATGACCGCAGCCTATGCCGCGCTCGCCAATCATGGACGCCTCAACGATCCGACCGTGATCGACTATGTTCAGGACCGCGATGGCAAGGTGATTTACCGCGCGGACAATCGCAAATGCGATGGCTGCAACATGCCGAAATGGGATGGCAAGCCGATGCCTCGCTTTGGCCTAAAGGGTGAGCAAGCGATGGACGCGCGCACCGCGTTCCAAACCATGCACATGCTGAAGGGCGTGGTTGATCGCGGCACCGCCACTGTGCTCAACGATCTGGGTCTGCCGCTGTTCGGCAAGACCGGCACAACCACCGGGCCAAAGGATGTTTGGTTTATTGGCGGCACGCAGGAGCTGATTGCGGGCGCTTATGTCGGTTTCGATACGCCGCGCAATATGGGCGGCTACGCTCAGGGCGGCACCATCGCAGCCCCGATCATCAAGACGCTGATCCGCGAATCACGTGACAATTGGTCTGACCTTCCGGCAATCGCGCCAGCGGGCGTGCGGATGGTCCGGGTGGACCGCCGCTCAGGCAAGCGAGTGCTTGATGGCTGGCCCACAAATGACAAGCGCTCTGCCATCATCTGGGAAGCGTTTAAGCCGGACACTGAGCCAGAGCGTTCAACCCGCGCCGATGAAATCGCGGCCAAGCGTGATGAGATCCTGGAACTGATCAAATCTGCACGCGGCGGCGCGGCTCAGGCGGCCGAATCCAGCGATGGCGAGGTCGAGGACTTCGTCGAGGAACAAGGCGGTCTGTATTAGCGGCCTGTCCGCTCAATCCGCCGCCGCCATTCCCGCTCAAACTTTACAATCACGGCCCGCCCGTTAATCGGGGCCATCCAAACCACCGCAAAGGATTTGCCATGCGCGCAGAGGCGCAAGCCAATATCGACCGGATCGAAGCTGCGCTTGATCTGGTGCGCCTGTCGCTCGATTGGGAGCGCGCTTTGCGGCGTCTGGATGAACTGAACGCGCGGGTTCAGGACCCCAGCCTGTGGGACAATCCCAAGGAAGCGCAGGCGGTCAGCCGCGAGCAAAAGACGCTCGAAAACGCAGTAGCCACGGTGCGCGATATCTCCTCTGAAATGGCCGATGCGATCGAGTTCATCGAGATGGGCGAGGCCGAGGGCGAAGAGGACATCATCAATGATGGCCTAAAGAGCTTGGAGAAGCTCGCCGACCGAGCCGACGCCGACAAGGTGCAAGCGCTGCTGTCCGGCGAGGCGGACGCCAACGACACCTATATTGAAATTCACGCGGGCGCTGGCGGAACCGAAAGTCAGGACTGGGCCGAAATGCTGTTTCGCATGTACGGCCGCTGGGCCGAACGGCGCGGCTATAAAATCGAGACGGTCGAATATCAGGCGGGCGAGGCTGCTGGCATCAAATCGGCGACCCTGCTCGTCAAAGGCGAGAACGCCTATGGCTATGCCAAGACCGAAAGCGGCGTTCACCGCCTCGTGCGTATCAGCCCCTATGACAGCAATGCGCGCCGCCACACCTCCTTCAGCTCGGTCTGGGTCTATCCGGTGATCGACGATGATTTCGAGGTTGAGATCAACGAAGGCGACCTCAAGATCGACACCTACCGCGCATCGGGCGCCGGCGGACAACACGTCAACACCACCGACAGCGCCGTGCGGATCACGCACCAACCAACCGGCATTGTCGTCGCCAGCCAAAACGACCGCAGCCAGCATAAGAACCGCGCAACCGCGATGAACATGCTGAAAGCGCGCCTGTTTGAGCGCGAAATGGCCGAACGTGAAGCGGTTGCCTCTGGCGAATACCAAGAGAAAAGCGACATCGGTTGGGGGCACCAGATCCGCTCTTACGTGCTGCAACCCTATCAGATGGTGAAAGACCTGCGCACCGGCGTCACCTCAAGCTCTCCCGACGATGTGCTAGATGGCGCGCTTGATCCGTACATCTCAGCCGCTCTCGCTCAGCGCGTAACCGGTGAGACGGTCGAAGTGGAAGACGTTGATTAGGCTCAAATAGGAGCGCGCCCTTTCAATATGATGGGGCGGGACGATAGTCCGCAATCGGCAAAATTTTGATCGGCTGAGGCCGTTCAATGAACGCGATGGCATCGCGCGAAGCTGAAAACAGAGCCTTACGGGTCTCAAATTTGCAAAACGTTGCAATTCCTGGCGTCTCACTGCTGATTTCTACGCCGGGCCTAATCGCTGTTCCCAGACAGTCTGGCAGATAGAGTTTTATCCCACGATTTGGCTGTATATTTGCTAGCAGATAGACCGGTTCGGGCTTACCAGAACGCTTGAAACCAAATGCGAGATGCCACCCGTCCGGCGCATCGGGGATCTTGATGAATGCGGTGTAGTCCACTTCCTCACGAGTGAGGGGCGGGTCGCCATCTATCTGGGCCGGTCTGCTAGTGATTGCAGTCCATTTGATCCGCCGATCTGGCTCAACACTGACGGTCATACGTTCCAAATCATCTTCCTGAATCGCGCCGATTTTGTCGATAAAGTCCCCCTCCAGTTCGACTGCCGCATAATCCTCAGGCGTGAACAGGTCTTCTTCTGATATCCAACAACCAGACAGTCCAAGCGCCATCACAAAAGACACAATCATCCGCTGAAACATCAAAACCCCTATCAAGACTTGCCCAAAACACCGATCACAGCGACACAGCTTTTGCCATTCTGCACTAGGGTATGTAAGCGCGCCGAACGATGAATAGCCGCATAACACAATTTTTGGGCTCTCTGGCTCTTGTCACAGCCCTAGCCGGATGCATGCCGCAGGCGGAGCAAAGCGATCGGCCGGAAAGCGCGCTTGAGTTTCCGCTGCCTGACAGACCCGTTTCGACCATCACCTCAAACCAGTTCTCTAATGAGGACGCACGCGATGATCGCGGTGAGGCGCAAAAGGTCATGGACCTGGCCAATATTGGCGAAGGCATGACGGTGGCCGATATTGGCGCGGGCGAGGGCTATTACACCGTTCGCCTGGCAGAGCGTGTGGGTGAGGCCGGCCGGGTGCTGGCGCAGGATATTGACCGCGACGCCCTGGAACGGCTTGGACGCCGGGTCGAGAAGGAGCGGCTGGAAAACATCTCTATCAAGCTGGGCGAAGTGGACGATCCGCAATTGCCGAACAGCAGCTTTGATCGGATTTTCCTGGTCCACATGTATCACGAGGTTAGCGAGCCCTATGCGTTCCTGTGGCGCCTGTGGCCCGCGCTAACCGAGGGCGGCCAAGTGATCGTGGTCGACACCGACCGACCCACCGACCGCCACGGCATGCCGCCCAAACTGCTGTTTTGTGAATTTGACGCCGCGGGATATCGCCTGATGGAATTCCTCGAGAAGCCCGACATCAAAGGCTATTTCGCCCGCTTTGAGCGAGCAGACACGCGGCCAGAACCCGGCGCCATCAAGGCCTGCAGCCTGAACAAGGGATAATGGCCTAAAAGCGCTACAAAACTGCGGAGTTCCGGGGATAGTCTGGGGTCACAGGCGAAATGTGACATTGTGTTGCACTCCGCGCGACCTTACGAACATTCACACAAACACGAAAAGCGCGGGTTCAAACCCGCTGGGGAGCTTTCATTGTTTAGGGGACTTGGGCTGATCCACTGCGCTACCTGCGCAGATCGCTCTGGCGAACTTCATGCGAGCATCAACCAGGTGGCCTTGCGCTCTTTAAATCAACCATGCGGGGTGCTACGCGCTGCCGCAATTAGAACGCCAAAAGGTGAGGAGTACCGCCCGGGATGACAGATTTTCCAACCAGCTTTGACCGTGAAGATCTGCTCAAATGCGCGCGGGGCGAATTGTTCGGCCCCGGCAATGCGCAATTGCCAGAACCTCCGATGCTGATGATGGACCGGATCACCGATATCTCCGGCGATGGCGGGGAACATGGCAAGGGCCATGTGGTGGCCGAATTTGATATCAAACCGGACCTGTGGTTCTTCGACTGCCACTTTCCCGGCAATCCGATCATGCCCGGCTGTCTTGGCCTCGATGGCCTATGGCAGCTCACCGGCTTCAACCTTGGCTGGCGCGGCTGGCAGGGTCGCGGATATGCGCTGGGCGTGGGCGAAGTGAAGCTTACCGGAATGGTGCGACCTGATCGTAAGAAGCTCACCTATTTCGTGGATTTCACCAAGGCGATGCAATCCCGGCGTTTGACGATGGGTGTGGCCGATGGCCGGGTAGAGGCCGATGGTGAGGTCATCTATCAAGTTAAAGATATGAAAGTTGCGCTCTCAGAGGCCTAAGGCCCAGAGACGATAGGGGAAGATCATGCGTCGCGTCGTCATTACCGGACTGGGGATCGTCTCCTCGATTGGCACCAATCAAGCAGAAGTGCTGGCCTCGCTGAAAGCGGGCAAATCCGGCATCAGCTTTAACGAAGACATGGCCGAACACGGCTTTCGCTCTCAGATCGCGGGTTCGGTGGACCTCGATGTGAAAGAGCATGTCGACAAGCGCACATTGCGCTTTATGGGGCCGGGCGCCGCCTATGCGCATATCGCCATGGGACAGGCGATTGCCGATGCTGGCCTGGAAGAGAAAGACGTCATCAACCCGATGACCGGCGTGATTGCTGGATCGGGCGGGCCGTCAACCTCCGCGATGCTGACCGCGCATCAGACGGTACTGAAGAACGGTTCAACCAAACGGATTGGGCCGTTTGCTGTGCCCAAGACCATGTCCTCTACGGTCAGCGCGAACCTCGCGACGGCCTATCAAATCAAGGGCATGAACTTCTCGATCACCTCGGCCTGTTCCACCTCGCTGCACTGCATCGGCATGGCGGCTCAGCAGATCGCGCTGGGCCAGCAAGACGTCATGTTTGGCGGCGGCGGCGAAGAGCTGGATTGGACATTGTCCTGCCTGTTTGACGCCATGGGCGCGATGTCGAGCAAGTATAACGACACGCCAGAGCGCGCCTCTCGCGCGTTTGACGCAGACCGCGATGGTTTCGTGATCGGCGGCGGCGGCGCGATGGTCGTGCTGGAAAGCCTCGAACATGCTCAGGCACGCGGTGCGAAAATCTATGCCGAGGTCACCGGCTTCTGCGCCACTTCGGACGGTGCGGACATGGTTGCGCCTTCGGGTGAGGGCGGCGAGCGGGCGATGCGCGGCGCTATCAAGACCCTCAGCGAAGACCGCAAGGTCAGCTATATCAACGCGCACGGCACCTCGACGCCGGTTGGCGATGTTGGCGAGATCGAAGCGGTCCGCCGCGTGTTTGGCGATGGCTCCACCCCGCCGGTCAGCTCAACCAAGTCGATGACGGGTCACAGCCAAGGGGCAACCGGCGCGCAAGAGGCGATCTATTGCCTGCTCGCGTTGGAGCATGACTTCATCATTCCGTCGATCAACGTGGAGACGCTCGACCCGGCATTGAAACCGGAAGAGATTGCGACGCAGTTGGTCGAAAATGCCGGGCTTGATACGGTTATGACCAATAGCTTCGGATTTGGCGGCACCAATGGTTCGATGCTGATGTCGAAATTTCACGGGTGAGAATTTAACGCAGGATAATCTGCTGGCAGGTGAGGTGATAGGGTCATGGGCGTCCTTACGGGAAAACGCGGACTTGTGATGGGCGTCGCGAATGATCGCTCGATCGCCTGGGGCATCGCCAAGGCCTGCGCCGATGCGGGCGCTGAGCTGGCTTTCACCTATCAGGGTGAGGGATTTGGCAAAAGGTTGGAGCCGCTTGCTCAGAGCGTCGGCTCGGACGTCATGCTTGATGTTGATGTGACCGATGATACTTCGCTCGATGCGGCCTTTGCCGCCTTGCAGGAACGGTGGGACACGCTCGATTTCGTAGTCCATGCCATCGCCTTTTCTGACAAGTCGGAGCTCACCGGACGATTCCTCGATACTTCACGCGATAACTTCAAGAACTGCATGGATATCTCCGCCTACAGCCTGATCGAGGTGACGCGCCGCGCGCATCCGATGATGGTGGAGAATGGCGGGACGATCCTGACGCTCAGCTATATGGGTTCAACCCGAGTGACCCCAAATTACAACGTGATGGGCGTGGCCAAGGCGGCGCTGGAATCGGCGGTGCGCTATCTGGCTGACGACCTCGGGCCAGAGGGCATTCGCGTGAACACGATCAGCCCTGGTCCTATGAAGACACTGGCGATGTCGGCGATTGGCGGCGCGCGCAGAACCTATCGTCACACGGACACCAATGCCCCGATGCGCAGCAATGCGACGCTGGAGGCGGTCGGCGGCACGGCGGTCTATTTGTGCAGCGATGCTGGCGCGTTCACGACTGGCGAGATCATCCACGTCGATGGCGGTTTCCACGTTCTGGGCATGCCGCAGCTCGACAATCTATGATCGGCGATTGACCTCATGCATTTTGGCGAAGCCAGCCTTGCGGATGAGAGCGTCCTGAAACTGCTGGAATATCACCATGCGGATATGCAGGTCGTCTCGCCGCCGGGCACGGCCTATGCGTTTGATATCGAACGTCTCAATGCCCCCGACATTCGCCTGTTCGGCGCTTGGGAAGCGGGCGCATTGCTGGCGGTAGGCGCGCTGCGTTCCCATCCAGATTTTGCCGAGATCAAGTCGATGCGCGCCGCGCGCGAGGCAGCTGGGCGAGGGGCGGGCAAAGGGCTGCTATCGCGCATGCTGGAGGTCGCGCGTGCCGATGGCTTTCACACCGTAAAGCTCGAGACCGGAATCAATCCTGCTTTTGACGCTGCAAATGGCCTGTATCGCAGCTTTGGTTTCACCGAGACCGAGCCCTTTGCTGGATATCAGGACAATGGCGACAACCGCTTTTACGCCCTCTCTTTGAGTGCCGCACAGTGACCGAGACCAAACCTCAACGCCCCGGCTTTTTGAGCCTCGCCAGCGAGCTCTTGGCTTTGCCTAAGGTCTTTGTCGCCCCGCTGCGTTCCGCCGATCCGGTGGAGCCATTTGCGAACGGCAAGACTGCTCTGGTGATCCCCGGCATGCTGTCGAACAATGCCGCAACCGCGCTGTTGATCGCGAACCTGCGGCAGGCCGGATTTGATGCGCATGGCTGGGAGAACGGCCTCAACACCAAGGTGACGCCTGCGCGGATCACTGCGGTGGAAGATCACATTGCCAGATTGTCGGACCAAGCCTCGCAAAAGATCATCGTTATTGGCTGGAGCCTCGGCGGGCTTTACGCGCGGCTGCTCGCGCACCGCCTGCCGCATCACATTGATCTGGCGATGACATTGGGATCGCCGTTTTCGGGCGACAGCCGGGCAAACAATGCCTGGCGTCTGTACGAGGCGATGAACGATCACAGCGTCGATAATCCCCCGTTTGATGAGGATTTGTCGGACAAGCCGCCGGTTCGTACGCTCGCGATTTGGTCGAGCAGGGACGGGGTGATCCATCCTGAGTGCACCGCCGGAACGCCGGAGCAATCGGACCTGCGGATCGAGCTGCCCTATAAACATCTGGAGCTCGCCACATCGCGCCGCGCGATCCGTGAGGTGGTTGGTATCCTGCGTGAGGAAATGCGTGACGGCGCGCCTTCAGCGCTCGCTCTGGCTCAGCTGCCGGTTCTGACGGACGAAGAAATCGCCCGAAGGCTGCCTGTGTGGTCGGTGCTGTCGGACACGTTCCTCGATACTGAACTCGACGAGCATCACTATTTCCGCATCGCGGAGATGATCACTGATGCCGGCTATTCCAAGGAAGAGCTGGAGACGATCTATCGCTGCGAGGTGGAGCCCGCGTTCTCGTTCAATCTGTTAAATCCTGCGGGCGAATGGGCCGGGTGGCCGGAGGAATTCGTACTGGAACGGGTGCTCGCAAGCCGCAAGACACCCGAGACGCAGGCCCGGCCGCGCGTCATCATGCACGACCATATCAAATCGGAATGGGTCAAGATCAGCCGCGCATTGGACGCGCTCTAACCTCTCAAAACCCCTAGTCGATGTCCCAGGCGCGCTCGCCGTGGCTGGTCACATCCAGGCCCTCGATCTCTTCTTCCTGATCGACCCGCATTGGGAAGAACGCCGAAACCATCAGGGCAAGGATCGTGGTGCCAATCGCGCTCCACAAGGCAACCGCGCCAATCCCAACAAATTGTGCAAGCAGCTGGCTGCTCATGTCCATACCGGGGAAATAGCCCGTTCCGCCAAGCTCTGGAGCAAGGAACACCGCTAGCAGCATCGTGCCAAGCAATCCGCCAACGCCGTGGACCGCAAACACATCGAGCGAATCGTCAATGTGCCATTTCAGTTTGATCAGCTGGATCGCGCCGTAACAAACCAGCGAACCCGCCACACCGAACAGGATCGCCGCCCCGGGTGAGACAAACACCGCCGCTGGCGTTATCGTGGCAAGGCCCGCAATCGCGCCCGTCGCCCAGCCAATCGTGGTCGGCTTACCCAGCGCGAGCCGTTCAACCAGCAGCCAAGTGAGCGCGGCTGCACTGGCGGCAATATGCGTGTTGATAATGGCGGAGGAAGCGTTGTCATTCCCGCCCAAGGCAGAGCCGCCGTTGAACCCGAACCAGCCCACCCATAGGAGCGCTGCGCCGACCATGGTCAGTGCTGGTGCGTGCGGCAAAATCAGCTTCTTTGGGAAGCCATCACGTTTGCCCAGCAGCAGCGCGACGAGCAGGGCCGAGACACCGGCGGTGGTATGCACCACGAGGCCGCCAGCAAAATCGAGCGTGCCGAACTGGCTCGCGAGCCAACCGCCGCCCCACAGCCAATGCGCAACCGGCGCGTAAACGACCAGGCCCCATAGCGCGCAAAACGCCAGCACCCAGGCAAAGCGCGCGCGCTCCACCCATGCGCCGACCATCAGGGCCGGGGTGATCACCGCAAAGGTCATCTGGAACAGCGCAAACGAGCTTTCCGGCACCAAAGTGCCATCGCGCACTGTGGCTAGGTTATCGAACATAAAAGCGCTGCCGCCGCCCATCCAGCCTGTGGTGACAGGACCAAAGGCGACGGTGTAGCCGACAATCACCCATAGTACCGAAGCAGCAGCGGCAATCGCGCCGCATTGCAGGACGACCGAAAGCAGGTTTTTAGATCGCACTAGTCCGCCATAAAACAGCGCAAGGCCCGGCAATGTCATTAGCAGCACGAAGGCGGAGGAAGCCAAGATCCAAGCGGTGTCGCCCGTGTCCGGAATAACAGCAGCAGGCGCCGCAGCGGCGGCCTCTTGCGCAGAAACCGGCGCAGCCAGACCGACAGCAACGATGAGTGAAAGCGCCTTGCGCAGCATTCTTATGTCCCCCCAATGCCGCACAGCCATGCGGTCATTGCTCAAATTGATCCCTTTGCACGCGCTTTGTTTCAATCCGCGCGCAATATCAATGGCATTAATTTCACTTACCCCGAAATGAGTGCTTCCAGCACTTGATCAGGCGGGCGATGCCCATCGGCCCAAAAGCGGATGTTGGCGATCACCTTCTCACCAGAGGCCTCGCGCCCCTCCGCCGTCGCGCTGCCGATATGGGGCAGGGTCATGACATTCGGGTGCTGAAGCAGGCGTTTGTCGACGTTCGGCTCATCGGGATAGACATCCAGGCCAGCGCCCGCGAGATGGCCATTGTAAAGCGCCTCAATCAACGCTTCTTGATCGATCAATTCCCCGCGCGCGGTGTTGATCACGCTCGCGCCCGGCTTCATTATCGCAAAGCGTCGGGCATCGAGCATATTGCGGGTATCATCGGTTAGCGGGCTGTGGATGGTCACGATATCGGCCTCAGCCAGCAAATCGTCGAGCTGTTCAACGAAGCGCGCTCCAAACATCTTTTCAACCGCCTCTGGCAGGCGTTTGCGATTGTTGTACGCAATCTCCAGCCCGAAAGCGCGCGCTCGGTGCGCAACCGCCTGGCCAATCCGGCCCATGCCGACAATGCCCAGCGTCTTTCCGCCAAGCTTGCGCCCCAGCAGACCTGATGGCGCCCATCCGGTCCATTCCCCGCGCCGGACCAAGGCGGTGCCTTCGCGAATGCGCCGGGGCACACCGATGATGCCCGCCATCGCAATATCGGCGGTGTCGTCAGTAAATACGCCCGGCGTGTTGGTGACGAAAATCTTGCGCGCCGCCGCAGCGGCCAGATCAATATGCTCGATCCCCGCGCCAAAACTCGCGATCAGGCCGAGCTGCTCGCCAGCCTCGGCGATCATATCGGCATCAATCCGGTCGGTAACGGTTGGGACCAGCACATCGCAGCTCTTCATTGCTCCAATCAAAGCCTCGCGGCTCATCGGCTCGTCAGTGGTGTTGAGCTGGCAATCAAACAGCTCGCTCATCCGCGCCTCTACAGAAGGCATCAGCTGGCGGGTCACCACCACTTTCATTTCGCGCGCATTGCGGCGCTGGGTCTGCGCAGGTTCATTTGGCATCAGCTAGGGCTAATGGCTTGTGGGCGCACAGGTCAAGCGCGCTTGAAGCCGCGTGCCCAATGAAGCTATGAATGGAGCTGTTATGAAACGATTTGTAGTCTCTGCCTTAGCCGCGTTGGGCTTGCTCGCTTTGGTGCCCCTTGGCGCGCCGCTGAATGCGCAGGACCGCGAGACGCCCTATTGGGCTTCGATTGATTCTGAGCGGGTCAATATGCGGGTCGGGCCGAGCGTCGATTACCCGATTGAATGGGTCTACAAACGCAAAGGCCTGCCGATCAAAGTCATCCGCCTGCGCGAAGGCTGGCGCCTGATTGAAGATCCCGATGGGCAGCAGGGATGGGTCACGCGTAGCCTGCTGAGCGCCGCGCGCACGGCCATGATCATTGGCGAAGGGCCGATTGACCTGCGTGCTTCTGCCAGCGCCACATCTGCGCTCAGATGGCGGGCGATGCCGGGCAATGTCGGCAAACTGGGCACATGCGAGGCGGGCTGGTGTGAGCTCGATATTGCGGGGCGCAAGGGCTGGGCACCGGAAGATCGCCTATGGGGCACCGGCGCGCCCTGAACGGCCCGCGCTATTTCAGCGGGGTAATCTCATAGCTTTCGCTGCCGTCTGACAATGTAGTGGTGAAGCTGCCGTCAGCACTTGCCGCGTCATTATCCCAGCAGCGCTTCTCTCGCGCTTCGCCATCCTCACCGCGCGGGTTGAAGCAGAATGACGCGCCATCAACGTCCCACGTTCCGCTGCCCACGCGGACATTCTGCGGGTTGTAGTCCACATAGGTTCCGTCGGCATCGAGCTTTGTCTTGGCGTAGATCGTACCATTGCTGCCAATGGCATAGAGGCCGGGGACCATCACAAAGCCTGGACCCTCAGCGGTTTCAGCGCGGGCAGGGGCCTCTGCTGCCTCTCCGCTGACCTCGGTCTCGTCCGCGCCGCCGGTCGCCGTTTCCCCGCAAGCGCTAAGCGTGATCAGCGCTGGCAGAGCGAAACAGGCAGCGGCTTTGCGAAGCTGCATCAAACAATCTCAACCGCAACCGCGGTAGCTTCGCCGCCGCCGATGCACAGGCTGGCAACGCCCTTAGTCTTGCCTTGTTTTTTGAGCGCATTGAGAAGGGTCACGATGATGCGGGTGCCGCTGGCGCCGATGGGGTGACCCAGGGCCGTGCCGCCGCCATTCACATTGATCTTCGCGTGATCAATGCCGAGGTCGCGCATCGCGAACATGGCGACGCAGGCAAACGCCTCGTTCACTTCCCACAGCTCAACATCGTCCACTGACCAACCGGCACCCTTAAGCACTTTTTCAATCGCTCCGATTGGCGCGATGGTGAAATCCTTTGGCTCGCGCGCATGGGCCGCCATGGCGACAATCTTTGCGACCGGTGTCGCGCTCTTTTCCGCCGCCACGCTTTCGCGGGTTAGAACGACCGCTGCCGCACCGTCAGAGATGGAGCTGGAGGTTGCCGCCGTGATCGTGCCGTCCTTGGCGAAAGCAGCGCGCAATTGCGGGATTTTGTCCGGGCGGCCTTTGCCGGGTGCTTCGTCGGTGTCGACGGTGACATCGCCCTTACGGGTCTTGAACGTCACCGGCACGACTTCATCGGCGAACGCGCCGCTTTCGATCGCGGCATTGGCGCGGCGCAGGCTTTCGATGGAATATTCGTCCATCTCCTCGCGCGTCATTTGATAATCGTTCGCTGTGTCCTGAGCGAAAGTGCCCATCGCGCGGCCTTCTTCGTAGGCATCTTCCAGCCCATCGAGGAACATGTGATCATAGGTCGTGTCATGGCCCAGACGCGCGCCAGAGCGATGCTTCTTCAGCAGATACGGAGCATTGGTCATGCTCTCCATTCCGCCGGCGACCACCATGTCGATCGTGCCCGATGCCAAAGCCTCGCTGCCCATAATCACCGTCTGCATGCCAGAGCCGCAGACCTTGTTGACCGTGGTCGCTTGCACGGTTTTCGGCAGACCAGCCTTGATCGCAGCCTGACGCGCAGGGGCCTGACCCAAACCAGCGGGCAGGACGCAGCCCATATAGGCGCGGTCGAAGTCTTCGCCGTTTACGCCCGAACGCTCCACCGCAGCCTTTACCGCTGTCGCGCCAAGATCTGTCGCCGATACATCGGCCAAAGCGCCCTGCATTCCGCCCATTGGCGTGCGTGCGTAAGAGAGAATGACGATCGGATCATTGGCGGAAAAATGGGCCATTTGGGGTTCCTTGGCTAAAATCTTGAGTTTCGTATCACTGGGTGATGTCCTGCGCGATGTAATGCTGCGCTGCGGCATTGGCAATGTGCAGTTTCATGGTGCGACGCGCACTCGCATTGTGCTTGTCACACGCCAGTTTTTTGGCGACAAGCATGGCAAATCAAAACTCAAATTTCTGGAGAGAACCCCATGGCCGATGATCGCAAAGCAGACTTGGACGCCATTTTGCGGCGCCAGCGAGAGGCCTTTACCGCGTCCCGTCCCGAAAGCATGAACATGCGCAAGGACCGGGTAAAGCGGGCGATGGCGCTGCTGAAGGATCACAGCGAGAACCTGTGCAAAGCGATGAGCGCGGATTTCGGCAATCGCTCCGTCGATCAATCCATGATCACCGATATTGCGGGTACGGTTGGTGCGGGCAAACATGCGCTGAAGAACATGGACAAATGGGCCAAACCTGAAAAGCGCCCGGTGCAATTCCCCTTGGGTCTGCTCGGCGCGAAGGCCGAGGTTCGCTATGAGCCCAAAGGCGTGATCGGCATTCTCAGCCCGTGGAATTTCCCGGTGAACCTCGCTTTCTCGCCGCTGATGCAGGTTCTGGCTGCGGGCAACCGCGCGATGATCAAGCCGAGCGAATTTACCGAGCGCACCAGTCTGCTAATGGCCGAACTGGTCGATGAATATTTCACGCCTGACGAAGTCGCCGTGGTCACTGGCGGGCCAGAAGTGGCGGCTGCATTCTCCGAACTGCCATTTGATCACCTGGTCTTCACCGGCTCCACCCCAACTGGTCGCCGCGTGATGGAGGCAGCCTCTAAAAACCTGGTGCCAGTGACGCTGGAGCTAGGCGGAAAATCACCTGTTATCATGGGTAAGAGCGCCGACTTTGCCAAAGCGGGTGAGCGTATTGCTCTGGGCAAAATGATGAACGCAGGTCAGATCTGCCTCGCCCCGGATTATATGTATGTCCCGCAGGACAAGCAGGATGAGGCGATCCAAGGCGTCTCAGACGGCGTCGCCAATATGTATCCGACCCTGCTCGAAAATGACGATTACGCCTCCATCGTCAGCGACCGCCATTTTGAGCGCTTGCAAGGGATGGTCGCCGATGCCCGCGACAAGGGCGCAGAGGTGATCGAGGTCAATCCCGGCAATGAAGATTTCAGCTCGGCAAACCAGCGCAAAATGCCGCTTACGATCCTGAAGAACGTGACCGACGAAATGGAAGCGATGCAGGAGGAAATTTTCGGACCTGTCCTGCCCGTGAAAACCTATAAGACCGTCGACGATGCCGTTGATTATGTGAACGAAAATGACCGTCCGCTGGGTCTCTACTACTTCGGTCAAGACACCGAAGAACAAGAGCGCGTGCTGACCCGTACGATCTCTGGCGGGGTCACCACCAATGACGTGATCTTCCACGTTTCGATGGAAGATTTGCCGTTTGGCGGGGTCGGACCATCGGGCATGGGCAGCTATCACGCGATCGAAGGCTTCAAGGAATTCAGCCACGCCCGCGCAGTCTACCACCAGCCCAAGATCGACATTGCCAAACTGGGTGGGTTCAAGCCGCCCTATGGCAAAGCCAGCCAGAAAGCCGCCGCAACAATGATGAAGTGATGGGGATGAAGTGATGGGGAAAACCACGCGCTGCTGAACGCTACGTTTTCGCGGGGCGGAACCCAGACACGCTCCAATCCCCGCAAAGCTGCGGGATCGGGCGGTTTACCTAGTCACATCAAATGATGCAGGAAATGCCTGATTCGCGGGCTTGCGCGGCGTGCACGAGAGGCCTAAGCGACCCCTTGGGATTAATCACTGTCTGGACTTTATCGTGGTCGACCTTAGCCAGTATCTGCCGATACTGATTTTCATCGCCATAGCCTTTGGCTTGTCGTGCCTTTTCGTGTTTCTGCCAATGGGCGTCTCGCGCCTCACTGGGGCGCACAATCCAGACGCTGAAAAGCTGTCTGAATATGAATGCGGCTTTCCCGCATTTGAGGACGCGCGCAGCCAGTTTGACGTGCGCTTTTACCTGGTTGCGATCAGCTTCATCATCTTCGATCTTGAGGCCGCATTCCTGTTCCCATGGGCAGTTAGCCTGGGCGAGACAGGCTGGGTCGGTTGGATCGGCATGATGACGTTCCTCGGCATTCTGGCGATCGGCCTCACGTACGAATGGAAGAAGGGGGCTTTGGACTGGGAATGAGCACTTCAGCAAACATCACCCCGGGTAGCCCAATCCTGGACGCCGCTGGCAAGCCGATGAATGGCCTGCCCACCGCGCAGGGCGGGGAAGTGCGTCAACCTGATGCGGATTACTTCAATGCGCTCCAGACAGAAGTGAACGACAAGGGTTTTCTGGTCACCTCGACCGAAGATCTGTTCCAATGGGCGCGGACCGGCTCGCTGTGGTGGATGACATTCGGCCTTGCATGCTGCGCGGTTGAGATGATCCACGTGAACATGCCGCGCTATGATATGGAGCGGTTCGGCATCGCCCCGCGCGCCTCACCGCGCCAATCGGACGTGATGATCGTCGCTGGTACCTTGTGCAACAAGATGGCTCCGGCCCTGCGCAAGGTCTATGACCAAATGTCCGACCCGAAATATGTGATTTCGATGGGCAGCTGCGCCAATGGCGGCGGCTATTACCACTATTCATACAGCGTAGTGCGCGGATGTGATCGGATTGTGCCGGTTGATATCTATGTACCCGGTTGCCCCCCGACGGCAGAGGCTCTGCTTTACGGCGTGATGCAATTGCAGCGTAAAATCCGCCGCACCGGGACGATTGTGCGATGACTGTCCTCCATTCCGCCCCTAAAATCACCTCGAACGAAGGTGTGCTTGCTGCGCTGACCAAGGCGCTGGGCAAATCCGTCATTGCTGGCGAGGAAAAGCACGGCGAGATCATCTTCACTGTCGCGCGCGACAGCATTGTCGATGTGCTGCGCAGTCTGCGCGATGATCATGCTTATCAGCAGATGATGGAAATCGCCGGGGTCGACTATCCCGACCGCGCAGAGCGGTTTGAAGTCGTTTACATGCTGCTCTCGCTGACCAAGAACCATCGGATCATGGTCAAGTTGTCGACTGACGAAGCGACCGCCGTCCCATCGATCACCGACCTGTGGCCGAACGCTGGCTGGTTGGAGCGCGAAGTCTTCGACATGTACGGCGTAAAGTTCGCCGGCAACCCAGACCTGCGCCGCATCCTTACCGATTATGGCTTTGAAGGGCATCCGTTCCGCAAGGACTTCCCGATGACCGGATATACCGAGCTGCGGTATTCCGAGGACGAAAAACGCGTTGTCTATGAGCCGGTAAAGCTGGCGCAGGACATGCGAACTTTCGACTTCCTCTCACCATGGGAAGGCGCGGAATATGTGCTGCCCGGTGACGAAAAGGCGGAAGGTGAAGAGGCCGCGGAGAAGAAATCATGAGCCACGGCATACAAATCGAAGAATCGCCCACCACTGACGGCGATGTCATCACCAATTACACGATCAATTTTGGGCCTCAGCATCCTGCGGCCCACGGCGTGCTGCGCATGATTATGGAGCTTGACGGCGAAGTGATCGAGCGGGTCGACCCGCATGTGGGCCTGCTCCACCGCGGCACCGAAAAGCTGATTGAGCACAAGACATATCTGCAAGCGCTGCCGTATTTCGACCGCTTGGATTATTGCTCTCCGCTTTGCCAAGAGCACTCATACGTGCTGGCGATTGAGAAGCTGCTCAACATCGAAGTGCCAGAGCGCGCGCAATATTTGCGGGTGATGTTTGCGGAGCTGACGCGCATCTGCAACCACATGCTCAACATTGGCGCGCACGTGATGGATGTTGGCGCGATGACGCCCAACCTATGGGTGTTTGAGCTGCGCGAGGATTGCCTCAACTTCTTCGAACGCGCATCGGGCGCGCGCATGCACTCTGCCTGGTTCCGTCCCGGCGGCGTGCATCAGGATGTGCCAGAGAAATTGCTCGTCGATATGGGCAATTGGATCGACAACCGCCTGCCGGAATTGTTCGGCGACGCGATGAGCCTGGTGATCGACAACCGCATCTTTAAGCAGCGCAATGTCGATATCGCCGTGGTCAGCCGCGATGACGCGATTGCATGGGGCTTTTCCGGCCCGATGATCCGCGCCGCTGGCATCCCGTGGGACCTGCGCAAGTCGCAGCCTTACGATGTCTATGACCGGATGGAGTTCGACATTCCTGTCGGCACCAATTCCGATTGCTATGACCGGTTCATGGTGCGCGTGAAGGAAGTTTACGAAAGCGCCAAGATCATCAAGCAATGCCTTGCGGAAATTCCCGAAGGGCCCATTGCGAGCCAAGACGGCAAAGTTTCCCCGCCAAAACGCGGCGAGATGAAGCAGTCGATGGAAAGCCTGATCCACCACTTTAAGCTCTACACAGAGGGCTTTCACGTGCCGGAGGGCGAGGTTTACGTCGCGACCGAAAGCCCGAAGGGTGAGTTTGGCGTCTATCTCGTCAGCGATGGCAGCAACAAGCCATACCGCTGCAAGATCCGCCCAACCGCATTCAGCCACCTCCAAGCGATGGATATGATGAGCAAAGGGCACATGCTGCCCGACGCGACCGCTATTCTGGGCGCTATCGATGTGGTGTTCGGGGAGTGCGACCGGTGAGCTTGTCGTTTCTAAGTGCAGCACTCGTATTATCGAGTGGAGTTAATCTCGCACTGACCGAGACCTCGATTGGTATGCTTGAACGAGGCGAAAACCCATACGCCTTAGAAGGTGTCAAACCGCTTGCAGATAAGCGTTTCGAAGACTTACCTAGCCTTCGCGGATGTTTGCCCAAGATGTCGGACGGAAGCAGCCGTCAGTATATCCAAATTGATTACATTTGCGAAGGAAATGACGGCCCGTTCGCCCATCGGGTCTCATTTAATGGTCACAATGATGGCTTGCTGAGTATCTACATAGATCCATTGCCCGGCGCCCTTGGACCGACGGCTCAAGCACTAGCAGCCGAAGATCTAATATCTGAGAAGAGGCAAGCTTTTCGTTTTAGGCGTGCGGTTCGCACTGGTGATTACGATGCACTTGAAGGGAGCATTCCCCTTAATCTCACTCAGATCGAAGAGCTAAATACTATTGCCGATTGCGACTGGCGTAAGCCGGTGAAACCAGTTGGAAAGGAGCCGACATGGTTCATGTTTGTGCGGTGTTCTTTCCATGAGCGAGACAAGGGTCGGATGGTCGAACTTCAGTTCAATGAAGAAGGGCAAGCCGTAATGGTTCGTGTGGCTCAAGGTAGCATAAAGAGGTCGTACTAATGGCTGATCGTACACCAGCGCCCGATACGCCGGAACTCCGCGCTCGGTGGGGCTCTTTCGAATGGACGAAAGCGAACCGCAAGACAGCGGATTACCACATCGCCAAATACCCTGATGGGCGGCAAAAATCGGCGGTGATGCCGCTGCTTGATTTGGCACAGCGTCAGGTGGGCGAAGAGACCGAGACGCAGGGCTGGTTGCCGCTGCCCGTGATCGAATATGTCGCGAAATATATCGACGTGCCGGTGATCCGTGTGCTCGAGGTCGCGACCTTCTATTTTATGTACAACATGAAGCCCGTAGGAAAATACCACGTGCAGGTCTGCGGCACGACGCCGTGCATGCTGCGCGGGTCAGACGACATCATCTCCGCCTGCAAGAAGCGCGGGATGGAGTTCGGCAAAGTCTCAGAGGATGGCCTTTGGACCCTGACCGAGGTCGAATGCATGGGCAATTGCGCGACCGCACCGATGGTCCAGATCAACGATGACAATTACGAGGATCTGACGCCAGAACGCCTCGATACGGTGCTCGATGCGCTGGCCAAGGGTGAGCAGCCCAAAACCGGCACGCAGGAGCCGGGCCGTCACACGTCTGAGCCCGCGAATGCGCTAAGCAACCTCACCGATATGGTCGATGCCAACCACGATTACCGGGGTGAGTGGTGATGAATACAAAGGCAAACTTGGGCGGCGGCGTTATCGGATTGCTCCTGCTTGTGGTGGGCGTATTCCAATTCCTGAGCGGCGACGCATGGGTGGTGTGGATCATCCTCGGCGTGCTGCTCGGCGGCGTAGGTGCGGCGGGTCAGCTGATGAACAAGAAGGATAGCTAGGCATGGCAGTCTGGATTGCTCTCGGTGCAGTAGCTCTTGGGCTTGGGGTCGTATTTTTCGCTCTCGCCAAGGGCGGCGATATGGACGACGAACAGTGAACGGCGCGACGATCGCATACACGATTGCCGGCCTCGGCGGCTTTGGCGCGGGCGCGTATCTGTCGGCGACCGGCGGGCGCACGATTGGGATCATATTGATGGCCGCTGGCCTTGCATTTCAGATGCTGGCTTTGCGACAGCTAAAGATGGCGAAAAAGAAGGATTTGACCGATGCTGGCCGATAAGGATCGCATCTTCACCAATGTCTATGGCTTCCAGGATTGGAGCCTGAAGGCGGCGCAAAAGCGCGGCGATTGGGACAACACCAAGGCGCTGATCCAGCGCGGCAACGATGCGATCATCGAGGAGATGAAGGAATCGGGCCTGCGCGGACGGGGCGGGGCGGGCTTCCCCACCGGCCTCAAATGGTCATTCATGCCGAAGGAAAGCAAAGACGGCCGTCCAAGCTTCCTCGTCATCAATGCTGACGAATCCGAACCGGGCAGTTGCAAAGACCGCGAGATTATCCGCCACGATCCGCACAAGCTGATCGAAGGCGCATTGGTCGCAGGTTTCGCGATGCGGGCCCGCGCGGCCTATATTTACATTCGCGGGGAGTACATCCGCGAGGCTGAGACACTGCAAAAGGCGATCGACGAGGCTTATGACGCTGGGCTGATCGGCAAGAACGCCAGCGGTTCCGGCTATGACTTTGACGTGTTCATGCACCGCGGCGCGGGCGCATATATCTGCGGCGAAGAAACCGCGATGATCGAAAGCCTTGAAGGCAAGAAGGGTCAGCCCCGGCTGAAGCCTCCTTTTCCAGCGGGCGCGGGCCTTTACGGCTGCCCGACCACGGTCAACAATGTTGAGAGCATCGCGGTCGTGCCGACGATCCTGCGACGCGGGGCATCGTGGTTCAATTCCTTCGGGCGCGAGAACAACCACGGCACCAAGCTGTTCCAGATCAGCGGCCATGTGGAGCGCCCGTGCGTCGTCGAAGAAGAAATGAGCATCCCGTTTGAGGAGCTGATCGAGAAGCATTGCGGCGGGATCACCGGCGGTTGGGACAATCTGCTCGCAGTGATCCCGGGCGGTTCGTCTGTTCCTCTGGTGCCAGCAGAGCAAATTCGCAGCGCGCCGATGGATTTCGATGGGCTGAAAGAGCTTGGCTCGGGCCTTGGCACGGCGGCGGTGATCGTGATGGACAAGAGCACCGATATTGTCCGCGCAATCTCGCGTCTCAGCTATTTCTATAAGCACGAGAGCTGCGGCCAATGCACGCCGTGCCGCGAAGGCACAGGCTGGATGTGGCGCATGATGGAGCGGCTGCGCACAGGCGATGCTGCAATCGAAGAAATCGATATGCTGCAAGAGGTTACCAAGCAGGTGGAAGGCCACACGATCTGCGCACTCGGCGATGCGGCGGCTTGGCCGATCCAAGGCCTGATCCGTCACTTCCGCCCAGAGTTGGAGAAACGCATCCACGAGCACAACGCACAATTCGCGGAGGCTGCCGAATAATGCCTAAGGTAACCGTAGACGGCGAAGAAATTGAAGTCCCAGAAGGCGCAACTGTCCTTCAGGCGGCGGAGCTTGCCGGTAAGGAAATTCCGCGTTTCTGCTATCACGAACGGCTGAGCATTGCCGGCAATTGCCGCATGTGTCTGGTCGAAGTAAAGCCGGGGCCGCCCAAACCTCAGGCGAGCTGCGCGCTCCCGACCAGCGAAGGTCAGGAAATCCGCACCGACACGCCAATGGTCAAAAAGGCCCGCGAAGGGGTGATGGAGTTTCTGCTCATCAACCACCCGCTCGATTGCCCAATTTGCGACCAAGGCGGCGAGTGCGACCTTCAGGATCAGGCCGTTGCATACGGACGCGGCGGCTCGCGTTATGAGCGTGAGAACAAGCGCGCCGTGACCGAGAAATATATGGGCCCGCTGATCAAGACGATCATGACCCGCTGCATTCACTGCACCCGCTGCGTGCGCTTCTCTGAAGAGATCGCAGGCGTGGATGAAATCGGCGCGCTTTACCGCGGCGAAGACATGCAGATCACGACCTATCTAGAACAGGCCGCCAGCCACGAGCTGAGTGCGAATGTGATCGACCTGTGTCCGGTCGGCGCTCTGACGTCGCGCCCGTATGCGTTTGAGGCCCGTCCGTGGGAATTGAAGCGCACGCTCAGCATCGATGTGTCGGACGCGATTGGCGCCAATATTTCGCTGCATTCGAAGGGCCGCGAAGTCATGCGGGCGCTACCGCGCGTTAATGATGACGTCAACGAAGAATGGCTGTCGGACAAGGGCCGCTATCAGGTTGATGGCCTGATCAAGCGCCGCCTCGACAAGGTCTTTATGCGCAAACGCGGCAAGCTGACCGAGGCAAGCTGGGACGAGGCGTTTAAGGCCATCGCAAAGCAGCTCAAAGGCGCAGCCAGCAGCATTGCGGCCGTCGCAGGCGATATGGTCGATTGCGAAACCATGTTCGCGGCAAAGGCTTTGCTAAAGGCCAGCGGATCGGACCTTACCGAAGCTCGCCAGACCGGCATGACCTATGATGTGTCAAACATCGCAGCGGTCAATTTCAACTCGACCTTGGCCGGGATCGAGGCCGCAGATTGCATCCTGATCGTGGGCAGCCATGTCCGCTGGGAAGCGGCTTTGCTTAATGCTCGCCTGCGCAAGGCAGTGAAGGGCGGGGCAAAGGTCTATGTGATCGGCCCGGAATGGGAAACGACCTATCCGGCGACTTTCCTGGGCAGCGATCTGTCTGTGCTGAACCGCATTCCTAAGGCTTTGGGCGAAGCGATGAAGACGGCAGAGCGCCCGGCGGTTATCCTGGGCGGCGCGGCTTTGGCGAAGGGGGCCTTGGCTCCGGCGCTGAAGCTGGTCGACAAGTTCAAACTCGTCACGGACGATTGGAACGGCTTCAACGTGCTGCATATGTCGGCAGCGCGCCTGGGCTCTTTGATGCTCGATTTCACTGTGCCGGGCGGGATGGCGGATCTCGCGAAGGCGGCGCCCAAAGTGGTGCTGTCACTCGGCGCGGATGAGATGAAACACGAGCCGTTTGCGGACAGCCTCAAGGTCTATATCGGCCATCACGGCGACAAAGGCGCGCATATGGCGGACATCATTCTGCCCGCTGCAAGCTATGCGGAAAAGGCCGGAACATACGTAAACACAGAAGGCCGCGTGCAGTTTGCTGAAAAGGCTGTGTTTGCGCCGGGTGATGCCCGCGAGGATTGGACCATCCTGCGCGCACTGGCCGACGCTCTAAAGGTGAATGTCGGGTTTGACAGCTTTGCTGAGCTGCAAGCCAAGATGATCGCGGAAGTGCCGGCACTGGGCGAAGAAGGCCTTGCGGATTACGGCGCTCTTCCAAAGGCGGACAGCAAAGCGAAGGCGGAAGGTGTGATCGAGAGCTATCCGATTGCCGACTTCTACCTCACCAACCCCATCGCGCGAGCCAGCGAAGTGATGCAGCAATGCTCAGCGGAACTGCTGCACGGCGAAGATGTGCGGGAGGCGGCGGAATGAGCCAACAAACACCGTTCGGGCTGAGCTTGTCGAAGCCCTGCATTTCAATTTTTGACGCCGGAGCAGGAGAAGGACAGCCCTTCGACAGGCTCAGGGCGAACGGGAAAGGCGCGTTTGTCTCGTGACCGAATTCTTCCAATCACTCGGCATGTCCTACGATTTTGCGTGGTTCACGGCCACCATCGTCGGCATTCTTGCGATCTCTCTGATCGTCATGTTTTCCGTCGCTATGGTGATCTATGTCGACCGCAAGGTGCTGGGCGCGATCATGCTGCGGCGCGGGCCCAATGTGGTTGGCCCGTTTGGCTTGCTGCAAAGTTTCGCCGATGGCCTGAAGGTTTTCTTGCAAGAGACGATCATCCCAACGGCGGCAAACAAGGGTATCTTCCTGCTCGCGCCGATCATCACCTTTACCGTGGCGCTCGCCGCGTGGGCGGTGATCCCATTCGATGCAGGCGTAGTGCTGGCCGATATCAATGTCGGCCTGCTGTACGTGCTCGCGATCAGTTCGCTGGGCGTTTACGGCGTCGTGATGAGCGGGTGGGCGAGCAACTCCAAATATCCGTTCTTCTCCGCCATGCGCGCCGCCGCTCAGATGATCTCTTACGAGGTCTCCATCGGCTTCGTGCTGGTCTGCGTTGTGCTCTATGCGGGCACGTTCAACATGACCGGCATTGTCGAGGCTCAGCGTGGACACGGGCTAGGCGTGGTCAACGGCTTCTTTATAAACCCGCTGCTCTTCCCGATGTTCGTGGTGTTTTTCATCTCGGCTCTGGCAGAAACAGCGCGCGCACCGTTCGACCTGACCGAGGCGGAATCGGAGCTGGTTGCTGGGTATCAGACTGAATACAGCTCGATGAGCTTCGCGCTGTTCTGGCTCGGTGAATATGCCAACATCCTGCTGATGTGCTCGCTGTGCTCGCTGCTGTTCATGGGCGGTTGGTTGCCGCCGATTGAATGGGCGCCGCTGTATTATGTGCCGGGGATCGTGTGGTTCCTGCTGAAGACCTTCATGTTCTTCTTTATGTTCAGCTGGATCTGGGCGACCGTACCGCGTTATCGCTATGACCAGCTGATGCGTCTGGGCTGGAAAGTGTTCCTGCCGATGAGCTTGCTGTTTGTGGCGCTGATCAGCGGATACCTAATGGCGACGGGGCATTTCGGATGAAGACACTCTCATTAGCGATTGCGTTGGCAGCTTGCCTTTCTGCTGGCCAAGCGCAGGCCAATGAGCCTGAGCGGTTGCCGTTTCATGCTTTAACCTGCGAAACGATTAACGCGCTCGAAGGGTCAGAGTTCGACGCCGAGAATGCCACGATCATCTTGTCTGTGCCTTTCAATATCACGAACTCTGATCGCAGGCTTAAATTCTATCGCAGCATGATTGCTTTTGGCGACACCAAAGCATTTCAAATCGTCCAATCTCGCGTGACGCAAGACGACATGAGTGACAAATCAGGTCGCTTTGGTAATCTTAAAGACCGGCAAAAGGACGACGATATTCCGACAGGCTTTTTGTCCGACGGGGTGGAATACGAACTTCAAACGGTCACTGGATTCAAAGTGACCGAGCGGACCGGCGAGAATACCTTTAAGATCAATCAGGATGCCCCCATCAGGGTCAAACTGGAAGCCATTACGAATTCAAGCGAGCGCGAACCGCCTGTCTGGGTGGGTGAGTGCACCAAAACTGGATTGTTCGCACCACAATGACCACCGCCAAACAACTCATCAAGTCCTTCACCCTGTGGGAATTCCTCAAGGCACATGCGCTGACCTTGAAGTATTTCTTCAAGCCCAAGGTGACGATCAATTATCCGTTCGAAAAGAACCCGCTGAGCCCGCGTTTTCGCGGCGAGCATGCCTTGCGCCGCTATCCCAATGGCGAGGAACGCTGCATCGCGTGCAAATTGTGCGAGGCCGTGTGCCCGGCACAAGCGATCACAATTGAGAGCGAACCGCGTGACGACGGCAGCCGCCGCACCACGCGATACGACATCGACATGACCAAATGCATCTATTGCGGCTTCTGCCAAGAGGCCTGCCCAGTGGATGCCGTGGTCGAGGGGCCAAACTTCGAATATGCGACTGAAACGCGCGAAGAATTGCTCTATGACAAGGACAAATTGCTGGCCAACGGGGACAAGTGGGAGCGAGCCATCGCTGCAAACCTTGAAGCCGATGCGCCCTATCGCTAGGGGCGCGCGGGACGGACACCGGGGATCATGATTCAAACTCTCGCCTTTTATCTCTTCGCCAGCCTAGTCGTGGCGAGCGCCGTCATGGTCATCATGGCGCGCAACCCGGTGCATTCTGTGCTGTGGCTCATCCTGGCATTCTTCAATGCCGCTGGCCTGATGGTGCTGGTCGGCGCGGAGTTTATCGCTGCGCTGCTGGTGATCGTCTATGTTGGCGCGGTTGCGGTGCTGTTCTTGTTCGTGGTCATGATGCTGGACATCGATATGGCCGCGATGCGCGCGGGCTTCATCCGCAATTTCCCATTCGGTCTGGCGATCGCTGCGATCCTGCTGGCTGAGCTGTTCCTGGGAATTGGCGCCTATCAAGCAGGCGGCCTGACGCTGGGCACACCAGATGGCACCGGCCAGGCGGCGATGGGCGCGAGCAATATCGAGGCCATCGGCGCGCTGCTGTATGGCAAATACATCGTCCTGTTTGAGATCGCAGGCATCATCCTGCTGGTCGCCATGATCGGTGCGATTGTACTGACCCACCGCGAGGCCAAGCCTGGCGCGCGCGGACGCCAAGATATCGGCAAGCAAATCAGCCGCCGCCCTGAAGAGGCGACAGTTATGAAGAACCCGAACACGGGCGAGGGGGTCGAGCTATGAGCGACTTAGGCGGAATTGGCATTGAGCATTTCCTCGTCGTTGGCGCGATCCTGTTCGTGCTCGGCGTGCTGGGGATCTTCCTCAATCGCAAAAATGTGATCGTGATCCTGATGTCGGTCGAGCTGATCCTGCTCGCCGTGAACATCAATCTGGTCGCATTCAGCGCGTTCATGAATGATCTCACCGGTCAGGTCTTTGCCATGCTGGTGCTGACCGTGGCCGCCGCAGAGGCCGCGATTGGCCTTGCGATCCTGGTGATTTACTTCCGCAATCGCGGGACCATCGCGGTTGATGATGTCAATCGGATGAAGGGATAATCGGTCCATGCATTCGATACTGATCATCGTATTCCTGCCGCTGCTGGCAGCTATCATCGCCGGGCTGGGCAATCGCATGCTCGGCAATGTCGCGGCAAAGTCGATCACCACTGGCGCGCTGTTCATTTCAGCCGCGCTTAGCTGGCCGATCTTCCTTGGCTTCCTGAGCGGCTCCGCAGAGGCTGAGGTTGTCCATGTGCTCGATTGGGTGCGCTCGGGCGGTATGACGTTCGATTGGGCGCTGCGCGTCGATGCACTGACCGCGGTAATGCTGGTCGTCATCAACTCAGTGTCTGCGCTCGTGCACCTCTACAGCTGGGGTTATATGGAGGAAGACCCGGATCAGCCGCGCTTCTTCGCCTATTTGTCGCTCTTCACCTTCGCGATGTTGATGCTGGTGACCGCCAACAATCTGGTCCAAATGTTCTTTGGCTGGGAAGGGGTGGGCCTGGCGAGTTATCTGCTGATTGGTTTCTGGTTTAAGAAACCGACCGCTGGTGCGGCCGCGATTAAGGCGTTCGTGGTGAACCGCGTCGGAGACTTAGGCTTTATGCTGGGTATCTTCGGCATTTATCTGGTGTTCCAAACCACATCGATCCCAGAGATTTTGGCCGCCGCGCCCGCGATGAGCGGATCAAGCATCGGCTTCCTTGGCATGCGGCTCTACACGATGGATATCATCGCAATCCTGCTGTTTGTTGGAGCGATGGGTAAATCTGCACAGCTGTTCCTGCACACATGGCTGCCGGATGCGATGGAGGGCCCAACGCCCGTTTCCGCTCTGATCCACGCGGCCACCATGGTGACCGCTGGCGTGTTCATGCTGTGCCGCCTCTCGCCTTTGTTCGAGACCGCACCGACCGCGCTGATGATTGTTACCGTAGTGGGCGCAGCGACCTGTTTCTTCGCGGCGACCATCGGCACGACGCAATGGGACATTAAGCGCGTGATCGCTTATTCGACCTGCTCTCAGCTCGGCTATATGTTCTTTGCCGCTGGCGTTGGCGCGTACAATGTCGCCATGTTCCACCTGTTCACGCACGCGTTCTTTAAAGCGCTGCTCTTCCTAGGTGCGGGCAGTGTGATCCACGCCATGCATCACGAGCAGGACATGCGCTATTACGGCGGCCTGCGGAAACATATTCCGATCACCTTCTGGGCGATGATGGCAGGTACGCTCGCGATCACTGGCCTTGGCGTTTATCACCTTGGCGTTGGCTTTGCTGGCTTCTGGTCGAAAGATGCCGTGCTTGAGGTCGCCTTTGCGCGTGGGACAGAGATTTCGGTCACTGCCTTCTGGCTTGGCGTGGTCGCGGCACTGCTCACCAGCTTCTATAGCTGGCGTCTGATGTTCCTCACCTTCTGGGGCAAGCCGCGCTGGATCGAGAGCGAGCACATTCAGCACAGCGTTCACAAGACACCGGCTGAGGCGGGCGAGGACACAACTGGCGGATATCACCCGCATGAGAGCCCGATCACCATGCTGATCCCGCTTGGTCTGCTCACCATTGGTGCGGTCGCCGCTGGTCAGGCGTTCGCGCCAAGCTTCCTTGATGATGCAGCGTTCTGGGCTGGCTCGATTTTCTACAATCCGAACCTGATGGCCGCGATGCACGCCGTTCCGTACTGGGTGAAGTACTCTGCCTTGATCGTGATGATCATCGGTTTTGTCGGAGCCTATGTTGCTTACATCGCGAAACCAGAAATTCCCGCGAAGTTCGTTGCGATGTTCCCGTGGCTGCACCGCTTCGTTTACAACAAATGGTATTTCGACGAGCTCTATGACGCGATCTTCGTCAAGCCAGCGTTCTGGTTTGGCCGTCAATTCTGGAAGCTGGGCGATATCGGCACGATCGACCGGTTTGGTCCAAACGGCGTCGCCTGGGTGGTGGAGCAAAGCTCCGTCGCGGCGAAGAAGGTTCAGTCGGGCTATCTTTACACTTACGCATTGATCATGTTGCTGGGGCTGGTGGCCGCTGTGACCTGGGTCTTGTTCTAAGGGGGGCATGGAATAATGGACGGCTTCCCAATTCTCTCGCTCATGATGCTTGTGCCATTGGCCGCGGGCATCGGCTGCTTCTTCGTCGGCGCAAATGCTGCACGCTGGCTCGCTTTGATCGGCACATTGATCACCTTCGTACTCGGTGTGCTGCTGTGGGCCAATTACGAAATCGGCGGACCGCAATGGCAATTCACTGAAAGCGCTGAGCTGTTTGCAGGCTTCAAATACGCGCTTGGGATCGATGGCATCGCCTTGATGCTGATCATGCTCAGCGTGTTCCTGATGCCGATCTGCATCATGGCCAGCTGGACCGCGATCCAAAAACGCGTCGGCGAATACATGGCCGCCTTCCTGTTCATGGAAGTGCTGATGATCGGCGTGTTTGCGGCGCAGGATCTGTTCCTGTTCTACATCTTCTTCGAAGCTGGCTTGATCCCGATGTATCTGATCATCGGCGTGTGGGGCGGGGATAACCGCATCTACGCCAGCTATAAGTTCTTCCTCTACACGCTGCTCGGCTCGGTTCTGATGCTGATCGCAATGTTCTGGATGGTGGCAGAGGCCGGCACGTCAGACATTCCGACGCTGATGCAATACGACTTCCCGGTTGGCGCGCAGACGTGGCTGTGGCTCGCATTCTTCGCTAGCTTTGCGGTGAAGATGCCGATGTGGCCGGTCCACACTTGGCTGCCCGACGCGCACGTTCAGGCTCCCACGGCCGGTTCTGTGATCCTTGCCGGTGTTTTGCTGAAACTGGGCGGTTATGGCTTTATCCGTTTCAGCCTACCGATGTTCCCCGATGCCAGCGCTCAGCTTGCATGGCTGGTGTTCGCCTTGTCGATGGTGGCGGTGGTCTACACCTCGCTCGTCGCACTGGTGCAGCACGATATGAAGAAGCTGATCGCTTACTCATCGGTCGCGCACATGGCGATTGTGACGGTCGGACTGTTCGCCTTCAACATTCAGGGCCTCGAAGGGGCGATGATCGTGATGCTGAGCCACGGACTGGTCTCAGGCGCATTGTTCCTGAGCGTTGGCGTGATCTACGACCGGCTGCACACGCGTGAGATTGACCGTTACGGCGGGCTTTCGATCAACATGCCCTATTACGCGCTGTTCTTCCTGCTGTTCACCATGGCCAGCATTGGCCTGCCGGGCACCAGCGGCTTTGTAGGCGAGTTCCTCTCGCTTGCAGGCATTTATCAAGTGTCGACTTGGGTCGCGCTGATCTGCACCACGGGCATCATCCTGGGCGCGTGCTACATGCTGTATCTCTATCGCCGCGTGGCCTTTGGCGATCAGAAGAACGCGGACGCTGCGGCCATGCTCGACCTCGACAAGCGCGAATGGGCCATGCTGGCTCCAATCGCCGCCGTCGTGCTGTGGATGGGCGTGTATCCAGAGAGCTTCCTTGCGCCCATGCGCGCAGATATCGCGACCCTGGATGCTCGGCTCGCCTCGGCTGCACCAGAAGGTGACAGCCAGCTTCAAGCCGGTCCGCCGCGCGAGGCCGCCGCCAATGCGGTGCCAGAACCAGAACATGGAGAGGGTGAGGGCGCCCACTGATGGACTATGCAACTTCCTTCGCGCTGATTGCGCCTGAATTGCTGCTCACGGCCTCTGGCCTGATCCTGCTCTTGGTTGCGGCCTTTGGCGGTGACAAGATGGCGCGGCCTATCGCTATCCTTGCAGCGGCGACGCTGTTTGGCGCTGGCTTCATGCTGGTGCCCGGCCTCCACAGCGGGGTTATGGGCCTCGACACCTATGCCTTTGGCACTTTGATGCGGGCCGATGCCTTTGCCCTGTTTGCGAAGGCGATGATCTATCTCGCGGCCATCGGCTGTCTGATGATTGCACCAGCTTATTTCGCGACTGCCAGCAATGGCAATGAAAGCGGAATGCGCGCGGAATATCCGATCCTTGTGCTGTTCGCTGTGCTAGGCATGAGCATCATGGTCTCGGCCAGCGATTTCATGACCCTGTACCTCGGTCTGGAGCTCAACAGTCTGGCCGCTTATGTGCTCGCATCGGTGCTGCGCAATGATGGCCGCTCGTCTGAGGCGGGCCTGAAGTACTTCGTGCTCGGCGCGCTGGCATCAGGCATTCTGCTGTACGGTATGAGCCTGCTCTACGGCTTCTCTGGCAGCACAGAGTTCGGCGCGGTTCGCGCTGGCCTGTCGGGTGAGCTCGCCACTGGCGCGCTGTTCGGCCTCGTGTTCGTGCTTGCAGGCCTCGCGTTTAAGATCGCCGCTGTCCCGTTCCACATGTGGACCCCGGATGTGTACGAGGGCGCGCCAACGCCCGTCACCGCATTCTTCGCCACCGCGCCAAAGGTCGCGGCTGTTGCGCTGACCGCTCGCGTCACTTTGGAAGTGTTCGGCGAGCAATCCGATGCGTGGCGTCAGATCGTCATGTTTGTCGCTTTGGCGTCAATCATAGTCGGCGCGCTCGGCGCTATCGGTCAGAACAATCTGAAGCGACTGCTCGCCTATTCCTCGATTAACAATGTCGGCTTTATCCTGCTGGGCCTCGCGGTGGCGAACACCGCCGGAGCCAGCGCGATGATGGTCTATCTGTTCATCTATGTCGCCATGTCGCTGGGCAGCTTTGTCGCCCTGCTGATGCTGCGCGGTGAAGACGGAGCATTGTTCGAGACCTTCGACGACATCAAAGGCCTCGCAACCACTCAGCCCGTCATCGCATGGTGCCTCGCGGCGCTGATGTTCAGCCTGGCTGGCATTCCGCCGCTGCTCGGTTTCTACGGCAAGTTCGTGATCTTCCAGGCCACGGTTGAGGCGGGCCTCGTCGCCTTTGGCGCCATCGCAATTGCAGCCAGCGTGATCGGCGCGTTCTACTACATCAAGTTCGTGAAGGTCATGTTCTTCGACGATGAAGTGGGGCTGGTGAAGGGAAAGAGCGACCTGTCGCACTGGGTGCTCCTTATCATCACGACGCTGATCATCTCACCGCTCGGCTATCTGCTCACCCCGTCGATCACCGATCTGGCAAACAAGGCTGCTGAAGCTCTGTTTCTGGTCGGGTAGCGCGGCAGAGGAAGCTCAGCAGCCACGCCTTGACCAATATTGAAACCATTGCCGAGACCGGATCGACCAATGCCGATCTGCTCGCTCGCGTTCAGCGCGGTGAGGCATTGCCTGAGGGACACTGGCTAAGAGCGGAGCGTCAAACCGGTGGGCGAGGGCGGTTGGGCCGCAAATGGGAAAGCCCCAGCGGCAATCTGTTCTGCAGCACAGTGGTGAGCATCGGCGATGGTGATCCCGCGCCGCACACGCTCAGCTTTGTTACCGCCTTGGCCGTGTTCGACACGCTCAAGCGCAGCCTGCTAACCAATACGCCCATCGTGCTCAAATGGCCCAATGATGTGCTGGTGGATGGCGCAAAGATCTCCGGCGTCTTGCTCGAACGCAACGGCGATACCATCGTCGTAGGCATCGGCATCAATGTCTGCCACGCGCCAGAAATGCCGGATCGCAAGACCACTTCCATCGTCTCTGAAAATGGCAAGCACGGCGGCAGCGCGGACCTCGTGCTTTCCATTCTCGCAGAGAGCTTTGCCGCGCGATTGGCGCGCTGGCGCAGCGCTGGCCTGTCCGCGACGCTGGACGATTGGACGGAGCGCGCCCACCCGATCGGTTCAAGGCTATCGCTGACACCGGGCGATGAAAGCCCGGTCACTGGCGAGTTCGCTGGCCTCGATAATGAAGGCGCTTTGCTGCTACGCTTGGAGAATGGGGCGATGCGCACTATTCACGCAGGCGACGTCTCCATGATTGCTCAAGGATAACCGCCCATGTTGCTCGCCGCCGATGTCGGAAACACCAATGTCGTCTTTGCTCTGTTCGACGGGCAGGAAGTGCGCGCGCGCTGGCGCATCGCAACCGATCCGCGCCGCACAGGCGATGAATATGCGGTGTGGCTCCTCCAATTGCTGGAGATCGAAGACGTTGCGCGCGAAGAGATCACTCAGATCATCTTTGCCAGCGTCGTTCCGCGCGCCGACCACAACCTCACGGTTCTGGCGCAGAAGTACTTCAAGATTAATCCTCTGTTCGCTGGCAAGGGCGAGGCCGCGTGGCGCTTTGAGATTGATGTCGATCAACCCAGCTCGCTCGGTGCAGACCGCGCGCTCAACATCGTTGCCGCACACGCGAAATATGGCGGTGATCTGATCGTCATCGACTTTGGCACTGCGACAAAGTTTGAAGCGATTGACTTCAACGGCGCTTACAAAGGTGGCTCCATCGCGCCGGGGATCAATCTGTCGCTTGATGCATTGGTTGGCAAAACAGCAAAGCTCCCCCGCATTGCGATCCGCGCGCCCGACAGCCGCAGCGTCATTGGCCGCAACACAGAAGACCAGATGCTGATCGGTGTGTTCTGGGGCTATGTCGCGATGATGGAGGGCATTGTTGAGCGTATGCGCGCAGAGATCGGCCGCCCTGCAAAAGTGGTCGCAACCGGCGGCCTCGCAATCCTGTTTGACGATGCGACTGACATCTTCGACCACGTCGATGCAGACCTGACAATTCAAGGCTTGGCGATCCTCGCCGAGCAAGCTGAGAGCTAATAAACCCTACGTGAAAAAGAACTTCACTCCTGAAGACGAACTGCTGTTTCTGGCCCTGGGCGGATCCGGCGAAATCGGCATGAACGTCAACCTCTACGGCTGCAAAGGCAAGTGGCTGATGGTTGATCTGGGCATGACCTTTTCCGGCAATGAATATCCCGGGCTCGACCTCGTCTTTGCTGACCTTGAGTTCATCGAGGAACGCACCAAAGACCTGCTCGGGATTGTGCTGACCCACGCACATGAGGACCACATTGGCGCGGTCCCCTATTTCGCGGGCGAACTGGGAGTGCCGCTTTACGCAACGCCGTTCACCGCCGATTTGGTCGCGCGCAAGCTGGAGGAGGCTGGGCTGACCGGTCAGGTCGAGCTCAACATTATTGAGGAAGATCACGGCCAGATCTCGCTCGGCCCGTTCGACATCACCTATGTCCCGTTGGCGCACTCGATTGCAGAGGGCAACGCTCTGCTGATCGACACCCCGCATGGGCGGATCTTTCACACCGGCGATTGGAAACTCGACGAAGAGCCGATCATCGGTGAGCCGACCACTGAGGAAGAGCTGCGGGCAATGGGCGATGAGGGCGTGCTCGCTCTGGTCTGCGATTCGACCAATGTCTTCAATCCCAACCCCAGCGGCTCAGAGGGCGGCGTGTATCGCGGCCTGATGGAAGAGGTGGCGAAACACACCGGCAAGCGGGTGATGGTAACGACCTTCGCCTCTAACGTGGCCCGTCTGCAAACACTGGGCGATGTTGCGCGGGAGACCGGGCGGCAATTGTGCGTCGCAGGGCGCTCGCTCGACCGCATTATCGAAGTCTCACAGGACAACGGCTATCTTCAGGATTTCCCTGAAACGGTCGATTGGAACACCGCGATGGGCCTGCCACGCGGCGAAGTCCTTATCCTCGCAACCGGCGGGCAGGGGGAGCCTCGCGCCGCTCTGTCACGCGTGGCCGACGAAAATCACCCAATCTCGCTCACCAGCGGCGATGTTGTGCTGTTTTCGAGCCGCCAGATACCCGGCAATGAGATCGCGATTGGCAAGGTGCAAAACCAGCTGGCGCGGCGCGGGATCACGATGGTCACCGACCGTCAGAGCGAGATCCACGTCTCTGGCCACCCGGGCAGGCCAGAACTCGAGGCACTCTACAGCTGGATCCGTCCAGAAGTGCTGGTGCCCGTCCACGGCGAAATGCGCCACATGATGGAGCAAGCGCGGGTCGGCAAAGACAATGGAATTCCGCACAATATCGTGCAGGCCAATGGCGACATCGTCCGCCTGGCCCCGGGCGAACCGGGCAAGCTCGCCGAGGTCCGCAATGGCCGCCTCGTGCTCGATGGCGATATCATCGCGCCGGCTGATGGCGATGCGATTGTCATGCGCCGACGGCTCGCGCGTGAAGGCGTGGTGTTTGTTGTGCTCGCCCCCAGTGGCGAATCTGAAATCGAAGCGCTCGGTCTGCCGCTCGATGAGGATATGCCGGACTTTATCGCCGAGGCGAAAGCGGACGTGATGAAGGCGGTGCGTAAGCTGAAAGGCCGCGATGTCGCTGAGATTTCCGAAGCCGCCCGGCTCGCGACCCGCCGCGCGGCTCAGCGCTGGTCGGGGAAGCGCCCACAAGTGCGCGTGATCCTGCCCGGACTGGACGGCAAAGGCGCGCGCTGATGCAGTGGACCTCTATTGCCGCGATTTACCTGCTGTTTTGGGTCATGACCGCCTTCATGATGCTACCCTTCGGCATTCGCACGCATGATGAGGTGGGCGAGGCGCGTGTTCCCGGCCAGGCGGAAAGCGCGCCGGCCAATTTCCGACCCGGCAAACTGCTGCTCCGGGCGACAATGATCTCGACCGTTTTGACGGTGCTATTCGTGCTCAACTACGAATATGGCTGGATCGGCCCGGACGATATGAACATCTTCCCAGAGCCGCCTGAGCAAACTCAGCGATAAGTCGCAAGCCGATCCGCTAGCCACCGCTGGGCACGCTGGAGATCAGTTGCGCAGCCGCTCAATCGCCTGTGCCAGTAAGACATAGAGCTTGCCCATATCAGAACCCAAAACTGTCACGCCCAGCGCGTTGCCATCGCGGGTGGATAGCAGCGAGCGCAGCATCGCCTCAAAGTCGTGGATGTAGCGGCTGACATTGCCCCGGAACACATCGTCTGACTGATACAGCTCTGCGATCTCGCGCGCTTCGCCATTGTCGATGATCCGCACCGCCCGGCGAGTGAAGATCCCGCGGTCGCCCTTCAAATAAGCCTCCCAAGCGGTGTCAGTCACATCGGTCGATAGCGCCGTTGTGATGTCGATCGCATTGGAATTGAGGCTGTCAGTTATGAGGGCCATGCGGCGTGAGAAGTCATTGTTCGCCTGCTCTTCGGCCAGCTCGCGGGCGCGCGTGACGCGCTGCTCAAGATTGCCGGTCAGCTCGTTCACCTTGGACAGCTGATCGCGCAATTGCACAGCAGCTTCGCGTCCAGCGCCAGAGGCCTGCGACGCGGTTTCTTCCAAGCGGGCAATTGCCTCCATGCTCTCGCTGCGCAGCGCATTCTCCAGTGTTGTCACCGCTTCCGCGCCCATGTTTTCGGCCATTGCGCCGATCCGATCGCGCGCGCCGTCTTCAATGGTGGCAAAGGCAGAATGCGTCGCCACTTCGAGTGAAATGATCGCCTCGCGCAGCTGCTCCTGCGTCTCACCGGACAGCGTATGGGTCTCTTCGGAGAGTTTGGCCAATCCGCCGCGAAGTCCTTGGAGTTTCGCGATTGTTTCCTCGGTCTGCTCGCCCAGCTTGATATGAAGCGCCTCGATGGAGCTGTCGGTTTCGCTGATATGCGCCTGAGCGGTCTCCAGATGACAGGCGAGGGCATCGCCATGCTGCGTCGTCTCACCCATGCTCTTGCTCAGCATGAATGTGCGCTTTTCAACATCAGACAGCTGCTCAGATGTCGCTTCGACCGCTTGCGCAAAGTCTTCGCGTGCCTGTTTAGCGCCCGATTGGATGATCTCGAGCAAGCGCACACCGCCTTCGGTCAGCGAAGCGATCTGCTGTTCGGTCTCAGCCAATTCCGTGCGGTTGCCCGCCAATTGCTTACCCAAAGTGGCAAGGCCGGCGTCCACGCTGGCGCGGGCGCTGTCTCCATGCTCGGTGATGTTGGCAAACAGGCTGCTCAGTTGATCGAGCTTCTCGGCCATATCCTGACCATGGCTTACCAGCTTCTCAGTCTCAGCAATTTGCGCCTCGCGCCTTTCAGACAAGGTCTCGTCAAGCTCGGCCAGACGCTGCGCCAACACCTCGGTTGCTTGGGCTTCGCGTGTGTCAAAGTCATCCTGACGCTTGGCCATATTCTCGGCAAAGGACAGGTCGCGCTCGGCCAGGGTTTGCTCAAACCGGCTTGCCTCCGCATTTAGCCCAGCAATCCGTTCACTTGCGCCGCGCGCGGCCTTGGCATCCAGCTCCTCAAGGTTTTGGACAACCTCGGTGAGTTCGTCACGCAGCTGATCTTTCGATTTACGCAGAGCATCCAGCGATTCCGCCTCTGCTTCGCGCAGGCTGGCGGCCAGAGCCTCGCCTTCACCGCGTAGCAGCGCAATGCGCGCCTTTAGCGTCGTCAGCGACTTCTCTTCCTGCTCGGCAAAATCGCCATCGAGCTCGGAAAGGCCCTCGCGCAGGTGATCCGCACGCTGGCGCATCGCCGCAAGCGCGCCGACTTCGCGATTGTCGAGCTCGGTGCGATAGGCATCGGTTTTTTCATTGAGGGCAGCAAAGCGTGCTGCGGTCTGCTCTTCGATTTGCGCCATTTGCGCCTCGAACCCAGCCAGAGTCTCATCGACCTTGCCGCTGAGGGCTTTGACCTGCTGCTCGCTGGCCTTGCCAAAGTCGTTAAGACGCTCAAACCCAGCGATCAGCTTCTCCAGCTGGTCACTCGCAGTGCGCCCGGCATTCCCAACCTGGTTGGAAACATCGCGGGCGGAGGTCGCAATAACTGGCAAATCATCGCGCAGACGGCTCATATTCGCCAGCGCCGTGTCGCTCGCTTCTCCAATCCGGTCGACTTGCTTACCGTTTTTCTTGATCAACGTTTGCAGCTCATCGGCATGGGTAGAGATGCGCTCGCTGGCAATTCTTCCCAACGAATCCAGCTCGCGCGACTGGCTGCCCAAAAATTCGCGTGCAAGACTCAGCTCGCGATTGACCACACCAAGGCGGGTCTCAAGTTCCGCAGACTCAGCCGAAAGCATCGCCGCCGTGTCGGCAAACCGGCGCGCCTCACGGCTCGAATTGCGCATGGCGACCAGCCACGCAATGCCGATCAGCAGAACCGGCACCGACCAGTCGATAATCCACTTGGTCCATTGCTGCGGCGTGCTCGAAACGCTCAGAAGTTCGCCGCGCAAGGCCCAGATATAAAATCCGCTCCATGTCGCGATCCCCACAATCGCCAGGGTCGGCACCACCCAGCCAAATCGCGGGCGGGGCGGGGCGTATTCCTCTTCCTCCAGCAGATATTCATCGCTGTAGTCATCGGACAATTCAGCCTCATCCTCGGCCTCAAAGCTGGTCTCCAGCTCCTCGCCATCGATGGGTTGGTTGGGCGCATCCTGCGCGGCTTCGGACCCTACGGCCCGGATATGTGGTTCGCCAGACATGTATGGTTAAATACCACACAACCACAAAGGATAAACCCCGCATTAACTCTCACACGATAAAGCGAGGCATATGGCGTATGAAAATGGTGCTCTTGATGCAACACTAGCGGCCGCAGCCGGAGATGATCCGGCTTTGCGGCAAGAGCTGCGCGCAGCTCTGATTGAAAGCGCCCATAAGCAGCTGGACCTGCTCAAACGCTCTCGCTGCGATGGCAATTGGCACGTCGCAGCCATGCGCCTCAAAGGCCTCGCTGCCAGCTTTCATGCCGAAGAACTGTTGAACGCAGCAGAAGACGCATTGGCCAGCGCGCCCGGCGAACCCGCCGCAATCCGCGCGATTGAGGACGTGTTGGCGCAGGTTTCCGGACCCAAACAATAAAAGATTATCGGTAAAAGCGCCGCGCTGCCGCTTGGCATAGCGCGTCTATTGGCCTTACCCCCGATGCATTCGGAGGGAATTGGCCGTGCGCACCGCTTTATTAGCCGCGCTGAAACGCACAGAGACGGGCGAATTTCGCGCGTTCTTGCCGCTTGCCGGACGCAGTGTGCTGGCATGGCAATTCGACCTTGCCCGCTCGCTTGGTTGCGAGCGGGTGATCTGCCTGTGCGAAGCAGCCGGACCTGAAATACTCGACATCCAGCACGAGGCGGAGACCGCTGGTGTACAATTCCACGCGATTAGGGGCCCGTTGCAGCTCGTTGGTCTGATTACCGCGGATCAGGACCTGGTAATGATGCTAGACGGCTTGGTAATGGAGCCTGAACTGGCCGCATCGCTTAACCAGCAAGGCCGAGTGGTCGCGACCATTCCCGCCACCAGCGGCATAGCCCAAGAGCATCCCGGTGACTTTGAGCGCATCGACGCAGAGCGCGCCTGGGCGGGGCTCGCCATTCTGCGCGGGCGATTGGCGGAAAAACTGGTCGATCTGCCCGGCGATGGCGAGACAATGTCACTGCTGCTGCGATTGGCGCTGCAAACGGGTGAGAAAAGCGTTTCCGTGGATGCGGAGAGCCTGAGTGGCGGCGGACTGCTGCTGGCGACGGATGCCGGGGCGCTAGAGAAGCGACAGATTGCGCTCATAGAGCGCAGCGCCCAAAACACGCCTTGGACAGGGCCATCGCAGGCGGCGGCGGCTTTGCTAGCAGCAAAAACTGCACCGGCAGGATTGGAGCGCGGCCCGGCCATTTCCGCCACGATCGGGCTTACGAGCATGGTCACCATGGTCGGGGCTTCTTGGCTCGATTATTCGGCCAGTGGGTTGTTCGCCGGGGCATTTGGGGCCTTGGCGCTGGCATTCTCTGATGCGGGCACCCGGCTAAAATCGGCGCTCTATGGATATGCAGAGGACGCCAAACAATCTCGATTTACGAATGGCTTGCGCGATATTCTTATCGCGTTTGCGCTGACCCTTGGCATGGTTCACGGGATGGAAAGCGCCAATCCGACGCTCGCCTTGCCGGTGCTCATGGTCGGCCTTCTGCACCTCGCATCCGACACTAAAAACGCCCGTTGGCGCGCCTTTTGGGGCGAGCGAACACTTCAGCTGGCGGCGCTGGGGACATGTGCCATTTTCGGACAGCTGACAGCGGGGATTGCCGTTCTGGCGCTAGGCGCTCTAGCGCATGCTTTGCTGCGTCTTCAGAAAGCTGAAACGACGCGCGAGTAACAATGCATGCTGAGAGGCGTGCAACGGGGGGCAAAGCCACGATGGAAAGATCCGCGCACTCCGCGATCGAAACCATCCTGAGGGATGAATTGGCGCGTGGTGACACCGCGTTGAGCGGGGTCGCGCCCGTTCTTGCGCATATGCTTTCCGGTTCCGGCGGCTCATTGGTAAGCGAAGCGATTGTCGCGAAATTGCGTGGTATGCTCAGCCACATGGCGAGCCAATTGCTCAGCTCCAAATCACCCGATTTCGGCGCAGACGAGGTCGACCGCCTGTCCGCCGCACTCGCCAGCGACAGCGCGATTTTGAGCCATTGCTATGCAGCGGCGATGGAAGGCCATTTGGCCGAACGATTGGAACGTAAAACTGCGCTCGATCAGGTTCTTACACCCCTGATGCAAGAACTGATCTCATCTGAGAGCAGCGATGTTGCCGAGTTGGCCATGGCGGCCATGGCTGCGCAATCTCGCTTTGTCCAATATCAAAAGCGGATGCATTTGCCGCTCGCAGAGCTGCCTGCAGAGCTGTTTCAGAGCCTGCTCCACAAGTGGGCTCAAGCACCTGAGAATACGGCGAATGAGGCCGAAATCGCCGCAACGCGCGCTGGGACGGATCAATTGAAGGCGGCCTATGATGAGGGGGCAACCCGTGTCGGCCTGCTCTCACGCCTCGTTTCGGCCATGCGAGGCGGGGCGAGGGCATCGCTGGAGCTCGAACATGCGGGATTTGCACTGTTTGCCACCGCCTTGGGCGCGCTGACACGGCAGGCTCGCGAATTGGCCGTCCTCTCCTGTCATGAACGCCAATCCGCTCGGCTCGCACTGGGCCTTCGCGCGGCGGGGATGATTGAACGTGAGATAGAACGTCAGTTTGCTCTGCTTCACCCTGACCAACAATTGCCCGGCGGATTTGACGATTTGCTCCCCGATCGCGCGCAAAGCCTGCTAGGACACGGGGCAATGCGCGCCGATACGAGCGCGGTGATGAGCGGAACGACTTAACCGGACGATGAGCAGCAGCGACACCTTGCTGGCCGCGCGGGGCCTGACCGATGATCAAGATCGGTTGCTGTCGGCTGATGAGCCGCTGGCGGACCTGCACGCCCGCTGCGGCGGCGCTCTGCCGGGCGTTCTGGCCGTTCCTGAGCTGTTGGAACTTGTCCGCCAAGGCCGAACCTTCGGCCTGCGTCTAGCCCGCGAATTCGCCGCTTTTGACGGGGAAGACATGGTGTCCGGCTTTGTCCGCATCCACCCACTCGCCGGCGATGCTGGCGGCGGGTGCGAGATCCTGATTGAAAATTGGCACCGGCGCGAGGCTCGGCCTGACAGCGAGGCAAAGCTCGCCAAACGGCTTGATGCGATTGACCGCGCCACCGCGGAGATCACCGCGCGGCTTGATCGCAAACAGAATGTTCAATTGCTGAGCGCGGCCGCCAGTGATGCTATCGAGCTTGAGGATGCGGTCAGCCGCGATCCTGGCAAGAACTGGACGGATTACATCGCCCTGGAAGGCGTCGCTCATCATCAACCGCTGCACTGGCGCCTGCTGGACGGCGCAGCCTGCACCGTTCCCGGGTCTCAGCGCCATTGGCGTGCGCGCCTGATCCCGCTTGGCCCAGCAGCCGAGGCTCCGCGCGGCTTTGAACTGCTGCTGACCTCTGACGAGCCGCTGGTCACTGAAATTGTCGGCACAGGAAACGGAAAAACGCGCGAAGATGCTCATATGGAGCTGATCGGCAGCGCGCTGACACCTGCCTTGCGGCAGCCAATTGCCCGCGTCATTGCCAATGCGGAGACCATCAGGTCCAAGCTCGCTGGCCCCTTGCGCGATGAATATGCCGAATACGCCGGTAATGTCGCCTCGGCGGGCAAACACCTCAACGCGATGCTGGAGGATCTTGCCGACCTGCATGTGGTTGAAAGCGATGAGTTCAAGGCCGCGCGTGAGAAGGTCGACCTGATCGATGCGGCGCGGCGTGCGGCGGGCATATTGGGTGTGCGAGCGCAGGCGCGTAACATCACCCTCGATTTGCCGGACGAAGGCTCCAAAGTGATCGCGATTGGCGAGTTTCGCCGCGTGCTTCAGGTGCTGATCAATTTGATCGGTAATGCGATCATCTACTCACCCGACAGCAGCACAATCACTGTCAGCGTCGAGGATGGCGTGGGTGAAGCGGAGCACGCCGGTGTCACCGTGGCCGATCAAGGCCCGGGCGTTGCAGCGGCGCAAACCGCACGAATTTTCGATAAGTTTGAACGGCTTGGCCGGGAAAATGATGGTGGTTCCGGGCTCGGGCTCTACATCTCGCGGCGCCTGGCGCTGGCGATGGACGGCGATTTGACGCTGGAGAGCGAAGCAGGCGAGGGCGCGCGCTTCACGCTGAGCCTACCCAAAACGAAGTAGGCAGCGACCACTAGGGTCGCGGCGGTGCCGTTACCTGCGAATACGCTCAGCCACCCACAGCAGCAGCGCACCAATCAGCAATGTGATGAGACCGTAAAGCGCCCATTCGCGCTTTGCGAGCATGAAGCTGTTCTCGGGCCAGTTGAGCACGCCTGCGCCCTGCAAACCCCACATTCCGCCAGAGAAAACGAGCGCGGCACCAAACACTTGGAGCACCAGTCTTGCGATAGTGCGTCCCATTGGTGCCGCGCTCCCTTATCTCGCTTAGCGTTTGTCCAGCGGCACGTAGTCGCGGGTCGTCGGGCCAGTGTAAAGCTGACGCGGACGGCCGATGACCTGGCCTGGATCGGAGATCATTTCGTTCCACTGTGCGACCCAGCCCACGGTACGCGCAAGCGCGAACAGAGCGGTGAACATGGTGGTCGGGAAACCGATCGATGACAGGATGATCCCGGAATAGAAGTCCACGTTAGGGAACAGCTTCTTTTCTTTGAAATAATCGTCGTTTAGCGCGAGCTCTTCAAGCTGCAGAGCGGTCTCAAACACAGGGTCTGTGACGTTCAGCGCTTCAAACACTTCACGCAAAGTTTGCTGCATCACGGTCGCACGTGGATCGTAGTTCTTATAAACCCGGTGGCCAAAGCCCATCAGGCGGAACGGATCGTTCTTATCCTTCGCGCGCTCAATGTAATGCGGGATGCGGTCAGGCGAGCCGATTTCCTGCAGCATGTTGAGCGCTGCTTCGTTGGCGCCGCCATGTGCCGGGCCCCACAGGCAGGCAATGCCCGCTGCAATACAGGCGAATGGGTTTGCGCCTGAAGAACCGGCCAGACGCACGGTTGAGGTCGAGGCGTTTTGCTCGTGATCGGCATGCAGAATGAAGATGCGGTCCATCGCTTTTTCGATGGCAGGGTGCACCTCATATTCCTCGGCCGGAACGCCGAAGGTCATGCGCAGGAAATTGCCGGTGTAGCTGAGGTCATTCTTGGGCTGCATGAAAGGCTGACCGACGGCATATTTGTACGCCATCGCTGCAATTGTCGGCATTTTCGCGATCAGACGGTGTGAGCTGATCTTGCGGTGCTCTGGATCAGAGATGTCGGTGCTGTCGTGATAGAACGCAGACAAAGCGCCAACCACGCCGCACATAATCGCCATAGGGTGCGCATCACGGCGGAAACCTTGGATAAACTGGCGCAGCTGATCGTGCAGCATCGTGTGCCGCGTGATCGTGTAATTGAAGTCTTCCATCTCGGCAGCATTGGGCAGCTCGCCGTTGAGCAAGAGATAGGAGACTTCCATAAAGCTGGAATGTTCGGCCAGCTGGCCAATCGGATAGCCGCGGTGCAGCAGCACGCCTTCATTCCCGTCGATATAGGTCAGCGCGCTTTCACAGCTCGCAGTTGACTTATAGCCAGGATCAAACGTGAACGCGCCCGTTTGGCCGTACAGCTTGCGGATGTCGATAACATCGGGTCCGGTGCTGCCTTCGAGCACGGGGAAATCGTAGGTTTCGCCCCCCAGCTCGAGCTTTGCCTGTTTGTCTGCCAAAACCTGTCTCCTCAAATTCTACCTGCTGTGTCCAAGCGCGGTTTCAATCGCGCTCAGCCTCAGCCGGCTTGCGCGTCCAAGCGCGCCAAAGCTTCTTCCCGTCCCAATAGGACCAGAACATCGAAAATACCGGGCGAATTCATCGTTCCGGTGAGAGCTGCACGCATAGGCTGCGCGAGCTTGCCAAAGCCCAGCTCGTGGGCTTCAGCGAGTGCCTTCGTAGTGGCTTCGAGGGCCTCACTTGTCCAGTGATTTTCCTGCGATAATGTTTGCACAACCAGCGAAAGCCGGGCGCGGCCATCCTCGTCGAGCGATTTTGCCGCCTTTTCGGTCATCTCAAGAGGGCGCTGCGCGAACAAAAAGCCAGCGCCTTCAGCCAGTTCATCAATGTTCTTCGCGCGCACTTTCAGCACTGGCATGGCTTTGGTCAAAAGCTCTAGATTCGCGCCGCCTTCGATCCGGCCCATGGCGAGTTTTGCCAGCATCGCGTCATCCGCCTCGCGAATGTAGTGCCCGTTTAGGCTTTCCAGCTTCTTCAGATCAAACCGGGACGGGCCTTTGCCGACACCGCTAAGGTCAAACAGCTCAATCGCTTCTGCGCGGGTTATCTCTTCGCGGTCGCCATGCGCCCAGCCAAGGCGCAGCAGGTAATTGAACAAAGCGTCTGACAGTATGCCCATCTCATCGCGGTAGGCCTCTACACCAAGCGCGCCGTGGCGTTTGGACAGCTTCGCCCCGTCCGCCCCATGGATCAGGGGAATGTGGGCATATGTTGGCTCTGGCCAATCGCCTTCAACTTTGTCCATCGCGTGATAGATCGGCAGTTGACGAAACGCGTTGTTGAGGTGGTCATCACCGCGGATCACATGGGTCACGCCCATGTCGTGATCGTCAACGACAACGGCGAGCATATAGGTCGGCGTGCCATCAGCGCGCAGGATGATGTAATCGTCGAGCTCTTCGTTCTTGACCGAAACGGAGCCTTGCACCTCATCCGCAATGGTCGCCTCGCCCGATTGCGGGGTCTTCAGCCGGACAACATAAGGCGCGCCCTCTGGCGCTTCAGATGGATCGCGATCACGCCAGCGCCCGTCATAGCGCATGGGCAGCTTTTTCTCGCGCTGCTCCGCGCGCATGGCCTCAAGCTCTTCTGGCGTAGCAAAGCACTTATAAGCGTACCCCGCATCCAGCATCTTATGCGCCACCTCTGCATGGCGATCCGCGCGCTCAGATTGGAAAACCGGCGCATCGTCATAGTCGAGCCCGAGCCAATCAAGCCCGTCGATGATCGCATCAATCGCCTCCTGAGTGGAACGCTTTCGGTCGGTATCTTCAATGCGCAGCAGGGCCTTGCCGCCGTGATGACGGGCATAGAGCCAGTTGAACAAGGCCGTGCGCGCGCCGCCAATATGCAAAAAGCCCGTGGGCGAGGGGGCAAAGCGGGTGACAATCGCTTTTGCGCTTTCGCTTGCCATAGCCTGTGAATTCCTTTTCAAGTTGCACATGGGCCAAGAGGGGGCGCCAAATGTGCCGATTGGCGGCGGGGCTGCTGAAAGCTCCAATGCCAGTGATGTTGCAGTGCAGCGCCATTGGCGCAAGGCCCCAGCTTTGTCCAGTATCGGGTCCAGTATTGGCCCCGGCATAGCCTCCAAAATCGAAGGTTTTTTGGCTCGGTCCGGTTTCGACCGTGCCCCGTGGATCGCGGTGCTATTCGCAGGCGGCATTCTATCATGGTTTGCGCTCAGCTCGCCGCTGCAATGGGCGGCGGGGATCGCGGTAGGCCTGCTGTTAGCCGTAGCAGGTGCCGCGATCTGGCGCGGGGTCGAGGACCGCGTGTTGCTGAGACAGACAATGATCACCGTCGGGCTGGTGTTTGCCGCCGGGATCGCGACCATCTGGATGCGTTCAGAACTGGTCGGCGCAGAGCCGATTGAGCGCCCAATTGTTGAGCGAGTGCAAGGCTTTGTTCTGGAGCGCGAAGATCAACCCGCGCGCGAGCGGATCCGATTGGTTCTGGCCATGCGGGACGCGGAGAATGGCGAGAGCCGCAAGATCCGCGTCAATGTACCGCAGGATAAGGTGGTCGACGGCTTGAGCGAGGGATCGGTGGTGCGCCTGCGCGCGCGCCTGATGCCGCCAGCCTCGCCGATGCTCCCGGGCTCATACGACTTTGCCCGCGCCGCCTGGTTTCAGGGCTTAGCCGCCACTGGAAGCCTGGTTGGCGAGATCGAGCTGATGGAGGGTGGGCGTGACACTGGCGCTATCGCAAAGGTTCAGCGCGTGCTCTCGGCCCACGTTCGCGAGCGGGTGGACGGTTCAGCAGGGACAATCGCGGCGGCTTTCGCGAGCGGCGATAGGGGCGGGATTGCAGAAGCAGACGAAATCGCGATGCGCGATGCGGGTCTGACACACCTGCTTTCGATCAGCGGCCTGCATGTCAGCGCGGTGATCGCGGCGGCCTATTTGGTGACCTTGAAGTTGCTGGCTCTCTTTCCGGCGGTGGCTTTGCGTGTGCGCTTGCCGATACTTGCAGCCGGGGCGGGTGCACTGGCAGGGGTTGGCTACACGCTGCTGACGGGGGCGGAGGTTCCCACCGTGCGCAGCTGCGTCGCGGCGATGCTGGTGCTGATTGCGCTTGCAATGGGGCGCGATGCGTTGTCGCTCCGAATGGTGGCGATGGCAGCGATATTCGTCATGCTGCTTTGGCCGGAATCGGTGGTTGGGCCGAGCTTTCAGATGAGCTTTTCTGCCGTAATTGCGATTGTGGCCTTGTCGAGCTCTGCGCCCGTGCGCGCATTCCTCGCCGCGCGGGAGGAGACATGGCTGCGGCATGTCGGCAGGCGGGTGATCATGCTGTTCATTACCGGTCTTGTGATTGAGATCGCGCTCATGCCTATCGTTCTATTCCATTTCCACAGGGCAGGCGTTTACGGCGCATTTGCCAATGTCATCGCGATCCCGCTGGTCACCTTCATCTCCATGCCGCTCATCGCATTTGCGTTGTTCCTTGATCTGATCGGCTTGGGAGCGCCCGCCTGGTGGCTGGTGGAACGCTCGCTTGAGCTATTGCTTGCGATTGCGCATTGGACGTCGAGCCAGCCCGGTTCGGTCAAGCTCATGCCGCAGATGGGCAGGCTGACCATCGCGCTGTTCGTTATTGGCGCACTGTGGCTTGCGCTGTGGAATGGCCGCGCGCGACTGCTGGGGTTTGCGCCCGTTGCTGCGGCTTCGATCATGCTGATGGTGACACCCATTCCTGATGTGCTGATCGGGCGCGATGGCCGTCATGTTGGCGTGACAATGGACGGCACACTTCTGTCGCTGCGCAATTCGAGTTCGTCCTATGCCCGGGATAACCTGCTCGAACTCGCCAGCGTTTCTGCTGATCCCATTCCGATGGCGGAGTGGCCCGGCGCGCTGTGTTCAACCGAGTTCTGCCTGCTCCAGATTGAGCGCGGAGGCCGCGACTGGACCATACTGATGGCGCGAAACCGAGAGCTGATCGAGGAACGCGCGCTCGCCGCCGCTTGCGCGAGAGCCGACATCGTCGTGGCCGACCGTTATCTGCCCTGGTCTTGCAAACCCCAATGGCTCAAAGCCGATCGCGGGTTTCTGCAAGAGCATGGCGGGCTGGCGCTCGATCTTTCATCAGAGCGGATCACCAGCGTCGCCAGCACTCAGGGCCAGCATGGGTGGTGGCGCGGGAAAGCCGACGATTAGCCAGCCACCCCGCGCGACCTATTTACATCAAGCTCAGTGGTAGCGCCGCAGGAGGCCTGCGAGCTTGCCCTGAACTTGGACTTCGCCCGGTTGATAGACCTGCGCATCATAGGACGCATTGGCCGGATCAAGTCGCACTGTCCCGCTATCACGGTGGAGGTATTTGAGGGTCGCTTCCTCGCCGCGCACCAAGGCCACGACGATTTCGCCATCGCGCGCCGCATCCGTGCGCTTAACCAGCGCAAAGTCACCGTCGAAGATACCAGCCTCAATCATCGAATCGCCAGACACCTCAAGGGCGTAATGCTCGCCCGGTCCAAGCAATGCCGCCGGCACAGGAAGGCTGCTTTGGCCCTCGAGCGCTTCAATCGGAGCGCCCGCCGCAATCCGGCCATGCAATGGCACCTCGATCACATCATTTGCAGGCTCTGGGCTGGTGTCATTCGCACTGGGCATGGATGTCGCCCGAGAGACCACATCGTTGGCCACCGCTGCCGCAGCGCGCGGAGCAGGGGTTGCATCCTCAGGCTGCTTGATCACCTCCAGCGCACGGGCCCGATTGGGCAGACGCCGGATGAAGCCGCGTTCCTCCAAAGCCGAAATCAGTCGGTGCACACCCGACTTGCTCTTAAGATCGAGCGCTTCCTTCATTTCTTCAAAAGAGGGTGAAATTCCCGTCTCTTCAAGCCGCTCTTGGATAAAGCGGATCAATTCGTGCTGCTTTGCCGTCAGCATTACGATAGTCTCCCTAAAACAGGTCGATCGCCCCAGCGCCGGTTAGGGTGGCGAGGGACCATTTCGCGCACCAATAACGTGAACGAATACGGAACAATTAGGAAACTTCATTGACCGAGTCAAGTCGGCAACTCACGCAATACCGCCATTTTCGAGGGTTAACACCGTTACGAGCTCTCCCGCGCTCGCCGCATCCACTCCTTCGTGCCGCACGATCAGGCAGTTCGCCGCCGCCAACGCCGCGAGCGCGCTGGAGTCCTGAGAGCCCGCGCGGCGCACCGTGCGACCATCGTGAACAGCGCGCAGGAACTCGCGCCGCTTGCCAATCGCTGGCAGGCCCTCCGTCAGAGGCAATGTCAAAGCTGTCGGCAGGGGAGTTGCAGCCCCCATCGCCGCTCGCACCAGCGGCAGCGCGAACAGGAAGCACGTCACGAAGCTGGAGACGGGATTGCCCGGCAGACCGAGGACCACCTGCCGCGTGCCGTCGGCGCGTTCCCGCGTCGCCACCATCAGCGGCTTGCCGGGTTTGATCGCGACTTTCCAGAACGCGATTTTCACGCCCCATGCCACCAGCGCAGGCTGGATCAGGTCGTGATCGCCCACCGATGCGCCGCCGGATGTGATGAGGATGTCGGCATCCTCCGCCTTTGCCAGCGCGCTCGCCAAAGCGCTGTGATCGTCTGGCACCGGGCCGATCCGCGCGACATCGCATCCGAGCGGGCGCAGCATGCTGGCGATCATCGCGCCATTGCTTGCTGGGATCTGGTCTGCGCCGCATTGCTCTGGGTCGGCGGCCAGTTCGTCTCCGCTGTCGAGCACAGCCACTCGCGGGGCCGAGTGTACACTGAGCCGACCGTGCCCCGCCGATAGCGCGAGCGCGAGTTGGCCAGGCCCTATGCGGGTACCTGCGGTAAGGACTGTATCGCTTTCGGCAAAGTCGAAGCCGCGCGTCCGCACGTGCTTTCCCGGCGGCGGCGTGTCGCTCGCGCTCACCAGCGCGCCGTCCACATGCGCGTTCTCCTGGATCAGCACGCGGTCCGCGTCCTGTGGCATATGCGCTCCGGTCGATATCCGCACGCATTCGCCATGAGACAGAGCGCCTGCGAACGGCGTGCCTGCTCGGCTCTCTCCCACGCGCTTCCACGGGCCATCACCGACAATCGCATAGCCATCCATCGCCGACAGGTCCGCTGGCGGCTGCGTGCGCCGGGCCGTGAGGTCCGTCGCTAGGTAGCGCCCCAGCGCTTCCTCAGCTGGCAGCTTGCAGGTCGCCAGCTCCGGCGCGAGCTCCAGCAGCCGCGCCTGCGCGTCTTCCAAGGTCAGCAGCGCGCTCAAAGCTCGGCCTTCCAATGCCCGCTCTTGCCCCCACGCTTCTCGATCAGGCGTACCTCGCCGATCACCATGCCCTTATCGACCGCCTTGGCCATGTCGTAGATCGTAAGCAGCGCGGTCGACACCGCGACCATCGCCTCCATCTCAACACCCGTCTTGCCGGTCAGCGAAGCGCGGGCGGTTGCCCGGATCGCGTCCTCTTCGAAGGTGAAGTCGAGCTCCACCGCGTCGAGCGCGAGCGGATGGCACAGTGGGATCAGCTCGCCTGTGCGCTTGGCCGCCATGATCCCGGCAATCCGCGCGGCGGCCAGCACATCGCCCTTCGGCGCATTGCCATCGCGCACCGCGGCCAGCGTCTCTGCGGTCATCGCGATCCGGCCAGAGGCGATGGCGACGCGTTCGCTCGCGGTCTTGCCGCCGATGTCGACCATGCGGGCCGCGCCGTCTTCGCCGAGATGGGTCAGTTTGCTCATCGCTTTGCTCCCTTCGCTTCATCGCGCGTAGAGCACGCTTGGAACACCTGGAACACAGTACAGGGGCTTAAAACCAATCGATCACAGGCGCTGCTATTAATCGAATTTATCGATGGTGAGGGAAGGGGTGCTGGAAAACTCATGACGGTCTTCTGCCAGCTTTGCGGAATGTAGGACAGACCCTGCACAAAAGTGCCGCCTATCCGTTCAGCAATGTCCGCGTCGCCGCCGCCACATCATCTGCACGCATCAGGCTTTCCCCGACCAGGAAAGTACGCACACCGGCCCGCGCGAGCCGGGTACAATCTTCGTGGCTGTTGATCCCGCTTTCGCCGACGATCACAGCGCCTTCAGGGGCAAGCGGAGCAAGCCGCTCTGTCGAAGCAAGATCAGTGGTGAAGGTCTTGAGATTACGATTATTCACCCCGACCAAAAGCGAATTGAGCAAATGCGCGCGCTCCATCTCGGCCTCATCGTGCACTTCGACCAGCACATCCATGTCATGCTCGCGCGCGGCCGCCTCGATTTCCTGCATCTGGGCGTCTTCAAGCGCGGCGACAATAATCAAGATCGCATCCGCGCCAATCGAGCGAGCCTCGGCGCACTGCCATGGGTCAACCATAAAATCCTTGCGCAGAACCGGCAGGTTGCAGGCAGCGCGCGCTTCAATCAGAAAATCCTCATGCCCCTGAAAATAGGGCTTATCGGTGAGCACAGACAGGCAAGTCGCCCCGCCAGCCTCATAATCGCGCGCATGGTCCGCCGGGCGGAAATCCTCGCGGATGATCCCTTTGGAAGGTGAAGCCTTTTTGATCTCAGCGATCAGACCGAAACCTTTTTTGCTCGCTTGGCGAAGCTCCCACTCAAACCCGCGCACCGGGCTTTGTTCGCTCGCCCGGCTCTCCAGATCAGCAAGCGAGGTTAAGGCCTTGCGCGCATCGACCTCGCGGCGCTTGGTGGCGCAGATTTCTTCAAGTTTGTTCATGATGCCGGGCCTATTTCGCCAATTCGATCCAACGGGCAAGCAATTGTTTCGGCTTGCGGCTGTCGAGCGCTTCTGCTGCCATTTCAGCGCCAATGCCCCAATCGTCGGTCTTGCCCGCGACGATCAAAGCCGCCGCCGTATTGAACATGACCGTATCGCGATAGGCGCTTTTTTCTCCGTCAAGCAGCGCGGCAAGCGCCTTCGCATTATGCTGAGGGTCTCCGCCACGGATAGCTTCCAATGGTGCGTGGTCTAGCCCCGCTGCGCTGGCATCGACGCGCTTCATGCTAAAATCACTCCCCGTCACGTCAGCCACTTCATTGCCGCCCGCTAGGCTCAATTCATCGAGTCCTTCATCGCCAGACACGATCAAGGTGCGCTCTGTGCCCAATCGCGCGGTCGCATCGCCATAGATCGGCACATAACCGGGGCGCGCAATCCCGATCAGCTGGCGCTTGACGCCCACCGGGTTGGATAGCGGCCCCATAAGGTTGAAGATCGTTCTGCGGCCCAGTTTCTTACGGATCGGTTGGATACGCCCCATCGCCGGATGATGGTTGGGCGCAAACAGAAAGCAGATGCCGATTTCACTAAGCGTCTTTTCAGCCGTTTCGCCCGCGACCTTCATATCCAGTCCGAGCACTTCCAACGTATCGGCCACGCCCGCTTTGGACGAGATCGCGCGGTTGCCGTGGCGCGCCACTGGAACATCGCAAGAGGCGACAACCAGGCCCACAGCGGTCGACACGTTGAGCGTGTGGTGACCATCACCGCCAGTGCCGCAGACGTCGATGGCATTGGCAGGCCCCGCGACCGGGACGAGGCGCGCCCTCAATGCCCGGGCAGCTCCAGCGATTTCTTCCGCAGTCTCGCTGCGCTCGGTCATCGCGAGCAGAAAACGCGCAATTTCTTCGTCGCTTGCTTCGCCATCCAGGATCCAGCCAAACACCTCTTCAGCCTCGGCTTCGCTCATATGCGGGACGGCTAGCGGTAGAGTTTTCATGCGAGCTCCTTCGTTGGCAGTCCGCATAGCGTCATAAAATTGGCGAGCAGGTCATAGCCGTGCTCGGTCGCAATGCTTTCTGGGTGAAATTGAACGCCGTGGATCGGCAGGCTTTCGTGGCGAAAACCCATCACCGCCGCGCCGTCGAGGCCGGGCGTCTCGCTGTGAGCGTTGGCAATGAGGCCAGTGGGTTCCTGCTCGACGACCAGGCTGTGATAGCGCGTGGCGTTAAAGGGCGAGGGCAGGCCAGCGAACACGCCGGTGCCATCGTGAGTCACGGGCGAGGTTTTGCCGTGCATCAATCCGCCGCGCACCACTTTGCCGCCGAAATGCTGGCCGATGCTTTGGTGGCCAAGGCACACGCCGAGCAAGGGCATCTCCGCATCTGCGCAGGCCGCGACCAGATCGAGGCTGATCCCCGCCTCATCCGGGGTGCGCGGGCCGGGCGAGATCAGAAAACCGCAGGCATTTGTAGCGATCGCTTCACGCGCGCTCATCGCGTCATTGCGCTCCACCCGAACATCCGCACCCAGCTCCATCAGATAGTGGACCAGGTTGAAGGTGAAACTGTCGTAATTGTCGATGACGAGTATCATGCGTGCGTCCCCGGCTCAGCGATTGGTAACAGCGATGATCGGGCCCAGCCCGGTGCGGCTGTCGAGGCGCTCGCTCGCCGGGTCCCACAGCGATGAGACCTGACCATCGAGGTAAAGCGCATCGGGCACGTTTAGCTCGTCACGGTAAAACCGAGCGAGCTGGCCGAAGCTGAGCGGCGCTTCTGAGCGCACGAAATGCGCTTTGCCGTCCTTAGCAATCCCAACCCCGTTGCGGATCGCCCGGCTTGGGCCATTTTCCGCGATTTCCGGGTGCAGCTTCCCGCCGATCACCAGCATCGGGCCGGATTGCGTCCCGAATTGTGGGCGGTCACGAACGTTTGAGAAGAAGCTATCGGAAGTGCGGATGCGCCATGAACCGCCGGTGCCATAGAACACGCCATTCGGCTTCAGATGGAAATTGCCTGAGCCATCAGAGCGATTGAGTTCTTTGATCCGGTCGCCGCCTTGGACGTAATAGCCGATGGGCTGACCGTTATCGCCGTACATGCCGCCGTTCACCGCAAAGGCGACGGTGCTGTGATCAATGCTACGGGCAAAGGCGCTGAGCGAGCCGTAAGCCGCCCCGCCGCTGGGGCCGAGCGCGGTGCGAATGCGGTGCTTGGCCGGGTCTGCGACGCAGTGGGTGAGGCGCACGCCCTCAAAGGTGGCGGATTTGCAGACGGAGGCGACCGCTGGGGCTTCCTCCGCCTCAGGCACATCTTCTTCGGCCACTTCAACCACTTCGGGCGCGGGCATATCGGAATGATCGCCAATCGCGGCTCTGGTGACAGGTTCGCCTGCTGGCTGCTCCTGACAGGCGGTGAGCGCAAGCATCGCGGCGAGGATTAGGGACAAGCGCTTCATTGGCCAAACCCCGGCTCGCCCGCGACCCGCACAGCCTCGCGCGCGGCAGCGATCAACGCGCCCGCCTTCGCGCCGCACTCCGCGAGCTCATAGTCTGGATCGCTATCGGCGACGATCCCGGCGCCAGCCTGCACATGCATCATTCCATCCTTCACCACGGCCGTGCGCAAGACAATGCACGAATCGACCGATCCATCGGGCGCGAAATAGCCCACCGCCCCGGCATAGGCACCGCGCGTTTCCGGCTCCAGCTCAGCGATGACCTCGCACGCCCGGATCTTGGGCGCACCGGACACCGTGCCCGCTGGAAAGCCCGCGAACAGCGCATCGAGCGCGTCTTTGTCTTCCGCCAGCTCGCCAATCACATTGCTGACAATGTGCATGACATGGCTGTAGCGCTCGATCGTGAAGCTGTCGGTCACCTCCACGCTGCCGCGCGCAGCCACTCGGCCCACATCATTGCGCCCCAGGTCAAGCAGCATGAGATGCTCTGCCAGTTCTTTCGGATCAACCAGCAGGCTGGCCTCATTGGCCTTGTCCTCGGCCGCATCCTTGCCGCGCGGCCTGGTGCCAGCGATGGGCCGAATGGTGACCTCTTTCTTGCCGCTCGCATCATCGCGCACCCGCACGAGGATCTCTGGGCTGGAGCCGACAATCGCAAAGCCCGGCAGGTCGAGGAAATAGAGGAACGGCGAGGGGTTCACCCGGCGCAGCGCGCGGTACAGTTCCAGTGGGGGCAGCTCAAACGGGCAGGTGAAGCGCTGGGCCAGCACAACCTGGAAGATATCGCCTGCGGTGATGTAGTCCTTCGCGCGGGCGACCATCGCCTTGTAATCCGCCGCGTCCATCACGGGTGACAGCTCAGGCTCGGCGGGTTCGTTCATGCGAACGGGCGCAGGGCGGCGCTGCGAGAGCTTGCTCAGCGTCTCGTCAATCCGCTCCCCAGCGCGGGCGATGGCGCCATCAACCTCTCCCGCCTGCCAAATTGGCGCGATGCAGAAAAGTTCGTCTGTTAGCCCGTCGAACACCAGAATGATGGTCGGGCGCACGAACAGCATGTCGGGCAATTCAAGCTCGTTGTCCGGAGCACGCGGCAAGCTCTCGACCAAGCCAATCGTTTCATAGCCAAAATAGCCGACCAGACAGGCGAGCGCTGGCGGCAATTCCTCCGGCACATCAATGCGGCAGGCCTGCGCAAGAGCGCGCAGCTCCGTCATCGCATCGCCGCTGCACGGCTCAAACGCCTCGCGGTCGCTGCGCCATGTGGGGTTGATCGCCGCCGTCTTGCCTTCGCCGCGAAACACCAGATCAGGATCGAGACCCAGCAGGCTGTAGCGCCCACGAATCTCGCCGCCTTCCACCGATTCGAGCAGAAAGTCACCGCGCCCCGGCTCAATCAGGCGCTGGGCTGCGCCCACCGGCGTATCGCTATCCGCAATAATCCGGCGCCATACCAAGGCAGGCTTTCCCGCCCGCAGCAATTCGGCTGCGGGCCTCGCATTTTCAGGGGCACCACTCACAGCAATGGCGGCGCGCTTAGGTTTCGCCGGCGAGCTGCTTACGCACCGCCTCGATCGCGTCTTCATTGCGGTCCACGCCCAGCTCTTCGCGCATTGCTGCGGTCAATTGCTCGGCATATTCGTTGGAAATCGCCGGGCCCAGCTGAGTAAGCGTGGCTTGCAGCAAAGGATCGTCATCCGCCACTTCGTCGGTGCTGATCTCGGCCAGGTCGACCACGAACCAGCCCAGACGATTCGCGCCTTCGAGCCGCTTCGTCGTGCCTTCCGCCATGCTGAACAGCAAAGCGAGCGGCGGGGCGGGGCGCTGCTGCTGTTGCAGCAATTCAGTGCGTCCCAGATCAATCGTCTGGATCGGCGGCAGGCTTGTTTCTTCTGCGTTTACCGCTTCGACCAAAGTGCCTTCGCCGCGCATCCGCTCAAGAATGCGGTCAGCCGCCGCTTGCGCCGCGCTATGCCCTTCGAACAAGCGCCAATCGAACTCGACGCGCTGGCGAATGTCGGCGAGCGCCGCGACCGAGCTTTCGGTGACTTCTGGCACTTCGAACACGATGAACACCTGGCCGCGAACAACCTCGGCCAATTGCGGCTCGCCTTCTTCCATTTCGAAAGCGGCCCCGAGCGCAGCCTGAAGCTCTGGCGGAGCCGTCGCACCTTCCGCGCTCTCGAACACGCGGCCATCGGCGGTGAGGGCAGGGGTGGTCTGCAATGTCAGACCAAATTCCTCGGCCACATTAGAAAGCGAAATGCCCTCATCCACCTGCTCTTCGATCCGTGCGCTGAAATCAGACAGAGCGGCGGCGCGTTTTTCCACCGTAAGGCGCTCGGTGATCTCTGGTGTTGCATCGGCGAGGCTGCGGGCTGGCGTGCTGATCACGTCATCAACGCGGGCGATATACCAACCGAGCGAGCTGCGCGCAGGCTCAGCCAATTGACCGCGCGGCGTCGCGAACACTGCCGTGGCAACGGCGCTGCTGGTGACAGAAGCCAGCGAACTTTCGGTCTGACCTTCGCTCGAAGAGACAGAGAAACCAGCGCTTTGCGCAGCGGCCTCTAGCGAGGTTCCAGAGCGGACCGCATCGCGAATCGCATTGGCGGCATCTTGCGTCGGCACGAAGAAAGAGCTGATATTGCGCGTTTCAACCGCGGCATATTGATCGGCATCGCGTTCATAGCGGGCCGCAATCTCTGCAGCGGTCGGCTCAACACGGGTGTTGATATCCGCCTCGCTAAAGGTCGCATAGCGAATGGTCCTGCGCTCTGGCTGAATGTAGCGCGTGCGGTTCTCTTCGAAGAATGCGTTGATTTGCGCGTCCGTTGGGTCGCCTTCCGGCGCAAAGGATGTGCTCGGGATCAGCGCGATCGTGCCCTTGCGGCGCTCCCGCAGCAGAGCGGTGTAACGGCGAGCAATGCTGCTGGGCACTTGCGGTGCGCCGAGCGATGGCACCAGCATTTGCTGAGCGAGCAGGCCGTCGGCCAGATCGCGGCGCAGCACCGCGTCGGTCAGGTTCTGCGAGCGCAGCGCGTTTTGATAGACCGCCTCGTCAAATTCGCCGGTTGCCCCGCGAAACGCCGGTATCTGCAGAATTTCGCTGTTCACTAGATTGGTGCCCGCGCGAAGACCGTATTTCTCAGCATATCCCGCAATCGCATAGCGATCGATCAGCTGCTCCAGCACCTCTTCAAGGCCGCCTTGCTCGATAAACATCGGCATCGTCGTGGTCGGGCTTTGCTCGCGCACTTGGCGCAGCGCCGAATTGGCCAATTGGTTGACTTCTGAGCTGTCGATCCGGTCATCGCCAACCACGGCGATCCGGTCATTGCCAGCAACCCCGCCAAAGGTGTTGTTGTTGGCCACATCGCCGCTCGCAAATGCGAATGCGATCAGCACCAGGAACGCCAAGGTCAGGCCGAGGCCGATTTTCGATTGAAAGAATCTGCGAAAGAACGAAATCATCTGGTCTTTAATTCCCAAGCCATTAGGGGACTAATACCGCTGGTTAGCGGAAAACTGGTTCGGCTTTATCGGCCCTGCGACCTCGCGGCAACAGTCCACGATGCGTTTTGACTGGATCACTTTCCTCAGCTAGCGGACGCGGCCCCCTGCTCCTAAGTAAGGGGCGAGATTCGAATAACGCATAATATTGGCGCAGGATATTATTATGGCCCAGCGGCCTTACATCGTCGGAAATTGGAAAATGAACGGCACTCGCGCAATGCTTTCTGAAGCACGCGCAGTAGACCGGGCCGCTCAGCGGCACATGAAGGTGGAGGTCGCATTGGCCCCGCCATACACGCTGATTCATGCGGTTCACCGCGAGGTGGAGCAGATTTGGGTCGGGGCGCAGGATTGCTCGCCCAACCCGGATGGAGCGCACACGGGCGACATCTCAGTGCCGATGATCGCGGATGCGGGCGCAAAATTTGTAATCCTGGGCCACAGCGAACGCCGCCAAGGTTACGGCGAGACCAACGAGCTGGTGCGCGAAAAAGCCGACGCTGCGCTCGAAGGCGGGCTGCGCGTTATTATTTGCTGCGGCGAGACGCTGGAAACGCGCGAAGCGGGCAAGGCAGAGGCTTTTGTCGCAGAACAATTGAAGGCATCCTTGCCGAAACTTGAGGATGCTGGGGAAAAAGTCACCGTCGCTTACGAACCGATCTGGGCGATTGGCACCGGTAAAACCGCAACCGTGGATGATATTGCCGCGATGCATTCAATGATCCGCACACTGCTGATCGAAACCTATGGTGAAGAGCAGGGCGCAGAAGTACGCGTGCTGTATGGCGGCTCTGTTAAGCCTGAAAACGCTGGGGAAATCCTTGGCACTCCAGAGGTTGGCGGCGCGCTGGTCGGCGGGGCCAGCCTGTCGGCGGAGACGTTTATGAACATCGCTCTGGCCGCCGGAGATACGGTCGAGGGATAGATCCCAATACCCCTCACCGGGTAATCAGGCTTGTGCGCGCGCCGCTGCGCACCTAAATGGCGGTTTCATTCAGATAGGTTTTGTTTAGCTCATGTCGTCGATTTTTCTGTTTCTCACTGTTGTTCAGGCGATTGTCGCCGCTGCGCTGGTTGGCGTGGTCCTCATGCAGCGTTCAGAGGGCGGCGGCCTGGGCATTGGCGGCGGCGGAAACCCCGGTGGCGCACTGGGTGCACGCGGTGCGGCAGACTTTTTGACCCGAGCGACCAAATGGCTGGCTGTGACATTCGTTGCGCTGTCTATCGCGCTCGCCGCGGTGGCTGTGGATGCAACCGGCGGCACCGACATCAGCACGACGATTGACCGCGATGTTCCCGCCGCTGATCCGCTCAGCACCGGCGGCGCAGCTGGCGCGGCACCTGCTCCAGTAGAGCCGACCGGCGAAGAAGATCCGCTCGCCGCTGAATAAGCGCGACAATTTCGTAACATTTTGTGATGGCTGTGGATGGCCGCACTTTTCAGTGCGCAATTCGCTTGCCACGAATCCACTTCGAGGCTTAATCCCCAACTCCCATGGCGCGGTACATTTTCATAACCGGCGGCGTGGTCTCCTCGCTCGGCAAAGGTCTCATGGCAGCAAGTCTTGCTGCCCTCCTACAGGCACGCGGGTATAAGGTCCGCATTCGCAAGTTTGATCCGTATCTCAATGTCGATCCCGGCACGATGAGCCCGTATCAGCATGGCGAGGTCTATGTAACCGATGACGGGGCCGAAACGGACCTCGATCTTGGCCACTACGAACGTTTCACCGGCGTTTCTGCGCGGCAAAGCGACAACATCACCTCTGGCCGGGTCTACCGCGATATCATCACGAAAGAACGCCGGGGCGATTACCTTGGCGCGACCGTGCAGGTGATCCCGCATGTGACCGACGCGATCAAACAATTCGCGCTCGATGATCAGGACGATCTCGATTTCATCCTGTGCGAGATTGGCGGCACGGTGGGCGATATCGAATCGCTGCCGTTTATGGAGGCGATCCGGCAGCTCAGGAATGATCTCGAGCCGCTGCAAACGCTAAGCGTGCATGTGACGCTGGTGCCTTACATCGCTGCGGCGGGTGAGCTGAAGACCAAGCCGACGCAGCACTCTGTGCGCGAGCTCGCCAGTCTCGGCATTAAGCCTGACGTGCTGCTGTGCCGGGCAGAGCATCCAATTCCGGATAGTGAGCGGCGCAAGATCGCCAATTTCTGCAATGTGCGGATGGAATCGGTGATCCCGGCGCTCGATGCGCCGTCGATCTATTCCGTACCGCTGCAATATCACGAGCAAGGCCTCGATGCGGAGGTTCTTCGCGGCTTTGGCATAACTGACGCGCCGCCGCCTGACCTCGCACAATGGCACGACGTCACCGACCGCTACTTTAACCCAGAGGGCGAAGTGAACATCGGCGTGATCGGCAAATATGTCGGCCTGCAAGACGCCTATAAGAGCCTCAACGAGGCGCTGGTCCACGGCGGCATGGCCAACCGGGTCAAGGTCAACATCAAGTGGATCGATGCGGAAATCTTTGAGGGCGATGAGGAAGAAATCATCGCCAAGCTGGAGCCGCTGCACGGCATTCTGGTGCCCGGAGGCTTTGGGTCGCGCGGCAGCGAGGGCAAAATCGCCAGCGTCCGCTTCGCGCGTGAGAGAAAAGTGCCCTTTTTCGGTATCTGTCTCGGCATGCAAATGGCCTGCGTCGAAGGGGTACGCGCCGCTGGGATCACTGGGGCATCATCAACCGAGTTTGGCGATGCGGAAGAACCTGTTGTCGGCATTATCGAGGAATGGATGAGCGAAGAAGGCATCCAAGAACGGGAAGAGGGCGGAGACCTCGGCGGTACTATGCGGCTCGGCGCTTATTATGCGAAACTGAGCGCGAACAGCCACATCTCGGCCATTTATGATGGCGCTACTACAATCTCTGAGCGCCACCGGCACCGTTACGAGGTCAACAGTGCCTATATCGAGCCGCTTGAGAAGCAAGGCCTGATCTTTGCTGGGATGTCGCCTGATGGCTTGTTGCCGGAAACAGTTGAGCGCTCCGACCATCCATGGTTCGTCGGCGTGCAATTCCATCCAGAGCTGAAGTCGCGCCCGTTTGATCCGCACCCCTTGTTCGCGGGCTTTATCTCAGCCGCGCTGGAGCAATCGCGCCTCGTTTAGAGCCATTGTGAGGCCATGTGTTTGCAATGCGACTCGCGGCTGATCCGCCGCAAAACCGGCCATCAGTACATGAAATGAAACCTATTTTTGTAGTGTTCTTAAAGCCCTACAAAAATGACCTTGCACCGATTGCAAGTTTACCCTTACCGACGCGGTAAGGAGCCTAGCGGCTTCAACAGGTGGTTGGGGGCAACTCGCCTTATGCAAATAGCGGGACCGCCTTGACGGCCCGTGCACTGCTCGACGCGAGTCTCACCGTCTTCTGCGACCCAGACGGTAAGCCTTGCTAGAGGCGGCAAATGTCGCGGGGGCGGACCTTAACGGTCCGCCCCCACATTTTTTTCAGAGAGTTTGTAAGTTGGTGAAGCGAGCGGCTCAGGCCGCGTTCGCGTCATCTTCTGATGTGTCAGGAACCGCGGTCAGAGTGGCCGCGCCGTTCACTGCAATCTTCTTCGGCTTCATCGCCTCTGGCACTTCGCGCACCAGATCGATCACCAGCAGGCCATCGGCCAGATCAGCGCGCTCTACACGGACATGATCGGCTAGCTCAAAGCGGCGTTCAAATCCGCGATTGGCGATGCCAACATGCAGCATCTCGGTCGCTTCCTGCGTTTCTTCGCGCTTTTTGCCCTGGACGGTCAGCAGGTTTTGCTGAGCCGTGATCTCAATGTCTTCCGGGCGGAAGCCTGCAATCGCCAGCGTGATGCGGTAATTGTCTTCGCTGCTGCGGGCGATGTTAAACGGGGGGTAGTTATCGCTGGAATTGCTGCGAGCCTGACTTTCGAGCAGGTCGAACAAGTGGTCAAAACCAACGGTGGTCCGGCGATAAGGGGTAAAATCTAGACGTGACATAATTTCAAATCCTCGTGTTTGAGCAATCTGTATTTTCAAAGCGGGCCTGCCGAATGCAGCACCCAATTGCGCCAGCAATAATCCCCAAGACTGGCGGATCGTGCTGACAGCACATATCTAGGGTGCCATACAGTGCCTTTCAAGAGGCAGTGCGCCGGATAAAACAGACGCACTTTCAGTCGCTTAAATAGGAAAAGAAGAGTTTTTAATGACCCAGCCAAATATCGATATCTACTCCAAATTCACCTGCCCATTCTGCGTTCGCGCCAAGAATTTGCTGAAGGGCAAGGGCGCGGAATTCAACGAGTTTGATATCACCATGGGCGGCCCAAAGAAGGCTGAGATGCTGGAACGCGCGCCGAACGCCCGCACGGTGCCGCAAATCTTCATCGGCGATCTGCATGTGGGCGGCTCTGACGATTTGGCAGCGCTCGAACGCTCGGGCCAGTTAGACGCGCTGCTCGCAGGGTAAGCGCAGCTGATGCCCAAAATTGCTGTCTTGCAGATGACCTCGGGCATAGACCCGGAGGCCAATCTCTCGACCATTGAAAAAGCGGCACATGATGCAGTCGCAGAGGGCGCTGTTATGTTGTTCGCGCCCGAAATGGCGGGTTTGCTTGATCGCAATCGGGAGCGTGCCAGCCCGTGGATTGCCGGGCCGGGACCGGATGAGATGGCTCAGCGGCTAAGTGAGCTTGCACAGCTTCTGCAAATTGACCTCGCTATTGGATCGATCCCTGTGTCGGGCGAGGGCAGCAAATTCGCCAATCGCGCGTTTTATGTCCCCGCCAGCGGCGCACCCAGCGTAACTTACGACAAGATCCATATGTTCGATGTCGAGCTCGCGAATGGCGAGACTTGGCGCGAAAGCTCAGCCTATGAGCCGGGCAAAGAGGTCGTCACCGTTCCAGGCACCCCGCTGGGCAAGCTCGGTCTCACCATCTGTTATGATATGCGCTTTCCCGCATTGTTCGAGGCTCTGGGTCAGCGCCAATGCGACGCCATCGCAGTTCCCGCTGCCTTCACCGTGCCCACCGGTAAAGCGCACTGGCATGTTCTGCTGCGTGCCCGCGCGATTGAAGCGCAGGCTTTCGTCATCGCGGCTGCGCAGGTGGGTAAGCACGAGGACGGCCGCGAGACCTATGGGCACAGCCTGGTGATCGATCCATGGGGCGAAGTTCTGCTCGATATGGGCGGCGAGGGGCCGGGTCTGGGCTTTTGCGACATTGATCTGGAGCGGATTAAAGAGGTGCGCGGCCAGCTGCCCAGCCTTGCTAATAAGCGGGAAATCCCCAAATAGGGCGCTCTATGATCGTCTTCGACCTCCATTGTGAAAGCGGCCACCGTTTTGAAGGCTGGTTCCGTTCGTCCAGCGACTTTCTCGACCAGAGCGAAGCGGGCTATGTCGCCTGTCCGGAATGCGGAACCACGCATGTCGCTAAAGCGCCCATGGCGCCGGCTGTTCCGGTAAAGGGCAACAGCGCACGCAGCGATGCTAAAAAGGCCGAAGCAGTGAAGGAAGCGGTTGAGGCCGCCTCACAAGCCGCTGAAACCAAGAAATCAGAAGCTTCGGCCGCAGGTGACACCGCCAAATTGTCTTCCGATTTGATCAAGACGCCTGACACTCCGGCGGTTCCTGCGAGGGCCGGGCAGCTGTCCAACACTCCGATGACCGCAGAAATGAAATCGGCGATCGCTAGCCTCGCAAAGGCTCAAGAAAAGGCGCTCAAAGACAGCACGTGGGTCGGCAATAAGTTCGCCGAGCAAAGCCGCGAAATGCATTACGGCGAGCGTGATGAAGCCCCGATCCACGGGCAGGCGAGCCTTGATGAAGCCAAGGCTCTGGCCGAAGAAGGCGTGCCGATTGCGCCGCTGCCATTCCCAGTTGCGCCGCCAGAAAAGCTGAATTGATCGATTTTGTTTGCGCCCGCCCATCCGGGCGACCGATTTCCTCGCTCATGCGATCAAAGATCGCGTCGCTGCGGGCGGCCACAAGGGCCTTGCGGCGCTGCGCGCCGATATTGCGCGAATAGTAAACCCTGTTATTGGGCTTCGCGGGGCCCCGTAGCTCAGCCGGATAGAGCACCAGATTCCTAATCTGGGGGCCGCGTGTTCGAATCACGCCGGGGTCACCACCATCTCAGATCAGAAAACCCGCCTTTTTCGCGGTGTCGATCACGCCTTGTGCAAGCTCAATCGGCCGGTCTTCCTGACAGAAGTGCCCACAGGTGGAGAGCATCGCATGCGGCTGTCCCTTGGCCCCGGCAATCCGCGCGGAAAGCGCCTCGCCAAGCCCGCCTGTCACCGGATCATCTTCGCCAAACAGGGTGAGGAACGGCTTATCGAAAGCGCTTAAGCCCTCCCAAGCTGCGGTGTTTTCCGCGATACCAGCCATGCCATCTTCGACCGGGACCAGTTGAGGGAACGCCCGCGCGCCCGCTTTGCTTGGTTCATCGGGGAAGGGCGCATCATAGGCTGCGACTTCTGCAGCGGTTCGCTCCGTCGCCGTGGCGCGTTGGAGCAGATCGCCAATCTGGAAATCGGGTGAGGCCTTGGCAAATTTGCGCCACGCCAGAAACGCGGGCGAGGGGGTGCCTCCGGTGGGCAGGAAGGTGTTGCTGGCCACAACGCAGGAGAAACTGTCCGGCGCCTCGCCAACCATGCGCAGGCCCAGCAAACCACCCCAATCCTGGCAAAACAGAGCGGCGGTTTGAGGCACGACTGCGGCACGCCATTGGCCAAGCCAATCCATGTGCCGCTGATACGTGTAAAAGCCGATGTCATCCGGCTTATCGCTTTTGCCGAACCCGATCAGGTCCGGCGCGAGACAGCGAAACCCTGCATCCACCAGAACCGGGATCATCTTGCGGTAGAGATAACTCCAGCTCGGCTCGCCATGAAACAGTAAGACGGGCGGGGCGTCCTTCGCCCCCTCGTCGAGGTAATGCATCCGTCCGGAATGGCCATCGCCCAGATCAATGTCGCACCAATTCTCCGCAAACGGATAATCGGGCAGGTCAGCAAAACGGGCGGGATCGTAGGACAGAATTTGCATCAACGGGTCTCCTCTATCCCCGCTGGGTATCATAGAGCGCCGCGATCAACAGCCACAATCTGAGTTATTGCGCGACGCCCAGTCCGCCTAGATGGAGGAGCCGCCGATCAAGCCTCTTCGCCCACATCCTTGCCCATCGGCACGCGTTCTTTGAAAGTGTGCGTGATGTATGGGAACGGGATCTCGATACCGGCATCGTCCAGTCCGCGTTTGATCGCGCGCACGACCTGGTCCTTGCTCTCACGCCCATCGCGCGGCTTAGATCCAGACCACCAGCGCACGAGGAAATCGACGCTGCTGGAATTGAACTCCTGCGCGAAGACATCGACGCCTTTTTCAGAATCGACGTCTTCAATCGCGTCCACGGCTTTCGAAATAACGTCGGAGGCCTTGTCCAGATCAGTGTCGTATGACACGCCGATCACGACGCTGTGGCGGCGCTGCTCCGCATCGGTCAGGATCTCAACCGGGTTCTTGAACAGGATCGAGTTGGGCAAAACCGTCAGTTCACCAGACATCTGGCGGATATGGGTCTCACGCAAGGTGATATGCTCCACCTTGCCGTAAATCCCCTCGCATTTAATGATGTCACCTATGCGCATCTTCTCGCGCACCATGATCAGCACACCGGCAAGGAAGTTCTCAAAGATATCCTGAAACGCAAAACCAATCGCCACCGCGCCGATACCAAGACCTGCGATCAGGCTGGCCGGGGTAAGACCGGGCATCATCACAATCGCTGCGATCATCAAACCAACGATCCACACGCCGAGCTTCACCAGCGTCTCAATCAGATTGCGCAGGCTTGGGCGCAGATCGGTTGTGCCGATAATTTTGTCTGTGATTTTGACCGCGAATTTCGCAACGATCGACGTGATGACGATGATGATCAGGGCAATGGCCAGTGCCGGCAAAGCGGCAACAAAACTTTGCGCCATGCTTTCGATCTGATTGGTGAGTGTTGTAAGCATAAGTGGATTGATTTCCCTCTGTTTTGGCCATTAACGACGCAAACAGGCCGATGTTCCGAAACGGCGCGCCTGGCAGACCGCCTGCGATAACGCCGTGATCCGATGAGCGACAGGCCCAGCGCTCCATTTCCGACCAAACCTCGCTTGTTTGGACCCGCAAAAGCGGCAATTGGGCGCTAGTTGTAAATTAAAGTCACATTTATGACCGTGTCTGTCGTTTTGTGCTTGAACCGCGCAGTTAACTATGATTCTGTGAGACTTATGGGACGTCGGGGAAAACTTCAGCAATTGCCAGCGGATCAGGCCAAGCAAGGCCTGGCTCTGCTCGTGCTGCTTGTGCTCACTGCGCTCGCCATTGCTGGCCCAACCGGCCTGCTCGCATGGAATGAAAACGCGAACCTTTTGGACAAGCGTCAGGCGCAAATCGCAATGCTATCGGCAGAGCGGGATGAGCTGCGCAATCGCGTGAGCCTGCTTGATCCCGGCGCGACCGATCCGGATCTGGTTGGCGAATTGCTCCGCCGTAATATGAATGTTGTCCACCCGGATGAGGTCGTGATCACCGTCGAAGACGAGTGATGGGCTGAGCGCGCACATTTGCGTGCCCTCCATAATGCCGCACGCCAATCTGGTGAACCAGTGCCCCCCTTTCACATACGTATGCTGAGACAAATTTGGCCAAGAAATGGTCTGCTTTACGTTGCGTCTTGCCCGAAAACACGATTATAGCGCGCTAGCAATCTTCTCCCCAATGGCGGCGCTGTGCGCGCGGCCAATCAAAGGAAAACCGCATTGGCTAAACAGCCCTCAAAAACCACTGCTCCTGCAAAACAGAGTAAGACCAAGGCGAAGGCCGCGAGCGCCAGCGCCGTTGCAGCGCCATCCGATGATCCCGATTTCATCCTGCATTCGCTGCAGGCAGAATTTGAAGAGCAAAAGCGCTTCAACGCGGCGCCAGAACAAATGCTCAAATTCTATGAGCAAATGCTTCTGATCCGCCGCTTCGAGGAGAAGGCTGGCCAGCTTTACGGCCTTGGCCTGATTGGCGGCTTCTGCCACCTTTACATCGGTCAGGAAGCGGTCGCGATTGGCCTGCAAAGCGCGCTCGACAATGATCGGGACAGCGTGATCACCGGATACCGCGATCACGGCCACATGCTGGCTTACGGCATCGATCCCAAGGTCATCATGGCCGAGTTGACGGGCCGCGAAGCCGGAATTTCCAAGGGGAAGGGCGGCTCGATGCACATGTTCAGCACCGAGCACAAATTCTACGGCGGGCACGGCATCGTCGGCGCGCAGGTTGCGCTGGGCGGCGGGCTCGCGCTGGCGCACAAATACAATGAAGATGGCGGATTGTGCCTCGCATACTTTGGCGATGGCGCAGCGAACCAGGGCCAGGTCTATGAGACCTTTAACATGGCGTCCCTATGGAACCTGCCAATCGTCTTCGTGGTTGAGGACAACCAATATGCGATGGGCACGTCAACCGCCCGTTCGTCGGCTGAAACACGCTTTTACCGGCGCGGCACATCGTTCCGCATCCCAGGCATGGAAGTGAACGGCATGGACGTGCTCGAAGTGCGCGCCGCAGCCGAGGTTGCTTTCAAGCATGTGCGCGAGGGCAAGGGCCCGGTTCTGATGGAGCTCAACACCTATCGCTATCGCGGGCACTCAATGTCTGATCCGGCCAAATACCGGACCCGCGAAGAGGTGCAGGAACAGCGCGATACGCAGGATCCGATCGAACGCTTGAAGAAGACGCTGATTGAAGGCGGCAAGACTGAGGAAGACCTCAAGGCTGTCGATAAAGGCATTCGCAAGGTCGTTGCCGAAGCCGCTGATTTTGCAGAGACTTCGCCCGAGCCGGAGGCAAGCGAGCTCTACACCGATGTTCTGGTGGAGGAGTATTGAGCCATGGGTATTGAACTCAAGATGCCAGCCCTCTCGCCAACAATGGAACAGGGTACGCTCGCCAAATGGCTAAAGGCCGAAGGCGACACGATTGAGCCGGGCGACATCATTGCCGAGATCGAAACCGACAAGGCGACGATGGAATTTGAAGCGATTGATGAGGGCGTATTGTCTAAGATCATGATCGCGGAGGGAACAGAAGATGTTGCTGTTGGCACCGTCATCGCGATGATGACGGGCGAGGGCGAAGAGGCGGACGACACCAGCGCGCCTGAGCCAGCTCCAGCGGCCGCTGCTGAACCGGCAGCTGCTCCGGAGCCAGCAGCTAAGCCTGCGGCGGAAAAACCAGCGCCATTGGCGCCTGCACACGACCCGGAAATCCCAGAGGGCACCAGCTTCACCAGCACCGCTGTGCGCGAGGCCTTACGCGATGGTATGGCGGAAGAAATGCGCCGTGACGAACGCGTGTTCGTGATGGGCGAAGAAGTTGCTGAATATCAGGGCGCCTATAAGGTCACGCAGGGCCTGCTTGACGAGTTTGGTCCAAAGCGCGTGATCGATACGCCGATCACTGAATATGGCTTTGCCGGTATCGGCACGGGCGCGGCGATGGGCGGCCTGCGTCCAATCGTCGAATTCATGACGTTCAACTTCGCGATGCAAGCGATTGACCACATCATCAATTCCGCCGCCAAGACCAATTATATGTCGGGTGGCCAGATGCGCTGTCCAATCGTCTTCCGCGGCCCGAATGGCGCGGCGAGCCGCGTTGGCGCGCAGCACAGCCAGAACTACGGCCCATGGTACGCGAGCGTCCCCGGCCTGATCGTGATCGCGCCCTATGACAGCGCCGATGCGAAAGGCCTGATGAAGGCCGCCATCCGCAGCGAAGATCCGGTCGTCTTCTTGGAAAACGAGCTGGTTTACGGGCGCAGCTTTAATGTCCCAGACCTCGATGACCATGTCCTGCCCATCGGCAAAGCCCGGATCATGCGTGAGGGCTCTGACGTGACCATCGTCAGCTATTCCATCGGCGTTGGCCTCGCGCTCGAGGCGGCTGAAGAACTGGCAGGGGAGGGCATCGACGCGGAAGTCATCGATCTGCGCACCCTGCGTCCGCTGGACAAGCAAGCGGTTCTCACCAGCCTCGCCAAGACCAATCGCCTGATTGTGGCGGAGGAGGGCTGGCCGACATGCTCCATCGCGTCTGAAATTCAGGCGATCTGCATGGAGGAAGGCTTCGACGATCTCGACGCGCCCGTCCTGCGCGTCTGCAACGAAGACGTCCCGCTGCCCTATGCCGCGAACCTAGAGGAACTGGCGCTGATCAACGCCAGCTCCATCGTCGAGGCGGCAAAGAAGGTCTGCTACGCAGACTAAGGCCGCACATAACCCACACATGAGAAAGGGGCTGAACTGCACGAATTCGGCTCAGCCCCTTTTGTGTTTCTAGCTTGGCCTAGCGTCTAGAACCCGTCGTACACATCGCACGCCGACGGAGTCACAGCAGGTGTGTCTTCTGTGAGGCCGCTCAGATCGCGCGAGTCGCGAATGTTGAAGGCCGCTGTGTAGCGGATTGGCTTGTCCGGAATGATGTCATCGAATGGGGTCAACCCTTCGTAATCATAGACAACCTCGACGAACATAACCGCAGTACCGCCGCTCGCCTGAATCTCTTCGCCAGTTTCGCCCATGCCGGGAAAATCGGTGCCAGTATCGCCGTCACCTTCCTCGCCGAAACTGGAATCGTACAAAGCAGTACCTTTGCAGCGTTGCCAAGCAATCCATTGCCCGCCATCTGAATTTTGCTGCAGGCTGGAGAGGATAACGCGGCCGTTTTCGAGGATCTCAAGGCCGCCACCAAGTTTATACGCACCAATGAAAACGTCATTGATGTCGCTCTCAAACACACGGCGAGCTGACAGCACTTCGGTTTCGCCAACACGCGATGCGTTATCGGCCACCTGCATCGCCACCTGAGAGAGGCGCATGTGGGTGATGGTGTAATAAGCCGTCTCTGTGCCCAACATCCCGAGCGAAAGGATAATCGGCATCGTGAAGGCAAATTCGGTCAGCGCGATACCAGAGGTATCGTCCCGCAAAAGTGGCATGCGGGCTGCACCGGTTTTCAGCGCTTTCATCATCTTTTTTGAGGCGGCAATCATGAGCAATTTCCAACTTCAAGCGTACGGTCTTGCTCGTCAAACGGCTGGTTACGCAGCACCGTTGCAGTTGAGACCGAAATGTTTTCATCAAGTCCGATCAGCCCCGCCATCGGGAAGACGCGCGGGTAAGTGACAGTCGCGGTGTACAGCACAGCATCACGCGCGCCGCCGACACCAGCTTGCCCGCGGTCTGGATCCCATTGGCCGTTGTCATTCGCGTCCTCGAATGGCTCGTTATTGTCACACACACCATTGCCGTTGTCGTCGTTAAACACTTCCGGCTCTCCAATGTCGGAGAAGTCAAAGTGCGACAGCTTTTCAAGCGTAACGGTCGCGGTTTTAGGTGCCACATTCAACACTGCGTCTTTGACTCGCTGATCAATGATTGCTTGCTGACTGCCAGCGCTTTCCAGTGTCAAATCACGGCCAGCTTTTTGCATCGCGCCATTGACCAATGCCGACGTGTACTGAGTGTGGGCCATATCGAATATGCCCATAATCAATACGATCAGGATCGGAGCAACCATGCCGAATTCGGTCAGTGCTGCGCCAGACTCGTCTACAGAGACGGAGCGCAGCGACCGCCCGGTTTTGTGTGTGAGACGGCGGATCATGTGGTGAGCCTCAATGCTGCGATCTGCTGAGCGATCTCTTTGAAACGAGTCGTCAACGTTGCGGTATCAGAGGCTTGGAACGCACGGCCCGGAGATGCGCAATCGCGCAAATTGTCCGTCAAGGTCGTACCAAATGCCACCACCCACACGGTGATATTTTCATTGCGGGCCTTTTGACAAGCGATCTGGAAGCGCTCAGCATGGCGATCACGTGCTTGTGTCCATCCGCCATCGGTGGTGATGCGGCGGTCCCACCACTCGATTCCATATGTACCGTATACTTCTACGTTCGGTGCAAGCAGACCATCGGTCATGAACACGATGTGGCGAGCAATCGCGTCACCGTTTGGCGCGGTCGCATTTTGCGAGTTAAAGATCCCGTTTGGCGCGATGAAGCGTGCACCCCAGATCATGCCAATGTCATGATATGTGTTGCTGCGACCTTGAAGACTATCGACGTAGGTCTCCAAGTCAGTCCGGCTGATATCGGTCAATTGAATGGCTGCCGCTGGGCAGCTGTAGCCAGGACGCCCCTCATTCCACGTCTGGGTCAGCCAGCCTTGAGTGTTGTTCCCATTGTCTGTGCGACGCCACGTAGCGGTGGGCAGAATAGGCTTCCAAAATTCATCGTCGGCATCAGGGACCAGATTGAGATCAAGGTCATTGAAGTCATCTGTGTTGCTGTCGAAGTCGGCCGTATTCAGCGTATCAGCTTCCTCGATGCAACCATCCCAAGTGACATCAACCATGGCACCGTTCGTGCCGACCGGCATCTGGATCACATTGTCATCATACAGTGTCGTCAGATCGACATCTTCCCAGCCCGGTTGACCGTGTTGGTTGGCGGGCGGCGCTGCAGTGTCGATCGGGCGATAGGTGTAATTGTCAAAGACAACAGTTTCTGTGAATTCCTCAACCAAATCCCAGATCGCCGCACCGGTGCCTGGGAAGATATCATAGCCATAGGTGCACTTACCGCTGCCAGAGTTGCCATTTTCGTTGAAATCCGCGAACCCTTCGCGGCGCAATACGCGTTCGTTCTGATCATCATAGCGAGTGGTTCGAATGTTACCGTCAATCGTTTGCGAAATCTGGCCATATGGACCGAGCTCATCGTCAAACATGATGTCATCCGCAGGGCGCAAAGCAGCACATTCGGCGGCGGTAACGGAGTTGGCCTCCTCACTTTCGCGATAGGAGGTCGAGCCAGGGCTGGTCTCTCTGACCTCAATGATGTTGGCAGCGATTTGGACCCAGTCGGTCTGGTCGACCCGGAAATTGGCCACGCGTGACTGGAAAGTATGGTTGCGCGCCATCCACTCATCTCTAAGCGCACCGCCAACATTTACGTTCGACGCATAGGGCACGACGCCATAGCGAACTTGAGCGTTCGGAGAGGTAGAGGCCTCCACAGTGTCATAAAATGACATCACGGCCGCCCGCATACCTTCAATCTTGGAACCCGTATCCTCAGTGTTGCCGCAGTTACCGCCTCCTGGGTTATCAGGGGCACAGTTCATCGACCCGGTAACGTCCAAAACGAACATGATATCCGAGTTCGAGATGTTGATGTCAGCAGAGCAGCTGACGGACACGTCAAAATCTTCAAAGCCAAAAATCTGCATCAGCGTGTTGGGCAGTTTGCCGCTTGCAGTGCCTTTGACTTCACCATCGCCATTCGATGTGTAAGCGTTTGTCAGATTTTCCATGCCAAACATGCCATCGGAATAGTTCTGTTCAAAGAACCGGTCTCCGATATCGCCGTGGACCGCTGGATCAAACGTGTCATCTGCCATGGCACGGCGAGCGGCGAGAGCGCCGGCGTCGCACGCGGCCTGAAGGCGTGTGGTCGTCATATAGTAGCGGCTCGCATCAACTGCGCCGCCGACCATGCCTACCAAAGGCACGAGTGAGGCTGCTGCAATGACGATGGTATTCGCTGTCGGGTCTTTTGCTAGCGCCCTGAAAAAAGTTGGCTTGCCCATGACTTTTAATATCCTTGCGAGAAAACACGTGTGTAGGGCTGACATAACGCCTCTAGGTAATCGTAATCTCAACGTGCATGGTAAATTTTGAGTGAATACGCAGATTGCGTTTAACCATGATTTTGCGGGCTAAAGGCGCGCTGCAAAAGGGGTGTGAAAGCGGGCATTTTGCCGCTAGCGCAGGGCCCGTGGACACGATTGAAACCGACACTCTGAGCAGCGAGTTTGAGCTGGCGCTGGCGCATACGCCGGCGGATACCCGCCCTCGGCTGCGAGCTTTATTCGGCCTCGATCAACGGCTTGCGCGCATAATTGGTAAGGCAACCGAGCCCATGCTGGCGCAGATGCGCCTGTCGTGGTGGCGTGAGATGTTGGAGCAGGAACTAGAGCAGCGCCCGCAGGGGGACGCAGTGCTCGATGCGATTGGTGAAAACTGGACCGGAGAAGAGGCCGCTTTACGTGATCTTGTTAACGGTTGGGAGCATTTGCTCGCCGATCCGCCGTTGCCTGAGGCCGAAGCGCAGAAATTCGTTGAGGCGCGCGCCGGTGCGATTTGCGCCTTTGCGCAGGTTTCGCCGGGTGAAAGGGCATATGATCGCGTTAACCTTGCGGCTCAAATCTGGGCGATTGCGGACCTCGCGGCCAAGGTGCACTCGGATACCGAACGCAATCTGCTGCTCGATATTGGGCAGCGGCTGTGCGCTCAAAAACCAGAAAAACTGAACGGTTTTAAAGGCCTCGCCGTGCTTTCTGCTTTGGGACGGCGGGCCATCGCAAATGGTGGGCGCCCGCTAATGGAGGGACGCGGCGCTGGTTTCACCGCTTTTCGTGCCGCTTTGCTTGGTAAGTAAAACACGCTAGCATCCCTACTTCGGTGCAATTCATGGGGAGGGGCCCATGCGGCAAGTAGTTCTCGGGGCGTTTCTTGGCTTGATCATGGCCGGTGTTGGCACGTTTTGGTGGCAAGGCCGCGCTCAGGTCGAGGAAAACGCGCCGCCGCCGCCTGAGCCGGAAGAAACCGCGCCTGCTCCCGATGTCTTGCCAGAGGCCGATCCCGGCGATCTAACCGGACCCGCGCCGCCAGAGGCCAGCGAGCTGACCAAGGAAGAACGCCGGTTCTTCCGTTATGACCGCAATCGCGACCGGATCATCACCCGCAATGAAATGCTCTCAACCCGCTCTGATGCGTTCCGCAAGCTAGACGTGGATGGTAATAATCTGCTGACTTTTGAGGAATGGGCGGTGACAACCTCAAAACGTTTCGAAGGCGCAGATGCGGATGGTAATGGCCAGCTGACCACGGCAGAATTCGCCAGCACCGCTCCTAAACGCTCAACCCGCAGGCCAACCTGCCGCTGCTAGTGCGCAGCTACGCAGGAACCGGCTCTCCAGCCTTGAGCCATTCAGCCAGCTCTGCCTTTGCTCGGTTGGTGTAAGCTTCCTTGCGCTGTTTCTTGCCGACCTCGTGGAGCGGTGGGAACAGGCCGAAATTCACATTCATCGGCTGGAACGTATCCGCCTCTGCATCGCCGGTAATATGGCTGAGCAGAGCGCCGATTGCAGATGCCGCGGGAGGAGGGGACCAATCGCGCCCCGCCAGCTCCTCCGCCGCCATCATTCCCGCGATCAGGCCAACGGCCGAGCTTTCGACATAGCCCTCACACCCGGTCACCTGACCGGCAAAGCGGATATGCGGCGCGGCTTTAAGGCGCAGCTGACGGTCGAGCACCATCGGTGAATTCAGGAAAGTGTTGCGATGCAGCCCGCCCAGGCGCGCAAACTCAGCGTTCTCCAGGCCAGGGATGGTGCGAAACAACTCCACCTGAGCGCCGTATTTCAGCTTCGTCTGAAAGCCGACCATGTTCCAAAGCGTGCCCAGCTTGTTATCCTGCCTCAGCTGGACCACGGCATAGGGCCAGCGCCCTTGCGGGAATTCCTCGGTCACATCGCGCGGATTATCGAGCCCAACCGGCTTCATCGGGCCAAAGCGCAAGGTATCGACCCCGCGCGCCGCCATCACCTCGATTGGCATGCAGCCATCGAAATAGGGCGTGTCCTTCTCCCATTCCTGGAATTCGGTTTTATCGCCGTCGATAAGCCCTTGGTGAAACGCGAGATATTGCTCCTTCGTCATGGGGCAATTGATGTAATCGCCGCCCTCGTTTGAGGCAGAGGTCGTCTTGTTCCAGCGCGATTGGATCCAGCAGATGTCCATATCGATGCTGTCGCGGTGAACAATCGGCGCAATCGCGTCGAAAAATGCCAGCCGTTCTTCGCCCGTCGCCTTAACAATGCTCTGGGCGAGCGACTGCGCGGTGAGCGGCCCGGTGGCGACAATCGTCATGCCACTGTCGGGCAGGGCATCGACCCGCTCCCGCACGATCTCGATATTGGGATGCTCGCTCAGCGCCTTTTGCACCTCGGCGGAGAACACATCGCGGTCCACCGCCATCGCGCTGCCAGCCGGCACACGGGCGACCTCGCCTGCGCGCATCACAATGCTGTCCATCGCGCGCATTTCGTGGTGCAGCAGGCCGACCGCATTCTTGGTATCATCATCGGAGCGGAAGGAATTGGAGCACACCAGCTCCGCAAGCCCGTCCGTCTGGTGGGCAGGCGTCATCTCGCCGCCTTTGTCCTCAGGCGCGCCGCGCATTTCAGACAGGCGCACGCGCACCCCGCGCTGAGCCAATTGCCAGGCCGCCTCGCTGCCCGCGAGACCGCCGCCGATTATGTGAACATCGTGTGATTTCATACGCACGGACCTAGTGCTTGCACGCCCCACACTTCAAGTCCAAGAAGCGCAAATAGGGGTTCACAATGGCAAAAGACGCAGCAAACTCTTCCGATCACGCGCTTGCCGCGCATCGTCCATGGCTGTTGGTTAGCTTGGCGGCGGCGATTGCCTATTACTTCCTATGGAACAATCCCATCGGCGGGGTGTGGCTGATTGCGCTGAAGGGGGCAGGGGTTGCTTTTCTGGCGCTCTACGCCATGCGCCGCACCCGCGTGGTGGAGCAAAGCGTAGATGCCGCGCTGATCGCTGTGTTCCTCGCCCTGTGCGCATGCGCGGACATGGCGATTGAGCTCAGCTTTAGCGTAGGCGGGGCAGTCTTCTTCGCCGCGCATCTGGCCGCAATCGCCCTGTTCCTGCGCAATCGGCGGGAGAAAACCGTACTCAGCCAAAAGCTTTGCGCTGCCGCTTTGCTTATCGGCGTGCCCGCCATTTCCTATTTGATCGCGCGAGACCCGCTTGTCGGCCTCTATGGTCTAGGCCTTGGCGCAATGGCCGCTTCCGCTTGGATCAGCCGCTTCTCCCGCTACCGCGTTGGGATCGGAGCCGTGCTGTTCGTCCTATCCGATATGCTGATCTTCAGCCGTATGGGCAGCATCGATCTGGGTTCGATACCCGATGTGGCGATCTGGCCGGCATATTACCTGGGCCAATTCCTGATCGCAACCGGCGTGGTTCAGACCCTGCGCGGGGATTTGCCCGCGGACAAAGCTGCTCCTTAGCCGCCCAGCAGACTAGTTCGCCTTACGCTGCGCCGCGCGCTGGCTCGCCCTAAGACCAAGCAATTCCACCGCGCGTTCTCGCATGCTGTCCGTCCGCTCGAGCGTATCCTCAAGCGAATAGGCGAGCGTGATATCGGGTTGAACAGGCTCGGTTGGCCCCAATTGCGGCGCATCAACCTCAAAGATCATACGCGAAACAAGGTATTCGACCCCCTCGTGGGTGGAGGTGAAAGGCACTTTTCCGTCATTGGTGGATTTACCGCCCCCGGCCTGCGTGCCGACCAAGGTTGCGATGCCATTGGCCTGCGCGATCGCAAAGATGTGCGGCGCTGCAGAATATGTGAGCCCATCCATCAGGATAAAGACCTCACCATCGAAGCCATCTCCAATCGGCTGCTGCTCAAGAAACAAGCTCTCGCGGCCGCGCGGATCGGAGTTTTCCGAGTAATAGGCGAACCCTTCGCTTGTGAGATGCCGCAGCATATAGCTGCCCGCATTGCCTGAGCCGCCCAGAATGCCCCGCATATCGATTAGCAAGCCATCGCGCTTATTGGCCTTCAGGTCGTCCATCACTTCTGCCCACCAAGCAACAAACTGATTGCCGCGATCTCCGCCGTAAAAGTCCAGCCTGTGCAGAGTTGCGATACCCAGGTTTCGCTCTTCATCGCGTTCGTAGCAAAGCTCTTCCTGGCACGGGTCCCTTGGGCTCAAAATCGGTTCGAACTTCCACTCGCTCAAAGGCGTCAGCGTGATCGGGTCTGTACTGCCGCGCATCACCACGTCGTATGCCTCCGGAAAACCGAGCGCATAGGTGAGGTATGATGTGAGCCAAACATTGGCCATCAGCTCTTTGGACGTGGGAAGATGCGCGTCTGCTGGGATACGCGAGAAGATCGAATTTCGGATCTCTGACACGGGCTGGCCATTGATCTGGACGATTTCTTGGCCCGGCCACAGCACCTCAAGGTTGTTTTTCGGGTGGGTGACATACAGCCGCCCATCATGAAACCTCACATCAATCGGGAAGCGGTCTTCTGGGGCAATCTCGCTGTTTTGTTGGTTAAACTGGGGCAGCTGGCTGTGCCCGCAGCCGATCGAGGCAATCACATGCGTCATCGCCCATAGAAAATCGGCGCGCGTGGATGCTTCGTTTATGCCAGCAATCTCTTCGTCGACCAAGGCATCAAACGCAGCTTCCGTGAGCGTCCTAAATGGCCGCGGGTGTTCGATCTTGATGCGAGCGCTGAGCTCACGCAAATCGGCGTGATAGCCAGCGACTCTTTCAGACACCGCTGAGGCCGCTTGTTCTTGGTTTTGCGCTGCAAGGACAGGCATTGGTGCGATGGTCAGGCAGAGCAAGCTCGCAGAGATAGCGTAACGAAACATTTGAAATCGCCCCTCAATTTACGACTACAGATGTAGATAAAGGGGCGTTTTCGCCGTGATATGCTCATTCTGCTAACGGCTCATAACAGCCGACCAACAGCTTCGCCGGAGGCGGCAACGATAAGCAGCCGCCCCGCGCACGAAAACGCGCCCTCTATCTTTAGCTCAAACCCGCTATTCCGGCGGGTCTTCGCCAATGTCATCATCGCTCTGCGGCGGGGTGTGAGGTGTGGTTTCGTCATCACCGCCCCGGCGATCGGCCATTTCCTCAGCCACTGCTTCTTCCGCAGCATCCTCAGGCTCTTCCGTCTCGTCGATCTTCACCGCGCTGACGATGGTCTCGCCTTTGCCAACATCGAACAGGCGCACACCGGCGGTGTTGCGGCCAAGAACGCGCAAGGTATCGAGGCCGATGCGGATAAGCTTCGCCTGATCTGTGACCAGCATCAATTGCTCGCCTGAGGAAACCGGGAAGCTCGCCACAACTTGTCCATTGCGGGCGATGTTATCGATATTGGTAATACCCATGCCGCCGCGTCCAATCCGGCGGTATTCATAGGCGCTGGAGATCTTGCCATAGCCATTGGCGCAGACAGTCAGGATGAACTGCTGCTTCTCTTCAAGCTCAGCAAAGCGTTCCTCGGTCAGCTCTGGCGAGCCTTCCCTATCGGCCTTCCACGGCGCAAACTTGAGATATTGCTCACGTTCTTCCGGTGTGGTCCCCGTCGCACCCAAGACTGAGAGCGATACGACCTCATCATCAGGCTTCAGATTCATGCCGCGCACACCGGTTGAGGTGCGAGAGGTGAATTCGCGCACATCCATACCCGCAAAGCGGATCGCCTTACCCTGGCGCGAGGCGAGCAGAACATCGTCGGTCGCATCGAGCAAGGCAACACCGATCAGCTTATCATCGCTATCGGCGTCAAACTTCATCGCAAACTTACCGTTCGACGGGATATTGGTGAATGATCCCATCGAGTTGCGACGCACGCGGCCCTTAGCCGTCGCGAACACAACAGAGAGCGCCTCCCAGCTGTCTTCATCCTCTGGCAGCGGCAGAACCGTTCGGATCGTCTCGCCGTCATCCAGCGATGGCAGCAGGTTGACGATCGGCCGGCCGCGCGTCGCCGGGCCGCCTTCGGGCAGCTTCCAGACTTTCAAGCGGTAAACCTTGCCCGAGGTGGAGAAGAACAGCACCGGATTGTGCGTAGAAGTGACGAACATTTCCGAGATTGCATCTGCATCCTTAGTCGACATGCCAGCACGGCCCTTGCCGCCGCGATTTTGTGCCCGGAAAGTGGAGAGCGGGGTGCGCTTGATATAGCCATCGTGCGTGACGGTGACGACCATCTCATCGCGCTCGATCAGGTCTTCATCATCCAGACCATCCCAAGCCGGCGCGATTTCGGAAACGCGCGGCGTCGCATAGGTGGCGCGCACTTCTTCCAGCTCTTCGCGCATCACCGCATAGAGTTTCACACGGTCGGCGAGGATCGCGAGGTAGCCCTCGATCTTATCGGCCAATTCTTGCAGTTCGCCGCCAATCTCGTCGCGGCCCATCGCCGTGAGACGGTGCAGGCGCAGTTCGAGAATGGCGCGAACCTGCTTCTCTGAGAGGGTGTATGTGCCGCCCTCCTGATCAGCGGTCGGCTCGATTGCTTCGATCAGGCTGATATATTGGGCAATGTCGCCAATTGGCCATTCCTTAGCCAACAATGTCGCCCGTGCGGCCGCCGGATTGGGCGCCCCGCGGATCATCGCGACGACCTCGTCCAGATTGGACACCGCAACCACCAGGCCAAGCAAGAGGTGCGCGCGCTCACGCGCCTTGTTCAGTTCAAACTTGGTGCGGCGCGTGATCACTTCCTCGCGGAAGCTGATGAAGGCTTGAATGATATCGCGCAGCATCAACGTCTCTGGACGTCCGCCCCTGATCGCGAGCATATTGGCCGGGAAGCCTGATTGCGCCGGTGTGTAGCGCCAGATTTGGTTGAGCACGACCTCAGCGCTGGCATCACGTTTCAGATCAACGACAACACGCATGCCCTCGCGTGAGCTTTCATCGCGAATGTCCGAAACACCTTCTATCCGCTTATCCTTAGCGGCCTCGGCGATTTTCTCGACCAAGCCGGATTTGCCGACCTGATAGGGAATCGAAGTGAGCACGATGCTCTCGCGGTCGCCGCGCTTCGTCTCAATCTCATGACGACAACGCATCAGGATCGATCCGCGGCCCGTCGTGTAAGCGGATTTCGCTCCGCTGGTGCCCAGGATCAGCGGGGCAGTGGGGAAATCCGGACCGGGGACATATTCGATCAATTCCTCGGTCGTGATCGCCGGATTGTCCATAAAGGCAAAACAGGCGTCGATCACTTCGCCAAGGTTATGCGGCGGGATGTTCGTCGCCATGCCGACCGCAATACCGCCAGCGCCGTTGACCAGCAGATTGGGAAAACGCGCTGGCAGAACCTGCGGTTCGGTCAATTGCCCGTCGTAGTTTGGCTGGAAGTCGACTGTATCCTTGTCGAGATCGTCAAGCAGACTGTTCGCGACACGGGCAAGGCGCGCCTCGGTGTAACGCATACTCGCAGGCGGATCAGGATCCATTGAGCCAAAGTTACCCTGGCCATCGACCAGCGGCACGCGCATTGACCAATCCTGGGTCATACGGGCCAGCGCATCGTAAATTGCGCTGTCACCGTGCGGGTGATAATTGCCCATCACGTCGCCGACGATCTTGGCGCTCTTACGATACGGCTTACCCGCAACGAAGCCGCCTTCCTGGCTGGCGTAGAGAATGCGCCGGTGCACCGGCTTTAGCCCGTCGCGCACGTCTGGCAAAGCGCGGCTGACGATCACGCTCATCGCGTAATCAAGATAGCTCGTCTTCATCTCATCGACGATGTCGATGCGCTCAAATTCTTCCATTGGGGTCGGGGGCGTTAGGGTTTCGCTGTCGTCGCTCAATGTAGGGCCATTTCTGTGGTTGCCGTATCAGGTATTTAGAAGGCCTGGAGCTTACGCCTCAGCACGGCGTTCCGCCACCTTGGAAAGCCGGTAAGCAGGCCCAAACGCCCGGTTTTCCACACCTGACACGGGTAAGGGGCGAGGGGAGGCGCGCCCGTCTCATTTCGGCGCAAGTAAAGAACCATTCAAAGGCCATTCAGGCGCCATAGGCTAAGCCATAATTGCAAATCTGCCCGCCTGCGTTAATGGCGTTAGACAGAGATGAATCACCAGCGCGATCGCACGCGCCACACCCTAAATTGTTTCAGGAGAGACCACATGCGGATTTTTAACATGGGCAGCGCTCGTAAAAAGACCGGCTCACACCTCGCACTTGCGATTGCTCTGGCGACCGGGACGGCTGTAATTGGCTCAACCGCCTTCGCGGACACCGCCTATGCGCAGGACAAAAAGAAAAAGAAGAAAAAGAAAGAGGAGAAGGCGCAGTACTCTGAGGAGTTTGTTGCAGCTTACACACCTCTGAACACCTCGGTGAATGAAGAAGGCGCAGACGTTGCGGCGCTTAAGCCTCAGTTGGTTTCATTGGCGGCTTTGTCTGTATCGCCAGACGAGCAAATCGCTGCGGGCGGATTGATCTACAACGCCGGCGCAAAGACGAGCGATCGTTCGTTGCAGATCCAGGGCATGGAACTGATGCTGTCGAGCGGCAAGGTCGAGGCGGCCAATGTCGGACGTTTCAACTTCATCGCCTATCAGCTGAGGAATGCTGAAAGCCAATTTGCTGAGGCGCGCCCTTATCTTCAGGCCGCCATCGACAACAATTTCGTCACTGACACGGTCACCAAGGCCGATCTGCAAATCGCCATGGCTGAGAGCTTCTTCTCCGAAGAACGTTACCGTGAAGGCCTGTCCTATCTCGACAATGCAATCGCCAACAAAAAGGCTGCTGGCGAAGCCGTGGACGAGCAATGGTATCGCCGCGGGCTGACCGTTGCCTACAACAATGAAATCGTTCCAGAAGTCTATGACATCGCGACCGCTTGGATTGCTGATTATCCATCAGAGACCAGCTGGCGCGATGCGATCAACCTGACCCGTAATCTCAGCGACTATCAGGGCGCAGAAATGCTCGATCTTATGCGTCTCGGTCACCGGGTGAAGTCGCTTCAGAACAAGCAGGACTACATCGAATATATCGAAGCGGCGGACGCCCGCCTGCTGCCGAAGGAAGTGTCCGACCTTATTGAAGAAGGTTATGCCAGCGGCGTTGTGAGCCGGGACGACATTTATGTCGCCGACTCGCTTCAAATCGCCAAGGGTCGTGTCGCATCAGACCGCTCTGATCTGCCCGCGCTGGAGCGTGATGCCCGCGCAGCAGGGGCTGGACTGCGTACCGTCAAGGCCGCAGGCGACACCTTCCTGAGCTATGGCGAGCACGCAAAGGCTGCGGAATTCTTCCAGAAGACGCTGGGCATGCCCGGTGTTGATACGGCCGAAACTCTGACCCGCCTCGGCATCGCGCAGGCTGGCATGGGCCAGTATGACGCGGCGAAAGAGAGCTTTGCCAAGGTCGAAGGTCCGCGCAAGCCAATCGCGCAATTGTGGGCCGCTTATGCTGGTCAAAAATCTTCGCCTGCCACGCCGGCTGCGGCCACGGCTGCCCCAGCGGACACGCTTGAGGCACCTGCCACAGGCGGCTAATTCCGCTCAACGCACGCACAAAAATGGGGCGCTGGGAGAAATCCTGGCGCCCCTTTTGTTTGGGCCAATGCCTCTGGGCAAGCCCGCAGTTAGCGCAGACGTTTCACATAGACCTGCTTATCCTGGCGCTTTACCTTGAAATTATCGAGCGAGGCGAACAGGTCGCTGAGGCTCTTGAACCCATAATTGCGCACGTCGAAGCTGGAGCGGTTGCCCGCGATCTGGCCGACCTGTTGGAGCCGCGCAAACCCTTCTTCATCACGTGATGCTTCGGAGTAGGCTGCGGTGATCAATTCGAGCAGATCTTGATCGAGCGGCTCACTCGTATGTGCGTCGGCTGACGCGCTGTCGCCCGATTTGTCGGCGGCATAGGTGTCGATCAGCTGTTTGATATCGATGAAACGGGTGCAGACCGACTTGAAGGCTTCCGGCGTCTTCGCCTCGCCAAAGCCGTAGACGAGTATCCCATCCTGGCGCAGTCGCGTGACCAGCGGGGTGAAATCGCTGTCAGAGGTCATGATCCCAAAGCCATCAACTTTGCCCTGATTGAGCAAGTCGATCGCATCGATGGTCATCGCCATATCTGTGGCATTTTTGCCTTTGGACACGTCGAATTGCTGCTGAGGGCGGATGCCGAATTTGTTGGTGATCTTGTCCCAACGCGCGAGGTTGTCCTTGGCGAAATTGCCATAGGCGCGGCGAATATTGACTTGGCCCAGCTCGGCCATAACGGTCAGCACGGGGTCAATGCCCTGCGGCGTGGTGTTGTCTGCATCAATCAGCAGAGCGATATTTTTCAGTTCTGTATTAGACATGGAACGCTAAATGGGCGCGCGGGGCAGGGGGCACAAGCGGTTATTCTGCTTAGCTGCTTACCCTAGCGGTTCAAAATCGCCCGTTTCTTCGTCCAGCGAGTACAAGACCCCATCCGGAATAGCGAAGTGAGCGCCGCGCAATTTCAAATGTCCGGCGTCCTCGGCTTCTTTGATGAAGGGATAGGAACGCAGGTTGGCTAGGCTTTGCCGAACAGCCGCCAGTTCCATCGCTCGTTCCGCATCTTTGCCTTCGCGCCCCAATGCTCGACCAATTGCCTCAGCAGGCTCGCTAAGGTGTTCAAGCCAGCCTGAGAGCAAACCGCCACTGCCGGGCTCGGTATTGTCGAAGGAGTGCGCCAGCGCGGCCTTGCAGCCACCGCATCTGCCGTGTCCCATCACCACCACCTGCTTCACCTCGAGCATTCTCACAGCAAACTCAATCGCGGCGGGCGCCTCTGGTTGGTCAGCGGCCTTTTCAAATGGCGGCACAAGCGCGGCGACATTACGCAAAACAAAGATGTCGCCGGGGTCAACGTCGAATATCTGCGCAGGGTCGACCCGGCTGTCGCTGCAACCAATGATCATCAACTTGGGGTGCTGACCCTCAGCGACCGTTTGGTCAAACCGGGCCTGCTGACGCGGATAGATGTCTTTGCGAAAACGCTCATACCCTTTTAGAAGTTCAGCAAATTCAGGCATTAAAAGCGCTCCCCACGAATAACCTCCACATCCCACATGGTCAGGAGGAAGCCATATTTGGTGAGTTCTGGCGCGAGCGCCTCTGCCAATGCTTGCGCTTTGTCTTCGGCGGCAATGGTCAGGACAAAGACCTTGTCCGTGCCCATCACTCGTTCTTCGCGCCAACGCCCCTCACGCCCTTTGCCAGAACTGACCGGGATCACCGTCCAACCCGTGATCTGCACCCGCTCAATCTCATCGGTCACGCGTTTGACCAGCGCGGTATCGGTGAGGATCTCAATCCGTTTGCGAATGACGGTTTCAATCATGGAATTGCTCCTACGCTGCCCGGATCGCCCGTTAGAGCGCTCGCCAACATGCTAATCAAGCCGATATTGATCAGGATGTTGAACGGGAAAGTGATCGACAGCGACATGGTGAGGTAAATCCCCGGATCCGCCTCTGGCAGAGCAAGCCGCATCGCGGCTGGAACCGCGATATAGCTGGCACTGGCGCATAGAACGCCAAGCGCCGCAGCCGAGCCGACATCCAATCCGCAGGCGGCGGCCGCCGCTGTCCCGATCGAGCCATTGAGTAGCGGCAGGCCAATTGCAATCACCACCAGCCTCCAAGTGATCGCGCGGGCGTCCATCATCCGCCGCGCCGCAATCAGGCCCATATCGAGCAGGAACAGGCACAGCACGCCTTTAAACCCAGCCTCGAAGAACGGCGCGACCTCGCCAAACCCCTTGGCGCCGGAAATCATGCCAATCGCGAAAGCGCCCAGCAGCAAGACGACCGATGCGTTGAAAAACACCTCATGCAGCAGATCGCCCGTTTTCTGCCCGTCTTTCGAGCCCATTCCGCGTGCCAGCAGCAGGCCGGTGAGGATCGCAGGGGTCTCCATCGCGGCCATCACCGCAACCATATAGCCACCGGGCGGTTTGCCCTGAGCCTCGAATATCTCGACCGCCGTCACAAAGGTGACCACGCTGACCGAGCCATAATGCGCCGCGACCGCGCCGGCATTGATCCGGTCAAGCTTCGCAAAGCCCTTGAGCGCAATATTGGCGATGAACGGCATCAGGAAGCTGGCCGCAATACCCAGCGCGAGGGCGATCAAAACGGTCGAATCGATCCCTGACTTGGAGACGGCAACGCCGCCTTTCAAACCAATCGCCGCCATCAAATAAAGCGACATGCCCTTCGCAATCGCCTCTGGAATAGCGAGATCAGAGCGCGCAAAGGCCGCCAGCAGCCCGAGCACAAAGAACAGCACCACGGGCGAGGTGAACGTCTGAAGAGTGGCTGCATCCATGACGCTACGGCCTAGAGGCGACGTGCAATTCTCACAAGCCACGTTGCATTGGCCATACACAGGCATTTCGCGCCATTGCGAAGCAGCAAGGCATTGCCTAAGTGGGCAGGCATGAACGACCTAGCGAACACCCCTGGCAAGACCCCAGAACGCCCGCCGCGCCAGCGCAAACCGGATTGGATCCGCGTTCGCGCGCCTGTGAGCGAGGGATATCAGGAAACGCGCCGCATGATGCGCGAGCTCAACCTCAACACTGTGTGTGAAGAGGCGGCGTGCCCGAACATCGGCGAATGCTGGAGCAAGAAGCACGCGACGGTTATGATTTTGGGCGATGTGTGCACTCGGGCCTGCGCGTTCTGCAATGTCAAAACGGGGATGCCGCGCGCGGTTGATCCGATGGAGCCAGAGCGCACCGCAATTGCAGCCGCCAAAATGGGGCTGGAGCACATTGTCATCACCAGCGTCGACCGTGACGATCTGCCCGATGGCGGCGCATCGCAGTTCGTAAAGGTGATTGAGGCCCTGCGTCGGACCACGCCGGACACCACGATTGAAATCCTGACCCCTGATTTTCGCGGCAAGATGCGCCCGGCGGTGGAGGCAATTTGTGCCGCTGGCCCGGACGTTTACAACCACAACCTAGAGACTGTGCCGCGCCTTTATCCGACCATTCGCCCGGGCGCGCGCTATTACGCTTCGCTTCGCCTGCTCGAAGAGGTCAAATCCCACGATCCGATGATCTTCACCAAGTCGGGCATCATGCTGGGGCTGGGTGAGCAGCGCCTCGAAGTGCACCAGGTGATGGATGACATGCGCAGCGCGGACGTCGATTTCATGACCATGGGTCAATATCTCCAGCCCACGCCAAAACATGCCGCGGTTGAGGAGTTCGTCACGCCCAAGGCGTTTGGCGCATATGGTTCAATCGCGCGGGCAAAGGGCTTCTTGCAGGTTGCCTCGACCCCGCTAACCCGCTCCAGCTATCACGCGGGCGAAGATTTTGCCGAAATGAAAGCGGCGAGGGCGGCAAAGTTCGCAAAGCAGGCCAAGCGCCAAGCGGATACACTTAAAATCTGATGCCGGGAATTCGCGAAACTCGCAGATTGCCATACAGCGCGGAGCAGATGTTCGATCTGGTCGCGGATGTAGGCCGATATCGCGAGTTTCTGCCCTGGGTAATCGCCACGAGGGTGCGCTCCGACAGCGAGACCGAAATGGTCGCCGATATGGTGGTGGGGTTCAAGAGCCTGCGCGAGAGCTTTACCTCGCGCGTTCACAAGGAGCGCGCGAAGTTAATCGATGTGCATTACATGGATGGCCCGCTCAAAGATCTCGACAACACCTGGACTTTTCGCGCGCTGGAAGATGGCGGGTGCGAGATCGACTTCTCAGTCGATTTCACCTTTAAAAACCGTATGTTCGAGGCGATAGCTGGACAATATTTTGACCGCGCCTTTCGGCGTATGGTCGAGGCCTTTGAACAGCGCGCAGCCGCGCTTTACGGTAGCAGCAATTCGAGCGCTACCAGCGCCGCCTGATGGCGGATTGCCGCGCGGTCTTTCACATCAAAGTGCTTTAGCTCGCCCTCTGGCTCGCCGTCCGAATTGCGGATTGCGCGAGCGAACACGACCGTTCCAACCGGCTTTAGTTGAGTGCCGCCGCCGGGGCCGGCAACGCCGCTGATCGCAACTGCGCAGTCAGCATTGGAATTCTTGAGCGCACCCTGAGCCATAGCCCAAACGCAGGCGATGGAAACCGCGCCAAAGGTCTCGATAATGTCCCGCGCCACATCGAGCGATTCCATCTTGGCCTCGTTCGAATAGGTCACAAACCCGCGATCCAGCACGGCAGAGGAGCCCGGTATTTCCGTCAGAGCTGCCGCGACGAGACCACCGGTGCAGCTTTCGGCGAGCGACAGCACACGGCCAGCGGCCTTATTCTCGTCGACCACACGCTGAGCCAGCGCGGTGATATCATCGGGCAGGAGGCTACCAGTCATTGGTCACCCGTAAATGGGCAGACTTCGGGGTCTTTAACGTCAGCCATATCGGCAATGAAACTGACCAGACCGCCAATGTTCTCCGGCGGCAAAGGGGCCACCAGAGCCATGGCGCGCTCTACCTTTTGGCAGTCCGCCGGTTTGATTGATCCCGCAATCTGTTCAACAAGGACAGCATCGATCAAGGGCCGAAAAACGCTCATACTCTCTGGGTCGCCAGGGTTGAGCAACCCAGCCAATGGATTGGCTTCGCCGCCCTCTTTGGCCATCGTCTTGTCCATGAACACACCAAACATGCGCGACATGCCGGGCCAGCTGCTTTCTTGCAGACCAGCGAACTTCGCCGTGAAGGCTGCGCCCTCGGTCGCCCAGAAGCCATCGGGCGACAGCTCGTTTGCGCAGGTCAAATCGAGCGCCCGGCTCACCAGCGGCATCGCATAAATTGCCGCATCGCTGAGGTCCGCTTGATCGACGCAGGCGGCCTGAGCATGCGCGACTTGCGCCTGCATCAATGCCCCGCTGGCCAGCGCAAATGCGGCCGCTTTGGTGAATGTGCGTTTCATATATCTGTCCTTCTAAGCGCTGGCATACAGGCTGATGATAGCCTGCGCCGCGATACCTTCGCCGCGACCGGTAAAGCCCAGCCTCTCGGTCGTGGTTGCTTTGATACTAATGGCGTTTTCTTCCAGACCCGTCATCGCGCCCACCGCCGTGCGCATGGCGTCGCGGTGGGGGCCGATCTTGGGCGCCTCGCAAATGAGGGTGAGGTCGATATTACCGAGCGCGAAGCCCGCTTCGTCTGCCAATTTGACCGCATGCTCCAGAAACTGTGCAGAGCGTGCTCCGGCCCATTGCGGGTCGCTGGGTGGGAAATGGGTGCCGATATCCCCATCGCCAATCGCGCCGAGCACCGCATCGGTGATCGCATGCAGCGCGACATCGGCATCGCTGTGGCCGGATAGACCTTTGTCATGGGGTATTTGTACGCCGCACAGCCATAATTCCTCGCCTTCAACCAGACGATGGACGTCAAAACCCTGACCTACCCTGAATGGCGCTGAATGTGCGGTCATGAAATCCTCTGCAAATGTGATCTTCTTGAGGCGTTCGTCGCCTTGGACAAGGGCGATGCTGCCGCCGTTCTCGGCCAGGACCTGCGCATCGTCGCCAGCGGTTTTTGCGCCATCCCAAGCGCGGTGCGCGGCGAAGATGTCAGCGTAGCGGAACGCCTGAGGGGTTTGCACCCGGCGCAAAGCCTCACGGTCCGCTTTTCCCACCATCACCTCGCCATCGCCCGCCACTGCGAGGCTATCGACCACGGGCAGCGCCGGAATGGCGCCCGGATGGGTTTGCAGCGCCTCTAGCAGGCGTCGGATCACCTCGTTCGGTAGATCAGGGCGAGCAGCATCATGGATCAGCACGGTTTTCGGAGAATGAGAGATCAACGCTTCGAGCCCGTTGGCGACCGATTCCTGCCGAGTTGCGCCGCCATCGACGAATTCAATCCCGCTAATCCTGCCGAGTGCTTCGTCGGCCAATTCGCGCGTGCCATCGGCCAGGACCACCACAATCGGATCAGCTCCGGTGGCGGCTAAAATCTCCACCGAGTGCCGGATCAGCGGTTTTCCGCGAAACGTGCGAAACTGCTTCGGCAGTTCGCCGCGCGCGCGCAGGCCCTTGCCAGCGGCAACAACAATCGCAGCGAATTGGGGGAGGGCGGGTTCATCACTCATATGGTCCAGCGCGCTTAAGGTCTGGACGGAATTTGCGCAATCCACTATGCGCTGCCCAAATTTTAGGCACAATTACGAATATGACCGCGCTTCCAACTCCTCCGGCCCTCAAGCCCATTCAGATCGGCCCCGTCCAGATCGACGATCCTGTGGTTCTCGCCCCGATGACGGGCGTGACGGATATGCCGTTCCGCACTCTGGTGCGCCGGTATGGCTCTGGCCTCAATGTGACCGAGATGATTGCAAGCCAAGCGGCCATCCGCGAAACTCGGCAATCTGTGCAAAAGGCGGAATGGGATCCCATCGAGGAGCCCGTGTCGATGCAGCTGGTCGGATGCGATCCAGTCAGCATGGGTGAAGCGGCGAAATTGCAAGAAGATAATGGCGCCGCGATCATCGATATCAACTTCGGCTGCCCCGTGCGCAAAGTCACCAATGGCATGGCGGGCAGCGCGCTGATGCGTGAAGTGCCGCTGGCCACCAAGTTGATGGAAGCCACGGTCAAAGCCGTCGATGTACCAGTGACCGTGAAGATGCGGATGGGCTGGGATCATGACAGCCTCAACGCCCCGGAAATGGCGCGGATTGCCGAAGATCTTGGGGTGAAGATGATCACCGTCCACGGCCGCACCCGCAATCAGATGTACAAAGGCAGCGCCGATTGGTCTTTCATCCGCAAGGTGAAAGAGGCCGTCTCCATTCCGGTCATCGTCAATGGCGACATTTGCACCATCAATGATGCTTCGGCCGCGCTTGAGCAATCGGGCGCAGACGGACTGATGATTGGCCGCGGCGCTTACGGAAAGCCGTGGCTGCTCGGCCAGGTGATGCACTGGTGGAGGACTGGCGAGGCGCTCGAAAGCCCGAGCTTTGACGAGCAATATGAGACGCTTGTTGAGCATTATGAACGCATGCTCGACCACTATGGCAGCGAGGTCGGCTGCAAGGTCGCGCGCAAGCATATTGGTTGGTACACCAAGGGAATGCACGGCTCGGCCGAGTTCCGCAACAAGGCTAATTTCATTGATGATCCCAAGCAGGTGCTGGGCGAGATTGAGCGTTTTTACGAGCCATTCCTGCGGCGCAGAGCGGCATGAGCATGGCCGAAACGCGGCCTTCCAAAGACCCCGTCACCGACCATAGCAACAGGCCCGATGCTGCCTCACAAATCGGCGGCTTGATCTTTGCCGTCGTGCTGGTCGATCCCGACACGCGCATTGCAGAGGCCAATCACGCGGCGGAAAATCTGCTGGGCCAAAGCGCGAAGCGGCTGATCGGCAAATCTGTGCGCGAAGTCGCCGAACTGCTCGATGCGCGCGTGCTCAACCATATCCGCACCTCGCAGGATGCGGTGGTTGCTCGCGACGTGACCCTGCGCGTCAACCGCGCGGAGAAGCGCGTAAACCTCACAATTTCGCCGCTGACGCAGCACCCCGGTTGGAGGGTGATCACCCTGTCGGAAAGCGCGCGCGACGACACTGGCCGGGACGAGCAAAGCGAAGCGACACTCGGCGGCCCAGCGATCCTGGCGCATGAAATCAAGAACCCGCTCGCCGCCATTCGCGGGGCAGGGCAGCTCGCCGCGCGCAAATTGCCGCATGCCGACAAATCGCTCGCCCGGATGATTACCGACGAGGTGGACAGGATCGCGCGCCTGATCGACCGGATGCAGCAATTGGGCAGCAAGCAAACGGACCCGGTCGCGCCTTGCAACCCGCATGAAGCGATCCGATCCGCCATTGCCACCGTGCGCGCCGCGGGCAGCAATGGGGTGGAGATCATCGAGGAGTTTGATCCTTCTCTGCCGCCGGTGCTCGCCAATCAGGATGCGCTGGAGCAGGTGCTGATCAATCTCATATCCAATGCCCGCGATGCCGCGCAGAACCATGAAAATCCTCGTATAATTGTTCAAACTCGGTTTGTGAGCGGGCTAGCCTTCAACGCAATCCGTATGGGCCGCGCGGTCCGCCTGCCGATTGAAATTACGGTCAGCGACAGCGGGCCTGGGATTGACGAGGCGCTGCGCGACCACGTGTTTGAACCGTTCGTGTCCTCCAAGAAATCGGGCCAGGGGCTGGGCCTTGCGCTCGTGCGTAAGCTGGTGCGCGATATGCAGGGCCGGATCGGCCACGAGCGAGATACTCGCGCCGGCCTCACGCATTTCCGCATGCACCTGCGCCAAGCGAAACCTGGCGCGAAAGGAGCGGCGGCATGAGCGGCAAAATCTTGCTTGTCGAAGATGATGGCGCGATCGCCACCGTCATTATCGCGGCGCTCGAAGACGAAGGCTTTCAGATCGATCGCTGTGCCAGCATTGCGGACCGAAACCGGCTGCTCGATGCGGGCGAATACCTAGTGATGTGCACGGACGTGATGCTGGAAGATGGCGACGGGCTTGCCTCCATGCACGAGGTGAAATCTCGCGCGCCGGACATGCCGGTCATCGTCCTTTCAGCGCAGAACACGCTCGATACCGCCGTGCGCGCCAGCGACAGCGAGGCGTTCGAATACTTCCCCAAGCCATTTGACCTCGACGAGCTGGTCCAGGCCGTGCGTCAGGCCGCGGGCCAGCGCAGCAAGACCGCCGCCGCGCCGGAGATGGAAGGCGATGGCATGCCTCTGGTTGGGCGCAGCCAGGCAATGCAGGGCGTCTACAGGATGATCACACGCGTTCTGCGCAATGATCTCACCGTTCTGGTCACGGGCGAAAGCGGCACGGGCAAGGAATTGGTCGCCGAGGCGATCCACGAGCTAGGCTCGCGCCGGACAGGACCATTTGTTGCGGTGAACGCGGGTGCGATTCCCGCCGACCTGATCGAAAGCGAGCTGTTCGGGCACGAAAAGGGCGCATTTACCGGCGCGATCGCTCAAGCCATTGGTAAGTTTGAGCAAGCCAATGGCGGCACCCTGTTCCTCGACGAAATTGGCGACATGCCCGCAGAGGCGCAGACCCGGCTGCTGCGCGCGCTGCAATCGGGCCAAATCCGCCGCGTTGGCGGACGGCAGGAAATCGCCGTCGATGTGCGCATTATCGCGGCGACCAACCGCGACCTTGCCCCGATGATCGCCGCAGGGAATTTCCGCGAAGATTTGTTCTACCGCCTCAACGTCGTTCCGATTGAGCTGCCACCCTTGCGTGAGCGGCGCGAGGACATCGAGGTCTTATCACAGCACTTCCTCGCTCAGGCGGCGGAAGATGGCCTGCCGCGCCGGCAATTGGCTCCAGAGGCGGTCGAAATGCTCGAGGCGCGCAATTGGCGCGGTAATGTCCGCGAGCTGCGCAACGTAGTTTACCGCCTCGCGCTAATGGCGCGCGATGATCTGATCGACAGCGCGAGCCTGTCCGACATTATCGGCGCAGAGACGCAGCCGGGAGGCGAGGGCGCCCCAAGCGGATTTGCCGGCGCGCTCGACCAATGGCTGGCAGAAAACAATCCGCAAAACGGCGCGCTCTATCACAGCGCCTTGGCAGCTTTTGAAAAGCCCTTGATCGAACATGCACTGGCCGAGACAGGAGGCAATCAGCTGCGCGCATCCAAGCTGTTGGGGATCAATCGCAACACCTTGCGCAAACGCATTGGCGATCTTGAGATCGAGCCTGACCGCTTCACAAGACCGCTTTAACGCAATCGCCACAGTTTAGTCTTGCAATTGAGCAACACTGCCGTTGTAAACTCGCAACGATGGATACGGCGATAGCAACATCAACTCAGCGCTCCCCGCGCTGGTGGCGGCGGCTTATCGTTCGTTCGCGGCGCGCCAACATGTTCGCTTGGCTCGAAGCGCTTTCTGCAATCACTCTCATCGTTGCTTTGTGGGCCACCTGGTTCGCCTATTCCGCTGCGCCGCAAGAAGACGAATTGCTGCCCAGCCTGCAGGTTTCGCTGCTGCTGATGGCGACATTGGTTCCGGCGATGGCTTTGCTCGTCCTCATCGGTAGGCGGCTTGCGCTGAGGCGCGCCGCGGGCAGCACCGCTCGTTTGCACGTGCGTCTGGTGTTTTTCTTCTCACTGATCGCAGCGATCCCGACCCTGCTCGTCTCCGGCTTTGCCGCATTTCTGTTCCAATCGGGCGTCGATTTCTGGTTCAGCGACGATTCCAGAGGCCTGATGCGCAACGCCAATGAGCTGGCGCAGAATTATTACGATCAAAACCAGCGCGATGTGGAGGAAGAAACCATCGCGATGGCCAGCGATATGCGCTTCATTCTGGAGCGCATTTCTATCGCGGATGAGGGCTTTGCCGACCGCTACGCCTATCAGGCGCAGGCCCGCGAAATCTCCGAAAGCGCGGTGCTTCAGCGGCTCGATGACAACACGCTGAGAACCGCCGCCATCATGAACCTGATGGAGGACAACAGTCCGCTCGCCTTCAGCCAAGAGGTGCTGTCCCGGCTCGATGCCGGTGAATTTGTGGTTGTTCGAGGTAGCCCGGAACGGATTGTCGCGCTCGCGCCCATAGACCGTGAGAGCGGCATCTACCTCTATAACGCCCGCACATCTGAGGAAGATTCCTTTGTTTACTGGGAAAAGGCGCAATCTGTTGCCGCCAGCTATAATGCGCTGACCGCCGATGCGCGCACCCTGCAATTGCGGTTCAACCTCGCGCTGGTGGTGGTCAGCCTGCTGCTGGTAGGCCTCGCCATCTGGTTCGCTCTGCGCTTTGCCGACCGTCAGGTTGAGCCGCTCACCGATTTGGTCGGTGCCGCGCGCAAAGTGGGGCAGGGCAACTTCGCGCTTAGAGTGGAGGGGCGGACCGGAGCGGACGAGATCGGACTGCTCAACCGCGCGTTTAACCGCATGACATCGCAGCTTGAAAAGCAGACCGATGATCTCATGAACGCCAACCGCCAGATCGATGACCGACGGATGTTCACAGAGGCGGTGCTGGAATCGGTCAGCGCGGGCGTCATCTCGGTTGATGATGAGAGTCGCGTGATGCTGATGAACAATTCCGCGCAAGCGCTGCTCGCGGATGACACCGACACTGACCTAACTGGCAGCTCAATGTCGGATTTGTCGCCAGAGATTTGCGCGATCCTGAAAGAAGGCAAAGAACGCGGCCTCGTTACCCATGCCAAGGGATCAGAGCTGCTGACACTGGCGGTCAAGATTGCGCCGGGAATGCGCGGCCATGTGATCACTTTTGAGGACATCACACGCCAATTGCTCGACCAGCGTCAGGCCGCCTGGTCCGATGTAGCGCGCCGAATTGCGCACGAAATTAAGAACCCACTCACGCCAATCCAGCTCGCGACCGAGCGGCTCAAACGCCGCTATCGCAAGCAGATTGAGACCGATGGCGAGCTGTTTGACGAGCTGACCAGTACAATCGTGCGCCAAGTGGGCGACCTGCGCAAAATGGTCGATGAGTTTTCATCCTTTGCGCGCCTGCCCAAACCGGTGTTCCGCAATGAAGATGCGCTCGATTTGGTGCGCCAATCGCTGTTTTTGCAGGATGTCGCCCACCCGTGGGTCAACTTCCAGCTCAACTATGATCAGCTGATGCGCGAGGATATCTTGCACAAGACGCTGAGCTGTGACCGGCATCAGGTCGGCCAGGCTATGACCAACATCCTCAAAAACGCGGTGGAAGCGGTGGAATCGCGCCGAGCCGATGCGGGGCCTGATTTCCAAGGCCAAGTGACGGTCGAGATGGCTAGCGATGAGACGACATTCACGATCTCGGTTGAGGACAATGGGATTGGCCTGCCGCAGGAACGTGAGCGCATCACAGAGCCCTATATGACGACCCGTGAGAAGGGCACCGGCCTCGGCCTCGCGATCGTCAATAAGATCGTCGACGAGCACGGCGGCGATATGAGCTTTGCCTCCGCGCCGAGCGGCGGCACCCGCGTGCAATTGCGCTTTGCCCGCGATCCGCAAGTGACCGAAAGCGAGCCTGCATGATGCTCTTGAAATTCGCCCAAACTCTATTCCCCCCAATGCCCCCAAAAATGCCTCAGGGAGAAGCCAAAAATGGCTATTGAAATCCTGGTTGTCGATGATGAACGTGATATCCGCGAGCTGGTCGCCGGAGTGCTCGGTGATGAAGGCTATGAATGCCGCACCGCCGCCGATAGCACCGGCGCGCTGGCCGCGATTGACGAGCGCCGCCCGAGCCTGATCTTGCTCGATGTCTGGCTGCACGGCAGCGAGATGGACGGGCTGGAATTGCTCGATGCGATCAAATTGCGCGAGCCTGATCTGCCGGTCATCATCTTCTCTGGCCATGGCAATATCGACACCGCCGTATCGGCGGTCAGCCGCGGGGCGATGGACTTCATTGAGAAGCCATTTGAGGCCGAACGCTTGCTGCTGCTCGTCGAACGCGCAACCGAAACAGAGCGCCTGCGCCGTGAAAACTCGCGGCTGCGCGAGGGCACAGTGGAAGGCGCGGAATTCACCGGCAATTCCTCCGCCATCAACACCGTTCGTGCGACCCTCAAACGGGTTGCGAACACTGGCAGTAGGGTGCTGATTTCAGGGCCGGCAGGGGCGGGCAAAGAGGTCGCCGCGCGCCTGCTTCATTCCTGGAGCCCGCGCGCAGAAAGCGCCTTTGTCACGGTCAATTCCGCTCGGATCACGTCAGAGCGCTTTGAACGCGAGCTGTTTGGCGAGGAATCCAACGGCAAGCTGGTTCAACCCGGTCTGCTCGAACTGGCCGACGGCGGAACCTTGTTCCTCGATGAGATCGCCGACATGCCGATGTCCACCCAGGCGCGCATTTTGCGCGTCCTCACCGAGCAAAGCTTCGTCAGGGTAGGGGGCACCCGCCAGATCGGCGTCGATGTCCGCGTGGTATCCGCAAGCTCGCGCGACCTGGCGCTTGAAATGGAGGAAAAACGCTTCCGCGAAGACCTGTTCTACCGCCTCAACGTGGTGCCGATCACAATTCCATCATTGGCCGAGCGACGCGACGACATACCGGCTCTCGCGGAGCATTTCTTCACGCGTTACTCGACCGATCAAGGGATTGCGCCGCCGCAAATCTCGGAAGAGGCAATGGGCGCGCTTCAGGCCTATGATTGGCCGGGCAATGTCCGCCAATTGCGCAATGTTGTGGAACGCACCATCATCATGACTCCGCGCGAAAAGCTGACCGTGGTTGAGACCGATATGCTGCCTGCGGAGATCACGGGCGGCAAGCTTTCTGCCTCCGGTCAGGGTTTCTCAGCCATGATGGGTGTACCGCTGCGCGAGGCGCGTGAGAGCTTTGAGCGCGAGTACCTGACCATTCAGATCAGACGTTTTTCCGGAAACATCTCAAAAACAGCGACATTTATCGGAATGGAACGCTCCGCCTTGCACCGCAAGCTTAAGCTGCTCGGCATGGCCGAACGGCGCGAAACCGCGCGCAAAGGTTAGCGCGGGCTTCAAGTTTTTCGTCCAACCGGCCATGTGCGCCGATTAACACGAGACTTGCATAAAACTCAGCCATTGCCCCAAGGCAAAGCAATCGCCATGTTATGAGTGAAACGGCATGAAGGATGGGTGGGCTATCCCTCGGCCAGATTGCGGACCGCACAAACCGGCCGCCAAAAACAATAGGAGCATAGAAATGTCCGACGGGCGAACTCTCTCCCCGCGCCCCCGCAGCGAACCAGCTGAGCCAGAAGGCAAAGCAGCGGCGAAAGATGGCAAGCAAGCCAATCTGCAAGATGTGTTCCTTAACATGCTGCGCAAGAACAAAATTCCTGTGACGATGTTTCTCGTCAAAGGCGTGAAACTGCAGGGAATTGTCACTTGGTTTGACAATTTCTCGATCCTGCTGCGACGTGATGGGCAATCGCAATTGGTCTATAAGCACGCGATCTCTACGATCATGCCGGGCCAGGATATGGACGCTGATCAGTTTCAGATCCGCGCCGGCAATAAGCGTCAGCGACTGCTGCAGGATATCTTCCTCAGCCGCGTGAGCGAGGCCGAGGTGCAAGTCACCATGTTCCTCGTCAACGGCGTGATGCTGCAAGGCCGCATCGCATCTTACGACCTGTTCTGCATGCTGCTGGAGCGTGATGGCGCCGTGCAATTGGCGTATAAGCACGCTGTTTCGACTATTCAGCCCGCCGGGCCGGTCGATCTCAGTGATGATGGCGAAGAGTTCGGCAGCTGAGTTTTGATGACGACCTGCAGGATGAGGTAACTCGCGGGGCGCGGGCGCTAGTGCTGTGCCCGGATATCCGCACGCTCAAATACGATCTCGACGCGCCGGAACGGCTCGAAGAGGCGCAAGGGCTGGCCCTCGCGATTGGCGTGGTCATCGCGCATTCCGAAATCCTGCCCATCCGCCAGATGCAGCCGAACACATTGTTTGGCTCTGGTCAGGTCCAGAATATCGCCGCCTGGTGCGAGCTGCATGAGGCGGAATTGGTTGTGGTCGATGGCGCGCTGACGCCAATCCAGCAGCGTAATCTTGAGGATCGACTCAAACGCAAGGTGATCGACCGCACCGGCCTGATTCTGGAAATCTTCGGTGAGCGCGCGGCGACGGCGGAAGGCCGATTGCAGGTCGAGCTTGCCCATTTGGACTATCAGCAGAGCCGTTTGGTGCGCAGCTGGACTCACCTAGAGCGGCAACGCGGCGGTTTCGGCTTCCTCGGCGGCCCAGGTGAGACCCAGATTGAGGCCGACAGGCGGATGATCCGCCAGCGCATGGGGCGATTGCGCCGCGAGCTGGAGCAAGTGCGCAAAACCCGGCAATTGCACCGCGACCGGCGGGGAAGGGCACCGTGGCCCATCATAGCGCTCGTCGGCTATACGAACGCGGGGAAATCCACGCTTTTCAATCGCTTGACCGGCGCAGAGGTGATGGCGGAAGACCTTCTATTTGCCACGCTCGACCCGACCATGCGCGCGATCAGCATGCCGGGCGTTGAAAAGGCAATCCTGTCCGATACCGTTGGTTTCATCTCTGACCTGCCGACGCAACTGGTCGCGGCCTTCCGGGCCACCTTGGAAGAGGTGACCGGGGCGGACATCATCCTGCACGTGCGCGACATGGCCAATCCGGCCCATCAGGCTCAAAAGAAGCAGGTGATGGACGTGCTCGGCGAGCTCGGCGTGGTTGAGCCCACCACGGGCGCGAGCGATATTCCGATCCTTGAGGTTTGGAACAAGATTGATTTGGCAGAGCCTGAACGCGCCGAGGAACTGCGCGCGGCCGCCGAGGCGCATGATGATTGCTCCGTAATTTCAGCGATTAGCGGCGAAGGCATCGACGAACTTCTCACCGTGGTTGCCGATCTGCTGACATCGAAGGCCCAAGTGATCACCGTGACACTGCCCGCCAGCGACGGCCGGCGGATCGCATGGCTGCATGCGCACGGCGACGTGGTCGATGAAAGCGACGCTGGGGAAGGGGACACCGGCCCTCTAAGAGCGCTAACCGTGCGGCTCAATCCCAAGGAATTGGGGCAATATGAGACGCTTTAACGCCGTCTAATCAGGCTTTTCGTTGCGCTTTACCTGCTGCCACAGCTGCTCTTGCTCATCGAGCGATAGATCCGCGAATGCCCCGTCGCTCAGCGCCTCCATACCGCGAAAGCGCCGCTCAAACTTGGCATTGGCCGCTCGTAACGCATCCTCGGCGCTGATCCCATGCGCGCGGACGTAATTCACCGCCGCGAACAGCAGATCGCCCGCTTCTTCGGCCTTGTGAATATCCGAGGATGCCGCCTCAAGCTCTTGCATTTCTTCAGTTACTTTGGCGGCAGGCCCAGCGGTATCCGGCCAGTCAAACCCAGTTCGCGCGGCGCGCTTTTGCAGTTTTTGCGCCCGCATCAACGCGGGAAGTGCCAAGGCGACGCCGTCCATCGCACTGGTTTCGCCTTTTTCGCTGCGTTCGGCTTCTTTCAGGTTCTCCCAGCGCGTCTCACCCATGGTTCCGTCTTCACCGCCGAAGATATGCGGATGGCGCGCCTCCATTTTGTCGGAAATTGACCTGGCAACGTCCTCAAAGGCGAATTCGCCGTCTTCCTCCGCCATACGCGCATGAAACACGACCTGCAGCAGCAGATCGCCCAGTTCACTGCGCAGCTCATCCATATCCGCGCGCTCAATCGCATCGGCAACTTCGTAGGCTTCCTCGATCGTGTATGGCGCGATTGTCTTGAAGTCCTGCGCGACATCCCATTCACAGCCGGTCTCTGGATCGCGCAACCGCGCCATAATCCGGAGCAATCGATCAATTTGGCTGGATGGGGGAGTATCGCTCATGGGACCCGCAATTCCGTAATGTGAGATTGATAATATATATTATGTTAAATTAGCGATGGTGTCCGAATGGCCTGTGAAGCCCCTCAGCCTCTGATCAGGCTCACCAGCAAAAACGCTCCGCCGAAGATCGCAACCCAAGTCAGAGCCTGCTGCGCGGTCTTACCCCAGTCTTTTTGGTAAGACGCATAGGCGCTGCCAACCAAAACCAGCCAACCAATCGCCAGGACAATCTGCAAAACCGCCATCTCAGTCATGCGACTAGCTCCAATCCATCATAGCCGACCACAACATGATCCGGCGTCTCATCAACCAGCGTCTGATAATCCATGCTCTTATCAAGATGGCTCAGCACCAGTTTCTTCGCGCCGCAACGCTCGGCCAGCTCCAAAGCCATCGCGAGATTGGCGTGCGTTGGATGCGGATCGCGCCGCAAACAATCACTCACCAGGATATCGACGTCCTCATAGAGCTCAACCATCTCTTCAGAGATCGCGCTAAAGTCCGTTGCGTAAGCGATTGATTTGCCGTCCGCTTCGAACCGATAACCGGTGGTTTCGCCAGGTCCGTGCTCCATTTGGCACCATTCCACGCCGAAACCCGCCGCCATCCGGATGGTATCGAGCGTTTCCAGCTTGGCGATGGTCGGATAGCCTTCTTGCCCGGCAAATACATAGCCAAAGCGTTGGCGCAAACGCCGTGCGGTGTCCTCGCCAGCAAAGCCCGGAATGGGCGCCGCGCGGCCATAGCGCATCACGCGCAGGTCATCGATCCCATGGCAATGATCGGCGTGATCATGGGTCCAGAACACCGCATCAACCTTGCCAATTTTGTTGGCGAGCAATTGCGCGCGCAAATCGGTTGAAGTGTCGACCAACACGCGCGAGCCATCATTGCTCTCAACCACTATTGAGACGCGGGTGCGGCGATTTTTCGGCTCATTCGGGTCGCAATCCCCCCAATCATCGCCAATTCGTGGGACCCCTGTCGAAGTGCCCGATCCGAGCATGATGACCTTCACAGCGCCGCCTTGCTGAACAATTGTTTGAAATTCGCGGTGGTTTGCGCCGCCAATTCCGAGAGTTCTTGACCTCTCAGCTCCGCCACAAACCGCGCCGTGTCAGCGACAAAGGCTGGCTCGCATGGACGCCCGCGGTGCGGCACTGGCGCGAGAAATGGGCTGTCCGTTTCAACCAGCAAGCGGTCCGACGGCACATCCTTAACCACGGCCTGTAAGTCCTTGGCATTCTTGAATGTTACAATGCCAGAGATCGAGATCGAGAGGCCCAGTTCGAGCACTTTCTGTCCAAACTCCGCCGATGCTGTGAAACAATGGATCAGCGCCGGAAACGCGCCCTTCTCCAACTCGTCGGCGAGGATTTCCAGCGTGTCTTCCTCTGCATCGCGCGTGTGAATGATCACCGGCAACTGAACCTCGCGCGCGACATCAATATGCATGCGGAACAGGCGCTTTTGCGTCTCTCTGTCGGAATGTTCGTAATAATAATCGAGGCCCGTTTCCCCAATGCCGATGACATTGGGATTGTCCGTAGCGGCGAGCAATTCTGCGCGGGTCAGATCGGCGTGCTTGTCCGCCTCATGCGGGTGGATACCGACACTGGCGAACACATCCGCCTCACGGTCAGCTGTGCCAACCACCTGATCCCATTCGCTTTTCTTGGTCGAAATGTTGAGGAAAGCGCCAATTCCGGCGCCGCGCGCACGCTCCAGCACCCCCTGCTGGTCCTCAATCACGCCCTTATATTCAAGGTGACAATGGCTATCGACGAGCATTATTCGGCCCCCTCGCCCTCTGGCAGTTCGAGCCGCGGGAAGATCGGCGTGGGCTTGCCGACGGTAAAGCCGCTTTCGACAAGACGCGTGTACCACTCCGTATCGCTGAGGTTCGCAAAGGCGCGCTCATCCACTGCAATGCCCAGCTGATCTAGGAGAGCAGCGGCTTTTTCGGGAACGACAGGCTGGATCGCAATGCCCAAATCCCGCAGCGCCATAAACAAAGTAAGCAGTACGACCTTCATCCGCTCCGGATCGGTCTTGCGCAAAGTCCATGGTGCCTGCTCATCAACATATTGATTGCAGGCATAAACGGCCTTGATCCACTCCTCGATGCCGACTGAGAACGCCAGCTCGTGGAACGCATTTGGCAGCCCGTCCGTGGCCGCTGCCCTCACCTGCGACAGCAAAGCCTCATCAACGTCGGTAAGCGCGACATTCTCCAACACGCCATCCATATTCTTCGCGATCATGGAAAGCGTTCGCTGTGCCAAGTTACCGAACGAATTGGCGAGTTCCGCATTGGCGCGGTTTACAATTGCCTCTGGTGAATAGCTGCCATCCTGGCCAAATGCGACCTCGCGCAGCAGGAAATAGCGCAACGGCTCCACGCCAAAAACCTCTGCTAATTCAATTGGATCGACGACATTCCCAGCACTCTTGCTCATCTTCTCGCCGCCGCGAGCCAGCAAAAATCCATGGCCAAACACCCGCTTAGGCGTCGGCAGGTCAGCGCTCATCAGGAACGCAGGCCAATAGATCGTGTGGAAGCGCACGATATCCTTACCGATCAGGTGCAGATCGGCGGGCCAGTATTTCGCATAGTCGCTGGTCTTGTCCGGATAGCCAAGCCCAGTGAGATAATTGGTCAGCGCATCGACCCAGACATACATGACGTGATTGTCTGAACCGGGCACTTTCACGCCCCAGTCAAAGCTGGTGCGGCTGACCGAGAGATCGCGCAGGCCGCCTTCGACAAAGGCGATCATTTCATTGCGGCGGCTCGCAGGTTCTAAAAAGCCCGGCGTGCGCAGCAGCTCGAGCAGCTGATCCTGATATTTCGACAGGCGGAAAAACCAGCTTTCCTCGACCGTCCATTCAACTGCTGTGCCTTGGGGAGAGAGCTTTTCGCCCCCCTCGCCCTCTTTCAGCTCGCTCTCGTCGTAATAGGCCTCATCGCGGACCGAATACCAACCTTCGTAGCGATCAAGGTAAAGGTCGCCCTTCGCCTCCATCGCCTGCCAAATAGCTTGGCTCGCGCGGTGATGATCGTCTTCAACCGTGCGGATAAATCGGTCATATTTTACGTTCAGTGCGTCGCACATGTCTTGGAAATAACCGGACATTTCATCCGCCAACTCGCGCGCGGTACGGCCTTGTTCCTCGGCCTTGCGAGCCATTTTGAGGCCATGCTCATCCGTGCCAGTTTGGAACCGCACATCGCGCCCTTGCAAGCGCTGGAACCGGGCGATCACATCCGCGGCAATCGCCTCATAGGCGTGGCCAATATGCGGCCGCCCATTGGGATAGCTGATCGCGGTGGTGACGTAGAACGGATCGGTGTTTTGAGGCTCAGACATTGGGCCGTGCGCTAGCGCCAGAGGCGGAGACAAGCAAGGTTCCGATCTCCATCGCCAGCAGGCCGGCGTCATAGTTGAAGGTCGGCGCCTGTCCCGCAAGCGCAACGAGCTCCCCATGCGCATCGATCAGAGCCATCCGCTGAGTCGGATCGGCGGTGCGTGCGGCCTGCGCGGTAATGGCCTGCGCCAATTCGAGCACCGCTTGCAATCGTTCGCGGTCTGGGCGGCCTCCGATTAGACGGGCGAGCTCGCCCCGCCCGGTAAACTGTGGGTCGCCTTCGCGCAGCAAACCGCCAATGCTGGCCGCGATCGGTGCAAGATCTTGATTCATAAAGCGTAAAGCCGCGCCGTAAGACCCGCCGCTTGCAAGCCGCGCCGCCTCCAGTGCCGCCGGATTGGTCTCGCCCGATTGCTGGCTGAGCATTTCCTCCAGCTGGCGAGCGTTCAGCACAGGAAAGCGCATGATGCGGCAGCGCGAGCGGATCGTCGGCAAAAGCCGCGATGGACGGTGTGTGACGAGCAGGAAAAACGTGCCCTGCGGCGGTTCTTCCAAGCTTTTCAGCAGAGCATTGGAGGCAGAGGTCTCCATATCATCGGCCGGATCGACGATGATCGCGCGCCGCGAACCCAGTGTTGGCCGAGTGTTCAGCCGCTTCTGCATCGCGCGGATCTGCGCGACGGAGATATTGCGCTTGGTCTGATAGGGCTTGCCCTCCTCGCGCTTCTTCTCTTCCTTATCATCCTTGGGCAGATGGGTTAGCGTGATGATATCGGGATGCTCGCCAGCAGGTTGCGGCACGCCCGGCTCATCAACAAGCTCGCGCGCGGCGGCCAATGCGAAATCATGTTTGCCAAGCCCGCTCTTGCCCGCGAGTAGCCAGCCATGGTGCATCCGCTCGCTGGTCAAGGCATCCCGCCACTGCCGCCACGGGCCATCGTGATTGGGCCAGTTCATGCGGAAGCGCTCAGCAATGGCTGAAGAGCCGCAAGAACACGGGTTTGGACTTCCTCAGGCGAGCCTCCGCCGTCAATCACGGCAAATCCGCCAGGATCGCTCGCTGCAAGAGCGCGAAACGCGTCTGCAACGGCGCGGTGATAGTCGCGGCTGCGCCCGCCAATCGCGTCGCTGGCATCGCCGTCCCGCTCGGCCAAGCGCTCCAACATGCGCGCTTCGTCAATTTCCACGAGAATGGTGAGGTCTGGGCGCAGGCCGCCGCTGCCGATCTGGTGGAGTGCTTGCACAGCCTCATCGCTGACATGCCCTGCCCCGCCCTGATAGGCGCGGCTTGAATCGACAAAACGATCGCAGATCACCCATGCGCCGCGCTCTACCGCCGGACGGATGACGCGGGCAACATGGTCGGCGCGCGCAGCGGCGAACAACAACGCCTCTGCCTCTGCGCCCCAGCCCTCTCCGGGAGGATCAAGCAGCAAATTGCGGATCGCCTCTGCTCCCGGTGTGCCGCCCGGTTCGCGGGTCAAAACCGCTTCGATACCGCGCGCCTCCAATGCTTCAGCCAGCATTCGGGCCTGAGTTGATTTGCCCGCCCCTTCGCCGCCTTCAAAAGCGATGAAACGGCCGTTTCCAACAGCGCCGCTCATGGTAACCACCCGGTCAGGCCATTGATCAGCCTGTCGAACACGCCAGCCTCAGCGACGTCCTCTTTTGCGAGCAACGGGACATTGGCCGGTTCCATACCCTCGACCGAGATCTGAAGGCTCGCGACCTGTTCACCGGCGGCAATGGGCGCACGAAGCGGCCCGTCATAAGTGATCGCCACCGAAACCTCGGGCGATTGCCCTTTAGGTACATTCACAAACACCGGACCGTCCGTGACCAGAGCAACCCGTCGGCTCGTGCCATTTTGCACCCGCGCAAACCCGACCTGCTTATCACCGCCAACAACGCGGCGGCTGTCAAACGCGGAAAAACCCCATTCGAGATAGCTTTTGGCTAGCCGCGCCCGCGCACTTTGGCTGCCAACTCCGCCAATCACCATGACGAGCCGCTGGCCGTCGCGTTGCGCCGTGCCGAGAAAGCCAAAGCCGGATTCGTTCGTGTAGCCGGTTTTGATCCCGTCCCCGCCTTCAAACGATCCGACCAAAGGATCGCGATTGCTTTGGGTGATGCCGTTATAGGTGAACTGCCCGCGCCCGATGAAACGCGCGTATTTCTGAGGGTGTTTCGATGTCAGCGCCGCGCCCAGTGTGACCAGATCGCGCGCTGTCGTGAAGGTCTTGCCCTCGTCAGGCCAGCCATTGGGCGTGCCAAATCGGCTGTTCGTCATCCCAATCGACAGCGCCTTTTCATTCATCAGCACGGTCCAAGCGGCGACCGATCCTGCATGTCCTTCTGCCAAAACGATCGAGCCATCGTTGGCCGAAACCGTCGTGATCCCGGTCAGCAATTCATCAACCCGAATGCGCGCATCGGCGGGGAGCCACATGGTCGAACCCTTGCCGTTCCACTCGCGCCAAGTCTCTGGGCGAATGGTAAAAACCTCATCGGGCTGGAGAACGCCTTCTCCCATCAGCTCAAAGGCGAGAAAGGTCGTCATCGCCTTGGTCATAGAGGCGGGCACAAAGCGGCGGTTTTCCTCGCGTGCATGCAGGACTTGCCCGCTGGTGACATCCACTAGCAGGGCAATTGGCGCTTCGCTGTCGGTCGGAGCCGCGGGTAATAGGGCGCTTTGCCCGAACACGACACTTGGCACGCATAGCATGGCCATAAAAGACGCCGCGATCCGGGCCTTAGCTTGCAGATTTGAGACGCTGACACTCACCAGCGCAGCTATAACCACAGCCTTTCGCCTTGGCGAGACGCCGCGCGGTTTAGTTCACGATCTCGTCAGCGAGCAGCCCGACGCTCATCGCGTAATAATTGGAGCAATTGTACTCCAGGATCACGCGGTAATTGCTGGTAAGCAGCCATGCGGGCCGTCCTGGGCCATCAGGCTGGAACAGCGAGGCAAGCGTATCATCCGCCAGCGGACGCTGAGGCTGAACGCCAAGCTCGCGCCATTCACGCACCGTCTTCCACTGGCTGTGACGCTCATGGACACGCGGGCACACCGGCGCGCGTAGCTTCGTCTTATAGGCATCGACATTGAAACCACTGGGCACGCGCGCACGCACGCCCCATGGCTGGCCGGTGCGCCATCCCGCATCTTTGAAATAGTTCGCAATCGAGGCAAATGTGTCCGCGCGGTTGGAGAAGATGTTTGCGCGGCCATCGCCGTCGCCGTCCTCGGCCAGACGCAGATAGACCGAGGGCAAGAACTGCGGATTGCCAAAGGCGCCCGCATAGCTGCCGACCAATTGCTGCCGCGAATAGCCTTTGTCGGCGACCTTCATCAGCGCAACCCATTCGCCAGAGAAGAGTTCGCGGCGGCGCCCCTCCCATGCAAGCGTCGCGAGGCTGCGCGACAGGTCAAAATTTCCGCGGATCCGGCCATAGCTGGTTTCATGCCCGAAAATCGCCACCATGATTTGCGCTGGCACGCCATATTCGGCCTCAATCCGGCGCAGGGTTGTGCGGTTTTCGCTAAACACTCGGCGCCCGCCGGCAATGCGGGTCGGATTCACATGTTTGGAGATATAGGGCGCAAGCGCGGGATAGCCGCGCCGTGTCGGACTGCCCGGTTGTCCGCGATCAAGCCGGATCACGCGGTCATTGGGCGTCAGATCGGTCGTCATCCGCCGGATCGTCGCTTCGCTGACACCTTCGGCCCGTGCGCGCGCTTTCAGCGTTTCCATATAGGCCCCAAACGACTGGGTCGCAGAGCTGCTCTGCTGAGCGATTGCTGGAGTAGACGCCGAAGAGGTGCCGAGGGCCGCCATGAGAGCGGCTGCGGTGATTGCGAGTTTGTTCAAAGCCATGAGCGGGTTATTCTCACAGCCAACATGAATTGCCAATTATCGAATGCGATCTAATCGACAGACTTCACGAAAAAATGTGTCAGTCGGCATCTAGAGCGCGGCTTGCTAGATATTCGTAATCTTCACGGCAGGCGTCGGCGACTTCGCGATATTGCCCCTCCAGCTCTGGCAATGGGCCAGGCGCAGGGCCGAATCCGGTCGAGGCGTTCACCTTGTCATACCAATGCGCGCCCCACACGCCGTCTTCGGGCAGCGGCCCCTTTTGCCATTCAAGCATGGCCGGATCCCAAGCGATCCCCAAGGCCGCGCACAGACCCGCAAGCACCTTTGGCGGATCACGCAAAATCGCATCGGAATCAACCACCACTGGGGCTGTCCCGCTGCGATCTGCCTCGATATCAAAATATTCGCGCAGCTGCGCAAACCCCAGCATTTCCGGACGTCGCAGCTCATTCTTGGCGCGGTAACTCGCCACCACACGCTCTGGAGCGCGGATCAAAAAGGCATGTTTGTGATCCGGCATATCGCGAATATCCACGCTGCCAATCATGTGGTGCGGCATATGCTTTTGATACCAGACAGGCGCGCCGCCCGGCACTGGGCCAGATTGCGCGGCGAGCACGCTGTGCCAGTCGCAATCCATATCGGCGATTGTCTCTGCCGCCATGGGATGGAGCTCGCCGCTTTGCTTTAGGAACGCGCCATAAAAGGGCTCGTCGCTGACCGCACAGTCGGCGCGCGCGCCAAAGCTGCGCATCATGGCGGTGGAGATATTGCGCGGCCCGCTCCACATCGCGATGCGGATTGGCGCTGTCATTGCGCAACGTCCCGGTCGATCAATTCGCGGTAATGGCCTTGCAGACGCTCTACCATTGGCCCCCTCCCCTGCGTCAGCACCCGGCCATCGACCTCCGTCGCGGGGACAACCCCCGCAAAGGTCCCGGTGACGAACGCCTCATCCGCGCCGTAGACATCGGTGAGCGAGAAGTTCTTCTCAAACACCGGAATGCCCTGCTCTCGGCAGATTTGGATGACGTTGGACCGAGTGATCCCGCCAAGGCAATAATCCCCGCTGGAGGTCCAGACCTCGCCGCCGCGAACAATGAAGAAATGCGTCGAATTGCAGGTCGCGACAAAGCCATGCGGATCGAGCATCAGCGCCTCATCCGCGCCGGCGTGTGTCGCCTGGATACAAGCGGTGATGCAATTGAGCTTTGAATGCGAATTAAGTTTCTGATCCTGAACCGCCGGATCGCCGCGCCGCACATGCACGGTGAACAACCGAATGCCGTCCTCAATCGTGCTGGGCAGCGCGGTTTTATACTCCGGGATAATCACGATAGTGGCTGGCGAGATGACCACGCGCGGGTCTTGATAGGGCGTTGAGCGAATGCCGCGTGTCACCATCAGGCGAATGTGCACGCCCTCTTCTCCCTCCATCGCATTACCAGTGATGGTGCTATAAAGCCGCTCTGTCAGTTCCTCTCGCGACAGGCCGATGTCCATCGCAATCGCCTTTGCGCCCTCAAACAGACGGTCAAGATGCGCCTTAAGAAACGCGACCTTACCCTTGTGAACGCGCAGCCCCTCCCACACGCCATCGCCCAGCATAAATCCGCTGTCGAATACGGAAACGCTGGCCTCTGCTCGCGGGACAAGCGCCCCGTTGACGTTGATCAGAATGGTGTCATTGCGCGGGTCGGCCGCGTAATCATGAGTGCCTTTTGCCATATTTGCGTTTTAGGCTGACCTTTATGGGTGACAACAGCGAATTCAGTCGCTAGCGAGCGTCCCCAGCGCGGACAGTTGGCAGAGTGGTCGAATGCACCGGTCTTGAAAACCGGCAAGGGTGCAAGCCCTTCCAGGGTTCGAATCCCTGACTGTCCGCCATTAAAAGGCTCCACATTTGTGGGGCCTTTTTGCGTTTAGAGGCTGGCCTTAAAAATGCAGGGCGCGGCCATAGGCATCCAGCACGCTCTCATGCATCATTTCTGACAGTGTCGGGTGCGGGAAGACGGTCTGCATCAGCTCTTGCTCGGTCGTCTCCAATGTCTTGCCCACGGTGTAGCCCTGGATCAGCTCGGTCACTTCCGCCCCGATCATATGCGCGCCGAGCAGCTCGCCCGTGCCTGCATCGAACACGGTTTTGATGAAGCCTTCCGCTTCGCCCAGCGCGATGGCTTTGCCGTTCCCAATAAAGGGGAAATTGCCGACACGAACCTTATGCCCTGCCTCCTTCGCCGCCGCCTCGGTCATGCCAACGCTTGCGATTTGCGGGTGGCAATAGGTGCAGCCGGGGATGTTATTTCGATCAAGCGGGTGCGGGTGAACATCCTTATTGCCCAGCTCTTGAGCAATAGCCTCAGCGCAACTGACGCCCTCGTGGCTCGCCTTATGCGCCAGCCATGGGCCAGGCGTGCAATCGCCAATCGCCCAAAGACCATTTGTCTTGGTGCGGCCAAACGGATCGATTTGGATGAACCCGCGGTCCATTTCCGCCAGCTTTTCCAGACCGATATTCTCGGTATTGGGCTGAATTCCGATGGCGGTAATCACATGGCTAAATTCTGTGGTCGAGGCTTTGCCTGCCTTGTCCTTGATCGTGGCGGTGACGCCTTTGGCTCCGACTTTCAGCTCATCGACCCCGGCGCCGGTCATCACTTTGATGCCTTGCTTCGTGAGCGATTTTTCGAGGAACGTAGAGACGTCGGCATCCTCAACCGGGACGATCCGATCGAGCATTTCGACCACCGTCACATCTGCGCCCATATCGTTGTAGAAGCTCGCAAATTCGATCCCGATCGCGCCCGATCCGATCACCAGCAGTTTGCTCGGCATTTCCGGCGGGGTCATCGCGTGGCGATAGGTCCACACGCGCTTCCCATCAGCCGGCGCAAACGGCAGGTCGCGTGCTCGCGCTCCGGTGGCGACGATCACATGCTTGGCGGAGAGTTTCTCCTCGCCCTTATCGCCCTTCACAGTGAGGCTGGTCGGACCTGTCAGCTTGCCCTCGCCCATGTGGACGGTGATCTTGTTCTTTTTCATCAGGTGGCCAATGCCCTGATTAAGCTGCTTTGCGACGCCGCGGCTGCGTTTCACCACAGCTTCCAGATCGGCCTCAATCCCTTGCGCCTTCAGGCCGTAATCGCCGGCATTCTGCATATAGTGGAATATCTCGGCCGAGCGCAGCAGCGCCTTGGTTGGGATGCAGCCCCAATTGAGGCAGATACCGCCGAGGTTCTCGCGTTCAACAATCGCCGTTTTGAGGCCCAGCTGCGCACAGCGGATCGCCGCAACATAACCGCCGGGGCCAGAGCCAAGAACTATCACGTCGTAGGAATTGTCAGCCATTTTGAGTTTCCTTGGGGAGAAAATTTATTCCATCAAGTTGGTCGCGGCTTGCGGTAACTACCAATCGCTTCAAGCGATCACCTGGACCAACCGAACCGAGCCCGCCGCTTGCCAATTCAGCAGGCGCTGAAGAAAAGAGAAGAAGGCCAGACAGCATCATGACAATGGTCCTCTGGAATTCACGTTCAGGCTCTTAGGCATTCGCAGCCTCACGCTCCGGCTTTAAAATCCAAAACCAGCCAAGAGTGGCGAAAACCAGCGCTGCGATCAGAGACGGAACGCCAAACATCAGCGCCAAGAATCCATCACCAAACACGAGGCAAACGAGGATCATCATTACTCCAGCGAGCGATGCGATTGTGAACAAAGTCATCGGCGATTGCATGAGATGTCGCCGCGCAAGAAAGTAGGTGAGGAGCGACACCGGCATGCCAACGCCATAGCTGCCGAGCAAGGCGATGGTGCTTCCCTGACGGACCGGCGAAGCAGGATTGAGATTAAGGCTATCTCCGGTGGAAACCAGATATGCGACCGGAAACAGCCACGCAGTAAGAGCGGCCATGAACGCTATTATGATCGCCTTGCCCAAAACGGCAATTGTCACACCACCAGCCCCATTGGATTTTCGATCAGGCTTTGGAACTGAGCGAGCAATTTCGCCCCGTCCACACCGTCAATCGCGCGGTGATCGAAGCTGCCCGTCACAGTCATCACGGTCGCAATGCCAAGCGCTCCATCGACCACCGCAGGTCGCTGTTCGCCCGCACCAACCGCCAGGATCATGCCCTGCGGCGGGTTGATCACGGCATCAAAGTGCTTTGTGCCGAACATGCCGAGGTTGGAGAGCGAGGCCGTGCCGCCCTGATATTCATGCGGCATCAGCTTGCCATCACGCGCCTTGCCAGCCAGCTCCTTCATCTCGGTTGAGATTTCAGCCAGCCCCTTACGCCCGGCATCGCGGATCACTGGCGTGATCAGACCGGAAGGCGCAGCAACCGCGACAGAGATATCCTGGCGGCTGTATTCATGCATGACATCGCCTTGGAAGCTGACATTGCATTGCGGCTCGCGTTGCAGCGAGCGTGCCAGCGCCTTGATAATCAGGTCGTTGACAGAGAGTTTCACCCCATCCGCCTCTAGCGATGCATTGAGTTCCTTGCGCAATTTCAGCAGCGCATCGAGCTGAACATCGACCGTCAGATAGATATGCGGGATTTGCTGCTTCGCCTCGGTCAGGCGGCGAGCAATTACCTTGCGAACATTGTTGAGCTTCGCCTCGGTGTAAGGCGCGCCGCCATCGTCTGGCGACATGGACGGTGTAGGCGCTGCCGCTGGTTGAGCCGCAGATGCAGCCACGCTCGCAGCGGGCGCTGACGAGGCACTCGAGCCCTCGACATCTGCTTTCACGATCCGGCCATTCGGACCAGAGCCGGTGACTTGCGAGAGGTCGACACCCTTTTGCTCGGCAATACGCTTTGCCAGAGGAGAGGCGACAATCCGCCCTTCCGATGATGCAGGCGCAGGTTTTGCTGCGGAAGCAGGCGCAGGAGCGGGCGCTGGTGCAGCAGGCGTTTCGGCCGCTGGCTCGGGCTCTGCCTGGGCGCTTGGTGCAGGCGCGGCGCTTGGCGCGCTTACATCGCCAATATCTTCGCCCTCTTCCGCCAGCATTGCGATAACCGTGCCGACCGCAACGTTCTCGCTGCCTTCCTCGACCAGGATTACCGCGATGGTGCCTTCATCGACCGCTTCGAATTCCATCGTCGCTTTGTCTGTCTCGATCTCGGCCATGATCTCGCCGGAGTTCACAGTGTCGCCAACCTTCACCAACCATTTGGCAAGCGTCCCCTCCTCCATTGTTGGAGAGAGAGCGGGCATCTTGATTTCTACGGCCATGGAGCGGTCAAATCCTCGTCGCTGGTGTTGTTTTGCCCGTGTGACGAATTCAGCCGCTTCGGGCAAGGCCTTGCATACGAAACCATTTGAAAGGATAGCTACCCAAAGGGGAGCGAAGAATATGCGTACATTCCTGGTTGTGATGGACGAAAGCCAAGAAGCGCGGGCCGCATTGCGGTATGCCGCGCGGCGCGCTGTCGCGGTGAAAGGCGCGGTGCACATCCTGGCGGTGGTCGCTCAGCAAAACGTAAGCGCGTTTGGCGCGGTTCAGGATACCATCGAGCAAGAGGCGCATGATCGGGCTGAAATGCTGGCCAATGGGATCGGCGGAAATCTGCTGGCGGAAAGCGGGATCATGCCGACGATCTCTGTGAAGGTCGGCAACAACCAGTCAATCGTCAGCGACTTTTTGAAGAACCACAATGAAGTCACCGCATTGGTGCTGGGCGCGGCGAGCGGCAATCCGGGGCCGCTGGTCACGCACTTTTCAGCGCATGCGGGCGAGCTGCCCTGCCCGCTCTATGTCATCCCGAATGATTACGACGAAACCAGCAGCGATCACGAAGTGTGATTGCGCTATAGCGCCGGTAAACAGCGGCTATTTGCGCCGTCCCTGATGGCGGATATTGCCAGGGCGGCCGCGTTTACCAGCGGCATATTTCCCCTTTTTAGGTGGGCCCTTTTTGTAATTCGGCTTGCCCCGGCGCGGCGGCGGCCGATTACCGCGCGGCTCAATCGCTTGACCATCGGCATCGACTGGCACAAATTTGAGCGCTCCGGTGAGTGCATTCGCTTCTGCCAATTGCAATGTCAGCTTATCGCCGGGTGAATAGCTGGTGCCGCTGTCTTCACCCACCAAGGATTGCGCCGCTTCTTCATAGCGGAAGTGCTCTGCGCCCAAGGTCGAAACCGGCACGAGGCCATCACCGCCAAGGCCTACAATCGTGGCGAAGAAACCAAAGCCCTGAACACCCGTGATGCGCGTTTCAAAATTCTCACCAACTCTGCCGGATAGCCACGCGGCAACATAGCGATCGATCGTATCGCGTTCCGCCTCCATCGCACGGCGCTCTGTCTGGCTGATCGCGTCAGTAATCTGTTGCAGATTGTCGCGGTCACGCTCTGACAGCCCGCTTTTCTCTGGCAAAGACACCTTCGGCTTCGGCTGCTCAAGCTTGTACGCGTCCACCAATGCGCGGTGCACGAGAAGGTCAGCATAGCGGCGAATGGGCGATGTAAAATGCGCATAAGAGCCGAGCGCTAGGCCAAAGTGCCCCGAATTGGCCGGGCCGTAATAGGCCTGCATCTGAGTGCGCAGGACGGCTTCCATCACTTGCGCCTTTTCATCCTCATCGCTCACATCTTTGAGCATGCGGTTGAACAGGCTCGGCGTGATCACCTGACCCAGCGCGAGCTTTTGCCCAAAGGTCTCCAAGTAATCGCGCAGCGCGACCAGTTTCTCTCGGCTTGGTGTCTCATGCACGCGGTAGACCACAGGCGAACTCTTCGCCTCCAGCGCCTGAGCCGCCGCGACATTCGCCGCGATCATAAAGTCTTCCACTACGCGGTGGGCATCAAGCCGCTCGCGCACGGCGATCTCTGCGATCTGGCCTTGTTCATTCAGCACAACCCGCCGCTCCGGCAGATCCAGATCGAGCGGATCACGCGCGGCACGCGCCGCGGCCAAAACTTTCCATGCGGCCCACAGATTGCCGAGAAATTCCGGAGTGTTGTCGCCGTCCACCGCCGCCTGCGCATCTTCGTATGCAATATTGTGATGGATGCGGACAATCGCCCGGGTAAAGCGGTGGCTGGTGATCTTGCCCTTGGAATTGATCCGCAGGTGGCACGCCATCGCCGCGCGATCTTCGCCTTCCCGCAAAGAGCACACATCGGCGCTCAATATCTCTGGTAGCATCGGCACGACACGGTCAGGGAAATAGACCGAATTGCCGCGCTTTCGCGCTTCCTTATCGAGCGCGCCGCCGGGACGGACATAATAGGACACGTCAGCAATCGCGACTAGCGCTTTGAAACCGCCCTCGCCATCTGGCTCCGCCCAGATCGCATCATCGTGATCGCGCGCATCGGCCGGATCGATTGCGACGATGGGCAGGTCGCGCAGATCCTCGCGCTTTTCCTCTGACAAAGCCAGCTCGGTCGCAGCCTGAGCCTCAGCCAAGGTCTCTTCGGGGAAGGTTTGCGGGATGCCATGCTTGGCAATGGCGATCAGGCTGAAGCTCTTGGGAGCCAGCGGATCGCCGATCACCTCGACAACTTTCACGCCGGCGCGTTCAGAGCGGCCCACCCGTTCGCACAGGACCAGCTGCCCCTCTTCCGCTTCGCCCACATCGGCGATGGGAGAGGAATTGCGGATGCGTTTGTCGACAGGGGCCAGCCAAGCCTTGCCGCGACCATCGAGCTCAATCACGCCGAGCAGACCTTCGCTGCGCGCGGGCAATTTCTTCATCGGATGGGCGATCCACCCCGCATCGGTTTCTTCGGTGCGGGACAGCACCCGGTCGCCGCGTTTGAGCGCTGGCATGCCTTTCGCGCCGCGACCACCCTTCAGCTCTTTGACCGTCAAACGCGGAGGCTTATCCGGCGCGTCGACATCCCAATTCTCCGGGACCGCAATCGCTTCGCCATCTTCAATATCGACGACCTTCAGAACGGTGACTTTCGGAACACCGCCCATCCGGTGATAGGCGGTCTTCTTGCCATCGATCAGGCCTTCCTCGGCCATATCCTTGAGCAGCCGCTTGAGCGCGATCTTCTCCTGACCTTTCAGGCCAAACGCTTTCGCGATCTCACGCTTACCCGTGGGGCCGTGAGCAGTCTCAATGAACTCGAGCACCTGCTTCGCACTCGGCAAACCTGCGGGGCGTTTCATTTGTCTTTTGGCCATGAGAATTCCGTTCGCGCTGAGCCTGTCGACGTACAAACACTTGACTGGGCTCGCCCTTCGACAAGCTCAGGACGAGCGGTCTTTAATCGTTATCGGCAGCTTTCGCCACCGGCGCGAATGCTCCGCCGGGGACTGCGCTGGAGACCGGCGAGCAATAGCTGCCGGTGCAGGCGGCCACGCCGAGCAGCCAGTCATCGCCGCGCAGAGGAACCGCCAGTTCAATTTTAGGAGCATCGGTTGCAGGGATGGCGCTTTGGATGTCCTCACCCTTGGTGCCATTTGGCAAGACGCCGCGCCAATAGGATTCGTCGGTGCGGCGGGCCTTGATCACATAGCGATCCGCCCCGGGAACCGCATCCCATGCGAGCGCCGTATCCACCCGCACAGCCGCATCGGCGGTAACCGCTGGCGGCATCGGCGCCTTGGCCAGACGATGAAGCGCGCGGACGTTAAATTGCGAAGAGCGAGTCAGATAATCAAAGTCGATCTCGTCCACCGTATCGCCATATTTGATGCCGTTCTCGGTGCGCAGATCTTGATGCTGATGCTCATAATCTTCGACGGAGACCGCGATGCGGATGGCCGGATAGCCCTTGTCTAGGAACGGGATTTGATCCCCGCCCCGCCCCATGCGGTCCGTCCGCCAGATCTGGCGCACTTGCATACCGTCAGGATTGGCCTGAGCGAGATCGCCAAGCCAGCGGGCGAGATTGCGCCCCGGCATATCGTTCTCACCGCCAAAACGGCGCTGTCTTGCGCGCAGCTGCTCAGTGGAGTCGGCGCGTGGTCCTTCAGAGAATACGCGCACGTGTTTCGCATCACACACACCGTCCGACCCGCAGGAATTCCCGATCATATCGTTGTTGAGCACGGCCTTCACGGTCATGCCCTGCTCCTCCACCCAATCGGCGAGGATACGCGCGCCATAGAGGCCCTGCTCCTCACCGGTCAGCAGCGCGTAAATGATGGTCGATGGATATTGCTGTTTTGACAGAATGCGGGACGCCTCAAGGATCATAACGCTGCCCGATCCATCATCATTCGCGCCCGGCGCATCGTCGGTTCCATTGAGCGGATCGGTGACCCGGCTGTCATAATGACCCTGCACGATGATCACCTCATTTGAGCGCTCGGTCCCGCGCTGGATGGCAACCGCATTGCGCACCAAGGTTGGCTGAGGAATGCGCCGCCCATCGGGCTCGATCACGCGCTCGACCGATTGAACTTCCAGGCAGTCATCGCAGCCCGTCCCGATCCGGCGAAACTCATCCAGCGCCCAATTGACCGCCGCACCAATTCCGCGCTTCGGATCGGTTTGTGAGGACAAGGTGTGCCGCGTGCCGAACGAGACGATTTTGTCCATGTCCGCGCGCAGGCGCTCTTCAGAAACCTGCGCCGCAAGACTGTCGTCAGTCGCGGTAGGAACATGGTCATCAGCGACCAGTGGCGCAGCAATTAGCGAGGCAAGAATAGCGAGTTTTTTGATCATGCCGCGATGTTTGCCGCGACATGCGGGTGCGTGCAAGCTCTAGTAAGCGCGCGCCACCAGAATTCGCTCAACTGCAGGTTCGCCGGTGAAGATGCAGGTGCCGTCTGCCGCATCGCTGCCACGCGGGACATTGCGGAAGGTGAGCTTGTGCTCTTTCAAGCGCTCGACCACCTTTTCCAATGCGTCGCCGCTTGGCTTTGACCACTGAACCTCAACCCAGCCCGGATATTTGCCGCCGTTGGCAAAGTGGCTGGCGACATCAGCCCAATCGCTGATCCCACGGGTGATATTCGCGTCGCGCCGCTCGCGCGCCTCGTTAAACAGGTTTGCCTGAATGTCTTCCAGCATTGCGCCAATTTCGCCCGCGACATCATCACGTTTCGGCGCAGCAAAGGCGACTTTGCCATTCTCTGGGTTCCACATCTTGTCTCGGCGCAGCAGGCTGACCACGCCAGCCTCCATATCGCGCCCGCCAACCTCGATGATAACCGGCGCGCCTTTGCGCACCCAATCCCAACGCTTGGCGGTTGCTTTGCCCGGCGCGGTGTCGAGCCAGATGCGGGTCTTTTCACCCAGTGCGGTTTGCGCAGTCAGCTGGCCATAGAGCTCGCGGCAGTATTGAAGCAGCGCCTCATCCTCTGGCTTGTCGCGCAGCATGGGCAGAATGATCACTTGATGCGGCGCGATCGCGGGCGGAACGCGCAGGCCATCGTCATCGCCGTGGGTCATAATAACGCCGCCGACCATTCGGGTCGAAACGCCCCAGCTGGTGGTGTGGCAATATTGCTGAGCGCCCTCGCGGTCTTGAAACTGGATGTTCGCCGCCTCGGCAAAATTGGTGCCGAGATAGTGTGACGTACCCGCTTGCAGCGCCTTGCCGTCCTGCATCATCGCCTCGATCGACCACGTCTCGACCGCTCCGGGGAAACGCTCATTCTCTGGCTTCTCGCCAGCGATTACAGGCATCGCCAAATCTTCTTCGGCGCAGGCGCGGTACATTTCGAGCGCGCGGTGCGTTTCTTCTTGGGCTTGCTCTTGGTTTTCGTGCGCAGTGTGCCCCTCCTGCCAAAGGAACTCACTGGTGCGCAGGAACATACGCGTGCGCATTTCCCAGCGCACCACATTGGCCCATTGGTTGGTCAGCAGCGGCAGGTTGCGCCAGCTCTGGATCCAGCGCGCCATCGCATCGCCAAAGATCGTTTCTGAAGTTGGCCGAACCACCAGAGGCTCTTCCAATTTCGCCTCTGGATCAGGCACCAATCCGCCCTCACCATCGGCGATCAAGCGGTGGTGGGTGACGACCGCCATTTCCTTGGCAAAGCCATCAACATGCTCTGCCTCACGCTCAAAATTCTTGAGCGGAATGAACAGCGGGAAATAGCAATTTTGCACGCCGGCGGCTTTGATGCGATCATCAAGCAAGCGTTGAATACGCTCCCAAATGCCGTAGCCCCATGGCTTGATTACCATGCACCCACGCACGCCGGATTCCTCGGCCAAATCAGCCTCAGCAATCACGGTTTGATACCATTTGGCGAAGTCGTCTTCGCGCTTCACATTCAAAGCGTGGCGGATGTTAGACACAGCGGGTCTCTCTCAAAATCTTAGAGCGTATATTGGGTTGATTGAGTGGTAGCGCTAGGCCCGCCGCTCGCAATTCGCAAATGGTGGCGCGACTATTTGCTCAGCTCATCGAGCTTCTTTTGCATCTCAGCCATTTGCTCGCGCAGCGCATCGATCTCGCCATTGGAGCTAGCACTAGCGGCTGCTTTCGGCGCAGCGGATTTGCGTTTGTTGGCAACGCCCGGAATGAGGACATCAGCCGCGGCGCGCATCATCGCCATATTGGTTTCGTGGATCGCCGAGATCGGATTGTTGGACATGCCCTTTTCAAAGGCTTCGCGAATCTTCGTTTGATTGTCGCGGAAATTGGCCATGCTCGCCTCAAGATAAGACGGCACCATCGCTTGCATAGAATTGCCGTACATGCCGATCAATTGGCGCAGGAAACCCACGGGGAGCATTTGCTCGCCATTGGCTTCTTCATCCATGATGATTTGGGTCAGGATCGAATGTGTAATGTCATCGCCCGACTTTGCATCAAGCACCTGAAATTCCACATTCTCACGCACCATTTCAGCGAGGTCGTCGAGCGTGATGTAGCTCGAGGAGCTGGTGTTGTAGAGCCGCCGGTTGGCGTATTTCTTGATTATGATCGCATCACCGGCCTCGCCAGTTTTGCGCGAACCTGATTTTGCGGCTTTTGACTTGCCTGCCATTATTTGGATCCCATGAATTTTTGCGTTGCAGCGCGCTTAGCATCTGCACAATGTGCAGCGCAACATGAACGTTTTCTAGGATCCGAAACGCTGTCCCAGAATGGTCAGCAATTCATATTGCGACAGGCCGCTTTGCTGCGCAGCATTTTGCAATTCATAGGGGACAGACAGCCAATCGCCTTCGCGCAGGCTCGGCGCTGCACTGAGGTCAACCACCACCATATCCATGGAAACTTTGCCGAGCAGTGGCAGAGGTGTTTCAGCGTGAAGCAAGTGCGAACCGCTGCGCCCATCCACATTCCCCCAACTGCGCAGGAAGCCATCGGCATAGCCCAGCGAAACAGTGCCAACTCGCATATCGCGAGGCGCAGTGAATTCGCCATTATAGCCAACGGCGTCGCCAGCTTTCAGCTCGCGCGTCTGGATAATGGCGGCCTCTGGAAACGCAACTTGCTTGATCAGCCCTGCGAGCTCTTTCCGGGCGATGCCGCCGTATAGAGCAAGGCCTGGCCGTGTGAGGTTGAAGGCATAGTCGCCGCCCAAGGCGATCCCGGCGCTGTTCGCCAAACTTAAGGAATTCCAGTCGACTTGTGCTTGCACCTCGCGAAAGCGCGCCAATTGCCGCGCATTCATTTCGCTGTCTTCATCAGCGCAAGCGAGGTGTGACATCAGCACGTCGACATCGAGGGTCTTGATGGCCTCATCACCAACCTCAGAAGGCGCAACACCAAGCCGGTTGATCCCGGTATCGACCATCAGGTGACAGCGACCGCCCCCTGCCTCGTTCCAGCGGCGCGCCTGCTCCAAGGAGTTGATGACAGGCACCGCTCCGCTGGCCTTCGCATAGGTGATATCTTGCGAAGTCATCGGGCCATGCAGCACAGCGATATCGCTCGCATGAACATGATGCGCGGCCGTTTCAACCTCGCTCCAATGCGCGACGAAGAACTCCTCCGCCCCGGCATCACGAAGCGTCGGCAGGCAGTACTCTACGTCTAACCCATAGCAATCGGCTTTGATCGCAGCCCCAGCACTGGCATCGCCTGACATAGCGTCAAGCGCGCGCCAATTGCTGGCCAGTGCCGCATGATCAATCCTCAGGCGAAGACTTGGTTGCGGGATATCAACCGACATCGTCGGAGAAGTCACGCGGCGGCCCAGACGGCAGGCCCCACCAGGCGACGACGAGCCCAAAGGCGACAACGATCCAGGTGTACCAAAGCCCTGAGTAGATGTTGCCGGTGCTGGCGACGATCACCCCAGCGATCAGCGGCAAGAACCCGCCGAGATAACCGGCCCCAATGTGATAGGGGATCGACATCGAGCTGTAACGGATACGCGGCGGGAACATCTCTGACAGCAGCGCAGCAACCGAGCCGTAGGTCAGCGCTGACAGAACACCGAGCGCGAGCAGCGCAGCGATGATGCCCACGATGTTGATCAGTGGCGGAACCTGACGCGAGAAATCGAACCCTGACTGGGTCAGCGCCTCTTGCAAGCCAGCGATTCGCGAAGCTGCACCTTCTTCGGTTTCCTCAAGCCATTCTGGCGCAATGGCAACCGGTTCGCCGCCAACGGTAACACCCAGATCGCCGCCCGGCTGAAGCGTGTAGGACACGCCGCTGCCGGTCAGGCTACTCAAGATTTTGCCGCACGGCGTCTGTTCGCGGTCGAACAATTCGGCGAAGGGATCGGTGACGCATTGATCTCCGCTGACAACAACCGGCGTACGCTCCGCTGCCTCGGCCAGCCCCGGATTGGCCAGACTGCCCATGAACCAGAAGATCGGGAACAGCGTTGCGAGCGTCGCCAAAGCGCCAATGATGATCGGTTTCTTACGTCCGACCGTATCCGACCATTTGCCAACGATCAGATACAGCCCAAGCGAGAGCATGCCTGCAATCAGCAGGATGACCTCAACCGTCCCCTCATCAAGCCGCATATTACCCTTCAGGAAGGATAGGCTTGAGAAGAAGGCAGTGTACCAAATGGTCGTCAGGATGCCGCTGACACCGAACAGAGCGACAAAGATGCGCTTCTTATTGCCCGGATAGGTGAAGCTCTCAATGAACGGATTGCCCGAGGTTTCACCCGATTCCTTCATCGCCTGAAACACGGGGCTCTCAGACAGTTTGAGGCGCATCCACAGCGAGATCCCTAGCAGGATGATCGACAGCAGGAATGGCACGCGCCAACCCCAATCTGCGAAAGCTTCCTCAGGGATGATCCAGCGGCACAGCAGCACAACGATGATGGAAAGCACAAAGCCGCCCGCCACACTCGCCTGAATAAAGCTTGTGTAGAACCCGCGTTTTTCAGGAGGCGCATGCTCAGCGACATAAATCGCCGCCCCGCCATATTCGCCGCCCAAGGCCAGGCCCTGCAAAACCCGCAGGAATATGACGATGATCGGAGCAATGATCACATACCCCTCACCATAGTTCTCTTTGAGCGTATCGACCGTCGGTATTAACCCGACGCCAGCGGTTGCAATTCCCATCAGTGTGACGGTCACAAGGAAGGTGTATTTGCGCCCCAGCCTATCACCGAGAAACCCAAACAGAATTGCGCCAATGGGCCGGAAGGCAAAGCCGAGCGCGAAGGTGGACCACACCAGCAGCAGCGCCAATGTCGGGTCATTCACGTCGTAAAACGCATCCTTCAGGATGTAAGCAAGCGTGCCGTAGATAAAGAAATCGTACCATTCAAAAATGGTCCCGGCGCTGCTCGCACCGATCACCAGTTTGATTTCTTTCTCGCTTGGCTCGCGCTGCTTTAGCGCTTCTGCATCGACCATAAGCCCCGTGATCCTCTTCTGATTGGCCAGTTTCCCTCGGCCTTATTCGAGTAGCACTAGCTGCTCGTTTACCGAGAGGAAAGCGCGTTGCTCGCAGCCTTCCACACGAGCATCAATGCGCCGTGGCGCGCCGGATGCTCCAAAGCGGGTGCCAAAGCTTCAAAGCCCGGCCAACCTGGCATGTTACCCTCGCCGCTCAACCATTGCTCAATTTCACGCGTCTTGGTGATTATATCGGCTGCGCTGCGCCCCCGGACATCTGCGGCCATGATCGCGGCAGAGGCCTGGCCGATCGCGCAAGCGGTCACTTGCATGCCGATGCGCTCAACCGCTCCGTCTTCGCGGCAATCGATCGCCAGCTCAATTGAACTGCCACATGTACGCGAACGCGCCTCGCCGGAAAATTGGGACGCATTGTTGAGCGGATAATTGGCAAGCCCCGCGGCGAGACCAAGCAATTGCGGCGAGTAAAGCTTGGTCGCTTTTACGCCTGCCACAAGCGGTCCATCATTCGATCAGGCTGGCTTCGTCGGCAGGCTCTTCTTCGTCAGAGAGCTTAGCGCGCCGTTCCGCAATGGCGGACACCAACTGGCGGGAAAACGCATCAGCCGCCGGATAGGTGCGCGCGGTCGTGATCCATGTCGGACGACCTTTGAAGCCCCAAACTGTATCAAAGCCGAGCGCCAGGACGGAGAAAGCGAACACCACGATAAGCGCGCCTTTAACCGCGCCAAAGCCAAAGCCAAGCACCCGGTCAATCGGGCCAAGAATGGAATTGCGCGAGGCTTCCCCCACATTGTTCGCGATCACTTTCATCGCCGCGTAGGGGATGAGCAGCAGGAGCGCGAAAGCAAGGATCGGCGTTCCCGGGTCGGCATCGATAAAATCGCGAAGGCCATCGGTCAGCGGCGAATGCAAATAGTAGATTGCAAAGGCCGACAGCATCCACGCCGCCAGCGAGAGGACCTCTTGCACAAGGCCCCGCATGAAACCACCAATCGCGGCGACCCCCACGATTATCAGCACGATTATGTCAAAAATAGCCATTACCGGCTTGGGTTATTCCGTCCCAATCACTTGGTCAACGAGGTTCGAAAGTTGTCCCAAACCGTGATAATTGAGCTTGGACGACCCGAGCTTTTTATCGGATGGGCCATAGCCCCTGGCAAACCCCAGCTTCACCGCCTCTCTAAGGCGCAGATCTCCATGAGAAACCGGGCGAATTTCCCCGGCAAGCGACACCTCGCCAAACCACACAGCCTTATCCGGCAGCGGCTTATCGGCGAGCGCAGACATCAAGGCAGCGGCGACCGCCAGATCAGCGGCGGGATCAGCCAAGCGGTATCCGCCAGCGATATTGAGATAGACCTCAGCGGAGGAGAAATTGAGGCCGCAGCGCGATTCGAGCACGGCCAGCAGCATCGCCAGCCTGCCGCTGTCCCAGCCAACCACTGCGCGGCGTGGCGTGGCGCCTGATTGCAACCTGACAATCAGCGCTTGTATCTCGACCAAGACAGGCCTTGTGCCTTCAAGAGCGGGAAAGACTGCGCTGCCTGCCAGTGGATGGTCCCGCCCGGATAGGAATAGCATGGAAGGGTTCGTCACCTCTTCCAGCCCTTCATTCGCCATTGCGAACACACCGATCTCATCGACCGCACCGAACCGGTTTTTTAGCGCGCGCAGGATACGGTATTGATGGCTGCGCTCGCCCTCAAAGCTCATCACCACGTCAACCATGTGTTCAAGCACGCGCGGGCCAGCGATATTGCCGTCTTTGGTGACGTGCCCGACCAGAACGAGCGCGGTGCCGTTTTCCTTGGCATAACGGATCAATTCGAGCGCGCAGCCGCGCACCTGGCTGACCGTTCCGGGAGCACCCTCAATCGTGTCAGAGTGCATCGTTTGGATCGAATCGATCACCAGCAGAGCGGGCGGATCACCGGCGCCCAATGTGGTCAGAATGTCGCGAACCGAGGTTTCTGATGCGAGCCGGATCGGCGCGTCGGCAATTCCCAAGCGTGCAGCGCGAAGGCGCACTTGCCCGGCGGCTTCTTCCCCGCTCACATAAACCACATCACCATTAGAACGCGCGATGGTAGCCGCCGTTTGGATCAGCAAAGTGGATTTACCGATCCCCGGATCACCACTCATCAAAACAGCTGAACCGGGCACCAGGCCGCCGCCCAGCGCGCGGTCAAACTCTGCAAGACCAGTCGGCCTCCGCTGAGGCAATTGCGCGGGGCCATCAAGCGGCACGAACTCCAGCGCCCGCCCTCCGCGCGACAGATCATGCTTCTGAGAGAACACCGTCGCGGGAGCATCCTCCGTCATCGTGTTCCATTCAGAACAGTCAGGACATTGCCCCTGCCAGCGGTGCGAAACAGAGCCGCATGAACCGCATACATATCGCCGTTTGGTCTTTGCCATTCGGATTTCGTAGACGGAACATTTGCGGAACGCAATTGCCATTCCCGACTTTCCACGTCATCACGATTCTCATGCGGCAAAAAGAACTTCGTCTCGCTCTGGTTTGCTACGGCGGTGTCAGCCTTGCGGTGTATATGCACGGGGTCACCAAAGAGATTTGGCATCTGGCCCGCGCGAGCCGGGCGTTTCATGCCAATCGCGAGGCGCCGTGCAGCGGGGTCGCCCAAGTCTATTGCGACTTGCTGCGCGAAATTGAGCGCGATTACTCACTTCGCCTGCGCGTTATGCCGGACATTCTTACCGGGGCGAGCGCTGGCGGGATCAACGCAGTGTTTCTCGCGCAGGCCATCCATTCCGGGCATTCGCTTGAGCCGCTCACCGACCTGTGGCTGGAAACCGCCGATGTCGAAGAACTGACCGATCCCAAAGCGCAGCCGATGTGGCGCTATGCGAAGATCTGGGCTCAGCCAATCGCTGAATGGGTGCTCAGCCGCCCCGGCAATGCGGTTAGCGAGAGCGTGTCGCCAGAGACACGCTCCGAGGTGCGGCAAAAGGTTTCCCGCCTTGTCCGTGGCCGCTGGTTCAGCCCGCCGTTTTCTGGCGACAAATTTTCCAGCTTGCTGTTTGAAGCACTGGAAGGGATGCGCGCAGGCGAGCGCGGCGATCCTTTGCTGCCGCCCGGCCATCCCATTGATTTGTTTGTCACGACCACTGACTTTCGCGGTCATGTGGAAATGCTGCGCCTAAACAGTCCGCCGATTGTTGAAGAAACCGAGCATCGCACGCCGATCAGCCTGCGCGCCAGCACTCCGGCAGAAAGCAGCGAAGGGCTGACCAATCCGCTGGAGCTGGTGCTCGCGGCGCGGGCAACGGCCAGTTTTCCAGGGGCCTTCCCGCCGTTGCAACTGGCAGAAATCGACCGCTTGGCGGAGCGCAAGGGGATTGATTGGACGTCGCGCGCGAGTTTTCTCAACCGGATCATGCCCGTCCATATGCGCGACGGAACGCCGGATGGCGTGTCGCTGATTGACGGTTCTGTTCTGGTCAATGCTCCGTTTGGCGGGGCGATAAAGGCGCTGCATGGCCGCCCAGCTCAGCGCGAGGTGGACCGGCGGTTTGTCTATATCGATCCGCGCCCCGACCGCGCGGGCTCGGTGAACGAAAATCACGATACGCCCATCGGCTTCTTTGGCGCAATTTTCGGTTCGTTATCGACCATCCCGCGCGAGCAGCCGATTAGGGACAACCTGGAGCGGATCGAGCAGCAATCCCGCGATGCCGAGCGCCTCAGCCGGATCGTACTCGGCCTGCGCCCAGAGATCGACCGCGCGGTTGAGAAGCTGTTCGGGATGACGTTCTTCCTCGACAGCCCAAGCCCTAAACGGCTGCACAATTGGCGCGCCAAGGCGCAGCAGGCGGCGGCTGAACGCTCCGGCTATGCGTTTCAAGCCTATGCGCAAACCAAGTTCAGCGGCATCATCGATCGTCTGGCAGAGCTAGCTCTCGAAGCAGCGCCCGAGCTGTCGCTCGCCGACAGCATGCCGATTGCCGCCGCTATGCGCCGCGAGTTGGAGCGCCGGGGCCTGAGTGAATTGTCCGACGGCAGCGGCGGCGCCAGCGAGGCAGCGATCCAGTTTTTCAGGGCGCATGACATCGGTTTCCGTATTCGCCGTTTGCGCCTGCTCGCGCGCAGGCTGGCGCGGGATTGGGAAACCGATCCAGAGATACCGGACGATGCGCTCGATATTGCGAGGGAGAAAATCTACGACATTCTCGCGCTCTATTTCTCAGCCGATGATATCTCTGGGCTGAGCGAGGAATTCGCGGGACACGCGCGGAATGCTCTGAAGGATCCGGGCGCTCTGCTCGATTATCTCGCTGAGCAGCGCCTGCTGCCGGAGACCGATCTTGAGGCAGAGCGGATATTCGCAGAGGCGCTGGCGCAAATGCCCAAGAACCTGAAGCGGCGAATGCTGCTGACCTATCTTGGCTTCCCGTTTTACGATGTGGCCACCCTACCCCTGCTGCAAAACGAAGGGCTGACCGAGTACAATCCGGTCAAGGTCGACCGCATCTCTCCCGATGATGCGCGCTCCATCCGCGAAGGCGGCACGCGCGCGACATTACGCGGCATCGAGTTCTACAATTTCGGCGCGTTCTTCAGCCGATCTTACCGCGAAAACGACTATGTCTGGGGCCGTCTGCACGGCGCGGAGCGGATGATCGATCTAATCGCCTCAACGGTCGATGCCGGAATGAAACCCGAGGCCATCCGATCAGCCAAGCGCTCCGCGTTCCTCGCCATCATTGACGAAGAATTGGAGGTTGGCCGGTGCCGCGAGCATTTGCTGCGCGGGCTAAGAGATGAGATTCTCGCGCGTTTTGCGTGAGGTTAAGCGGCTCGCTTAGCCTTCGATGCTGGTCCAGATTGCGGTCACGAATGCGTCATCGCTGATAAAGCCTTCACCTCGGTCAAAGTCGGCGAGCGGTTTGGCTGCAACTGCCTCTTCCAGCGTCTTGCCAGCTTCATTGAGCGCTTCCACGCGGGACACTGCCTCGCCGATCATCGCGCGATAGGCCACCATTTCGGCCTTGTTCGACATGCCACCATGGCCCGGAATAACCTTGGTCTCGTCATTGATCATCGCAATCGCGAGATCGAGTGTGGACATCAGGTTATAGACGCTGCCGCCAGAGCGTGTGTCTACGAACGGATAACCCGGGATGTTGAAATAGAGGTCGCCCATGTGAACGACATTGGCCTTGTCCCACATCACCACGCTGTCGCCATCGGTGTGGCCGCCGCCCAAAAAGGCGAGGTTGATGGTGTCGTCATTGAGATGGAAACGAAGGCCCTGGCCATAGGTCACAACGGGCAAAGCAACATCTGGGGCTGGCTCTCCGTCGCGGCCGGATAGCGATGGATCGGCCATGCGCACACGGACATTGTCATGCGCAAAGATCGTCGCGCCCGTTTTGCCGAAATTCTCATTCCCGCCGGTGTGGTCACCATGCCAGTGCGTGTTGACGACATATTTCACCGGAGTTGCGCCAAGGCCGGCCACAGCAGCTTCGATCTTTTCAGACAGCGGCGCGAACTGATCATCGATCATGACCGTCGCATCATCACCGTAGCTGACACCGATATTGCCGCCCGCGCCAAACAGAACCGCCACACCGGGTGCGATCTCTTCGACCGTGATTTCCACATCATCAAAATTGCGCTGAGCGTAGCTCGGTACAGCCAGAAACGGGGTTGCAGCAGTGAGGGCGAAAACGGCAAAACGGTTCATAATTCTTCTCCAGTCGCCTGCGAAGTAACCATAAGCCGCGTGGTTGTCGAGTTGGCTAAGCGCGCCTTAAGCGGCGTCAAATGCGACAGTGAGTCGCTCGCCTTCGCCGAAACGCGAGGTGCCGTGATAGAGAAAGCTTGGGAACAAGATCAGGTGACCGGGCTTGGGAGCGAAGCTTGCCACGGGCGCGAGGTCTATTGGGATGTCCTCAGGGGGCCGACCAAGTTCCAGCTCCCCCTCGCCTTTGCCGAGCTCATCCGGCACCGCGAGGTGAACGGCCGAGCTGATCAAACCACTGTCGTGCATATGCGGGAAATGGCGACCACCGGCGGACAGGCGGATCGACCAGCTCGCGGTGATTTCAGCAGACCGATGCCCCAGCACCGCGAGCGGATGATCGGTTGGTAGAGACGCCATTTTACCTGTGTATTTGGCTAGCACCGCGTGGATGCGACCAAACAGCGCGAGCAAGCAAGGATCACTCCGGTGCCGCAGATCATTGAGTGTCTGCGTGCCGCCTTCGACGCTTTGGCCCAAGGGCGCAGCGTTCATATCGTGCAATCCGCGCAGCAGCCCGACCGTCTCAAATAGCTCATCGGCACTGAGTCCTAGATCGAATTGTTCAGCAGAAATCGCCTCAGGATACAGCCATTGATGACGCGGATCACCTTGGATGCGCCAGCACAGCTCGGCCAGCGCCCAGACGCCGATATCGGCTTTCCCCAAGGCAAGCGCGCGATCAATCGCGGCGCTGGCGTCTCCAAACTCGCCTAGTCGAAGGGAGTTGCGCGCTTTCTCATATTCCAGTTCCGGAAGATCTTCAGGCAAATCTCGCAGCAATTCTGCCGCATCATCGCAGCGTCCAGCAAAGCCTGCAAACCGCGCCTCTATCAGTTTCAAGCCAGGAATATCACCGATGCGGCGGCGCAATTCGGATGCCTTTTGCGCGGCATCCTCATAGCGTCCGGCACCGCCCAGCAGAGCAAGAAAAGCGAGTGCCAATTTCGGATCGTCAGGCCGCGTCTCAAGCGCGGATTCTATGGCGCTAAAGGGCGCAGGATCGCCCAGCATGGCCTTCAATTGGGCCAATGCCCTGTGGCCAGACACCCACTCAGGTGCCCGCGCCAGCACCGCTTCCAATCGGTCCAAAGGCAATATGTCGCCGCGAGACGCACGGACCGAAGCCTCTGCAATCAACAATTCGCCATCATGGGGCTCGTCTTTAAGCGCAGCGGAAAGCAACTCGCCCGCATTGGCGGCGCCTTGCCGGTATGCGGTAAGCGCTATCTGTTTGGCGCTTCCAGCAGGGTCAGTGCCAGACAACGCATCAACCGCCAAAGGCGTCTTTCAATTTGGAGAAAAAGCTGCGGCTTTCAGGGCATTCGTCGCCAGTTTCGGTCTCGCGAAACTCCTCGAGAATGTCCTTTTGCTTGCGGCTGAGCTTTGTCGGTGTTTCGACCGCAATCTCTACCACCAGATCACCGCGCCCGCGCCCTTGCAGCACTGGCATACCGGCCCCGCGTACGCGCAACTGCTTGCCCGATTGGATGCCGGTCGGGATGTCGACCGAATTGGTCGAACCATCAAGGTCGGGAATATCGACACTGCCGCCCAGAGCCGCCGTCGTGAAGCTGACGGGTACGCGCGTGGCCAAAGTGGTGCCTTCGCGTTGGAACAGTTCGTGCGGGGTTACGTGCACAAAAATATACAGATCACCGGGGGGGGCTCCGCGAGCGCCCGCTTCACCTTTGCCGGTCAGCCTGATGCGCGTGCCGGTATCAACGCCGGGCGGGATTTCCACTGAAAGGGCCTGAGCGCGGTCAACGCGCCCTTCCCCGCGGCAAGAGCCGCAAGGCTCTTCCAACACAGCGCCGCGGCCGCTGCAGGTTGGGCAAGGCCGTTCAACCACGAAAAGCCCTTGCTTTGCCCGCACAGAGCCATGGCCGTGGCACAGATTGCACTGTCGTTCGCTGGTGCCAGGCGCCGCGCCTGAACCATCGCAGGTGTCGCAGGCTTGTGAGACTTCAATTTCGATCTCGGTCGACTTGCCGTGGAACGCCTCTTCGAGGGTAACTTGCATATCGTAGCGCAGATCGGCGCCGCGCCGAGTCTGCTGCCGGCCACCAGCGGCCCCGCCAAAGGCGCTGCCGAAGATGGTTTCAAAAATATCGCCAATATCGCCGAAGTCTGCCTGGCCGCGCCCGCCGCCAAAGCCGCCTCCACCGCCGCTCATCCCATGCTGGAATGCCTCATGACCATAGCGATCATAGGCCGCGCGCTTTTGCGGGTCTTTGAGGACTTCATAGGCCTCGCCAATCGCTTTAAACTTCGCCTCTGCTTCACCATCGCCCGGATTGCGGTCGGGGTGAAACTTCATCGCCAGCTTGCGATAGGCGCTCTTGACCGCGGCCGCATCAGCGTCGCGGCCCACCTCGAGCAATTGGTAATAATCTAATTGGGTAGCAGCCATGGTGACCTTGGTCCCTAAAACCTAGCTGCCGTCAGCGCAGACCTTTGGCGGACCACACCGACGGCAGGATAGTTTTTCATGAGGACATCAGTCCTTGTTGTCTTCGTCCACTTCGGAGAATTCAGCATCGACAACGTCTTCGTCGTCTGACGCATCCGAAGAGGCATCGCCGTCGCCGCTGTCACCAGCAGCAGCGCCTTCAGCCTGCTCCTTCTCGTAGATTTGCTGACCCATTTTCATGGCCGCTTCGGTCAGAGCCTGAGACTTGGCGTTGATCTCATCGACATCGTCGCCTTCCAGCGCGGTTTTCGCTTCGCCAAGCGCGGTTTCCACCGCAGACTTGGTATCGGCATCAACCTTATCACCGTGCTCTTCGAGCTGCTTCTCAGTCGCGTGAACAAGACTATCGGCTTGGTTGCGAGCTTCCGCAGAGGCCCGGCGCTTCTTGTCTTCTTCAGCGAATTTCTCAGCGTCTTGAACCATTTGATCGATGTCATTGTCGGACAGTCCGCCCGATGCTTGGATCTTGATCGTCTGTTCTTTGCCGGTTCCCTTATCCTTGGCAGAGACGTTCACGATGCCGTTCGCGTCAATGTCAAAGGTCACCTCAACCTGAGGAACGCCGCGCGGTGCAGGCGGAATGCCGACCAGATCGAACTGACCCAGCATCTTGTTATCCGCCGCCATTTCGCGCTCACCTTGGAACACGCGAATGGTCACCGCATTCTGATTGTCTTCAGCGGTTGAGTAGGTCTGCGTCTTCTTGGTTGGGATCGTTGTGTTGCGATCGATCATCCGAGTGAAGACACCGCCCAGGGTTTCAATGCCGAGCGACAATGGCGTCACGTCGAGCAATAGGACGTCTTTAACGTCGCCCTGCAGAACGCCAGCCTGAATAGCCGCACCCATGGCAACCACTTCGTCTGGGTTCACACCGGTGTGCGGCTTCGCCTCGAAGAAACCCTCAACGACTTCGCGAACCTTTGGCATACGGGTCATACCGCCGACCAGGATCACTTCGTCAATGTCGTCCTTCGACACACCCGCATCTGCGAGAGCTTTCTTACATGGATCAAGCGTGCGCTTGATCAGATCGCCGACCAGCTTTTCAAGGTCAGAACGGCTGAGCGTTTCAACCAAGTGCAATGGAGTGCTGGATCCGCCATCCATGCGGGCAGTGATAAACGGCAGGTTGATTTCGGTCGTGGCCGAGCTTGAAAGCTCGATCTTGGCCTTTTCAGCCGCTTCCTTGAGACGCTGGAGCGCAAGCTTGTCCTTGCGCAGGTCCATGTTCTCTTTCTTTTCGAACTCAGCCGCAAGCCATTCGACAATCGCGCTGTCGAAGTCTTCGCCGCCAAGGAACGTGTCGCCATTGGTCGACTTCACTTCGAACACGCCGTCGCCAATTTCGAGCACGGATACGTCAAACGTACCGCCGCCAAGGTCATAGACAGCAATCGTCTTGCCGTCGTTCTTGTCCATGCCATAGGCGAGCGCCGCAGCGGTCGGCTCGTTGATGATCCGCAGCACTTCAAGGCCGGCGATTTGCCCTGCATCTTTCGTCGCCTGACGCTGAGCATCGTTAAAATATGCAGGAACCGTGATGACGGCTTGATCGACAGTCTCGCCGAGATAGCTCTCAGCGGTTTCTTTCATCTTCTGCAAAATGAAAGCTGAAATCTGGCTTGGCGAATAGTCTTCGCCGCCGGCTTTCACCCATGCGTCACCGTTCTTGCCTTTGACGATGTCATACGGAACGAGGCCCATATCTTTCTTCGTCAGCGGGTCGTCGAAGCGGCGACCAATCAGGCGTTTAATCGCGAACAGAGTGTTGTCTGGATTGGTAACTGCCTGACGCTTGGCCGGTTGGCCGATCAGACGCTCGCTGTCCTTGGTAAAGGCAACGATAGAAGGCGTGGTGCGCGCGCCTTCAGAATTTTCAATAACTTTAGGCTTGCCCCCGTCCATTACAGCCACACACGAGTTGGTGGTGCCGAGGTCGATGCCGATTACTTTACCCATTATTTCCCCATCCATTACAGGTTGTTGGACGTTGCCTGTGGTGCTCCCCAGAATTGGCGGAACCGTTTGGCAACTCGTTTGTAGGCGGGATATAGGTGCGGTTTTGCTTGGCACAAGGGATGGACGCGCCTACTTTTCGCACCATCCAACAAGGGGACTACAACGTGAAAATGACACAAACATCGTCTGGCTTTCTGCGCGGCATTGCTTTGGCCGCCTATCTGGGCGTGGCGGCCTGCGGCGAAGAGGCCCCTGCCCCGGAGCCGGTCGATACGATTGAAGGGATCACGATTACGGATGCACGCCTTGTGCTCCCACCAGTGTCTGGCAATCCGGCGGCGGTCTATTTCAACCTCAGCTATGACGGTGAGCGCGGCATTGCGGTCAGCGGCGCTGAGGTGGCGGGCGCGAAAAACGCAACGGTTCACGACATGATGGAATATGATTTCAAGATGACCATGGCTGAGGCTGGCCCTGTTCCGCTCACCAATGGCACCGAGGTTGCGTTCGAACCCGGCGCAAAGCACGTCATGGCATTCGAACTCGATGACAGCGTTCAGGCCGGCGGCACCGCCGAAGTTACGCTCAAGATTTCAGGCGGTAAGCGGCATAAATTCGAAGCCGAAGTGCGCGCAGCGGGCGAAGAGCGCTGAGCGACATGCCCTCACCTGCGGCTCAAAGTCACGCGCTCGTCCCGGCCTGCCCAGTCGGCGGCGAGCGCACTTTGACACCCGGTGAAATTGGGATTGCAAAGACCGTTTTTGGCACTGCGATTGATTACGAGGCGGTGCGTATCCGGCGCCGCAAGTGGTTTCCGTTTCAGCCGCGCAAAGTCACTATGGCCCCGCGCGGCCACGTGCATTTTCATCCCGATGGCGCGGCCTATTGCGATGATTTTTCAGGTGAAGGGCTGATCCGCCAAGGCCTGCTGATTCATGAGCTCACCCATGTCTGGCAAACCCAAACGCGCGGCGATTGGTATTTGCTGCTGCACCGCCATCCCTTCTGCCGTTACGGCTACACGCTCAAACCGGGCCAGCCCTTCGCCGCCTATGGCATTGAGCAGCAGGCCGAGATCGTAAAGCACGCGTTCTGGATGCGGCAAGGCGTGCGCGTTACCGGAGTGGGCGATAAATCGGTTTATGATGGCTTGGTGAACTTCAAAGGCGCGAGTTTGTGACCGACTTCGAATTTATCCTAGTTCTCTACGCTTTGCTGCTTGGCCTTTCCATGGTCGAGCTGTTGTCTGGATTTGGTCGAACGCTCGAAAATGAATTCGAAACAGAGGCTGATGGGCGCCGCTTCAAGATCGGGTGGCTTACCCCTTTGCTCGGCCTGTTTGTTATGCTGGACCTGATGTCGTTTTGGCTGTTTGCGTGGCTACTGCGAGAACAAATCACTGTCAGCTCAGAGATTTTGCTCGGGGTAGTGGCGTTTTCAGCGAGTTACTACCTTGCAGCAAGGCTGGTCTTTCCGACCAAGCCGGCGCTGTTTGAAGATCTGGACACGCACTATTTCCGCGTCCGGCGCACCGTGATGGGCATCCTCATTGCTCTTGTGTTCGCGCAATGGGCGTATTTGATGACACTAGAGCCGTTGCGCGATCAACTTCTTACACCGGCTGCTATGGCCTTGACGGGAATGCTCGTTGCAATGATGGCAGCTACTATGATCTTCAAGAACCGCCGTATACAAGCGGTTTTGCTGATCGCGCTCAGCCTTCGCTACCTAGTGATTTACCTCGTTTAGAGGGTGATCAATCCGGCTTCTTAGCGACACCAACCATGGCTGGGCGCAGCAGGCGATCTTTGATCATCCAACCGGCTTGCATTTCCTGAATGATAGTTCCCGGCTCGTGCTCATCGCTGGGCACTTCGAGCATCGCCTGGTGCTGGTTCGGATCGAGTGGCAGGCCAACCGCCGCCACACGCTCAATGCCGTGGCTCTTGAAGACCTTTTCCAGTTCGCGCTGGGTCGCCTCAATGCCGGTCACTAGGCCCTTCATCTTCTCATCTTCGCGCAGGCTCTCTGGGATCGCCTCAATCGCGCGCGAAAGATTGTCCGCCACGCTCAGCACATCACGCGCAAAGCCGGTCGCGGCATAGGCGCGAGCATCGGCGACGTCTTTCTCCATCCGGCGGCGCACATTTTGCGTCTCCGCCTTAGCGTACAGTGTTTCTTGCTTGGATTCTTCCAGATCGCGGCGCAGCGATTCCAGCGCCTCGCTCAGATCATCCTCTTCGCCGTCTTCACCGTCCGGCGCATCTGCGTCTTCCAGAAATTCCTCTGGCACACCCTTCAGTTCTGCTTCTGCCGCTTCGTCGTGCGGCTTATCGTTGTCGATCATCGTCGTCTTATGTCCAATTATGCAATGAGTTTGCCCAAAGAACGGGCTGTTAAATCCACCATGGGGACCACGCGCGCGTAATTCAACCGCGTCGGCCCGATCACACCCAGAACTCCTACCACCCTTCCCTCGCGGTCACGATAGGGCGAAGCGATAACGGAAGAGCCGGAAAGTCCGAACAATCGGTTTTCGCTGCCGATGAAAATGCGCGTTGCCTCCGCCTCGCGCGCATTGTCGAGCAAAGCGGCAACCGATTGTTTATTCTCCAGATCATCGAGCAGCGATCGAACCCGGTCGATATCCTCCATCGCCGCATCGTCCAGCAAATTGGAGGCTCCGCGAACGATCAGCACAGGACGCTCTTCTGTGTCTTCGCTCCATACGGCCAGCCCGCGCTCAACCAGATCCTTGCTCGCATCATCAAGCTGAGATTGGCCGGTTTTGATCTCTTGCCGCATCGCCGCGGCCGCATCGCTTAGCGTCCTGCCGGAAAGCCGCGCTGTGATGTAATTGGTCGCTGCCTCCAGCGCACTTGCGGAGACCGCGCCTCCAAGCTGCAAAACTCGGTTTTCCACCCCGCCATCCTCGCCAACAAGAACCGCCAGCGCCCTGCCCTGGCCAAGGTCAACGAGATTGAACTGCGCCAATTGCTGCTCCCGCGTGGGCACCATAACCATGCCAGCAGCGCCGGAGAGATCGGAGAGCACAGAGCTTGCCTGCTCCAGCGCTTGTTCCACTGGGCCAGGCTCGCCAAGCCGCTGCTCAATCTGCGCGCGCTCTTCTGGTGTGGGTTCAGCGACCTGCATCATGCCGTCGACAAACAGTCTGAGGCCAATTTCCGTCGGCAAGCGCCCTGCGCTGGTATGCGGCGCGGCGAGCAGGCCAAGCCCCTCCAAATCCGCCAACACGGAGCGGATGGACGCTGGCGAGAGGTTCAGGCCGCTATCGCCCGATAGCGTTTTTGAACCAACGGGTTGGCCATTATCCATGTAGCCTTCCACCACGCGGCGAAAAATCTCGCGCGCTCGGTCCGTCATTTCTGAAATTGGTGGTGAGGCCATGCGTGCTATTTAGCGCGAAACTATCCCGAGCCAAGCCCGCCCGTGCCCTTGCCGCCACTCTTTTGTCCCGCCAAACCGTGCGCCAAGCGAATCGAACATAGGAAAACATCATGCGACCATCTGGCCGCGCGCCCGACGAAATGCGCGCAATCACAATCGAAACCGGCTTCACCAAACACGCAGAGGGCTCTTGCCTGATCAGCTTTGGAGACACCCGCGTGCTGTGCACGGCCAGCGTCGAAGAACGCATCCCGCCATGGCTGCGCGGCAAAGGCGAAGGCTGGGTCACCGGTGAATATTCGATGCTCCCGCGCGCAACGCACACTCGCGGCTCTCGCGAAGCGGCTCGCGGCAAGCAATCTGGCCGCACTCAAGAAATTCAGCGCCTTATCGGGCGTTCGTTGCGCGCTGTGGTCGACCTCAAAAAGCTCGGCGAGCGGCAAATCACCTTGGATTGCGACGTGATTCAGGCCGATGGCGGCACGCGCACGGCCTCAATCTCGGGTGCATGGGTTGCCCTGCGCCTCGCGGTCAACGGCTTGATCGCATCGGGCGATATCAAAGAAGACCCAATCACCGCCCAGGTCGCGGCGATCTCTTGCGGTATCTACAAGGGCACACCCGTGCTCGACCTCGATTACCCTGAGGATAGTGATGCGGACGCGGATGCGAACTTTGTACTGATCTCTGGCGGCCAAATCGCCGAGGTTCAGGCGACCGCAGAAGGCGCAACCTATGACGAGGAAGGCCTACTGCGCCTGCTTCGTCTCGCCAATATCGGCTGCGATGGTATTTTCGCGGAGCAGCTGAAGGCGGTGAAGTGACAACAAAACTTGGCTCCGGATCTCTGGTCATTGCGACCCATAATGCGGGCAAGCTGAAAGAGATTTCGGCCCTACTCGATCCTTATGGGATGAAGTGCATTTCCGCCGGGTCACTCGGCCTGCCAGAGCCGCCGGAAACAGGCAAAACCTTCGCCGAAAACGCTTTGATAAAGGCGCAGGCTGCGGCTGAAGCCTCGGGGCTCGCTGCCCTCGCCGATGACAGCGGCCTGTCAGTGGATGCCCTGAATGGGCGGCCCGGCGTCTACACCGCCGATTGGGCGGAGCGACAATGGTTTGAAGGCGATCCGGGACGCGATTGGTACATGGCGATGGGCAAGGTTGAGGGATTGCTGGCTCAGCACGGCGCTGATGTCGACCGCAGCGCAGCGTTCCACTGCGTGCTCGCCATTGCGTGGCCCGATGGAGAGCATATAGTCTATGAAGGCACATGCCCGGGCGGCCTGACCTGGCCCCCGCGCGGCGAAACGGGTTTTGGCTATGACCCCGTTTTTGTGCCCAGTTCACGTGAAGGCGGCGAAACCTTTGCCGAAATCAATCCAGCGGAAAAGCACAGCATCAGCCACCGTGCCGATGCGTTCGCCAAGCTCGTCGCGGATCAATTCGGAGGCTGATCAGATGGTTCAGTAGGCGAATTGCCCCGAGACATTGCCCGGTGGTGAGTACCGACAAACAAGGTAGTCGCGGCCCGAACCGGTCGCGACCCCGCATCCAAGCTCCGTTGAATTTGCCCAAATGATCTGGGTGTAATGACCGACGTCAGTCCAATCGCCCGTATTGCTGACATACGGGAAACGATCGTGGATGTAGAATTGCTTTTCGCTGATCCAACCATCCGCCATCACTTCGTAAGTGAATGCCCCTTCGGTGCCCGCCCATAGGTTCTCACCCTGATTGGGGCGCGAGGCGCTGGTGCTGTGCTCAAACCGCCCCGTGCGGGCAAGTTCTTCAGCATAAGCAAGCGCTTGGCGGCTCAAGTCATCGTCCAAGGTCATCGGCGCAACGCCCACTTCCTGACGCGCGTCATTGTGCTCCGCCAGCATCACCCGGAGCATATCATCCTGACGCGTTGAGGCTGTTCCCGTTGCTGGCGGCGGCGGTGGAGGAGGCGGTGGCGGGGGAGGAGCAGGCGGCGGTGACGACGACGTTCCGCCTGTCGCAGCCGTGTTTGTGCTCGGCGAAGAGCCGCTTTCGCCGCCTCCGCAGCCAGACGCGACGAGGATGATCGCGACCGGCGCGACCATTTTGCTGCATGTTTTCGAAATCCTTGACATTAATCGACCTTCCCCAAAGCGCTCGCGGCGCTCAACCCACCTTGCGGCCATATGTGTTTCCTGCGGGCCAATATCGGCACACCAGGAATTCATTGCCTCTGCCATGCGCGATCGCGCAGCCGACTTCGCGCGTCTCAGACCAGACCATTTGTGTGTAGTGGCCAACGTCCGCCCAATTCCCGGTGCGTGAGACATTCGGGAACGTGCCCGGGCTAAAGTGCCGCTTTTCCTCAGCAAAAAAGCCGATCATTGCGCTGAGGCTGAAAAAGCCCGCGGTTCCCATCCAGAGATTTTCGCCCCGCCCTCTGCGCTGATCCAGCGAAGCGTGCTGCATCACGCCCCTGCGCGCGAGCTGATTGGCCCAATCCTGAGCCTCATTGGCAAGCTGCGGAGACCACGATAGCCTCTGAACACCGAATTCGGCGCGTTCTACATTGTGCGCATGTAGCAATTCGCTGGCGAAGCGGTCCGCCTGCGGCGCGGTATTGTGGCGTTCCTGCGCGAGCGCACTGGGCGCGTTCACACTCGCAAGAAGGGCCAGGCACCCGAAAATTTTCGCGCTGAATCGCATGCCCGCACCTTGACTTAGAGCCTTTAACAAAGGCTGAAAGAAGCGATGGCGCGTGCTCTTTACATCCACTGGCCCTTCTGCGCGAAGAAATGCCCCTATTGCGATTTCAACTCGCATGTCCGCACCAGCGTGGACGTTCAGCTGTGGCAAACTGCGTTGCTCGCCGATATGCGATTTGAGGCGAAATTGGCGGGCAGAGAGCCGCTGACATCGATCTTTTTCGGCGGAGGTACACCTTCGCTGATGCCGCCTGAACTGGTCGCAGCGCTGCTCGCAGAGGCAGAGCAATTATGGGGGTTCGCGCCTGATATCGAGATCACACTGGAGGCCAACCCGTCCTCGGTCGAAGCGAGCAATTTTGCGGCGCTAGCCAACGCTGGTATCAACCGGGTTTCCTTGGGTGTTCAATCGCTTGAGGATGAGAGCTTGCAATGGCTCGGACGTTTGCATGGGGCGGATGAAGCTCTCGCCGCGCTGACCACTGCACAATCGCACTTTGAGCGGGTCAGCTTCGATCTGATCTACGCCCTGCCTAATCACACATCAGAATTGTGGGAGGCGCAGCTTGCCCGCGCGCTGTCGCTCGGCACTACGCATCTGTCGCTCTATCAGCTCACAATTGAACCCGGCACGCGCTTTGCCAGCGATGTACGGCGCGGGATCTTTACGCCGCTGGACGACGATGCAGCGGCGGAGCTCTTCACCATCACGCAAGAGCTGACCGGCAAAGCTGGCCTGCCCGCCTATGAAATCAGCAATCACGCCCGGGCGGGCGAGGAAAGCCGCCATAACCTCACCTATTGGCGCTATCAGGATTATTGCGGGATTGGCCCCGGCGCGCATGGTCGGCGCGGTGGAATGGCGACAACGCGGCACAAGAAGCCGGAAAATTTCCTCCGCGCGGTGAGCGAACAAGGCCACGGCATGGCGGAGAAGCAGGCGCTTCGCCCGAGAGATCAAGCGGCAGAAGCGCTGCTAATGGGTCTGCGCCTGATCGAGGGGATCGATCTTGGCGCTATGTCGGCGCGTTTCGAGCTGAACGAAGCGCAATTGATTGATCGGCGCGGATTGGCCCGCAATTGCAATCTTGGCCTGATGTGGCGGCGCGATGACACAATCGGCGTGACGCCGGATGGCCTACCATTGCTCGATGCGCTCTTGGGCGAAGTGGTGGCCGATAGCCTGGTGGACGCGTGAGCCTGCACGATCTTCTGTCCGAATGGCGCGATCATCTGGCCGAGGGACGGCGGCGCAGCCCGCACACGGTTCGCGCGTATTGCTCAGCGGCGGAGCGGCTGCTGAAGGCCCGCGACCTGACGGATTGGAACGGCGTTGCCGGATTGGAGGCGCACGACCTGCGCGCGCATCTTGCGGCCCGCCGGAATGATGGCCTCTCCAACGCCAGCACCGCGCGCGAGCTATCCGCACTAAAGGCGTTCATCACCTTCGCCCGGGCACAGACCGGCGATCCCGATCCTTCGGCACCGCGCCTGCGCGGCCCGCGCACCAAGAAGGGTCTTCCCCGCCCCGTTACCCCTGACGAAGCGGTCAATATCGCCGACCTAGTCGCGGGCATGCCTGATGAGGATTGGATCGGAGCGCGCGACCGCGCGGTTCTGCTGCTGATGTATGGATCAGGCCTGCGCATCGCAGAAGCTTTGTCGCTCAAATGGTCGGATGCGGAGCTGGGCGAGACCCTGCAGGTCACCGGCAAGGGCGGAAAACAGCGGATTGTCCCGATCCTGCCGATCACGCGAGATGCGGTGGCGCTCTATGCAGAGCTTTGCCCATGGAAGGCTGAGCCGAGCGAAGCGCTGTTCCGAGGGGCAAAGGGCGGCCCGCTGTCCCCCGGCATGGTGCAAAAGGCGATGGCAAACGCGAGGCGAGCGCTGGGCCTGCCCGACACGGCGACCCCACATGCGCTGCGCCACAGCTTCGCAACGCACTTGCTGGGAGCTGGAGCAGATTTGCGGAGTTTGCAGGAATTACTGGGACATGCGTCGCTGGGTTCAACGCAGATCTATACCAAGGTCGATGCTGCGACGATGTTGGAGAATTACCGCTCAGCGCATCCTCGGGCGAAGAAGAGGTGATCTTGGATTTGAACGGGGATGAACTCTAACGCTTTAAAGGAACATCCGCAGCCTAGTTAATCATGTGTAGCAAGGCCAAATCTAAATGAAGGTTCGCACCAGATTCTGGAAGGATGACTTCTACTCCAGTATCGAATCTACGGTCTTCCTCCGCGGCAAATCGCTTGGAACGGCCCCTTTGCCAGTCGCTCAGCACCTCAGCCACTTGTTTCTTCGTATCCCGATCCAGTTGAGCAGCTTTTGATCGAAGTAGTTCCAATACGAAGTTTCGTATTGGAAGCCCCGCTTCACTGACATAACTGATTTTTCCAAGCTCCCACTTTCTGATCGTAATAGAGCGAAGCGCGGGGCTGATTGTCCGTTTGAATGCTTCGACGTCTGGTCGTGCATCGACCAAGAACAGCGGCCGAGTGTAGTAATCATCGGCGTCTGGATCGAGAGCCGCGATTGTGGATAATACTTCCTTCTGAAAGGGCGTCGTGAGGTAGCTAGCGGCCATATGTCTGCAACTCTCTTCTCAACGGTCAATCCGCCAAACTAGCATGCCGCCCTTCAATCGCGTCCCAAATCATGCCAGCCGTATCGGTGCCGTTGAATGCATCGATCGCGACGATCCCCGTTGGTGAGGTCACGTTGATCTCCGTCAGCCATTTGCCGCCGATCACATCGATTCCGACAAATGTCAGGCCCAGCCGCTTAAGCTCTGGCCCCATCGCATCGCAGATCTCTTGCTCGCGCTCGGTCAGGCCGGCTTTCTCTGCGCTGCCGCCCATGGCGAGGTTAGAACGAAACTCGCCCTCGCCCGGTATCCGGTTGATTGCACCCGCAACTTCGCCATCGACCAGTACGATACGCTTGTCGCCTTCCGCCACTTCAGGAAGGAACGGCTGAACCATATGCGGCTCTGGCCAGGTCTGGTTGAAGACCTCAAACAGAGCGGTGAGGTTGTCGCCATCAGCTGGCACGCGGAAGATCGCTTTGCCGCCATTGCCGTGGATGGGCTTCACCACCACAGCCCCATGCTCGGCCATAAAGCGCTTCACCTCGTCCGGGGAGCGCGTGATCAGGGTCGGCGGCATAAACCGGCGGTAATCGAGCACCATCACCTTTTCAGGTGAATTGCGAACATTCGCAGGGTCGTTGACCACGAGGGTCTCTTTGCCAATCCGCTCCAGCAAGTGGGTCGCGGTGATATAGCCCATGTGAAACGGCGGGTCCTGCCGCATCAGGATTACGTCGATGTCCTTGCCCAGATCCAGCCGCTCCGCTGCGCCTTTGGTAAAGTGATCGCCCTCAACCCGCTGCACCGTGACCGGCGCACATTCGGCAAACAGACGGTCGTCCGCATCCAGCGTGAGGCTCTCGACATGATACTCATAGATGGAGTGCCCGCGTTCTTGCGCAGCCAGCATCAGCGCAAAGCTGGAATCGCCCTTAATGCTGATGTTTTCAATAGGGTCCATCTGAACCGCGATGCGAAGACTCATCAATAATCCTTTCAAGGCTGGTGCCAGTCTAAGGCATCCAAGCGTTGGTGATGTGGCGAGGCATGCTGCCCGGTGCAAGGAGGATAACGTCAATTCGCATATCATCGCCCTCGCGCAGGTATTCATGGGCGACGCATTCGGCGGCGGCGGCAACGCGGGTTAGGCGTCTTTCATCAATCGCGTAGTCGAGATCAGCCTTCTTCTTGCGCCATTTCACCTCCGTAAAGGTGACAAGCGCACCCTTACGAGCGATGAGGTCAATCTCGCCGCGCGGCGTCTTCACTCTTTGAGCAAGGACCTGCCAGCCCTTCAGGCGCAACCACATGGCCGCCCTAAGTTCGCCATCGCGGCCGCTCTTTTCCGCGATCTGACGCTTCATTGCGCCTTTAGCTCCACCGCGCGGGAATAAAGCGACTTGCGATCCAGCCCGCTGGCCTTGGCCACTTGTCCCGCCGCCTTGCTGGGGCTCATCGTTTCAAGAGCCTCTCTCAGCAGCTCATCCGGATCGCCGACTGGCGCATCATCTGATGGAGGGCCGATGAGGAGTACGAGCTCCCCCTTGGGCGGATGGTCAGTGTAATGAGCCACAAGCTCTGAAGCGCTCCCCACCCTGCATTCCTCATGCAGCTTGGTCAGCTCCCGTGCGACGGCGACCCGCCGATCAGGCATGTCTGCGGCGATGGCATCAAGGCTTTTGACCAGCCGCGGCCCGGTTTCATAGAAGATCAGCGTCGTGTTCACCGCGCCGAGCTCTTGCAGCACTTCCCCGCGCGCCTTTTGCTTCACGGGTAGAAACCCTGCGAACAGGAAGCGGTCATTGGGAAGACCTGCCAGCGTCAGCCCTGCAATGGCCGCGCAAGCACCGGGCAGCGTAGTAACCGCTACACCCGCCTCCCTTGCATCCCGCACCAACCGAAACCCGGGGTCAGAAACCAGCGGCGTGCCCGCATCGCTCACCAGCGCCACTGAGCCAGCTCGCGCCGCATCAATAAGCTCTCGCCTGGCCCCCTCCTCGCTATGATCATCATAGCGCCGCATCCGCTTTGAAATGCCGAGATGCGACAGCAATTTGCCAGTGACCCTCGTATCTTCGCAGGCGATCACATCGCAGCGTTGCAAAATGTCGACAGCACGGAGCGTTATATCGCCGAGATTGCCAATCGGAGTTGCTACAATGTAGAGGCCCTGCTCAAGTGATTTGGATACAGGCGATGAAGAGTGCGGGTCAGTCACCCAAGCTCTTTGGAACAGCCAACAGGGGTCGGCAAGTATGAAGCGTAATTGGTTTAATCGGCGCACTCTCGTGATTGCGGGCGCTGCCGCTGTGCTCGGCGGGTGTCAGGTGATCCCCAAGACGGGTCCAACCACCACCACGGATCCGGGCCCATCGACGGAGCCTAGCGCGACAGCTCTGCCTACCGATGCAACCCGTCACCGGATTGCTCTGCTCGTCCCGATGTCGGGCAGCACGGGCGCTGTTGGGCAATCGCTGGCAAATGCCACCACCATGGCTCTGCTCGATACCAATGCGAATAATCTGCGCATCACGACCTATGACACCTCGCAAGGGGCAGGCGCGGCCGCTCGCCGAGCGATCGCCGACGGCAACCGCCTGATACTCGGCCCATTGATGTCAGAAAACGTGTCTGCGGTTCAAGCTCAGGCGCGCCCAGCGGGTGTGACGACCATCTCATTCTCGAACGACACCAGCGTTGCGAGCCCCGATGTATTCGTGATGGGGCATATTCCAGAGCAATCAATCCGCCGCAGTGTCCGTTATGCCCGCAATCAAGGTGCAACGCGCTTTGCCGCTCTTCTGTCCAACAGTGATTACGGTGATCGCTCTTTGGGCGCGCTCAGCAATGCCTTGCGTGAATTTGGCGGATCGCTGACCACAACTCAGCGCTACTCTCGCGGAAACACCTCTATCGTCAGTGCAGCCCAGCGGCTGCGCGATGCTGGCGGCTATGACACAGTGCTGCTTGGCGAAGGCGCGCGGCTCTCGGTTCAGGCTGCTGGCGAGCTTAAGAAAGAGAACGGCGTAAACTCCCGCATCCTCGGCACGGAGCTGTGGAGCGGCGAAACCGCCCTCACCCGCTCCAGCGCAATGCGAGGGGCATTGTTCTCTGCCGTGTCTGATGGACGGTATAAGCGCTTTACCGAAAGCTATGAGGGCCGCTTTGGCTCGCAGCCCTACCGGATTTCAACCTTGGGCTATGACGCTGTCCTGCTCACTCTCAGAGTGGCGCGCGATTGGCGCGTTGGCAGCCAGTTCCCACAGAGGCAGTTGCGGGATCGCGGCGGTTTCCTTGGGCTGGATGGTCCATTCCGCTTCCAACGCAACGGCGTGGTGGAACGCTCAATGGAAGTGCGCGAAGTGCGCGGCAACAGCGTCGTAATCGTCGATGAGGCCCCCAAACGCTTCGAGGACTGAGCAAAACGTAGAGCTACCTGCTTGTTAGCGGCTCTCTGCCGGGCCTATAGCCTTACGCATGTCTGATGATCTGTTTGAAGGTACTCCGTCATCGAGCGGTGATTACGATTCCTCATCGATTGAGGTGCTCGAAGGGCTGGAGCCGGTGCGCCGCCGGCCTGGGATGTACATTGGCGGCACGGATGACCGCGCGCTGCATCACCTTGCCGCCGAAGTGCTCGACAACTCGATGGACGAAGCCGTTGCAGGCCATGCCAACCGGATCGAAGTGCGTCTGGAGGAAGGCAATCGCCTGACCATTGGCGATAATGGCAGGGGCATTCCGGTTGATGAGCATCCGAAGTTTCCGGGCAAATCCACGCTTGAGGTGATCCTGTCCACGCTTCACTCTGGCGGCAAGTTCTCTGGCAAGGCCTATGCCACCAGCGGCGGTCTGCACGGAGTTGGCGTGAGCGTTGTCAACGCGCTGTCATCACATACCCGCGTTGAGGTTGCGCGGGACAAGCAATTGTTCGCGCAAGAATTCTCCAAAGGGCAAACGCTCGGTAAGATTGAAAACCTTGGCGCAACGCCCAATCGGCGCGGAACTCAGGTGAGCTTCACGCCGGATGAAGAGATATTTGGCGACCGCAAGTTTAAGCCGCACCGGCTGTTCAAGCTCGCTCGCTCCAAAGCCTATCTGTTTGCCGGCGTGGAAATCCGCTGGAAATGCGCGCCCAGCCTCGCCTCTGAGGACGTGCCCGAAGAGGCGACGTTCAAATTCCCCGGCGGCCTCGCTGATCACCTTGCAGAGCAAGTCGGCGCGCGCGAATGCGTGACCGCGCAGGCCTTCACCGGAAACCAGGACTTTCCCGAGGATGACAGCGGCACCTCGCAAGGACGGGTCGAATGGGCCATCGCATGGCCGCTCTATTCCGACGGATCGACCAGCTGGTATTGTAACACCGTGCCTACCCCCGATGGCGGAACGCACGAACAAGGCCTCCGGGCTGCTCTGACCAAGGGCCTGCGCGCCTTTGGTGAGCTCACCGGCACGAAGAAGGCCAAAGACATCAGCGCCGATGACGTGATGACTGGCGGCGAGGTGATGCTCAGCGTCTTTATCCGCGACCCGTCGTTTCAGTCGCAAACAAAGGATCGCCTGACCTCACCAGAGGCGGCGCGCCTTGTCGAAAACGCGGTGCGCGATCACTTCGACCATTTCCTCACCGACAATATGGACCGGGGCAAGGCCCTGCTCGGCGAGGTCATGGAGCGCATGGATGAGCGCCTGCGCCGCAAGCAAGAGCGCGAGATCAAGCGCAAGACTGCGACCAACGCAAAGAAGCTGCGCCTACCTGGCAAGCTCACCGATTGTTCCGGCGAAGGGGACAAGGAAACTGAGCTGTTTATCGTCGAGGGCGATTCGGCTGGTGGCAGCGCTAAGCAAGCGCGCAACCGCAAGACGCAGGCGATCCTGCCGATCCGCGGTAAGATCTTGAATGTGGCCTCGGCAACCGCCGACAAAATCCGCGCCAATCAGGAAATCGCCGACCTCTCACTCGCGCTGGGATGCGGCACCCGCAAAGACTGCGATGCGGAAAACCTTCGCTATGACCGCGTGATCATAATGACCGATGCGGACGTCGATGGCGCACACATCGCGACCCTGCTGATGACGTTCTTCTTCCAAGAGATGTCGGACATCGTCAAAAAGGGTCACCTGTTCCTGGCCAAGCCGCCGCTTTATAAGCTGACCGCTGGCAAAGAGAGCCGTTACGCCAATGATGATGCACACCGCGCGCAGCTCGAAGAGACGGTTTTCAAGGGCAAAAAGGTCGAAGTTGGCCGGTTTAAGGGCCTTGGTGAGATGAACCCGCAGCAGCTTCGCGAAACCACTATGGATCCAGACTCCCGTAGCCTGATCCGCATCACATTGCCGCAAGAGTTTGAAGACCGCGCTGCGGTGAAGGAAGTCGTCGATCAGCTTATGGGCCGCAATCCAGAGCACCGCTTCAACTTTATCCAGAACCGCGCCGGAGAGGTCGACCGCGAGGCGATTGATGCCTGACGATCAGGACCAGCCTGACAAAGCGCCGCGAAAATACCCCAACCCGCGTGAGGAAGACATCATGGCGGGCGACCGTCGGATTTCGCGCCCGGACAGCGCTCTACCCGATTGGCACATTCCTGATGCGGCTTACCGGCCTATTCCCATCGCCTGGTTTGCGGCCGCGTTTCTGCTGCAATCGATCGTCATGTTCGCAATCTTCATGCTGCTGATCAGCAAGAGCGGATATTTCACTATTGCGGGTGCTGCCATTGCGACCGGGGCGATTGGCGCATGGACATGGGATCGGGGGATGAAAGACGCCGCAACCGGGTGGAAAACCGCCACAATTACACTGCTCACCGTGCAGTTTGCGCTGGTCGCGCTGACGGCCTCTGCCCGCCTCTAGTCCGCTGTTTCAGTGTGAATATGCAGATGACCTTCTAACGTGCGGTGCACCGGGCATTTGTCCGCAATCGCGATAATCCGCGCGCGCTGATCATCGGTCAGGTCATCGCCCAAAACCGTGATCGAGCGATTGAGCGCCTGAATTTGAGCGCTCTCGCCCTCCTCCTCGCAATGATCGCAATCGCTCGCATGATCCCGCTCGTGGGTCACATGCACCTGGTAACCTTCAACCGGCCAGCCTTTGCGGTCTGCGTACATCTTCATGGTCATGACGGTGCAAGTGCCCAGCGCGGCGTTGAGCAAATCATATGGCGTCGGGCCAGTGTCATCACCGCCATAGCTGCGCGGTTCATCGGCCACGAAACGGTGACTGGTGGTGAACACCTCGGTTCCGAACTTGCCATGGCCAGATTTCACTAAGACACCAGCCTTAGACAGCTGAGTCTCTCCGCAGCTCTTGAGGTATCTTTTTGCCCATGAAGCGATCGCTACAGCGGCATATTCGGCGTCCTCTGCTTTGGTCAAAAGGTGATCAGCATCGTCCAGACTGATGAAGCTCTTCGGGTGAAAAGCGGCCTGAAAGAGAGCCGCCGCGTGCTCTACGCCAACGATTGTATCGGTTGGCGAATGCAGCGCGAGGTAGGGCAGCCTCAGCTCCTTCACCAGATCGAGCAATTTGACCGATTCCGTTCGCTCAAGAAACTCCCGGCTGACCGAAAAGCTCTGTCCGCCAATTGTCACCGGCCCCTCGCCTTCAGCGCGGATTGCATCATGATCGCCTTTGATGATGTGCAGCACATGTGGAACGTCCGAAGGCGCGCCGATGGTGGCGACAGCCGCGACATTCTCAGCGCCCAGCTCGTGCGCTGCAGCCAGCACCGCTGCTCCGCCAAGGCTATGCCCGATCATCAGCAGAGGTGCGTCAAAGCGCGACCGCAGAGCGCCAGCGACCGAGACCAGATCGGCAATGTCCGTCGCAAACCCGGCGCGGCCAAACTCGCCTTCGCTTCCGCCAAGCCCGGTGAAATCGAACCGCAGCGTCGCGATGCCCTGGGCCGCCAGAGCGCGGGCGACACTGATCGCGGCACGGCTCTGCTTGGTGCAGGTGAAGCAATGCGCAAAGACCGCAGCGCCTCTGACCAGACCCGTGGGCATTTCAAGCGCCCCATCCAGGCTATGTCCGGCGGTTGTCGTGATCGAAAAAGTCTCTGTCGGCATTGCGGGCCCTCCTATGGGTGATGCTTGTAGAGCTATTAGCGCGCCTGCGCCATTTGGTTACGCCTTGCAGGAGGCCTCCGCGCGATGCACTATGCTCCAATGCTTAGAAAACTCGCGCTCGCCCTCTCGCTCTTGCTCGTCCCTAGCTCCATAATGGCGCAGGATGCCCCCGCCAGAGAGACGGCAGTCTCAGAGCCGCTGAAGACGCGTGCGCAGGACGTCGTTGCCCTTTTGAAAGAGGAGAAAGCGCCAGAGGACGTGTTCGGGCCGCAATTCCTTGCCTCAGTGCCTCCAGCGCAGTTCAATGCAGTGACACAGCAGCTGACATCGCAATTTGGCGCGGCCATCGGGGTTGAGAACATTGAGCCAACTGGTGAGTTCACCGCAAACATCGCGATCCGATTTGAAAAGGCGATTGGACAAGGTACGCTGGCGCTGAGTGCAACAGAGCCGCACAAAATCGAAGGCCTGCTGCTGCGCCAATTTGATGCAATCGATGACAGTCTCGCGAAGATCGAAGCCGATCTCGCTGCACTACCAGGCGAAGTTGGCGTTTATTATGGCCCTATCAGCGGCGATGCCCCTGTCCTATCAATCAATCCAGAACGACAATTCGCCATTGGCTCGACGTTCAAACTATACGTCTTGGCAGCTCTCGCAGAGGACGTCGCGGCGGGAAAGCGCAGTTGGAATGAGGTAATCCCCCTTAGTCAAAGGAGTTTACCCAGCGGCATGATGCAAGACTGGCCGCAAGGCGCTCCGGTGACCTTACAAACTCTAGCCAGCATGATGATCTCGATCAGCGATAACACCGCGACTGACGAGTTGATCAACGCGCTCGGGCGAGAACGCATTGCTAAGCTGGTCGCAGAAAGCGGTCACAGCGATCTGAGCAAAGCCAATCCGTTTTTGACCACAAGGGAGCTCTTCACCTTGAAAGGCGGCGCGCCAGCAGTCCTGGAGGCGTACCGCACGGAAACGGACGCACAGCGCAAATTACAGATGCTGAGCGAGCTCGATAGCGCGTCTGTCAGCGCCAATGACGTGAACTCGGCTTTCGCGGGTGGTCCTGTCGCGCTCGATGTCGAGTGGTTCGCGAGCGCAAATGATCTGCGAAAACTGTTCCTGCACATGAATGAAGTCGCCGACGACAATGCGTTTGCGATCATGGGCATCAACCCCTCAGTTCAGTCCAGCGTGCGCGCCGACTGGGCCTATATCGGCTATAAAGGCGGATCAGAGCCTGGCGTCCTCAACCTCACATGGCTGCTCACCGATCAGTCAGGCAACCAGCATATTCTCGTGCTCAGCTGGAACAATCCAGACGCTGCGCTCGATAACACAGCATTGGAGCTGATCGCGCAGCGCATCCTCGCCCTACCCCGCTAGAGCCCTCGCCGAGAACAGCCCTCCGATTTGAGCGCTAGCTTACGTAGCGTCACCCTTGCCACCCGAGCGGATCGACCTTAACGCTCGCGTCAAGTTCAGTTGCCATTTGAGATTTACAGGAAAACCCATGACCGACACGACGCAGCAGCGCTTTGAAGGCACCAATGATTACATCGCCACCGATGATCTGAAAGTCGCGGTGGATGCTGCGGTGACGCTGCGCCGCCCGCTGTTGGTCAAGGGTGAACCTGGCACCGGCAAAACAGTGCTGGCGCACGAAATCGCAAAAGCCATTGGCGCGCCGTTGATCGAGTGGAACGTGAAATCGACCACAAAGGCGCAGCAAGGTCTTTACGAATATGATGCGGTTGCGCGTCTGCGCGATGGTCAGCTGGGCGAGGAACGCGTCCACGACATCCGCAATTACATCAAGAAGGGCAAGCTGTGGGAAGCCTTCACCTCTGAGCAGCTTCCCGTGTTGCTGATCGACGAGATTGATAAGGCCGACATCGAATTTCCGAACGATCTCTTGCAAGAGCTCGATCGGATGAGCTTTGATGTCTATGAAACGCAAGAGCGCGTGGCCGCCAAAGAGCGCCCGATTGTGGTCATCACCTCGAACAATGAGAAGGAATTGCCAGACGCATTCCTGCGCCGCTGTTTCTTCCACTACATCAAGTTTCCAGACCGCGACACGATGCAGTCGATCATCGACGTGCATTATCCCGGCATCCAAAAGACGCTGGTCAAAAAGGCGATGGACATCTTTTACGAGCTGCGCGAAGTTCCCGGCCTGAAGAAAAAGCCATCGACCAGCGAGCTGCTTGATTGGCTGAAACTGCTGATGAATGAAGATATGCCGCTAGAAACGCTGCAGGATGCCAATCCGAACAGCGCCATTCCGCCGCTGCACGGCGCTCTGCTCAAGAACGAGCAAGACGTGATGATGTTTGAACGGCTGGCCTTTATGGCTCGGCGCAACCCGACCTAATGAGGCTGTGCGGATCGAGCCTTACAGTTCGTACGCCATTTCAAAATCGCCCCAACGGCGGCCATTGATCACCAGCGGAATGTAGACGTTGCGCACAATACGATATGTCTGTCCGTCGCCCTCTTGGCGGTAAATCGCCATCATGTAGGGCGCGTTGCTGGCTTTCGCTTTGTGGTCGATCGCCTCCATGATCTTGCGACCATTGCGGCAATATTTGGTATCGTGTGCAAGTTCGCCGGTCGGCTTGCGTGACCATGCGGTAATATGGGTTGGCAGGAACCCGTTCATATCCGCCTGAGAACACATGATCACCGCCCCAGGCTCATCATAGAGCGTGTCGTTGATTGGACGCCAATTCGCATCGGCCCAATCGCTAAAGGCGGTGCGGAACAATTGCGGGTCGGTGCCCGGTACTTCTTTGTAATTCTGGTCAAAAAGCTGATCCATAGTCAGCTCACCAGATTCGATTGCCTGCTCAGTCAATCCAAGAATCCTCTTGGCGACACCCTGTGCCTTTTCAACCATTGAGCTGTCGACTGGGCTCAGTCCAGATTGCACGATCCGGTCGAACATTTCGCTCGCCGTGAGCTCCAATTCGCCCATGCGCTCATGCGCGCCTTCCAGCTGTTTCTCATTGCCGCGCGCGGCAAGATCATAGCGCTCAAGCACGTCCTGAACCGATGAGACGTGACCGCTGATGGTCCCGGTCGAACGCGCAATAACATCGTTCTGCTTATCGACTTCTTCGACCAATTCGCCAACGCTGCTTATCGTCGTTTCAATACGTGAGACAGAGGCTTTCGCATCATCACTGGCCAGCGAGCCCTCTTCGATCTGACCGATAACCACGCTGGCCTCCGCGCCCAGCGTATCGATAGTTTTTGAGATTTCTTCGGTGGCTTTGCGTGTGTCGTTGGCGAGGCTTTTAACCTCGCCCGCCACAACCGCAAATGTGCGGCCAGCCTCGCCGGCTCGCATTGCTTCAATCGTAGCGTTCAATGCCAGAATGTTAGTGGTTTCAGCAATTTGATCAATGTCTTGCGCGCTGCGCCTCACTTGATCCATCGCCGCCGCAAAACCCGTCACGTGCTGGCCAAGGGTGTCGACCAGTTCAAGTACCGCATTGATCTGTCCCAGCGAGGAACGGATCAGCGAAGTGCCCTCGCCCAATCGCTCAATCGCGCGCTCTGAAAGCAGGCGGGCTTCGTCACTCGCTTCTGATACTTTCGCTTGGTCAGCCTCCAGCGCGCTCACAGTGCCGCGCAGGGCCTCGTGCTCTTCACGCAAGGTCTCAGACGAACGGATTACTTCCGCTACAACACCCGCAACGTCGGTGCAGCCAACGGTAACCGCCGCGCAGCTCTCTGGAATGGCGTTGAGCGACGCTGCATTTGTCTTATCAATTTCAATAGGCTTCATAGCCGCCGGGTCCCCGATCTTTTGTCCCGAACACCCGTAACCAGTGATGGTTAGCGAAGACTTAAGGAGGCGTAGAAAGTGGCTCAATTTGCCGGCGGCCGCGCTCATGATCCTGCATTCAGGACTAGCGCTAGCGCACCACTGCAGTTAGAGCTTCGCCCATGTTTTTCAATTTCGTCGACGAACTTCGTGAAGCCGGGATTTCGGCCAGTTTCAAAGAGCACCTCACTCTGCTGGAGGCGCTCGACAAAGATGTGATCGAGCAGACGCCTGAGGCATTCTACTACCTTAGCCGGGCGACCTTCGTGAAGGACGAGGGGCTGATCGATCGCTTTGATCAGGTGTTCAACAAGGTCTTCAAAGGCATTCTGTCCGATTACGGCCAAAACCCGGTCGATATTCCCGAAGACTGGTTGAAAGCTGTGGCCGAGAAGTTTCTCAGCGAAGAGGAAATGGAAAAGATCAAATCCCTAGGCGATTGGGACGAGATCATGGACACGCTGAAAAAGCGCCTTGAGGAACAGGAAAAGCGCCATCAGGGCGGAAACAAATTCATCGGCACTGGCGGCACGTCGCCATTTGGCAATTCCGGCTACAACCCCGAAGGCGTGCGGATCGGAGGCGAAGGCAAGCACAAGCGCGCGGTCAAGGTCTGGGAAAAGCGCGAGTTTCAAAACCTCGACAACACCAAAGAGCTAGGCACACGCAACATCAAGATGGCGCTGCGCCGCCTGCGCCGCTTTGCCCGCGAAGGCGTCGCTGATGAGCTCGATCTGGATGCGACCATCGATGGAACTGCAAAGCAGGGCTGGCTCGACATTCACATGCGCCCCGAACGGCACAATGCAGTGAAATTGCTGCTGTTCCTTGATGTTGGCGGGTCGATGGATCCCTTCATCAAGCTTTGCGAGGAGCTGTTCAGCGCAGCCTCCTCAGAGTTCAAAAACCTCGAATTCTTCTACTTTCACAACTGCCTCTATGAAGGCGTGTGGAAAGACAATTCGCGGCGCTGGCAGGAGCGCACCAAAACCTGGGATGTGCTGCACAAATTCGGCCATGATTACAAAGTGATCTTTGTTGGTGATGCGGCAATGAGCCCCTATGAAATCACCCATGCGGGCGGCAGCGTCGAGCACATGAATGAAGAAGCCGGCGCGATCTGGATGAACCGGGTGACCAACACCTATCCAGCGACCGTATGGCTGAACCCCGTCCCCGAAAAGCAATGGAGCTATTCACAATCAACCAAGATGCTCAAGCAGTTGGTCAATGACCGGATGTACCCGCTGACATTGGACGGTCTGGACGATGCAACGCGGGAGCTAAGCCGCAAGCAGGGGCATTGAGCGGCAGTCTTGCTTAGTACGAATCAACCGCCTCAAACATTGCGTTGAGTTGCTCACGCTCCACCAATTCAAGCTCTGGGCGCCACACGTCGAAGATTAGCACTAGTCTATCAGTATCGGCGCGATTGTAAGCTTCGTGTTCTACGCTATCGTCGAACATCATCAGCTGGCCTTCGCGCCACTCTTGTGAGGTTGAACCAACCCGCAATGCTCCATTGCCAGGAACTATCAAAGGCAAGTGACAAACATAACGGACGTTGATCATGCCAGTGTGCGGCGGGATCGTTTCGCCTGCTCGAAGCAACGAAAACATCGGCGTTGGCGCGCGATTGGCAATTTGACACAGCGGAAGCTCCTTAAGCGCCGCATGAGTTACCGGGCACAAAGCAGTTTTCTTCGGGTCAAATACGCCTTTGCTCGCAAGTTCAAAGCTTGACCAACCTGCGTTCCCAAGCATTCCGTGAACATCGCCCTGTGGTCGATCTTTGGCCGATTGCACATAAGCGTCAAATGCCTGATTGTTCTGCAATATCACTTCGGCTTCGTGCTTAATAGCGTCGGTCTGAGCCTCCAAGGCCTCCGCCCATTCAAACTGCTCTTGGAGGACAAACTCGCAATAGCTCATATCGGCATAGAAAAATGACATCGGAATTTGCGGGTATGCTCTGGTCTCGGGAGGCCGCTCGGCCTTTCCGAACATCATCGCGAGCGACTTCGCAAACCGTGGGTGCCAATCTGATTGCTCAAACCCCGCCTCGGCCAGACTTGTAACAATGTGGTCCATGTAGCGTTGATGGAGCCATTCTATGGTCGTCGCGATCTGCACGGCTAGCCAGCCTGAGCCTCGTCCAGCCTGGTTCAAGGCTTGCTGAGCCGCGCGATAATAGGCGGAGGCGGCACGGTGATCTTCCGCCAGTAATCTGTGATCAGCCTTACATGCCAGCGCATCGGGATTCTGCCGATTGGTCGCCAGCTGTGCGTCTGCGGCGGCTTCAGAAATTGTGGGGCTTGGCGAAGGATGCTCACTCATTGGTAAAGCAAATGCTCCCTGACGGTCTGCACCCATGCTGCCTCGTCGTTTGACGCCAGCGCGTCGAGATCGCTTGGCCGCGCGGCTGAATCGTCGACCCATTCGCGCAGCGACGGCCCGCCATTGATCACATCGATGGCCAGCACATCATTGGTGTATTCATATTTAAAGTCTGTCCCGCGCCACAATTCATAGTCGGGATAAAGGCTGCGGATCGCCTTGAAAGCTAGCGCTTGAAGACGCCACGGCTTAAACATATCATAATCGTAGTGCGGACCTTCTGCATGGATCATCAAAGCATTACACAGCTTTCCTGTATGTTTGTGGAAAGTCGGCTCGAACCAACAATCCCGCAGAGCGCAGCCCTGGAGCCAATCAGGCTGGAGGCCGTGCATTTCTGCCAGCACCGCCTTTGCATCAATGTCTGGCGCACCGAACAAGACTTCCAGTGGCCGAGTGGTCCCGCGGCCCTCTGACACAGTGGCGCCTTCGATCATTACCGTGCCCGCATAAGCGCGCGCCATGTTCACATTGGCGGCATTGGGTGAAGGATTGATCCAGATCCGCGACGCAGGCCAGCCATGCCCCTCTCCGTTCGGCTCCCAGCCCTCCATCGCAACCACGCGGTAATCCACATCAAGGCCAAAGTGCGCAATGAACCAGTGCCCCATCTCACCCAGGGTCAAGCCGTGGCGCATGGGCATGGGCGCGGCTCCGACGAAGCTTTCGTGGCCCGGCACAAGCAGGGTGCCTTCAACAGGCCGGCCGGCGGGATTGGGGCGATCCAGCACCCAGACCTCTTTGCCGCCCTTACCCGCTTCTTCCAGTAGGTAGAGCAACGTGGTCACGAAGGTGTAGATGCGGCAACCAAGGTCTTGAAGGTCAAACAAAAAGACATCGGCGCTCGCCATCATGTCAGGTGTCGGACGGCGCACCTCGCCATAGAGCGAAAACACCGGAATGCCGTATTGTGGATCGGTCTCGTCCGCCGTCTCCACCATATTGTCCTGCTTATCGCCTTTCAGCCCATGCTGCGGGCCGAACGCGCTGGTGACATTCACCCCGGCGGCAATCAGCGCATCGAGCGAATGGGTGAGGTCAGCGGTGACACTGGCCGGGTGCGCGACCAATGCGACGCGTTTGCCCTCCAGAGCGCTGAGCAATTGCTTGTCTGCCAACAGGCGATCAATTCCAAAATTCATGGGCACGGATTTGCGGCAGGCGCGCGGCAAAGGCAACTCGCTTTTGCACATAGATTTTGTGCGCTTTGATCAATTGTGGTTATAGCAGCGGCTTATGGACTGGACCCTCGCTATTATCGCGGCCCTTTGGGCGATCATTCTCGGCGGAGCGGGCGGCCTGCTGACCGAAATTGGCGAGTGGTATCGCGAGCTTAACAAGCCAAGCTGGCAGCCACCGGATTGGTTGTTCGGTCCCGCATGGACAATCATCCTCGGTCTGTCCGCCTGGAGCCTGTATCTCGCATGGACCAACGCCCCATCTCCCGCTGATCAGCGGATTATCGCCGGGCTTTTTGGAATGAACTTCGCGCTGCACCTTGCTTGGTCGCCGCTGTTTTTCAAAGCGAAGCGGCCCGATTGGGCTCTTTTTGAAAACGCCTTTCTGTGGCTTTCGGTGCTTTCGCTGGTGCTGGTTTTGCCGAATTACTCCGCGCTCGCAGGCTGGCTGAATGCGCCATATCTTGCGTGGGTGACTTTTGCGGCGTTCCTCAATTGGAAGATCGTGCAGCTCAACCGCCCCTTCGGCAGCGGCGCCGTGCAGGAAAGCTAACGCTCAATCACCAATTGTCGGCAGGCTTCGCTGTGAAACTCCGGCTTGCCCGGCGGGAATGCCAGCGCCCAATATTGGATTGCTCCGTCACCATGCTCAACGATGGCGTTGAGTGCGACCTGCGCAGGACTGGGCAATTCGGCGGCAATGCTCGCCTTTAGCACCAGCTCATTGTCACTATACGAGCATGATATGGCAATCGCGTCGACCGGGGCATCGCGAGCGCCCTCGCGAAAGTCGTCAAAATCATAGGCCGCCCAACGTGAAGAGGGCGAGAGGTTGAACTCGCGGTAATATTTGCCGCCAATCGGCTGCCAGAAAATCTCAAAGCAGGTGGTCTTCCACAGGAAGTCTTTGCGCTCTGGCCCGGCGTGCTGAGGCACTTTGATCCCGCCAATCGCCCCGTCAAAGCGAAACTCCGCATCACAGCCTACCGCCGTGGGCGCAATCTGCGCTGTCACCGCGTTAATGGGCCCGAGATCGCATGTCCGATGAAGCATAAGTGGTTGCATGGGATGGCTATCGCTGAGCAGCGCGCGGCAGACAATGGCTATTCATGACTTTCCCGCCGCTTCGCACACTGTTAAGCGCTCGCCATCATGAAAGCATACGAATCTGATCTGCTCCAGCTGCTCGATGAACGCGGCTACATCCACCAAGTCACCGACAGCGGCGCGCTCGATCAGCTCGCAGCTAAGCAGGTTGTGCCGGGATATATCGGCTTTGATGCGACCGCGCCCAGTCTGCATGTGGGCAGCCTGGTCCAGATCATGATGCTGCGCCGTCTGCAACAGACCGGTCACAAGCCGATTGTTGTGATGGGCGGTGGCACAACAAAGGTCGGCGACCCTTCTGGTAAGGATGAAAGCCGCAAGCTGCTGACCGGGGATGCGATTCAGGACAATATCGCCTCAATCCGCACGGTGTTTGAGCGTTTGCTGACATTCGGCGACGGGCCAAGCGATGCGGTGATGGTCGACAATGACGAGTGGCTGTCAAAGCTCGGTTATGTCGAATTGCTGCGCGATGTCGGGCCGCACTTCACGGTCAACCGGATGCTGACCTTCGATTCGGTACGCCTGCGCCTAGACCGAGAGCAGCCGCTTACCTTCCTCGAATTCAATTACATGATCCTTCAGGCCTATGACTTCCTGGAGCTTGCGCGCCGCTACGAATGCCGCCTGCAAATGGGCGGCAGCGATCAATGGGGCAATATCGTCAACGGCATGGAATTGTCGCGCCGGATGGAGGGCCGCGAGCTCTACGGCCTGACAACGCCGCTGCTGACCACGGCGGATGGCGCAAAGATGGGTAAGACCGCATCGGGCGCCGTTTGGCTCAACGATGATCAATTGCCCGCCTATGATTTCTGGCAATATTGGCGCAATTGCGATGACCGCGACGTGGGCCGATTCTTAAAATTGTTCACCGACCTGCCGCTAGACGAGATCGCCAAGCTCGAAGCGCTCGAAGGTGCAGAGATTAACGATGCCAAGATCGTGCTCGCAAACGAAGTGACCAAGCTGGTGCGCGGCGATGAGGCAGCCAAAGCGGCCGAAGCAACTGCAAAGGAGACCTTTGCCGGCGGCGGCGCAGGCGAAGACTTGCCATCATTGGCGGTCGGCGCAGACGGCATGCGGATCGGCGCGGTACTGACCGAAATCGGCTTCACTGCATCGAATGGCGAGGCGAAACGCAAGATCGCCGAGGGCGCAGTAAAGATCGATGCCACGGCAATCACAGAGCCCGGTTTTCTTGTAGCGCCAGCGGATGGCGAGACACTCAAACTGAGCCTTGGGAAGAAGAAGCACGGGCTGATTACCCGCTAATTCCCGCCTTCGCGGCAGGTCTAAATACCGCTCTATTTCGCCAGCTTTACCAATTATCAGCCTTTTCGATCCATTAGAGTTGTCACTCGGACAATAATGGAGGGTCGAGAACTGTGTCAGCCGGAGCGAATCTGAGCGTCACTGATATGCGTCGAGCTGCACGTCACCCGGTGGATTTCCCGGTGATTGTGGAGCACTTTGCGCACGGCGACCTAGAATTACACGTATCAAATCTGTCTGCGCACGGCTTTATGGTCGACGATGCGAGCGGCAATCTCAAGCGCGGTGATCGCGTGATCATCCGCCTGCCTATCGTTGGCCGGATCGAAGCCTATTTGATCTGGATCCATGAAGAGCGTGCAGGCTTTCAGTTTGAGCGTATCATTCGGATCGACGATTTTGTCGATATCATTGACGCGCTTCAGCCCAATCCGCGTCTGCGCCGCAAGCGCTAGCTCTTCGCAGTCGGTCCGTTTGACCGGTCGGCGCTGCAACAATTAGCTCTCGCACCTTGGCAGACCACGAAGCGCCTGCCATTGGCCATGCGTGAGCGACACTGATCAAATCCCCAGCCACCCGTTTCGGGTCCACAATTTCCGCGCCTATTGGGTCAGCCGCTTTGCGATGACGCTGGCGCAATACGCCATGCTGCTGATCATTGGCTGGCAGACCTACAATATCGCGCGCGACGGCGGGATGAGCATTGCTGAGGCCTCCGGCCAGCTTGCGCTTATCGGCCTGTTCCAGTTCTTGCCGCTATTCGTGCTGACACCGTTTACGGGTCTTGCAGCGGATCGGTTTGATAGGCGCCGCCTCGGGCAGTTGACCGTACTGTTGCAATTTGCCTGCGCCGCCGCCCTCGCCTGGTTCACGTGGAGCGGCGCGATCACGCTCCCAGTTCTGTTCTCGATAGCTGTCCTATTGGGCATTGCGCGGGGATTTGCTGGGCCAGCTCTCTCAGCGCTGGCTCCCAATCTTGTGCCAAAGGCGCTGCTGCCCACGGCAATCGCTTTGTCATCCATCGCTTGGCAGGTCGGCATGATCATCGGTCCGGCGATTGGTGGGGTGCTGTACCGCGCGGGGCCTGCCCTTCCCTATTTCGCCGCCTGCGCCTTGTTCGCTGTCTCGCTGATCGCGCTGTCTATCATTGGGAAAGTGCCTCAACCAGCGACCCGCAAGGACCAGCGGCCAATCGGCGCGATCATCGATGGTGTGTCTTACGTTGTCCGCAATAAGATGGTCCTTGGCGCGATCACACTTGATCTGTTCGCCGTGTTCCTTGCAGGAGCAACCGCGCTCTTCCCGGTCTATGCACGTGATATCCTGAACGCTGGAGAAGTTGGGTTAGGCTTCCTCGCCGCGGCACCTGCGGTCGGCGCAGCGGTTACGGCCCTGTGGTTCTCATTCCGGCCGCTCAAAACCAATGTTGGCCCCAAAATGCTTTGGGCCGTCGCAGTGTTCGGCCTCGCGACGATTGTCTTCGGACTATCCACTTCGATGCCGCTGAGCCTCGCGATGCTCGTGATTGTGGGCGCAGCGGACATGTTCAGCGTCTATATCCGCCAATCGCTGATCCAGCTGCACACGCCCGATGATAAGCGCGGGCGGGTGTCCTCCGCCTCGCTGCTCACGATCAGCGCCTCGAACGAAGGGGGAGACGCGTTCTCCGGTTTTCTCGCCAGCGCCGTTGGACCAGTTGCCGCCGTTGTGGCCGGCGGAATTGGCGCGATTGTAACCGTCGGGCTGTGGAGCCGAATATTCCCTGTGTTGCGGATGACTAAGAGCTTCGATCCGCCAAAAGACATGCTAGACACACCGTCAGACACAAAATCCCCCAAGGAAAACCATCAGGAGGCCTGAGATGAAAGCTGCAAACATCCTCGAGACGATTGGCAACACCCCGCATATTCGCCTGTCGCGATTGTTCCCCAATCATGAAGTGTGGCTGAAATCAGAGCGCAGCAATCCCGGCGGCTCGATCAAGGATCGCATCGCCCTCGCCATGGTCGAAGACGCCGAGCAATCAGGCAATCTCGCACCGGGCGGCACAATCGTTGAGCCGACCAGCGGCAACACCGGCATTGGCCTTGCAATGGTCGCAGCGGTCAAGGGCTATAAGCTGGTGCTCGTCATGCCGGAAAGCATGTCAATCGAGCGCCGCCGCCTGATGCTCGCCTATGGAGCTACGTTTGACCTCACGCCCAAAGAAAAGGGCATGAAGGGCGCGATTGAGCGCGCGACCGAAATTGTCGAGAGCACCGATGGCGCTTGGATGCCTTCGCAGTTTGAGAACCCGGCCAATGTTGCGGTCCACGCGCGCACCACAGCGAAGGAAATCCTCGCCGATTTCGCCGACACACCGATTGACGTGATGATCACCGGCGTCGGCACAGGCGGCCACCTGACCGGCTGCGCTGAAGAGCTCAAAAAGAACTGGAGCGGTTTCAAGGCGTATGGCGTTGAGCCGGAGCTTTCCCCCGTGATCAACGGCGGCCAACCCGGACCGCACCCGATCCAAGGTATTGGTGCAGGCTTCATCCCAGGCAACCTTCACACTGACGCCATCGATGGCGCAATCCCAGTGGACGCAGAGGATGCCCGCGAAATGGCTCGCCGCGCAGCCTCTGAAGAAGGCATGCTGATCGGGATCTCAAGCGGCGCAACATTGGCTGCGATTGCCAAGAAGCTGCCAGAGCTGGATGCAGGCACACGCGTGCTCGGCTTTAACTATGATACGGGCGAGCGCTATCTCTCCGTGCCCGACTTCCTCCCGGTGGAATAACGCCCGATTCAGGCCGCGAGTTTAATCTGATCTTGACCTTATCGCTTCACTACAAGCGAGGTCTGGAGATACTGATATGAAATTCATTCTACTTGAATCGCGCGGCGGAAATTACATGGTGGTGGCAGACAACATCGCCTGGCTCCGCACCGGCGAAAATGGCCAAACCAATGTCGGAATGGTCGGGGGCAGCCCGCTGCTCGTCACCGGTTCGATTGAGGAAGTGGCCGAGAAAATTATGGCCGGGGCAAGTTCCAATTAGGGTCTGGCCATTGTGACACGAAAAAGGCCCGGGAGTTTGCGCTCCCGGGCCTTTTCACGTGACGATGATATTTGGCGTTACGCCGCTGTGGCGAACGCGTCTGCTGACAGTTTCATCATATTGTCAGAGCCAGCTTCGAGCTTGCGGCGCAGCGCGCCCGCATCTGGCAGGAAGCGTTCGGCATAGTAAGCCGCTGAGGTCAGCTTGGCTTCGTAGAACGCGCGGTCTTCAGTGTCCGTTGCCAGTTGCTTAAGCGCAGTCTTACCCATTTTCAGCCACATAAAGCCGAGCGTCACAATGCCCATGATGTGCATGTAGTGATGCGCGCCTGCGCCGAGGTGGTTCGGGTTCGCCATGGCGTTTTGCATGAACCACATGGTCGCGGCTTTCTGTTCGCCCAGCGCCTTTTCAAGCTTGGTCGCGACATCAGCCAGTTCAGGCGTGTCTTTCGCAGAGGCGATCTCTTCATCGATCATCGCGAAGAAGGCTTGAACTGCGCGGCCACCCTTTGATGCGAGCTTACGGCCGCAAAGGTCCATTGCCTGCACGCCGTTGGTGCCTTCGTAGATCATCGCAATCCGGCTATCGCGGACAAATTGCTCCATGCCCCACTCGGTGACGTAGCCATGGCCGCCGTAAACCTGTTGCATGTTATTGGCGATGTCATAGCCCTTGTCCGTGCCGTAGCCTTTGATGACAGGGGTCATCAGTCCGATGAGGTCATCCGCGAGCTGGCGCTCTTCCTCGGTCTGCGCCTTATGCGTGAGGTCCACCTGCAATGCGCCCCACAGGCACAGTGCGCGCATGCTCTCGTTGAACACTTTCGCGTCCATCAGCATCCGGCGAACGTCCGGGTGGACAAAGATCGGATCAGCCTGAGCGTCGGTGTCTGCTGGACCGGTCAAGGCCCGGCCCTGACGGCGATCAAGAGCATAGGTGACGGCGTTCTGGTAGGCGACTTCTGCTTGCGCGAGGCCCTGCATACCAACGCCGAGGCGCGCTGCGTTCATCATGACGAACATGGCGGCGAGACCCTTGTTCTCTTCGCCCAGCATCCAACCGGTCGCGCCGTCATAGTTTAGGACGCAGGTCGCGTTGCCGTGAATGCCCATCTTCTTCTCGATTGAGCCACAAGATACGCCATTTCGCTCGCCAGGTTCGCCGTTTTCGTCAACGATGAACTTGGGAACCACGAACAGCGAAATGCCCTTGGAGCTATCCGGTGCGCCCGGTGTCTTCGCCAGAACCAGGTGAATGATGTTGCTGGTGAGATCGTGCTCGCCTGCTGAGATGAAAATCTTGGTGCCGGTGATCGCGTAAGAGCCATCGCCCTTCGGTTCAGCCTTCGTGCGGATCATGCCAAGATCGGTGCCGCAATGCGGCTCTGTCAGGTTCATGGTGCCGGACCATTCGCCAGAGATCATCTTAGGCGCGTACATTTCTTTCTGCTCTTGGCTGCCAGCAGCCAGCAAGGCTGCGGTCGCGCCGCCGGTGAGGCCGGGATACATCGCAAACGCCTGGTTCGCGGTGCCAATATATTCTTCAAACGCAAAGCCAAGAACGTGCGGCAGATCCTGACCGCCAAACTCCTCCGGCCCGGTCAAAGTCGTCCAACCACTCTCAACCAGTGCCTCATAGGCTTCTTTGAAGCCATCCGGCGTGGTCACAGAGCCGTCTTCGTGGCGGGTGCAGCCTTGTTCGTCACCAATCTGGTTGAGCGGGGCGAGAACTTCTGAGCAGAATTTGCCAGCTTCATTCACGACCGTATCGATCATGTCAGGTGTTGCATTCTCAAAGCCCGGCAGATTGCCGTAGCTCGCCAAGTCGAGCATTTCGCTGATGATGAAGCGGGTTTCGCGGGTTGGAGCGGTGTATGTTGGCATCACTAGATCCCTTAGTGGAGTGTTGAGTATTCAGGGGGTTAGGCGGTCAAAGATCGAGCTTTTCGATCTCAGCCACAAAATCGGTGAGTTCCTTGATCGATGAATCGATGTCGGCCCTCTGGCTTTTCAGCTTGGCAATATGCGTGCGGCACTTCTCGATCGTGACACGGCGCTGTTCAACGCGCCCATCGTCGAGATCGTAGAGATCAATCATCTCGCGAATCTCGGTCAGACTGAAACCGACGTTCTTTGCCCGCATGATCCAGGCAAGTCGTGCCCGGTCGCGTTTTGAATAGACGCGGGTCAGACCAACGCGTGCAGGAGAGATAAGCCCCTCATCTTCATAAAAGCGCAGCGCGCGTGCAGTGCATTCAAATTCGCTGGTCAGATCAGAGATCGAGAACTGTTCGCGCTCGTGCTTGTCCGGGCGGTCGAGATGCGCGCCATTGCGGCGCTGGCCTGTTTCGTCCGAAACATCGGCCTTACGGGAAGATGATTGTGCGTGTGCTGTAGCCATGCGCCATGACTTACCTTACCTTTACGTGAGCGTCAAGTATTGACCTTAACGAGAGGCATCGACCAATTCCCCGCCCTCTATGCGGCGGTAGAAACAGCTGCGCGCGCCCGTATGGCAAGTCGGCCCGGCTGGCTTAACCTTCAGCACAATTGCATCCTGATCGCAGTCCACCAGCATCTCTTGCACCTCCAAGACATTGCCGGAGCTTTCGCCCTTCATCCAAAGGCTTTGGCGCGAGCGCGACCAAAAATGTGCGCGGCTGGTCTCAATCGTTTTTTGCAAAGCCTCAGCGTTCATGAAGGCAACCATCAGGACCTCACCGGTGCCCGAATCGGTAACCACAGCGCTTAACAAACCGCGATCATCAAACTTCGGCAGCAGCTCGCTACCCTGCTCGTGGTTCCGCTTTTCCGCTGCGTCGCCGCCGCCAAAACTGTTGTTCAATGGTTAATCCTTCGGTGAATGGGGCCGCTAATGCGATGGCTTGTTGCACGATAACCACAGAGCCTACGCAAAATCCACCAGGCAACGGTTTCGACCTTTGCGAATTAAGACTCCAATGAGACAAAGCTTCGCAGCAGGCCTTTGCGGGTCTGTCCACCGGATACCGGCGTCTTAAGAATGCCAGGTTCAGGGGGTGACTGTTTCTTCGCCGGCCGCGGGGTGTTGGCGAGAGACAGTTCGAACGATGAGGGATTGGATCCTGGTAGCCAAGTTAGGGGGTGGCTGCCTGAGCTCTTTAAGAGCGGGTCCGTATTTTTTCGTCACGTGGCGCCCGGGGTCGTAATGGCCTCGGGCGTTGTGTTTTCCGGCTTCTTTTTCTTATGTTTCAGCCGCGTTCATGCGGTGGAGCGACGCGTCAAACTCGCTGTCTACGACGCGCGCAAAGCACGCAATCGTGACCGACCGAGCGCCTACTCTCAGCAGCACGCTGACGCAGGCATCGCTCGTCGCTCCGCTGGTGAGAACATCATCGACCAAGATTACATCGCGCCCCTTGATCGCCGCTTTGCGCGACTCCCGAGTCGCAATCGCACCAGACAAGGTCTTGCGCCGTTCCTTAGCACCAAGGCCTCCTAGGCTTGGCGTGCGTTTTCGCCGGACCAAACCATCGACAAGCACTTCGCCCTTACCTCGCTTCGCCAGCTCCTTGGCAAGGAGCCCCGACTGGTTGAAGCCGCGTTGCCACAGGCGCCAGCGATGCAATGGGACCGGGATCAATAGTGGCGGCGCATCGCCCTCCTCCTCCGGATCGGGAAGCCGTGCTGCCAGCAATCGGCCGAGCAGGCCAGCGAGCGAGATCTTGCCGCCATGCTTGAAGGTCAGGATCAGCTTGCGCGAGGCATCGTTATAGACCGTGGCCGCGACAATGCCGGAATGCTTGGGCGGGTCAGCCATGCACGGCGCGCACAGCGCTTCGTCTTTCAACTGATCAGAGCCGAACGGCCTGCCGCAGGAATTGCAGGAGGGCTCGCCCGGAATGACCAGATCGCCCCAGCACGCGCTGCAAACGCCGCCCTGATCGGCGGTCGCATCGCCGCATAGCGGGCAGCGCGGCGGATAGACTAAGTCCACGACAGGCTTCAGCCCTTCGGCGATATGCGCACCCAAACCCATGCGCAAACTGTCGCATGGCTTGCACTGCGGTGGCAAGCACGGCAGGGCAGCGCCGATTATGCAGACACGCCAAGTTCCAACGATCTTTTCCAAAGCACGTCGCGAAGCGAGAGCAGCGCGCGCTTCCCGATTGGCGCAGGCTGATGGGGCGGCGCGCTGGCTAGCAGAAGAGCTGGAGCAGGACTGCATCGAGCGCATTGGCTTTATGCGGCTTGAGCCATCGCGCGCACTGGTAATCGGCGAGGTCACGGGCGAGCTTTCCACCGATTTGCGCCGATTGGGTGCTGATCTCACTGCCCTGCCATCCCATGATGAGGAGCAACCGAGCGGCCTGACAGAGCTTGATCTGATCGTCAGTTTAAACCGGCTCGACACGGTCAACGATCTACCCGGCGCGCTGCTGCATTATCGCAATGCCTTGGCGGACGGCGGTATCATGTTTGCGCAGATGATCGGTGCGGGCAGCCTTCCCGCGCTGCGCCAGATTATGATGACAGCAGACACAGACCGTCCGGCTGCACGCATCCACCCTCAGATCGACAGCCGCGCGGCGACTGGCCTGCTCGAACGAGCGGGCTTCAAACGCCAGGTCGTTGATAGCCACACAGTAGAGGTCAGCTATCGGAGCCTAGAACGCTTGATCGCTGACCTGCGCGAACAGGCGCTTACCAACGTGCTGGCCGATGCGCCGCCGCCATTGATGCGCGGTGCCCTCGCCCGCGCGCATGACGCATTCGAAGCGATGAAAGACAGCGAAGGCCGCGTCACCGAGACCTTCGAACTGCTAACCCTAACTGGCTGGCGTTAGTCCCGCAGCGCTGATTGCGCCGCCGCCAACCGCGCGATTGGCACGCGGTATGGCGAGGCGGAAACGTAATCCAGGCCAACCTCTTCGCAGAACGCGATACTGGCGGGATCGCCGCCATGCTCACCGCAAATCCCGAGCTTGATGTCGGCTCGAGTTGCCCTGCCCCGCTCGGCTGCGAGTTCGACCAGCTGGCCAACGCCGTCCACATCGAGGCTGACGAACGGATCGCGGGCAAAGATGCCCTTATCGACATAAGGCGCAAGGAAACGCGCCGAATCGTCGCGTGACACGCCCAAGGTCGTTTGGGTCAGATCGTTGGTGCCGAAGCTGAAGAAAGCGCCCTCATGCGCGATTTCACCGGCCATCAAAGCAGCGCGCGGCAGCTCGATCATCGTGCCGACCAGATACTCAACCCGCGCGCCCTTTTCGGCGAACACTTCCTCGGCGGTCCGATCAATCAACTCGCGCAAAATCGCCAGCTCTTTGCGGGTCGCCACCAAAGGCACCATGATTTCTGGCAGTGGCGCTTCGCCGCTTGATGCCTGAACGTCGCAAACCGCCTCGAAGATCGCGCGCGCCTGCATCTCATAGATCTCAGGATAGGTGATCCCTAGGCGGCAACCACGGTGGCCGAGCATCGGGTTGAACTCGTGCAATTCGCCTGCCCGGCGTTTCAGGTGATCAACGCCCAGTCCGGTCGCATCCGCCAGATCGGCAAACTCCGCATCACCATGCGGCAGGAATTCGTGCAGCGGCGGATCAAGCAAACGGATCGTGCATGGCAGGCCGGTCATAACCTCGAAAATCGCGGTGAAATCCGCACGTTGTTCTGGCAGCAGCTTCTCCAGCGCGCCGCGCCGGCCAGCCTCGTCTTCGGCCAAGATCATCTGGCGAACCGCGCTGATCCGGCCCGCATCGAAGAACATATGCTCCGTGCGGCACAGGCCAATGCCCTCTGCGCCAAATTGCCGCGCCATTTTGCAGTCCGCCGGCGTTTCTGCATTGGTGCGCACGCGCATCCGGCGGTGGCTGTCCGCCCATTCCATCAGGGTCCCAAAGTCACCGACTAGCTCTGGCTCAATCGTTGGCACAATGCCCAGCATCACCTGACCATTGGCGCCGTCGAGAGTGATCTCATCGCCCTCTTTCAGCTCCTGATTGCCGATCCGCAAGCTGCGCGAGGCAAGGTCAATCGAAACGCCGTTCGCGCCCGAGACGCAGGGGCGCCCCATGCCGCGCGCGACCACCGCTGCGTGGCTCGTCATCCCGCCGCGAGCGGTCAGAATGCCCTGCGCGGCGTGCATGCCGTGAATGTCCTCTGGGCTGGTTTCGACCCGCACCAGAATGACTTTCTCGCCTCGGCCAGACCATTGCTCTGCCGTGTCGGCATCGAGCACAATTTTGCCCGCTGCCGCGCCCGGAGAGGCAGGCAGGCCGGTGGTCATCACATCGCGCGGCGCATCGGGATCGAGCGTGGGGTGCAGCAGCTGGTCAAGCGCCATCGGATCAACCCGCAGGATCGCGGTCTTCTGATCGATTAGGCCCTCGCCAACCATTTCAACCGCCATTTTGAGCGCCGCTTTGGCGGTCCGCTTACCACTGCGCGTTTGCAGCATCCACAGCTTGCCGCGCTCCACGGTAAACTCGATATCCTGCATGTCGCGGTAATGCCCCTCGAGCAGATCAAAAACACGCGCCAGCTCGCCATAAGCTTCCGGCATGGCCTCTTCCATCGACAGCGGTTTTGCGCCCGCCGCATCGCGGGCCGCCTTGGTCAGGTATTGAGGTGTGCGAATTCCCGCGACCACGTCCTCACCCTGTGCGTTGATCAGATATTCGCCATAATAGGCCCGCTCGCCCGTTGCCGGATCGCGCGTGAATGCCACGCCGGTCGCGCTGGTTTCGCCCATATTGCCGAACACCATGGCCTGCACATTGACAGCGGTGCCCCAATCGCTGGGGATATCATTGAGGCGGCGATAAACCTTTGCCCGGTCCGCATCCCAGCTATCGAAAACAGCGGCGATTGCGCCCCACAGCTGCTCTGCGACATCTTGCGGGAATGGCTTGCCGTGCTCGCTTTCAACGATGCCCTTATATTCACTCACCAACGCGCGCCAATCATCCGCGCTCAGCTCAGTGTCGGCGTAAAAACCATTGTCTTCTTTGCAGATTTCCAGCGCTTCTTCGAACAGGCCGTGATCCACGCCGAGAACCACGTCGGAATACATTTGCACAAAGCGGCGATAGCTGTCCCAGGCGAACCGCTCGTCGCCAGACGTCTTCGCCAACCCCTCAACCGTTTCGTCATTGAGCCCAAGATTGAGCACCGTGTCCATCATGCCCGGCATGCTCACCCGCGCGCCGGACCGCACCGATACGAGCAAAGGATCACTAGCATCGCCAAAGCTCTTGCCCACCGCGTTTTCAATATGCGCCAGCGCTTTCGCGACGTTCGCGCGCAGATCATCGGAGAAATCCGCGCCTTCCTGCAAATAGCGGACGCATTCCTCGGTCGTGATCGTGAAACCAGGAGGAACCGGCAGGCCAATCGCCGCCATTTCCGCCAGATTGGCGCCCTTGCCGCCGGTGACGGTCTTGTCTTTCTGGCGGGCATCATCGTGAGCGGCGTTTCCGCCAAATGGATAAACCGTGTTCACGTTACTTGTACCTTTTTGGTAGCGAAATTGGACACTTGCGGGCTAGTCCTGGGGAGAGACATTATCCTTCGATCCGGCTGAAATCGGCGACTTTGTGCACCGCATCGCGGAAACGGGCGAGCAAATCGAGCCGGGCGGAGCGCACTTGCGGATCATCCGCGTTGACGATCACATCTTCAAAGAACCGATCAATCGGCGCGCGCAAAGTGGCGAGAGCGGACATGGCGTCCTCAAATCGCTCATACTGCACGCAATCAATTGCCTTTGGCGCCGCTAGCGCAAGCGCTTCAGTCAGCTCTTTCTCAGCCGGTTCACGCGCGCAGGCATGCGGATCTGTTCCATGACGCTCCCATTCTTCTTTCTTAAGAATGTTGGCAGCGCGTTTGTAGCCTGCCAGCAAGTTCACCCCGTCATCACTCGCAAGAAATGCTGAAAGTGCTCGCGCCCGAGCCTCGATGCGGTCAAGCCGCATATCCGTGTGCCCCTGCCAGTCGCGCGAGGCCTGGATATAGTCATGCCTTACGCCCTCGTCTCGCAATTGGACGGAAAGCCGATCGACCAGAAACTCTGTGAGTTTTGCCGAAAGATCGTGCCTTGGTTGCCCGTCCCATGCGTGGACCACGGTATCAATTGAAAGCTTCAAGCCATTGGCTTGGACAAGCCGAAGGTAACCAAGCGCCGCACGGCGAAGAGCGAATGGATCTTTGGAGCCCGTCGGCAGAATATCAATTTTGAAAAAGCTGAGCAGGTTGTCGAGCTTATCCGCCAGACTGACAGCGACAGTCGTCGGAGCTGTTGGCACTTCATCGCCCTGCCCAACCGGCTTGTAATGATCGCGGATGGCTTCTGACACTTCGACCGGCAGGCCCTCTTTCGCCGCGTAATATCCGCCCATTAGTCCCTGAAGTTCAGGAAACTCGCCGACCATCTCCGTGACGAGGTCCGCCTTACAAAGCTCAGCAGCCTTCCGAGTAAGCTGATGGTCGCCATTGGGTTCTTTCGCATCAAAGACGAGCCAAGACGCCAGCTTCGCCACGCGGTCGACCTTATCGGCGACCGTCCCGAGCTTCTCGTGAAACGTAATCCGCTCCAGTCCCTTGGCGTGCTCTGCCAGCGCTTTCTTCTGATCCAATTCCCAGAAGAAGCGCGCATCGGCCAGCCGCGCGGCCAGAACCTTTCGATTGCCGTCGACCACGACGGCGGGATCTACTGCCTCGATATTGGCGGTGCAGATAAAAGCGTTGGCGAGTTTGCCGTCTGCATTCTCGCACACGAAATACTTCTGGTTCACCCGCGCGGTCAGCTGGATCGTCTCCGGCGGCACATCGAGGAAATCATCCTCAAACCGCCCGAGCAGCGGTACTGGCCATTCGGTGAGGCCCGCGTTTTCAACGACCAGCCCTTCGTCTTCGACGAGTTTCAGACCAGCCGCCTCAGCCGCTGCCTTCGCGCCCTCGCGCACCATCGCTTCACGCTCAACATGATCGACAACCACGCTCGCCTCACGAAGATCGCCAGCATAGTGGTCCGCATTCGCAATCTCGATATTGCCCTCGGAATGGAACCGGTGCCCCTTGGTCACGCGGCCACTGACAATGCCGTCCACTTCGCACGGCACGACTTCGCCATCGAGCAGTGCGACAATGCCGGACAAAGGCCGCACCCATTTGAGGCTCTCGGTCGAGATCGACGCCGCACCCCAACGCTGAGACTTGGGCCAGGAGAAATCGCGAATGATCGCCGGGATCGCCGCGGACAGCAGATCAGCAACCGCCTGTCCCGGCTTTTCGATTACAGCAAAATAGGTGTTGCGCCCCTTTACCTCGCGCACTTCCAATTGGTCGCGCGTCACGCCGTTCTTGCGGCAGAACCCATCGACCGCCTGATCCGGCGCGCCTTCGGGCGGCCCTTTGGCCTCTTCGCGCACCGCCTCGGTTGCGACCGGCAAATCACGCGCAATCAGAGCCAGCCTGCGCGTGGTTGACCAGATGGTGAGTCCACCAACGGAAACGCCAGCGGCATCCAGCTCTCGGCGGAACAGCTTTTCCAGTTCAGCGCGCGCGCCCTTTTGCATGCGCGCAGGGATTTCTTCGCTGCGCAATTCTAGGAGGAAATCGCTCATTTCGACCACTCCGGATATTTCTCAGCCCAGCCGGCGGCTTCCTTTTCCATATGCGCCTCGCATGATCCGCGCGCGAGGTCGCGGACGCGGGCCATATAGCTTGCGCGTTCCTGTACGCTGATCACGCCGCGTGCTTGGAGCAGATTGAAGATATGGCTCGCCTCGACTGCCTGCTCGTAAGCAGCGATCGGCACTTGGGCCGCCAGAGCATTTTGGCATTCCGCCTCAGCTTTATTGAACAGATCAAACAGAGCGTCCGTATCGGCGACCTCAAAATTCCATTTCGACATCTGTTTCTCATTTTCGAGAAACACATCGCCATAGGAAACGCCGTTCTGGTTGAAGGCCAGATCGTAAACGCTATCGACGCCCTGAATGTACATGGCGAGGCGTTCGAGACCGTAAGTCAGCTCTCCCGCCACAGGCTTGCAATCAAATCCGCCCATCTGCTGGAAATAGGTGAACTGGGTGACTTCCATCCCGTCGCACCAGACTTCCCAGCCTAGGCCCCAAGCCCCTAGCGTGGGCGATTCCCAGTCATCCTCAACAAAGCGGATATCGTGCTTCAGCGGATCAATCCCAATCTGGCGCAGGCTTTCAAGATAGAGCTCTTGAATGTCGCTTGGGCTCGGCTTCAGGATCACCTGATATTGATAGTAATGCTGCAGGCGATTGGGGTTCTCGCCATAGCGGCCATCGGTCGGACGGCGGCACGGCTGAACAAACGCGGCATTCCATGGCTCTGGCCCAAGCGCGCGCAAAGTTGTCGCGGTGTGAAACGTGCCCGCACCCATCCGCATATCGTAAGGCTGCAAGATAACGCAGCCATTGGCGCTCCAGAAATCATGCAACGTCAGAATCATGTCTTGAAACGAGCGTTTGGGATCGCGTTGAGGAAGCTGGGTGGTCATGGCGGCAGGCTTTGGCGGATGCCCCAACCAGCGTCAATGCCGCAGCGCAGCATGAGAACAGATGTGCCCACCCAAAAGTGGATTTATCCGCAGATCGGGGGTCAACTTCTCCAAACAAAAAGTCAGGTTCTCTTGACATAGTCAGCAAATCACGACATATAGTCATGTATACCTGACATTTAGTCATGAAATGCCGACAGGAGTTTTGAGTGCTCAAACATCATAATCATAAGGAAAAGATAGCTGCATTTCTTGCGACGATGACATTCGTGCTGGCGGGTTATGGCCTAGGCCATATCACCACTACAGTCGCGCTCGCCTTGCAATAAGCATCTGGGCCAATGGAGTTTTACCTCATGAACAATAGGCTGAAAGTGCTGCGTGCAGAGCGAGATTGGAGCCAGGCCGAACTGGCGCTTCATCTCGACGTGTCGCGCCAGGCGATCAACGCCATCGAGACCGGCAAGCACGACCCGTCCCTCCCGCTCGCATTCCGAATTGCGCGCCTGTTTGAAATGCAAATCGAGGAGATTTTCGATGACCAAAAATAAAAAAGAAACCTCGGTTCCTGTGTCACCCAAGATCCGCAAGGCGCGCAATCTTCTTTGGATTGCCGTCGCCGTTGGCGCCGTTCTCGGCATCTATTCTGGTGCAACGGCAGAAGGAGACATGGACGTTATGCTGTCCAATGATCCTATCTCTCCGTCGTTCGCGATAATTGCGATCGCTGTTTGGCTCGTCATTGTGCCCTTGATCAGTTGGCTTTGGTGGCGCGCCGTCGATGAACATGAAGCAGGCGCCTACCGCGAGGGCGCGATGGTTGCTGCGCATCTATACCTTTTCATGGCGCCAACCCGGTGGCTGGCCACCCGAGCTGGCTGGGTGCCAGAGCAGCAACCGATGATCGTTTTCACAATTGTCTGCGTCGTTTGGACCTCTGTCTGGTTCTACCGCAAATATGTCTGAAGCGGGCGTAGTTAGCGCATCGCACTTTCAACTTCTTCAAGGGCAAAATTACCCATTCCCTTCCGACCAACTTTCTCTATTTAGGAACGCATTATGACGAACTTCTCCCGTACAATTACAACTGCCCTCGTCCCGATCACGCTTCTGGCTGGCACCTCCGCCTGCGCGCAAACGCAAACCCTACCTGCGCCTGTTCCGGACACAAAAGCCCAAGCATCCGAAATGGAAATCGCGGAAAGCGCAAGCTCTGGCCCGGCGCTCTGGTCAGTCTCGGATGAGGACACTACCATCTACATGTTTGGCACGGTTCACGCGCTGCCGGACGATGTGGATTGGTACAAAGGCGAGATCAAAACCGCCCTCGATGAAAGCTCAGTTCTCGTGACTGAGATCAACATGACCGACGATGCCATGGTTCAAATGCAGCAGTTGGTCGGTCAGATCGCTTTGCTTCCACAGGGCACGACGCTTCGCAGTCTCCTCACAGAAGAGCAGACTGCAGTTTATGAAGCGGCTATGAGCAAGCTCGGCACGCCAGCAGCGGCTCTTGATCCTCTGGAACCTTGGTTTGCATCGATTGCAATGTCACAAATTGCTTTCTCAAGCGCAGGCATAAAAGCAGAAACGGGCACCGAAGTCGTACTCGAAGCGATCGTCGGCGAGACAAAAGAACGCGAAGCCTTGGAAACGGTCGAGTTTCAACTCGGCATTTTCGACAGCCTGCCGCAAGACGCGCAGATCAAATACCTCATGGATGCAGCCGAGCAGATCGACAACATCGCGCCCGAACTGCAAAAGATCATCGACAATTGGGCCGTGGGCGATGTCGAAGCCGTAGCTGCAATTCTAAACGAAGCGTTCCAAGAGGATCCAGCGCTTGCAGAAGCGCTGCTCTACGACCGGAATAGCAATTGGGCTGAATGGATCGAAGCTCGCATGGCTGAACCCGGCACTGTCTTCATGGCAGTAGGTGCGGGTCATCTGGTTGGTGAGAAAAGCGTTCAGGATTATCTCGAAGCGCGCGGCATCGTCTCCGCTCGCATCCAATAATGCACCGTTTTGCGAGCGTCCGCATTGCTGCCCCACTGGCAGCTTTGCTGGCGCTCGCCGGCTGCGGCTCAGACTCAGCCGCTCCTGCTGCTGATGAAGCGTCTCCGCCGCTCTTCGAAATTACCAATGCAGACGGTGAAACTGAGGGCTGGATGCTGGGCACGATCCACGCCCTCCCCGATGGCACGAACTGGCGCACAACTGAAATAGAGGCGGCTATTGATACCGCCGACTTGGTTGTTGTTGAGGTCGCCAATCTGGAAGACAACGAGACGATTGCCGCGGTCTTTGCCCAGCTTGCCTACACACCGGGCCTGCCGGACCTCGCCATGCGGGTTAGCGAGGATAAGCGCCCTGCCCTGTTTGACTTGATATCCAAATCAAACTTCTCCGCGGCGCAATTCGGATCAACCGAGACATGGGCCGCCGCCCTGCAGCTAGCGCAAGTTGGCGCGCAAGGCGATCCGGCAAACGGCGTTGACCGCGCGGTGGTGCGCGATTTCGAAGGTCGCCCCGTGCGCGAGTTCGAAGGTGCAATCGCGCAGCTGCGCATCTTTGACAGCCTGCCCGAGCAGGATCAGCGTGACCTGCTCTCCGGCATCATTACTGAGGCAAAGCAGCTCCAGGCCGATCCAGCGCGGCTGCGCAATGCCTGGCTTACCGGTGACACGGCCACTTTGATCGACGCGACCGAAACGGGCATCATGGCCGATCCGGAACTGCGTGAGGCTTTGCTGGTCGGGCGCAATCGGGATTGGGCGAAACAGCTTGAGACGATGCTAGCAGGTGATGAGCGTCCGCTCGTCGCCGTTGGTGCCGCTCATCTGGTCGGTCCAGACGGCTTGCCTGCCATGCTCAGTGCCAGCGGCTACACTGTCACGCCGCTGCACTAGCACTCCCTGCCTTGCCCAGAGGCGTCGCAGCCACCGCCAAAACGCTTGCCAAGCCCGCACGCACGCCCTAAGGCGCGCCCTCTTCCGACGTCATGGTCATCCCTGGAGGCGTGGCGCGCGAAGATTTTGAAACTTTATTCCGCATTTGAAAGGTAGACGATTATGAGCGACGCTCTGACACTGCCGGCCGAGGCACGCGAACGGGCAGGCAAGGGAGCCTCCCGTGCACTACGCCGCGAAGGCCGCATCCCAGCCGTTATTTACGGCGGCAAAGAAGAACCAACCACGATCCACATCGAAGAAAAAGAACTGGTCCGTCAGATGATGACCGGCCAATTCATGAACTCGATCGTGAACATCGATGTTAATGGTAAGAGTGTCCGCACCCTGCCGAAGGACGTTGCCCTGCATCCGGTCACAGACCGTCCGACGCATGTCGACTTCCTGCGCCTTTCCAAGGATGCGAAGATCGAAGTCGCCATTCCAGTTATCTTCACCAATGAAGAAGAATCGCCTGGCCTCAAGAAGGGCGGCGTTCTTAACGTGGTCCGTCACGAGCTCGATCTGGTTTGCGAATCTGACAAGATCCCAAGCGAGATTGAAATCGACGTAACCGGCAAGGAAGTCGGCGATTCGATCCACATCAGCGAAGTGAAGCTGCCAGCTGGTAGCGAAAGCGCGATCACCGATCGTGACTACACCATCGCGACGCTCGTCGCTCCATCCGCTCTCAAGAAATCAGAAAGCGCCGAAGGCGAAGAAGATGAGGGCGAAGAGACTGAAGCAACCGAAGGCGGCGAAGAAGCAGCTGAAGGTGGCGAGGACAGCGGCGAGTAAATCGCACCAGTCCTTTGCAAACGCAATCACCAAGGCGGCGGGCTGGGAAACCAGTCCGCCGTTTGCGTTATTGTGTTCCGCACGCCCATCCGGGCATGCGATTTCCTCGCTCACGCGCCTTTCAGGCGCATCGCTGCGGGCGACCGGTCGGCCTTGCGGTCGCTATCGCGACCGATCAATCCTTGCCAGATAGATTCGCTTAGCTAGAGAAGCACGATGCAGCTTTGGGTTGGCCTTGGAAATCCCGGACCGAAATACACCATGCACCGGCACAATGTCGGCTTCATGGCGTGCGATGTGCTGGCCGAAATGCACAGCTTTGGCCCGGTTCAAAAGAAGTTTCAGGGTTGGGTTCAAGAAGGTCGGATCGGCTCGCACCGCATTCTGCTGCTGAAACCCGCAACCTTTATGAACGAGAGCGGCCGCAGCGTTGGCGAGGCCATGCGGTTCTACAAGTTGGAGCTCGATGCCCTTACCGTCTTTCATGATGAACTCGACCTCGCGCCCTTCAAGGTGAAGGTGAAGCAAGGCGGCGGCACGGCCGGGCACAATGGCCTGCGCTCTATCGACAAGCATCTTGGCGCGGATTTCCGCCGCGTGCGCCTGGGCATTGGTCATCCGGGCCACAAGGACCGCGTCTCAAGCTATGTGCTCGGGAACTACGTCAAGGCTGAGCAAGACGACCTGGTCACCATGCTAGGCGCGGTCGGAGGCGAGGCGGAGTGGCTCGCCAATGGTGATGAGCCGCGCTTCATGAGCGAAATTGCGATGCGCCAGCAATGAGCAACCCTTACGAAGAGATGCGCAAGATGTCGGTTGCCGACATTTGCAAATCTCTCGGGGCACAAGCCACGCTATTTGTCGGTTTGGGCGTATTGCTGTGGTGGATCTCTGATCGCCCTCTTGCCGGATTTGTAACTGTCGATCTTAAGCAAATCGCGCTGGGAATTGGCTTGGGCCTCGCAATGATCGCCGTGGCTGCGGCCACCTTCCATGGCCTGCCGCAGCTTGCCGAGAAACTCACCCGGCTTCAGGCAAAGAACTTCGCGTTCCTCGAAAAGCGGCTTTCGATGCCCGTGATCATCTTCTTTTCGATCTGCGCTGGCGTGGGTGAAGAAGCGCTGTTTCGCGGCGGCTTGCAAACCTTGATGGGCGATTACGTGTCTCTGCCCCTCGCCGTCATTTTCGCCAGCCTAATCTTCGCGCTTATCCATTTCGCAAAGCCGCTGATTGCGGTCATCATTTTCGCGATTGGAGCGCTGTTCGGCGTGTTCTACATCTGGAGCGGCAGCCTGCTCGCCGTGATGATTGGTCACGCCCTTTATGACGTCTACGCCATCTGGTTCTTGCAAAAAGAGATGCACCGCCTGGAATTGTTCGAGCAACCAAAAGACACGGAATTGGCTGACCAAGAACCCGCTGCTGGCTAGAATTCGCCGCGCCTCTATAACGAACAGATAAATTCACTCAGGAACTCTGCCGCGCCCATGCGTTGGTTCAATGAATTGGAGACCACATCATGACCCAAGTTACTCGCCGCTCGCTGCTAGCAGGCGCCGCCGCAACCACCGTTCTCACCGCCACGGCCAGCCTCGCTCAAGAGGACTCCCTCACCGCAAAGCCCGACATGTCTGGCAAAAGCATTCTGATCACGGGCTGCTCGACCGGGTTTGGCCGGTTGATGGCTGAGGATTTTGCTCGCCAAGGCGCCAAAGTGTTCGCCACCATGCGCAACCTTCCTCGCACTGAAGCGGACGAACTGAGCCAGCTGGCCAAGACCGAAGAACTCGACTTACACGTGATCGAAATCGACGTAACGGACGATGCTCAAGTCACAGCTGGCGTCGCCGAAGCAGAGCGCATTGCGGGCGGTTCGCTCGACGTGCTGGTCAACAATGCCGGGATGTCTTTTGGCGGACCAATCGAAATTCAGGACATGGAAGCGACCCAGGTCATTTTCGACACCAATGTCTTCGGCCCACACCGGATGGCGCGCGCTGCCCTGCCCGCCATGCGCGCGAAGAAATCTGGCCTGATCGTCAATATCACGTCTCAGCTCGGCCGCGTCATCGCCCCTAGCTTCGGCCAATATTCGCCAACCAAATTTGCACTCGAAGCCATGAGCGAAGCGCTCGCCTATGAGCTCGTTCCCCACGGTGTTGAGGTCAACATCATTCAGCCGGGCGGCTATCCGACGATGATCTGGTCGAATTCCAACAAGAACAGCACCGCTCTGCTTGAGCGTGCCGATGAAAAGCACACTTCTGGCTATCCTGCGCTGATTGAGCCTCTGGGCAAGCGCACTGGCGGCGGAACAACCGACCCGATGGACGTACCGAACGCGATTGCAGAGATCATCGCTATGCCCGCTGGCACCCGCCCGTTACGCAAAGAAGTGCATCCAGGTGCCAAGCCGCAAATCGCGATCAACAATGTCGCGGCAGAGGTTCAGGTCGGCTGGCTTGGCGCATCACCCTTTGGCCCATGGATCAAGGCGGTTCACAACGTTTGACCGCCGCGTTCGCTGGGCTGGCAATAGACGCGCCTGCCCGCTAAGGGGGCGCAAATTCCTTGACCTAAGCGAGAATTACAATGGGCTTCCAATGCGGGATCGTGGGCCTGCCGAATGTCGGCAAGTCGACCCTCTTCAACGCTCTTACTGAGACGCAGGCTGCGCAGGCGGCGAACTATCCGTTCTGCACGATTGAGCCCAATGTCGGCCAGGTCGCTGTGCCCGACGATCGCTTGGACAAGATCGCAGCCATTGCGAAGAGCGCCAAGGTCATCCCGACCCAGCTCGCCTTTGTCGACATTGCGGGCCTGGTGAAGGGTGCGAGCCAAGGCGAAGGATTGGGCAACCAATTCCTCGGCAACATTCGCGAGGTTGATGCGATTGTGCACGTCCTGCGCTGTTTTGAGGACGACGATATTCAGCATGTCGCCAACAAGGTTGACCCGATTGCGGACGCCGAAGTGGTTGAGACCGAGCTGATGCTGGCCGACCTGGAGAGCCTGGAAAAGCGGGTCGAGAACGCAAAACGCCGCGCGACCAGCGGTGACAAGGATGCAAAGGCGCTCGCCAGCGTTCTGGGCCAAGCGCTCGACCTGCTGAAAGATGGCAAACCCGCTCGTCTCACCGAACCGAAGGATGACGAGGAAGCGGCGCTGTTTGAGCAAGCACAATTGCTCACTGCAAAGCCCGTGCTGTATGTTTGCAATGTCGCCGAAGACGAAGCGTCCAGCGGCAACGACCTGTCCGCCGCTGTTTTCGCCAAGGCCGAGGCTGAAGGCGCGCAAGCCGTCGTCGTATCCGCCGCAATCGAGGCGGAACTCGTCGCCATGCCAATGGAAGACCGCAGCGAATATCTGACCGAACTGGGCCTGGAAGAAAGCGGCCTCGCCCGCGTGATCCGCGCTGGCTACACGCTGCTTGGCCTGCAAACCTTCTTTACCGCCGGGCCAAAAGAGTCGCGCGCATGGACCTTCCCATGGGGCGCAAAAGCCCCGCAAGCCGCGGGCGAGATCCACACGGACTTTGAGAAGGGCTTCATCCGCGCGGAAACCATCGCTTACGACGACTACATCGCCCTAAACGGCGAAGCGGGCGCGAAAGAAGCAGGCAAAATGCGCCAAGAAGGCAAGGATTACGACGTGCAGGACGGCGACATCATGCTGTTTAAGTTTAACGTGTGATCCACTAATGCGCAGTTAGCTTTGGCAGTTAAGCCAACTAAAAGCGCTACAACCAAACCAACAAAACAGCCGAGCGAGCGCATCACTGCGCCATTGGGTGCGGCTAATACACAATTAATCGCCACGATCATTGTCGCGGTGATGTGTGTTCGCGCCTTTATAATTGGTTTCAAACATCAAAATTGTCGCATTCCAACAATCATTGGGGAAATTTCGCTCTTATAGGATCAAAAAAAACACGGTCGCACCCGTCTAACTCATTTCAAAGAAAGACAGCGACCATGAACAATGACCGACGACTAGAAGCCAAGCGCGTTAGAGACGATGCGACCCTCGCCGCCTTTAACCGTCCGCACCCAGAACATTTGGCCAATGGCGATGAGCAGAGATTGGCCGGCGCGAACTACGCGATGAGCTTCACCAAGGGACTTGATCATTGCCCTGATACAGGCCTGATCAAAGACAAGGGCCACTTTGAGGCTTTCCGACAAGCGATAGACAATGGCGTGATTGAGCCTTTTACCACGCGCGTTTCTGTGCCGAGTGAAACCATCACGGTGCATGGCAAGAAGCAGCCCCGCCCGCGCCGGATGTGGGAAGCACCGACCGCAGGCATCGCCTTCGATCTTGAAGGGCCAGACCCTCAAGCCGTGACAATGGCCCCTGCGCCAGAATTGGGCAGCGCGGAACTCGATTTCGAAATGGCGGAAGTCTACGAGCTCGCCCTGCTACGCGATGTGCCGTTCTTCGCTTTCGACGCTGATGGCGGGCCTGGCGCTGCCGCAGTCAATGATTCCATCGACCGGCTTAACGCATTGCCTTTTGCCGCCAATGGCTTCCAAGGGCGTCCGCGCAAAACCAACAACGCGGGTCAGCTTGATTTGCAGACCGTTTTTCGCGGATCAGCGCCGGGCGCTGATGTCGGACCGTATCTGTCGCAATTCCTGATTATCGGTAACGATGATCGCACAGGGCTCAATTCAGAAACCGACGGCATGATCAGCTACGGCGCGCAGACCATTGATCAGCGCGTTCCCGAGGCAAAAAAGCGAGATGACTTTATGGTCACGCGCTCAAACTGGCTCGACGTCCAGCAAGGATTTGCAATTTCACCGACGCAGAACTTTGAGCGCAATCGGCGCTTCATTGCGACGCCGCGTGATCTGGCGACCTATGTGCATTTCGATGCGCTCTATCAGGCCTATCTTAACGCTTGCCTGATCTTGCTATCCAACGGCACACCGTTCGACCCTGCGTTTGACAATCTGTCCGGCCCGGGCAGCTTTGAAGTGCTGACCAATGCAGCCACTGGCGACAGCAAGGTCTCCAATGCAGGCGGTTTTGCGCTCTATGGCGGACCTCACATTCTGACGCTGGTAACCGAAGTCGCCACGCGGGCACTCAAAGCGGTGCGCTTTCAGAAGTTCAACAATCACATTCGCGGCCGACCAGAGGCGCTTGCCGGACGGCTTGAATACGCCAAGGAAATCGACAAGCAATTCCCGTCGACCTGCGGCGCGTTCAGCGACATGAGGGAACGCCTGAAAGACACGACCGACGCGATCAATGCGCACAATCGCTCATTGGTATCAGGCAGTGCGGGCAACACAGTCTTGCTGCCGATGGCGTTTGCAGAAGGCTCACCGATGCACCCGGCTTATGGCGCGGGCCACGCCACGGTTGCGGGCGCCTGCGTTACCATCCTGAAGGCCTTCTTCGACACCTCAGCAGTGTTCGCGAAAGTCCGCGATCCCAATGATGGGCGGCGCAACAACATCGGCTTCTTCGGGTTGGATGCGATTTGCGAATCGCGAGCGCATGCGAAGAAAGGCGACGATCCGGTCGAGTTCGTTCAATTCCAAGTGTCAGAAGATGGATCACGTCTGCGCGAAAAAGACGTCGATGATGGCTGTCCGCTCACGCTGGAAGGCGAGCTCAACAAACTTGCAGCCAACATCTCGATCGGGCGAAACATGGCCGGGGTGCATTACTTCTCCGACTATTACGACAGCGTCCGCATGGGCGAGAAGATCGCAATTGGTATGCTAGAGGAGCAAGCCCTCTGCTATCCAACCGATCCGTTTGTCATGTCAGTGCCGACATTCGACGGCGAAGTCGTTCGGATTGGCGCACGCTGATCATCAATAAATGCTGGGGCGTGTGAGCGAGTTGCTGGCACGCCCCAGTGCTGATTTTGGGGAGCTGTCTGGGCGCTCAATGCCGACCGAACAGCTTCTCGACGTCTACCGCTCCAAGAACAAAGACGATGCACACCAATATTTCGGCGCCGCGCTGAGACGATTTAAAGAACCAAGACCTATGGAAAGCCCCATGAGGGTCGACGGGTTACTGGATATATTGAGCGGAGGTTCGGCGAGATCGCTAGTGCGTAAACTAGCGATGGTGTTGTGCGCGCTCATTATGTTGCCCGCTGTCGCCAACGCCAACAACCTCATCATAGACGAGAACTCTGAGCATTGGACATTCGATGGCGCTCTGGAACTGAGTCAGGCAATCGCTCCAGATGCACGAACGGATGACGTCATTGCTGGCCAGTATGACGAGAGTTTTCACTTTACTGACGCCTCGGTGCCAAACCTTAACGGCCGTGAGGGCCCGATATGGGTCAGGGTTCGCGTCAAGAACACCTCGTCGGAAGCGCTAAGCACGCGTTTAGTTCTGAAGTACCCGCAGCCCGCTCGCATCGATTTTTTCGTCGAAGGGCAAAGCGGCAAATTCAAACAGACAACGCTGGGCAGCTTTGTCGCGCTTGATAGCTCTGAATTTGGCCGCTTCCCTAATGCTGCGCTAGAGCTCGCACCTGGACAAACGAAGCAAGCGTATATCAGGCTTGAATCGCCCGGCCCCGTCCTCATTCCATTGCAGTTGTTCGGCCAAGATCACTTCGCGCAAGTGATGACACGTGACTATCTGATATACGGGCTGCTGATCGGAATAATTCTGGCCATCGCGATCCATTCCGCACTGACATTTGCGGCAACTCGCGAATGGGCATTCGGCTGGTTTGTGCTGTTTGCGCTTAGTGGCGCCGGGTTCATCATTACGGGCACCGGGATCGGCAAAGCGATGCTTTGGCCAGAGATTGCATTCTATTCCAATTCCCTGATCTTCATTGTCCAAGGAATTGGCGTGACCTCGAGCGCAATGTTCCTTGCCAGCTATCTAGCAACCCGCACCAACGCACCTGTCCTGCACCGTTTGATCATGTTTGTAGCTGCAGCGGGCGTGCTAAGCTGTTTCAGCGTAGCAATGCCACTGCTTCCCTCGCAGATCGCTATCTTCATTGGTCTCCTGCTTGGTCAGCCTCTGCTCTTCTGCGCGGCGCTTCTGCTCGCGAAGCGCGGAGTGGAGGGAGCTCGAACCTTGCTCTACGGATGGACATTGACCCAAGCCGGATCAGTTTGGATTTACCTGCGCGCGTTTGATCTGGTCCCATATTCGGAATTCAATCACTTCGCCCTCCCGCTCGCAGTCACCTTCTCCGCGCTGCTATTCAGCTGGGCGCTCACATCTCGGGCACGCAAAGCGGAATACAAGGCGATGCACGACGCACTCACTCGTCTGCCAAACCGCTTCAAATTGGAAGTGCTATCAAACCGCTCGGTGACATTCCGAAGCGCGATTACAAGCGTACTGCAAGTTGACCTGGACGGCTTCAAGCAGATCAATGACACATATGGTCATGCCGCAGGTGACACGGTGCTGCAAAACGTCGCAGCGAGAATTGGGAAAACCATTGGCGGTAAAGGCATTGCTTTCCGTACCGGCGGCGATGAGTTCGTTGTAGTGCTACAAAAAGTGAGTGATGGAGAGAGCGCGCTGGCTTTGGCCAATCAGCTGATCTCTGAGATATCGGAGCCAGTGATGTTCCGCGACCAGACCTTAAATGTGGGGGCAAGCGTAGGCATTGCGGTCCCAGAAACCGCGAGTGAAGATTTGAATGCGGTGATCGAACGCGCTGACGCTGCGCTTTACAGCGCAAAGCGAAGCGGAAAGGGCTGTGTCACTTTGTGCGACTTAGCGACGCAGCGCCGAGTTCTCAGCGATGCCATGGAGCAAATTGCGGCTTAGTGCCGTCCGAACAGCTTTTCGACGTCTTCCATATCCAGTTTCACCCAAGTCGGGCGGCCGTGGTTGCATTGGCCTGAGCGCGGGGTGGCCTCCATCTCTCGCAGCAATGCATTCATTTCCGGCACCGATAGCACCCGGCCCGCCCGCACCGATCCGTGGCAGGCCATCGTCGCCAGCACATATTCGAGCCGTTCGGACAGCAGCAGCGCGCCCGCGTCCTTGTCGACACCATGCTTGGCAATATCATCGGCCAGATCGCGCAGCAGCTTGTCTGAGTTCGCCCCGCCCAGCGCATGCGGGATTGAGCGAACCAACATGGCCGACGGGCCAAAGCGCTCAATCGCTAGGCCGAAGCGCGCGAAGCCCTCCGCCGCGGCTTCCAACCGATCGCAATCCACCTCGTCGAGCTCGACGACATCTGGCACCAGCAAAGCCTGCGCGCGGGCGGTAGCCTCCCCTGCCCCGGCGGCCCTCAGCCGCTCGAGAACCAGCCTCTCATGCGCAGCGTGTTGATCGACCAGCACCAGCCCATCCTTGCTTTCTGCCACGATGTAAGTGTTGGCGACCTGCCCACGCGCGATGCCGAGCGGATATTCGCGCTCTTCTTCGGCAATCGGAGCGGCCTCATGCGCGCGTCCAGTCGGTAGCGCTTCTGCACCGCCCTCCAAAACCTGCGCCTGCCAATCCGGCAGCCGCGGCTCTGAAACGCGGTGCTGCGACCCGGAGCTGGAGGGCGTCCAATCGCGACCTTCGAAAATTGATCGAAGCGCCGGTTTCGGCTCTGGCGCCATCGGTTCCGCTTGCCAGCGCTCCATCGCCGCGCGGTCTGGCCCTTGCGCGCTGCGCCGGTCGCCGGTTGCCAGAGCCTGGCGTAGGCCGGAGACGATAAAGCCGCGCACTGCTGCTGCATCGCGGAAGCGTACCTCGGTCTTCGCCGGGTGGACGTTCACATCCACTTCCTCTGGCGGCAGATCCAGGAAAAGCGCCAGCACAGCGTGGCGATCCCGCGCCAGCATGTCGGAATAGGCACCCCGCACTGCGCCAACCAGCAGGCGGTCCTTTACCGGGCGGCCATTCACAAACAGATATTGGTGATCAGCGACACCGCGGTTGTAAGTCGGCAATCCCGCAAGCCCAGTTAGGCGCATCGTGCCGCCCGGCGTCTCACGCGTGAGATCAATCGCAACCGCATTGTCCTTTAGCTCACGCGCGACAATCTGCGCGACACGGTCAGCCAGCGGCTCATCTGTCTGGGTCGCCAGCACGCGGCGATCTTTGCCATTGGCGCTTTGCTCTAGGGTGAAGGCAATGTCAGGCCGCGCCATGGCGAGGCGGCGCACCACATCAAGGCAGGCGATATACTCGCTGCGCGCGGTACGCAGGAATTTGCGCCGCGCGGGAACCTTCGCAAACAGCTGCTCCACGCGAACCCGCGTACCCGGCGGCAAAGCGGCAGGCGCATCCTCGATCAGCTCGCCATGATCAACCACGCGCCGCCAGCCGCTATCCGCATCATGCGGGCGGCTTTCCAAAGTCAGCTTTGCGACACTGGCGATCGATGGCAGCGCCTCTCCGCGAAAGCCAAGTGTTGCGACCTGTTCAATCGCATCATCCGGCAGCTTAGAAGTGGCATGGCGTTCAAGCGCCAATTCCATGCCTTCTGGATCCATGCCGCAGCCATCATCGGTGACCTCGAACCGGGTCAGTCCGCCATCAGTTAACTTGATAGCGATTCGCGACGAACCGGCGTCAATTGCGTTCTCAACCAGCTCTTTCAGCGCAGCCGCAGGCCGTTCCACCACTTCACCAGCGGCGATGCGGTTAACAAGATCGCTGGGAAGGCGACGGATACGGGGCTTATTTTGGGGCATTTGTCGCATCTTAGCGGCCACACGCCGCAATTTCGAGAGCTCCGGGGAAAATGTGCCCCGCTGTCGACAAATATTTTGGCGTTTTTGCGGCGGATTCGCTAGGCGGATCAGGTGTTGTCATTATTGGGTGCAAATGGTCGCAGGGGGTCTGCGGGATTTGCCTCCAAATCCACGGAAAAACGATAAAAATGAGCTTTCTTTCCAACCTGTTCAAATTCGGCTCCCAAAACATGGCGATTGACTTGGGCACCGCGAACACACTGGTCTATGTTCAGGACCAGGGCATCGTCCTCAACGAACCGTCAGTGGTTGCCATTGAGACGATCAACGGGATCAAGCGCGTCAAGGCCGTGGGCGATGATGCGAAGATGATGATGGGCAAGACGCCTGACAGCATTGAGGCGATCCGCCCACTGCGTGACGGCGTGATCGCGGACATCGAAATTGCTGAGGAAATGATCAAGCACTTCATTCGTAAAGTGCATGGGAAGCGCAACCTTTTCCGCTATCCCGAGATTGTGATCTGTGTGCCATCGGGCTCTACTTCGGTGGAACGCCGCGCTATCCGAGATGCGGCCTCCAACGCTGGCGCATCTGAAGTGCACCTGATCCTGGAACCAATGGCGGCCGCAATTGGTGCAGACATGCCAGTGACCGAACCGGTTGGCAGCATGGTGGTCGATATTGGCGGCGGCACCACAGAGGTTGCGGTGCTTTCGCTGCGCGGTCTGGCCTACACCACCTCGGTTCGCACGGGCGGCGATAAGATGGACGAAGCCATCGTCTCTTACGTTCGCCGACATCACAACCTGCTGATCGGTGATGCAACGGCAGAGCGGATCAAGAAAGACTACGGCATCGCCGTCACCCCAGAAGACGGGATTGGCGAAAGCATCGTGATCAAGGGCCGCGACCTTGTGAACGGCGTGCCTAAAGAAATCACCATCAACCAAGCGCATGTTGCAGAAGCATTGTCCGAGCCGATCGGCGCGATTGTCGAAGGCGTGCGGATTGCGCTGGAAAACACCGCGCCAGAACTCGCCGCTGACATCGTCGACCAAGGCATCGTGCTGACCGGCGGCGGCGCGCTTATCCGCCGCTTGGACGAGCATCTTCGCGAAGAAACGGGCCTGCCTGTCTCTATCGCAGAAGACCCGCTGACTTGCGTCGCCGTTGGCACAGGCCGGGCGATGGAAGATCCGATCTATCGCGGCGTGCTGATGACCGCCTAATCAGGCAGAAGGGGAGAAACAGGCATGGCGCCGAATTCATCCCGGCGCTCGGGCCATTCGCGCAGGGCACAATATTCGGTCTTCACCGGCTATCTCCTCGCGGGGATTGGCGCGCTTATTGGCGCGGGCCTGCTCGTCATCTCTTATTGGCAACCAAGCGCATTTGCTGACCTGCGCGGTGCGGCAACCGATGTCGCAGCCCCTGCTGGCGAAGGTGCGGCCGTGGTGCGCGGCGGCAGCGACAGTTTCTGGGACAGGATTACCGCATATTACCAGGCCGGGCAGCAAAACGCGGCCCTACGCGAAGAGGTTGAGATCGCCCGCATCCGCTTGGCCGAAGCCGAAGCGGTCGAGCAGGAGAACATCCGCCTGAAGGGACTGCTCGGACTGTCCGTCACCGAAACCGAACCTGTCGCCGTTGCGCGGCTCGTCGGATCAAGCTCCACCAGCAGCCGCCGCTTCGCTTATCTTGGTGCGGGCCGCGATGATGGTGTCGAGATCGGAATGTCAGTGCGCAGCGCCAGAGGTGTCGTCGGACGCGTACTCGAAGTCTCGCGCAGCAGTTCGCGCATATTGCTGCTTACCGACAGCGAGAGCGTTTTGCCCGTGCGGCGCGCCACCGATGAAACCGTCGCCTTTGCGGAAGGGCGCGGAGACGGATTGCTGCGGATACGCTTGATCAATCTGGGCATCAATCCATTGGAGGTTGGCGATATCTTCCTCACCAGCGGCGCTGGCGGATATTACCGGCCCGGCGTGGCTGTCGCGATCCTGAGCGAGAAAACCAATGATGGCGGCATTGCCCGCCTGATCGCCGATCCATCCGCCACCGACTTTGTATCGGTCGAGCCACTGTGGCAGCCTGAAGCAGTGGAAAGCGCTGACACTCCGATAGAGTTGGAGCTAGCGGAGTAATGGAACGCTACAGCCCGGCGGCGAGATCAGACAGATACGGCAGCCGGATCAACCGGACGCAGTCGCCGCTGCGCGCGAGCATTGTGCCTTATGCCTCGATCCTGATTGGCTCGCTGGTGCCATTCGTACTGCTCGCCGACGTGATGCCGCTGGCCCCACCTCTCGGTTTCTTGGTGCTGATTGCTTGGCGGATCATGCGCCCCGGGCTCCTGCCGCTCTGGGTAGGCGTGCCGCTGGGCGCATTCGATGATCTGTTCAGCGGGCAACCATTTGGCAGCGCAGTATTGCTATGGTCGCTCACCATGATTGCGCTCGAAATGATCGAAACCCGTTTCCCATGGCGCGGGTTTTGGCAGGATTGGTTCAGCGCCGGTTTAGCGATCGTTCTGTACATATTTGCAGCAATGGCAGTCTCCGGTGCTGCCCCTACGATCCACCAACTTATTGCTGCGGTGCCGCAAGTCTTGCTGTCTGTCCTGCTCTATCCGATAATATCCCGCATGATTGCTTGGCTCGATAGATACCGGCTCTCGCGTTCGCGGAGGATTGGCTGATGGCGAAGCGTCGCCGCAATCAACCGATTGTCAGCGCCTCCACCCTTAAGAACACGTTCGACCGGCGCAGTATGGTGGTGGGCTCAATCCAGGGCGGGATCGGCGTCCTGCTGGCGGCGCGCATGGGCTATCTCGCGATTGCTGAAAATGAGAAATACCGGCTCGAGTCGGAAAGCAACCGCGTCAATCTCACCCTGATCCCGCCGCGCCGTGGGTGGATCCTTGATAGGAATGGCGCTCCGCTCGCCTCCAACCGCGCAGACTTTCGGGTCGATTTGATCCCAGACCGATTGGTCGATGCCGATGCTACCATTGATGAAATTGGCGCGCTGCTCTCGCTGTCCCCGGCGCGCATCGCCGACGTTAAGCAGAAAGTCGCAGCCGTCAGCGGGTTTCAACCAGTCGAAGTCGCCAGTGGTCTCGACTACGAACAATTCGCCGCACTCAGCGTCCGCCTGCCAGATATGCAGGGCGTGGTACCCCAGCGCGGCTTTTCACGCTTCTATCCGACCGGGCCAAGCGTCGGACATTTGATCGGCTATGTTGGCCCCGCCAATGCCGAGGAATATGATGAGGAAGAACGCAATCCGCTTCTGATCACGCCGGGCTATAAGATTGGCAAAGACGGGCTGGAAAAACAGTTCGAGCAGGAATTGCGAGGAGAACCGGGCGCTCGCCGGGTCGAAGTGACCGCCTCTGGCCGAATTATCCGAGACCTGGACACACGTGAGGACATTCAAGGCGATCCTGTTCGCCTGACCATTGATGGCCCGCTACAGGATTATGCCGCGCGCCGGATTGGCCTGGAGTCTGGCTCTGTCGTCGTGATGGATTGCGCGACCGGCGATCTGCTCTGCATGGCCAGCATGCCCAGCTTTGACCCGAACAGTTTTTCTGACGGCATTGGTAGCGTCGAATATGCCATGCTGCGCGAGGATGCGCGCATTCCGTTGCGCAACAAGGTCCTAAAAGGGCTCTATCCACCCGGCTCGACCGTCAAGCCGATGCACTGCATGGCTTTCCTAAAGGCAGGCATTGCGCCCGATGAGGCGATCACTTGCGCGGGCGGGCGGCGGATCGGCAATCGCTTCTTCAATTGCTGGAGCAACCATGGCCGGGTCGATATGGCCAAGGCGATCTATCAAAGCTGCGACAGCTATTTCTATCATTTCGCGCAGCTAATCGGCTTCGACAAAGTGGCTGAGATGGCCAAGCTCACCGGCATGGGCGAGGAATTCCCCTTGCCCGTCACCAGCCAATTCTATGGCACCGTCCCGAACGCGGATTGGAAGCGGAACAAATTTGACCGCGATTGGGAGCCGTTCGATACGGTCAACGCGTCAATCGGTCAGGGCTACTATCTCGCCAGTCCGCTGCAACTCGCGGTCAGTTCCGCCCGGCTCGCAACTGGGCGCCATGTGATGCCGCGCCTCACAATGGATGCTGCACCCAAGGGCTTTGATCAGGTTGATTTTCCCGACGAGCACGTCCGCTATGTGCGCCAGGCGATGAGCGATGTTGTGAACGGGCCAGGCACAGCGGGTCGCGGACGCTTGCCGTTTGAAGACATCAAAATGGCCGGCAAAACCGGCACGGCTCAAGTCGTCTCGCTTAGCGTATCTGACGGTAGGTCTGGACCATGGAAATACCGCGACCACGGCCTTTTCACCTTCTTCGCGCCGTTCGACAATCCGCGCTATGCCGGAGCGGTGGTGATTGAGCACGGCGGCGGCTCGGGTGCGGCATACCCAATCGCGCGCGATGTCATGACCTTCATGTTTGATCCGGCGAAGGGCTTGGAAAAGCTCAACGCTCTAGAAAAGCAATGGGGCGGCACCGCGCAAGAGCGGCTCGATAACAAATACGCACGCTACGCCGCAGAGCGCGGTGAAGCCGTCGTGGCGGCCCCGCGCCGCGATGAAGACATCTTTGACCAGGTGGAGGCGGAGGCCCGCGTCGCTGCGCAGCAATCCGAAGAGATAGCCGAAGATTTCGTGGCCCCGCGCGAGGAAGCGACGCCGCGCGGCGCGCCAACGCCCACTCCAAACCAGACCCTTAGTCCGACCGCTCCCAATGCCCCGCCCTCAACGCAAGCAGGCACACCATGAGCCGCGCCGGGAGCATCGTTCCAGAGCCCATCGCGCGCCAGCCGTGGGCCATGCTGATACCGTTGCTGCTGCTCGTCTTGTTCGGAGCAGCCGTGCTGTATTCCGCAGCCGGTGGTTCGATGCAGCCCTTTGCAAGCTCGCACCTGATCCGCTTTTCTATCTTCCTCGTAATGGCATCGATCATCGCCTCTTTGCCGCGCGAATTCGTGAAGTTCATGACCTATCCCGCCTATATCGGGGTCTTACTGCTGCTGATCGCGGTTGAAGTGATTGGCCAAGTCGGAGGCGGCAGTCAGCGCTGGATCGACTTCGGATTTATGGTGCTTCAGCCTTCCGAGCTGATGAAGCCTGTCATCGTTCTGGTGCTCGCACGCTTCTATGCCTCTCTTCCTGTGGGCCTGATCACGGATTGGAGAGCGATCTTAATCCCTGCCGCTTTGATTGCGGTCCCAATGGCATTCGTATTGCTCCAACCAGACCTTGGCACCTCGCTCGCCATTGCCTTTGGCGGCGCGGTCGTCATGCTGCTCGCCGGCCTTCCCATGCAGTGGTTCATTGGCGGAGGCATCGCTGCGGCCATCGCTGCCCCGCTAGCGTTCTTCTTCGGCTTGCAAGACTATCAGCAGCGCCGGGTCATGACCCTGTTCGATCCAGAAAGCGATCCGCTGGGCGCGGGCTATCACATCGCGCAATCCAAGATCGCCATCGGTTCTGGCGGCATTGTTGGCAAAGGTTTCAACAATGGCTCGCAAAGCCATCTGCAATACCTACCGGAGCCACACACGGACTTTGTGTTTGCGACCATGGCCGAGGAATGGGGTCTTATCGGAGGCATCTTTGTGATTGGCATCTTCGCGATCATCCTGCGCTGGGGCACGCGCGTTGCGCTGACTTCGCGAGACCGGTTCTCTAGCCTGGTGGCCGCCGGAATGGTTGCGACTATCTTCTTCTACATCGCCGTCAATCTGATGATGGTGATGGGCATGGCGCCGGTGGTGGGCATCCCCCTACCCTTCATGAGCCATGGCGGATCATCAATGATGACGAACATGATCTGTATCGGCGCGCTCATGATGGTCAATCGCTGGAACAGAAACGCCCCGCGCGGCGGACTTGAAAACTGAGCCTTAGCTAGATTTTGATCAGGCCTAGTTTGAGCGCTTTGACAGTAGCCCCGACCCGGTCGGACGTGCCCAGCTTTTCATAAATGCGCTTCGCATAAGTCTTCACCGTTTCCGGCGACAGCTCCAGAATTGTAGCGATTGAGCTCGTGGACTTGCCGCGCGCTATCCATTCCAGAACCTCGCGCTCTCGCCCAGAAAGCTCCGGCGTTGTTCGCGTGGCATCGAGCAGCACGCATATCCGTTGATGCGCCGCTTGCGAGGCACCGCGCACTATGCCCAAAGCAACGCTGTCGACTTCCTCCACCGGTTTGCCAAAGTCAAACGAAGCGTAGGAATTGCGTCCGCGCGGCCCATAGAGAGGCAGGCCGAAACCATGCACAAGGCCATGCTCCCGCATCGCTGCAAAATATGCCTCGTTCTCCGGCGTGTTCGGCTCCATCACCATCGCATCGCTCCATTTTAACAATGCGCCGTGCTTCATCGTGCGCGCCGGAATGGGATCAGATTGCCGGAAATCTTCTTTGTCATAGAGCTTCAGCCACTCGTCGCTATATCCGTTGGCATAGACATCCGTGCGGATTGAATTGGGCGCAGAAAAGATCGGCGAAAAGTGATAGCTGGTCCGGATAGCCCCCTGCTCATCACACACCCCGCAAATGTAGCGATAGACATCCCAAAGGTCGTCCAGCCGCTCAATCTGGCCAAAGTACTTCTGCATCTCTGGCGCAGCTATACCACATGTCCCCCAACCAGGCGACTTATGCCTTGCGATCATTAACCCTATAGCCAAACTGTAAGCAACCGCGCTTCGGCCCTCGGGTCGCACCATGCCGAACTCTCCCTCCGCGCTTGCTTGCACCTAAAGCCCCCTGATTGGCCCGCGTGCGACGCTGGCAAATCGGGGGCATCGTGACTTTTTAACTTAAGGAGTTCGCTATGCGAATGCGCATGCGCGATCGCTTCGCCCGTGCGCTTCCTTTTAGGCGCCGCCCAGGCGAAGCCGCATCAGATGTTAGTCTCGCTAACGCAGACAGCGCGTTAGAGGTCGCTGCCGTCGCGGCCCTATTGGGCGGCGTCTACAGCCGCGAATGCGCCGGACAATCCACCAGTCTGCGCCAAGTCCACCGCGTCGCGGGCCTAACCCAAAGCGCAGCCCTTAACCTAATTTCGCGCCTTCAAGACGATGGGATGATTACAATCATCTCGGCGCTCCACGATGAGTTTGAATCGCGAATTGAGCTCACCGAAAAGGCGAAGCGCAAGCTGTCGCAATTGGCCGAGGGGCCCAAAACTCCTTCCATTCGCGGATAAGCGCGCTATACGCAGCGCCTTCGCCGATTCGACCACGCCCAATTGCGGGCCTCGAACCTCGGCAAATTGGCAGCATCGATAATAACCGAAGCAGCCCGATGGACGCATAGCTCAGTTGGTAGAGCAGCTGACTCTTAATCAGCGGGTCCTAGGTTCGAACCCTAGTGCGTCCACCAAATTTCAGCGACTTAGGTAAGCCTCGAGCATCTCAAGGGCCTAACTCACCCCTTCCAAGTCACACCGCCGACCCAATCGCCAGCCACTGCGCGGAATTCTGATGTGCGGATCGATTGCCATACACCGGCGCTGAAGTATGGGTCGGCCTCAAATTTGGTGCGGGCCTCCTCTTCGCCGTCTGCTTTGATCACCAGCAGTGAGCCGGTTGTTTCCTCATCCTGTTTGAGCGGACCGGCGACGGCATAATCATCAATATGCGCCTCGACATGGGCCAAATGCTCGGCGAGGAATTTCTCGCGTAAGGCAGGGCCGTTCTCACCATCGCGGCAGTAGAAAGCGTAAAATGGCATTGTGATCCTCTGGTTGTTTTAAGTTCTGTGTCGCGGCAGGCGGAGCAATGGCGCACAGGAATTGGCCCGAAAACTCGCGCTCATTTTAGGTCCTTGGGAAACTGTAAATCACGATCAGATTGTCGTCAAAATCCACGATCCCAATCTCGCGCCCCACTCTCCCATCGGGCGTTTTGAGAACTTCTTCGTCATAGACAGTTAGGCCCAAATTGCGCGCGCCAGCCATTACCGCATCGGGATCGTGCGTTTCGAGCACGATAGCGCTGCGCCGTGGATGCGGTGCGGGCTCAAGGGTCATGCCCTTCACCTCAGTCAATGCCATCACGCGGCGCTGGTCTGGCAGATTGAGCGTGACAAAGCCAAGCTGAGCAGCATCGGGCACGTCGAAGACCGAGCGGGAGTAGCTGTCCGGATTGTCGCCGAGCCGGTACTCGACCTCAAAGCCCAGAACGCCTTCATAAAAGGTCAGTGCGCGGTCCAGATCGGACACCACGAAGTTTCCGCGCTGGAAACGCACAGGAGCCTGTTCAGAGACTGCCATTGTTTAGTTTCTCCATGGTCAGATCGGTATCAATCGCCAGATGTGGGGCGAAGCGTAACTGGCAATCACGCCTTGCGCCAACTTGCACCTCGAGCTCAAGACTCGTGGATGCGGACCACTTCGTTCACTTCGAAGAAATTGCCATCGAGGTCCCAGAAACTCCCCCCGATCATATCCTTCTTAAGTCCGTTGGCTCCGGTTACCGTCCATTCGACCGGCTGTGCGTGTATCCGTGACCCAGCGGCGCGGGCGCGCTCGACTGCGCCCTTCGTGTCCTTAGAAGCAACCACAAAAATCGGTGTGCCAAAGGGAATCTCCGTCGGCAGCTCAGCGGGAATGTCATCCCTCACCGGATCAACCCATTGCAGCAGACCGATCATGCCGATTTCATCATGATCTGCCTTCATGATGATAAGCCGGGTTTGATCGCCCTTCTTGCCTGATGCCAGTTGATTGCCTGACAAAGTGAAAGGCGTGTCCATCCAACGGCTCATGCCCAATACGTTTTCGTACCACTGAGCCGCCTTTTCGGCGTCTCGCACAATTACGGTCGTGCGCTTGATCCTGTCGATGTCGGTCGTCTCAGGCATTTCTGGCCCTCTCCCTGTCACGCAAGCGGGGCCACCCTGCCCCGCGTCCGTCTTGTCCCAAGCGTGCTATTCGCGGGCCAGCTTTTCGACGATATCCATGATCGGGGGATCGTCTGCTTCCATCGCTTCGACATGTTGCTGAAAACCGCGCATAATCCGCGAGACATAGGCGCGTGTGGCAAGGCCTCGCTCTTCACCTGCGGCCCGATCAGGCTGATAGGTTTCGATGTCCTCGCGGCTTATCGTGCCCTTCTCATCGAGCATCCGCTCCACCGTGTCCTGCCTTTCGCGCAAGGCCGAGACTTCAGCGGCGAGCGCAAAGACCGTCGAGTAAAGGCGGTCGAGCGCAGGGTCTTCGAAATACTCAGGGCGCTTGCCCTTGGCCCGGCGTCCAGACAGCGCGACCCAGTCGATCGGATCGCTCATGCTGCAGCCGCCTGTTCAGCTGGTTTCCACGCCCCATAGGCATTCCAGATGGCCGCCCTGCCGAAGTCCTCTTCGCCATCATCGGGCGACGGCGGGAAAATTTCCGGATCAGCGACCGCCCGCACACCAGCAACGAACTGGCTTTCGCGCGGGAAACCTGCGCCAGCCATAACGTCTTTCAAGTCCCGCCCATGCATAGCGGACCAGAACGGTTCGTTATTGTTGAACGCATCCCAGTCGCGCATGAACTGCTCAAACAAGGGCATGTCATCGGAATATTGCGGCTGCTCAATATGCAGGATCAGCCCGCCCGGTGTCAGCACGCGGTTCGCCTCTGCCAGCAATTTCGGCATCGCTTTAGAAGACAGCTCATGCAGGAACATGGTGGTCTGAACCCAATCGAAAGTGCCATCGGCCCAGCGCGAAAGATCTTCGCCAGAGGCCTGTACGAATTTGATGTTGGTAACGCCCATCGCCGCTGCGCGCGCTGCGCCATAGCGAAGCGATGCAGCGGCCGTGTCAATCGCAATCACTTCGGCACCTGGAAACGCCTGAGCAATCGGAACGGCATTATGGCCAACCGTACAGCCGATATCGAGGATCCGCTTCGGCTGCCAATCGGGACGTTCTTTCTTGGCCCATTCGACCACGGCCTGTCCGCCGCCATCATTCAGTCCGCCCAGCGCACCGCCAGTGGTCGCAAACAGGCCGACGTCATAATTTGCGCCGACCGTAACATCGCCCGAGCGTTCTTCGCTGTGATAGCCGCCAGGCTGGCAGTGAATGTCGACCGCCGTCTGGTAATGCGGTTGCTCAACCGATGGATCCAATTCGAGCAGGCCTGAGCTGTCGATATATTGCTCAGCCATCGCATCGAGCTCATCAAGCTGGCGGAGGACCGCTTGCCGGCCATTGTGCTGGCGCATCTCCATCGAGTTGCGCTTCAGCGCGGACCACATGCGATGCCAATCATTCTGGTTCATCGCATCGCGGATTTCATAGCGGTGCTCTGGATCGCGGCCATGCTCTGCGCGAAAGGCGGGCAGGACCTCATTCGCGTAAGCAAGTTTATTGCCAGCCCCAACGCCGCCCGACAGGAACCGGTTGAAGTGGGTAAGAAAGTTGAAGCGAGCCGCCTCGTCGTGATTGGTGCGCGGCATCATCGGATGACGCGTTAGGGCCGTGTACGGTGGGGGAAGATCGGATGCCATGCTTCTAACCTCAAAAGTTGTCCGGACAAATTTGCCCGCCCGTAGTGACTATGTCAATCGCAAAGCACCGCCGTCCAGTGCAAATTTAGCCTTGGGCTGCTCAATACCTTAAGTGGCCAGCACGATCGCTCGCGTTGAACGCACTTATGCCTGAACGCCGCCAATCATCTCAGGCTGAGGCAACACTGCTTTCACCGCCGATACAAACCGCTCAGCCGTGCTGGTGGATAGTCCAGCCAGATTGATCCGCCCTGTCGGCGGCATGTAGATCGCATGGTCCCGCGCGAGCACGTCAGTCACCTCAGCGCCGAACGGCAGTAGCGAGAAAATACCCTTTGTTCGCCAAATCGTGCGCAGCGCCGGGTGATCGTCAGCGGCAGAGCGAATGAACTCACGCAGGTCAGTCATTCGGGCACGCATAGATGCTAGCTCAGCCTGCCAATCTGCTTTCAACGTCTCGTCCGCCAATATCTTAGCAATAACCTGCGCGCCATGGGCCGCTGGTGCAGAGTAGTTGACCCGCGCCAGAATTTCAGCAGTCGATTGCGCAAGCTCTGCGGATTGTTGGTCCCGGCTCTTTATGAAAAGCACACCAATTCGATCGCGATAGAGCCCGAAGGCTTTCGAACCGGACATGATCAAGAAGCACTCGGGCAATTGTTCAATCAGAGCGCGCAGCGCGGCCATATCATCCGACAGGGCATTGCCGAGGCCATAATAGGCGGCATCGAGCAGCGGGATGACGCCTCTCGAGGCGGCGTGCGTGAGCAGTTCCGCAACGGCCTGATTATGGAGATCAAGACCAGTGGGATTGTGGCATGGACCGTGGACAATCAGCACGTCCCCACGGCTCGCTTTCTCGAGCGAGGCAAGCGCATTTTCGAGCGACGCATCGCCGCCTTGCGCATCCAAATACTCGTATGTGCGCACTGGAATTTTCAGCCGGTCACAAATGCCCTGATGATTGGGCCAGCTCGGCACCCCTAGATGCACAGTCAAATTCGGATTGGCCTTTTGCGCAAGTTCCAGCGCCAGTCTGATCCCGCCCGTGCCACCAACCGATTGGACGGCCGCAACGGCTTCTGGTCGATCGCCGCCGAACAGCAGCTCGCTCATCCCGTGCAGAAACGACGGCTCACCGGCCAGCGGGAGATAGGCCTTGGTCTCATTCGTTTTGCTAAGATGCGCCTCGGCCTGGCGAACACAGCGCATCACCGGGGACAGTCCGTCTTCGTCGCGATAAACGCCAACACCGAGGTCGAGCTTATCAGGCCTGCTATCCGCGGCAAAAGCGGCGGCTGTCGCATAAAGCGGATCCAGCTTTGGCGGCTCCAAGGTCTCAAACATAGGCGATCTCGCTCAGAAGAAAGTTGGAAATGAGGCGAGAACCAGCAATGCAAAAACCGCCAATGAAATCGTCGGGATTACCAGCATGGTGACAGGCGCCCAACCAATCTTGCAGAGCGCCTGAACCGAGGTCAGACACCCTAGCGCAGCGATTGCCATAAGCAGCAGCGCTTTGCCAGCATCGACAATGCCATCAAGTACGATCGGTGCGATCAAACCAGAGCTGGCGATGATCGACAGGAAGACAAAGCCAAGCAGGAAAACCGGGAAGAGTTGCGCCCGCCCGCCAGTCATGCCCGCCGCTTTGCCAGCAGAGGTTTTGGACATCGAATAGGCGATGATCGCAACGACCGGGAGAAGGCAAGAAACGCGCACCAGCTTGACCATGGTGGCGGTTTCTCCGGCGGCGTCAGACACCATATAGCCCGCACCCACAACCTGAGCGACATCATGGATAGCCGCGCCAAAGAAGATGCCAGCGGCTTTGTCGCTCATGCCGAAATAGGCTGTGATCAAGGGATAAAGGACCATTGCAATCGTGCTGAGCGCGGTCACGCCGATCACAGCTACAAGCGTCTTGGAATTGTTTTCTTCAGTTTGCGGCAAGGCTGCAGAAATTGCGAGCGCCGCAGACGCTCCGCAAATCGCCACCGCGCCGCCAAACAAGAGGCCGGATGCCGTGTCGCTGCGCAGCACTCGCGCGGTGGCACAGCCTACCGCAATCGTGAATGCGACACAGACCATGCAAAGTACCAGGACAGGCCAACCAAGCGCCGCAATGTCGCTAGCGATGACGCCTGCACCGAGGCAACCGACACCTACTCTCAGCATCTTCTTCGCGGCGAGATTGAGGCCTGGCCTCACAGCCTGCCCAGACACAAGCGGCTGCGCAGCAAGGCCAAACAGGAGCGCCAGCAAGATGCTTGGCAAACCAGCAAAGCCCGCGACCACATAGGCGCTGACCGACAATACAATTGCCAGCGCAAGACCGGGCATGAAGCTGTAAATCGCAGCCCCGCCCTGCCCCAAACGCGTGTCCGCCAGGTTTTTGGACACGAGGGTCATTTCAGGCGCTGGACCTTAAGACCCGAGGTGTCCGCCGGAAGGCTGCGATCATCAGCCTTATGACCAGTGCGATGGCGAACCATCCGGTCATGCAGGGTGCAAATGGTCTCGCTTCCCGTGCTCTTAAACCAGAAAGGGAATATCCCGTGCAGCAGACATGCGATGCCTGCCATGCACATACGCCAACCAAAGCCGCTCGCCATTGCCAGGTGCTGGACATAAGTTTCACCAACTGACTCGGGGTGTTCTGTAAAAAGCCGTTTCACGCAAATCCTCGCAATTCCAGTTCGAATTTGACGCGTTCTAACTCGCTAGTGAGAGAAAAGGCTCCTAAGTTTGCTGCTAATTTGCCCTATGAATAGAAAAATAATCTACCATTACTCTCTATGGCGTAAATAAATTCTATCGCAGAAGCCAAATGAGTTCACACCGTTTACCAGCGAGGAATCTTGGCGATTCCCAAGGCGGTTAGAGAAGCAGCGAAGCCAACTAAGGCCAGTCCAATCAGGCTCGATTGGCGCCCATCGAGTTCGCTTAGCTGGTCGCCTTTTCAGCAGTATTTCACCGCACTACGAAGCTCGCCCGATCGACGCCGCTATTGCCATTCCGCGGGTCGAATGCCGTGACCAATATTTCGTAAATGCCAAGCTCTTTGGACGGCACTTGGACCGAGTATGTGCTTGGCGCGCCGGTGTGTGGCATGGAGAGTTCTTCATACTCCCCGCCATCGCGGCGAACATGCGCGGTGACTTCGATCTTGTCAGAATCCCACGTGCCACCAGGGGATGTCGGACAGCCGCAGATCATCACCACATTGGCCGTGATCGTCATCATCTCGCTTTTGTCTTCAACATAGCGATGCGCGCCGGGCGCCAGAATATCGACAGCGAACCCGGGCACTTCGATCAGCCACCCATCGCCCGCATCGACATGCTTGCCCGGCAACACCCAGCGCGTCGAAGAGGCTTCCGCTTTTGCCTGGGCCTGCGCGTTAGGACCACTAACAGTCACCCGGATCCGGCGCGGCTCCGTTATGTCTAAGGTCGATACATAGACCGCGCTGTTATCGTCCGATATCTGACCATAGCGTTCGCGCGGCTGGCGAATGATAATGTCGGTGTTGCCCGTCGTCCCTGTCGTGACGCCCGTATCCAAGATTTCGCCAGTATCGGCATCCTCGACGATGACGTTCATGCCCGACATGCTGCTACCGATGAACTTGGCATCCTGGGTCAGCGCCCGGATTTCCAACCTAGTCTCTTCGGCGGCGAGCGGGCTGCAAACGAAGCCAAGTGCCAACGCGCCTAAGATTGCTTTTTTCATCTCAGTATTCCTGAAATTTGGAACCGCCACATGTTGGCAGTTCGCTCTGTGCCGGTACTGCTAGACCGGCTTAACATTCCCAAGAAACGCAGTCGCAAGCAGCAGTGCGTAGACGACCCACACCCAAAAACGGCTGCGGTTCATTGTCTTCAAGAGGGGGATTTCGGTTTCATCCGACGACCCCTCCTCAATCAGTTTCATCAGACGCGGACCAACCGGTTTAAACGCGACATCGATCATAATGGCTGCGGCAAATATGAGACCGAACATAAGCGCCTTGATCGCAAGCCAGGTCATCATCAGCGGCTCGCCCGTGGCCAGCGACACTGCGCCGAGCACCAGGTAAAACGCGGTGAGACCGATCTTCAGCGCGAACTCGATCTTGCGATCCCTGGCAGCGCGCGGTGTTTGATCGTGCATATGCGCATCCCAGACGAGAGCGAGCCAGAATGCCCCGACCAGCCATGTTAGGCCGACAGCCCAGACTGGCAGATCCCAGTATCCGCCCGAATAGACCATCGTGATCGAAATCGGCACCATCAGAGCCCACGCGGTGCGCGGGACCATGTCGAGATTGACCAGCAATTGCAGCAGCACAAGGCGCTTTTCCAGGTCATACTTATGCCGTTGGCGAAATTCCTGCCCCAGCATGAAAACGCCAACATCCGCCCCTAGCCACAGCACAAACAGCAAGAGGTGGATAAAGACCAAAAACTGGTACGTCGAAAATCCAAGTACTTCGATCATGTCATGTCCCCCAACCTCATCGCGTTTTCAAATTTCAAGCGAGCGAGGTGATTATTCGACTGTCAGTGCCACGCGAAAGCCCAAGAGCTGGCTGTGGTAAATCGCATAGTCGCCGGCCTGCGCAGCCGCTCTGGTCCAGTCCGTTCCGGACACCCAGCTCGCGCCGCGCGGCACACGGCGATCGCATTCGCCATTGTCCTCGGCCAACCACGCACTACCATCCAGCGGAGCGTTTGACGCATCGCGGTGAAGGCAATCGTCAGTCCATTCCCACACATTGCCCAGCATATCATAGAGGCCCCATGGGTTGGGCTTGTACTTGGCGACGGGAGCGGTCCGCTCATAGCCATCATCACAGTCAAAGGTCGGCGCAAATGTGTGGGTCCGCCGCAGGTTTCTGTCCGCAACATTGGCATAGGTGCAGGCATCGCGATTGGCCGTGCCCCAGAACCACGGCCCCCGTGTTCCGGCCCGCGTCGCGTATTCATACTCAGCCGATGAAAGCAGGCGATAAGGCTTGCCCGTCTTGGCCGCGAGCCAATGCGTATAGGCCGTCGCATCGACATGACTGACGCAGACCACGGGATGGGAATCATTTTGCGGATAGCCCGCACTTTCCCAGCTGTTCGCCCGGTCATATCCCATGATCCGATAGGTCGACCACGTGTTGCAGCCCTCCTCGGCCATCTTGTGACCGGTCTCTGCCATAAAGGCGCGGTATTGCCCGCGTGTTGTCTCGGTGCGCGCAACTGCTAGGCGGTAATCAAACGTGACCTCGCGCAGGTCCATATCGCCACGCTTGCGATTGGCTTCGTAGGGTTCTGCACCGAGCATCGCCTTACCAGACGGCAGCTCGATCATATCTGGGCACTCTTCGCAGTCGCTAAACGATGGCGGCGCGACCGCTTCATCAGCGCCAGGGTCTTGAGCAAATGCTGCGCTAGAAAGCTGGAGCGTCAATGCAGCGCATGTGACCAGAGAGCCCAGCTGCCTCATTTGGTTTCTGCTTCAAGATATTCGATCAGTGCGGCCCGCTCTTCAGGATCGGCGATCCCTGCGAAAGCCATCTTGTTTCCTGGCACAAAGTTCACTGGAGACTCGATCCACTTGTCCAGCGTCTCAGCATCCCAAGTCAGGTCAGTCGCACCAAGTGCATCGGAGAAAACGTAGCCCTCTTTAGCACCGGCCTTCGCTCCGAAAAGACCATAGAGGTTTGGACCCGTGAGGTGCGCTGCGCCTTCTTCAAGAGTATGGCAACTGCGGCATTTCAGGAAGGCAATTTGGCCCTTATTTGGCTTTGCCGGAGCGGCAGTCTCTGTGCCGCCAGCCGCATCAGCAACCGCTGCTGGCGCATCGCCAGCGTCGGATGAGGTGCCAGCGTCTCCGCCGCATGCAGCAAGTGCGAGTGAGAAGGCGACCGCGGCCGCGAGAGACTGATATTTCATGAGACTTGCTTCCAATTCGTTAGTAATCTTCGAGAAGTTCCAGAGGCTGGCGGAACGTGTATCCATCGCGGTGGCAGAAGGCACCGATGGACTCCGCACGCACTCCAACGGTGCGCGCGTCCGGATCGTTCACGCTAAAGGCGACCGAGCGGGTCTCACCTTTTTCGCGCAATGCGAAATAGATGAAATCGGGCCGGGTCTCGTAATAGTCGTATTCCTTTTCGCGCATGAAAATCTCATACGCTTTGCCGTCGCTGTCGCGCGTTGCGGTAACTGTGCCGCCTTGGCTGTGGAGCGAGAGTCCTTCGATCACCTGGCCTTCAAACTGATTGTTGGCAAAGAAATAGAACGAGCAATTGAACGGCAGCGCGCGGCGCATTTCATAGGGCTTATCACGCTGAGCGCCGGCAAAATGGCTATCGTCAGAAACCCGGAAAGTGGCATCCACGCGCCAATATTTGTCGGGCGAGAGCCACATGTCATGAACCGAATAACGGCGATCTTCGCCTTCACCAAAGACGCAAGCCTTGGGGGCCATAGAGCCTTCGAACTGGCTTGCAACACGCTTCCACGTGACGTCACAAGTGTCGATGAAAGAGACGTCCTCTGGCGTTAAATCAGCGAGCTTGTCGGGCTCCTGATAGCCGCCTGCATAAGCTGTTGGTGATTTGAAAAAGCCCTGCTGCATCCGGACTTGTCGGGTCTCGCCGTCGGTTGAGAAAATGACCAAGCGCTGGCGAATGATCTGGCTGGGATCGCTGTCGCGATATTCCTCGACGTAGAAAACATGCTCGCCAAATTGCGGCAAGTCGACGCGCTTGTGCATTGTATGGATGCGGACGAACTCTTCGCTTGTCCGGCCTTTGTACCCTTCCATCTCCTGGAACCAGCGCTGCTCCTCATTGTCGAAGCGGCCCTCAAACCAATCGGTGAGCAACAGCAGGTCGCGCGTCATGGAGTCGTTGTCTGCTGCAAACACCGGCTGAGCAGCCAGCAGTCCGCCACCCAAGACGGATGCCAGTGCCAGCTTCCCCAAATTGCTCCACCCCATCGGCATGATCTTTACACCCTTTGCAAGAGATCCGTTGCGGCGCGCTCGCCGGATTCGAATGCCCCTTCCATGCCGCGCTCCAGCAATGCCGTGTGCTCACCAGCAAAGTGGATGTTGCCGTGCGGATCGCGCAGTTTGCCAGCATAGGTCTGGATTTGACCCGGACGCCAGAACACCCAGTCGCCCGCCCCGTGCACATCGCGGTGGCACGACTGAACCATAATCGGTTTCAGTGCGCCTTTGGTGGATGGGCGAATGCGCTCCAGCTCAGCCAGAGTGTGGGCATAGATCGCCTCGTCAGACATCATTTCATATTTGAACGCTTCATCGCCGTTGATGAATGCAAGGGCCGAGGTGACTTCGTCGCCCTCGCCTCTGCGTAGAACCGCAAAGCGCTCAAACGGCGCATCGGTCCACATGCTGGCAGGCAGGCCGTCATCTTCCCAGAACTTGCGTTCGACGAGGAAGTGCACCTGAAGCGAAATACCATAGTCGATTTCGCGGATTGCATTGTCCATCCAGGTCGGCAGGCGCGGCGCGAATTTGACCGCATTGAGCACCGGATACGGAATGGAGCAGACCACTTGCTTCGCGCGATAGGTGGTGCCGTCGTGGCAGTTTACCTCAACCTTGCTGCCGTCATCGTCAAAGCCGAACACTGACTTTTCGAGCAGCACTGGGTTGTTCAGCTTCTCGGCCATCTTGTCGATGATCAAGGTGTTGCCGCCTCGCACTTGCTGGAAGGCTGGCAGATCAGGACGCGCCTTCGCCATAGCGCTGTTGAAGTCGTTAACCGCATAACGGCGCAACTCATGCAAAGCGGAAGTGTTGTCGATGTTATCGGTGTGGATGATAATATCCATCAGCTCGATGGTCTGCTCATCATACCCACGCTGATTGCGCAGATAGTCGCTGAACGGGACGTCATATTGCGCGTATTCAGGCTTGATCCAATCGTCGAGCGGCTTGCCCGTCAATGGGTTGTCGCGGTTCGTCAACTCCCACAGCAAACGATCGGGAAGCAGTTCGCGATTTTCGCCTTTGAGCGTGTTAAGGGCATGGCTGGCCCACTCATCTCCGGTGAATTGCTGTCCTTTGAGGTGATAGAGCTTCTCCGAGGCGATGAAGCCGGGCTCTGGCTCAAACAGCTCAAGATCAAGCCGGCGCGCGGTGTCGAGCATTCTGGCGTAGTTACCGCCGATTAGCTCGCCCGCCGCTTCAGGCTTTCCGGGAATATCCATGAGCGTGTAAACGCGTCCACCAAGGCGGTTGCGCCCTTCAAGGACAAGGACATCAAGCCCCTGCTCCTGCAATAGGTTGGCCGCGTGAAGGCCGGACAGCCCCGCCCCAACGACGATCGCGTCATACACATGTTCGCTAGAGGCAGTTTTCGGTGCGGCAGCTTCGCCAGCGCAGCCAGCAATCGCGAGCGCGCCAAAGGCCGTTCCGCCCGCAACAAAAGTCCTGCGGCTGAATTTATCAAGCGCGTTGATATGCTTCTTACCACCTGAATCTGACACCAAAAGTCTCCTAAACCGCTATAAAGCCCGCACCTTTATCACATAGGCAGGCTGTCAAAACAGACTATTCCAGAGCGACACAAATGGACACGAACGCCGAACGGAAGCTTGCCTTTTTGATGCATGGATGTATCCATTATGGAAGTCAATAGATACATATGTGAATTATAATGTACGAAAAAACGCAACTAAAGTGCGCGGATGACCGGCGGCCTCATCGGCCAGAGCTGTCGAGGGCGGCTCGAGCTTTAGCGCCATGCGTTGCGCTGTTGACCTGTATACCGCTGTATTCACCAGCAGTCGGGCAAACCGCTGAGCGTTCCATTGGTGAAACGGCAGAGACCGCACGCACGCTTCTATATGATGCAGAAACGCGGTTCGAATATCCAAAGGCCGTCGCAGCCTTGCAAGAGGCGCTGAGTGCCGATCCGAAAAATGCATCAGTCAGGCTCGATCTTGCCTATGCCCATCTCAAGATTGGCCAAACCGATGAGGCGGCGGCCGTTCTCGCCACGCTCCGCGCCGATACTTTCAAACTGCGCGAAGATGAGCGCCTTCGGCTTGCCGCGCTTGAGGCGAAAGCGAGCCTGGATACAGAAGCCGAAATCTCAGCATGGCGAGCGTATCTTGCGCAAAACCCCGATGACCGATGGGCTTGGTATGATCTCGCAGCGGCGCTGAGCATCTCTGGCTCTTGGGTCGAGTCAGCCAGCGCAGCGCAGAAAGCATGGGCCGCAGAGCCCAGAGCCGAGAAATGGAATGCTTCGTGGATCTGCTACCTCCATTCCAAGGCGCATTATCGCGTGGGCGACTATGCGCAGGCATCGGCCACCGCAAAACCTTGTCTGTCTTCGGATACAACCCGCCGCTCCACATTCTACCGCCTGGCTCTGGCTGATGCGAAGCTCGGCGGCGAAGAGGTGATCCAGCCGCTGATCGACCAATATATTGAGATCTCGGGCGCGGATGGTCGCAACAACTCCAACTACACTCTGCTGAACATTGCTCTGTTTCACTTCGAGCTCGGCGACACAGCGAAAGCGGCAGAGCTTGCGGAACAAGCGTGGCAATCCGAGAACAGCGCCTATGGGTTCTGGACTCTCATCTACAGCCTTGCAGAGAGCGGGCGAGCCGAAGAGGCCTTGCGCTTAGACCGGGACTACGGCGGACAATATATTGATAACGCCATGGTTTTGGCCGCCATTGGCTGGGCCAACTACCGGGCGGGCGACCTGACAGCTTCCAAAGCACATCTCTCTCAAGCACGTGAAGTCAGCAAGCGCCCCAACCGAGTGATCGACAACCAACTTGCGCTGGTCGAGCGCGCTATCACCGCGGGTCCGAACGCTCGCCCCGCCCCTCAATTGCCATGGCTGGATTAAAACATGCGCATATTACACAAAAGCATCGTCGCGATGAGCGCTGGCCTAGCGCTGGCCGCATCACCCGCTCATGCGCAATCTCAATCGGAAGAGCTAACGACGGCCACCCAGGCAGCCGAGGAAGAGCAAGAGCCCCTCACCGCGGTTCTTTCTCGAACCACGATCTCGGTCCGCAGTATCGAGGAGAGCCTCAAGTTCTATCAAGGCATTCTTGGGTTGGAGCCGTTCTACAAGCGCGAGAAGTTGGACGACCCGAGGCTCGTGGGCTTCTCAGGCATTAAAGAGGGACAGACCATCTCTTTAGTGGCGCTCCGCCCTCCTTTAGCCAGAGCAAATGATATCAAGGTCGGGCACCTGGGCCTGATCGAGATACGAGAAGCCGATGGATCATTGGCGCAGGCGCCAGAGCCGCTTCGCGAACCGAACCGTCCTGGATCCATGGCCTTCCTCATTTTCGTCAGCGATGTTCTCGACATTCACGAGAAGGTGGTTGCCGCCGGTTACGAGATCATCGCCGCGCCGGTTGAACGCGAAGGCCAGCGCCCCACGCAGCTCTTGATGCGCGGCCCAGATGGCGAGCGCCTGTGGATCGGACAGAACGAGTCGCCGGGCGACTTCCTAGGAAACTAGGCACTCGCAGCGAGCAACATGTAAAGTTAGCCCGCAAGCGTAACATGAATGCAACAACGGCACAGCCACCGGCTTAACCAATTGTAAACCATGAATTTCCGACGAATGACGCCTCAAAAGCCCGAACGAAGCTATGACGCAAATAATCATATATGTGCATATTTAGCGTGTCTGATTATACATATTTGTTGACATGGCAGGCCTTTTGGAAATATTCGAACCTCTCAATCGCTAGGAGCCACCGGTTGAACCTCGGCTAGGGCTCAAGAAAACTACCGCCCCATTCAATACGCAGGGCAACGGTAACAGGGAGGAACGAATGCGCTTCACACTCAAAGCTTCTGCATCGATCTTGGCTGCAAGCATCGCAATGTCGGCGACGGCTGCCCACGCACAAGACACCGAAACCTCGGAAGATGCTGCATCGAGCGGCAACGTCATCGTTGTGACAGCTCGTAAGTCAGAGGAGAGCCTCCTCGATGTGCCGGTTGCAATCACCGCATTCGATGAAGCGGCGATTGAAGCGCAAGGCCTTGTCAGCATCAACGACCTCCCAGCGGTCACACCGGGATTTGTTTACGAGTCGCTCGCGACTTTGCCAGGCCGCTTTGACAACTCGCCGCGCTTCCGCGGTGTTGGCGTCAACACTGGTAACCCGCTGCGCCAAACGGCATCGATTTTTGTTGATGGCATCTTCGTCGCCAATGGCGCTCAGGGCATCACCTTGAACGATGTCGCGCGCGTCGAAATCATCAAAGGCCCTCAGTCTGCCTTCTTCGGCCGGAACACCTTCGGCGGCGCGGTGAATTACATCTCCAAAAAGCCAGGCGATGATCTTGAAGTCGACTATTCTGTCACGGTCGCAACCCGCGATCTTTATGATATCACTGCTGGCATCAACGTACCTGTTTCAGACAGCCTGAAGTTGCGTGTGTCCGGCCAGTATCGCGACAAAGGCGGCCACTATGTGAACGCCACGAATGGCGAGAAAGTCGGCGATGAGGAAACGTGGTCAGTGACCGGTTCGGTGTTCTTTGAACCGTCCGACAATTTCGACGCGACCATTCGCGTGAACTATTTCGAGAACGAAGACGGTCAGCCTGCGATCGGATTTGTAGACTCGACCTTCCACAATTGCGGCCCATTCACGGTCGGCGGCGTAACCGGCACGGACAGCACCCTTTGCGGTGACGTGCCGATCTTGCAGCCAGCGCTGAATGATGCGCCGAACGATACGGTTCTCGATTTCTACCAGAACACACTGACTCAGCTGAATGGCGCTCCGCGTGATACCTATGGTCTGGATCGTCAGAGCCTTCGTGCAAGCCTCCAATTCAATGTGAACTTCCCCGGCACCGACGTGATCTTCAGCTGGTTGACCGGCCTCAACTATGACGAGGTCAACCTCTTCCAAGACGCTGATTACAGCCCTGACGATCAGTTCGTCAGCTATTCCGGTCGCCAATTCCGCGACTTCAGCCAAGAAGTGCGTTTCTCTGGCAACTCGCTCGAAGGTTTGATCGATTGGCAGTTTGGCGCGAACTATTTCGACCAACGCTTTACCAACAATGGCGAATTCATCGTTCCGGCATTTGGTCGGTTTGCATTCGGCGGCGGTGAGCCCGCTCAGGAAGAAGCAAACACAATCGGCGTCTTCGGCAGTGCGCAGTTCAACCTGACCGATCAGCTGTCTTTGACGGCGGAAGCACGGTACCAAATCGATGAAATCCGCAACGACAACGACCTCACGGACAATGTTGGAGCGTTCAACTCGACCTTCAAATCGTTCCTGCCGCGTTTCATCGTCAATTGGGAACCAACCCCTGACACGCTGGTCTATGCCAGCTATTCAGAAGGTAACCTCGCTGGCGGTATCAACCGCGAGGTCGCCGAACTATCACCCACTGAGCTCGCTCGATTGGAAGTGATTCAACCCGGCGCTCCAGACTTCTTCGACGAAGAATCTCTGAAGAACTACGAGATCGGTTTGAAACACAATTTCGGCGGTGTCGGATTTGTCTCGATCGCCGCATTCTACATGGATCGCGGAAATCAGACGGTTCGCCGCTCGGATTTGATCCTACTTGATGATGCATCCCAAGATCAGATCAACTACTTCATCAACATCGGCGAATCCGAAATCAAAGGCATTGAGTTTGAGGGCAGCTATGAGCTGGTCGAAGGCTTCACGATCAATGCCTCGGCCGCTTACATCGATGCTGAAGTGACCTCGTTCGATAACTCGGGCATCTTCGGCGAAGTCTTCGGCTCCACAGACGCATCGGGGACCCAAGCGGAACGCTTCCCTCGCTTCAGCGGCGCATTGGGCGCTCAATATGTTGGCGAGCTGAGCGATGATTGGGACTTCTTCGCCCGCGCTGACGGCTTCTACCAAGAATCCAGCTTCGCCAGTGAGATCAACCTCACGACTTCGCCAGGAGGCTTCCGGTCAAACCTGCGCGCAGGTGTCGAAAGTGAGAAGGTCCGCATCGAAGCGTTTGTCACGAATGTGACGAATGATGACACGCCGACCGGGGTTAGCCGCTTCCGCGATCTCTCAGCCAATACCCCTCTGTTTGATTTCGGAACCTTTGGCTGGATCGTCGGTCTGCGTGACCGCCGCCAGTTCGGCCTTCGGGTCAGCGGCAACTTCTAGGTCTCGACGGCCAAAGAAGTATGGCTGCGCGCCGTCTGATCATTGACGGCGTGCAGCACAAAATTCGGTTCGGTAAGGTTTTGGGGGCAGCGTCTCACCCTCTCTCCGTTAACGCTGCCCCCATACTGCCGCGCCGCGCAGGTCACAGGTCGAGGAACCCAATATGCTTGATCGCCGCACACTTTTGAGAGGCGCCGCAGTCGGCGCCGCAGGCATCACCGCCCTTTCCAGCGCCGCATGCTCCGAAACCGGCAGCAGCGACGCTGCCAAAGAACGGCGCAGCATTGGCACCAATGATGTAATCATAATCGGCGCGGGTCTTTCAGGCCTCAACGCGGCCTTGTTGCTCGAAGAATTAGGCTATAGCGTCGCTGTGGTCGAAGGCCGAGACCGCATCGGCGGACGGCTCCACACTATGGACGATGTGCCTGGTATGCCGGAGGCTGGCGGCAGCGGCATCGGCTCCAGCTACGGACGCATCCTCGGCATGATGGACCGTCTCAATTTGGGCCGCACCAGCGAACGTCCGCGCACTGTTCCAAGAGCGGATCAGACCCTTGTTGATCTGGGCGGCAACACCATCTCACCGCAAGAATGGGCCAGCCATCCATCCAATCCGTTCCCGGCAGAGCTTAAGGAAAAGCTGCCGTGGCAGATCCAATACAGCTCCTATGCCAAGGACAATCCTCTTGCGAGCCCGGAGCAATTCGTTGAATCGCAATTCGCGCAATATGACGAGTCGGTCGCAGACTACTTTTTCAAGCAAGGTTTCAGCCGCGAAGCTATGGAGCTGCTTGCTGGGACAAATATGAGCTATGGCGACGGCGAAGGCCCCTATGGTCTTTCCGTCCTGATGTTCTTCAACATCATCGCCTTTGGCAGCCAGAATTCAGGCGGCACACTGCCAGGGTCGCCCTTCGCTGTCGCAGGCGGCAACCAGCGCCTGCCCGAAGCTATGGCGAACGCGCTTTCCAACAAAGTACACCTTGATCGCAAAGTCGTGGGCCTGCGCAACAATGATGATGGCGCTGAGGTGCACTTTGCCGATGGCGAGGTCGCCAAGGCCAAGCGCGTGATCGTGACAATCCCGTTCTCAGCGCTCAACCTCATTGATTTCGACATTCCCGTGTCCGATAATCAGGCGCGCGCGATCCGCACATTGGGCTACACCAATGTCACCCACCTCCATTACGTTCCGAAACGCAAGTTTTGGGAGGATGATGAGCTCGCACCGTCAATCTGGAGCAACGGACCGATCGGGCGCTTTATGGCCCTTAATAACAATCCCGATGACCCGGAAGAAATCACGAGCTTCATCGCCTTTGCGAACGATCACGTAGCGAACCATCTCGACCGGCTTGGTGAAAAGGAGGCGGATGCGCATCTGCAGTCTTACCTCAAGCAGACCCGGCCCAGCACCGAGGGTGCGCTAGAATTCGTGAAGTTCTATTCCTGGCAGCTCGATCCATTCGCAGGCGGCGCTTATGCCGCATGGAAGCCGGGTCAATTGTCCACCTACGGCAGCGATGTTGGCCTGCCCGCTGGTAATTTCCACTTTGCTGGCGAGCACACCTCACGATCATCGCGGGGTATGGAGGGCGCAATGGAATCGGGCGAACGCGCGGCCTTTGAAGCTGTCGAAGCCTTGCAAGCCTAATTCGCAATCGAGGAGCAAACATGATGAAATTCAAGTCAGTTTACCGCAGCGCGGCAGCCGCCGCTGCAATCCTCGTGCTAAGCGCCTGTGCAACCACAAACAGCCAGGAAACGAGCTCTGCCAGCGCCGCTGCAACCGCAGAAATGACGCAAGCACAGCATCTTGCAAAAATCATGGAATGGTGGCCCGGCGACTACAACAACGACCGCCAGCTTGTGCAGCTCGAAGCTGAGGGCAAACCGATCTGGCGCGTGGATGACACCGGTAAAGGTGGCCATATCGAAGTCACATCGCATTACCGCGTGGTCGACATGCCTGAATTTGGCGAGAATGTGCTCTATGTCGAAGAGACCAAGCACGGCGATCCAACCAATATCTTTCGTCAGCGAATTTACGAGCTTTATGTCGATGACGAAACCGATCAGGTTCGCGTAACCCTTTGGACCTTCAAGGACAAAGAAAAATACGTCGGCGCGTGGCGTGACCTGTCGCGCCTCAACGGACTGACCAAAGAAGAAATGTCCTCCTTTGGCCGCAACTGCGATCTCGTGATGGCGCAGCAGGACGGGAAATATCACCTCGCGATGAACGGCAAAGATTGCGCCTTTGGTGAAAACTATTTCAGCTATCAAGTGTTGCTCGGGCCGGACTCGTTCTGGTTCCGCGACAAGATCACTCGCTTGGCTGACGAGGTTGTTATCTCGCAAGCGGGCGAGTTCACCTACCACGAGCTTGATCGCTTAACCCCGGCGAACTGATGGGTTCCCGCTCGCTTAAGGCGCTCAGCGCACCTGCCTTGGCCGCGTCGCTGCTAATGGCGGGGTGCGCGTCGGTCTCAGAGAGTTCGCAACTTAGTGACGCTGCCGAGATTTCTGAAGCGGGCACGCTTGAAGCTGGTCTTTTGGCTGATGCGTCAAGCTCACTCGCTGAGATCACAAAGCTGGGCGATTGGATTTCGGCCAGCGCAGAATATGCAGAGGCGCTCGCAGCCGCGCGAAGGCACGGTGAAGCCGTGGCTCTGCTGATGAGCGCGCATCAGGCAAGCCTTAGTCTGGAACCTGCGGATCGCTTGAAGGCGAGCATTACGATCAACCAAAGCCTGGCCTCTATCGGTGCGCATGATGAAGCGGCAGTGGTTGATGCGGCAGCGCGAGAAACCGCCGCCTCCATCGAAAGCAAGACCACACGTCAGGACTCGTTTGCAAAGCTGGCAACATCGGTGGCCGCATCCGGCGATCTTGCCAAGGCGCTCGCGCTGGTGTCCGCCCTGCCCCAAGATGAAAGCGATCTCGCCTCATTGAAAGCCCGCGCATACCGCGAAATTGCCGAGAAAGCTGCTGGGCAAGGCAAATTCGAAGTGGCTGAAGAGACCATTTCAAGGATCACATTCGGCCTTCCCTATTACCGCGCCGTCGCGCGCTCGGACGCTGCTTTCCACGCTATCAAGCAGGGCGGAACCGAACTCGCTCAGCGCCTCCTCGATGATGCAGAAACATTGGCCCGCGCTGACGAGGACGGGTACTTCGCCGCAGGAGCGCTGAGAGATACGGCCAAAGGCTGGGCATTGCTGGGCGACGCAGAGAAGTCTGCGCAGCTTTTCGGCGAAGCGGTCGCACTTACCGAGGGCGCCAAATCCCCGCAGCAAACAGCGCGCGCGATCAGCCGCATTGCCACCGTGATGGCAGATGTAGGCATGGGCGATATGGCCGGCCCTTACCTGATGCAGTCGATAGCGACCAATCGCACCGAGCCCTCTGACGTGATGCGCAAATACTCGTTCTACGAAATTGCGGGATCGACGGCGTTCACTGGTGATTTCGCGGCGGCGCGAGGCCTTCTGCCAGAAGTGCCAGACGAGACTTTCGGATCAGCTGGCTCGCTGCGCGATGCGACCTCACGCGATATCGCTTGGGGAGAGGCGCGTCATGGCAAGCTGGAACAGGCCGCAAAGACCGCCCGCGCCATCATGAGCCCCCGCGAACGAGTTCAGGCACTGAGCCGCATTGTCAGACTGATCCGCGACCCGCAGATGAAGGCCTTCGCGCGGTACTTATGATCGGTGCTGACCATAAGAAGGGCCTTCGTCTCGCTTCCCTGCCAGAGCTTGCTCTTGCGCAGCACGGCATTGCTGCATGTCGGAAAGGCACCGCGCAATGAGCGCGATTTCCATTACCAAGGGCTACACCGGGACCGCCATCGGTCAAATCCACTGGCGCGTGTGGGAGCCTGCCGGACATGACGGCAAGCGGGACATACTGTGCCTACACCCCTCCCCTTTTAGCGGCTTAGCCTACCAAAACCTTGCGCCGCACTTGGCCAGCGATCGGCGCGTCATTGCCCCGGACTATCCCGGCTATGGCGGATCCGACACTACAGAAACCCCGTCGGTCGAGCATTATGCAGAGCTGATGCTAGCGGTCGCAGACGATCTGGGGAGTGGCGGACCGGTTGATCTCATCGGCTTTCATTCCGGCTGTTTCGTCGCTGCAGAAATCGCGTGCATGCGACCGGATCGGGTCGCTCATCTGTGCATGGTTGACGTGCCAGCCTTCGCACCGGAACAAACGGCAGACCTCATCGAGAGCCACAAGGACGCGTTTGTCATCACCGACGAACTCAGCTGCCTTGATGCGCAATGGGAGCAGACCTTCAAAAGCCGTTTGGAACCGCAAGGCCGCAGCCAAGCCTTCGCTATGTTCGCAGAGCAATTGCGCTCCGGCGAGCGGCGCAATGAAGCGGCCATCGCCGCATTCGCCTATCCGTGGTCCGAGCGTTTTCCGCAGATAGACAGCAACACTCTAATTCTCGCGACGCAATCCATGTTGCTCGATGAAACCCGCCATTGCGCAAAGGCCAAACCTGGCGTCACCTTGATTGAGAGGCTCGATATCACTCGCTCTGTATTGGACGCAGCCGCCCCGGCAACCGCGCAAGAAATTCGCGCCTATTTGGATGATGCTTCATGAGTTCTGACACTGCCAAAAGCGGCGCGCAAACGCAGCTCTATCCCTCATCGAGCAGCGCATGGTTTCTCGTTGCCATGCTCACCGCCGCCTATGTGCTGAGCTATGTTGACCGCTCAATCATTGGCCTGTTGATCGAACCGATCAAGGCAGACCTCAATCTGACTGACGAAGACATCGGCTATATCCTCGGCCCGGCATTTGCGATCATCTATGTCGGCGCGGGTTTGCCGCTTGGCTGGCTGGTCGATCGCAAACGGCGCACCTGGATTGTCGCCGCCGGCGTTCTGATCTGGTCGCTCGCAACCGCAGTCTCAGGCCTTGCGCGCAATTTCTGGCAATTGTTCCTAGCGAGGATGACAGTGGGTGCTGGCGAAGCCGTGCTCAGCCCCTCGGCCATGTCGATGATTTCGGACAGTTTCCCGCCAGAGAAACGCGGCAAGCCGATTGCGATCTACACCGCCGCTCTATCCATAGGCGCGGCCGTTGCCTCACTGATCGGCGGCACTGTCTTGCTCTGGGCAAAGACCACGGACGACATTGTCGTCCCGCTCCTCGGATCGCTCGCGCCGTGGCAATTGACGTTCATTGCCGTGGGCGCACCGGGCATCATTCTGGCCCTTGTGTTCCTTGTGATCCGAGAGCCGCGTCGGCAGCTTTTGAAAATCACAGAAGGCGAAGAGCAACTCGGCAACGGCTTCCGCGACGCCCTCGGCTATGTCTGGCGCAACCTTGGGCCATTCGCAGGCTTCGTTTCGCTGGCCTGCGCAATGACCATTTGCGCCTACTCCCAAGGGTTCTTGCCATCCGTGTTCGAGCGGACCTGGGGCTGGCAAACCGAAACCTACGCCTTCGTCAACGCGATGGTGATTTTGGCGGCGGGTCCGCCTGCGGTATTCGCCGCTGGCTGGTTGTCCGACAAATGGGCTCAGGCCGGGCGCAGGGACGCGCCGATCCTGTTGCTGATCATCGGCTTCTTGCTGATGGTTCCAACCGCAGTGCTGCCAATGTTCATGCCCACCGGGGAGCTCGCGTTTGTCTTCCTGTTCTTCAACACATCTGGGATTGGCATCATTTCAGCGATGGGCGTCAACGCCTTGCTGGCCATCACACCATCGCAAGTGCGCGGACAGATTGTCGCGCTCTATTACATCGCGATCAGCATGACTGGCCTGTTACTCGGCCCATCGACCGTTGGTTGGCTGTCGACGAACGTGTTTGGCGAGGACGAGCTGCGCCTCGCCTTTGCCACCACCAGCGCGATTTACGCCATCATTCCCGCGCTTTTCATTCCCGCAACGCTGCGTGCCTATCGCAAGCAGCTTGCCAAAATCATGGCCTCCGAAACCCCCGACGGGGCCGCAGAACAAACCGCTTAGGTTTTAGAAAGGACCACAAATGGCCGCCTTTATGATGATTGCATGCAAGATCCACGACCGCGACAAATTCCGTGCGGGCTATGGCCAGGCCGTCGCCCCGCTCGTCGCGCAATATGGCGGCGAATATCTGATCGTCGCGCCAGGAGCTGAGCTGCTGGAAGGCACTCTTGAGGGCTATGCCTCTGTCGCGATTTCAAAGTGGCCGGACAAGGCATCGGCCAAGAAGTTCTGGGACTCGCCTGAATATGCAGAGGTGAAAAAGCTGCGCGAAGGCATCGCCGAAGCCGAAGTCTTGCTCGTCGAAGCCCCCGCCTAATCTCAGCTGCAGGAACTCAATCATGGAAGATATTTTTGTCCCGAAAAGCAGCCCGGATGACGCGCTGGCTGGCCCATTGCACACTGTCACATTGGTCACGCGCGACCGCGAGACCATGGAGCGGATTTTCACCGAGGGGTACGGGCTCGTATCGAGTGGATGGGAAGACGCGGATGCGGGCACAGCAAGCTATCTCGGCTTCGATGCCTCGCAAGCGATCTCCGTCTGCGGCTTCACCAAGGCTGGCGAAGGCGCGAACATCCAGATCCGCGTAATCCACATCCATCAGGATACTCCACTGGTGCGGCCAGACTATTCCGGCCTCAACACTGGCGGCGCAACGATCAGCTTCCCAATCAACGACCTTCGCGCCCACGAAGAACGCATGAACGCAATTGGCGTCGAGTCCACGATTGGCGTGAAGGAAATGGAGTTCACCAGCCCAACCGGTGAGACCTACATCTCGGCAGAGATCGTCTACAAAGCGCCGGAGAACGTCTTCGTAATGGGCGTCACCCGGCCTGATATCTTCGTTCCAACCGGGCCGATTGATCCCACCACCGGAATGGGCGGCGCGTCTTACTCCGCCCGCTGCATCACAAAGGCTGATGCAACCGTCGCCTTCTTCAATGACGTGCTCGGCTATGAAATCCGGCGGGACGTGTCCTTCACCGTCGGTGACCGCTCCGCATTGCTTATGCCAGAGGGCACCGAAGAGCGCTTTATCCAAGGCTTCTCCGCTGGCGCCGCAAGCGGATACGTGGTGCTGATGGACCACGGCGACGCGACCATCGAAAGCCCCGCCCCATCTTACGGCCCGCCCAATCGCGGCATCGCCATGTGGTCTTTCGTGACCGCGAAATTTGATGAGATCGCCAAGCGAGCCAATGATGCTGGAACAACGATCGTCAAACCCGCTGCTGAACGCACAAGCCCGCTACTGGGCAACGCGCGGACCATGATCCTGCAAGACCCCGACGGCTTCCTTATAGAAATCATCGAGGGCTAGGGCCCAGCCCCGCACTCAAAATCATCCGAAACCACAATTGCAAAAAGGGACGCGGTAGTGAAAAGAGAGGTCATGGATGACAAGGTGATCAAATCCGTTCGGCGGGTTTTCGAGATATTCGAAATGTTTGACTCCGTGCGTCGACCTCTGCCGGCAAAGGATATCTCGGACCGCTTGGGATACCCCTTGGTCAGCACCCATGCCCTGCTTAAGAGCATCTATCTCATGGGCTATATCGACTTCGATATGTCGAGTCGGTGCTATTACCCTTCGCGCAGCCTCGCCGCGATTGTCGATTGGATTCCTGACTTTCTCGACCACGAGAAGCGGATCGTTTCCTACGCGACGGAGCTGAATGAAAAGACTCGCGAAACGGTCAACATTCTTCGCCGCGTCGGGGCGAGAATCCGCGTCGTTCATGGGCTAGAGACAAAGTTCCCCATCGGCGTCGCATCGCAAATTGGTACGATGATGCCCATCCTCCACTCGCTTACCGGATTGGCGGCAATTGCAGGCATGGATCCGGCTGAGCGGGATTGGCTGATCGAGCACGAAAGAACACTGACGCCGGACAATGTGATCGATGAGAAAGAGCTAAACTCAATCCTTCACGACTTCTCAGAAAAAAAAGCAGCCATGCGGTGCGACCTTTTGGTCGAAGGAATCGGCGCGATCTGCCTGCCTGTTAAGCCTAGCCGCTCAAGCGAGGTGTTAGTCGTCGGTCTGGCCGGACCAAGTGAGCGAATCACTGAAAACGAACAAGAATATCGCTCAACCCTGCTCGATCTTGCGACCAAGCATAAGCTTGAGATTGCCGAAACGCGCCTAGTCTAAGGCAAACAAAATTCACCCACCAGTTTTGCAATTCGCTTTGCCTGAAAAGGCGCGCTGATGCTCGCTTTCGCTGGACATATATTTCATATATGTATATTACTCGAGTTCAATTATACATATATACGTCATGTGTGAGTAAAACGACAAACACATTCGAGGGAGCGATCATGGCTGAAGTGAAGCGAGAATTTCTCGACGGGCCCTACGGCCAGATCCACGCTCGAATTGCGCGTAACGGAGGCTCTGATCAGCCGCCGGTTCTACTGCTGCACATGTTCCCACAATCCAGCCGCATCTTTGCTGAGGCTTTGGAGCTGATCGGATCAAGCCGGACGGCTGCGGCTGCAGACTTTCCTGGATATGGCGAATCTGATGTCCCCTCAGAACCGATCACTGCAGAGGACTACGCCTCTGCCATGTGGCAGGCGGCCGAAGGATTGGGTCTGCTCACTAACGGTCAGAAACTGGATCTGTTCGGCCTTCACGGCGGATCCAAAGTCGCGGTCGAAATGGCCGCACAGCGCCCCGATGATGTTGGGCATATCGTCGTAGCATCAGCCGCCTTGCTCGACAGCGGCCAGGTCGAGCGGATCCGGAACGCCTTCGTGCACATCCCGCTCGACAAGGCCGGCAGCCGCTTCGTAAAATTCTGGGAAATGCTGACCCGCAACGCCGCGCCTGAAACGTCGCTTGCCACATTGGCACAGCAATATGCGGAGATGGTGCGATCCGGCGAAAGCTATGGCTGGGGTAATCTCGCCCTGCTCGACTACAATGAGAAGTTCCCCGCCCGATTGGAAGGGCTGCCCCACGATGTGGACCTCATCAATCCGGGCGATGATCTGTTCAAACCGACCCGATCAAGCAGCCATCTGTTTTCTGGGCACTATGTCGAGAGAGAAGATTGGACCTTAGGCTTCACGCAGGAAAAGCCTGACGAATTCGCTGAGCTACTGATCCAATTGCTCGAACGCCAAAGTATAGCCGTCGCCGCGGAATAACGCGCCCCGGCAGCGCCCCTGCGCAAGCCCCAGTTACGGCAGCAGGATCGTTGATCCGGTCGTCTTGCCCGATTGCAGATCGCGGTGCGCCTGCGCCGCATCGGTCAACGCATAGGTCTGGCCAATCGTTACCGACAAAGCACCGCTCTCAATCATCTCCCAAACGCGCGCCGCGCCCGCCGCACGCTCGGCAGGATCTTCGTAATAGTGAAACAGCATGGGCCGCGTGTTGAACAGCGAGCCCTTCAGCGCAAGCACGCCAACATCAACCTCGCCAACCGGCGCGTCTGCATTGCCGTAATTGATGATCAGACCGCGCAGGCCCGTTGCATCGAGCGATGTTTCCCAAGTTGACCGGCCGATCCCATCGAACGTCACACGCACGCCCATGCCGCCAGTGATCTCTCTGGTGCGCACGGCGGTGTCTTCTTCCTTGTAGAAGATGATATGATCCGCACCGGCTGCCCGGGCGGCTTCGGCTTTTTCTTCGGTTGAAACCGTACCGATCACTTCCGCGCCAATGTGGTGCAGCCATTGGACCAGCAATAGGCCCGTTGCTCCTGCCGCAGCATGGACCAGAACTGGCCAGCCAGCCTCAACCTTGGCGCATCGTTCGACCAGAAATTCGGTCGTGCAGCCCTTAAGGATCGCCGCCGCCGCAGTTTTATCATCGATGGACTCGGGCAGTCGGAATAGGTGCTCTGCGCCAATGTTGCGACGCGTCGCATAGGCCCCCAGTAAGGGACCGAAGGTTGCGACACGGTCACCGACAGCAAAGCCCTCAACCCCGTCGCCGATCGCGCAGATGCGTCCAGCAGCTTCGAGGCCCAGGCCGCTCGGCAGATCCACAGGATAGATGCCCCGGCGATGGTATGTGTCGATGTAGTTGAGGCCAATTGCCCCATGTTCAATCGTGACTTCACCGGCAGCTGGATGAGGAAGCTCCTCGGTCACCCAATCGATGACTTCGGGCCCGCCGGTTTGGTCGATGACTGCGCGCAGGGTTTCCATAGCGATCAAATTCCCTCGATTTGCGTCGGCGTTTCGCTGCAACTTGCTTGCACCCAGCGAAGGTTGATGCCGACGATCTCTGAGGTGGGTGATGACCAGCTATAGCTATCGGCGCGCACCATATCATTGGTGTGAACATAGATGACGCGAACCGGCTTTTGATTGCTGCCTTTTGCCCAAGTGACATTGCGAACTCGGATCGTCACATCCGGCGCGATCTCTCCGCCTTCCAGCAAGATGCGGCCACCTTGGTCAAAGATCGAAAGGCCGCGCTCAAACGTCCAATCTTCGCTGCCATCGGGCTTAGGTTCGTGCTTGCGGACGGCGACCCAGCAGGACAAAGGCCGCGCGCGGCGTACCTCCGTGTCGCCAATTTGCCAGCCACCTGCTTCGCGGGTGCTCAGATTGGGGATTGGATCAGAAGACCATTCGGACTTGGATGCGCCATACGGATCGATCCACCTCCATTGGCCTTCTTCGCCGACTTCAATACCGGCCCATTCGCCCTTTTCGCGGCCTTCCTCTTCGGCGAAATAGACATCTTCCGTGTTGGTCCAGATACCCGGCGAAAGAGTATCGGCAGCAAGAGCGGTTGCGGAGAAAGGGACGAGCCCAACGACAAGCAATATGAGGGATTTTCGCATTCCGGTGACATAGCCTGCCTGCGCCTGTTTGCAAAGATATGTCCGGACAAATTCTTACGGGTATAGACGCTAAGGGCCAGGCAAAGAGTGATTCGCCCTATTTCTGTGCATTTTGATAGATGATTTTTCTATCATTCTTGATATCAGAGAATCATGGATAGAATCGACAAACGCCTGCTCACCCTGATTCAGGAAAAAGCCTCTCTGACGGTCGCCGAGATTTCGTCTCGCATCGGCATCTCCTCCACACCCGTTTGGAAGCGGATGAAGCGGCTTGAAGAGACCGGGGTGATCCGTGATCGGGTCGCTCTGCTCGATCCGCGCAAAATCGGCCTCGATCTGACCGGCTTTGTGCTGATCCGAACCAGCGATCATTCTGACAAATGGCTGAAGGATTTCGCCACCGTCGTTTCGGCCATTCCGGAAATTATCGAAGTGCACAGAATGGCGGGCGACGTCGATTACCTGCTCAAAGTCGTCGCGCCAGACATCTCTGGTTATGACGAAATCTACAAGCGGCTGATCGACGGCGTGACGCTGTCAGACGTCAGCGCCAGCTTCTCGATGGAAGTCATAAAATCGACCACGGCGCTGCCACTCGATTATGCAAGTTGAGATGTTACGCTAGGGTGCGGAGCGCGCCTTCTCAATCACCGACTTCGATCAGCTCCACTAACTCCCCGCCAGTCCCAATCGTTGTGGCGCAGCGGCGACTTTCGTAAATCGCGCCTTCGCGCTGGATAGGCGGGGCTATCCACTCCACATCGCAGCTGTCCAAATCGCGCACAGCCAGGCTGACCAGCGCATTTCCCGGAGGCAATTGGCCTAGCATGCGCGGTCGTTCGATGGTTTCGGACGGATAATCATCCACCTCGACAATCGGCATCCGATCTTGCTGGACCATGGTAATCGTCGTCAGCGTATCAGCGGGCAGGCCGAACGCATTGTTGATCATCGAATAGGGCAAAGTGTAGCCCGCGCCGCGCTCCAGGCCGAGGCGCCGACTGTACCAGTCAAGGCTCGCCTCCCGGTCCGGCGTGGCTAGAACAACAATGAAAATGCGGTCCACTGGCGAGGCCGCGCGCGGCAAATCGGTGCCGGGCAAGTCGTTCAAGACCTGGTTGAGATAGACCATTTCCTGCCCGGTGCCGAGCACCTGCATCGGGATGAAGGCAGGCTCGATATTCTCCAGCTTTTTGGGTGGCCCGACGATCGTGAAACCAGCGTCCTCGACGACCTTCGGCCAATGCCATACGTCTTCGACTGTGCATTCAAACGCCGCCCAGCCATAGCTGCGCGTTGGCTTAAAATCGGGGTGCGTTTCTTGCTCAACAAGGCGAAACCAGCACGGCTCTCCGCTGGCTGGGCGAAGCACAGCATATGGCGCACCAGCATTGCCAGCGCAGCCCCAACTTGCAGCAAGATCGGCGGGCAATTCGCCTTGTTCGACCACTTCCAATCCAAAGCAATCGCGGTAGCCGTTCAATGCGCGCTCTAAGTTTGGTACGGTCGAAAGCCCGCCCATAATGGTGCCATGCGCGATACTCATTTGCCGAACTTCGCCCCGCGCTTCTCAACGAAGGCCTGCGTCCCTTCCGCAAAATCTGGTAACGTGAATGCACGCGCGAACATCTCGGCGGTTTCTTCGCTTTCATCCGCTTGGCCATCCAGCACAAAGCGGATCATGCGTTTGCTTTCGCGGATCGAATGCGGGCTTGCCGATAGCAGCGCGCCGATTTGCGCCTCTGGACTGTCAGCGACCAGCTCGATCAGACCGATCCTCAGCGCTTCGTCGGCATCAATCAATTCGCCCGTGTACAGCATCCGGCGCGCCTGCCCTGCCCCAACCAAATCGATCAGCAGCTTCACATCATGCAGCGGATAGACCAGTCCAAGTTTGGCCGGGGTAATTCCGAAACGCGCCGCGTCATTCGCAAGCCGCATGTCGCACGCCAGCGCAAGGCCGCAGCCCCCGCCGATGCAGTCGCCCTCCACCCAAGCGAGGGTCGGCATATTGAGCCGCGCCAGCTTATGCTGAACGGTGTTGATCGCTGCCTGATTGGCCGCGCGCCACGCGGCGTCATCCTTGTTGGCAAGCAATTCCTTGATATCCGCGCCCGCGCAAAACGCGCCGCCATCCGCCGATCGCAGCACCAGAACGCGCGCATCCGGATTGTTTTCTGCCTGATCGAGCAGACCGGGCATCGCCTGCCACATCGCCATGCTAAACGCGTTGCGCTTGTCAGCGCGATCAATAAGCAGATGCGCAACATTTCCGTCCAATTCGAGGCGCAGGTTCAAGCCGGGTTCTCCGCAATAAAGTGATCAGCAATCGCCTTGCGCGTGGTCACCCAAACGCCGTCATGCGCGCGGACATGCTTGAAGAATTCCTCCAGCGCCCAGATCCGGCCCGGCCGACCGATAATCCGCAAATGCAGCCCCAAGCTCATCATCTTCGGATTGCCTTCCTCACCCTCGCGATAGACCTGATCGAAGTTCGCCTTGGCATAGTCCAACCATTGATGCGGCGTCAGCGCCGGGTCCGTCCACATCTTCATATCATTGCTATCGAGTTGATAGGGCAGGATGCACATCGGCTTACCCGGTATGGTCTCGCGATCCCAAAAGGGAACGTCCCCAGAGTAATCATCCATGTGATAGCTGAAACCCTCTTCCTGAAGTAGGCGGCGGGTGTTGTCGGTCAACAGATAGCGCGAGAGCCAGCCATAGGGGCGCACGCCGCACGTCTTCTCTATGCTGGTCACAGCCTTGCGAATGAACTCGCGCTCCTGATCCTCGTCCATCTTAAACTGATGTACCCAGCGCCAGCCGTGGCTGACCGGTTCGTGCCCTAATTCGACAATGGCTTGGGCGATCTCCGGGTGGTTTTCCAAACTCAGCGCGGCCACTGTCCAGCTCGCCATGATGTCATAACGTTTGAGCAGTTTCACGACACGCGGCGCGCCCGCCTTGATACCATAAAGGTAATTGGACTCATTGGAGTAATTTCGCATCTTCGACTTTACGAAAACGCCCAATTCATCGACCGGCTCCATCCCGCGATCGCCGCGAGCAATGGTCATTTCGCTGCCTTCTTCAACATTGACGACAACGCTCAGCGCCATCTTCGCGCCGCCCGGCATATCCATGCGTTCTTCGATGAGTGGCATCAGTGCATCTCCTCGCCGCCGGTTACATTGAGCGCCTCTCCGGTAACGTAAAAGGCGTCATCGCTCGCGAGCCATAGGCAAGCAGCAGCAGTGTCGGATGGGAGACCGGGCCTGCCCATCGGATTTTTCGCGCTCATGTTCTCCAGATAGGCCTCAACATTGTCGAAGCCGAGCAGCTTGGAAAAATACTCATTTTGCTGCGCGCCGAGGCCAGTGGTGACATGGTTCGGACACACTGCGTTGACCGTGATGCCGTGGCCTCCGAGCTCAACTGCGCTGGCGCGGGTCAGGCCTACCATGCCATGCTTTGACGAGACGTAAGCTGGCAAATGCGGGAAGCCAGTTTTCGCGGCCTGCGATGCGATGTTGACGATGCGGCCACCTTTGCCCGCCTCCACCATCGCGCGCGCTGCGGCCTGGGTGCAATAAAACGCGCCGGAGAGATTGACCGAGAGGACTTGGTCCCATTCTTTCGCGGTATCGACTTCGAGCAGCGGCTTCATCAGGAAACCAATCCCAGCATTGTTCACAAACACATCGACATTGCCGAAATACTCGATCGTCTTGGCGACGAGCGCCTGGCATTGATCAGCTTTGGAAACATCACATCCGATGGTCGCTACTTTTGCCCCGCGCGAGCGAAGCTCCTCTGCAACCGCTTCGGCTTCGTCATCGATTGTCAGATCAGAGACGACGCAGTTCGCGCCTTCATCGGCGAAAGCCTGAAGGATGCCTTGGCCAAGGCCCTTTTGCTTGCCGGAGCCAGTGACCACGATCGTTTTGCCAGAATACTTGCCCATGGATCACAGATCCTCGGTCAGGATGAATTGCGGCGCATCGGCGTAAACTTGAAATGGCGCAGCCGCTTCCTGGAATTTCTCGTCCGAAATGTCGGCGATGAATGCGTCCATATCCGTGATGTCGAGGACCTCGAAATATTGGTATGGCGGGGTCGCTTCTGGATCGCCGAACAGGCCGGTTGCCTTGTGCACGGTGAAGCTCTTTACAGAGCCCAATGCGCTTGCGGTTGGCACATCCTTGGTCTTTGCCCATTCCTCATATTCGGCAACGTTGGTGCCGGGTTTCAGGTTGAACGGAACGATAATACGCATGGGTTTTCTCCTAGGAGTTTGGTGCGCGATAAGCGCCCATTTTGTGATCCAGTTGGCGCGCGAGTGCAAACAGGCCCGCTTCCGCGCCAGCAGGTCCGACGACCTGAACGCCGATTGGCAGGCCGTCTTCGGTCCAGCCCGCAGGGATGCTGATTGCAGGCAAGCCAGCGATATTGGCAAGGCAGGTGAAATCCGCCTGCGCGGCGGGTTCGGCATCGCTATGGGCAAATGGCGGGTTCGGCACGGTGGGCAGGATCAGGAAGCCGTATTCGGCAATGATCATGCGCACGGCCTCGCGCGTTTCGGCGAAAATGATCTGATCTTCGGCCCAGTCTTCGGCTGAACGGCGCGGGCCATAGGTCAGCAATTTGGCGAGATTTTCGGACACGGCAACACCGGCCAAATCCTCCGCCATTTTCTTGGAAACGCCGATAAAGCCAGCAAAGCGAATGCGGCTTTGCTTATGCGGGAGCGCGACGTCCGTTGGCGCGCTGTCCAGCGCCGCGACAGCCGCTTCAAATGCAGTCAGCACATCAGGATTCACATCGACATTATGGTCGATCAGTACCGCGCCCGAGCCCGCAATTGCGCCGTCCCCAAAATCGGTGATGACCTGCGAAACCCGCTCCAGCAGATCAAGGTCTCGCGCCAAGGGACCAATCGCATCGAGCGTCGCATCAGCAGCGATTAAGCCGTCTTGGCGGACGCGGTCTGTCGCCGGTTTGAAGCCATAGACACCGCAATGCGAAGACGGGATGCGCACCGAGCCCATGGTGTCTGTGCCAAGCGCGATATCGCATAGCCCAGCGGCTACGGCGGCTCCGCTACCGCCAGACGAACCACCAGGCGAAAAGCCATCGCGGTGTGGGTTTTGAGTTGGGCCGAAATGCGGATTGTCCGTCTTTGCGCCGAGCGCGCCCTCTTCCATATTGAGAATGCCGGTGATGGACGCTCCGGCTGCTCGCAAACGAGAAACCACCTCTGCATCCAAGTCCGCACGCCGATCTTCCCATGCGCCAATCCCGGCATGCAATGGCATGCCTTTGACCGCAATATTGGCCTTTACGCCGACCGTTATTCCGGCAAGCGGACCGTCGGAACCACCGGCGCTTTCGTCGCGGCAAAGAAAGGCGTTGTAGGGATCAATCATCGCGCGGTCACACGCCCCGCTCATCGATCAAACGCAGCGGTTTTTGCCGCTTGTCGATCTCAGTCACAGCAGCGGTTCCGCCCGGCTCGCATAGCGCAATTTCGACTTCTACGCCGAGACCTTGCTTCAGCATTTCGGCCAGCGCCGCTTGATCCGTTCCGCCCTTGCTTTCCAAGGTAACGCGCATGGAATCGCGCTGGTTCGCGTCGCGGGCCAGGTGGCAAACATATTCGCCGGTCAGGTCCGGGCGATTCTCAATGATCGCGCCAATCGCATGCGGGAACACATTGATCCCGCGCAGTTTCACCATATTGTCACTGCGCCCGCGGAAGCCTGCGATCCGCTTAAAGGCGATCTCGCCGCGCCCATCGAGCTCATGCGTGATGTCGTGCGTGTTGAAGCGGATGCAGGGCGCGACATCATCCTTATACAGGCAGGTAACGACCATATCGCCGGTCTCGCCGTGGTCTACCGGCGCGCCATCATCCACGCCCAGCAGCTCAAGATATTGCGCATCTTCCCAGACATACATGCCATCACGATCAGGGCCCTCGCCCGCAATCGTGCCAGTGTCACCGACGCCGTACCAATCATACGCCTTCGCGCCGTGCCAGGCGTCTTCTGTGGCTTGGCGATCTTCGGTGCCGAGGTGGCCGATGATCATCTTGATGTCGATCTTGTCGAACAGTCCGAGCTCTTCAGCTGTGCCAGCGAGCTTGCGAATATAGTCGACAAATCCGACCACGCAGGTGACGCCGAAATCGGCCATCAGCTGCACCTGATTGACGCTGCGCGTTTCAATCCCAGTACCTGCTGAGAGGAACACCGAATTGGTGAACTTGGTCACACTTTCGCGAATGTAATGCCCGCCATTGATCATGCCGTGGCCATAAACGGAATGCACCACATCATCGCTGTGCAGACCCATCCAGCGGTACATCCGGCCAACCATCAAATTGCCCACTTCGCGGCCCTTTGGACCGAACATCAAAACTTGCGGTTTGCCGGTCGTGCCGCTGGTCGTGTGGAGCACAACGGGCGGGCGCGTCGCCTGATCACCCATGCCGTGAAAATCGCCATATGGCGGGTGCTCAGCGATCGAGGCCATCAGGTCCGTCTTGTCGTAAACCGGCAGCTTGGTGATATCCGCCAGCCCCTTGATGTCGCCCGGCTCAATTCCCTGTGCGCCCCACAGCCGCTGGTAAAATGGCACCTGCCAGCCTTTGACCATCAGCTTCTTAAACTGCGCATCCTGCAGCGCGAACAGCTCATCACGGCTCATGCTTTTATAGCGCGAAACGAACTCTTCACCGACCGGATAGTCCGCCAGCATCTGCTTGTGATCGAGCGCTTCAAAGTAGGTCGGGTAGGTCATAGGGAATCCGCAAAGTAGGAAAGAGGGTCATCGAAGATGCGTGGGTCGACATCGGCACCGGCGAGCTTGCGACACAGGTCGTATTTCGCCTTGGCCTGTTCGTCGCTCATCGGATTGGCGATGCTGCCGAGGTTGTCGGAGATGGTTCGCTCCACAGCTTCGCCGGTGGTTGTCGTGAGGACAAGCCGCTGCGGAGCCATGGCATTACCATCGGGATTTCCATCGAGCTCAACCGAAACATTCGGAGCAAGCGCGACCAATTCTGGCGCATGCAAAGCATCGCTGTCGAACAGCGCAGGATCGATGATCCCATCGCGCAGCATCAGCGGAGCAAGGATTGGCAAGCACAGCCTCGCATAGGCTGCGCTCATGTCCGGATTGTAGGGCCTGCCAACCAATCGCTTGATCAGCGGCGGCGCAAACAGTTCGATTTTCGCAACATCGGAAAGGCGCATGCCTTCGCGATACAATTGGTCGAGCGCTCCAAGCGCACCATGGCTAGCGCGGCCCGATGGGAATGGCTTGATAGCCACCTCGGAGATACGCCAAACCTTGCCGAGATCGGCGGTGTAACAAGACAGATCGAGCGGCTCGATCAGTTTGGAATAGCCGAACGGCCCATCCAAAATATCATGCGGGCCATCCATCCCAGCGTCGACCAAGTGCACCGCAGTGATCGCAGCGCGCGCGGCGTTGGCGATCTGAAGCGGAAGCGCGATCGAAGCTTCGACATGCGCCTGCATCGTTCCGCTCGCGAATGAATAGGCGAGGCCCATCACATCGGCGTATTTCTCTGCCGGGATGTCGGTCAAACGCGCCGCTGCCAAAGCTGCGCCGATCACTCCGGCCGTGGCGGGCCGAAAGAAGGCCATCGGTCCGGTTGCGGAAAGGCCCAACCCGCTCGCTATGTCCACTCCAACTGCAAGAGCCGTGAGGACGATTTCCGGATCCATGCCGCCATTGTCGTCGGACTGCGCCATCACTGCGGCGGTGACGACCGAAAGGGCATGCACAACAGCGCCTTCGTGAACCGCATCCCATTCGAGGCAGTGGATCGCAAAGCCATTAAAGAACGCGGCCGAACCCGCTGGAACCAGAGCACCGTTGAGGAGCCGCGCTTCTGGATCAGTCCCAAACGCACCCAGCGAGCCTCTCAGCTTGCGGGCTTCCGCCGACTGCGCGCCCGCTGCGCCGCCAGCCAACGTATCGGCAAGCAAGCGCAAAGTGTCTGCGCGAACGTCATCGGGCAGCCGGTGCTGCGCCGCGGAGAATTCGAGGATGGCATCCTTCGCGCTCATGCCAGCCACTCCTCCAGCATTGTATTGACCGCGTCGCCATCATCGCCGTGGAGCGCCAGATCAACAGCCTTGTCGGCATGCGTTTTAGAAAGCCCGCCCCACTCCGCCAGTGTGTGCATCTTGGCAATGATCTGACCCTCGGAAACAGGGCGTTCGGGATCGCCCAGAGTATCCACCAATTCCAACCCATTCACCCGCGCGCCAAAATGCTCTGGATAGCGGGCCGTGATTGCAGGATCTTCGGCTACAGAAACCTGCGCGCGCAATTCGGAAAGCTCCGCAATGGCCGCCTCGGTGAAGTCTTCCGGCTTTGCATCGCGCCCAGCAGCCACCACAGCAACCGCGTGCTGAAGTGAGAACTTCGCCTCAACCTCAGTCTTCGGATTGGGCCGGTCGCAGAAGGTCAAAGCATCGCTAAAAGTCTCAACCACGAATGGTGCGCCCAACTTACCAACGGCGCGCAGTTCCATCGCTGCATCAATCGCGGGGTGCGCGTGGCGGCAGGCGGCAAAGGGCTTGAAGCTGACCTCGTCAATAAGCCAGCCTTGGTCATTCGATGCGAGCTCTCCCGGAGCGTCGGTCATGGCCGCAAACAGGCCTTGCGGGCCTTCCAGAATTCCATGCGGGCCAGTCGCGCCATGCTGCACATGCAATGATGCATCGCGCCCGGTGCGCACCGCGTGGAAGATGTGCCATTGCTTGGTCAGCACATCATCATGCCGCATGTGCCACAGTCCGCCAGAAACCGACCCGGCATTGCCCAATGCATGCGCATATTGATCGGCCGAAAATCCGAGCAGCGAACCCGCAGCAGCAGCAGCGCCAAAGACTCCCATCGTCGCGGTCGGATGCCAATGTGCATAGTGCTTTGCATCAAAGGCCGCGCCAATCGCGATCATCGCTTCATAGCCGCGCACCGCCGCATCCAAGGTAGCGTCTATATTGCCGCCACCCATGCTCAGCGCCGATGGCCAGATCACTGGGCCGGGGTGCAGCAAAGCCGCGCGGTGGACGTCATCCATCTCTAGCACGTTGCCGAGATAAGTCGCCTGCTCCCAACCACTTGCTGATATCTTGGCACCCACTTGGCGGGCAACTGTGCCGCGCGCGCCAGCAACGCAGGCGAGCCAATCGAGAAGGTGAAGACGCGCACGCTGACGCTCGCTTTTCCCGACGGGCCGCGCTAAGCTCTGCCCCAGAATGCCAAGCAGTGGTTCGCTCATGAGCGCACCTGCTGCGGATTACCAAATTGATGGAGTAGGGATTGGCCAGCAAAGCCGGCAATAAGAAGAGCGAACGCACGCCGCGCTACCTGCAATTGGCGGGTGAATTGCGCGAGGCGATTGTCGCGGGCGAGTTTGCGGACGGCAAGCAATTCCCAACGGAAACCGCGCTTTGCCGGCGTTTTGACGTCAGCCGCTTTACTGTTCGCGAGGCTCTGCGCCGGCTTGAGGCGGAGGGTTTGATTCAACGCAAACGCGGCTCTGGTACTACTGTTCAGCCCGCTGCAGCGCGCGGCGGCGCTTTGCACCAGCCGCTCTCTAACGTTGGCGAATTGCTGCAATATGCGCGCGGCAGCGAGATCATTTATACAGCTGGCGAAAGCGCGCCCTTGCCGTTTGAAGTTGCCGAGCAGATTGCCGAAAGCACTAAGGGCGCCTGGACCTGCCACCGCGGCGTCCGGCGCCATCCGGGTGAGGCCTTGCCTATCGCAGTGACTGACGTCTATTTTCATGAAATGCTGGGCGATGCGATAGGTGAACTCGACCTCGCAAAGGGCAGCTTGTTCAGCCAAGTTGAGCAATTGGCCGGCATCCGGATTGGCAAGATCACCCAAGATATTCAGGCCGTCGCCGCAGACGCGGATACCGCCAAGGTTCTGGAAGTCGACGAAGGCGGTCCGGTGCTGCGCATTCTGCGCTGCTACTTCAATCCCGATGGCACAATCTTCGAAATTTCGGTCAGCCACCACCCCGGAGACCGCTTCGCCTACGCGATGCATATCGACGTCGAGGCGTAGGCTTTCTTTCATTGAGAATGCTCGCCCAATTTGGGCACGCTGCCCGGCTGCCAATCTTCTCCGGCAAAGCGGATCGCAGGCGCAATATGCCGTCCGCCATCCGATGCCTCGATCCATAGGCCGCGCTCGGCAATATGCGGCTCATCCAAAGCTTCGCGGAAATTGAGCACGGGCGAAAAGGCGACATCTTTGTCGGCAAACCAATCCACCCATTCATCGCGCGATTTGGTTTCGAATGTGGAACGCAGGAAGGCGATCAATTCGCCTTGTTCGCCAGCGGGTGCCTCGGCCAGCGGCAGCAAGTCTTCGCGGCCCAATGCGGTGAGCAGGTTCTTAGCAAATTTGAGCTCGCGCCCGCCGAGCACAACGTGCCGCGCGTCTTTCGTCTGATAGACTTGGTAAAAACCCGCACCGCCGAGCGACCTTTGCGCGGATGAGACCGGGCTCTCACCGCCCGCTATCGCGCTGCCAGCGGTGTGCACGCACCACGGCAAAAGGCTGTCGAACATAGCGCAATCGATGTACGCGCCCTCGCCGCTATTCGTGCGCCCAATCAAGGCCATCAAGACGGCGGAAAGCGCGGTCAGTCCAGCCGCCAGATCAGCGCTCGGTGCGCCCGGCACGACCGGCATTCCGTCCGGGCCATCATTGACCGACATAAACCCGGCAAGCGCCTGTACCGCCATATCATGCGCGGGATGGTGAGCGAGAGCGCCCTCCTGTCCGAACGCAGAAACTGAGCAATAAACGATGTCGGGCTTGATTGCCTTTACCGCATCATAGTCGAAACCAAGGCGCTTCATCACGCCAGGCCGGAAGCCTTCGACGAACACATCTGCGCCAGCGATCAGATCGCGAAGCGCGGCCTTGCCCTCGTCACTTTTAAGATCGAGCACGACGCTTTTCTTGCCGCGATTGAGATTTGCGAACCAAACGGAATGCTCGCCGTCGCCGTAGGTGTCGAATGGGGCCTGGTCGCGCGCGGGATCACCGGCCATGGGCTCAACCTTGATCACTTCCGCGCCCTGGTCGGCCATCATCACCGTCAGCATCGGCCCCGGCAGAAACAGCGAGAGGTCGATGACCTTGATACCGGAAAGCTTGCCCATGTCCCTCGCCCGCCTCCGCTAAATCAGACGATGCCGCTTTTGCGCAGCTCAGCGATATCGCTCTCGCCATAGCCAAGGTCGGCAAGGATCGCGTCGCTATCCGCGCTGAGCAACGGTGCGGCGCGATTAGGCGGGCGCTGTCCATCAAACTTGAGCGGGCTCGCAAGCACCTTGAGATCCGGATTGTCGGGATGCTCAACGCTGTCACGAAGGCCAATCGTCTCCAGCCATGGATTGTCGAGCGCATCGCCCAGTTCATAGACCGGCGCGACCGGCACATAACCCGCCAGCAAGTCCTGCCAATGCGCCATCGGCTTGGCTGAGAATTCCGCGTCGAGAATTTCGGTTAGCGCTTCGCGATTGGCGAGCCGGTCCGCATTCGTTGCAAATCTCGGATCGTCGCTAAGGTCGGCGCGGCCCATGCGCGTGGTCAGCACGTCCCAGAACTTGGGCAGCTGACACATCACAAACATCCAGCCATCGGCGGCCTTGAACATTTGGCTGGGCGTGGCGGATGGATGGGCGCTGCGCGGTGTGCGCTGCGTCTCATCGCCATTGTTCATATACCACAGCGCAGGATAGCTCGTTTGGTGCACGGCGGCGGACAAAAGGTCAGTGTCGACATCGCGCCCCTTGCCCGAACGCTCTGCATCAACAAGTGCGCCGAGCAGTCCGATGCAGAAAATGGTACCGGTCATAAAGTCGACCATCGATAGGCCCATGCGCTGGGGCACTTGGCCCGGCTCACCGGTCATCTGGCAATAGCCAGCCTCGGCCTGCATCAGATAGTCATAGCCCGGCCATTTCGCGCGTTCATTGTCGCGCCCATAGGCTGATAGATGCGCGCAAACGAGCGCCGGGTTCACGTCTTTGAGCGCCTCGTAAGTCAGGCCCAAACGATCCGGCAGATCGCCTCGCATATTGTTGGCAACGACATGACTGGTTGATGCAAGCTTACGCAGGATCGCCTGACCTTCTTCGCTGTTCAAATCGAGCGTTAGAGAACGCTTGTTGAGGTTGAAGGCGTTGAAATAGACGCTCTCATGGTCGCGCAGAAAATGCGGCCCAACCGCGCGCGCCGTATCGCCGCCGCCACGCCGCATTCCGTCCGGGCCAGTCTTCACCGGCGGCTCAATCTTGATGACCTCCGCCCCCATTTGGGCGAGAAACATCGTGCCATAGGGACCAGCGCCATATTGCTCGGCGCTGATGACACGGTAACCCTTTAGCGGAAGATGCATGGCCGGCCCCTTACCTTAGATCTGGTTTTCTTTGAGGTGCTGCTTGGCGATAATAATGCGCTGCATTTCGTTGGTCCCCTCGCCGATGCACATCAACATGCTGTCGCGGTAATAACGCTCGATGTCATATTCTTTTGAATAGGAATAGCCACCAAAGACACGCATCGCCTCTTGGCTGTTCTCAACGGCGGCTTCCGACGCGAAGTACTTCGCAATACCGGCCTCTTTGTCGCAGCGTTCGCCAGAATCGTAAGCCTCGGATGCATCCAGCGTGAGCAGCCGTGCAGCCCGCGCACGCGTTACCATTTCGCCCAGTTTCAACTGGATCGCCTGGTGGTGCGCAATCGGCTTGCCCATCGTCTCGCGCTGCTGCGCATATTCGGTTGCGAGCCGCAGTGAACCTTCGGCAAGGCCAACACCGCGCGCGGCGACATTGATGCGGCCGAGCTCCAGACCGCCGGTCGCCTGGAAGAAACCCTGCCCTTCAACGCCGCCGATCAGTTGATCAGCCGGAATGCGGTAATCCTCCATGATCAGCTCAGCGCTATCGATCGCCTTGTAGCCCAGCTTGTCGAACTTCTTGCCAGTAGTCAGGCCTTCACGCTTGTCGGCGATAAACAGGCTCATGCCCTTATAGCGCGGATCAGCGTCTGGATCGGTCTTTACCAACATCGCAAAACACTGGCCATTCAAGGCGTTTGAGATCCAGGTTTTGGTGCCGTTGAGAATGTAATCGCCATTCTCATCTTTTCGCGCGACCGTGCGGATCGCCTGGAGATCGGTGCCCGCATTGGGTTCCGTCAGCGCGAGGCCTCCGCGAATTTCACCAGTCGCGAACTTTGGCAGCCATTTCGCCTTTTGCTGCGGAGTGCCAAAGCGCTCAACCGCCGCCGCCATAATCAGGTGCGAGTTAAAGATACCCGTGATCGCCATCCAATAGCTGGAGATGCGCATCACAATCTTGGCATAGGTTGTCGCGGGCAGACCGAGGCCGCCATATTCCTGGCCAATGGTTGCGCCAAACAAGCCCATTTCTGCCATCTGATCCACCAGCTTCTCTGGCCAGATATCGCCGTGATCGTGATGCTGGATCACTGGGATCACTTCACGCTCCAGCCAGCGATCAATCGCGTCCATAAATGCACGCTCTTCATCGGGATCGATGGTGCGGATTTGGTCTTCGAGATTTGCAGCGGTAGCCATGGTCAATTCCTTTGGGAGATGGGGTTAGTCGTCGAGGCCGCCAAAGCCGCGCTTCCAAACAAGCACCGTGCGCTTGTAATGGGCGATGACTTCGCCGTGCTGGTTTTTCCCGACGGTTTTGAAGGTGACGATGCCCTGCTCAGGGCGGCTCTTACTTTCGCGTTTTTCGAGAACTTCGCTCTCGCAATATACCGTGTCGCCCACGAACAGCGGCTTGGTCATGCGCACTTCGTCCCAGCCAAGATTAGCAATCGCCTTGCCGCTGGTGTCCGACACACTCATGCCGGTCATCAGCGCAATGGTGAACGGGCTCACCACCAAAGGCTTGCCGAATTCGGTGTCTTTCGAAAGCTCATAATCAAAATGCGCAGGGTGCGTATTCATGGTGAGCAGCGTAAACCACACATTGTCCGCATCGGTGATCGTGCGTCCGGGGCGGTGCTCGTAAATGTGCCCCTCTTGAAAATCTTCAAAGTAGCGGCCCTGAACTTCGCGAAAGCGCCCAGGGGCAACTTCGATAACACCGTCACGCATTTGTTTGCTCCTCGTGCCGCGCAATCACCGCGCGGTATTTCTTGATGAACGGCGCCTCGAGCATCCGTCCGTTGAACCGAATGGCGCGCCCGCCGCCTGCTTCATACGCGGCCAGCGCTTCGCGCGCTTCGGACACTTCAGCTTCGCTGGGCGCGAAGGCTGATTTGATCGCGGGCAATTGGCGCGGATGGATCGCAGCCTTGGCAGCAAAGCCGATGGACTGCGCGCGGGCGCATTCCTCAGCCAAGCCAGCTTCGTCCTCCAGCTTGATGTAAGGCACATCAATCGCGGGCTTGCGCGCCTCTGCGCAGGCGAGAATAACCTGTTGGCGAGCGGTTAGCAGTGGCTCCCAAGCGAGCTCGACACCGAGCTCACCAGAGAAATCCCCGCCACCAAACATCAGCGCGACAACCGCATCGTGCGAGACGATTTCTAGCGCGTGCCGTAGTCCCCTGGGCGTCTCTACCAGAGGAACCAGCGCAGGACAGCGATCGCCAAGCGCACCGGCGATCACCTCAATTTCGGGCGCGCTTTCGACCATTGGCACCAGCAGCGTGTCCGGCAATGCATCCGTGTCAGCCAGCACCGCAAGATCGCGGATACCCGCAGCGGTCGGCACTGGATTAATGCGGATGGCCCAGCCCGCTTTGTTTGCAGCGATCTGACCCAAGGCCGCATCGCGCGCGCTTACTTTGTCTTCCGCCGCGACCGCATCTTCTAGATCGATCACCGTCAAATCAGCGCCGCCAGCCTTCGCCTTTTCAAAGCGATCAGCCCGCGAGCCAGGAACAAACAGTATAGAAGCCGCAGAAAACAAAGAATCATCAACCCGTTTTGCCGACGCCAAAATTAGCGCCATTTTGTGGCTTCACAATTTGTCCGGACAAATCTAAAGTCAAGCAAGAAATGCAAATTTGTCCGGACAAATTTGCCTGTCGGATAGTTTTGGGAGCCAAAATATGAAATTCGCCAATCTTCTTTTTACCGTCACCAGCCTCGCCGGAGTCGCCGCATTGGCCGCTCAGCCAGCACAGACCCGGATGCTCGATCCCAACGTTCCCGAAGATGCGGTTGAGATTTCAAAACGCTTCCAATGCGGTACCGATTACGGCGAAACCGCGGTTTGGACATTCTCTGGCAATGTCTACTCCCGCGTCCCTGGTGAACCTGACAAGCTGCTGTTCCGCGGCGAAGGCATGAACATCCGGCGCTGCGTCAAAGTAGAAGACCCTGTGCGCGGCGAAGGCTGGAAGATTATCAGCCGCGAGGTTCTAGTCCACCTCGATCCTGAAACCGGTGAAGTGGTCGACAAATGGGAAAACCCGTGGACTGGCGAAACGGTCGACGTGATGCAGATCCACAATGACCCAGTGAACAGCCGCCCGACCTTCCCCATCAATGCGGACGGATCACCCTATTCCATCTCGACCCTGCGGGTGGAAGACGAATATGTCTTCATGCCGTTCGAGGTTCCGCTGTTCTACACCAACCCATTGGCGGGCGACTATCAAAGCAGCGTTGGCAATATGTATCACGCCATGGAAATCTTCAATTTCCTGGGCACACGCGAAGACGTGCTAGATGCCAGTAAGCCGACCGCATACCCGCTGATCGCTTGGACCCGCATTTCGCAATGGGCGCCTTGGATGAACATGCGCAGCCGGCCTGGCCTGATGGTGTTCAACTTCACAGGCCGCAAACTGCGCGATGGCTTTGAGGGTCTGCCAAAGGTTCTGAAGGATGAGATCCGCGAGAACTTCCCGATTTATGAAGATGCGCCGCCGGCTGATGACACGCGCCGCAACGAGACCACCTGGACCAAATTTAAGCTGCTGACCGACCGCGCGCGGGCGGCGAGCACCGAAGAAAAGCCCGCTAAGTCCGGAGGACATTGAGCTGCCGATGACAACACGGCGCGCATTTCTGGCGGGCAGCTCGGCGGCGATCATCGCCGGTGCTGCGCCCAGGATGGCATGGGGGCGCACTCAGGTTGATGTCGCCATAGTTGGCGCTGGCCTCGCCGGCCTCAACGCCGCCAAACTCTGCGAGGACGCCGGGCTGTCTGTCGTCGTCTTGGAGGCCGCGGACCGCATTGGCGGCAGGCTCCACACACTGGATGACCTGCCGGGCCGTCCAGAGGCGGGCGGTATCCAGATCGGCGCTGGCTACACAAGGCTGCATTCTATCGCCGCGCGGCTCGGCGTCGCTCTATCCAGCGACGGCGGATCAGGCGCAGGCCGCACCCAAACGCCCGGCAATCTCTATTGGATCAATGGCGAGCGCTCACTTGCCTCCGACTGGGCGCAGAGCCCGGGCAATAAGCTCAACCCCGAAGAACGCGAAAGCGAGCCCGCTGCCCTTCTCCGCCGCTATGCCCGCGCATTGCCGTCATTGGCTCAGCCAAAAGACTGGCTGGAGGCATCACCGGAGCGCGACTTTTCCGTTGCCCAAGCGCTCCGCAACGCTGGCGCCAGCAATGAAGCACTGCGCCTGATCGCCGCCAATTTTAACGGCAATTCGCTTTCCAGCATGTCGCAGCTTCATCTCGCGCGCAGTTTCTCGGTATTCCGCAGCCAGCCCGGCCCCATCTCAACAATTACGAACGGTGCGCAGCGCCTGCCCGAGGCAATGGCGGCCGAGCTCAAAGGTGATGTGCGGATCGGCGCGAGAGTGTCGGGCATTGCCGAGGATCCGACCGGAGTGACCCTAGCGCTCGGCGCGAGCGGAGAAACACTGCATGCGCGCACTGCGATCTGCACCATTCCGTTCTCCGCCCTGCGCGCGCGCGGCGCAGCCATCGTCCAATCGCCCATGTCACCAGCGATGGCGCATAGCATGGCTCAGCTGCCCTACACCCGCGCGAGCTTTGCCTATTTGTCGGCGAGCGAACCCTTCTGGCAAAGCGATCCTTTCCCCGACACATTGTGGAGCGATGACCCGCTGATCGGGCGGGTGTTTATCCTGTCGGATGGCAGCGGAGATAGCCCGCCCATGCTAAAACTCTGGACGACAGGTGCGGGCGCAGACCTGCTTGATCGCCTACCACAAGACGTCGCCAAGGCTCAGATCATCGGTCGTATCGCCAAAATGCGTCCATCAAGCGCTGATAACGTCAAAGTCGAACGCCTGTTCAGCTGGCAGCGTGAGGCAGGCGCGCGCGGCATTTATCATCATATCGGCACCGGAATGGCGAGCACCCTCGCCTCTGCCTGCCAGGAACAAGGTGCCCGTCTCCACTTTGCAGGCGAGCATCTCGCGATCGAAAACACCGGCATGGAAGGCGCGCTGGAAAGCGGTGAACGCGCGGCAGACCAGGTTCTCACTCGCGTGTAGGCACGGGTCGCCTTCTAGCCTTTGTGTGACGGGAGGTTGTCCGGACAACTTACATGTGCAACACTGCCTCCCGGCCAGAAAAGGTTGGCCAGCTTTTGCTGAAAGGACATTTTTCCATGGACTTGCGCACCTACAAATCACTCATCTTCGCGAGCACTGTTTCGATCGCCGCATTGACGGCCTCCCCTGCACAGGTTTTGGCGCAAGAAGGCGCGACTGCAGAGACTAACGACGCGGAAGACGAAAACGTCATCGTTGTGACGGCCCAGCGCCGCGCAGAGGATTTGCAAGATGTCCCGGCAGCAGTGACCGCGCTCACAGGTGCGCAGCTTGAAAACCGGCAGATTACCGACGCCAATGATCTGCAGGCCCAAATACCAGGTGTCGTCATCTCGACTGGCACCGGCACCGCCTCGTCCGCGCGGATCTTTTTCCGCGGCGTTGGCGAAGACGAATCGCGCGGCGCGGTTGACCCGGCCGTCGGCATTTATATCGACAATGTTTATCTGGGCCGCACGGTCGGCTCACTCGTCGATCTGCTCGACATCGAACAGGTCGAAGTTCTGCGCGGCCCGCAAGGCACGCTCTATGGTCGCAACACCAATGGCGGCGCGATCAAGTTTACATCGGTCCGCCCGCAGCTGGGCGAGAACTCATTCTCCGCCGATTTAGGCTATGGTAATTTTGACCGCATTTCCGCGCGCGGCACCGCCAACCTCAGCCTGGCAGATTCGCTCGCGGTGCGGGTCACCGGCCTCTACAAAGAGCGCGACGGTTTCCACACGCTCAATCCCAATGGTGATTTCGCCGATCAGGCTGGCACAGAAGCAGGCGCGGAAAAGGTCTTTGCCTTCCGCGGCAGCATTTATGGCGAGCTCAACGAAAATTGGTCGATGCTCACCATTTTCGATTACACATCCGACAACAGCGATCCCACGCCAAGCTCGCTCGCTGCGAGCAGCACGAACCCGGCGATCACCACCGATGTTGATGGCGACATCTTCACGATCGAGCCCGCTGCTGGTGTCACCTGTTCAGCCGCCACTCCAGTCAATTTTCAGCCCATTGGCTGCGTCACCGATTTTGACAGCGAGGTGGAAGCCTTTGGCGCTTCGATCCAGCTGACCGGTGAATACGACAATTTCACCGTCTCCTCGATCACAGCGCTGCGCTCTTTGCAGGACGACCTTTCAAGCTTCATCAGCTTCCCGTTCTTCCAGCAGACCGAGCAAGACCAATTCAGCCAAGAGCTGCTGCTCAGCTCCAATTTCGACGGGCCATTCAATTTCACGACCGGCGCGTTCTACTACACCGAGTCCGTCAATCTCGATTATCTGTTCGTCTTCCCCTTCGAGAACGACGTTGAGACAGAAAGCTTCTCGCTCTTCACTCAAGCGACCTTTGATGTGACCGACGCGCTGACCCTAACAGGCGGCCTGCGCTGGACGACGGAAGACCGCGAATTTGAAGGCAATGCGGGCGGTCCGCTGGCTGGCTTTGGCTCGGGCATCACTGGCGAGGCCGACACGGACAATATCACCTGGACGGCTAAGGTCGACTACGAGCTAGCCGAGGACATTCTGTTCTACGCCTCCTACTCAACCGGCTTTAAATCACCGGGTTTCTCGCCCGATTGCTTTAGCCCGGTCGCTTGCTTCCTGCCGGTGAATGAAGAAGAGCTCGACAGCATTGAGGCCGGGCTTCGCACCCAGTTCTGGGATGACCGGATCACTTTGAATGCGACGTATTTCTTCAATGACTACCAAGATCTGCAGATCAGCGGGACCTTGCCCACTGGCGGCTTCACCCGGATCAATGCCGGTGAGGCGCGCATTCAAGGCGTCGAGCTGGAAGGCCGGATCGAGCCAATTGATGGGCTGGTCATTTACGGCAATGCCAGCTTCCTTGATGCGGAATATCGAACGCTCAACTTTGCTCAAGCGGGCCTGCTTACCGGCAGCACAACCACAACACCGGGCCTTGCCTGTGGGCCAGTAATTCCCGCGGGCGGCACTGCTGCATTTGAAGAAGCGATCATCGATTGCGCGCTTGGTCTAGACCTCAAAAATGCGCCTGAGTTCAAAGGGCTGATCGGGTTCAACTACGATGTAGCGGTTGGTAATGGAGAGGTGTTCTTCGGCGGCGATGCGGCGTGGGAAGACGACACTTTCGGCCTTGTCGCCAACGTCCCCGGCACCAAGCAAGAACCCGGCCTGCGCCTAGATGCACGGATTGGATATCGCACCGATCGCTGGCGGGTAACCCTGTGGGGCAAGAACCTGACAGACCGGGAATACTTCCGTGCGAACACCTTCGCAGGCGGATCGCAGAACCAGGTGTTTGCCGCGCCGCCGCTGACGTTCGGGGTCGATGTGGGCTTCACCTTCGACTGAGATGAGGCACGCCCTTCCTCTCTTTAGCCGGCCTCTTGTCGCCGGAGCTTTCGCACTGGGACTGTTGCTTGTCCTTGCCCTCCTGCGCCCCGCATCAGCGGCGGCGCAGGACGCGCGTGAGTTTGGTGTGGCGCCATGGACCGAGGCGGTGATCAGCGTTGTGGACCTCAATGAAAGCGCCTCATGGCTCGTCGAAGATGGCGGTTGGCGAGAGGTAAGTTCGGGAGAGATGGCCCGCAGTGAACTCGACTATTGGGGCCTCCCAAACAGCGTCTCTGGCGCATTTCGCAAAGTGTGCGCAGCGCAGGCGGTCACGGGCTGCATTCGCTTCGTTCAGTTTGACGGCGCCGAGCGCCAGAGGCCAATCCGGCTTGCCGCGCGTCCCTGGGATGCGGGCGGTATTTTCTCGATTATGCTGCGCAGCAATGATGCACAAAAAATGTTCGATGCAGCGATCGCGCGCGGCTGGTGGGCCGAGAGCGAACCCTATCGTTTCAGCTTCGGCACCTCTGACCTCGTCAACGTCGTGATCCGAGGCCCGCATGGTGTAAACTATGCCGTGTATGAGCGCGTCGCTCCGCCATTTGATGGCTTTCCAACTGGCCGATTGAGCCAAGCTTTCAACTCCATGCGCATGGTCAAGGATCAGCCCGCGAGCCTCGCATGGCATCGCGAGACGCTGGGATTGGGTGTGCTGTTCGATGCGCCCTTCACTGACCCGGAGCCGCGCACAAACAACCTGTCCGTCCCCGCCAATCTCGCCACCACTTTGGTGCGCCGCGCCGCGGTTGTTCAGCCTGTGCTGCCCGGCGAAGATGGGAGGATCGAGCTGATGCAATTCGAAGGTTTCGAAGGACGCGACCTCTCGGACCATGCCTCGCCGCCCAATCTTGGAATCATTTCAGTCCGCTACCCTGTCGCGAGATGGGAGGCCTATCGCGCCGCCATTTCCGGCAAAGGTGCGGACATCGCTTTTGAAGCTGAGGGCGTGGAAATTGAGGGCCTTGGCCAAACCAATATCTTCGCGGTCCGCGATCCGGACGGCAATCTCACGGAGTTTTATAGTGACCGCGATTGAGCAAAATTCGAGCGGCGAAAAGGGCGAGTTCTCGCTCGGGTGGAAGGTGCTCTTAGCGGGTGTCCTCGGCGTGATGTGCGGAGCCTCTCCGCTGCCGTTCAATGTGATTGGTTTTACCGCAGAGCCGCTGTCGCAGGAATTCGGCTGGACGCAGACGCAGGTGCTGATCCCGATCACTATCTTCGGCGTGATCGCAAGTTTCCTAGCCCCGGTGTTTGGCTGGCTGGCCGACCGATATGGTGTCCGGCCCGTTGCGCTTTGGTCTTTGTTTGCATTCGGCCTCGCCTTTGCAGCGATCTCTTTGACACCGACCGCGAATGAACCATCAACGCTCTACATCTATTACGGCTTTTGGGTCGTCGTCGGGTTTGTCGGCATCGGATCGACGCCTGTCACCTGGAGCCGTGCGGTCAATCTCTGGTTCTTCAAGAACCGCGGGTTGGCGCTGGGCATTTTGCTGATGGGAACCAGCCTGGCGGCCATGGTCGTGCCTCAGGTCGCCGTTTGGGCGATCGAGAATTATGGCTGGCGCGCGATGTTCGCACTCGTCGCATTGTTCCCAATGGCCGCGCTGGTGGTCGGCTATCTCCTGTTTCGCGAACCGCGCCCAGAGGAACGCCCTAAGGCGATTGAAAGCGCCTCTGGCAAGCTGACCGGAGTTACGCTCGGCGCAGCGCTTAAAGACTATCGGTTCTATCTGATCTGGCTATCGATTGCGCTGATCGCGGGGGCATTTGGCGGCGCGTTCATCAACATGCCCAAGATGCTGGGACTGCGCGGAATTGAGCCAGAAGCTCAGGCGACCGTCATGGGCATTTTGGGGATTGGCATTTTCGCAGGGCGCTTGATCACTGGCGCGCTGCTCGACCGCTTCTGGCAGGGCATGGTCGCATTCCCGCTGCTGTGCCTACCAGCGATATCCTCCTGGATCCTGCTGCAGGTCGACGTCACATTCGTGCTCGCCGCAATGGCCGGTTTCCTGCTCGGATTTGCTGCCGGCGCAGAGAGCGATCTAATCGCCTATCTAACGGGCCGCTATTTCGGCATGGCAAATTACGGTAAGATCTACGGCATGCTATATATGCCATTCGGATTGTTCTCTGCCGCTTCGCCCTTGATCTATGCTCAGGTTTTTGACCGCACGGGCAGCTTCAACCCGATCCTCGAAGTCGCCATTTTCATGTTTGTCGCAGGTGGTGCTCTGCTGCTGTTCTTAGGCAAATATCCCGAGAGCTTTCCCGAAGCCGAAGACGACGCATCTGCCCCACCACTCAATTCCCCCGAACCGGAGACAGCCTGATGGCCACCCTTGCTGAAACCTCGCTAGCTGACAGCCTGAGTGCATCAGGCGCAGAAGTGCTGACTGACGAAGCGAGCCTCGATTTCTACGCTCATGACATCTATTCGCGCGGCGCAGATCTGGCCGCAGTTGTGCGCCCGAAAGACAAGCATCAACTCGCAGTCGCTGTGAAAGCTGCGACCGATGCGGGCCATGCGGTGGCACCGCGCGGCGGCGGTATGAGCTACACGGGCGGCTACACTCAGGACGCGCCCGGCACCGTGTTGTTTGACCTTGCGCAGATGAACCGCGTGCTGGAAGTCGACGACGTCAACATGACGGTGACTGTTGAGGCAGGCTGCACCTGGGCGGACCTGCGCGAACGGCTCGCGCATCACAATCTGCGCACACCAATGTGGGGCACCCTCTCTGGTCTAAAGGCCAGCATTGGCGGCGGGATGAGCCAGAATTGCATCTTTTGGGGCACGGGCCGCTATGGCTCCGCTGTGCAAAGCTGCACTGCATTGGAAGTCGTCTTAGCCGATGGCACTTTGCTCGCCACGGGCAAGAAGCACATGCGCCCCTATGGCCCGGACATGACGGGAATGTTCCTCGGCGATACCGGCGCGCTTGGCATCAAGGCGACCGTCACGCTCAAACTGATCCCAGAGGCCGATTCCCACGCCTATGCCAGCTTCGCATTTGACGATGCGGATGCTTGGTTTGCCGCTGCGACCGAGATTGAGCGGCGCGGCATTGCGACCGAATGCTTTGGCTTTGATCCCTATCTCAACGCGCTGAGGATGAAGCGCGACAGCCTGACCAGTGATGCCAAGCAACTGGTCGGCATGATGAAGAAACAGGGCGGCGTTATGAAAGCGCTGAAGGAAGGCGCAAAGGTCGTCGCAGCCGGACGTGATTTCCTCAAAGATGCGAACTTCTCTCTACATGTTCTGGCCGAAGGGCGCATTCAAGCCGCAGCCGATGCCGACGTTGAAATCGCGCGCCAATTGGCTGCGCATTATGGCGGGCGCGAAGTTGAGAACACGATCCCGAAGATCATCCGCGCCAATCCATTTGGCCCGCTCAATTCGATGCTCGGCCCCGATGGCGAGCGCTGGGCGCCAATCCACGGATTGGTAGAGCATGCCCGCTCTGCCGAGTGCTTCGCCGCAATCAAGGCCCTGTTCGCGAAACATGCCGATGAAATGGAAAAGCTCAGCATTCATTACGGCACACTCGTCGCCACCGTCGGCGGCGCGGGCATGGTGATCGAGCCATGCTTGTACTGGCCCGATGCCAGCAATCCGCTGATCAATGACACGATCGAAAAAGCGCATCTCAAAAAGCTGCCAAAGCTCAAACCCAATGAGCCCGCATGGGAACTGACCCAGAAGATTAAGCAAGGGATCGTCGATATCTTCTTTGAGTTTGGAGCAGCGCATTTCCAGATCGGGCGGACTTACCGTTACCGCGACAGTCTGGAGCCGCGCGCTGATGCCTTACTCAGGGCCGCGAAGGCGGAACTTGATCCGCGCGGATTGATGAACCCCGGCTCACTTGGCCTCTGATACGGATTGCATAGCGCTTCAATGACCACACCTGCCAACACGCCTGCCCCATACGCCGCAGTTGCAATGCAATTGACGGCGCGCTCGCTCGAAACCTTGGACAATGATGCTGCACGTGCGGCCATGCTGCAGCATATCGGCGAGATCGAAACGCAGATCCGCGCGTCATCGATCTTCATCGCGCAATATGGCGGGGCTCCGGTGAAACTGGCGGTGCTGCCCGAATATCTCTTCACCTCTTATCCGGGCCGAATTTCGATAGCCGACTTTGCCGCCAAGGCATGCTGGGATGCAGATGGACCTGAATATGAAGCGCTGGGCGGGGTCGCTCAGCGGCTCGGGATGTTCATCGCTGGCAATGCTTACGAGCGCGATGCGGCGTTCCCCGATTTCTATTTCCAGACCTGTTTTCTGATTGCGCCCAATGGCGACACGGTCCTGCGCTATCGCCGCCTATTGTCGATGTTTGCGCCCAGCCCGCATGATGTGTGGGACGCCTATCTCGATCGCTACGGCATTGATGCGGTGTTCCCGGTCGCCGACACAGAAATCGGCCGGATCGCGGCCATTGCCAGCGAGGAAATTCTCTATCCAGAAATCGCGCGTGTCCTGGCGATGCGCGGTGCGGAGGTGTTTGCGCATTCTTCCTCAGAGATCGGATCGCCGCTCGCAACTCCCAAGGACATCGCCAAGCAAGCGCGCGCTTTTGAAAACATGGCCTATGTCGTCTCCGCCAACACGGCGGGCATTTCCGGCACCGGTCTGCCGCCTGCGAGTGCCGATGGGAACAGCCGCATGGTCGATTATCGCGGCAAGCTGATGGCGCAATCGGGCGATGGGGAAACCTTCACCGCATCGGGCACAATTGACCTTGGCTCACTGCGCGCCGCCCGCCGGACCCCGGCAATGATCAACTCGCTCGCGCGCCAGCGCCCGGGACTGTTCGCAGACGCCTATGCAGCCAGCGCAGAAGCGTTTCATCGCGGCAATGAAATGATGGAGGCAGGCAGTCCCAGCGTGCCGGATCGCGACTACTTCAAGCGGGCCCAAGAAGACGTGATCGCGCGGCTTGATTCCGCCGGTCTGATTTAGCACAGGAGCGGGTTATGCAGCACCGCAATGTGCGCGGCAAAATCCGCTATTTATCAGCCAAGCCTGGCCGCGAGGGGCAAGAGCGTGGGCGCGAATGGTTCAACTTTTCGCACCATGCCGATGGCTCTGTCATCATGACTGCGCATTGCGAGATCGAAGAACCCGACCCCACTGTGCTGCGCAACATAACCTGCCATATCGGGCCAGATCGCAAACCGCAGAACCTGCTGGTGCATCTAACACTCGGCGATGAGTTTCTCGGCTCTGGCTGGATGGCTTATGATGCAGCAGCAAACCAGATCACCTGCGAGAGCTATGGCCCATCAATCGGGCGCAATTCGGAAACGCGAGACGCAGGCGAATTTGATGCGTTCGGCACGCATCCCGTGGTCAGCGATGGGTTCACCACGCGGCTGATGGATTTGAGCAAGGGGCCGCATCGCCGCCGCCTCAAATTCTTCCTCCCCTCCCCCGACCACCGCGGTGCAACTGCGCCGCAAATCGCCAGCCTTGAGATGACGATGGAGTATGTTGGCGAAGAGGAAAAGACCGTTGAGGCCGGCACGTTCCAATGTCGCCGCTATCGCTATGTTGACGACAGCGATGAGGGCATGGGCGGCACGCGCCATCCGGATTTTGACATGTGGGTGACAGCCGATGAGGACTCGGTTCTCGTCTATGGTTCCATCGACGGCTATATGATGAACCGATATGAGCTGGTGGAGCTGGAGCGCTGACGAGTTAGCGTCCAAACTCTGCGACGCTCTCTCAACTCACCCGCTTTTCATCGCACAGAGTCCGTTTCCACGGCTCGTTGTCTTTAAACCATTGCCAGGTCCGCGCGCGGGTCTGAGCTCCGGGAAACAGACCGATCATCTCAACATAGCATGCGCCCGGCACATCCAATCGGTCGAGCCGCAGCATGATCGTATGCTCGTGGGTTTGCCAGCCATATCCAGAGAAACGATCAGTGTCCCAAATCAGCCGGTCACCATCAAGCCGCCCGCCAAACTCAAACGTAGCCTCGCGCCCATCCACCCAGCTGATCCGATTGTGCTGGATGTAATGCCACTCGCCCGCATCGGGAAATTCGCAATGCGTTTTGACGCGCCGCTCATCAAGCAATTGGCCGCCCAAATCAAAGTCCCGGTACCAGCCATCCCAATGCCCCTCGTGCAGCAGCATGGCGGGCATAGCCGCCTCCAACTGCGCGCGATTGCTCACCCGGATTGGCCCTCGCGGTAGGCATCAATCGGCAGCGCATCACCAGTTTGGATAATCATCGCCCGGCGGCGCAGAAACCTCAGCAGGCCTTCGTCACCCATCCGGCTTGGCCCCAATCCAGAGGCTTTGCGCGAATGGTTTGTCGCATCGGACACCATGCTGGTGAGTGCGCCGTCCTGCAATGAAATCGCCCCGGCGTCGAGCCGCGCGCCGATCTCGCTCGCTTCCTCCAAAGAGCCCGCGAGCACTGCTGCGGAGAGGCCATAAGTAGTATCATTGGCCAGCGCGATCGCGGCCTCCACATCATCAAAGATCGTCACTGGCAGCACGGGGCCAAAGGTCTCTTCACGCATCACCGCCATATCTGGCGTTACATCGGCGAGCACCGTCGGGCGCAAGTAATTCCCGCCGCCCAGCTCTTCGACCTGACCGCCAGCAAGCACGCGTGCGCCGCTGGCCACAGCGTCATCAATTTGCGCCTGAACTTTCCCCGCCTGATCGGGAAAAATGAAGGGGCCGATATGCCCCTGCTTCGGATCAGGAAAGGTGATCTCGACCGCTTTCGCAGCCTCCGCAAGCGCGGCCAAAAACGGCTCAGTAATTTCGCGCGCTACAAAAATGCGCTCAATCGATTGGCACGCCTGCCCCGTCGCCACAATCGAGCTGCGCAGGGCGATGCGCGCGGCCCATAGCGGATCGGCATTGGCGGTGATGATCATCGGATCCTTGCCGCCCAGTTCCAGATTGGCGGGGATCAATTGACGCGCGGCGGCCTCAGCAACCTTCTTGCCCGTCTCGGTGGAGCCGGTGAAACAGATGTAGTCAGCTTCCTCGATCAAGGCCTGGCCAACATCCGCGCCGCCCATCACATAGGCGAGCGGTAGTTCTGGAACCTGCGCTAGTACGTCCAACATCGGCTTTGCAAAGCGAGGCGTAACCTCGGATGGTTTCACCAGCGCAGCGCAGCCCGCCATCATCGCTGGCACAGCATCGATATGCGTCAGGATCACCGGGAAATTCCACGGCGCAATCGCCCCGAACAGCTGATAAGCGGTGTAGTCTGCGCGAATTTCAAAACCCGGCGAAGCGGAGGGTTTTGCCTCCCGGTCCAACCCGGCGATCAAGGCAGGCCCGCGCTCTGCCCAGCGGCGCAAGGACCGCGACAGACCGTCCACTTCGATCCAGGCCACGGCGTGGCGTCCGGTGTCGATCGCAAGCGCCTCGGCAAGCTGCGGCGCAGCAGCATCAACCGCATCGGCAAAGCGCAGCAAGACCTTCGCGCGGCCTTCAGGGCCCAGCGCTTCCCACGCGGGTTGCTCTGCTCTCAGGCGCGCAGCATCCGCAGCGATATCATCCCGTGAGCTGACCGCGAATTCGTAATCGGCTTCACCCGTGCGGGGGTTGCGCGCGCTCATCATTGTCATTGCTGTTCTTCCCATGCGGAGACGATCTCGGCGCCCGGCGCAATCCACGCGTCTGCGCGGCCGCTCAGGTCTGTGAGCAATTGTTCCAAGGCTCTGATCCGGAATGGCTGCCCGATAATGTAGGGCGTGATGTGGACCGGCAGCATCCGCCCGCCACCTTTGGTGTAAGCTGTGCCGCGCGCTTCTGCGGCGAGCCAATCGAACGCATCGCGCATCATCTGCGCCCAGCCCTCTGCCGAGTGCTGCTGAGTGGCGATAATCATGCGGTCGGACAGCTCTGTATTGAGCGGCAGGTTCACCAGTCCATTTTTGAAGCGATACGGCAGCTCATCATTCACCCAGTCGCAGGTGTATTTGAGACCGTGCTCGGTAAGGATATCGGCGGTGCGCCAGCTTTGCGAACGGGCAATCGAGAGCCAGCCTTTTGGCTTAATGCCGCTTGCTGCCTCCAACCGCGCAAGGCTGTCTGCGATCAGCGCGCGCTCATCGGCTTCGGCCAGATCGCTGGTGATCGTGCCATTCATGTCGGTGGAATGCGCGATGATCTCATGACCATCGGCCAGCACCGCTTCGATCAACTCAGCATAGCGTTCCGCTACCGCAGCATTGACCGCAAAGCTCGCCTTGACCCCGGCAGCCTTGAACGCCTCCAGCATGCGGAACACGCCAACTCGGTTGCCGTAATCGCGCACAGTGTAGTGGCGATAGTCGGGATAAGGCGTGACCATGTGGCCGGGCGCGCGGAAGGGTTTGTCCTCCGGCATTATCGGAAACCATTCGAGGCTGACGCACAGCCAAACCGCGACCGATTTGCCATCCGGCCAAGCGACCGGCGCGCGGCCATGCATGCTCGACCAGTCGTAGTAATCGTGGTCATAGCCCTCGGCGCGGCGGGGATAAGTGGTGTAATCGTCGGGCAAGCTCATTGCGCGGCCCTCCAATGGTCAACAATTTCACCAGCGCGCGCTTTCCAGCAGCGGCTGTCCGCGGCGATATGGGCCAAGGCCTCTTCAAATGGGCCAATCCGGTGCGGCTGCCCAATTAGATAAGCGTGCAGAGGAACGCACATCACTGTGCCAGATCCGGTGCGCTCGCCTTCTTCGGCGAGCCGCTCATACTGCTGGATCAGGCAATCGGCATATTCGCGGCCCGACATGCCGTAGACGTTGAAGCCGTAATGGTCGTTGACTTCAAGGCTATAGGGAATGGAGGCAAGCGCGCCCTTGGCTACTTTCACCTCTTGCACCTGATCATCGTGATAGAGATCGCAGGTGTAGCGGAAATCATATTCCGCCAGCAGATCAAGCGTGCGCGGCGTGTGCGTTAATGCGGGCGCGAGCCAGCCGCGAATGCGCTGTCCGGTCGCGCGCTGAACCGTCTCAATCGAGTCCTCGATGATCGCGCGTTCCTGAGCCTCTGACATGCCGTAGGAATAGCGGGTGTTGTAAATCCCGTGGCTGAAAAACTCCCAGCCGCGCTCCACCCCATCGGCGACAACTTCTGGATGGTGATCGCACAACGCGACCGACAGGCTGACCGATCCAGGAAAGCCGTGCCGGCTCATCACATCGGCCATGCGCCAATGGCTGACCCGGTTGGAATGATCGCGGTAAGAATAGCCGACGACATCGGGATGCGCCTTGGGCCAGCTTTTGCGGTGCGGGTTCGCTGGCGGATCGATCTCGTAATATTCGAGGTTGGGCGCGACCCAGACCGCGCAGGTTTTTCCCTCTGGCCAAGCGATCTTTGGCCGCGCGTTATAGGGATGGTAATCGTACAGCCCCGGATCAGTAGCGCCCTCTTGCATCAACGCGCCTCCAGCCAGTCGATCACCGCCTGCACTGGCTCAACATCGGCATATTTCAGCTGAAGGTCGGTGAGGTTCGCAAAATGATAGCTTTCATGCTTGTCCGCGCAGGTCTCTATCGGGACGATCGTGCGGTATCCGTAAGACAGCGAATCCACCGCCGTTGCCCGGACACAGCCACTGGTTGATCCGCCGGTCACCACCACCGTATCGACCTTGTGAAAGGTCAGATAGCTTGCGAGCGGGCTTTCAAAAAAGCTCGATGGCATGCGCTTGGTGTATTGCAGGTCGTCTTCGTGAACATCGCAGCGCGGGTCATAGGCATGGCGCTCGCTGTCATATTTGATGTTCTGCAGGCTGTCCTCGGTATCGGTGCGCGTTCCCCAGACGCCGGCATCCGCCGCATCGCCCTTATAGGCCACCCGGCTCCAGATAACAGGCATGCCTTTGGTGCGGGCCAGGCGGCTGATCTGGTTGATGTAATCAATCTGCTTGGGATCGGTCTCATAGGCGGTTTTGAACATATCGGTGCGGGTGTATGCCTGCTGCACATCCACATTCACAATCGCCAGTTTATGGCCAAAGCCGAACTTTTTGCGGGCCGGGTTGGCCATCACGCCTTCGAAGATCGCGCGTGCAGTCTGGCCATCCTCGATCATTTTCGTACCGATCAATTCGCTCATCAGGCTCCCTTTCGATTCCTCTTTGACAGCAGCTAATAAACAGGCGTAGAGGCTTGTCGAGTAGAATTTGTCCGGACAACTTTGCAAAGGCCCCTTTTGAGCGCTCCGATCACACGGCATATGCTGACCGTTCCAGCGAAAGACGGAGTGCCTGCGCGTAAGGTTCACTACCGCCGCAGCGGTACGGGTCCGATGCTGTTGATGGTGCATCAAAGCCCCCGCTCAAGCGCCGAATATATCGATCTGATGCGCGAATGGGGTGAGCATTTCACTTGTGTGGTGCCCGACACGCCGGGATTTGGGCAGAGTGATCCCCTGCCGCAAACCGAGGGCCGCGATCCGGACATTGATGATTTTGCCGATGCGCTGTGCGAATTTCTGGACGCGCTTGGGGTTGAGCGCTGCCCCGCTTACGGTTTCCATTCCGGCGGGATCATCCTCGTCGCCGCGACTAAGCGCCACCGCGCGCGCTTCGATTGCCTCGCCATTGGCGGCTATGCCGTCTGGAACGCAGAGGAGATGGCAGTCTTTACTGAGAAGTATCTGCCATCCTTCCAGCCGAGCCATTATGGCGAGCACCTGACTTGGCTATGGAACAGGATTATCGAGCAAAGCTGGGTCTTCCCATGGTTCGACACGCGCGAGGAAGCGCGCATGTCCGTCGCCCATGCCGATATTCCCCGGATCAATCAGGCGGTGTCAGAAATGCTCGATGCAGGCGATGCCTACCGCGCAGGCTATGGCGCGGTGATACGCGCACCGCGCGACATACCAGCCCTTGATGCCGATGTGCCGCCGTGCCTGATCACCGCCAGTGATGGCGATCCGCTCCAACCGCATATTGACCGTCTGGGCGCGATGCCGGCAGCTTGGAAAGCGGCAAAGGTCCGCACGCCCGCCGATCATTTGTCGCAAAGCCTCGCGTTTTTGTTAGAGCATGCGGGTGAAGGCACATGCCCCGCCCTCGCCGAAGATGACAACGAAGGTTGGGTGGAAGTCGACGACGGCCTGATCCATTGGAAAGGCGAAATCGGCGGCAGGCTGATGCTGCATGGACCAGCGGGCGAAATGGCGGAGCCTGCGCAAGGCGAACTCGCCATTGATGTGCCTGGCCATGGGCAATCCTCTAACTTTGCTGACATGCACAGCGCAATCGAAGCCGCCACGAAATCGCTGGCCGCGACCGAAATCCAGTGGCCAGATGCTCCGCAGGGCGACCCAGACCAGCTCTATCCCGATATGACGCCGGACCGGTTTGGCCTGCATCTCCAGCGCGCCTGGGGCATCGCCCGCGCAGAGCAGTTCTTCGACCCGTGGTACGAAGCGGGCGCAGCAAACGCCACCATGCTCGACTCCGCAGGATTGGAGCCACAAGCGCTCCACGCCCGCGCCCTTGCCCGAATTCGCGCCGGCGACGCTGCACGCCGCTGGCACCAAACACTCACCGACAATAATGGAGCTCTACAATGACGACTTACGCTGAGTTTTCCGAAAACATGCAGCTGCTGGCCCGCCACGAAGGCGTGTGGGACGGCACCTACACATATTTCAACGCGAAAGATGAGCTGATCGATCAGCACGCCAGCCGCTTGCTATGCCGGATGACGGGCGAAGACGATATCCCCTATCACCAGACCAATCATTACACATGGGCAGATGGTAAGACCGAGGTGCGCGATTTCCCTGCGACCTACCGCGACGGCCGCATTTGGTGGGACAATGAGCTGATCCAAGGCTGGGCTGCAGCCGTTCCGCTCGACGAATATAACCGCACCATGATGCTTTACTGGCAGCGCACTGGTGATCCATCGCTCTACCTCTACGAGCAAATTCAAATTTCCGATGACGGTCAGAACCGCTGCCGCACGTGGCATTGGATCCGCAACGGAATGCTGGAAACACGCACGGCAATTCAGGAGCACTTTGTGACGAAGGATTGGCGCGCCATTGATGCAGAGATGAAGGCCGCCGGATAAGTCTGGCAAGACAAGGCCGGATAGAAAGCCACCATGGGACACACGCTGTTTGAAAAGATCTGGGAGACGCATGCGGCCGCGCAAACCGCAGGCGGCTCCACTCTGATCGCGATTGACCGCGTGTTCCTGCACGAGCGCACCGGCGCAGCTGCGCTCAAGCGGATGGCGGAAATGGGCCGCGCTGTGCTCGATCCGGCCCGCGTTTTTGCGGTGATGGACCATATCGTCGACACCCGCCCGGGTCGAGGCGACAGCACATTGATGCAAGGCGGCGAAGGCTTCATCACAGAGACCCGCGCCGCCTGCAAAGCGGCCGGGATCACTCTGTTTGATGTCAACGACCGCGATCAGGGGATCGTCCATGTGATCTCGCCGGAACAGGGCATTGTCCTACCCGGCGTCACACTGGTCGCGCCGGACAGCCACACCTGCACGCAAGGCGCGTTCGGAGCGCTTGCATGGGGCATTGGCTCCTCTGAGGCGGAGCACGCCATGGTCACCGGCACATTGCGGCTGGAAAAGCCTAAGACCATGCGCGTGACCTTTGATGGGAAGCTGCAATCAGGCGTCACGGCGAAGGACATGATCCTAACGCTGATAGCCGCGCACGGTGCAGGTGGCGGCGCGGGCCATGTGGTGGAGTTTGCCGGCGAGGCAGTGCGCGCGATGGACATGGAAGCCCGCATGACCCTGTGTAACATGGCGACCGAGTTCAGCGCCATGACGGGCCTGATCGCGCCCGATGCCAAGACTTATGAATATCTCGCTGGGCGCACCTATGCTCCGCCACATTTCGACGATCCTTATTGGTCCACGCTGAAGAGCGATGAGGATGCGGCATTCGATCAAGAGATTGTGATTGATGCAGGCGCAATCGCGCCAATGGTCAGTTGGGGCACCAGCCCAGAGCACACGATCCCGGTCGATGGCACGGTCCCGAATGGCCCGGCCCGCGCGCATGAATACACTGGCCTTGTTGCAGGAGTCGCGCTGGCCGGAACGCCCATCGATGTCGCATTCATTGGCAGCTGCACCAACAGCCGAATTTCCGATCTGCGCCGCGCCGCGCGCCTGCTCAATGGCCGCACAATCGCACCCTCAATTAAAAAGGCGATGGTTGTGCCTGGTTCGCTCTCAGTAAAGCGCCAGGCCGAGGCTGAAGGGCTCGACAAGGTCTTCATTGCCGCAGGCTTTGAATGGCGTATGAGCGGATGCAGTCTGTGCTTTTTTGCTGGCGGCGAAGGCTTTCCCGAGGGCAGCCGCACCATCAGCAGCACCAATCGCAATTTCGAAGGGCGCCAAGGCCCCGGCATCAAGACGCATATCGCCTCGCCTGAAACGGTCGCTGCCAGCGCCCTTGCCGGAGCGATCGCGGATCCGCGCGACTATATGCGCCAAGAAGAGGCCGCGGCATGAGCGCCTTTCCTCAGCCTCTCACTGGTATTGCCGCCCCGCTGGATTCGGGCGCGCTGCGGGATAATGTCGACACCGATGCGATCATTCCCAGCCGCGAAATGCGCAGCACAGGACGCACTGGCCTCGCCGATGGCTTGTTCGCGCCGTGGCGATATTCCGACGCCGATGCGCGCGCAGAAAACCCGGATTTCGTGCTCAACCAGCCCAAGTTTCGCGGTGCGTCTATTCTGCTTAGCGGCGCAAACTTCGGCTGCGGGTCCAGCCGCGAACATGCCGTTTGGGCGCTCGCCGAATACGGTATCAAGGTGGTGATCGCAGAGAGTTTTGCTCCGATCTTTTACGGCAATTGCATCCGCAATTTCATCCTGCCCATCACCTTAGACCGCAGCGCGCTTGAGGGCTTGAGCGGACACGAAATCACCGTCGATCTGGCAGCGCAAAGCCTCACCTGCGGCGATGCCACATATCCCTTCGACATCGATGCCGAGGCCAAGCAAATGCTGGCTGAAGGGCTCGATGCGATCGATCTGACCTTGACCCAAGCGCAAGCGATCACGAACTGGACCGCCAGCGACAAAGCCGCGCGACCGTGGGTCTATCTGGAGCATTCAACATGACAGACATCCTCATTTCCGAAGTGGGACCGCGTGACGGCCTGCAATCGATCGACCGGGTCATGCCGCTGGAGGCGAAGAAGCGCTGGATCGCTGCCGAGGCCGCCGCTGGAGTAAAGGAAATCGAAGTGGGCAGCTTTGTGCCCGCCAAACTGCTCCCGCAAATGGCCGACACTCCGGAACTGGTTGCCTTTGCTAAAGGCATCGACGGCCTGAACGTTGTCGCGCTCGTGCCCAATGCGAAGGGCGCCAGCTTCGCGGCAAAAGCAGGTGTCGATGGGATGAGCATTCCGTTCTCGATGAGCGAGACGCATTCGATCAAGAACGTGCGCAAGGACCACCCGGCCATGCTGGAAGAAATCCGCTCATCTGCCGCCATCGCCCGTGAACATGGCATCCACTTTGCCGTCGGCCTTTCCACCGCCTTCGGCTGCACCATGGAAGGTGCGGTGAGCGATGATCAGGTCGTGCGCCTGGCGGAGCAAGCCGCCGAAGCAGGCGCGATGGAATTCAGCCTGTCAGACACGACTGGCTATGCCGATCCCGCACAAGTCCGCCGCCTTACCCGCAAAGTGAAGGCGGCAGTCGGCGATGACATGCTCACCACCCTGCACCTTCACAACACGCGCGGGCTGGGCCTCGCCAATGTTGTTGCAGGTCTGGAAGAAGGCATCACCACATTTGATTCCTCACTGGGCGGTCTTGGCGGCTGCCCATTCGCACCCGGCGCATCGGGCAACCTCGTCACCGAGGATCTGGTACTGATGCTCAATTCCATGGGGCTTAAAACCGGGATCGATCTGGAAGCGCTGCTGAAAGTGCGTGCAATCGTCGAAGAAGCGCTCCCAGGCGAGCCACTCTATGGCTTCACGCCCGATGCCGGGCCAATGCTGGATTACAAAGAAAGGGCCGCCGCATGAGCGATTCTCCGCAGCCTCTGGCCGGGATCACCGTCGTCGAGTTTACCCACATGGTGATGGGGCCAACGGTCGGCCATATCCTCGCCGGATTGGGCGCAGAGATCGTCCGAGTGGAGCCGATTGGCGGCGACCGAACGCGCCGCTTGATGGGTTCAGGCTCAGGCTATTTCCCAATGTACAATCGCGGCAAGCAATCAATCTGCCTCGACCTTAAAAGCGAAGACGGCATCGCCGTTGCCAAAGACCTGATCGCAAAGGCTGATGTGCTGGTTGAGAATTTCCGGCCCGGCGCGCTCGACCGGCTTGGGCTCAGCTATGAGGATTGCTCAGCAGGCAATCCCGGCCTCATCTATTGCAGCGAAAAGGGCTTCCTCCCCGGCCCTTATGAAAACCGCACAGCGCTGGATGAAGTTGCACAAATGATGGGCGGACTGGCATACATGACCGGCCAACCGGGCAAGCCGACCCGCGCAGGCGCCAGCGTGATCGATGTCACCGGCGGAATGTTTGGCGTGATCGGCATTCTTGCCGCGCTGGAGCAGCGCCACCGCTCCGGCAAAGGGCAAAAAGTCACCGCCAGCCTGTTTGAAACGACGATCTACCTCGTCGGTCAGCATATGGCACAATACGCCGTCACCGGCACGCCCGCCGCCCCGATGCCCGCGCGCGTTTCCGCTTGGGCGATCTATGACGTGTTTGAGACCAAGGACGAGCCGGTCTTCATCGGCGTGGTCACCGACGCCTTGTGGGAGAAATTCTGCAAGCTGTTTGGCCTCGATGACCTATGGGCTGATGAAGCGCTGCGCGAGAACAACGCCCGCGTTCAAGCCCGCGATCAGATCCTGCCGCAAATCCGCACACTGATCGGCGGAATGACCGCTGCCGAAGTAATCGGCAAGCTCGATGGCAGCGGACTTCCGTTCGCGCCGATTGGTAAGCCGGAGGATATGTTTGACGACCCGCATCTCAACCAAGGCGGGCTTGAAGACGTGATTCTCGACAATGGCACCGAGGTGCGCCTGCCCACCATCCCACTGGAGATGGACGGCAAACGGATCGGTGCTCCGCAGCGGCTGCCAACACCGGGCAAGGATGCACGCGCCGTGCTGGAAAGCCTGGGCTATGACGCAGGCAAGATGGACGCATTGATCGCGGCCGGCGCTGTTGGAGAAAGCGAATGAGAATACTTGGAATTGCGCTAGCAACCGCCGTGCTCGCTGGTTGCAACGGAGTTGCTCCCGCCAATGAGGACCCCGCAAACGAGGGCTCACCGCAGACGGCGAACCGCGCCATGGAAGGCGTCGACGTTAGCGAACGCTTGCCCACAGATATCCGCCGCGCGTCCATCGTCGTGCGCGATATGGAGCGCAGTCTCGAATTCTACCAAGGCGCGCTGGGCCTAGAGATCAATTACGACACGGTTGTGGAATTGTCGGGCGTGAACCTGCCGGTGGGCGAGCCGGGCAACAAAGCCCGTCTGGTGCTGCTCAATGGCAATGACCCCTACATTGGCTGGGTCGGTCTGCTCGACCCCTTCGAACCTGAGCTAGAGGGAGTGGACGAGCCGTATCCAACACGGCTGGCACCGGGGACCGCCTTCCTAGTGGTCAACACCGATGATGCCGAAAAGGCGTGCAAAGCGGCGACGAAGATCGAAGGTGTGACCATGACGGGGCCAACCCGCCTGCAAGTCTATCCCGGACGCGACGGTCGGCCAGACATCAATGTTCGGGGATGCAATGTCTTCGACCCCAATGGCGTAGCAGTCGAAATCAATCAGCTGCTGAATTGAGCTTCGGTTGGGCAAAAACCTCTGGGAACACGCGCCTTTGCCCAAAGGTCAGGGTTTCGAACACCGCAAATGTGGTCCACAGGGCACATTGCTGGACTTGCAATCACATTGAAATGTGATATCTGGCAAGTATGAGCACATCAACAATCACACGCGTTCGTACACTCGTCGAAAACGGCGAGATGACCAAAGCCGGCCTGGCCCGCGCCGCTGGCCTGCATGCCAACACTCTGCGCGATTGCGCGGATGAGGACTGGAACCCCACGACAGAGACGCTGGCCAAGCTGGAGGCGTTCTTGGACGCCAATGACGAGCGCCCCGTTCTGGTCGGGATCGAAGAGATCATCGACGAGGCGCGCAATGGCAAAATGTACATTCTGGTCGATGACGAAGACCGCGAGAATGAAGGCGATCTCATCATCCCAGCGCAAATGGCGACCCCTGCCGCGATCAACTTCATGGCGACCCACGGACGCGGCCTCATCTGCCTGTCGCTCGATAAGGCGCGGGTCGATCAGCTCGGCCTGGAGCCGATGAGCCGCAACAATAAGGAAAGCATGCAGACCGCTTTCACCATCTCGATCGAGGCAAAGGAAGGTGTGACCACCGGCATCTCTGCAGCGGACCGGGCGCGCACCGTCTCGGTGGCGATTGATGCGACCAAGGGCCCCAATGACATTGTCACGCCCGGCCATGTCTTCCCGTTGACCGCGCGCGATGGCGGCGTGCTGGTGCGCGCAGGCCATACCGAGGCGGCGGTGGACATCTCGCGCCTCGCTGGCCTCAACCCCAGCGGCGTGATTTGCGAAATCATGAACGATGATGGCTCGATGGCGCGGCTCGATGATCTGGTCGCCTTCGCCCGCAAGCATGATCTCAAAATCGGGACAATCCGCGATCTCATCGCTTACCGGATGCGCAACGACCATCTGGTTGAGCGACTGGGCGAGCGCGCGTTCGATTCCGATTATGGCGGGCAGTGGCGGATGATCACCTATCGCAACACGGTGTCCGACAACGAGGCCTACGTTCTGCAAAAGGGCCACATTCAGCCCGGAGAGGCCACCCTCGCCCGCGTTCACCCAATCTCGGTGTTTGACGACGTGCTGGGCCAGCCCGGCCCGCGCAAGCGCACTTTGCAGCGCGCAATGCAGGCAATTGGCGAACATGGCTCTGGCATCATCGTGATCCTGACCGGTCGGGTCGGCTCGAGCGGCGAATACACCGCCGATGAAGCCAATCGCAATGTCGGCATCGGTTCGCAAATCCTCGCCGATCTGGGCGTGGATGATATGATCCTGCTATCCAATTCACAGCCCAATGTCGTGGCGATCGAAGGCTATGGCCTGAACATCGTCGGGCACCACCCCATTCCGGAGTAAACACTATGGCCCGCATTCTGATAGTCGAAGCGCGTTTCTATGCGCATCTTAATGACATGCTGATCGCTGGCGCGAAGGCCGCGATTGAGGCCGCGGGGCATGAGGCAGAAGTGCTGACCGTGCCCGGGGCGCTCGAAATCCCGGGCGCGATTGCGCTGGCTGTGGAAGGCGGAGGCTATGACGCCTTTGTCGCAATAGGCGTGGTGATCCGCGGCGAGACCTATCACTTTGAGATCGTAGCTGGGGAAAGCGCGCGGGCGATCATGGCGCTGACCATGGATGGCATTCCGATCGGCAATGGGATCATCACCACCGAAAACGAAGCGCAGGCGCTGGAGCGCGCCAACCCCGCGGCCAAGGATAAAGGCGGTGAAGCGGCGAAAGCGGCGCTGGCTTTGCTGGAGCTGACGGAGCGGTTTCCGCGTTGATGCGCCGAGCAAAAAACTGTGCCAATCTCGAAATATAGCGCAAAGACTACGTAGTTTCCCTCTGTAGATTTTATGAAGGCATTAGGTTGAATTAGCAGCCATCAATTCGGCGCGTGTTGCAGTGCGCGGGACGCCGAAAATGACCTTCAAATTGGGATCGTTTAGTTTTGACCGCTCAAGAGAACGCAATCCAAGCTGAGATTGCGCCGATTATCATGACGCTAGAAGCGCAGCTGTCGCATCTGGACCGGATAGGCGCCTTTATTGCCGCTGCACATGTGGATGCCGCAATCACGAAACTGCGCATGGATTTCATGTCAGGAATAGAGGGACCAAAGCCGCCCAAACGCCCACATGCGTAGTCACACGTAAAGCCAAATGTCTTCGACTCCATTATGGAGGGACATAAGGGCAAAGCAGGGCGACCGGGGGCAAACCGTTCAACCAATCTTCAAGCCCATATGTGCAAGGAGGATTGCTTGGTTCGGCCGAGTTTCACATCTCTTTCTAAAGCTGCGCCGAGCTGACCATGGATGGGGCTCGCAGATCACCCTTGTCGGATCGCGATATGTCAGATCGCGATATGTCGGACGGCGACATGTCCGAACACCGTGTGACAGACAGCGCCCTGAGCGATCAAGGTGGTGCAGCTGAGCCTGCGCCTTTCGGCAGCGCGGACCGACTCCAGACGAACGCACCGCAGTCCAATGGTGATCTCACCCCCGTTGCTGACCAATTGATCGCTATCGCAGAGCAATTGCGCTCCGGCGACCAGGCAGCGGCTTTCGCTTCGCTTGCCAGTGCGACTGGCAGGGCCAGCGCAAATGCTAGCGCTTGGAATGGAGCCACCACTACCCCCACCCCAGACGCGCCTCAGAACTCTCCAGCAGACCTATCAGCCCGGCGGCGCGGCTATGCGCTCATGGCGCGCAAGGCATATGATGTGCGCCGTACGCGCGGCACCTTCTTCGGTGACCCTGACCTGTTTGGGGAGCCCGCATGGGACATCCTGCTCGACCTTTACGTCGCGCATGTCGACGATAAGTCGGTTTCTGTCTCCAGCGCTTGCATCGGCTCCGCTGCGCCGCCCACCACCGGGCTGCGCTGGCTCGGCGTGCTGGCGGAACAAGGCCTCATCCTGCGCGAGCAAGATCCCGAGGATCAACGCCGGGTATTGGTGCGCCTTAGTGACACGGGCCTAAAATCGATGGACCGCTATTTCGAAGAGGTGGTGAAACGCGGCGCGGCTTAGCCACCGCACCCACGCAACCTCACCAGCCGCTGCGAGAATTAAGCGCTCAGCGAACCAAAACAGCCCATCCCAGCATAGGCTGCGCTCGCGCCCAGCTCTTCCTCAATCCGGATCAGCTGATTGTATTTCGCGAGACGGTCAGAGCGGGCAAGCGAGCCCGTTTTGATCTGACCGCAATTGGTCGCAACAGCCAGGTCGGCAATGGTAGAATCCTCGGTCTCACCGGAACGGTGGCTCATCACAGAGGTGTAGCTCGCGCGGTGCGCCATATCGACCGCAGCCAGCGTTTCGGTGAGCGTGCCGATCTGATTGACCTTCACCAGCAGAGAGTTTGCCAGACCCTTCGCAATGCCCATTTCCAAACGCGCCGGATTGGTCACGAACAGATCATCGCCAACCAGTTGAACTTTGTCGCCAACCGCCTGCGTCAGAGCGGCCCAACCGTCAAAGTCGTCTTCATCCATGCCGTCTTCGATGGAGCGGATCGGATAGTCTGCGCACAGTTTCGCCAGATAGTCGGCCATTCCCGGACCATCGAGCGACACGCCTTCGCCCGAGATTTCGTATTTGCCGTCGCGGTAAAACTCGTTGGCGGCGCAATCGAGCGCGAGGACCACGTCTTTGCCAGGGGTAAACCCAGCCTGCTCAACCGAGGCCATGATGAAATCAAGCGCCGCACGCGTGCTCGCAAGATCAGGGGCAAAGCCGCCCTCGTCACCGACGGATGTCGCCAGGCCCTTCTCCGACAAACCTTTCTTCAGCGTGTGGAAAATCTCAGAGCCCCAGCGAACCGCCTCGGCCAAGGTTGGCGCGCCAACCGGCATCACCATGAATTCCTGAATATCGATCGGATTGTCCGCGTGCTCGCCGCCATTGATGATGTTCATCATCGGTACGGGCAGGCGGTGGGCCGAAACTCCGCCGAGGTAGGAAAACAGCGGCAGGCCGCGCGCATTTGCCGCCGCTTTCGCCACCGCCAGGCTGACACCTAGAATCGCGTTTGCGCCAAGGCGGCTCTTGTTCTCTGTGCCGTCCAAAGCGATCATCGCCATATCGATATCGCGCTGATCCTCGGCATGCAGGCCGTCCAGCATCTCTGCGATTTCGCCGTTCACCGCATCAACGGCCTTCAGCACGCCTTTGCCCTTGTAACGCGCCGCATCGCCATCTCTCAGTTCAACCGCTTCATAGGCGCCCGTCGATGCCCCAGAAGGCACCGCTGCCCGACCAAAGCTGCCGTCGTCCAGCAACACATCCACTTCAACGGTTGGGTTGCCCCGGCTGTCCAGAATTTCGCGGCCGTGCAGATCGATAATCGCAGTCATGTTTTGCTCCGGAGAGAATGTGTTGTATATTACTAAGACACCCCCATATAATGGGAGCAAATGCGCTCTATGCTTCGGATCAATTCCGCGCAAGGCGCGTTGGACTATTGAAGCGGGTGTGCCCCTATGCATCCGCCGTGAATACGTATCTGGAGGATCAAAACAGACCTATGGCTGACGCAAAGAAATCCAAACCCGCCGCGAAGAGCGGCAAGACCACGGCTAAGAAGGCTCCGGCGAAGAAGGCAGCCACTGCCAAGAAGGCGGCACCGAAGAAAACGGGCGCGACCGCGAAATCAGCTGAGAAAATGCCTGCCGTGCCGGTTGAAACTGGCAGCGAGCACCGTACTGAGGCGAAAAGCCGCTTTAACGCAGCGCTAGAAGAGGCCAAAGCAGGCGCAGCCGCACTGCGCGCTGAGGCTGAGACACGCGCTGGATCTTACCGGGAGAATGCAATGAATAAGAGTGACGATTTGGTGGCAGACGCCAAAGCTTATGGCGATCAAGCCAAAACCAAGGCGAGCGAACTGGCCACCGATGGCAAGGCCGCAACCAGCGACGCAATCGCATCAGTTGGCCGCGTTGTTGGCGATACGGCTGCTCAAATCGACGAGCGTTTTGGCGAGCAATATGGCGATTACGCCCGCAAGGCCTCGCGCACCCTGGTAGAAGCATCGGCAAAACTCGACGCGAAGAGCGTCGACGAGCTGGGCGAAGATGCCCGCGAAATGGTCCGCAAAAGCCCCGGCGTTGCCGTTGGTCTGGCCGCCGTCGCAGGCTTCCTGATCGCGCGCATGTTCCGTGGCTCTAACGATTAATCTGCGCTTGCAAGGGGCTGTGCATGCGTGATGAGGAACAGCCAGACCGTCTGGGAGAGGATGCAAGTTCTCACCCAGATGCTGCGCCGGCGGGCCTGAGCCCGGTGGAAAGCGAGGCTATGCCTGGTGACGCTGACGCCCCCCTGCCCGACAACACAGATGACGATGAATTCAGCGAATCTCTAACCGAAGAGATTGCTGCGCTGATCGATGATGGCCGCACCTATGCTGAGGCAGAGCTAGCGTTTCAGAAGCGGCGCGCAGGCCTAGCCGGTCGCAAGGTCGGCGGCGCGCTCGTCTTTGCGATCCTGGCGCTTATCCTGCTGCATTTGATGTTCATCGCTTTGGCGGTCGGCATGGTGATTGCGCTGGAGCCTTTGGTCACGATCTGGGGCGCGATTGGTATCGTCGTCGGTGTCCTGCTGCTCGGCGTGATCGGCCTTCTGCTGCTGGTCCGCGGCAATGCTCTGGGTCTAGTCGCGTTGTTCAAAGGCGATGACGAGGCATGAGCAAGCTGGACAAGCAATTCCTTGAAGACCGCGAGCTGCGCAACGCCGCCCTCGCCGCGCTCAAGGATGATATCACCCACCTCAAGACCGGCCTGTCCGGCAAGGGATTAGCAGAGCGAACCGTCCGCCGCATCGGCACTGGCGCGAAAGACGCACTGGGCGATGCTGGCGAGGCAGCGAGCGACAATCGCGGGATTGTCGCGGCGCTGTTTGGTGCAATCGCCCTTTGGTTTGCGCGCGGGCCCATCCTCGAAGGGTTAGGCCTGGAGCTGATCGGAGCTGGCGAAGACGGTGAAGAGACTGAGGAAGAGACATTGCATGATGGCGAGGAAATCGCCGAGATTGAGATAGCCGCAGAGGACGTAGCCCATACCCCCGAGGATGCGCCTAGCGAGACGATACCCGGAGACGACAATGACTGACACAGCCGACAAGCGCGACGAGCTGCGCGCCAAAATCGAAGCCAGCGAGCGCCGCAATGCAAAGCGGACTATCGGCGATGATGCGGCGGAGGCGGCGAGCGCGGCAGGTGAGTTCATCAAGAAAAACCCCGCCGTGGCGATTGGCGGCGCGGTCGCAGCAGGTCTCGCGATTGGCATGATGACCAAGCCGGGCCGCCGCGTGGCTGGTAAGGCCGCCAAGGGTGCAGTCAGCGGCGCGAAGAAAGGCGTAGAGAGCGTCAAAACCGCCTCTCTCACTGGTGCCAAGAAACGCAGCAATGAGGTACTCTCGCTGATCGGCGACGCGGTGATCGCGTACGGTATCAAGGCGATCGATAGCGCGATGGATGCCGCCCAAAGCGGCCAGGATGCAATCGAAGACCTGAGCGATGCTGGCACCGCCAAAGCCCGCGAGCTGAAACGCGATGCTGGTCATGTGGTGGGCAGCGCAAGCGATACGACGCGGGCGATCTCTCGCCGTGCGACGCGTAAGGCAGAGCGCGCGGTGCGCGACATCAAGGGCCGTGTCACCCGCTGAGCGCCACATCGCTCCAGGTGTTAATGCGCAGGACTTGCGCCCAGCCACGCTTGCTTTAAGGCGCGCGGAGATATTCTTGCTCCCCAAGGAAAGGCGCCAAACATGGAAGAAACCACTCCAACCCAGAAGCTCCACCTCGTCATGGGTGGCCGCGTGACCGACCCTCGCGGGATCGAGTTCGCTGATCCGGAAAGCATCCACGTTGTCGGCGTGTTCAGCAGCTATGACGCCGCTGAAGAGGCATGGCGCGCCCAGGCCCAGCGCACCGTCGATGATGCTGAGATGAAATATGTGGTGGTGCACATCCACCACTTGCTCACGCCCGACGCCTAAACGCCCTCGCAAGAGCGAGGTTCAAGCGCGGTGGAATACATCATCCGTCCTTACCGCGATGCCGATGCGGATCGGCTCGCAGATATCATGCAGGCTGCGATCCTCGCGATTGGCCCTCGCGGCTATTCGCCGGAGCAGATAGACGCTTGGGCTGCCCGCGTGCCGGGCGGCGAACGGTTTCGCGAACGCGTGGCGGCGGGCGCTGCGATCTTCATCGCTGCTGACACAGATGATGTGGCTCAGACCTATTCGCTGCTTGAGATTTCAGCGGAGGACGGCGGCCACCTCGATCACCTTTATTGCCACCCGGACCACACGCGGCGCGGGCTGGCGGAGAAGGTTCTGAGCGCGGCGGAAGTGCACGCGCGCGAGCACGGCACCTTCCGGCTCTTTACCGAGGCGAGCGAACTGGCCCGCGCCGCGTTTGAGCGCGCAGGTTACGTGGTTCAGCATCGCCGTGACTTTGAAATAGACGGCGTGCCGATCCACAATTTCGCGATGGAAAAACCGCTCGACTAGAGCAGCTTCGCCTGCAAAATTTAGATAAATTCGATCTTGTTCACGAGGTAGAACTTGTCGCCAGACGGCACCGTCACTTCGATCTCGTCTTCGACCTGCTTACCGATGAGAGCGCGCGCCAATGGCGAGCTGAACGAAATGCGACCCGCAGCGGCATCAGCCTCGGTCTCACCCACGATCTGATACTTGATCGGCTTGTCATCATCGTCGAGCAAAGTGACGGTCGCGCCGAACACAATTTTGTCGCCGGTCAGAGTCGATGGGTCGATAATCTGCGCGCGGCTGACCTTGCTCTCGATGTCGCCGATCATGGCTTCAACCTGGCCCTGGCGCTCTTTCGCAGCGTGATATTCGGCATTCTCCGAAAGATCGCCATGCGCGCGAGCTTCCTCGATCGCATCAACAATTTTTGGGCGTTCATCACGCAATGCCTTCAGATCGGTGGTTAGCCGCTCATAGCCCTCAGCCAGCATTGGAACTTTTTCCATCGTCGCCATTCCGTCTCTTTCTATTGGCGTAAGCGCCCGAAATTATGGGTCATTTCATGCATCACCGCTTCTGCCGAGGCGGCGAGATTGCATCGAAATGTCGGGAAACTTCGCTGTATTACTCAGCTATAATAGTCCTGCAATGCGCGGACTTCAAGCTGGCTTGGCTTTACAGCGCCAATTGCCGCCGCTGCAGCCTTCGATGCGGTGGCCGTTGTGTAGTACGGAACTTTCTTTTCCAAAGCCGTTGCGCGGATCGATTTGGAGTCCCGCAGCGATTGCCAACCCTCGGTGGTGTTGAAGATGAGCGCGATCTCACCATCGATGATTTTGTCGACAATATGCGGCTGGCCTTCTGCAACTTTGTTGACCTTCTCAACCGCAAGGCCCTGCTCGGCCAGATAGGTCTGAGTGCCGCCGGTCGCGACCACTTTGAAGCCCTTCTCGATCATGCCGCGCACGGCAGGCACGATCACGCTCTTGTCGCTGTTCTTTACCGAGACAAACACAGTGCCTTCGCGTGGCAGGGTCATGCCTGCGCCCAGCTGCGATTTGAGGAAGGCGGCCTCGAAATTGGTATCGATGCCCATCACTTCGCCGGTTGATTTCATTTCCGGGGTCAGGATCGGATCGGCGCCGGGGAAGCGAGCGAACGGGAACACTGCCTCTTTGATCGCCATATAGGGCAGATCGCGGCGGAAGGCCGGGAAGTCCGCCAGTTTCTCGCCCGCCATCACCCGCGCGGCGATCTTGGCGACCGGTTGACCGATGGCTTTGGCGACAAACGGCACGGTCCGGCTCGCTCGCGGGTTCACCTCGATCAGATAAACGACCTGCTTGTCGCCCTCTTCCTTTACCGCGAATTGAATGTTCATCAGGCCGCGCACGCCAAGGGCAAATGCCAGAGCCTCTGCCTGGCGCTCCATTTCAGCAATGGTTTCTGGCGGCAGTGAGTATGGCGGCAAGGTGCAGGCGCTGTCGCCGGAATGTACGCCAGCCTCTTCGATATGCTGCATCACGGCGGCGACGCGAACTTCATCGCCATCGCACAAAGCATCGACATCGCATTCGATCGCATCGCGCAGATATTGGTCGATCAGCACGGGGCTCTCACCGGACACATTCACAGCAGTATTGATGTAATCATCAAGCTGCGCCTCGGAATCGACGATTTCCATCGCCCGTCCGCCCAACACATAGGATGGCCTCAGCAGCACGGGATAGCCGATATGCGCAGCGACGGCGGCGGCTTCATCGCGGCTGCGCGCAATGCCATTGGCTGGCTGCTTCAGGTTGAGCTTGTTGACCAGCTTGGCAAAGCGCTCGCGATCTTCCGCCAGGTCAATCGCATCAGGCGATGTGCCCAGGATCGGAATACCTGCATCTTCCAGCGCCTGAGCAAGCTTCAGCGGGGTTTGCCCGCCGAATTGCACGATCACGCCGACCAGTTCTCCGGTGGATTGCTCGACCCGCAAAATCTCCAGCACATCTTCCGCTGTCAGCGGCTCAAAATAAAGCCGGTCCGATGTGTCGTAATCGGTCGAGACGGTCTCTGGATTGCAATTGACCATGATGGTCTCAAACCCGACCTCTTCCAGCGCGAAACAGGCGTGGACGCAGCAATAGTCGAACTCGATCCCCTGCCCGATGCGGTTCGGACCGCCGCCCAGAATAACGATTTTTTTGCGATCCGATGGGTCCGCCTCGCACTCCGGCTCGCCGAACGTCGGCGCCTCATAGGTCGAGTACATATAGGGCGTTATCGCCTCAAACTCGGCGGCGCAGCTATCGATCCGCTTAAATACGGGGCGCACGCCCAGCCGCTCACGCAGCGCGCGCACCTCGTCTTCGCTGGTTGCCCCGGCCATCGCGTGCAGCGCATCATGCAGCAGCCCGCTGCGCTTAGCCTGCGTCTCTGCCATACCGCCCGCAACCCCGACGGAACGCACCGCCAAAGTCGCCAGCCGCTTGTCGGAAAAGCCCATGGCTTTGAGCGCGCGCAGCCCGTCCGCATCTTGCGGCAAGCCGTTCTGAGCGATGCCATTCTCTGCCGCGACAATCGCCTCAATCTGGCGCAGGAACCACATGTCATAGCCGGTGATCGGCTGAATTTCTTCGGGCGTCATGCCCTCGCGCATCGCCTGTGCAACATTCAGCAGACGGTCCGGTGTGCGCTGGCTGAGCGCGGCGGTGACGACATCGCGGCTCACCCCTTCCAGCTCGCGGACGCGATTGAACCCGTCGAGCCCGGTTTCCAGACCGCGCAGCGCCTTTTGCATGGATTCCTGGAAGTTGCGGCCAATCGCCATCACTTCGCCGACGGACTTCATCGCGGTCGATAGCTTCGCCTCTGCCCCTTTGAATTTCTCAAACGCAAAGCGCGGGATTTTGGTGACGACATAGTCAATCGTCGGTTCAAAGCTGGCCGGGGTCGCCCCGGTGATCTCATTGGTGATCTCGTCCAGCGTGTATCCCACCGCCAGTTTCGCCGCGACGCGCGCGATTGGGAAGCCAGTGGCTTTGGAAGCCAGCGCGGATGAGCGCGACACGCGCGGGTTCATCTCGATCACGATCAGGCGGCCATCCTTGGGATTGACCGCAAATTGCACGTTCGACCCGCCGGTTTCCACGCCAATCTCGCGCAGCACATTGAGGCTGGCGGTGCGCATAATCTGGTATTCTTTGTCGGTCAGCGTCAGCGCCGGGGCGACCGTGATGCTGTCGCCAGTGTGCACGCCCATCGCATCGACATTCTCAATCGAGCAGATGATGATGCAATTGTCCTTGCGGTCGCGCACGACCTCCATCTCATATTCTTTCCAGCCGAGCAGCGATTCCTCGATCAAAACCTCGGTGGTGGGCGATGCGTCGAGCCCTTCGGAGACGATCTTGTCAAACTCCGCCTTGTTATAGGCGATGCCCCCGCCCGTGCCGCCAAGCGTAAAGCTGGGCCGGATGATGGATGGCAGGCCAGTGCGCTCCAGAATTTCGCGCGCTTCCTCCAGCGTGTTGGCGACGCCGCTGCGCGCGCTTTCAAGGCCGATGGAATCCATCGCATCGCGGAACCGCTGGCGGTTCTCCGCCTTATCGATCGCGTCTGCCTTCGCTCCGATCATCTCAACGCCGAATTTCTCCAACGTGCCATCCGCATCCAGCGCGAGCGCGCAGTTAAGCGCGGTTTGCCCGCCCATCGTCGGCAGCAAGGCCATTTTCTCATCAGGATGCGCTGCGCGCTCTTTCTCGATGATCTTAGTGACGATCTCTGGCGTGATCGGCTCCACATAGGTGCGGTCGGCGAATTCCGGATCGGTCATGATCGTGGCTGGATTGGAATTGACCAGAATGACCCGGTACCCTTCCTCTTTCAGCGCCTTAATCGCCTGAGTGCCCGAGTAATCGAACTCGCACGCCTGGCCGATGATGATCGGCCCTGCACCAATGACGAGGATGGAGGATATGTCGCTGCGTTTGGGCATCTAGGCGTGACCCTTAAAAGGATGGTTGTGGTAGGTGAGAGGCATGGCGGCGGTGATCATCCGTTGGTGCCCCAATCTCTTAGGCGTAGGCCGACATCTTCGGCTGAGCGGATACAGGCGACTTTCTCTTCAGAGAGTTTTGGGTCGACTATCGTGAGCAGTGAAACGCCATCGGTCGCTTGCGAATAGATCGTCCGGCCAAGCTGGCACTGATCAACAATCGCCTGGAGCACTTTCTTCGGCTCGCGGTAATATTGGTCCGCACCCGCTGTTCCGGGAATGCCCCCGCCAGAGTGAATTTCGATCTGATAACGCGCGGTGGCCGGGATAGCATCATCATGCTTCGCCGCGTCATAGTCTTCGATCAGATATTGCTCCTGCTTCGCCGGCGCGGCGCAGGCTGAACTGCTGACGAACAATGCTGCGTAGGTGCAGGAGAGCAGGAGCTTCGTGTGACTAACCATAAGTCAGACGCCCCCGCCATCGGCGCTACCGCCGCTTGAGTTCTGAAGCTTGAAACTGATCAGCCGCATTCCCGGCTTTTGCATGGCGCATCCGGTGGCCAGCACCTGATCACCCAGCAGCGCCTTACCGCGCACGCGGTAGAGCGAGGGATCTTCGCCGAAATAAAACGCGCCATCTTCCGTCACGCTCAGCTCCATAAAGGCGGCGACAGGCGGCGCAGTCGCGCCAAACGCAGACGTCCGCAGCGAGCCACGCGAATCCCCGGATGCTGGAACGATCATCTCATTGATCGCCATCAGCTCCATCTTCGTGATGTCGAAAGCATAGGTCGGGACCACCTGCCCCTCGGCCGCCTCGAGCAATTGCTTCACTTCCAGCTTGCCAGACAGGCGCGCGGCGCATTCCTCAGCGGTCTCTTCAACCTCACGCCAGTCTTTGTCTGCGAATGGATTTTCGCACGCTGCAAGGGGCAGCATCGCCATCGCGGCAAGAAAGGCGCGCGCATGGCGCATCAGAAGGATGGCACCTGCATCTGTCCGTCGGGCAGTTTGATCGTTGCCTCTGCGTTGAGCTCTTTGAACTGGCCCTTCACGCAGACAATCATGTTCACCATCGCATCATTATCGCGCAGACTGCTGAGCACGATTTGCGAGCGGCCAAAGCTGTCGGTGCCAAAGCTGGCATCTTCAAGCCCGCATTCGGCGATAACATAATCATATTGCGCGCGATTGAGCGGTTGCTCCTCGCCCTGATGCGCGAGGTCGCTGGCCGGGTTGGAGCAAGCCGCGAGAGCGAGCACGGCTAAGCTGCCAGTGATTGCGCGGAGCATCACCCCAACCCTCCGACAAATTTCTCAAACAGGTAGAAGCTGTCTTGCGGGCCCGGCGAGGCCTCTGGGTGATATTGCACGCCGAACGCGTTTTTGCCCTTCACCGCGATCCCGCAGTTGGAGCCATCGAACAGCGATACGTGCGTCTGCTCAAGGGTATCTGGCAGGCTATCGGCATCAACGGCAAAACCGTGGTTCATGCTGGTGATCTCGACCAGCTCGAGCGTCTCGCCCCAGCCCTCGCCAACCCGCTGAACCGGGTGGTTTGCGCCGCGGTGGCCCTGGTGCATTTTCACCGTTTTCGCGCCCGCGGCCAGTGCCAGCATCTGGTGACCTAAGCAAATGCCGAACAGCGGCATGTCACGCTCCAGCAGAGCCTTGATCACTGGCACCGCAAACTCGCCCGTTGCCGCCGGATCGCCTGGTCCGTTCGACAGGAACACACCGTCTGGGGACAGCGCCAGAATATCCACCAGCGAGGTCTGTGCGGGCACCACGGTCACTTTCGCGCCGGCTCGCACGAGATTGCGGAAGATGTTGTCCTTTGCCCCGTAATCGATCGCGACCACATGCGGGGTCGCGTCAAACGCCGCGCGGCCATAGCCATGGCCTAAGCGCCAATATCCGCCTTCCCAGCTTTCCTGAGCGTCACGCGAAACGCGGCTGGCGAGGTCCATGCCCTCTAGCCCGGCCCAATCCTGCGCGCGCTTGATCAATTCGGGAATGTCGAATGTGCCGCTGGGTGAATGCGCGATCACGGCATTGGGCGCGCCGGACAGGCGGATGCGGCGGGTCAGCGCGCGGGTATCAACCCCGGCCAGCCCAATCTTGCCATTGGCCGTCATCCATTCGGTAAAGCGTTCAGCGGAGCGGAAGTTTGATGGCTCTGTCACATCCTCGCGCACGACGCAGCCAACTGCGCTCTCCACCTGGCTTTCAATGTCTTCGCCATTGGTGCCGACATTGCCGATATGCGGAAAAGTGAACGTCACGATCTGCGCCGCATAGCTGGGGTCGGTCATCACCTCTTGATAGCCAGTCATCGCCGTGTTGAAGCAGACCTCGCCCACGTTTTCACCGGCGGCACCAAAGCCGCGTCCCCAGATCACCGAACCATCGGCCAAAACAAGGACTCCCGTCGCGCCGGTGGGTTGCGCGCGAGAAGATGCGGTGTCGGCCATAGGGCGCTCCGAGTCAGTGGGTTTCCAGCAATGTCGCTAAGACCCACGGGCTAAGCTTGCACCTCGCCCGCGTCAACCTATGTCAGGGCCCATATCTCAGCTAAAGAGCCGGTTGGCTCAAACCATCCACAAGAAAGACCATATAATGCGCGACACCATCAAAGCCGCCACGATTTCCGCAATGAAGGCAGGCGAAAAGGAGCGTACAGCAACTCTGCGTCAGATCTCCGCCAAAATTAAGGACCGCGATATTGAGCTGCGCACCTCCAATAAAGAAGTGCCGGATGATGAGCTGGTGACGTCAGTCCTCCAAAAAATGGCCAAGCAACGCCGCGAATCGATCACCATGTATGAGGACGGCGGACGCGCGGAACTGGCCGCGAAGGAACAGTCTGAGCTCAGCATTATCGAAGAATTCTTGCCGACGATGATGAGCGAGGAAGAAACCGCCGCCGCTATTGCCGCGATCAAAGACGAGCTTGGCGCGGACAGCATGAAAGATATGGGCCGGGTCATGGGTGAGCTGAAAAAGCGCCACGGCGCGCTGCTCGATGGCGGAATGGCGAGCGGACTGGTGAAGGCTGCGCTTTCTTAAGGCGCGATCACGCACAGATTGTTCCACAAGCCGCGCTTGATTGCGGCGGCGACTAGGCGCATTTTCTTCTTATGGCACTTTCCCCGCAATGGCTGGACGAACTGCGCGCGCGGGTGACGCTGTCGACCGTCATCATGCGCACCGACAAGCTGCAAAAGGCCGGACGCGAGTGGAAGGCATGCTGCCCGTTTCACGACGAGAAATCGCCTAGCTTTACGGTCAATGATCAAAAGGGCTTCTACCACTGCTTTGGCTGCGGTGCGCATGGCGATGTAATCCGCTGGATGACCGATCAGCGCGGCATGGGCTTTATGGATGCGGTGAAGGAGCTGGCGGCCGAGGCCGGGATGGAAGTTCCCGCGCCGGACCCCGTCGCGGCGAAGAAAGCGGAAAAGCGCGCCAGCCTGATCGATGTGACCAGTGATGCGCAGCAATGGTTCATGGACAATCTGCGCAGCGGATCGAGCGCAGAGGTGCGCGAGGCTCAGGAATATTTGAAAGGCCGCGGCCTTACCCGCAAAGTGCTGGATGATTTCGGCTTCGGCTATGCGCCAGAAAACAAGCAGGCGCTGGCGGGAGCGCTGTCCAAGTTTGATGAGACGATGCTGGTTGAGACCGGCATGCGGATCGCCACCGATGATGGCACCAAATATGACCGCTTCCGGGGCCGCATTATGCTGCCAATTCAGGACGCACGCGGGCGGGTGATCGCCTTTGGCGGGCGCATCTTAGGCAAGCGTGAAGGCATCGCTAAGTACCTCAATTCGCCGGACACCCCGTTGTTCGACAAGGGCCGTACGCTCTACAACCTGCACCGCGCCTCCCCCGCCTCCCGACAAACGAACCGAGTGATCGTGGTCGAAGGTTATATGGATGTCGTCGCGCTGGCACAGGCGGGGTTTGAAGACGCCGTCGCCCCGCTCGGCACGGCGCTGACCGAGATGCAGCTGGAAATGCTGTGGCGCATGGTCGAGGTGCCGACCCTGTGCTTTGACGGCGACAATGCGGGTCAAAAGGCGGCGATGCGCGCGATTGGCCGCGCTTTGCCGATGCTTGCGCCGGGGCGCTCGCTCAACATTGTGCGCCTGCCCAGCGGCATGGACCCAGACGATCTGATCGCAAAAAGCGGGCCGCAGGCGATGGAGAAATTGCTGAGCGAACCCGCCAGCCTGCTGGCAACTCTGTGGCAATTTGAACGCGATGCGCAGCCGCTGGATAGCCCCGAGGCCAAGGCCGGCCTCAAGAAACGCCTGCTCGATCATGTCGACACGATCGGGCACGGAGACATTGCCGCGCTCTATCGCCGCGAATTGCTGGACCGTTATTCCGCCTTCGCCTTCCCGCCGAGGGAACAGCGCGGCGGATCGGGCTCGAACTGGCGCAGCGGAGGTGGCGGCGGCCACCAGGGCTTTGGCAAACCGCGCAATCCAACCTTGTCAGCGGAGGCGCGCGGCCAGTTGCAACGCGCCATGTCCGGCGGGATGCGCGATGCTCTATCGCGCGCCGTCATCGCAGGCCTCGTGCGCCATCCACACGAGATTTCACGCCACTCAGAGGCGCTCACACGGCTCGCTCAGCTCGACCCGAAAACAAATGATCTGGTGGAATCCTTGTTCGAACTTGCAGAAACGCTTGATTCGGGTGGCACAAACGCCATATCAGAGGCGCAAGGCCTTCCCGCCCCACCGGACGATAGTCGTTATGCTTTCCTCAGAGAAGGCACCACACCGAGTGATGCGAGCGAGGAATTGGCTGAAGCTGTGTCGTTACTGGTCGAAAGGCCTGCGTTGGATGCTGCGCTATTGGCAACCATCGCTAGGTTTGACGAAGACCCTGAAGGATCGATGGCTGAGCAAGCCCGGTTACGACAAAGCCAGACATTATTGAATGATCGATTGAAGGCCTTCGGGCGCCGCAAGGCCGCACAAGCGGCGACAACAGATTTAACCTCGACGCCAGATGACGATCCGGCGAGCGACTTTAGAACGGACTAATTGGGATCCATGGCTTCAAAAGCTAAAGCGCAAGATAAAGAAGATGCTCCACTGATCGACCTCAACGAGGCGTCAGTTAAGAAGCTCATGACCAAGGCGAAGAAAAAGGGCTACATCACTTATGATGAGCTCAATGAAGCTTTGCCGTCTGGTGAAATGAGCCCGGATCAGATCGAGGACATCCAAACCGCTTTGTCGGAAATGGGCGTACAAATCGTCGAGAACGACGAAGAGGCTGAGGCCGAAGCCGAGCAAGAAGCCGAAGTTGCAGAAATGCAGGTCGGAGACGAGAAGAAAGACGCCAAAAAGGCGCCTGCCGCAGCGGTCAAGAAAACCGGCACGGGCGAGCGCACCGATGACCCGGTTCGCATGTACCTGCGCGAAATGGGCGCGGTGGAATTGCTCAGCCGCGAAGGTGAGATCGCGATTGCCAAGCGGATTGAAGCTGGCCGCGATATGATGATCATCGGCCTGTGCGAAAGCCCGATCACATTCCACGCGATCATCCATTGGTCCGAGGCGCTCAACAACGAAGAAATGCAGCTTCGCGAGATTCTCGATCTGGACGCGATGCTTTCCAAGGAGCCGCCTGCTGACAAGATGGCAGAGGGCGCCGAGGATGACGACGATGGCGAAATCTCTGAAGAGACCGCTGGCCCAACCATCCGCGACGATGATGACGACGACAGCGACGAAACATCCGACGAGGATGAAGAGGGCGAAGAAGGCAGCTCAAAACGCGAAGAAGAAGAGGAAGAGGACAACACTCTTTCGCTTGCGCAGATGGAGGCCACGCTTAAGCCGGACGCGATTGAGCGCTTCGCCCGCATCACCAAGCTGTTCAAAACCTTCGAGAAACTTCAGGCTGAGCGGGTCGACACTCTGGCGGCTGGCAATGAATTCCCGAAGGCTAAAGAGAACAAATACGAGAAACTGGGCGAAGAGCTGACGGCGGAAGTCGAAAGCATGCAATTCCACGCGACCAAGATCGAATTCCTGGTCGACAACCTTTACGCCTTTAACCGCCGGCTGACCGCGCTGGGCGGCCAGATGCTGCGTCTGGCAGAGCGTCACAAGATTAAGCGGATCGACTTCCTCAAAAGCTATGTCGGCAATGAACTCGACGACAGCTGGATCAAGGCGAACGCGAAGAAAGACAAGAAATGGGCCGCTTTCGTTGAGAAAGAAGGCGCAGCGGTTGAGCGTATTCGCACCGAAATCACCGATATTGCCGCCAACACTGGTATGGCTCTGCCGGAATTCCGCCGCATCGTGAACATGGTGCAAAAGGGCGAGCGCGAGGCGCGTATCGCCAAGAAGGAAATGGTGGAAGCCAACCTTCGTCTGGTGATCTCTATCGCCAAGAAATACACCAATCGCGGCCTGCAATTCCTTGATCTTATTCAAGAAGGTAACATCGGCCTGATGAAGGCGGTTGATAAATTTGAATATCGCCGCGGTTACAAATTCAGCACTTATGCGACGTGGTGGATCCGTCAGGCGATCACCCGCTCAATCGCTGACCAAGCGCGCACGATCCGTATTCCGGTCCACATGATCGAGACGATCAACAAGCTGGTGCGCACATCCCGTCAATTCCTGCACGAGGAAGGCCGCGAGCCGACCCCAGAGGAAATGGCAGCGCGTCTGTCCATGCCGCTGGAAAAAGTGCGCAAGGTGATGAAAATCGCCAAGGAACCGATCAGCCTCGAAACGCCAATTGGCGATGAGGAAGATTCGCACTTGGGTGATTTCATCGAGGACAAGAACGCGATCATCCCGGTGGATGCCGCGATTCAGGCAAACCTCAAGGAAACCGTCACCCGTGTGCTCGCATCGCTGACACCGCGTGAAGAGCGCGTGCTGCGGATGCGCTTTGGCATCGGCATGAACACCGACCACACTTTGGAAGAAGTGGGTCAGCAGTTCAGCGTGACGCGCGAACGCATCCGTCAGATTGAGGCAAAGGCGCTGCGCAAGCTCAAACACCCATCGCGCTCACGCAAGATGCGCTCGTTCCTGGATCAGTAATGCGGTTGAATAGATTCGCATTCTACGCTGCTCCATTGGCTCTATGGGCTGTGCCTTTGGCCGCGCAAGACGTCCCTGGTGATGACGACGCAACTGTAGCTGAGACGAGCAATGTGCGTCTCAGCCTCGCAGCTGACATTGTCGACAAGTCTTTTCCTGAAGAGACGCGCGTCGAAATGTTCCAGGCGGTAACTGACCAAATGGAAAGTCAGATGATGCAGTCTTTGAACGGCATGATCACAGACGAAAATGCGAGAGGCACTATCGCTGATTGGCAAGAACGCTTGTCCGTGAAGACTGACGCGATCATGCGCAACCACATTCCAGCCCTAATGGATGGCTGGGTCATAGCCTATGCCGACACCTACTCGGAGCCGGAATTGCGAGATATCCTTGCGTTCGTCTCGACCCCGAGTGGCCAGGCATTTATGCAGCGTTCACAAGAGCTTATGTCTCATCCTGCATTTGCGGGTGCAAATCAGAAATACATGGACGAGACCATGACAGTTCTGATGGACGAAATGCCTGGGCTGATGGAAGAATTGATAGCTTCTGAGGCAAACCCAACTGAATAAGGCTGGACGCGCCCTACCCCTTCATTGAATCGTAAAGCGGCACCGTATCGGCAACCGGATCGAACCGCACCCAAGTCGCAATAGCGAGCGCGACGACTAGGCACGCCGCTGCGATCATAAAGCAGCGTTTTGCATTCACCGCCGGGATCATCGGCCCGAGCACCGGCACCATCAAAGCCGCGAGCAGAGCGACCACCATTGGCACATCCGGCCCGACGCCTTGCATGAATTGATGTCCAAATTGCAGCATTAATCCCAGCACCACGCCGCCGCAGAGCGGCGTGACCACTTTCGCGATTGCTCCATCAGATTTGCCCGTCACTACCCCGAGAATTCCGGCGAGCAGCAGCGGCCAAACCACCAGAAATGCGGTGGTGGGGACGAATATCTGCATGGCGAGCGCGATCAGAACACCAACAATGCTCCCGCGACGCCCTGCCCACAATGGCGCGCTGACCGCGAGCGCTGCGATACAGATCAGCAGGGCCTGAACCTCCAGCATGGGGATTGCGGCCAGACGGTCGTAATAAATGCCCTCGCCAGCCCCCTGCCCTGAAATCGCATTGACAATGTAAAGCGCAAGGCCCCCGCCCAGGATCACCACCGCCGATGCGGCCAGGCTTTTCCACCAGCCGCCCGGTGCATTCATTAGCAAGCAAATCACATGCAGCGCGGCGGTCAATGCGAACAGCACCCAGCCAAGCACCGTGCCGTAATGCAGCAGGAAAATGCCGGACACATCGAAGAACGTGCGATCCGCCGCCGCCTCTGGCAGCGCATCCGCATTGGCGAGCGCCAGAGTCAGTTCCAGCGTCTGATCGCCCATATCCTGCACCGCGCCCTGATCCAGGTTCTCCGGGGTCGCCTTGGGCGAGTGATACAAGCCCGGCCTACCAATAAATGACAGGTTATAGGCCACGTATGGCCGCTCCAGCGCAGGCGTCAGATCGGTGTCATTAGGCAGAACCTCGTAAACAAAGGTCGCCAGCGAAGACCCGCCGGGCCGCGAGACGGCATCGGCATAGAGCTCAATCGCTGCGCCATTGTCTTTCGAGGTCTGGAACAGGGTCGTGCGTCCACCCGCACCGCGCGCCTCCAAATTGATGATCGCGCCGACCCGGTCCGCCAGCGGGTTCTCATCGATGAATTGCTGCGCGCCAAGCAGGCCCAGCTCTTCGCCATCCGTCAGCAATACAATGATATCGCGCGCGGATTGCCCTTGGCTGGTGATCGCACGCACCGCCTCCAATATGCTGGCGACGCCCGCGGTGTCGTCACTGGCTCCGGGCGATCCCCAAACGGTGTCGTGGTGCGCCATCAGAGCGATAGCGGGTTTTGAACGGTCTCGGCCGGGAATCACGCCGATCACATTGGTCAGTGTCAGCGCGTCAGGCGCTTCGCCGCTCCACCGGCCAAATCGTGCCAAGCTGCGCTCTGGCACTGGCCCTTCGACCAGCGAAACCTCCGCGCCCAGCGTCTCCAGCTCAGCTGCCAGATATTCACGCACTTTCGCATTGGCGGCGGAACCGGTTGGATGCGGCTCTGCGGCGATAACACGCACATGCTCCATCGCCCGCTCGGCAGAAAAGCTCGCCTCATCGCTGTCGATGCTAGCCGGAGGTTGCGGCGTGGTGCCCAAAATCGCCAGCGCAATGCCGATCAGAGCAGTCGCAGCCAATGTCAGCCAGCGCATTCAATTCCCCCTACCCTTTCCAAGCGATGCGCTGGCTTGTTCAGTATCTTGCGAGAAAAGCCAAGGGCGACGAACGCGCTGCTCTTTCAATGGCAGCCCGAAAGCCTAAAAATCGAAGCGAAAATGACGGGCTAGCAATGCACTCGCGGTTTTCGCTCTGGAGCATAACGCCGATCATCGGCAATCTCAGCGGAGAAATTGACCAGGCCTTCAAACATCATGAACTGGCTAAACAGTGGCAGCGTTTGCGCCCAAGATGCCCAACGGCTTCCTGGCTCAAAACGACCGCCAATGCGGGTCGCATCCAAGTCCTTTTGGGTGGCGATCTCACCGGTAAACTCCGATTTCCAACCGACCCCGCGCGCATTCTCTTGCAACAAATATCCGTCGCGGTGCTGCATATCGAGCGCATAACCCCTTTTTGAGACCTCTAATGAAAGGTCGCCCAGCTGGTTCTGGCTAATGCCGTCAACAACCACCGCATTGCGCCCTTTCGTGATCACAACCTTGCTCGCAACATAGGCATTGGGATTACCGTCCCACTGCTCAGTCTTGATCGTGATCTTCGCCCCGTTCTCGAGCTTAAAGGTGGTCGTACCCCAAAAGTCGAACGCCCGAACGTCATCGACACCGATGTGCGGATCGCCCCAGATCCTCGTGTATTCGCTGGTGTTTGCGTTGAAGACTTCAACCTCGCTGGATCGCTCATCGAAATTGAGGGTGTAGCCATCCCCCAATTGCAACTCAGCTCGCCCTTCCCCTGTGGTCTTTGCAATCCATTCTTGCACCGGCTCGGAGCTCGCATCGGCAAGGCTTGGTGTGGCCAGCGGTGGAGGATGAAAGTCTGCCCCTGGGTCGCAGTCGGTGTAACAGCGCGCGACCATCAATTCCGGCGTGGTGGCCGAGGCAAAGCGTCCCGCGCCCAGCGGGTCTTGGAAGTGGCCAGTAATATCGGGCGAAATTTGCACCGCGTCCCCAGAAAGGAGCGGATTCATCAGGCGCGTGATGACGGACAAACCACCGCCAATCGGGTTGATCATTTCAATTCCCCTATATTGCGGTCGGTCTCTCCCACATTGCCAAGGGGGTTGCACTCTGCGTTTCGCGTAGATCGCCTCTACAAAACGCATAGATTTGGGGAAGCCGTCGGAAAAGCCGCTTGGTGGGCCTAGTCATCGGGCGCGCGAGCCCCTAAATCAGCGCTCATGCGTATAGCAATTGCATCAGATCACGCCGCTACCGAAATGAAAGCGGAAATTGCCGAATGGCTCATCGAAGAAGGCCATGAGGTGGCAGACCTTGGGCCCGCAGCGGGCCAGAGCGTCGATTACCCCGACTATGGCTATAAATTGGCCGAAGTCGTTGCGGAGGGAACCGTCGAACGCGGCATCGCTCTGTGCGGATCGGGCATCGGCATTTCGATCAGCGTAAACCGCCATCCCGGCGTGCGCTGCGCGCTGGTGTCAGAGCCGCTGTCCGCCGCGCTTGCTCGCGAGCATAACAATGCCAATGCAATTGCGCTCGGTGCGCGGTTGACCGGCATCGAAATGGCCAAGAGCTGCATTGCGACCTTCCTAGAAACAGAATTCGCCGACGCTGATGATCCCGCTGGCCGGCATCAGCGCCGCGTTGCCAAACTCGGCACTCCGCCCATCCAGACGACACGAATCGAGACCCACCAATGAGCACTGCCCCTTCTGACGTTCTGCCCGTGATGGACGGCTTCTGGAACGATGACCTCGCCGCCGCTGACCCGGAAATCGCGGCCGCTGTCACCAGCGAACTTGCACGCCAGCGCGACAAGATTGAGCTGATCGCGAGTGAGAACATCGCAAGCCGCGCTGTGCTGGAAGCAACTGGCAGCGTGTTCACCAACAAATACGCCGAAGGCTATCCGGGCAAGCGTTATTACGGCGGCTGCGACTATGCCGACCAGGTCGAAACATTGGCCATTGAGCGCGCCAAGCAATTGTTTGGCTGCAACTTTGCCAATGTTCAGCCGAACAGCGGCAGCCAGATGAATCAGGCCGTGTTCCTCGCTCTGCTGGAGCCGGGCGACACCTTCATGGGCCTTGATCTCAATTCCGGCGGGCACCTAACCCACGGTTCGCCTGTCAATATGAGTGGTAAATGGTTCAACCCGGTCAGCTACGGCGTGACCGAGGGTGATGAGCTAATCGATATGGACGCGGTTGCGGCCACGGCGCGCGAGCACAAGCCGAAGCTGATCATTTGCGGCGGTACGGCCTATTCGCGCACTTGGGATTTTGGCGCATTCCGCGAAATCGCTGATGAAGTCGGCGCCTATCTGCTGTGCGACATGAGCCACATCTCTGGCCTCGTTGCAGGCGGCGCGCATCCATCGCCCTTCCCGCATTGCGACATCGTCACCTCGACTACGCATAAGAGCCTGCGCGGTCCGCGTTCTGGCATCATTCTGTGGAACGATGAGAAACTGACCAAGCCGCTGAACATGGCAGTGTTCCCTGGCCTGCAAGGCGGCCCGCTGATGCATGTGGTTGCTGGTAAAGCCGTGGCTTTCCGCGAGGCATTGCAGCCTGAGTTCAAAACCTACGCGCATCGGATCGTTGAAAACGCCCGCGCGCTCGCCGCAAGTCTGGAAGAAAACGGCCTACGGATCGTCTCTGGCGGCACGGACAACCATTCCATGCTGGTCGATCTGACAGCCAAAGACGTAACCGGAAAGGCTGCCGAGGCTGGTCTCGACCGCGCTTGGCTCACCTGCAACAAGAACGGCATCCCGTTTGACACCCGTTCGCCATTCGTGACCAGCGGCATCCGTCTGGGCACACCAGCGGGCACAACGCGCGGCTTTGGCCCGGTTGAGTTCCGCACGGTGGGCAAGCTGATCGCGGAGGTCGTTGATGGCCTCTCGAAAAACGGCCCAGAGGGCGATGCGCAGGTCGAAGAAAGCGTGCGCGCCCGCGTCAGCGAGCTTTGCTCCGCTTTCCCCGTCTATCCGGGCATGTGAGGGCCAAAACCATGAGCACCCCGCAAGATGACGGTCCTGACTGGATTGACGATACTAAGGCTGAGCTCTCTGGCATGGCCAAGGAAGGGATGAAGCACCCTTCGACCAAGCCTGTGCTGACCGGCGCAGCGATTGGTGCGGTTGCCGGTGCAATCCTGCCCGTGATCAGCCTTCCGCTCGGCCTTGCCGCGGGCGCTGGCATCGCCTTTTACAACCGTATCAAGAAGTAGCCCCAAACCATGCGCTGCCCCTTTTGCGCGAACGACGACAGCCAGGTTAAGGACAGCCGCCCGACCGAGGACGCAACCGCGACCCGGCGCCGGCGCCAATGCTCCAGCTGCGGCGCGCGCTTTACCACTTTTGAACGCGTGCAATTGCGCGAAATCGTTATCGTCAAAGCGGGCGATGACGGCCAGGAAGAACGCCGCGAGCCGTTTGACCGGGACAAGCTGGAACGCTCCGTCTCGCTCGCCTGCCGCAAACGCGGCGTGACACAGGACCGGATTGACCGGTTGGTCTCCGGCATTCAGCGCCAAGTCGAAACCGCCGGCGATGCCGAGGTGCCCTCTGCCAAGATTGGTGAGATGGTGATGGAGGGTCTGAAGCAGATCGACAGCGTCGCCTATATCCGCTTCGCCTCGGTCTACCGCGACTTTTCAGAAGCGCGCGATTTTGAGGAATTTGCCAGCACCGTGCAGGAAGCGGCGCAGGACTGATCCGCGCGCATGGCTAGCAACAACCAGCCCATCATCGTCCTTGTCCGCCCGCAAATGGGCGAGAACATCGGGCACGCGGCGCGCGCAATGCTCAATTTCGGGCTGACCGAGATGCGTCTGGTCGATCCGCGCGATGGCTGGCCCAATCCTGCCGCTGGCCCCACGGCAGCTGGCGCAGATATCGTGCTGGAGCAAGCACAGGTCTTTCCCTCCACCGAAGAAGCGGTGGCCGATTGCGCGAACATCTACGCGACCACAGTGCGCAAGCGCGGGGTATCAAAACCGGTGGTGACGCCCGATGAGGCCGCGCGCGAGATCAAGGCCCAGAGCGGGCGCAGCGCCATTCTGTTCGGGCGCGAAGCCTCTGGACTGGCGACCGGGGACGTGGGCCTGGCGCGCAGCATTTTAACCGTGCCAATCAATCCGGAATTTGGCTCGCTCAATCTGGCGCAGGCGGTGATCCTGTGCGCTTATGAATGGTCAAAGGTGGTGCGCAGTGAGGCCAGTCTCGCTCAGCCACCGCAAGAGGATCTGCTGCCCCCTGCCCCGCAAGAAGAGCTCGACGGATTGGTCGGGCACTTTGAGCAATTGCTAGAGCCAAAGGGCTATTTCCTGCCCGAACCACGGCGCGAAGCAACCGCGCAAACCTTGCGCAATGTGCTGACCAAGCCGGGGTGGAATCACCTGGAAATCCGTACCTTGCGCGGGGTCTTGTCCTCGCTCGGGCGGACGCGGCGCGATCCCTAGCCCAAACACGCGGCAAATACGGGGCGGCGAAGCGGCGACAAAGGCTTGACGCGCCCCGCAATCCTGCTATTCGCGCGCCTTCGCAAATTGGCTCCGCACCCCGGTGAAGCGGTAGCCGCGTTTGAGACATCTCAAGCGGAGCGATGCCGGGTTCAACGGTCGCCACTGGGGCGGCTCATGCAATTTGAAAGATATATCTATGACGAAGCGTACCAGCTCGAAGCACAAACTTGACCGCCGGATGGGTGAAAACATCTGGGGTCGTCCAAACTCTCCAGTGAACAAGCGTTCTTACGGTCCTGGCCAACACGGTCAGCGTCGCAAGAGCAAGATGAGCGATTTCGGCCTGCAGCTGCGCGCGAAGCAAAAGCTCAAAGGCTACTATGGCGATGTCACTGAGAAGCAGTTCCGCAGCACCTATAAGGATGCGACCCGGATCAAGGGCGACACCGGTCAGAACCTGATCGGCCTGCTTGAGCGCCGTCTCGACATGATCGTTTACCGCGCGAAATTCGCGCCAACGATCTTTGCCGCCCGTCAAATCGTCAGCCACGGTCACATCCTTGTGAACGGCGTAAAGTGTAACATCGCGAGCCGCCGCTGCGATGTGGGCGACGTGATCAGCCTCGGCGCGAAAGCCAAGGAAATGGCGCTGGTTATCGAGGCGCAAAGCCTGCCAGAGCGCGAAATTCCTGACTATGTCGCGCCTGATGGCACCGACAAGATCACTTTCACCCGCGTACCGAAGCTCGATGAAGTGCCGTACCCGGTAACGATGGAACCAAACCTCGTGGTCGAGTTCTACTCGCGCTAATTCGCGAAAATCCGATACGAAACAGGGCGGTCCCCTCCTTAAACGGAGCGGGCCGCCCTTTTCTTTTGCTGGAATGAGGCGCACAAGCTGTGTGTCGTAATGGAGAGCGCTCTATGCATGTGCTGATGTTGGACGGACATCCCGACAAAGGTCGCTTTTCGACCAGCCTTCTCGATCATTATCAACGGTCAATCCCGAGCAATGCAAAGGTAACTCGCATTGCTCTTCGCGACCTAGCCTTCGGGCCGAACCTGAAGCATGGCTATAAGAAACGAACTGACTGGGAGCCGGATCTTGAGCAGCTGGCGGCTCAAATCGATCAGTGCGATCACCTGGTGGTGGCGTTTCCAATGTGGTGGGGAAGCGAACCAGCTGAACTGAAGGGGCTTCTTGATCGTCTTTTTCTGCCCGGCTTTATGTTTTCGTACCGAAAAAATAGCTCGCTTTGGGATGGGCATATGCAGGGGCGCTCAGCTGATATGATCGTGACGATGGACACACCTCCATTTTTTCTGTGGCTGCTGTATGGAAATGCACTCGTCAAACGCTGGAAAAAGCAAGTGCTAGGCTTCGTCGGTTTCAAGCCTGTGCGCGTATTGGCGTGCGGACCTATAAAAAATGGCGGCGCCGAAAAGAATGAGATGAAATGGCATCGCCAGATCGAAAAAATGGCACGATCAATTAAAACGAAGAACGCGAAGAAGAAGGAGTTACGCCTTGAGCGTTTCCTCAACCGAACTGAGACCTAAGCCCGCGTGCGGTCCCATTCCTCGAATTCGTAAGCGATCGAGCCTTCGACTAAGCGCTCCCAGATATCGCCGATGACATCGCCCGGTAGGCCGCGCGCTTCCGCCTCCGCCACAGCGGCAGCGATCACGCTCGCCTTGCGCCCTTCATCGCGTACCACGTCGCGGCTGGGCTTAATCCGAGCCGCCGCCCGCATATAGCCAAAGCGCCGCTCCAGCAGAGCCACCAACTCCCGGTCGGTCGCATCCACGCCTTCGCGCACTTCGGTCATGCTCGCGCATTCCTGAGGGGCTTTGGCGTCGGGAGCTTTGGGCATCACTTACGATCTTTCCGATAATCACGCCGAAAATCAGCGGCAAAGGCAGAGAATGTTCCGCCCGCAATGGCACCGCGCATCGCCTTCATCAAGCTTTGGTAGAAGGCAAGATTGTGCTCAGTCACGAGCATCGCGCCCAGGATCTCTCCTGATTTTTGCAAATGGTGCAAATAGGCCAGCGAATAGGTGCTGCAAGTGGGACATTCGCAGCGCGCATCCAGCGGGCCAGTGTCCTCTGCAAAGCGGGCATTGCGCAGGTTAATCGCGCCGTTCCAGGTAAACGCCTGGCCATTGCGGCCCGAACGTGTGGGCAGCACGCAGTCAAACATATCGATCCCGCGCTCCACCGCGCCGACCAGATCGTCTGGCTTGCCAACGCCCATTAGGTAGCGCGGCTTATCCTCAGGCAGTTGTCCCGGTGCATAATCGAGCACGCCGAACATCGCCTCTTGCCCCTCACCCACGGCCAGGCCGCCGACCGCATAGCCGTCAAAGCCGATGTCTGTGAGCTTCTCAGCGCTGATCTTGCGCAGCTCTTCATCAAGAGCGCCCTGTTGAATCCCGAGCAGAGCTGAGCGCGCGGCGTGCTCGCCGCCGCTGTCAAATCCGTCGCGGCTACGCTTGGCCCAGCGCATGGAGAGTTCCATACTCGCGGCGATCTCCTCGCGCGGACGGTCAGCGCGCGGGCATTCGTCGAACGCCATCACGATATCGCTGCCCAGCAGGCGCTGAATTTCCATCGAGCGTTCTGGGGTGAGCATATGTTTGGAGCCATCGATATGGCTGCGGAACTCCACGCCTTCTTCGGTCAGCTTGCGCAGGTCTGATAGGCTCATAACCTGATATCCGCCACTGTCAGTCAGGATCGGGCGATCCCAGTTCATGAAATTGTGCAATCCGCCCAGTTTCGCGACCCGCTCCGCACCGGGGCGCAGCATCAGGTGATAGGTGTTGCCAAGGATAATATCTGCGCCCAGCGCGCGCACGCTCTCCGGCTTCATCGCCTTTACAGTGGCCGCCGTGCCAACCGGCATGAATGCGGGCGTGGCGATGGTGCCGCGCTGCATTGCAATGCTGCCGGTACGCGCCTTGCCATCGGTGGCGGCGATGCTGAATTTGAAACGCTCGGTCATAAGTCGCGCAGCGCCTAGCGCGTCACTCTCGCAAGCGCCAGCCAGTCTTGAAGATGAATGCGATAATTGCCGTGCAAACCGCCAAAAACCCGAGCGTTAGGCCGAGCGACAAGGCAATCGGCACGTCCGAGGTGCCATAAAAGGTCCAGCGCAGACCGCTGACCAGGAAGGCGATTGGATTGGCCAAAGCGACCGAATTCCACGGCTCTGGCAGATCATCGATCGAATAAAACGTGCCGCCCAGAAATGTCAGCGGGGTGAGTATGAGCAGCGGGATAATCCCAAGCTTTTCAAAACCGTCTGCCCAGATGCCGAGAATGAAGCCGAACAGAGAGAAGCTCGCCGCGATCAGCATGATGTAGAGCGCAGCGAACAGCGGATATTTAATCTCGTAGTCGACAAAGAATGTCGCCGTGACCAGGATGATCGCGGCAAGGATCAGCCCCTTGGTCGCCGCCGCCCCCACAAACCCGATCAGCGTCTCTGCCACGCCCACCGGCGCGGAGAGCAGCTCGTAGATCGTCCCGGTGAAGCGCGGCATGTAGATGCCAAAGCTGGAATTGCTGGTGGTCTCTCCCAACAATGTGAGCATCAACAGGCCAGGAATGATGAAGGCACCGTAAGCGACCCCGTCAACCGGCTCCATCCGCGCGCCGATGACGGTGCCGAACACGATGAAATAGAGCGATGTGGTGAGCACAGGTGAGAGAATCGACTGAAACGCGGTGCGCAAGGAGCGCATGACCTCGCGCTTATAGATCGACCAAGTGCCGCGGACGTTGAACCCAATCATGCTGGTTCCTCCTGCTCGGTCAGGAGCGAGACGAAGATATCCTCCAGCGAGCTTTCGCGGATGTCTATGCCAGTGAAATCAATCCCCGCCGCGATCAGCGCTTTGGTGAGGTCGGCGACTTGTTGACGGCCCTTGCCTGTCCCATCACCGCCGCGAAAGCACAGCTCGCGCCCGTCTGCGCTAAGCTCCAATGGAAACGCGGCAATGCTAGGCGGCAGTTCAGACAGCGGCTCGGCCAATTGGAGCACCGCCTCTGTCCGCCCAAGCCGCTTCATCATTGAGGCCTTGTCATCCACCATCAGGATCTTGCCGCCGCGAATAATACCGACGCGGTCGGCCATTTCCTCCGCCTCTTCAATGTAATGGGTCGTGAGGATGATCGTCGTCCCGCGCTCGCGCAGCGCGCTGATCTGCTCCCACATGTCTTTGCGCAGCTCGACATCGACTCCGGCGGTGGGCTCATCGAGAAACAACAGCTCTGGCTCATGCGCCAGCGCTTTGGCGATCAGCACGCGGCGCTTCATCCCGCCGGATAGCTCGCGAATTTGCGAGCTGCGCTTCTCATAAAGGCTGAGCGAGCGCAGAATTTCGTGGATGCGCGCCTTGTCAGGGGCATGGCCGAACAGTCCGCGTGAATAGCTGACCGCGCGCTCAACCGTCTCGAACATGTCGGTGCTAAGCTCTTGCGGGACCAGGCCAATTCGCGCCCGTGCACTGCGCCAATCATTCTTCAGATCGTGGCCGAATGCGGTGATCACACCGCCGCTTGGCCGCACCAGCCCGCAAACCGCGCCGATCAGCGTCGTCTTACCCGCCCCGTTCGGCCCCAGCAGAGCGAAAATCTCGCCTTTGCGGATATCCAGATCAACATCATCGAGCGCCTTTACGCCCCCGGAATACACCTTGCTCAGGCCCGCGATGGAGAGAATGGGTTCTTGCATGCCCCTTGGTTACGGCAGCAGCAGGGACGAGTCACCATAAGAGTAGAAGCGGTATTTGTTTTCAATTGCATGGGTATAGACCGCCATCATCCGGTCCCGCCCCATTAGCGCGCTGACCAGCATCATCAGGGTCGATTTGGGCAGGTGAAAATTGGTCATCAGGCCGTCGACCGCGCGAAACTCATATCCGGGCGTAATGAAGATGTCGGTGTCGCCAGCAAATGCCTCGATCTGGCCATCTGGCCGCGCCGCGCTTTCCAGCAGGCGCAGAGAGGTGGTGCCGACTGCGATCACTCGCCCACCTGCCGCGCGCGCGGCGTTAAGGCGTTCGGCAACATCGGCCTCTATCCGGCCGAATTCGCTGTGCATTTGGTGATCGTCGGTGTCGTCAGCCTTCACCGGCAGGAATGTGCCCGCGCCAACATGCAGGGTCAGCGTCTCTCGCCCGATCCCAGCCGCATCAATCGCCTCGACCAGTTCTGGGGTAAAATGCAGCGAAGCCGTGGGCGCGGCAACCGCGCCATCTTCGGCGGCGAACATGGTTTGATAGTCTTTGAGGTCTTGTTCATCGACCCCGCGCTTGCCCGCAATATAGGGCGGCAGAGGCATGCGCCCGGCGCGCTCGAGCAGCACTTCGACCGGCTCTTCGCCTTCGAACACTAAGGTGAGGCTGCCATCGGCATGACGCGCCTCGGCAATGGCGGTCACGCCGCCGCCAAACACCAGCTGATCGCCCTCTTTCACGCGCTTTGCATTGCGGATGAAGGCCTGCCAGCGGCGCAGATCGATCCGCTTGTGCAGGGTTGCGCCGATCTTGGCCTCCCCGCCTGCGCGCCTCCCCTCCAGCTGGGCCGGGATCACTCGGGTGTCGTTAAACACCAGCACATCGCCCGCCTTCAGCAGGCTTGGCAGATCGCGAACACCCTTATCGGCAAAGGGCTCGTCCCCCCGCGCCACCAGCATACGTGCGGCATCGCGCGGGCGCACTGGGCGCAGCGCAATCAGGTCTTGCGGAAGGTCGAAATCGAATAAATCAACACGCATCGGCGGGGCCTTAACCGCGAGCGCGCCATGCGGAAAGAAAAACTAGCCCCAGATCTTTAGCTGAGCGGCGCGCTTAGAGCGTCTGCAGTGATCTCTTCTTCTACTGCTGGTGCGGTTGGCATGACCTGCGGCTTGTTGTCGCTGGCCAGCGAGGCCTGAAGAATGCGGGTCGGCTCGGTAGGCGGCTCGCCGCGGTTGATCGCATCGACACCGGCCATATTGCTGATCACTCGGCCGAGATTGGTGTAGCGCTTATCCAGGCTGAAGCGCGGGTAGAACACGATGAAGAACTGGCTGTTCGCGCTGTCTTCCGAAGTCGCGCGCGCCATCGCCAGACTGCCGCGAACATGCGGCATCGGGTTAAATTCTGCCTTGAGGTCAGGCAATTCAGAGCCGCCTTGGCCCGTACCGGTCGGATCGCCGCCTTGGGCCATAAAGCCCTCAATCACGCGGTGAAAAATGATCCCGTCGTAAAAGCCCTGGCGGGTCAGCGTCTTGATCCGCTCGACATGGTTCGGCGCCCAGTCTTTCTGCAAACGGATCGCCACGCGCTCACCATTCGACAGGTCGAGCAGCCAGATGTTGTCAGGATCCTCGCTCATATCGAAACTTACAGGCCCGTAGACCGGGCGTTCTGCAGGCTCAGCAGCCTCCGTTTCGGCTTCTGCCGCTGGCGCTTCGCCTTCCGGCTCGGCGTCCTGTGCAAAGACGGCCTGAGGCGCAGCGAGCAGCGCAAGAGAAGCGGAGGCGCAGAGTAGTTTACGAAAGATCATGAAGGTCGTTTTTCCGGGCAATTTGTGTGTTGTTGGCGCTGTTTAACCACGCGCGCCTGACACTTCAATGAATGAGTGACGCCCCATCGACAGCTAAGCGTGGGCGCGTGGCAACGTGATTGGCCTAGTAATCGCCTTTCAGGCCGATCTCCTTGACGCGCGCATTGACCTCCTCGCGCACCTCGCTGCTGACGAAAGGTGTTATATCTCCGCCATATAGAGCGATTTCTTTCACCAGTTTCGACGCAATCGGTTGGAGCGAGACATCGGCCATCAGGAACACCGTCTCGATATTCTCATCAAGCTGCTGGTTCATGCCCGCCATTTGATATTCGTATTCAAAATCCGCCACCGCGCGCAGTCCGCGGATGATTACCCGCGCACCCTGCTTTTGCGCGAATTTGACGAGTAGCGCGTTGAAACCCACCACTTCGACATTGCTCACGCCCATATTTGCAACCTCACGCTCCACCATGGCGAAGCGTTCCTCGGTCGAAAACATAGGGTTTTTGGACGGGTTGGTGGTGACCCCAATGATGAGCTTATCAACCAGCTTTGCCCCGCGCCGAATGATATCGGCATGGCCCAGAGTGATCGGGTCAAAAGTCCCGGGATAAATTCCGATGCGTTCGCTCATGTCTACCGATCCCTCTCAACCACAAAGCGCGCGAGTGCCCGCAGCGTCTCTGCCTCTTCGCCGTAACTCGCCAGGTGGCCAATCGCCTGATCCACCAAAGCGCTCGCCTGCTCGCGGGCTTTCTCTGCGCCCATCAGGGTCACAAATGTCTGCTTGCCTTGGCTCTCGTCCTTGCGCAGCGCCTTGCCTGCTTTCGCTTCATCACCGCTCACATCGAGCAGATCGTCGGCAATCTGAAACGCCAGGCCAATATCGCGAGAATACGCCCTCAAATGCGCGCGTCCTTCAGGGGCGACCTTGCCCATAATCGCGCCCATCTCCACCGATGCGGCCAGCAAAGCGCCGGTCTTCAGCTGCTGAAGCCGGGTGATTGAATGAAGATCGTATTCGATCCCTTCATCATCCGCGACCATATCCATCATCTGACCGCCCGCCATGCCTTTCATCCCGCTGGCTGTGCCCAATGTCATCATCAGCTCGCTGCGGGTAAAGGGATCGGCGCTGGTGTCCTGATCGGCGAGAATTTCAAACGCCAGCGCATGCAGAGCATCGCCCGCCAGCACGGCGGTGGCCTCGTCAAACACCTTGTGCACGGTCGGCTTGCCATGGCGCAGGTCGTCATCATCCATACAGGGGAGATCATCATGGATCAGTGAATAGACGTGGATCGCCTCCACCGCGCAGCCAGCGCGCAGGGCCGCTGTGCGGTCGACACCGAACAATTCCGCCGTGCTCACTAGCAACAGCGGGCGCACCCTTTTGCCGCCGCCAATCGCCGCATAACGCATCGCCTCGACCAGCCGGGCGCGCGTATCCTGAGGCACAGGCAAAAAGGCATCGAAAACGGAATCGATCTCGCCCTGAACCCGCTTTAACTGATCGGCCAGCAAGTTTGCTTTATCCCCCACGCGCCGCCGCTCCTATTGCTGCGCGTCGAGCGGCTCAGTGCCAACGGCGGCGCCATCGCGGTTGGTCACGATTTTCTCGATCCGCGCGCTCGCCGTATCAAGCCGCTTTTGACACGCCTCGCGCAGCTTCTCGCCGCGCTCATACAAAGCAATGGATTCGTCGAGCGGCACATCGCCGCGCTCCAATTGCTGGACGATGGTTTCCAGCGCGCTGAGCGCCTGTTCAAAGCTCATTTCGGAAAGTTCGGGCGCGTTTTCGATGATCTGTCCCTCGTAAGACCACAAATTGATTAGAAAGCGGGTTTTGACCCCGGCTCGCGGAGCGCGGAGCATTGACCCGCGCGGCGCGCCCGGTCAAGGCTGCGCATGAAACGGGGAAATCAAATGAAGTGGTTCATTGCCTACATCACGGCGGCGCTCGCATTTGGCGTGCTGGATGCGATGTGGCTGAATTGGGCGGGGGCGAACCTCTATCAGCCCAATATTGGCGAGCTGATGGCGGACAGCATCAATGTCGGCGCGGCGGCCGCGTTCTACTTCCTTTATGTCGCCGGCATGGTGTGGTTTGGTGTGAAGCCAGCGCTCACCAGCGGCAAAGTAGCGAGTGCTACACTCAATGGCGCGCTGCTGGGCGCGCTATGTTATGCGACGTTTGATCTCACCAGCCAGGCGGTGTTCAAGGTGTGGGCGACGCATGTCACAGTGCTGGATATCATCTGGGGCGCGTTTGCAACGGGCACGGCGAGCTCTATAGCGGCATTCGTCACGTTGAAATTCACGCAGAAATCCGCGCGGTAAAATCGGGATAAGGGGCACCCATGTTTATCGGTCATTTCGCGCCGGCGTTTGCCGCCGCAGCCATCTCACCGCGTTCACCGCGGCTGGGCACTTTGTTTGTCGCGGCGCAATTGGTCGATTGGGGCTTTTTCGCGCTGGCCATGGCGGGCGTGGAGAAAATGCGGGTGGATCCGGACGCGACCGTGATGGTGCCGTTTGACCTCTATCATATGCCCTTCACGCATTCCTTATTAGGCACCGCGATATGGGCGGCCGTGTTCGCGATTATCGTGATGGTTTTTCAGCGCAATTTCTTTGGCGGGGTGCTGGCCGCCTTCGTCGTCCTGTCGCACTGGCTGCTCGATTGGCTGACCCATGCGCCGGACATGACCATCGCTGGCGGGCCAAAGGCGTACGGCCTAGGCCTATGGAATTTCCCGCAAATCGCGATGCCGCTGGAGCTGCTGATCACCATTGGCGCGTTCATGATCTACGTGAAGCGTACGCGCGGCCCGGTCGGCCCGCCGCTGATCTTGCTCGGCGTTCTGCTGCTAATGCAAGCGGTCAATTGGTTTGGCCCTGCCCCGACGGAGGCGAATATGGCGCTCTATGCGCAGGCCCTGATCGCCTTTGCCGTTACAACGGTGCTGGCGTGGTGGGTCGGGCATAACCGCTGGCACATTCGGCGTGGAGGCTTGGCGGCCCCAAGCGAGTGAATTAAAGCGCCGTGCATGAGCGATTCATCACCAAGCAGCGCACCCGAAATCACACCCGAAATTGTCGAGCAGCACGGCTTCTCGCCTGAGGAATACGAACAGGTCCTGAAAAGCCTGGGCCGCGTGCCCAATATGGTGGAGCTGGGCATCTTCTCCGTGATGTGGTCGGAGCATTGCAGCTACAAGAGCTCGCGCTTCCATTTGAAGAAGCTGCCCACGGAGGCCCCTTGGGTCATTTGCGGCCCTGGCGAGAATGCGGGCGTGATCGATATTGGCGATGGCCAGGCGGCGATCTTCAAGATGGAGAGCCACAACCACCCATCCTATATCGAGCCATACCAAGGCGCGGCGACAGGCGTGGGCGGGATCCTACGCGATGTCTTCACCATGGGCGCGCGCCCAGTGGCGAATGCCAATGCGCTGCGCTTTGGACGGCCAGAACACCCCAAGATGCAGCATCTGGTAAAGGGCGTGGTCGCAGGGATCGGCGGATACGGCAATTGCGTCGGCGTGCCGACCGTATGCGGTGAGACCAATTTCCACCCGGCCTATGACGGCAATATTCTGGTCAATGCGATGACCGTCGGCGTCGCGGATACGGATAAGATCTTCTATTCCGCCGCAACCGGCGTAGGCAATCCGATCGTCTATGTCGGGTCAAAGACCGGGCGCGATGGGATCCACGGCGCGACCATGGCCAGCGCCGATTTTGAAGAAGACGCCGAAGCAAAACGGCCCACCGTGCAGGTCGGCGACCCGTTTACGGAAAAGCTGCTGATCGAGGCCTGCCTGGAGCTGATGGCGACAGACGCCATCGTCGCAATTCAGGATATGGGCGCAGCGGGCCTCACCTCCTCCAGCGTTGAAATGGCCACCAATGGCAAGGCGGGCATCCGCCTCAACATGGACATGGTCCCGTGCCGCGAAGAGGGCATGACACCCTACGAAATGATGCTGAGCGAGAGCCAAGAGCGGATGCTCATGGTGCTGAAGCCCGGCAAGGAAGACATGGCCGCCGAGATCTTCAAGAAATGGGAGCTCGACTTTGCCGTAATCGGCGAAGTGACCGACACCCGCCACATGGTGCTGGAATGGGGCGGCGAGGTCGTCTGCGACATTCCGCTGGGTCCGCTGGCCGCCGACGCGCCGGAATACGAGCGGCCCTATCTCTCCAAGGAAGAATACAAGGCCTGGGCCAAGGTCAAACCGCTGGAGGATGTGCCGGAGAGCACGGATATCGGCGCGGATTTGCTCAAACTGATGGCCAGCCCCGCGCTCGCCAGCCGCCGCTGGATTTCGGAGCAATATGACAGCCAGGTGATGGGCGACACGCTGCAAACGGGCGGCGATGCTGGCGTTGTACGCGTGCATGGCACGAAAAAGGCGCTGGCGCTGACCACCGATTGCACCCCGCGCTATGTCTATGCCGACCCGTATGAAGGCGGCAAACAAGCGATTGCAGAGGCGTATCGGAACCTATGCGCCGTCGGCGCGCGGCCACTCGCCGTGACCAATTGCCTGAACTTCGCAAACCCGCAGCGGCCCGAGATTATGGCGCAATTCGTCCACGCGCTGGAAGGCATGGGTGACGCCTGCCGCGCATTGGACTTCCCAATCGTTTCCGGAAACGTCTCGCTCTATAACGAAAGCAAAGCAACCGGCGGCGGCAGCGCGATCCTCCCCACCCCGGCCATCGGCGGGGTCGGCATTATCGACGATTATTCGAAGATGATGACGATGGGGTTTAAGGAAGAGGGTGAGACCATTGCCGTCATCGGTCCCTTCAGTGAGTCACTCGGTCAATCGCTATGGTCCCGCATGAAACAAGGCTTCGATTGTGGCGAGCCGCCGATAGTTGATCTCGAAGCCGAGGCGCGTGTCGGCGCTGTCGTTAGAGAAATGATCGACCGGGGGGTCGCGACCAGTGTTCACGACGTTTCTGATGGCGGTATTCTGACCGCAATCGCTGAGATGGCGCTAGCTGGGGGGATGGGGGCCACGCTCCACGCAGCGCATACCATGATTCCCGAAGCGTTCTGGTTTAGCGAACCACAAAGTTGCTACGTGGTCACTTTGAAAGACGTACGGCGCTTTGAGAATTTCTATGAAGCCAATCTTGATAGGCAAATCAGGTACATCGGAAAGACCGGTGGTCGATCGCTTGATCTTGGACAGTGCAAATTGGATCTGTCCGACCTCCGCGAAGCCCATGCCAGCTTTTTCCGCGACTGGATGGAGGGGTGACAACCCCACTCGTCATAGCGAGCCTTGCGCCAGCAAGGCGCGGCAATCCATCTCTCTTCCGCCGCAATCTGGATCGCCGCGTCGGCCAATTGGCCTCCTCGCGATGACGATGACGCGACTGGATGGAAGGGTGAACGAACTCAATCCCCCGTCATGCTGAACTTGGTTCAGAATCCATCGCCGGCACACTGTTCGCAAACTTGGCGATGGGGATGGACCCCGGATCAAGTCCGGGGTGACGCCGAGGGCGTGGATAGCAAGAGAAACCCCAAAACCGTCTGGGCTGAGCCTGTCGAAGCCCTGCCCTTCACTTGCGAACATGGCCTGAGGAATAGTGCAGCCCTTCGACAGGCTCAAGGCGAACGGGCGTAGGTTTGGACCTCCTCCAACCCATACTCCATTACGGCGGGCATTGGCTCGTCCCGTTTGCAATCGGCTGGCTGATCTGGCGCGAAAATTGGCTGCGCGCAGGGCTGGTGATTGCCAGCGCGAACCTGATCGATCTCGACCATTTGCTAGCCGATCCGATCTTTGATCCGAACCGCTGCTCAATCGGGTTTCACTATCTGCACGGCTGGGTCGGCGCGGGGCTTTACGCCGCAATGATCGCTTTACCCAAAGCGCCGTGGTGGGTTCGCGCGCTCGGCATTGGCGCCTTGTGGCATCTCGCGGTCGACTATGGCGATTGTATGATGCAAATATGGTGACATGACCGCTGGCTATTCAGGAACACCGCTCGCCAAGAAGCTGACCTTGCGCGATGGGCAGACCTGCTGGTTTGACGCCATGCCAGCCAGCATCATGGACGAGATCGGGGAATACGGCCTCAATCTGCATTTCATCGCTGAACCAGCCGAAGGCCTGGACGCCGCGCATATCTTTGTCACCGAAGAAAGCGATCTGACCGCCAAGCTCGCCCAGCTGCGCCAGAAAATCGCAAAGGACGGGCAGGTTTGGGTCAGTTGGCCGAAGAAAGGTTCAGGCCGCGAGACCGCGCTCGATCAGGCTACGGTTCAGCGCGCCGGTCTGGCCTCAGGCTTTGTCGACACCAAGAAATGCGCCGTTGATGCGGTCTGGTCAGGCCTGAAATTCGTCATCCCGAAAGCCGATCGATGACTGCACCGCGCCCCACATCGACGCTGATCTTTGTCGCGCTGATCGTGTTTATCGACATGGTTGGGATCGGGCTGATCATCCCGGTCCTGCCAGATCTGCTGGAGGAGCTGACCGGCGAAAGCGTCGACCGCACCGCAGAAATCGGAGGCTGGCTGCTGTTTGCCTATGCGCTGATGCAATTCCTGTTTGCGCCGATCATTGGCGGCCTATCCGACAGCTTTGGGCGCCGCCCGGTGTTGCTGGTGACATTGTTCATCCTCGGCCTCGATTACGCGATTATGGCCTGGGCGCCGACTTTGTTCTGGCTGTTTCTGGGGCGGATCATGGCCGGGATCATGGGGGCGAGCTGGGCCGCGGCGAATTCCTGCATCGCCGATGTTGCTTCCCCAGCGGAGCGGGGCAAATATTTCGGCATTATGGGCGGCGCGGGCGCGAGCGGCTTTGTTGTCGGCCCGGCCATCGGCGGATTGCTGGGCAGTGTGGATGTGCGCCTGCCCTTTATCATCGCCGCCGCGCTGGCAATTGGCGGAGCGGTTGCGGGCTATTTTCTGCTGAAAGAAACCCTGCCCGTAGAACGCCGCCGCGCCTTCACCTTGAAGCGCGCAAACCCGCTCGGCACGCTGATCCAGATGAGCCGGCTGCCGGTCGTTATGGGCTTTCTATTGGTGATCTTCTTCACTCAGATGGCGGGCCAATCGCAAATGTCGGTCTGGGCCTATCACACCAAATTGGTGTTCGAATGGAGCGAGATCGAAATCGGGCTGAGCGTGGCGCTGTTCGGCGTCATTCTGGTGGTCATACAGGGCGGCCTGACCGGCAGAGTGATCGCCCGGATCGGGCCAGAACGCACCGCAATGCTCGGCTTCTTTATCTCGATGCCCGCCTATTATCTGTTCGCCTTCGCCTCTGCCAGCTGGGTCATGGTGCTGGGCGTGGTGATCGGCGGCCTGGGCGGCCTTACCTTCCCCGCGCTGCAACAAATGATGAGCGAACGGGTCGATGAGGATGCGCAGGGCGAGCTGCAAGGCGCGGTCGCCAGCACCATGAGCATCACCAGTATTTTCGGACCGATCCTGATGACCGGAGTGTTCGGAGCCTTTGCCGATGGGCAAGGCGTCTATTTCCCCGGCGCGCCCTATCTGGTCGCGGCGGCATTGCTGCTGATCGGAGTGTTGTTGGCGGCTTGGACGATCCGTAAGATATCGCCCAGCCCGACCGCCGTAGCCGTTCAGTCTTAGGCCGCCTGCACCTCTGACAGACCGAGGTTTTGCTCTGCGAAACCTTCCGCATCCAGCTGGGCCAGGCATTGGCGATAGATCACCGGCTCCCCAATGCTCAGCATCTTGCGGACCGCATCGATGTCTTCGCGCATCACCGCCTCAACATCCATATGCGCCAGAGTGGCGGCGGCCCTGCCCAGATCGCGTCCCTCGCGGATCGCGTCATAGAGAGGTGCCTTGGTTTCCGTCACTTTCTTGATCTGGCGCGCGGCGGCATAGGCGATGAATTTCACGCCGAGATTGTGGTTCTGCTCATAGCTAAAGCCAAGCAGTGCTGCTTCACCCAAGGCATCGCGGCCATATCCGGTGAGGATGTGAAACAGATCATGCGTATCGCGCAGGCGGCTGATATACCATTCAACCTGATCCTCTGGGCGTTCTTCACGCGGACGCCAGGCATAGCTTTCCTCGACCAGACCATTCGCGGTCAGGCCCTCGCGCTTCATAAAGCGGATGTAGTGCTGCGCGACCGTGTTGGGGCCGCAATCGTCCCAGCGGCTGTGATCGTCCAGCATATCGGCGACGGGCAAAATGCTCTCGCGCTTCATGAAACCACGCGCATTGGGTGATTTGAGGAATTCCTCTGCCTGAGCCTGAACCTTGCGGCCTTTCAGCGCGTCTATGATATGGAAAACCTGCTTCGTGTCTTCCTTATCCGCCACCAGCTTGCGAAAATGGCTCAGCGCCTTGAACGGGCGAAACCCGGTAATATCACGGTCCGGGTGCAGCAGTGGAAGGTCGAGCCAGTTCATGAGTTTGCTCCGCTTTTTTCGAGTCGCACACAGCTTATGACAAATAGGTTCACCAAATGCAACCTACATTGATGTTAGTAGCGCGCGCACTCCCCCCTTTCCTTTGCCGCGCCAACGCGCAATAGGTTCTTTATGAAAGACCACGATACCGTTCCCTATCACCTGCCCGCCCTCCCCGCTGAGGAGGCAATTGCCCGCGCGCAGAGCCTTCGCGACCGATTGAAAGAGCGCCGTTCCTGCCGCTATTTTTCCGATGAGCCGGTGCCGCGCGAAGTGATTGAGGCCGCAATTGAGGCCGCTGGCACCGCGCCCAATGGCGCCAATCACCAGCCGTGGCATTTCGCGGTGGTGACCTCGCCAGAGAAGAAGCGCGCCATTCGTGAGGCAGCGGAAGAAGAGGAAAAGCGCTTTTACGGCGAAGATGGCGATAAGCCCAAGGCGAGCGAGGAATGGCTCGATGCGCTGAGCGACCTTGGCACCGATGCCGACAAGCCGTTTCTGGAAACCGCACCGTACCTGATCGTCGTCTTTGCCCAGCGCAAAGGCGGCATCGAAGAGGATGGCAAGACGCAGAATTACTACGTCAATGAAAGCGTGGGGATCGCCTGCGGCATGCTGATCGCGGCGCTGCATGAGGGCGGCTGTTCGACCCTAACCCACACGCCGTCACCGATGGGTTTCCTGCGTGAGGCATGTGAGCGCCCCGAATGGGAAAAGCCGCTGATGATTGTAGTGGTCGGTAGGCCCAGTGCGGATGCGACTGTGCCTGCTCACGCGCTAAAGAAAAAACCGCTGAGCCAGATCGCCAGCTGGCTTTGAACTGATTGTGAACTCCCGCGCAGGCGGGAGTCTCGTTCGGTTCAAGAGAGGTCCCCGCCTTCGCGGGGACTCACCTAGAACTATGCCGCAACCGCTTCCGGCGTGTTTTCGCTGGCCAGCATGTCGTATGGGTCAATACCCTCTTCGCGCCAGATGCGGTGGCATTCGCGGTACACGCTCGGCTCTGGAATTTTGAGCATTGCGCGCACTTCATTGAGGTCCATCGCCAGAAGCTCGCGGATCGATTGCTCGATCAGTCTGGGAGCGCCCGTGCCGGTGCGGCGCGCCTGATTGACCGCACCAATGACCGGCGCCTTGCTGCCCCACACCTGCTTCTTGATGTTCATTGCCCCGGCATAACCGATCAGCAGATGGCCGTGGCTCGGGCTTTGACCATGGGTGAATAACAAAACGCATTGCTCGCCCAAGGCATCCCGGCCGTAGCCCGTCAGGATATGAAACAGATCATGCGTATCGCGTGAGCGCGACAAATACCAATGCGTTAGGTCGTTATATTTGGGCCGCCCCATCTTGTCGAATTCGGCGACCAATCCAGCGGCTGATAGCCCCTCGCGCTCCATAAAGTCGCAATATGCATGGCCCAGGCTGCCCTTGGGCGTTTTGCGGATCGCGGCATGATCATCGAGAATTTCTGGCAGGCTCGGCTCGCTCGCACGCAATTCCTCACCGCGTTCACTCAGCGCAAAATTGCGCACGCGCTCAATGTAGTCTTTCGGTGGGAGCGCTTCGAAAATCTTGAAGACCTCGCTCGTGTCTTCCTTGTCCCGCATCAAATTACGGAAATGTCCGATGGCCTTAGGCAATGAATATTTCGGCTGCGGACGGTCAGGGTGACGCAGGACGGTGCCGTCGGCGGCATATTCAAGAGCGGTGGTGGTCATCAGTGCGGGCCTTGTTGGGTTGCGGTACTGGGGTGATATCGTCACTTACTTACATTAATGTAAATAGCGCAAAGTCAGTCCCAAATCAAGACCTAGATTTGTAAAGACGTGTTACTCGGCCCGCTTTGACCTCACCCTATCGCGCGCCTTGTGGCCAGCGGTCAGCCCTCAACCCACTCATCTTGAGGGATGCCGAGCAGGGTCAAAATGGCGGTCAGGTCACCGCCATCGACCCGCCCATTCGCGGCGGCGCGCGCCTTTGGCTTCGCTCTGTAGGCAAAGCCATAGTTGGAGGCCTGGATCATCGGAATGTCATTCGCCCCGTCGCCCGTGGCCAGGCTGAGCGCACCCTGCCCCGCCTTGGCGACCTCTTCGCGCAGCACCCGCGCCTTGGTCTCGGCATCGGTGACCGGCCCCGCGAGACGTCCGGTGAGCTTGCCGCCCTCCACCTCCAGCACATTGCCAACCACGCGCTCAAAGCCCAATTGCTCGGCCACCGCATCGGCGAAATGGTGAAAACCTCCGGTGACCAGCACGGTGCTGCAATCCTGCTCCAGCAGGGTCGCGACCAATGTCGCAGCGCCCGGTGTCGGCGTAATCCGCTCTGCCAGGCACTGCGCAATTGCGCCTTCGTCCAACCCAGCGAGCAGTTTCACCCGCTCTCTCAGCGCGTCTTCAAAATCGAGCTCACCCTGCATTGCGCGCTCTGTAATCGCGGCGATTTGCGGCTTGATCCCGGCATAATCCGCCAGCTCATCAATGCACTCCTGCCCAATCATGGTCGAATCCATGTCCGAGACGAACACGTCCGGCAGGTCAAAGCCCTGGTCGCTAATCAGCGAGGCTTCCGGCTTCAGCACTTTGTCGAGAACGCGCGGGAGCAGCGCAGGATCATTCTCTGATCCCCACTCCAATTCGTGCAGGTCATCATCCAGCTGAGTGAGCGAAAATTCCGGATCCGCTGCGGCGAGCCATTCCGGCCCCTCCACAAGACGTGTTTCAAGCTGCGCGTTGTCTGCTATCAGCCGGGCGATGAGCAAAAGTGATACTCCTGATTTGAATCCAGTCGCGCTCATTGCAGGGCCGACCGCCAGCGGCAAGAGCGCGGTTGCAATTGCCCTTGCAAAGGCGCTGGCGGAGGCGGGCAAGACCGGGATTGTGATCAATGCCGACAGCGCGCAGGTCTATGCCGATCTGCAAGTGCTATCCGCGCGCCCCAGCGAGGAGGAAATGGAAGGCATCGAGCACCGCCTGTTTGGCACGTGGGACGGATCGCAAGCCTGCTCGGCGGCCGATTGGGCCAGCAAAGCGCGCGCAGAGATCGCCGATTGCCACGCGGGCGGCGCGGTGCCGATCCTGGTCGGTGGCACCGGCATGTATATGAACATCCTGCTGGACGGCATTGCCCCGATCCCGGAAATCGACCCGGAAATCCGCCGCCATGTGCGCGCCCTGCCCACCGAAGGCGCCTACAGCGCGTTGAAGATCGAAGACCCGGAGCGCGCGCTGATGCTGGCCCCGGGTGACAGCCAACGGATCGCCCGCGCGCTGGAGGTGGTGCGATCCACAGGCACGTCTTTGAGCGATTGGCACAATGCCAAGACTGGCGGGATTGCTGAGGACATCGCTCTGCATCCGCTGGTGATGCTGCCGCCGCGCGAATGGCTCTATGATCGCTGCGATCGCCGTTTTGGCCTGATGCTGGAACACGGCGCGATTGAGGAGGTTGAGGCTCTGCTCAAGCGCAAGCTCGATCTGGGATTGCCGGTAATGCGGGCGATTGGCGTGCCAGAGATCTCCGATTACCTGCACGGCCACATCATGATCCCCGAAGTGATTGCCGCAGGCGCGCAGGCGACCCGCAATTACGCAAAGCGGCAATATACGTGGTTCCGCAACCAATCGCCGCAAGATTGGACACGTTCCGAATCTAAAAATGTTGATTTGAGCGGTATATTTGCATCATTATTACGTTCTTAATCGTTGACACGATAGATTATAACTCATAGCAGACTCTCATCAGGCCCGACGCATTATCGCTGCGCCGGGCCTCGTTTATTGATACAAGTGCGCGTTAAAACAAGCAGAGCGAAATCAGCCGCCGGACAGGCATGCAAACCGCACCTGAGCCAAGCAAGACCGAGAAGGAAGAACACGTGTCGGACCATCCCCACCCCGACCATCTCAAAACCGATCAGCAATCAGGCGCTGCGATCCTAACGCAATGCCTGGTGGATCAAGGCGTCGAGTTCGTATTCGGCTATCCCGGCGGCGCTGTTCTGCCGATTTATGATGAGCTGTTTGGCGATGAGCGGCTGCGCCATATCCTGGTCCGGCATGAGGCCGGGGCTGCGCACGCGGCGGAAGGCTATGCCCGAGCCACTGGCAAGCCGGGCGTGGTTCTGGTCACCTCTGGCCCCGGCGCGACCAATGCCGTCACCGGGATTGCCGATGCCTATATGGATTCGATCCCGATGGTCGTCATCACCGGACAGGTTCCAACCGGCCTGATCGGCACTGACGCCTTTCAAGAGGCGGATACGGTCGGCATCACGCGCCACTGCACAAAGCACAATTATCTGGTCAAAGATCCGGCAGAACTTCAGTCTGTTTTGGAAGAGGCGTTTCGCATTGCAACCACCGGGCGTCCCGGCCCGGTTGTGGTCGACATCCCCAAGGATGTTCAGATCGCCGTGCCTTCGCGCAGGGTCGCTGCGAAGCTAACCGCGTCGCACCGCTATGCGCCGCAAATGGCGGCCCCGGCTGAACAAGTGATCGAAGCGGTCGAGATGATTGCGGCGGCTGAGCGCCCAGTTTTCTACACCGGCGGCGGGGTTATCAATTCCGGGCCAGAGGCGACCCGGCTGCTGCGCCAATTGCAGGACATCACCGGCGCGCCGGTCACCTCCACTCTGATGGGTCTTGGCGCCTTTCCTTCCGAACATCCCGATTGGCTCGGCATGCTTGGCATGCACGGCACGTATGAGGCCAATCTGGCGATGAATAAGGCCGATGTCATGGTCTGCATCGGCGCGCGTTTTGACGACCGCGTCACCGGCAGGCTTGATGCATTTTCGCCCGATTCCAAGAAGATACACATCGATATTGATCGCAGCTCGATTAACAAGGTTGTCCCAGTTGAGCTCGGCATTGTGGGCGATTGTTCTACTGTGCTGGGCCAAATGATCGAAAGCTGGGGCGCACGAAAGCCGCAGGACCTTGGCGAATGGAAAGCCCGCATTGCCGGGTGGCGCGCGCGCGAATGCCTCGCCTATCCGGAAAAATCCGCCAAAGACCCAAGCGCGATCATGCCGCAAAAGGCGGTCGAACGGCTCCGCGCCCTCACCCACAAACGCGACCCAATCATCACCACCGAGGTTGGCCAGCACCAGATGTGGGCGGCGCAATATTTCGGATTTGAACAGCCGAACAAATGGCTCACCAGCGGAGGGCTTGGCACCATGGGCTATGGCATGCCAGCGGCGATTGGCGCACAACTTGGCTGCCCCGATGCGCTGGTGATTGATATTGCCGGCGAGGCAAGCATTCAGATGAATATTCAAGAGCTTGGGACGGCAAGCCAATACCGCCTGCCGGTCAAGATATTCATCCTCAACAATGAATATATGGGTATGGTTCGCCAGTGGCAGGAACTGACCTATGAAAGCCGTTATTCTAACAGCTATTCCGACAGCCTGCCTGACTTTGTGAAACTGGCCGAGGCCTATGGCTGGACCGGCATTCGCATCACCGAGGAAAGCGAATTGGATGCGGGCATCGAGGCGATGCTGGCCGCCGATGGTCCGGTGATCGTTGATTGCATGGTCGCGAAAGACGCCAACTGTCTGCCGATGATCCCATCGGGCGCAGCGCACACCGAAATGCTGCTGTATGGCGATGCGCACGAGGGCACCATGGACGACGAAGCGAAGGCGCTGGTCTAAGCGGGCCGCGAAGGAAACAGCCACATGAAAATTGCGCACGACAATGCCGAGCGGCACGTCCTCACTGTTACGGTCGATAACGAGCCGGGTATTCTGGCCAAAATCACCGGCCTGTTTACCGCGCGCGGCTATAACATCGACAGCCTGACCGTGGCCGATATCTCGGCTGACCACGCGATCAGCCGGATCACCATTGTGACCGGCGGCCCGCCGCAAGTGATCGATCAGATCGAGGCGCAGTTGGACCGGCTGGTGCCTGTCCACGGCGTCGTCGACCTCACCACCGCTGGTCCGCATGTTGAACGCGAGCTGGCGCTGATCAAGGTAACAGGCACTGGTGAAGCGCGGGTTGAAGCCCTTCGCGTGGCGGATATCTTCCGCGCCAGTGTTGTCGACACCACCACGGAAAGCTTCGTATTCGAGCTGACCGGCGCGCCGGACAAAATTAACAGTTTCGTTGCCCTGATGCGCGAACTCGGCCTGGTAGAGGTCGGCCGCTCAGGGATTGTGGGAATGCTACGCGGAGCCGAAGGCTCTTAAACATAGAATTGAAGACAAAGGGAAATCCATGAAAGTCTATTACGACGCCGACGCTGATCTTGATCTGATCCAGAACAAGAAAGTCGCGATCCTCGGTTATGGCAGCCAGGGCCATGCCCATGCGCAAAACCTGCGCGACAGCGGCGTGAAAGAAGTCGCCGTGGCGCTGCGCGAAGGCTCCGCCACGCGGGCCAAGGCAGAGGCCGCTGGCTTTAAGGTGATGAACAACACCGAGGCGGCTGAATGGGCTGACCTGGTGATGGTTCTTGCCCCGGATGAGCATCAGGCCGCGATCTGGGCCGACGATATGGCCGGGCATATGAAGCCGGGCAGCGCGCTCGCCTTTGCCCACGGTCTCAACATTCACTTTGGCCTGATCGAGCCACCAGCGGACATCGACGTGATCATGATCGCGCCAAAGGGCCCCGGCCACACCGTGCGCAGCGAATATGAGCGCGGCGGCGGCGTCCCCTGCCTGATCGCGGTCCATCAAGAAGGCACCAGCAGCGGCGGCAATGGCTATGCGAAATCGCTCGCCTTGTCGTATGCCAGCGCAATGGGCGGCGGCCGCAGCGGCGTGATCGAAACCAATTTCAAGGAAGAGTGCGAAACCGATCTGTTCGGTGAGCAAGCCGTTCTGTGCGGCGGGATCACGCATTTGATCCAGGCCGGCTTTGAAACCCTGACCGAGGCCGGATACGCCCCGGAAATGGCCTATTTTGAATGCCTGCACGAAACCAAGCTGATCGTCGATCTGCTGTATGAAGGCGGGATCGCCAACATGCGCTATTCGATCAGCAACACCGCTGAATATGGCGATATCAAAACCGGTCCGCGCATCATCACTGATGAGACCAAGGCTGAAATGAAGCGCGTGCTGGCGGACATTCAGTCAGGCCGGTTTGTGAAAGACTTCGTGCTGGATAACCGCGCCGGTCAGCCAGAGCTGAAGGCCAGCCGCAAAGCAGCAGAAGCGCATCCGATCGAGAAGACCGGCGCTGAACTGCGTGCGATGATGCCATGGATCAGCGCGAACAAGCTGGTCGATAAGTCTAAGAACTAAGCATAGCTCGGGGCTGCGCGAAAACGCGCGGCCCAGGCTACCTCAGGCAGGTTCGAGCAAACGCTCAAGCGAAATCGGGGCCGCGCTGGTTATCTCAACCGCGCGGTCTTCGCCGTGAACTTGCCCGTGCATATCCGCCTCGCGCAGCATGTCGTCGCGGGCGTGCAGAACCTCTGCGATCTCTTCGCGGGCCAGACCGACCATTGCAGTCAGCCATTCATTCACCAGCGGGTCGCCATTGGGACCGCGAAGGTCGAATTGGTCCAACATCGCGATCACCGCATAGGCGGGATAGAGCCACTCATCGGTGACCCAGCGATTGGTGCCAAACCATTGCAGCGGCAGCCCTTGGTCCGATATTGCCAAAGCGGCGATATGCACCACGTCGGCGCGCGGTTGATCGCGCGGAGCCAAAGGGGCTGCGATCAGCGGGACAGTGCCGCCGGGCATTGCTGATCGGTCGAAAAACAGATGGAAATGACCATGCTCACCTTCGGCGCGTTCGCCGGGCGGGTGGCAATGGTAGAAGTAGCGGCTGCCAGCCGGGCCGTTCACAACATCGCCCTCTGGGTAATGCTCCCACAGCTCAGCAATGCCGTCTTCGGGCAAAATTCGGCTCATGAGCGGTTTGCCGCCAGCAAACATCGACTCGGTGCTGGCGAGCAGCAGGTCGGCGTATTGCGTGTGAGTGAGGCGGTCCGTCATGATCATTGTCCTAATGGCGAGATGCCGCTCCCGCAGTGGAACGGCACCTCTCAAAAGCAAATGTGACCGGGTGCGCTAGGAGGGTGCGTCCCCGGCCACACTATATGCACGCCTTAGGCTTTAGGCGCGCAAGGGTTGGCTGCGCAGGGGTTTGCTGCACAAGGATTAGCGGCGCATGGGTTCGCTGCGCACGGGTTGGCGGCACATGGGTTAGCCGCGCATGGATTTGCTGCGCACGGGCTAGCCGCACATGATTTAGACGCCTTGGTCTTGCGGGCCTTCTTAGACTTCTTCGCAGCGCGGCATGGGTTGTAGTTGCTGAAGTTCGAAGAGCTGCTGGCGCGCGGGCCGCATGGAGCATCAGCAAGCGCTGGCGCACCGGTCGATGCAACGGCGAGGCCGCCTGCAACCATCAACATACGAGCGAGGTTCTTTGAATTAGACATTGTAGGGTATTCCTTCTTTGGGGGGTACTTAGGGGGTAGTTATCGTGCGGGTGGGAGATTGCGTGTCCCGGTCGGATCAATCGCCGAAGCGCTGGCCCTCGGGGATTTTGGCCCAAGCCGGATCAGACTTGGCAATGAAACCAGCGATATCGCTCAGCCATGTTTGCTGAACATCGCGGTTGAAGTTGAGGTACAGCTTACCTCCTTCGATCTTGTAGAGCGTGGGGTCACCCGGTGCGAGTGAACCGCGGCTCATGGCCCAGGCGCAGTGGCCGCCATATTGAGGAGCGAACGCGTCAGGGTTTGCTTTGAACGCGTCGGCATTGGCTTGGCTGGAAAAGTGCCATTCTGCGCCGTCATGCTTGACCATGAAGCGCGCATCGCCCTTCACTGGAACGCCGTTTCCTTGGAAATAGCTGACCGTGTCATAGCCGCTGACTGCGATGCTTTGGCCTTGGACGCCGACGAAAATGCCGCCGTCTGCCTGGGCTGGAATTGCAATTGCGAGGGGAGCGGCAAAGGCTGCTGCGATTGCGAGATATTTGAACTTCATCGGGGTTCTCCAAAACTAACTTTGTGCCGCGGCCACCGGGCTCAGAGCCAGGGACAGGGAGGGTCAAAAATTGAACCGTAAGGGGGGACCGGTTCGCTTTCTGGCATCTGATGTTTGGCCCAGTGGCCGCGCACATAATGGAGTTCGCGAGCTTGCGACGTTTGGTTTCACTGGCCGCAAAAAAAATTGAAATTTTTCGAAATCCGCCCGTGCGGCGGCCACAGAATGTTGCGCAGAGGCGCGCAGCAAAGCCCTGCTAGACAAAGAGAAGTTGAGCCGTCACTGAGGGGGTAACAATGCGCATGCCAAAACCCCTTCACCTCGCCTATGCGGCATGCGGCATCGCCTGGGTCGTGATTGTTTTCGGCACAGCGACCGATACTTTCAGAGGGCCATACGCCGTTCGCGAACCCACCGCCTCGCAGGAACAGCTCGACTCGCTGGCCAAATCCACCCTCGCCAATCTGCAGCGCAGGTCGTTTGAAGAAAAACGCGAGCTGTGCGGGCTGATGCTGGAAGATGAAGACGGGCAGCTGAGCGTCTCCGACATTTTCGAAGGCGATGCCGCAACCTGCAGCTTTCAATGGGTGTCCAATCCAGAGAAGTTCGCAGTCGCATCGTTCCACACTCATGGCAGCTATAATGATGAGTATGACAGCGAGGTGCCCTCCACCATTGATCTGGAAGGCGACATTGCTGACCGCATCGACGGCTATGTTTCAACGCCGGGCGGCCGCATGTGGCATATTGATTGGCAGGACGAGGCGACCGAAATGATCTGCGGCGAAAGCTGCCTGCCTGCCGATCCGAACTATGTCCGCTGCGACGCGGCCCAACCGGCGGAAAGCTACACCGTGTGGGAGCTTAATCGGCGGCAGAGTTATGAGAGCTTTGATTGCTGATGCGGCTGTCTGATTGTCATAATATCGACGATTTTCGAAAGCTGGCGAAGGCGCGCCTGCCCTTCCCCGTGTTCGATTACATTGATGGCGCCGCTGATGATGAGCTGACTAAGGCGCGCAACACGAGCGCCTATGATGCATGCGATCTGGTGCCTAATGTGCTCGCCGGGGTTGAAGAGATCGACACCAGCTGCACTTTGCTGGGCCGCAAGTCTGCGCTGCCGCTGATGCTTTCGCCCACCGCCGTGCAGCGTGCCTTCCATTGGCAGGGCGAGACGGCGGTCGCGAAAGCGGCGGAGAAATACGGCCTGTGGTTTGGCATCTCCAGCCTGGCAACGCGCAGCATTGAAGACATCGCCGCGCTGACCAGCGGGCCCAAGCTGTTCCAGCTCTATGTCCACAAAGACAAAGGCCTCAACGCCAGCATGATCCAGCGCTGTCAGGCCTCTGGATTTGATGCGCTGGCGCTGACCGTGGACACAATCGTATCGGGCAAGCGCGAGCGGTGCCTGCGCAGCGGCTTCACCACCCCGCCCCGCTTCACCCCGGCCAGCATGTGGAGCTATGCAACACGCCCGCGTTGGACGCTGGATTATCTGCTGCGCGAAAAGTTTGCGCTGCCCAATCTCGACACGCATGTGAGCGAGGGATCGAGCAAGGCGGTGAGCATTGCGGAATATTTCAACACCATGCTCGACACTTCGATGGATTGGGACACCGCGGCCAGCATCCGCAGCGATTGGGGCGGCAAATTCGTGCTGAAAGGCGTGATGAGCGCAGGCGATGCACGGCGCGCGGTTGAGATCGGAGCGGATGCGATCATGATCTCCAATCACGGCGGGCGGCAATTAGACGGCAGCCGCGCGCCCTTCGATCAATTGCGCGAGATCGTGGATGCGGTTGGCGGTGAGATTGAGATAATCTGCGATGGCGGGGTGCGGCGCGGAACCCATGCGTTAAAAGCCGTTTGCGCAGGCGCGAGTGCGGCCTCTGGCGGGCGGCTTTACCTCTATGCGCTGGCCGCAGCCGGTCAAGACGGGGCCGAGCGCGCGATCGGCATTCTTAAGGACGAGATTGAGCGCGGCATGCGCCTGATGGGTGTGACCAGTGTGGATCAGTTGACAGCGGATCGCCTGCGCTGGAGATAGCGGCGCATTGACCGGCGGATTGCAGCCTGTCACGAAACCGAAACGTCAAACGCGCCTGTGCTCGGGCGAGACTATGTAAGATCAATAAGGCCGATCATGACAAAGCTAAGGTTTGCAATTCTGACGGCATCCACGCTGGTGATTGCGGCGTGCGGTTCGGCTGAGCCCAATCAGGGCGCAAGCCAAGCTGATGAGTTTGCGGCGCGGATTAAAGGTCCACAGCCCCCTGCACCAGCGAGTGATGAAGCAGCGGGCGATCCAGAAGCCAGCGCAGCGACCGGTGGTGAGAATGGCGCGGCACCCGCCAAGGCGTCGATCCAGCCGAGCATCACCTATTCTGAACCTGTCAGCGGAACGAGCGGTCCATTTGTCCCCGGCACCGCCAACGATCCGAACGCCTCCATCTGCGGAGCGCCAGCGGTCGCGCCGTTCCTCGGACGAAACGCAGACCAAGCAACGCGGGCTGAAATCGTCGCGGCGGTCGGCTCTCAAAACGAAGTGCGCTTCGTGATCCCAGGATCGACCTTCATCAATCCCGATCCGACCTCATCACGGCTCAATGTGATGATCGACAACACTGGGGTAATCCGCGACGCGCGGTGCGGATAGCTTTTTTGTCCCGCACGCCCATCCGGGCATGCGATATCCTCGCGGCCAGCGGACAAGTCCGCGCCGCTGCGGGCGGCCGGTCGGCCTTGCGGTCCGCCTCCAGACGGACCGAACCAGCGCTCTGATTTTCAACACAAACAAAAACCCCGCCGGATCGCTCCGACGGGGCTTTGAAATGTTCGAGAAAATCTCGCTTAGTCGGTGAAGTGCTCATCCGCTGAGTGAGTTGGGTAGTTCACATCGCCTGCTTCGATGAAGCCTGGGATGTCTTTTTGCCAATTCTCTTGAACGCTCTCGTTGAAGTTCAAGTACAGCTTGCCATCAACGATTTCATAGACGTTGGGGTCTCCTGGTGCGAGCGCATCGTTCGCGCCGATCGCCCAGGCACAATATCCGCCATATGCTGGTGCATATTTGGCTGGCTCAGCCTGAAACTTCTCAGCGTTTTCGGCGCTGGCGAAACGATAGTCATAGCCTTCGTAACGCACGGTGAATTCTTCTGAACCTTCAACTGGAACGCCGTCGCCTTCGAAATAGCTGACGGTGTCATAGCCGCTCACAGCCAGGGTATCGCCCTTGGCCGCAGTGTGGATTGGGTTTGCTGCTTCACCGCCAAGATCAGCGAACAGGCCGGCGTTCTCGGTTGCTTCTGCAACGTCAGGGGTTTGAGCTTCTTCTGCTGGCGCGCCGCAGGCTGCGACGGTGGCCATTAAAGCAATTGCAAATAGTGATTTACGCATTGGGGGTTCTCCTATTTTGTGCCTTCGTGACACGATGCCCTTGTGTTCGCGCGCATGCAACCATCGGTTACAGCTATGTGAAAATTCCTTGATACTTGCCTTGCGCGCCATTCTGGGCGATGCAGTTAATCATGACGCGAACACGCACGCAGCTACTCCTACGACTTACGCGCCCTTGGGCGTGACCTGACGTATGCTCCCGGCCGGGCATGCGCAGCGCCCAAGGGAAGCCACGCAAACCCGCCAACAGTCGTAAAATTCAGCTGCCCAACGGCACTCACAAATACACGAAAGCCGCGCCATCATGCCAATGCTCAACCAGCCTTCGCGAAAATACCGCCCCTTCCCGCAGATCAACTTGCCCGACCGGCAATGGCCTGCGCAGCAGATCACTGCGCCGCCGCGGTGGCTTTCAACCGATCTGCGCGACGGAAATCAGTCGATCATCGATCCAATGGATGCGGTAAAGAAGAACCGCTTTTTCGATCTCCTGATTGAGATCGGGGTGAAAGAGATTGAGGTCGGCTTTCCCAGCGCGGGCGCGACCGAGTTCGACTTTATCTCTGGCTTGGTAAAGTCAGACCGGATTCCCGAAGACGTGCTGGTCCAGGTGCTGACGCAGAGCCGCGAGGATTTGATCCGCACCTCGTTTGAAAGCCTCGCCGGAGCGCGCGCGGCGATTGTCCACCTCTACAACGCGGTCTCGCCCGCATGGCGTGATATCGTGTTCCGCATGTCGAAAGACGAAGTGCGCGAGATCGCCATTGCTGGAGCCAAAGTGATGCGCGACGAAGCTGGCGCGCGGCCCGATACGGACTGGCATTTCCAATATTCGCCTGAGACATTCTCTACCGCTGAGTTGGATTTCAGCATTGAGGTGTGTGAGGCGGTGATGGGTGTGCTTGCTCCGACGCCGGACAAGCCGATCATCCTCAATCTGCCGGCCACGGTTGAGGCGGCGACGCCCAATATCTACGCCGATCAGATCGAATATTTCTGCCGCAATCTGCCGAACCGCGACAGCGCGGTGATCAGCCTGCACACCCACAATGACCGCGGCACCGGCGTGGCGGCGGCAGAGCTTGGATTGATGGCGGGCGCGGACCGGGTTGAGGGATGCCTGTTCGGCAACGGCGAGCGGACCGGCAATTGCTGCCTCGTGACGGTCGCACTCAATATGTACACGCAGGGGATCGATCCCGGCCTCGATTTCTCTGACATCGACCGCGTGATCGAGACGGTGGAATATTGCAACGACCTGCCCGTCCACGAACGCCATCCCTATGGCGGCGAACTGGTCTTCACCGCCTTTTCCGGCAGCCACCAGGACGCGATCAAGAAAGGCTTCGAGGCGCGCGGCACCCAAAACGACGAAAGCTGGCGCGTTCCTTATCTGCCAATTGATCCCGCTGATCTGGGCCGCAATTACGAGGCCGTTATCCGCGTCAATTCGCAAAGCGGCAAAGGCGGGTTCGCCTGGGTGCTGGAGCAAGACCAGGGCCTCAAACTGCCCAAGAAGATGCAGGCCGATTTCAGCAAGCACGTTCAGAACATGGCCGACGAGTTGGGCCGCGAGCTCAATGCAGCCGACATATGGGAAGCGTTCAAAGCCGCCTATCACGTGCAGACCGCCAACAAGCATTTCCAGCTGGTGCGCTATGAGGAAAGCCGCACCGGCGATGGCACACGGATCTTTGCCGGAACGATCACCGTTGCCGGGCAAGAGCAAAGCGTCAGCGGGCGCGGCAATGGCCTCATCTCCAGCGTGCTGACCACATTGGAGGAGAATTTCGGCCTGGACCTTAAAGTGCTCGACTACACCGAGCACGCATTGGGCTCGGGCCGCGATGCCCGCGCCGCCGCTTATCTCCAATGCGAGAGTGGTGGGCGCACCATTTGGGGCGTCGGAATAGACGAAGACGTCTCAACCGCCAGCGTGCGCGCTGTGCTAAGCGCCGCGAATTCGGCGATAAAATAGGAAACAGCGGTAAGGGGGAACGCAATGTCGAAATGGAAGATCGTGATTGCGGCAGTGCTCGCGGTCATTCTCCTGCCCGCAGCGGGCTTCGGCATCGCGAGCTATTTCGAGCCTTCACTTGATCCTGGATTTGAACAGAAACTTGCCAAGGCGGAGCCAGAAGGCATTCGAGAGCTCATCGCAGCCGAGGCGGAGAACCTCGGCGTCACCGCGCTCAGCGTGACTGTGCTGGAAGCCGGCCAAGAACCGCAAAGCCACTATTTCGGGCGCGCCAAACAAGGCGGCCTGATGCAGGTCGCCAGCCTTTCCAAAGCGGTCGCTGCCACGGCCATCCTGATCCTGGCTGAGCAGCAAGGCGTCGGCTTAGACGGTGACATACGCGGGCAGGTTACCTCAGTAGACATTGCCTCCCTAGAGGGCGGCGACAGGCCGGTTACCCTGCGCCAGCTTCTGTCGCACACAACCGGCGCATCGCAATCGGGTTATCCCGGCTATCCTCGTGGCAGCGCTCTGCTCAGCACTGCTGATGTCATTGACGCGCCACCGCGCATTTTCGAATCTCAGCTGGTGTTTGACGGCGTCCCAGGCGAATTTCGCTATTCAGGCGGCGGCTACACTATCGCGCAATTGTGGGCGGAAGACACCACCGGCAAGAGCTTCGAGGCAATCGCTGATGAGCTTTTACTCGGCTCGCTCGGCATGGAGCAAAGCACATTTGCTCAGCCCCTAGATGAGGCAGATATCGCGCCGTTGGCGATGGTCGGAGCGGATTCCGGATTTGCGCCCACGCAAGGGGTTTTCAGTGCCATCGAAAACAGCTGGCATGTCTATCCAGAGAAGGCCGCCGCAGGCCTATGGTCCACTTCAGAGGATTATGCCCGCTTCGCCGCCGCATTGCTTGACGCCGCCGCCGGTGAAGAGAACCCAATTCCAGCCAAAATTGCCAGGGCTATGCTCACTCCAGAGGCCGAAACAGATTTCATGCCGGGCACGCGCTATGGCTTTGGCGTCATGCTCACTCCCAAAGGAGATGGAGGCATAGCAAACGTCTGGCACACGGGCGCCAATGCAGGATATCGCACACTCTTCATGGCGCGCCCGGGTTCTGCGGAAAAGCCGCGCCGTGTTGTCGTCTCGCTTGGCAATACGGCCCGCGCAGCTGAGCTTAACCAAGCAATTGGCAAGGTCTTGCTAGAACGCTGACTTCAACCCTGTCTCAGGTTCACCATCACCCCGCCGCGGCTCAAACGGTCCGCGCTCCAACACGGTGGGCAGCGCTTTAAGCGACAGGCTTTGCAAGAATTCGTCCGCACCTTCCTCAAGGCGAGAAATCTGCGCATTCAGATCGCTGGCCAGATTGGTGGCTGCGGTCATCTCTTTGGCAATCCCATCGACCAGTTCGCGAATGCGTTTCACCGCCTCGCTGGAGGATTTTGCGCTGAGCGATGTCTCATCCACGCTCGCGGCGATCTTGGTCACGGTGGTGCCCTGCAAAGTCACCTCGTTGCAGACCGACTGCGTCACATCGCGCACGGTGCCGAACGTTTCATGCATCGTGCGGTTCGCATTCAGCGCGCGGTCGCTCGCTTTCTCGATCCCGCCCAGGCGCGAAACGATGTCTTCGGTCGCTTTGGCGGTTTGTTCTGACAGCCCTTTGATTTCGCTGGCGACAACAGAGAACCCGCGCCCCGCGTCCCCTGCCCTTGCCGCTTCGATCCGCGCGTTGAGCGCCAGAATGCTGGTTTGCGAGGTGATCGATTGGATCATCTGCGCGATTGATTGGATCGAGGCGGTTTGCGAGGTCAAATCATCGACGGTGTTCTGGGTTTCCTCTGCAACCTGAGTGGCGGCCCCCAGCGATTGCGAGGCGCGCGACAGCTCGCAGGTCATATCGTCCAAGGTGACGCGCAGATTGCCAGCCGTGCTGGCCGCCGCGCCCATGGCATTAGCAGATTCGCTCGATGCCAACGAAACCTCATCCGCCAGCGCCAGCAAATCGCGGATTAGATTGCTCGCTTGGTCGGCCTTGCGATTGCTCACCGCGCTTTGTTCAGCCGCGCGTTTCACCACATCGCTTACGGCAGCGCGGAACATATCAGTTTGCTTGGCGACCCATTTGTTGTGCTCAGCATCGCGGCATTGCTGATTTTTGGTGAGCATGATCTCCGCATCCAATGTGTAAAGCCGGCTGAGTTCCGTCACCAGCGACATGCCCTCTTCCAGGCTTTCCGCTGAGTGGAAGACCGTGCGCAATTCGAACTGCTGCGAGACGCTGAGCGCGCCCAGATGCGCAGCTGGATCGGTCCGCGAGGTGTAAACCAGCTCTGCAATATCCTCGCACCGTCTGATCCAGGTCTCATTGTAAGGCGGGCGATATTTCACCAGAAGATGCCGGGTCACCTCTTTAATAAACCGTTCGCGCGCGTCGCTGTTCAGCATCAGGCCGACGATCTTGGTGTATTGATCAACATAGATCGCCGCCGTTTCGGGTGCGACCTCGCTCAGCACATCGCTAAGTTGGTGGTAAACCGGCTTATCCGGGTCGTCGATCTCATACACCTGCAACCGCGCAAGCCGCGCGTTCACTGGGTCAATTTTGCTCTGATACATTGCGCTGGTCCTGGCTCGATTGGTTTCGAGCACAGCCTTCGCAAGGTATGATTAAGCATCTTGATGGGGACACCTATGGGTTCCCCCTGAGGCGCTGTCTTTAAGCGGCTGTTTTGCGATAGTCGCTCGGCGTCTTGCCGGTCTCACGCTTAAACGCCTTGTAGAAGGACGAGCGGGCATTGAAACCGACATCCAGTGCAATCGCCAGGACCGTGTCCTTGCCCTCCAAAATGCGCGGCTGCGCCTCTCTGATCCGCCAGCCATTCACATAGTCAAAGAAGCACTCACCCACCGTCTCATTGAGCGTTTGCGAAATGTGATTGGGGGACACCATCAAGTGCCGCGAGAGTTTGTTGAGCGACAGGCTGGGGTCGAGATAGATTTTGTCCTTTGCCATCGCGGCCTCAATCTTGCCCGCAATCCGCTTTGCCTGATCCTCGTCCAAGGCGGAGCGTTTGTACTTTTGCTGAGCGCCCTCCTCTCCTGCGTGACCATTCTCACCCTGGTCCTGCCCATCATCGTGCTCATCTTCGAGGTAGTTTCCCTCAAACCCTGGCCTTTGCGACAGGCCCCAAAGGCCCAATGTCCAGACCAACACTAAGAACAGAGCGCTGCCCAATTCGCGCGACATGATTTCCGCACCAAACACGTTCTGGCGCAGGATCGTGGCGAGCGCAGCCAGCCAAGCGAGGCCGAAGACCGCCAGGAAAGCGGTCAGCCAGCTGAGGCCGCGTCCCTCGTCGCTGGCAAAGTACTCTTTCAACCGGATCCGGTACGCTGCGACCCGCTTGTAGATGCGAAAGACATAGATGGCCGACTGAACGGGCCAGAAAAACAATAAGACGTAAGAGACGATGCCGACGAAGCTGTAAAACAGCAGCGGCACCAAACTCATTTGCCGGGGATCGGGATTGTTTCCGACCCATCCGAAAGCCACCGGAATGGCGACTACGAATAAAGCGATGGCTGCTGGGATCAGATGGACAATATGCTTACGCTCAAATGACCATGCCTGCTCCGCCGTCAGCCAGCATGTGTAGAACCACAATATCGGCGTGATCGAGAGATAGGCTGGTAGGGTGAAATGGTAAAAGAGGTGCAAGTAATTTGGCGCGAACGCCTCAACCACCGGGCCGCCCGAGGCAAAACAAATCGCGACAAAGATGCCGACAAGCAGCAAGTGATTGCGCGATTCCATCGATTTCAGGATCAGAATAGAGATGCAGAAGAACGTTTGCGCGAGTGTCGCCACTGCCAATGCAAGTGTTAGTGTCTCGCTCAAAACCGATCCCTCCTGAACGTTCGTTTCACACATAATAACCGTTGCGGAAAGCAAAAGGCGGCGATGTCCACACCGTTAGGCAAGGACACCGAAAACGTCCGTGCCTGCGCGAAGAGACGACGCCAATGGCTGAGTGCGCTTGTTTGAGGCTCCCATACCAAAGGAGCTGAAAATGAAGACTTTTTACAAAACTACACTTGCTGCTTTAGCGCTGACATCGAGCGTCCAACTGTCGGCTCAAGCGGATCCGCAGAATCGCGATGCATTCGCATTTCGTGTTGATACACTGGCGCTGGCGAACCTCAACAGCAGCGAGGCGATGATGGAAAGGTTGAGCAAAGAGGCGCGCGCACATTGCGCGGCTCTCGCCAATCGCAATACTGGCCAGGCCGTCTCACACCGCAATTATATCGCCGCCTGCACCCGGCAATTGAAAGCGGAAACGCTCGCGAAAATTGAGCTCAAGCATGCGAGCCAGCAGCAGCGAGTGGCCAACAAATAGGCAAAGTGCATGTCTCTCCCGCGCTGCGCATTGGCGTAAGACATAGAGCAGCGTTTCCTACCCTTGCCCGGGCCGCTATGCCTGCCTGATGAGCAATCTGATCACCCCGCTGACTAATCGAAAAAACCGATCAAATGGCGGCGCTGTGATCGATTGCTTTTTCGGCCTAAGACTGTGTTCCAGCCGTTCCAAACGTGCTTTGCGTGCGGCGAACGGAGTGGCTATGCCTGGGCTCAAGGGGCCAAGGCTCAAGGGAGAGACAATGCAATGAGTGAAGCGATACTTGAGCCTGAGCTGCCGATCATCGATCCGCATCATCACCTATGGGACCTGCGGCCGATGATGCCGATGTTCCCAGAACCGCGGCATCGCTTCATCGAAACGCTGGTGGATGCGGCGCATTACACCTTCGATCAGCTGCATGCCGACCTGCAAACGGGGCACAACGTCATCGCCACCGTCTTCATGGAATGCGGCGCGTTCTACAATGCGTCGCTGGGCGAAGACCTGAAGCCGGTCGGCGAGGTTGAGTATGTGAACGGCGTTGCGGCGCAGTCTGCCAGTGGGCTCTACGGCCCCTTGAGAGCCTGCGCTGGGATCATCGGCCATGCCAACATGCTGCTGGGTGAAGGCGCTGGCCCAGTGCTGGATGCCCTGATTGAGGCAGGCGGGACGCGGGAGAGCAGCCGGTTCAAGGGTATCCGCCATCAGGGCGCTTGGGATGCGGACCCGGACGTGCTCGGCCCTCCATTCCACGCGCCGCCAGAGTTGTACCGTGATGCGAGCTTCCGCGCAGGCTTTGCAGAGCTTGGGAAGCGCGGGCTCACCTTCGATGCCTGGATCCTGGAGCCGCAATTGCCCGATGTGATCGACCTTGCGCGCGCCTTCCCAGACCAACCGATCTGCCTTGACCATTGCGGCACGCCGCTTGGTTCGGCGAGCTATACCGGCAAGCTGGAAGAGCGCTTCGACATCTGGCGCAGCAATATCATCGAGCTTGGCAAATGTCCCAATGTGATGGTGAAGCTAGGCGGGCTAGCGATGCACAATTGCGCGATGCCTGAGGAAGGCCCTGCCGCTGGTGTTGGGTCGGAAGAGCTCGCCGCCATGTGGAAGCCCTATATCGAGACCTGCATCGAAGCCTTTGGGCCGCAGCGCGCCATGTTCGAAAGCAACTATCCGGTCGATCGCTGGGGCGCGACCTATCCGGTGCTGTGGAACGCGTTCAAGCGGATCACCGCGGGCGCCAGCGCGGATGAGAAAGCCGCGCTCTATGCCGGAAATGCCGCGCGCTTCTATGGCATTGAAGAGGTTCTTTGCCCTTGATTGCATCGCATTCCGCTACGGCAAAGGGGGCTGGTCGCGGCGCGGCTGCGCTTGACGCTCGACAGGGCGGGAACCGGCGCTATGGACTGAGCGTAGAAACGCAGACTAACTGCCTGAAACCACGACCGCATTGACGGAGAAATTGATGCCTCTTCCCGCTCCCTTTGATCGCCTGCGCCTGCCCCTAATCGGTTCGCCCCTGTTCATCGTCTCTGGCCCGGAACTGGTGATCGCTCAGTGCAAGGCCGGGATCATCGGCAGCTTCCCTGCTCTCAATGCGCGCCCGCAGTCGCTGCTCGACGAATGGCTGCACCAAATCACCGAAGAGCTGGCCAAGCACAACCGCGAGAACCCAGACCGGCCAGCCGCGCCGTTTGCCGTCAACCAGATCGTGCACAAGTCGAACGACCGCGTCATGGCCGACATGGCAACCTGTGAGAAATGGCAAGTGCCGCTGGTCATCACCTCGCTCGGCGCGCGCACAGAGATCTTCGATGCTGTGCGCAATTGGGGCGGGATCACCATGCATGATGTGATCAACAACCGCTTTGCCAATAAGGCTATCGAGAAAGGTGCAGATGGCCTGATCCCGGTCGCCGCTGGCGCTGGCGGCCATGCTGGCACGCTCTCGCCTTTCGCCTTGATGCAGGAAATCCGCGAGTGGTTCGACGGGTTGGTCGCTCTGTCGGGCTCGATTGCAAACGGCGCTTCGATCCTGTCGGCTCAAGCGATGGGCGCAGACTTCGGTTATGCGGGCAGCGCCTTCATCGCGACCAAAGAGGCAAACGCCGACCAAGCCTATAAGGAAGGCATCGTTGAGGGATCAGCGGACGGGATCGTCTACTCCAACCTGTTCACCGGCGTGCACGGCAACTACCTGCGCAGCTCGATCGAAAAGGCCGGACTTGACCCAGACAACTTGCCAGAAAGCGATCCGTCCAAGATGAACTTCGGCAGCGGCGGCAATACCAAAGCGAAAGCGTGGAAAGACATCTGGGGCTCTGGACAGGGCGTTGGCGCAATCAAGGCTGTCGACTCGGTTGAGGACATGGTGAGCAAGTTCGAGGCTGAGTACCACGCAGCAAAAGCAGCGCTGCTCACCAAGTCGGACTACACTCGCTGGGCTGACTGACGGGACACTTGGCTAGGTCGCCTTCCACAGCTGCTCGGCCATCATGTCGAGCTCGGTGAAGTCATAGCCGCTTCCTAGCGGGTCCTTGCGGTTGAGCAGCAGCTTGCGTTTCTGACTGAGCAGGTAAGTGCGCAGCGCGCTTTGCAGCAATTGCAGGCGCATCAGCGCCTCAATGAAAGCGGCCTCAGGATCGTGAATGCGGGTCTCGGCCCAGCTTTGCTCAATCCGGCCAACGCGCTCCATCACCATCTCGTTGTAATGGCGATGCGGACCGCGATGCAGCGGCATGCCCGTGCGGACCGTTGCGTCTTCATTGGATGGCAGCAGCAAGCCGTTCGCGCGGAAATCGTCAAAGCCAATCGCCGTGCGGCTTACATCGGCGAACAGATGGCCAAAGCAATCGCGCCGCAGCAATTGCCGAGGTAGCAAATGGTGACGCTGCAGGCCCGCATCATAGCCCGGCTCTCTGCGGCGATTGACCGATCGGAACGGGACGACCGCGCGTCGCTTCGCCAGCGCAGGCGCATGCGCTGGCCCGATATTGCCGTGCATGTAGCCCCCTCTAGCCGCGTCCTATTCGCGCCAAACCCTCACAAATTTGCTGTTCTTCGATGGGCGCATGATCAAACGGCTGCCGTCTGGCGCGACAATTCGCTCGCTCTCACTGAGCCCGCCAACCAAGATCAATTGATTGACCAACCGCACGCCAAGCCGGGTGGCAGTAACCTTCCCATCGGCGAGCGGCGGTTCGATCCGCAATTCCTGACCAATCCAATAGTCGAGCCCCACTGTTTGCAGCGCCCCGTCGATCGTCTCGCGGAAAGCCGTCAGGCCCAATGCTGGGAAAGACCCACCTTCAATCCATGCTGTCGAAACAGATTCGAAATACTGGCGCCCGATGGCGCTCTTTGATGGAGACCAGACAGCGGCCTCAACATCGTCAAAGTGGTGCGTCAAATCACGCGCAAGCCCCACCATGCCGCGCATGATCGGAAGCGAACGCTCCCCGCCCGACAGATGCTGACCCACGGCGATACGCATCGCATCAAAGCGAAAGCCGTTCGGCGCTTGCTCCAAATCAAAGCGATGCTCAATTTCAGGAAATTCAGATGCTGGGCCCGGCGCAATGCCCTCCAGGTCAAAGGTTAGCCCTTCGCGTAGCAGCTCCATCCAGGCGTGTTCTTGCGCCTCAGGATTGGCAAAATTGGCTGGCTTGTCCGACTGCACATGATCGGCATCCACCAATTGCAGCGGTGTCGCATCGCAAGGATCGTGAGACAGCAACACAGTGCTCTGCGCCGCGAAGAATTCCTTCATAGCGGCGCGATCCGGCCGCTTGCCCGTCGCAAACAGCAGATACAGGCCCGGAGAGCCAGCTTGTCGGTCTTGATCGACTATCCCGGCCCCCTTCCTCGTCCCGGCGCGAAATTTCAGATCGTTTGCAACATGATACTGACTTGTTTCTTAGTCATCGTCGAGTCTAGTTTTGGTTTTGATCGGGGAAAGCCATGCAAGCGGTCAGAAAACCCCCAGTCTCAGTCCTTCAGACATTGCCTCGCCCAAAGCGCGTGATTGCTCCAGGACTTCCTTTGGCACTTGTTTTACTGCAGCAATTTCTTGCGGCGTCTGGGCTGAGAAGTTCACAATCATCGGATCTGCAACCCGTTTGAGCCGCCAGCCAGTCGCGATCCTATCCAGCTGTCGCTGCGCCCCTTCCCCATCCGATCCAGCGGCAATGATACTGGCATAGGGCCTGCCTTCAATCTGTCCGAGCACGTCATAATAGTTTGCGTCGAACATCTCTTTCATCGCGCCGCTCATCGCCGCGAGATTCTCCGGACAGGCAAAGATGTAGCCGCCTGCTGCAAGCAAATCGTCGCTCGTAACGTCCTGCGCTTTCAACAGCACACCGCCCTTGCGGGCTCCATCAGCCGCCGCCTTTGCCATGGCCTCGCTCGCCCCGGTGCGGCTGTGCCAGATGATGAGAAGCGACGCGTTGTTTTCCATTGGCTCACTCCAAGCGAGCGGGCTGTCGATTGTCAATCAGCGGCGCTGTCACGCAGCGAAACAATCGGCTAAGCCTCGCAGCATGGCATCTCCCACCCTCTCTCACGTCTTAGGCGTAGCGTCTTCTCTGTCAGAGCGCGCCTGGCAGTGGCGCGGCGGCAATATGGAGCTGGGCGCTGAGGCCAATACGCTGACGAATGATATCCTCACGCAATTGCTACTTACCCGAGGCGTCGCGCGTGAGGATGTGGCGCGCCACGCAAAGCCCACCATGCGCGATTTTCTGCCGGATCCATCCGAGTTTAACGACATGGAGAGCGCAGCCTCGCGGATCGCCAAAGCCGTGCTCAGCGGTGAGCAGATCACAATTTACGGCGATTATGATGTCGATGGCGCGACCAGCTCTGCTTTGCTGGTTCAGCTGCTGCGCGATCTCGATGTGGAGGCGGGATATTATATCCCTGATCGCTTGCTTGAGGGTTACGGCCCCAGCGGCGAAGCCTTGGTCAAGCTAGCGCGTTCGGGGTCTAGCCTGATCGTAACGGTCGATTGCGGCGCGATGGCGTATGAGGCGCTGGGCATGGCGCGCGATGAAGGCGTGGATGTGATCGTCGTCGATCATCACAAATGCGGCGCCGAACTGCCGCCAACCACCGCTTTGGTGAACCCGAACAGGCTGGACGAAAACAACCTAGCTGCTGCGCATGGACATTTAGCCGCTGTCGGAGTCGCATTTCTGCTCGCGATTGCACTGGTCAGAAACCTGCGCAGCGAGGGGTATTTCAAGGACCGCAAAGAACCCGACCTGATGGCGCTGCTCGATCTGGTGGCGCTGGGCACTGTAGCCGATGTCGCCGCGCTGCACGGTCTCAACCGCGCTTTCGTTGCGCAAGGGCTCAAAGTTCTCGCACGCCGTGAGCGGATCGGCATGGCAGCCCTAATGGACGCAAGCCGCCTCAAACGGGCACCGCAAGCAAGCGACCTAGGCTTTGCGCTCGGCCCACGGATCAATGCAGGCGGGCGAATTGGCGAATCGACATTGGGCGTGAAGTTGTTGACGACACGCGACCCAGAGGAAGCGCGCGCGATCGCGGAACAGCTAAGCCAGCTGAATGAAGAGCGCCGCGCCATTGAGGCCGAAGTTCAAGAAGAAGCCGAGCGGCAGCTGGAGGGACAGCACAATCATGCGGTCCACGTGCTTTCGGGCGATGGCTGGCATCCGGGCGTGATCGGCATTGTCGCCGGGCGCATAAAGGAAAAGACCGGACGGCCCGCTATTGTCATCGCGCGCGACGAAACAGAGGGCCAAGGCAAAGGTTCGGGCCGCTCAATCAGCGGCGTTGATCTGGGCGCGGCGATCATTGCAGCGCGTGAGGAAGGCCTGCTGGTCGCGGGCGGCGGACATGCCATGGCAGCCGGTCTCACGATCGAGAATGACAAGCTCGCCGCATTCGCAGAATTCCTGGATACTCGCCTCGCCAAGGATATTGAGCGCGCTCGCCTGGGCCAGCGCATGCAGCTCGACCTGTCGGTTGCGCCCGGCGGATTGACGCCAGAGTTGGTCGAGACGCTAGAGGCGGCGGGCCCTTATGGGGTTGGCTGGCCTGCGCCGCGTCTGGCCGTCGGCCCGGTGCGCATCATCAAGGCCGATATTGTTGGTAAGGATCACTTGCGCCTGATCGCGGCGGGCGAAGATGGCAAATCGTTTAAAGCCATCGCCTTTCGCGCGGCGGAAACCGAGATGGCGCAGACCCTGATCCACCGATCAAAGGGGCGCCGATTCCATCTTGCCGGGCGCGCAAAGATCGACGATTGGGGCCCGCGCCCTGCGGCAGAATTGCACCTCGAAGACGCTGCCTTTGCCGATTGATTGCGAGAAACCGCACAGAAACGCCAAAGTTCTTCGATTACAGGCTTGACCGCCAACCACTACCCCACTAGATGCGCGGCCTCGCACACAAGTGTGGCCCCTTCGTCTAGCGGTTAGGACGCGGCCCTTTCACGGCTGAAACACGGGTTCGATTCCCGTAGGGGTCACCACCTCCTTATAGTACCAGAGTTTTAAACGCCGATTTTCGGCGCAAATCGTGCTGTCCCCTTCCCACGCTACTCGCTTGGGGTTACAGGCGAAATTGCGATGGGCAGCCAACACTCTATCCCTCCGGTGAGCGCGCTTTTGGCGCTGGTGACGTTTGTCGCGTTGCTGCTGCTGGGTGTGGACCTGATCGTTGCTTGTGCGGCTTTGCTCTTGTGGCTCGGCTCTTTGGTGCTCGCCACCTCAAGCGCGCCCGACCCGCCCAATACGAGGACTGAAGCGCCGATTACTCGTGACGCGATGCGCGATCTGATCGAGAACTCGGCGACGCCGCTGCTCGTTACAGAGAACAACACTATCGCCATCGCCAATCGCACCGCGCGCAAAATGCTGGGCCAGCATGTGGTCGGGCAGGACGCGCGCATGGCCTTTCGCCAGCCAAAGGCGATTTCGCTTCTGTCAAAGGGGCGCAGCGGACGCGCGGTCGTGCGCGGCCTAGTGCGGCGGCGCGACATCTGGCAGATCAATCGACAGGCGATTGATGAGAATCTAGCTGTGATCGAACTCATCAACAAAACCGCTGAGGCCGACATTAGCCGCGCGCACACCGACTTCGTCGCCAATGCAAGCCACGAACTGCGCACCCCGCTGGCCGGCATCATTGGCTACGCTGAAACGCTCAGCGAAGGTACGGAGACGCTCGATTCGCCGATCCCGCAGAAGTTTCTGGGCACCATCCAGCGCGAAGCCAACCGGATGCAGGCATTGGTCGCTGACTTGATGTCGCTCTCGCGGATCGAGGCAGAAAAGCACGATAGGCCGAGCGAGCTTCTAGAACTCGCACCGATCGTAGCCCGCGCGGCGCGCGACGCAGCCGGATCACAGCGGATGGAACGGCTACAAATGAGCAAATTTGAGACGGTCCATATTCGCGGCGATATGCAGCAGCTGGAGCAATTGGTGCGCAACCTCGTTGATAATGCGATGAAGTATGGCGCAGAAGATGGGCCCGTATCGGTCGACCTCGTGCGCTCTAGAGACATGCAGCAGGCCCGACTGACAGTTACCAACACTGGCGAAGGCATCCCGCCCGAGCATTTGCCGCACCTAACCCGCCGCTTTTACCGTACCGATCCAGGACGCAGCCGAGCCTCCGGCGGAACCGGTCTGGGCCTCGCGATTGTAAAACATATTGTGGAGCGTCATCGCGGAAGGCTCGAAATTGAGAGCGAATTGGGTCAAGGCACTCAGGTGATCGTGCGAATCCCGCTCGAAACACAAGAAAATAATCAACCGGAGCAGGGCACAAAAGACAGCGATATCAAGGGGCGCTCAGCAGACCAGTCCGATGCCTCCAATTCGCTGTCATGAATTTGTCTTATTTCTTCAACATCGCGGGCGCAGGCACTCAAATTGATGCTGATCCTGTAGCGATTCTCAGGGGTAAACAGGGCTAACACATGTCGCCGATTACGCTTATCCTGATTGCTATTGGTCTCGGCCTTGCCGGATGGCTGGCGGGCCGTGCGAAGGCGTGGAGCTTCCAAAAGTCTGACGCCAATGTGCGTCTGGTCGCGCGCCCAACCTATCACGCATGGTATGTTGCCGTTTGGGTGGTTCTGCCCGTGCTGGCGTTCATTGCTTTGTGGTCTTTTCTAGCCCCGCAGCTGGTCATGCAAACCGTGCTGGCATCGCCCGGCGCAGAGGGCCTGCCCTCCTTCGGCTTCCAGCGCGATTCGATCCTTTCAGAGGCCCGCGCTGTTGCCACGGGCAGCGCGCAAGGCGTGTTCAATTCTGATGCGGAGGCGCTGATCGAGCCATTCCGCGAGGCAATCTCGCATTACAATCTGATCGGGCTGGTCGTGACGGTGATGATCGCCTTTGCCGGCGGCGCTTTTGCATTCCTGCGGGTCAAACCAGATTTCCGCGCCCGCACTCGGGTAGAGCGCACAGTGATGATCGTGCTGCTGCTCGCCTCGCTGGTCGCGATCCTCACGACATTCGGCATTTTTGCGAGCCTGGTGTTCGAGACTGTGCGTTTCTTCGGCATGGTCTCGCCCATCGACTTCCTGTTCGGATCGTTCTGGGGCCCTGACCCGATGAGCAATCCCGAAGCAGCCGATGGCACGCGCTACGGCGCGATACCGCTGTTCTGGGGCACGATCTTTATCGGTGCGATCATCGCCATGATTGTCGCTATCCCACTCGGCCTGATGAGCGCGATTTACCTCACCCAATATGCCAATCCGAAACTGCGCGCATGGGTAAAACCCGCGCTCGAGATCCTCGCGGGCGTGCCCACAGTGGTCTATGGCTATTTCGCCGCGCTGACTGTCGCCCCGGCTATCCGTGACATGGCGGTCGCGGTCGGTATTTCCGGCGCTTCGACTGAAAGCGCGCTGGCCGCTGGCGTTGTGATGGGCGTGATGATCATCCCATTCGTTTCGTCCATGGCCGACGATTCGATTGCCGCCGTACCCAGCGCCATGCGCGATGGCAGCCTGGCCATGGGAGCAACCCAATCAGAGACCATTCGCCGCGTCCTGTTTCCCGCCGCCCTGCCCGGCATCGTCGCCGGCGTGATGCTGGCCGTCAGCCGCGCGATTGGCGAGACAATGATCGTGGTGATGGCCGCTTCAACCGCAGCCAATTTGACAGTCAATCCGCTCGAGCGAATGACCACCGTTACCGTGCAGATCGTCAAAATGCTGACCGGCGAAGGCAGTTTTGATCACCCGGCCACGCTCAGCGCCTTTGCGCTTGGTTTCGTCCTCTTCATGGTCACGCTGGCGCTCAACTTTATCGCTCTTCGCGTCGTCAAACGCTTCCGAGAGGCCTATGACTGATACCGCCACTCCAGAACTGGTGCACCCGACCCGCACACCGGAATTCGCCAAGCGGATCGAGCAACGTTACCGCTCAGAGCGGCGTTTCCGCGCGCTTGGGCTGAGCGCGATTGTTTTCTCAGTCGCGGTGCTGATCTTCCTGCTCGGTAACATGCTGATGAATGGGATTGGCGGGTTTCAGCGCGCAGAGCTGGCCGTGCCGATTGACTTTGCAGAGGCAGGTCTGACCGGCGATGCACAATCGCTCAGCTCTCCGGGTGCACTTCAATCGCTCGAAACGCAGGGCCTGCGCGCGGTGGTCGAATTCTATGCTGAGCGAGAGCTTGGCGAAGCTGGCGCAGCAGAAATCAGTGATGAGGCCTGGCGCGATGTCGCCAGCGATCTGATCGGCAACCCAGCACTAATCCGCGGTTCTCACACTTTCGACCTGCCCGCATCCTCTGACCTAGCCTCTGGCCTGTCGGGTGAAGGCTCGGCTGAGATGCAGGCGCTCGCCCAGCAGCTGGTGAGCGACGGCAAGCTGTCCAAGAATTGGGATGCCGGGTTCATGACTCGCAGCGATGCGACCAGTCCGCAGCAAGTGGGCATTTGGGGCGCGCTAAAAGGCTCAATCCTGACGATGACGATCACGCTGTTGCTGGCGTTTCCCATCGGTGTGCTCGCAGCTCTATACCTAGAGGAATATGCGCCGAAGAACCGCTGGACCGACATTATCGAGGTTTCGATCAACAATCTCGCGGCGGTCCCCTCAATCATCTTTGGCTTGCTCGGGCTCGCAGTGTTCCTCACCTTATTCCCGAACTTACGATCCGCGCCGCTGATCGGCGGCATGACCTTGGCGCTGATGACGATGCCGGTGATCGTCATTTCGGGCCGCAATGCGATTAAGGCGGTCCCGCCATCGATCCGCGACGGCGCGCTCGCCATTGGTGCATCACCTGTGCAGGTAGTGTTCCATCACGTTCTGCCGCTGGCCCTGCCCGGCATGCTGACCGGTACGATCATCGGCATGGCGCGCGCTTTGGGTGAAACAGCGCCGCTGCTGATGATTGGCATGCGCGCCTTCGTGGCGACGCCGCCTGATGGCTTCACATCGCCGGCGACCGTCTTGCCGGTGCAAATCTTCCTCTGGTCCGATGAAATCGACCGCGGCTTTGTCGAACGGACAAGTGCGGCTATCATTGTGCTTCTGCTGTTCCTCCTGTTGATGAACGGCCTCGCCATTTACCTCCGCAACAAATTCGAGAAGACCTGGTGACTGTCATTCACGAGAAATTGGTAGACACGAACGCAAAGATGCGCGCGCGTGATGTGTCGGTCTATTATGGCGACAAGAAAGCCATTGATGAGGTGTCGATCGATATCTCACCCGACTATGTCACGGCCTTCATCGGGCCGTCTGGTTGCGGCAAATCGACCTTCTTGCGCTGCTTCAACCGCATGAATGATACCATTCCGGTTGCGCGCGTTACTGGCACAATTGAGCTGGAAGACGAAGACATTCACGGCAATGCGATGGACGTGGTTCAGCTGCGCGCGCGCGTCGGCATGGTGTTCCAGAAACCAAATCCGTTTCCAAAATCGATTTACGAAAACATCGCTTACGGCCCGAAAATTCACGGCCTGGCGGAAAAGAAGCCGGACGTTGACGAAGTGGTCGAAAAGTCCCTCACCCGCGCTGGTTTGTGGGACGAGGTAAAGGACCGCCTCGACGAATCTGGCACAGCGCTTTCCGGCGGTCAGCAGCAGCGCCTGTGCATCGCGCGCGCCATTGCGGTTGATCCAGAGGTCATCCTGATGGACGAGCCGTGCTCTGCGCTCGACCCAATCGCGACGGCCAAAATCGAAGAACTGATCGACGAACTATCCGGTCGCTATGCAATCGTGATCGTCACTCACTCCATGCAGCAGGCCGCGCGCGTTTCTCAGCGCACCGCCTTTTTCCACCTGGGTAAAATGGTCGAATACGGGCCGACTTCCGATATTTTCACCAACCCGATAGAAAAGCGCACTCAAGACTATATCACGGGACGGTACGGTTAAATGGCAGAACATACAGTCAAAGCCTTTGACGAGGACATCACCCGGCTTCGCGGTTTGATCGCCGAGATGGGCGGTCTTGCAGAGGTCGCCATTCAGGGCGCGCTCGATGCTCTGGTACGCGGCGACCAGGAGCTCGCCAAGAAAGTCGTCAAGAACGACAAGAAGATCGACGCGCTTGAAGCCGAAGTTGACAAGCTCTCAGTGCGGATCATTGCCCTGCGTGCGCCCATGGCGGATGATTTGCGCGAAGTGATCGCAGCGCTGAAAATCGCTGGCGTGGTTGAGCGCATTGGCGACTATTCGAAAAACATCGCCAAGCGCGTCGGCGAGATTGACGGCAAAGACCGGTTCGAACCGCTCACCCTGCTGCCCGCCATGGGCGAAGTGGCGAGCGAAATGGTGCACGATGTGCTGACGGCTTACGCTGCGCGCGACCCCGATCTGGCCCGCGAAGTGATCGCAACCGACGCCAAGGTTGATGCCTTTTACAACAGCATTTTCCGCAACCTAGTGAGTCACATGGTGGAGAACCCTGCGACCATTTCCAGCGCGGCCCAGCTGCTGTTTGTGGCCCGCAATCTAGAGCGGATCGGCGATCACGCGACCAATGTTGCTGAGATGGTGCATTACGCCGCGACCGGCGAATATCCGCCGGACGACGACCAGTAGGACGCAAGCTGACAATTCTTTCACAAATGACGCGAAGTTGTAGTGAAAGTGACAGATAGTACGCCGTATCGCATCCTTGGGAACGGGAGGGTTCTCAGACATGTCTGCTACTAAACTTCTATTGGTCGAAGACGATCCGGCTCTGTCGGAGCTGCTCGAATATCGTTTCCAGAACGAAGGCTATGACGTGCGCTCAACCAGTGACGGCGACGAGGCATTGATGCTGGCGAGCGAGGATGTGCCTGATCTTGTAATCCTTGACTGGATGATCGAGGGCACCAGCGGGATTGAGGTTTGCCGCAGGCTGCGCCGCGATAAGCAGACCGCGCATGTCCCGATCATTATGCTGACCGCCCGAGAGGCAGAGGACGACCGCGTTCGCGGCCTTGATACGGGCGCGGACGATTATTTGACCAAGCCGTTCAGCCCGCGCGAATTGCTCGCCCGGGTGGCTGCGGTGATGCGGCGCATTCGCCCTGCCTTGGCCGGTGAGACCGTAGAGGTCGGCGATATCCTGCTCGATCCTGTGGCGCATAAGGTCATGCGCGGCGGCCAATCGCTGCAACTTGGCCCAACCGAATACCGCTTGCTGAAGTTCTTTATGGAAAGCCCAGGCCGCGTGTTCAGCCGCGGCCAATTGCTCGACGGCGTTTGGGGCACAGGCTCAGATATCGAGCTGCGTACGGTCGATGTGCACATTCGCCGATTGCGCAAAGCCATCGAAGTTGAGGGCGCGAAAGATCCGATCCGCACAGTCCGCTCCGCCGGTTATGCGATGGAAGCGGTCTAGCGGCACACGCCCGACCAGCGCGAGGCCTGGTCAAAATGGAAATGGTCGGCATGGGCGGCGTTGTAATCCGGCGATAGGACGGTTGCGAAGACCCCGCATGCGCCATCGCGTACCTCGCGCAGGAACCTTGCTTCATCGCTGTCTTCTGGCCAATCGCGAAGCACGCTGATTGTTCGGCCATCCGCCAGAGTAAATCCCGCAATATCAATCGCATTGGCGGTTGCATGTTCGCTCCATGCGTTTGAGCTACCGCCGCGCATCCGCCGGCAATTGAACGCGCCCAAATGCTCGATTGCGGCTAGCTCGCTGCCTAGTATTTCAGCCGCAGCAGGCTCTACGCTGCGCGCGCGCCACATCTCTAAGCCGGTCGCAATGGGGCAAGTTACCGCTGGAGTGTCGGGGGCGAGTGGAAAGGCGCTCAACTGCGTGCGATCGGGCCGAGCACAGGCCCCCTCGCCCGTCGCCGCCAGGGCATCAAAGGCGACCGCGCTCCGGTCCAGCACAGCGCGGCACTGCGGCACATCGTCTTTCAGCGCAGCCAGCTTGCCCGCCGTTGCCCAGCCAATCGGATGGCGCAGGTCAAGCGGCGCGGTGGGATCATGCTCGGGATGCGCTTTTAGCCAGCTCCATCCAGCGAACAATACGGTCGCGAAAATCGCGAGCAGGATGAAACGCCGTTCCCTGCGGAATTGCCCCATCCGGCGGCTGATTTTGGTGAGTTTGCGCTTTCGAGGCATATCAAGGTCTTAGTGGAAGTCGCGCGACTTCGGCAATATCCGATGGTTCCGCGGATGGCCCGTGACGTTTGGAGTTTGCCCAAGCGCGGTGCTGGGCGGCAATTCATCAATCATATCGCGTGTTTTCAGCGCGGGTTTTTCCGTTGGCGGTTTGCGGCTGACCAGTGGGGAATTCACATGATCCGCCCGCGCGACCGGAGCGTTCAGCATATCGTCTGATAGGCCGTACAAAGCTTCTGTCGCGTCGGTCATATGGTGCGCGATCACATGGATCACCTCATCATCATATTCGACCCGTCCGCGCACCTCCATCAAGCGTGCGCCCATCACCACACGTCGCTGTTTTTCCTTCAGGTCCGGCCACACGACAAGGTTCACCACGCCGGTTTCATCCTCCAGCGTGATAAAGCACACGCCCTTGGCGCTGCCCGGTCTCTGACGGATCAAGACTACCCCTGCGACCTGAACCATACTGCGGAACTTTCGGTCTCTAAGCTCGCTGGCCCGTACAAAGCCGCGCTCTGCCAAGCTGGGGCGCAGGAACGACATCGGATGCGCTTTTAAGCTGAGGCGCGTGGTCTGGTAATCCGCCACGACTTCTTCTGACAACGGCATTTGCGGCAATCGAGTGGCGCTGCGCTCTGCCCCTTCATCTCGCTCAGCTGCGGCCCTGAACAGGGGGAGATCAGGCGCGGCAATAAGGCTGCGCGCATCCCACAAGGCCTGCCTTCGCGAAAGGCCAAGCGAGGTGAAGCAATCCGCGCTCGCAAGCCGTTCAATATGCGCCGGCGAAAGGTGCGCACGCTCCTGCAATTCCGCGACATCTTTGAACGCCCCGCCCTGCTCTCGTGCTGCGATCAAATTCGCCGCGACATGTTCGGGCAGACCATCAACCTGCCGCAGCCCAAGCCGCAGCGCGATATGCTTATCGAGACGGCCCCTATTCTGAGGCTCGCTATCACTCGCACCGAAGCCACCCGCGCCCTCCACCCTTCCACCCGGATGATCTCCCGGCAGGCTCCGGGTGGAAGGGTGGAGGGCGCGGGTGGCTTCGGCTGAGGGGTGCACGGATGTGCAGCCCGTACGCAGCTCAAGCGTGCAATCCCATTCACTGTCATTCACATCTGCGGGCAGCACCGCAACGCCGTGCTCACGCGCATCGCGCACAATCTGAGCCGGGGCATAAAAACCCATCGGCTGCGAGTTGAGCAGACCGCAGGCAAAGGCAGCCGGGAAATGGCATTTGAGCCAGCTCGAGACATAGACCAGATGCGCAAAGCTAGCGGCGTGGCTCTCTGGAAAGCCGTATTCGCCAAAGCCCTTGATCTGATTGAAACAGCGCTCTGCAAAGTCTGGATCATAGCCGCGTTCGACCATTCGCCCGACCATCATGTCTTCCAGTTCGTGCACCATGCCGCGGCTGCGGAACGTCGCCATCGCCTTGCGCAATCGATTGGCCTCAGTGGATGAAAACTTCGCCGCATCCAGAGCGATTTTCATCGCCTGCTCCTGAAAGATCGGCACACCCAAAGTGCGCTCCAAAATAGAGGAAAGCTCATCCGGCGGGCCGTGCTGGGGCGACGGCGCCGGGATTTGCACCGGCTCTGCGCCCCGGCGGCGCTTCAGATATGGGTGCACCATATCGCCCTGGATCGGGCCGGGGCGCACAATCGCGACCTGGATCACAAGGTCATAAAATTCGCGCGGACGTAGGCGCGGCAGCATGTTCATCTGCGCGCGGCTTTCAACCTGAAACACCCCTAGCGAATCCCCTTTGCGCAGCATCGCATAGGTCTCTGGATCCTCGCGCGGCACCGTGGCCAGCGTCAGAGTGCGGCCATGGTGATCCTCCAGCAGATCAAGGCATTTCTTGATGCAGGTCAGCATCCCTAGCGCCAGCACATCAACCTTCAGAATGCCAAGCGCCTCGATATCGTCCTTGTCCCATTCGATGAAGCTGCGATCCGGCATCGCGCCATTACCGATGGGGACGGTCTCCGTCAGCGCGCCTTCGGTGAGGATAAAGCCGCCGACGTGCTGCGACAGGTGGCGCGGCATGCCGATCATCTGCTCGGTCAGCGCCAGCACGCGGCGCAAATGCGGATCGTCTAGCTTCATGCCGATCTCCTCAACATGCGCCTCGCCAATCTCGCGCCCATGCCCGCCCCACACCGTGCGGGCGAGCGCGCTGGTGACGTCCTCTGACAGACCCATCGCTTTGCCAACCTCGCGGATTGCCATACGCGGGCGATAGTGGATGACCGTCGCGGTCAATCCAGCTCGGTGGCGGCCATATTTCTCATAGATATATTGGATCACCTCCTCGCGCCGTTCATGCTCGAAATCAACGTCGATATCAGGCGGTTCCTTGCGCTCTTCAGAGATGAAGCGGTCGAACAAGAGCTGATGCTTTGCCGGGTCGACGCTGGTGATTTCCAGGCAATAGCAAACCGCCGAATTGGCTGCACTGCCGCGCCCCTGGCACAGGATCGGCGGGTCAACACTGCGCGCGTAATCAACGATGTCCTTGATGGTTAGAAAATAGCGCGCCAGATCAAGCTTGCCGATCAGCGCAAGCTCGCGCTCCAACGTTTGGCGCACAGCATCAGGCACACCCAATGGATAGCGCCGCTCTGCCCCGCGCTGCGTCTCGCTTTCGAGAAACGCCTGCGGTGTCATGCCCTGCGGATATATCTCCTCCGGATATTCATAGCGCAGTTCATCAAGGCTGAACTCGCAAGCATCCGCCACCTCGCGCGCGGCGCGAATGGCATGCGGCCAGCGGGCAAACAGGCGCTGCATCTCTTGCGGAGGCTTAAGGTATCGCTCGCCATTGCCGTGCAGCAAATGCCCTGCCTCGGCGACCTTCACCTTGTGCCGGATCGCCGTCATCACATCTTGCAAGGGCCGGCGCTGAGGCGCGTGGTAATGCACATCATTGGTGGCGAGCAGCAGCAGGCCATTGGCCCGCGCGAGAGCATCCAACCGGTCAATCCGCGCCACGTCCTCGCCGCGGTAGAGGTAGCTGGCTGCAAGATGTTTGAGACTGGGCAGACCGCTCACCAAATGCGGGAGCAGGTCAGACAAAGTGCCGGACACAACGCTTTCAAGCGCGCTGCCATCCAACCCGATCACATTGCTGGCCCAGGCGGGAATGGTGAAGGGTTTGGCCAAATCACTCGGCGGCAGCAGGATCAATTGCACATCCTCAGAATGCTGAGACAGCATCGCAAGGTCGATTTCGCACACGCCCTTGTCCTGCCACTCACCACTGAGCGTCTGCATCCGTCCGGCGCTGATCAGGCGGCACAGACGTCCATAGGCTACGCGGTTTTTGGGGTATGCCAGAAACGCGAGGCCTTCGGCCGTTTCAATGCGCGTACCGATCACCGGCCGCAATTTGAGCGTCTTCGCCTCGCTGTGCACCCGCACCACGCCGGCGAAAGAATTCACATCCGCAATCCCGATCGCATCATAGCCGAGCGTGCGGGCCGTCATGGTGAGGTCCACCGCATCGGAGGCACCGCGCAGAAAGCTGAAACAGCTGACCAATCCGAGCTCAACGAATGCTGCGCGATCCGGCGCGCTGATCAGACCGGGATCGAGCTCAATTGTCCGTTTGTCTGGGGTGAGAGGGGCGTCGGGCATGTCATACCTGCGTCCCAGAAGTGAACGTATCCAAGCGAGCTTGGACCTTCGCCAGATCAGAGGAAAAAAAAGCCGCTTGCTCTTCGCGTGCCTCGCCATCCAGGCGCAACAAATAGGCCGGATGCGCGGTGACCCAAAGCTCCGCCTTATCCTCAAGCATGATGGGAGCCCCGCGCGCGGCTTTCAGGCTCACCGTCTTGCCCAGCAATCCGCGCGCCGCCGATGCGCCCAGGGCCAGTATGACGCGCGGTTTCACGATTGCCAGTTCGCTCTCCAGCCACCAACGGCAGGTGTCGATCTCTTTGGCTGTCGGGGTTTGGTGAATGCGCCGCTTGCCTCGCTGGACGAACTTAAAATGCTTCACGGCATTGGTGACATAGGCGGCGCTGCGATCAATCCCGGCCTGCGTCAAAGCGGCATCCAGCAATTGTCCCGCTGGCCCTACAAACGGCCTACCCGCCAGATCCTCATGATCACCCGGTTGCTCACCAACGATCATCAGCGGCGCGCTCTGTGCGCCCTCGCCCATAACCGCGCGCGTTCCGCAATCGGCAATCGGGCAATCGCGGCAATTGCGAGCCGCCTCAGCCAGCTCAGCCAAGCTATCCAGGCGCTCGCGCGCCTCGCGCGTTCCGGCTGCCACCATGTTAGCCTCGCGCGCCTGCGCCCCGGCGATTAGATCGGGAATGAGCGCGGCCTCCGGCATGTTCTTCCAGTATTTCTTCGGCATTTCAGACAGCATCGCGCCAACCTTCAGCCGCGCCGGATTGAAGATCGATGCGTAATACGACTTCCACAGCTCCTCGACCGGATCGCCGTCCGGCGCATCGCTGCGCTGCGCAGGGCCGCTTTCCCGCATGGTCTCGCCATCCCAGTGGAGGCACCCGCGCGGGGTCAGGATAGACCAATTCATGTTGGCAAAGCGCCGCATGAAAAAGCCCGCATTGGCGCGCACGATATGATGATCAGGCTCAAACCAGGCGACGTAGTGCTCGTCACCCGCAGCATCCTCAACTTGGCGAAAGCGGACGAAGGCGTGCATTTTATGACTGTCGCGGCGCACCGACTTATCGAGCTCCTCCATCCGGCGCACATCGGGGTCGGTCTTGTCCTCCATCATGCGCGGATTGCTCTGAAGCCGCCACAGCAGCCGGTAGAGCAGCGCAAAGCGTTCTGGATCGGAATGCAGCGCCGCATTGCGCGCTAGGCTCAGGAACCTTTTGCTCGCCCGCGCAGGCCGGGAATCTCGATCTGGCACGGGCAGACGCTTCACCAGCCCGGACGCGCCGCTTTGCGCAAACAGATCACCCGTCCCGCCCGACTCGATCCAAGACACTCTGTCTGGCGGCACTTCGCATTGGACCAGCGCGCGCGCCTGATCCCGCCAAAACGCAAAATCATCCGGCGCTGGCAATTGCACAGCGTAATGCGCGCCCATGGACGGCGCCCGTGTTGAGAGAGCCTGCCCGCTCATGATGCAAACAGCTCTAGCTGTTCCTGCTTAGGCGCGAGCAGGCTGCGCAAATCCGCCCGATCCGTCAGCGTCGTCGGGCGCCAATCAAGCGCGGTGATAAAGGGGCGCACCTTGGCGATCGATTGAGTCAGCCGCGCTACATCATCAAGCCGCAGGGTCCGGTGGCGCCGCGCGGCTATGATGCGCTGCACCGCTGTCGGGCCCAGCCCTGGCACACGCAGCAGCATCTCCTTGCCCGCGCGGTTCACGTCTACCGGGAATGTCCCGCGAAATTTGAGCGCCCAGGCCAGCTTAGGATCAATATCGAGCGGCAGATTGCCATCCGCATCCGTCGCCTCGCACACCTCGCCCGGCGCATAACCATAAAACCGCATCAGCCAGTCAGATTGATAAAGCCGGTGCTCACGCAGCAAGGGCGGGCGTTGCAATGGCAAAACCGCGCTTGCGTCCGGAATAGGCGAAAAGGCGCTGTAGTAGACCCGGCGCAGACCAAAGGAATCGTAAAGCCGGCTCGCCTTGCCAACGATATCCGCATCAGACGCCCGGTCCGCACCCACGATCATCTGGGTCGATTGACCCGCCGGGGCAAAGCGCGGTGCGTGGCGAAAGCGTTTGCGCGCGTCCTTTGCCTCGATGATGTCGTCCTTCGTCTTCGCAATCGCGCCTTCAATCTGCCGCTCGTCTTTGTCGGGTGCGAGGCGGGTCAGGCCGCTGGTCGTTGGCAATTCGACATTGATGGAGATCCGGTCAGCATACAGCCCCGCCTGACGCACCAGCTCCGGATCCGCCTCTGGAATGGTCTTTAAGTGAATGTAACCGCGAAAATCATGCTCCTCGCGCAGGATGCGGGCGGCCTCGACCATCTGCTCCATCGTGAAATTGGAGCTTTTGATGATGCCCGATGAAAGGAACAGCCCCTCGATATAATTGCGCCGGTAAAAATTGAGCGTCAGGTCCGCAACCTCTTGCGGGGTGAAGCGCGCACGCCGCACATTCGAGCTTTTGCGGTTGATGCAGTAGTGGCAATCGAAAATGCAGTGATTGGTCAGCAATATTTTGAGCAATGAAATGCACCGGCCATCTGGCGCATAGGCGTGGCAAATGCCCATCCCCTCCGTCGAGCCAATACCCTTACCGCCCAGCGAGTTCTTTTTCGCCGTTCCCGAAGACGCACAAGAGGCATCGTATTTCGCCGCATCAGCGAGAATCTCAAGCTTTTCTAAGAGCGATTTTTGAGCCATCGGAACATCCCTTTTGTTCCTTATATGTTCTAATTGAGCTCAGTAATAGTGCGGAATTTGCAACCACAAATCAAACGCGTAGCGATGCCTCACTGAGGGTCGATATCCGCCGCGTATAAAAGAAATCAGACAAAAACGCTCCGATACGGGAACCTCCTCAGCCGTAGTGAGTATTTTGCACAAGTCCGGGCCCCTCTGGCGAGCAATCCTGCTCGTGATGTCGGACGGTAACATGCGGCCATGACCGCGCATCTATGACGGGGGCGCCACGCTCCCCCGCAAGGGAGTATGAAATGAAGAAGTTTGTTTGTGTTTCTGCACTCGGAGCAAGCGCTCTGACACTGGCAGCTTGCGGCGAGACTGCGACTGCTTCGGCCGACGGTTCCGACAGCAACCCAATCACTGCAGCAGAAGTAGAAGCCGCTCAGCAAGCATGGGGCGAAGGCATCGTCGCCATCGGCGCGACCTTCACCGAAGAAGGCGATTTCCGCGCACGCGCTGAAGAGCACATCAACACCCACTATGCTTACGGCGATGACGCGACGATCCTGTTCAAGCCGACTTTGGCCGCTGAAGATCAGTTCCGCGAGAGCTTTGATGAAGCGCTCAGCTATTTCGTAGGCACCGAAGGCACTGAAGATGGCGGTTTCGCGATCGCTCCTTACACCGCAGTGCGCTGGGAAAATAACGGCACCGTGATCGACGAAGACGGCGATATGGCGGTTGCTATGGGCAATTACTTCTTCACCGGCACCGATGGAAACGAGACCAAGGTTGAGTATTCATTCGCCTATGAAAAAGACGAAAATGGCGAGCTGAAGATCGTTCTTCACCACAGTTCACTGCCTTTCAATCCGAGCTAATCGCTCAAAATTGACACGCTGAATGGGGTCGGTGCCTGGCGGCATCGGCCCTTTTTGCGTTTAGCAATGGTGAGATTTGAAGCGCGGGCTTACTTTTTGCCCGGATCGAAATCGCTCAGGCTGACGCCGTTCTGCTTGCACAGGTGATCAATGATCGCTGCGTGCATCTGGCCTTCAAAGGCAACACCAGCGAACTCGCCTTCAACCCAGGCAATTGTTCCCATTGGCGCGTTGATACCGTCAACCTTCATCACTACTCGGTCGCCGATGCTTGCAAAGCCAGACTTGGCTTTGATCTTGCAGCCCCCTTCGGAGATATCGATCAGATCAACAAACACCACGCGCGAACGAACGCGGCTTTTGACCATCAGGCTGAGCGGCTTTCTATCGGCCGTGCGAGGGATGCTGTGCATATTCATGCTGCCTACGTAGCCAAAAACCGTAAACGAATAATAACCGAGGCGTTGAGGGAGCGCACAAGGCACGGTTAATGCAGCGCAGACTTAAGCGCGCTGAGCAGCCAGAGAGCTAGGCGCATAGCCCCTGCAAATACCATGCAGGCATACCTCCGCGGCCATCATCAGCGAGGCCGTGGCGATAGATCCAATAGCGCTGCCCCTTGGCATCTTCGATCCGGTAATAATCGCGCAAACGCACGCTGGAGCGCTCTCGCCACCACTCTGGCGCAATCCGTTCAGGCCCCTCTACGCGCACCACCTCGCGCACTTTTCCGCGCCAACGAAACCGCTGGGGATAGCCATCAGGTGAGGCGTAGAGCACAGAAATCAACTCTGCTTTATCAAGCATTTTTAAGGGCCTGCGGTAGAATTCTAATGTACCTTGCGAAGCAGCCTGGTGCTCAAGCGGAGGCACCCAAACCTGCGCGCGTTCTGGAATGTGGCTGGCGCGCGGGATCGGCCGGCGCACCGCCTCTGGGCCAAGCCGCACCGTCAGCCGGTCAATGCAAGCGGCCAGCGATGTACCATGCTGCTCAGCGGCGGTTTCAATATCGCCCTGCCCCAATGACAGCGGTTCTGACCAGCTGGCCCGCAGGCGCACAATCTCGATCCCGAAACCGGCGTCAATATCCTCAAGTTTGTTGGTGAACAGCCGAGTAATATGCGCCGCATCGCGGGTGGCCGCCGCCAATTCCAGCTTTCGCACCAGCACTTCGCCATCGACCCGCCACAGCCCAAGCTCGAGCCTGCGCGCGCCTTCGCCTTTGCCCTCCAGCTCGCGCGCCATATCGGCGGCAAGATCGGACAGCACCTGATCGAGCAGGCTGCGATGACGGATCGGCTCCATTAAACGCCGCTGAACCAGCGGCATCGTCTGCGCGATCACAGGCAGCAGTGGCTCTGGCACTTTGCCCAGCAATTGATCGAGCCGGATCAAGGGATTTGCAGTGGGCGATTTGCTGCGGAAACGGCGCTTCAAGGCATCACGACCAGAGGCTTCGCTCACATTGCCCTCCAAGCCAGAGCCGCCCTTTGCGATTGCGGCGAGATCACCCAAGGATTTGAGCCCCAAACGCCTGAGCACGGTGAGCACATTCGGATCGAGACGCAGAGCGGCAACCGGCAGATCGGCGAGTATTCGCATCGCATCGTCCTGACACGCCAGTATCAGCTCAGAATTGCCTGCCCTCGCCCCAAAGTGCGCCAGCGCCCATGCTGCGCCCGCTGTTGGAGCAATCGCAGCGCGGGCGGCCAGTCCCCGCGCCGCGCAGGCCGCGTGCACATCCTCAAGCAGCCGGGCCTCTCCGCCAAACAAATGCGCCGCCCCGCTCACATCGACCAGCACTCCATCGGGCGGATCGAGCGCGCTCCACGGCCCCCAACGCTGAGCCCACAGGGCGAGCTTTTCCAGAAAGTCGAGGTCTCCAGTCTGATCAGACGGCGCGACCGCAATATCCGGGCACAATGTGCGCGCATCAGCCAGCATCATGCCGGAAGCAGCCCCGGCTGCGCGCCCCAGATCATTGACCGCATCGATGCGCGGGCCATGCGCGGTTTCTGTAATCAAAGCGGTGGGCACTGCATCGGCGCCCTCCCCCCGCGCAATCGCGTTACAGCGCCGCCAGCGATCGACCGACAGTTGGGCGAGCCAGATTGCCAATATCCGCCGCGGCGGTGTGTTTGCGGGGCTCTGCTGCTCGCAGGTTTCCTTTCTCATCGCTCAAAATCCATTCTCCGGGGGGATGCATGCGCGCGCGGAACAATTCCGCCTGCCAGGCTGGATCGCCGGGCGCGTCCGCATTCCAGCGCGGTGCAACCGATGGTGCGGCCTCCACTCGCCAGCGCATGCGCGCAGAGGACAGGTCAGCGCTCGCCTCAAGCCGCACCAGCCACAGCGGAACCCCATGCTTTTCCGCCGCGAGGCTAAGGCGGCGCGATGCGGTAAAGTCGAGCGCGCGCGGATTGCCAGCGATCTCTCCCATCACAAATGCAAGATCGCGGCAGCGCAGCCCCTCCTCCAGCGCAAAGAGCGCGTCTTGAGCGCTCTTTGCCGCCACATGGATCACCCGGCGGCGCAGATCAGGCGGCAGGCCCTGCGCATAGGGCCGCCCGGTTAAGCGGATCGCCTCGCGGTCTTGCACCCACAGGATCTGGCGCTGATCGTCCACCTCTGCCAGCGGGTCGCTGCGCTGCGCCCTTGCCTGAGCCGCCAAAGCGTCTCGGGCCAGCGCCAATGCCGTCCCCGCCCCGCTCGCATCCTGAGCGCTGGCGAATACCTCCGAGTGGGATGCAGCCAGCAGCCCCGGCCGCCAGCGCGCCTCGCGGCGGCGCGATTGCGCGAGGATATCGCTCGCCCGCACGGGTTTGAGCGCGGCGCAGGCCGCCATCCCAACCGACAGACGCGCCGAAGAGACGCCGGACACGGCGGTGCCCACAGAAGGGCTATGGAGCGCGGTCGCTCTGGAGGGGGTTGCAGCACTGGTCATAGGAACATCTTTGCCCAAGCGGATCGCTTAGAACGACTCGCTTGTTCTTATTATGTTCCACAATGCCGAAAAGATTGCAATGGGGGAGAACAGCCGGTCAGGCCGCCCTCCCCCTAATGCCTAGCCAAACAGGCCGAACGCCAAAATGATGGTCAGCACGATCGGGCACACAAAGCGCACAAGAATGCGCCAGATCTGGTGGAGCAGGCCGTCCAGCCCATTCTCATCATCGATCAGCCGCGCATCCGCGATCCAGCCAACAAAGATACAGGTCAGGATTGCGCCAATCGGCATGAACAGCTTCGCCGTGACACCGTCCAGCGCATCAAAGAAATTCGCCTCAGCAAAGATCGGAATGAACGCCAGCGGCCGGAAATCAGCCATTTCATTGAACGACAATGCCGAGAGGATACCCAGAACCGCTGCGCCAACGCCAACAATCGTGGTCGCAACTGGGCGAGGCAGTTTGAATTTCTCAAGCGTGTACGCGGTCGGTGCCTCCATCAAGGAAACTGAGCTCGTCAGCGCCGCAAAGAAGATCATGATGAAGAACAATAGGCCGATCAGCGAGCCAAATGGCATCTGCTGAAACGCAACCGGCAATGATGCGAACATCAGGCCCGGTCCGGCGCTGGCGGAAAGGCCAGCGGCGAACACAATCGGGAAGATCGCCAGACCAGCGAGCAAAGCAACCGCCGTATCTGCGCCCGCGATGATCCCTGAGGTCTTGCCCAGGTTCGTCTCACGGCTCGCATAGGCGCCATATGTCATCATCCCGGCCACACCGAGCGACAATGAGAAGAACGCTTGGCCCACCGCCGCCAGCATCACTTCTCCGGTCAATTTGGAGAAATCGAAGGTGAATAGATAGCTCACCGCTTGGCTAAACTCGCCCGTGAATGCGCCGTAGATTGTGATCGCCAGGAACAGTACGAAGAACAGCGGCATCAGATACACCGCCACCCACTCGATCCCGCTGGAAATACCGCGCGCCACGAAAAACAGGGTCAGCGCCAGAAAGCCAAGGTTGAGCCCAACCATTAGGCCGCCATTGCCGAACAATCCGGGCAGCAGCCCTTCGATATCGCTCGCCGCGCGCCCTTCAAAAGCACCGCCGGCAAGGCCGGTTTGCACCAGATCACTCGCAAAGACACCGATGTAATACAGCACCCATCCGCCCACGACGCAGTAGAAGCTGAGGATCAGGAAGGCGGCAAAAACCCCCATCGAGCCAATAATGCCCCAGCCCTTCGAAGCACCGGAATCCGCAGCCACACGCCGCACGCTTTCCGGCGCAGAGGCCTGACCATGGCGGCCAACTAGCACTTCAGAAAGCAGCACCGGTAAACCGATGAGAAGCACACAGAAAATGTAGAAAAGAACAAAAGCCCCGCCGCCATTCTCGCCCGCCTCAGCGGGGAAGCGCCACATGTTTCCGAGGCCAACGGCCGACCCCACTGCGGCCAGAATAAAGGCTGTGCGCGAGGACCAACCTTCACGCGCGCTCGAACCGGAAGAAGCAACCATTTATGTATTACCCTCTCACGCGCCGATCCGGCGCAAATTGTTATGCGCAAGTCATGCAAGAAAATTGCGGCGGCGTAAACGCCTCTTACAAACGCTCCACGGCGGGCTTTGCCAAGCCTGCATCGCACGGCTAGAGACTAGCGCCATGTCGACTACATTTCAGCTTGATACGAGCACAAGCCGCGCCACTCCCACGCCTAAGCCGAGGAAACGCCTCACTGTGCCGCGCATTCGCGACCACAAGAAGGATGGCACAACCAAAGAACCGCTGGTGATGCTCACCGCATACACCGCGCGTCAGGCGCAATTGCTGGATACGCATTGCGATATGCTGCTGGTAGGAGATTCGCTGGGCCAAGTGATCTATGGGCTCGATTCCACCCTGCCTGTGACGCCGGAGATGATGATCGCGCATGGCGCAGCGGTCGTGCGCGGCAGCTATCACAGCGTTGTCGTGGTCGATATGCCGTTTGGCTCTTACGAAGGATCAAAAGAGCAGGCCTTTGATACAGCCAGCCGGATCATGGCCGAAACAGGATGCGCCGCTGTAAAGCTTGAAGGCGGCGAAGCGATGGCCGAGACAGTCGCTTTCCTCTCAAACCGCGGGATCCCTGTGATGGGCCATGTCGGCCTGACCCCGCAGGCGGTCAATGTGCTGGGCGGATATGCTGCGCGCGGACGCAGCCAGCACGAGCATGAGAAGATCATCGCTGATGGCAAGGCGCTGGAGGAGGCCGGCGCTTTCTCCGTCGTCGTTGAAGGCGTAATTGAACCGATTGCCATATCGCTCACCCAGTCGCTCGAAGTGCCTGTGATCGGCATCGGAGCCTCTGCACAATGCGATGGGCAAGTGCTGGTCACCGAAGACATGCTGGGCATGTTTGAACGCGTGCCGCGCTTTGTAAAACGCTATGAAAACATTGCCGAAGTGATCGACAAGACGGTTGCGACCTATGCCGAGGAAGTGCGCGCGCGCAGCTTCCCAACCGCTGAGCAAACGTACCAGCCGAAGAGCTAGGTCGCGCTTTCCTGACGGCTCGCAAGCATGCTGGCCAAGGGCGCGGCCCACACCAGTTGCAGCAAATGATAAAGCAGCAGCGGCGCGATCACGAAGCCAGCGGCATTGGGTGGAAACAGGATCGCGGCGAGCGGCGCGCCGATGGCGACGCTCTTTTGCGCTCCGGCAAACAGAAAGGCGATCCGGTCTGCCCGAGGGTAACGGAATAGCCCGCCTGTGAGCCACGCTCCGCCCGTGCCGACGATCAAGAACGCGATGACCAGGCCAAGCAATAAGGCCCATTCAGCAAAGCCAAACATGGTCGCCAGCCCTTGCTCAACCGCACCTGAAAAGGCGACATAGACCGCAATGCCGATCACCATCCGGTCGAGCCAGGCGACTTGGGCCTTGCGTTCTTTGAGCCAGCCAATCGTCCAGCCTTGCAGCGCCTGACCGATCATAAATGGTAGGATCAGGATCAGGCCGATGCGGACAATCGTCTCGCTGCCAATATCCGCCGCGCTTCCGCCTCCCAATGCTGCAAACAATGGCGCGGTGAGGAAGACACCGGCAATGTTGATCAGCGCCGCGCCGACCACGGTTAGGGCGACATTCCCGCCCGCCAGGCTGGTGTAAGAAGTCGCCGATTGAATGGTGGATGGCAATGTGCCGAGATAGAGGAAACCCAGCGCGACCAGCGGCGGTAAGGCCCATTGCGCAAGGAAGGAAAAGCCAAGGCCCGCAAACGCCATTGCCCCAAACACCCATAAGAACAGTGGGCCGAAGAAGCGCCAATTGGCCAGCCCCCGCGCAATCTCGCCGCGCGCGATCCGCATACCATTGACCAGGAACAGCACGAAGATACCCGTGTTCGACACCGTCTGAGCGGTTTCGCGCAGCTCTCCAGCCGCTGGCAGAACCAAAGCGAGAACCGTCGCCAGGATCAGCACGGCAATCATCGGATCAGCCAATAAGGATATTCGCGATTTCATGGCGCGCGCTCTGCCCTCCCCTTGGGCCTTTGTCGAGGGGAGTGCGCTCTTACTCAGCTGGCGGCGCAAACGCGCCCGGACGCAGGCTCTCTGCGGCATCCGCGAAGCCCTGCTTCTCGCTGTCGCGCTCCAGCCCGCGTGCAGCCGCCGCCCGGAGGACCAGCAAATGCGGGTCGTTACCCGCACCCAGATCAATAGCATAATCGAGCAGCACTGCCACTCTCAGCCAGTCCTCTGCCGCTGCGCTGCGCTCTGCCAGCATCAGCACCGCCTCCGCATTGTTCGGCTCGCCAGCAAGATGCCGGACCAGTAAAGTGTCAGCCGCAATATCATCACCGGTCATTCGGTAAGCCGCAATGATCCGCTGGGTAAGGGGCCAGGGCCTGCGAATTTGCGCGGCCACTTGGTAGAGCTCCAGCGCCTGCTCTGGATCATTCACCGCAAGGCCGACGTCCCCAATCAGCGAATGCACATCAGCTGATCCTGGAAACTGGCGGCGGAGCGAATTAGCGAGCCGCGCGGCACCGGTGAGGTCATTCTGCGCAATCATATCGCGCAGCTGCCACGTTGGCGCAGGCAAAACCGCTCTGCCATCGGCCGTACTCCCGAGCACCACGAGCCCCCGAACGCGCCCTTCCGCCGCCCGCTCCAGCAGCGGTGCCGCCGCTTCTCGGTCGCCCAGTCGCTCATATGCCCGCCCAACTATGCTGAGCAGATAAGGCGATGCATCCAGCGAGGCCGTGCGCGGGGCAAAGCGTTCAACCAATTCAGCCTCACGCTCTCCGCGTAGCAGAGCCAGCGCGGTCAGCTCTAACAGGCGGACATTGGCGGGTTGACGCTCTGCCAAGGCGCTCAGCTTCAAAGCCGCGCTGTCATAGGCATTTTCATTGAGATCAATCAGTCCATCGAGCAACAGCGCCGCCGGAACATTGCGGCTCACCATGCCGCTGCGTTCCAGCAAAGAGCGCGCGAGGATCGGTTTGTCAGCCCGCGCCGCCAGGAGAGCTTGAAGATAGTGCACCTTGGGATGCTTGGGATCCACTTTGGCGAGCTTGCGAACAGCCGCCAGCATGTCGCGATTGCGGCCCAAATCGCCCAAAGTCGCGGCCAGATCGGCGAGGATTTCTGTGTCTTCAGGAGCCGCTTCGTGCGCGGCCTCAAACCATGGCAATGCGTCCGAAAGCCCATGCGCATCGCGCACCATCTGAGCGCGCAAATGCAGCGCCAGTGATGATTGCGGGCCTAGCTCTAACGCGCGCTCTGCGGCTTCTAGCGCGGGCAAATGCTCACCCACGCGAAACCGCAGACGGGCAATCGCAACCCATAGGGCGGGGTTTTCCGCGTCGATTGCGAACGCCTGATCAAGCAATCCGCCTGCCCTCGGCAGATCGCCATCGCGCATCGCTGCGCGCGCATCTTTGATCAAAGCGACAAATTCATCGCTGCCTTCAATCGCGGCTTCAGCAGACGCGCTGGCCTCTTCGCTGGTTAGCGAGCAACCACCCAGCGCGAGTGCGCACCCGGCCAACAGCCAGCCCAGCGCAAGGTTTCTGAGGCCAGATTTAGGCCTGCAAATCATATTGCTTGAGCAGATCGTACAAAGTCGGCCGACTGATCCCGAGCAGTTTCGCCGTGCTTGAGATATTGCCCTCGCTGCGCGCCAAAGCATGGCGGATAACCCGGCGGTCCGATTGCTCACGCGCCGCCTTAAGGTTCAGCACTTCGGCATCTTCCTCTTCGCCGCTGTCAAAATCGAGATCTTCAGCGTTCACCAGCTTGCCATCGGCCATGATGACCGCGCGCTTCACCCGGTTCTCCAACTCGCGGACATTGCCGGGCCAATCATGCGCGTCGATCGATGCCAGCGCATCAGGGCCAAAGCCGGTAACCGCTGGGTTCATCTCTGCAGAGAAGCGCTTGAGGAAAGCCTTCGCCAGCAAGATCGCATCCCCGTGCCGCTCGGCCAGGTTAGGAATGCGCACGACTATCTCTGCCAAACGATAGAACAGATCCTCTCGGAATGTGCCCTCGCCGATCATGTTCTCAAGGTCTTGGTGGGTTGCGCAGACGATCCGGGTGTTCACCTCAATCTGTTTGCGTCCGCCAATCCGCTCAATCGTGCGCTCCTGCAAAAACCGCAGCAGCTTCACCTGCAAGGGCAGAGGGATATCGCCAACCTCGTCGAGGAACAGCGTGCCGCCATCCGCGCTTTCGATTTTACCTTCGGTGGTCTTGACCGCGCCCGTAAACGCGCCCTTTTCATGCCCGAACAGCTCGCTTTCGAGCAGGTTCTCTGGGATCGCAGCGCAATTGATCGCCACGAACGGACCGTTCGCACGGTCACTCGCATCGTGCAGCCCTTGAGCGAGCAGTTCCTTGCCGGTTCCGCTTGCGCCCAGCAGCATGACAGAGACGCTGGTGCTCGCCACACGCTCAATCGTGCGCGCCACTTTCACCATTTCAGGCGCGCCAGTGATAAGGCGGCCAAGGACCGTCTTTTCCTCGCCAGCGCTGGCGACCAGACGGCGATTTTCCCGTTCGATCAAATGCAAATTGTAGGCACGGCGAACGATCAGGCCGAGCGCTTCGATATCAACCGGCTTTTGATAAAAGTCATAAGCGCCGCGTTCGATCGCCTGCAGCGCGCTTTCCCGCGCGCCGTGGCCGCTGGCTACGATCACCTTGGTATCAGGCTTCAGCTCCATGATCGCATCAAGCACAGCAAAGCCTTCGCTTGTGCCATCCGGGTCAGGCGGTAAGCCGAGGTCGAGCGTCACAACGGCGGGCATTTCGCTGCGCAGCGCCGTGATGGCGGCCTCACGATTGCCAGCAATCACGACTTCAAAATCGTCATAGGCCCATTTGAGCTGAGCCTGCAGGCCCTCGTCGTCCTCGACGATCAATAGGGTGGGTTTTCTGTCGGCCATTATGCGACCTCGCCTGATTTGGGTTGTTCTTCTTTCGCGAGAATTTCAGCCGCCTCGCGCAGCGGCAATATGATGCTGAACCGTGTGCCCAGCCCTTCGCGCGATTCCACGTTCACGCGTCCGCCCATCGCTTTCACGATCTCCCGCGCCTCGAACGCGCCAATGCCGAAACCGCCGTCTTTCGAAGAGACGAAGGGTTTGAACAGGCCGTTGCGGATGAAGCCGGGCGACATGCCGGAGCCGGTATCGATAATGTCGAACTGACCATTGAGGCCATCGCTCGACACGTCGAGATAAATCGGGGTTTCGGGATCACTCGCATCAATCGCGTTTTGGATCAGATGCATGATCGCCTGCTCCAGGCCCTCATTGTCAGCCATCACCACCGCAGCATCAGCCCGCGTCAATTGTAGCGGGTGCGTCACCTCAAAGCGTTTCGCGAGGCCCTTTGCCATGGCCGCAAGATCAACTGACCGGCGTTCTTGCGATTGGCCAGAGCCATAGCGGCCAAGCCGGGCGAGCAGATTGGTGAGCTTGTCAGAGGAATTGCGCAGAGTGACAAGCATGTCGGCCCGGAACTCCGGGTTGTCCGCGTGCTTTTCGGCATTGCGGGCGAGCAGCGACAATTGGCTCGCCAGATTTTTGATATCGTGCATCACGAAAGCGATCCGGCGATTGAACTCGTCAAACCGGCTCGCCTCCATCAGCGCCTGCTGGCCCGACTGCTCAGCCAGATAGCTGGCAAGCTGCTGACCCACGACTTTGAGCAAATCGTAGTCTTCCCAATCGAGACGCCGCTCGATCCGCGGGCGCGCCAGCACAATCGTGCCAACCAACCGGTCAAAGTGAACTAGCGGGACAAGCGCCCACACGTCTTCGGCCTCGACCAGCCATTCGGGCACCAGAGCAACCTCGCCAAAATGGTCATTGCCCGCGCGCACATCATCGAGATCGAGGATGTGGTTGTGCTGCTCCAGCAGGCTTGAAAGTTCATAGTCCGCCGCGATGGCGGGCACTGCGATGGTCGGCCAGTTGGAGCGCGCCACCAGCTCTAATTGCGCCTCTTCATTGGGTGCAAGCAACAGGCCGGCGGGACTGTCTGTGATGTCGGCAATCGCCTTAATCGCGCGCTCTTGGAAGCTCGGCATGCCCGATGCGCCTGCGCCAACGGAAGCGCTGCCAACGGTGCGCGTGAAGCGCAGCCATTCTTCGCGGTAGTCATAGCGGTGCTGAAACAGGTGCTTCGTCGCCATAACCCGCAGCCACGCTCGGGCCCGTTCTGAGGGCAACCAAAGAACCGCCGCCATGCCCGCCAAGGCGAGGAAAATCACCTGCGTCGCGCGGCCCAAATCGCCGCCCAACATGGAGAGCGACTTGGTCACAAAGATCATCAGGACGAGATAGGAGCCGATGACCAAGAGCGACAAAGTCTGGAATGTTACCGCGCGCGAAGGGCGGAATTCTAGGTCTGCGCTGCGGGCATTGGCCCCAAGCGCAAGAACGCCAATCATCGCGCCGGATAATACCCCGCGCAAAGCAAGCAGCAGGCCGGGCTCTTCGCCGCTGAGATAAGCGATTGTGTAAAGGTTGAGATCATAGCTCCACAGGCAAGCAAGTGCGACGCCGCTCCAACGCAAGACACGGCGCGCCGCCATGGATGCGCCCACATAAAGGTTGTGGAGCAGCACCAGAGCGCCAATCGCAACCAGCATGTTGAGCGCTGCGCTCACCTCAAATGCCACATCAATCGCCGTCGATCCGGGAGCTGCGCGCGCCTCGATCAAGAGCAGGACTGGCTGAAGCAATTGAACGAGCGCCAGAGTGATGATCACGGGCCTGGTCGGCTTCAGGCTCTCGTCGCGTCCGTCATTGGCGAACAAGCGGAAAATCAAGAATATCCAAGACAGATTGCGGGCCGTCTCGGCGAGCCGAACAAGCGGCTCCAGAGGCCCCTGCGCGGCGGCCAATGCGCACCAAATCCCGGTTAAGGCGATAGCGCTGAGCGCAGCCGCCCGGTCAGAGCGCGAACGATCTCCATTGCGCGTCGCCCACAGGGCCGCCACCGCGCAGCACACCGCCCCGGCAAGATAGCCAGCAAAGCTGATCAATGTGAGAAGCTCGCTCTCAGCCATCAGCGTGCGCCCTCTGGCCAGAGCACCACGCGCACGGTTTGCAGCAGGATTACCAAATCAAGAAACGGCGTGTAGTTCTTCGCATAATAGAGATCATATTCGAGTTTCTTGCGGCTGTCTTCGGTCGATGCGCCGTACGGGTAATTGATTTGAGCCCAACCGGTGATGCCCGGTTTGACCATATGCCGCTCGCCGTAAAACGGGATTTCTTCCTGCAGATCATCGACGAATTTCGGCACTTCGGGACGCGGCCCGACAAAGCTCATATTGCCTTTCAGAACGCTCCAGGTTTGCGGCAGTTCGTCGATGCGAACCTTGCGGATGAAGCGCCCAAGGCGAGTGATCCGAGGGTCGTTTTCTTCTGCCCATTTCGCGCCGTCCTTTTCCGCATCTGTGCGCATTGAGCGCAGCTTGATGAGGTAGAATGGCTCGCCGTAGAGGCCCACGCGCTCCTGCTTAAAGAACGCTGGTCCTTTGCTGTCGAGCTTTACCAGCAAAGCGAATATCGCGATGATTGGGAAGGTCAGCAGCAGCAGAACTAAACTGGCAAGAATGTCGAATATCCGCTTGAATGCACTCGAGATAACGCGGCCAGATGAAAAGCCATCAGAGAAGATCAGCCAGCTGGGATTGACCGTATCGAGATCAACTCGGCCCGTCTCGCGTTCGAGGAAGCTGGAGAAATCATTGACGTGCACGCCCTTGGTTTTGATCCGCAAGAGATCCGGCAGCGGCAGAGCATTGCGCCGTTCCTGCAAGGCGAGCACCACCTCACTCACACCGAGGTTTTCGACAAACCGGCCAAGGTCATGGATCGCCTCACGCGCAATCGCTTCTTCAACCACGCGCTCCGGCTCATTCATCGCGATGTAGGAGACGATCGCAAATCCGGTTTCCGGTTTATCGCCAAGCTCACGCAAACGTTGGGCCCTATCCCCTGCGCCCAGCACCATTACACGGCGGCGAAAGGCTGATGAACCGAGGAAGCTGTTAAGGAACATACGGTCCACCACCAGCAAACCGATGGCGAAACACATGGTGTAAAACAGCGTGGAGCGCCAGAACGTGTCGGCGGCGAGCACAAAGTCGATCACCGCCAGAGCAATTATCCCAAGGCTGATCGCGACAAGCAGTCTTGCGCCCGCAAACCGCAGGCTGCGCAGTGCATAGGGCCCGTATACGCCCACTGAAATCATCGCGATCCACACCACGGCAGCTGAGCCAGTCAGCGGCAGCCAGCGCCCTGCAACAGGGCCCGGATCCATCCCGATCTGCGAGGCGCGCAGCTGCCACGCAAGCTCACTGGCCAGCACCAAAAGCGCAAAGTCCAGCAGGCCAAGCAGCAGCACAGCATGAGGGATATAGTGCTTAAACAAGCGGATCATCAGGTTCTAAGCTCGCAGTAAGTGCAATTGAGAGCCTGGCTTTACGCGCGAGACCTTAAGTGTCGGTAAATTTTACAGAGCTAGCTCAAAGCCGCGTCATGCGCCGATCTACACGGTTAATGACTTGTGAAGAACGCACTACGTGTTTGCGCCTAGTTGCGAGCGGTTCAGACGCGTGCCTGAGCGGCCAAACGCGCGGTTTGCGGGGTCAGGCAATCCGGCCTGCCGCAGCGTGAGCAATTCGCGCCCAAGGGCACCGCGTCTTCCTGTGCCAATGACACACCGCGCGCCTCCGCCAATTCGCCCGCAAACCTTGCCTCTAGTCCCAAAACAATTGCTTGACGCGCCGAGCAAGTAACACCGTCGCCATCGACCGTGCGCGCCATGGTGAACCAGTGCTTTGGCGCTGCCTCGCCCTCACTGAACAAAACTGGCTGAGTCAGCAGCGTTCCAGGGCGTTCAAACGCCGAATACGGCGCCCAGGCGGGCCAGCGCGCGCCGTCCAATGGGAACATTGCCCCGCTCGCCCCGGCGCTGAACCCAGCAAGCTCGCCAGAACGATCCAGCCGCGCAGAGAAGAATGGCAGGCCGCGTTCTCCAACACGCTGCAAGGTTGTCAGCCGCTGGGCAACTTGCGCAAAATTGACCGCAAAGCGCCGCTGCAAAACCGTCAGATCATAGCCGGTTTGCTCGCACGCCCTGAGGAACCGGCCATAGGGCATCAGCAAAGCGCCCGCGACATAGTCACTGACCGCGCTGCGCATGGCATCGCGCGCCTCGCGGCTGGTCAGTCCAGCCCCTTCGACGACTGCATCGATTGCTTCGCGCTGTTCCAGCACGCCGACTTGCCGCGCGATTTGAAACCGCCGGGCTGCGCCGGGCAGCATTTCAGACAATTGCAGCTGGCGCGCGTGCAGATCGAGCCGCGCCACTTGGCCAGGGATCACCTCAGCGGGCAGAATGCGCACCGACAGACGGTGCCGCTCCCGCAAACGCTCGTTCAAAGCCACGCTGATTTCGGCGCGCGACAGCCTGAGTTGATCGGCAAGGTCCTCAGCTGCGTGATCAAGGTCGGAGAAATGGTTCTGCCAGCGCTCCACCGCCTCGCGGGCTTGACGCTGAGGATCATCGCCGCGCGCCGCCACAACGCCGCCGGCATCAAACAGGCGCGCAAAGGCCGCCGCGGCCTGAGGTGCGACGGCGAGGAATTCCTGCACTTCTTCGCGGTCAATCCCAAGATCGCTGAAACGTTCATCGGAAAGGCGGCGCGCAAGACCATCCAGACCGCCAATCGCCTCGTCTTCGCGAAGGCTGCGCGGATCAAAGTCGAACCGCTCAATCACCTGCACCAGCACGCGCGCCGAAAGCGGTCGCTGGTTACGCTCAATCAGGTTCAGATAGCTTGGCGAGATGCCCAGCGAGGTCGCCATAGCAGCTTGTGTGAGGCCTTCGCGCTTGCGCAAACGGCGCAAAGCAGGACCGGCGAGAAGGGAGTTATCAGCCATAACAGATTTGTAAATTACTTTACAGCTTCACACAAGAATTACCGATTTCGAGCCGATACAGACACGATTGTCTGTAAGGTTTACTGGAGAATCGCAGCTCTGTCCGGCATATAGTATGGCGTAACCCTCCCCATAACGAAGCCGAAAGAACAGACATGACTTATCAAGCAACCACCGCGAAAATGCAGCAAACCATCAACGCTAACGGCCCAAGCTGGGGCGCCATTGACGCAGAAGCGAGCGCTCGCATGGCGATCCAAAACCGCTTCCCCACCGGCCTTGATATCGCAAAATACACCGCGAAGATCATGCGCGCCGATATGGACGCCTATGACGCGGATCCTGCGAAGTACACTCAGTCGCTCGGTTGCTGGCACGGGTTCATTGCGCAGCAGAAGATGATTTCGATCAAGAAGCACTTCGGCAGCACGAAACAGCGCTACCTCTACCTCTCAGGCTGGATGGTCGCCGCTTTGCGCAGCGAGTTTGGCCCCCTTCCCGACCAGAGCATGCACGAGAAGACCAGCGTCCCTGCGCTGATCGAAGAGCTCTACACCTTCCTCAAGCAAGCTGATGCACGCGAGCTGGGCGGCATGTTCCGCGCGCTGGACGCCGCACGTGAAGCTGGCGATGAAGTGGAAGCCAAGCGCCTTGAGCATGCGATCGACAATTATGAAACGCACGTCGTTCCGATCATCGCGGACATTGATGCAGGCTTTGGCAATGCTGAGGCAACCTATCTGCTGGCCAAGAAGATGATCGAAGCGGGCGCCTGCGCTCTGCAAATCGAGAACCAAGTCTCTGACGAGAAGCAGTGCGGCCACCAGGACGGCAAGGTTACGGTTCCGCACGAGGACTTCGCTCAGAAGATCCGCGCCTGTCGCCACGCCTTCCTCGAAATGGGCGTGGAAGACGGCATCATCGTCGCTCGCACAGACAGCCTTGGCGCTGGCCTGACCAAGCAGATCGCCTACACCAAGGAAGAAGGCGACCTCGGCGATAAGTACAACTCTTTCCTCGACTGCGAAGAGGTTGATCCTGCAAACATCCAGAATGGCGACGTTTTCTTGAGCCGCGGCGGTAAGCTGCTGCGTCCAAAGCGCCTGCCTTCCAACCTCTTCCAGTTCCGCGCCGGAACTGGCGAAGATCGCTGCGTGCTCGACGGGATCACCTCACTTCAGGCCGGTGCCGATCTGCTGTGGATCGAGACCGAGAAGCCTCATGTTGAGCAAATCGCCGGCATGGTTGACCGGATCCGTGAAGTCGTCCCGAACGCAAAGCTGGTTTACAACAACTCGCCTTCGTTCAACTGGACACTGAACTTCCGCCAGCAGGTGTATGATGCTTGGTCAGAAGCCGGCAAAGACGTGTCCGCCTATGACCGCGACAAGCTCATGAGCGTTGATTATGACGCGACTGAGCTCGCGGCCGAAGCCGATGAGAAGATCCGCACCTTCCAGTCTGACGCTGCGAAACGCGCTGGCATCTTCCACCACCTCATCACTCTGCCGACTTATCACACCGCGGCGCTGTCGACCGACAACCTCGCTCGTGAGTACTTCGGTGAGCAAGCCATGCTCGGTTACGTCAAGAACGTTCAGCGCGAAGAAATCCGTCAAGGCATCGCTTGCGTGAAGCACCAGAACATGGCGGGCTCTGACATTGGCGATGATCACAAGGAATACTTCGCCGGTGAAGCTGCCCTGAAAGCGGGCGGCAAAGACAACACTATGAACCAATTCGCGGCTGCTTGAGCAGCAGCCTGTGAGGACCCGTTCGCCGCATCCTGATTGAGCGGCGAGCACCCAGCGAGGCGGATTTGTCCGCCTCGCCGGGAACCAACCACAGGCCTAGAGAGCTTTAGTCTCATCAGCCTAGGAGAGTGACAATGACCGACACTACCAGCCCAGAACCAGCCCGCGCCCGCGCGCTGCTCTCAACCGCCGACATGAAGCTGCTGCGCCGTGCGCTGGAAAGCCATGCTCGCAGCACCGAAGATCGCGACGAGCTCGCCAAGATCAACGCGCTGCATCACCGTCTCGGGACTTACGCACCAGCGCCTGAGTAGGAAAGCGGTTTAACGCACCCAGTTTACCAGTCTCCTGGGGAGGAGAATACGGCCGTCAGAGCAGCGATGCTTTGGCGGCCGTAACATGTGGGTTTGGCCTCAGGCTCCGGCGGGCGCCCTTGCGGCCTTGCTGGCCGATGCGTTCTCCACCGCGCCGATCACCCACCCTTGCGAGGCAGCAGATCGAGCGTTGCTGCTGTCATTGCCTCGGTCGCGGTGGAGATCACGGCTTCCGCATCAGGGGCCCAGAACGGCGAGTGCAGCGATGGTAGCTCAAGTTCGCCAGCCTCTGATTTCGCCCATTGGTCCTGCGGCACGCCGCCGACCCAGAAGATCAGCGATTCGATGTTCTCTGGGTCAGCGAGGTAGAACTGGCCGAAGTCCTCGCCGCCCATCACTGGCGGGGTCTCGAACACACGCTCGCCAAAGCGCTCCGACAGGCCTGCCATCACCTGCTCGGTGAACTCTGGCGTGTTGTAGGTCGAGGGCAGATACGGGTCTTGCACGCTAACTACCGGCATCCGGTCCTCCGGCATGCCCGCCGCCATTGCCTCAGCCTTGGCGATCCGCTCAATCCCCTCCAGCAGAGCCGCACGCGATTCTGCACCGTAGGAGCGCACCGTGAGTTGCAGCTTCGCCTCATCAGGGATGATGTTGTGCTTTGCACCAGCCAGGAAGCTGCCCACCGTCACTACAGCAGGATCAAGCGGGTTCTTCTCGCGGCTGACGAGGGTCTGCAAACGCATCACAATGCTGCTCGCGACCACGATCGGGTCCTTTGTGGTGTGCGGATAGGCGCCGTGCCCGCCCACGCCCTTCACCGTGATGTCGACGCTGTCCACATTCGCCAGCGCATAGCCCTTAGCATAGCCGATAGCGCCCGCTGGCGCGCCTGCGGCATCGTGGAAGCCCAGCACATAGTCAGGCTTTGGAAAGCGGGTGAACAGGCCGTCCTCCAGCATCGCCAGCGCGCCCAGCCCCAGCTCTTCGGCCGGTTGCAGGATCATCACCAGAGTGCCCTGCCATTCGTCCTTGCGCTCGGCGAGCAGCTGCGCCGCGCCGATCCAGGCCGCCATGTGTGTGTCGTGCCCGCAGGCATGCATCAGGCCGCTCTCAATCCCAGAGGCCGGCACGCCTTTCGCCTTGGAGGCATAGGGCAGCCCGGTTTGCTCCGTCACCGGCAGGCCGTCCATATCGGCGCGCAGCATGACCGTTGGCCCCTCGCCATTGCGCATCACCGCGACAACGCCGGTCTGGCCAACATCCTCTGTCACCTCAAAGCCGAGGTCACGCGCGCGGGCTGCCAGCTTCTTGGCGGTCTCGAACTCCTGAAACGACAGCTCCGGATTGGCGTGCAGGTCCTTGTAGAGCTCCATCAGGCCCGGCATGTCCTCGCCCACCGCATCACGCAGCTCGTCCGCCTGCGCCGGCACGGCCAGCGCCATCGCGCCCAGTACCAGCCCCAGTGTCGCCGTGCTTTTCCGAATTACCCGAACCATCGTCTCACTCCCGTTGTGATCGCCCCAACATCGCCGCGCTCCGTTCGCCGCACGTGAAGCACGCTTGGAACAGCTGGAACACAGTCTAAGGCCAAAAATCCATCCGATTGAACCATGCCTGTTTGATCGAAAAAAGCGATCAATCGCGCGGCAAAGTGGCTCATCAAAATCATGCTGCGAGGTGTCGCATATTTTCACCGCAGTAGGAAATCGCCAATCGGCCGATCCTACAGACCATAGGTGATCGCGAGCAGGACCGACAACGTCGCCACCATCAACACCACCAGCGGAACGCCGGTGCGGACATAATCGGCGAAGTCATAATTCCCCTCCGCCATGATCAGCATGTTGGTCTGATAGGCAATCGGGGTCGCGTAGCAGAGGTTGCACCCGAACAGCACGGCCAGCACCAGCGGCTCTGGCGGCAGGTCCAGCTGGGCCGCAATGCTAAAGGCAATCGGCGTGCCGACAGTTGCAGCGGTCGCGTTGGAGGCAAAGTTCGTCAGCACCGTTACGAATGCCATGATCGCGGCCAGCACCAAGGCAGGCGGCAATATGATAAGTCCCAATGACAGGGCCTCACCCAGCCAGGCGGCAGCGCCGCTTTCATCGATAATCCGGCCAATCGCGATACTGGCCGCGACCAGCACGATCACTTGGCCGGACAGCGCCCGGCCCACTCTGTCAAACTTCACGCAGCCGGTGACGAACATCAAAATCGCGCCTGCCAGAGCGGAGATCGCAATCGGGAAGATCCCCACCGCGGCGGTAAACACGGAAAAGCCCATGATCGCGGCGGCCAATAGCGCTTTGGAGCGGCGCGGCATCTCGCGTGCGCCATCGAGCATCAGCAGGCTGTCCGCGCGCGAAAACGCCTCCAGATCTTCCTGAATGCCCATCACCAGCAGCACGTCGCCCTCTGTGATGCGCAGATCGCCGCCATCAGAATATTGATCCGGCCCGCCCAAAACGCGCGCTGGCCGGTGAATGCCCAGCACCGCAACACCGTATAGATCGGCAATGCCAGAGGACGGCAATGTCCGCGTGATCAGGCGGGAATCCGCCGTCACAGTCATTTCAAAGACGAGGATATCACTGCCCAGCGCCGCTGAACTGCGCTTAATCCGGTCGAGCACCCAGTTTGGCGCAAGCTCTCCTTTGAGCTCACGAACCGCATCCTCGAGCGCCTCGTGCGTACCGGAAATATGAATGCGCTGTTGGGGCTGAATTGGCCCCTTTTGCTCGCCGTGAAAAATGATTCCATCGGGCAGCTTGGGCAAAATGTCGGAGACATCCTGACCGATCAGATCGCTATCGCCCGCAATCCTCAGGCGGGTGTGGAACCGCCGCACATTCTGGTCCGCTGCGACCTTATTATCTTTCAGCAGGCGCGGCATCACCAGCCACATATAGGGCAGCGCGATCAGCGCCGCGCCCAGCACAATCGGCGTAAAATCAAACACGCCCATCTCGCGCATGCCCAGATCAACCGCGATGGAGACCACCAGAATATTGGTCGATGTGCCAATCGTGGTCGCCAGCCCGCCGATCAGTGATGCGGCGTTAAGCGGCATGAGAGTTTTGGAAGTGGGCAAGGCCCCGCGCGCCGCAAGCGCGGCGAAAATGGGGATCATCAACACCAGAACCGGAGTGTTGTTGACGAACATGGACAGGAACAGAACGATCAGCAGCGAGACGAGCAGGCCGAGCTGGAGGTTGATCTTGAAGACCCGTTCTAGCACGCGGGCAGCAGGCTCCAGAGCGCCGGTAACAACCAGGCCCCTGCCCATCACCATCAACGCGCAAATCGTGATCAGCGCGTAATGCCCGAACCCTCCAAATGCGAGGACAAGCCCGTCAGTGGGGCTACCCGCTTCTACCAGACCAGTTACGGGGTCGATTTTCGGGATAGGGAAGAAATACAGGCCAACCGCGATCACCGCGATCGTCAGCAGCGAGACGATTTCAATCGACATACGTCCGCGGACAAAGCCGACGAACATCATGACCGTAAGGGCCATGGCAGCCATGGCGTGATATGTTGGAAGCGACAGCATGTTCGTTGCGCGTGAATTCCCAAAGCTGGCGCAGAATATCAAGCGAAATCGGATAAAGCGGGACAGTCTGGCTCTTTACGTCCGCGCAGGAGAATGTCGCTTGCGGTCAGCCGGTGATCCGGCGATGGGGGAAGCCAACGGACTTTTGGGAGAGACAATTCAATGCAAGCGCTGGTGTTCAACGGACCGCGAGACATTCGCTATGAAAGCTATGCCGACCCGAAATTGCGCAGCGACAACAGCGTTATTCTAAAGGTCGAAAGCTGCTCAATCTGCGGCAGCGATCTGCACATGTATCACGGCGCGCATATCGGAAACACCGAATATGGTTCTGATATTCCTAAGTTTTGCGTCGGTCATGAATTCATTGGCGAGGTTGTTGAGGCCGGCTGCGATGTTCACGGCTTTAAGGTCGGTGACAAGGTGCTGGCCGCTGGCGGAACAGGCTGCGGCAGCTGCTCTGCCTGCCGCACAGGCAATGCCGCATCGTGCCGTAAAGCGACCGCCTTTGGCCTCAGCACAGAGCTGCAAGGCGGCCAGGCAGAATATGTGAACGTGCCCAATGCCGATGCGACCTTGTTCTCTACCGATGGGCTGACGACAGAACAGGCGCTGCTGCTGACCGACGGCATGGCGACCGCCTATTTCGGCCTGATGCGCGCCGATCCAAAGCCCGGCGGCAGTGTCGCCGTGGTTGGCCTTGGCCCGATTGGCCTGATTGGGGTGGAATTGGCGTTCTTGCTGGGCGCGAGCCAGGTGATCGCGATTGATCCCGTGCCCGCGCGCCGCGCGATGGCGGAGAAACTGGGCGCCACCGCCTTTGCTCCCGGCCCAGAGCTGCACGCGCAAGTGATGGAGGCGACCGGCGGCCGCGGCGCTCAGTCAGTGTTCGAGGCAAGCGGCGCGAAGGGTGCGATCAATGCGGTGCTGCCGCTGACCGCGCGCGGCGGAAACGCCAGCTTTGTCGGCATTCCAGAACCCGATGATGTGCTGCCTTTGCCACTGATTATGTTCAAGAATATCACTGTGCGCGGCGGGATTTGCGATGTGACAAACATGTGGCCGCATCTCGTGCCACTGGTGCAGTCCGGGCGAATGAAGGCGGACGGATTGTTCAGTCACCAATTCAACCTCAGCGAAGGCGCAGAGGCCTATAAGCTGTTCGACAGCCGCGATGATGGCGTGCTGAAGCTCAGGATTGATGTGGGTTAACGTGGTCCCGCGCAAGTAATCCGTACAGATACAGATCACGCAGGCCGATATGCGTCGTTTCATGCTCGCGCAAATGCGCCTCGCGGGTGAAACCAAGGCGCTCGAGCAGTCGGATCGACGGCTCGTTATCGACATCCACCTCGGCGATCAGCTTGCGCGCTCCTTCATGTAGCAAGTGCTTCACAAGCGCTTCCGAGCACGCGCGCGCGATGCCCTCACCTTGGCGGTGCTTGACCGTGACATAGCCGATTTCCTGCACGCCATCCTCATGTGCGGGCATAGCGACAAACCGGCCCAGAACCGCGCCTTCGCTGTCTTCGGCGATCCACGTGCGGCCATTCCAATCGGGGTCGGCCAGCCAGCCCCACAGCTCCGCCTCTGAGGTGAAATGCGCGCGCGACATATACAGGTTCTGCTGCTCATCCGCGAAGGTCGGGAACAGCGCGGCGGTATCCGCCTCGCGCAAGGGCCGCATAATGAAGCGGTTTGTGGTGAGGGTTGGAATATTGGTCATTGTTTTTTGCGCCTCAAGCGCCGGCGTTCGCATCCGCTCTCTTGGCTATCCTCCGCGCAAAGCGCTCCGGGCGGGCGGTCGCCCTTGCGGGCCTGCGGCCCGATTACTCGCTCTTCTCCGCGATGCAGTGTCACGTCGTAAGATGCGCGACCAACGCCTTCACCTTCTTCTGGCGCCATTGCGGCAGCGGCGCGAGCAGCCAATAGGCGCGCTGGCTTTCGCTTGGTTCCTCCAGAGCTTCCAGCCGCCCATCGCCCAGCGCCTCCGCCACAAGAGGCAGCGGCAAAACTGTGCGGCCCATTCCCGCCAGTGCAGAGCTCAGCGCTTGGCCGGGATTGCCGGCCTTGATGCACGCCTTTGTCTCCTCTGGTAGAGAAGCGCCCGGCCAATCGATCCAGGCGTCGCGGCAATTCGGCGCGGCCACGGTTACCCGCTGAGCCGGGGCCAATTGCGCGCCCTCCAGATCACCGGGCCCGTCGACCAGGCGGATCGCCAGATCGAGGTTAGCCTCGGTAAAATCCGCATTTTCATCGGAAACCAGGATATATTGCACCCCGTCCGTCCCGGCCTGAAATTCGGCCAAGCGCGGGGCGAGCCACTGCGCATAGAACTCGCGCGGGACCGCAATTGTGTAGCGATCGGAAGCCTGGCCCGCCTGCATCGCCTGAACGCTTTGCTCAAATTGCAAAAAGCCTTCTCTCAGCGGATCGAGCCCCGCCTCACCTTCCGGCGTCAACTCCAAGCCCTTGCTGGTCCGGCGGAACAGCACCACGCCGAGGTGATCCTCCAGCGCGCGGATCTGCTGGCCAACGGCCGCTGGCGTCACCGCCAGTTCGTCTGCCGCCCGGGTAAAGGAGAGATGCCGCGCCGCTGCATCGTAAACGCGCAGCGCATTCAATGGGAGATGGGTCCGTTTCACGCAGCCGATCTAGCCAGCCGCTTGCAGCTGCGCAAGCTTACGCCGCGTCGCACTTAATGCTTAGGAACGATCCGCCGTTTCAGGCGCAGCCAGCGGGAAGAACGGGATGCGCACTTCAATCGGCGATCCATCGCCGCGCAGGAAGGTGTAGAAACCCTCCATCGAGCCATGCGGCGTCGTCAGCGGGCAGCCCGAGACATAATCGTGACTTTCGCCCGGTGCGAGCTTGGGCTGTTCGCCGACCACACCCTCGCCATCAACATGGTTCACCATGCCGCGCGCATCGGTGATCCGCCAGTGGCGGGTGCGCAGTTGCAGCGTCTCGTGCGAGCCGTTTTCGATCCGGATGTGATAGACCCAGAACCACTTGCCCGCCTCCGGCTGCGATTGCTCAGGTAGAAAATTGACAGCGACCCGGACGGTTACCCCGTCGGTCACAGCAGCGTGTTGAAACAGCTCTTTCATAGGTCTCTCAAGGTAACGATTCTCAGGCCCTTCACAAGAGCACCAACGCGCTTAATCCCCCCTGTATCCCAGATTCATCGCGAATTGCCGCAAATTAGGGACAGTGCCTAGGGCCGCATTGAGAGTTCCGCCCTTGGAAACACCTAACTCGCGGGGTCAGCCGGATTGTGCTCCGCGAGGAATTTTTCCAGCGCATCGTACCATGCCTTTTCGTTTTCGGGCTTGGAGAAACCGTGTCCTTCATCTTCGATCACCAGCGTGGTTGGCGGCATTTCAGCACCACGCGCTTCTTTCTCAAACATCCGATATTGTTTGAAAGGAACAACGGTATCGTCTGTGCCGTGCGCTAGCAGCAACGGGCGTTTCAGTCCCTCAGCCAGCCGGTAAGGTGAGACGCTATCGAGGCTTTCCACCCCTTCCCCGCGCACCCGTGCGCGCCAGCGTTTAAAGCTCTGGCGCCCAAAGAATTGGCGATCATATTTGATGATCTTGTCCCAGTCGGTGACCCCAGCCCAGCTCGCCGCGCAGCGATAGCGCTCTGGATTGCGCAGCACCGCCCAAATCGCTGCATAGCCTCCGTAAGAACCGCCAACGACGCAGACCCGCGACGGATCGGCAATGCCCTGTGCCACCGCCCAGTCCATTGCATCATCCAGGTCATCCTGCATGCCTCGGCCAATCTGACCTGCACCCAGTTCAAAGAACGCATCGCCGTATCCGCCTGAGCCGCGAAAGTTCGGCTGAAGCACCGCATATCCGCGATTGGCGAGCAATTGCACCTCGTCATTGTACGCGAGCTTATCGCGCACGCCGTATGGCCCACCATGAGGCAGCAGAATGAGCGGAAGGTTCTTCGCCTCACGCCCCTTTGGCAGGGTCAGATAGCCCTTAATGTTCACCCCATCGCGGGCCTTATATTCGATAGGCTTGGGCACTGCGAGCAGGCGAAAATCGAGATTGGGGCGGTATTCGGCAATCTGATCAAGCCGCCTGGCTGCAGGCTCATAGAGGTACAGCACGCCGGGATCGGACTCGCTGCCCGCCCACACCAACATGCGCGAATGATCCTTTGAGCGCGATGTGACCCAGATCTCCAAATCGCCGAGAGCCTTGCGCAGCCCCGCATATTGCTTGGCCGTTTTTTCATCAAACCAATGCACTTCATCGCGGTCGGCGGTGTAGAAGGCGGCGAAGGGCTTTCCCTTGCGCAGGGTAACCGTATCAATGTCCCAGTCGGGGTGCTCGTAAACGGTTTCCACATCTTCACGCTTGGCAAAGTCGAACAGACGGAGGCCTACACGTCCATTCTCACCCTCGGACAGCACATAGCCCTGATCTGACCCGCTGACGATCTGGACCGCGTCCCAATAGCCATCCTCATCATCTTCGCGCTTGATCCGAGCGATCTCTTTGAGTTTGGACTGCGCATCAGGCCGGTAAAACACCCGCAGCCGCTTGCGCAGCCAGCCCGTGCCCATCCGCACCGTACCATTGTTATCGGCCACCCAATTCCACACGCCGTCGCGTGGTTTCTGGACAACCCGGATTTTCCCCTCCGCGTCCAAATCATGGCGCATCACCGATGGATAGTCATAGATCGAGCGCTGCATCGCTACGAGAATATGCGAGCCATCCTCCGCGACATGGATCACATCGTCGCCGCGAACAGCTTCGTACTTTTTGAATAGCAGTTCGAAACTGCCATCGTTCGGGTTCATGTAAATCAGGCGCGTGTAGCGCACTTCATCGCCGAAAAACTTGCCTACGGTGGAGACAGAGATGAGCAATTTTTCATCCGTCACCCACCGATACCATTCGATGTCATAGTCTTTGGGCAGGGCGACAACGCGATCGAAATCCATGTCGGACAGCCGGAGGATTGCAAATTGACCTTGCCCGTCCTTTGACCGGCGCAGAAACGACATGCGTGAACCATTTGGCGACAGCTTGGCGTTCCAAAACAGCGAGCGCCCTGCGAAATTTTCCGTCGGAATTGTCGGCGGAGCGGCAGATGCTTTTACAGCTTCTCGGGGCGCAATTTTCGGTGTTTTGGCTTCTGCCGCTGCGCCGCTGTCTTGCGCGCTTGCCGCATCCGCCACTTCATCCTGCGCAAGCGCAGGGGAGCACATCAGCCCCAATGCCGCGAGCAACCCCAAACGTCTAACCATGATCCACCCCTGATACGCGCAGCCCCCGCTGCGAATGATCAAGTCTATAAAACGAAAGTCAAAAGACAAGCGCAAATAGACGGGGCGCTTAGGCCCTGTTGACCAACTCCCTCGGGTCACGGCGACACAAGAAATCGCCAGCTAAAGGAGTGAGGACGATGGACATGCTGTTGCATATTCAAGGACGAACGACGCTTAGCTGGCGATTTCTTGTGTTGCCCCTGAGGGGTTTGACCAAAATTCGCCCTCACGGCGTTGCGAGCACTTGAAAGTGCGCCGCACTTCCTGCGTGATCGCGCCTTGTGAAATGCGGATTTTGCTTCAAACCGTGATCCCGAGGGATTTGGTCAACAGGGCCTAGCCCTTCGCCAATTCTTCTTCGACTTGATCCAAGCGCTCTTTGCCAAAGAACATTTCGTAGGTGGATGGATCAGCGCCGGTTTTGCCGACAAACATTGTTGGAATGCCAAATGCGCCGCGTTCAACCACCGATGATGTGTTCTTTACGAGGCCTTCTTTCACTTCGTCGCTCTGGCTGCGCGTGAATAGATCCGCCGCGTCGAAGCCTGCTGCGCTTAGCGCCGCGCCCAAGGCCTCTTGGTCGGTAAAGTCGATGCTTTCCTCCCAAATTGCCTTCAGCATGGCTTCGACAAATTGGACGCCGCGCCCGTCCTGATCGGCGGCGTACAGCATCCGCTGCAATGTGATCGAATTGAACGGAAACTGCGGGTGCATGCGGTAGTGGCTGAGGCCGTGCTTGGTGATAAAGCGCTGCATTTCCAGCATCGCATATTCATTCTTACCCTTCACCTCGGCATCGCGCATGAACGGCGGTGCATTGCCGGTAAGCTTATGCATTCCGGCGAGAAAAACCGGGATCACATCAATCTCAGCCCCGGTCCGGCGCAGCACCTCGCGCAGCGGCCACCACACCAGATAGGCGTTGGGGCTGACGAAATCGAAGGTGAGCTCAACGCGGTTTGCCATGTGATGTTTTCTCCCGTTCTTGTTGGGGAGAATGGGTTGCACACGGTCGTTGGCAGAGCAAGAGTGGGCGGCAAGAGTTTTTGTTTTGCGCACTCGCATCCGCGAGCGCGATATCCTCACTCCCTACGGTCGCTCCGGGCGGCCGGTCGGCCTTGCGGTCGGCTAGACGCCGACCGAGCTCCGCGACCAAGCCAGCAACGAAGCTCCAAATCGACTCCGCAGGCGTCGCAAGGCCGACTGGCCGCCCGCAGGGGCCCGTAGCGAAGCGGAGGAATAGCCCCGAGGACGAAGGCGCGGATGCGCCTTCGCCAAAATCAATGCGGCGCTAGCCCCGTTTCCAAACCGGTGCGGTCTTCCAGCGCGAACTTATCGAACAGGTCGGCGCTCGCGGCGTTCAAGCCGACAATCCGCGTGTGGCGGCCATTGCGGCGCATCCGGTCGACCGCTTTTTCCAGCGCGCCAATCGCTGAGATATCCCAGAAATGCGCCTTGGACACATCGATCACGACATAATGCGCGGCGTCATCATACTGGCTTTCCGGGCCGAGCGCGTTTTGGAACTTGTCGACGCTGGCAAAGAAAATCTCGCCGGTCACGGCGTATACCGCGCTGTGCTCGCGGCGAACGCGCTCGACCGAGAACAGGTTGCGGACCTTGTTCGCAAAGAAAATGCCCGAGAGCAGCACACCGACCAGCACGCCCAGCGCCAGATCATGCGTCCACACCACGACCACGACGGTCGCGATCATCACGGCGGAACTGGTGGGCGGATGGCGGCGCAGATTGGGGATCGAGTTCCAACTGAACGTACCGATTGAGACCATGATCATTACCGCAACCAGCGCCGGCATTGGCACCTGGCCAACATAGCTGCCCAGGACGGTGAGCAGAAACAGCAGGAAAGCGCCCGCGGTAAAGGTCGACAAACGCCCGCGACCGCCGGATGCGACATTGATCACCGACTGGCCGATCATGGCGCAGCCGCCCATCCCGCCGAAACACGCAGCGACGATATTGGCGATGCCTTGGCCGCCGCTCTCGCGCTGTCTGTTGCTGTCTGTGTGGGTCATGTCATCGACGATTTGCGCCGTCAGCAGGCTTTCCAGCAGGCCAACCGCCGCCATTGTCGCTGAATAGGGCGCGATAATCCTCAGCGTTTCCCATGTCAGCGGCACGTCAGGCAGGGCGAACACCGGCAGGCCATCGGGCAACTCGCCCTCGCCCGCGACATTGTTGACCGGCAGATTGTAGTAGATCGCCACCGCCGTCAGCAGGACGATAGCGACCAGCGGACTGGGCACGGCCTTGGAGATGCGCGGGAAGCCGTAAATGATCGCGAGGCCAGCGGCGACCATCGCATAGGTTTCCCAGCCGACGCCAGTAAGTTGAGGAATTTGCGCTAGAAAAATGAGGATCGCCAGCGCGTTTACAAAGCCGGTGATGACCGAACGGCTGACGAATTGCATCAACAGGTCGAGCCGCAGGAGAGCGGCAATCCCTTGGAAAATGCCCATCAGGATGGTGGCCGCAAACAGGTATTCCGGGCCATAATCCTTCACCAGCGGGATCACCACAACGGCCACCGCAGCGGTGGCCGCAGAGATCATGCCGGGACGCCCGCCGGTCAGCGCGATCACCATGGCAATCGCGACCGAGGCGTACAGGCCAACGCTCGGGTCAACGCCCGCAATCAGCGCAAAACCAATCGCCTCTGGGATCAGAGCGAGGGCGACAACGATGCCGGCAAGTATGTCTGCGCGCGGCTGAGCCAGCCAATCGCGCCGGAAATTGCCCATGAACGTGGCATCCGCAGCCATAAAGAATTCCAAAGCTTGAGTGCGGCGAAGACCCCCTTCACCGATTGAATTGCCGCGCCTCTAGGCTCTTATGCTGCAACGCACAACCGCGCGAATGCGTATTCATTGGCGGTTTTCAGTGCGTGAGGCGCTTTGGCCACGGGTGCTTTGCGGCCGGAGTTGCTTCGCTAACTGGCGAGCAGGATTTAGAGCCCGGCCTTCGCCAAGGCCTTATCCAGATCCTCCATCAGATCGGCCGGATCTTCCAAGCCCACATTGATCCGCAGCAAGCCTTCCGTCACGCCCATTTCGGCGCGGCCTTCTTCGCTCATCCCGGCGTGAGTGCTGGAGGCGGGGTGGCACATTAGGCTGCGCGCATCGCCAATATTGTTAGAAATATCAATTAGTTCCAGCGCATCGAGCAAAGCGAAGGCTCGCGCCCGTGTGCCGACATCAAAGGCAAAGATTGGCCCGGTTGCATCCATCTGAGCCTTCGCGAGATTGTGGCGCGGGTGGCTTGGTAGGCCGGGGTGCAGCATATGCCCGCCGCCCTTTGATATGCGCGGCTCCAGAAATTCACCCAGCGCCACAGCCTGCTCGCTTTGTTTGTGCGCGCGTAGCCCAAGCGTCTCCAGCCCCTTGTGCACGACCCAGGCGTTAAACGCGCTGATCGTCGGGCCAGTGTTGCGCTGAAACGGCATCAGCGTCTCATTGATCCATTCCTCGCTGCCGCAAATCGCCCCGGCGAGCACGCGGCCCTGCCCGTCCATCAGCTTGGTAGCGCTGTAAGCAACAACGTCTGCACCAAATTCCATCGGCCGCTGCAACGCTGGCGAGGCAAAGGCATTGTCGACCACGCTGGTGATGCCATGCGCCTTTGCCAGAGCGCAAACATGTTTAAGATCAACCACATCCAATGTCGGATTGGCCGGGGTCTCAAAGAAGAACACTTTGGTGTTTGGCCGGATCGCGGCCTCCCACGCGGCATCATCCGCGCTGTCGATGACGCTGGTTTCCACGCCGAATTTCGGCAGCAGCTCATCAACCAACCAGCGGCACGAACCAAACGCCGCGCGCGCCGCCACCACATGATCCCCGGCGGACACTTGGCACAGCAATGCTGCCGTCATCGCAGCCATTCCGCTCGCCTGAGCGCGGCAGGCCTCCGCCCCTTCGAGCAGCGCAATCCGCTCCTCCAGCATCGCCACGGTCGGGTTTTGCAGGCGCGAATAGGTCATGCCTTGCGCGTCGCCCGCGAACCGGTCTGCCACCGTTTGCGCATCGTCATAGGTGTAGCCGGATGTGAGAAACAACGCCTCACTCGTCTCGCCATGCTCGCTGCGCCAGGTTCCCCCGCGCACCGCGCGCGTTGCAGGCCGCCAATTGCGCGTCGCCGCGCGGTCCATTCCAGTGGTCTTTTTCATGAGGGCGCTTCTAAGAGGGAGACAGATCACTCGCAAGCAGTCCTTCACGCGCCGTGCGCGCATGCCCGACCACGCCCAGCATCAAACTGCCCTCGATCAGGGTCAGCAGGTAACGCGCCCCGCCCACGGGATCGGGATCATCGGCGGGCATTTGCGTCTCCAGCCAGCCGAGCAGCTCCGCCATCATGCTTTCCGCCGCTTCTCGGTAGCCGGGAATGCCGCGCGCCGCGCCCGCCACAATCTCCCACCACAGCGCCATGAATGGCTGCATCGCCGGTTCGCGGCCCTGCGCAAGGATGCGGGCGACGCATTGCTGCCGCGTCACCGCCCGTTCATCGCCCACACCAGCATCCAGCGCGGCGGAATAAATCCCGGCGATATGCTCCAGTACATCGGTAAGTAGCTGTTCTTTATTGCCAAAATGATAGATCAGCATGCGGTCGCTAGTGCCCGCGGCCTTTGCCAAGGGGCGCAGGCTGGCCCCGCCGAGGCCGTGCTCCAGAATATGCTGCGCGAGCAGTGGCAGCAGCGATTCCTTCGACATTTGCGGCTTGGATATGAGTTTTGACATAAGTCCTTGTAGCGAACGCTACACTACGTTACAAGCATATGTAGCACTCGCTACATATGCACGGAGAATCGACCCATGAACCCGCTTGAAATGTCCCCACTCGAAATTCTGGCCGCCGCTGGTTTGATCTCTATCGCCGGTGTCGCCGCCTATATCGTGATGGCGGATCGCAAGATCGGCAGCGCGGCCATCGCCGCTGCACTTTGCGCCGCATTCCTGACCTATAGTGGGGTGACGATCTACAGCGAGGGATTGCAGACGGTCTGGACCAATCACACGCACAATATGTGGGGCGTGCAGGTATGGTGGGATCTGCTGTTTGCCGTTGGAATCGCACTGTTTTTCATCGCGCCGCGCGCCCGGGCCATGGGCATGAATGTGCCGCTATGGACGCTAGCGATACTCGCCACGGCCAGCATTGCCTTGCTGGCGATGGCCGCGCGCCTGTTCTGGCTCGAAAGCCAAGCGGAAACAGGTACCGCATAACAATTTGTTCTGATCCAAACACTTGCCGCTGAGGTGGGGCGCGGCTAATCGCTCCTCCGAAATGAGCGAAGCCCCTCCCCATCCGCGCGACCCATGGCTGGCCTGTCTGGGCATCACGGCTGTGTTCGCCGCTTTGGCGTGGGTACGGCTGACGATCCCTTCGGGTCCGATGTTTGATGAGATCCACTATCTGCCCGCCGCACGCGCGATTTTGGAAGACGGTGCCTATCTCAATCGTGAGCATCCGCTGCTCGGCAAGCAATTGATTGCGCTGGGGATTACTCTGTTTGGAGACAATGCGCTTGGCTGGCGCATCATGCCGATGATCGCGGGCGCTCTGGCTCTGTTCGCGGCGATGCGCGCCATGTGGCAGGCCAGCTTTGACCGGTTTGCGACGATAGCCTTTGGCGTGCTGGTCGCCAGCGGATTTCACCTCTTCATCCATGCCCGCATCGCAATGCTCGACGTTTTTATGGCGGCGTTCCTGTGCATCGCGGCATGGCAATTCGCCGCTGCGATCAGAGAGGCAGAGCGTGGACGGTGGCGGCTCGCCGCCTGCGGCATTGCGCTCGGCCTGGCGATGGCGTCCAAATGGAACGCAGTGCCGATTGCGGTGCTGCCAGGCATCGCTTTCTTCGCCGCGCGCCTATCCGCCGGACGGCAGCGATTGCTCACCAGCACACGCGGCATTCCGGTGCCGGGCATTTCGCTGGCCGAGGCGTTCCTGTGGCTCGGCATTGTCCCGCTCGCCGCCTATGCCGCGACCTATCTGCCGGCTTACGGACTGCTCAATTCGCCGCTGGCAGAACAAGGCCTAATCGGCCTCCACCGCGAGATGATAGAGCTGCAGGCATCGGTCAAACAGCCGCACCCCTATCAAAGCACGTGGGACCAATGGGCGCTGAACACGCGCGGCATTTGGTATCTGTATGAATTTACTGACAATGCTCAGCGCGGCGTGCTGCTGATCGGCAATCCGCTCACCATGCTGCTCGGCCTGCCCGCGCTCGTGTGGTGCGCGCTCAGCGGTGCGACCACGCGCAATTGGGCCAAGATCGCAGTTGTCGCGGGCTATGCCGCCAGCCTCGGGCTATGGCTGATCGCGAACAAGCCGATCCAGTTCTACTACCATTATTTCATGCCGAGCCTGTTCCTGCTGGGCGCGCTAGCCCTGACGCTCGGCGATCTGTCGCGTAGCAAATTTCGCTGGGCGAGTTACGGAGTCCTGCTCGGCAGCGCAGCGATGTTTGCGCTGTTTTTCAAGATCTTGACCGCTGCAGAGCTCGATAGCCCGATGAGCTTTGTCCATTGGACTTGGATCGAGGGGTGGAGGTAGGGAATAGCCTCCCTTCGTCATTGCGAGCCGAAGGCGAAGCAATCAATGGCCTAACGTGCAATATCGAAGAACAGGTCCCTCCAGTCTGGGTTCGAAGCCTCAATCTGCGAAATCTTAGCCCTCCTCGAGCCAGCTTTAAGCTGCTTCTCTCGCATTATCGCATGTTCCATGGTCGAGTGCAGTTCAAACCACACGAGCCGCTTGCAATTGTACCTTCTGCTAAATCCCTCGACCGCTCCATTGCGATGTTCCCACGCCCGCTTCGGCAGATCCGAGGTCACGCCCGTGTAGATCGTGCCGTTCTTGTGGTTCGCCATTATGTACACGGCGGGCTGAAAATTTGAGGACTGGTCCATGGATTGCTTCGCTTCGCTCGCAATGACAACGAGGCTCAATACCTTCCCCAAACGAACCGGCTGGATAGGGCGTAATTCCACACCGATCCGATCAGGATCCCAGCAAGCGCGGCCAGCGCCCAATAAATGCCCTGGCTTTCCAGCAGCGTCGCCACCGCGACATTGGCAAAGGCGCCCACTGCGCAGGTCGCACAAAAGCCAAGCCATCCGCGCAGCACCGCGCCCGGCCCGCGCAGCCGCTGATCACGGTAGGTCAGCCAATTGTTGAGCCAGAAATTGAAGCTCATCGCCGCGAAAACGGCGCCCGCTTGCGCGATGGTGAAGGCCTCTTCCAGCCACAGCAGCAGCAGCGCCAGCACCGCCATATGCACGATCACACCTAGCGCCCCGACCGTGCCGAACAGCGCAAACCGGGTCGGGATTACGCGGCCCAGAGTCTTGTCATAAAGTCCGGCCAAAAAGTCGAACAGGATCGCGCGGTCAAGCTTGCTTTCGCCCTCGCGGCGCTTGGCGAATTTGAGCGGAAATTCCTGTACACTCAACGTCTTGCCAGAGGTCGCCAGCAAGTCGAGCAGGATCTTGAAACCAATGCCCGACAGACGCGGGACTAGCGCGCGCGCCGTCTCACTGCGCAGCAGGAAATAGCCGCTCATCGGATCGGTTAGGTCGGCCCCGGTTAAACGCCGCGCCATCGCATTCGCAAAGCTGGACAGCCGCTCTCTCTCTGGCGCTGCCCAATCCTGTGTGCTGGCTCCCGGAGCAAAACGTGAAGCGACCGCTACGTCAGCCTCCTCGCGGCGCACAGCATCCAGCATACTCCCGAGCAATTCCGGGTCGTGCTGGTGATCAGCGTCCATCACCGCGACGAATGGCGCGGCGGTGGCGCAAAATCCTTCGATGGCCGCGCTGGCTAGGCCCCGCCGGCCAATCCGCTGGATCACGCGCACCCGCGCATCGCCCAGCGCAATCGCGCGCGCCTCATCCGCCGTGCCATCGGCGCTGTTATCGTCGATAATCAGCACTTCCCAGCCGTTCGCGCCCAAAATCGGGGTCAGCGCAGCATCAATTCGCTCCACCAAGGGCGCCAGATTGCCGCGCTCGTTCAGCGTCGGCAGGATAATCGCAAGTTCAAGCCCGGCCGTCATTTTTGATGCAGCCCCTAGCGCTCACAGCCGCTCGATAATCGCGCTTCCAATCGCCTCGCAGCCGTGCGAGCCGCCCAAATCGCCGCCGCGAATGCCGTCGGCCAGCGCTTTAGCCACCGCAGCCTCAATCCGCGCTGCCTCTGCCTCCAGCCCGAAGGAATGGCGCAGCATCATCGCCGCTGACAGGACCGTCGCCATCGGATTGGCCTTGCCCTGCCCGGCAATATCGGGCGCGCTGCCATGGATTGGTTCGTACAGGCCGAACGTGCCGTGCTCAGTTTGTCGTGAGCCCATGGAGGCGCTGGGCAACAGGCCGATTGAGCCGACCGCCGCGCTGGCGAGATCGGACAAAATATCGCCGAACAAATTGCCGGTGACGATCACGTCAAATTGCGATGGGCCAGTGACGAGCTGCATCGCGGCGTTGTCGACATACATGTGATCGAGCGCGATGTTTGCGCCCTGCTCAGCGGCATATTCCAGCACGGTTTCGCGCCAGATACGGCTAGTCTCCAGCACATTGGCCTTGTCTACGCTCGTCACCCGCCCGCCGCGTGTCTTGGCCGCGTTCCAGGCGATGGCTGCAATCCGGCGGACCTCGCTGACGGAGTAGGACATCATATCCCACCCCTCGCGCTCGCCCGCGTCGTTTACGCGCTCGCCCTTGTCGCCGAAATAGACATCGCCGGTCAGCTCGCGAACGATCAACAGGTCAAAACCCGCCGCCTGCTCCGGCGCGAGCGGAGAAAGCTCCTCCAGCCCGTCAAACACCTTGGCAGGACGCAGATTGGCAAACAGATCAAGTTCTTTGCGCAGGCCCAAGATTGCCTGCTCCGGGCGCAAATGCCGCTCCAAAGTGTCGCACGAGGGGTCGCCCACCGCGCCGAACAGCACAGCATCGGCGGCTCGGGCCATCTCCAGCGTCTCTGCGGGCAGAGGATGGCCGTGGCGCTTATAAGCGATCGCGCCAATATCACCTTCAAACAGGGTAAGGCCGGGCAGCGAAAGCGCATCAAGCACGCGCAAGGCCTCTTTGGTCACCTCTGGGCCAATCCCATCACCTGGCAAAACTGCGATTTTCATTGGCAAACTTTCACGTCATCATTCGGGCCAGCCGCTCTGTGAGCAGCGTTCGCGCGGCCATAACATCGCGGTCACGCTCGGCAAGCACGTATCGCGCAAGCGGCGCCTCAAGCGCCTTAAATTGCGCCATTTGCTCGGCCAAGTCGCCGTTTGGATCAGGCTTTCCGCCGCCATATCCGAGCTCGCACAGCAACATCGCCTCGTAAGTGACCAGCACAGACAGCCATCCGCGCGCTGAGGGCGCATGGCATATCGCGCCGAGCAGCGCATTCAGCGCTTGGTAGAGGCTGGGATAGGGATTGCGCTCTGGCAGAGCGGTCGCCGTGAGCGCGCAGACCCATGTGATCGCGGCGGCTGGCAAGGGCTCGGTCATCCACGGCCCGCGGCTTTCCGACAGTTCGATCCGCGCAAACGGCAACTGGCTGTCCGATTTGGAGCGCAGCTCCGCCTCTATTGAATTGCCCGGGATCATCACCGGGCGCAGCCGCCGACCGCGCCCGCCCGCGACATAGCCTGCGACGAGCCCATGCTCCTCGGTAAGCATGCGCGCAATCGCGGCGCTCTCCCCATGAGCGCGCGAGGCGACAAGGATGGCTGGCGCTCTGATATTCATGGCAGTCTGTGATGTAGCGTACGGGGCGTCACTGCCCCTCGCTCAGCCCCAGATGCTGTTCGATAAACTCGGCCTGCTTGCGGAAATAAAACAGCTGATTGCTGAGCTTGCGCCATCCGTGCCCCTCGTCTGGAATACGGATGAAGGGCGCTGGCACACCGTTTGCGCGCAGCGTCTTCACCATGGTTTCGGTCTCCATGATATCGATCCGGGGGTCCATGACGCCGTGGGAATAGAGCACCGGCACATTGATCTGATCGGCTTTGCGGATGGGCGAGTTCACCGTGTAATATTCGCGCCAACGATCCTCTTCGATATCGCCATATTCGATTTTGTCAGAGGCTTTGAGCGCAGGCGAGGCAATCTCTAGCGCGGTGACCCAATCCGCCACGCCGAACAGCGAGACCCCGGCGGCAAATTCGCCCGGATATTCCGCCAGCACTGCATTGACCGCATAGCCCCCATAAGAGCCGCCCATTACCGCCGCCCTGTCGCCGTCGATCAGGCCGTCGGCGGCTAGTGCGTTCTTCAAATCAACCAAGTCGCGCACCGAATCCAAGCGGTTTTCGCGGTCGTCCAGCGTCGTATAAGTCCGCCCTAGCCCGGTGGAGCCGCGCACATTGGGTTCAAACACCGCAACGCCCCGCGCAACGTGATATTGCGCAATCGCATCAAAGGTTGCCTGCGACTGAGCCGTGGGGCCGCCATGCACCGAGAAGACGACCGGCGGCGCGTTTTCGGCTGTGCCTGCGCCCTCTGGCAGATAGAGCAGCCCCTGCAATTCCAGGCCATCGCGGGCCTCATAGCGAACAACTCGTGGGCAAATCAGGCGGGCCGGATCAAGCCCAGCGAGGTTGGCCTCCATCACCTTTTCCGCTGTCCCTTCCAGCGGATCGATCATCCAGAGCTCACCCGGCGTTTGCCAGCCATTCACCCGCACCATCAGCTTGGGATCAGCCTCCCCCTCGCAATCGAGCGTGTAATTGCCATCGGGCAATTTGGGCACGGTCAGCTGCAGGCCCTCGTCCTTGCTCCGTATGAAAAGCCGGTCAAACCCGTTGTGGTTCTCGGTGTAAGCGATGACGCTGCCGCCAGGCCCGCACAGCTCAACATTCTCGACGTCGGCTTTCGGGCGAAAGGCGGTTTTGATCTCGCCATCGCTCAGATCATAGCGCGACAAGGCGGCATATTCACGGCCCAGATTGGTCGAGAAATAGACTGCTTCTGAATTCTCGCCCCATTCAAAGCCGCCGACCGTATGGCTCGCGCGGTCATCCACGGGCGGCTTGGAAATCGTGGTCATTTCCTTGGTCGCGAGATCGAGTAGATAGAGATTGTCGGCATCCTCGCCCACCGTTTCGGTGACGATGGCGTATTTCCCATCCGGCGAGATCGATTCCGGAATGAGGCCCAACTCGCTCTCGACAATCAGCTCGCTTTCGCCAGCCATGGTGCCGCGATAAATGTCGAACACCCCTGCCCCGCGCACGGTGGAGGCGTAGACAAAGCTGCTATCGCTCGCAAAATCACCGAACACGCGAAAATCGCCGCGCGCCGCTGGCAGCACTTCGGTCTCTTCTTTCCCGTCTGGAGTGATGGTGAAATAGCCTGGCTGCTCATTGCCATCACGGTCGGCGGCATAGAACAGGCGCGATCCATCGGGCGTCCACACCGGCGCGCTCACCCCGGTCTTAAAGGTCACTTGCTTTGGCACGCCGCCGCTGGCGGGCATCACCCACAATTCCGATTGTCCGGTTACATCCCAGCTAAACGCGATTGTTTCGCCATCGGGCGAAAGGTTGGCTGCGCCTGGACCATTTGCCAGCAGATAGCGCGCAATGTCCGCCGGATGCTCTCCTGCACGGCCTATCGACACGTCGCTACCGTCGGGTTCCATCGCTTCGATAGAGAGGTCTGCACCCTGAGCGCCGCCGAAACTTTCCTCTGCGTCTTGCGCCAAGACGGCGGCAGGCAAGAGGGCAATTATGCCAGTGGCGGCAAGGAGCGATGTGCGAAGCATGGACGGCCTTTCATAGCGGAGCAATTGCCCGCGAACCTAAAGGAACGCCGCAGGCTTGCAATCCCGCCGTGGCCGGTATTTTTGGGCAGACTACTTCTTGGAGAGCTTGGCTTCGAGCTGCTTGATCCGCGCCTCGAGCGCTTCGTTTTGCTCGCGTGCCTTTTGCGCCATCAGCTTGACCGTCTCAAACTCTTCGCGGCTCACAAAATCGACCCCGCCCAAGGCTTCGCGCATTTTCTCACGCGCACCCTCGCGGGCCTCGCGCGTCATGCCGGCCATGGTGCCAGCGGCGCTGTTTGCGAGTTTGACGAAGTCGGCGATGATCGGGTTTTCACTTTGCATGGGCTTCAGATGGTGAAGCGAGCGGGATTTGTCCAGAGGAGTGTTGTGCGCGCCTCGCTTATCCAACCGGTCCGTTGCCAGGCCACCCGCAAGAGACACAAGCCACGAGCCTTTCTTACAACTCAATCCGCTGGGCCGCGGCGCCCTCGCCTGATGTGCCGCCGTCCGGGTTCTCCACCATGAATTGATAGTTGAGGACGGTCGCGAATATCACCCAGGCGAGATATGGCAGCAACAGCAAAGCCGCGAGCTTGCGAACCCGGTAAAACGCCCAGATCACGGCCAGCAATGTCACGCAAACCAGGCTGAGCACGATCAGCCCGCCAACAATATTCTGAGCGCCGAAAAACGTCGGTGTCCACGCCAAGTTGAGCACGAAATGCACCGCGAACAGGCCGACCGCCAGGCCCCGGCCATAGGCACCCCAAGAGCTGACGACCAAGGCCAGAGCAAAGCCGATCATAACGTAGAGGATGGTCCAGACGATGCCGAATGCGGCAGGCGGCGGAAAAATGCTCGGCTTAGTCAGACCTTGGAACCAGGCCGTGTTCGGGCTGCCCAACTGGCCAGCGACGAAACCCAGCAAGACGATCAAGGGCACCAGAAACAATGTCCAGCGCAGCAAGCTGGCCCGCAATTGCGCTTTGGAAGCGAGAAAACTCATATCCATCCTCGAGAGAGCCGCGCAAACGGCCATAATTCGGACAGAATACGGCGCGATTCGCGGGTGCGATCAGAGCCAGCGGGGATACACATCGCCGCAGCGCGCGCCAATCACGCCCGGTCGCCGAAACGTTAGATCGTCGGGGAAGAAACGCAGCTCAGCGCAATTTATTACCAAATTATCAACAAAACCATTGGGCCACTTTCAAACCATCTGCTAGGCCTGCCACATTCTTGCCGTGATTCTTGAGCGCACGACGGTGAGGAACGTTGGAGTGGGGCGCTCAACCCAATGAGGTAAAATTTCTATGCAAAAGACCAAACTCGCATCGATGATGGCGATCGCTGGCGGCCTTTCAATCGCTACTGCTGCGTGTTCAGCACCTGCTGACGAAGCAAGCACCGACGCAGACACCACTGCAGTGGCTTGCTGTGCAGCTGCATGCTGTGCCGCTGGTTGCTGTGCTGCTGAAGGTTGCGAAGCATCTGCTTGTGCAGCTGAAGGTTGTGAAGCATCTGCATGTGCGGCTGAAGGCTGCTGTGCTGCTGCTTGCTGTGCAGCTGCATGCTGTGCCGCTGCTGAATAATTCAGCTCAGCAAAGCTAAACAATGTGGGCCGGTGACAACGTGGTTGTCGCCGGCCTCTTTGTTTTTTAGACACAGCCTATGACACCTGAAGAAGCCGCGCTCACCGTTATTGAAACGATCACGCAAATGGCCAGCGAACAGCGCCCGCTGATGGCGCGCGTATTGCCCGCCGAAGACGTGCATTTCTGGAAGCATTATCCGGATAAAGACGCGCGCGACGCCAAGACTAAATCGCGCTGGTATTACCACGTGCACGCGCCGGGTCAGCGCGATGCGAACGAACACGGCCATTTCCACCTATTCCTGCACCGCGATCAATTGATCAAGGGCAGTCAGGTCGCCGTGATGCCGCCGGAAGGCGAGAAAGCCAAAGCGCATGTGACCCATCTGGTCGCGCTGTCGGTGGATACGAGCGGCATTCCAATGTCGTGGTTCACCACCAACCGCTTTGTCACCAACGAATTTCTCTATCCCGCAGAGACGATGATCAAGCATCTGAAGCTCTACAATGTTGATAAGACACAGGAAGATGAGTTGGTGAACCGCCTGGTCACCGCCATGGTCGCGCTCTACCGCGAAGAGATCGCCGAGCTGCTGCGCCAGCGCGATGTCCGTCAGGCCGAGCTGGTCGCTGAGCATGGTTCAAAGGGCTATGAGAAGGACTGCGGGGTAGAGGTGCTAAGCTCCATCCCGATTGATCTCGACGAGAAGATTTCAGCGCTCGATCTGGATTAAGAAGGTTACAGGCTTGGTCGCGGAGCTCGGTCAGCGCAGCTGACCGCAAGGGCGACCGCCCGCCCGCAGCGACGCGATCTTTGATCGCATGAGCGAGGATATCGCACTCGCGGATGCGAGTGCGGAACTAGGATCTTCTCGCACTCACCAAAAACTCAACATTGCCTTGCGGACCGGTGATCGGGCTCTCGACAATACCCTGGATGCGCCACCCAGCCTGCTCCAGCCATTCGCGCACCTCGTCGCAGACGCGGGCATGCAGCGCCGCATCGCGCACCACCCCGCCCTTGCCCACTTCCGCGCGGGCGACCTCGAACTGCGGCTTAATCAGCGCCACCAGCTGGCACTCCGAAGACGCCAATTCCAGCGGCCGCTCCAGCACTTTGACTAGGCTAATAAAGCTCGCATCGCACACCACCCAACTGAACGGCTGAGTGATGTGATCCGGCGTCAGCACCCGCGCGCTGGTCTGTTCATAGACGGTGACGCGATCGTCTTGGCGCAGCTTCCAGGCGAGTTGATTGGTCCCGCTGTCGACCGCAAAGACATGCGCCGCTCCATGTGTCAGCAGCACGTCAGTAAACCCGCCGGTCGATGACCCGACATCCATCGCCGTCGCGCCTTTGGGATCGAGCCCAAAATGCTCAATCGCATGGGCGAGCTTAATCCCGCCGCGGCTGACCCAGGGGTGATCGCGCCCGCGCACCTCAAGCAGCGCATCCTCGGCGATTTGCTGTCCCGGCTTGGTCACCTTTTGCTCGCCGACGAACACCGCACCCGCCATCACCAGCGCCTGAGCGCGCGTGCGGCTTTCCGCCAGGCCGCGCTCAGCCAGCAAGTGATCGACGCGCTTCTTTTTTGCTTTAGGAGCGGATTTCGCTGAGGAATTCGGTGTTTTCGGCATAGACGAGGGCCTCGTTAGCGCGCATTGATGCGGCATGAAAGCAATCTACCTCAACGCCATCGGCGCCGTCGCTCTCAGTTTTACCATTGCCGCCTGCGTGCCATCCTCAGAGCCGCCCAGCGTCGCAACCTCCGCTCCGGCGACGACGAGTACGCCTGCACCCGCGCCCAGCCCCTTGCCAGCACCGCCCAAGCCCGCAGCAACCTTGCCGCCGCTCACCGGCGGATTGTCCTTTCTTGATGCTCCGCAAACCCCAGGCAATTGGCGCTACATCGTGGAGCGCAATGAGACCTTTGCTCTGTTCGGCAGCAGCGTTCAAAACGCGCAGGCGATCATCCGCTGCGATTTGGAAACGCGCCAAGTGGGCATTGGCCGGTTTGGCCTAGCCGCGAGCGCCGCGGCAATGCGGATTCGCTCTGAAACTCGGGCGAAGGAAGATATGGCAACCACGCGCGACAGCGGACAGCCTTTGGTCGCCTTTGAGATGAACGCGAATGATCCGGTGCTGGATGCAATGGCGCTGTCAAAGGGGCGCTTTGCGATTGAGACAGCTGGGATGCCGACGCTGTACCTGCCCGCGTGGGCCGAAGTGACCCGCGTGATCGAGGATTGTAGGTAATCGCGCGAGGCGATCTATTCTGACGTGGGAAAAGTTTTTTACAAGACTTGTGTTCGAACCCAAAACGACTCAGATTGATCCTCGAGTTCAGCGGCGAACGCAGTACTCGGCCCCCCGATGATACGGCAGGGTCTTGGCTTAATAGCGCGAAAGGAGGTGATCCGATGTCTCATGGTTCAGTAGCGAGGTCGGTGAAGATCCCTACGGAGCATATTCGGTAGTTTCCCTCGCGGAAAAAGACGCCGAGTAAGGCTTTGTGAGCGGCACTTCCGGCCGCTGACCATGCGAAGGGCAGTTCCGCTGAGGCGGGGCTGCCCTTCTCAGTTTTTTGATGGGCTTCAAGCGCCAGCGCTTACATCCGTTCGCTTGGTTATCCTCGCTCTTACGACCTGAAAGTCGCATCGCTGCGGACGGCCAGTCGGCCTTGCGAACCCTATCGGGTTCGATCCACTGCCTGACATCCGTCTTGGTCGCGGAGCACGGCGCGCAGCGCCGCAAGGGCGACCGCCCGCCCGCAGCGACGCGATCTTTGATCGCGTGAGCGAGGAAATCGCGAGCGCGGATGCGCTTGCGAAAAACAAACAAACACACCCCAACCTCACACAAATCTTGCCCTTGCGAGCTCACGGTATTACGCGCTTGCCCATGCAATTTGAGACGATCCCACACCCCTCGCCAATGGCTGATGATGCGCGCGAAGCCGCCATCGCCGATCCTGGTTTTGGCACGGTCTTCACCGATCACATGGTCACGATTGACTATGATGAGGGTGCAGAGGGCAGTGTCGGTGGCGGCTGGCATTCCCCGCGCATTGGCCCGCGCGAACCCATTGCGCTCGATCCGGCGGCCAGCGTTCTGCACTATGCGCAGGAAATTTTCGAAGGAATGAAGGCTTACCGCCTGGCGGATGGCGAGCTCGCCTTGTTCCGCCCAGAGGAAAATGCCCGCCGGTTCAACGCCAGCGCGCGGCGGATGGCGATGCCTGAACTGCCTGAGGAGCTGTTTCTAGAGGCCGTAAACAAAGCGGTCACCGCAGATGCCAAGTGGTTTCCCAGCGTTGAAGGCGGCTCGCTCTACATCCGCCCGTTCATGTTCGCGACCGAGGCGTTTCTGGGCGTGCGCCCGGCCAAGCAATATAAGTTTATCGTCATCCTGAGCGCGGCGGGCAATTACTTCAAATCTGGCTCGCCAGCGGTCAGCATTTGGCAATCGGAATACACCCGCGCGGCCCCCGGCGGCACAGGCGCGGCGAAGACCGGCGGCAATTACGCGGCCAGCCTGGTGCCCACCGGCGAGGCGTTCAAACGCGGCCATGATCAGGTCCTATTCCTCGATGCGGTCGAGAAGAAATGGGTCGAGGAGCTGGGCGGCATGAACCTGTTCTTCGTCATGCGCGATGGCAGCGTTGTTACTCCGCCGCTAACCGGCACGATCCTGCCCGGGATCACCCGCAACAGCCTGATCACCCTGCTGGGCGAAGAAGGGCTGAGTGTGCGCGAGGAACCCTATTCGATCCAGCAATGGCGCAGCGATGCGGCCAGCGGCGATCTCGTCGAGGTGATGGCCTGCGGCACGGCGGCGGTTGTCACTCCGGTTGGTAAAGTCGATAGCGCTGATGGCGAATTCGTAATCGGCAATGGCGGCCCCGGCGCAGTGACGAGCAAAATTCGCGAGAAGCTGGTCGGCATCCAGCGCGGCAGCGTGGATGACACGCATGGCTGGGTGAAGCTGGTCGGATAATGACGGACCCTCTGGCCCCTACTTTTGTAGATAGGATGAAGCGCAGCTGGGCGTTTTACGCTCTAATGGCAGGACTGCTTGGGGTGATTGCGCTGTTTGCGGTCCGGGCCGAGCAGGTCGTCAACACTGATCCAGTTCTTGTATCAGCGACCGTTCTCTCGTTCGGGACTCACGCCGACTTTGATGGCAACCACCCAACCATGACTGTGAAAACAGAACAGGGCAGCACGCGAGAGATCACGATTGCACCGCGCGTGCAAAGAACTTGCAGAATAGGTATGGAGGTCGTTCTTGAACGCCGCGATACACATTTGCGAGTGGCACCTGAAGCCTGCCAAACTTCCTTGAAATCGAACTCATGACCAACAACCCCATCCAAGTTGCAGCGCTCTATAATTTCGCGCCCTTTGATGACCCCTCTGCGCTGCAAGGGCCCTTGCAGGCGGCATGCGATGCGGCGGGAACGCGCGGTACTATTCTGCTCGCGCCAGAGGGCGTGAACGGCACCATCGCTGGCACGCCAGAGGGTATCGAGGCCGTGCTCGCGCACATCCGCACCCTGCCGGATTGCGAGACTTTTGACGTCAAATACTCTCATGCCGAAAGCATGCCGTTTCACCGGATGAAGGTACGGCTGAAGCGTGAAATCGTCACCATGGGCGAGCCGGGAATTGATCCGCGCGCGAGCGTAGGCCGCTATGTCGATCCTAACGATTGGAACGAATTGATCAGCGATCCGGACACCATCGTGATCGACACGCGCAATGATTATGAGGTCGCGATCGGCCAGTTCGAAGGCGCGATTGATCCCAAGACCCCGAGCTTTCGTGATTTTCCCGCCTGGTTTCGCGAACGCCGCGAAGAGCTGCTGGGCGAAGGCAAAACCCCCAAAGTCGCGATGTATTGCACCGGCGGCATTCGCTGCGAGAAATCGACCAGCTTCCTGCGCAGCGAAGGCGTGGACGAGGTCTATCACCTCAAGGGCGGCATTCTCAAATACCTAGAAAACGTGCCGGAAGACGAAAGCTTGTGGCACGGCGAATGCTTCGTATTTGATCAACGTGTTGCGGTGAAACACGGGCTGGAGCTTGGATCATACGGACAATGCTTTGCCTGCCGCCATCCGCTGAGCGCGGAGGAGATGGCCTCGCCCGACTATGCCGAGGGGATCAGCTGCCCGCATTGCATCGATGCCCGCGATGATGAGCAGCGCGCCCGCTATGTTGAGCGGCAGCGACAAAAGGAACTCGCCAAGCAGCGCGGCGAGGCACATATCGGCAAGCCGATTGAGACCTCAGCGGGAGACGCGGGCGAAGACGGTTTCGACACAGGCGAAAGCTGGGAGGCAAACTTCCCCGGCGGCCTTGCGCCAGACACGCTGAGCGATCCGAAGTGACGCATCCGCCGATCCTCTATTCCTTCCGCCGCTGCCCCTATGCGATGCGTGCGCGCATGGCCCTGTGGGTGGCGGAAATCGGCGTGATCCTGCGCGAGGTGAAGCTGTCGGATAAGCCCCCTGCCCTGATCGAAATCTCGCCCAAGGCGACCGTGCCGGTGCTGATTTCGGTCGATGGTCCGGTGCTGGAGGAAAGCATTGAGATCATGCGCTGGGCGCTGGGCAAGAATGATCCAGAAGGCTGGCTGGCGGGCGATGATCAGGAGCTGATCGCGCGCAATGACGGCGTGTTTAAGCATCACCTCGACCGCTACAAGTATCCGTCGCGCTATGAGGATGAGGCCGATCACGGCCAGGTCGATCACCGCGCGGAAGGCTTCGCGATCCTGCAAGACCTTGATACGCGGCTTTCCACTCAGGCATTTCTGTGCGGTGAAACCCGCACGCTGGCCGATATGGCGCTGTTCCCGTTTATTCGGCAATTCGCCAATACGGACCGCGAATGGTTCGATGCGCAGCCGATCCCGCATTTGCAAAATTGGCTGGAGGGGCATCTATCCTCGGGCATTTTCAAGAGCATCATGCCCAAGCTCGACCCTTGGAAAGCGGGCGATCAACCAACGCGTTTTGGGCCTGCAGAAAGTATGACTGCGCAATAATAAAGGTTTAACCATACACTAGTAGGATCGCCTAGTATGGAACCCAAGCACTCTATTTCAATCGACCTTGATCACTCTGAACTCCACTTTTCTCTTAGTGGTTTTTGGAATGAAGAGCTGGTGCAAGACTTCTTGCAAGAGGCTCATACAGTCGCCGCGCCACTGGTCGAAACCGGCAAGCCTTACAGCCTGCTAGGCGACCTGCGCGAATTCGTGCCGCAAGACCGCGCGACCGCCGCCGCGATTGAAAACAGCAACAAAGAGGCTTTGAATTACGGTGTGAAGCGCCTTGCGCTGGTCACCACATCTCCGCTGGTAAAGCTGCAATATCGCCGCATCACCGAAGGCTTGAACGCAGAGTTCTTCGAAGAGCCGCAAGCGGCCAAGGAATGGCTGCGCCAAGACTAAGCAGGCCAGCACCGCAGGCCAGAGCCTTGCCGCGCACCGCCGCATTTTACCAAAACTTCAGCTTTCCTTGCTAGACCTCTAAGTATGGCAACGAAGGCCCCCTCCCACAGCATTTCCGTGCTGGTCGACAAACGCGAGATCCACACCTCGATCTCGGGCTTTTGGACGCGTGAGGAAATCGATGGCTACATAACTGCGGTCAATGCAGAGGCATTCCCTCTGATCAAGAACCCCGGGCCAATCGTCGCTCTTGTCGACTTTACCGACTTCGTTGCGCAGGACCGCGAAACCAGCGACGCCATTCGCAATCACTTGGCTGGAGCTGGCGAGGTTGGCCTAAAGCGCATCGCCGCGCTGGGCGCCTCACCGCTGGTAAGGCTGCAATATAAGCGACTGAGCGACGGGATTGAGGTTGAGTTTTTCGACGATCGCATCAGCGGACTTGAATGGATCCGCCAGCCGCTCTGATCGGCTCGAACACGGCGGCAAAACACTGAACCGCGTCATAGGTTTTTACCCGAAATTTACCTTAACGGGCTAAATCAAACTCATGACAAGCAACGAACCATTCCACTCCGCCACCCTGCTAGAACAGCATTGTGAAACCCATTCCGTCGTCAGCGGATTTTGGAACGTAGAGACGATCCAGACCTATTTCGAGACGGTCAATGAAGTGGCCGTGCCATTGGTGAAATCACGCTCGCCAATCTATGCTCTGGTCGATTTCTCCGGGTTCTTGCCGCAAGATCGCGAAACAGGCGACGCCATTCGTGACCATTTGTTGATGTCGCAAAAGTTTGGGCTGAAGCGCGTTGCAATCTTGGGTGCATCCCCGCTGGCTAAGCTGCAATATAAGCGCCTGAGCGAAGGCATTGATGTCGATTTCTTCGATGAAAAATCCGACGCGCTGACATGGCTGCGCGCGAATCGTTGATCCGGCCAGCTTACTAACCCAATTGCTGCCTTAACGCATCGATCAGCCAGCTCGCCGCTGGGCCTGGCCGCGCATCACGGCGCCACAGAGCGCTGAATGGGTAAATGTCGCCGGGCTTTTCCGGCAGGTCGAGCTCCACCAATGCGCCGCTCGCAATATCGCCTTCCACTTGGTGGCGCGGCATATTGCCCCATCCCAGCCCCTCTTTCAGCAAAGCGTGCTTCGCGCCCAGATCGCCCAGCCGCCAAGTTGTTGGGCTGAGCACAGAAAACTCGCGTCCCTCAGTCAGCGTTGAACGATCAGACAGGACCAGTTGCAAATGCTTGCGGGTCTCTCCCGGCTTGATATTTGGTGCCGCGAGCGGATGGCTTGGTGCGGCCACAGGAATTAACTCAACGCCGCCAATGACTTGCCGCTCCAGATCAGGCTGGTCAGCGATCTCTGGACCGCCAATCGCAAGATCAACTTCCTCGTCGATCAGACACGCCGCAACCGCCCCCAGCCCCTCAATCTGCAGCCTCAAAGCAACCGTTGGAAACATCGCGCGAAAATCGCGCAAGACCCGCGCGGTCACATCGCCGGGCACCATCACATCAAGCACCAGTGAGACCGTGCTCTCCAATCCAGCATGCAGGCTTTGCGTCTTGGCAAGGAGCGCATCGACACCGTCAGACACCGCGCGCGCCTCAGCCAGCAAGCCATTACCCGCCTCGGTCAGCACAGGTTTGCGAGAGCCCTCGCGCGCGAACAGAGTGACCGCCAGCTGCGCCTCCAGCTGAGCAATCCCATAGCTGATCGCCGACACCGCCCGGCCCATCCGCCGCGCAGCGCCGCCAAAGCTGCCCTCTTCCGCCACCGCCAGGAAGATGCGCAATTGATCGAGAGTGGGGTCGCCCAAACGCATAATAGCACTAATGTTCGGATAATCTGAACATTTTATCAAGTTTTATCGCACTTATGCGATTACCAAACACCGCCTATCCCCTGTCTCAACGCAAACATGCTGATCCAAACACGAACCGATCAGCACAAATAGGAGACAGACCATGAGCGCACCTATCATCGAACTTCGTCCCTTCAATTCCCTGGGCGCTGCCAATCACGGCTGGCTGGATGCCCACCATCACTTTGCCTTTGGCGGCTATCACGATCCCGCCCGCGTCAATTGGGGCAGCCTACGCGTTTGGAACGATGACACAATCGCTCCCGGCACCGGCTTTCCCACCCACCCGCACGAGGACATGGAAATCATCACCTATGTCCGCAAAGGCGCGATTACCCACCGCGACAGCATGGGCAATGAAGGCCGCACAGAGGCCGGCGATGTCCAAGTGATGAGCGCTGGAACCGGCGTGCAGCATTCAGAATACAACCGCGAAGATGAAGACACCGAAATCTTCCAAATCTGGATTATCCCAACCGAGCGTGGCGGCAAGCCCAATTGGGGCGCGGCTCCTTTCCCAAAAGGTGACCGGGCGGGCAAATTCGTGACCCTTGCCAGCGGAACTGAAAACGAGGCTGCCAATGATGACGGCGCGCTTCCAATCCGCACCGATGCAAGCGTGCTGGGCGCAACGATCAAGGCTGGCGAAAGCGTAACCTACGATGTCGCCGACCCATCGCGGCACCTCTATCTGGTCCCTGCCACCGGCAAGGTCCGCGTCGAGGATGTCGAGGCCGAAGCACGTGACGGCGTTGCGATCACTCAGCTTGGCCAAGTGACGATCACCGCCCTTGAAGACAGCGAAATTGTCCTCGTGGACGCCGCTTAACCTCTTGAGAGCTGGCCGCGAATTCCCCCTCAGCGGCCAGCTCTTCTTTTCCTTTCAGCATCACTTCCCAGGAGAGTTTCAATGACCAATATTCTTTACGTATCCGCCAGCATCCAAGGCGACAGCTCGGTCTCACGCGGCCTCGGCAACAAGCTAGTCGAGCGCCTGAGCGCAGGCACAGATACCGCCGTGACGGCGCGCGATCTCAGCCGGAATGACCTGCCCTTCATCGATGCAGACCGTTTCGCCGCCAACCTCGCGCCAATGGCTGACCGCACGCCGGAGCAGGCAGAACTTGCGAGCATTGCTGACACTCTGATCGAAGAGCTGCAAGCGGCTGACACCATCGTCTTTGCCGTGCCGATCTACAATTTTGGAGTGCCCGCATCGGTCAAAGCCTGGGCAGATTTGGTCGCCCGCGCTGGGACCACATTCAAATACACTGAGAATGGCCCGGTTGGACTGCTCGAGGGCAAGAAAGCCTACATCACGGTCGCATCCGGCGGCACGCCAGTGGGCAGCGATTTCGACCATATGACCCCGTGGCTCAAATTCTTCCTCGGCTTCCTCGGCATTTCCGATGTAGAAATCATCGCAGCCGATGGGATCATGGGCCGGGATGGCGAGGAGAAAATCGCCGCAGCCCACGCCGCAATCGAAGCCATCGCAGCCTAACACCCCTAAATTCGGAGAAACGCCATGACCACTGTCGGAACAAAAAGCGCTGAACTGGGCGGATCAAGCAAATCGCAAGACACCCTCGCCCTCGCCGCCCGCCTCTTGCTCGCCGCTCTTTTCATCCTTGCTGGCATCAACAAACAGAGTTCGATGGAGCAGACCGTCGGCTACATCGCATCGGTCGGAATGCCGATGCCAGAGCTCGTCTATTTCGGCACGGTAGCCATTGAGATCGTCGGCGGGTTGATGGTCGCGCTGGGTTTCAAGGCCCGCTATGGCGCAGGCGCTTTGGGGATTTTCACCGTCCTCACCGCGGTTTTCTTTCACAATGATTTCAGCCAGCAGACTGAGGTCACGATCTTCCTCAAAAACCTAGCGATTGCGGGCGGCCTATTTGCCATCGCCGCCTTCGGACCAGGCCGATTTTCGATCGATCGGAAATAGTCTTTGCACAACGCTGGCGCGCCGGATGACCTTGAAGTTGTCCGGCGCTTCTGCGTTTAGGACCTCGGGCGAATTATTCGGCAGGTTCCGCGGACAAGCCATCGTCTGAAAAACGCTGACGCAGGCTCTCAACTTCTCGGTCAATCTGCGTTGCCAAGGCCTCCAATTGGCCTGAGCTGTTGTCGATTTTATCAATCGTCTTGCTGGCCAACGCAAAGTTCTCTGACACTTGCGCTACCGCGCTGCCGCTGTCCAAAGCCTTGCGGCGAACACCGTCGATCAGTCCGGTCAGTTCCGCGCTGGTCGTGCGTTGCTGTTCGACCGAGCTTGCCGCCACCGCGGCCATCTCACCCACGGTTTCAATCGAGGCATCAATCGCGCGGAATTGCGCAATGGATTCGCCGATTAGTTCCGACAGCGATCCGACGATAGTCGAGATTTCGCTCGAGGCTTCCTGGGTCTGTTTCGACAATTGCGCCACTTCGCTCGACACCACGGAAAAGCCCTTGCCCGCCTCGCCAGCGCGCGCGGCCTCGATCCTTGCGTTGAGGGCCAGCAATCCGGTCTTGTCCGAGATCGATTTGATCATCGCCACCAGCTTGCCGATTTCCTTCGCGGACAGCTCCAGCTGACCGGCGATTTGCGCGCCGCGATCGCTCGCTTGATCCGCATGGGTGGCCGCCGCATTGGCATCGGCAACGCGCGTCCCAACCAGCTCCAAAGTCTCGCTGAGAAGCTGCGCCCCCTTGGCCATCTGCTCCGCCATGCTCAGCGTTGCATCGGCCTGAGCGCTGGCATGATCGACTTGTTCGCCGGACTCATGCGAATGGGCGGCAAGCCGTTCAGACCCGGTCGCCAGATCGCGCGCCTGCGCGTTCAATTGCTGCACCAGTCCGGCAAAATCTCTCTGAAACTGGCGCAGCACTTTGGTGGTGGTATCCGCGCGGTCGCGCTCCCGCGTCACCATGCTCGCAAGCTCATCTTGCTCCGCGCGCAATTTGTCCGCCGCGATCCTTTCGGTGGCTTGCACCCGGCCGAGAAACGCGTTGAGCTCCTCTGCAATATCGCCGCCTTCTTCAAACGGATCGACATCAAGGCGCGTGCTAAGATCGGCATCGCCGCTGTTGATCTTGCTCAAGGTCCGCGACAGCTCTGCATTGCCCAGCAGAGCGCGGTGTTCCGACAGGTTCAGCCCGCGCCGCTCGTCCTCCAACGGCACACGCAATTTGCCGCGAGTGTGCATGGCGTTTGCGATCAGGCCCATGGTCATAAATGCGAAGACGCCAATGCTGAACGCGCCGAGGAATTGAACTCCAAACTGCGTGAAAAACCCGTGGGCCAGGCGATCTGCGGGCACGATAAAGGCGACCACCAGTGTCCCAAAGAAACCGCCAAACCCGTGCACACTGACCGCATAAACCGCATCATCGACGCGGTGCGTGCGCTCCAGCCAATCGGCGAAGAAGACGCTGCCCACCGCGATCAAAGCGGCCGCGCCGATCGCGCCCAATGAATGCGCGTAAGGCGCGCTGGCGGTGATCACCACCAGGCCGACGAGCAGACCGTTGACCATTCTGTCTGCGCGGTAATAGCCATCGCGGTAATACCCCGTGACAGCCGCGGCGCAGGCTGCTGCAGATCCGGCAAGCAAAGTGTTGGACAGAGCGCGGGCAAAATCATCACTGCCCGGCTCCAAAGTGCCGGTGTTAAAGCCGAGCCAGCCAACGAGCAGGATCAGCGCGCCGCCCCCGGTCAGGATCGGGCTGTGGCCGTGGATTGCGCGCATGGCGTCATCATCCTCGCCTTCGCCGCGGTCAAAGCGGCCATCACGCGCGCCAACTACCAGCAAAATACCCAAAGCCGCCGCGCCGCCAGCGAGGTGAACGACGCTGCTACCGGCAAAGTCGATAAAGCCCAATTGCTGCAGCCAGCCCTCACCACTGCCGCCGGGCAAATAGCTCGCCCAGGCCCAGTGACCGATCATGGGATAGATCAGCGCCGTCAGCGGCAATGTCATGAAAATATAGGCTGAGAAACGCATACGCTCTGCAACCGCGCCAGACACGATGGTCGCCGCCGTACCGCAGAACAAGGCTTGGAATAGGAGGAAGAGTGTGACCGAGCCTTCGCCCGAATAGCCGAGCAGGCCAGCGTCGAAGCCAATGAGACCAAAGCCGCCACCAAACATGATCGCCGCGCCAACAATATGGAACACGAGAACGGCGACGACGAAGTCCGCAAGGTTCTTCATCGACACGTTGATGCTGTTCTTAGAGCGGACGAATCCAGCCTCCAAAAACAGAAAACCAATCTGCATTCCGGCAACCAGCACGCATGCCAGCGCCAGCCATATCTCGATTGCCATCTCTCACCCCAACTTCTTATATTTTTTTAGGGTTTTACGTGAGATCGCCTAAAGACAAGTTAACAGCGCATTAGTCATCATTTTAGGCTGGGAAGCCCGGCTTTGATATCTTCCAGCCACACATCGGCAACCGCATCCGATGGCGCGCGCCAATCGCCGCGCGGCGACAATGCGCCCTGCGAGCTAACCTTTGGTCCATTGGGCAAGGCGCTCCGCTTAAATTGGCTGAAGGCGAAAAAGCGTTTCACGAAACTCTCAAGCCACCCAGCAATGGTGGCAAGGTCGTATTCGTTCTTGCGATTTTCCGGGAAGCCATCGGGCCATTTGCCAGCCTGCGCATCGCGCCACGCGTGATAGGCCAGGAACGCGACCTTGGATGGGCGCTGACCATAACGGATGATGTGGTGGAGGAAGAAGTCGTTGAGCTCATACGGCCCAATCCGCTCTTCTGTGCTTTGGATCGCGCCATCTTCGCCCGCTGGCACCAGTTCTGGCGAGATTTCAGTATCGAGCACCGCGCCCAAGACATCGCTGCAGGCATTGCTGAATTGCTCTGTCTGGATCGTCCAGCGGATCAGATATTGGATCAGCGTTTTCGGCACGCCCGCGTTCACGCCGTAATGGCTCATGTGATCGCCAACGCCGTATGTGCACCAACCCAGCGCCAGCTCTGACAAATCACCAGTGCCCACGACAAAGCCGGAATGCTGCCCGGCCAAGCGGAACAGATAATCGGTGCGCAATCCGGCCTGAACGTTTTCAAAGGTCACATCATAGACCGGCTCACCATCCGCAAACGGGTGCTTCATATCCTCCAGCATCCGCGTGGCCGCTGGCTTGATGTCGATCTCCTCAGCGGTGATTTCCATCGCCTCCATCAGCTTCCAGGCGTTCGACTTCGTGCTGTCAGAGGTGGCAAAGCCGGGCATGGTGTAGCCGCGAATGGCGGTGCGCGGCATGCCCAGCCGGTCGCAGGCTTTTGCCGCCACGATCAGCGCATGGGTGCTATCGAGACCACCAGAAATGCCAATAATCAGAGACTTGGCGTGCGTTGCGGTGATCCGCCGCATCAGAGCATCGACCTGAATGTTGAACGCTTCGTAGCAATCCTCGTCCAGCGTCTTTGCGTTGTTCGGCACAAATGGGAAGCGGCGAACCGGACGGATCAGCCCCTTATCCAGCGTGCCGTCGTCAGCAACGCCGGCATGGTCGAACACAATCCGGCGATAGCTGTCCTCGGGCCGGCCATGCGCCTCTGCCGCGTCGGCAAAGGTCTGGTTGCGAACGCGCTCAGCCGCAATCCGCTGAGTGTCGATATCGACCACGCACAGCTCCGGCTCCAGATCGAAGCGCGTGCTTTCGGCCATCAATCCGCCCAGCTCGTAAATCACGCCCTGCCCATCCCATGCAAGATCCGTGGTGCTTTCGCCGTGGCCGCTGGCGGAATAGACATAGGCGCAAATCGATCGGGCAGAGCTCGATCGGCAGTGCAAATGGCGGTCATCCGCGCGGCCAATGGTGATCGGCGAAGCAGAAAGGTTGCACAGGATCTGAGCCCCGGCGAGCGCCGCCATCGTGCCCGGAGGATTGGGCGCCCAGAAATCTTCGCAAATCTCCACGCCGAATGTGAAGCCGGGAAGGTTGCTCGCGGCAAACACCACATCCGTGCCGAACGGAACTTCTTCGCCGTTCACCGCGATCCATAGATCTTCGCAGCCGCGCCCATGAGCGAAATAGCGCTTCTCATAGAACTCGCGGTAATTGGGCAGATAGCTTTTCGGGATAACGCCCAGCAATTCGCCATTCGCAATCACTGCGGCGCAATTGTAAACCTTGTCCCCGCGTTTCAGCGGCGCGCCAATTACGAGCACAGGGGAGAGATCGCGCGACGCCTGGATCACCTCGCCCAGCGCCTCTTCCACCCGGACCAGCAGAGCTTGCTGAAGCAGCAGGTCATCAATCGCATAGGACGACAAAGTCAGCTCTGGATAGACCACCAGATCGACATTTTGCGCATGCGCCTTCTTCGCCTCGGCGATCACTCCAGCGGTGTTGTAAGCCACATCGGCAGGGCGCGAGCATGGCGTGGACGTCGCCACCCGCACAAAGCCGTGTCCATGCATGTCATAGAAGGGATGGGTCGGATCGCTCATTTGGGGAGCCTTCTTTGCGGGTTTATTGGAGGTCTCAGAAGTGGGGTTTGTCGGTGCTGGTTCCAACCAGTCGGCGGGATCACACACGCCAAGCTCAGCAAGCCGCCTTTGAACTTTGGGCCGAGCAACCTTGCCCTTGGCCTCCCAGCCATAGATCGTGCGGCTGGGCCAGGCATCGCCAAAATGCGCGCCGAATTCCTGCGCGGAGAGTGGCGGATCGTGGTTCTCGCGCCAACGGCGTATTTTGTATCCAGCAAGATGCATTGCACGGGACTAGTATCCCTAAAGGATACAGGACGCAAGCTATGGTTTCTGCGCGACAAGCAAAACCGCGCGCATGCGACACCGCGTTGGACTTGCGCTCGTAACCGCTATCCCCCACCTCATGAACCAACAAGAGCAATCCAGCACAAGAGGAGCCTTCAACTATGGCCGATCCCACCTACACCCCACCTGCCGTTTGGACGAACGACACCGAAAATGGCGGACGTTTTGCCAGCATCAACCGCCCGACCGCGGGCGCACGCGAGACCAAAGAGCTGCCGCAGGGCGACAATCCGTTTCAGCTGTACTCACTGGCGACGCCCAATGGTGTGAAGGCCACAATCATGCTGGAGGAGCTGCTGGAGGCGGGCCACACTGGCGCAGAATATGACGCCTACACCGTGAACATCGGCGAAGGCGTGCAATTCACCAGCGGCTTTGTGGAGATCAATCCGAACTCGAAAATCCCTGCCCTACTCGACAAGAGCGGCGACAAACCGTTCCGCGTGTTCGAATCGGCTGCTATTCTGGTGCACCTTGCAGAGAAATTCGGCGCGTTCCTGCCAACCGAACCGGCTGCGCGCGCAGAGGTAATGAGCTGGCTGTTCTGGCAAGTTGGCACCGGGCCGTTTATCGGCGGCGGCTTTGGCCATTTCTATGCCTATGCCCCGGAGAAATACGAATATCCGATCAATCGCTATGCAATGGAAACAAAGCGTATTTTCGATGTCGCTGACCAGCGTTTGGCCGAAAACCGCTTCCTTGGCGGCGAAGAATACACCATCGCAGATATGGCCAATTACCCCTGGCTTGCGCCTTTCGTCGAAGGCAAAATCTATAATGAAGCCAAGACCTTCCTGTCGATTGATGAGTACAAAAACGTCGCCCGCTGGGTGGAGGAAATCTCCGCTCGTCCGGCCGTGAAACGCGGCCGGATCGTCAACAAGGCTTGGGGTGAAGAAAACGAGCAACTGCTAGAGCGTCACTCTGCGGCGGACTTTGAAGGCAAGGCAATCTGACCGGCAGAAGCGATAAAAGGGGCGCACAGGCAAAAATGTGCCTTGCGCCCCTTCACATATAAAATGGCGGCGCTATATAGCGCGCTCTGCTGGGGTGTGGCCAAGTGGTAAGGCACCGCTTTTTGGTAGCGGCATTCGTAGGTTCGATCCCTACCACCCCAGCCATTTTCCTTACCCAAATCTTTGAAACTGAGCACTAAAACCCGGTGCCCACAACGCATGCCTTTTGCGCAGGCCTCAGCGCAGCTCCAATGGCTCTTGCGGATTGTTCGGCTCCAGGATCATCTCATTGGTCTGATTGTCGACCCGGTAGGACGCGAGCCGCGAGAGCAGGTTCATACCGATCACATTGGTGTTGCCCAGGCTAGGCGCGATCACGACATCGAGCCCGCGCGCCGCCACATTGCCAAAGCGCAGCTCGTCAATTGTACCAAGCGATGCCTCCACCGGTCCGTTCGCTGTGCCGATCGTTACTGGCAGCCCGCCCGTGCGCGGCTCTATCCCCGCCTGATCCGCCAGACCTTGCGATATCGCGGTCAGCGTCGCGCCGGTGTCGACCAGAAAATTAGCCGGAACTCCATTCAGCTCCGCGCGCAGCCAGAAATGCCCATCTCGGCTGATCGGGATGCGGGTCTCCCCGCCCTCCACCACCTGCTGAGGCAGGCCAAGCTGCGGGACGGCCACTTCAATGCGCGGATCAAAGCGCGACAGCTGAATGATGACGGTGCACAGAATGCCGACCAGCACCAAAGTGCTGCCCGCGCGAACGAACTTGCCGAAGGCAACCTCGCGGCGGATCATCAGCGAGCCGAGCACGCCGGCCATCACCGCAGCCACCGCGAGCATCAACAATTCCGAGCGCGGAACAGCGGTGAACGCGCCAGCGATGTTGGAAAAGAGGTTGTCGAGGCTCATTGCCCCTAAACATAGGAACAATCGCCATGCTTTTCCATGAACGAGCGCGCTCGCGCCGCCAGCAATTCTAGCCAAGCATTTTTGCGGCCAAAGCGCGGCCTGACAGAAATGCGCCTTCCACGCGCGGACTGTGCAGATAATCCCCGGCAATGCCGATCCGTTTGTCATCGTCATAACGCGCTGGTTCACCCGCGACTGGCTCAGCCATCGCATAGAGCCAGCGGTGCGCGGTTAAGTGGATTGGCACCGTCGGAGCCACGCCAGTCTGCGAGAAGAAATCGGCGAGCAATATCTCGGCCACTTCCTCCTTAGGCAGGTCGAGCAATTCGCGGCTACGCTCTGGGCTGGCGTGCAGCACCCAGCATTCCTCGCCGGTCCTCTCAGGCTTGGCCGAATTGCGCGCAGCCCAAGATATCCCCGCTTCGGGATCGCGCAGGCAGTCCGCTTCAATGCCGAGCTTCTCGCCAAACGCCGCCATCACGGCCCAGCACGGCGCGGATTGCACCTGCGAAGCGGCGGCGGCCAGCTCTGGCGCGACCTCGGCCAGTAGGACGCTCGCTTGCTCCGCCGGAACCGCGCACACGATCGCATCTGCGACAAAGCTCTTATCGCCTGTCTCCAGCTTCCAGCGGTCACCACCACGGTGCAGGCGTTCTATCCGGGTGCCCCACTCGACACCAAGCGCGCTGCCCATCGCGCGGATCGGGCCATTCATGCCCGGCGTCCCGACAAAGGCATCGTCACCTGCCGCTGGCCAAGCCGCGACCACGCCCAGTTCCTGCCATTCGCGCACAGCCTCTATGAAGGCGGGATCGCGCGCGGTGAAGAATTGCGCCCCGTGGTCAAAGCCGACCGTTTCGCCCGCAATCTCTGCGCGCCTTGCCGCCATGCGTCCACCGGGGCCGCGTCCCTTGTCAAAGATCACGACCTGCTTACCCGCCGCCGACAATTGCGCAGCGCAGCTGAGCCCAGCCATGCCAGCGCCGATGATTGCGACGGTTTCGATTGAATGTGCCATGGCGGGGTAACGCGCGGGCGCGCCTTTCGGTTTCGAAGGAAATTGGGGGGCTTGTTAGAAAGCGCTTATGGCGCAGATTTTGGCGGCTTCGCCTCGGCCAGGATCAGCGAGAAACGCTCTTCGCTGTCGAGCCAGCGCTGCTGCGGATCCCATCCACTCGCGAGCAGCAGCATATTTGCGGTGCGGCGATTGAACTTGTGACTGTTTTCTGTGTGGATCGTCTCACCGCGCGTCATCGAAAAACCGGTGCCTGAAACGGAAAAATCGAGATCGCTCTGCGCCACCAAATGCATTTCAATGCGCGCAAAATCATCGTTCCAGCGCGCCTCATGGGCGAAGGCTTGTGTCGGAATATCGCTGCCTAGCTCACGGTTCACCCGGCGCAGCAGATTGAGATTGAAATCCGCCGTCACCCCGGCGGCATCGTCATAGGCATCGACCAGGACCCCGCGATCCTTGATCAGATCCATGCCGATCAGCAGGCGCGCGCCCTCACCCAATGTCTCACGCATATTGCGCAGCAAATCGACCGCCGTGCGCGGCACCATATTGCCAATTGTCGAGCCGGGAAAAAAGCCGAGCTTCGGCAGGCCAGCGACCGCATCGGGCAGCGCAACTTGCCGCATAAAATCAGCCTCTACCGGATGGACCGGCAGACCGGGAAATTTCGCCGCCAGATCAGCCGCCGCCGCTCGCAGAAAGTCGCCCGAGATATCAAGCGGGACATAGGCGCTCGGCTCAATCGCAGAGAGCAATAGCGGCGTTTTCACCGAGCTGCCGGAGCCAAATTCCACCACCGCGCGGCCCGGCCCGATCAGCTCAGCAAATTCTGCGCCGCGCTCTCGCAAAATCTCTGTCTCAGCGCGGGTCGGATAATATTCCGGGATCTGCGTGATGTCTTCGAACAATTGCGATCCGGCATCGTCATACAGCCAGCGCGCCGAAATCGCCTTTTGCGGCTGCGACAGCCCGGTCAGAACATCGCTGCGAAACGCGGTATCCACTCCATCATCATCACGGTTCACGAGCGCAATGCCTTCTTGAGAACTCATCAATTATCCTTGGCCTTAAAGATCTTTGGCAAGGCGCAGACCGGTGAATTGCCAGCGCTGATGCGGGTAGAAGAAATTGCGATAGGACGCGCGCGAATGGCCGCGCACGGTGGCGCAGCTGGCGCCCTTCAGAACGAACTGACCGCTCATGAATTTGCCGTTGTATTCGCCCACCGCGCCGCCTGCGGGCGCAAAGCGGGGGTATGGCAGATAGGCCGAGCGCGTGAATTGCCAGCAATCGCCAAACAGCGCCTCTCCGCCATGCTGAGCCGGGGCATGGGCGCCGTCCAATTGGTTGCCGGACGAGGCATCATGTGCAGGCGCGCTGCCCTCCCCATCCTGGCCGCGCGCAATTGCCTCCCATTCAAACTCGGTCGGCAAGCGCATTCCCGCCCAGCTGGCAAAGGCATCCGCCTCAAAATAAGATATATGGGTCACCGGCGCATCGGGATCGCGCGGCTGCCAACCTTGGTGGGTGAAATGCTGAGCCGCGCCATCTCGCTCACGCCAATAGAGCGGAGCGGTGATGCCGTTTTCCCGCACCCAAGACCAACCGTCTGACAGCCATAAAGATGCGGTGGTGTAGCCGCCATCGGCGATAAATTCGTCCCATTGCCGGTTCGTCACCAGTCGGCGCGACATGGCGAACGGCTCCAGCAGGACGCGGTGGCGCGGCCGCTCATTGTCGAACGCAAATTCGGCGCTCTCGTTATGGTCATGCCCGATCAGAGCAATGCCACCGGGATGCTCATTCCAACCCGCATCGGCAACGCCGCCTGCACCGCCCGCCGACATCGCTGCCTCTGGCGACCCGTCCCACATCGCGGGACCGAGCGGATTTTGAAACAATGCGTGTTTGATATCGGTTAGCAGCAATTCGATGTGCTGCTGCTCATGCGCGATGCCCAAAGCAATCAGATCAGCGCGCTCTGGGTCAGCGATCAGCGGCTCCATCGCGCGATCGACGGCTCTGCGCCAATCGCGGATTTCATCCAGCGTCGGGCGCGACAATGCTCCGCGGGAAAAGCGCGCAATCCGCTCCCCTTCCGCCTCATAGTAAGAGTTGAACAGGAACGGCCAGTCTTCGTTATAGAGCGTGTAATCCGGCGCGTAATCGCGCAGCAGGAACGTCTCCCAAAACCAGTTAGTGTGCGCCAAATGCCATTTCGCTGGCGAGGCGTCTTCCATGGATTGCACCGTCGCATCGGCATCCGACAATCGCTCGGTCAAAGCCTCCATCAGCGCCCGGGTTGAGCAATATCGCTCGGCCAATTCAGGCCGAGGCTCCGCCTTGCGTACTGGGTGTTCCGGCGATGTCAGCGGCACGCGCGCCTCCCAATTTGCGAGCGTTTCCAATCGCTCAGCAATGGCGCAATGCCCGAAACTTGTGAAAATTAAAAGGCACAGCCCGCAACAATAGGTTGCAAACTTGCTGGCCTGAGTTGCTTAAGCCGCCATACGAACGCGGTTACGCCCCGCGCCCTTTGCATCATACAAAGCCGTATCCGCGCGGGCGAACAATTTGAGCGGCGCGTCGCCCGCGACAAGGCTGGTGAAACCGACGCTGATCGTCACCGGAGGCTTGTCCTCTATCGCGGTGCCCATGGAAATCGCCAGCCGCAAACGCTCTGAAATGATCCGCGTATAGGAATTGTCAGCGCCCGGGACGATCCAGACGAATTCCTCGCCGCCAACCCGGCCAACGACATCGCCTTCGCGCGCTTGCTCCATCGCGATCTTGGCTACCTCTTGCAGCACGCGGTCACCATGCGGATGGCCATAGGTGTCGTTCACCGATTTAAAGTGATCAATATCAAACAGGATCAACGAGAGCGGCTCGCCGTTCTTCTGAGATTGCACCACGTGCTGATCAAGCACCGCCATCACCCGGCGGCGATTGGCGAGCCCGGTCAACGGATCGGTTTCGGCTAGCTTGCGGGCAACACTCGCCTCTTGCAGCGCCGAAACGCGCGAGCGCTCCAGCTTGCGTTCGCGCTGAACCTGGTCGGTCACATCGCGCACCACGGCGACAACGCGCGCGACCTCGCCAGAGCCATTGTGCAGATTGCACGCCTGAACCGAGATCGAGCGCGGCATGCCGTCGTAGCCGTGAATGTCATAATGCAGCTCATAAGGGCCAACTTCTTTGGCCCGCGCAGTGACTTGACCAACAAGGTCAATGTCATTGGCGAATAGGACGGTTTCGGCGTCGCCCTCGATGAACTCTTCATCCTTCGCCATGCCAAACAGCGTGCGCATGCCATCGGACCATTGCTGGACGCCGCTCGCCGGATCAAATTGCCAGATGCCAAGGTCAGCGATGCTTTCCGCCATGCGCACCGTGCGGAGCAGCTCACTCATGCGTTCGCCGCGTTCGCGAGCGATGCGCGCGGCAAAGCGGGTTTCGCGGCGCGCGTTTACCGTGGCGACCACAAACACCATCGCGACCACACCCAAAAGGACGCAGACGGCAAACAGCGCGCTGTTCCCTACTTCCCCGGTCAACATACCGGCCCCGTGGTGTGCCCTCGATCCATAATCGCCAGGCGTTAGCGGGAAAGCGTCAACCGCTTGGCCGGGGCCGTATGCGGGTTTTCACCTAATGCATGGAGGCGCGCGTTTTACCGCGCAGCAAACATAATGCTCGCCGCCGCAGTGAAATCAGTCAGTTCGGCTTAGAACGCAGGGCGATTACGCCGCGTTGGCTTGGCGTCCGACAACTTCTTGGTTAAGCATCTCAGCTAGCAAAAACGCCAGTTCGAGCGATTGCTCTGCATTGAGACGCGGGTCGCAATGCGTGTGATAACGATCGCCCAGGCGCTCATCAGTGATTGCCACCGCGCCGCCGACGCATTCGGTCACGTCCTGTCCGGTCATCTCAATATGGATGCCGCCCGGATGCGTTCCCTCTGCGCGGTGCACATCAAAGAAGCCTTTCACCTCGGTCAGGATACGGTCGAATGGCCGCGTCTTAAATCCGGTCTCAGACTTCACGACATTGCCGTGCATCGGATCACAGCTCCACACCACGGGATGGCCCTCGCGCTCAACCGCGCGGACCAGCTTCGGCAGGCCTTCGGTGACTTTATCATGGCCAAAGCGAGAGATCAGCGTGATCCGGCCCGCTTCGCGCGATGGGTTAAGGATATCGAGCAATTCGATCAGAGCATCGGGCTCAAGGCTCGGTCCGCACTTCATGCCCAGCGGATTGCCAATGCCTCGCGCAAATTCAATATGCGCGCTGCCCGGGAAGCGGGTGCGATCACCAATCCACAGCATATGTGCGCTGGTCGCAAACCATTGACCGGTTAGCGAATCTTGCCGCGTGAGCGCTTGCTCATACGGCAGCAGCAGACCTTCGTGGCTGGTGTAAAAGCTGGTGCCTTGAAGCTGCGGAACCGTCGCAGGATCAACGCCGCAGGCCTCCATAAAATCAAGCGACTCTCCGATGCGATCCGCCATTTGCGCGAACTTAGTCGTCCAAGGCGTGCGTCCCATAAAGTCGAGCGTCCATTGGTGAACCTGACGCAGATTTGCATAGCCGCCGCCCGCAAAGGCTCGCAGCAGATTGAGCGTCGCCGCGGCTTGAGAATAAGCGCGCACCATCCGGCCAGGATCATTGCGGCGCTGAACCGGATCAAACTCGATCCCATTGATGTTGTCGCCGAAATAGCTCGGCAAGGTCACATCGCCGACCGTCTCCGTGTCGGAGGAACGCGGCTTGGCAAACTGGCCCGCCATCCGGCCAACCTTGATCACTGGATGCTTGCTGGCGAAAGTCAGCACCACCGCCATTTGCAACAGCGCGCGAAAGGTATCGCGAATGTTGTTCGGGTGGAACTCTGCAAAGCTCTCGGCGCAATCGCCGCCTTGCAGCAAAAACGCTTTGCCATTTGCAACGTCCGCCAAATCGGATTTCAGCGCGCGCGCCTCCCCGGCAAAAACCAGCGGCGGATAGGCCGCCAATGTCGCCTCTGCCTCAGCCAATTCGGACAGGTCCTCATACTTCGGCAAATGTTTTGCTTCGTGGGACTTCCAGCTTTCAGGGGACCAATTGTTTGACACGTCGAATTCTTCTTCCAAAATTGTAGCAAAGGGCATGGCGGTACTGCCGAATGCCCTCGCCTGTAGGGAGCGCCGTTATCGCCCCTAGGTTACATGTGTAAAGCCGCAATAGCCCCAGCGACAACATTATTTCGCGTCGCTGTGATCGCTTCAACCGATTGTTGGACACCTCAAAGCGGTCAAAAACCGCCTGAAAAGCGCCCGGCCTACCGCTATCGCCCGATCACCTCTGGGCGCGGCGCAGGCGCGGCGGCGGCCGCCGGAGCGCCCTCACCCGCTGGCACTGGCAAAGCCTCGGCCAGTTCGGTGCCCTCAGGAATTACCGCCAATCGCCAACCGGGCTGACGCCCGAAATACCGCCCGGCGAGCACTTGCATCACCTGCGGTGTCGTCTGCGAATAGTCATTGAGCAGGCTCGGCAGCAAAGCAATCCGGCGGCGATCCGTGGTCGCGCCTTCGAGCTGGTACAGCCAGAAGGTGTTGCCAGTGGATGCACGGCTGAACAATTGCCGCAGCGGTTCGGTCACCCGGTCGAGCTCTTCCGTGGTGGGCGGCGTGTTGACGAGATCGCGCGCGATCTTGTCCGCTTCGCTGAAGAACACGGGCACGTCTTGCGGCTGCAATTGAGCGAGCGCGGTGATCGTCCCGCCGCTTTCCAAATCGGTTGGCCAATTGGAGAGGATTTGAGGCGCATAGCTTGCGCCGGCGCGCTCCCGCATCGCCTCCAGCAGGCGGTTGTTGAAGACCTGGATCAGGATTTCGAGCTGACGGGATTCGCGCAGTCGTTGAACGCCCGCACCGCTTGGCCAAGCGATCACAGCGGCGGCCTGGTTCTTGTCACCGCGGTGATTGAGAACCGTCGTCTCGCCAGCGCCAGCCGGGAATTCAGGCACGCGCGCAGCGACATCGGCGGGCACCGGATCGCGCTCACCCAGCGCGCCAAAGGTGGTGCGCAGGGCCTCCACCGTGGCATCGCGGTCAAACTCGCCGAACACCAGAACCTCAACCGGCCCTTGCGACAGCAGAGGCTCCCACACTTCGCGGAAACCTTCTGGCGTCAACTCCGCCAGAGCATCGGGATCAGGCGTTGCAAAGCGCGGATCGCGATTGGTGAGCAGGTACTCAAGATCGCGGTTGATCACGCCATTAGGGCTGGTGGCAAAGGCATTATACGCCAGCTGAGCCGCAGCGCGGGCGCGGATCACCGGGTCTTTGTCCCAGCGCGGCATGCCCAGCTTCGCAGCGAACAGATACAGCTGGTCGGCCACATCGGCAGAGCGCGTGCGCGCGGTGAAGGTGAAGACAGCGTCGTCGATCTGGAATTCAAAGCCAAGCTTGCGGCCCGTCGCCAGACGGTCGAGCTCTTCCTGGCCCAATTCGCCGAGGCCTGATCCGACCAATGCGGTCGTGCCCAATGCGGCATAAGGCGCGGTTTGATCATCAAATGCGCGGTAGCCAGCGCCAAAGCGGACCTTGACGACGACGCGTCCTGGCTCTGCATTGTTGGACCACAGCAGCGCGCGAACGCCGTTGTCAAAATCGACCTGTTCAATGTCGAGCAGACCAATCGGAGCGCGCGAGGCGATTGTGCCCGGCTCGCCCACGGCGGGCAGCTCGTCAAATGACACAGTGCTGGCGGCCAAGCGCGAGCTGCCATCGCTGGTCGCGGCGCGTTCCAGCGCCAGGCGAACTGCGCCCTCATCCGCTTCACCAGCGGACGGCGTCACATAAATGCCGCGCACCACATCGCCTTGGAACAGCTTACGTGTCGCGGCGAGCACTTCATCAGGCGTAAAGCGCGGCTTCGTCCCGCGAAACACGTCCAGCACCACTTCAGGAGAAGCGGTAGTCTCGCGAATGTCGACCGCATTGATCAGAGTATCGGCCAGGTTCGATCCGGCGATGACGGTGCGCTGCTCCACCTGATTGGCAAAAGCGATGTCGAATTCCGCGACTTCGCGGTCAATCTCTTCTTGGGTCGGCCCGCTTTCCAGCGCATCGGCAATAACGCCGCGCACATCGGTCATCGCTGCATCCCAATCTTCGGACAGCGGCGCGAAGGTCACAAATGTCGCATCGGTTGAGCGCGAGACGTCGTCCTGCTGCACTTGCGCATAAAGATAGCTGCCGCCAGATCGCGCGCGCGATTCCAAACGGCGGTTGATGATCGCCTGCGAAACCGCATCAATCATCAGCCCTTCGTTATAAACGATGGTGTCTTCCACCTGCCGCCAAGGGCGCATCACGGCATAGGTCAGGCTGCGCGGCAGGTCAGGCTCCACCATCACCCCGATCTCGCCAATCGGACCGCTCTCGCTTTGCGTGTTCGCCGCATCAGCTGGCGGCACGGGATCGCCAAAATCTGGCGCGACACCGGCCTCGCCGGTCCCTTCCCAATCGGCAAACCATTGCTCGATCAGGCCCGCCAAAATCTCTGGCGGGGCATCACCGACGACAACAATCACGGTGTTTTCCGGGCGATACCAGCGGTCGTAGAAGTTCTGCACCAAAGCGCCATTCGCGCCGCGCAGGGTTTCCTCAGTGCCAATCGGTGTGCGGGTGGCCAAACGCTGGCCTGCGAACAGCACAGAGCGGGTAAACTCGCCCACGCGCTCCGCTGCGCCGCCGCGCTCGCGCTTTTCCGCGAGCACAATCGGCAATTCCGCCGCGACATTCTCATCGCTCAGCACCGGCGATTTGATCATGCCGGAGAGCAGCTTGAAACTCTCCGCTAGTTTCCCGCGCGTTACGCCCGGCAAATCGAGCTTATAAGCGGTGTGCGTCGGGCTGGTCTCCGCGTTGGCATCACTACCAAAGGTCGCGCCCAGCCGCTGCCACGTTTCAATCGCTTTTGCTTGGCCCAGATATTTGCTCTCACGGAACAGCAAGTGTTCCAGCAAGTGCGCATAGCCTTGTTCAGAATCGCGCTCGTGCAAGGAGCCTGCATCAATCCGCACACGGATCGAAACCTGTCCGGGCGGCACGCCATTTTTGCGCACAGCATAACGCAGGCCATTGTCCATCTTACCGAACAGCCACTCACGGTCGACCGGAATATTGCTGTTTTCATAGAGCCACGGGACTTCATCCGCCCCTTGCAGCTTTTTCGGCTGAGGGATGATCGGATCAGCGCTCGGCACGCTGATCGTTGCCGGCGGCGCTTCGTCAGAGCTGTTGGGCTCTATATTTTGCGCCGTCGCTGGGAATGTCAAAGCCGCCGAAGCAGCAAGCAGGAGAAGGGCCTTGGGCGCCCGAAAAATCGCGTTCATCGGCGGAATATAGGCAAGCATGGTGTGAAGGGATAGTGAATGCTGCTCAATAAGACGCGATTGTGCGTCATTTTGCGCGGTTTTATTATCGAGTTTGAGCGCGGCCACGCCTTGTGGCGGCTTCGCAGCGACCCTAAATACGTCAGCATGTTCATAGAAACCGAAACCACCCCGAACCCTGCCAGCCTCAAATTCCTGCCCGGACGGACAGTGATGACTGCCGGCACGCGCGAATTTTCTAGTCCAGAATCGGCAGAGGCCAGTCCGCTTGCCCAAGCGATCTTTGATACGGGCGAGACGATCAACGTGTTCTTCGGCAGCGATTTTGTCACTGTCACGGCGGCTCCCGGTGCGGATTGGGGATCGCTCAAATCGCAAGTGGTGGCCATTTTGCTGGATCACTTCGTGTCAGAGGCTCCGCTGTTCAATGCCGCGACGGCAGGCGACATCTCGGTTCCAGCTGACGTGGAGCATGTGGTCGAGGAATCGGACGAAGACGCAGAGATCATCGCTGCGATCAACGAACTGCTCGAAACGCGCGTTCGCCCAGCGGTGGCGGGCGATGGCGGCGACATCGCCTATCGCGGATTTAGCGACGGGGTTGTCTATCTCACTTTGCAGGGGGCCTGTGCTGGCTGCCCATCCAGCACCGCGACGCTCAAGCAAGGGATTGAAGGCCTGCTGAAACATTATGTCCCTGAGGTCGTTGAAGTACGCGCAGCATAATTTATCAGACCTTTGGAGCTGAAATGACCAAGCAATTTCACGGCACCGTGCTGAGCGATGACGCTCTCGACCAGCTGTTCAATGAAGCGCGCAGCTATAACGACTGGCTGAATAAGCCGATTAGCGAAACGCAGATCCATCAGATCCACGACCTGCTAAAAATGGCGCCGACCTCGGCCAATATGCAGCCTGCACGCTTCATCTGGTGCACCTCGGACGATGCAAAGTCGCGCCTCGCCAAGCACGCGATGGATGCGAACAAGCCGAAGGTCACCAATGCCCCGGCCTGCGTCATCATTGGTTATGACATCGACTTTCATGAGCATCTGCCAGAGCTGTTCCCGCACACCGATGCGAAGAGCTGGTTCGACGGTGACAAGGCAGGCCGTATCGACGGAGCACGGCGCAATTCTGCTCTGCAAGGCGCGTATCTGATGCTGGCGGCGCGCGCGATTGGGCTTGATTGCGGGCCAATGTCCGGCGTCGATCTTGACGCTGTGACGTCAGAGTTCTTCGCCGACAGTCCGCGCGTGAAAGCCGACTGGATTTGCTCGATCGGATATGGCGATCCAGAGAGCATCTTTGATCGCTCGCCGCGCCCCGACTTTGGCAAGTTCAACACAATTATCTGACGCCTTCATTTGAGCCGCAATTTCTAAGACTTGCAGGCAGCGCAGCTCTAGGGCATCGCGCAATCCCATGCGCACCTTAGCGATAGAAACGGCGAGCGAAGCCTGCTCAATTGCCCTGTTCGACGGGACACATTTGGTCGCGCATGAGCATGCGGTGCTGGGGCGCGGACATGCTGAACGGCTGATCCCCATGATTGCTGAACTGCCAAACAAAGGCCGCGCGGAGCGTATTCTCGTCTCGCTTGGCCCGGGCAGCTTTACCGGCGTGCGCATTGGCATTGCCGCCGCCCGCGCGCTCGGCTTTGCTTGGGGGGCTGAAGTCCTCGGCTATCCCACCATGGCGCTGGTCGCGGTGCGCGCGTGGCAACCAACCCCGCGCGGCGTGACTGTGTGCATGAACGGCGGACACGGCGAATGGTTCGTACAGAACTTTGCAGAAGGCGGCGGCTGCGACGAGGTTCGCTCCCTCGCCCCGGATGCGGCCAAACTTGCCTGCCAGCATGACACAATTGTCGGCAACCGCGCCGAAGAACTCGCAGCGATGTTTTCTGGCGGCAAGCGCGCGCTCGATCTGCCGCCTGATGCCAGTAAGGTGAACCTGCTGCACGAAACGCGGCTCACCACCGACCTCTCACCAATTTATGGCCGCGCGCCCGATGCCAAGCCGCAAGCAGTAAGGGCTCCGCAATGACAGCGCCCGCCTGCTTCATCGATCACATCATGACCGTGATGGAGGCGGCGTTTGATCCAGCCTACGGCGAGGCATGGAATCGCCGCCAAATCACCGACGCACTAACTCTGTCTAACACGCATGCTTTGCTGGTGGACCATAATGGGACGATATTGGACGAAGGCGGCAATACAGATGGTCAGCGCGCCTGCGGCTTTGTTCTGACCCGCGCGGCTCCCGGTGAAGAAGAGCTGTTGCTGATCGCAGTGCACCCGGAAAATCGCGGCAGCGGCCTTGGCCAAATATTGATCGAGCAACTCTTCAGAGCGGCGCGAAACCGCGGTTCTGACAGGATTTTTCTGGAGATGCGGCGCGGCAATCCGGCGGTGCACCTCTACGCCAAACTCGGCTTTACCCCGATTGGTGAGCGCCCCAAATATTACCGTATGACAAACGGAGAACGGGTCGACGCAATTACTTTCGGCCGCGCAATCTAATGCTGATCTGGAGGTTTCTCATCTTGATTTAATTGCGAACAATCTGTTCGGTTGGTTGCATTGTAACAGGAGCTGGTTCATGTCGAATTTATCGGAAAAATCCGAACAAAAAAGAGATGAGGAACTCTAATGGAAGACTTGCAAATCGAGATGAAGGAAACACTGATAACGCTGACCAGCGATATCGTGGCTGCGCATGTCAGCAATAATGACGTGTCAGTTGATGACGTGCCTTCGCTCATCACGAACGTATTTACGGCCCTTTCAGGCCTTGGTGAAGCAGATGCACCTGAAGAAGTGCGTCCTGATCCTGCGGTATCAATTCGCTCTTCAGTCAAGAAAGATCACATCGTTTGCCTCGATTGCGGCAAGAAGATGAAAATGCTGAAACGGCACCTTTCAACTGAACATGATATGTCACCTGACGAATATCGTGCTCGTTGGGAACTGCCGGGCGATTATCCGCTCGTGGCGCCTAACTATGCGGAAACACGCCGCGATCTGGCCAAGAAAATCGGTCTTGGCCGCAAGCCTGTAAAGGGCCGCGGTCGCCGTAAGAAGTAATGGAGCAAAGCGGGCCTGGGTTGGTCTTTCCTGCCTTGGCCCGCTTGGTTCCCAATTGGGGCATTCCCAAAGGTTATGCCCGCCCTATTCCACCCTGACTTGAGCAATCCGCCCGCCCCCTTTAAAGCGGGGCTGACCGCGCGCATATCCGATAGGAAACGGCGCAAATAGCGGCTAACACAGCAATAACAGCGGCGGCACAGCTGGCGGAGTAACAAGTGCAGCAAAAGATCGATCTTGAACAATTATGCGCCGAGAAGGGTTTGCGCATCACCGAACAGCGCCGCGTAATCGCGCGCGTCCTTTCGGAGAGCGATGATCACCCTGACGTAGAACTGCTGCACCAACGCGCCTCTGCGATTGATCCTAAGATCTCAATTGCCACCGTTTACCGCACCGTGCGGCTGTTTGAAGAAGCCGGCATTCTTGACCGGCACGATTTTGGCGATGGCCGGTCGCGCTATGAGCCTGTGCCAGAGGCGCATCACGATCACCTGATCGATGTTGAAACCGGTAAAGTGGTTGAGTTTGTCGATCCAGAAGTGGAATCGCTGCAGCGCCAGATCGCTGAGCGTTTGGGCTACCGCTTGGTTGACCACCGGATGGAACTCTACGGGGTTCGCCTCTCTCGTGACGACTAGACGCGAAACGCTCGACCGGGAGCGGCGCTTGGCCGCAATGCGCGGCGAAACGACACCGCTCTCAGCAATGGGCTGGCTCAGGCTGACCTACCGCACGATCCTATTGGCGCTTGGCCTGATTGTCTGTGTGCCGCTGCATTATATCTGGCGGATCTTCGCCTACGGTTCGCCCATCCCAATGTACTTCCTGCGCTATGCCGCCTGGGCATCGGGCGCACGGGTGGAAGTGGTCGGCACGCATTTGAAGCGCGATGTATTTTATGTCGCAAATCACATGTCTTGGCTCGACATTCTGTCCATGGCCGGCGCCTGCGGGACGGCATTTGTCGCGAAAGCCGAATTGGCCGAGGCCCCACTGGTCGGCTGGCTTGCATCGCTCAACCGCACAGTGTTTGTAAAACGCGAGCATCGGATGGGCGTGGCAGAGCAGATCAACGCTCTAAAAGAAGCCCTGTCGGACAATTGGGCCGTCACCGTGTTTCCCGAGGGGACGACCACCGACGGGCAATCCCTGCTCCCGTTTAAGACGAGCATGCTTAGCGTGCTTGAGCCGCCACCGCCCGGCGTCATGGTGCAGCCTGTTTTGCTCGACTACGGCGATGTGGCCGAGGAAATTGGCTGGATCGGCAATGAAACGGGCCTCAACAATGCCAAGCGCGTGTTGTCGCGGCGCGGCACCTTTAAGTTGCGGTTGAACTTTCTGGAGCCCTTCAGCCCCGAGGATTATCGCGGGCGCAAGAAGATTGGTGCCGAGGCGCGGCGCCGCATTGAAGAAGCTCTGCTGGAGACGCTTGGCAAGCCGCTGCGCGATTTCCGCCACACCGTCGACCCGATCCGATACGAAGCGCCGGAAGAGGCGCAGCGCATCGCTGAGGCACAGGGCGAGAAGCCGGTTGAGAGGGCTGAGTAAGCCGCACTCGCCAGCTAATACGGCGCGAGATTAAAGGCCCGCGCGCACCAACCAATCGTGGAACAGGCGTACCGGGCGTAGCTCCAGCGCCGTTGGCTTGCACACAAACCAATAGCTGTATGGGCTTTCAACCTCGAGGCCATAAAGATCAGTCAAGCGGCTGTCGGCCGCGCGGCGCAAGTGATCATCATGCATAATCGCCACGCCTAGGCCTTGAGCAGCGGCTTCCAGCATCAGCTGACCCGAATCGTAATGATCGATGGCGGAAGGATCCATGTCCTCCATACCCAGCGCCTTCTTCCACGCCTCAAAGCTCGCCGGCAGCTCGTTGTGGATCAGGAAGGTTTGCTTCTCGAGCGCTTCCTGATCGACCTTTGTGCCAATCGCTGCGGCGAGTTCCTTGCTGCAAATCGCATGGACAAGATTGTGGTCAAGCCGCACCGCATGCAGGCCGGTGTCTGGACCGCGCGACAGGATGATCGCCGCATCCAGAGTGTCGCCCACCCGGTCTTCCAGATGCGGGCCGGTATCAATGTCGATATGCAGCAGCGGATGCCGCTTGCGCAGTTCGCCGAGCCTTGGGAACAGGCGCTGGCTGCCGAATAGCGGCAGCACGCCGAGCCGCAAGCGCAGCAGCGAGATATTGTCCGACTGGCTTTCAACCGCGCGGGCGAGCGATTCGAGATGCGGATTCACCGCCTCGTAAAACGCTTGGCCTTCATCGGTCAGCTGCATCGATTGGCGCGCGCGCGTGAACAGCTTCTTGCCGACGAATTCTTCCAAATTGCTGATCCGGCGCGACAAAGCAGATGGGCTTAGCCCGATCTCTTCCGCAGCAGCACGGGCAGAACCAAGACGCACGGTTCGCATGAAGGCTTCAAGTGCGCGAAGTGGGGGTAGTCGGCGGGATGGCATGTCTAACTCCTTGTTATAAGGAGCTACGGAACGCCAGAAGAAAAGATGCAAAAAATCGAACTAACTGCGAATAATTCTTAGCTAGCTTGTGATTTCCTCACGTACCGGGGCGTGCAGACGCAGCCGTTTGACGTGTGTTTCATCCGCCGCTGTTACTTCAATCCGCCAGCCGCTGGGATGTTCCAACCGCGTGCCGACGGATGGCACTTGCTCTGCCAGGACGAAGGCGAGCCCGCCCAAGGTGTCGACCGATTCTTCAACTTCAGCGAGCTGCGGATCGACCAGTTCGGCCACATCATCGAGTTCCGCGCGGGCATCGCAATCCCACATGCCCTCGCCAATTGCGACGATCAGTGCCTCTGGTGTCTCATCGTGCTCATCTTCGATATCGCCGACGATTTCCTCGACCAAATCCTCAATCGTAATGAGACCGTCAGTCCCGGAAAATTCATCGAGCACAATCGCCAAGTGAACGCGCCGCGCGCGCATGTCGGCCAGCACGTCGAGCGCGCCTCGGACTTGCGGCACATAGATCGGCTGACGCATCAGGGTCGTCCAATCCTTTGGCGGTGGTTTGCCGTTGGCAAGGTATGGGAACACGTCTTTGATGTGCACCATACCGATCACTTCATCGAGCGTTTCGCGATAGACCGGCATGCGTGAATGGCCGTTTTCGCTAAAGCTGGCGACCAATTCTTCCCAGCTGATCGAGGCATCAACCGCTATGATTTCGCCGCGCGGAACCGCAACATCATCGGCGTCATGCTCGCTGAAATGCAGCAAGTTGCGCAGCATCTGGCGTTCAACCGGCGAGAGATCGCCATTGCCATTACTGCTGTCCTCGCGGTCTTCATCGTGGTTTTCGTCTTCGTGCTCGTCGATCGCGTCTTCAAGCTGCGCGCGCAGAGACCGATCACCGTCGCCGGCGCCGATGAGTTTTCGAAATGCGGTCCCCAGATTGCTGAGGACGCCGCTGCTACTGTCCGCGTCTCCGGCGGGGGATTGAGAATCGGGCATTGTCAGTTTTGAGCCCCTTCGCGGGAGTGCTCCTTAAGTGCTGGGCGTAGCATATGGGTCTGCGATACCCATTTTTGCAAGGATTGCAATTTCCAGAGACTCCATTGTGTCGGCGTCTTCGTCCGATGTTTCATGGTCATATCCCGCCAGATGCAGCAGGCCATGGGTGATCAGATGCGCTGTGTGATGCTCTACACTAATGCCCTTGTCCGCCGCTTCGCGCGCGCAAGTCTCATGCGCAAGAGCAAGATCGCCGAGCATTTCTGGCGGCCCTTCATCTGAAAGCGCCAGCAAATCATCGCGTGCGAGCATGGGAAAGCTCAGCACATTGGTCGGCTTGTCCCGGTCTCGCCATTCGCGGTTGAGCGTGTGCACCTCTGCGTCGTTGGTGAACAGCAGGCTGACGCTGAGACGCGGATTGGCGAGCTCTTCGGTTACGCCTTGGACCGCTTCTGCGACACGTTCAGCAAGCGCCTCCCACTCGCCAGCGGGCCAATCTTCAATGTCGATGTCGAGTTGCATGGCGCTCAGAGCTTACGCGCCCGGACCTTCATAGGCCTCAACAATGCGGCCCACGATTGGGTGCCGCACCACGTCCGCTGCGGTGAAGCGGGTGACGGCGATGCCATCCACACCTTCCAACCGGTCGACCGCATCGGCCAGGCCGCTCATGCGGTCACCGCCCGGAATATCGACCTGACGCGGATCGCCGCAGATCACCATCCGGCTGTTCTGGCCAAACCGGGTGAGGAACATCTTCATCTGCTCACGCGTCGTGTTTTGCGCCTCGTCCAGGATCACAAAGGCATCGGCCAAAGTCCGACCGCGCATAAAGGCAATCGGCGCAATCTCAATTTCGCCGCTGGCGATCCGCCGCTCCACCTGTTCCGGCGGCATGCAATCATACAGCGCATCGTAAATCGGGCGCAGATAAGGATCGACCTTTTCCTTCATATCACCGGGCAGAAAGCCGAGCTTTTCGCCCGCCTCCACCGCTGGCCGCGACAGGATCAATCGCTGGACGCTGCCAGAGATTAGCTGGCTAACCGCCTGTGCCACCGCGAGATAGGTCTTGCCCGTGCCCGCCGGACCAAGCGCAAAGATCAGCTCATCTCGCGAGAGCTGCTTCATGTAAGGGATCTGATTGGCCGAGCGCGGCACAATCGTCTTGCGCCGGGTACGGATCATGATCGGCGGGTTCTTCTCTTCGCCTGAGATAATCCCCTCCAGCGTGGGTTCGTGCGACATGGCAATCAGCGATTCAATCGCGCCAGAATCGAGCTCCTGCCCCTGAGCCAGCCGGTCATACATCGTGGTCAGCGTTTCTCTTGCCCGCGCCACATTGTCCGCTGGTCCTTCGATGAGGACCTTATCGCCGCGCGCATGGATCATCACGCTCAGCCGGTTTTCAACCTGCACCAGATTGGCATCAAACTGTCCAAACAAAGGGCCAAGCAGCGACTGGTTTTCAAAGCTCAGCTCTGCCTTCGCGCCTTGGGCGTCAGCAGCCGATGCATCATCATCAGCATTGATGGAACCGGGCAATGCGGCCGGATCGATTGTATCAGAAGGTCTGCGGCCCATAGGATCCTTTGTCTGTGCCAATTGCTTGAGTCGTGAAGGTAAGCCGGATGCGCGCAATGGCAAGCATCCCTCGCCGCACGAACGGTGGAAAGTCTCAATTCACAGATACTGGCTGATTATGACGCCAAACGTCTCAACTCATGAGTAATCATGCGTTTCATTGGTCGTCAATTGCTCTTGGTCGATTGATATTGGCGGCCACGAGCATATTTATCCTAAACAAATAATTCGTCAGCGAACACACAATTGGAGCAGGTTTTATGCGCACTTTGGCCAAAGCTATTATCGGGGCAACGCTGCCAGCCTTATTTGCCGCACCTGCTACAGCGCAATCAAATGAGACGCCCGCTGAAGGAAACTCAATCGTCGTGATTGGCGAGGCTTGGGAGAAAGAACAGGAAAAGATCGAAGACCAGAGCAAAGCTCTGATCCGCCCGACACGCACAAGTGCACCGGTCGCTCGGTATTTCGACTCCCTATGTTTGACGACTTGGAACATTTCCGAACGATTTGCGAAAATCATCCAGCAACGCATTGAAGCGAATGCTGAAGAGGCCGGTGTCAAACTGGCTGAAGAAGGCTGCGCACCAAACGCTCTTGTAGCAATCGTCAAGGATGTTGAAACGGATTTTGCACGCTTGAAGGACGAGCACGGCTATGTCTTTGGCGATCTGAAAAAGTACCAGATCGCCCGTGCAGAAAGAGGCGCGAGCGCAGTTCGTTCATGGAATGTGGTGGAGAGCCGCGGCCGAGATGGCCGGCCCTTCCAATCGATTGAAATTGGCATTGACGGCGGAACGGGTGGCGGACAAAGCGCCGGACGAGACGTGGCTCTCAATCAGCAAACCTCTGGCGGCCGCCTTAATGATACGGTTCGGCGCGACATGATCATGTCGGTTGTTCTTTTCGACATAGATGCGTTGAACGGCGCTTCTTTAACGCAGCTTTCTGACTTTGCGACCATGCGTTTGCTCGCTCAAACATACGAGGCGGAGGAAGATTCGCCGCCGCAATTCTCGACGATCCTATCGCTCTTCACCGATCCAATTGGAACGCCACCTGGGCTGTCCCGGTTTGATAAGGCGATGCTCCAAGGACTTTACGGTCTTCCCGCATCCGCGCGTTACACAGCAATGTATGAAGCCACTTCAAGCGTTTACCGCAAGTTACTTGCAGATGAGCTTGGTGTTGACCTTGAGAGCGCGGAGTAGCTGACGCGCTTATCGCTTGCAGTCTTCTCTATTTGGTCAGCTTAGTAGGTGAGCCGGACACGCGGGATTGCGAGTGCTTGGCCCATCACAGATAGTGTAAAACAGAGAGAGTTTTATCCGCTGATCAAGTTGCCTGATATGAGTACGCGGCAGCCCCTCAACCTGCGTCAGCGGAGCAGCAAGAGCGAGCCGAGAATGGAATTGTAGTCACTGCCCCGGTCGAACCCAGAGAGCGTCGCACTCAGCTTAAAAAAATGGCGCGGGCAACGCCGCCGGATCGATTGTATCAGAAGGTCTGCGGTCCATAGGATCCTTTGCATTTAGGCTTGTGCTCGAATCGGAAAGGGTAGCTGGTTGAGAAGCAAAACAAGTAGGACGTTGTCATTCTGCGGGGAAAGCCCGGCCTCGCCAAACGCCGCAAGGTCAGTTATGTTTTCGAAGAGTGTTTGGTTCATTGGTGGAGTGAAAACACGATGAGTATGCTGCATTTATTGATCAGCGCTGGCTTCTTGGCCGCAACGCCTGCGAGCTACGACGCGCAAGAAGCCGCCCAGCCCACGACCGATCAATCAGAAACGATCGCGGCAGCAGACCAGGTCACGATTGTGGTTGAGGCTCCGGCCACTAAGCTCGAACGGCAGCGCGAACTCAAGAAGATGGTAACCGAGATTTTCCGCATGCCTCGGCGGTGCCGCACAGCCGGAACTTTTTTCGAGGCTATCTGTCCAAAAATCGTAGGCCTGCCCGATGATGCAGCGAAAGTCATAAAAGCGCGTATCGAGGAAAATGCCGCCCGACTAGGCGCAAACCGCCGCGATCCCTCGGCCCCTTGCATCCACAATGTGCTGGTGGAATTCGTTCCACCCGAAAAGGGCGAGCCGGTGGACTGGCTGACTTACGATTCTAACGAACTCAGTCATCTGCTCAGCTATCAGCGGATTTGGGTCCTTGAAGAAGAGGACCCAGTTCGCGCCTGGAACACCATACAAATACGAAGCGCAGACGGGATACCCATACCTGAGAGGAGTTACAGCAGGTTCCAGCAAGCCCAAAACCGCCTGCGCTCAACCTCGCGATTGCGCAACCCGACGACCACAGAGATTAGGTCAGCCGCAGTGCTGATCGAACTAGTCAGTGCCAATGGAAAAACGCTCCAGCAATTGGCCGACTACGCGACCATGCGCGCGCTTGCTTCAACTGGCGAGATCGACGCGGATAGCATTCCCGCCGCGCAAACGATCCTCACCTTGTTTCAGGACGATGCCGCGCCGGAAGGGCTGACCATCTTCGATGAGGCACTTATCTCTGGGCTTTACAGCAAGTCGCGCAATGCCCCGCCAAAAAGGTATTACAGCAGCATCGCGGCAACCGCTGCCAATATGGAGTTGGCTCAAGCTCAGCCGTGACCCGATGCTAGTCTGAGACTAACTCGCCGCGCAGTGAGCTGGGGCGGCCTTCGACGATATGCGTGCGGACCATGTCGCCGATTTGCACATCGCCTTCGAACCACACGCTTTGCAGCCACGGCGATTTGCCGAGCCATTGGCCGGGCAGCTTACCCTTACGCTCAACAAGAACGTCGCAGGTCTTGCCCGCGCTTGCGGCGTTGAAGGCCATTTGATCACGGCTGAGCGCGTTTTGTAGGCGGGCCAGCCGCTCTTCCATCACTTCTTTCGCAATCTGATTGTCCATCGTCGCGGCGGGCGTTCCGGGGCGCGGCGAGTATTTGAAGCTGTAAGCCTGAGCGTAGCGGACTTCGTCGACCAGCTTCAGCGTGTCTTCAAACTCGGCATCGGTTTCACCCGGGAAACCAACGATAAAATCGCCTGACAGAGCGATGTCAGGGCGCACTTTGCGGAACCGCTCCAACAGTTTGAGATAGCTCTCGGCGGTGTGCGAGCGGTTCATCGCCTTGAGCACGCGGTCATTGCCCGATTGCACGGGCAGATGCAGATACGGCATCAGCTTATCGACTTCGCCATGCGCCTCGATCAGGGCGTCATCCATGTCGTTGGGGTGCGATGTGGTGTAGCGAATGCGCTCAAGCCCATCGATCCGCGCGATATTGTGGATCAGACCGGCCAGACCAACCGCCCTGCCCGCATCATCCTCTCCGCTCCAGGCGTTCACATTCTGCCCCAGCAGCGTGATCTCGCGCGCTCCGGCATCAACCAGCTTGCGCGCTTCCTCGGTCAGATCGCTGAACGGACGCGAAATTTCCGCGCCGCGCGTGTACGGAACGACGCAATAGGTGCAGAATTTGTCGCAGCCTTCCTGCACCGTCAGAAACGCATTGGGCGCCGTCCGCCGACGCTTTGGCAGAGCGCCAAATTTCGCAATCGCGGGCATATCGGTGTCGGTCGCGCGCTCGCCCTTAACCGCCTTGTCCAGCATATCTGGCAGGCGGTGATAAGCCTGCGGGCCAACCACCATGGAGACCGCCGGCGCACGCGCCATGATCTCTTCGCCCTCTGCCTGGGCGACGCAGCCAGCCACCGCGATCATCGGCGCTTTCTTCTGCGTCTTACCCTTGGTCAGGCGGCCAATGTCGGAATAGATCTTCTCCGCCGCCTTCTCGCGAATGTGGCAGGTATTGAGCACGACCAGATCAGCATCCTCGCCCTCTGGCGCAGGGGTGATGCCTTGCTCGCTCAGCAATTCGCCCATCCGATCGCCATCATAGACGTTCATCTGGCAGCCGAAGTTTTTGACGCGGTAGGTCTTGGGAGGATTTGTAGGTTTCATGATTGGCCGCGCGTCTAGCGGGAATACGCGCCGCGTTCAATCACTCGTCGTCAGCATCCTCATCGCGGCGGGCGATATGCACGCATGGCTCGGTTTGCGTGGTGCCGGGGCCAGGGTGCTTTTTGCCGTCATCGCCGCACTCAACCGCCGGTTTGCGCACGTCGTTTGCTTTGACGACGCTTAGGGCATCCTTGCTCTCATAAGCGGCGATCCAGGTGATGCAGTCGGCCAACGGGCGGATCTTGTGCTTGGTGAAACGGCCCGCTTGCGGCGTGCAATTGATCACGAACAGATCGGATGCGGGGGCCGCGCGGAATTTTCGCAGGCTTCTCAGCGCCTCACCGCGCTCGTTGATAACAGTGCGATTGCCGTCATTGACCATAGATTTGCCGCGGTAAAATGGCGAAACATTGAACATCCACGCCTTCACATCCGCGTGCCGGATCGAGATTTCCGCAGCCAATGCTCCGCCGAGAGAATGGCCCGTTGTGATCCACTTTGCGTCCTCGTCAAAACGCGCGCGCTCAAGGTCAAAATATTTGTGTGCCAGCTCTAGCTGATCATCGCGCACGGTGCCGTAGAAGATATCGGCCGGGCCATCGAAGTCCGTGCCGCGAAACGCCATGATATAGGCATCGGGTTTCCGCTTATCCGCATCATCCAGGGCCTCACCTTGTGGAGGCGTGAACTGCGCAAAAACCTGATAATCAAATCCGGTGTCTGCATCTTCCTCTTCGATCGGCAAACGCTCCAATCGAACCAGAGAGTCGCTAAGCTCAGCGTAGACGTCGCTGTCGCCAACATAGGCATTGGTCGCGGCCAGAGCGTAAGGATAGCTGACCTCCGCCGCCTCACGCACAAAGCCGCACCACCCGCCCGGATCCATCCGGCACGGACTGCGCGATTGATTGATGTTGGGATAGGTGACGCAGCCGCTCAAAGTGAGCAGCAAAAGTGCCAATGCTGCGCGGCGTAGCGTCACCTGATCTCCTGTCTCGTGCTAGCTTAAGCGACCGTCGCTTTAACGATCTTACCCGGGCTTGCAGGTGGTTCGCCCTTTGGCAGGGCGTCGACAAAGTCCATGCCTTCAGTCACTTGGCCCCATACGGTGTATTGCCCGTCGAGGAATTCAGTGTCGCCGAAGCAGATGAAGAACTGGCTGTTCGCGCTGTCTGGCATTTGCGAGCGCGCCATTGAGCAGGTGCCGCGAACGTGCGGCTCTGAATTGAATTCTGCCTTCAGGTCAGGCTTGTCGCTGCCGCCCATGCCGGTGCCGGTTGGGTCACCCCCTTGCGCCATAAACCCGTCGATTACGCGGTGGAAAATGACGCCGTCGTAAAAGCCTTCGGCGGCCAGTTCAGCAATGCGCTCAACGTGGCCAGGTGCCAGGTCCGCGCGCAATTTGATGACGACATCGCCGGTTTTGCCATCGCCGCAGTCGAGGGTGAATGTGAGTGTTTCGGCCATGTAAAGTGTCTCCTGATGAATTTGGCCCTCGCTATACGCATATCTGAAACCGAGTCACCCCCCAGCATAGCGGTGGGCCAGCCGCCCCTACACGCTTGCTTTTGAAGCAGCGCAGCCTAGACCTTGCGCAAATGTCTGATGATGCTCGCCTTGATGAAGACCTGTTGGTCGCTGATCTGTCGCAAGATGGCGGCGATGATGGCGCGCGCCCGGACGACCGGATCGATGATGAGCGGCACGACGAAGAAAACCGGCTGAAGCCGCGCTTTGTTCGCTCTGTGCGGCGCGCGTTTGAAAGCGGAGACAACACCGCTCTGCACGAGCTGGTCGAACCGCTGCACCCGGCCGACGTGGCCGATTTGCTCGAATTGTTCGATTCTGACGAGCGGCAGGGTCTGGCCGGCGCGATGAGCGATCTGATGTCGAGCGAGGTGGTGGCCGAGCTCAACGATCACGTTCGCGAAGACATGATGGAGGCGCTCGAACCGGAAGCGGTTGCGAGCATTGCCGAACAGCTTGAGACCGATGACGCGGTTCAGCTGCTGGAGGATTTGGACGAGGACGACCAGCGCGCCATTATCGCCGAGCTGGAGCCGGAGACGCAGGCCGCCGTCACCAGCGCTCTGTCCTATCCAGAGGAGACCGCCGGGCGCCTGATGAACCGTCATTTCATGGCGGTGCCGGAGCATATGACGGTCGGCGACCTCATTGATTTTCTGCGCAAAACCGGCGATCTGGAGCATGATTTCTGGGAGGTGTTCGTGGTCGATCAGCGCCACCATCCCGTGGGTACCTGCGCGCTCAATTGGATCCTCACCACCCCGCGCAATATCAAACTGACCGATCTAATGAAGCGCGACCAAACCCTGATCCCGGTGACGACGGATCAGGAAGAGGTCGCTCTGATGTTTCAGAAATACGCGCTGATTTCCGCCGCTGTTGTCGATGAGAGCGGGCGTCTGGTTGGGCAGGTGACGGTGGATGACATCGTCCACATTATCTCTGAAGAAGCGGGCGAAGACGCCCTGCTGCTCTCCGGCGCAGGTGATGGCGACATCAACGAACCGATCAGAGAAGCCTATTCCAGCCGCGTTCGCTGGCTGGTCGCAAACCTTGGCACCGCCGTTGTTGCGAGCGCAATCATCGCGTTCTTTGGAGCGGCGATTGAGAAACTCGTGGCCCTCGCTGTGCTCATGCCGATCGTCGCCAGCATTGGCGGCAATGCGGGCACGCAGACCATGGCGGTGGCCGTGCGGGCGATTGCGACCAATCAGCTGACCCGCGCAAACACCTGGCGAACCGTGTGGCGCGAGGTGCGCGTTGCGATCCTCAACGGCGCAACAATCGCGGTGCTTATCGGGATTGCCGCCGCCTTCCTGTTTAGCCCGATGATGGGCGCGGTAATCGCAGCAGCTATGATCATCAATATCGTGGTCGCGGGGCTGGCCGGTGTGCTGGTGCCAGTGATTTTCGAGCGCCTGCGCCAGGACCCGGCGGTCGCGAGCAGTGTGTTTGTAACGATGATCACCGACTCAATGGGCTTTTTGGCGTTCCTCGGCCTCGCAGTTGTTAGTGGATTGGTTCCGGCCGCTTGAGCAATTCGCTCAGCGCCCTATCTTACCTTCTATGCCGCTCCACATGACCAAGATCGCGTTCGGCGCGAAAAGCTGGGATGACCTTGCCGGTTGGTATGAAAACAGCCCCAATCCCAAATTGCTGACGACGAAATATCGCCCGACCCGCCATGCGGAAATGGTGGGCGGATCGCTGTTCTGGATTTTGAACCATTCGCTGGTCGCGCGCTCACCGATCATTTGCTTCTCTGAGACTGGCGATGGGCGCTGGCACATTGAGCTCGAACCCAAGCTGATCCGCGTCCACCAACAGCGCAAGCGCGCGCATCAGGGCTGGCGGTATCTCAAAGAAGAAAACGCACCCGCCGATCTGGCTGAGGGCGAAGATGCTGGCGATGTCTTGCCGGGCAAACTCGCCGGCAAGCTGGAACGGTTAGGCCTGATCTAGCGGGCCTAAACTCGGCGCATCACTCCTTTGGCGGGCTCGGGATCAGCGCGGGCGTGTTCTTGCGATATTCCTGATAGGCTGGGTCATCGCCCCAGCGCTCTTTGGCCTGCTTTTCCTGCAGGTTTATACCGCTCACCTTGGTCAGCAATAACGTCACGAAGATCGGCGATATCACCACCAGCCAAGACCAGCCGGACAGCACCGGCAGAGCCATAATCAAGATGCCGGTCCAAAGGGTGATTTCGCCGAAATAATTGGGATGGCGCGACCACTTCCATAGGCCAACATTGATGAATTTGCCCTTGTTCGCAGGGTCTTTCTTAAACGCACTTTTCTGCGCATCGGCGACCGCTTCAAACGTAATGCCTAGCAGCCAAACCGCGGCGCCCAGCCAGAAGAACACACCGATTGGCGCGCGGTCCGTTGCGGTAATCGCCACCAGAGCAGCCGAAGCCGTCAGAAGCACCCACAGGCCCTGTAATGTCCACGCGACGAGGAAGCGCGCGGGATTGACCTTGATCTTCTCAAACCGGCTGTCGGTCCCGCCCATGGCGTGAATGCGGATATAGAGGAAGCTTCCCAGCCGGATGCACCAGATCGCGACCATTACGGCGATCACAATGCCGCGCCAATCGAGTGGCCATGCGGCCCAAGCGGCAAAAGCCGTGACCGATAGATAAGTGACCGCGCCGATGGTGTCGTAAAACTTGTCTGACTTCGCGGCGGCGGACGGGATAAAAACCAGCCAGTTCACCGCCATTGCCAGGACCGCGCATAGGAAAAAGGCGGAATATCCAAACGCCTCGACACTGCCCGTGCCCGCTAAGGCAGCGAAACCAAATGCGAAGATCGTGACGACGATGACAACTAGAATACTTTTCATAAGGTTTCCGAACGGCTTAGGAAGAACTCGGTTCCCCGGCGGCTTCGCGCTCTTTCATCGCCACTCGGCGCAGCGCGTTGACGTAGACATCCGGGGCCTGCGCGCCGGGGATCATGAACTTACCATTCACGATCATCGCCGGAACGCCTGAAATGTTGAGATCCCACGCTTGGCGCTCTTCGGCCTCAACCGCTGCTATCAGTGTCTCGTCGCTCAGGGCCGCCTTGGCAGCCTCGCGGTGCAGGCCAACACTGGCAGCGATATCGAGCAGGACATCGCGGTCGGACAGATTGCGGCGCTGGTTGAAGTGAGCGGCAAACAGAGCGAGCTTCAATTCGGTTTGCACCTTGGGCCCGGCCTGCTCCAACGCCCAGGTCAGCAGCACATGGCAGGCGCGCGTGTTCCACATCATGGCTGGCGGCGCATTGTCTGCGTCTTCGCCTTCATAGGCGAGTGAGACCCCTGCCCCTTCGGCAATCGCTCTCATCTGTCCGCGGATTTTCGCGCCCTCTTCGGCGGAGCGGCGATATTTGCGTTGGAGGTGCGCCTCTTGCTCTTCGCCCGTCTCAGGCATGTCTGGGTTGAGCTCAAATGGACGCCAGCGGACTTGCGCCTCGATCTCTCCGCCTAGCTCATCCAAAGCCTTGGTCAATTGGCCATAACCAATCGCGCACCACGGGCACATCACGTCGGAATAGATGTCGATGGTCAGTTGATCAGGGGCGCTCATTGCGATTTCTCCATCCACCATTTGAGCAGACTATGCGCAATCGCAGCCGGAGGCGGCGCGGAAAACGCGGTCTCGTCGCTGCCGGGATTGGCCAGTGCCTGCGCCACCTCGTCGCGGGTGAACCAGCGCGCTTCCTCCAGCTCTTCTACATCAAGGGTGATCTCGGTTTCGTCGGTCTGCGAATAGCAACCGATCATCAGCTGGCTGGGAAATGGCCAAGGCTGGGTAGCAATATATTCGACATCACGCACCCGCAGGCCCGCCTCTTCATGCACTTCGCGCGCGACGGCCTCTTCGATAGTCTCACCCGGTTCGACAAAGCCAGCCAGCGCAGAGAAACTTCGCGGCGGAAAGCGCGGTTGACGCCCAAGGAGCAGTCGCCCCTCGTTCTCCACCAGCATAATGGTGACCGGGTCGGTGCGCGGGAAATGCTGCGCGCCGCAGCCGCCCTCGTCTCTCGGTGCACAATTGCGCTGCCAGCCGCCTTTCGCAGGGCTGGTTGGCTGCCCGCAATTGGCACAGAAACGGTGGCGTGCGTGCCAGTCGACCAGACTGCGCGCGCCGCCGTAAATCGCCAGATCAGGCGGCGAAAGCTGCTGGATCGCCTGCCATGCGCGCGGCATGGCATAGGCCGGACCGGTCGCGCCTTGCTCTGGCACGGCGGCAAAGCAGGCCTTGTCATCCATCAGGCCCAGAAACACCAATTCCGCCTCTTGCGGAACATCGGCCAGCGTGCCCCACATCAGGCCGCCCATCTCATCAATCTGCGGCAGCAGACCATCGAGCAGCAGAACCTTGGCGCGCCAATCCATCCGCGCGCCCAGCGCCTCTTTGTTGACCCGAATGTGATCCACGCGGTCTATCGGCGAACCTGCAAAAGCAATCGGGCCAGTGGTGAGAACGCTCGGCGCGGTGACAGGTTTGTGCATCCGGTTTAGCCGCCTGTCCTGCTGCGCATATCGGTTTCGAGTGCGGTCAAGAATTCCTTACGGATCGGATAGGCTTCGGTCGGCATATATTGCGTCCACAAGGCGACGCGCATTTGCGTACCGAAATCGACGCTAGCAAGCGTGCCAGCCGCCCCGCCCCAGCCAAACTGTGTGCCGACGCTGCGGCCGCCTGCACCGTGTCCTTCGCCCGCGATCCACGAATCCGAGGTGTCGACCGTGTCTGGCAGCAGGTTGGAGGTGCCAATTCGCACCGCCTCTTCGCTCATCACTTCGGTGCCGTCGAGTGTCCCCATGCCCAGCAGCATACGCTGGAACCGGTCATAATCCTTAGGCGAACTGATGAGGCCGCCGCCGCCCGATGGGACGGTCGGCACATCGAGATAGATCGAATTGGCCCCCGGATCGATTGGGATTGGGAAGCCGCCAGCGATCCCGTAATTGTCGGTCATCCGGCCCGTTTCGCTCTTTGGCAGAGTGAAATAGGTGCTCGCCATGCCGCAAGGATCAAAGATGCGCGTTTGCAGGAAGCTCTCAAAGCTTTGGCCAGAGGCGACTTCAATCACACGGCCCAGCAAATCAATGCTGGCAGAGTAAATCCATTTTGTGCCCGGCTGCGCCATCAGCGGCAGCTCAGCCAAACGGTCGGCCCAAACCTCCAGGCTCGGCGCCGGTGTCACCTCAGGAAGGCCCGGAATAGGGAAACGGCTTACGCGCCCGCCAACCAAACCTTGCTCGGCAAATGCCTCCAGTAGAGGGCCCTTGCTAGTGATCATATAGCCAATGCCTGCGGTGTGGGTCAGCAAATGGCGGATCGTGATCGGGCGCTCTGTTGGAACGGTGTCGTCAAGCGCGCCTTCGGGATCGTTCAGCACCCGCATCTCGGCAAAGGCGGGCAGAATTTCGCCAAGCGGCTGGTCCAGACCCAGCTTGCCTTCATCGATCAGCATCATGGTCGCCATGCCGGTGATCGGCTTGGTCATGGAATAGATGCGATAGAGCGAATTTTCATCGACCTGCTTATTGCTTTGCAAAGACAAAGTGCCGCCGCCAACTGTGTGCGCGTGGTCTTCCTGAGCACTGCCGAAAGTGACCATCATATTGGCAACCTTGCGGGTATCGACATAGTTCTTGATCATCGCCGACACATTCGGCCAGCTCTCGCTTACATCATGGGCCAGCGCAATCCGGCCAAACGGCAAGGTCGCCAGTGCGCTGCCAGCGGCCAGATAAGCGCCGCCGCGCAGCAAAGCCCGGCGCGAGGTCGGGCCAGAGTGAAATTCGCGAAATGCCATGAGGGGGTCTCTCCAAACTTTGATTGCGCGCTGTTTGCGCGAGATAGGTTAGGTGGTCAATTAAGACTTGATTTGGGCCTTGAAACTTTAAGGTGTCATAGTCATATAACACACATGCTGAATTTTGTTTCTATACTCATCGGCCTGCTCTCGCTGGTCATCGTCATTCCAGCCACAATCCCATTTCTGGGTTGGGCCAATTGGCTGGCATTGCCATTGATTGTGATTGGGATTGTGGTGGGCGCGCTTTCATCGAAGGACAGCGGCCGAAACTTCTGTCTGGTTGTGCTGCTAATCGCGGCTGTCCGGCTGACTTTGGGCGGTGGTATTATCTAATCCTTTCGGCGGCTTAGTCCTGTGCCAGCGCCAGCCGCGCGGCCTTGGCGAACAAGGTCGGCAAGCCAGCCTCGTCCAGGCGGTCAAGCGGCCACCATTCGCCGGTGTCGCTCGGGGCCTGTTCGCCCTCGTAACGTTCGAGCGTCAGAGTTAAGTGCGCATGCGTGAATGTATGCCGAACAGCGCCAAGGGCGCGCCATGCGCCGCTTAGCGGACGTGCGCCTTTCCCGTCTTGGCGCGCGCTCCAGCCGTTATCCGGCAGTGAGCGCATTCCGCCCAGCATCCCAGTGCCTTCGCGTTTGACGAGCCAAACTTCGCGCGCGTCGCCTTCGCCCCGCTCAATCCAATAGGCTGTGCCGATGTGCTCTGGTTTGGCCTTTTTCGCCGGTTTTATTGGGAGACGCTCCGGCTCACCAGCCTTGCGCGCAGCACAGTGATCGGCGAGCGGGCACAGCAGGCACTTGGGCGCTTTTGTCGTGCATAGGCTCGATCCCAAATCCATCATCGCCTGCGCAAAGTCGCCTGCCCGCGTATCCGGCGTGATCTGATCCGCGCACTCGCGAATGGCCTTGCGCGCTGTTGGCAAAGGCTCGGAGATATTGAACAGCCGAGCGGTGACGCGCTCCACATTGGCATCGACCACCACCGCCCGCTCGCCAAAAGCGATCGCTGCGATCGCCGCCGCTGTGTAAGCGCCCAGGCCTGGCAGTTTGAGCAATTCCGCCTCGGTGCTTGGGAAACCGCCGCGCTCTGCAACTTCACCTGCGCATTTCACCAGATTGCGAGCACGCGAGTAATAGCCAAGGCCCGCCCACGCCGCCATGACGTCATCTTCGCTGGCCGCCGCAAGCGCCTGAACATTCGGCCAAGTCTCCGTGAACTTCGCAAAGTACGGCTTCACCGCCGCAACGGTCGTCTGCTGAAGCATCACCTCAGACAGCCACACCCGGTATGGCCAGGCGGGATCCTCTGGCCGCGCAGCACCAGGCGGATTGCGCCAGGGCAGCTGGCGCGCATGAGTGTCATACCAATCCAGCAGATCGCCGGATATTTCGCCCACATTCGGGGAAGATTGATGCTTGTCGCTAGCGGTCACGCCTCGGCTATGGCAAAGGCTGCGCAAGATCGGAATGGGCATTGAGCAAAGACGCATCATCAGGCGGTGAAAAGCCCGGGAAATCTCCGGCCAAAGCCCCGCGCAAGACCGCAGGGCGCAAATACACGCGCAAACGCGGCATGGGCGCCAAGCCAATTGGCGAACTGATGCCGGAAATTGGCCGCACTGCGTTCCGCCGCTTCGGCTTTGTGCAAAGCTCCGTCGTCACCCGCTGGCCAGAGATTGTTGGCCCGCATCACGCCAAAGTGTGCAGTCCAGAGGCCCTGCGCTTCCCGCCGGGCGAGAAAGCGGGCGGCATCTTGCAATTGGTGGTTGTGCCCGCCCATGCCCCGCTGATCCAGCAAGTGATCCCGGAAATTATGGAGCGGGTAAACCGCTTTTTCGGATATCAGGCCGTCTCTCGCATTAAGTTGCGGCAAGGCGCGGTTAAGCCAACCCATGGCAAAGAACCTGCGAAAGCGCCGCCATCGCTGAAGCCGATCCCGATGGAATTGGGAGACAGCCTGCGCGATATCGGCGATCCTGAACTGCGAACAGTATTGGAATCGCTCGCCCGCACGCTCAGTGACGGCGAGAAAAGTGGGGAAGACGAGAAGTGAATTTGCTTAAGACCGCCAGCCTTGGCGCAGGCTTTGCATTGGCGTTGATTGCCTCGAGCGCGCCAGCCGCCGCGCAAGAGTTGAATTCTGAGACGCAGACGCGCTCAGGACCATGGCACACCGCGGCTGAGCAAACCGAAGATGGGCACATCATCGGCAATCCTGAGGCTGAAACGCTACTCAGCGAATTTGTCAGCTACACTTGCGGACACTGCGCGACCTTCACGAAGCAAGGCGACCCAGTACTCGACATCGCCTTTATCTCGCCGGGCAAATTGCGCTTTGAAATCAGGCCCTACATCCGCAATGCGCTGGACCTGACCATTTCGATGCTGGCCGCCTGCGGGGCGCCTGAGAAGTTCAAGGGCAACCACACGATGTTTATGCGCTCTCAAGGGGATTGGCTGCCCCGCGCTGCAGGCGCACCTCAATCTCAACAAGCGATCTGGGGCCGCGGAGACCGCGCAGCGCGCGCCAATATGTCGAGCGCACTTGGCCTGACCGACAAGATGATCAAACAGCGCGGCTATTCCGCGATTGAGGTCGACACCTGCCTGGCCGATGATGCGATGGCTCAGAAGCTGATGCAGAACACCGTCGACGATGCTGGAGAATTTGGCATCCAAGGCACCCCGAGCTTTGCGATCGACGGTGAATTGCAAAAGGATGTGCACGAATGGCGCTCTCTGGAGCCGATTTTGGTCGCGCATATCAAGTCCAAAACAGACGCTGATAAAGAGCCTCAGCTCGGCGAAAGCCATTTTGACTGATAAATTGTATGATTTCGGGACAATCTCGGCTCTACAATGCCATCTCTGACGGCAAACCCACACTTTTGTGAACAGGCGGCCCTCAGGGGACTTTTCCGCCTGTTCCCCTTCGTATACGCTTCTCGACAAGACTTAAGGACGACGAACTCATGACCTTTTCCCGCCGCATTCTTGCCCTTGGCTGCGCCGCTCCATTGGCTCTGGCGCTTGGCGCCTGCAATGACACAGAAGCCAGCGACGATGTGCTGTCCGGTGAGCCGATCGCCGCGATCCCTGCGCCAGAGGGCACATCATGGACCGACACTGTCGTCGTCACCGAGGAAGGCGGCTATCAAGTTGGCAATCCTGATGCACCGCTGAAGCTCATTGAGTTCGCCTCGCACACCTGCGGTGCCTGCGCGAGTTTTGCTGCGACCGGCGTTGCGCCGCTCAAGGAAAAATACGTCACCAGCGGTGTGGTCAGCTTCGAATTGCGCAATTTGGTGCGCGATCCGGTTGATCTCACCATCGCTACTTTGGTGCGCTGCGGCCAGAAAGAAAATATGATGCCGCTGGCTGACCAGGCATGGGCCTCGCTGTCCGCCATTATGGGCAATGTCCAGGGCAACAACGCCGCCTATCAGGCCGCCGGACAAATGCCGGTCGATCAACGCTTTATCGGCATCGCAGAGGCCGCTGGCCTGATCGACTTCTTCTCCGCACGCGGCCTCAGCGCGGACCAGGCTCGTACCTGCCTCGCCGATGGTGCCCGCATCCAAGCCATCGCTGACACATCCGCTGCGCAGTCAGAAGAACTGAACGTCAATGCGACGCCAACATTCTTCTTGAACGGCGCCCGGGTCGAAGCGCTTAGCTGGGACCAGCTCGAACCCGCGCTGCAACGCGCCGGCGCTCGTTAATCGAGCGGGATAGCCGGGGGGCTCGCCGCATATGCAGATCAGCAAGCTAAAGCTCAGTGGTTTTAAGAGCTTTGTTGAGCCTGCTGAATTGCGCGTCGAACCCGGCCTTACCGGCGTTGTCGGCCCCAATGGCTGCGGCAAATCCAACCTGCTGGAGGCCATCCGCTGGGTAATGGGTGAAAACTCGCCCAAGAGCATGCGCTCTGGCGGGATGGAAGACGTGATCTTCGCAGGCACGAGCTCGCGCCCGCCGCGTGATTTCGCCGAGGTCGTGCTGCACGCCTCAGACGATGACAATGAAGAGCTGATCGTCACCCGCCGAATAGAGCGCGGTGCTGGCAGCGCCTACCGCGTCAATGGCCGCGATGTCCGGGCCAAGGACGTTTCGTTGACTTTCGCCGATGCCGCCACGGGCGCGCACTCCCCGGCACTCGTGAGCCAAGGCAAAATCGCTCAAGTGATCGCTGCAAAACCGACCGAGCGCAGGCAAATGCTCGAAGAGGCCGCCGGGATCGCTGGCCTGCACGTGCGGCGCAAAGATGCTGAGAGCAAGCTGCGCCAAACCGAGGCGAACCTTGCCAGGCTCGAAGACCTGATGGCGGGTCTCGACACGCAGATGGCCTCGCTTCGCCGCCAATCAAAACAGGCCGAACGCTATAAAAAACTGACCGATCAGATTCAGATCGCAGAGGCGCGTCTGCTCTTTGCACGCTGGCGCGATGCCGCCGATGCCGCGAAGGAAGCCCGCGCCGCGGCTCAAGGAGCCGATGACAAAGTCGCAGCCGCCAAAGAACAGGCTAATATCGCACAGAAAGCGCAAGCAAAGGCAGCAGCAAAGCTGACCGAAGCCCGCGACGAGCTGGCCGATCGCCGCGATGACAGCAGCGCGCATGGCCACCGCATGGCTGCTCTGGCGGAGAAGCTGGAAGCGGCGGAGCAGCGGCTGGCCGACCTCGAACGTCAACGCGTACGGCTCGAAGAAGATCGCGGCGATGCCGATCGGATGACCAGCGACGCCGCCGAAGCGCTAGAGCGCCTGACCCGCGAAATGGCCGCGAGCGATGCCGCGCTTAAGCGGGACGAAGAATTGCGCCCCGCCATGGCCGCAAAATCAGAGGACAGCGAGCGCGCCAGCCGAACCGCTGAACTCGCTCTGGCCAAAGCGACCGCCGATCACGCCGGGGTTGAGGCGGAATGGCGCGTCGCGGAAGCGGCGATTGAGCAGGCAGAGACGCGGCTTGCGCGGCTGCGGAGCGAGCACGAGCGGCTCGAACGGCAACAGGCCGAGCTAACTTCTGGCAACGATCCAGAGGCTGAGGTCGAGACGGCCAAAGCCGATGTCGCGGCAGCTGAAGCGGCGCTGGCGAAGCTGTGCGAGACGCTGGACGCCGACCAAGCCCGCAAGTCTGATCTACAGATAGCGCGCGATGATGCGGCGGCAGCGTTCGCGGCTGCGAAAGCAGAATTGGCCGGGATCGAACGCGAATATTCCGCTCTAGCGCGCGACCGCGATGCGAGAGCCAAGCGCACGAAGGACAGCGCTGGCCTGCCGCAAGCACTCGAGAAGGTCGCGGTTGAGCGCGGTTATGAGCGCGCGATGGCCGCCGTTCTGGGGCGCGATTCCAAATCGCCGCTCGGCTCTCCTGAAGCAGGGAAAGACGGCCGGTTCTGGGCCGGCGGCACCGCGCCAAAGCCAGTCAAAGACAGCCTGATCGACCATCTCACCCACTGCCCGGAAGAGCTGCGAGCGCGCCTCGCTCTCGTGCATGTTGCGGACGAAGACGATGGCCGAACGCTCAATCCCGGCGAATGGCTCGTCACAAAAGCAGGCCATTTGCGCCGTTGGGACGGGTTTGTTGCGCGCGGCGAAGGCGCAGCCGAGGCAGCCAAGCTAGAGGCCGCGAGCCGTCTCAGTGAGCTTGAGGGAATCCTGCCCGGATTGCGGGATGCTGCAGAAAAGGCAGAGAACGACGAGCGCAGCGCACGCGAGGAACTGACGGCGCTGCAAACCAATCTGGTCGCCCAAGAACGCGAGATTGCAGGCGCAATCGAAGAAGAGCGCCATGCTCTGCGGCGTCTTGACCAAGCCGAAGCCGCCAAAGAGCGGATCGCCGCGCGGCTTGAAGAATTGGCGAGCTCACGCTCCGAACTTGGCGAGCAAACAAGCGCGGCCGAAAATGACCTGACCAGCGCTAAGGAAAAGCGCGACACCCTGCCCTCGCCAGACACAGGCCGCGCGGGTCTGGAGGCGGCGCAGGCGAAACACGAAGCCGCCCGCGCTGCCGTCCAATCGGCGATGGCTGAACTCGCCGCGCATGATCAGGGCCTGGCCGTAACGCGCGAACGCAATGCGGCCCAGCAGGCTGACCGCGCAAACTGGGAGGCACGCTCTGGCGAAGCCGCACGGCGCATGGCCGAGGCTGGGCGGCGGCTGGAAGAGATCGAGCAAGAGCGCAAAGTCTTCGCAGACAAGCCTGCGTCTCTGATCGAAGAGATTGAGCAAGGCGACGCGCTACGAACCCGGCTGGGCGAGGAACTCGCAGTGGCCGAGGCAGCGCTGGCGGAATGTCAGGCGGCGATGTCCACTTGCGACAGCGCTCTGGCCGAAGCGGGCGAAGCGCTGACGGTGGCGCGCGAAGGACGCGCCACTCTGGCAGCGCGCGCGGAAAGCCAAGAGGCGCGGCGCGGAGAAATGGCGCGGATATCTGGCGAGCGGTTCCAATGCCCGCCGCCAATGCTGGCCGAACGCTTTGAATTTGATGCACAAGCGGTGCTCGATGCGACCGCTGAAGGCAATGAGATGGAGCGCCTCTCCGCTAGCCGTGAGCGTATTGGCCCGGTGAACCTGGTGGCCGCCGAAGAGCTGGAAAAACTCGAAACCGAGCACGGCAGCAGCGCCAGTGAACAGGCAGAACTGGCCGAGGCGGTGAACCGCCTGCGCGGATCGATCGGCAATCTCAACCGCGAGGGCCGCGAACGCTTACGCGCCGCGTTTGAGGAGGTCGACGGACATTTCCGCGAGCTCTTCACGCGCCTGTTTGAAGGCGGCCAAGCGCATCTGGCCTTGATCGACAGTGACGATCCGCTGGAGGCAGGCCTAGAGATTTACGCTCAGCCGCCCGGCAAGCGTTTGCAATCCTTGTCGCTGCTATCCGGCGGGGAACAGGCGCTGACCGCAACGGCGCTCATCTTCGCGCTGTTCCTGACCAATCCAGCGCCAATCTGCGTGCTCGATGAGGTCGATGCGCCGCTCGATGATGCCAATGTTGAGCGCTTCTGCGATCTGCTCGATTCGATGATCCAGAACACGCAAACACGCTATCTGATCGTCACCCACAATGCCGTGACCATGAGCCGGATGCACCGTTTGTTCGGTGTGACCATGGCGGAAAAAGGCGTCTCGCGCTTGGTCAGCGTCGACCTGGGTGAAGCGGCCTTGATGGTCGCGGAGTAGCGGGATCAGATTTGCATGCGCGGATTAGCGCGGCAAAGCTTCGATCAAGAACTAAGCTTCAATGGCGGTCGCGAGGCGCGAACGGATCGACTTCAGCTTCGCAATCGCTTCACTGAAATCCTTCGCCGGAGCAGCGGAAATACTGCCACCACCGTCGCTAGCATCATCACCATCAGTGCGGCGATCGCCAACACGGCGATCAAGACCGCGACGATCTCCGCCAGCGCTGTTGCTGGCTCGAAGGGCCGCCTGCGCGCCCTTCAGCGTGTAGCCTTCTTCATTGACAAGCTGATTGATTCTCTCAACCAATTCAACGTCTTCAGGTCGGTAATAGCGCCGGCCGCCGCTGCGTTTTAGTGGCTTGAGAGCCGTAAATTGCTGCTCCCAATAGCGCAGCACGTGCGGCTTAATACCCAATCCATCACTGACCTCGCCGATAGTCCGAAGCGCGCTTTCGTCCTTGCCATCGTCAAAGTCAGTCATCGATTAAGCGCCTTTCGCGATTTGCTCTTTCAGCAATTGGCTGGCGCGGAAGGTCATCACGCGGCGAGGCGTAATTGGCACTTCAACACCGGTCTTAGGATTACGGCCAATCCGCTCGCGCTTATCGCGCAGAACAAAACTGCCGAAGCCGGAAATCTTCACATTCTCGCCATCCGCGAGAGCGCCGCACATTTTGTCGAGAATTGCCTCAACCATGTCGAGCGATTCGGAGCGGCTAAAGCCCATACGGCGGTTAATCGTTTCGGCCAGATCGGCGCGGGTAAGAGTGCCCACAGAACGCATCATGCAATTCCTCCTTGTAGGTGCGACCACAAAGCGTGGCCTATAGTAGAGTTATCACGCAATTTTCGCAACTTGCCGGTGAATATTGCTGCAAAATTGTGCACATTGCCTGAACGCCAGACGGCGAAAAGACTAAATCCGGATCAGGCTGGCACCCCAAGTAAAGCCGCCGCCCATCGCCTCTAACATGACCAGATCGCCGTCCTTGATCCGGCCATCGCGGCGCGCTGTATCCAGCGCGAGCGGGACCGAAGCGGCGGACGTATTCGCATGCTGATCGACAGTCACCACGATCTTTTCCGCTGGCAAACCAAGCTTGCGCGCGGTCGCATCGAGGATCCGAGCGTTGGCCTGATGCGGGACAACCCAATCGATATCATCGGTCGAAATACCAGCGTCTTCAATGACTTCATGCAAAACACTGGCGAGGTTGACAACCGCATGACGGAACACCTCGCGGCCCTTCATGCGCAAATGCCCGACTGTCTGTGTCGTTGACGGCCCGCCATCAACATAAAGCAGATCATGCTGCGCGCCGTCGGCATGCAAGCGCGTGGAGATAATGCCAGGCGCGTCAGCGCTGTCGCTGGAGCTGGCGTCATCGCGCTCAATCACGATTGCGCCTGCCCCATCACCAAACAGCACGCAGGTGGTGCGATCTTCCCAATCGAGAATACGGCTGAATGTTTCGGCGCCGATCACCAAAGCGCGCTTTGCCATGCCCGATTGCAGCATCGAATCGGCAGTAGCGAGCGCATAGAGAAAGCCGGAGCAGACCGCCGCGACATCAAAAGCGATGCAGCCATTGCAGCCCAGCGCATGCTGAACCTTGGTCGCGGTTGCAGGAAATGTGTTGTCCGGTGTGGCGGTGGCCAGAACGATCAGATCGATCTCGCCTGCCTCAATGCGCGCGTCATCCAGCGCGGCCCGCGCCGCTGCGATTGCCAGGGTTGAGGTCGTCTCGCCGTCTTCAGCGATGTAGCGCTGACGAATGCCGGTGCGCTCTACAATCCATTCATCGCTGGTGTCGACACGCTCCGCAAGCTCTGCATTGGTGACCACGTTCGCCGGCAATGCCGACCCCGTACCGCGCAGGCGGGAGCGCGTCACGCAGGGGCCTCGCTATCGGGCTTTTCGACCTTTGCAGCGCCATTGCCATTCTCTTTGAGCGCATCTTCGCCAAGCTCAGCCAACCCTTGCGAAATCCGCTGGGTGAGGTTGTTCTTCAGCAGGCTGGCGGTCACAGCGACGGCATTGGCCACGCCCGCGGCATTTGCGCTGCCATGGCTTTTCACGACCACGCCATTCAGGCCCAGGAACACCGCGCCATTGTGGTTGTTCGGATCGAGGTGATGCCGCAGCAGCTCCGTAGCGGGACGTGAGACCAGAAAACCGATCTTAGACCTCAGTGAGCTCGTGAAGGCGTTGCGCAAAAGGTCGGTCACGAAGCGCGCTGAGCCCTCGATCGCTTTCAAGGCGATATTGCCAGAGAACCCATCGGTCACAACGACATGAGTTTCGCCGCGATTGATCTTGTCGGATTCGACGAAACCGTCGAATTGCAGCGCGAGCCCGCCATCACTGGCCTCGCTTGCCTCTTGCAAACGAGCGGCCGCGTCACGCAGAGCGTCTGTGCCTTTGATTTCTTCAGTGCCAATGTTGAGCAAGCGGACCTTTGGCCGTTCGAAGCCGTTGACGATCCGCGAATAGGCCGCGCCCATCACCGCATATTGCACCAGATTGCGCGCATTCGCCTCGGTGTTTGCGCCGAGATCGAGCATCACGACATCGTGATCTTCAAGTGTGGGAAGCAGCGCCGCTAATGCGGGCCGTCCAATGCCCGGCATCGTGCGCAGAGCAAGCTTACTCATCGCCATTAAAGCGCCGGTGTTGCCCGCGCTTACCGCGGCGCCGGCATCGCCGACCTTCACGGCATTGACGGCTAGTCCCATGCTAGTGGTCTTTGCCCGGCGGATGGCACGGCTAGGCAACTCATCGCCGCCGATCACATCATCGCAGTGCAGAATTTCAGAGGCGCTGCGCAAAGCAGGATGCGCCTCAAGCGCGGCTTCGATCCGCGCCTGGTCACCCACCAACAGAAATTGGAAATCTTCATGACGGCGGCGCGCCAGCGCAGCGCCTTCAACCATTACGCGCACGCCTTCATCACCGCCCATCGCATCAATAGCGATACGCGGCAGGCTCATGGCTGGTTCTCCGTCAAAGTCACTGCCGCCTTAAACGACTGCGACAACCTCACGCCCGTTGTAGAACCCGCAGTGCGGGCACAGATTGTGAGGGCGTTTCAGCTCACCACAATTGTTGCATTCGTGAAACGCTTCTACTTTCAGCGAATCGTGTGCGCGGCGATTGCCGCGGCGATGTGGGGATACTTTTCTCTTAGGGACAGCCATTCCGGCACCTGTTTCTCAAATAAACTGTGTCTTTGCGCAGTGTTACGCATCAATATGATGATCCCTTAGGGTAAGCTATCGTGCCGCACAAGTTTTCCCTCGTACGAAAATCCAAGCCAATACCGCCGGGCAAGCCGCGCGCTATAGCGTAAAAATCGCACGTTGCAAGCCGCTCTTGACCCGCCTAGCACCCAAATAACACGTTTTGAGGGAACTATTTATGATTACGCTTCCGGTGACTTTGGCCGCCGCGGCTGCGGCTGCGATCTTGAACATTTGGCTATCAATCCGGATCGGGCAAGTGCGAAACGCAACGCAGGTCTTTGTTGGCGATGGCGGCAATGAGAGCGTCGAGCGGCGTATGCGCGCGCAATTGAACTTTGTTGAGAACACGGCCTTTGTACTGATCCTGATCGCTGCGATTGAGCTTTCAGGCAGAGGCGGAACTTGGCTCGCCTATATCGCTGGCCTCTATATGCTCGGCCGCGTAGCACACGGGTTTGGCATGGACGGCGGCAGCCTCAGCAAAGGCCGCTTTATCGGCACAATCATAACTATGCTGACACAGCTAGGTTTGGCGGTCGCCGCAACGCTTGTTGTGCTTCGGGTGATCTAATATTCGGCGCGCTGGCCGCGTCTATGACAAGATGTAATCGCTCACAAACTGGTTCGTTTTGCGTTCTTGGCCAAAGGTGCTGGTCGGACCGTGTCCGGGAATAAACATCACATCCTCACCCAATGGCCACAGCCGCTGGGTGATCGCATTGATGAGATCTTGATGATTGCCGCGCGGGAAATCGGTCCGGCCAATTGAGCCTTGGAACAGCACATCGCCGACAACTGCAAACCGGCTTGGCTCATGGAAAAACACCACGTGCCCAGGGGTGTGACCGGGGCAATGGATCACATCCAGCGTCAACTCGCCCACAGTGACAGTATCGCCATGCTCCAGCCAGCGATCCGGCTCAAAGCTCTTGGCCTCCATGCCATAGCGCGCGCCATCATTGTCGAGCTGCTCAATCCAGAACAGATCATCCTTATGCGGCCCCTCGATTGGAAGGCCCAGTTCCTCAGCCAGCATGCCGGCCTGACCGCAATGATCAAGATGGCCGTGAGTGATCAGGATTTTCTCCAGTGTCACACCGGCCTTCGCCACGCCATCTTTCAGCTTATGCAGATCGCCGCCCGGATCAATCAAGGCCGCGCGCATCGTCTTCGTGCACCAGATCAGCGAGCAGTTTTGCTGGAGCGGCGTCACCGGAATAATCGCGGCTTTCATCGGCGGAGTTTTGGGTTGTTCGGTCATGGCTGAGGATGTGGCGGTGCGCGCTAAGGATTGCAAGCGGGCACCGGCTTAGCGCGATTGGGTCTAGCCGCCGCAGGCTCCGGTGCGCCGACCGATCCCTTCGTAATTCGCGCCATTCTCATTGATCACGGCGACAACGCGATAGCGATCGCTGGAATAGGTCCCCTCGATGGTCCCGGTGATCGTTACCCCGCCATCCTCTTCGTAGACACAGGTCATATCCGCGCTCGCCCGGCCCTGAGCGATAACGACATTGCGCGTTGTGCATTGCCCAAAGTTCAGATCGGCCAGAATTCTGTCGAAGGTGATCGTGTTGTTCGCCTCGGTCAGACAGAACTGGGATTGCTCGTCATGGACCATGCCCGCTTCCGGAGCTTTCAGCGTGTGATCGACAGTCCACTGCCCAGCGCTCAACTCAATCGAGCGCGAATCTGCTGCACCCACGCACAACGTAGCAACACATAAGAGCTGCGCGGTCCGAATGGCTCTTTGGGGTGTATTCGGCATGAGCGGACTCCTTTTGAACGCGGGTAAGGCTATTCTAATGGGAGCGGAGTGTGGCGGCAGGCGGCCGGGATTACAAGTGAGTGCCGCAGTTGAGCTTGCGACCCGAGCTGAGAGCCCTCATCGTGCGTTGCTGCGACACTTGTGGGAGATGTTGCCAAGCCATGGACCTATCAACTTGCAAAGCCATAATTTTCGACAGTGACGGTGTGCTCGTCGACTCTGAAGTCATCCACATTGAGGTCGAGCGAGAAATGCTGGCGGAGCTTGGGTTATCTTACGATCGTGAGGAATACCTCTCGCGGTTTGTCGGGCTGTCTTATCCCGATTTCTACTCGCAGTTGGCGTCGGACTATCAGGCCCGCATTGGCGGAGCATTCCCGGCAGATTTTGGCGCGCGATTGCATGAACGCACAGAGCCTAGGATTGAGGCTGAGCTTCGGCCGCTTGGCGGAGTGACGCAGCTAGTCGAGGCGTTCTCAGGCAAAGTTGCAGTCGGATCCTCTGCTCCAACGGACAAGTTGGTCAAGAAGCTGGAGATAACCAAGCTCGCTGAACTTTTTGCGCCCCACATCTATTCGGTTGATGCCGTGAGCTCGGGTAAACCAGCCCCAGACCTGTTCCTTCATGCCGCCAAACAGATTGAAGTCCCCCCGGAGCGATGCGCTGTGATCGAAGACAGCATCAACGGTATTCGGGCAGCGCGCGCGGCAGGCATGTTGCCGATTGGCTTTGTTGGAGGCAGCCACGCGGATCAGGGTCTCGCGGATCGACTGTTCGCGAATGGCGCGTCGCTAGTTGTCTCTAGCCATCACGAAATTATCGGGTTGCTATGAGTGACCAGCCAGCTTCCAGAAAGACCCACTCTCAAATCCGCCCACCTTTCCAAACGACGCGGCCGATAATCTCGCATTCTTCCGCTGCCACATCGATCGGCGGGTAAGCGAGATTTTGTGAGATCAGTGCGAGCCGCCCAGGTCCGGCGCTGGCAACACGCTTGACCATCAGATTGTCGCCCAGGCGCACAACATGCACGCCGTCCCTGAAAGGACGCTCAGCGCGGTCGACTAGGATTTCGTCGCCATCATGCAGCAGCGGCTCCATCGAATCGCCCGTCACCGTAATCGCCGATAGCTTGGCCCCTTCGAGACCTTGTTCGGTGAGCCAGCGGCGCGAGAATTGAAACGCGTCATAAGGCTCTTCTGAATCGGGCAAAGTACCCGGTCCGGCGGAGGCCCCGATATCAAGCCGGGGCACATCAACCCACACCTTTGCGCTCCTCCCCCGTCCCAATTGCGTCGTCGCAGACGCACTGTAGGAATTTTCCTTCACTACATTGGGCAGAGCACCAAGTTCTGTCTCAGCAATGCCAAAGAACTGCGCCAGAACGCGGCGGTCATTTTCCTCAAGCTTCTTAGGCGAGCCCTTGGTGATGAATTGTTGTAGGTAACTCGCGTTACGCCCGAGCATTTTCGACAGATTCGCAAGGCTCGCGCCCCGCTCCTTTGACAAGTCCTGCAGGCGCTGACGCGGGTCGGATGGATTGTTTTTTTCTGAGTTCCTCATTTTTCCTTCCTACATGCAAGATTTTTCCTAGACAAGTAGGAAAATGAATGGAACATTTAAGGAACATTGAGCGATTCGAAGCAGGATGATTCGCTTTTTGGGAATCAGATGAAGGGGAAATCATATGCTGATCAGAGTGATCGAAAAGTTCCTGAGGGACCACGATATGCCGGCCACAAAATTTGGACGGCTGGCCGCGCATGACCCGCGCTTTGTGCTCGATTTGCGGATGGGCCGCACGCCGCGCGCCGCCACCGAGGCTCGCACGCGCCAATGGATGTCGGACTATGTCAGCCCGGCCACCGAGGGCGAAAACGCTCCGGCGGAATTCAAGGCGATACCCGGCAGTTTCCGCCCCAGCAGCGGCCTAGCCCCAACCCATAACGCCGGAACCTTCGGCATGAAACTCGCTCAAAATCTCGGTCAGGAAATCGCCCATGCTTATTGAAACCAAATCCGCCGACAGCGGCCAGATCGATGTTCCAGCGGATATGATCGACACCCCGCCTGCCACTCAGAGCGCGCGTGCCGCTCGGCGAGCGCGGCGTTACCGCCCCCGGCGCACAACCAGCGACCGGGTGCGCGAGGCCTTGCTTAAACTCGCTGGCGGGCGCGGTAACCTCCTCACGCATGAGGAGAAGCCCTGGGCATCGATCACCTTTTCCGGCTCACGTCACGAATTGGCGATCGAATTTGACGGGATCGCAGCCTGCAAGGTTGGGGAAGAGTTTATCGCCGCCCTGCCCGAGCACGAGTTCCACATCCCCAGCCAGCTGATCGCCGATGCAACGATTTCTAGCGTTGAAAGCAATTACACACCGGAGCCGCACATGCAGGTGACGGCGGTGCTGTTGCTACTCGAGGAAAGCTGACGGGCCATCAGGCCCGCAAGGGCGCACGCCCGCCCGCAGGCGCACCGTAGCGAAGCGGAGGAGCTGCGCCGAGGACGCTGGCCCGGATGGGCCTGCGCAGTTCAATTAATTCCGCCGCACCACAAGGTTCCGGATTTCGCTCATATCTTCCATGGCGAACCGGATGCCTTCGCGGCCCAGACCTGAATCTTTCACGCCGCCATAGGGCATGTTGTCGACGCGGTAGCTTGGCACGTCGTTGATAACGATGCCGCCAACATCCAACTCGTCCCAGGCGTCGTACATTTTGAACAGGTCGCGCGTGAAAATGCCCGCTTGCAGGCCGAATTTGGAGCGGTTCACCTCGTCCAGCGCAGCATCGAAATCGGTGAATTTCTGCAGGATCGCGAGCGGGCCGAAAGCCTCCTCATTGATGGCTGCCGCATCGGGATGGACATTTTCGAGGAGCGTCGCCTCAAGCATATTGCCGTTCGACAATCCGCCACCGGTTAGCAGGTCCGCCCCGCCCTCGACCGCATCGTCGATCCAGCCTTTAAGGCGCGTCGCCTCGCCTTCAGAGATCATCGGACCGATAAAGGTGTCACGATCTTTCGGATCGCCCGCGATCAGCGTCTTGGTTTTTTCAACCAGCATATCTTTGAAGCGGTCATAGATATCGGCGTGAATGATGATCCGCTGCACGCCGATGCAGCTTTGCCCGGATTGGTAAAACGCGCCGAAGATAATCCGCTCCAGCGCATCATCCAGATCAGCATCGTGATCGACAATGACAGCGGCATTTCCGCCGAGCTCCAGGATAACCGGCTTCTTGCCGGCCTTAGCCTTCAAATCCCAGCCAACGCCCGGCGAACCGGTGAAGCTGAGCAGTTTCAACCGCTCATCGGTGGTGAACAGATCCGCGCCATCGCGGCTCGCTGGCAGGATCGAAAACGCCCCTTCGGGCAGCACATCGCATTCGGCCAGAACCTCGCCCATGATGATCGCGCCGAGCGGCGTTTTGCTCGCGGGCTTCATCACAAATGGACAGCCCATTGCGATGGCAGGCGCGATCTTGTGCGCGGCGAGATTGAGCGGAAAGTTGAACGGCGAAATAAAGCTGCACGGCCCAATCGGCACGCGTTTCCACATCGCCTGATAACCCTTGGCCCGCGCCGAGATATCGAGCGGCATGACCTCGCCGTAATTGCGCACAGCCTCCTCGCCCGCGATGCGGAAAGTATCGATCAGACGGGTGACCTCGCCCTCTGCATCATTGATCGGCTTTCCCGCCTCAACGCACAGCGAATAGGCAAGCTCGTCAAACCGCTCCTTAAACCGCGCGACGCAGTGCATCAGCACGTCCTGCTTCTCATAACTGGCGAGCTTCGCCATTGGCGCGGCCGCGCGAACGGTCCCGGCAATCGCCTCATCGATCACGTCTGGCGTGGCGAGCGCAGTGCGGAAGGCGACCTCGCCTGTGTATTTGTCAGTCACCGCCAGATCGGTGTTGGGCTGCGCAGCCTTATTGTTGAGATAGAGCGGATAGGTGTCTTTAAGCTGGGGCATGGAGATGTCCTCTTGCAGGGCTTCGGCTCAGAGCTTCGCGCTCAATTCTTTGATCTCATGGTTTAAAATGTGATCATTTTCGCTGTAGTCGACCGGGCAATCGATCAGGTGAACCCCCGGCGTATCGCGCGTGTGGGCGAGCACATCGGTTAAGTGCTCACTACTCGTCACGCGGTGACCATGCGCGCCGTAACTTTCGGCATATTTCACAAAGTCGGGATTGCCATAGGTGAGCCCGTAATCCTTAAAACCCATATTCGCCTGCTTCCAGCGGATCATTCCGTAAGCATCGTCGCGCAGGATTAGCACCGTCATATTGAGGCCCAGCCGAACCGCCGTTTCCATCTCCTGGCTGTTCATCATAAAGCCGCCGTCGCCGCAGATCGCCATCACCCTCCGATCGGGATAGAGCATAGCGCTCATCATCGCTGAGGGCAGACCAGCGCCCATTGTCGCCAGAGCATTGTCGAGCAGGACCGTGTTCGGCAGGTACGCGGTGTAATTGCGCGCGAACCAGATTTTATAGACCCCATTATCGAGGCAGATGATGCCATCATTGGGCATGCTATCGCGCACTTGGCGAACCAGATGCGGCGGGAAGATGGGGAAGCGATTGTCTGCCTCTAGCGGCTTGGAATGGGCGACCTCTGCTGCGCGATATTCCAGCATGCGATCACACAAACAACCATCGCGCTTGGTCGCGCCTTCTTTAATCTGCCAAATCGCATTGGCGATATCGCCGATCACCTCGATTTGAGGGAAATAGACCGGATCGACCTCTGCAGTCTTGGTTGAGACATGGATCACGGTCGCACTGCTGTCGTTCATAAAGAACGGCGGCTTTTCGATCACATCATGGCCAACATTGATGATGAGATCCGCGTCCTCAATCGCGCGGTGGCAGAAATCGCCAGCGGACAAGGCAGCGCAGCCGAGGAACAGCGGATGCCGCTCATCAATCACACCCTTGCCCATTTGCGTGGTGACAAATGGGATCTGCACCTTCTCAATGAACTCGCCCAGCATATTGCTGGTCATCTTGCGATTGGCACCGGCACCGATCACCAGCACTGGGCGCTGCGCCGCGTCCAATGCCTCCACCGCCATGCGCACGGCTTTGACCTCCGCCGATGGCCTGCGCGCGACAGAGCGAGCGATGGGTACAGAATCGGTTGGTTCCTCGGCGATATCCTCAGGCAATTCGAGATGCGTCGCGCCGGGCTTTTCTTCTTCCGCCAGACGGAAAGCTTCGCGCACGCGGCTGGGAATATTGTCGCCTGCATGCAGCTGATAAGCGTATTTCGTGATCGGCCCCATCATGTCGACCACATCGAGGATCTGGAACCGGCCTTGCTTCGATTTCTTGATCGGTTTTTGCCCGGTGATCGCCAGCGTTGGCATCCCGCCGAGCTGCGAATAGGCAATCGCGGTGACCATATTGGTCGCGCCCGGCCCCAGCGTTGCCAGAAACACGCCGGTTTTACCCGTGTGCCGCCCATAGGTCGCGGCCATAAAGCCCGCGCCTTGCTCGTGCCGGGTCAGCACAAGCTTGATCTGATCGGAGTTGGACAGGCTTTCTAGAAAATCGAGGTTTTCCTCACCGGGGACGCCAAAGATGTATTCAACACCCTCCGCCTCCAGACATTCGATAAAAAGGTCGGAGGCTTTCTTGGTGTTGGTCATAGCTGCGTTCTCCTTAAGCGGCCTGCGCGAAGACAATGGCCGAGCGCGTTTATAGTTTCGCCAATTCCGCCCCCGCGGTTACGTCTTAGCTCAATATCCCCTCACCGGATCAAAAATCGGTGCAACCGGCTCTCCGCGGCGATATTTTGCAAGATTATCAAGGAAGCGCGCTGCGCTGCGGATGAACATCTTGTCTTGCGCGCGACCAGAAAGGTGCATGGAGATATGCGCATTGTCGAGCGTCCAAAGCACATGATCCTCTGGAAGCGGTTCGGGCGTCGTGACATCCAAGAAAGCCCCGCCAATAGTCTTGGCTTGCAGCGCCTCGATCAAGGCAGGTTGGTCGATCACGGCACCGCGCGCGATGTTCACAATGACCGCGTCCGATTTCATCGCGGCAAGCTCATCTGCGCCGATCATGCCGTCGGTTTCAGACGTGGCTGGAACCGCCAGAATGACCCAGTCAAACTCGCCCAACTTTGCGCGCCACTCATCCGGTGTCAGCACGCCTTCACCGCCGGAGCGGCGCACCACGGTCACATCGACATCGAATGCTTCGAGGCGCGGTTTGATCAGCTTGCCAATCGCGCCGTAGCCGAGCAGCAAAGCCTTTGAGCCGTGCAGCTCCCGCTTGCCCGGGCTGTCCTGCAACCATTCGCGCCGCTCCGCCGCGCGCATCACAGAGCGATAATCCTTTGCGATATTGAGCATGCCCATCACAACATATTCGGCGATGGTTATGGCGTTGATCCCTGCGCCATTGGTGACCGTCACCCCGCGCTCAATCAGGACATCCAGCGGAAGAAAATCGAGCCCCGCATAGATCGAATTGAGCCATTTCAGCTTTTTCGCAGCGCGCAAAGTGTCGGCCATCGCCGCCTGATCATACATATCAAACCAGCCGATCTCCGCCTCAGGCACGGCCTCCAGCGCCTCTTCGTGCGTCATGAACCAGCGGACATCAATATCGCCGGGCAATTGCGGCTCGAGCAGAGGGCGGATCAGGCCGGATACGGCTAGGATCGTCATGTATTCTCTCTTTTCTCGTCATTGCGAGGAGCCCGGAGGGCGACGCAGCAATCCATGGCCCATTGCCGCACCAAGACGCAAGCTTGCTCCTTGGATTGCTTCGCCTGCGGCTCGCAATGACGAATTAAGACAGTTTCCACTCCCACCCCATCGGGTCGCCATCCATCACTTCGACGCCCTGCTCCGCAAGCTCGTCTCGAATAGCATCAGAAGCAGCAAAGTCTTTCTCCGCGCGCGCAGCCTTGCGGCGTTCAAACGCTGCGTCGATTTCTTCTTCGGTGATCACCGCGTCCTTAGGCCGGATGCGTAGGTCCGTGCGCGCAAGCTCAAACAGGCCGAGGCCCAGAACGCTATCGATCCGCTCAACAACGGCGCGCTTGATTCCCGCATCAACCTTTTTGGTCGCCAGCGCATCTTCCAAGGCCGTGAGCGCGATCGAGGTGTTGAGATCATCGGCGATTGCTGTCTCAAATTTCTCCAGCACTGGCGCAAATTTCGGGTGATCGGTCGCGCCGCCGCTTGGCGCATCGGCGATGCGCTCCACCAGCATCACGATCCGCTTAAGCCTCGTGAGCGCGGCGGTCAGACCCTCCCACGAAAACTCCAGTTCGCTGCGGTAATGCGCTTGCAGGCACATCATTCGATAAGCGAGCGGATGATAGCCTTTGTCGAGCAGCAACTGCAGGCGCAGGAATTCGCCGGAAGACTTCGACATCTTGCCTGAGCGCTCGACCAGAAAGTTGTTATGCATCCAGATATTCGCGCCGGAATTGCGGGCGTCGGAAAGCCCGCCGCAGCCGCAAAATGCTTGGTTCTGCGCGATCTCATTGGGGTGGTGAATTTCGCGGTGATCAATCCCGCCAGTGTGAATGTCGAAAGGAAAACCAAGCAGTTTTTCGCCCATGACCGAGCATTCAAGGTGCCAGCCCGGAGCGCCCTTGCCCCACGGGCTATCCCATTCCATCTGGCGCTTTTCGCCAGCGGGTGTCTTGCGCCAAATCGCGAAGTCAGCCGCATTGCGTTTGCCTTCGACTGTGTCGATCCGGCCTTCGCCATCTTCGGTTACGGCGCGCGCCAACCGCCCGTAATCCTCGATGGTTGAGACATCGAAATAAAGCCCGCTTTCGAGCTCATAGCAGTGCTTGTCAGCAATGCTCTTTGCGAACTCCAGCATCTCTTCGATGTAATCGGTTGCGACCGACCATTTGGCAGGCTGGCGGATATTCAGAGCCTTCACATCCGCCCAATAGGCCTCGGTGTAATGCTTCGCGATGTCCCAGATGCTTTGCGCCTTTTCAGACGCCATCTTCTCCATCTTGTCCTCGCCCGCATCCGCATCATCGGTCAGATGGCCAACATCTGTGATGTTGATGATGTGCGTGAGGTCATAGCCCTTGTGGGACAGGTTCCGCCCGAGAATATCCGCGAAAACATAGGCGCGCATATTGCCGATATGCGGATAATTATAGACCGTCGGGCCGCAGGTGTAGACGCGCGCCTCGCCTTCGTGGACGGGACGGAATGGTTCGAGTTCGCGGGTGAGCGAGTTGAAGAGCTTGAGGTCAGTCATTTCGCATCGCGCTTTGCCTCTTGCGTCATCCCAGCGCAAGCTGGGATCTTAGGCGGCTATGTTCAGCTTTGCAGTTTTAGACCCCAGCTTTCGCTAGAGTGACGAGCTATTCAAAGCCCACAAACTTGACGTGCTCGTCCAGCGGCACGCGCTCGCGCTCATAGCAATTCACTGGAGCGTCCTCATCGCGGTAGCCAATCGCCATCCCGCAAAAGAACATGTAGCGCTCGTGATCGAGGCCCAGATGATCGCGGATCACATCCGCATAATAGGCCATGTACTCTTGAAAACAGCTGTCGAGTCCCTCCTCGCGCAGCAGCAGCGCGACCGATTGCAGCCACATACCCGTGTCGGACCACTGCGCCTCTTTCATCAGGCGCGGGAAATAGACGAACATAACCGCGGGCGCATCAAAGCTGGTGGCGTTGCGCATCATCGCCTTCATCCGCCCCTCTTTATCTTCGCGCGCAATTTCCATGGCGCCGAACATGCCTTTTGAGACCGCGTGGAGACGCGCTTTGTAGGCGTCCTCTTGCCCCGGCGCATTCCAGTCATACTCTGCCGCTTGCGGAGGCGTTGTGGTGATTTTCGCCTGCAAGTCTGCGAGCGGCTGGCCGGTCAGAACAGTCGCCTCCCAAGGCTGAAAATTGCAGCCGGACGCGGCCCAGCGCGCGGTGTCCATAACGCGGCGGATCGTCTCCAGCTCGACCGGCTGGTCGGTGAACTGACGCACAGAGCGACGGGATGTGACGGCTTCGGTTACGTTCATCATCAATTCCTTAATTCTCACAGACTATTGGCAGCCAAATGAAATGGTTGACCAATCTCTTCAAGCCAAAGTCGCCGCCACCGCCGCCAATTGAGCACCCCATCTTTGGGAAGCTCATCGGTTCACGTGCGCTCAATGGGCAAGTCTGTTCGTGGGAAACCGCCGGCCCAATCGATACGCCTATAGGACCTCTCAAAGTCGATTTTCAAGCTAATGAGGACGGCCCCACCGAACAGCAAATCAAGTTATGGCAGGAGGTCCTCGGCAATCTAGTTCGGCTGCGAACAGAAGCTTATCCTTTTCTCGAGGGGTGGCTCGAGACACTCGATCCGAGCCTGCGTCCAGAAGACATTGATCCGACGAAGATTGCTTTCTGGGACGAGCCCCACGATCTCCCCGACTGGAGCATGGAGTTTTACTATCCTTCGCGGTTTTGGCGTTTCCAAGTGACGTTCGAAAATGGGAAAGCAGAGCACACCGACTTCGATCGAGAAGCTTAACGCCGCTTCACACCCTTCTCATCCTCAAACAGCTCAGCAAGCTGCTCCATGATTGTGCCGCCAAGTTGTTCGACATCCATAATCGTCACCGCGCGGCGGTAATAGCGGGTCACATCGTGGCCGATGCCAATCGCGACGAGTTGGACCGGTGAGACGTTCTCAATCCATTCGATCACCCCGCGAAGGTGCGCCTCCAGATAGCCCGCCGAGTTCACGCTCAGCGTGCTGTCATCAACCGGCGCACCGTCTGAAATCACCATCATGATGCGGCGATCTTCTGGCCGGTGGATCAGGCGGGAATGCGCCCACATCAGCGCCTCGCCATCGATGTTCTCTTTGAGCAGCCCTTCGCGCATCATCAGGCCGAGATTGCGGCGCGCGCGGCGCCATGGCTCATCCGCTTGCTTGTAAATGATATGGCGCAGATCATTGAGCCTGCCCGGCCCCTGCGGCTTGCCATCGGCCAGCCAGGCCTCGCGGCTTTGCCCGCCCTTCCAGGCGCGCGTGGTGAAGCCGAGAATCTCTGTTTTGACCCCGCAGCGCTCCAACGTGCGCGCCAGAATATCCGCGCTGATCGCGGCGATGGAAATCGGCCGTCCGCGCATAGAGCCGGAATTGTCGATCAGCAGCGTGACGACAGTATCGCGAAACTCAACATCGCGCTCGACCTTATAAGACAGCGCGGTGCCCGGTGAGATCACCACGCGGGCCAGCCGTGCGGCGTCCAGCACGCCTTCTTCCTGATCAAAGTCCCAGCTGCGGTTCTGCTGCGCCATCAGGCGGCGCTGCAAGCGGTTGGCTAGCCGCGTGACCACACCTTGCAGGCCGGTTAGCTGGCTGTCGAGATAAGCGCGCAGCCGGTCGAGCTCTTCCGCATCGCACAACTCCGGCGCTTCGACTTCCTCGTCGAATTTCTCGGTAAAGGGCTTGTAGTCCAGCCCATCAGGAATGTCGGCCTGCGGACGGTTCGGACGAACGGGCGCATTGCTGGCATCGCCGTCGTCGCCCGGCTCGCCGTCCTGCATTTCCTCTTCGCCGGACAGCTCGGTATCAGCGTCGCCGTCGCCATCACCTTCCGCCTGTTCGCCGGCCATATCGGTGGCCTGCGGATCAGCGTCGCCTTCTTGCTGCTCGTCGCCTTCTTGCTCGTCATCGGCACCTTCTTCCTCATCGCCGTCGTCATTATCCGCCTCATCAGGCGCATCTTGCGGGCGGGTGAGATCAAGATCGCGCAGCATATCGAGCGCAAGCTTTTGGAACGCCTGTTGGTCTCCCAGAGTATCGGCGAGGCTGCTGAGATCATTACCAATGCGCTCTTCGATGAATTCGCGCACCATTTCGACCCCGGCGCGCGCCTGCTCTGGCACCGCCAGCCCTGTCAATTGCTCCCGCACGATCAGCGACAGCGCGCTTTCGAGCGGGACCTCACTGTTATTTTGAGCGCGGGCAATAGGGTCGCTCGCGGTGCGTTGCTCCACCGCCGCATCAAGATTGGAGCGAATACCGCCGAATGCATTTGCTCCCAGAGCTTCATAGCGCACCTGCTCAATCGCATCATAGCACGCCCGCGCCACCGGCTCTGGCGGACTGCCGCTGGCGTGCAATCCGGCGTTGTGATGGCGCAGTTTGAGCGAGAAGCTGTCGGCGAAGCCGCGCGCCTCGGTGACTTGCTCAGCGGGCAAATCACGGCCCGGCAAAGGCACACGGAAACGATTGCCCGCAGAGCCTGGCACATCCGCGCTCCACGCAACCTCCACCTCCGCATCGCGCGCAATTGCGCGGCTGGCGCCGGTCAGCGCCTGCTTAAACATGTCGAGAGGGGATTCTTCGGCCATTGATTAGGTGCGTATCAGCTAGACGATCTTCTGACCCGTCTTCGCCCAGTCCGCCATAAACGCATCGATGCCCTTGTCGGTCAGCGTGTGGTTGAACAGGGCTTTGATCACTTTCGGCGGTGCCGTCATGACGTCGGCCCCGATCTTCGCGCTTTCGAGCACGTGGGTGACGTGGCGCACACTGGCGACCAGAATTTCGGTCTCAAACATGTAATTGTCGTAGATCAGGCGGATGTCTTCGATCAGGTCCATCCCGTCAAAACCATTGTCATCGTGCCGGCCGACGAATGGCGAGATAAAGCTCGCCCCAGCCTTCGCCGCGAGCAGCGCCTGATTGGCAGAGAAGCAAAGGGTCACATTGACCATGGTGCCGTCCCCGGTCAGCGCCTTACAGGTCTTCAGACCATCAATCGTCAGCGGCACTTTGATGCAGACATTGTCCGCGATTTTGCGCAGCACCTCTGCCTCGCGCATCATGGTTTCGTGATCGAGCGCGACGACTTCTGCGGACACTGGACCATCGGTGATCCCGCAAATTTCCTTCGTCACTTCCATAAAGTCGCGGCCCGACTTGTGGATCAGCGATGGATTGGTGGTGACCCCATCAAGCAGACCGGTCGCAGCCAGTTCTTTAATGTCGTCAATTTCGGCGGTGTCGGCAAAGAATTTCATCTCGTCTCAGGCTCCTAGTGGCAGATCACGAATCGCCAGACCTGATTGGCATAGCGCGGACACGCTGACCAGCCACGCAGACGCCTGCTCTCCACGGTAACGTCAGCAATATGATGATTATTGCGCCGCCGCACCTTGCCGATGGTCGTCAGCCGCGCCCATATTGAAGGCCGATCATGAACCGCGTCCGCCTCCTTGTCCTCAATGCCGCGCTTGGCCCGCTTGATTACAAGCTGCCTGAAGGGGTGAGCGCGCCCGCTGGAACGGTGGTGCTCGCCCCGCTCGGCCCGCGCACGGTCACCGGCATTGTCTGGGATGAGGGACGCTTGCCGGGCCGCGAGTTTGACCCCAGCAAATTGCGCGCGATCCGAGAAATATTGCCGGTCCCGCCGCTGTCGGAGCCGCTGCGCAGGCTGATCGAGTGGACCGCGGATTATTACTGCGCCGCGCTGGCGAGTGTGGCGCGCATGGTCCTTTCCAGCGGCGGTGCGCTGGGCGGCCCCGCCACTATGACCGAATACCGCTTGAGCGAATCAGAAGGCTCGGGTCGCATGACGCCTCAGCGCAAGCTGGCGCTCGAGGCATTGGTCGGCGAGCAAGGCACTATTCGCGAGCTAGCCGGAGTCGCCAGCGTGTCAGAAGGCGTGCTGCGCGGAATGGTGAATGCGGGGCTGATCGAGCCAGTGACGGTCGCGATTGATCGCCCCTTCCCGCCAGCCGATCCGAAGCATTGGGTGCCGGAGCTATCCCCTGATCAGGCCGAGGTTTCCGATAGGCTGGTGAAAGCGGTGGCAGCGCGGGAATACGCGCCGTTCCTGCTCGACGGTGTAACGGGGTCGGGCAAGACCGAGACCTATTTTGAGCCTGTCGCCGAAGCCATCCGGCAAGGACGGCAAGTGCTTGTTCTGCTGCCTGAAATTGCGCTCACTGAGAATTTCTTGGTGCGCTTTGAGCAGCGCTTTGGCACGCCGCCCGTGCTGTGGCACTCATCGCTCAGGTCTACGGAGCGCAGGCGCGCTTGGAGAGCCATCGCGAACGGCACGGCGGGCGTTGTAGTTGGCGCTCGCTCGGCGCTCTTTCTACCCTATGCGAACCTTGGCCTGATTATCGTAGATGAAGCGCATGAGGTCAGCTTTAAGCAAGACGAAGGCGTGCGCTACAACGCCCGCGATGTATCCGTAATGCGCGCACGGTTTGAGAAAATTCCAGTGGTGCTCGCCAGCGCGACCCCGGCGCTCGAAAGCCTGCACATGGCATCAACCGGCATTTACCAGCGGCTCCAATTGCCAAGCCGATTTGGCGGCGCGACTTTGCCCAAGATTCGCCTCATTGACCTAACGCAGGAACAGCCGGGCAGCGGGCGCTGGCTAGCACCTCCGTTGGTCGCTGCGCTGGAAGATCGTCTGGCAAAGGGCGAGCAATCACTCCTGTTTCTAAACCGCCGCGGCTTTGCTCCGCTAACCCTGTGCCGAAATTGCGGGCACCGGTATCAATGTCCCAATTGCAGCGCGTGGATGGTTGAGCATCGCCTGTCCGCTCGCCTCGCCTGCCATCATTGCGGGCATGAAACAGCGGTCCCGGACAAATGCGCAGAATGCGGGGAGCCGGATTGCCTTGTCGCTTGCGGTCCAGGCGTCGAGCGCATCGCAGATGAAGTCGCAGAGCTGTTTCCTGAGGCTCGCGTGGCGGTCGCCACCTCTGACACCTTGGGATCGCCCGAACGCGCCGCTGAGTTCATCGCTCAGGCAGAGGGCGGAGCGATTGACGTGATCGTTGGCACACAGCTGGTGACCAAAGGCTTCCACTTTCCAGAGCTAACTTTGGTCGGCGTGGTCGATGCAGACCTAGGCCTCGAAGGCGGCGATTTGCGCGCGGCTGAGCGCACCTATCAACAAGTCGCGCAGGTCGCTGGGCGCGCGGGTCGCGGGGCAAAACCGGGCGAGGTTCTGATCCAGACGCGGCACACCGATGCGCCGGTCATCGCCGCGCTTGAGGCGGGCGACCGCGATGCGTTCTACGAGGCTGAAACCGAGGCCCGCAAAGACGCAGGCGCGCCGCCGTTTGGCCGTTGGGCCGCTATCATCTTGTCCAGCGAGGATGAGAGAGAAGCGCGCGCCGCTGCCATGCGGCTGGGCGATACGCGGCCTGAGCAGAACGACCTCTATATCCTCGGGCCCGCACCCGCTCCACTGGCTCTGCTACGCGGGCGCTACCGCTACCGCTTCCTCGTCAATGCGCGGCGCTCCGCCAATCTGCAAAAGGTCATTCGCGGCTGGCTGGATGCGCATGATTTCCCGCCCGGCCTGCGTGTCGGCGTCGATATCGATCCATATAGCTTCGTTTAAACAAACAGTTCGGCACTTTTTGTGCGCCTGCGCATTAGAAGCCCCATGGCATCCAACCCAATCCTCATCCCCATCCTCGGCGATCAGCTGACCCGCACGCTCGCCAGCCTTCGCGGGCGCACCAAGGAAGACAGCGTCATCCTAATGATGGAGGTCTGGGACGAGGCGACATACGTCAAACATCACAAGCAAAAGATCGCGCTCATCTTCTCCGCGATGCGCCATTTTGCCGCAGAGCTGGAAGAGGCAGGCTGGCAGGTCGACTATGTGAAGCTGACGGATAGCGACAATTCGGGTAGCTTTACTGGCGAAGTCGCCCGCGCAATTGAGCGGCACGATCCGCGCGCAGTCCATGTGGTTGAGGCAAGCGAATGGCGCGTCCAACAAGCCATCGAGGAATGGCCAGGCAAGTTCGCCTGCGAAGTCGAGATTCTGCCAGACGACCGGTTCCTCTGCTCGCACGCCGAGTTTGAGGAATGGGCCGAGGGGCGCAAGCACCTCACCATGGAGCATTTCTACCGCGAAATGCGCCGCAAGACCGGCCTGCTCATGCTAGACGATGGCAAGCCGAAAGGCGGCGAATGGAACCTCGACAAGCAGAACCGCGAACCGCCCAAGGGCGATATGGACGCGCCCGCTCGGCCCAAGTTCGAACCCGATGAAATCACTCGCGAAGTGCTTTCCCTCGTCAAGGACAAATTCTCCGACCATTTCGGCGATCTGGAACCCTTCGAGTGGCCCGTGACCAGCGCCGAGGCAGAGCAAGCCGCCGATGCGTTTTTCGCGGAGCGGATCGAGAATTTCGGCCCCTATCAGGACGCCATGGTCTTCGGCTCAGACGACCTCTACCACTCCATGCTTTCAACCAGCATCAATTGCGGGTTGCTCGACCCGATCGCTCTGTGTGAGCGCGCTGAGCAGGCCTATGAGGATGGCCGCGCGCCGCTCAATTCGGTCGAGGGCTTCATCCGCCAGATCATCGGTTGGCGTGAGTATATTCGCGGGTTCTACTGGCACTTTATGCCGGGCCTTGAAGAGGCCAATGATCTGGAGGCGACGCGCGCCCTGCCGGAGTTTTTCTGGACCGGTGAAACGGATATGCGATGCCTGTCGGACTGCATTCGCTCAACCAAGGAAAACGCCCATGCGCATCACATTCAGCGCTTAATGGTGCTTGGCAATTTCTGCTTACTAGCCGGGATTGATCCACGCGCGGTGCAGGATTGGTATCTCGCGCTTTATGCCGATGCCTATCAATGGGTGGAACTGCCCAATGTCTCCAGCATGATCCTCTATGCCGATGGCGGTGCGCTAGCTACCAAGCCCTATGCGGCGAGCGGCAATTACATCAATAAGATGTCCGATTACTGCAAAGAATGCAGCTATTCCGTGAGCAAGAAAACGGGCGAAGGCGCATGCCCGTTCAACCCACTTTATTGGCACTTTATGGACCGTCACCGCGACCGCCTTTCGAGCAATCACCGCATCGGCAGGATCTATGCGACGTGGGACCGGATGGGCGATGAGAAGAAAGGCGAATACCTCTCCAGCGCAGAGAACTTCCTTGAGACTTTGGAGCCCGCTCACGACGGCTGGGCGCGCGATTGAGCGGCTGATTTAGCCGGCAGACAGCGCCTTCATCAGGCCCCCCGCAGCCGCCGTATCGACATATTCGCGCAGCACTGTGATCTTGCCATCGGACACCTCGCCAACAACGCACGCCATCAGGTCGAGCTGACTGCCATCGGGCAAAGTCCCGCGTACACGGTGCTCTTCGACAAAGCCCGTTTCAGTGCCCGAGCGAACCGCTTCTTCGTAGCGAAAATCAGGAACAACAGCATTCACCATTCCGGTGAACTTCAGCAGCCGATCGCGGTCCATTTCAGGTCCGCCATTTTGTGATCCGCGAAAGTCTTCAGCGCAGCATTCGCGCGCGCGCTCCAGATCGTTATTCTCAAATGCGACGAACAATTGCTTTGCAAGGTCAGGTCCAGTCATGGCGGCGATGGTAACCGGCATTGCGGCGCTTGAGAAGCACCAGCATGCGAGGTGCCAATCGCGCGCATCGCCACAAAAGGCTCGACAATCCTCACGCCCAGCGCAAAAGCTCGCCGCACAAACACTTTGGGAGCTTATTTTCATGCTGACTGTTCACCACCTTCGCATTTCGCAATCCGAACGCATCGTTTGGCTGTGTGAGGAGCTGGGCATTGAGTATGATCTCAAGCTTTACAATCGCGATCCCGAAACGCGGCTGGCCCCGGCGGAATTGAAGGCGCTGCACCCGATGGAGATCGCCCCGCTGATCGAGGACAATGGCACGCTGCTGGGTGAAAGCGGCGCAATCGTCGATTATATCATTGGCAAATATGCGCCCGGCACAGATCTGGTCCCAAGCCCAGGCAGCCCCGATTTTGCCGATCACCTTTATTGGTTCCACTTTGCCAATGCGACGCTGATGACGAATGGCATGATGAGCATCGCTGTAAACGCAGTTGGCGCGGAAATGCCGCCGCCTTTGATGAAGCGGATCACCAATGCCTGGGCAGCGATTGAACGCCGGCTGGGCGAAGCGGATTACTTTGGCGGATCGCAGCTAACGACGGCCGACATTATGATGGGCTTCTCGCTCACAACGGCGCGCGCTTTCAACGACATGAGCATTGATCATATGCCAAATTTAAAGGCCTATTTGCAGCGGATCGGCGCGCGCGATGCCTACCAAGCGGCTATGGCAAAGGCAGAACCGGGCTTTCCGCCAAAACTCGACTAAGGCGGCTTCAACAGCGAGCTTAGCGGGGAATCGCGCCCGCAGATGCAAAGTGGAACGGGTTCTGACTATGTCATACACGCCGATAAGGTCTCTTTTCGCTCTGGCTATGGCGGCCTTGGTCGCGGCGTGCGCGCCTGCATCTGACACTTCGCAGCCCAGCGCAGCAATCGCGCCAATCCATCTCGACGACATCCATTACATCGTAAGAGATGAGGAGGCCGCAGTTGCCTTTTTCGAGGACAATTTCGGCGGCCGAGAAATGGCGCATCCAGGCGAGCGGTTCGACCTCGCGCGCTTCGTGTCGCTAAAGTGGCAGGGTCCAACGATTACGATCACCAAGACCGGGCCCTATGAAGAGCTGCCAGCCGATCGCAATCAGCGTTGGCTCGAAGCTGAAATCATCGATCCAGTGTCTGAGATTGACCAGCCGGTCTACGGGGCCAGATGGCTAGCGATTGCGACACCTTCGCTGGAGGAGGCGCGCCAAAGCCTGTCCGCAAATGGAGTCCAGTTTGCGCCCGGCGATGTCTCTTTGCCGATGGAACCGGAGGCAAAAACCTTCGGCATATTGGGGCCAGATGGCGCGCTCATTGTCATTGTTGAGCGGGTCGATATGGATTTTGGTGAAGCGCAATATGCAATCGACCACATCCAATTTCTTGTCGAAGATGTTGAAGCAAACGCAGGCTTCTTTGCCGAGATTTTTGGTGCTGAAACCACCGCAACAAGCGACCATTCTGCTGAGTTGAAAGTGGCAGACGCAAAGCTCGTGCTTTCCTTGCCTGAGGGACTGGGCCTAAGCGCAGATGCAGTCGCCCCTCGGGCCAAAGAAGGCGCAATTCGCATTGGCCTCGATCACCTCGGCTTCCTCTATGAGGACATCAAAGAAGCGGTGGACGGCGCATCGACCAATGGCCGTACGCCAGTCTTTGAGCCGCAGCGCTATATCTATCGCGGCAAGCCCACGGTCTACACCTTCACGGCGTTTCGCATGCCCGACGATTTCTCAATCGAAATGGTTCAGGCCGATGGGCGAATTGGCCCGCACTCTTATTACATTGATCAGGCGACCAAGCCCTAGCGAGCGGCCAAAAGGCTACCGAGCTAAGCGGCGAATGCCTTCGCTGCCATGGCTTCAACGGTAGCCATCGCCTCGCGCCACGGGCCGGGCCCATAGCTGATCCGCGACACCCCGAGCGCCGCCAGCTCTGCGTTGCTCACCATGCCGGGCAAGCGCATGGCATTGATCGGAATGTTTGTTTCCCCGCAGATCCTTTTGATGAGAGCAGGATCGCTAAGGCCCGGCACAAAAAAGCACCCTGCCCCGGCCTCGTGATAGGCCTGCGCGCGCACAATCGCTGCATCCACTAACTCGTCTTGATTGGGATCCTCGCCTGCCATCAAGGGACCGAGGAAAGTGTCAGTGCGCGCATTCACAAACAGGCCCGCGGCCGAGACTACGGCAACACGCTCCGCTTGCTCAGCCACATCACGCAGACCATCGCCTCTGATCAAGCGGTCCTCCAGATTGCAGCCAATTGTCCCTGCCTGCGCCAATGCCGCCGCATTGTTCGAAAGCTGGTCCAGTGTCGCGGCAAAGCCGCTCTCGATATCCACACTTAAGGGCAGTCCAGATGTCGCCGCTGCGATCTGTTTGGCGGTCACCAGCATAGCCTCAAACGGGATCGCCTCGCCATCATCGAACCCCTGCGCGCCAGCTAGCCCGGCGCTGCCCGTCGCAATCGCTTTCGCGCCTGCTTTGGCTACCGCTTGAGCGCTGGCCGCGTCCCAGATGTTGAACAGGATCAGCGGCTCGCCCGCGATATGGAGCGCGGCAAATTTAGACTTTGTCATGTTAAAACAGTTCCTCTTGATCGCTGCCGCTTTCCGCGCCTTCACGCTTTAGCAGCTCCGCCTTGATTTCGGGCCCATAGGCGTAACCGCCGATAGAGCCATCGGCCTGCACCACCCGGTGGCATGGGATCAGCACGGCAATATTGTTCGCGCCATTGGCCCCGCCCACTGCGCGGCTGGCCTTGGGGTTGCCGAGCGCGGCGGCGAGTTCGCCATAGCTGCGCGTTTCGCCAGCGGGGATTTCTCGCAGGGCCTGCCAGACCTTCTGCTGAAATGCGGTACCCTTCACATCCAGCGGGATGTGGGCTGCATTGATGCTCGGGTCTTCCACTGCTTTGGTGACCTGATCGAATAGCGCGCGAAACTCGCCGCTGCCTTCGATCAGTTCCGCCTTGGGAAAGCGGGCGCGCAGCTCTGCCTCGCCCTCGTTAAAGGCTAGACAGCATACGCCCTTGTCGGTCGCCGCGACCAGCATTTCGCCAAGCGAGGTTGCGATCACGCTCCAATGCACGGTGCGCCCTGCGCCGCCGCCCGCCCAATCCTTTGCCGACATACCCAGCCTGCCTTTCGTCTCATCATAGAACCGCGACGGAGCGGAATATCCCGCCTCGTAAACTGCCTCAGTCACCGAGGCCTCCTCGCCCAAGGCCTCTCGCACCCGCTCCTCGCGTAGTGCCCGCGAGTAGGCGGCGGGTGACAGGCCTGTTGCCCGCTTAAACACCCGCTGAAAATGCGTCGGTGAGTAACCGGTAAGCTCAGCCAAATCGTCCAATGTTGGCCGCCCTTCGGAGGCCTTGATCTCATCGACCGCAGCCAAGACCGCAGCTTCGTCCCGGCCGACATCATCGGGCAGGCAGCGTTTGCACGCCCTCAACCCAGCAGCGCGCGCCTCGGCGCCGGTCGCGAAGAACCGGACATTTGCAGGCGACGGATGACGCGCGGCGCATGATGGGCGGCAATAGATGCCTGTGGTGAGTACGCCGGTCACAAACCGCCCGTCAAAACTGCGGTCGCGCTGCGTCACGGCAGCCCAGGCTTGGTCAAAGGGGATTTCGTTCTCGCTCATGCAATCTGTCTTAGCCGAATGCGCAGATAGTCACATCCCGAAGCTTGCGGTCAAAGTGAATGCCCGGCAAATACGCAGAGATGAACCGCATTCTTTTCGCCCTGCTGGGCTTCTTTATCCTGCTCACCCCTATCAGCGTTCAGGCCGATGCCGGCGATGTTGACGCCGCTGCCAGAGGTGTCGTGCGCGTGGTCATTATCGGCAGCGATGGCGAAGAAGTCTTTCCGATCAGCCATGGCAGCGGCTTTGCCGTCAGCCCGACGAAGATCGTTACCAATGCGCATGTCGTGCGCGAGGCGCTGCAGGATGACACATTGCGGATCGGGATTGTCCCGACGGAGGGCGAAGAAGGCGGCTTTGGCCGGGCAATTGCGGTCAGCCCGCGCAATGATCTGGCGCTGATCGAAATTACCGAAGGTTCGCTGCGCCTGCCCCCGCTGACGCTCGCGGGCGCGCGCAGCAGCGATATGGGCGAGGTTTCGGCCGTCGGATATCCGATGAATGTCGATGTTGCTCAGGGGCTCGAGTTCGGCGACATCTTCCGCGCGCAGCCACCGGTGAAAAGTCGAGGCTTCTTATCTGGCGAGCGCCCCAGCCGGCAATTTGACACGATTCTGCACACCGCGCCGATTGCGCGCGGCAATTCTGGCGGCCCGCTGCTTGATGGCTGCGGCCGGGTGCTTGGCGTCAATTCCTTTGGCGCGGATTCGGATGGATCGGATGCAGAGTTTTACTTTGCGGTGTCCCTGCGCGAATTGCTCCCCTTCCTGCGCGCGAACGACATAGAGCCGCGCACCAACGCCCTGCCTTGCCGTTCTATCGACGAACTCAACGCAGCTGAGCGCGACCGTTTCGAGCAAGAGCGCGAAGAAGCCCGTGCATTGGTCGCCGCGCGCGAAGCTGAGCTCGCTGACAAGCGCGCCGCCGCCATGCGTCAGGCGCAATTTGAAGTGATGGAAGAACGCGACAATGCGATGGCCCTTGCCATGCTGCTCGCGGTGGTCGCACTTGGTTCTGGATATATCGCCTATCAGGCCCGCCGTGACGGAGCGAAGGGTAATAAAGTCATGATCGCTGCTGGAATTGGCGGTGCGGCCTTGATTGGCACGATGATCGTCTGGGTTACGCGCCCCGCGTTCTCAGAGATTGAAGAACGGGTCGCCGCTGCAATGGAAGAAGCAGAAGCGCCGGCGAGCGATGATCCTTCCTCGCTGGCTGATGATGGCACGCTGCTATGTACCTTTATTCCAGAGCGCAGCCGCGTGACCGGCGCCCGGACCGATGATGTTGAGTTTGATTGGGCCGCGGACGGCTGCGTCAACGGACGCACGCAATATGGCATGGCAGGCGGGGAATGGTCGCGTGTGTTCGTTCCCAATGACGAGGCCGCGGTTTCCGTAAATTCCTACGATCCGCAGACCCGGATATTCCAAACCGACCGGTATCTCTTGCGCCGAGGTCCAATGCAGGAAGCCCGCGAGGCGCGCTCCAAGTATAAGCCTGCATCCTGCGGCGTCACCGATGCGGCTAGCCAATTGGGAGAACAGCAATCCGCCGTGCTGGCGCTGCTCCCGGATCGCCCGAATGAGCGGCTGGTTTACACCTGCGAATCCCGCGCCAGTTCGGCGGGCACGACCGGCGGCGATGCAGTTGAAGGAGAGGAGTAAGCTCCCCTCCCCTAAGACAGCGGACCGACTAAGCCGCTAGCGCTTCCCCGCTCAGCGTGATGCGGTGCATCTCCCGGCGGTGGCCGGCGTAATCGTTGATCGCATTGTGCCAACTCGTCCGGTTATCCCAGATCGCCACAGTGCCCGGTGCCCATTGCAGGCGGCACTGATTGTCATCGGTTAGCGCAGCATCAAGCAGCTTGGTGAGCAAAGGCAGACTTTCTTCGCGCGTCTGTCCAACGAAATTGATCGTGAAGCCGCTGTTTACATAAAGCAGCTTGCGCCCCGTTTGAGGATGGCGGATCACAACTGGATGGACCGCACCGGTCTTTAGGTTCTGGCCGCGCAGATGCTCCCCCATATCGGTCTGAGCGTAGAGGCCGCCTTCCTCATAGACATGATCGGCGGTGTGAAACGCCTCTAACCCCTCGATCTCAGCCTTCAAATCATCGGACAAGGCATCATAAGCCGCGCCCATATGTGCCCACATGGTGTCTCCACCTTGCGGAGGGAGTTCGCGCGCGACGAGTACTGAACCCATCGCCGGAATTTGGTCATAAGAATGGTCCGTATGCCATGCACCGCCAATATTGGTCGATTGATCGGCCTCTTTCTTCACTACCGCGATTTCGTTGAAATCTTCCTGCAGCGGGAAATAGTTGTTCACATCGATGCCGCCCCAACGGCGTCCAAACTTGATGTGATCTTCTGGTGAAAATTCCTGATCACGAAACACAGCAACGCCGTGCTCATAAATCGCCTGCTTGATCTCCAGCAGCTCAGCATCGCTGCAATTCGCCAGCGAAACGCCCGAAACTTCCACGCCGCATTGCGGCGCCATCTTTGTATGGTGCATGTTTGCCTCTCCTCTGGTCCGTTTCTAAAAGAAATTGATCTAAGCGCAAGTTTGCCCCGCCAAGTCACCTAGCGCTTCCCGCCAGACGCACACCGTGTAGACAGAACGCGATCTAAATTCGGGGAACCACACAATGCTAAAGCTCGCCAAAGTGCTGATCGGTCTTATCGCTGCCCTTCACATATACATCGCATGGTTTGAAATCTTCGCGTGGGAGACACGCGGGCCAAGCGTTTTCCCTGCGTTCCCGTCAGAGCTCTTCTCCCAGACTGTCTCAATGGCAGCGAACCAGGGACTATATAATGGGTTCTTGGCGGCAGGCCTGATCTGGTCGCTGCTGATCACAGATTCGAAATGGCAAGCGAACGTCGCATTTTGCTTTCTGGCGTTCGTGGCAATAGCAGGCATCTTTGGCGCGTTCACGGTTTCCCCAAGGATCGCCATAGTCCAAACTGCACCAGCTTTTGCGGCCATGATTTGCCTGTTAATCGGGCGCCTGAATGCAAGGTCCCAACTGTCCTAGAGCCAAAGGACGCAAGCACGTTTGCACAAGATGCAACCAATAAGAGCGGAGTCGGCTTGCATCACCTCACACCCGATGCTAGGCGCGCGCCAGCTTTGCCGGAAGACCAATTTGGGCTCTGGAACAGACAAAGCGATGCATCGTTTTTTCGATAGACCCAAGAGGACTTTAAACGCGTGGATATTTCCGCCGGTATTCAGGCTAGCCTTGCAGGACGTTACGCTTCAGCTCTTTTTGAGCTCGCGGCTGAAAACGGGACTGTAACCGCTGTCGAGACAGACCTTGAAGGTCTCGCCGCTGCGCTCACCGATTCGGCTGAGCTGCGCGCTGTCACAACCAACCCAGAGCTTTCGCGTAGCCAGCAGGCCGCAGCGATTAAGGGCGTCGCGGGCCACCTCGGCCTTAGCGAGCTTACTCAGAACTTTCTCGGCGTACTCGCCGGCAATCGCCGCCTGTCGGCTTTGCCCGACATGATCCGCGCGTTTCAGATGATCGCGGCGGCTCAGCGCGGCGAGGTTACCGCCGATGTCGCCAGCGCTCACCCGCTCAGCGCCGAACAACTTTCCGCCCTCAAGGACAAGCTGACCGCACGCGAAGGTCGCACTGTTAAAGTGAACCCCAGCGTCGACCCAGAGCTTCTTGGCGGGCTTGTCGTCACTATTGGATCGCAGCGCATTGATGGCTCGATCCGTACTCGTCTCAATTCTCTCGCCCAGGCAATGAAGGCCTAAAGGACTACGAACATGGAAATCCGCGCAGCAGAAATCTCCAAGGTCATCAAAGACCAGATCGCCAATTTCGGTACCGAAGCTGAAGTCAGCGAAGTCGGCTCCGTTCTCTCCGTTGGTGACGGGATCGCCCGTATCCACGGCCTCGATAAGGTTCAGGCCGGTGAGATGGTGGAGTTCGCCAACGGCGTTCAGGGCATGGCCCTTAACCTCGAAGCGGACAATGTCGGTGTCGTGATCTTCGGCTCTGACGCAGAGATTAAAGAAGGCGACAGCGTTAAGCGGACCGGCACCATTGTGGACGTTCCCGTTGGCCCAGGTCTGCTTGGCCGCGTGGTCGACGCTCTCGGCAACCCAATCGATGGCAAGGGCCCAATCGAAGCCGCTTCGCGCCAGCGCGTCGAAGTAAAAGCGCCGGGCATCATCCCGCGCGAATCGGTTAGCGAGCCTGTGCAGTCCGGCCTTAAAGCGATTGACGCTCTTGTCCCTGTTGGCCGCGGCCAGCGCGAACTCATCATTGGTGACCGCCAAACTGGTAAGACGGCTGTCGCGATCGACACCTTCATCAACCAAAAGAACATCAACCAAGGCGACGACGACAAGAAGAAGCTCTTCTGCGTCTATGTTGCCGTTGGTCAGAAGCGTTCGACCGTTGCTCAAATCGTGAAGCAACTCGAAGAGAATGGCGCGATGGAATATTCCATTGTTGTCGCCGCGACCGCGTCTGAGCCTGCTCCGCTGCAATATCTTGCACCTTACACCGGCTGCGCGATGGGCGAGTACTTCCGCGACAACGGCATGCACGCCGTGATCGTGTATGATGACCTTTCAAAACAAGCTGTGGCCTATCGTCAGATGTCGTTGCTGCTTCGCCGCCCACCAGGCCGCGAAGCCTATCCTGGTGACGTTTTCTACCTTCACAGCCGCCTGCTAGAGCGTGCCGCGAAGATGAACGGCGACAATGGCGGCGGTTCGCTTACCGCTCTGCCGATCATTGAAACACAGGCAGGCGACGTGTCGGCCTATATTCCAACCAACGTGATTTCGATCACCGATGGTCAGATCTTCCTTGAAACCGACCTGTTCTATCAAGGCATCCGTCCTGCGATTAACGTGGGTCTTTCGGTTAGCCGTGTTGGCGGCGCCGCTCAGACCAAGGCGATGAAGAAGGTTTCTGGCTCGATGAAGCTGGACCTAGCGCAATACCGCGAAATGGCGGCCTTTGCTCAGTTCGGCTCAGACCTCGATGCCTCCACACAAAAGCTGCTTAACCGCGGTGCGCGCCTTACCGAGCTGCTCAAGCAAGCTCAGTTCTCGCCAATGCCGTTCGAAGAGCAGACTGTGTCGATCTTTGCCGGCACCAACGGCTACATTGATGATGTGCCGGTTGAGCGCGTGAACGATTACGAAGAGCAAATGCTTGCCTTCATCCGCAGCGAGCACGCCGACATCCTCAGCGACATTCGCGAGAGCAAGAAGTTCGAAGGCGATGTGAAGGATAAAACCGTCGCAGCGCTCGAAGCCTTCGCCAAGCAGTTTGCGTAAAAGAGAATGACGTTGACCTACCTAGCCACAATATCGGTTAAGCCGGAGCATATGGAGGACGCCTGTCAGGCTGTTTCTTCAATAGTTCCAGCAACCCGCGGCGAAGCAGGTTGCGTAGCGTTTGAACCTCGCCGTGCGGCAGATGGATCAAACACGATTACCATTTTCGAAGAGTGGGCAGATCGCTCAGCGTTCGATTTCCATCACGCCCAAGACTACACGAAAGGCGTCTTCGCCAAGTATGAGAACTGGCTTGAAAGCAAACCAGCTCTCGTCGAAATGAAGTCGTTAGAAAGCTGAAGAGATGGCAAGTCTTAAGGAACTTAAGGATCGGATCGGGTCGGTTAAATCGACTCAGAAGATCACCAAGGCCAAGCAGATGGTCGCAGCGGCGAAGTTGCGCCGTGCGCAGGCCGCTGCTGAAGCTGCGCGCCCTTATGCAGAGCGGCTCTCAGCCGTTATGGCCTCGCTCGCCAGCAAGGTGAGCGGCGACGGTGCACCGCGCCTGCTCGCTGGCAATGGCAAGAACCAGCGGCATATGCTGGTGCTGGTCAACACGGATAAGGGCCTGTGCGGCGGTTTGAACTCAAACCTCGTCAAAGAGGCGAAGATTCAGGCGAAAAAGCTCATCGCTCAGGGCAAGGACGTCTCCTTCTACCTCGTCGGCAAAAAAGGCCGCGCGCCGATTAAGCGCGAATATCCCAATGGCATTGCCAAGCATTTCGACACCTCAAACGTCCGCACCCCGGGCTTTGAAGAAGCAGACGCGATTGCCGCAGAGCTGGTCGAGATGTTCGATGCAGACGCATTTGACGTAGCTCACCTAATCCGCCCGGACTTCCAGTCGGCGCTGGTTCAAAACCCAACCACCACTCAGCTTATCCCGGTCCCCTCACCTGAGGTCACCGAGGACAGCGATGCTGTGGTTGAGTATGAGCCAGGCGAAGAGGAAATCCTCGAAGAGCTGCTGCCGCGCTACGTGAAGACGCAAATCTTCGGTGCGCTGCTGGAGCGTGAGGCATCCGAACAAGGCGCATCGATGACCGCTATGGACAATGCGACCCGCAATGCCGGCGATCTCATCAACTCACTGACAATTCAATACAATCGCAGCCGTCAGGCCGCGATTACCACCGAACTTATCGAAATTATTGCTGGCGCAGAAGCGCTGTAAGAATCACAGGCTAAGGAAACACCATGGCTACCGCACCCGTCCTCAACCAGACCACCAATGGCACCATTGCCCAGGTCATCGGCGCTGTCGTTGACGTACAGTTCGAAGGTGAACTGCCAGCGATTTTGTCCGCACTCGAGACCAAGAACGGCGACAACACGCTCGTTCTGGAAGTCGCTCAACACCTCGGCGAGAACACCGTTCGCACCATCGCAATGGATGCGACCGAAGGTCTTACCCGCGGCAGCGAAGTGATCTCGACCGGCAAGCAAATTTCTGTACCAGTTGGCCCAAAGACGCTCGGCCGCATCATGAATGTGGTTGGCGAAGCGATTGACGAGCGCGGCCCAATCGGCGCGGATATGACCGCTCCGATCCACGCTGAGGCACCTGCCTTCATCGACCAGTCAACCGAAGCTGCGATCCTTGTGACCGGTATTAAGGTCATCGACCTGCTCGCACCTTACGCAAAGGGCGGTAAGATCGGCCTGTTCGGCGGTGCTGGCGTTGGTAAAACGGTTCTTATTCAAGAGCTGATCAACAACATCGCGAAAGGCCACGGCGGCGTGTCCGTGTTCGCCGGTGTTGGCGAGCGTACCCGCGAAGGTAACGATCTCTACCACGAATTCCTCGACGCAGGCGTTATCGCCAAAAACGAAGCTGGCGAAGCGATCAGCGAAGGCTCCAAAGTGGCCCTCGTTTTCGGCCAAATGAACGAGCCTCCTGGCGCGCGTGCCCGTGTTGCTTTGTCTGGCCTGACCATGGCGGAATATTTCCGCGACCAAGAAGGTCAGGACGTTCTGTTCTTCGTCGACAACATCTTCCGCTTCACCCAGGCGGGTTCGGAAGTGTCCGCTCTGCTCGGCCGTATTCCTTCGGCGGTGGGCTATCAGCCAACTCTGTCGACCGACATGGGTAACCTGCAAGAGCGCATCACCTCGACCACCAAGGGTTCGATCACTTCGGTTCAGGCCATCTATGTGCCTGCCGATGACCTTACCGACCCTGCGCCAGCAACCTCGTTTGCTCACCTTGACGCAACGACCACGCTGAACCGCGCTATCTCTGAGCTGGGCATCTACCCGGCGGTTGACCCGCTCGATTCCACCAGCCGCGTTCTCGAACCGCGCGTTGTTGGCCAAGAGCACTATGAAACCGCTCGTAAGGTCCAAGAGACCCTGCAGAAGTACAAGTCGCTGCAAGACATCATCGCCATTCTCGGCATGGACGAGCTTTCTGAAGAAGATAAGCTGACCGTTGCCCGTGCGCGTAAGATCCAGAAGTTCCTCTCGCAACCGTTCCACGTTGCTGAGGTCTTCACCGGTATCCCAGGCTGCTTCGTGCAGCTCGAAGATACCGTTGCATCGTTCAAGGCCGTTGTCGAAGGCGAGTACGATCACCTTCCAGAGCAAGCCTTCTACATGGTTGGCGGCATCGAAGACGTGGTCAAGAAAGCCGCTGAAATGGCTGAGGACGCCTAAGGGCGCTTTAAGGTAAGTCTGATGGCTCTCCACTTTGAACTCGTAACCCCTGCCCGTCAGGTCCGTAGCGAAGACGTCCACATGGTCGTTGTGCCCGGTGCCGAGGGCGAATTCGGCGTCTTGGAAGGCCACGCGCCTTTCATGTCGACCATTCGCGATGGCGCGGTGCAGATCTACAAGACTGAAGGCGCAGAGCCAGAAACCATTGAAGTCAAAGGCGGTTTTGCCGAAGTGGGCGACGCTGGTTTGACTGTTTTGGCGGAGCACGTTGAGGCTTAAGCGAAATCTGGCATCACATAAATTTTGAAAAGGGCGGCTCCAAGGGGTCGCCCTTTTTCGTATGGGCACAGCTTCTTTCGCCGGGTCAGTCTGCTAGGCTCAGCGAATGACAGGCTGGCACCTCAAGGACACCGTTGAAACACGTTTCGGCAAGATCGCCTCTGGGCGGGCGGGCAGCGGGCCGCCGTTGGTGCTGGCGCATGGTTGGCCATGGTCGTCCTTTGCCTGGCATCGGATCATTCCCGAGCTGGCAAAGCGCTTCACGTGCCATTGGTATGATATGCTCGGCTATGGGCAGTCCGATATGCCGGACAGCGCCCCAACCTCGCTGGATATTCAAGGCGAGCTGTTCGCCGAGATGATCGAGCATTGGCAGCTGTCAGCGCCGACCGTGCTCGCGCATGACTTTGGCGGGGCAACGACTTTGCGTGCGCATCTGCTTGGCGGGGTCGACTATGGCCGCCTCATCCTTATGAACGTCGTCGCGGTTCGGCCATGGGGCTCTGAGTTCTTCGAGCATGTCCGGCGTCATGTAGAGGCGTTCACAGGCCTGCCGCCGCATATTCATGAAGCGATTGTCCGAGCGTACATCGGCGGAGCCTTGGTAAGTGATTTGCTTCAAGAGGATTTGGATGCGCTGGCCGCGCCTTGGCTATCGGAGGAAGGCCGCACCAGCTTTTACCGGCAATTTGCGCAAGCAGATGAGGGACTTACCGAAGTCCTCGAGCCCTTGTTTGGATCGGCCCGATGCTCGGTTGATATTCTGTGGGGGGAGGAAGACCCCTGGATTCCATTGGCCCGCGGTGAGCAACTGCATCGCTCGATCAGCGGCTCCAGCTTTACCGCCCTGCCCGGTCTTGGTCATCTTCCGCAATTGGAAGGCCCTGAAACGGTCTTGGACGCGCTCGAAAGCCTAGTTTTATGATCCAAGCTGCGATTAAGCAGCCTCATCCATCAAAACACTGGCGCATTGCGGCATAGGCATGGCGCGCTCTTCGAGTTCGTCGAGGGTCTCATCGATCCCTGCACCTGGCATTTCTTGCGCGATAAAGTCGATCAGAGAACGCTGGACGCGCTGCTCGAACTTCAGGCTGACATGATTGCCGTAAACGCTGCGAACGCGCAGCGGCAGGCTGAGGAAGCCAGCGACCAGCAGATACATCTTTTGGTTCGCTTGCAGCTTCAGGCTATCATCAACAACGATCTCAGCATCGGTTTGCGTCAGCCAGACAATCACTGCGGATTCTGATTTGCCGTTGATCATTAGGGAAAGGCTGGTCGCCTTTGCGAGTTCGTGATTGTCTGCCGTGTGCATCATGTGATCCTTCGTGTTTAGAAGTTCGCGTCTGCGTGTCGTTAGACGGCAAAAAAGTTAACGCGAATTAACTTTGGTCTGTAAAATGATGTAAATCTCTTGGCCCGCCCCAGAGTTTGAAGCCGCGCCAATTCGGTGATCTTTTCGCTTCCCATATGGCCTGCAAATCGCCACTCTCTGCGCCGACAATCTGACGCGAATTCTCATTGGAGAGGACATTTGAAACTTGTTTCCAAATACGCAATTTCCGCCGCGCTTGCCGGAGTGCTTGCGATGACCGCCGCGACGCCGGCCGCAGCCGACGGACATGCCGCTGACGCTCAGCCAGCCGCCAATGGCGTGCCCGGCCCAGAGCAGGATCCTTACATCTGGCTAGAAGAAGCGCGCAGCGAAGAAGCGCTGGAATGGGTTGAGAACGAGAACAAGCTGACGCTTGCCGCGATGGAGGCCGATCCGCGCTTTGAAGCGCTAAAGGCCGAGGCTCTCGCCATTTTCGACAGCGAGGACCGCATTCCTTACGTGAGCTTCCGCCCGGATGGCCTCTACAATTTCTGGCAGGACAAGGAGAACCCGAAGGGTCTTCTGCGCCGTATAACATTGGAAAGCTACCAAGGCGATGAGCCGGAATGGGAAACCATTTTGGACGTGGATGCGCTCGCCGCCACTGAGGGTAAGGAATGGGTCTATAAGGGCTCAACCTGTCTGCCCCCTGCGCTTAATAAGTGCATGATTGCACTGTCAGATGGCGGCGAAGATGCCACGATCATGCGGGAGTTTGACACCTCTACGAAGAGCTTTGTTGAAGGCGGTTTTGAGCTCGCTGAGAAAAGCCAAGGCGGCATTCAATGGCTCGATGAAGACACGCTGCTGGTTGGCCGCGATTTTGGCGGCGACACCCTGACAGAGAGCGAATATCCCTTCACCTCGCGGCTGTGGAAGCGCGGCACGGCTCTGACCGATGCGCGCGAAGTGTTCCGCGGTGAAAAGTCTGATGTGTGGGCCGGCGCCAGCCTGCTGCGCGACAACACGGGCACTGTTCATGCGATGACCGCGTTTCGCGGCGTCAGCTTTCACGAAAGCGAGTATTTCGTCTCCAAAGACGACCAATGGGTCCAGCTCAATATCCCTAAGAAGGCATCGCCTTATGGGATCGTCGATGGCCACTTGCTCTATTCAACCGATGTTGATTGGGAAGTGGACGGCCAGACCTTCCCGGCAGACAGCCTGATTGCGGTTGATCTGGAAGAATGGAAAGCCGATCCAAACGGCGCGGCCAAAACCCTGGTTTGGGCACCGGCAGATCGCCAGACCAAGCGCGGCGGGGCCATCACGGGCAATGCGCTGTTCGTGACGATGCTCGACAATGTCGTTGGTAAGGTTCTGCAGTTCAACTTCAAAGATGGCGAATGGGTCAGCGAGCAGGTCGAGCTGCCAGACAATGCGACACTCGGCATTGCGGCATCGTCATCGGAAACTGACCAGATCATGTTCACCGTCACGGATTTCCTCAATCCGACGACGCTGTATTACTCCGATGGCGGCGCTCCTGAAGTGCTCAAGACCTCACCCAGCCGGTTCGACAAGACCGGTATGGAAGTTGAGCAGCATCAGGCGACCAGCGCCGATGGGACGAAAATCCCCTACTTCATCGTCAAACCCAAGGGCATGGCGATGGATGGCACCACGCCGGTCTTGATGAGCGGCTATGGCGGCTTCCAAATCCCGCGCCTGCCCGGATATATGGGCACCACGGGCAAGCTGTGGCTGGAGAAAGGCGGCGCCTATGTGCTGGCCAACCTGCGCGGTGGCGGCGAATTTGGGCCCGGATGGCACCAAACGGCGATCCGTGAGAACAAGCAGCGCACTTGGGACGACTTCATCGCAGTGGGTGAGGATCTTGTTGGGCGCGGCTTTACCTCGCCTCAGCATCTCGGCATCCAAGGCGGGTCGCAAGGCGGCTTGCTCGTCGGCACAGCCTTTACCCAGCGGCCCGACCTGTTCGGCGCGGCAATCGTTGCGATCCCGCTGTTCGATATGCTGCGTTACCATGTGATCGGTCGCGGGGCATCGTGGATCGGCGAATATGGCGATCCGCGCATTTCAGAGCAGCGCGCGTGGATCGAGGGATATTCGCCCTATCAAAAGATCGTAGAGGGCGTGGACTACCCCGCCCCGTTCCTCTGGGCCTCAACCGCCGATGACCGCACGCATCCGGCCCACGCCCGCAAAGGCGCGGCTAAGCTGAAGGCTCTGGGTCAGCCCTATTATTACTTTGAGGATATGACCGGCGGGCACTCCGGCGGGGTTGATAACGAACAGCGCGCCAAGCTTCAGGCATTGCAATATGTTTACCTGATGAAGCGCCTGATGGATGAGCGCGAAACTGAGGTCGAAAGGGCCTCTGGCGGCTGAATTTCAGCATCTTAGCGATTCTCAATCGAAGGGCGATCGGTGCATTAAACGCATCGGTCGCCCTTTGTGCATCGGGCTGTGTAAGCGCATCCGACACTTTTCCAACGGTTCGTCGCGCGGACAGAACCTATAAGGTGGTTAGGTCAAAATTAACCATGTTTGAAAAGACGGAATTAAGTCTCTGAGGCTCACTTTTCTATCACCGGGGGCGGTAATAGGAGATTATCTAATGGCTTATCCGCGCGACATATCCATCGCTGAGGCAATCAAGCGTGCAGGCTTGCCCCACTCACACCGGGTTCACTGGTCAAAGGCTCGCAAGGCGGACGTTGTCCGCGCTGTACGCGAGGAAGTGATCAGCTTTGATGAAGCCCGCGAGCGCTATTTGCTCAGCCGTGCAGAATTTGAGCAGTGGGAACGCGAAACAGGCGGAAACGTCTATCGCATCCGCTCTCTCGAAGAGGCGTAGGCCTCACAATACTGGTCTAGTCTTCGACCTGGTGCTGAACGTTGCGGTGGAGCCCCCTTACTCCGCCGCAACTTCGACCATCACCTCATTTCGGCGCAGTGGCCCTGGCACCATCGGCGCATCGTAAAAGGCATGCTCAAAGCCGCCAATTGGCTTTAGCCCTTCGCTCGCAACCCACTTGCTAAGCTCAGCTTCCATATCGGCCAGATCGCCCGCTCGGGCAGTTCCGCTGAACCTGACCGCAGCAATTCTTCGCCCGGGCACCTCTGTAAGAGTGATATCCGCAGGCGCAGCTGGCAGCGTTTCCAGCGTGTATTTGGATGGCATGACAAAGCGCGTGCGCCACTGATCCGCCTCCGGGCTGTCTCGCATCACCGGAGCGGTCATCGCAATCGCTTCATCTTGATCAACGGCCCGGTCTTGCATGACCGGGGCGGTCATGGCGATGTCTTCGCCGCCCGCTGGCCGGTCTTGGCCAAAGATGTAAGCAGCAAGGCGCCGGAAGCCTTCGCCGCGCGTGCGGCTTTGATCGCCAGTGTGAGTCACCTCAGCCACGATCATTGGCTTGTAATCGCGCAGCTCGAATGGAGCCTCTGCCTTCACAACCTGATAGGCAGGCACTTCAATATCGCGGTATTGTGCATAACCCGCAGCTGCTCCGATGGCTGCTACGCCAACGCCTGCTGCGATCCATTTCTTGATACCCATAGCCTCGGCTCCTGTTCGCAACTGTCTATGGAGCAGTTACGCAGGCCGATGGTTCCCGGATGCTGTGAGTTTCAAGGGCTCAGACGCCGCCGAGGCGCCCGTCAGGCGGCTCGGACGCTTTCGGTCACGTCGGTGCCAGAAGTGACGGACCCACTGCGCTGATCGCCCTTCTTCCAGGCCGCGCGCATCTCATCGATACAGCCCTGAAGCTCGCGCGAGATCTGAATGTTCTCTGCCGAGCCTTCGATCGCCGCAATGGTGTCATCCTTGAGCTTGCCCATACCGTCGGTGATTTGGGAAAGCTGCTCCAAATGTGCCGATGACGCGGCATAGGTCGAATCTGCCAGCGAGAGTGACTCGTCAAGGCTGCGGTCCACGGTCTTAAGCACCTCAATGCTCTTCTTACCGCTCTCGGTGCTGCTGATCATGCGCGATTCCAGGCTGCTGCAACTGGAAACCAGTGATCCCACATCACTCGTTAGCTCAGAAATCGTGCTAGAAATGCTGGTTGCGCTGTCGCTGGTGAGATTGGCAAGCTCGCGCACTTCCTGGGCTACGACGCCAAAGCCGTGGCCGTGCACACCCGCCCGGCCCGCTTCGATCAGAGCATTGATAGAGAGGATATTTGTCCGGCTGGCGACTTGCTGGATCGCCTTGGAAACGCTTTCAACTTCGGCAAAACGGCTTTGAAACTCGGCAAGGCGTGAGGACAACTCTTCGATCTGTTTCAGTGCATTATCGAGCGTTTCGACAATTCCGTCGACCTCGTTCGACATATTGTTGGTAGCTTGCGAGGCATTATTGAGCGCATCGCGTGCGCTTTCATTTTGCGCCCGCAGCGAGCCGATATCTTCGCCGATAGACTGCGATCTCTCGGTGAGATTGTCGACAAAGGCCGCACGCTCAAGCGAGGCTGAGTTAACGCGCTGTGCGTTGTTGAGCACTTGCTCGGCCAGCACCTTGGCCTGCCTGAAATTTTGTTCACCGTGATCACTCATGCACTGCGACATAGGGCCGGATACTTAAGGAAATTCTAACCATAATGGCCCGCTCGGCAGGGGCCGCAGCTATGCCATCAGACTAAGTGATTGTTATCGGCGGGTTGGTGCGTGAAAATCAGGTGGTTTATTGGCCACCCAATTTGTGAATTTTTCCACTCTGGGATGGGCGCGAATTGTTTGCGCTTCGTCACCAATGCGGGCCAGCTCTGCATTGGTGAAATTGGCGTGGATCGCGCGGTGGCAGATCGGATGGACCGGGACTGTGCCCCGCCCCTTCTTCGATTTAGGAACCGGGTGATGCCACTGTATCAGCGTGCCAAACGGACGCTCGCACAGCCAGCAGGTGAGATCCTCGCCTTCACTCACCCCTTGTTCTTGGCCGCCTTCTTCTTTTTCATCGTGTCGTGAAAGCGGTCGGCCCAGCCGGGCTTCACGAATTGCTCGGCCCGCACCATGCGCAGCTCTCCATCGGCAACATCGCGGCTAACCGCGCTGCCTGCAGCAACGATTGCATCGGCGCCAATGGTAACCGGCGCGATCAGCGCGCTGTTGGAACCGATAAAGGCTCGCTCGCCAATCACTGTCTGGTATTTGAAGTAGCCGTCATAATTGCAGGTGATCGTGCCCGCGCCGATATTGGCGCCCGCGCCGACGGTTGCATCGCCAAGGTAGGTGAGGTGGCTGGCCTTGGCACCGGGTCCAAGCGTCGCCTTCTTCATCTCGACGAAATTACCCACAAACGCGCCCTCTTCCAGCACCGCACCGGGCCGCAGCCGCGCAAACGGGCCGACCTGAGCATTCCCGCCAACAGACGCGCCCTCAACGTGGCTGAACGCCTTGATATGCGCGCCGTCAGCGACTGTAACGCCGGGGCCAAACACGACATTGGGCTCAATCGTGACATCGCGGCCAATCTTGGTGTCATGGCTGAAAAACACCGTTTCAGGCGCGCGCAGGCTAGCGCCATCGACCATCGCCTGTTCGCGCCGAGCCACTTGCCAGCGCGCTTCTGCTTGGGCGAGTTCACTGCGCGAATTGATGCCAGCAACCTCATCAGGATCATCAGTGCAAACCACTGCGCAAACCCGACCATCGGCAATCGCGATATTCACGATGTCAGGGAGGTAATATTCGCCTTGAGCATTGTTGTTGCCAACCCGGTCCAGCAGGGCAAACATATCCTTGGCGCTCGCCGCCATCAGCCCAGAATTGCACATCCGACACGCGCGCTCCGCGTCGCTCGCATCTTTAAACTCAACCATCTTGCTGATCGCGCCGTCATCACCAGCAATCACCCGGCCATATTGCAGCGCATCTTCCGGTTCGAAGCCCAGCACCACAACCGCAGGCGCATCATCCTGATGCAACCGCTCCAGCATGGCCTGCATAGTTTGCGCACGCACAAACGGGACATCGCCGTAAAGCACCAGCACATCGCCATCAAAGCCCTCTAGCGGCTCCTGCGCCTGCTGCACCGCATGGCCAGTGCCGTGCTGCGGCTCTTGCAAAGCGGTGTCAGCGCGGCCTGCGACAGCCGCCTCGATTTGCTCCTTGCCAGCGCCTACCACGACAACGCGCCGCGCAGGGCTCAGCTCATCAACCGAGGCCATCAGATGGTCGAGCATCGCCCGCCCCGCAATCGGATGAAGCACTTTGTGAAGATCGGATTTCATCCGGGTTCCCTTGCCCGCAGCAAGGATGATGGCAGCAAAATCAGTCATGCGGCCTCCCTTATAAGTCTGCTTGCATGAAGTGAAGCCGTGCGGGCGCAAAACCTTGCGATTTCACCTCCGTTGGGCCAACCGCCTCCTCATGACAGATTTCCCCTTTGATGCCGTAGGCTTCGACCTTGATGGCACCTTGCTAGACACGTTTCGCGATTTGGGCACAGCGGTTAATCACGCGCTGGAGCTGGGCGGGTTTGACCCGGTGCCGGTGGACAGCTCAAAAGACCTGATCGGCGGCGGCGCAAAGATCATGCTGGGGCGCGCAATCGACGCGCAAGGCAGATTGCCAAAGGAAGAGTTTCGTGGGCTCTATAAGGCCATGCTGCGCTATTACTCTGAGAACAATGCGGTGTACTCGCGCCCCTACCCCGGGGTGATCGAAGCGCTGGATGAGCTCGCCGCACGGGGCGTGAAAATGGCGGTCGTTACCAACAAGTTCGAGGAGTTCGCGACCAATATCCTGAGCACGCTAGGACTGACCGACCGCTTTGTCACTATCATCGGCGGCGACAGCATGGGCAAAGGCGCAGACGGCACATATCTGTCAAAACCGCATCCGGAGCCCGTACTGGCAGCGAAGAAGGCCTGCAATTCGTCCGCTTTCGCCTTCGTTGGAGATAGCTCTTACGATGTCGCCGCAGCGAAGGCCGCTGGTGTGCCAGTGATCGTCGCGGCCTATGGTTATTGCGACAAACCTGCCCACGAATTGGGCGGAAATGCAGTCATTGATTCGTTCCACGGCCTGATTTCTGCCTTGGAATCGCTCTAAGGCCTTTGCCCTGCCCTTACGGCACGCGATATCCCAGACCAGCGGTGTTGCATCGCAGCAAAGAAACTGCCACGCAGCGCCCACACAAACTTTACGCGCGCGTAAACCGCGCCACACCACTCGCAGGAGATACAAGCCATGACCATCGATTTTAAAGACAAGGTAGCCATCGTAACCGGCGCAGGCGGCGGCCTGGGCAAGGCATATGCCCTTGAGCTGGCAAAGCGCGGCGCGAAGGTCGTCGTCAACGACCTCGGCGGTTCACGCGACGGCACCGGCACATCAGACGCAGCTGCTGAAGTTGTTGCTGAAATCGAAGCCGCTGGCGGCGAAGCCATGGCTAATGGCGGCTCAGTCACTGAATATGACCAGATGGAAAAGATGGTCGCCGACACCAAGCAAAAATGGGGCGGCGTTCACGTTCTCATCAACAATGCCGGCGTCCTTCGTGACAAGACCTTTGCCAAGATGACCCCGGACGATTTTGAGTTCGTTCTCAAGGTTCACCTCACTGGCTCAGCGTTTGTGACCAAGGCATGCTGGGAAACCTTCCGCGAGCAGGCCTATGGCCGCGTTCTTATGACCGCTAGCTCCACCGGCCTGTTCGGCAACTTTGGCCAAGCAAACTACGGCGCGGCAAAGCTGGGTCTCGCTGGCCTTACCAAGACGCTGCAGCTCGAAGGCGCGAAGTACAACATTCGCTGCAACTCACTGTCACCAGTGGCCGGCACTCGCATGACTGAAGACCTCTTCCCAGAAGAAGCCTTCAAGCTGTTCGCACCGGAAAGCGTTGTTCCAGCGGCTCTTTTCCTGGTCAGCGAAGACGCACCAACCAACGCGATCGTCGGCGCTGGTGCTGGCGGCTTCCACTCTGCATGGACCGTCATGAACGATGCGGTGTGGCTCACCGATGAAGAGCGCACCGTTGAAGGCTTTGCCGCTCGCTGGGACGACATCAGCGACTTCTCAAACCTGGTTGCACCGCAATCGGGCAATGAGCAATCAGGCGCGATCCTGAAGGCGATGCAAAAGGTAACTGGCACGGGCCCAAGCAGCGCTCGCAGCTAAGACCAGCGCTTTAGACGCAATCAAAAGCCCGGCTTTTCCATTAGGAGGAGCCGGGCTTTTTGTATCTACTGTTGACGTGTCCAGCGCGTCTAGAGCGTTTAAGCTCGCTCTATTCGTCGACCGCTTTCACAAGTCGCCGCTCAACTGGAGCGAGAACATTCGCCAGATCGTGCCCGCGTTTGAGCGTTTGGCCGTGCTCACCAAACAGCGTCCACATCCCCTGCTTGTTGCGTAGGCTCGGGCGCTTTTCGATCCGTGCCTGTGGGCGTTCAGCGGCTCGGCGAAAGGCTGAGAAGATCGCTGCGTTTTTATCAAAATCCATCGCGTAATCGCGCCATTCCCCGGCGGCCACCATGCGGCCGTAGAGATCGAGGATGCGCTGCAATTCTTCGCGTTCAAAGCCAATCTGTCCCTGAGCGCGGCCAGGAAAGGCAACAACAGAACCTCCCGGTGCGGTGCTTGCGCTCATGCGCGGTCGGTTCCGCTGCGCTTGGCAACCGGCTCGGGCTCATGCGCGTCTTGATCTTGCAAGGGGACGCCTGATTTCAGCGCGTTCATCTCCGCTCGCAAAGCCGCGATCTCGCTCTCAAGCTTCTCGATGCAATCCACGCGGTTGCCCTCGGCATCCTCGCAATTGGGGGTGCCATAAGGGGTGAACTCTTTGATCCATTCTTCGGCTGGCACCAGCGTGGAGCGAGCCTTCAGGCCGACCATGGTCGCGCCATCTGGCACATCATCGGTGACCACGGCGTTCGCGCCAACACGGGCGCGTGTGCCCACCGTAATCGGCCCGATAATCTGAGCCCCAGAACCGATAATCACATTGTCACATAGGGTCGGGTGACGTTTGCCGCCCTCACCATTCGTAGGGTTGGTTCCGCCCAAAGTGACGCATTGATAAATCGTCACATTGTCGCCGATTTCGGCCGTTTCGCCGATCACTGTAAAGCCGTGATCGATGAAGAAATTCTTCCCGATTTTCGCGCCGGGATGGATATCGATCGCCGTCAAAAACCGCGAAAAATGGTTCACGAGCCGAGCGATAAAATACAATTTCGCGTCGAAAAACCAGCTCGCAATTCGGTGAAAGAACAGCGCAGAAACCCCTGGATATAATAGGATTTCCCAGCGAGACCGCGGAGCAGGATCGCGCGCATGGACCGAGTCCAAATATGATTTCAGCCGATCAAACATGCTCTACTCCTTCGGCCAAACGCGCTGATTTTGCAAATTCCATCACAGCAACCGATGCTGATCTGGACCATGCGTTGCCTCCAGCGCGTCACGCCAAACTGACATGGTGGCAGGCACCTGACGTTCAAGGCTGATCCGATCAATTGCGACTACAAGTCGCTCAATTGCTTGATAGCTGCGCACAGCGCGCGGGACCAAGTACTCCGCCGCACCGTCAGCCAATGACAGGCTGCGCTGCTCCGCAATCGCATGGATCAGTTCCGCCGCCATTTCATCGTCCAGCTCGCCGATTTCCAGCTGCAACGAACCGCCCATCCGCGAGCGCAAGTCCGGTAAAGTGATGTTCCAGGGCTGAGCATTGGCGATCAGCAGCAGCGGAGCGCCGCTTTCCTGCGCCGCGTTCCAGCGGTGGAACAGCTCGGTTTCATCCTCGCTGTCTGCCCCATCGACCACGCAGATGCCCTGCGCCGATGCCCAGCGTCCGATCAGGCTCTTGCCGGAGCGCGGCGGGCCGGTGAGCACGGCTGTGCGAAACGGCCAGCTGGACGGGTCGGACAAAGCCTCCACCACGCCGGCATTGGCATTGCCAACGATAATCCGGGCTGGATCGCCCTGACTGCGTGTCTCAAGCGGAAGTGCGATTTGTGACATTGGGTAGCAGCTTTGCCGCCTTTAGCGGCTGATGGCGAGTGCGTTTGCGCCTTCACGCACGGTGAAGCCGCGAGCCCGCAGCGCGGCGGCAAGCTGGCTCAAATCGCCGCCATAGCTCACTCGCATCACCGACGTGCCGCCGATCGCCGTACTGGTCACGGCTGTGCCGCGCACACCGCCAGCTCCGCGAACGGCCCCGATGGCCGCGTCAAAGCTGGCCGCATCAGGTGTCGCGAATTGCACAACGAAGCTGTTCACGACCGCTGCCTCAGGCGTTGGCGTATCAGTCGGCGTCGTGGTCTCAGCCCCTGGATTCGCAGCCTGAGCGGCCACAGCGGCTTCACGAGCGCGGATCGCGCGGCCAATCTCGATCAGACGCTGCAGCGCAGGATCTACTTGGCCCGAGCCGCCAAGGCGCAGGGTGGGATCGGGGCGCAGCTTACCGTCGACCAAAGCTTGCTCAAAAATATCGTCAAAGCGCTCAACCGCTTGGCTCAGCATCGCGGGCAGCTCTCTTGAGCTTTCCGCCGTCAACGAAAATCCGTCGAGATACGTGCTGTCCGGGCCATAACGCGCAGTAAACGTGCCCTCGATTGGCCCGCCAGGATATTGATGCTCCAGCTTCGCCACTGGCACCAGAACATCGGCGGCGGTGTATTGATCGAGTACGGCGCGCCACCACGCGCGGCTGCGGCGGCTGACCTGGCCGTAATTGAGCAGGAGCGAATCGCCGCCCGCGCCGCTGGGCCGGACATAATCGATCCGGCTGGTGCCCGGGTTGTATTCCGCCCACGCGCGCTGCCAGGGATTGCGCACTTCAAATACGGTGTAAGCCCCGCCCGAGACCGAAACCGGCATGACCAGCATAGGGGCCGAGCTGCGCTTTTGCGCTTGCCCGCCAAGGTAGCGCCCTGCCCGCTGGCGATCAAAGATCACGCCAAGGGTCGCAATGTAGCGTTTCGGCCCGATCCGCTCGCGCTCGATAACAATCGCAGAGACCATGGCGTTAAGCTGGCTGTCAGAGACCGACGGCCCGTTGACCTTTTCCCAGGCCAGCCGCTGCGCCCTCTTCCATGCTTCTTGGCGCGCTTCCTCGCCGGTATCGCCCTTCACATCGACTTCGATGCCGCGCACATCAATGTCACTCGACGAGGCCGTCGGCGCGATGCCGCGATTCCCAGACACCTGAGCCAGAGCGATTGCCAATCCGACACTCAACAGCGCAAACACGCCAATCACCGCCAAAGCCCTTGAAAAGGCACGGTTCCAGCGCGTTGGCTGAGCGGTCGGCATAGGGCCGTTCGAGGCAGAAAGCATTCTCATCGGGGAAAAGCTTGCGCCTTTTGCCGAAAGACGAGTGGAATTCCAAGCGCGAATGGCTAAACGATCACCATGAGTGGCAAGAACTCCCCATATACTTACGAGCAAGCCGGCGTTTCGATCGCTGGCGGCAATGCTCTGGTCAAAGCAATCGGCCCCTTGGCCAAGTCGACCGCGCGCCCCGGCGCCACCAGTGAACTGGGCGGCTTTGGTGGGTTTTTCGACCCGAAGGCGGCTGGCTATGAAGACCCTTTATTGGTCGCGGCCAATGATGGTGTCGGCACCAAGCTGAAGCTGGCGATTGAGCATGATCGCCATGACACGGTCGGCATCGATCTGGTCGCCATGTGCGTCAATGATTTGATCGTTCAGGGCGCGGAGCCTCTGTTCTTCCTCGACTATTTCGCGACCGGAAAGCTGGAAAACGGCATTGCCGAGCGCGTTGTTGCGGGCATAGCTGATGGCTGTAAGCAAGCGGGCTGCGCGCTGATTGGCGGCGAGACCGCTGAAATGCCGGGCATGTATGCACCGGGCGATTACGACCTCGCTGGATTCTGCGTTGGTGCGGTTGAGCGCGGCGAGCAATTGACGGGCGAGAAAGTCGCACCGGGTGATGTGCTGCTCGGCCTTGCAAGCTCTGGCGTCCATTCCAATGGCTATTCGCTGGTGCGCAAGCTGGCTGAGGACTTCGAATGGAAGCTCGACCGACCTGCAATTTTTGATCAAGAACGGCTGCTGATCGATGCCTTGATTGAGCCAACCCGCATTTATGTGGCGAGCCTGCTGCCGTTGGTGCGCGAAGGGCTGATCAATGGTCTTGCGCATATCACTGGCGGCGGATTGCTGGAGAATATTCCGCGCATCCTGCCCGAGGGCGCGCATGCGATGGTTGATGCCGCTAATTGGCCTCAGCCCCGCTTGATGGCTTTCTTGCAAGCGCAAGGCCACATTGAGCCAGCCGAAATGGCCCGCACATTCAATTGCGGCGTGGGCATGGTCCTGTCGGTGGACCCGGATGATGTGGAGGACGTGACCAAGCGTCTCGAGGCCGCAGGCGAAACAGTGCTGAACATCGGTGAAATCGCAGGCGGTCCGCGCGGCTGCACCGTCATCGGCGCGGCGGGCGTATGGTCAGCCACCGCAGATTGGGACGCAACGCATAGTGGCTGAAAAGGCCAAAATTGCGGTCTTCATCTCGGGCACCGGCACCAATATGGCCGCATTGCTCTATGCCAGCAGGCTCCCCGGCTCGACCTTTGAGATCGTGCTGGTTGCGAGCAATAAAGCGGATGCCGAGGGGCTGAAGCTCGCAGAGCTCGAGGGCATCTCCACATTCGTTCATTCGCATAAGGGGTATAGCCGAGAAAGCCATGACGCCGCGATGGAAGACGCGGTGCACAAAGCTGGCGCAGAATACATCGTACTCGCTGGCTACATGCGGATCCTCTCGGATGAGTTTGTCACTCGCTGGCTGGGCCGGCTGATCAATATCCACCCTTCCCTACTCCCCAAATACAAGGGGCTGGACACCCATGCCCGCGCAATCGAAGCGGACGACAGCCATGGCGGCGCAAGTGTGCATCTGGTCGTGCCAGAGCTCGATGCGGGCGAAGTGCTTGCGCAAGTCAAAGTTCGGATCGCGCCGGACGACACATCTGACACATTGGCGGAAAAAGTGAAACTCGCCGAGCATCAGCTCTATCCCCGCGCGGTGAGCGATTATGTGTCACGCGGTAATGATCCAGCCTATCTGTTTGGGCGGGTCCGCACGCTGGCCTTGGCTCTGCCCGAGACGCATGAGCGAGAGAGCCATGGCTCCCCCGGCTTTCGGGTCGGTAGCGAAAAGTCCGGCAAGTATTTCGCTTATTTCAGCGACCGTCACCACGGCAGCGAGCATATCGCACTGCTGGTGAAAACCAGCGGAATGGACGAGCTGATGGATCTCGTCGAAGCGCAGCCAGAGGCTTATTACAAGCCAGCGTTCTACGGCGCGAGCGGCTGGGTCGGCGTGATCCTCAACCGGGCAGATGTCGATTGGGATAGCGTGTCTGAATGGCTCACACGCAGCTGGCGCTCGGTTGCTCCTGCGCGACTTACCAAGCTGCAAGACGCAGCGGACATGTTTTAGCGCAGCCGCAACTATGCAGCCGCGCACGTCCCCGCTTGATCGCACCCGATTGGTCGACCGCTCCAGCGCCTTTCTGGGCCGGGCGTGGTCCAAAGGTTGGCTGCCAGAACCAGCGATCGAAGCAGATGAGTTGTGGGCCATCGCCGCCAAGAGCTTCGGCGACAACGCAGACGCTTATGAGCGCGCAGGCCGCAGTGAGGAAGAAGTCGCTGACTTCCGACTAAGGCTGGAAAAGCTAACTGTAAGCGTGGTTGCCGAGGCGGATCTCAACCCGCTCGGCCGAGCAATGGCGCACGGACAATTGGTGCGCGTGATCAAACAGCGCCTGCAATTCGGCGCATTGTGGTCGGCCAAGCCTGCACTCACCGAAACCGGGCTCGCGCCGCCGATCATCATTATTGGTCACATGCGATCCGGCACCACCCGTGTGCACCGCCTGCTCGCCGCCGATCCGGCGCATTCCTCCACTCGCTTTTGCGACAGCTGGCACCCGGTGCCAAGCAAGCTGCATGCGCGCCGTCTGTGGGGCGGTCTCAACCTTACGATTGCGCGGCGGCTCAACCCGTGGATTGATGCGCTGCATCCGATGAGCTCTGGCCGGGTTGAGGAAGAGCTCGGCTGGCTGGCCTGCGCGCTCAACCATTCCACCTATCAAACGCAGTGGCACATCCCGAGCTACAGCGAGTGGAGCGAAGCGCGCGACGCTGGCCCGGTTTACCGCGAATTTGCCCGCATCCTGCGCACGGACGCGGCGCATCGCAATATCGCGGACCGCCCGCGGGTAATGAAAGTGCCGCAGTTCTCCGAGGATTTGCCGTCATTGCTGGCAGAGTTTCCGGATGCCAGACTGGTCGTGGCGCAGCGCGACAGCGTGGATGTGCTGCGCAGCGCCGTCTCTATCGTCGCCAATCAAATGGCCATTCAATGCGACAATTGTGACCTCGATTGGATCGAGCAAGAATGGCAGCGAAAGCTCGACCTGCGCAATGCCCGGATGAGAGAAGCGCTTGAGAATTGGGATGGCCCGGTCGCGCACTTGCAATTTGCCGCGCTTGGCGATGATTGGGAGCGGGAAATCGCTCGGACCTATCAGGCGCTTGGCATTGAGCTATCCGGCGAGGCGCTGGTTGCGATGCAGCGCGAAATGGCGAGCAATGAAGGCGGACATCACACGGCCCATGCCGATCAAATGGCTGCTTTCGCACAGACCCCCAAGGATTGAGCGCACAAAAAAGGCCGCCCCTCGCGGAGCAGCCCTCTTTGTTCAGCCATTGCTAGCCGAGAATTAGCCGACGATTTCGTCTGCGCTGAAGAAGAAGTCGATCTCGATCTTCGCGTTCTCGTCGCTGTCTGAACCGTGGACGGTGTTTTCGCCGATTGAGAGCGCGTGCTCCTTACGGATCGTGCCCGCGTCGGCTTCTGCTGGGTTGGTTGCGCCCATGATGTCGCGGTTGCGCTTCACGGCGTCTTCGCCTTCCAGCACTTGTACGACGACTGGCTCGCTCATCATGAACTCAACGAGTTCGCCGAAGAACGGACGCTCTGAGTGAACGGCGTAGAAGCCTTCGGCCTGCTCGCGGCTCATGTGGATGCGCTTGGATGCGACAACGCGAAGGCCAGCGCCTTCGAGCATGGCGGTGACCGCACCGGTCAGGTTGCGGCGGGTTGCGTCAGGCTTGATGATCGAAAAAGTGCGGGTAACCGCCATGATGAATATCCTTGATGTAAGAAGCGGCCAGTTTTGGTCCGCTGAAAAGAGAGTGCGAAGTAAAACTCCACAGTGTGATTTCTGGCGCGCGCCCTAGCCGCGCCGCAGCTAAGCTGCAAGCCTGCTCTTGCGAGTTGGGACTACGCTTTTACGGGAATTGCGTTCAGTCGCTCGCCATCGCCGGGTCAAACCCTACCAGAAGCTGAGCCATAGTAGCGTCAGCTTCGGGCGTTGCATTGAGCGTAATCGTGCGGCCTGTGCCGTCTTTGCCGCCAAGAATTTGCGCGCCCTCGCTGTCCATCTCAAACTCAATCGGAATGCCGGCGTCTTCGGCCTGCTTGCGATAGAACGCCGCCACGTCTTCAGGGCTGTCCTGCGTCTCCATCACCAGCATGGAGCCATAGGTCTCAGCATCTTTGAAATTGGTGTTGTTGATCACCGCCGCACCGGGATAGACCGAAAAGCCATCGGGCAGCTCAACCGGCACATTTTCGCCGGAGCGGACAGTCGACGACCCATTCTCCGTCTCGATTGTCATGCGCGCCTCGCCGGTCTCCGTATCAATCGCGTATTCGCCAGTGGCCTCTGCCTGATCGCCCGACGCATCAGACCCGCAAGCGGACAGCAGCACAGTGATTGCGATGATCAGGGCAGAACGGCGCATAGTGATCTCCTTAAACCGGCGCGCACCATCTGCTGAGCCTGCGCTCAAAGCAAGCGCTCAGGCGACTTTCACCCATTTGCCATCGTCCTGGCGGAAGAATGAACGCTCCAGCCCCTCTGCCCCATCGAGCGAACGCCAAGTGGCCCGCGCGGCTTCGAGGCTGCTCTCATCGAACAGCAGGAACGCGCGTTCAAAGCCCGCTGGATCGCGCCATTCACCATCTGCAAACACGACGTGGCTGGCGCTGTTCGGGGATTCGCATTTGTCGGACAGCAGGATCGGATGCTGATCCGCACCCTCGCCCGATGCTTCACCATTGGCGAGGAAACTCTCCGGCCCAGCCTTCCACAGCCCGCGCGAAATTTCTTGGCGGCGCTGAGCATCCTCAGCGACCACCAGCAGCCGCTCATCAGAGCCGAGCACGCGCCCGGCGATCAGCGCCACGACCTTTTCGACCGGGTCACGCGATAGCTGCCAAAAATCGACTTTCATGGCGTTTGACCTACCGACTTCGCGAAGCAGCGCCAAGGCCCAAGCGGTAAGCGCGGCAAGTTATGCCGCGCTCAGAATTACTCAGGGTTATCGCTGAGCATCATGCGAAGCGAAGTTTTCCCTCCGACCGGCGATGCCGTCAGCGTGAGATTGCGCCCGGAGCCGTCCGTACCATTGATCATCAAAGGGGTGCTATCACCCATTTCAGAAACGGTTTCGAACGTGAAACCTTGATCGGCGGCCTGCGCGCTGAAGAACTCGGCGATCTCGCTTGCTTCGGCGTCAGTGTCCATCGCCGCAATCGTCATCGACGCGCCAGCCTCTTCAAAGGTCGCATTGTTGGTGATGTCGGCACCGGGAAAAGGTTCAAGCCCCAGCGGCAAATCGGATGAGTTCGCGCTCACCGCACCAGTCGCACCCGCCTCGCTCTCAGCAGGCAGTTCGCCCGTATCCGACCCGCAACTGGCTAGGCCTAGCGCAACAGCGCTCAATAGAAGTGCTCGCATATCATCAGTTCCAATCTGTTGTTTAACAACGCTTTGGAACTGATCTACGTTGCAAATACTAAACCCGCATTACCAAACGGCTTTTCGTATTCTCTGCGCGAGACATGATCGATAGATCAGGCTCTGCTACGCGCCTTTGGTCCGCCTGCACCGCTCGGAGCAAAAGCGGACACTATCCCAGTCGCGCTCCCACTTCTTGCGCCAAGTGAATGGCAGGCCGCAACTCGCGCAGATCTTGCTCGGCAGATCAGATTTCTTGCGCATTTTTGGGATGGGCTGCGCTCCTATCCTTCGAGATTATCCGCCACGAACTGGTCGATCAGGCGCGCGCCATAGCCGGTTGCGCCCTTGTCCCAGCTGTGCCCGGGCTTATCCGCCCAGACCATGCCGGCAATGTCGCAGTGCGCCCACGGCGTGCCCTTTTTGATAAAGCGGTGAAGGAATTGAGCTGCCGTGATCGAACCAGCGGGCCGCGGGCCCACGTTCTTGATGTCAGCAATCGGGCTGTCGATCAGCTTGTCGTAGGCCGGGCCAATCGGCATGCGCCACAGCTTGTCACCGCTGCTCTTGCCCGCCGCCAGCAGCTTATCAGCCAATGCATCATCATTGGAAAATACACCGCCATGCTCGTGCCCAAGCGAAATGATCATCGCTCCTGTGAGGGTCGCAAAATCGACGATTTGTGCAGGATCATACTCTTCTTGTGCCCAATGCAACGCATCACAAAGGACCAGACGCCCTTCCGCGTCGGTGTTGATCACCTCGATCGTCTGACCGTTCATCGTGGTCACAACATCGCCGGGACGCTGAGCTTTTCCGTCGGGCATATTCTCAACGAGGCCGAGCACACCGATCACATTGGCTTTCGCCTTGCGGCTAACCAGGGACAGCATGCCGCCAGCAACCGCGCCGGCGCCGCCCATATCCCATTTCATATCTTCCATGCCCCCCGGCGGCTTCAGCGAGATACCGCCGGTGTCGAAGGTCACGCCTTTGCCGACAAACACGGTTGGCTTCTCGCCTTCCTTGCCGCCGTTCCAGCGAATGGCGAGGATGCGCGATTCGCGCTCTGAACCTTGGCCCACACCAAGCAATGCGCCCATGCCGAGCTTCGTCATCTCGGCCTCGTCCAGAACGGTCAGCTCAGCGCCCGTGCCCGCGAAGGCTTCCTCACACAAAGCAACAAAGCTCTCTGGGTAGAGCACATTGGCGGGCTCTGCGACCAGCTTGCGCGTGAATTCGGTGCCCTTAGCCAGCGCCTCTGCCGCCACCCAGGCCGCCTCGGTGCCTTCCGGCGCATTGATCACGGTGACCTTTTTCAGCGTCGCTTTCTTTTCCTTGGCCAGCGTCGTGCGGTATTTGTCGTGCCGCCATGCGCGCAGACGGGTTGCCAGAAGAACAGCGGCAGCCTCTTCGCCGGACAAATCCGCATGGCCCAGATCGAGAACCATCTCGGTCTCGCCTGAGGTGAGATATTTCGCGACCAGCGCAGCGCCCGCGCGCTCGACATGCATGCGGCGCGCTTCCGCTGATGCTTCGCCCGCTCCGGACAGTGCAACACGGCGCAGCGAGCCATCATCCATCGCAAAGCCTTCAAACACCTGGCCAGCGCGCCCAGCGAAACGAGCCGCATGTGCGCCGTCGGCCAGCGCCGCATCAAGATCGCTTAGAGAATCGCCTTGATTAACAATGCGAGCAATCAAGCGAACATCGGATGGGGATTGGGCGCTGAATTCGATTTGCATAACAACTCCGGGTTGTGCCTCCGGCCAAAGCCGGAATTTGAGCCAGTTTGGCCGCCAAGCGAAAGCTATGGTCGACAGGTGGCGGAATGGCGATTGCGATTAGGCGTGAGCGGTGCGATAGGCAAGCCATGTCGGGAGGTTTCAGGTACGGCGTACGCGCCGCGGCTTCAACACAGGTGTTATGCCGGATGCGTCCAGCAGCGATTGCTATGCTGCTGGCGGGGCCTTTGTCTTTGTCTGCGCCAGTGCTTGCGCAGACCGCTCCACCGCCTCAACCGATTCAGCCGGTCACACAAGCAAATCCAACGGATGCACAGACCTCTGAAACAGGCGAACGTATCGACTTTGAGGCCGATGAGCTGGCCTATGACAACACCGCCGACGTTGTTACCGCACGCGGAAATGTCGTCCTGCGCAGCGATGACCGCTCGGTCCGCGCTGACGAAGTGCGCTGGAACCGCAGTGCAGGGACAATTCTCGCCAGCGGCAACGTGCGCTTGGTTGATGAAAGCGGCAATCAGCTGTTCACTGAAAGCGTCGAGCTAACCGACACTTTTGAAGCGGGCGCGATGGACGACCTATTGCTTGCCCTGAGGGCTGGCGGACGCCTGGCCGCGCGATCTGGCGAGCGCGGGGATGACGGGACTATCGTGCTGAGCGATGCCGCCTACACAGCCTGCGCGCTCGCGGATCAGGAAGACTGCGCCAACAACCCCAGCTGGCGGATCACCGCTGATCGAGTGACATACGACCCTGAGGATACAAGGGTCCGCTTTCGCGGAGCCGTGCTTGAATTGTTTGGTGCGCGCATCCTTCCCCTTCCCGGTCTTGCGATCCGTACCGATGGCCAGCCAGTCTCCGGCTTTTTAGTGCCAGACGTACGTATCTCGCAAAGCAATGGCTTGGAGCTGTCGACCGAATATTACTGGCGAATCGACGAGAACAAAGATCTTACGCTGGGCGGGTTTGTTTACACCGACGTTGCGCCCATGGTGTCGGCGGAATGGCGTCACCTGACCGGCAAAGGCGCGTATCAGATCTCCGGCTATGCGACGCATTCTCGCCGGATTGTGGACAATGACGGAACGCTGGCGAGCTCCAGTGATCCGCGCGGCTACTTGGATGCAAATGGCAAATTCCAATTCTCGCCCGAATGGAGCCTGACGGGTTCGATCCGGCTTGCTAGCGATCGCACTTTCCTGCGCCGCTACGATCTCAGCCGCGATGACCGACTGCGCTCAACCATCAATCTGGAGCGGATCGACAACGATTCCTACCTCTCAATCGCCGGTTGGGCGACCCAGACTTTGCGCATTGGCGCGGATCAAGGGCAGGTGCCTGTTGCTCTGCCAGCGATTGATTACCGCCGCCGCATTGCTGACCCGATTGCCGGGGGCGAGCTGGAATTGCAGTTCAACTCGCTCAGCCTGCTGCGCAAAGATGGTCAAGACACACAGCGCGCCTTTGCCGGGGCGCGTTGGGATTTGCGGCGGCTCACCAACCTTGGCCAAGTCGTCACGCTGAGCGCGCTTGCTCGCGGTGATGTTTATCACACCGATCAAACCTTACTCACCGCGACGGAGATTTATCGCGGCAACCCCGGCTGGACCGCGCGGGCCATCGCGATTGCAGCGGTTGATGTCGAATGGCCCTTTATCGGCGAGGCCTTCGGCGGCACGCAAGTACTGAAACCCCGCGTCCAAGTGGTCGCGAGCCCGCCGATCCGCAATCTGGCCGTGCCCAATGAGGATTCGCGCGCAATCGATTTGGAGGACTCCAACCTCTTCGCGCTCAATCGCTTCCCAGGCTATGACCGAGTCGAAGACGGTGTTCGCGTCACTTGGGGCGTCGATTGGGAGCTGCAACGACCTGGCTGGCGGATCAAATCCACGGTCGGCCAGTCTTACCGCTTCGATGCCGCGCGCGACATCTTTCCGGATGGCACCGGCTTGTCAGAACGAGTCTCCGACTTTGTCGGGCGCACCGAGGTTCGGTTCCGCGACTTTGTGAAGTTCACCCACCGCTACCGGCTCGACAAAGACAATCTTGCGATCCGGCGCAACGAGGTCGACACGACCATCGGCAGCCAGCGCACCTACGTTGAGCTTGGCTATCTCAGGCTCGACCGCGACATTCAGGACCTTGAGGATTTGCAAGACCGCGAGGAGGCGCGCGCCGCAGTGCGCGTTGCGATTGACCGCAGATGGTCGGTGTTCGGCTCTGGCGTTTTCAACCTCACCAATGAAGACGAAGACCCAACCTTCTCGCCCGATGGGTTTGAACCGATCCGCACCCGCCTCGGCGTGGCCTATCAGGATGAGCAGCTGGAGTTTGGCCTAACCTGGCGGCGCGATTTCATCACTGCTGGTGACGCGGCGCGTGGCAACACATTCCAGCTGTTCTTCAGCCTCAGAAACCTCGGGTTTAGATAAGCCGTTGAGGAGTGCGCCGAAGCCGTTGGCACAGCGCAAAAAAGCGGCTATTCGGCCCATGTACGGGAGGACGCGGTGCTTGGCGCAAAACCGCGCTCAGCCATGGTTAAGCCATGAGCTGGCATTGAGCGAGGCAGATGGTTGCGCGGCAAGCCCTATCAGGGTGTAAGCTGCGGAAACCAAAACATATTTAGATTAAAATCGGGATTTACACGTGACACGCAAATTTTGGTCAAAACTCATCGCTCCGGCGGCTTTGGCAGGTCTTGCAGCAGTGCCAGCTACTTTGCTCGCGCAAGCTGCTGCACCAGCCAATCCGTTCGGCATCCCCGACAGCGTGACCATTTTTGGCAGCTCCAACCCAAATATGCGCACCGCGACGGCGATCGTGAACGACTTTGTCATTACCGGCACGGACATTGATCAGCGCGTTGCTCTGGTTACAGCAGCCGCTGAAAACCAAGTCTCAGAAGAAGAGCTCGCGCGACTGCGCCGCCAAGTGCTGCGCAATTTGATCGATGAAACGCTGCAGATTCAGGAAGCAACCAAGCTCGAACTGCCAGTCGACCAAGCTGAGGTAAACCAGACCTACGCGCAGTTGGCCGCACAGAATTTTGGCCAAGACCCAAGCGCGATGGACACCTATCTGCGCAGCATTGGCTCCTCGCCGGCATCGCTTAAACGTCAGATCACCGGCGAATTGGCGTGGCAGCGAGTGCTCAGCCGCAACGTCAACGCGTTTATCAACGTTTCTGAAGAGGAAGCGCGCGAAGTGTTGAAACGCCTCGAGGCGGATCGCGGCACAGATGAATATCGCCTTGGCGAGATTTACATGTCTGCCACCGCAGAAAACCGCGAAGCTGTGCGCCAGAATGCACAGACGATTGTCGAGCAATTGCAGCAGGGCGGCAGCTTCGTTGCCTATGCGCGCCAATATTCCGAAGCGACAACAGCAGTTGTGGGCGGCGACACTGGCTTCCTGCGCTTAGGCACTTTGCCCGGCCCAATGGCTGAAGCCGCGCAACAAATGCAGCCCGGCCAGCTGGTTGGCCCGCTAGAAATTCCAGGCGGCTTCACGATCATGTACCTGATCGAGAAACGTCAGGTTCTGACCGCCGATCCATTGGAAGCGCTGCTTAGCCTCAAGCAAATCTCCATCACGTTCGAGCCGGGCACGACCGAAGAACAGGCTGCGGGCCGGGTCGAGCAATTCGGCACATTTGTTCAAGGTCTGCGCGGCTGCGCGGATGCGGATTCAGCACGCGATGTTCTGGGCGCTTCGGTGGTTTCCAACGAGCAGATCCCTGCCCGCCAGCTGCCTCAGCAATTGCAGAACATCATTCTTAATCTGCAAGTTGGCCAATCCACGCCGCCATTCGGCTCTATCACCGAGGGCGTGCGCGTCCTGATGCTGTGCGGCCGCGATGATCCGCAGGTTGCGGGCAGCCCGACCGTTCAATCGGTGATGAACCAGATTGAGGAAGAGCGCATTAACAAGCGTGCTCAGCGTTACCTGCGAGATCTGCGCAACGACGCCTACATCGAATACAACTGAGCATAGCTTAGGTGGGTTCTGCTGCGCTTCCCCTCGCCGTTTCCTTGGGCGATCCGGCGGGGATCGGGCCAGAACTGATCGCGCATTGCTGGGCGCGCCGCGCGGAACGCGGCATTGCGCCGTTCTTCGTGGTAGGCGGTCTTGACGTCATTCGTGCGGCAGCCGAAGCGGTGGGCGCGGACTGTCCAGTGATTGCCATCGGAGACACCTCCGAAGCCCTCGAGGCGTTCTCAGAAGGCCTGCCCATTCTGGTAGGTGAAGATTGCGACTATCGCCCTGCCCAGCCGGATGAGCAAGGCGCCGCACTCGCGATGCATTCGCTTGCCGAAGCCACACGGATGGCCCTGCTCGGCAAAGCCTCAGCTCTCGTCACAGCGCCAGTGGCAAAATCGCAATTGGGCAAGGTTGGGTTCGATTTTCCCGGCCAGACCGAGTTTCTCGCCGCTGTGTGCGGGCTTTCACCCTATGACGCGGTCATGATGCTGGCCGGACCGTCGCTGCGCACTGTGCCGCTGACGGTGCACATTCCGCTTAGTCAAGTCTCAACCGCGCTGTCGTCTGAGTTGATCCAGCACAAGGCGCAAATCGTCGCCGCTGCATTGGCGCGCGATTTTGGCATTGCCAGCCCGCATTTGGCCGTGGCTGGGCTAAACCCTCACGCCGGTGAGGATGGCAAGTTTGGCGATGAGGAAGCCCGGATAATTGCGCCTGCTATCGATGCCTTGCGCGAAAGCGGTGTCGATGTAAGCGGTCCGCATCCAGGCGACGCTTTGTTCACGCCGCGCGCCCGCGCAGGCTATGATGCCGCACTGTGCATGTATCATGATCAGGCTCTGATCCCGCTGAAGGCGCTGGAATTTGATGAAGGAGTGAACGTCACCCTCGGCCTGCCGATCATTCGCACATCGCCCGATCATGGCACTGCATTTGATATTGCGGGCAAAGGTATCGCAGACCCCGGCGCGATGATCGCGGCCATGCAAATGGCGGCGCAGTGCGCGGCGGCGCGCAACCCCAATGCCTGATCTCCCACCGCTTCGAGAGGTGATCGCGGCACACGGGCTCAGCGCTTCCAAGAAACTCGGTCAGAACTTCCTGTTCGACGAGCAATTGCTAGACCGGATCGCGGCGATCCCCGGTGATCTGAGCGGACAAAACGTGCTGGAAATTGGCCCCGGTCCTGGCGGGCTGACACGGGCTCTGCTGCGCGCGGGCGCGAACGTGACAGCGGTCGAGATGGATGATCGCTGCCTGCCAGCCCTCGCCGAGCTCAGCGACGCATTTCCGGGCAAGCTCAGCGTCATCCACGGCGATGCGATGAAGCTTAATCACAATGAGATCATGGGCGGAGAACCGTATCATATCGCCTCCAACCTGCCCTACAATGTCGGCACCGCCTTGTTCGTGAACTGGCTGAGCGGCGCGCAATGGCCGCCCCTGTGGCGCTCTCTGACCCTGATGTTTCAACAAGAGGTTGCCCAGCGCATTGTCGCGCCCTCTGGCGGGTCGGCCTTTGGCCGTTTGGCTGTGCTCGCGCAGTGGCGGTCCGAGGCAAAACTAGCGCTCAAGGTGCATCGCAGCGCTTTTACCCCGCCGCCCAAAGTGATGAGCGCAATTGTCCACGTCACGCCCAAAGCCGCGCCGGAAGGCGTTGCACCGCGAACACTCGAACGCATCACGGAGGCCGCCTTTGGACAGCGTCGCAAGATGCTGCGTCAGAGCCTCAAAGGCGTACCGGGCGCACTAGACGCATTGGCGCAAGTCGGCATTGAACCAACGCGCCGCGCCGAAACGCTAAGCGTTGATGAGTTTGTCGCCATTGCCAGGAAACTGGGCGGTCACGCTGGTTAATTTGGCGTAACCAAGCTTGCCAACGCGTTGGAGGGATTTTGCGCCCTATCACGCTAAGCAAGAGACCGTTACCGGACGAACCATCCGGACAGACAGGTAAGAAACGCCATGAGCTTTCTGGAAAAACGCCAGCAGGCGGCGCATAGTGATCAGCGCCGCTCGGGCCGCTTTGCCGTGGAAATTCCAGCGACATTCCGCACCACCAGCGGAGAGCGCGCGTGCCGTATGGCCAACATCTCCGACAATGGCGCGAAGCTGGAAACGGATAATCCGCCAGCCACGGGCGTGTCCGGGATGCTGCTGCTCGGCTCTGAGGAAATCTATTGCACGGTCATCTGGTCAAACGACAATGCCTGCGGGATCGAGTTTGAGCGCAGCATTGGCGAACATGCGCTTGTCCAGATCGCTGGTGAGCAGGTCAGAAACACCGGACCCGTGGCTCAGGCCTGCAACATCCAAATGGGCCGAAAGCGGGGTCGGCTGGTGACACACCACAGCTGACCGCGCGTTCGCTGGCTGACCTCAGCCCGCCTTCTTCGCCAGCCGCCACTGATGCAGCAGCGGCTCCGTATATCCGCTGGGCTGTTCCACACCCTTGAAGATCAGCTCTTTCGCTGCTGAGAACGCCGCGCCGTCTTCATTGCCAGTGAGCGGAACATAGGTCGGGTCACCCGCATTCTGCGCATCTACCTTGGCCGCCATCCGGGTCAGGCTGTCCATAACCTGATCCTGCGTCACGACACCGTGTAGGAGCCAATTGGCGATATGCTGCGATGAAATGCGCAATGTCGCGCGGTCTTCCATCAGGCCAACATCATTGATGTCGGGCACTTTCGAACAGCCAACACCCGCATCGATCCAGCGTACGACGTAACCAAGCAGGCCCTGCGCATTGTTATCCAGCTCATCGCGCAGCTCTTCGTCGGACCAATTGGTGCCTTCCGCGAGCGGGATGCGAAGCAGGGTGTCGACGCTAGGGATCTCGCCCAGCCCTTGCTGGATTTCAAACACGTTTTCCTGATGATAATGCAGCGCATGCAGCGTCGCAGCGGTCGGAGAAGGAACCCAGGCGGTGTTCGCCCCTGCGCGTAAGTGCCCGATCTTTTCCTGCATCATCTGCCCCATCAAATCAGGCGCAGCCCACATGCCTTTGCCGATCTGGGCCTTGCCAGAGAGACCGCAAGCAAGGCCAATCGCAACATTGCGCGCCTCATAGGCAGTGAGCCAGTCAGAGCCCTTCATCGCGCCTTTGCGCATCATAGGCCCAGCTCGCATGCTGGTGTGAATTTCATCGCCTGTCCGGTCGAGAAAGCCGGTGTTGATGAAGACGATCCGGTCACGCACCGCATGTATACAAGCGGCAAGGTTCGCACTCGTGCGGCGTTCCTCATCCATCACGCCAACCTTGATTGTGTGACGCGGCAGGCAGAGCAAATCCTCCACCGCATTGAACAAATCATTGGTGAAAGCGCATTCTTCCGGCCCGTGCATCTTGGGTTTCACAATGTAGATCGAGCCGCTTTTTGAATTGCCGTATTTCGCCTGGCCCTCGACATCGATCGTGCTGATCGCGCTGGTAAAGACGGCATCCATAATGCCTTCCGGAATTTCGCCGCCGTCGGGCAGCTGTATCGCGGGATTCGTCATCAAATGCCCAACATTGCGCACGAACATCAGGCTGCGCCCAGATAGGCTCTGCGCATTGCCATCGCGGTCGCTGTAAGCCTTATCGCCAGCCAGCTTGCGGGTCAGCGTCTTGCCGCCTTTCTCAAAGCTCTCTTGCAAATCGCCGCGGATCACGCCCAGCCAGTTGCTATAGGCCAGCAGCTTATCCTCAGCATCAACCGCCGCAACGGAATCTTCGCAATCGGCAATCGTGGTCAGAGCGGCTTCGACGTTGATGTCAGCAATTCCCGCCTTGTCTGTCTGCCCAACTGGCGAGGCGGCATCGAACACGACTTCGATATGCAGGCCGTTGTTTTGGAACAGCAGACCCTTTTCGGTCTTGCCGACATATTGGCTTTCATCTTGCAATTTGCCGTCGTTCTCGTCGGCCAGATCGGCCCAGCTTTGATCAACCAGCGGCAATGCTTGATCCAGAAATGCGCGGCCGCGAGCGATCACCGCATCACCACGGGCGCGGTCATAACCGCCTGGCTTGGCTGGCGGCGCATCGAGCGCATCCGTACCGTAAAACGCGTCATACAGACTGCCCCAGCGCCCATTGGCCGCGTTGAGCAGGAAGCGTGCGTTTAGAATAGGTACGACCAGCTGCGGCCCCGCCATAGTTGCGATTTCAGGATCGACGTTCTGCGTGCCGATTTTGAATGGGCTTGGTTCCGGAACCAGATAGCCAATCTCTTCGAGGAACGCCTTGTAAGCGCCCGCATCATGGGGCTGCCCCTTGCGGGCATCGTGCCAAGCATCGATCTGAGATTGCAGTTCTTCGCGCTTGGCGAGCAACTCCGCATTACGCGGCGCAAATTCGGCCAGCAAATCTGCAAAACCCTGCCAAAAGGCGTCCACATCCCGGCCCAGCGGGCCAAGCACTTCGCTGTCCAGGAAGGTCGCCAGCCGCTCATCTACAGACAGACCGGCACGGGTAATCAAATTGCTCATAAGTCCTCTAACACTCCAACGCGCAGCGCAGCGGCCGCGAACAGATCAACATAGGTTCCTGGGGAGGAGGACGCCCCAGCCTATGGCCAAAGCCAATGCGGATTGCAACGGGTGAAAGCCCCACTTCAAAACCACCGCTTGGATGATCGCGTCCGCGCCGCTAGAGCAGTCATCAATGACAAGCGAAATTCTTGAAAAATTTGATGCCGCTGCAATGCTCGCCCAAGTGCAAGACTGGTGCGCGATCAACACCGGCACCGGCAATATCGAAGGACTTGCCCAGCAGGCTAGCAAACTGGCCGACGCTTTCTCCGCCCTGCCCGGTAAAGTTGAACTGATCGATCCAGCGCCCGTCACCGCCATTGCCGCTGACGGCAGCGAGTTTGATAAGCCGAGCGGCCAGCATATGGTCCTGCGCGTCCGCCCACAGGCAAATGCTCGCATCTTGTTGACCGGGCATATGGATACGGTCTTTCCGCAAGAGCATTCGTTTCAGAATCTTACCTGGCTGGAAGACGACGTGCTGAATGGTCCGGGCGTGGCCGATATGAAGGGCGGGATTGCCGTCATTCTCCATGCGCTAACAGCGTTTGAAACGATGCCGGGTTCCTCAGCGATCGGCTATGATGTGATGATCAATTCCGACGAGGAAACTGGGTCTCTCGCAAGCTCCGCTTTGATTGCCGAAATGGCGCGCGGAAAACTTGCCGCGCTCACTTTTGAACCGGCGGCTCTGCCTGATGGAACATTGGCGCACGCGCGCGGCGGCACGGGGAATTACTCCATCATCATAACCGGCAAATCAGCTCATGCGGGCCGCAATCCGCACGAGGGTCGCAATGCGATTGTTGCAGCGGCGGACTTGATCCTGCGGCTGAAGGCAATGGAGCGGGAAGACATCACCGTAAACCCCGCAAAACTGGAAGGCGGAGCGGCCAATAATGTCGTGCCGGACCACTCGGTTTTGCGCTTCAACATACGCCCAAAGAGCACAGAGGCTATGGAAAGCTTCGAGAACAATCTCAACGCTTTGCTGCGCAGCATTGAAAGTGATCACGAAGTCTCCACGCACCGGCATGGGGGCGTAACGCGCCCACCCAAGCCCGTGGATGAAGGAGCGCAAAAACTGTTTGATCTGGTGCAGAAATGCGGCGCACAATTGGGCCAGAAAATCGCCTGGAAATCGACCGGCGGCGTGTGCGATGGCAACAATATTGCCGCCTGCGGCGTGCCCGTGGTCGACACCATGGGCGTGCGCGGCGGCAACATCCATTCACCCGATGAATTTCTTATCGTTTCGAGCCTGACAGAGCGCGCCGCTCTATCCGCTCTCGTTCTTTCTCGCATTGCTGCTGGAGACATGCATTGACCTTTCGCATGCGCGCATCGCGCACGTCCGATCTTGAGCATTTGTACGAAATGGCAAAGCTGACCGGCGGCGGGTTTACCAACCTTCCCGCTGACCGTGACGCGCTTGCTGCCAAGCTCGAAACCTCAGCCAAAGCGTTCGCCAACACCGGCGACGAGCTGACTAATGAGACCTTCGTCCTGGTTCTAGAGAACGTCGCCACTGGCGCGGTGCGCGGGACCTGCCAATTGATGACGCAGGTCGGGCAGCAATGGCCGTTCTATTCCTACCGCCTCAACACGCTGACCCAATACAGTCAGGAATTGGATCGCACAGTTCGCGCAGAAATGCTCAGCCTTGTGACCGATCTGGAAGGATCAAGCGAAGTTGGCGGATTGTTCCTCCACCCCAATGAGCGCGCAGGCGGGCTCGGCTTACTGCTCGCGCGCAGCCGCTATCTGTTCATGGCGATGCACCGCAAACGCTTCGCCGACCGAGTGCTGGCGGAACTGCGCGGTATCATTGACGAGCGCGGCGGATCGCCATTTTGGGACGGTGTCGCTGGGCGCTTTTTCGGAATGGGCTTTCAAGAGGCGGACTATTTCAACGCCATCAACGGCAACCAGTTTATTGCCGATCTAATGCCCAAACATCCGGTCTATGTCGCCATGCTCGACGATGAAGCGAAGAAGGTCATCGGCCTGCCCCACCCCACTGGCCGCGCGGCCATGCGGATGCTGGAGAAGGAGGGCTTTGCCTACGAAGGCTATGTCGACATCTTTGACGGCGGGCCCAGCATGATCGCCAAGACTGATCAGGTGAAAAGCGTGGCTGGCTCAACTGCCGCAAAAATTGCAGGCGTAGAGAATACCGAGGGCGAGAAAGCCTTGATCGCGACCGGCTCGCTGAGCGATTTCCGCGCGTGCTATGGCGTGCGTTCAGCCTCCGATGACGGCTCAATCGCGATCGACTCAGTTGCCGCTGACACACTCGATGTAAGCACAGACGACACCGTGTGGAGCGTTGCTCGATGAGCGGCCCAGACACCAAACTGGTTGAGGTCAATTTCGACGGCATCGTCGGGCCTAGCCACAATTACGCCGGTCTATCCCTTGGCAATATCGCCAGCGCCAGCCACGGCGGCGATGTGTCTTACCCGCGCGCCGCTGCGCTCCAAGGCCTGGAGAAAATGCGCGGCAACCTTGCGCGGTTTGGGCATCAAGGCTTCCTGCTTCCCCTGCCCCGGCCAAACACTGCTCTGACCCAGCAACTGGCGGTGGATGAGGGCACCCCGCGCCAGCTTCTCGCCGCGGCTTGGTCAGCATCCAGCATGTGGACAGCCAACGCTGCCACAGTCAGCCCAGCGCCAGATACCGCCGACGGCAAATGTCATCTGACGCCCGCCAATCTAGTCACCATGCTCCACCGGGCGCAAGAATGGCCTGACACCAAGCGCATGCTCGACATCGCCTTTGGCAACAGCGCGCATTTCGCCGTGCATGACGCCGTCCCACCAAGTTTTGGCGATGAAGGCGCGGCCAACCATATGCGCCTGTGCGAAGGGCATGGCAGCAATGGGGTCGAAGTGTTCGTCTATGGCCGTCCGGGTGGAAAGTTCCCGGCGCGCCAGCATGAGCAGGCAAGCCGCGCAGTCGCCCGCCTCCATGGTCTGAACCCAGACGCCTGTGTCTTCATCGAACAGAACCCAGCCGCGATCGAAGCCGGCGCGTTCCACAATGACGTCGTTGCAGTGGCGAACGAACATGTGCTGTTCACCCATGCGGAGGCATTCGCCGATCAGCAAGGCGCTTATGAAGCGATGCGCGCTGCCTTCCCTGCGCTCGAAGTGGTCGAGGTGCCGAGCAGCGCCGTCAGTCTAGCCGAGGCGATCCGCACCTATCTGTTCAATGCTCAACTCGTAACCCAGCCCGGTGGCGGCATGGCTTTGATCGTGCCAGAGGAATGCCGTGAAAGCGCCAGCGTTTGGGCTTGGTGCGAGGACATGCTCGCCAGCAATGGGCCAATCCGCGAAGTCATACCCGTTGATGTGCGTCAAAGCATGGCCAATGGCGGCGGCCCCGCCTGTCTGCGACTGCGCGTCGTGTGCGATCCGGCGACCGTTGATCCACGCTTCCTCCTGACCGAGAGCAAGGCCGACATGATGGCGGGTGTGATCGAAGCCAACTGGCCCGGGCAAGTGGATCCGGTCGATATCGGCAGCGAAACCCTTGCAAGCTCGGTGATCGCCGCAAGAGCAGCACTGCTCACCGCGCTGGAACTCACAGAACTCGGTTAAACAAAGTTAACGCGCTTGGCGGCTGCGTCGGGCATGCTTACACTTCGCCAATCGTTAACCAATCAGCCGCGCAAAAAAGCGTTGCTGGCACGGCACTTGCACCCAGAAATGCGAAGTGTTTAACGGCGGAGAAACCATGCTGCGTAAGATCGGAAGGCTGTTTGTCATCAAGACAAGGTTCGAAGCCTTCGTGATCATTTACGCGCTGGCACTCGGCGCGACATCGCGCGGCGCAGCCTATCTGCAAGAATATCCCGGATGGGGCGGACAGCTGCTGTTCCTGGCAACCACCGGCGCTGTGTTTCTGGCCGGGGCGAAAATCCTCGATTGCTTGAAATACGAGAAGGCTGAGCGGGTGCGTGAGGCGGCAGAAAGCGTAGAGGGCTGAACTGCCGGTTGCGTCACAGTTTCACCCGGTGCCCGTCACTATCGCCGGTAGCCTGCTTCTTCATCCCAATCCTTAGGTATAAAATCGACAGCTGGTCCCATTAAAGCCGCAGCGTGATCTTCTACGATACAAATCCCGTGACTGCTCCAAGGTGCCTTCGCTTGGAACATCCAAAGATTGTCTTTTGGGCCTAGCAAAGGTTGCAGCTCCTCCATCAAGATTCGAATGTCATGGGCTGTTTCGAGGAGAATGGCATCTGACGTCATTAGCCCCCAATCACCATGCAGCTTAATTGCGGCTTCGATCTTTTTCCGTCGAGCCTCTTCCTCACATTCAAAGACGATAATGATATTCATGCATCTCCAATTGCCGGAAAAAGCGAATTTCATCAATGCCCGCTCCCACCGTCAAAAGCAGACACAGCTCGTGCGACACAGCCATACAGTTAGTACAGGCTTTGCTAGCCAACCGAGCTATTGATCTGCAGCGACAGAAACGCGCGCGCACAGGTATACGCCGCGCCACACACATATAAATTTGTAAGAAAAGGTGGGGGGTTCTGTTGCTAGGCCCCCCCGGGCCCCCGGAATCCGCTTCTGTTGCCCGGTGGGTCCAACCGCGCTTTAGCTTTGTAAATTCAGGCCGTTAAGCCGTCACATTACGCTGCGATTGCGAGTGCTTCGTTATCGTTTGCACTTATAAAAATGAGCCTTTTACGGGGTTTCTCAACCCGGGCAAAAACTACGCCTTTCAACACACGTCGATCCTAGTTCGGCCCCGTCAAAAACCCCGTGAAAACCGAGAGTTATGGTGGAGCCGCCGGGTACTGCCCCCGGGTCCGTTGCATCTATTATACGCAGCAATTTATCGCCATATCCCGCAAAAACGGGCAGAACCTATATAGACCCTGCCCGCTTAATGTGAAGTGTATGCTTAGTTTGTGGCAGTCCTAGCCACCCGCTCCCTCCACCCTTCCACCCGGAGCCTACCGGGATACCATCCGGGTGGAAGGGTGGAGGGCGCGGGTGGCTAGGCAAGCTCGGGACCGAAGTCCCGAGCGCACCCAAACAACGACGCCTTACTTTTTCAGTGCGTCACGGATTTCGGTGAGCAGATCGATCTCGCTTGGACCGGCCTCTTCCGCTGCCTCTTCTTCTTGCTTTTCAAACTTCGCTTTTGCTTTTTCAGCGTAGCGAACCAGCAGGAAGATGATGAAGGCGAGGATCACGAAGTTGATCACTGCGGTAACAAACGCGCCCCATGCGAGAACATTGGCGCCCGCCTCGCGCGCTGCTTCCAGGCTCATGCCTGCATCGACTTCGCCCGACAAAACGATGTATTTGTTGCTGAAATCAACATCGCCGAAGATCAAGCCGACGATCGGCATGATCAGATCAGAGGTCATCGATGCGACGATGATCGCAAATGCGCCAGCGATAATGACCGCAACGGCCAATTCCATGACGTTGCCTTTGGCGATAAAATCTTTGAATTCCGAAAACATATTATTTTCTCCCTAGACCCGAATTCACCCGCTATTTCGCAGCAAATTCAGCCCTTGCCAAGCGCCCTGCGCCGTCCGTCCACCGCTTGAAAGCGAGCTTAGGTGTGCTATATCTATAGTACAGGACACACTTCTTGATGGTGCGCGCGCCGATCTGGCTGCGCGAGGGAAAGGGACATTCATGAATTTTAGGAATATTCGCCGCTTTGCGCTGGTCGCGGCCGCTTCTTTGGGTCTCGCAGCTTGCGGCATCAACTCGGTGCCCGCCGCTGAAGAAAATGCGAAAGCCAAATGGGCCGATGTCGAGGCTCAGTTTCAGCGCCGCGCGAACCTGATCCCCAATCTGGCCGAAGTCGCTCAAGGTGCTGCTGAAAACGAGCGCGCCATCCTAACCGAAGTAACCGAGGCCCGCGCTAAAGCCACTAGCGTGAATGTCACGACTGACGACCTTGCTGATGGTGCAAAGATGGAAGAGTTTGCCGCCGCGCAAAGTCAAATGAGCCAAGGAATTGGACGTTTGCTCGCCAGTTTTGAAGCCTATCCGCAGATCACCTCGACGCAGGGTTTCATCACCTTGCAAAGCCAGCTTGAAGGCACGGAAAACCGGATCGCTGTTTCACTGCGCGATTACAACGAAGCCGTGCGCCAGTATAACACCACGATCCGCACCTTCCCCGATACGATTGGTGCGAACATCATCCACGGTGCAGAGCCGCTGGTGCCCTACTCGGCAACCACTGAAGGCGCAGAAGAAGCGCCAGAGCTGGACCTGACGTCAGACTGATCGCAAAAATGTTTCGCCCCATCCTCACCGCTTTTGCGGCGCTCCTTGCGCTGCTTGCGAGCCCTTTGGCCGCGCAGGAATTTCCTGAGCTGACCGGGCGGGTCGTTGATGCGGCGGACATTATTCCCGCTGATGTCGAGGCCCAGCTCAATGCCCAGTTGGAAGCGTTAGAGACGCAATCTCAGCGACAGTTGGTGGTCACGACCATCCCGGACCTGCAAGGCTATGACATCAGCGATTTTGGCTATCAGCTAGGCCGCGAGTGGGGCCTAGGCGATGCGGAGCGCAACGACGGCGCGCTGCTGATTGTTGCGCCCAATGATCGGAAGGTGCGGATCGAAGTTGGCTATGGCCTTGAAGGCTATTTGACTGACGCCCTGTCCTCTTTGATCATTCAGAACCAGATCATCCCGCGCTTCAAGCAAGATGATTATCCCGGCGGCATCGTCGCTGGGACAAATTCGATCGTTCAGCAATTGCAATTGCCACCAGACGAGGCCGCACTTGTCGCGCAGCAGGCCAGCCAATCGCGCCAGCAAAGCCAGAACGATGGCGGCTTTCCGGTGGGCGCCCTCATTTGGCTAGGCTTCATGTTCTTCTTCTTCGTCCTGCCCATTTTGCGCGGACGCGGGCGGCGCCGCAAATACCGCGCGAAGAAGGGCAAAGGCCCTTGGGGGCGGCGCGGCGGCGATCGTGATTTGGGCGATACGGTCGGCGACATCATCCTATGGGAAGTTGGCAGCGCGATCGTTCGCGGTGCAATGAGCGGCGGCGGCGGTGGAGGCGGCTTCGGTGGTGGTGGCGGCGGCTTTGGCGGAGGGTTCTCCGGCGGCGGCGGTTCATTTGGAGGCGGCGGCGCCTCTGGGGGATGGTGATCGATGAGCTACCTTACTGAAGCGCAGCATAAGATCGTCTCAGACGCGGTCGGCGAAGCGGAGCTTACGACCTCGGGCGAGATCCTGACCGTTCTCGCAGACCGGTCCGACGGTTATTCCGACATCTCTTTGTTTTGGGCAGCGGCACTGTCATTCACGGCGATGAGCCTGTTTGCCGCCCTGCCCCAACCTTTCCTGGATTTCTGGGACAGCCTTTTTGGCGGATGGGGCCATGAATGGAGCACGGGCGAGCTGGCCAGCATGACAATCGCGCTCGGCCTCATCACCTTCGTGATCGCTTGGGCCGTGCAATTGTGGGACCCGCTGCGCTTTGCGCTGATCCCCGGCCCGGTCAAAACCGCGCGTGTCCATGGCCAAGCAGTCAAACACTTCAAGGTCGGCGCAGAGGCTCGCACCCATGGCCACACAGGCATCCTGATCTACCTATCGATGCGCGAGCACCGCGCAGAAATCGTCGCGGACCAGCCAATCGCTGAAAAAGTCCCGGCCGAAATCTGGGGCGAGGCGATGGCTGATATGCTGGTTGAAATCAGGCAGGGCCATATCGCGGAAGGCATGGCCGCTGGTGTGCGCGATGTTGGACAAGTGCTGTCCGAGCATTTTGAGCGCGCCGATGATGACGAGAACGAGCTTCCCGACCGCTTGATCGAAGTCTAAGCATAGCCGCCATGAGCGCTGACACCCCCGGATTCGAAATCCCTGACACTGCTGACCTTGTTCGCGATATGGACGCGGACAAGCCCGAAGAGGTCATGTGGGAAGGCAAGTTCATCACGGCCAAACGCCGCGGCCGGTGGGAATATGTTGGGCGTTCACGCGGCATCCGCGCCGCAGCGATCATCGCCATCGACACAGACCCAAGCGGCGAGCCCCACGTCATTCTAGTTAGCCAGTACCGCGTCCCGCTCGGTCAGTTCTGCCTTGAGATCCCCGCGGGCCTGGTTGGCGATGATGAAGGCAAGCAAGGCGAAGCCGCAGAAGAGGCGGCGTTGAGAGAGCTTGAAGAAGAAACCGGCTACACCGCTGAGCGCATGGAAAACTTGGGCGAGTTCTATTCCTCACCCGGCATGGTCAGCGAATGCTTCACTCTGCTGCGCGCGCATGGCCTCAAAAAGGTCAGCGCTGGCGGCGGCACCGACAGCGAGAATATCATCACCCACCGCGTTGCGCTGAGCGAATTGCCGCGCTTCGTTGCCGATTGGCGAGCAGCCGGGCATGGGGTCGATGTACGCATATCCCTGTTCATGATGAGCGGGCTTCTAACAAAATAAATGACTTGAGAGGATTGATGACATGCCAACCACCCGCCCCGGACGCGTAGAGGGTAAGCTCGCATTGGTAACTGGCGCGGCGCAGGGCCTTGGCCGGGCGCACAGCATGCGCCTTGCTCAGGAAGGCGCACGCGTATTGTGCACCGATATCAATGGCCAAGGCGCCCAGGACACCGCGGCTCTGATCAATTCTGAAGTCGGCTCTGGCCATGCCTTTGGCATCTCCCACGACGTCACCGACCCGCAAGCTTGGGAGGCCGCCGTCGATGCGGCTCGCGAGGAACTGGGTGGTCTCAACGTGCTGGTCAACAATGCCGGGATCGGTGTCGCTGGCAATATTGAGACATGCGATTTTGACGATTGGAAGCGCTGTTTCTCGATCAATGTCGATTCCATCTTTCACGGCTGTCAAAAGGCTTTGCCGCTGATGCGCGAACACGCGCCCGGCTCGATCATTAATATCAGCTCCATCGCGGGTCTGATCGCGAGCGACACGATGCCAGCCTACAATGCGTCCAAAGCGAGCGTTTGGATGCTTTCCAAATCGATTGCGCTGCACTGCGCTAAAAAGAACATGCAAATCCGCTGCAACTCGGTGCACCCGACCTTTGTCGATACACCGATCCTTGATGGGACCGCGCAGCATGCTGGGATCGAAAAGGATGTGCTGCTCGATAAGCTCGCACGGCAAATTCCGCTTAAATTCGTGGGCGAGCCGAATGATATCGCCAATGCTGTGCTCTATCTCGCCAGCGACGAAAGCCGCTTTATGACCGGAGCGGAAATCAAGCTCGACGGCGGTATCTCGGCAATGTGATGGGTGACGGACCTTTCTGCTCATTGCGGCAAGCCCCTGGCGCTCAGCTCCAGATACAAAAAGAGGGGCCGTTTGGCCCCTCCCGGTTTGTTTAACTTCGATACGCAGCGGTCCGAAAAACCGGGTCATCCGCTTGTCGTCGCTGCGTATCAGTCGGCAATCAGTCCAACTGCGATGTAGATCGGAATGGTCAGGCCAAAGCCGAGCAGTGTTGCAGCTACAAAGCCAATCCGAACGATGATGGGATCGATGCCGGTGTAGTTTGCAATGCCGGCGCTAACGCCCATCAGTTTGCCATTGTGCTTGTCCAGGCGAAATCCAGCGCGCGGCGGCTTGCCATTTGGCGAGTTAGTTACGTTGTTCATGCCATCACTCCAAGCGCAAGTGCAGGAGAGGCTGGGATAATCGCCGTGGCCATGAATACAGCGGAGATTGCGAGGGCCGAGACGGCTGCAAACACTCGGCTGCTAAGGTCAATTGAAGCGAACATTTTGATTGGGTTTCCTTTGGTTAGATTGATTGGTGATTGCTGTGTGATCAGAAGATCATGCAAACATTCCAGGTGAGCCGGGGACAATCGCGCTGGCCATTACGATGGATGAAATTGCGACTGAGAAAGCGGCTACGATCAGGCGGGAGGCGATGTCGTTGCTAAACATGAGTGTGGTCCTTTTGATGAAACGTTCGACTTGGAATTAAGCGAACAATTGTGGGCTGGCTGGGAGGATCGCTGTGGCCATGAACACTGCCGAGATGGCGAGTGAGAAAGCTGCGGCGAAGAGGCGGTCTGAAGTATCGGTAGCGAACATTGTTGGTCTCCTTAGTGTTTGTTTCGTTCCTGGTGAGATTGTCTCACTGGATGCCAAACACTCTGCAGGAGCCGTGCCAAACTCGAAAAACGGCGGAATTCTGCCGTTTCTGGAATTTACAAGTTTTAACTTCATGTTCATCAAACCGAAAGGTTGGGAATTTTCGCCACCTATTGGGATTTAGGCTTTTCGGTTGATTTTCATGGCCATTCTGCCCGCCCATGCTAACCCTGCGCGCTCTATGGCGCTCGAGAAGATTTCCCTCGAAAATTTCCGCAATCATGCGGGCAGTGAGCTTTCGAAGACCGCCAAGTTCAATCTCTTGGTCGGCGACAATGGTGCTGGCAAAACTAATATCTTAGAGGCGCTGTCGCTGCTCAGTCCGGGTCGCGGCATTCGGCGCGCGGCGCTGACCGAATTGGCACGGCAGAATGCTGACGGGCCAAGCGCAGGCGGCTTTGCGATTGGCGCGAGTCTGACCGAGCAAGGCCTCGTCAGCGCACGGATCGGCACATATGTAGAGCCTGACCAGCCGCGCCGCCGCCTTGTGCGGATCAATGGCGCCGATGCAAGCGCGAGCGCGCTGAGCGAATGGCTGGCGATTTCCTGGCTGACCCCGGCGATGGACGGATTGTTCATGGACTCAGCCGGCGCGCGCCGCCGCTTCGTTGATCGTATGACGCTGGCGATAGAGCCGGGCCACGCCAAATCCGTCTCGCAGCTGGAAACGGCGCTGCGCGAGCGCAACAAATTACTCGAAGAGCGCGGCGATGCGCGCTGGCTCGATGCGATTGAGGCTCAGGCCGCTCAGCACGGCGCCGCTGTTGCCGGTAATCGCATGGCTCTTATCGAGGCGCTGGGCGTGGAGCTGTCCGCCCTTCCCGCTCAGCCCTTCGCCCGGCCTGTCCTGACCTATCGCCCCGGTGGCCCAATGGAACCACAAGCTTTGTGCGATGAGCTTACCAGGCAGCGCGGGCGCGACAGAGCCGCTGGCCGCGCGCTCACCGGCCCGCACCGTGATGAACTCGATGTTGTTATGGCGGGCTCTGGACAGTCCGCCGCCTCGTGCTCAACCGGCGAGCAAAAAGCCATGCTGATCGCCATCACCCTGGCGCACGGCGTTCTGGCCGCTGAGGGACGGCCATCGGTGCTGCTATTGGATGAGGTCGCCGCTCACCTTGACCCAGTGCGCCGCGCGGCCCTGTTTAAACGTTTGGGGCAAGGCCGTGCACAGGTCTGGATGACTGGCACGGAGCTATCGCCGTTTGAAGAGATCACAACAGAGGCCGCGATCTGGCAGGTGAGCAAAGGAACCCTAGAGCGGCTTTAGTTCGCCGCGCTGCTCGCTTCTTCGTCCTGCGGCAAAGCGGCAGAGACCTGTTCCAAAGTCGCCGCGACCAAGCGATCAATCCCTTCCTCGGTCGGATGAATCCGGTCCGATTGGAACAGATCCGGCTCTTGATAAACATCCTCCAGCCAGAACGGGATCAGCGCCGCGCCATATTCGCGCGCAAGGTCGCCATACATACCATCAAATTCAGCCTGATATTCCGGGCCATAATTGGGCGGAGCGCGCATTCCCATCAGCAAAACCGGAATCTCGCGGGCCTTCAGCTCATCCAGCATGGCGACAAAATTCGCCCGCGTCTCATCCGGTTCGATCCCGCGCAGCAGATCATTCCCGCCCAGCTCCAGGATAAACAGGTCCGGCTTTTCTTCCTGCGCATCCAGCGTGAAGGCAAGCCGTTGCCGCCCCGCAGAGCTGGTGTCGCCTGAAATGCCTGCATTGGCGACCACCGCATTGATACCGGCTGCGCGCAAAGCGTCCTGCAATTTCGCCGGATAGCTATCGTCTTTGGCAACATTGTAGCCAGCGAACAAACTATCCCCAAACGCAACAATGCGCCGTTCAGGGCCTTCGACGGGAACTGGAGTGCCCGCTTGTGGGTTAGCAGTGGGACTATCACCGCTGCCTGCACCAGCAGCGACCGTATCAGGAGCCTCACTGCCACATGCCGCCAAAGCCAGCACCAGTAAGGGTGCTGTCAGTTTTAGCGGTTTCTTCGACCAAACGCTGATGCGCATCTATGAGCCTCCGACTTCAGTATCTTGTTTGCAACCCACCCCTATGCCATCTGGACCCTGTGAAAAACCCTTCTCTCGCGATCTCCGCACGTAACCTTAAACTCACCCTCGGTTCGGCCCAAGCGCCGGTCGATATCCTGCGCGGTATCGACCTCGACATTGCCACCGGCGAAGTCGTTGCGCTGCTCGGCCCATCCGGCTCTGGGAAAAGCTCGCTTATGGCGGTGCTTTCCGGGCTGGAACGCGCCACCAGCGGCACACTTGAGGTGGCAGGCGAGGATTTTGCCAACCTTGATGAGGATGGCCTAGCACGCGCTCGGCGCGGACGGATCGGGATCGTGCTGCAAGCGTTCCACCTGCTCCCAACCATGACGGCAGCAGAAAACGTGGCCACTCCGATGGAACTGTCGGGCGGCGAGCATCCTCGCCAGCGTGCAGAAGCGGAATTGCAAGCGGTTGGCCTCGGTCACCGCATCGGCCATTACCCAACGCAATTGTCAGGCGGTGAACAACAACGCGTGGCCATTGCCCGCGCCATCGCGCCCCGCCCAAGCCTGATCTTCGCGGATGAGCCAACCGGCAATCTCGATGCGGCGACCGGCCAAGAGATCGTGGAACTGCTGTTTGAGCGCCGCGCAGAAACCGGCGCGACCCTGCTGATCATCACCCACGATCCCAAACTCGCTGAACGATGCGAGCGGGTGATCACTATGGCAGATGGCGTCATTGCGTCTGACACCTCGAACACACCCGGGGTCTCAGCCGCGTGAGCGCTGCGGAAACTTCAACCACGCTTTCTTGGGGCGGCGCCTGGCGGATCGCCCGGCGCGACCTCAATGCCCGGTTTCGCGGCCTGCGCCTGCTGCTGGTGTGCATATTCCTCGGCACAGCCGCTCTCGCGGCGATCGGCACGCTGACAGCGGCGATTGAGCGCGAGCTGGAGTCCAACGGGCAGGAACTGCTCGGCGGCGATCTCGAAATTGAAATATGGCAGCGCAGCCTCAATGCGGAAGAGCTCAGCGCGATTGGCGAATATGGTGAGATATCGGGCGGCACCCGCCTGCAAGCCATGGCCTCCAGCGGCGAAAACGCTGCGCCGGTTGAGCTCAAGGCGGTCGACCAGAAATGGCCGCTCTATGGCACGCTCACTCTAAATGATGGCAGTGCGACCGGCGCACCAACGGGCAATAGCGCCTACCTCGGGCAAGGCGCGATGGACCGGCTCGATATCGCTGTCGGCGAAACCTTCCGCGTCGGCACGGTCGATCTGGTCGCTGCTGGTGTCATTGAAAACGAGCCTGACCGCTTATCCGAGGGCTTCCAATTGGGGCCGACAATCATTGTCGCAGAAGACGTGCCGAGCCGTGCGGGCTTGCTGGAGCCGGGCTCGCTCTATGAAAGCAAATACCGCGTCGCCTTCGCCAATCAGGCGCGCGATCCCGGCGAGGTTGAAGAAGAGCTAACCGAAGCCTTCCCCAATTCGGGTTTCGACTTCCGCACCCGCGACCGCGCTTCGCCCGGCGCAGACCGCTTTGTTCAGCGCATGAGCGACTTTCTTACACTCGTCGGCCTCGCCGCCTTGGTGATTGCCGGGATCGGCATAGCCGGAGGCGTCTCGTCGTACCTGGAAGCTCGCAGAAGTAGCATCGCGACGCTCAAGGTTCTCGGCGCATCATCGACCGACATTGTCCGCATATACTCCATGCAAATCGCGGTTGCTGCGCTGATCGGCAGCGCCGCTGGACTTACCGTGGGCGTATTGGTGACCCCAGTACTGGGCGCCGCTCTTGAGGGCCTGCTGCCGGTGGAAGCTGGTTTTGTGATTGAGCCTGCACCGCTGCTGCTCGCCGCCGCTTACGGCTTGCTGGTCGCTTTCGCCTTTGCCGCAGCGCCGCTTCTGCGGGCGCGCACATTCCCGGCGATGGCGCTGATGCGCTCCAGCACCCCGCTGTCGAACACCGATTGGCGGCCGCTGCTTTGGACGGGCGGAGGCATCGCAGCCGTCTGTATTCTGGCGCTGGTCAGCACCAACCAGCTGGTCCTGACCGCTGGCTTCCTATTTGGCGCGGGCAGCGCTTTGCTCGCGCTTGGAGCCTTGGGCATCGCAATCCAAAAGTTCGCGCGCAGTGCGCCCCGGCCTAGCAATCCTCTGCTGCGCAGTGCGGTCACCAATCTGCACCGCCCCGGCGCGCCTACCGGCTCTTTGGTCACTGCACTTGGCTTTGGCTTGGCCGCCTTTGTCCTGCTCGCGGCTGTCCAAAGCGCGATTGACGGCAACATCCAAAGCCGCGTGCCCGCAGAAGCGCCCGACTATTTCGTACTCGATGTGCCGCGCGACGGCGAAGAAACATTCCGCGGCCTCATAAACGAGCAGTTCCCCGGCTCCGATATCCGCGCCGTGCCAACCTTGCGCGGATCCGTGCTCGCCTTTGGTCCCGAAGACGCGATGCAGCGCGTCGCGGACCTTGAAGAAATCCCCGAGGGCGCATGGGCGCTACGCGGCGAACGCGGTCTCACCTATGCCGACGAATTGCCGGTTGGCAACAGTCTGACCGAGGGCGAATGGTGGGACGAAGGCCATTCTGGCGACCCGCTGGTCTCAATCGACGCGCAATTGGCCGAGGGCGCTGACCTAGGCATCGGTGACAAGCTGACCATTGGCGTGCTCGGCATTGAGCGCACCGTCACTGTCGCCAATATCCGCGAGATTGACTGGGAAAGCATGGGCTTCAATTACGCGCTCGTCTTCTCAGAAAACGCGATTTCCGACACCCCGCACAACCTCGCGGCGACCATTGAACTGCCCGCCTCCGCTGGCGATGAGGGGCGCGGCGAATTGCTGCGCGCTATGGTGCGAGAGTTTCCATCGAGCTCCGTCGTCGAAGTAAAGGACGTGCTAACCGAAGCGCGCACGATTCTGCAGCAAGTTGGCCTCGCCACCTTGGCCGCCGCTGCTGTAACGGTGCTCGCCGGGCTCGCCGTCCTAATGGGCGCTATTGCGGCGGCGCGGGCCGCGAGAATGCGAGACACCGTCATCCTGCGCGTCCTCGGCGCGAGCCGTAAGCAGGTCCTGCTAATGCAGCTTGCAGAATATGGGCTGCTCGCCGGCCTATTGGCACTTGTCGCACTCGGCCTCGGCTCAGCGCTCGCTTGGGTGATTATCACCCAGCTGTTCGAGTTCGATTGGCTGCCCGCTTGGGGCGAAGTGCTGAGCGTGCTCGGCGTCGGCCTGTTTATGGTGCTGGCATTCGCTCTGGGCGGTTCGCTACCACTGCTGCGAGCAAAGCCAGCGCAAGCGCTGAGAGAGCTTTAGGCAAAGAAAAAGGGGAGCTTGCACCGAAGCCCCCCTTCTCCAGTTTTGTATGGTCCTATTCGAAGACTGAAGAACTGGTCGGGTTCTTTGGGTCTGGGCCAAAGCGGTTGGGTCCGACCGTACCCGGAAGGCACATAAGCACCAAGAATCCGATGCTGGCCAAAAAGCCAACGAATGGAATCAGGCTCGCGACCATGACGCCGAGATACCACCAACCCGACATATCGCGATCGTGCAAGCGACGTACGACCACTGCGATGGATGGGATGAAAATCGCAAGGGCGTAGATGCCGAAAAGGCCAAGCAGCAATGTGCTCATCATCCCGCCGCCCGACAGCGCATTTTCAATCGCCGCTGCTTCGGCCATCGGATCACCGCTAGCGCTGGCTGCTGCAGATGCTGATATCATCGAAAAGAAGAACGGGCCGATCAGCACCGCGCTGATGATCAGGTTGAACAGCGCGAACATCCAATATTCTTTGCGCCGAGAGCGCCCCTGAAAATCGGCATAGCGTTTCAGCGGTAAAATCATCCATTCCATGTAAGTGATCCCCTCAAGTCCATTTTTGCCCCAGATCGACGGGACGCGCGCCATTTGCACCATACCTAGGTAGTTAGCGCAATGAAAAAGGGGCCCGCATCGCTGCGAGCCCCCTTTCCATGTGTTCAATTTGATCCGCTGGATCAGAACTTGAAACGGACAACGCCGCCGTAAGTGCGCGGCTGGTTCGGATAACCCGAGACCGTGCCAGCTTGTGCGACGCCGTCAAACACCGTCGAGATGAACTGATCATCGGTCAGGTTACGCGCGAACGCACCCACTTCCAGACCATTGTTCAGAGCCAGTGTCATCGAGGCATTCACAAGATTGACTTCGCGGTTGAAGATTTGGGTGTTGCCCAAAGCTGCGTTGAAAGTCGGCAGGCCGTTGTTGATCGGAGTGTTGCTCTCGTGGTTGTAGTCGACGCGAGTGATCAGGCGCATGCCGCTGTCCCACTCGTGCGTATAGGTCGCGCTGGTTGCGATTGCGATCTCTGGGATACCAGCAGGGGTAACACCCGTCAGATCACCCAGAACGCTGCCTGGGAAATCATCGAACAGTGGATCGAGATAGGTCAGCGCGAATGTCAGAACCAGGCCATCGGTTGGTACGATAGTCGTATCAAACTCAAGACCCTGAACCGATTGCTGACCAGCGTTTTGAAGCGCAAAGCCGGTGCCGGTGAAGGCGAGGCTTTGAAAACCTTCGATGGTTTGGTCGAACACAGCGAGGTTAAAGCCGAAGCCATCCCACTGGCCCTTAACGCCGATTTCGTAGACCTCTGCTTCCTCTGGACCAGCAAAGCGTGAGCCAGAAGACAGGTTTGGTAGGGCCAAACCAGCATCAAGGATCGGCGATGATGGCGCAGCAAAGGTCGAACCGCCTGGGCCTGCAACAAAGTCCGCGCTCGACGGACGGCTGTCACGCGAAAGGTTGACTGAGCTCGCCTTAAAACCGGTTGCGTAGCTGGCGTAGACATTGACTTCGTTCGACACCTGATACGCGGCGCGCAGCAGATAGGTCAGCTTGTCATCACGTGTCCGGCCGTCTTCAACAGCATTCGGAATGGTCAGGAATGGAGGCTGGAACTGAAACCCTTGCAGGCCAATCAATGGGTTCTGTGCAGGGTCAAGTGCCGCCGCAAGCAAGCCGGCCTGAACTGCTGCCGGAAGCGCCTGAAAGCCAGCACGGTCAGTCACCAGTGGCAGAGCTGGGTTCGCCGCTGTCGCACCAGTGATGAACGCATCAACCAGATTGATCTGACCCAATGGATCGGGGCTAAGCTGGCTCAGCGCAAAATCCTTAGAGTCGTCGGTGTAGTTGAAGCCTGCAGTGAAGACGAGACCGTCGGTGGGTTCAAAATCAACCGTACCAAAGATGGAGTACGATGTGTTCTCCATGCTGAAAGTCTCTTGCGAGAGCAGCGGCGTGAGGAAAATGCTTTCCTGCGGCAGGCCAAGGCCAGCTTCAACTCCGTTAAAGACCGAAGGAGCTCCAGTCAGGACATCAACCGGGTTGCCGCCAGCGAGGAGCTCAAAAACGTCGCGGATTTGGCTGCCGTTTTGGATCGCGCTGTCTTGCGAGATGGACTCATCGAAGTAGTAGCCGCCAAGCAGGAAGTTGATCGGACCGTCAAAGTCTGACGTGATCCGGAATTCCTGAGTGAAGGTATCAACCGCCTGATCACGCGTTTCCGTTGCGATTGAAGCGCTGGTGTAATCGATGTCCGACAGGAAGAAGTTGCGCAGTTCGCGGTAAGCCGTGATCGACGTCAGCGAGATCGCGCCAAATTCGTAATCCACTTGGACCGAGGCGCCATAGTTTTCGACTTGGTTGGTGGGAACAAAGTTCAGGAACGCTTCGCGATCGAAGAAATCTGCTGGAGCCCCGATTTGGCCGCCCACGGCATTGATCGCGCCGGAAACCGGACCGGAGACAAGCGTGCCAACCTGGCAGCAAACTTCGTCAATTTCCGAATAATCGACGATTGCGCGGATTTTGAGATCCGGTGTTGGTTCAAGCAAGAGCTGACCACGGACCGCATAGCGATCACGGTTGTTTTGCTCTTCATCGAGGTTGACGATGGTCGAATAACCGTCACGGCGCTGGTAGTTGCCGTCGAGCGAGAATGCGATGTTCTCGGTTAGCGGGCCGGTTACGTCGCCTTTAAGAACGACAGTGTTGAAGTTGCCGTAGACCGCTTCCACGCTGCCGCCGAATTCAAACTGCGGCTCGCGCGTGACAACCGAGATAACGCCGGCTGATGCGTTCTTACCAAACAGGGTCGATTGCGGACCGTTCAGAACCTCAATGCGCTGAACATTGGGAAGATCGCCCAATGCAGCGGCAGAGCGTGAGCGGAAAACGCCGTCGATGAAGACGCCAACCGATGGCTCAATGCCAAAGTTATTATCGCCGTTACCGAAACCGCGAATGATGAAGGTGGATGCGGACGATGTCTGCAGCTGGCTGACCCGCAGAGACGGGGTGACAGTTTGCAGATCGAGGACGTCGCGAATTTGCGCGTTCTGAAGTGTCTCGCCAGAAGTCACCGAAACAGAAATCGGCGTCTCTTGCAGCGTTTGCTCACGCTTAGATGCGGTAACAATGATCTGATTTGATGATGATGCGTCAGGTGCAGCAACAGCATCAGTTTCTTGATCTTGCGCGGCGGCCATTGTTGGCGCGCCAAGCGCGATTGCTGCTGCACCTGTCATCAGGGCAAGACGTTGTAAGCCGGCAGAGCCGGTCGAAATCGAACGCATAGGAACTCCTCTCCAAAAATTCAGGCAGGACGTATCTCCAAATACGTTAACATCCCTGCCAATCCTGCACACAGATAGGGCAGTGCCCGCGGTGCCACAAGCGAGAAACCCCACTAAACGGTGGGTTGCAACGACCAGTGTGGCATCGGCGACACAGTGCAAAATTGCTGCACTGCGATGACTTTTCGCGTGTCAATCGCTTGCCGTAACGGCGAGCCTGCGCTAGGCGCGCCAGCAATGCTGCATCGCAGCACATGTCTTACTATAAAATAGGCGGGATTTTGGGGCGTCAATTGGGCGCCAGTGTCCGCCAATTTCTGTGTTTCTGGCCATCCGGCATTGCCGCTGGCCTTTATTCGAAAGCGTTATTCAATGTCCGCCTCTCAAGCTCGCGCCTTGCGCAACATCGCCATCATCGCGCACGTCGACCACGGCAAAACCACTTTGGTCGACCAACTCTTCCGCCAGTCTGGCACTTTCCGCGAAAACCAGCGGATCGAAGAACGTGCGATGGATTCCGGCGATCTGGAAAAAGAGCGCGGCATTACCATTCTGGCAAAATGCACCAGCGTTGAGTGGGACGGCGCCAACGGCGAAACCACCCGCATCAACATCGTCGACACTCCCGGTCACGCCGATTTCGGCGCTGAGGTTGAGCGTATTCTCAGCATGGTCGATGGCGTTATCCTGCTGGTCGACAGCGCAGAAGGCGCAATGCCGCAAACCAAATTTGTCACCGGCAAGGCGCTGGCGCTCGGCCTGAAGCCGATTGTTGTCGTCAATAAGGTCGACCGCCCCGATGGCCGCGGGCAAGAGGTCTTGGACGAAGTGTTTGACCTGTTCGTCTCGCTCGATGCCAATGACGAACAACTCGACTTCCCCGTGCTGTTTGCTTCAGGCCGAGATGGCTATGCCAGCGAAGATCCAGAGGCCCGCGAAGGCACCCTCGCCCCGCTGTTTGAACGCATCATCGCACACGTGCCCGCCCCTGGCCTCGACACCGATGGCCCGTTCAGCTTCCTCGCGACGCTGCTCGACCGCGATAACTTCATGGGCCGCGTTCTTACTGGCCGTGTTCAATCAGGCGGCCTTAAGGTCAACGATCCGATCCACGCGATTGATGTCGACGGCAATGTTGTCGAGGTTGGCCGCGCAACCAAGCTGATGAGCTTTGACGGTCTGGAACGCGTTCCGGTTGAAAGCGCGGAGGCTGGTGACATCATCGCGCTGGCCGGGCTTGAGAAAGCGACCGTTTCCAACACCATCGCCGATCCTGCGGTGAAAGAGCCAATCGCCGCACAACCAATTGACCCGCCTACCCTCGCGATGCGCTTTGCCGTTAACGACAGCCCGCTGGCCGGACTTGAGGGAAGCAAAGTAACCAGCCGCATGATCCGGGACCGTTTGCTGCGCGAGGCGGAAACCAATGTTGCGATCCGCATCACCGAGAGCGACGACAAGGACAGCTTTGAAGTCGCTGGCCGCGGCGAGCTGCAACTCGGCGTTCTGATCGAGACCATGCGCCGCGAAGGCTTTGAACTGGGCATTTCGCGCCCGAAGGTGCTGTTCCGCGAAGAAGACGGTCAGCGCATGGAGCCATATGAGACGGTCGTCATCGACGTGGATGATGAGCACTCCGGCACCGTCGTTGAGAAAATGCAGAAGCGTAAAGCCGACCTCACTGAAATGCGCCCCTCCGGCGCAGGTAAGACCCGCATCACCTTTTCTGCCCCTTCTCGCGGCCTCATCGGCTATCACGGCGAGTTCCTGTCCGACACGCGCGGCACAGGCATTATGAACCGTCTGTTCGAAAAATACGGCCCTTACAAAGGCGCCGTTGGCGGCCGCAATAACGGCGTCCTCATCTCCAATGGCAATGGCGAGACCAACGCCTATGCGCTCAACATGCTTGAGGAACGCGGCGAGCTGTTCGTTGGAGCAACCGTGAAAGTCTATGAGGGCATGGTGATCGGCGAAAACGCCAAGCCAGATGACCTTGAAGTCAACCCGATGAAGGCGAAGCAGCTTTCCAACGTTCGTTCGTCCGGCAAGGATGATGCGATCCGCCTCACACCGCCTCGGCGGATGAGCCTGGAGCAGTCGATTGCTTACATCGATGACGATGAAATGGTTGAAGTGACACCGGAATCCATCCGCCTTCGCAAATCTTCTTTGTGCCCGCATGAGCGCAAGAAGCTGAAGCGCAAGAAAGATGCCGCCTAAGCTGTTGCAGATTTGCTACAGCTCGGGAGGGTGCAGCCAACATCGCTCAACCTGTTGTATTTAGGCGCTTTTCAAAATAGGTTCAGGAATCAAAACTGAATCCGTGCATTCGTGTGCGTGAAAATTTGCATCACGAAACCTGCGGACTCTTCCCTTCGCTCAATCTGCGCGTATTAAAGCAGGTGAGAGAGAGGAGACCCCCTGTTATGAAAAGCTCTAAGACCTTGTTCAAATTGTCTTGTGCGATTGCCGCCATCGGTGTGGCAACGCCAGCTCTTGCGCAGCAGCAAGAGACAGTCACCAGCGACAACACTGCCGTAGAAAGCGGCGACGATAACGAGATTATCGTCACTGGTTCATTCATTCGTCGTCAGTCTCAGGCTGACCTGGCATCCCCATTGGCCACTGTTGATAGCGGCGCGATCGCGGATATCGGCGCGCAAAACATCGGTGAGATCACTCAGTCACTGACGATCAACAGCGGTGCACAGAACAACCCGGACGCCTTCACCCAAGGCGGCACGACCGGCACATCAAACATCAACCTGCGCGGTCTTGGCGTTGCATCGACACTGATCCTGCTCAACGGCAAGCGTCAGACTTTGTCGGCATCGCCGACCAACGACGGCATCAACTTCGTCGACACCAGCTCGCTCGTTCCGCTGATCGCGGTTGAGCGCGTGGAAATCCTGAAAGACGGCGCATCGTCGCTTTACGGTTCTGACGCGGTTGCCGGCGTGGTAAACTTCATCACCCGCGACGACTACGAAGGTCTGCTGGTCTCTGGCGAATACACAGAGCACCTCAGCACCGGCAATTACAGCGAGTACAACATTCAGGCGCTTGCTGGCGCTGAATTTGGCGACCTCAACCTGGTCGCAGCAGTCAGCTACGTTGATCGCTCACCGCTCACCACCGCTGAGCGCCGCCTGTCGGTACCAGCTAATGATACCTCAGCGCTCGGTAATCCTGGTGCATTCTTCGGTGTACCCGGAGCCCCTCCCGGAGCTCCAACGCTTGATCCAGGTTGCGCCGGTGCAGGCGGAATTCCGCTTCCTGCGAGCGCAGCTGCGGCCCCGCTTCTGCCAGCTGGCATTGGCTTTTGTGGCTTCGACTTTGGTGAATTCTTCAACCTCGTTCCAGACGAACAGCGCCTGACCGCTTATGTCTCGGCCAAAGCAGACCTTTCTGACTCGGTCCGTTTCAGGGCAGAAGTTAGCTATGCGGACAACACGGCGCGGCGCGGCAACTCGCCAACCTTCCCGTTCTTGCAGCTTGGTCAAGCGGTTGTCCCAACCTTCAACCCAGACAACCCGTTTGGCGCGAACGTCGTGTTCTTCGGCCGCGCCAGCGGTAATGGCGGCGAAGTTTCTCCGGCTTTGTTTGAATCGCAAACCCTGCGGCTCTCCTCCACATTGGAAGGTGATTTTGAATCCGGTCTGCTGTCGAACGGCCGCTGGAACGTAAACCTGACCTTTGCGGATAATAACTTCAGCGGAAACACCGAAGACACTGTTCGTGACCGCTTCGCTTGTGCGCTGCGCGGTTTCAACGCGGTTCCAGCGTTCAACGCCGCGACCGGCCTTGATTGTACCGCCTCCAACCCGTTCCTGACGGCCAATGGCGCAGCAATCCCTGCTGACGGCACCTTCTTCAACCCGTTTGCAACGGCTCTAGCTGGCGGTGGCAACACCAATGCAGCGCTGCTCGACTACATCACTGAATTCGCGGTTTCTAACCGTGATGCGGAACTGTTCGTTGCAGAGGGCTATGTATCGGGTGAGATCGCTGAACTTCCAGCGGGACCAATCGGGATTGCCGTTGGCCTGCAATATCGCGAACAGCGGATTTCCGCGACATTCGACGATATCTCCGAAAATGATGGCTTCGCCTTCCTGATCGGTGAGCAAGCATTCGCCGGTGCGCAAGACGTCTATGCGATCTTCGGCGAGCTCGCTGTTCCGATCACCGATTGGGCAGATCTTCAGCTAGCTCTTCGCTTCGAAGACTACGGCACCGATGGCGGCGACACACTCGATCCAAAGATCGCTTTGCTGCTGCGTCCAACCGATTGGCTCTCGCTGCGTGGGTCGTTCTCGACCTCATTCCGCGCGCCATCGACCTTCCAACAGCAAGGTCAGTCGACCACGCTGCAGCAGGTCTCCGACCCGCTTGCCGGCAACGCATTTGTCGCCGTTCGCGCGGTTGGTAACCCGAACTTGGTTCCAGAGGACTCAACCGCATACAACCTGGGCTTCACGCTTCAGCCAATTAGCGGCCTCGAAATCAGCGCAGACTATTACAATTTCGATTTCCAAAACGCGATTGTTCAAACCTCTGCGCAGGCTCTGGTGAATGCCGATCCAAACGGCCCGAACATCATTCGCAGCCCCGCTGGCACGATCATTCAGGTCAACAACAGCTATGCGAATGCCGCCAGCGTCGAGACCTCAGGGATTGATTTCTCAATCCGCTATGCGATCGACGTAGGCGCTGCTCGGATCACTCCGAGCTTCGAAGGCAACTACGTCCTCAGCTACGACCTGCAGGAATCTGTAGGCGGACCTGAAATCGACGGCACCGGAAACCGCAACTTCACCAATTTCGGCTCACCAACGCCGGAATTGCGCTTCAACGCTGGTCTCCAGTTTGAAGCGGGTGCGCACTCCTTCAACGTCTTTGGCCGTTACATCGACAGCTATCTCGACGATCAAAACGGCGGAGCAGACATCGACAGCGATTTCCGGGTCGACGTTCAGTACAGCCTCGCGATCAACGAGCTGTTTGACCGCGATAAGGCCGTCACGCTGACTGCTGGTGTTCGCAACGTCTTTGGTGTGACCGCACCTAGCGTGGCCACCAATGGCGGCTTTGACAGCCGGGTCGCTGATCCGCGCGGCGCCGTTGGCACCGTCGGTCTGGTCGCTGAATTCTAAGACAAAACTTGCAGGCCAAGCCTCGGCTTGGCCCAGCATAAGACACACAAGAGCCCCGGGCGTATATCGCGCTCGGGGCTCTTTTTATGCGCGTGAAAAAATTTTGCCTTTTTGTGTAACCAAGAACGACAGGGCGGCGAACTCCATTACGACCCGTCGGCAACTCTGCCGATAATCCGTTTTGGAGATCACAAAAATGATGCGTTTCTTTGCCCTTATCGCTGCCATTGGCGCCATCACCATTGGTGCGATGCAACTCTCTGCCAAGTCTGACACGGCTGGCTGGCAGACCTATGACGCGGCAGAATTTGCCATGGCACAGGGCAAAGGCAAAACCATCGTGGTAGACGTCTACGCTGACTGGTGCCCGACCTGCCGCGCTCAGGCCCCGATCCTCGATGAACTTCGCAGCGAAAAGGCGAGCGGCAACGTACAATTCGTCAAGGTGAACTTCGACGATGAAAAGGCGTTCTTGCGCAAGCACCGCATCCCGCGTCAATCGACCGTTCTCGTGTTCAAAGGCGAAAAGGAAGTTGCCCGCACAATCGCGGAAACGAACCGTACTCGCCTGCGCAGCGCCATTCTAAAAGCGCTCTAATCCACTGCGTTTGCGCGCGGCCGATGCCGCGCGCGCGCATCACAGAAAGCTGAAGGCAATGCCATGCTAGGCAGCACGCTCTTATCATTTGTCGCCGGTCTGGTGACGATCCTGAACCCTTGCGTGCTGCCGCTGGTGCCGATCTTGGTCGCATCAGCCCTGGGCAAGAGCAAGTTTGGCCCCCTCGCCCTCGCGGCGGGTCTGGTCACCAGCTTCACCCTGTTCGGTTTCACCGTGATCGCGTTTGGTTATTCCATCGGGATCAATGAGCAGGCCATCCGCCTGTTCGCTGGCGCATTGCTGGCGGTGGCTGGCGTAGTTCTGCTGGTCCCGCAAGCTCAGGTGGCGATCAGCGCTGCCGCTGCGCCGATCTCAAACTTCGGCAATCAGCGCCTATCCAAACTAAGCGGCGACGGCGCTGGCGGACAGTTCGCCATCGGCCTGCTGCTCGGCATCGTTTGGGCACCCTGCGTTGGTCCGACCCTGGGCGTCGCGATCGCGGCGGCTAGCCAAGGGCAGGATTTGCTCGCGAGTTTCTTCATCTTCTTCGTCTTCGGATTGGGCGTCGCAACCTCAATCCTCGCCTTCGCCTATGGCTCACGCAAAGCCATTGGAGAGCGCCGCAAGACGATGATGACGCTGGCAAAATACGGCAAGCCTCTGTTTGGCATCACTCTGCTGCTGGTTGGCGTCATGGTGCTCACGGGCTTCGACAAAGTGATCGAGATCGCTTTGCTGGATGCCCTGCCCCAGGGCTTGATTGAGTTCACGACACGCTTCTGAATTGGGGCAGCTGCCCAGCCCGCACGTACCCCCTCATCGCTAGCCGTCCCTAGACCGCTGGCGTTCACCTTCCTATGCTCGCCCCTCAAGACAATGATGGAGGGCGAGATGGCAGAAACAGACGAGCCGCGGATTACCGGTCTAGGCGGCGTTTTCTACGTGGTCGAAGATCCGGCGGCTACGCGCGAATGGTACCGCGACACTTTGGGTCTGGATGGCGAATATGGTCCGCAGCTGGCCTGGGCCGAAGAGCCGAAGACCAACCCCTATTCCCTAATCAGCCATTTTTCCGACGGCACATATATCAAGCCGGGCAAGAATGGCTTTATGATTAACCTTCGGGTCAATGATCTCGATGGCTTCGTCTCCAAGCTGAAGAAGAAGGGTGTCGACATCCTGGATACGGCTGATGAGGGATATGGCAAATTTGCCTGGCTGCTTGATCCAAACGGCATCAAGATCGAATTGTGGGAGCAGGTGGCGGACGAATTGCCATAGCCCCTGCCAGTGTCCCCGGCTCTGCGACAAGGCAGCTAAATCCCACGGCGGGCTGCATGTGCGTCTGCTCCCGTGGATTGCCAAAGCCAGTATGGTTAGCGCGTTGTTAACCATATCTGCGGCATGCATGCGGGACCATGAAACGCACTTCAGCTCCTAACAACCCTCCGCTTAGCTGCAAACCCAGCCTTGCGGCCGCCACGCGCGCCGTGATCTTGGCCGTAAGCGCGGCCGCTCTGGCGGGCTGCGGCATATTGCCCTCATCCAATGGCTCACCGTCGCGCACGGGCAGCAAACCGCCCGTCAGCTCAACGCAGGGCGACATCTCAAACCGGGCCGCTGACCGCACCTGCTTTGCACAGCTCAGCGCTTCGGGTGTGCGTTTTGATCCTCTGCCAGACGCTTACGGCGCGCCGGGATGCAGCAAGCTTGGCACTGTGCAGCTCTCCGCCCTGGCGGGTGATCGCTCGCGATTTGGGATCAGCAATATTGGCCCGGTGCAATGCCGCACAGCCAGCGCCTTTAATGGATGGGTTAGGTTCGGCGTCGACCGAGCAGCCCGGCAAATTCTGGGCAGCGGCCTCGAGCGGATCGAGACCATGGGATCGTACTCATGCCGCAATGTCGCGGGCACCTCGCGCCGCTCCGCCCATGCCCGAGCAGAAGCAATAGACATCTCCGGCTTCGTATTGAAAGACGGCCGCCGCATCAGCGTTCAAGGTAATTGGTCACGCGGCAGCGCAGCAGAGCGCGAGTTCCTAAGGGTAGTGCACAAGAGCGCCTGCAAACGCTTCGGAACGGTCCTCGGGCCTGACTATAACAGAGCCCACGAAGACCATTTCCACGTTGAAGGCACAGACGGAAGCTTCTGCCGCTAAACCGACTGGATCAGCGACTTAAGAAGCGGCAGCCGCTGGCGTCTGGCAACAGGCCAGCGCCCCTCGCCGCGCTTATTCGACCGGCATCTCCGGTTCCAGCTTGGCCTCTATCTTCAGGCGTACAGCCTCAGCTGCATGTCTTGCACCCAGCTTGCTCATCATATTGGCACGGTGAATTTCAACGGTGCGCGGGCTGATATCCAGCTCTCTTGCGATCACCTTATTGCTGCTACCCTCGGCCAGCCAATTGAGCACTTCGCGCTCCCTGTTCGAAAGGCTGGAAATGCGGCTGCGTGCCTCGATCATGCGGCGACGGGCCGCACCGAACACTTCGGCCTCTTTCTCAATTCGAGTGAGACAGCGAGAGAACCGCTCTGGGTCGAGCGGCATGGATAAATAGTCGAGCGCACCGGCCTTTATCGCCTCAACAATGCGGCCGGGTCGCGGCTGCTCCTCAACCGCGATCAGCGGCAGCCAAACGCCCAGCTTGCTGAGCCGTTCGAGGATCATGGCAACACCGCCTTCCTCGATCGCATCGCGAGCAATTATGATCCCATCTCGCGGCGGATGCGCCGAAAGATCACTCAGATCGCCATAGACTTCGCAGTGGTGCCCTAAGGCGAACCCTGCGCGAGACAATTCTGCCCTATGACGGCTGGAAGAGTCGATGAAGTGGAGGATGGCTTTGCGTGTCATTCATAATGAATGCGCACTTCCCCATATGGAATCATCCTGAGTTTGGTCCGTTGTCGAGTAGACCTGAACTGGCTCGGAGGGGACCGAGGTCCAAAATGGATGCAACAGCTTGTGTGGCCGCTCAGTGTTTTCGCGGATCAGGTCAAATCACTAGGTTTTCGGGCCGAAACTGTAATCCGGCAAAGAGTGAAACGCCGATTTGAGCGCATCGCCCCAGCTCGATGAGATCGAGTCGAAATAGGGATCATCGTGCGTAATCCGGTGCTGATGAGTGGGCGCAAAGTCATCGCGGCCAATCACCATCAGATCGAGCGGCAGCCCAACCGACAGGTTCGCCTTGAGCGTGCTGTCGAACGACACCATCAGCAATTTCACCGCGTCCTCAAAGCTCATGTCGCGGTCATATCCGCGCAGGATAATCGGCCGGCCATACTTTGTTTCACCAATCTGGAAGAACGGCGTGTCGAGGCTGGCCTCGATGAAATTGCCCTCTGGGTAGATCATGAACAATCGCGGCTCCATTCCCGCGATCTGGCCAGCGACGATGATGGTGGCGGTAAACTTGCCCCGCCCGCGATCTCCGTTGGCGCTTTGGCGCTCTTCAATTGTCGTGCGCAGCAGCTTGCCAATGTCGGAGGCGACCTGAAACATGGTCGGCGATTTGAACAAAGTGTTCTCACGCTCGTCAGGCTCCTTGGTGCGTTCCTCCAGCTTGCCAATCACCGCCTGGGTGGTTGCCAAATTGCCAGCGGTCATAACCGTGATCATGCGCTCGCCCGGGACGCTCCAATGGAACATCTTGCGGAACACCGAAATGTTGTCGACGCCCGAATTGGTGCGCGTGTCGCTCATCAAAACCAGGCCGCGGTCCAGCACCATGCCAACGCAATATGTCATATGATTCTCTTATGGTTATGAGAGCGCGCAATTAGCTGACTTGCCTCACGCGGCAAAGCGATATTGTGTAGGCGCCTATTGCTGGCTTTGCTGCTCGACAGCGACTTCGACCTTGAGCGATTGCTGGGCCGATCCAAAGCTGATCCCGGTAACCGGCGCCGCATCACGGTAATCCCTGCCCGTGGCAACGCGAACATAGCGCGGATCGGGGCTGATCCCGTTGGAGATATCAAATCCGACCCAGCCGAGCCCATCAATATGCGCCTCGGCCCAGGCATGGCTCGCCTCTTGGTCGATCCGGTCGTTCATCATCAGATAGCCGCTGACATAGCGGGCGGGAATATCGGCCATGCGCGCAGCGGCGAGGAAGATATGCGTGTGGTCCTGACACACGCCCTCGCCCGCGTCGATCGCCTCTTCTGAGGTTGTGCTGACCCCGGTTGAACCGGTGCGATAGGCGACCTGATCGCGAATAACCGCAGAGAGTGCGTGGAGGAAATTGAGCTTGTCGCTCTGACCATCGCCCTCGCCCGTATCCACTTCACGCACCAGCGCGCGCAGCTTCGGCCCCGGCTTGGTCAGCTTGGTCTGACCCATAAAGCTCCACAGCGGCAAATGGCCCGAATGGCGGCCAATGACGCCCGCATTGTCTTCCGTCTCCACCACGCCGCGGCAGGTCACGCTGACTTCCTGAGCGCCGGGTTCCAGCGCGATCAGCGTGACGGTGTTGAAATGCTGGTCGTCATATTCCAGCTCGCTATGCGCGTTTTCATACTCCATCTGCCAATCGAGGATCTTCTGACCCTGCGTCTCCTTCGGCGTCAGGCGCAGTCGCTGGAGCGCGTGGACCACAGGATCAGTGAAGCTGTAGCGGGTGGTGTGGCGGATTGAGAGGCGCATCAGTGGTGAAACCTGTAATCGCTGGCAATCGCGGTGCTGATCGCGACATTGCTATGCATGAAACTCAGCAGAAAATCGTGCAGGCCTTGGTCGAATATCTGGTCCACAGTGATGTCGGCAATCTCCATATCGGCCTCGCGCATTAGAGAGTTGCACTCGCCTTCGCTCCCGTGAATGCGGGCCAATGCGGCCAATTGATCGCGCAGCGCGCTGCGGCAAAAGGCCAGGCTGCGCGGGAAGCGGTCATCCAGCACCAGGAATTCAACGATCCCGCGCGCTTCGATCCGTCCGGCATGCAGCCAAGTGTAGGCGCTCGCCCCGGCGACGGACCGCAGCACTTGCTCCCACTGCCCGCTGTCAATCCGCGAGCCAACATGGCCAAGCGTTGGCAGCAGCAGATAGTATTTCATATCGAGGATGCGCGCCGTGCTTTCGGCGCGTTCGATAAAGGTGCCTGCGCGGGCGAAGTGATAGGCTTCATTGCGCAGCATTGAGCCCTCCACCGCGCCGTGGACTAGCGTGCCCGCGCGGCGGATCATGGCAACCACATCGCCGACGGAATTTTGCCCGACCGGGCGTCTCAGCGCGTCTTCCAGCGCCATCCAGTTCTCATTGACCGCGCCCCAGACTTCGCTGGAGATATTGGTCCGCGCCATGCGCGCATTGGTCCGCACAGCGCCAAACATTTCGCGCACGCTGGCCGGATTATCGCGGTCACGCAGTATGAAGTTCCATACCTGCTGCCCGGTGTAATCATCATGCGAGGCCTCATACGCCGCCCGCTGACCAGAGGTAGCGATGACAGAGCGCCATTCTTCCTCGGCCGTCGCGGTGTCCCGGGTCAGCGCCATGCGCAGCCCCGCTTCTAAAAGCCGTGCGGTGTTTTCGGCCCGCTCCAGATAGCGGAACATCCAAAACATGCCATTGGCGGTGCGTCCTAACATCGTGCCGTTCCCCGCCCCTAGTCCTTCAGGACCCAAGTGTCTTTGGTGCCGCCGCCCTGGCTGGAATTGACCACCAAAGAGCCATCTTTGAGAGCAACGCGGGTCAAACCGCCCGGCGTGATGTCGATGCCGTCAGGCGAAACCAACACGAAGGGGCGCAAATCGACGTGACGCGGTGCAAGCCCCTTGCGGGTGAAGATCGGACAGGTCGACAAGGCCAGCGTCGGCTGAGCGATGTAGTTTTCCGGGTTGGCCTCCAGCTTGGCGCGGAATTTCTTGATCTCGCGCTTGGATGCGGTCGGCCCAATCAGCATGCCGTATCCGCCAGAGCCGTGCACTTCTTTCACCACCAGCTCGTCTAGATTGTCGAGCACATAGGCCAGGCTGTCATCATCGGCGCAGCGCCAGGTTTGCACATTGGGCAGCAGCGGCTTCTCACCGGTATAGAATTCGACGATTTCCGGCATGAAGCTGTAGATCGCCTTGTCGTCCGAAACGCCCGTGCCCGGCGCGTTGGCTATGGTGACATTACCCGCGCGGTAGACGTCCATAATGCCGGGAATGCCCAGCACGCTGTCGGGATTGAAGGTCAGCGGATCGAGATAATCGTCATCCACCCGGCGATAGATCACGTCCACCTGAGCATAGCCATCGGTGCAGCGCATTTGCACTTTGCCATCGACCACGCGCAGATCGCTCGCCTCGACTAAAGTGGCGCCCATCTGATCGGCCAGAAAGGCGTGTTCGAAATATGCGGAATTGTAGATACCCGGCGTCAGGACTGTGACGTTCGGTTTGCCCTTAGTTCCCTCTGGCGCACATGCGGCAAGGCTGCGCGCAAGACGGCGCGGATAGTTCGACACGCTCTCCACCCCAATGCGGGAGAAGAGATCGGGGAACATCGACATCATCGTCTCGCGGTTCTCAAGCATGTAAGACACGCCCGATGGGGTCCGAGCGTTGTCTTCGAGCACGAAGAACTCGTCCGGCCCGGTGCGCACCAAGTCGATGCCGACAATATGCGTGTAAATCCCGCCCGGCGGGGTGAAGCCCACCATATTGGGCAGCCACGCGTCATTATTGCGCAGCAGCCGTTCTGGCAGGCGGCCGGCGCGAATGATCTCCTGCCGGTGGTATAGATCATAAAGGAAGGCGTTTAGCGCGCGCACGCGCTGCTCAATCCCCTTGGTCAGCCGCCGCCATTCGCCCGCTGTGATAATGCGCGGGACCATATCGAACGGGATCAGGCGCTCTTCGGCCTCATCCTCACCATAAACATTGAAGGTGATCCCAGTGCGGCGAAAACTCTCATCCGCATCCTTGGCTTTGCGGCGCAGAAGGTCATTCTTCTGCTCGCCATACCATGATGAATAATCAGCATAGGCCGGACGCGGCGCCCCATCGGGGTCAAACATCTCATCAAATTGGGAAGCTGACAGAACCGATTACCCCTAAGAATTGCGCGCTATGCAAGGATGCTAAGCATTATTGCGCAGTCTCACAAGCAAAGGTTCAATCGCGATTGAGTTCCTCAAGAACGGCAGAAATTGCCTCTTCCGAATAAGAAAAGCCAATATGCGTGCAGCGCAGGGCAACCGCGCGGTCGCGTTCCTCCGCTGTGCCGCAAGCGGCGCGCGGGGCAATCATCCCGTCGCGCGGGCTCCACAATGCGATGGTTTCAACCGGGGGTTTCTCGCCCAGCTCCGTATCGATTGGCGGATCATCGACCGAATGGCCGGTTACAAATTGATAGGCGCGCCAGACATTGTTGGCCCGCGGATCACCAGAAAACGGCGATCCCATCGTGATCACTTTGGCCACCGCTTGCGGCTGCCGCTTGGCTAGCTCGCGCGCAAATATCCCGCCGAGGCTCCAGCCGAGCAGCACGACCGGCTCTCCGGCACGCTCGCTCAAATTGACCAAGCGCTTCTCCAGGCTGGCGAGATTTTCCTCGCTCGGCCCCAAATTAAATCCCAGGCCCCAGCGTTTCGCAGTATGACCCGCGCGCTCCAATTGCCGCGCCATAAAGCGCATGCGCAAAGGATGCGTCATAAAGCCGGGCAGGACCATAATCGTGCGCGGATGCTTGGCGCGCTCAATTGCAATCTTGCGGCGCGGGCGGTTGACCACTTCGGCCAACACCTCAGCCTCACCCAGAAATTGCCTCAGGCTTGGCCGCGGTGCGCGCTCTTCCTCTGGCTGGCGCGCCAGTGCGATCCGGCGCGCGAACTCATCGCGCGTCCACAGCGAGGATTTCAATTCGGCAAGAGTAGCGAGTGAGGCCATAATCTTAGAACAAATCCCTTGGCAGAGCAGCGAGACTTACTGAGCAAAATCATCTTCACTCCTGCAAATTAAGCTGCGCGCGTGAACGCTTGGTGAAGCATATTTTCGCCCCACCACCACTCTGCCTCGGCTCACAGATCATGGCTTCAAAGCGGCCTAGCCCGCTGGGCAATCGCCGATGCGTTCGCTGGCGATGTTCATCGTCATCTTCATATCGCCCATGCCGGCCATATTGCCTTCCATCGACATGGTCATATCCATGCTGGTTTCGGTGCCAGTGCCATCGAGGGTCATTTTCATCGGCCCTTGGCCCGCCGCATTGCAGCTCATCTCGGCACTGATTTTGCCGCCATCCATCACGAACTTTGTGGTTTCGCAATCATCACCCTGCGGGCCCTTGGCCATTTCCTCAAAGCCTTTTTCCGCGTCCTCTTCGGTCAGGCAGCTCTCGGATGTCTGGTTCGCCATGCCGCTTTTCATCATCTCTACAGCTTCGGGCGGCGCGCCGGGAATCTCAACGCTGATCAGCTTGGTGGTGGAACGATATTGCCCTGGTTTTGGTTTGATTGCCTCACCAGACACCTCGGCCATCTCTTCGTTCGACACCACGCCGTCACCATCCGCATCGGCGTCGGTTGGCCCAGAACACGCTGCAATCGCTCCGGCGAGCGCCAACACACTTACAATCCGCTTCATATCCAAATTCCCTCCAGAAAGACTATTCATGGTGCTATCTGCCAGAGCGCCACTTCACAAGCGCGCATCCGCGCCGCATATGTCTTTGCATGTCCGAACTCGTCATCCGCCGAGGGTTAGAAGAACCCGACACCTCTGGGGATTTCACCCCGCACCGCCCTGATCGTCCTGAAAAAAGCGATCCAGGCAGGCCGTTCAAAATCGTCTCTGAATATGAGCCTGCGGGCGACCAACCTACTGCCATCGCAGAGCTGGTGGAGGGCGCCAATGCAGGCGAAAAGACGCAAACCCTGCTGGGCGTGACCGGGTCGGGTAAGACCTTCACCATGGCAAAGGTGATTGAGGCGACGCAGCGCCCCGCGCTGATCCTGGCCCCTAACAAGATCCTCGCTGCGCAGCTCTACGGCGAGTTCAAAAGCTTCTTTCCTGACAATGCGGTCGAGTATTTCGTATCCTATTACGACTATTACCAGCCAGAGGCCTACGTCCCGCGCTCTGACACTTATATCGAGAAAGAAAGCTCGGTGAACGAGGCGATCGACCGGATGCGCCATGCGGCCACCCGCGCCTTGCTGGAACGCGATGATGTGATCATCGTGGCCTCGGTCTCCTGCCTCTACGGTATCGGCTCGGTCGAGACCTATTCGGCGATGATCTTCGACATCAAGAAGGACGAGACCGTCGATCAGCGCGAGCTGATCCGCAAGCTTGTCGCCCTTCAGTACAAGCGCAATGATGCCGCCTTTCAGCGCGGCACTTTCCGTGTGCGCGGCGACAATCTGGAGCTTTATCCTTCACACTATGAAGACATGGCATGGCGCATCAGCTTCTTTGGCGACGAGATCGAAGAGATCGCAGAATTTGATCCGCTGACGGGCAAGAAAGGCGCAAACCTCGACAAGGTTCGCGTCTATGCAAACTCGCACTATGTGACGCCCGGCCCGACCATGAAACAGGCAGCCGCCGCGATCAAATTTGAGCTGGAGCACCGCCTCAAAGAACTGCAGGAAGAAGGCCAATTGCTGGAGGCGCAGCGGCTGGAGCAGCGCACCAATTTCGACCTTGAGATGATTGCCGCGACCGGCAGCTGCGCCGGGATCGAAAACTATTCCCGCTTTCTAACGGGCCGCCTGCCGGGTGAGCCGCCGCCCACCCTGTTTGAATATCTGCCAGAAAACGCGCTGCTGTTCGTCGATGAAAGCCACCAGACCGTGCCGCAAATCGGCGCGATGTCGAAAGGCGATCACCGCCGCAAGATCACTTTGGCTGAACACGGCTTTCGCTTGCCGAGCTGCATCGACAACCGCCCCTTACGCTTCAACGAATGGGACGCGATGCGCCCGCAAACCTTTGCCGTATCGGCGACGCCGGGCGGGTGGGAAATGGAACAGACGGGCGGCGTTTTTGCCGAACAGGTGATCCGCCCCACCGGGTTGATCGATCCGCCAGTCGAAATCCGCCCGGTCGAGGACCAAGTTCAGGACTGCATCCAGGAATGCCTTGCGGTGGCCAAGAAAGGCTACCGAACGCTCGTCACAACCCTGACGAAACGGATGGCGGAAGACCTCACCGAGTTCATGCACGAGGCGGGTGTGCGCGTGCGCTACATGCACTCTGATGTGGAGACGCTGGAGCGGATTGAACTGATCCGCGACCTGCGTCTTGGCGTCTATGACGTTCTGATCGGGATCAACCTTTTGCGCGAGGGGCTCGACATTCCCGAATGCGGGCTGGTGGCGATTTTGGATGCGGACAAGGAAGGGTTCCTGCGCAGCGAGACCTCACTGATCCAGACGATTGGCCGCGCCGCGCGCAATGTCGATGGCAAGGTTATCCTTTATGCCGACCGGATCACCGGCAGCATGGAACGCGCCATGGCCGAGACGGAGCGCCGCCGTGAGAAGCAGCGCGCCTTTAACGAAGAAAACGGCATCACGCCGCAAACGATCAAGCGCGATATTGCCGACATTGTCGCGCACAGCGCCGCGCAAGATGGCGTGACGGTCGACACCGGCGATGAAGAGGTCAACAATCTCGTCGGCCACAATCTGCGCGCCTATATCGAAGACCTCGAAAAACGGATGCGCGATGCCGCCGCAAACCTCGAATTTGAGGAAGCAGGCAGACTGCGCGACGAAATCCGCAGACTCGAAAATGACGAGCTAGGCCTGCCCGATGACGAGAAGAAAGCCCCCAAAGTCGGCCGCTCCGACGCTGGCCGCCCGGGAACGCGCAAGACCCGCTATGGCAAGAAACGCGCGAAATTTATGGGCGGGAAGCCGTGACCCGGCTGCGTTATCTTCCTTTCATCGGCGGGCTTCTGGATGAGCTTTATTTCCAAAAGCATCAGGGAATAATGAGACAGATAAGGGCGCGGGACGAAACGGATCCCATCACTCTCGAAGATGAAGTGCTTGGCACCTTTAGCTATCTGCGATCCTATCATGGCGGCACTTTCTCGCAGAAGCGCGAATGGCGTGGCAGCATGGTGCGCTTAGAGGTCAGGATTGTTGAGGGGCCACCCGAACCGGACATGGATGAAGCCGCCGAACTAATCGCCCGTGCCCGGACCTTTTGGGATGACCAACCGGGATGGGAAGAACGAATGAAATCCTGCGTTTTTGACGAGTTTTATGATGACCTCGACGAAGACGACGAGGACGACAGCAAACCCTGCATGACCGAGCAGGAATTTCTCGACAGCATCGTGTTCGATCGAATTTCGCTATCCAGCACAGGCAAGTTCGAGGCATGGTCTCAGCTCGCTGGTGTGGGTGAGCATGCCTTTGTGGCTGTCGTCGGCTCGTTAAATGAGAAGGGGCTGCGTGCCGAATATCATGGCTGATCCAACTTTGCAGCGAACCGCCTTTTTGGTTGCCATAGCGACTGGCTCGGCTTTGCTCGCCGCGTGCAAGCCGCCGCCGACCGATGCGGATATTGCCCGCGATATGCCTGCCGAGTTGCCGCAGGGCCCCTCTGAACCGCTCGATTCCCCAGATATCGATGGCGCGGTTTGGGCGGCGAGTGCGACACCTTGGCGGATCATCTATGGCAAGCCGGGCGAAGCACCCTTGGTCTCGCTCGAATGCGTTGAGACTGACGGTGATCCGAACCTGCGCGTCACCCGCTATGCCGCAGCCGACGAAAGCGCGGGCGCGATTCTGGCCTTTGTTGGCAATGATGAGATTGGCCGCATGAAGGTCGATGCGATCGAGACCAACACCGGCTTTTTATGGCGCGGTGAAGATCCGGCGCTTGATCAGGATTGGGAGCCGCTGACCGGACCAGAGGAAGTGACGCTGACCGTACCGGGCGCTGGGATGGTCACGCTGAACCCCAGCCCACTGCCGGTTGATTTGGTGACCGGTTGCCGAGGCGGCAGGTTGGAACCCCTCGAGGGCGAGCTTGATAACGCGATTATCGAGGAAGCAGCGTCAGAGACTAGCGAACCCGCTCAGCCCGCTCCTTGAGCAGATCTGGTGTTAGAACCTGCGGCAATTGCTCCGCCTCCGCGGCCGACTCATACCATAAGTACAGCGGTACGCCCGCCGCGCCTTGCTCGGATAGAAACATGGTGATCGCCTCGTCGCGCTGCGTCCAATCGCCTACCATGGTGACCACGCCTGCGGCTTCAAACGCCTCGCGCGTCGCCTCGCGCTCAATTGCGACGCTCTCATTCACTTTGCAGGTGACGCACCAATCGGCGGTGAACCATAGGAACACCGGCTGTCCGCTGGCGCGAGCATCGGCCAGTGCCTCCGCACTGTAAGCCTGAGGCGAGTGGATCGATTCCTCGGTAAGGTTCGTCACTGGCGCAGCAAAGCTGGCGGGCAAGGCGAAGGCCCCGAAGATTACAAACGGCGCAGCGATCAGGCCAAAGGCAGGCCAGGCCATTTTGCCCGCGCGCTGCAAGCGGCCAACCACCAGCAACGCAACAATCAGACCGAACACGACAACCAGCGCGAACAGCGCAAAGCCTTGCCCGCCCAGCCGCGCCGTTAGCCAGATCAGCGCAAGCGCCGTCAGCCCCATCGCGATCGCCATGATCCGGCGGAACCGCTCCATCCAAGCCCCAGGCTTCGGCAGCATCCGCCGCAGAGCAGGCACAAAGCCGATCAATAGGAACGGCAAGGCCAGACCCAGCCCCAGCATCGCAAACAGCAGCAGCGCCTGCGGCACCGGCAGCAGCAGAGCCGCTCCCAGCGCCGCCGCCATAAACGGCCCGGTGCACGGCGTCGCCGCGAAGGCCGCAAGCAGCCCCGTGGCAAACGCGCTGGCTGGCTCTCCGCCGCGCGTGATGGAAATGGAGGGAAGCTCAAAAACGCCTGCAAAATTCGCGGTGATCACGCTGGCGAGCACGAGCAGCACGATGACCACGCCAGGGCTTTGCAACTGGAACGCCCAGCCCACTTGCTCCCCGCCAGCGCGCAGAATGAGCATCACCGCGCCGAGCCCAACACAGGCAAGCACAACCCCAGCGGTGTAGGCGAGCCCCTCAGAGCGCGCCTTGGCCTCGCTCTCGCCAGCGCGGGCGAGCGAAATCGCTTTGAGACTAAGGATCGGGAAGACACAGGGCATGATGTTGAGGATCAACCCGCCCACCAATGCGCCGAGGATGAGGGTCCAAAGCGGCGGGGTCTGCGGCGCAGAAGAAGTGACGATCGGCTCGCCTCCGCTTGGCACTTCGCCTGGTGCAGCCTCAAACCGCACGCCGGATCCGTCTCCAAAAGCCAGAATACCCTGTATTTTCTCTGTCGGTGTCGAGACTGGTGCTACGTCTGAAACCACTCGCTTGGTTGTTGCTACCTCTACAATCAGCATGTCGTCTAAGCGATAGAACGTCTGTGGTGCTGAATATTGCGGAACAGCCCCCTGAATCGGAGCGATCCCATCAGCAGTGCCGCCAAATCCGATAAAATCATTAGCAATAAAGGCATGAGGATCGGGCAGCTCAACAGACCGAGGCAAAGGAATGGCGATCTTTACTTGGCTGTTGCGTCCCGACCCGACTGTGGCAAAGCTCGCCTCCGCATCCAGCAGCGGCGCAATTTCTGCGCGCCAGCGGGCAAAATCGCCGCCTTGGCTTTCGCGCAAAACCGCATCCTGCGGCACGCACACTTTATCGGTGCAGGCGAGATATTCGACGAAGCCGGTGATCGGCTCGCGGGTCGTATTATCAACCTCGCCGGTCACGCGGATCGGCACCAGAACCGTGTATGCGCCCTTGTAAATGTGGTTCATCAACTCGGTATCGACCAGCTGCTGCACAAACCGCTCTGGCACGGGATAAAGCGGCTCACCCATCTCCCAGCCATCGGGCAGGTTCAGCCGCAATTGCATGCCCTGCCCCGCATCGCCGGGGTTGGACCAATATCCGTGCCATTCCTCATTGCTGTTCGGATCAGGCGTGAAGCGCAGAGCGAGCATCCATTCTTCGCCGTTCGACGGCAAACCATCGGCGCGCAGCTCCACGCTGATGTTCTCATCGCCAAAACGCGCCTCTGTCGGGATTGCGCCATCCTGAGCCACCGCAGGCGAGACGGCAGCCGCAAATGCAAGCAGCGCAAGCACCAGTGCAGCAAACCATAGCTTTGGTAGCGGGAACATTCTTGCGTCTATCACGGTCGAACCTCTAGGACTGTCGAACACTATTCGCAATCAAAGCGGCATAGGTTTCATAGAGGCAGGCAGAATGACGAATGACACGCGCGATCTTTTGATCCTTGGCGGCGGGCTGGTCGGCATGACCCTGGCGCTGACCGCTGCGCGAAAGGGCTTCTCCAGCCATGTTGTCGACCGCGCCAATCCCGATGATCTGCTGAAGGAAGGGTTTGACGACCGCGCCACTGCGATCTCGACCGCGAGCTGGCAATTGTTTCGCAATATCGGCCTGGCGGAGGTGCTGGAGCCGTTGGCGTGTCCGATAGCCAGCATTGCCGTCACCGACCAAATGAAGCCGGGTCGGATCGATTTTCAACCCGAGCCGCACGAGGGATCTCTCGGGCGGATGCTGCCCAATCTCAGCCTGCGCCGAGCGATGTTTGAGCCGGCAGCGAAAGAGCCGCTGATCAATTGGGTGTCCGAGGCTGAGATCGCCGAGCGCCAGCGCAGCGAGTTTGGCGTCGCCGTGGTGCTGAGTGACGACACAAAGCTCAAAGCCAGCCTGATGGTGGCCGCCGAGGGGCGCAGCTCGCCCACGCGAACCGAGGCTGGGCTGGTGGTCGCGAATTGGGAATACAGCCACCGCGCGATCATTGCCGGGCTGACGCACGAAAAACCGCATGACAATGTCGCTTGGGAGATATTCTATCCCGCCGGGCCGTTCGCGTTGCTGCCGATGTTGGATGATGAGCAAGGTCGGCATCGGTCCTCGCTGGTGTGGACTGTGAGCGAGGATGACGCCGCAGGCTTTTTGAAACTGTCCGACCGTGCGTTTCTGGCCGAGCTGGAAAAGCGCATGGGCGGAATGTTTGGCGCGGTCACCAGCACGGGTGCGCGCTCATCATGGCCATTGGGCTTTCACCACACCGCCAAAATCACCGGCGAACGCTTGGCATTGGTTGGCGATGCCGCGCATGGTATTCACCCAATTGCCGGACAGGGGCTCAACCTTGGCCTGCGCGATGCCGCGACTTTGGTTGAGGTGCTTGAAGAAGGGCGCCGGATTGGCCTTGATCCCGGCGATCATCAAGGCCTGATGCGCTATGAAAACTGGCGCGGGCTTGATGCCTTTATGGTTGCGACCGCCACCGATGGACTGACGCGCTTGTTCGGCGTGCCGGGCAAAGCGGCCTCTGCCGTGCGGCGATTGGGCATGGCCGGGGTGCAGCGTAGCGGCGCGCTCAAGCACTGGTTTATGGACGAGGCACGCGGCGTCTCCGGCGAATTGCCAGAGTTGCTGCGCGCTTAATCTTCGCTGGTCGCCTCTACCGGGCTCAATTGTTCCACCGCATTGCCGGCGCCATCACGCAGACGGCGCGGTTCAAGCACGGCGGCGGTTTCAATCGTGTCGAGCGCGTCCATCGCATTGCTGAACCTGGTGGCATCCGCGATCCAATTTTCCGCGCTGGCCGCGCCAGGCAGGTTTTGCACCTCGGCAATGGCTGCATCGACCCGGCCGCTTTCGAGGAACAGGCGGGCCCGGTCCAAGCGGCGCTCTGGCTGAGGGGATGGCGTGTCTTCGCGGCGGATCACGAACAATTCGCTGAACTCGCGGCGGATGTCGGCCCAGGAAGAAACCTCGTCAGGCTCGGCCAGATCAGGGCCAAGGCCCTCTAGCCGCGCGAGCAATTGGTCGAGTGTGATTGGGCGGCGCGAAAATGAGATGATGGTGCGCACTGCATTGGGCCAGTTATCGCCAAAGCGCAGACGTAATTGATCGGCAAGAAAGCCCAGCTCTGCCCCGCGTTCAATCGCGCGGCGCGTCGCAAAGGCGATCAGTAGGCCCTCGGCCCGCGCCGCATTACCAGCCGCCGCCTGCGCTTGCAGGTCAAGCCGCGCAAGGCGCTGCTCCGCTGCTGCCAAACGTTGATCGAGGCCGCCTTGCTGCTCAGCGAGACCTTCAACGGCCTCAACCTGCTCTTCAATAGCCGCTTCGCTTTCCTCTGTGGTTGGCGTGGGCAAAGCAGGCAGTTCCAGCCCCGGCGTCTCTTCCGGGCTGGCGATGGCGACGGGCTCATCGGCCGCCTCTACTGCTGTGATTTCGTTATTGGCATTGTACCAAACGATGTAGCCGATCAGGGCTCCTCCGGCGACGAAGGAGAACAGAGCGGCCAGCATTATTCCTTTGGTTGAGCCGCTTTTGCGGCGACTGCCGAATTTCGATTCCATTGTAGTCCGTTCTGCGATCCGTTGTGCGCGGCCCGTTTTGGGGGCTGAGCCGCTTACGTATTTACGCCGCTACTGCCACATGTCCTGCGCCATGGCCAGCAATTCGGCGTCCCTGGGGCGCGGAGCAGCGCGGGTATCGGCCCATCCGGAGCCAGCAGCGGCAAGAATACGCGGGCCGAGCGCAGCCAGTGAAATGCGGGACTTGTCGATGCCTAAGCGGTCGCATTCTTTGGCAAAATGCTGCGCTGAAGATGCCGAATAAAGCAGTACAATCGCAGGAACAGTCATCAACTTTGCCTGCTCATCGCTCATGGCAATTTCATGCATCCGATAGACCACTTTTTCGGTGATAGTGACGCCTTCGGGCGGCGTTAGGCTGATCCGTTCCTCACCCGCAAGGCGGAGATAATGGATCGGTGGGACGGCAAGAGTGTCCAGCACATGTTGCAAACCGCCCTCGCCAGATAGCGCCACCTTGAAACCCGCATCGCGCGCAACTTCCGCGGTTGCCTGACCCACCGCATGAACGGGCAAATGTGTGAGCTCGCTAAGCTTGCTTCCGCCATGGCGAAAGGCATTGGCGCTGCCGACGAGAAGCGCCTGCATTTGCCTAACATCGGGAATTTGCCATGCGACAGGCTCTGCTGCAGAAAGCGCAAAGCCCTGAATGGGCAGACCCAATTCCTCCCCCAGCTCTAGCGTTGATGACAGTCCCGGCTCTGGCCGAACCGCAATGATCGTCTTTGCGCTCATGGGCGGCTCACATCCGGCCTAGCCAGCGCCGCCAAAGTGCGGGGTTATTCCCGGCCCCGCGCGCGACAGCAGGTCCGCCGCCAGTGCTTTGGCCGCTGCGTCATCACCAATCGCAAAGCGGGCCTCGCCCTCCACGCGCTCTGCCCCATCGGGGCTGAACAGGGCAGCGCGCATGGAAATGCTGTCTCCATCCGCCTCGCACAGCACCGCAACCGGGCTGTGACAGGTTCCGCCCAGCGCCTCCAGCAGCGCGCGCTCCGCCAGAACTTCCGCGCGGGTCTGAGCATGATCAATCGCGGCAACAGCCTCTAGAGCAGCCTCATTGCCAGCGGCGCATTCAATCCCAATCGCGCCCTGAGAGGCCGCCGGGATCCAATCGCCAGTCTCCAGCGGAGTGCCCACGCCAGTTTCGCCCAAACGCTCCAATCCAGCTGCCGCGAGGAAGGTCACATCCGCCTCGCCCGCCTGCAGTTTCGCCAGCCGCGTTGCGACATTCCCGCGAAACATTACGACTTCGAGATCAGGCCGTTGATTGAGCAATTGGGAAGCCCGCCGCGGCGCGCTGGTGCCGACTTTGGAGCCGGGCGGGATCGCGGCAATAGTGCTCGCCCCGATCAGCACATCGCGGCGGTCCGCACGCGGCAAAAACGCCGCCATTACAAAACTATCGGGCCGGATCGTCTCAACATCTTTAAGCGAATGCACCGCCGCATCGATCTGCCCCTCGCCCAGCCATTGATCGAGCTCTTTGGTCCACAGCGCCTTGCCGCCGATATCGGCCAGCGGACGGTCCTGGATCTTGTCGCCGCTGGCGCGCACCGGCACCAGTTCAACCTGATCCTCGCCCCAGCCATGCGCCTCGCACAGCCGCCAACGCGTCTCATACGCCTGCGCCATCGCAAGCGGAGATTCGCGCGTTCCAAGCCGCATCTTAATGGGGTTTGCGGCATCTGCCGCGCTGCTCTGATCGTTAGGCTGGCTCATAGGCATGCTTGCTCTAACCACCTAAGCGACTAAGGAAAAGCCGCATGAGTGAATTGCCGTCAATCATACCCGACAACGCTACCGTGCTAGGCATCGAATCCAGCTGTGATGAGACAGCGGTTGCGGTGGTGCGCGGCGACCGGACGATCATTGCTCAGCGGATTGCCAGCCAAGAGGCAGAGCACGCGCCCTATGGCGGGGTTGTACCAGAGATTGCCGCCCGCGCGCATGCAGAGCGCCTCGCCCCAATGCTACAGGCAGTGATGGCAGATGCGGATATGACGCTGGAGGATGTGGATGCGATTGCTGCCACCGCTGGCCCTGGCCTGATCGGCGGAGTGATGGTCGGCCTGGTCAGTGCAAAGGCGCTGGCGATGGCATCGGGCAAACCGCTGATCGCGGTCAATCATCTGGAGGGGCATGCACTCTCCCCGCGTCTCGCCGATCCTGAGCTTAACTTTCCTTATCTGCTGCTGCTCGTATCGGGCGGGCATTGCCAAATCCTGTCGGTCGAAGGCGTTGGCAAATATCGCCGCCTTGCAACCACGATTGATGATGCTCTGGGCGAAGCGTTCGACAAGACCGCGAAGATCCTAGGCCTTGGCTATCCCGGCGGGCCGAAGGTGGAGAAGCTCGCGCTTACCGGCGATGCCTCCGCCGTTCCTCTGCCCCGTCCGCTTAAGGGATCGAAGGAACCGCATTTCTCCTTCGCTGGCCTCAAAAGCGCGGTTTTGCGCGCCTGTGACAGCGGAGAGCACCGGGCCGAAGACATAGCCGCGAGTTTCCAGCAGGCGGCGATCGACTGCCTGATTGACCGATTAAATCACGCCCTCAAAGACCTGGAAACGCCCCCAGCCCTGGTGGTTGCGGGCGGAGTTGCGGCCAACACCGCGATCCGATCCGCGCTTGAAGCCTTCGCCAACAAACATCACATGCGCTTTGCCGCGCCGCCCTTGTCGCTGTGTACAGATAACGCCGCGATGATCGCTTGGGCCGGGTGTGAACGCATGCCTCTAGAGCAATCTGATTCGCTCGATTTCAAGGCGCGTCCGCGCTGGCCGCTTGATCCAGAGGCGGAAAAAGCGCGCGGCGCAGGAGTGAAAGCATAATGACGGCTCTTTCCACGATAGGCGTGATTGGCGCAGGCGCATGGGGCACGGCTCTGGCGCAAATGCTCAGCACCGACGGGCGCAATGTGCTGCTATGGGCCTATGAGGCGGATTTGGTCGATGCGATCAATTCAGAGCATCGCAACGCGCTATACCTGCCATCGGCGTCACTTTCACCCAGCATTCGCGCGACCAATGATCTTGGCGAATTGGCGCAGCTGGACACGGTTCTGGCCGTTACACCGGCGCAAAACCTCGGCGCGGTTCTGTCGCAATTGCCAAAGGCGCCGCGCGATCTGGTGCTGTGCTCCAAAGGTATTGATGCGGGCACGGGCCAGCTTATGAATGAGGTTGCCAAGGCCGCCTGTCCAGACAGCGACATCGCGGTCCTATCCGGCCCCACCTTCGCGCATGAGGTCGCAGACGGCCTGCCAACCGCGGTCACGCTCGCATGTGGCGGCGGCAATGCGCAGTGGGAGCGCCTCTCTCCAGAAATCGCTCGTCCATCCTTCCGCCCTTATTACAGCCATGATGTGACCGGCGCAGAGATCGGCGGCGCAATCAAGAACGTGCTCGCGATTGCCTGCGGCGTGGTCGACGGCCTGGCGCTGGGTCAGAATGCCCGTGCGGCTCTGATCGCGCGCGGCTATGCCGAAATGCTGCGCTTTGGCGAGGCGCTGGGCGCAGAGGCTGAAACACTCGCCGGGCTGTGCGGTCTGGGTGATCTGGTGCTCACCTGTTCGTCGACTTCCAGCCGCAATTTCTCACTCGGCAAGGCTCTGGGCGAAGGCGGGTCCGCCGCTGATCTGATGGCGGATCGCTGCACCGTTGCAGAAGGAGCGCACACCGCGCCGGTTCTCAAGCGTCTGGCCGAGGAACGCGGCATCACCATGCCCATCGTGATCGCCGTCAATGCAATCCTCGCCGGGGAAAGCCCGCGCACCGCAGTCGCCAGCCTGCTCGCTCGTCCGCTAAAGGCGGAGCAAGAACGCGAGAACAGGAACCATCAGGCTTGAGCCTACCCCCAGCCTCATCTTCGCCGCCAACCAGCGGAGCAGCCAGCACACCCGGCGATGACAACGCCGATATGCAGGCGCTGGCCAAAGGCGGTCGGACCAATTTCTTTGGCTTCATCCTGCGGCTGGTTGCCCGCTTGCCGTTCCTGTTTATCGCCGGGCGGCTGTACGGAATTGACGCGGTCGGACGGTTCGCCTCTGCGCTTGTCCTGATCGAAATTCTCGGGCTCGTTTGTTCTCTCGGCGAAAAACGCGGGCTGGCTCAACGCCTGACCGAAGGCACCGATGGCGACGGCCCCGAGGCCGAGCGAGCCAAGGTCAACCTTGTGTTCGACGGGATGCTGATTGCGCTGATCCTATCTGCATTTGCTGGCCTGATCCTGTGGCTGTTCCCGGTCGTGATGTTCCCGAACGGGATGAACAGCGAATATGACATTTGGTTGATCGCGGCGATCCCAGCCTTTGCGCTCACGGAAATTCTGCTGGCCGCGCAGGCATACAAATATGACATCGCCACCACGGTGCGCGCGCGGGCCATAGTTGAGCCATGGACGATATCGATCATGGCGGGCGTGTTCTTCTACCTCCCGCTTTACAATGGCATCACTGAGTTTCGCGACGCTGGCCTAGCGCTTGCGTTCATCTGCTCGATTTACGCCGCGCTGCTGACCGCTGCTTGGTCATTCCTGCGCAGTTATGGATTGCCCAGCGGATGGCGTCCGCGCCCGCGCTATATGTGGAAAGTCACCGCCCGCGCTCTGCCGCTGATGGGCGCGGACGCTGTTGAATGGGGCACGCGCCGGGTCGATATCTTCATCCTCGGCTTCTTCGCCTCGCCCGCCGCCGTCGCGGTCTATTACATGGCTCAGCAGATCGCGAGCCTGCCGCAGAAACTCAAGACCAGCTTTGAGCCAGTGCTGGGCCCGGTCATTACCAAGAACCTGAAGAGCAAAAACTACGCCGCAATCGCTGCGCAAGTGCGCCAAGTTGGTTTCTGGATCATCGCCGCTCAGGCCGCGATTGCCCTTGCGCTTGGCGTACCGGGCGAAGGCGTAATGGGCCTCATCGGACCGCAATATGTTGGCGGCACTGGCGCATTGGCCTTCCTGCTCGCCGCAGAGGTTGCCGCGGCTATGGCGGTCGTATCGGAAAGCGTTCTGGTGTATATTGCGCGCAAGCGGAACCTGCTGATTTCGGTCGGCACAATCGCGCTGCAGGCCGCGCTCACCATTGGGATTATCAAAGGGGTTGAACACCTTGGGTTCTCCGAGCCGTTCAAGGCCGCCGGTGCAGCGCTCGCCTTGCTGATCGCCTTGGGCTGCGCGAGCCTGGTCAAAGCGCTATTGCTCAAGAAGCTGCTCAAGGCCCCGGTCAGCAATTGGCGCTGGGCCTTGGTCTGGGCCGCCGCGCCCGCCGTCGTCGTGGGCACTGCGGCCACATGGCTGCCGGAATGGGCTGAACTGTTGTTCGGTATCCCAGCGATCCTGCTGACGTTCGGCTGGGTTATCTGGCGCCGCGGATTTGGCGAGGAAGACCGCCTGCTGTTCCGCAAGAATGTGGGCGGCTGAGGCGCACCAATCTCTCAAAACTTATGATGACCGCTTGGAATGCGCGAAGCCTCGCTGCTATGGCACGGGGGCAAACTGGTAATTCATAGGATTGAGAGATGACACCTGAGTTCTTTGAGGCCAATTGGCCCGTCATTCTGATTGTCGCGATTGTCGTACTGCTGCTGGCCTTCTTCTGGCTGTCGGCGAACCGCAAGGCTTCGGTTGTCGACAAAGACACGAAAGATGTTCTGGATGAGGGCGCTGCGCCTGCGGCCCGCAATCAGGCGCTGATCGATGCGCCTAAGGCTGCGGTCAAAGATACAGGCGTGCCGGTGCACGAAGTGAAGCCGGAGCCCGTGCCAGCGCCCACCCCTGAACCAACGCCTGCGCCGGAGCCAGTCGCGCCGCTGATCCAAGAGGATCCCGCTCCGCCAGTTCTGGGCGAAGCACCAAGCGAGCCCGCTGGTGAGGCCGATATTCCTGCCGTGGAACCTGAGCCTACGCCCTCTACTGCACCCGCTCCTGCGGCCGCGCCATCCTCTGGCACAGCGGACGATTTGACCCAGATCAAGGGCCTCGGGCCGAAGCTAGCCGCGCTGCTGAATACGCTTGGCGTGACGACTTTCGCCGAGATTGCCAGCTGGGGCGAGGCCGATATCGACCGGGTCGATGCGCAGCTCGATCGCTTCAAAGGACGCATCCGCCGGGACAGCTGGGTGGAGCAGGCAAAATTGCTTGCCGCTGGTGATCAAGCGGGCTTTTCCGACAAGTTCGGCCAAAACGGTTGAAATAAATGAGAAACATTTGTCCAAACTGTGTTACATAGGAATATGTAAAGAGGAGAGGGCAATGACTCAGGCACGGATTTTGGTCGCTGAAGACGAGCGAATCGTTGGTTTTGACCTTTGCGAAACGGTGCAAGAAGCCGGGTTCGAAGTGGCCGGTCCGCACACTGATATCTCGTCCGCCATGCTCTCTTTCCAGAAAAACAAGCCTGATTTGGCAATTCTGGATGTGCAATTGGATGACGGCATCGTCTATCCGCTGGCGCAGAAATTGCGCGACGAAGACGTGCCGATCATCTTCCACTCTGGCCAGTTCACCCGCGATGAAGTGAAAGAGCGCTTTCCCGAGGCGACAACTCTGCTGAAACCCTGCCCGCCCAACGAAATGCTGCGCACGGTCGTAAAGATTCTCGAAGACCAATAATCGCGCCAAATCGCGTATCCACTAACGCGGCGCTTCCCACACGCCTCCGCTTCGCTTATCCCTGTCCGTCATAAAAGACGGAGAGCGATACGTGAGCCAAGACCTGTTTCCTGTGCCAGACGAATGGGCGACAAACGCAAAGTTCAACGCAGCCAAATACCAATCCCATTATGCCCGTTCGATCAGCGATCCTGACGGGTTCTGGCGCGAGGAAGCGCAGCGGATAGACTGGATCGAGCCGTTCGAAACCGTCAAAGACGTAAGCTACAACGAGGCCGATTTCCGCATCGGCTGGTTCCTCGGCGGGAAGCTCAATATTTGCGCCAATGCGCTCGACCGGCATTTGCCGGAGCGCGGCGATACCGCCGCGATCATCTGGGAGCCGGATGATCCCAGCACGCCGGGCCGCACCCTCACCTACCGCGAGCTTCACCGCGAGGTCTGCCGCTTTGCCAATGTGCTGAAAGCCAATGGCGTCACAAAGGGCGACCGGGTCACGATCTATCTGCCCATGGTGCCAGAGGCGGCGATTGCGATGCTTGCCTGCGCACGGATCGGCGCGGTGCACTCTGTCGTATTTGCGGGTTTCTCTCCCGATGCACTCGCGGGCCGCATATCCGATTGCCAATCCGACATTGTCCTGACCGCCGATGAAGGCCTGCGCGGAGGCAAGAAAGTTCCGCTCAAAGCCAACGTCGATGCCGCCCTGGAAAAGGTCGATGTCAGCCGCGTCATCATGCTGAGGCACACGGGCGGCGAAGTTGGCTTTAGCGAGGGGCGCGACATCTGGTGGCATGACGCCATTTCCGCCGCGAGCGATGAGTGCGAACCAGAGGTGATGGACGCAGAAGATCCGCTGTTCATCCTCTACACCTCCGGCTCCACCGGAAAGCCCAAGGGCGTGCTGCACACAACCGGCGGCTATGCCGTGTGGACCAGCATGACGCATGAATATGTGTTCGATTACACACCGGGCCAAATCTATTGGTGCGCCGCCGATGTCGGCTGGGTCACCGGGCATTCCTATGTCGTCTACGGTCCGCTGCTGAACGGCGCGACGCAGGTGATGTTCGAAGGCGTGCCGAACTATCCCGACCACTCGCGGTTCTGGAACGTCATCGACAAGCACAAGGTGGAAATTTTCTACGCCGCACCCACTGCTTTGCGCGCGCTGATGCGCGAAGGCGATGAGTTTGTGACGAAGACGGATCGCTCCTCTTTGCGGCTGCTCGCCTCAGTTGGTGAGCCAATCAACCCAGAAGCCTGGGACTGGTATCACCGGGTCGTGGGAGAGCGCCGCTGCCCCATCGTCGACACTTGGTGGCAGACCGAGACGGCGGGCGCGATGATTACCCCCCTGCCCGGCGCAACAGCGCTGAAACCCGGCAGCGCCAGCACGCCGATGTTCGGGGTTCAGCCCGCCTTGGTCGATGCGGAAAAGGGCACTCTGCTGGACGGCGCAGCCTCTGGCGCGCTGGTGATCACCGACAGCTGGCCGGGACAGATGCGCACCGTTTACGGCGATCACAAGCGCTTCTTTGACACCTATTTCAGCCAATATCCCGGCTATTATTTCAGCGGCGATGGATGCCGCCGGGACGAGGATGGCTATTACTGGATCACGGGCCGGATCGATGATGTGATCAACGTCTCTGGCCACCGCATGGGCACCGCCGAGGTGGAAAGCGCGCTGGTTGAACATCCGATGGTCGCCGAGGCCGCAGTGGTGGGCATGCCGCACGAGGTAAAGGGGCAAGGCATTTACGCCTATGTCACAACCAATGCGGGCACCGAGGACAGCGAAGATTTGCGGCGCGAATTGGTGCAATGGGTGCGCAAGGAAATTGGCCCGATCGCAACCCCGGATGTGCTGCAATTTGCCCCCGGCCTGCCCAAGACCCGCAGCGGCAAGATCATGCGCCGGATCCTGCGCAAGATCGCTGAAAATGACATGGGCAGCCTGGGCGACACCTCGACACTCGCCGACCCGAGCGTGGTCGATGATCTGGTCGCGAACAGGCCGGCTGTATGAGCAGAAATGCAGCCGCATGCTGTCCTACAAACGGCATTGCATCTAAGGTTGACACACCCTTCAACACCGGTCTGGAACACCAAAATCGCCAAAAGTCACACTTTGTTGGACATTAACCCTTGCAAATATCTGATAAACAGATGCAATTTTCAAAAGTCACACTTTCGAAAAGAGCGTATGTGTTCCACCTCAGCGGGCGCGCAACGCAAAGCTTGCAGGACGCAGCGAAGCCTGCAAAAGACCCTCTAAACTGGTTTCAGGAGTAACTAATGGCCGAAATGGCGCCCTTCAATTGGGAAGATCCCTTCGATCTCGAAACGCAGCTGACCGAGGACGAACGGATGATCCGCGATAGCGCCCATGCGTTCGCTCAGAGCGAGCTGCAGCCGCGCGTGATCGAGGCCTATCGCAATGAGACCGCCGCACCGGAGCTGTTCCCGCTGATGGGTCAGGCCGGGCTGCTCGGCGCGACCATTCCAGAGGAATATGGGGGTGTTGGCGCGAGCTATGTCGCATACGGCCTGATCGCGCGCGAGATTGAGCGTGTCGACAGCGGCTATCGCTCTATGGCCAGCGTCCAATCGAGCCTCGTGATGCACCCGATCTACGCCTATGGATCAGAGGAGCAGCGGCGCAAGTACCTGCCCGGCCTCTCCTCTGGCGAGCTCATCGGCTGCTTCGGCCTGACAGAGCCAGACGCAGGCAGCGACCCTGCTGGCATGAAGACCGTCGCGAAGAAGGACGGCGATGGCTACGTCATCAATGGCTCAAAAACCTGGATCTCAAACTCGCCCTTCGCCGACGTATTCGTCGTTTGGGCAAAGAGCGAAGAGCATGGCGGCGGCATTCGCGGCTTCGTGCTTGAGAAGGGGATGAAGGGGCTGTCCGCACCCAAGATCGAAGGCAAGATCAGCCTGCGCGCATCGACCACCGGCATGATCGTGATGGACGACGTGAAGCTGCCCGCCGACGCTCTGCTCCCTGATGTGCAAGGCCTAAAGGGCCCGTTCGGCTGCCTCAACCGAGCACGTTACGGCATCAGCTGGGGCGCGATGGGCGCAGCGGAATTCTGTATGCATGCCGCGCGCCAATACGGCCTCGATCGCAAGCAATTTGGCAAGCCTTTGGCCGCGACGCAGCTGTTCCAGAAGAAGCTGGCAGACATGATGACCGACATCGCTATGGGCCTGCAATCGAGCCTGCGCGTTGGACGCCTGATGGACGAAGGCCGTTTTGCACCCGACATGATCAGCATCATCAAACGCAACAATGTCGGCAAGGCTTTGGACATCGCTCGCCAATCGCGCGACATGCACGGCGGCAATGGCATCTCGGAAGAATACCAAGTGATCCGCCACGCCGTGAACCTCGAGACGGTCAACACCTATGAGGGCACCCATGATGTCCATGCGCTGATCCTGGGCCGCGCGGTCACTGGCATCGCGGCGTTCGGATGAATAGGATGCGTCATCGCGAGCGACCGCAGGGAGCGCGGCGATCCATGGTCCGAATTGCGCCAAAAGTGCAGTCAATGGATTGCCGCGCGGCTTCGCCGCTCGCAATGACGAGGACGCAATGAAGCTTTACGGCTACTTCCGCAGCTCAACCAGCTACCGCCTGCGCATCGCGTTGGAGCTGAAGGGGCTCGGCTATGAGAATGTGCCGGTGAACCTGCTCACTTCTGAGCAAAAGGATGAGACCTTCACCAGCCGCAATCCGTTCGGCTCTGTGCCGATGCTGGAGGCTGATGGCCGCGACCGCGCGCAGAGCATGGCGCTGCTCGAATGGCTGGACGAGGCCTATCCTGACAAGCCGCTGATGCCGCACGATATTGAGGCGCGCTACACCGTGCGCGAGCTGACCTATGCCATCGCGACAGAGCTGCACGCTCCGCTCAACTTGCCGGTCTTGAAGTACCTCAAGAACGAGTACGGCCAATCGCAAGACGCGATCGACACCTGGTATCGCCACTGGCTGGCCCGCACGCTGAAGCCGGTCGAGGCGCGGCTGGCTCAGCTTGATACGGGCAACTTCCTGCTCGATGCGCCCGGTCTGTTCGAGACTGTGCTGCTGCCACAAATCTACAACGCGCGGCGCTTCAAATACGATATCGATGCACATGAACACATCGCGCAGATCGAGACGGCGTGCCTTGCCCTTCCCGCGTTTCAGCGTGCCCACCCAGACAATCAACCCGACAACCCGGAGAACTCCGTATGAAACTAGCAACGCTCAATGATGGCACCCGCGATGGCAAATTGGTCGTTGTGTCGAAGGATCTCACGCGCTGCTG
>CANMIS010000002.1:632500-702128 GCA_947498065.1 uncultured Erythrobacter sp. | reverse complement strand
TATGTCGCAGCGCGGTTATTGAATTGATCATGCGACACGCGCAGCCGGCCAAGGCTGTCATACTGGTTCTGCGTCTCGGCGGTAAAAGACAAACCAGCATTAGTGACCGTCTTGGTGACGACAAAATTAGAAACGATTGCGCTGGTGTTCGGAGCAACATCACCCGTACCTCCGATATAGAAGTATCCGCCTGCGTTTTGCGCAGTGTCAAACCTGCGAGTGACTTCGATGACGGTTTCGACGTCGGTTGAAACACCATCGATTTGCCACAGACCGCCTTTCACTTGAGAAATACGTCCCGGACCAGAAACAATCGTAGCCTGGCTCGCAGTATCCTTGTTAGTGCCCCAAGAATCCACGTCACCATGGACGCCAAACCGATGCATTGTTGCCGCGCCAGAGCCCTTTACAGTGAAACGGAAAGTGACCGTCTCACCTAGGGTCACAGGAGCAGATCGACCCGTACCAGCGTAGCGGCCTGAGTCATCGACCGTAATCTTGTAAGCAGGATGGCCAGCAATCGTTCCCGCGCTGGTCCGCGTGCCGCGCCAAAGCGACCAGCCATTAGGGCCACTGCTCACCAATTGCTCATGCACACCGACAGAACTGTCCGTGCTGCTGATCAGATCACCCGACTTGTTGTAGATCATCGTGCGGGTCAGGCCGCTCGACATCTGCATCACCGTGCTGGTGTTTGCATCATCAAAGAAAACGCTGGCAACCGAACCAGCAGCGTCCGATGAGCTGACCAATCGGCCTAAGCCATCATAGACAAACTGCTCTTTTCCATTCTCGCCGCTCTGATAGCGAGTGAGCAAGCGTCCTGCCTGATCGTAAACATAGTGGGTTCTTGAATATCCGAACCCACTACCGCTGTCATGGTTTCCATTTGCATCGCTGCCACCATAACGATCGATCCTGATGATCTGACCGCGCGCATCATAGTAATGAAAGGTGTGCGAGACGAGGCTCTTGTCGGATATGTGATCATTCCGCCACTCATTCATGGCGTCTACGGTGATGGAGGTTTGCGATCCGGTAAACTTTTCACCGAAATATTCGCGCTCACGATAGAGCTGGCCCAACGCATTGTATTCGTATTCCGTGACACGCCCATCAGCGCTTACACTATAGCGAAGTTTACCTGATCCATCGTAAGCGAAGAGTGCGTTTTGAGCGACATTAGAGCCGCCCTCATAGCTGCCAAAGGTCTGCTCACGCCTCAGCGTGTTATCCGCGTTGTACCAGCGCCGAATATCACTGCCCACCGGGCGATCAATCGTGATAATGTTGCCACGATCGTCATAGGCATAAGTCGTGGCAGCCCCATCAGGGCCAACCGATGCAAGTAGGTTTCCGTCATCGTCATATTCGAAGGTTTGAATCTGTTGCGCAGCCCCGGCGTAGGCTGCTGGCGCAATAATCTTCGTGAGCTGCTTCGCCGCCCCCTGCGCGCTGCCATCAATCGACAACGTCGCTCCCGATACAAGCAATTGCTCACCTTCACGAAAACCACCGGGATGGTCGACGTAGATATAAGCGGCCGTACTTTGCGCTTGCAAGAAGGTGCGAGTGATCCGAATCCGTGTGTCATCCGTCGTGGACAGACCAGTGACTCGATATAGGCCTCCATCGACCTGGGATATCTGACCAGGCCCCCTGATGATTTCAGCACTGGTCGCGCCAGACCCCCACTTATCTAGAGATCCCTGAATCCCAAGGTCCTGCGATGTACCGGAACCAGCAACTGCCTGAAGGCTAATCTCAAACGTGACAGTTTCACCAGCGGAAACACCGCCAGCACTTTGCACAATGCCGGCCCAGCCCAGATCTTGTGCAGTCAGCAGGGCGGTTGGATGCCCGTCGATTGAGGGAGCCGCTGCGCGATCAATGTAATTGTTGTTGATCAACCAATCCATCACCGAATGCGCGATATGACTGCCGCCGGCATATTCGAGCCGCGTTTCCTGCCCGTTTGGCGCGGTGACGATGGTGTGGTCAGCGCCATAGGCAAAACCAGTTGCGCGCGTTGAGCCATCACCGACATGCTCGGAGAGTTGGGTGACCCGGCCCGCTCCGTCGTACTGAATATCGGTGCGCGACCCGTCGCTCTGGGTCATGCGGGTAATACGGCCATCAGCATCGTAGAGATAGCTAATCGTGTAGGTGTGACCGTCCGCGATGGAATTGTTTTCTGGCGAAAGATCGACCGTTACAGTCGCAAGTCGGCCATTGCCGTCATAAGTATAATAGGTGCCAATCTCAGAGCGACGCTCACCCGTCTTCGGATCGTTAAACTCGGTTGTAACCGAGGTCAGATTATCGCCCGACCAATTGTAACGGACATATTCATTGTTGCTCGTTCGGACATACGAGAGTTTGTTTCCGGCGTACCCATAGGTCGCCAGGCGATTTTCACGGTCACCCTGTTTGATGATCCGATATTCACCGCTGTTGTGCGGATCAGAAGCATAGGTTTCGGTGAACTGGCTCGAACCGTCCACCCACACCCAATTGCCGCTAGCCTGTCGATAGATCCGGTCATGTGAGCCTGAGCCGTCGGTCGTCCAGTACGACCAACTGCCATCGCGCAGCCCAAATTCATAGGTCACAACCGACCCATCGCCCGAATTGCGTTTGATTGTACTGCCGACACCGTTGGCTGTCCCGCTGAGACCGAACAGCCGCCGCGTCGTCGACATTTGCCACTGATCGCCATTGTCACCGTCATGGACCTCAGCCAAGGAATTGTAGGTCCGCGAAATGCCGATGTCATGAGTGCGGCCGACCAAGAATTCATCCTGGCGCGAAATGACCAAATTGCCGGTCGCAGCGTTAACTGAAAGACCTTCACCACCGCGCCCAGTGGACGCTCCGCCAAGTGTCCCCACCGATCCTAATGTCGCTGCAGAACTCCGTGCCAGTCCAGCGCCAGCACCTGTAAAAATAGCGGTCATCGACATTCCCATCCAACAAGCCCGCAAAAACGCAGAGCCCCGTAGTCGATGGTTGATCCAACCAGCTCACAAAAAGTTTAGTAGAAAGCTCAAGAAAGGCTGCGGATATAGGCGGGTTTGCTGAACAGACCCGCGCGAACCTCTACAAATTGCGCCTATCGTTCCTGCTTATCGTTTTGGGCCACGCCATGTTCCTGTGCGAATGCGAGACGTCGCGATTTGGCCTTGCCCAAATGCTCAACAAGCGGGCACGTGGCCAAACTCAATTATGCCTTAGACCTAGATCATAATGCGAACGCTGAGGCGTCCGGCCGCGCGCAGATCAATGCCGGCGACTGGCAGGCACTCGACGACGCCAGCTCAGCATCAGGCGGCGCAGACACGCGAGTGGAGCAGGCATCGTTTTCGATTTCATTCTGCTTGCTCAGCTCACCGCTGCTGGCCAGCTCTTTTTGGTGCAGCGCTCACGGTAAGGCGCTGATCGTCGAGAATCTGATCTGTCCCCTTCCTCGCAAAGATCGCGGGACATTCTTCTGGTTGACCCTGGCTTTCAAACCGTCAGTCTCAGCAGTGCCTTTCGGCATCGCAATGGACCGTGAATAGCGCGAAAACCATCGCAACATTATTCGAAAAGGACGCTACGGCCGCGCAAGCGCTTTGAAAGGATAAGGAGAATGGAGTAGCACGGCCTATAGCGTTCCACTTGGTCTATCTGAGACCTCGAAATTCTCCGTCTCGCTAGAATGCCTATCCACTTGAGTCCTGTCTGCCAGACCAAACGCAAAAAAGCCCCACTGGTACCAGTGGGGCTGATTTCTGACATATTTTCAAATAGACGGTGGTTGCGGGGGTTGGATTTGAACCAACGACCTTCAGGTTATGAGGGCTCTTCGGCAGTCCTACCTCACCTTACGCTCCAGGACCCTAAAACCCTTATTTACAACGCGTTAGGTTGACTGTGAAAGCGTGTTGCGACTGAGTGCCTACGCGCGCTTTCGCGGCATTTCGTTCCCGCATGCTTCCTATATGCTTACGGATAGAGCCTCGAAATCGCCGCTGGTAACAGGAGGTGAAAAATGACCAAGTTAACTAAGCGTCAGATCGAAACTCTCGAGCCGAACGAAAAAGACTATTTCGTGTGGGACACCGAGCTGTCTGGTTTCGGTATCAGAGTATTCCCAACCGGACGCAAGCAGTTCGTTGTTCAATACCGATATGGCCGTGTCTCACGCAGAATGAGCCTTGGCAGATTTGGCGCAATCACGCCTGACCAAGCTCGAGGATTGGCATTGGAGGCGCTAGTGAAGCTTCGCAATGACATCGACCCACTCGCTGAAAAGCGAGCGAAGCGAGATGCCCTGCTCGTAAAGGAGTTAGCTGAACGGTTTGATGAAGAGCACATCGCCGTTCATCTGAAAGCGAGCACTGCCAAGGAGTATAGGCGCAATTTGGAGCTGTTCATCTTGCCAGCGATTGGGCATCTGAGGATCGTCGATGTCACTCGCGCAGACATCGCAAAGTACCATCACGATTGGCGGCATCGCCCTTACCAGGCGAACCGGAACATCGAGATCATCTCTAAGATGTTCAATCTGGCTGAACTTTGGGGCCTAAGGCCCGATGGGACAAATCCCCGCCGCCACATCAAGAAGTATCCCGAGAAGAAACGCGAGCGCTATTTCTCAGCTGGCGAGCTTCAAGCCATTGGCCGTGTCCTAGAGGAAATGGAAGAGGAGCGGATTGAGCTACCTTCAGCCGTTGCAGCGATCCGGCTTCTACTCTTTACTGGCTGCCGTTTGAACGAGATCCTGACGCTCAAATGGAAGCATGTTGATCTCGCTAGCCCAGCACTCCGCCTGCCTGACTCTAAGACTGGCGCTAAAGTGGTGCATATAGGACAGGCGGCCGTTTCGGTGCTCCGACAGATCGAGCGGCTTGAGGACAATCCCTGGGTTATAGTTGGCCGAAACCCCGGCGCACATCTAACTGATCTCCAGCCGTTCTGGCAGCGCGTCCGTGGACGTGCTGGGCTCAAGGACGCGCGGATCCATGATCTCAGGCATACATTTGCATCGATAGCGGTGAGCAACGGCCAAAGCCTGCCCATGATCGGCAAGCTCTTGGGGCATACACAAGTGCAAACGACAGCGCGCTATGCTCACCTTGCGAATGAGCCGGTGCTCGAAGCCGCCAACGACATCTCTTCCCTCATCGAAGAGAAACTCACCGCGAAATAGTCCGCCGGACCTTCGCTGCTGTCTTTTGAGCTTGAACTAACGCCCAGCCTCGTCAATTGTCGCCCTGCTCCCGAGAGATGCGGGAGCGGGGCTTAGGAACCTCTCTATCACAAACCGGTCACAGCATCACTGCGGCCGGATGGCGTTCACGCATGTCCAGCTGGCTTGCCAGTAAAGGTGTTCGCCCTGTGTGATAGCAGGTTTCTAACATCCGGCTTTGGCCGTCGCCCCAGGATCAACACGGGGCGGCGCTGGAGGCCTTTTTGCCAGCCGCCCTCAAGAACGGGTGGAATGATGCGTAATCTGAAATGGTGGCAATGGGTCCTAATAGTATTTTTCGGCATCCCCATGATTGGAGCCACAGTCGATGTACTGACCAACGGGACATCAAACTCTTCGTCCGATAAGGTTCGCTACCAGTCAGCAAATGCGGAATTCAGACCAATCAGTGGGGACGCCATCTTTGCAATGACGTTCAATTCAAAAGCAGACCCTACTCTGATACCCGAGATTGCGAGAGAGCACTGTGACGGCCGAGATTTCTGCAATGTCCTGGGTTGGACGGATCCAAAGTTCGCTGCGAAAGGGTTCCCTCTTACAGAACGTGAAAGTCACCAGCTAAAGTTTCAATACACCGTCAACCGAAATAGCGGATTGGAACAAGCGCTGTGGGACTGCAGAGTTTGGGACCAAGCCAATAAAGGCAAATGCCTACCGTTCGACTAAGTTGGGCGCCATCATTGTCAGTTGAAGGCGGCTTTGCGCCCCAATCAAAGACAATAAGCCGATCTTTCACCCTGCGCAAAAGCGGACAATCTCCAAATAGTCACAAAAAAATTAAATCTCTCGCTAGAAAAATGCATCTCTGTTGACGATGCTGGATGCCACAAGCACTTGTGGGCAAATGCACAGGTGCACATCTACTTTGATTTACTCTAAAATGTGACCCTGCCAAGTTAGGGTACTGCTCTTCAAATTGAGAAAGATTCTACCAGTTAACAATCTTTCTTACTGTCTCAGGAATCTTGAATGCTAAATGTGTTCCATATCAGCGACCTCCACTACACTGCAAATAGCGGCCAACTGCGGGATTCGGCACGATCGGCCGTGCAAGGCATTTTGCGGCTTGCTCGCGACCTAAAGGATCAGGGCGTGCTGGGTGCCAACTTAATTGTCTGCATCACGGGAGACCTAGTTCAGTCTGGCGCCGTCAGATCGGATGCGGAGCTATCTGATTTTGATGCGGTTCAAAGTGACTTGCTTGAACCACTAATGAGAGAGCTCGATCTAGAGCCACAGAACATCTTTCTGGTGCCCGGCAATCATGAGCTTGATAGAGAGGCGGTGGCCGATGAAGATCGTCTCAGGCAAGGTCAGTATCCGGCTGCGAACGTCTGTGAAGCTGATGTAGATGCGGATATGGGCGCAAAGCTTGCGGGCTATCTGGCATTTGTCGAGAAGCGAGGATACAGCTCAGTTTCTGCTGTCAAACCAAGGATCGGTTGTTTCGAGGTCTTGGGTCAGCAAATTGTTTGCTTTAATGGCCTCGCAGGTTCTTATAGTCGGGGTGGCTATGGCGATAAGGGCGAACTTTTCGTGCTCGGTACGGAGTATGGGAATTGCCTATCGGCCGTGAAGAAGAACGCAATAGTCTTAACTCATCACCCGTTGTCATGGTTTGCTGACAACTGTGCAACGGACCTTAAGGAGTTCTTCGCTAGTAAGCAGATCAGACTCCTTACGGGACACATCCATGCCGAAGGTGTAGATTGGATGGAAACATCAGATGGGAGCTTTGCAATTGTACAGGCTGGGGCCAGCGCTGAAGTTGGCTCCGCCAATCAGGTTGCGGTAAGTTGGTTTCCGGAATCAGACAGTGCTGCAGTTCGGCACTACAGATTTGATCGGCGTACCGCCCAGTTCGCCATGGTGGGTGCAGATGAGACGAAAGTCGTGCCCTCGAAGGCGGGCTCATTTTTTCGAAGAACCAGCGCGTACTTCGATCCAGAGCTTATCGCAAAAGCCTCAAGGGCCTCAATCGCCGAGAGTGAATTCATACTAGAGCAGGCGTCGGGAAAGAAGTTCTCAGAATTCGTCGCGCCAGACATCGAGTATTTCCCCGAGGATCAGTTCAGCGGTCGGCGCGTTCGCCTATCGAGTCTCATCGATGACTCAAAGAACCTAGTGATAAGCGGTCCGGAGTTAAGCGGAAAGAGCTCACTACTACACTATCTGACCAGTAAGGTGCAACGAGAGGCGAAACCAGCGGAAGTTGCCTTGCTTATAGACTTTCGAAGTGTCGAGGCTGGCCATGCTCTCGAAGAATTAGTCCAGAAGAGGCTCAGAGGATTCGGTTTAAGCGAGAGCCAAGGAACCTACCTCATGGAGATTGGCCGCGTACGCCTTTTCATCGATAACTTTGCCCCTGGTTCTCCACGAGGGATTGCGGAATTCACCGCATTCACATCCAAGTATAAGCGACTGAGATGGGCCGTCGGCACGCGTGGTGATGAACGCTATCTGCATTCACGTGCGCCAGGGGCTCTGAGCCAAGAAAACGTCTCTTACTATCAGCTCAGCGAGACCACCCTTCCCACAGTCTTAGCAATGATAGACGCGCATGGAAATGGCGGCAACGTCGAGAAACCTCGCGCCGTGGTCGAACAGGTCTTTCGTTCAATAAACAACCTTCGGGCACCTCGAACGATCTTTTATGTCAATAGCTTGGTCGAAATCTTCCTGGACGATGGGTCAGTCGAGCCGCTTAATCGCTACCTTCTTATTGAAAACTTACTTTCTGATCGGATTCGTGCAGCGCATCGAGAAGAGCTCCCTGGGCAACCGGTCGACATGGAGATGCTCGAAACCTTTATTGGACAAATTGCCCATAGACTCATGGCGAGAGCGGAACCATACCTCTCAAAGGCTGATTTTTACGCGCTCGTTGACGAGTTCGTGGCGCGGAAAGGAATCCAAAAGAAGCGATTCGACGCCGATACAGTTTTAGCGATACTGCAGAAGAGCTTTGTCCTCAGAGACTACGAGTTTGGTTATGGGTTCATGATGCTTAGCATCGAGGACTACTTTCTTGCCAAACACATGAGTAAAGACCGAGAGTTCCGCTCAGAGATAATGTCGCCGCAGGGGTTGCTTACTTACCCGTCAGTAGCAGAGTATTATGTGGCTCAGAACCCAAGCGATGAGCCACGAATTGAGGAGGTCTTGAACCTGATTGAGTCTTTTTCGGAAGAAGTCGCGCCTGTAGTGGACGCAATTCGCGAAAGCTCGATTGAGGCGTTCAAGACAGCCCATCCAGGTGGCGGTCTTGAAGTCCGCGAGGAGCTTATTGAGAGATTGGCAGAGCTGGATGATTCAGATGAATCAACCACGCTTAGTTTTGAGGATCCCAAGCCCGTTGGCCGGACCAAACGAGTTCGATTTGCACCTGAGGAGCGAGGAGCGGTTTTTCTTCAACTTGGGGCCTCGATTCTAGGAGTTACTCGGACCCTGGATCAGGAGCAAAGAATCAAGATATTTGAGCGGCTCAGAGGCGTCCTCCTCACTAGCTTACACAGCCTCCCAATGATTGCTCAGCATCTGGCGGATGGCAAAGAAATCCGCTTTCGCGGCACAACGATCAAAGCCGACTATGTAGGCGAGTTGTCAGTTCAAGATAATCGATTCTACATCATTCTTCGCGGCATGGTATTTAACCTATTGAAGAACTTTGCGACTTGGTCAGGCAGTCCCAGCTTTTTTAACGCGGCCGTTAAGCTTCGGAGAAACGAGGATAATGAGCTCGTGCGATCAGCACTGTTTGCACAAAATATCGAAGCGGACTTGACCGAGGCACTAGAGTTTATTCCCGAGATTCTGAGCGATATTGACAGCCTTATCCTCAAGGAGAACATAGTCCACTTATACCTCAACGCCCTTACGCTGATACCAATCGAAAGAGATGATCAAGCGAGGGCGGTGGAAAAGCTGACAGATGTAACTCTTGAACTCGATCCTCCGCAAAGTTCCTCCAACAAGGCCAACAGCGAGAATCGCAAGACTAAGCTGCGACAGAGCTACAGCGACCGTATAGGCTATAATGCCTATATTGGGCGCCTTGTAAGAGGACAATCGAAGCCAAAGAAGTAGTTTGTTATCAGGGCTGGATGATGCCGGCGATGTCACCTTTTCCTATCCAACACACCAAAAGCAGACAGTCCACAGTCGGCCCAGTTGCGGCTGTTCTCATCTGAGCCATGGCAAATACCACTTAGTCCGAACTCGCAAACAGGTCAGTGACCACTGTGCGTCCATCGATCGAAATTTCCATCCTTTCATTGTCAATAAGACCGTTCGATCTGGAGCGAGCTGTCAAGTCGAGGCGCAATACATGCGTGTCATTGAATGGACCGGGCTCTTTGAGCTGAATTGTGGTCCACGAATAAGCGGTATACCTCGCAGCGAGTTCAGCCTCTTGCTCTTTCATGATGGATTGCAGAACGCTCGTGTTGACGCTGGACAGGGAGATAAAAAATGGCTCGACGCCGGCTTTCGAGTGTTCCTCTGACATTGAAAATGTAACATTTACAGGATCATCGAACTCGGTTGTCTTTGGGTCCATTTTCAACGCTAACACACTCTGCCGATCATGAGCGTTCTCATAGGCAACCTCGCAGGCAATGAGTCCGCCGGGATTTTGGCTCCAGCCTTCTACTACATCCGCGCTTGGATCGTATTTGGCGACAATAGTTACGATTCTCGTTTCTGGAGGCAGCGCATTTCGAACAGCGTCGAAGCACAACTCTGGACCATCATCTTGGATTGTTGGGACGAGTTCTTCTGCAGCACTGCCGCAAGCCAGTAAGCCGAATGAGATTGAGAAAAGAGGCACAAATCTAATCGATTGCATATCCTGCTTACTCTCATGAACGCTGACTGTGAACAAGACTCAACTCAAGGCCGATCGTACCCGAAGCAGATCAGCGTCGGTTGCCTAAAGTTAGGATTGCGCAGTCGCCTCAAATGAGCATCAAAACCTCAAAAGCCGCACTCTCACTCAGCGACAAGTTAGCCGCTTAACAGATGCTCTTCCCGAAACATGATAGCCCGTAATCGGCCCAGAAGCTGGTATCGCCCGGCAATCCATTCACGATAGTCTCTGCAGCCAGTCATCGGCAAAGCTGATGTCCTGAACCTTGGCCAGATGGCCGACCCGCTCAAGTTCTGACTTAAGCCGGGCAGTGCGTGCCTTACCCATGCGTACGCCCGCTTCCGGCCAGAAGGTACGGACAGCGATGGTATTACCTTGCCGCTGAGCATCAAGGCGTCCAATCATCCGGTTACCCTGCAGCACCGGGAAGACATAATAGCCATATTGTCGCTTTGCTTCGGGCACGAAAATCTCGATCCGATAGCGAAAGCCAAATAGCCGTTCTGCACGGGCGCGATCACGCAAGGCAGGATCAAAGGGTGACAACAAGCGCACACGCGCGCTCGGCTGTGGCAACGCAGCGGCTTCATTAAGCGTAGTCTCAGTCACAAAGCTGCGACGCAGCGATCCGTCCGCCAACTCAATATCTGTTTCGATGATTGTGCCGACCGCGAGCGCGGCTGCACACCAGTCCCTCGCTTCATCGCGCGTCACAATGTCGAAAAATGCGGCCAGCTCTCCGCTTGTGCCAAAGCCAAGTCGCCGCAATGCCTCTGACATTGCCCAATCGATGATTTCGTCATTGTCATAACGTTTGGCGCGGCTGGTGGCGGGAATAACGCGCTCGCTCAAATCATAGAACTTGCGAAAGCCCTTTCGATGGCAAACAGCCAGCTGGCCGGACCTCCAAAGAAACTCCAGGGCTGTTTTGGAAGGTTGCCAGTCCCACCAGCCTGAAGAACCTTTTGTGTCCCCATCGCCAACATCGCGCGATGAGCTTGCGCCATTGTCAGTAACATGGCGTAGCACCTGCTCGATCTCATCCTGCCAGCCCTGACGGCGAGCTGCAGGCCATCGCGCACGCATGCGTGCTTCATCTCGGGCGAACTTCAACTGCCACATCGGGTAGAACTGCATTGGGATGACCGCCGCATCATGCGTCCAGTGCTCAAAGGCGGCGCGATCCCGGGCGACCAGATGTTCCAGAGCTTTAGGCCGGTACTGACCGCGGCGCGACCATAAGATCAGATCATGAGCGCGAGCGAGCGTGTTAACGCTGTCAATCTGGACGAACCCAAGGCCATCCAGAACGCCCTCCAGATCAGCACCGCGACCCAGACCTGAGCCTCGACGCAGCAACATGTGACGATCCAGAAAGAACCGCCGCGCAGTTTCATTTTTAAGGATTGGTCGGCGCATAGCACGCCGTTATCACTGATGATGCACCCGTAGTCCAACGCCCGTTGCATACCGGACGGTAAGAGGCAGCTGGCCCATCCAAACCCCAGAGCTGACGCATGGTTCACACCACCAGTTTACCTTCAACGTTTCAATTCTCTGGTTAGCCTCAGCACCGGTTGTGTTACTCGCAGACCAATTGACTGGATTGCAGCACCAGCCTTGAGTTGATCGGATTTTGCCCGCCACAAAGATCTTTCCTACTCTCAACCTATCTGGTTAGCTCGACCAAATCTGAGGCGATAGGAGAAGAGAAATGGCCGGTGTAGACCCTAAACTTATCACAGCGGTTGCAGGTTTAGTGACCGCGATCGCCTCACTCATTTGGGCAATCAGACGACAGCCGCAATGCCGGCGAAAGGACCAATAGCTTGAACGCACTCTCACAACTCGACGCAGATGAAGTCCTGGCATTAATCGAAAACCTCAATAGCGCGACGAGCATATCAGGAGGCCCACAAGCTCGCAGAGTGCCTGAAGGCCTGTGTAGAGAGCTCGAGACCTTATTGAGGCTGGTAGAACATGAGGTCCGGACTCTACAAAGCTCTCCTCCGGCAACTTGAGCAATGCAGCTCATCCCAGTTCTGTTTAACTCTGCACAATCAACAGACGGTGTGTCGCCGGGGCGCATAAGCTTCCGGGACGTTTTGCTGTTTCGATTGCATTGGGCAGGAGCCATAAGCGAGTCAGATGTCTCATTAGCTGAACTCGGTATTGGCGATTGCAAGTCCCAACAGATACGCAAGATTTGCAGAAGAAGTATAGGTCATGAATCTAGGGATTTTCTACGCCATTAACGTTTTGCGGCTAACAGTAACCCTTCGGTTTTCGTTTTCGATGTTACTCTGTAGAACGCATCAATAAGATACAGCTTTTTCAGAAAGTGACTTCGGTCACCTTTTTTGCTTTTCTTCTCGCGGGCGTGCCGGCTTCAGCACAGGGAAGTGATGCGCAGATCCGTGAACGGATAATTGAAAGCAGTATTGCGCGCTATTCGGGAAGCTGTCCGTGTCCATACAACCGAGACAGAGCAGGCCGAAAATGTGGTGCTCGCAGTGCACATAGTCGCCCTGGTGGAAAGTCGCCAAAGTGCTTTGCCAGAGACGTCAGTGACGCTGAGGTGGCGGCATACCGAGCAAGACGCTAAGTCCTATCCAATGACACGCGATGAAGAGCTTTGGGGAATGGCGTTGTGGGTGGAAAAGAACCACGGTGAAGAAGGCTGGTTCTACATCGCTCAGCAACAAGACCGGCTACTCGCCGAAGGTGACTTTGGCGGCATGAAGCTGTGGCGTGATGTCGATGAGCGCTTCAAGAAGCTTCAAGCTAAAGCCAGCGCAGCAAAACAACACTAAAACCTGCACTGCGCTGCTTAGCATCCGAAATTTGCTTTGGACGACTAACCAATACCCAATGGCCACCGCTCGAAGCGCAATCGTCAGCAGTCACGGGCTACTCTTCCGCCATTGTCCCAGCGCTCGATGTAGACCGCATGCCCGGCAGATATCATCGAACAAGATAGATTGTAGCCATCGGCGTAAACGACGCCGAGTGTCCTTCCATAGCGATCTTGTCCTACACGCTCGATCGTGAGGCCACGCCCGGCGATCAGACCCGTGAGATAATCTTTCGCTGCTTGAGGGTCTCCCTCAACGCATTGCCGATTACTCGGACATCTGAACTCAGGCGCATCGATGCCAAGCAGGCGGATATTTTCTCCATTGCAACGCAAGCTGTCGCCATCAATTACGGCGCATAGAGACAAAGCTACCAGTAAGGACATGTCTTGAGCCTAGTACTCAGGTGTTAAGGGTAGCTTTCTCGATGGGTAAGACGTCCAAAACGAATCCCCGGGCCAGAAGGCTACCTTCTAGTTTGAGCGCTTAATCACCCCTCAAGATCGCCTTTGCGCCGGTCATATCTTCCCAGCGTCTTACAATCACGTCGCAATAGACGGGGTCAAGCTCAACTAGCCTCGCTCTGCGCCCAAGCATCTCCGCTGCAATAAGCGTCGATCCTGAACCACCAAATGGATCGAGCACTACGTCTCCCTTTTTCGAAGAGTTCGTCAGCATGGATGAGATTAGCTCAATAGGCTTCATCGTGGGATGGTCAGCTGAGAGCTTGGGCTTGTCTACCCGGATGACCGAAGGCTCGATCGCACGCGCAGTGATATTGTCGCCCTCAATGACGATAGTCTCGTTGCCGACGCGCACATTGATCGAACCATCATCGTTTTGCGCAAACACGTTGCCGCTTAGCTCAGCGATCGTTGTCTGCTTGCGGTCACCAAGCCACTTATGAGCAGCGCCTGGCTTCCACCCATACAAGATTGGCTCATGCTTCCACTGGTAGTCAGATCGTCCAAGAACGAGTGAGTTCTTCTCCCAGATCAACACGCCTGAGAGCTTGAAGCCTGCTTCAAAGAACGCCGTTCGGAAGTTTAGTCCCTCCATGTCTGCATGGGCGATGTAGACCGCCCCGCCCGGTTTGAGGCGATCGTGAATGCGCCCGAACGAAGCCTTCAAGAATTCGAGGAAGGCGCTGTCTTCAAGATTGTCATTCTCAATCCTTCCAGCCTTGCTCTGGTAGTTCACATTGTAGGGCGGATCGGTCCAACACAAGTCTGCAAATTCACCGCCAAGAAGCGCTTGATAGACGCCCGGATCGGTCGCATCGCCGCAAGCAAGGAGATGCTCGCCTAGCTGCCACACATTGCCTGCCTTGGTTGTCGCCTTTTTAGGCGGGTCAGGGACTTCATCAGGATCTGTGAGGTATTGATCTTCACTTGGGACAAGCTCTTGCAGCTCTGCCTGGGAGAACCCGATCAGATCGACAGCGAACCCCACCTCCTCAAGCTGCGAGAGCTCATAGGCCAGCAATTCTTCGTCCCAGCCGGCATTCATCGCGAGCTTGTTATCAGCAATCACATAAGCGCGGATCTGATCCTCAGACCAGTCGTCGACGATTACAGCTGGCACTTTATCAAACCCAATCTGCCGGGCAGCCAAAACCCGTCCGTGCCCAGCGATGATCATTCCATCGACGGTCACAAGAATGGGGTTTGTCCAACCCCATTCCAAAATAGCCTTGGCAATCTGATCGACCTGCTCTTTTGAGTGGGTCCTTGCGTTATTCTCAAATGATCGCAGCTTGCTCAGCTCGGTCTCAACGATCTTTGATGCGGGCCAGGATCGGGCTTGCTCAGTCACCGAACCAATCCTCCGCATCAAGTTCGTCTTCATCGAAATCGACGTTGTGATCGCGAAACTCCAGCCGCGTTCGTGCTGAGGGTGTGAAGCCAAATTCGGCTTCAAGTTTGAGCAGTAAATCAGCTTGCCGATTTAGGATGCCCAGATGAGGGCTATTGATGGGTGCCCCGCTCTTAGCTCGGATCACCATCGGAGAGTTCTCCAAATTGGACTTGGCATCGTCGTAGATTGAGAGAGCGACCACATACCTCTTGAGGGCCCTAGCATCACAGGCTCGCAAAAGACCGTGGGGCGCCTCCTTTAAGATTTGCCGCCAGATTTTCTTCTGTGGATCCGTAAGGCCTGAGGGCATTCGCAGACCTGCCGGGACATGCCGCTTTTTCTTCGGTATTGCCCGTTTACCTGGATTGCCCCTCACCTCTTTCAGATGAGCTGGGATCGGTTTGCGTCCAAAAGCCATGCGTTTCTCCAAAGTGACCGTTTCGAAAATCGGCAGAGGAGGAAATCTCCGTGCCGCTCTGAACACACTCATTCGCGTGTTTGATCGACACTGCTAGCTTTCGATGGGATCAACCGGGCTGCTGCGTAGAGAAGAGAAACCCGCCGTAACGAGGCTCGTGGTTTTCGCCTTGGCATCCGGCTGAAAATTCACTCGATCTTGGTGTTCCCGGCTGTCTTTCAGACGCGATTCGCGAATACCAAGGGGAGTCGATTCAAGAGCTTGAGTCGATTTGACCCCACCCTCAGTTTCGCGGTTGGGAAAAATGAAGACCCCCGCCGGTTTCCCAAGCGAAGCTCCCAAGGTTTTTGACTCCCCCCCTCCCCCGGGTGGCCATTCACTGACTTAATCCGGTTCGAACTTGCTCTCCCACGAGCTCGCCAATGCCGACTACTCGGTTCCGACGCGCGCGCTTTTCCGAACCTTGAGCCCTCGCCTGCGGATTCTCTTTAAGATTCAATTTAGGATTCTGCGGGTCAATTTGACCTGTTGATATGGTTCTTTTTGACGCATCAGACAGGCCAAATTGACCACCTGGAAAGACCCGAAACGTTCTAGTGGTTCGCCCTGGCTCCCCTTCGACTTCGACCAGTCGGCCAAGGTCTTCCAATTCCGAAATGGCTCTCGAAACTGTTTTGCGAGCCCAACCTGTCTCCTTTGCGATGCGAGCAATCGACATAAAGCAAACGCCAGTCCCGCATGCCTTCTTGCTCATGACCAAGAGGATATGATGAGTTCTTTTGCTCACACCGCGCTCGTCAAATGCTCGGTCGAGGATGCTCGGCTTCTTTGGCTTACCCATGGTCGTTGACCAAACTGACGAGACCGGACGCTTCAAACCGCAAAACAGCCTCGCGCGAGTATCGGACCTTGCTACCAAGCTTGGACCAGGTCGGCCCAATTCCCTTGTAGCGCCATCCTTCGAGAGTTCTCAGACTGATCTGCCATCTCCGCGATACTTCGATTGGTGTCAAAAACGGGGGCAATTCTTCTTTTCTGTCTATCACGCTCCGGCTCCTTATGATTCGTGCCGATACGCAAATAGTCACAGGCGAAACTGGTCAGTCCACGGTGGGGTCCAACTTTTTCTGCGGTAAGCAGTCCTTTTTTACTGTCGAGGCACTCACGCCGAGCTTGGTCGCCGCCAAGCGATAACAGTTCTCCCAAGAATGCCCCCTGCGACGAAGACATCTAACCAAACGATATCGCAGTCTGGCCGCATGAAGCCGCCTTTCTTCGGCATTGCGTTCCGAAGCCTCCTGATGTTTTTTGCCTTTCAGGGCGTAGTTTTCCCAAAGCGCCTTAAACTTAAGCTCGGTGAGGCACTCGCCAATTAGAAGAGCTCGATCTACCGCCTCCCAGGTCCGCCCCGCATTGGCTGCCATCTCTGTAAGCTGAGCCAATGCGACGATTTCTCTCAGGTACCACCCAAGAGAGTCTCTCTTCTTGAAAAACGCGCTCCGTTCCTCAAATTCCACGCCGAGCGAGTCCACGTACTTCTCATACTTCTGCAACCTTGCTCGAGCACGATCGATGACGTGTCTGTTGCTTGCCCATGGAGAATCTAACTCTCTATTGCGTGAGCGGATGGCATCTATGATGAGGTCGCTGTTTTCTGCGTTAACCTCGATAGCATCGAGTTCCTCTCGCTCTGTGATCCCCGAGCCAATCGCAGTGGTCTGTCGCTTTTTCATTGTAAGAACTTAGCCCACGACAAGAGTAAATACGAACTTATCCGAGCCGTCAGATTGATAATGCAGTTTATGTGAAGCCAATCACAAACCGGCAAAAGCAGACGAAAGGGCTAGCTAGCAGTCATTCCCCTTTCGGCTCAGCCACACCCAATAATCAACAGCCGAAATTGGGGGTGGAAGCGGACATGATTACCGGGTCTGATAATCCGGTGTGGGCGGCGCGGCGTAGTCACCGCGCCGCCCTGATCGGCCCGAGGGGGTCGGTAAAGCCGATCAAAACCCAAACGTGACGCCGACTCTGCCGCCTGTGCTTCCGCGAACGGTCGATCCCGTAATGCCTCCAGAAACATAGACCTTCTCCGCAACACGGCCGACGATCGCGGTCGAAAAGCCTTGTGCACCTTCGTAAGTCGACAGGTTGAACGATAGCGACCAATCGGCATCGGGTACGATCGTGGTGCCGGACAGCGCCATCGCAGCGGCGATCCCGCCATTGGCTTGCCGGTCAACCAGCGTCACCTGCCGCGCAATTGCAGATGTCTGCGTTTCGAGATCGGTGACGCGGCCACCAAGATTGACCAGTCCACCGACATCGAGCGAGGTCGAGCCAAGGTTTCCGGCGGCATCAGTGGTAACGAGGCTTAGAGCGCCTTCCTGAGCCGCCCGGCTTGCCTGTGAGGTAATACCGGCCACTCTCACGCTCGAGGCTTCGCTGCCCAAGGCGATTAGGTTCTCGCGGTCCGCAATTGCTCCGGGGCCGATGGCAATTGCACCATCGCCAACAGCTGACGCTCCATTGCCAAGTGCAATCGCCCCGTTGCCATTGGCGACATTGAGATTGCCGATTGCCACTGCACCCGTGCCGGTTGCGCTGTTGTCTGCGCCTAGCGCCACCGCGCCCGTACCTGTGGCAAAGTTTGGGTCACCGATGGCGATGGCTCCATTGCCCGAAGCGATGTTACCTGCGCCGATGGAGACCGCCTGCCCATTTGTAGCTTGCGCGCTGGCCCCGATGGCGACGGATCGATCGCCGCTAGCCTCGCTGCCCGTTCCGATGGCGAGAGCGTCAAGACCGGTAGCATTGGCACCGGGGCCACTGCTGTTGCTGTCGAAATATGCAAGCTCTTGGCTGTTCGCCTCTGACCTCGCCAGCGCCGTGTTGGCATCGACCTGGGCCTGCATGGCCTCGGCACGCGCAGTGTTTGCATCCGCTTGAGCATCGACAGCGTTCTCGAACGCCTCGTCAGCTCTTGCTTGGGCATTGACCACACCCGCACCCGCTTGATCGGCGGCCAGTTGCGCTGCCCGCGCTTCCGATCTGGCAATATCCGCTGTAGTTTGAGCCGTGGCTGCATTTGCAAACGCTTCATCCGCGCGGGTTTGGGCCGCTGCGGCTTCGGTTCGCGCCGTATCGGCGGTGCTTTGCGCTGTGGCTGCATTGGCGAGGGCCGTGTCGGCAGTGCCTTGCGCCGCAGCCGCATCTGCCACGCCCTGATTGGCGGTTGCCTGCGCGTTGTTCGCAGCGGCTTGGGCAGCAGCCGCTTCTGTCCTCGCGGTGTTTGCCGTTCTCTGCGCGCTCGCAGCATTTGCAAGTGCGGTATCGGCGGATGCATGCGCATTGGCAGCGGCATTTTCGACGAGATTGAGCTGCCCGACATTGGCCGCATCGGTATTCTCAGTACCCGCTGCGACATTGGTAATTTGCCGCTCTCCGCCAACAAAGCCGACAGAAATACTGTTGTCACGGTTGGCGTTCGACCCTGCGCCCAATGCCACCGAACCAAGAGCGGACGCCTGGGCATCCAGACCTATTGCAACGGCATTTTCACCCAATGCAACCGCACCATCAGAATCCATATCGTCCCCGTCGCCGCCGATCGCAATCGCACCATTGGCCTCCGCCCAACTTCCGGCACCAACGGCAATAGTCTGTCTGCCTGATGCTATACTCCCGGAACCCATGGATGTAGCAAAGAGGCCGCTCGCAACGCTGTCATAACCGGTGGCGGTACTGGCATCTCCGCTGGCCTCACTGAAGCTACCTATTGCCGTGCTGAAGTTGGCCGAGGCTTGGCTCCGGGCACCGGTGGCTGTGCTGCTTTCACCGGAGGCGCTGCTGAGATAGCCATTGGCTGTCGCCCGGAGACCACTGGCCGTACTGAGCGTGCCAATGGCGATGCTGTCGTCACCGGTAGCGCTTGCCCTTGTTCCGAAGGCGCTGGCATTGTCACCCGAAGCCCGCGCGCTGTTACCAACCGCGCTCGCACCTTCACCGCTTGCTTCGCTATTGTCCCCGATGGCGGTGCTGCCAGCCGCCGAGGCCATGGCCCCGTCTCCGCATTCCAGCGTATCGGCGGGATCGTCAGCGGTGCCGGGTATGCCGTCAGGACCGGGATTGTTGCGACAGCCGCTGGCACTGACCGTCGTGATGGAGGCGTTGAGCTGCGCAAGGTTGACCGCATCGGTATCTTCGGTGCCCGCTGCGACATTTGCGATCTGTCGCTCTGCGCCCACCGCGCCAACCGACAGGCTGTCCTCACGATCAGCAACAGAACCAGCGCCCAATGCGATGGAGTTAAACGCAGTTGCCTGTGCATCATTGCCGAGGGCTACCGCATCCCCGCCAGAAGCAACTGTACCAAAAATATCATCGTCCCCGCCATCGCTGCCGATCGCTATAGATTGGTCACCGGTGGCATCGCTGTTTACACCGATGGCCGTGCTGTTTAAACCAGCCGCGATGCTGCTATTTCCAAGTGCGGTGCTACGGTCACCGGCGGCATCACTGAAAGACCCGATGGCCGTGCTGCGGTCACCGGTGGCATCACTGAAAGACCCGATGGCCGCACTGCGGTCACCGATGGCGTCACTGAATGAACCAATGGCAATGCCCTCTACACCGCTGGCCTCACTGAATGAGCCAAGGGCGATGCCCTCTTCACCACTGGCGTCACTGAATGTGCCAATGGCGATGCCCTCTTCAACGCTGGCCGTACTGGATGCGCCTATGGCGATGCCCTCTATACCGCTGGCCTCACTGGCGCGGCCCATGGCGATGCTTCTTTCACCGCTGGCCTCACTCCTTGTACCGATTGCGGTGCTATCTTCACCGGTAGCGCTTGCCCTTGTTCCGAAGGCGCTGGCATCATCACCCGAAGCCTGGGCGGCGTAACCAACCGCGCTCGCTCTTTCGCCGCTTGCCTCGCTATTGTCACCGATTGCGGTGCTGCCAGCCACCGAGGCCATTGCCCCGTCACCGCATTCGAGCGTGTCGGCAGGATCGTCGGCGGTGCCGGGGATGCCGTCAGGACCGGGATTGTTGCGACAGCCACTGGCGCCCGCCACCGCGAGGGACGCGTTAAGCTGGGCAAGGTTGACCGCATCGGTATCTTCGGTGCCCGCTGCGACATTTACGATCTGCCGCTCTGCGCCCACTGCGCCGACCGACAGGGTGCCCGCACGATCAGCGATCGACCCAACGCCCAACGCGATGGAGTTGGCCGCAGTTGCCTGTGCGTCACCACCTATGGCGATCGCGCTATTGGCGGAGGCGATTGCGCCGTCATTATCCGCATCATCACCGTCCGCGCCAATGGCAATCGACTGGTCACCGTTCGCTTTAGCTTCTTCGCCATTTGCGATGCTACCGACGCCGGAGGCCTCGCTATCGTAGCCGATCGCGATACTGTTAATTCCGCTAGCGTCGCTTCTCCGCCCAGCCGCGATACTAAAATCACCAATAGCGTCCCCTCCGCCAATCGCGGTGCTGGAATCGCCTAAAGCGTCGCTAAAGAGACCAATAGCTGTGCTGCCTTCGCCTTCAGCGCCGCTACCGGAACCAATCGCGGTACCGTAAAGGCCAGAGGCTTCGCTACCGGCACCAATCGCGATGCCGTGAAAGCCGGTAGCCTCACTGGAACGCCCGATTGCTATGCTGCGCTCATCGAGAGCCTCGCTGGAACGCCCGATGGCAATACCGCTGTTACCGCTAGCCTCTGCGTCATTGCCGAGGGCAATGCTGTTTTCTCCGGACGCAATTGCACCTAGAGCGTCATCGTCCGATTGAGTCGAACTATCCACGGCATCTTCGCCAATTGCGATCGAGTTATCTCCGGTCGCCTGCGCTTCGATGCCGACCGCGACCGAACCCGCACCAGTGGCCTGAGCGCCGCCGCCAATCGCCGTTGAGCCCGATGCAATAGCGCCCAATCCGATCGCCACCGCCCGTTCGCTGGTCGCCTGGGCGTCACCACCGATCGCAACAGCGCCATTGGCGGATGCAATCGCTCCCAATTCATTCCCGTCGTTATCCGAACCAATGGCGATGCTTGCGGCGCCGTCGGCCTCACTCAAAAGCCCGATGGCGATGCTGGCATTACCATCAGCGTTGCTATGTGTCCCGACCGCAGTACTATATGCACCAACAGCGTCGCTGAAATATCCGATCGCAGTGCTGCCTGTACTAAGAGCCTCGCTACCATAGCCCGTTGCGATGCTACCTTCACCAGCAGCCTCGCTGCGACGTCCGATGGCTGTACTGCGCCATTCGCTGGCTATGCTGTAGCCTCCAAACGCACTAGCACCTTCACCGGAAGCGAGTGCGTCATTTCCGATCGCGATGCTGTCTTCTCCGGAGGCAACCGCGCCTAGGGCATCATCGTCATTGCCGTCCGCGCCTATGGCAATCGACAGCTCACCGGTGGCTTGGCTGTTTGCACCGATGGCTGTGCTGCCGTCGCCGCTTGCCTCACTTCTGAACCCGAATGCGCTCGCTTCATTTGCGCTTGCGACCGCATCATTGCCGATGGCAATCGCCCCGTTTGCTGAGGCAATCGCGCCATCAGTGTCTGCATCCTCAGCATCTTCGCCAATTGCGATAGAATATTCGCCGGACCCTTCACTTTCCGCTCCGAGAGCGATGCTATTGAGGCCGGTGCCGGAAGAAGAGCTCCCGAGCATTGCCGCATCAAGCTGGGCCTTGTTCACCGCATCGGTGCTTTGCGTCCCGGCGGCAACGTTGACAATTTGTCGTTCCGCACCGCTTGCACCGACTGAAATGGTGTTTTCGCGATCAGCCACAGATGTTGCACCCAGAGCGACCGAATCACGTGCGCTCGCCAAAGCCTCCGTGCCGATCGCAACGGCATCTATCCCGGAGACGAGCGCGCCAATGAAGGTGCCGCTAGAGCCATAGCTCCCGATCGCAATCCCGCCTCGCGCGTTGGCTTCAGTTCTCGCGCCCAAGGCGATGCTAAGGCGCCCGTTGGCCTGACTGTTGGTACCAACTGCGGTGCTGTCAGCCGAACTCGCAAGAGCTGAACCTCCGATTGCGGTGGCTGAACTCGCGTCTGCAAAAGCTAAGCCTCCAATGGCGATGGCCGAACCACCGGTCGCCTGACTGGCATTACCAATAGCGATACTTTGGTTGGCGGTGGCTTGTGCTAGCCCACCCATTGCAGCTGCGCCGTCAGCATTCGCCAGGCTGTTCAACCCGATCGCAACGCTGCTGTTCCCGCTAGCTTCGGCGGCAGAACCAATTGCGGTGCTTCCGGTTTCCAAAGCTTTGCTGTTGGATCCATAGGCGGTTGAGATGCCGCCAGTCGCTCTACTTGCCTTTCCTGTTGCAGTGGAGAAGAGGCCGGTTGCCTGGCTGTCTTGACCGATGGCGGTCGCGGAACCGCCGCTCGCCAAGCTATTTTGGCCAAAGGCGGTGCTGTTATCGCCAGTTGCAGCCGCTCCAACCCCGCAAGCCAGTTGTTGATCGTTACCTTCGGCGTTGGCGCCACCATCATCGTCAGTGCCGGGATCGACTTCGCCATTATTATCACGATCGATCAGGCAGGCTTCCGCCGAAGCAGGATTGGCGGCGGAAAGGGCCGCGATGCTGGTGGCGACGAGAAGGCCGCATCGGATGGTTTTGGTTGAAAAGTTCATGTGTTCGTTCCCTCTGGCAATTTGGGAAACGGATCAGGCGCAGCCCCTATGTGCTGCGTGTTGCCGCTAGGGCATTGCAGTTCCGACCCATTTCTGAGAGCGTGTAAAAAGCAGCGCCGAGGAAGAGAAAAGAGACGGCGGTCCGATTGTCCGAGACGCATCCAATTTTGTCCGAAACACGTTTGCCATAGTCAGGAAATATGACCGGTGGCGCTCGCCCAGCACGTCAATTTTAGGGAATCGAAGTGATCAGATTGCCGCATCGAGGTGTGCTTTTTTTGCTGGCGATGGCGTTGCTCGTGCCGATCATGCCAGCGCAAGCTGGCGCGCAAACGGGCGCTGAGACATGCAGCGAAGCTGCAGGGCCAACCAATTCTCTTGCGGACCTACGCGGAGGCCAGTTGAAACCGCTATCGGCGAGCTATTTCCTCGACCCCTCGGGCGATATTGAAGCGAACAGTATTGCAGCGCGAGACTTCACCTTTACGCCCTGCCGGACCGTGTTCGATATTCCCGGAAGAGATGGCGCATTGTGGCTAAGGTTTGACGCTGCAAACCCCCATGCTGAAAGACAGACTTGGGGCGTTGCGTTCTTGGAAACGATCGTCGATGAGGCGGCGCTCTACGAAGAGTTAGATGGTGCACTAGTGCCGGTCATGCGCGATGGGCGGATTGTTCCGCCAACGCAAAATGAGAACAGTAGCCTGAAGACAGCTGTTTCTTTCGCAATCGATTCAGGGGCGGAGAGAACCTATTATGTGCGCGTGTCAGGCACCTACGCGCCTTCCCTTACGCCGGTAATCAGTTCCGCAAGGATGCTGGAAGACTGGTCTGACATTTTCACGATCATATCCGCCTCGCTACTCGGTTTTTGCGCGATAATGATTGTCTTCAGCCTGATCCTGTTCAGGCGTTTCGACGTCCGCTTCTATCAATATTATACGATCTATCTGTTCGGCATGTTCTGCCTGACATCGCTTTACGATGGGTGGTTCATCCAGTCATGGGGCGTCACTGTTCCCATCGAGCAGGTCCGGCGCGTTATTGAGCTTGCATCTGGCTTGGTGATGCTAGCCAATATCCAATATTGCCGGGTCCTGCTCACGGTCGATCCGGACCCGCGCGAGAGGCGCCAGGTGGTGTTTCATGTGCTGACTGGCATCGGATTGGCCGCGACGATATGGGCAGTGGCCGATCCATGGGAGACAGGAACGCCGCTCCCCATTGTTTTCATTTTATGCCCGTTCGTGTTGCTGTTCGTGTCAGGGCGCAAAGCGCTGAAGGGCATGAAGCAAGCAGTGCCGGTCTTTGCGTCTTTGCTCGCCCTATCCCTAGGACTGTTTTCCTCGCTCTATTTCTTCGTCTTCCCCGTTGACGTTGTGCCGACGGGATCTGCGTTCGAGGTGATCATGATGCGCCCGATCACGCTGAGCTATGCGACATCGACCATCGCCGAGGGCATCTTCATGATGCTTGCGATCTCGAGCATGATCAATGCTATCCAGAAACAGCGCAATTTGGCCGTATCCGAAACGGTCCGGCTGCGCGGTGAGGTCGAACGGGCGAAGCAAGTCGGGAACGCTAAGCTGGAAGCAATTGAAGCACCAGCGGCAGAAGCGGTTGAGGCTGGCTCGGGCGGAGGGTTTCTCGACCGAGCAACCCAGGCTGTTATCGAAAATATCGACCAACGCGGATTTGGTGCTCGCGCCTTGGCATCGACCCTGGGGGTCACTGAGAAGACCCTGGGCCGAAGGCTCAAGAAGTCGCAAGGCCTGGCGCCCGCTGCGTTTATCCGATCGATCCGTTTGCGCTATGCTCGTGATCTGATCTTGCAGCAGCAGTTCGATACAGTTGCCGAAATTGCCAACGCCTCGGGCTTCGCAAGTACGAGCCATTTCGCCAAGCTTTACCGTGAAGAGTTCAAGGAACCCCCCAGTGAAACGCTAAGGACACCGGCGGCGGTATAGCAGCATGCTTTATCACTCATCTTTTCGATCCGAGACCAGCTGGCAATGCAGTCCATACGCTCACGTCCGCAATTGGGTCGTTTGCGAACTGTCGGCTTTTGGCGATCAAACCGAGTAAACTGATAGACAGCTTGTGAGCCGCAGCCCGCGCCGGCAGCTCGTCTCCCTATGGGGGTGAAAGCGGACAATCCGACAAACAACCGCTGTACTTAGCAATTTTCAAGAGCTTCAAGCGGAGCAAACTGGTCGCAATCTCATGTGCTTAAGGCAGGTCAGTTGCGACCACCTTCTCTTCCACGATGCGTTCTGGGCGCGTTGCCGCAAACATAGCCGCAAACTTTTCTATGATCCTCTACTGAGAGAATTCATTGACATTCAATCGCTGCATCTATCGCGGAGCGAGATAATTCACCAGCATATGAAATCCAAATTTCAGAACGACCATCGACTAACTTCGTTGTTACCCTGATGTCTCCACCGCGGGCAAGAAACGTACTACCACTAGCGCAATATCCATTGACCGTACCGCCTCTTGAGCAAACTGCGATCCTAGTTAATCTAGGATGGAATTTCTCCGATGCGTTATCAATACAACGAGTAAGAGACCAAACTGGACGATCTGAAGAGAGCTTCAACACGTCTTCGTATTTTGGAGAAAACTGCTTGCTTAGATAGAAAAGCAAAAATGGAGCGGCAATCAAAGAGAAAACTATCGGTAAATTCTGTCTCATCTTGGATAGTTTCAACGTCCACCTCTTCTGCTCACAATGACGGTTCCTCACGCATTTATTCCACGGACACAACCAATTTTGGGGTCTCAATGATAGGGCCTGGCCCATTGCCTTTCGAACAAAGCGCATCGGTCGCTTGTGAGCAGTGGTAGATGATCGCAGCCGCCGCGTATCTTGCTGAGTACGCATCATCCGTAGAATCAAAATTTGTCAGCAATTCACTTAGCGGCTCGGTATTCGCTTTCGGTGCAAAGACAGCGCCATCCACGCAGTTATTTTCAATTTTCGAGAACTGAATATTTAACGCAAGGCCAACATCATATCGGAGATGCTGGCGCATCGCGTAGGCTGCAATTGACAAGTCTTCCCGCACGAAATTCTCCGATGGAATGCATAGCGCGAATGACATGTCATTTTCATACCGAGGTAGCTCTGAATCTGTTTTTGGGACGTGAATGAGATTAGAGATCACAACTAGATTGGATGGTACACCTGACAAGTCTGAGCCTTCCTCGCAGGCGGTGCCATTCGCGCTGTACTCAAAGTAAGTGTGAGCAATTCGCTCATCGGACAGTTGGTCGGTTCCCCCGCTTTTTCGTGCACGAGAGCCGCAGACACTCGCCCAAGCTAGGCGCAAGTTGTTCGCTCTTGGTTGAGAAACAGGCGATGAACCAAACGTTCTTCGTAGCTTCTTTTGTAGACCGGTGAGCAAACTGTTCTCACCTTGCATGATGAACCCGGCTTTTCCAAACGGCCTCACATCCTCGGTTCTTAGTTCAGTACCGGTAAGGTTGTCATAGATGCCAGCAAGCAGCTTAGTGGTCAGAAGCGGGTCGGCTCTGCCCTTGTAAGCGATGAACAGAGCATTTGGAGTGGAATCTTGCGACTTTAAATTCGCTTCTTTCGGTGCTTCCGATAAATCATCCCAAGCATTCGGGAAAGTGGCAAGCTCAGCTTGCGATGAGGTGATCCGAGTATATTCTCCTGAATCCTTGTATTCATAAACTTCGAATTCTCCAGGTGTCCAGTCCAACGATTTCGAACCGGCCGCTTGAGACTGCTCTGCAACGCAGGTTTCGTTTCGTGTTGCTTCTTCAGTTGCTAATAATGCAGCAGTTGCCGAAGCACCAAACTGCGGCGTTTTCGCCAGTAGAGCATTCTCATATCTAACTAGAGATCTCTCCTGCTCTACGATGTCCAAACCCGGTCGTTTTGCAATCCCTGCGGCAGCGGCAAGGGCGATGTTTCCTAAATCTCCGCGCTCGTCCCAATGCTCTACACTTATGATGATCTTGTCGATAGCAGCGACGGCATCGACAGAGAATGCCTTATAACCTCTTTCTGTGAGTTCCTGATCGACCAGTCGCGCATAGAGGTGTTCTTTTAGATGTTGGTCTAAGCAGCTCGAACTCTCAAAATGCAATCGATGCTCTTGAACTACAACTCTCACCTGCTTTGGATTTGCGGAGGCAGAAGACAAGAGGTGTGGGTATACATTTAATAGAGCTATGATCCCTATAAATATCGAAAAAAATGAAACGTATCGACCCATTTGTCTATTCTCACAATTTGATTTTTGGGTCGCGATAAAAATCACGACCCAAAATTCTATTCTATTTCAAGTGCTATTCAGGAAATTGTGGACCAACCAATGGGCCCAACGCCCTACGTATATCTTCTGCGGGGTCACCGGTTGATTCATTCGCAGGGCCAAACAGGACTTCTTGAAGAAGGTCTTGAGCTTGCTCGACAAGTTCATTGAGGTCTTGTTTGGCTTCTATTGATGATAGGTAGCTGGTAATAACCGCAATTGCTCCAGCCAAAGCGGCAGGGACTCCAAATGCTTGTAGTGTATAGGAAAATTGTCTTTCGCGCTCGTTCAGATAGTCATCAAGGCTCTCGTCCGGCGGTAGTCTGTCGATGAATCGGGTGCCGTCACCAAACGAATCCGGGCCCGTCCCATTATACCCATAAATCTGCGAAAATTCCACTGCGGCTAAATAGTCGTAGTCGTCGAGATGACCGCCACCAAAGTTGTTTGGCTCTTCAAAGCCACCAGAAACGACTTTCAGTTCTTTTTCGGACAGGGCTCGGAATCCGGATTTTCGATTGATATTGTGATGAAGCAAAGCGCTTCTCCCTTTTGTCTATCTCTGCGCCTTGATGATGCTAATCGAGGCGGCGCAGAAGTTAGCCTCGATTAACTCGATGTGCTCGGTTTTACCCCCATTGCGCTATCCGTAGTGCCTGGGAGCTTTCCTGATGGGACTCCTTGCAAATGGGCGATCATCTCTCGCTGAGCTGCTCTAGCTTTTGCAGCAACCTCAGCATCGGTTGCCGTTCCGTCTCTGACGTCGATTACCCGTTCAGCAGCCTCGAGCGTTGCGGGCCTGTGAGCAACGGCGATACGCGTGACATTTAGCTCTTTGAGTGTGGCGAGGATTTTATCCTCGTTTTCTGCATCGAGATTGGCAGTGCCTTCGTCGAGGATCAGGACATTGGGATTGGGATAGAGCGCCCGAGCCAGCAAGACGCGCTGAAGCTGACCACCAGAGAGAACCGACCCCATATCGCCAACGAGCGTTTCATAGCCCATCGGCATGGCCTCGATCTCGGCGTCAATATGGGCTTGGCGCGCAACTTCACGCACACGTTCCATGTCGATCTCTGGATCGAAGAAGGAGATGTTTTGGGCGAGCGATCCAGCGTAAAGCGTATCTCCCTGAGCAACCGAGCCAATTGCCTGGCGATATTTGATCTTGCGGTAAGAAGTGATTGGCCTCTCGCCCAGACGTACGGCTCCGTTAGATGGCTCAAACAGCCCCATCAGGATTTTCATCAATGTGGTCTTTCCGCCACCTGATGGTCCGGTAATTGCTATGAATTCGCCCGGTTCGATCTGCAGATTGACGCCTTGGAGTACCATCGGCTCGTTGGTACCGTATCGATAGAAAATACGATCAAGCACCAGTGGCTTCGTGAAGTCAGGCTCTTCGTTGCTCTTCTCTGTCTCGCCTTCTTCGAGCGGGCTGAGCGCGATGTCGGCGATACGGGTCAGGTGAACTTTGACGATCTGATAGTTGATCATTTGCTCGGTCAGCCGCATGCCAGCATCCAGGAACTGCTGCTTGTAGGCCTGGAAGGCGAAGATCATGCCGACGGTTAGGATAGAGTCGAACGCCAGCGTGATCGCGATATAGACGAAGATCACTCTCTCGACGGCAATGACGAACTGCCCAAGCGCATCAAAGCCTGCGGTTAGGCGGCCTAGTTTGATCTGCGCATTGACTGCGTCTGCTTTGGACTTCTGCCACAGACGCTGGCGGTTACCTTCTTGCCCAAAGGCTTTGATAGCGGAAATACCGCGCACGCTCTCGATAAAGTTGGTATTCTCTTTCGCCATTGTCGTGATGACGTCGAGGTTGCGCAGCTTGATCGCTTGCAAGAAAGCAAGGCGCAGCGCGACGTACACACCCAGTGCAGCGCACGCGACGCCGCCAAGAAGCGGCGAGTAGACGAACATCAATGCGAGCGTCAGCAGGGCCATTAAGCCATCAACAAAGGCGGCGATCATGCCTTGGCTGATCAGTTGGCTAATCGGCTGGGTGGAACCGAAGCGCGAGATGATGTCACCGACATGCCGCTTCTCAAAATAGTCGAGCGGCAGGCGCACCAAGTGGCGGAACAGGTTGACGATCACCTGATAGGATAGCGAGTTGCTGAGCGTGACCAAGATCAGCGAACGCAGCCAACTCGCCATGAAGTTGATGACCGTCAGTCCGCCAAAGCCAAGCGCGAGCATGAGCAGCAAATCGGTATCGAACGCTGGGAACACTGTATCGATTGATATCTGCAAGAAGAACGGGGTCGCCAGCACCACCAGTTGTAGCACAAGCGACAGCAGCACGACCTGACGGATCGTCCCCCAGAAGCCTGACATTTTCGACCAAAGCTGAGTGATGTTGAGCTGCTTGCGCTCAATCTTGGGCTTGAAACTCTCTGACCTCAGCAGATCAAGCGCAACGCCGGTCCACTGACGCGACACTTCATCTTCAGTGAGCACGATGGCGCCGCGAGCCGGATCATTGATGTGGTAGCGTTTGCCACGCACACCGCCTGTCACAGCGGTGAGAACAACAAAATGATTGAGGTTCCAATGCAGGATCGCTGGCATCGAAAGATGCGGCATGTCCTCAATCTCACCGCGTAAGGGACGGGCGTTGAAGCCGATGTCTTCAGCGACCTGCATCACCTGCTTCAGGTTCGCGCCCTTCAAGGACATGCCATAACGCTGTCGCAGCGTGATCAAATCAGTTTGATAGCCATGGAAGCCAGCAACCATTGCAAGGCACGCTAGCGCGCATTCGCTTGCCTCTCCTTGAGGGATATACGGCGTCTTCTGCCGCCCACTAAACTCAACAAGATCAAGCGGTGAGTTCATGAGTTGCGATTGAGCACGGCGTTGAGGGGTTGAAGTATCCAAGCAAGGAAGCTCTGCCGCTCCAGCACGACATTGGCCTGCAAGGTCATCCCTGCTTGAAGCGGTGCTGGCTCGCCAAAAGCTTCCACGGTCTGCTCACTGAGTTCGACCTTCACACGGTAGACAGGCTCTTCGAACGGGAAGGGTATCTCTGCCTCTCGCGGATCAACCGCGATGCGGGAAATTGAAGCGACCCGCCCCTCAAAGCTGCCAAAGCGCTGGTAAGGAAATGCATCGTAGAGCAGCCGCGTTTCTTTTCCGGGTTCGACAAAGCCAATGGCGCGGCTCGGTGCATAAAGCTCTGCAGTGAGCTTCGATCCTTCCGGTACAATGACCATCATTGGTCGGTTGGGGTTGGCTGGGCGGCCTTCACCGGTTGCCAGTGCTGTGACCCGGCCGGAGATAGGCGCAGTAATCACATAGCTTTGCTCCCCCTGCAGGCGAGCTTGCTCACCGGTCAGCGTTTGCAAATTGCCTTGCAGGCGCGATATGCCTTGCGCTGCATCAATCCTTACGCTGGCGAGCTGGCTTTGCGCTTGGCTGGCCTCTGACAGACTGGCGGTTCGTCGCTGCTGAAGACTGGCGAGCTGCTGCTGCGAGCTGAGCAAAGTCTGTCTGCGCCGCTCATACTCAATCTTGCTGACGAAGCCGCGTTCAACCACTTCCGATATCTGGTCGAAGATTTGCTGGTTGGAGGTAACGACCTGCTCTTGCAGTGCGATCTGATTGCTAAGGCTTGCCGCTTGGCTCTCTGCGGAGGCAATCATCGCTACCAGTCGGCTGCGCTCCGCATCAGCTCGGCTGCTTGCCATAGCCACCTGAGCCTGTGTCAGCTCTCGCCTTGCATCAATCGCACCAAGGCTGCGTCCTGCGACATTGCCGCCCTCAGTCGTTTCCCGGTCTGAGTTGATGACGAGAAGCTTGTCGCCCTTTTGGACAATCTGGCCTTCACTAACTGCAAGCGAAGAAACAGTCCCTGCTTGGCGTGCTATCACCTTCGCGCTGGGTGCATCTGTCTTGAGAATACCGGGAACGGTTTCAATACGGGCATAGGTTCCAACACTCACCCAAATCGCTGCGATGGCGAGGATCGCAAAGAGTGCGCCAGCCATTACCTTGGTGGTCAGAGGCTGCGAAAACACAACTTCCCCGTGCAGCCGGTCAGTGCTGCTCTCGATCACTTCTTTTCGGAATAACGACAATTCTAGATGCGTCCCCCAACGACGCGACAACGCTATGGGCTGCGCTGATCTTGGCCACTTAAGTTTTTCTGTAGGGGAGCCCAAAATGGGGCGAAATCTGCGACGAAATGTCGCATTGCCGTCGATCGTGATGACTAAGAAGGATTCTGCCTGGATCAGAAAAACTCTGATCAACCAGGAGGCAGTTGCTAGATCGCTGAACGTAGCTCGTTCCGAAAGCAACAGTCATGCGGATTCGACGTTACTCTTTCGTCCAAAACTGGGTCGTATTCCGACCAGCTGCTCTTGGGCAAGAGGTCGGAAGAGCTCACCGACAGCAATCGACTAGCCCCCTCAACGTCAAACCGGGCAGCTATTGGGGGCGGAAGCGGGCTGGGGGCGGAAGCGGGCCGCTGCGATTCTCATCTTATGGTACTACACAGCCTTAGCGTGCGACGTTACCCCTAACATCGGCTGTCAGGTGAAAGCGGTCGATCGATCGTTGAGCTCACTGATGAGGTATGCCTTGAGTTTATTTAGCTGTTTCAAATGGTTCGATGCGCACAGGTTTCTCCGCAGATACGGCCGCTGCCAAGCCCCAACCGTTGGCGCGTTCCGCAACAAGAACCACTAGATCGTTCCGACCTTCACTAAGCGATAGGCTTAGCGACTGCTTACTCACATCAAAATCCCCGCGAAAGAGCGCCCCTTTCGCCCTGAAACTGTTGTCAAAAGAGAACAACACCTCCCCGTTGAGCCACACAGTCGCCATATCGCTCGCGTCGATCTGTAGTGCGGCGGTTTGTTCACCGTCCGAATAGATCGCCACCCCCGCGTACACAGCGTCCAACTGGTTTCTTTCAAAGGCACCTGCAGATTGCTTTCGGCGATGGCGAGAAATTAATAAGCGGCCGTTGCTCTCTGATTCTGCGGTTCGCCAATGCGGGCTTTCAGGCAAACTTGCGGATAATCCAGCCCATGCTTCAATCGGGAACGAATCTGACAATGACCATTGTTCAATGAGCCCGTCTTGGGCGTATGCGTTTTCGTCAAGGCCTTCATCGGGGAGCGAGGGCATGGTTGAGGAGTATCGAAAATTAGAGAAGCAGCCTTCGAACAGCGTCCGCAGCCCAATAGCTCCCTGCTCTACGGGAAGCGTCAAATGAGTGACGAGGGCTGGTTTGTTATCAGTGCCGCCTAGTGACACCTTTGCGCGGTCACCGGCAAAGTCCACTCGAAGAGTGATCCATGGATCATTTCCAAACTGCGCACGAGCCTGGGCCTCTCCGAATAGCTGCCAATTGGTCTCACCATTCAGATGAGGGGTGTATTGCACCGCGTCGAATTGTCCCGACTTGTGCATGCGCAAATAGGCAGTTTCGTAAGTATCGTTTGATGCGGCACGAAAGATGATATTGGCGAAGTGTCGGCGATTGTCATTTGCAATGTCGACGGCGATAGAGCCATTTCTGAGCGTGACATCACGCGCAAAAGCCTCGCCATTGATGCAAAGTGCATCGCGGCCATTTAGCGTCTCGAAACGCGCCGACGACGCCGATGAAACGTCAAAGGTGCCCTCATTGAGTGGGAAGTTTTGCCAGCCGTGATCGGCAGCTGATCCTGAAGCGGCACTTACTCCGCCGACAATTAAGGCGGCAAGGACTGCCGTCAATTTTGGTGTGAGGGCAAGCCTCATTGACCCTGGCATCGAAGCTGCTCCTATCGTTTGCACTTCTCCTGTGGCCGACTGTTTGGCAATGATCTTAGCGGGAGTATTGGAAAAACCGGCTGAGTTACTCACCCTTCTCTCTGTCTCTCAAGCCAGACTTGCAGTAGTAGCCTCCCATGGTTGGAACCTTCCGTCTGTTGCCGTTGCCCAGTGCTGGACGTGATATCCGGGCTTGGAGGCATGGTGTTCCAAATGCTAAAGCTGCGGCTCACCGGATGGTCCCGTTCTGGTATCCCTCGATAGTCATCTGGCGAGAATGGACTGTTTTCGGCGAAATCGCAGATGTGCGTCTTCGGCTCCATGGGCCGCAACCTACCCCCTATTTTTACGTGCCAATGAAACCAACCGAATTGATTGGTATAGCCATCGCACCAGAACTTGCTCAGCATGCGCTTGGTATCTCGAATGATGACTGCGCAGGACAGGTTATCGATTGGAAAGAGGGGCGCTTCGAAGAAGCGCTCCTCCTAGCAGCCAGAGGTTCACCGGTTGCATCCATTGCCGAGGCAATGGCCCGTCAAATTTTGAGCGTATCGGCAGATTGCCCTAAAGACGATATCGATTATGCGATAGCGATGATGCGCCGAACGCGAGGGATAGCAACAGTGAGCGCTATCCGTGATCGCATAGGGCTCAGCGAACGCCAATTCCGAACAGCCTTCAAAGACCGAATTGGTGTGTCAGCTAAAGGATACAGCCGTCTCGTTCGTGTTAACGCGATCATTGAAAGGGCGGACCAGGTCTCAACCCCAGACTGGGCTGATCTGTCGCATCGATATGGCTTCTTTGACCAGGCACATATGATCAACGATCTGCGAAGCTTGACCGGGCAATCGCCGGCGGTGTTAGATATTGAACGAAGGGCAGAATGACCGCAATTGGGTCGTGAGCGGACTGTCGGCTTTTGAGGTCTCAATGCACATAACGGACGTTCAGCTTCCGACCCAATTGCTGACACTCTGACCAAAAGAACAGTCTACCTGGTCTCTGGCACTTCTCGGCGCTGGCGCACTGCTAGTTCGAGAAGATACAATAGTTGGTCCACCTCGACGCACAGGCTTTCCGGAATCCTGCGGGCAGCTGGTCCTTCTACATGTCTGATTGCTGCCTCCATGTTCTCACGGGTCGCGAGTATTTCATCAGGGTCTAGCCCAGTCAAAAACTCTGCAGTCATTCGAAATTCCCTTGGACGTAAAAATGCCGCATCAATCTTGGAAGCATACGCCAGTAAATCAAAGACTATCTGCCGAAATTCCACTTTTGTGTGAGATCAGCCAATGAAATCAAACTCTAACGCCACAAGATGTGCGATCTACACCCGCCAGAGCATTTCTAAAGGCTTGGATGCTCACATGAACTCGCTCGCTACCCAGCGCGAAGTTTGCAGCGCGTACATTGCTAGCCAAAAATACAAATCCTGGACTGAACTCTCACAACGATACGACGACAGCGGCCAGTCTGGGGGCGACTTGGATAGACCAGCACTGGCAGCGTTGATGCGAGATATCGAAGATGGAAAGATAGACAACGTAGTCGTCTACAAGGTTGATAGGCTCACTAGGAGCCTCATAGATTTTGTTCGGCTTATTGATCTCTTCGAGCAAAAGCGGATCAATCTAGTTTCGATATCTCAGGCGTTCGATACCTCTGACAGCATGGGTCGAATGGTTCTCAATATACTTCTCACGTTTTCACAGTTTGAAAGAGAAATGATCGCTGAACGTGTGCGAGACAGTTTACAAGCACGTAAGCGTCACGGGAAAATTCACGGCGGAAAACCGCCCTTTGGTTACCAGATAGTCGATGACGAACTGCAAATCGATGAACACGAGGCCGAGATTGTCAGGTTTGTGTTTGCCGAGTTTCTTCGAACTGAGCGCTACATCGCGGTCCAGCGAGCTGTGACCAAGCGTGGCTACGTTAGTTCGATGAAGCCTCTCAGGAAAGGAGGGCTCAGAGGAGGTACGCCCATACCTCCTAGAACTGTCTATTCGATTCTTCACAATCCAATCTACGTTGGAGAAATAAAGGGTCACGAACGAAATTACCCAGGAAGACATGAGCCTCTAGTATCCAGAGATACTTGGGAAACTGCCATCAAATTGACCAAGGCACGTCGCAAGCCAAAACCTCACGCAAAAGGCACTGAACACTTTCTCACAGGCCTGCTGAAGGATGAACTAGGACGGCCAATGTTTGTTGAAATCACGCGAAGCAAGGGCAAGGTTTTTACGTACTATACATCTGTCGCTACCAGCTGGGCTCGCACCCATTACATAAAGGCTTATCGGACTCATGCTGGGCGCTTCGACGACCTCATGATTGCGGCCTTAAGCGAGCTACTATGCGATCGAACCCGGGTAAGGGCAGCGCTAAAGAAATTAGGCGTTCGAGATGAGGAGTTGGAAAAGCTAGCAAGTCTTGGATTAGATGCAGCCAAGCGGCTTAGCGAGATGCCGCGCCCGAAAGTGGCGGAAGCAATCAGAGCACTGGTCTGCGAAATCGAACTAGGTCGAGAGCAAGTGTCAATTTCTATCCGCGCTAGTGAGCTGAAAAGATTCATCGAATGGGATGACGTGTCCACATTTGGCGCGCGTCCAGCCGATAGGCCATTGAGCGATGCTCGGTTTGATTTTTTGATCGAAGTTCAAGCTACATCGACTGAGAAATGGATGAGGCTCAACATCAGTCCTCGCTGCGATGAGCTGGATTCTGCAATTGATAAACCGTTGGTGGACCTAATCAAGAGCGCAAGAGATGCTCAGCGATTGGTGGACGCTCACCGCGAACTTTCCATCCCTGATTTGGCAGAAAAGAGGGGCATGCGCCCCTCGCAGTTCGCGCGCCTTATCCGTGTGAATTACCTCGCACCTGACATAGTCACGTCGATCCTCGATGGCACGCAGCCTCAAGAACTCACGAGAAAAGGGTTGTTGAGTTCCAACATCCCTACCGATTGGGCTCTACAGCGCAGACTACTTGGATTTCCGGTACCAGAACGAGAGCCTATCGTTCAACGCGACACGGGCTTGTGGAGCCCAAAGAGTGGTGCACAATGATAGGCGTCAGCTAAGTTCGAAGAGAAGCAGAGTTCAGCGCGAGATCACTGACCGATTTTGCGAGAGGAGGATCACTCGGACAACTCTTGCAGCGCTTCTTGGAAAGCAAGACACGCTGTCAATTGGACGCGCTCTAGTCGCTAGCGTTTGTGCTCTCAGCAACGAACAAATCGTGCTCCGCACCATCCTCCCAAAGACGGTCTATCGCTCCGTCAATTAGAGGCTTGCTAGATACCAGGGCGAGACGGAAAGTCTCGCTCGGCAGCCCTTGCTCCAGTCGCACTCTCTTTCGCGCAGTGAGAAACTGCCTTACTTCATCAAACGAGCGCGGTCCTGCATCTGGAGCAAAATTCTGAAGCCCCAAATCTCCCCTTTCGATCAAAAGTATGTATCTCTGTTCTTGCACAGACCCCTCCTGCCGGGCGAGTTAGTCGATTGTGCGAATTCTAAGAACTTAAGTTTTTCTGTAGTGCAGCGAATGTATTTTTTGGCTTCTTTCGCCAGTTTTAAAATGAACTTTCCTACAGCTAAGAATTCTGTCTATCTCGTGTGACTCGATCACAATCGGAGCAAATAATGGCAGATTTGGATGCCTCACTCATCACAGCAATTGCAGGCCTGGTTACCGCGATAGCCTCACTTATCTGGGCAGTAAGGCGGCAACCTCAGGGCCGAGAAAAGAGCTAGCCGCATTAACGTCACTCAAGACACAAGCTTCGAGTGTTCCCAAAACGGTGAGGATTGATGCTCACCACCGACCAGATTTTCAGCCAATGACCTAATCCTGTCTTTCTCACATCCTATGGGAGTCATCGTCTGCTCGAGGATGAGTACGCTTGGATCGATCAGACCCCGTGTCAAATGCACGTAGTACGGAGACCCAGATGCAAAATTTAGTTGATGTGCCCGTTCGGCGATGTGCAATCTACACTAGGAAAAGTACGAGTAGGGGACTCGATCAGCGCGTAAACTCGCTAGTGACGCAGCGTGAGCTGAGCAGTGCGTATATCAAGAGCCAAGAGTTTAAAGGATGGCAAGAACTTCCAGAGCGTTATGACGATGGTGGCCATTCTGGCAGTGGCCTGGACCGGCCAGCGCTAGCACGCCTTATGCACGACATCGAAGCTGGCAAGATCGATGTCGTGATAGTGTACAAGATTGATAGACTAACCCGCACCCTACTGGACTTTGTCCGTCTGATTGAGGTCTTCGACAGAGCCGACATAGCTTTCGTTTCGATCTCACAGGCGTTTGACACTTCCGACAGCATGGGCCGCATGATCCTCAACGTGCTTCTCACTTTCTCCCAATTCGAACGCGAACTCATTTCTGAACGCATGAAAGACAGCATTCGAAGTCGAAGGAAACATGGGAAACTTCACGGTGGTGTGCCCCCGTTTGGATATGACCGCGTCAACGGCAACCTAATAATTGACAAGCCAGAGACTAAAATCGTTCAGTTCATTTTTGACGAGTTCATCAGGACAGAGCGCTATACGAAAGTTGCTGAGGCTGTGAAGGATGCCGGTTTCCTCAGCTCTGTGAAATACACCAAGAAAGGTAAGGCCAGAGGCGGGAAGCCAGTTGAACAAGCAACAGTCTACCAAATCCTAAATAGCCCCATCTATGTGGGTGAGATTCATGGCGAGGGTAAGACGTATGAGGGCGCCCACGATCCATTAATATCTCGCGAGACTTGGGATGCTGCTCAGGAGATCAGCCAACATAGGCGGGTAAAGCCACCCGATCCGAAGCAAACTGATCACTTTCTTGCTGGTATGCTCTGGGACGACACAGGACGGCACATGCGCCTGGAGATCAAGGTCAGGCGAGATCAAACTTATCATACCTACGTTTCTAGCGAAGAAATGTGGTCGCGGCGGGAGCTTGTCAGACCCTATCGTTGCAACGCGACGAACCTTGATGAATCCGTCCTTGCTTCGGTCACTGCCCTTTTCAATGATCGTCGGAGGCTGCGGGCATGTATCAAGAAGCTTGGCATCTTTGACGACGAACTGTCCCGTCTAACTAGAAAAGGGAGGCGAGCAGCCCGGCGACTGTTGGCCAGTTCTGGAAGCGCGAAAAAGCTCATCATGAGTGCGATCCTCTTCCGCGTTGAAGTGGGGCCAGAGACAATAACTTTGCAATACCGAGTACGCGAGCTTCGCCGCTTTCTGCTCTGGACTGACAATATTGATTTTCGCGGCGATGCAGCCTCATGGCTAAGCGGCGATGCTAGGTATGAAGATGTCAATCAAGTGCAGACTGTCGCTTCTGCGCGTTGGCCAGCGCTGCACATACACCCTAGGGACAACTCAGTGGATCTTATACCAAAAAAGGGTCTCGTTGATTTGATCGCTGCAGCCCGCAAAGCACAGCGCCTAGTCGAACAGAATCGTGATGGCGGTCTAGACGCTCATGCCAAGCAAATGCGGTGTGGACCTATTCACTTTGCTCGACTGGTGCGACTGAACTATTTGGCTCCTGATATTGTGACTTCGATTTTGGACGGTTCTCAGCCTGAGACGTTGACAAGAAGACAGCTACTCGAAAGCAACCTTCCGACTGATTGGGCAGCACAGAGGCAGCTGTTAGGGATTGATCCTCCAGCAAACATGAGTGCTGGGCAATGGAACATCTTCGGGCGGCCACCACCTAGTCGAGACAACGCCTAACCAACCTAAGTTTCAGGCACGAGGTCCAGACAGGTCGTGGTCCGATTTGCAATGTCCGCTTCCATGCCCGCATCCGCCATCGTCACATCAGAGTGACTACGCCATCAGCAGACGGCGCCGTCCAAACATCCTTTGAGCTCCGATCAGCAGCCAGATCTTCCTCCCCTAGCAAGACAACAAGTCCCAAGGCTACTATTCGCCTATACGGCCCCTCAGCACTCACCGTCACGCTAGAGTACGCATCAGCCTGCTTCCTATTTGCTTACAGCTGGAACGCAAAAAGCCCCACTGGTAACAGTGAGGCTGAAATATCATGGGTTTTCAATGATGCGATGGTTGCGGGGGTTGGATTTGAACCAACGACCTTCAGGTTATGAGGGCTCTTCGGCAGTCCTACCTCACCTTACGCTCCAGGACCCTAAAGCCCTTATTTACAACGTGTTAGGTTGACTGCGAAAGCGTGTTGCGACTGTGTGCCTACGCGCGCTTTCGCGGCATTTCGTTCCCGCATGCTTCCTATATGCTTACGGATAGAGCCTCGAAATCGCCGCTGGTAACAGGAGGTGAAAAATGGCCAAATTGACTAAGCGTCAGATCGAAACTCTCGAGCCGAACGAAAAAGACTATTTCGTGTGGGACAGCGAGCTTTCTGGTTTCGGTATCAGAGTATTTCCAACCGGGCGCAAGCAGTTCGTTGTTCAATATCGATATGGCCGTGTCTCACGCAGAATGAGCCTTGGCAGATTTGGCGCAATCACGCCTGATCAAGCTCGAGGATTGGCATTGGAGGCGTTAGTGAAGCTTCGCAATGACATCGACCCACTCGCTGAAAAGCGAGCGAAGCGAGATGCTCTTCTCGTGAAGGAGTTAGCTGAACGGTTCGACGAAGAGCACATTGCCGTTCATCTGAAAGCGAGCACTGCCAAAGAGTATAGACGTAATTTGGAGCTGTTCATCTTGCCAGCGATTGGGCATCTGAGGATCGTCGATGTCACACGCGCAGACATAGCAAAGTACCATCACGATTGGCGGCATCGGCCTTACCAGGCGAACCGCAACATCGAGATCATCTCTAAGATGTTCAATCTCGCTGAACTTTGGGGTCTAAGACCCGATGGGACAAATCCCCGCCGCCACATCAAGAAGTATCCTGAGAAGAAACGCGAGCGCTATTTCTCGGCTGGCGAGCTTCAATCCATTGGCCGTGTCCTGGAGGAAATGGAAGATGAGCGGATTGAGCTCCCTTCAGCCATTGCAGCGATCCGGCTTCTACTCTTTACTGGCTGCCGTTTGAACGAGATCCTGACGCTCAAATGGGAGCATGTTGATCTCGCTAGCCCAGCACTCCGCCTGCCTGATTCTAAGACTGGCGCTAAAGTGGTGCATATAGGACGGGCGGCCGTTTCGGTGCTCCGACAGATCGAACGTCTTGAGGACAATCCCTGGGTTATAGTTGGCCGAAACCCCGGCGCACATCTAACTGATCTCCAGCCGTTCTGGCAGCGCGTCCGTGGACGTGCTGGGCTCAAGGACGCGCGGATCCATGATCTCAGGCATACATTTGCATCGATAGCTGTAAGTAACGGCCAAAGCCTGCCTATGATCGGGAAGCTCTTGGGGCATACACGAGTGCAAACGACAGCGCGCTATGCTCACCTTGCGAATGAGCCGGTACTCGAAGCCGCCAACGACATCTCTTCTCTCATCGAAGAGAAACTCACCGCGAAATAGTCCACCGGACCTTCGCTGCTGTCTTTTGAGCTTGAACTAACGCCCAGCCTCGTCAATTGTCGCCCGGCTCCCGAGAGATGCGGGAGCGAGGCTTAGGAACCTCTCTTTCACAAACCGGTCACAGCATCACTGCGGCCGAATGGCGTTCACGTATGTCCAGCTGGCTTGCCAGTAAAGGTGTTAGCCCTGTGTGATGGCAGGTTTCTAACATCCGGCTTTGGCCGTCGCCCCAGGATCAACACGGGGCGGCGCTGGAGGTCTTTTTGCCAGCCGCCCTCAAGAACGGGTGGAATGATGCGTAATCTGAAATGGTGGCAATGGGTCCTAATAGTATTTTTCGGCATCCCCATGATTGGAGCCACGGTCGATGTACTGACCAACGGGACATCAAACTCTTCGTCCGATAAGGTTCGCTACCAGTCAGCAAATGCGGAATTCAGACCAATCAGCGGTGACGCGATCTTTGCAATGACGTTCAATCCAAAGGCAGACCCTGCTTTAATTCCGGAGATTGCTCGAGAGTACTGTGACGGCCGCGATTTCTGCAATGTCCTAGGTTGGACGGATACAAAATTCGCTGCAAAAGGCTTCCCTCTTACAGCACGTGAGAGTGACCAGCTGAAGTTTCAATACACCGTCAACCGAAATAGCGGATTGGAACAAGCGCTGTGTGACTGCAGAGTTTGGGACCAAGCCAATAAAGGCCAATGCCTGACGTTCGACTAAGCTAGGCGCCATCATTGTCACTTGAAGTCGGCTTTGCGCCCCAATCCATGACCTAACGACCCGAGATCTTAGTTGCTGAAAGCGGACATTCTCCAAGGCCATTCCGGCCAAGGAGAATAACAATGACCTACTCACACTTCGATCCCGCTGCGCAGAACCGGGTGCCTTGGAACTTTGGCGCGAAGATCGGCCCAAAGCGCCCTTTCAATCAAAAGCAGATATGGGCGATCCGCTTCTTCTTAGATCGCGAGGAACGCATCCGAGATCGAGCGCTGTTTGACTTGGCGATTGATAGCAAGTTGCGAGGCTGCGATCTCGTCGAGCTGAAGATCGGCGATCTGGTTAGTGGTCCAGAAATCAGAATGCGAGCAACAATCACACAGCGCAAGACAGGTCGCCCGGTTCAGTTCGAGATTGCCGCAGACGCACGTGCAAGTCTTTTCGCGTGGCTGGAACTTAGAGGTGGTGACATCGAGGACTTCGTCTTCCAGAGCCGAGTTGACCATACCCGTCACTTGAGCACGCGACAATACGCTCGGCTTGTTGATGAGTGGGTGGAGGCTATCGGCTTGCGCCCTGAGGAGTATGGAACCCACTCACTGCGCCGGACCAAGGCTTCGATCATATACAAAGCCACCGGCAACATCCGCGCGATCCAAATCTTGCTCGGTCATTCCAAGATCGAGAACACGGTACGATACTTGGGTGTCGACATAGAAGATGCACTCACCCTCGCGGAAAAGACCGAAATCTGACGTTCAAGCGGTCGCTTAGAATACCTGAGCGACCGCTTCCAACAAACGCAATCCTCCCTGATTGTGTCGAACATTGGGGGTGTAGGCGGACGTTGCAATTTGCTTTTAGCTAAGGCTGTTATCAATTTCTATTGTACTGATAGTTTACTGTGCGCTTCAATCCACCAATCGATTGAGTAGGTTACTCTGCAAACGTTTTGCCACCGAGGTTGGGTCACCACTTGTGTCTGAAACGGTGACGTGGACTATGCCTTGTGGCCGCGGCGTAACAATGTGAACGTATAGGCCGAAATGGGAGTCGGACTTTCGCAGATAGTGAGTTTCGTCATTCTCTGTATACGCTGTGTAGCTGGAGTATTCGTATTCTTGTTTCTTGCCCGGTTCTGGCTCGTAGATGTGGAACGCGGCGGTTCGGCGCCGATTGACCCCATCTTCAAAGATATCCCATGCACAGGTAGATAAACTTCGCCTGCCTGGCTCGATTAAGGCGTTCTCGCTCGTGCCAAAAACAGTCGCCAGATCCTGTTTGCTCCAAACCTCGCAAGCCTCGAACGAGACTGCCAATTGGCGCCGCTGTGGTTCGATCGCATGAGCATCACCCATACGACGCGCGATTTCATCAGCGGCAGGGCGCATGATCTCAGCATCAGTCTTGAATCCAGTGTACCTGATAAAGACCAGCTTGCCGTCTTTTTCAAAACTGTATGCATAGGGCACCGGCCTATCCCAAGCCGTATCATTCAACACTGCCGCATTGGTGCCTGGCCCATCCTTCGGGCTTAGAACGGGGTCGATATCCATGTTGTATCGGCGGGTGGAAACGGGTCTGGCAGTTGCAAGATCTTCGATCGTTACGTCGATCACGAAACCTGCATTGTAAGACCAACGGCAATTGGTGTTTGAAACTTCGCGCCGGACAATCTCAAAACGTGATCGCACACTGGAGATCATCACGTCATCAGATACGAACGGACAAGGTCCGACCTCTAGCATTTCAGCCGTCTTACCCGTCGCAGCACCGAAAGAGATCGGTGTACTCGTCAGTGTGTCCTCGCTTGAAGCACGGGCCGACTGGCCCGAACCGCAGGCGGTGAGGCCAATTATGGTGGCAATGATAAAGCCTACTCGTAACGTCATACGCTTCCGCCAATCCTACTCTGTGACTGTAAGTTTTGGTTTGATCGCGAGCAATCCAGCAGTGCTCTCACCTTCACGGGCATTTGACCCGCCGCGCATTGCGGCGACGCGGAACTGTTCGCCTTTGGCATTTTGAGTATGCAGCGATCCCGTCGTTTCATCATAAATTCGGTTGAAGGTGATCTCAAAGCCAAGTTCAGGGAGCACGCCTTCGTAATAGGTGATGATATCCGCCACCGATCCATCCACTGCGATCGTTGCAATAGCCTCGCCGCCGCGTTTCTCTGTAGTACGTGAAAATTCAGTGCTGCCACTGACATAGCGCGCGCCGGGCATGATCGGGATGTCCCAAGGCAGTGCATTTGTTGTGGCTGCTTCTTCTGCAATAGTGGGCGCAGACGCAGCGGATTTTGCCGCAGCTTCAGCCGGATCTGCTTCTGAAAGATCAGGGCTGCTTTGATCGCCGCAAGCTGAAACCAACAGGGCGATGATCGGGATCATAGTTTGTTTCATGGCGACTTCCTGCAATTGGTGGGACTTCAAAACGCTACGCACATTTCATCGGGCAGCCCGCGATTGCCGCGGCGCTTGTAAAAGCCTTCGCCAATCATGCCGAGATTGGACAGGTGCACTTGTTTGACCTCAGGATCGCGCAGGCAAATGTAGTTGTAACTGACCGAATGCAGCTGGGCCCGTAGGATCAAACGGCCGCTCGCATTACGCCTGATCTTGCGGCGCATGGTTGCATCGACGGTGATCCAGGCATCACAGCCGCGCGTCTCAACAGAAGTTGCCCGGTGTGTTACCAGCGTTTTGCGGCGGTTGATCTTCTTGGAGTAAGGGAGCTCCTCATTTATCATATCCCGGACCAGACTTAGGTTTGGTCGAACCAGCGCATCAAATACGGCGCAATCTTGCTGATCCTTGCTGGTAAAACGCCATTTGGTCTGGGGTGAAGCTGAGCCGCAATCACTATTGAGGGAAATGACCGCGCCGTTGGCCCAAACACTGCCCTCAAGCCGAAAGCACATGCCCTCGTTCTCGCGGGCGTTGACCGTACCGTTGGCGGCGTTAATCCGCCACGTCTTCATCTCTGGGGTCCCTGCATCGCAATCCCACAAATGAACCCGATTGCCGCGCGCCCAGCCGCGAGTTGCCTTGTGTATGCATTTGGTTGGATAGGCCTGATTGGAGATCAAGCCGCTGCGCGAGTTGTAAGTCCATTGCTGGTTCGCCCGACCGGCCGCATCGCAATCTTCCATTCGAATGCGAGTCCCGTTCCGATCCGATGGCACACCCAGGCATTTGGACATGTCAAAGCCAGCCCGCAGATAGTCCGCCTTGGCATGATCCGGGGTAACGCCGGGCATTGCGCCGATCGCGGTTAGGATCGTGCCCGCGACCAGAGTCTTTCTAAAGTACTGCATCATTTGAATGTTCCTCTCGGAAATTGGTGTTGTGGGTGCGGGCCGGAGGAGGTGTTTCTGGTTTGTGAGGTGTGAGCGGGACTAGTCAGTCAAAAATCTGCGCCTGTCTCCGATCAGCTCATCAGCGTTGTCAGGCACGGGCCGGATGGACGACGGTTTCACCGTACTTGCGATGCAAATGTCGGCGTTGAACGGGCGCAGACGCGGCCCGCCTTTTTTGTGATCGGTTCCCAGGTACCAACTGCTGCTGCTGGTGCTCGAAAACACGCTAGTTTCTGACAGCCCGCTAACCTGCAGCTCGCCATCAAGCGGTTCGAGCCGGAATGTGTTGTCCGGACCGCAGCGATTGGACGGCGGAGTGGAGAATTCTGGAATCTGGAAATTTATGGAGACGCGGCCATCGCTATGGCGGCGGCAGACCCGCTGCCCTGCACAATCCAGTTCTCTTGCCGAAATCGACAGTCTGACACGTCCGCGGCCGAAGCGTTCGTTATACGCGGTGTCGGCCGGATTTGAGTAGACATGCACCCACATCTGGGTCTCGTCGCTGGGCGCCCGGTTGGTTTGCGTGAACAGGTGCTGTCCGGCCCGGATCGAGAAGTTGCGCCGCCCGCCGACTATGCCGCCTTTGTTGATCGCGTAAAGCTGGGTTCCAGTGAATTTCTCACCATCATATTGCGTTTCGAAGTTCGGGTTGAAAGATGCCAATTGCACGATCAGCTCGTGCAGTTCCCCCACACCGTCAGAATCGCCAGCCTCCAACACCTCAAACCGGTTGAGATTGCGAATTTCGACGCGGTATACATTTGGACCGGAACCCAATTCTTGAATGACCAATGGCTCTCTCGCATTGGCCGGAGCACCTGAGGCAAATAGGGCCGTTGCGGCCAAGCCAATTGCGCTCAATGATTGTAGTGTGCGGATCATATCTCTTTTCCCATCACGGCGCATGTTGTCCGCCTATCGAGTGGTTGAGGCGATGCAGATCTGGCCGCCCTGCATGGCCAGACGCACCGCGTCCTCGCCCCCTGTCGCGATCGTCCTGCCTGACTGGCTATCTCTGGCCCGGCTGTTCACCTCGATTTGGCCGCGCGGAGCCCGGGCATTGCGCGGTTGCAGGTTCATTTGCGCGCCGTTCACGGCCGATATCTGGTAGGTGTTTTGTGCTGAGCAGCGATTGGATCGCCACCGCGGGATGGGCACGGAAACATCATATACAAGTGTACCTGTGCTGCCTCGGTTGCACACACGGTCGCGTACACAATCCAGTTCCCGCGCAGACACCGTTATCTGAAAGTTGAGCATGCGGGTGTCAGAACCGGGCCGCCTGGATGGCTGCGCATGGATCCAGAGGTCGTAAGTGTCGATCAATTCGGGTGGATCCAAGCGATCAAGCGACACTCGATCACCAAGGCGCACGTCGATTGTATTGCGCAGTGATCTAGGGCCATCATTCACTTGAAGGAACGGATTTACCTCACGAACCTTGTGAAATTGCCCGCCGGGCCCTGAAAGCTGGATATCGATATATCTCAGCTCACTCGTGCCATCACCGTCACCAACCGACATGGTCAGGAAATGCTCAAGAGTACGCAGTTCAATACGCCAGACTTCCTCGCCCGATCCCAATGTATGATTGTGGGTTTTTTCCTGGGCGTTCGCTGGGGAGATGGCCGTCAGGGCAAATGCCGCTGCGACCAATTTTGCTGTCTTGCCGAACATGGCGCTGTTCTCCTGTATCGTTTTCAACTGTCCGCGCGGCGAGCTCATCTGCTGGTCGATGCGATGCAAATTTCGCCGGTTTTGACGAACAATTGCGGGTTCTTTCGCGCCGGTGCGCGCTCGACATCCCAGCCTTCGGTAAGCTCACCCGTTGATCGGGCGCGGATCGCAATTCCGTCTGTGCTGGTTGCGATGTCAAAGGTGTTGGCTGCGACGCACCGCGATGAACGGACTGTCGGCACAGGCACGTTGAATTGGTAGATGTATTCGCCGTGGTGGCCGCGTTTGCACACCCGTTTGCGGAAACAGCTAAGCTCTCTGCCCTTCACCGATACGGTGAAGAAGATCACCGGTGAAAGATCGGCGCTTTCGCGGAATTCCTTGGTATGGATCCAGAGGTTGTAGGTAGTGTTTGGTCGGCGACTCAGATCAACATAGTCGCCTCGCCTCGCGCTGACATAGGCACGGTTCCCGGCACGATCGTTGACCGAGAGATTGACGGCTTTCTCTTTGACACTATCAAACTGGTACTCAGGTGGATTGGCCACCCGTGTTATGACACGTCGGTCTCGCTCAGCATATTCATTTGCTAGTGTAACCTCAATGAAATGAAGTTCGTCAGTGCCATCTGAATCGGCATTTTCAAGCAATAGAAGCCGGTCAAAATTTCTGAGCTCAACCCGCCACACGTCGCGGCCCGAAGGCATGGTTTGGTTGTCTGTTTTGTCCTGGGCTTGAGCACTAGACGGCATCGTGATGGCCGCCGTTGTGGCGAATGTAATCATTGCCAATAGTTTTGCGATGTTAATAGTCATAGCAGTTCCCCTGTCGCGCCAAACGCGAATGCGATTATGGATTAGAAGCAGCGGAAACGGGGCCGTGGCCGCCCTATCCAGCAAGCTCACTTGCTCGTTGACGCGATGCAGATTTCGGCATTTTTAATGAACATCTCTGGATTTGAACGCTTCATCGAAAAGGGAATGCTCCGCACATCCTTGGCGTCTGCCATTGAGGTTAGCGTGACCTTGGCGGAGCGCTGACCCTCAATGAATTGGCTCTCACCGGTCAGCTTGAATGTGTTTTGCGCGATGCAAGTCGATGAACGCCGCTTTGGCACTGGTAGCTTGAACAAATAGGTGATTTGCCCGTTATCGCCGCGGTCACAAATCCGCTTTCGGACACAGTCGAGTTCTCTGACCGAGACCGTTATGGCAAAGAAGATCAGGGGGCTACCGCCTGTCTCTTCGAAATATTGCTTGGTGTGTATCCAAAGGTTGTAGCCTTCGCGAGGCTGCAACATCCAAGCTATCTCCTCCCATTGGCGCCTTTGCACAAAAGTCCTGTTTCCGGCACCAAGGCCAGACATCATATTGCGTGCATGCTCCCTGACCGAGTGGAATTGGTAGTTCGCACTGACACCAAAAGGCGCAAACTCACTTTCAAGCTTGACCTCCATTGTGTGAATTTCGTCGCGTGTTTGTATGCCGCTGTCACCCGGCCTACCTGCGGGAACAAATTGATTAAAGTTGCGCAGTTCAACCCGCCACACATCGGAGCCCGACGCCATGTTATGACGGGCCTCTTTAACCTGTGCGAATGCCGGAGCCGATGCGAGTGTCAGGGTTAGGCCAACCCCAAACATCATCATCATGCGAAACATCAGAAATTCCAATCCTGTAACCCCATGAAACGTCGAGTTCGCGACCTGACTTTTGGAATTTAAACCACGGTTGGACTGAGCGCGCATGCCCCGAATGGGGTATGACGTTCTTGGAAAATGCGGGTATTCAGGATCATCAAGCTGAAATTATTGAATTTTTTTTCTTAGAAATGGAGTGCTAGAGTGGCGAAAGACACGCGAGACATAGCCTATTCACAGCTCGTAGATGCCATCTATGAGACCGCGCTTCAGCCTTCGAACTATCTGAAATTTGCCGAGATTTGGGACGATCAGATTGTTGATCCCATTTTGGCCGACAACAATTTCTCGTCCGATATTGTCGATGTCGAAAAGCTGAAACTGCACTTTGAGCGTGCGCTGAAAGTGTTTGAGAAAACCAAACTCAAACACGAAAATTTGGTCCAGAACTTCCTAGACCAACAGAAATTTGCTGCCGCCGTGGCTCATTTGGATGGCAGTCTGATCGCGGGCAACGTGGCATTTACAGATCGGTTTGGTTTGGAGATTGGCCAGTCATTCTATCACCATGCTGAAAAGCTGACGCCCTCGAGCAGTTCAGGTGGACAGAACGACTTGGCACATTGGAATGACCCAGCTGAACCGATCGTTGCAGCCCGTTACTTTTTGCCAGACGGCAAGGAGACGATCGTTATTGTCGAAAAGCTAATCGAGCATCAGTTTGAAGAGATCGACACAGAGTCCTTACTGTTTATCAAATCCTGCCATGCGGAATGGATGGAGAGTGGTGCCAACATATTTAAGCAATCGTTCGGTTTTACAGAGGCTGAAATGGCAATTGCGAAAAGCCTTTATAAAGGACAACGCAGCGGCGAAATTGCTGCAGAGCGCAACCGAGCGACCGCGACTGTGCAGAAACAGATCAAATCCTTGTTGAGCAAAGCACAGGTCGCCAGCCAAAGCGAGTTTATCAGCTTGGCGATTGGCCTGATGCATGTCGTGGATGTAGCGCCGACGTTCCTCGACGATGGCGTGGAACGGAACTTTCACCGTGAGAGTTTTAAGAATGTGGAGATCAAAAATCTGCGCAACGATCGCTCATTGCAGTTTGCCCACTATGGGCATTCAAATGGTGATCCGATCTTGTTCCTGCACGCACACACCTCGTCAGCTGTGCCAACCGAAGCAATTTTCAATGCGGCGACCGCGGAAAACCTTCAGATCGTGGCGCCTTGCAAGCCAGGCGCCGGTCAATCATCGCCAGATAATGGCAAATTTGAACCAATGGAGTTTGTCGAAGAGTGCCTGAGGCTGCTCGATCACCTAAGAATAGAACGCGCTGCGCTGGCAGGTCATGCAATGTCCGGCGTCTACGCGATCAAGGCGGCGGAGCGTTTTCCTGATCGATTTTCCGCGGTTGGTCTGCTGGATACCGGCATTCCCATGACCTTGCAGGAGCAGTTTGAGGACATGCCCGAGGCCAGTCGCCGGATCTTTTTGGCCGCCAAGAATACACCGGATTTGCTCTATGCACCCTTCGCCTTCGCGGCCGCATCTGCGACCAAAGACACCGAAGGCCAAAGGGCATTCATGAAAAACCAGTTCGCGGAATCACCAAACTGCACAGCATTGCTGAAACTGCCGCACATCTACCAACCAGCGAGCAAAGCGATGCTGGACTACATGAACACACCCAGGCGATCGGTAGACGAGTTGATCTACTGGGTTAGCGATTGGACTGGATCGTTCCGCAGTGTTGCCGAAAGAATGCCTATTCTTTTCGTCCAAAGTGAACTGCACGAATGGCTAAACTACCAGCGTACGATAGACTTTTGCGTACAAAATGCAGCCGCGCATTGTGCAGCTATAGATGGCACAGGTGAGTTGCTAACCTTCGATCGACCAAAGGCTTTCTGCCGTACCTTGGCAACGCTCGTCAGGCTCGGAACAAGCTGAAAGGTTTCGACTGTTTTTGGGTCGAGAACGGACCAGCCGCTATTGGACGCAAAAGCGATTGAGCTGTCAGACTGCTCATGGAACTGACCCTCAATCTGAAATTAGGCTGGTTTTGGGGGTGAAAGCGGATGTTAAGTGCATATAGGAAAGCCGCCCAATCGAAAGACCGTGCCTTCACCGACGGAGCTTTCTGCATCGAATAGTAAACTCGACTGTTTCGCCATTGTTGTGACAATATGTAGACCCAAACCTTCTCCGTCGCCATCGCTTCCATTGCGCTCATAGGGTTCCTTGAAAAGCGCCAATTGCGCTTCGGTTAAGCCACTCCCGCCGTTACGAACCTTAATTGAGGCACTGTCGCCTTCTTCGACGCATAAAACTTCTACTAAACCTTCATCGGTGTATTTGATTGCATTGGAGATAAGGTTGGACAGCATGCGAACTAGTGCAATGGCGTCAGTTCTTACGGTCGCCGCAGAGGGATCGAATCTCAGTTCCAGTCCTTTTGCCTTCGCTTCGGCACCGAACATCCGCTCGAGATTGTCGAAGACGACTTGGATCGGAACTTTTTCGGTTGGCGCTGCATGTTCATCCGCACCATCTGCATTCGGCCTTGCACTTCTAAGTGTGTCGCCAAGCACGACATTGAGATATTCCAAACCCGATGCCAGTTTGCTTTTTAGATCGGGATCAGATGTTTCGGCCTGTTCGAGCGCGAGTTGCAGACTAGTAAGTGGTTGCCGAAGGTCATGGCTGGTCATGGCCAATCGCTCTCTATGCTTCTCAGCCAAGACTTTTGCACGGTCACGGTCTCTTTCAGCCTCAAGCAGAAGCCGCGTTGCGGTCAGGCTTTCTTGCGTTGCTGCCAATTCGCTGTTTAACGCCGCATCGCGCTGCTGGCGCAGGACAAATGTTTGACGCAGCATCGCAGCGGAAAACACCGAGGCATCCAGCAACTGCAAAACCTTCACCGTCGCGATCACTTCAAAGTTAAAGCCATATTCCCAGAGGAAACCGTGGGCGAGGCTGTATGTTAAATAGCTGAGAAAAATCCCAACCCCAGCGACAAAAAACCACAATCCATCGGTCCTTGCTTTGAACGCCAAGACGATGAATGCGACGCTCAGAAAACCAAACATCACGCCGATCCCTGCGGTACCATAGCGGTACAGTTCCGACATGTCCCAGATCGGATGGGAAACGCCGTAGAGAAAAACGAAAAGAATGAAAATGGCAGTGACTTTGGATAGGATTGGATGGCGGTTTCTGAGGTTCAGAAACGAGGTCATAAAAAGCAGGTAGAACACCACCATAATGACCTGCCAGAACATTCGCGTATAGAAATTCCAAATACTATCGCCCGAGTATAGCAATAAGCTGAAGTATCCATCCTGTTGCAAGTTAAGCGCTATCATTCCTAAAAGGAAAACAGCATAGAAACGAGCAGGCCGGGACTTAAGTAGAGATGACAGAAGTACGAGAAAAATAAGAAGGGTGACGCTCACTCCATAGAACATTAGGTTGATCTTGGAGTGCTTAGTTCGATGATCCGTCAAGATGGCTTCAGATCTCAGATAGATTGGGAATGCGCCATCACTGCTTTTTGTTTCGAATTGAACCCATAATCCGACCGCTTCTTGAGGCTCTAGAATGATAGGATTGGAGGCTAGGAAGAGTTCTGGTCGCAGGCGATCTTTGATCTCAACGGCCGGTAGTCGAGCATCCAATATGAGCTCAGTTATGCCAGCGCGCTCCAAATAAACCGCGTAGCCCCTACTCGTGAAATGCTCCGAATCCAGAACCCTACTTATGCCGCTTTCAGACGCATTTTTGATCCGCACATAGGCCCAAAGCCGATCACCCAACTTGTCTTGAGTGACGAGTTCAAATTCTGGCGCTTCAAGCGCATTTTGCGCCAGCCTTTGTCGCTGCGCATTGTCTTTGAAATCGAAGTTATGATCGCCCACGATCAGCAAATGTGGGATGATATCTACATCATCATTGTCCGTGTTTAGCTCGAGCGTCTGCGCAGCAATCGGTGGAATGCCGAGCACAAAATACAAGACAAGGGCGAACCACAGGCATAGGGTTGCAGTGCTTTTGAGGAGAGGTGCAATTGTCATTGCCGATTGGCCCACATCACGCTGTGATCGCGGATGATCACGCGGTTGTTCGTGACGGTTTGCGCGCGATCCTCGAAGAAGATTCTGACGTCAAAGTTGTGGGTGAGGCGGAAAACGGCTTGGAAGCGATTTCGCTGGCCAAGGAATTGCAGCCGGCATTGCTTACCCTTGATGCAGGCATGCCCCTTGCCAAGGGCATGGAGGTTTACGTCGAAGTCCGGCGCTGGAGCCCGCAAACGCGCATCATTGTCATCACCGGCTTCACCGCCCAAGGACATCTTGCCGATTGGATAGCTGCAGAGGTTGATGGGTTGTTTCTGAAGTCGGACGCGCCGGATGAAATGCGCAAGGGTTTCAAGATTGTCCTGAACGGCGGCACCTATGTTTCCAAGGACGCGCTTGCCGCATTGGAAGAGCAGCCCGAAGCGGCTCCTTTGACGTCGCGCGAACGCCAAGTTCTGCATTTGATTGCCGACGGATACAATAATACCGAAATAGCGCAGCGTTTGGGTGTGAGCGCCAAAACGGTCGACAATCATCGCACCCGGCTGATGGCCAAGCTTGATGTTCACTCGGTCGCTCAATTGATCGCTTATGCTTTGAAAGAAGGCTTGCTGGACCAATCCAGCCAATTGTAGCCTCCTCGAAATCATAGCACGCCTCCTGTTGTCCAAACAGACCTTGGCCTGCCGATCCGGAGAGGGATAGTCCCTCATTTTCCGCGCCAAACCAACCAAATTCGGCTCCAATAATACAATATGAGGGATCCGCCTCACGACAGCTCTAAAGCTTCTAACTATCCCAGCGCTATGATTGACATCAGGGAGAAAACATATGCGCAGAATTTTGATGGGAGTAGCGGCCGTCGTTGCGGTGCCGACAACTATATTGGCTCCGCAACCAGCAAAGGCAGACGATTGCCTGCTCGACCGCGACAATGACGGCGTTGCCGATGACAATCTCACTTTTCGCGATAATGACGGCGAAGCGGACTCACTAAATCGCGATACCAGCCTCGCCTGCGGAGTGAAAGCCCGAGCTACTGGCACGAACTCTATCGCAGTCGGCAATCTCTCATTGGCCAATGGTACCGGCGCGATAGCCATCGGTGGAGATGGCGGCGATTCAGACCTTAACGGTGCACGCGCAAGTGCGGGAGAAAGCATCGCGATCGGCCTCGATTCAATTGCCAACGGTGGTGCTGGGTCAATCGCCCTAGGTAGCGACGCTGTTGCAGGGGGCGATGGCGCAAATGTCGCGATCGGCTTTTTGGCGAAAACAAGCGGGCCAATTGGAACGATGGTTCGAGCGACCGCGGTCGGGGGATTCGCAGACGCAATTGGAGATAAATCCACTGCGATCGGTTACGACTCAAACGCTTTCGCACGCGGCACGGCTCTCGGACATCTGGCTAATGCCAGAAACAGTGCAACTGCAATTGGCGTGGATAGCTTTGCCCAAGGGACTGGGTCGGTCGCATTGGGCATAGGTTCCAATGCCTTAGGTAGTTCATCGGTCGCACTGGGCGAAAGCTCCGAAGCGCGCAGCTTCGAAGCTACAGCTGTTGGGCACGAAGCCTTGGCAACTAGATCGCGCGCTGTCGCTTTGGGTGTCCGTGCCAGCGTTTCTGCCGAAGATGCGATCAGCATTGGTGCCAATTCTAGGGCAACGATGGCAAATGCAATCGCGCTTGGCGCTAGTTCCGATGCCACCGGTGCCTCCTCCATTGCGATTGGCGGTGATGGCGCGGATGGTGATGCATTGGGCGCACAGGCGGGCGCGGATGGCGCGATTGCGCTGGGTGCAGATGCGCAGGCGACGCAGGTAGGAGCGGTAGCCCTGGGTTCTGGCTCACAAGCCACGGCGGATCAGGCGATTGCATTGGGAGCCAGTGCGCTGGCCACCCGTTTGTCGGCAACTGCGATTGGTAATGGTGCGCGGGCGAGCGGCCAGCAGGCGACCGCGATTGGTCAGGGCGTGACCGTTGCCAACACTCTGGCAACGGCGATTGGCTTTAACGCTCAGACCGGCTCCAATCAGGCCACAGCGATTGGCTCTCAGGCAGGCGCGCTGGGCCTCGCCTCGGTCGCGATTGGGTCAGCTGCGAGAGCTGAGCAGACCGCTGCGACAGCAATTGGCCAAGGCGCCAACGCTGGCGGTATTCTGGCCGTGGCTACCGGGCAATCCACACAGGCGACTGCTTTGCAAAGCAGCGCCTTTGGTTCGCGCTCTGATGCAACAGGTGTCAACTCAACCGCGCTAGGCTTTAATGCAAACGCAGGACAATCAGGCTCGACCGCGCTGGGTGCAAACTCTGTGACGACGGCGGCAAATCAGGTTGCGCTGGGCGGCACGGGTAGCTCGGTACGGATTGGTGATATCGACGCCTCCACGTCTGCTCAGCAGGGGCCCGTCGACGTGGTGACAGTGGATGCGAACGGCACACTGGGCCGCCAGAGCGTGGCGACAGCCGCCTCGGTCGACAACGTGCGGGTGGCGCTGAACGCTGTGGCGCAGGTCTCTACCGCGCAGTTCGATGCGCTCAGCGGGCGGGTGAGCACATTGTTTGACCTCACCGACACGATCGACCGAGATGCCCAGCGCGGCATTGCCTCCATCGCAGCGCAGGCCAGCCCGCACTTCCCAAGCGCAGCGGGCAAGACCAGCTACGCCTCCAACGTTGCGACCTATCGCGGCGAGGTGGGCTTCTCAGCAGGCCTGATGCACCGCTTCGAAGGCGATTTCGCCATCACGGCCGGGGTCACATACGCAGGCGGCAATTCCACCAGCATACGCGCAGGTGTCGCGGGAGAATTCTAGAACTTGCGATATCTGGGTCAGGAGCAGGTTTGCTCCTGACCCATGAGCTCCTTTCAAATGTCCGGAAATGGGTCGTTAGCAGAAGGTCAGCTTTTCTTTCTCTGCCACCCAATACCGGACGGTCTGCGAACGACCCATTTGCAGACATTGAAGTTGCCTTTTCATCATCGAGCTCTGATCTGGGCATTCCACCTCCTCTACCAGAGGTATGCGTAGAGGCCGATGAGGATGGCGATGGTGACGGTTGCGAGTGTGTTGAACAGCGCGCTGGTGGCAAAGGCGATGTCGCCCAGCTTCACCGTTTGCTCCTCATCAGGGGCAGCGGTCATCCGGGAGACGATGGCCGCTGCAACCAAGCCAACCAGGAACACGATCCAGATCCGCACCACAAACGGCAGATCAGGCAGAACCGCGTTGACGATGAAGTTGAGCGCAACCGATCCGATCAGCGCGGTAAAGGCGCCGGCCGCATTCGCTCGCTTATCAAAGAAGCCGAGCAAGAACACGATCACAACACCCGGCGCGATATAGCCGGTGTATTCCTGAACCGTCTGGAACGCGCTTTCAAAGCCGCCGAGGAACGGCCGGGCCAGAACCAGCGCCAGCGCCATTGCGGTGAAGGCTGCCACGCGGCCAACGGTCACATAATGCTGTTCGGTCTCATCGGGCTTCACGCTGCGATAGAGATCCATGGTGAAGATGGTCGAGATCGAGTTCATCATCGAGGCGAGCGAGCTCACCACCGCTGCGATTAGGGCTGCAAACACCAGGCCGCGCAGGCCTGCAGGCGCAAAGCCCATCAGCTCGCCGTAGGTGCGGTCTGAACGCTCCGCCAGAGCCGCGCCATCCAGTGCGCCTTGCTGAGCCAGAATAACCGCAGCAATGCCCGGGATCACCACGATAAACGGCACCACCAGCTTTAGGAACGCAGCAAAGGCCAGGCCCTTTTGCGCCTCGCCCAGGCTCTCTGCGCCGAGCGCGCGCTGGATGATGTACTGGTTAAAGCCCCAATAGCTGAAGTGCAGCACCCACAGCCCGCCCAGCAGCGTCCAGATGCCGGGAAGATCATTATAGGCCGGGTTGTCATTATCGAGGATCATCTCAAAGTGGCCCGGCATCTCGCCTGCGAGATAGCTGAGCCCGCCCAGCGCGCCGTCCGCTGGTAGCGCATCAAGCGCAAACCAAGTGATAGCAAAACCGCCGAGGATCAGGATCACAACCTGGATGATGTCCGTAAGCGCAACCGCCTTCAGCCCGCCATAAAGCGAATAGAGCGCCGCAAACGCTGCCAGCGCCGCCATGGACGTGAGCACACCCCAGCCGGTCAGGCTCTCCACCGCAAGACCGCCCAGCCACAGCACAGTGGTGAGGTTGACCGCCGTATATAGAGCGACCCAGAACACGCTCATCAGCGTCTTTACGCCGCTGCCATAGCGCTGCTCCAGAAACTGCGGCATCGTATAAATGCGCCGCTTCAAAAAGATCGGCAGGAAGTACTTTGCAACGATGATCAGAACGAGCGCCGCCTGCCATTCATAGGCGGCAATCGCCATGCCCACGGCAAAGCCCTGGCCCGACTGACCGATGATTTGCTCAGCTGAAATGTTCGAGGCAATCAGCGAGGCACCAATCGCCCACCACGGCAAAGCGCGGCCAGCCAGAAAGTAATCCTCAGTGTTCTTATCGCGCCCCTTAGGCTCGCGGCTCACCGCCAAGGCTATCCCCAGCAACGCCACCGCATACCCAACAATGATCACTATATCGATCGTCTCAAGCGTCACGAAAATGTCTCCCTCAAGCGCAAGTTTGTTTCCCTGCGTCGTTGATTTTCCCTCACCTGCCCGGTCTTTGCCGCGTAACTGGCCCAGCGTGCCGCTGGCTTATTCTAGGTCGCCGTCGCGCATTAGCCGCTCAAAATGAGCATTGCGTTCCTTCTGGCAGCTCTTGCCGCATGATCTGCGAGATATTGATCTGCAAAGGCGCATCGCTGGCAATGGTTAGACTTCCGCCGGGAGACGCCAGACACGCCTCCGTCAGCACCATCTCACGCCAGCCCTTTTCTGCCGCAATGTTTAGCCCCTCAGTAATGTCAGCTGAGGGCCCGGTTCCACTCACTGCGATAACGCTGCCTGCCGGAGCGACCGCGATATTGTATGTAATCAGAAATGCGCCTTTGCCCTCTCCGGACAGTGTCAGCGCGCTGTTCGGGCCAAAGGTGATTTCGCGTGCATCTTCTTGACGATCCTTGTCGATCCCGCGCGCTACGATCCCGCCCGCAGCACCGCGCAAATTGGGTAAATCTGTGCCTCCTGCGCTTGCGCTGGAGCCCGCAGCTAATCGGCCATTGAAGTACCATTCCGAAGCCGCGCCATTGCTTAGGAACGCGCAGTCTTCACTCAAGTTTGCCAGAGGCGCTGTATCACTCAAGCTTCGCCCGCTACCTAAAGCAAACAACGCGCCTTCAGGTCCATTAAGGGGTTCGCCTTCGCATGCCGCGGGCCAGCTAAACGATAGCCGGCCAGTCGCCTCGCGCGAGCCGAACAATACGTCGGCTACACCCGCACCTTCGCTGCCGGGCAACCATGAGGCGACAAAGGCATCTGCAGCATTGATCTCGCGGTTCATCCATATTGGACGACCGGAGAGGAACACTGCGACCGCTGGAATGCCTTCGGCATCAAACTTGCGCAGCAGTTTGAGACCTTCCTCATCGGCAAAGACCAGATTTTTCCGGTCCCCTGCAAACTCTGCATAAGGCTGCTCGCCAAAGACGACGACCGCGACATCGGGCCGCTGTGTGAAACTGCCGTCTTCCGACAAGCTTGCGCTGCCACCGCTTTGGCTCGCAGCCTGCTCAATCCCCTGCCAGATTGAAGTGGCTCCGGGGAAGTAGTCATTGGTGAGCTCGCGTCCTCCCTGCCAAGTCAGCGTCCAACCGCCCGCGGCCTGTGCAATGCTGTCTGCGGCTGCTCCGGCGACTAGCACATTGGTGCCGGTTTTGAGCGGCAAGACGCCATTGTTCTTGAGTATCACCTGAGACTTGGCGACCGCTTCCCTGGCGACTGCGCGGTGCGGCGCCATACCCAACTTACCGAATTCTCCCGCATTGGGACGCTCAGAAGGGCGTTTGGCATCCGGGCCGATCAACCCCGCGCGCAGCTTAAGACGCAGGACGCGGCCAGCCGCCTCGTCGATCCGAGCCATTGGGATTGTGCCATTACGCACTTGAGCAACTAGCGAGGTATGCAATGCAATCGCATCGTCCGGCACCATGTAGATGTCGAGCCCGGCAAGCAGCGACTGCGCGCAATCGCTTACCGTGCAACCCTTAACTTGGCCGTGGCCGTTCCAGTCGCCAACAACCAGTCCATCAAACCCCATTTCGCCGCGCAAAACCCCATTTAGCAGAGCTTCATTGCCATGCATTTTGCGGCCATTGATCGAGTTGAAACTGGCCATGATGGTCTCAACACCCGCTTCGATCGCCACCGGGTAGGGCACAGCGTGGATCGACTTAAGGGCATCGATATCGCCGTTCACCTCTCCTTGGTCGACACCTTGGTCGGTCCCGCCATCACCGAAGAAGTGCTTGGCCGTCGCGATAACGCGGCCTTGACCGAGATAGTCGTCTGCGCCCTTGCGCCCCTGCAGTCCCTCAACCAGCGCCGCGCCAAATTTGGCCACAACCTCGGGGTCTTCGGAATAACTCTCGTAGGTACGCCCCCAGCGATCATCACGGGCCACCGCAACGGTGGGAGAGAAATTCCAATCGATCCCGGTCACTTCAATTTCGGTCGCGGTGGCGGCCCCAATCTGGCGCACGAGATCAGGATCGCCTGTCGCGCCAAGCGCGATATTGTGAGGAAAGATCGTCGCGCGCATGACATTTGTATGGCCGTGGACAGCGTCTGTGCCCCACATCGCCGGGATGACCGGCTCGTCGCCTGGAAGGGGCGCAGTTGACGCATCCCACATTTCATCGGCGAGGCGCAGCCATTCAGATGCAGGCGCGAACTCTTCGCCATATGGACCACCGTTTCCGCCATTGAGATAGCTGCCCCAACGATATTTGCGCATCTCTTCGGCGGTGAAGGAATTGATCTGCGGCTGGATCAGCTGGGCGACTTTCCGTTCCAACGACATGCGCGCTAGCAGGGCGGCAACTTCGGCCTCTTCATTACTCGCACCGGCAATCGATTGCGAAGCGCTTTGAAGCGGCGCGGTGGCCTGCGGTGCACTTGCGCATCCGGCCATCAATACAGTGCCCAACAGTGCGCTCAGTCCATTACGCATTGCGAACTCCCCTCAAAATGTGAACGTTCTCAATTGGGAGGCTACAGTCCCCCATCCGGAAATCAAGCGCCTATTTGGGCTTGGAAACAGAAAACATCAGAATACTCGCCATGGCCGCCATCACCGCGAGCAGTGCAAAGAGCCCAGCAAAGCCAAATATCGGCACCAATGCGAGCGTTAGCCACGGCATAATCAGCGATGGAACCGTGTTAGTAAGGTTGAAAAACCCGAGGTCACGGCCGCGTGTCCTAGCCCTGGGCAGAACGCGCAGTGTCTGGGCCGAATGCAGAGAAAGGAACACCGCTCCTGCAACACCAAATATGACATAGCCCGCTATCCCACTCCCAAGCGAATTAGAAGCTGCCATAGCCGCGAGGCCGACAGCGCAAACAAGGGCTGCCCCAGCGAGCGGCAGCATCGGCTTATCGCGCATATCGGCCCACCGCCCCAAAGCCAGTGCCAAAGGAATTGCGATCAGCACAACCAGGCTAAAGAGGCGCGCGGTCTCACTCTCGCCCATCGTCTCATCAAGGGACCTTAGCCACAGCAGTAAGAACGCGAAAAGCGACGCTTCAGCGATTTGGACTAGCAACCTTGAGAGCCACATGCGGAGCACCGCATTCCCAGCCTTGGGCAACTGCACAGCCGCCTCATTCAGAGGCTGCGGCGCATCCTCGGTCAGCTGCGGCATCGCCTTGGGGCGGCCGAAGAACATTACTGGCAAGACGCACGCGGCAACCATGCACGCGACTACGACCAATTGCGCATCGCGCGACAAAGCCAGAGCTGGAATGGTCACCAAAGCCCCTGACAATCCGCCGATCGCTGGCGCAAACGACAAGAGCCCGCCAAGCCGCCCCTTTTGGCCATCCGGCACATAGTCACCGGCCAGCGCGGCCAGCGGGCTGAGCATCATATTCAGACCAAACTGCCAGAGCGCAATATGGATCAAGAGCGGCCCAAGCCGGTCAATTTGTGCCGCTGTTACAAGAGCAAGACTTGAGAGGATCAATCCGGCAAAAATGAAGGTTCGGCGCGAACGCACCACATCGCTCAGCCAGCCAAACCCCAGATTGGCGAGGCTCGCAGCGATCGCTCCAACGAATGCGATATAGGCGAGCCACTCGACGGCATCGGGGCCGGTCAGTTCCGTCACTCGTGCAGGTAAAAGCAACGTCAAGAACGGGACATAACCAATCGCGCCGCCAGCCCAGGCGAGCGCATACAGCAACATGAAGCGCTTGGTTTGCGGAGCCGCCTGTGCAGGCACTCCCAAGACTTCTGTTTGTGACATTGCTTAGTCGCGGCGAAGCGGCGCTGGCGGCGACACCGATGATCTCTCAATCAAGCGGCCAGGCACCGTAACGGGATCTTCCGGCAGTTCTTCGCCCTTTTGAGCCGCAATAATCAGCTCCACGGCTTTGGCAGCCGTTTCGGCAACAGGCTGGTCAATCGCGCTCAATGCCGGCCGAGTAAAACGGGTGCTCGGAGAATTGTCAAAGCTGATCAGAGAGAGGTGCCCGGGCACATCCAAGTCAAATTCCTTGGCTGTGTCGAGCACACCATGCGTCATCTGGTCATTGCTGGCGATGATCGCGGTTGGGCGCGGACTATTACTCAACAATTCCCGTCCTGCCAGCCGACCGGAGTCGAAGCTGAAATCGCCACTGGCGAGCAGGTTGTCGGTCGGCAATCCGTTCTCAGCCATCGTTGCAAGCCAGCCATCAACGCGCCATTGGCTGAGGCTGTATTCATCAGGTCCAGCCACAAAACCAATCCGCTCATGTCCCAGCTTGATCAGGTGCTCAGTTGCGAGGCGGGCCGAGCCCTCGTCATCCATCGAAACGGGGATGCCCACCCCGATGCCAAGCGAGCCAATCCGGACAAATGGCACATTCTCGCGCGCTAGCAGGTTCACGATCAGCGGATTGTCCGAGTGCGGCGGGGTCAAAATAACGCCATCGGGTTGCAGCGAAGCAAGCGCGGCCGACAGCTCACGTTCGACATGGTCACTATGGGTGTCGACCAGTTCAACCAGCATGCGATAACCATGGTCAGCGCATTTCAGCATTCCGCCAAGCAGCATCTGATCGACCCAGTCATTGCCCTCGCGTGCGCGCCAATCTGCGATCGTGCGCTCACGGTCATTAAGGGCGAGGATCAGATAGGAGCGCGATCCGCTCATCCGCTGCGCGGCGATGGACGGGACATAGCCAAGCTTGTCGATCGAGCTTTGCACCCGCTCCTTCATAGCCGGGCGGACATTGGGCTCATCATTGATGACGCGGCTAACCGTCTGCAGCGACACCCCCGCATCGGCAGCAACATGCTTGATCGTCACAGATTGGCGCCGTCTCGCCATACCTTATTCGCCTCCTAAGCAAGCACTATCGCTATTGCCTTGTTCGCCGCATTGCCAGACCCGAACCCAATCAATTTCAAGGTTTTTTGGGAAATCATTCATATCCACACCGCCTAGGCCGCGCCGCTCTGGCAAGCCGCCCCCAATGGCCAGATTGAGGATCAGGTGAAACGGCTGATCGAAAGGCGCTCCGCGTTCCTGGGAACCAGCGCTCCACCAGGCATCCGCCGCTTTACGCGCGAACACTTTGCCGTTGAAAGTCCATTCGATCTGATCCGGGGCCCAGACAATGCCGAAGGTGTTGAACCCCTCGAGCACCTCGGGCGCATACATTTCGCTGCTGTCGAGCGAATTGTTAGGCCACAAATCGCCAAAGTGCAGCGTGCCGAGAATTGTGCTTTCACTGCCGCCCGGGCAATCGTCGCAAGCCGTGCCAAGATTGACCGCTTCCATGATGTCGATCTCGCCTGACGCGGCCCAACCGCCATAAGCGTTATCTTCTGGCAGCATCCAGATCGCCGGCCAGGTTCCTTGCCCCTGTGGCAGCTTGGCGCGCACTTCGATCCGGCCATATTTCCAGGCGGCTTTGCCGCGCGTGACCAAGCGCGCCGAGGTGTAAGGCTTTGTCGCGGTCGCATCGGGATCCTCCGCCTCCTTGCGCATATGCGTAGGCAGAGCCGGGCCAGTGTGCGTCTCGCGCCGTGCAGTGATCACCAGCTTGCCATCGCGGAGCGAAGCGTTGCGCGGGGCGTCGGTGTAACACTGCCGCTCATCATTGCCGCCGCCCCAACAATCCACATCGAAATCCCATTTCGTGCGGTCGATTTGGGCGCCGTCAAATTCGTCCTGCCAAACCAGCCGCCAACCCGGTTCGCTGGCAGGCTCGCGAGAAGATCCTGCTTCCGGCAATGCAACCCGCTCAATCTTTTCGTGCCGGTCTTTGCCCTCTGTCTCATGCGCTGTGCCGCAAGCAGACAAGACGAAGCCCAGCGCGGCTGCAGCGCCAGCACTTCTTAACTTTCTGATCGCGTTCACCATTCCATTGCCTCAAACATTACTCACCTTCGGAGAGCAGTCAGACCCCAGCAAAAGAAAGGGCCCTTGCGCAAAACAAAGGCCCTTTCCTTCCTCAATAGGCCTTCCCCTAAAGACCTAGAAGTCGAACCGCGCCAGGAATGTGAAGCGGCGGTCGTTTCGGAACGCTGATCGCGTGACGCGCGTCCCATCGAAGTCGACAACTTGTGAAGTTTCGGTGACCTCATCGAGCAGGTTCACGCCTTGGATGCCGAGCTTGAGGTAATCCGTCACCGAATAGAAAATCGATGCATCCAATTGCCCCGTATCTTCCTGCCAGATTGGCGAGAATGGGAAGATGTCATCACGCGGGGTGATCAGGAATTCCGATCGCCAATTGTAGGCAGCGCGCGCGGACAACGGCCCTTTCTCGTAAAAGAGGGTCGCGTTGAATGCGTGCTCAGAAATACCCGCGAGTGGCTGCTGCGATACAAACGCACCGCCTCCCAATTCATTGGCCGCGGTCGTAATCGACGACTGGCCAACTGCAGTTAGATTCGGATTTGTGAAGTCGCCACCATCGACATAGGTGTAGGTCAGCTGCGTGCCAAATCCGCTTAGCAATCCTGGCAAGAAATCGAACGTATGCTGATAGGCAAGTTCGAAGCCCTTAAGCAGTCCGTCCTGAGCGTTGGACGGCCCCTCAACTGCCACCTCAACAGGAACGCTGCCCTGATATGTGACCGTGTTGAAACCCGTATCAATGAAGCCATCAACGTCCTTGAGGAAGCCAGATAAAGTCACCGAGCCGACGGCATTGAAATACCATTCAACCGAAAGATCATAGTTCCAGATTTCAACCGGCAGAAGGTTCCTGTTGCCCGTAGAGAGGGCAAACAAAGGTCCATTTGCGAGCGCATCTGCACCAGCAGTCTCAAGAGCGTTGGTGTTGTCACCAATTCCCCCGCCTGCTCGGAACAGCTGAAGGTCAGGCCTTGCAATGTTCTTCGATGCTGCTGCGCGGAACAATAGTCCGCCGCCCACATCCAATTTGGCGTTGAAGCTAGGCAGCCAATGGTCAAAGCGGATCTTTCGATCATCGTTGAGCACTTCGCCGGTATGGGCTGCGGCAAATTCTGCCAGTCTTGCATCAGACAATTGGCAATAGCCGCGCTGAATCCCTGGCACATCGGGCGTCGCGCACAATGCTTGGAGTTCAGAAACCTGAACAATTCCGTCGCCATTGGAAACGCCATTGGCTGGATTGTCGAAACGGCTGGCATCAGGGAACCCGATACGCCCGCCGCTCGTTATTTCAGTCTCGACATAGCGCAGACCGATATTGCCGTCTACGTTCCAGCCATTGCTGAAGTCGTGGCCGAAATCGACGCGCGCATAGGCGGCATTAGTCACTTCAGTGACGGTCGAAACCTCACCGGGGCAGAACACACCTTCAATGTCGCAAGGCACAATCTCGCCGGTCAATGGATCGGCGCGGAAGCGGCCATTCACGCCGTAGTTAAAGCGTTCTGGTGACAGGCCAAATTCCTGAATTTCCTCAAATTGATCGTCAGTCAAACCAGAGAGATATTCGCCTAGGAAATCATCTCCGCCAAAGAAGAACGCCGCACCATTCTCGATCGGGGTTGGAGAATTCCCGCGTTGGAAGTTGTCGCCAAACGGATTGCGCAATTGCGAGAAGCCTGGAAATTCGTCGACATAGGCGCCGCCAGCAATCGCAAATTCCTGGCCAGGTAGGCCGGTGTAGAAACGGCCTGGGATAAACCCATTGCCAAATGGTCCTGGGCCGCTTGCACCGCAGCCAGTACCTTCACCCCAAGGTGCACAGCCTGCTCGCCCAGCCCATGGAGCCGAAAGGTTGCCCCACGTGCTGAAATTTGTGTTGCGGGTCGTGCGATCCCGCTCAGCCCAGCGCGCGCCGAAACGAGCCGCCTTGAAGAAGCCATCGTCGCTGATATCATACTCTGCATCAAATCGCAGGCTATCGAGACCGCCTTCGTTCTTCTCGCGGCTGTCTAAACCGAACCAGTAATAGGTGTTGAAGCCGGAGGAGAAATAGTCAGCTTCAGCGCCCGGAGGGGCAATGAAGTTTACACTCGGCACATTCCCGGAGAGATCGAGGTCAATGTTTGCCCAAGTGCTGAGCGCACCGAAGACGGAATCACGCGCCAGATCGGAGCTGATAGTTTGCGCCTCGAAGTTGACGCGGAAACGATCAGTGATGTTCCACTTAGCATCGAATGAGAAATCCTCAGTGGTAGAGGCCAAACCGCGTTCGAACCGAAGCGAGTCAATTGGCAGGCCGCCCCGGCCAAATGGGTTTGCATAGGCATCACCAGGGCGCTGAGTTAGAATTCCGCTTTGGAAGATGCCATTCTCATCGAACTGAAATGTGCTGCCTGCAGCAGGCACTGGGAACAACCCCTCATCATCGACCCGCGCAATCAGAGCGAATTCTTCAGTCTGGAATGTCGTGTCTGAACGGAGCCACTCAAACGTCGCAACGAAGTTGCCGGTTGGATCTTCGTACTGAAGAACAGCCGACCAGGCCTCGCGGTCACGATCGAGATCGGTTGTGCGGACACCGGCCCCCTTCGGGACAAGAACCGATCCGTCTGGCGGAAAGTTCGAAGCGTCGAAGTTGGGATCACCAACAAAGCCGCCCGAACCAACAGACAGCGCGCGCAAGCATGGTCCGTCGAGCGTGACTGCACGGTAGCACGGGTCAGCAACCTGTGATGCGTCTGTACGGCTCTTCAGTTCCGACTTGGCATAGGCAAGCTGGAAACCAATTGAACCACCAGGCAAATCGACCGTGGTCGAGCCCAGCAAAGAGAACTCAGGCGACCATTCTTCACGAAGGTCACCATAGTTTGCGCCGATTGTCCCTGCGAGCCTCGTGCCGGGATTGTCGAGCGGCTTGCGCGTGACAAGATTGACGGTACCTGATGGGCCGCCTTCGACCATGTCAGCGGTGACGTTCTTGAACACCTCGACACGGCCAAGCAGCTCAGGTGACACATCGTTAAAGCTGAGCACGCGTCCGCCAGTCGCGGAGAAAATATCGCGCCCGTTCAGTTCAGAGCGCGCGAAGGGAAGGCCGCGGATAATGACGCCCGTTCCCTCGACAGAGAACCGGTCTGGATCAGTTGTTTTTTCAAAGCGGCCAATGGTGATCCCGGGAATACGCTGCAGGGTTTCAGCAACCGAGCGATCTGGCAGCGCACCAATGTCTTCAGCAGTAACAGCGTCCACAAAGGTGTCGGCATCGCGCTTGATGTTCTGAGCGTTTTCAAGCGAAGCCCGGAAACCGGTTACGACGATGTTGTTGCCTTCGTCAGCAGGGGCCTCCGCGACTTCTTCATCAGCGACCTCATCTTGCGCCATGGCGGCGGGCGCAAGGACCATCGACATTGCCAGGCTGGATGCAGTTGTAAGGATAGCTGACCGGCCCGAATCGAGCCCAAGCGAAAGCGGTTTTCTACGAATCACTGTATGTTTCCTCCCCAGGAAAGGCGGTTTCAGTCCACCCTAGTGTTACAATGCCTAACTTCAATTGTGAGCGTTCACAAGCTCTAAAATGAACGTTCACAATTTTTCCCACATAGCTGGATTACCCGTTATCTTTCACCTAAGACTTCGAGCAGACTTGGCAGGAGAGACAAGCGCAATGTCTATCGAGAAGATCGTGATTGTAGGCGGCGGCACAGCAGGCTGGATGGCGGCAGCGGCGCTTTCGCGCCTTGGCAAAGATCGCAAGGTCGAGATCATTCTGATCGAATCAGAGGCCATAGGAACGGTCGGTGTTGGCGAGGCCACCATTCCTCCCTTTGTCGAGTTCAACCAGCTGCTAGAGATCGACGAACGCGAAATGATGAGCGCGATCCAAGGCACATTCAAGCTGGGCATTCAGTTCGTGAATTGGGGCAATCAAGGCGATAGCTACATTCACCCGTTCGGTGCCTATGGCTACAATATGGGCGGCGTATCTTTCCATAATGTTTGGCATCGCTGCCGCGAGGCTGGCGACAAACGCCCGATCCAGGCCTTCAATGTCGAAACCATGGCGGCCTATTTTGGGCGGTTTTCGCGAACTGAGGATCACCCTCGCGAAGACCTACCGCCGGTCAATTACGCTTATCATATTGATGCTGGTCGCTATGCCCAGTTCCTGCGCACGTACGCAAAGGCTCGCGGCGTTGTGCGCCGCGAAGGCAAGGTCATTGATGTCGCACGCGACGCCGAGTCCGGCTTCGTCACATCGGTGAAGATGGATAGTGACAGCGACATTAGCGGCGACCTCTTTATTGATTGCTCAGGCTTCCGAGGATTGCTGATCGAGCAAGCGCTCGAAACGGGCTATGAGGATTGGACCCGTTGGCTTCCCTGCGATCGCGCAGTTGCTCTACCTTGCAACCGTGATGATGGCAGCCCGCCTTTGCCCTACACCCGCGCCACGGCGCATTCCGCCGGCTGGCAATGGCAAGTCCCACTGCAGCATCGCAACGGCAACGGCCATGTCTATTGCAGCCAGTTCATGGAAGCCGACGAAGCGCATGACATCCTCGTCTCAAACCTTGCAGGCAAGCCAACTGCTGACCCCAATCATCTCCGGTTTCTCACTGGCCGCCGCAAGAAGTTCTGGAACAAGAATGTGGTGGCCTTGGGATTGTCCGCCGGCTTTATGGAACCGTTGGAATCGACCTCGATCCACTTGATCAACACCGGCATCAATAAGCTGATTTCCGTCCTCTCGCTCGACGGGATCAATCAAACGCAGGAAGACGCATTCAACCGCCTGACGCGCAAGGAATATGAGCGCATCCGCGATTTTCTGATCTTACACTACCATCAGACCGCGCGGGACGATTCAGAGTTCTGGAACTACTGCCGCACAATGAGCGTGCCAGACAGCCTCACCGAAAAAATGGAACTCTTCCGCACCAATGGCCAGATCTTCCGTGAAGAAGACGAACTCTTCACTGAAACGAGCTGGGCCGCGGTGATGATGGGACAAGGCTTGGAAATGCAGGGCAACAACGCGATGGCCAGCTCGCTCAACCTTGTGCAGCTCAAGCCGGAAATTGACGGGATGGAGCAGTCGATCCGCTATCTGGTCAACCACATGCCGACACATGATGCATATCTGAACAAATACTGCCCTGCACCAATGAGCTAGCACGGTTGCCTGCGGCATCGAAGAGCTAGAGGCATTTGCCACAACGCCAGATGGCGTTCGCTCTGAGAGCCCAAAGCACAAGTCAAAAACCGAGTTGGCAATGGCTGCTTTCACCCCCAGAATCCGCCATCGTCATATCAAAGTGACTGCGCCAAAAGCGGACGCCGCCATCCAAACATCCCTTGAGCTCCGGTCAGGAGCTAGACCTTCGCCACCTAACAGGACAACTCCAAGGCATACTATTCGCTTGCATGGCTCCTCAGCACTCTCCGTGACCCTAGAGTACGCATCAGCCTGCTTCCTATTTGCTTACAGTTGGAACGCAAAAAGCCCCACTGGTAACAGTGAGGCTAATTTTTGGCATGTTTTCAGATAGATGGTGGTTGCGGGGGTTGGATTTGAACCAACGACCTTCAGGTTATGAGCCTGACGAGCTACCGGACTGCTCCACCCCGCGGCACCGTTTGACGCCATTAGAGACGCCAAAAGGGCTGTCCTTGACGGATCAGCCCTTTGACTAGTGAATGGGTTTGTCCCGCAATCCGCAAGCTACAATGCCTGGCAGCGACCTACTCTTCCATGCCTTAAGACATAGTACCATCGGCGCTATCTGGTTTCACGGCCGAGTTCGAGATGGGATCGGGTGGGTCACAGACGCTATGACCACCAAGCAATGAAGCTTGCGGAAAACGGGTTTAAATCGATGCACTTACTTTAGTGTTCTTGGGCGTATCTGGCTTGAGAAATTCTCTACCAATCAATGAAAGCCACGCAGGGCTGACGTTGATGGTGCAGATTCTACAAGCGCGAACAGAACTATTAGGACTGGTTAGCTACACGCATTACTGCGCTTCCACACCCAGCCTATCAACGTAGTGGTCTACTACGGTTCGATGATACCTAATCTCAAGGGAGGCTTCCCGCTTAGATGCTTTCAGCGGTTATCCCGTCCATACATAGCTACCCAGCGGCACTCCTGGCGGAATGACTGGTACACCAGAGGTATGTTCACCCCGGTCCTCTCGTACTAGGGGCAACTCCTTTCAAGTATCGACGCCCACGGCAGATAGGGACCAAACTGTCTCGCGACGTTCTGAACCCAGCTCACGTACCACTTTAATTGGCGAACAGCCAAACCCTTGGGACCTGCTCCAGCCCCAGGATGTGATGAGCCGACATCGAGGTGCCAAACACTGCCGTCGATATGAGCTCTTGGGCAGTATCAGCCTGTTATCCCCGGCGTACCTTTTATCCGTTGAGCGATGGCCCTTCCACGAGGGACCACCGGATCACTATGACCGACTTTCGTCTCTGCTCGACCTGTCGGTCTCGCAGTCAGGCATGCTTATGCCATTGCACTCTCGCAGCCGGTTTCCAACCGGCCTGAGCATACCATCGCGCGCCTCCGTTACTCTTTAGGAGGCGACCGCCCCAGTCAAACTACCCGCCATAGAGGGTCCCTGGTCCGGATAACGGACCTAGGTTAGACATCAGAAAACAACAGGGTGGTATTTCACAGGTTGGCTCCACTCGGACTGGCGCCCAAGTTTCAAAGCCTCCCACCTATTCTACACAGTTCTTTCCTAATGCCACTCTAAAGCTGCAGTAAAGGTGCACGGGGTCTTTCCGTCTAACCGCGGGTACTCCGCATCTTCACGGAGAATTCAATTTCGCTGAGCATATCCTGGAGACAGTGGGGAAGTCGTTACGCCATTCGTGCAGGTCGGAACTTACCCGACAAGGAATTTCGCTACCTTAGGACCGTTATAGTTACGGCCGCCGTTTACTTGGGCTTCAATTCGGAGCTTGCACTCCTCCTCTTAACCTTCAAGCACCGGGCAGGCGTCAGACCCTATACGTCGTCTTGAAGCCGACTTAGCAGAGTCCTGTGTTTTTGATAAACAGTCGCTACCCCCTGGCCTGTGCCCCCTGATAAGAGTTGCCTCGAATCAGGGCCTCCTTCTTCCGAAGGTACGGAGGCAA
>CANMIS010000002.1:0-627500 GCA_947498065.1 uncultured Erythrobacter sp. | reverse complement strand
CTATTGCAGCGCGCCTATTGGTGAAGCCGATATTTGATCCGCGTGGTGCGTGGGATCTGGTGACCTTTGGCGGCACGCTGACGCTCTGCCAAATCTTCTGGATCATCCAAAGCCAAAGCGACATCGTGATCGCCGGCCGTCAGATGTCGACCTATAACCTTGGCCTTTATTCAGAGGCCTTGTTCCTCACGCTTATTGTTACGGGCCGGTTCTTGCCGCCGATCAATGAGGTTGGGCTTGCCGCCTATTCAGAGCTGCATCGCGCGAACAAGCCGCTGGGGCCATACTTCTTGAAGACCGCGCGAATGGTGATGATGGTGACTGCACCGATATATGTCGGGCTCGCTCTGACCAGCGAAGCCGCCATCCTGACGCTGTTTGGTAAGAAATGGGCCGGCATGATCCCGATTGTCGGCGGACTGGCGCTGGCGATGCCGTTCTTTGCGCTGCATCTGATCTGCTCACCTGTCACCAACGCCATGGGCCGAACGCAGGTCTATCTGACGACCAGTCTCTCTGGCGCGATCATTATGCCGCTCGCATTCCTTTGGGGCGTTCAATTCGGAGCCATGGGCCTCGTTCATGCTTGGTGGGTCGCTGCGCCCTTGCTGTGCTGCATCACACTCTCCCTCACCTTGCCGCGTATTGGCGCCTCGCCGCTCGCTCTATTGAAAGAGATCGCGCCAACCGTCATCGCTTGCGGCGCAATGGCTGTGGTCGTGCTCGCCCTGCAACGATACGCTTCATTCGGTTCACCACTCATTGATCTACTGTGGAACGGCTTTGCCGGGGCCAGTGTTTATGCCGCCACATTCTGGTTCGGATGGAACGCAAAGGTCCGCGAGACATGGGACCTGCTGCGCAATCGCGGCGCTGCACCAGCTGCGGCAGGTGCTTAATCCTACTGCAAATGCAAACCCATCTCGCTTTGGTTTGGGCAATCATCAATCGTCTGGTAGTCTGTGCCTCTCAGGCGGCGTGCGGCATCCCTAGTCTGCGCCCATGGTAGGACACATTATGCATTATCTCTGGTACGGACCCGCACTTTCCATGGCTTTCATTGGCATGGGGCAGCAATCGGGGGATCAGTCGATCGCGCCCAGCTTCACCAACCCCAATACAGAGATTTTGAGCCTGGAAGAAGAGCGCAATGAGCGCATGACAGTGCCTGTGACCATCGATGGCGCGGGCCCTTACAACTTCATGATCGACACCGGCAGCCAAGCGACCGCCGTCACGCACCGCATCAATGATGCGCTGGGTCTGGAATCGCTTGGCACCGCAACACTGGTGGGCATGGCCAGCCGCCGCCCTGTTGAAGTGGTGGAGTTGGACAGCCTCGAGCTCGGCGGCAGCATCATCCATAACCTTGCCGCCCCGGTCCTCTACAGAGATCATGTTGGCGCAGACGGCATCATCGGGCTCGACACGCTGCAGGACTTCAGAGTGCTGATCGATTTCCGCGATGAGACCATGGTGATCGAAGACGTCACCAAAGAAAAAGCCAGCCAGCGCGGTTTTGAAATCGTGGTTCGCGCCCGGCACAAGCTGGGCCAGCTTCTAATCACCAATGCCGAAGTTGAAGGCGTAAAAGCGACCGTCATTATCGATACGGGCGCGCAGGCCAGCCTCGCCAACAATGCGCTGCGCCAACGCATTCGCACCAAGCGCGCGGAAACCGTCCTAACTACCGACGTCAATGGCGTTTCGGCCTCAGGCGAGATGTCTTTCGTGAGAAGTCTGGAGATCGGCGGCGTCAACCTCAAGAATGTGCCGATCACCTTCGCCGACACACCAGCCTTTGAAGCTTTGGGCCTTAAGGATAAGCCGGTGCTGTCACTGGGCATGAACCATCTGAAGATGTTTGACCGGGTCGCAATCGACTTCTCGCGGCAACGCGTGCTGTTTGACCTGCCTCGCGCGGTTGGCCGCGACTATCGCCGCAACAAGACGCCCAGCCGATTCTAGTTCGCAGCTAAAACCACCAGGCCGCTTGAGAGCCTTGCGCTTGCGCTAAGGTGCGCCCACATGGTCGCCACCAATGCCGCCTGACACATCCACTTCTGCTGATCATGCAAACCGCCCACCTGAGGCGGAAAGCTGGACGACGCTTAAGCGGTTTCTCCCCTACCTTTGGCCAAAGGACAATCCGGGGCTGCGGTGGCGCATTGTTATTGCGATGGTGCTCGTGCTTGCCGCCAAGGGTGTCACTCTGGCGCTGCCGTTTGCTTACAAGCATGCCGCCGATGCGATGGCCGGTCCGGTCAGCGAAGGCGTAACGGTCGCGCTGGCATTGGTGGTCGCATACGGGCTTGGTCGCTTCACCTCGCTACTGTTCGATAATTTGCGCAATATCGTGTTCGAGCGCGTTGGCCAGGCGGCCACCTTGAGCCTGGCCGAGGATGTCTTCCACCGCCTTCACCGCCTCAGCCTGCGCTTTCACCTCTCGCGCCGCACGGGCGAGGTTACCAAGATCATCGAACGCGGCACCAAGAGCATCGACATGATGCTCTACTTCCTGCTGTTCAACATCGCGCCAACCGCCATTGAGCTGATCGCGGTTGGAGTGATCTTCTACCTCAATTTTGGCTGGGAATTGGTCGCCGCCACCGCTGTCACAGTGGTCACCTATATCGCGGTCACCCGCTGGATCACGGAATGGCGCACGAAGCTGCGACGCGAGATGAACGACCTTGATGGTCAGGCATTGCACCGCGCGGTCGACTCGCTGCTGAACTTTGAGACGGTCAAATATTTCGGCGCTGAGGAGCGCGAAGAGAAGCGCTACAGCCAAGCAGCGCGCGCCTATGCCGAGGCAGCGGTCAAGAGCGAAAACTCGCTCGGGCTGCTCAACATAACGCAATCGCTGATCACCAATGCCTTGATGGCGGGCGCGATGGCCTACACCGTGTGGGGCTGGAGCAAGGGCGAGCTGACCGTTGGCGATCTGGTGCTGGTCAACACCTTCTTGATGCAGCTGTTCCGCCCGCTCGATCTGCTGGGCTGGGTGTATCGCACGATCCGCCAAGGCCTGGTCGATATGGCAGAGATGTTCCGATTGATGGATACAGAGGTCGAGGTGCGCGATGCACCGGGCGCTCCTGCCCTCATCGTTCGTAAGCCGCATCTGGTGTTCGACAATGTGACCTTCGGCTATGATCCAGAACGCACGATCCTTCACGGGCTTAGCTTTGAAGTGCCAGCCTCTGGCAATGTCGCAATTGTCGGCCCTTCCGGAGCAGGCAAGAGCACCATCGGGCGGCTGCTGTTCCGCTTTTACGATCCCACTTCCGGCCGCATCCTGATCGATGGCCAGGATATCGCGCAGGTCGCGCAAGCCAGCGTGCGCGAAGCAATTGGCATCGTCCCGCAGGACAGCGTGCTGTTCAACGACACGCTGCACTACAACATTGGCTACGGCGCCGCTGATGCGAGCAACGATGTGATCGAACGGGCCGCGCAAGACGCAGCGCTAACGCCTCTGATCGAGGGTTTGCCCGATGGGTTTGAGACCATGGTCGGCGAACGCGGGCTGAAACTGTCCGGCGGTGAAAAGCAGCGGGTGGCAATTGCTCGCACCCTCGTCAAAGACCCGCCAATCCTGCTGCTGGATGAGGCGACCAGCGCGCTCGATACGCGGACGGAGCAGGAAATTCTGGCCACTTTGCGGCGTATTGCCGCCGGCCGCACGACCATCGCAATTGCGCACCGGCTCTCAACGATTGCCGATGCAGATCAGATCATTGTGCTGGAGGCTGGGCGTTTGGCCGAGCAAGGCACACACGCTGAGCTGCTGAGCAAGCGAGGGCTTTATGCCGAAATGTGGGCGCGGCAGGCCAATGAAAGCGCGGAAGAGAAAGCGGGCGGCACGGAGCAGTGAGAGGCTAGAACGCCCCTCACTGCTTCCATGTCTCGCGTTTATTCGCCGCCAGCGGCCTCCGCAGTGGCTGACTTGCGCAAATCACTTGCGGCCAGATCGAGATCGTCGAAAGCGATCACTTCCACCTCGCCGCGCAGAGCTTGCAAGTCTTCCAAGAAGTCTTCTGCCTTGCCGACGATCACGAGTGATGTGCGATCCTTGGTCAGATATTCTGCCGCGACTTGAGCCGCTTCCTCAGCGCTCACATCCGACAGACGATCCGCAATCTGAAACGCCTCATCCGGCTCGAGCCCGCGCAGCATTGCGCTCGCAACCAGGCCGTTAAACCCGCCGCTTGTCTCCAGACTGCGAGCAATCGCTCCGCCCAGGAACAGCCGGCGCTTCTCAATCGCATCTTCGCTTGCGGGCTGAGCGCTCAGCTTCTCAAACTCTTCGAAGAAGACCGCGGCAACATCATCGGCTGTCGCATGGTCAGTCTGCGCAATCGCGCGCCAAACGGCGGCATCGGCCAGCTGCGGCATTTGCGAATAGGCACCATAAGCCAAGGCGCGCTTGGTCCGCACTTCTTCGAACAAACGCCCGTTGGAGCCTGAACCCAGAACCGTGTTGGCCAGCCAGACAGGATAGAAATCCTCATCCGAGCGCGAGATGCCGCGAACGCCGGCGATCACAGCCGCCTGGCCGGCATTTGGCATATCGATCACCAAAGTGCGCGGTGCGGTGCCGCTGCCAGCAGGGTTCGCGACCATTGCGGGCGGCGCGCTGCTCGCTTCCCACTCGCCGAACAAACCGCCTGCCAATGTCGCCGCTTCGTCCGCAGCAATACCGCCGCTCACGACGATTTTGGCCGTCTGCGGATGCCAATAGGCTGCGCGGTTCGCGAGCAAGTCTTCGCGGGTGATGTTAGGAATGCTGCTGACCGTGGCGACACGGCCATAGGGTGCATCGCCGTACATCACGCGGGTCGCGACCAATCCGGCAAGCGAGCTTGGATCTTTAAGCGTCGCGTCGATTCCATCCATCGCGCGCTTGCGTTCCCGCTCCAATTCCTCGGTCGGGTAACTGGCATTTTGGATGATATCGACCAGCACCTCGCCGGCCTTGTTCAGATTGACCGTTGGCGCGGTCAGGCTGGCAAAGGTGCCGTCCGGGCTGCTGCTGATGTTGAGCGATGCACCGAGCGATTCCAAAGTCGCGGCAATCTCTGGTGCGCTACGCGTAGCCGTCCCCTGATCGGCGAGGCTTGCAACGAAACCGGCAAGGCCTGCTTTGCCCGCAGGATCGCTCGCGTCCCCACCTGGGAACACGATCGTAATTGTTGCGATTGGCACGTCGCTGGTCTGCGTCGTGACCAACGGAATGCCATTGGCCAGCGTGCTCGTCACAAAGTCGCTGCGCACCACATCTGGCGCGTCAATCGGAGCTGGCGGCGCCATGCGCTCCCCTTCAGGAAGCAGTTCCAGCGGTGCGCCCGTGGCGGGCGGCACCGTTCCATAGCTTGGGCGCGGCACCGGATTGGCATAGGTCGACGGATCATCTTCACCAGCCGTGTAAGTCATCGACACTTTCGCATTCGGGTCGAGCCATTTGGCCGCGGCCCGCTGCACATCTTCGGCGGTAACCGAAGCAATTCGAGCAAGCCGCGCATCTGCGGCATCAGGATTGCCGGTTGAGACCAAAGCCTCGCCCAGCTCAAAGGCGCGCCCGCGAACGGTCTGACGCTGAGACAGAGCTGAAGAGAAAATCTCATTCTTCGCCTCGGTCAGTTCCGCATCGGTCACTGGCTCTGTGCGAATACGTTCGAGCTCTGCGTTCAGGATGGCGTTTGCTTCCTCGGAATTCGCCGCCGGGCTGAGCACGGCAAAATTGGCAATGAAGCCGCCATCCATCGTCATCGTATCGAAATGGGCGGCCTGAACCGCTTTCCCGGTGCGCACCAAGGCCGTGTGCAGGCGGCTGCTTTGGCCGCGCGCCATGATCGCGGATAGCACTTCGATCGCTGCTGCATCTTCGCTGCTGACGGACGGCGCTTTCCAAACGCCGCCAACCACTGGCAGTGGGACATTGGGCGCGGTCGCAGCGATGGAGCGCGACTCTGTGCGAACTGGCTCTTCGCCTTCAATCTCCAGGCTGATCGGATTGTCGCGCGGTGCGATATCGGCAAAATATTGGTCAACCAGCGCGCGCAGCTTTTCCATTTCGAAATTGCCGGCAACAATCAGGGTGGCTGTGTCGGGACCATAATAAGCCTGATGAAACGCGCGGGCATCATCCAAAGTCGCGGAGTCCAAATCTTCGATTGAACCAATGCCGGGACGGCGCATCGGCAGCACGTCATAGGCGTTTTCTGGAATCACGATCCGCTGAAGCCGGCCATAAGGCGGTGCAAGCACGCGGGTGCGCAGCTCTTCCTTCACGACATTGCGTTCGTTCTCAAACACCTCGGCATCGACCACGGGGAAAGCCATACGCTCGCGGTGGGTCCACAGCATCGTTTCGAGATATTGCGCTGGCACCGTCTCGAAGTAATTGGTGCGATCAATCCAGTTGGAGGCATTGCGCTGGCCGCCAACATCCTCGGTCAGTTTGTTGATCATATTGTACGGCATATTCACCGTCTTGCGGCTGAGGATATGCTCGAACAAATGCGAAAAGCCTGAGCGGCCCTCTGGGTCATGCTTTGAGCCGACCTTGTACCACAGCGACGTCGTGACATTCGCCGTCGTGTTGTCTGGCAGGGCAATCACGGTCAGGCCGTTGTCCAGCTGCCAACGGGTGTATTCAATCTTCGGAGCAGAGAGCGTTGGAGCCTCCTGCGCGCCATCGCCGGAATGGTCATCGGCAAAGGCGGGCGCGCCCATGGCCAAGGCAGCGGTTGCAACGCTGGCAAGAAAAGTACGGCGAAATGTCTGAGTGATCATGCTTTCAGTCCCCAATCGTGAAAGTGTTGGGCACTGTTAAAGCGTTCTTAGCGCGCAAGCTCAAGCAATGATCGCAGGCTCGCTCGCCGAAGGGTTGAGAATCATCGACCTGCGTCGTTGGCGAGCTGCTTGAGTATAGCCATCGCCTCGAGCCGCCGGTCCCACGGCACAAACAGATGATCATGGTGAAACGCCGCGATGACATTGCAAGAGATGCCAACCTCTGCCAGCGCTGATGATACAGCGGCGGTTAGACCAACGCCTTCCAAATCAGAGTGCACTTGCAAGGTAACGCGCGCGAACCGAGGCAAGCCTGCCGCCATCTCCCATTCTTGATCGAGCGCGAACACGTAAGTCGTGCCCTCATCCTCATGCATGGAAGCGAACATACCGCTCAGTTCTATCGAGAAATCGGTCCAGCGATCTTCATGCATGAACACATAGGGCAGCTCATGCAGCAACGGATCCATGCCAGCCAGCATCGCGGCCAAATCGCCGACGGGCCCTCCCGTCACAGGATGTATTTCGACAGATCGCTATTGCCCGCCAGCTCGGTCAGGCGGCCGCGCACATATTCGGCATCGATTGTAATCGTCTCGCCTTGGTGCTCTTCCGCTTCAAAGCTGATTTCTTCGAGCAGTTTTTCCATCACGGTTTGCAAACGCCGCGCACCAATGTTTTCGACGCTCTCATTCACTTGAGCAGCGATCTTGGCGATTTCACTCACTGCATCATCTTTGAAATCCAAGGTGACATCTTCTGTGCCGATCAGCGCGCGATATTGCTCGACCAGATTGGCCTTGGTCTCGCCCAGAATGCGCACAAAGTCCTCTTCGGTCAGCGCGCGCAGCTCTACCCGGATCGGCAAGCGCCCCTGCAATTCAGGCAGCATGTCCGATGGCTTGGCCAAATGGAATGCGCCGCTGGCGATAAACAGCACGTGATCCGTTTTCATCGGGCCGTATTTGGTGCTGACCGTTGTGCCCTCGATCAGCGGCAAAAGGTCGCGCTGCACGCCCTCTCGGCTGACGGAGCCACCGCGCACATCAGAGACCGCGATTTTGTCGATTTCGTCGAGGAACACGATCCCGTTGGTTTCCGCATTGCGCAAAGCTGTTTGCGCAACATCGTCGTCATCGAGCCGCTTGTCGGCCTCTTCATCGACGAGCTTATCCCACGCCTCTGGCACGCGCATCTTGCGGCGTTTCGTTGGCGTCTTGCCAAGCGCTTTGCCCATCATGTCTGACAAGTCGATCATGCCCATATTGCCGCCCATATTGCCCATATCAAACGGCATATTGGGCGCCTCGGTCACGTCGATTTCGACCTCAACCTCGTTCATCGCGTCTTGAATGATGCGCTGGCGGAAACTCTCGCGGGTCGCCTCTGAGGCGTTGTCGCCGACCAAAGCGTTGAGCAGGCGCTCCATTGCGGCGTCAGACGCGGCTTCGCGCACGGCCTCTCGGCGGCGCTCTTTTTCGAGCCGGATTGCTTCTTCGGCTAGATCGCGGGCAATCTGCTCCACATCGCGGCCGACATATCCAACCTCGGTGAACTTGGTCGCCTCGATCTTAACGAATGGCGCCTCGGCCAGCTTCGCGAGGCGGCGGCTGATCTCCGTCTTACCGCAGCCAGTTGGGCCGATCATCAGGATGTTCTTAGGCGTCACCTCATCGCGCAAATCCGCGTTCAGCCTCTGCCGGCGCCAGCGATTGCGCAGCGCGACCGCAACGGCGCGCTTCGCGTCCTTTTGGCCAATGATATGCTCATCGAGCGCAGCAACAATTGCCTTGGGTGTAAGATTGTCTGTCATGATTGTCCGTCAGGAAGAAAGAGGAAGCTCAGCGGTCAGCGAGCTCAAACCGTTTCGAGTGTCACATTGCCATTGGTGAAGACGCAGATATCTGCCGCCACGGCCATCGCCTTAGTCGCAATTTGCTCCGCATCGCTCTCATAATCAGCCAGCGCTTTCGCCGCGGCGAGCGCATAATTGCCGCCCGAACCAATCGCCGCGATGCCGCCTTCCGGCTCCAGCACATCGCCATTGCCAGTCAGCACCAGCAAGGTCTCGCTGTCCGCGACGATCATCAAAGCTTCAAGATTGCGCAGGTACTTGTCGGTGCGCCAGTCCTTGGCGAGCTCGACTGCGGAGCGCAGCAATTGGCCGGAATATTGCTCCAGCTTTTTCTCAAGCCGCTCAAACAAAGTGAAGGCATCGGCGGTCGCACCCGCAAAGCCAGCAACAACCTTGCCGCCCTCACCGATCCGGCGCACCTTGCGAGCATTGGGTTTCATCACGGTGTTACCCATGGAAACCTGACCATCGCCCGCGATGACAATTTTGCCATCGCGCTTAACGCCAACAATGGTGGTGCCGTGCCACTGGGTCAGGCCGTGGCTCGCCGTATCGTTACTCATGGCAAGCGATATGGGCGCTCAATTCCGGCAATCAAGCGAGCGCTATTGCGGGCCGCCCGGCCCAACGCCAGAGCCAACCGTGCCGATATTGCCAAACAGGTCTTCTAGGAAACCGCGCTCGCGGCCCAGAGTCGGCGTCTTATCGCCATCCGGCGTCAGGAAGACGACTTGATCCAGCCCGGCATTCTCAACCGACGCCACATTGCCCTCAGCATCGAATTTCACCGCAAGAACCGAATGCTGGCGAATGCGCGGGCGCACCAATGGACGGCGGCCCGTAACGCTGGAGACATAATACCAGGTCGGCTCACCATATTGGCTGGTAAAGCTTGGGCGGCCCAGAGTGCCCTCAACAGAACGCTGATTATCAATCCCAGGTTGGACCGATTGCAGCAAGACATTGTCGACGACATAGCCGCGCGTTTCCTGGATGGACGAGCACCCGGCCAAAGTTAGGCCAGCGCCAGCCACCAAAGCGAGCACTCGGCTCTTGCGCCAGAGTTTTGCGCGTCCTGCTCGATCAAGCCTGTTCATTGCGTCTGCCGTTCCTTCGTTTCGCTCAATATCAGCGAGGGGCATCTATTGCCCGCGCCGCACCGTATCCTATATCGCGTGACACTGGGCTTTAAGGCCCTCGTTCATGCCTTGCAACGCCGCTGTCGATTGCAGCTGGGGTGAATTGGTTGAATTCTGGCTGAATGCGGCAGAGATTTGTGCCCGCGAGGCTGAACTTTGAGGCGAAAGGGCCCTGAATGTCATTCCTATCGAAACTGCTGGGGACCGCGCCTGATCCGCGTGAGAAAGTGCGCCCGCTGTGGCACCGCGTGATCGAGCTTGCACGCGAGCCAAGCTATTATTCCGAATGCGGCGTCGATGACAGCGTGGATGGCCGGTTTGACATGATCACCGCTGTACTTAGCGTTGTGATCCTGCGCGTTGAGGCCGCTGAAATGCGCAGCGAAAGCGCTTTGCTGGCCGAGCTGTTCGTTGAGGACATGGAAGGGCAATTGCGCGAATTTGGCGTCAACGATGTGGTCGTGGGCAAGCGCGTCGGCAAATTGATGGGCGTACTCGGCGGCCGTCTGGGCGCGTATCGCAGCGCCTTTGGCGAAGGCGATTCTGCCAAGATCACGGATGCTGTTGCGCGCAATGTGACTTTCTTGGAAGGCCGCGATGAAGCCGCATCAGCCGCCTGTGTGTCGGGCAAACTGCAAGAGCTCTCGGTTCGTCTGGCTGCACTAAGCGATGAGCAAGTAATCAAGGCAGAAGGTGTAGCATGAGCACGCCGGAGCTCAGCCGCATGGTCAAGGTCCGGCCTCTGCCTGCAAAGCCCATTGTGGTAGAGGCAGATGAGGCCGAAAGGGCCGCGCTCGCGAGCCGGTTTGCGCTGGCCAGCATATCGTCCCTAAGCGCCGAAGTGTCTCTGGAAAGTGCAGCAACCGGCGGGGTGCGCGCTAATGGAACAATGCGTGCAAAATTCATGCAGATTTGCGCGGTGTCGGGTGAGGAATTTCCGGTTGAAGTGAGCGAGGAGATTGCGCTCAAATTCGTCGATGCGGAAACAACCCGTGCAGCCCTCGCCGATGCGACCGAAGACCTCGAAATCGAATTGTCAGATGAAGACCTCGACGAGATTGAATATTCAGGCGACGCCTTTGATCTAGGCGAAGCGGTCGCACAAAGCCTGGGCCTGGCGATTGATCCGTACGCAGAGGGGCCGAACGCCGATGCGGTGCGCGCCAAGGCGGGCATTGTCCCCGAAGGCGAGCAAGACGGCCCGATGGCGGAAATGCTGGCCGCGCTAAAGAAGGGCTAATCCGCCTTCCATGGATTGAAGAAAAGCTCCTCCACCGCAACATCGAAATGCGCGGCTAGCTGATAGGCAATCGGAAGCGAGGGATCGTATTTGTCGGCTTCAATTCCGATTACCGTCTGACGCGATATGCCAAGAGCATCTGCCAACTCAGCCTGATTGATACCACCTGCCTTACGCATCTCGCGCAAACAGTTTTTCATTGCTCTGGCCTGCCCGGGATGAAGCCACCGCGCCATTTCCAGATGCCATAGAGCATCCCACCCAACACTAGTTGCACAACGAGCATATGAAATGCGCCAGCACCATAGGAGGTATCATGCCCATCGCTAGCGATCAGCCAGATCAGAAAGGCAAATCCGCCATACAGACCACCCCAATACCAGCTACTGGCCTGACCTTGCCTGTGAACATCATCAAGACTGCGCCACCAAAGGAGATTGATAGACCAAACGGCCGTTCCAAGGGTTATAAATACGCCAAAACTCAACCACGCGTTATCGCCGAACAGATCGGTACGAGTGGCATATCTCATAAACAAAGCGAAGGGGATAGCAGCGCATATGGCGAGCAGGAAAAAGCCCCAGTGGCGACGATCATACTTTGAAAAGTGCATTATTCACTCCGAACACAATGTATGAATCTTTTTACATTTTGCTATTTCAATGTCAAACTCTTTTAACATTCCGTATGTCCTCAAACAAAAAGCCCCGCAGAATTGTCTGCGAGGCTCTGTGATATTTGGGTTGGGTTGGGTTGGTTCGGACCGATCAGAACGGGATGTCGTCGTCGAGGTCATCGTAACCTCCGCCGCCGCCAGCGTTCCCGCCGCCTTGATTGCCACCGCCGGAGCCGCCGCCACCTTGGTTCCAGCCGCCACCACCTTGGCCGCCACCCTGACCGCCGCCATAGCCGCCGCCTGAGCGACCACCACCGCCGCCGCCGCCTTCGCCGCGGCCATCAAGCATGGTCAGCGTGCCATCAAAGCCGCGCAGCACCACTTCGGTGGAATAGCGATCATTGCCCGATTGGTCTTGCCATTTGCGGGTCTGAAGCTTGCCCTCGATAAAGACCTTTGAGCCCTTCTTGAGGTAGTTTTCGACAACGTTGACGAGGCCCTCTGAAAAGATCGCGACGGTGTGCCACTCGGTCTTTTCTTGGCGCTCGCCCGTGTTTCGGTCTTTCCATGTTTCGCTGGTCGCGATGCGCAGATTGGCGACCTTGCCGCCGTTCTGGAAACTGCGAATTTCAGGGTCAGCGCCCAAATTGCCGATCAGCATTACCTTGTTGAGCGAACCCGCCATGTCTTGAAACCCTTTGCTTGTGTTGCCTGAGAACGCGGCAATACCCGCGGCCCGTGTTTGCGATTCCCTATTGTCATAAGCGAGCAGGCAAGCAGAGGCGAGCGCTGAACGCGCTTATCCACCTCCATCTTGGCGGTAACCTTATGTGCTTGGGTAACGCAGGCGGCCGAGGAAGCGTGACAGGCTGAACGTCTCGCGCTCTCCGCCGAGAAACTTAGCCTTGGCTTTTTCAAACTTCATGACGCCGTCAATGCGGCGATCGAGGAAGGCGTAAGTTGCCTCTTTGCCTTCGCTGTCATCATTGACGAAGACAGCCAATGTCGCGCTGTAGATCCCGGCCAGGATCGTACGCTTGGTGTAGTGGTTGTAATCGGTCGCGGTGTCGCCGGCGAGCCGCCACATCAGGTCCGCTGAGTTCCACCCGATCTTGAGCGATGCAGGGGCATTGTGCGGCATAGCCATGATCGAGAGCGCACGGCGCAAAGCCTCATCCAATCCGTCGACCGCCTTCAAACGAAACGCGACGAGTTCACGAATACGCTCACGAATTTTCAATTCAGCCAGCTTTTCAGCGGGCCATTCCGCTTCCATCTGCGCGTCGATATTCTCTATCCACGCTGAGATCATGTCCATCGCGCCGCCAGGATAGGCCAGCTTTGCAACATCTGGATCAGCCCCCGCCATGTCGGCAGCGGCCAGCAATGCCGTCTCGTTCCAGCCATCGAAGATAGCCGAAGCTGCGATATCTGGAGCCAGTGCAACGCGCAGCTCATCCAGGGTCATGTCAGAAAAATCGGTCATACTAGAAAGAAGGCCCGTAATTGCGATCCGTTCCCTTTTCTTCGCGTTCTTTATCGGCCCGCGTGAATTCTGCGAGGATCGCGCTGTTCGAATTCATCAGCTCAACATAGTCCCGCGCGGAGCGCCCGGAATTGTCATTGCGGTCGGGATCAGCGCCCTTTTCCAGAAGCAGGCGGATGACCGCCGTATCGCGCCGGTGCACAGCGGCGATCAGCGGGGTCTCACCTGCACGGTCGCTCACATCGACCTGCGCGCCGCGCTTGATCAGTTCCTCCACCCCATCAACAAAGCCAAGCGTGGTCGCCATTTGCAGCGGGGTTACGCCCTTCTTGTCGCGGATATTCGGGTTGGCCCCGCGTTGCAGAAGGAAGCGCACCCAAACGGTGTCGCGGCGGGCAACCACAATGTGCAGGCCGGTCTCGCCAGAGGTGATGTCGCGGCTGTTGACGATGGTCGTGCCCGGCTCATTCAGGAAAGCCGTCGCTGCGTCACCGTCGCGGTCTTTCACCGCTTTCAGAAACTCAAATCCGTCGGAAAAACCCTGTGCAGCGGCCGGCGCTGTCATCACCGCACCGCCAAGCCCAAAGGCTGCTGCTCCGCCGCAAGCCAATACCGCCGCAGCGCCAACACTGCGCAAAAATGAGCGCCCCAAGCTTCTATCCTTTCACATTTCCTGCCAGATCATTATTGAGGGCGCAGATAAGCGGAGCCCCAATGCTTCGATCCTTTTGAACTAAGCTCAGTTAGCAGACCATGAACCAGCGCGCCAACACCTTGAAGCCAACCCGACGTTTTTTCGCGAGCCTAGCGCTTGCCGCCAGCCTGGCTTTGGCGGGCTGCTCTGGCATGCCAAACGCTGCAGAAGAAGCCGCAGAACCACCGCTCGCTGGCGCAGATATTGGCGGCCCGTTCGAGCTGATCAGCTCCACCGGGGAAACCGTGCGCTGGGCGGACTTTGATGGGCAATACCGGATTGTCTATTTCGGCTTCGCCTTTTGCCCGGACATCTGCCCGACCGATGTACAGCGCATGATCCAGGGGCTTGGCCAATTTGCCGAGAGTTCTCCGGAACGCGCTGGCAATATCCAGCCGATCTTTATCTCGGTCGATACAGAGCGCGATACGCCCGAGATCGTCGGCGAGTTTGCCTCGGCCTTTTCCGATGATCTAATTGGTCTCACCGGCAGCGCCGAACAGATCAAAACAGCGGCGGATAATTTCCGCATCTTTTACGAGCGCGGTGAAGACACGCCGGGCGGCGGGTATCTGATCAACCATTCGGCCATCACCTACCTGTTTGGCCCGAATGGCGAACCACTCGCCACTCTGCCGACCGATCAAGGGCCAGAGGCGGTCGCAGCAGAACTCGACAAATGGGTGAGCTAAGAGACGAATTTTGGACGCTTAAGCTCGCAGAGCTTAGCCGCGCAGAATGGGAAGCCCTGTGCGATGGCTGCGGGCGCTGCTGTCTGCATAAGATCGAGGACGCCGACACGGGCGAGATCACCGACACCAATGTCGCCTGCAAATTGCTCGATTGCGACAGCGCGCAGTGCAGCGATTATCGCAACCGCAAAGCCTTCGTGCCCGATTGCCTGCGCTTAACGCTGAAGATCGTGGAGGATGTGCCCTGGCTACCTTCGACCTGCGCCTATCGGATGCGAGCGGAAGGACGCGATCTGCCAGAATGGCACTATCTGATCAGCGGCGACCGCGAAACGGTAAAGCATGCCGGTGTGTCCGTGGCTGGCCGAGTTGTAAGCGAGAATGACGCTGGCCCGCTCGAACATCATATCGTCGAATGGGGCGAAGGCGAGGAAAGCTCGCCTTTCGCAAAGGCCACATCATGATTGATTGGCTGCGCCGCGCAGAGACCGATAAGCCCGTCACCCACGAGATTGAGCTGGGCGATCAAACCTTGCCGATTGCGCTCAGGCGCATGAAAAATGCCAAGCGGCTGACCTTGCGCCTCGCGCCCGATGGCAGCGAAGTGCGCATCAGCATGCCGGCATGGGCGCGCACGGGTGAGGCGCTCAATTTCGCGCGCTCGCGCACCGACTGGTTGACCGAGCAATTGGCACGCATCCCGCGCCGCTCTGCGCCTCAGCCTGGCGGCCAAATCCTGTTTCGCGGAAAGCCACTCGTCGTCGACTGGTCGCAGGATGCTCCGCGCCGCCCGCGCAAAATGGGTGATCAGATCCAGATTGGCGGGCCGGAAAACGCGCTGGAGAAGCGCCTTAAGAGCTGGCTCGAACGCGAGGCTCTGGCGCTGTTCGAACAAGACGTGTCGGACTATTGCGAGCGCGCTGACCTGGCAAAAGTGCCCGTTGGCCTGTCGCGCGCGCAGAAACGCTGGGGCAGTTGCTCAGAGAAAAACCAAATTCGGATTAATTGGCGATTGGTGCAGGCGCCAGACTTTGTCCGGCGCTCAGTCGCCGCGCATGAAGTCACCCATCTGGTCCATTTCGATCACAGCCCGGCATTCTATGCGCTGCTCGATGATCTTTATGAAGAGGATATCGGCCGTGCCGATCGCTGGCTGAAAGAACAGGGCCGCACCCTCTACGCCAACTTTGGCTAGGGCAAACGCTCGCTCAAAAGCACCTCTGGCATAGCGCCCATTTGCGCCCTATATTACCGTCATGCTGTCGAAATCGCGTTTCAATCCAAAGGCTGGCATTGCAGACTTCTGGTCGGAGTTTCGCAAGCCCAACCCCTATCGCTGGCCGATCCTGTTCGTGTCTTCGATGCCTTTCGCGCTGATCATGCTGTGGGCGACATCCGAAACCGCCTATATGCCGCCAGAGCGCCCAAGCGTGACCTACATCACCAGCTTTGCGCCGGACCGCACGGACGACGAAATCATCGCCTCCAACGAGGAAAATCAGGCCGCCAAGGACGCGCGCGCAGCCCGCATAGCGGAATATGAACAGCGCAAGCGCGATGCCTATAAGGCCCTTGGCGCAGCAAGCGGTTTCGATGTTGAGGAAATGGAGCGCCAAGCCGAGGCGGACCGCGCCGCAGAAGCCGCCGCCGAAGCGGCGCGCCTAGAGGCGCTTTCCTCCCGCAACGAGCAAACTTCGTCGGCGAGCAGCGAAAGCGAAACGCCATAACTTTGCGGGCCGCACATTCCGACGATGTCTGGATGGACGCCGCCGCGCGGCTATCTGCCCGCGCTCGCCCGCTCAGTCGCCCCAATCCCGGTGTCGCCGCGCTGGTTGTGCGCGATGACCAGCTGATTGCTCGCGGTTGGACGCAGCCTGGCGGCCGCCCACATGCAGAGGCGCATGCTCTATCCATTCTAGGCCCAGACGGCGCGAAGGGCGCGACCATTTACGTCACGTTGGAGCCATGCGCGCACAAATCAGAGCGCGGGCCATCCTGCGCAGACTTGCTGGCCTCCGCTCAGCCAGCGCGGGTTGTGATTGGACAGAACGACCCTGATCCGCGCACCGCAGGCGCTGGCGCGGAGCGCCTTCGCGCCGCCGGGATCGAAGTGACCATGCTTGACCATGCGGGTGCGCAGCGCAGCCTCGCTGGCTATTTGATGCGGGCGGGGCTCAACCGCCCCTATGTGACGCTGAAGCTCGCGATGTCATTGGATGGATGCATCGCGCTGGCCGATGGGACCAGTCAATGGATCACAGGCGAAGCTTCGCGCGCCCATGTTCATGCTCAGCGGGCTCGCAATGATGCGATCCTTGTCGGCGGCGGCACATGGCGCGCGGATGAGCCGCGTCTCAATGTTCGGTTGCCCGGCCTTGAAGCGCGCAGTCCATCGCGAGTTGTGCTCACCCGCCGCGACGCGCCAGAGGGTGTTCAAACCATCGGTTCGCCAAGCGAGATAAGTGCGCTTGAAGGCGTGCAGCATCTCTATGTTGAGGGCGGCGCGCAGACAGCGGCCAGCTTTCTGAAAGAAGACCTGTTTGATGAGCTTCACCTGTACCACGCGCCCATTGTCATTGGCGACGGCCTGCGCGGCCTAGGCGCATTGGAGCTTAGTTCGCTGGACGCGGCGCATGGCCGCTGGGCCAGCGCAGATCATCGCCAGCTTGGCAGAGACACGTTCACGTCGTATCTGCGTCAGCGCTAACAAGGAACGCATTCATGTTTACCGGAATTGTTACCGCCATAGGCACGATCCAATCCCTCGATCAGCGCGGCGATTTGCGCGTTCGAATCGCAGCACCATTGGACCCCGTGCGGATCGATATTGGCGCGTCTATCGCGTGCTCTGGCGTATGCCTAACCGTGATCGATCGCGGCGGAGAGGCCGGCGATGCCTGGTTTGACGTGGATGTCTCAGGCGAGACCGTTTCCTGCACAGTCCGAGACATGTGGACCGCGGGCCGCACACTCAACATCGAGCCAAGCCTGCGCGTTGGCGACGAGATTGGCGGCCATATCGTGACCGGCCATGTCGATTCGATTGGCGAGGTTGTTCTGGCCAAACAGCAGGGCGATTCTTGGAAAGTCGCGATCCGCGCGCGGGCCAGCATGGCGCCGTTTATCGCGGCCAAGGGCTCGATCACAGTGGATGGCGTGTCCCTGACGGTGAATGATGTGCGCGATCGCCAAGATGGTGCTTGCGACTTTGCGCTCAACATCATTCCGCACACCAGCGAGGTCACCACGCTTGGCCAGCTGAAAGTGGGGGATCAGGTCAATCTCGAAATTGATGTGCTCGCGCGCTATCTCAAGCGGATGCAGAGCCTGCAAGCGGTCCGCTAGCTTTCGCCCGCCTCGTCGTCATCCTCATCGTCGGACGCATTTGAGACGAGCGGTCCAGAGGCGAAGCTCTCCGCAGTTATCTCATAGACGATGTGGAGCACCCGCCTGCCCTGATATTGGGCAAGCTCAGTGCGGCGAGAACGTTCAGCACCAATGTTCTCCAGCGCAATACGCGAGCGGTAATTGGTTTCCCCAACCCGAAAATCGACCCGCGCAACGCTTTCAAAAGCGTGTTCGAGCATCAATCGCTTCATTTCTGGATTGAGGCCGTGCCCCCAATAGAGCGGGGCAATGAAGGTCCAGCCGATCTCAACCGATCCGCCGTCCGCTTCGTCATACGCCTGAAACCGGGTCGAACCGATGATTGCATCTTTGGTCTTGTCGATGACCGCCAAGGCCCCGCCTTGCGCCATCGCATCGTCGAAGAACGCGCGGAACACATCCTCGCGCCAGCGATCATGCATCGGATGCTGTTCCCACACGGCGGGATCAGAGGCGATAGCAAACAGCGCCTCCCAATCCTCTTCGCGCAGCGGCCTTAGGAGAACCCGCTCACCTTCAAGCGTTGGCTGCCGGTCCACCCGCGATTGGCCTTAAGCGGAAACGTCAGCAACGGCGGCGATGAACCGGTCGATATTGCCCATATTGAGGCCAGCAATGTTGATCCGGCCCGATGCGGCCATGTAAATCCCATGCTTCTCGCGCAGTGTCGCCACTTGCTCTTTGCTCACAGGAAGCACGGAGAACAGGCCATTTTGCTGGCCCAGCGGCGTCAGATCGACCCCGCCTGTCTGTCCCGCCGCGGCTAGGCGGGCGCGCACTTCGCTCATCCGCTCACGCATTGTGTCCAGCTCATCAAGCCAAACCCGTGTCAGCTCACCATCGCGCAGGATCTCACGCACGGCGGAACCGCCATGATCAGGCGGCATAGACCAGCTCGCCCGTGCCAGCGCATTGGCGTTCGTGAACGCCTTGTCGAGCACGGCCTGATCGTTGGCCATGATGTAAAACGCTCCGACCCGGTCACGGTACATGCCAAAGTTCTTGTCGCAGCTGTAAGCGATGAAGGCCTCTGGCACTTTCGCCAGCACGCTGCGCAGGCCGGCTGCATCTTCTTCCAAGCCATCACCCAGCCCTTGATAGGCGGTGTCGATAATCGGGAAGATGCCGGTCTCCGCGATGGCATCGCCAATCGCGTCCCATTGTTCGGCGGTGTATTCCACGCCCGTCGGGTTGTGACAGCAGCCGTGCAAGAGAATGCCGGAATTGGGCTGCGCAGAGCGAATAGCCTCTAGCACGCCATCGATATTCGCGGTGCCATCTGCCTTAGCATGTTCAAACGGAGCAAACTCCAGCGCAATATCGCGAAAGATTTGCGCGTGGTTGGGCCAGCTTGGCGTGCCCATATACAGCCGCTCCAGCCCAGCCTTCTGCGCCAGAGCCGCCGCGAGGCGAACTGCGCCGGTCCCGCCGGGGGTCTGCATCCCAGCGATGCGCCCGCCCATCGTCGCATCATCGCCAAAGATATAGGGCATCAGCGCATTGACGAAGCCCATGTCGCCCTCTGGCCCGAGATAGCTTTTGCTGTCTTGCGTATCGACCAGCCGCTGCTCCGCCGCCTTGATCGCGGCGAACACCGGCGTGTCGCCGTCATCCGTGCGATAGACACCGACACCAAGGTCGATCTTATCGGTGCGACTGTCGTCGGCGTAGAGCTTGATCAGCGCGAGCAGCGCGTCGGGCGATTGGGTTTCGAGTCGATTGAGCATAACGCCATGCGCAATGCCGCGTGGCGAGCAATGCCGCAACCAGCTTTTGCGCTATTGCAGCTGAGTTATGCGGAACAAATCACGTTTTGCTTAGAACGGTAGCCAGCGCTGCTTCTTGGAAAACTTCATATAGCCCGCGTTAACGCCCAGCCGCAGGCCAGCGCCAACCCTGATTGGGATCAACACAACGTCGCCCTTGCGCATGTAGCTCGCGTGCATACCGCCCACGAGATAGGCTTGGCCTTCGCCCGCTGGATAGCGCTCGTACAGCTCCTCGGTATCGTGGAGGTTATAGACCAGCACAAAGGTGTTGCCTGCATTGGCGCCAGCATCAAAACCAATCGATGGACCAGTCCAATAGACTTTCCGCTCGCCTTCGATCTTGTGGTGCAATGTGCCAGAGCCATAGCGCGCGCCGACGATGAACGCGCCGCCAGCCTCGCGGCCGATGATATAGCCGTTGGGCTCGCCCTGTTTCTTAAGAAGGTCTTCAATCAGTCCAGCCAGGCCCTCTGCACCTTTACCGAATACGCCCTCAGCCGCGCCGATCAGATCATCTTCGCCGTAAGTATCGGCATTGGCCGCTTGGATCGTTGGATCAGCGCCCACCTCACCGGCAGGATCTGGGTTCGACCATTCAGGGGCCGTCTGTGTGTCACTGGAATATGTCGCGAACTCATCGTCAAAAGTCGGCTGCGCTGGCTGGGACGCGGGTGATGAGACGCCCCACTGCGTCGAAGTGCCATTACTCGCTGGCACCGGCACGGGCGCATTGCTGCCTGTAGCTGCGGCGCTGGCAGAGTCCAAATCGCCATCGATTGGCGCCAGATCGGCCTGGGCCGAGGCATCATAAGCCTCATCAGGATCGAATGTTTCCACCCCTTGGGCAGCCAAAGGGGCGCTCAAAAGCGCGATACTTCCCGCAAATGCGAGACCTGTGCGGGTGATCAGCTGCTGTAAAACCATCAGGTTTAACCTTCCTATTGCCGTTTTCAGGCCTGTTCAGGGCCAAGCAGAGTCCTTTGCTGCACGTCCGACAATTGCCCGGCGATGAATCGAATCGAAAACACGATGAACCGAATCGATTTCCCGATGGATCGCGCAAATGGGGCGGTTTGGCGCTCGCCCCATATGCATATTCACCGCGCGAGCCCGCCTGCGCCGCCCGATAGAACCGCGCCATCCGCTGCCCGTCGCCAATTTTTTGAAAAGAGGTACCTTGCCGCTGGCAATCGCCGCGCCTATAGCGCGCCTTCGCAGCGAAAACGCAGTGCGAGCGTTGCGGAGACGTGGGTGAGTGGCTGAAACCAGTTCCCTGCTAAGGAACCATACCTACTACGGGTATCGAGGGTTCGAATCCCTCCGTCTCCGCCACCATCTTTCAAGAATATTGAAACAGGCCGCGCGGCGATGGTCGCGCGCTGGCGATGCCCTTCGTCACTGAGTGACGGTTGCGGGGCTCGCCTTTTCTCGCGCTTCGTTTTCCAAGACCTTGCTAAGCTCGCCCACGCTCATTGGCTGGCCAAACAGAAAACCTTGGACCGCATCGGCCCCCACGCGTTTGGCGACCAGCAGGTCGACCTCGCTCTCAATCCCTTCAAGCAGGCATTCCACACCCAAGGTGCGCGCCATACCCGCCAGCGAGAAAAGGACCTTCTCTGTCATCGGATCGCCAGAGTTTTCCATCAGCGACCGGTCCACCTTCAGCTTTTCAATCGGCAGACGCCGCAGATAGCTGAAATTGGAATAGCCAGTGCCAAAATCATCCAGAGCGATGGAGAAGCCCATTTCGGATAGGCGCTTGAGATTGGTGGTCGCCTTGTCGAGATCGATCATCATCGCTGTCTCGGTCACCTCAAATTCGACCAAGGTCGGGTCAATTTTGAACTCGCGGGCCATGTCGATAATCTGATCAATGCTCGGATCGCTGATCAGGTCATGGCAGGACAGGTTGATTGCGATCGGCACCGGGGCTGCCCACAGGGACAGCGTGCGGAACGCCTGTTCGACGACCGTCAGTGTGATCTGCGTGATGAGGCCGCTTTCTTCGGCGACCTTGATGAATTTGCTCGGCTCGACATCGCCAATGATCGGGCTCGACCAGCGCGCCAGAGCCTCCGCCCTGACGATCCGGTTTTGGCGCAGGTCCACTTGCGGTTGGTAAAGCAGCTCAATCTCATCCGGCAGGCTGGCAAAGCGCAGCGCCTGCTCGACCTTATAGCGCTCATCCGCCTGCTTCGCGTGAGCCGCGGTAAAGATGACCGAACGGTTCTTGCCCTGCTTTTTGGCCGCCATCAAAGCGTAATCGGCCTCGTTGATTTGCGAGCGCGCGCCTTGGGTCAAATCCATCATCTTGCAGCCCATGGATCCAGAAATGCGCACATAGCGCCCTTCGATCACATAGGATTTGGCAAGCTCTTCAAGCAGCTCATCGCACCACCCCTTGATGACTGTCTCGTCCCCGCTGGACTTAAGGATGATGTTAAATTCGTCCCCACCCATCCGGCTGACATGCGCTGTCTCGCCGCAATGCGCGCTCAGCCGGTTGGAGACTTCCTTCAGCAGCAAATCGCCGACCAAATGGCCGTGGACATCATTGACCGCTTTGAAACCATCAAGATCAACCAAGATCAGCCACAGGTTTTGAACCGGCGCCCGTGGATCGTCGCGGCTCTCTTTTTCGTGGCGGGTGACTTCGTGTTTGGATTTGCGCAGGGCCTCAAAGAAAGCGCGCCGATTGGGCAGGCCAGTGAGGCTGTCTGAGAGCGACTTGTGCCTCAGGCTCTCGCCAACCACTCGGGCCTCTTCCAGCTGATCTTCCGCATCGAGCTTTGCCGTGGCGATGTAAGTGATCGCCTTGCGCAAGTAGTAGGTGATCGAGACCGAGGCCATGATCGCGCCAAACGTCAGGAAACCATAGGTCGCTTGATCACCCGCTCCGATGCGCGGGACGAAAGTGAGAAACGCGAGGCACGAAAAGACGATCGAAAGCACGGATTGCCGGGTGCTCACGCTCGCAAGAGCGAACAGCATGACCAGGATCACGAAGTAAACGAGCTTTTCTGGCGCAAACATCAGATTGAGCGTGACCACGACGTTCATGACCACCAGGAAGTTCAGAACTACCAGCAGCCGCTCGAGCAGTTCGATGCTGACCTTTGTGCGCAATCGAAAGAAGCCGGCGACAGCAACCGCGGAAGTGAGCGACGCAATGCCGACCACAGACCAGAGATCAAGCCCCTGATAATACATGAAGTTAGTCGGCAGGAGCAGCAGGTAATAGGCGGCAAAGACCGCGAAATAACCACGGATAATCGGCCTATAGATCTCCTGCACCGCCGAGGCAGTTTTGGAAGTCATTGAGGCTGATAGCTTCGCCATTGGCGTTTACGCTCCGAGATCGAAGGAAACCCAATAGATGCAACTGGTTAAGGCGAAGTAAGCATTCTCGCGCAAATGCTGCACTTGCGTATCGGCCAGATTGCGGAATTTACGCTTTTAAAACAATGTGAAACCGGCTGCGTAAGCCCCTTAGCTTACGCGCCGTGCTCTTTGCGCGCCAATTCATGCAGCCAATCGGCATGACGCGGGGCTTTTTTCGTCTCTGACCACTCATCCAGCATCAGCGGGGCAACCCGTTTCAGCTCCGCATATTGCTCGTCTGTGCCAATATCGGCGGCGAGTTCAACGCGGTGGCCGTTTGGATCGAAGAAGTAGATCGATTTGAATATGCCGTGGTGTGTGGGGCCGAGTACGTCGATGCCTTGCGCCTCAACATGTTCCTTTGCCGCGAGCAATTCAGCCTCGCTGCTGACCCGGAAGGCCAAATGCTGGACCCAGGCCGGCGTGTTCTCATCGCGGCCCATATCGGGCTGATTCGGCAGCTCAAAGAACGCCAAGATGTTGCCATTCCCCGCATCGAGGAAGACATGCATGTAGGGGTCGTAATCGCCGGTCGACGGGACATGGTCCTCGGCAAAAGCCGTGGTGTATTCCATGCCCATGACGCGGGCGTACCATTCGACCGTCTCTTTGGCGTCCTTGCAGCGATAGGCCACGTGATGGACGCCGCCAAGTTTCACGGGATGCGAGTTACCGGCCGCGCTCATTCAGCCGGCTCTTTCTCTACATCCAGAACACCGCGCGCGACCTGATCGCGCTCAATGCTCTCAAACAGAGCTTTGAAATTACCCTCGCCAAAACCGTCTTTGTAATCACCCACGCGCTGGATGAATTCGAAGAAGACCGGGCCAATGCGCGGCTCTGCAAAGATCTGAAGCAGCAAGCGAGGGCTGCCGCCTTCGGTCGTTCCATCTAGCAATATTCCGCGCGACTTAAGCGCCGCTTCGTCTTGACCGTGGCCCGGCAGGCGTTCCGACAGCATCTGATAATATGTCTCAGGCGGCGCGGTCATGAACGGCACATCCAGCTGCTTAAGACGGTCCCAACACGCAACCAGATCATCACAGATCAGGGCAATGTGCTGAATGCCTTCGCCGTTATATTCGCGCAGATATTCCTCGATCTGCCCCTTGCCGTTTTCGCCTTCCTCATTCAGCGGGATGCGAATTTTGCCATCGGGTGCGGTGAGCGCCTTCGAAGTAAGGCCGGTATATTCGCCCTTGATGTCGAAATAACGGATTTCCTGGAAGTTGAAGAGCTTCTCGTAGAAATCAGCCCAATAGGCCATCCGTCCGCCATAGACGTTGTGCGTCAGGTGATCGATCAGTTGGAAACCGCAACCCTCAGGGTGCTTTTCGACGCCGGGCAGGTATTCAAAGTCGATGTCGTAAATAGACAGGCCTTCGCCCGCGTCATCAGCATAGCGATCGATCAGATAGAGGATCGATCCGCCAATTCCGCGAATGGCCGGAATGCTGAGCTCCATCGGGCCAGGAGCATTGGCAACAGGCTCTGCGCCCTGCTCCAAAACATGCTCATAAGCAGCGGCGGCATCACGCACACGGAAACCCATGCCGCAAGCGCCAGGGCCGTGTTCGCGCGCAAAGTACCAAGCGGCGCTGCGCGGTTCGTAATTCACGATTAGATTGATGCCGCCCTGACGCCACAGATCGACATCTTTAGAGCGGTGAGTGGCCACATGGGTAAAGCCCATGGCTTCAAAAACAGGCTCCAGCACGCCCTTTTCAGGAGCGCAAAACTCAACAAACTCAAAGCCATCAAGGCCAGCTGGGTTGTCGAACAGATCAGTTGGATGCTTGGTCATGTGCGCGCCTACTCAAGAGTTAATTGGTTACGTTTGTAACTAAATACGCTGTTCGCAGGGATTTGTCAAAGGGCAAACGCACCGATTTTGAATGGATCGCTTGGGGCTGGCCCTCGCCAAGCGCCGCTAGACCACACGCCCAATATTGCGCCTGCGCTCATCCTGAGTGACGGACAGTTTAACGCCGAACGGCTGCCCACCGAGAAAGGCCTTTGCAGTTGCCTCATCGCTGAGGTCCGCATTGCCGCTTACCCGCTCGCCATCAGCATTCCGACCCAGCCAGATAACATCGCTGCCCGTTTTTGAGTGGTTGATGGTGTAAGTTTCGACCGTCGCGCTATCGAAAGGTCCCTCGCCGCGCGGCACCGCATTTGTGGCCATGGGCAGTTTTTCAAACCGGTCACCATCAGACCAATCCGCCGGTTCCGTGGAATAGACACCGGTCGCATATTTACTCATCCAGCCGCCGTTCGCGCCCACCAAAGCATATGCGCCGCGATTGCTGCGGACGCGCTCTACAGCCTCGCAAATGGCGTGGGCGGAATAATTGTTACCAGCCCCGCCAAAGAACGGCAGTCCGCCGGTCAGTGTCAGGCCGCGCGGATCATCATGCGCGATGCCGAAATGCTCGCACTGATTGAACACAGGGATCGCAAAGCAGGAGTAGAAATCGAGAAATTGCATGTCTGCCATGCTCTTGCCTGCGCGGGCCAAGGCCGCTTGGACGCTGGCGATGGAGGCGGGATTGGCCGACAGATCGGGACGCTGAGACAGCTCTAGCTCAGTCGCCGATGAGACCGCATGGATGTGCACCCATTGGTCTTCGGGCACGCCCAGCTCGCGCGCTTTGCCGGCACTGGCGATGATGATAGCGGCGGCCTGGTTCACCTGATCGCGCGCTACCGTCATCCGCGCATAGGGCTCTGCGACAATCCGGTTGCGCTCGGTGATTGTCGCCAGTTCTTCTGCTGTTCGTTCTTTGGGAGCCGCTGCGTGCGGATTGCTCGCCGCGACTTTCGTGAACGGCGCAAACAGCTCGCCAATCTCGCGGCGATATTCATTGAGGCTCTTGCCTGTCTTGGCGCGCCGCGCATTCTCAGCCAGAGCGTAAAGCGGGATCGCACCGGTCGCGCCGTGCGCGAACAGGCCCAGCTCCATGAGGCCGTCATTGCCGAACCCGCGATCTTCCAGCTGGCCGCCCACCTCTTCCGACCAATCCGGCTTTTCTCCCTTTGCCGCCAAAGCCAGCACGGTGGAAATCGCCTCTGATCCCACGATTGCCGCGCATTCCGACTTGCCAGTGGCAATGTCGCGCGCAAATTCGCCAACCAAATGCTGGTTGTATTGCCCGCCAGTGGTCGAAAGGATCGCGCGCTGCGGGTCCGCGCCGACGCGCTTGGCAAAGCTGCGCGGGACATTGTCTGACCCGCCAAAGGGCGGCTTTCGGTCCGGGCGCGAGATCTCAAACGCGCGGATCGCCGCGAGCGTATCAATTGCCGCCGCGACATTGCCGCTCGCCATGCTATCGGTGATCGCAGCGGCCAGCGCCCTTCCGCCCAAGTCCATGTAAGAGAGCGCTTCATAGCCCGCTTTCTGGACCTGTTCGGAATATTGGCCGGCGCCGATGATAACCGGCGTGTTGTCGGCAATTGTCATGCGCGGATCAATCGACGAAGTCGGTGACGCGCTCAACGATGATGGCTGGCGCCATACCGCCCGCCGCGCACATCGTGACGAGGCCGTAGCGCTTGTCTTGTCGCTCCAGCTCATCAACCACGGTGCCGATCAGGATCGATCCAGTTGCGCCAATCGGGTGACCGAGCGCGATAGATCCGCCGTTCACATTGACCTTGTCCCAATCCAGCTCAAGGTCGCGGACGAACTTGGCCGCTACAACCGCGAACGCCTCATTGATCTCAAACAGATCGATGTCGTCCTTCGTCAGGCCCGCTTTCTCGAGCACCTTCTTCGCCGCTGGCACTGGCGCGTTGAGCATCAGCGTTGGATCATCGCCCATATTCGCGGTCGCGACGATGCGTGCGCGCGGCTTCAGACCGTTTTTCTGCGCGTAATCCTTGCTCGCAACCAGAACGGCCGCCGCCCCATCGACCACGCCGGAGCTGTTGCCTGCATGGTGGAAGTGCTCGATCTCAAGATCAGGGTATTTCTGATTGATCAGACCGCGAAACGTCGTGCCATTCGCATCCAGCGGAACATCGGCGATTTTTGCGAAGGCAGGCTGAAGTTCTGCAAGACCGTCCAACGTAGTCTCTGGGCGCGGATACTCATCTTTTGCCAGCAAAACATTGCCCGCATCATCCGTCACCGGAACAACTGACGCTTCAAACTTGCCCGCTTCAATAGCGGCGGCGGCGCGCTGCTGAGAACGGTGGCCGACCTCATCAAGTTCCTGGCGGGTAAAGCCCTCCATGCTGGCAATCGCATCGCCGCAAATGCCTTGGTGCGATTGCGGGTGAACGCTCTGCAGGCGCTCATTGTAGCTGCCCATCATCGGCGGCTTGATCCCGGCCTTCATCTTCTCCTGCATCATCGCAGCGGTCAGGCTCATCATCTCTGTCCCGCCAGCAACCACGCAATCTTCCATGCCGCTCATCACTTGAGCCGCCGCCAGGCTGACAGAAGTAATGCCGCCTCCGCAGAACCGATCCAGCGTCGTGCCGCTGGAGGTAATGTCATAGCCCGCATCAAGCGCAGCCATCCGGCCAAGGTCGCCTGCCTGCATGCCGTCCTGAGTCGAAACCGACCAGATCACATCATCGACGGTGCTGGTGTCGAGGCTGTTGCGGTCCTTGATCGCCCGCATCACGGTCGCGGCCAGATGCTGCGGATGCTCCGCCGCTAACGCGCCTTTGCCCTGCTTGCCAATTCCGCGCGGGGTGCGCACCGCATCGATGATATATGCCTCAGCCATGATTTCCTCTTCCACTTTTCCAATTTCAGTTGACGTGTCCGTAAACCGCCTGCACCACTGACACAAGAATTCAGTTTCAAATCGAAATGGCAAAATGAACCGCCATTGAAAAAGTGGAGAGAGCAAATGAGCGAAGGCGCAACAAGGGAAGTGCTGACCGAGGAACGCGATGGCGTTTTGATCATGACGATCAACCGGCCGGAAGCCAAAAACGCGATGACCAAAGCGGCATCCGAAGCGATTGCCGCGGCGCTCGATCGGCTCGACGCAGAGGATCACCTGCGCGTTGGCATCATCACCGGCGCTGGCGGCACATTCTGCTCCGGCATGGATCTCAAAGGCTTCCTGCGCGGCGAAACCCCGAGCGTGCCAGGTCGCGGATTTGGCGGGCTCACGGAGAAAGGCCCAGCCAAGCCGCTGATCGCCGCCGTTGAAGGCTATGCGCTTGCCGGCGGGATGGAGCTGATGATCTCTTGCGACCTGATCGTGGCGCACAAGGACGCGAAGTTCGGCGTTCCGGAGGCGAAGCGCGGCCTTGTCGCCGCGGCGGGCGGCCTCATTAAACTGCCAACCATGATCCCGCCAAAGATTGCGATGGAGCTGGCGCTGACCGGTGAATTCATCGGCACAGAGCGCGCCTATGAGCTGGGTCTGCTCAACCATGTAACAGATGGCCCAGCGCTCGAGGCGGCTCTGGAACTGGCCAAGAAGATCACCGCCAATGGCCCGCTCGCGGTCAAGGTCTCCAAGCAGATTGTCGCCGAATCGCGCCTATGGGCTGATGACGAGCGCTGGAAAGAACAGGCCAAGCTGATGGGACCAATCTTCGTATCCGAAGACGCCCGAGAAGGCGCAGCCGCCTTTGCCGAAAAGCGCGCGCCGAATTGGAAGGGTAAATAGAAATAGTTTTTGCTTGAGAGGCTGGGGCCGCCCGCGCCCTCCACCCTTCCGCCCGGATGGTATCCCGGTAGGCTCCGGGCGGAAGGGTGGAGGGCGCGGGTGGCCCCGGTGCACAGGAGAGAGAAATGTCAGTCATCAATGTAGCGCAGCCGGAATTCATGGAAGACGAAGAAATTTCGATCTTCGCTGATGCCGTCGGCAAGTTCTATCAGCAGCACGCCCCGGAAAAGCGCGTTCTAAAATGGCGCGAAGACGGTCAGGTTGAGCGTGAGTTCTGGAACGAGGCCGGCGAAGCGGGTCTGCTCGGCGTCTCTGTACCAGAAGAATATGGCGGGCACGGCGGCGATTTCCGTCATGACATCGTGGTGCTCGATCAACAGGCAAAGCACGGCGTCGAAGGGTTTGCCGCCAGCCTGCACAACACCGTGATCCTGCCCTATCTCGTTCGCCACGGCACCGAAGAGCAGAAGAAGAAATATCTGCCTAAGCTGGTGACCGGCGAACTCGTCAGCGCGATTGCAATGACTGAACCCGGCGTTGGTTCGGACTTGCAGGGCATCACGACCACTGCGCTTAAAGATGGCAATGGCTACCGCATCAATGGCGCGAAAACCTACATCTCCAGCGGTCAGACAGCCGACTTCATCATCGTCGTCGCCAAGACAGACCCGAATGAGCGGGCAAAGGGCATCTCACTGATGCTGCTCGAAACGGAGGGCGCAGAAGGATTCCAACGCGGCAAGAAACTCGACAAGATCGGGATGGATGCGGCCGACACCTCAGAGCTGTTCTTTGACGATGTGTTCGTGCCAGCGGAAAATGTGCTCGGCGGGGTCGAGGGCAAAGGCTTTTACCAGCTTATGGGCGAGCTGCCTCAGGAGCGCCTCATCATTGCGATGGGCGCGATGACGGGTATCGAAAAGGCGCTCGAGACCACAATGGAATTCGTCAAGGATCGCAAAGCCTTTGGCCAAACGATCTGGGATTTCCAGAACACGCAGTTTGTCATGGCTGAGCTTGCTGCGCGCAGCACCGCGGCGCGGGTCTTCGTCAACCATTGCATCGCGCAGCATCTGAAGGGCGAGCTCGATGTGCCGACCGCCTGCATGGCCAAACTTATGGTCACAGAACTGCAGGGTGAAGTCGTCGATAAATGCCTGCAGTTCCACGGCGGGGCTGGCTTCATCAACGACTATCCGATCGCTCGCATGTACCGCGATTGCCGCATCACGCGGATCTTTGGCGGCTCAAACGAAGTGATGAAAATGGTGATCGCCCGCGGGATGTGAGGTTCGCGTCACGATACCGTGCCGCCCGCGCCCTCCACCCTTCCACCCGGATCGTAACCCGGTGTGATAATCCGGGTGGAAGGATGGAGGGTGCGGGTGGCTTGGACCATAGAGAACGACACACAACAAAAAGGGGCGGCTCGCTTATGCGGACCGCCCCTTCTCTTTGCCCTCTCCCAAAGGCAAGCCGCCGCTAGGCGGACCTGGTTGTGGTGTGAGCCTTAGAACTTGCCCCGAACGGTCACACCATATGTTGCTGGCTCTTGCGCGAAGGCAGAGCGTGATGACCCGCGCAGCACGGTGTTGAACGTTACACCGCGTGTCACTTCGTCGGTCACGTTCACGCCCCAAACTTCGACCGTCCAGCTCTCATCCTGAGCGCCAATGCCAACCCGCAGATTGACCTTGGTGTTGCTGTCCTGAACATCGAACGGCACCAGCGGCGCTGCATCAACCGCGGCCTGAATATCGCCGCCAAAGCCCGCGATGATCGCCGCGCTTGGCACGGTGGTCGCTTGCGTTGATGTCCGGCGATCGCTCTCTGTCCGGATCTGACCAGAGAAGAAACCGCGCAGATTGCTGCCAATATCCCGGTCGTAATTCACCCCAGCAATGGCCACGATATCGGGCGCATTGGTGAGCGAGTTTCCGCATAGCGAGGTGACGTTGGCATTTGGCACGCCGCCATCGCAATCACCCGGATAGCGCGCGTCTGTCACCGTCAGACCAGCGTTAAAGGTCAGCTCCGCAGTAGGCCGGATCACCGATTCAATCTCAACGCCTGAGGAAATCGCCCGGTCAACATTGAAAGTGGTGAACTGAGCGCCGGTAAATTCCAGAACCTGGAAGTTTGAGAATTCCTCGACAAAGCCAGCCACGTTGAGCGTGACAGCATCATCCAGGAATTGCGCCTTCACGCCGACTTCATAGGCGTCAACTTCTTCTGAAAGGAAGGTTGGATCAGCACCGCCAGCATTCGCCGTGATATCGAGGTTGATGCCGCCCGACTTATAGCCGTGCGTAAAGCTGGCATAGGCCGTGACCGGTGCATCAAATTGATACGCAATCTTACCAGTGTAGATCAGCTCACTATCGCTAAATGGCACTTCGAATTCCCGTGGCAGCGGGAATGCAATCGCGTCATTGCCAATCGCAGGCGCCGTGAATGCGAAACAGCCCGTTCCCAGCACACTACCAACGAGGTCTGGCCCCACGGTGGCCGCAATCGTTGGCACGCCGCCTAGCAATGTCAGGCAAGTCGGGTTGTTGATCGCGGTTTGTTGGAAGCCGCCCGTCTTGCTCTCATCCGAATAACGCAGACCCAAAGTCAGGCTGAGGTTGTCAGTGACGTCGAGCGTATTGTGCGTGAAGATCGACCAGCTTTCGCTGCTTTGAGCATAGACGTTGGTTGCCGTCGTACCATTTGGGCTGATGCCGTTACCATTGGGAATGCCGTCCACAATAAGGTCGGTAAGCAGCGTGAGTGGTGCTGGGCCCAATGCCCCGCCGAACAGGCCGGCTATCTGCAGATCGTAGTCCGTACCGAGTGAGAAATCGATGTCGGAATCAATCGATTCATCTGAGTAGTAGCCGCCGATTAGCCAGCTCAATGCGCCATCAAATGCCTCGCCTTGAAGGCGCAGCTCAGCGGTGAATGTTTCAATATTGGTATCGAGGCGGTCGACATCGAACACATCTAGGCCCGAGAAGCTGGAATCGTAATTCTCGGAGGATGAGAAGTCGCGATAAGAGCCGATGAAAATGAGGTCAGCATTGTCACTGATCGGGAATTCGATCTCGCCGACGACACCCCATTGCTCAACACTGGCGAGCGGAACGCGGCTGGCCGTTGCAACCCGGTTGTCTATCGCGCGCTGAGCGGCGGTTACGTCAAACGGCTGAGTGGCTGGAAGCGGTGTTGCCATACCGGCCCGTGCCGGTCCTCCCACACCAGTGACCGCGCCTTCAAAAGCTGTGTTCGCGAGCACTTCAATCGCTGCGCAGCATTGGTTTTCACTCTCAGTGTAATCGAAGATCAAGCGAGCGCTGACGCCGCCTTCGCTCTCATAGCCGAGTTGACCGCGAATAAGGAATTGATCGATCGTATTCGATTCGCCGATCTGCGCGCCGGTCGCGTCGATAATATCAACCGTTCCATCACGCTGGCGATAAGCGCCCGTCAGGCGAACCGCGAGGGTGTCTTCAATGATCGGCGCGTTGACCGCACCCTGCACGTTGATGAGGTCAAAATTGCCGTAAGTGCCATTCACAAAGCCGCCGAACTCGTTGAGATCGGGGCGGCGGGTGGTGATGTTAAGTGCACCAGCCGAGGTGTTGCGACCAAACAGAGTGCCCTGCGGACCGCGCAGAACCTCGACCCGCTCAATATCGACAAATTCGCCGAGCGCGATGCCAGGACGCGATTGATAGGCACCGTCAACAAAGATGCCGACCGCACTTTCAAAGCCGATGTTGTTAGACGTTGTACCCACGCCGCGAATCCGCAGCACGACCGAGCCCGATGCGATCTGCGCATTGGAGGTCGAGAAGCTGGGCGAAACCTGCGTGATGTTCTGAACGTTGACGACGCCCTGCTTATCAAGCTGTTCGGGCGTGACCGCAGTAACCGCGATTGGAATGTCTTGGACATCTTCGGCTCGGCGGGTGGCGGTCACGATAATCACATTATCGCGGGCCGTTTCCTCCGCATCCGTTTCAGTGTCTTGGGCCAAGGCTGGTTGAGCCAGAATGCTCGTCGCCATTAGGCCAGCCGCGTATACTGCGAACTTATTCGTCATAGGTTTCCTCTCCAACAAACCGATGTCTTATTTTTTATGGACCGCAGACTAGTCACGCGCGAATTCAATTCGCAAGGGCGCGACGTGAGTTCTCCCAAATTGATGCAAAAATGCAACATATTGTGCTGCAGCGCAGCAAATGTGCAATTTTTGCTGCGTCTGCGAAATATCCTTGCGGGTTAGCTGGAATTAGCCCGCATGGCAGCCCGGGGCGTTTTGCGCAGGATTAGAAGCCGTAGCGCAGGCCAAACCACACAGTGCGCGGCACGCCCAGATCAATCGCGCCGTTCGAATTGCGGGTCACGATCTCTTCATCCAGCAGGTTCTCACCGCGCAGCACGGCTGAGAACTCACCCGCAATCGGCACTTGGAAAAACGCATCCAAAGTGGTTGCGGCGGGAAGCGAGGTGGTTTCCTGATCGTCTTCGAACTGAGCGCCAGTGTGGCGCACAGTGCCTGCGAGCCGCCAGCCATCCGCCGGCTTCCAAGCGAGCGTCGCGGAGAAGGCAAGCTCAGGCGTTTGCGGAGGGCGATTGCCATCGAGCGCGGTGGATGCTCCGGAACCAGCGATCTCAGCATCGGTATAGGCCAGCGAGCCATTAAAGCTGACCTGACCAAATTTGAGCCCAAGCGCCGCCTCAATCCCCTGCGCTTCTATGGCTGGCAGGTTTTGCCGCTGCCGCAGGGTTGGCGTGAGCGTGACGTTGGCGATCGCGTTTTCAACCTGATTGTCAAACGCGGTTAGAGCTAAGCTCACATTGTCATTGGGCTGCCAATCGAGACCAATCTCGAACCCTTCGAGCCGCTCATTTTCGAGCGCGGCATTGGCCTGCGTCACCACTGGGAAAATAACAAACGGCCGGTAGAGCTCGTTCAGGGTCGGAAGCCGCAAGCCGGTGTAGGCCGCTGCGCGCAGGCCTAGCCCGCCGCCGAGATCATAGGATGCGCCAGCGCGCCAAGAGAGCGTCCAGTCGCTGCGATCCGGCGCGATCGCCTCGCTGACCAAGGCACCGCTCGCATCAACCGCCCGGAAGAAACCGTCGGAGATTACTGTGCGATCGGCCCGCAAGCCGCCCGTCAGCAGCAGCGCACCAATTTGCCAATCGTCCTCGACAAACAGGCCGAGATCACTGTTGGTGCCGCCCGCACGGCGGCGTTCCCGCAAATTGCCAGTGAAGGCGCTAAACGCCTCTTCCTGCAATTCGCCATCAGAGCGGCGGTAGTCGACGCCCAGCCGGACATTGTGACCGCCGCCAACCGGCGGGCGCACTTCAATCTTGCCGCCAAGCCCGGTTGAAGGCGTGTTGCGCTGATCAAGCACGCGCACAAAGCGGGTGGAGCTGATCACGATATTGGAGAAATTGCGCGCCTGAACATAGGCCAGCGCGTCAAACTGCCAATCACCTCGGCCAACGAAGCGGATGCTCGCGTCTTGGCCTTCGCTGGTGGAATCTGCTCCGCCAAAACGCAGTGTACGCTCATCATCAAAGACTTGCACCCGCGCTTGCAATTCGACGTCATCCGTCAATGGCGCAGCGGCTCGCACACCGACGCTCCAGCTGTCGAAAGCGGCGCGCGCTGTTGCGGGCACGCGTTGGTCCTGCGGCGTGGTGAAGAAGCCCTGCCCTCTGTCCCAGCGGCCACTCACCACAGCAAAGCCAGAGCCGAGATTTGCGCCAAGGCTAGCGCTCGCCTCGGTTTCTTCGCGGTCATTGACCAACAGGCTGGCATTCACCGGACCGAGCGTATCGAGGCTGGCGCTTTCAAGCTCAATCGTGCCCGCCAGCGCGCCTGCGCCAAACGGACCGGAGCCGCCGCCACGCGTCACGCGGACACGGCCCAATTGCTCCGGCGCAATGGAACTCAGCGGAACGAAGCCAAAAAACGGATCGGTGATCGGCACGCCATCAAGCACCACCAAAGCGCGGCTGGTCGCATTGCCGCCCAGCGCCCTTAAGGTAACGCCCTGCGCGCTGGGGTTGGAGGAGCGGCTGTCAGAACGGCGGAACTGCTGGAACCCAGCGACATTGCGCAGCGCATCTTCGATCCGGCCAGAGCCAGTGGCGATGATCGCATCACGGTAAATCTCGCTGGTTGCATAGACGCCGGTGGAGGCTGCCTGCTCCAGCCCTTCCCCGGTGACGACGATCACATTGCCATCGCCATCAGGATCAGATCCTTGGTCTTGAGCATAAAGCGGAGCGGATAAAACGAGGGGGAGAGCGGCCGATAGCGACCATCGTATTTTCAACATGGGCCGCCGCTTAGACGAACCGTACACGCAAGTCAGTTGCAAAATGCAATCGTGACTCGCTTTTGCATCCATCGTGTGCTTACCTCCACACCAAGAGGAGAGAGAAGACGATGCTGGCGACTGCACCAGAGGTTGATGTACTGATTGTTGGCGCCGGAATTTCCGGCATCGGCATAGCCGCGCACATGAAAATGAAATCGCCGCATCACTCCTATGCGATTGTCGAACAGCGCGACAATTTGGGCGGGACTTGGGATCTGTTCCGCTATCCCGGCATCCGCTCTGACAGCGATATGCACACGCTCGGCTTTGATTTTGAGCCGTGGCGGCACGAGAAAAGCATCGCGGATGCACCGTCCATTCTCGAATATCTCAACCGGATCGCCGATGAACGCGGCATTCGCCAGAACATCCGCTTTGGCCACAAGGTGATCTCTGCCGATTTCCGCGATGATGAAGCCCGCTGGCATGTCGAGCTGGAGAAGTCCGACGGCACGCGCACCCGCATAACTGCGAACTTCCTCTACCTCGGCTCTGGCTATTACGATTATGACGAGCCGTTCGATCCTGGTTTTGATCTGGGCGAATTTGAAGGTCAGGTGCTGCACCCGCAATTCTGGCCAGAGGATTTGGAGTACACTGGCAAACGTGTGGTCGTGATCGGCTCCGGTGCGACAGCGGTAACAATTGTGCCAAGCATGGCCGAGAAAGCCGCGCATGTGACCATGCTTCAGCGCACGCCCACTTGGATGGCGTCTCAGCCTGCGAAGGATTGGTTCGCCAACACTCTTCGCAAATTTCTTCCGGCAGGCCTCGCCTACCGGATCACCCGGTTCAAAAATATCCGGATGCAGGATTTCGTCTTCAAAACGGCGCGAAAGAAGCCGGAGAAAGTTAAAGACGCGCTGCATAAAAAGATCGAGAAAGCGCTCGGCCCAAATTACGACAAGGCCAGCTTCACCCCGCCCTATGATCCGTGGGATCAGCGCCTGTGCCTGGTGCCAGACGATGATCTGTTTGCAGCGATGAATGCGGGCAAGGCTGCGGTTGTCACTGGCCATATTTCGAAGTTCGAGAAAGGCGGCGTTCGCCTGAAATCAGGAGAGCTGATCGAGGCGGATATCGTTGTAACGGCGACCGGGCTGAAGCTCGCCGTCGCTGGCAAGATCGCGATCAGCCAAAACGGCGTGCCCACCGATCTTAGCCAGCGCTTCTATTACAAAGGCTGCATGTTCTCGAACCTGCCCAACCTTGCGGTGGTGTTCGGCTATCTCAATGCCAGTTGGACGCTGAGAGCGGATATCAACTCAGATTACATCTGCCGCCTGCTCAATCACATGCGCAAGACCGGTACGACGATAGCCGCTCCAGTCCTCACTCCAGAGGCCGAAGCCACCTTGGAAGAGGACGATATTTTCGACTTCTCCAGCGGCTATATTCAGCGCGGCAAACACATCATGCCAAAGAATGCGGCCGAATACCCATGGCGGCTCAATCAGGAATATGTGCTCGACCGCAAACGCATGGCGAGCGACCCACTCGACGATGGCTGGCTGAAGTTCAGCAATGCTAAGGAAGAAGCGGGCGCAGCAGGCAGTGAATTGGAAGCAGCGGAATAGACCCGTCTGCCAGGCGCGCAAACGCTTGAGGTCAAAGCAAGAGTGACCTAATCCAACACCCATGACCACATCGGACAAAATCTGGACCGCGGGCCTCGTCATTATTGGCGATGAGATCCTCTCCGGCCGCACCCAAGACAAGAACATCGCTCAGGTCGCATCCTGGCTGCAGGTGCAAGGCATTCGTCTGGCAGAGGTGCGCGTGGTCCCGGATGTCGAGGACACGATCGTCGAGGCGGTCAACGCTCTGCGCGCAGACAATGACTACCTCTTCACCACCGGCGGCATTGGCCCGACGCATGACGATATCACTGTCGATGCGGTGGCCAAGGCGCTCGGCGTGCCGGTTGTCATCAATGAAGAAGCGCGCGCGCTGCTCACCCGTTATTATGAGGACAAGGGCGGCATCAATGAAGGCCGCCTGCGCATGGCACGCGTGCCTGAGGGCGCTGAGCTGATCCCCAATCGCATGTCAGGCGCGCCCGGTATCCGGCGGGGTAATGTGATCCTGATGGCGGGCGTTCCGCATATTGCCGCTGGTATGCTCGATGCGCTCACCGGAAAGCTGGAAGGCGGCGCGCCGCTGATCACGGAAACCGTCGGCTGCTGGATCGCGGAAAGCGAAGTGGCAAACCTGTTGATCGAGGTCGAACAGGCGCATGAGGGATGCCAGATCGGCTCCTACCCCTTCTTTCGCGAAGGCAAAGTGGGCGCCAATTTCGTCCTGCGCTCAACTGAAAAAGACACGCTCAAGTCTGCTGTAGATTCGCTGTGCGATGGGCTAGCAACAAGCGGCTATGATTTCACGCCGGGCGGTATTTAACCAGAAATCGGCAAAGATTGGCGCGTCCTTACAAGGAATCGCCGTTATTTCTATTTCGGACAAAAGCAAATTGCGTCATCTTCTCCTTGCCTAAGCAAAGGGGAGATTGTGAGATGCCTAACCCATCACCTTCCGTCATTACCGCACTTGCCCCGAGTAATGTGCGACCCTTGGGAAAGACTGCTGATGGCCATCCGGTTGTGCGCGTGGAAGCGGGACCAGATGGTGAGCGCGCAGACTATATCATAGGGGACACCGGCGCGGTCGCGCTCGAAGGCGAGGCGATCAACCGGGCTGAGGCGAATTCCATCCAAGTGGATGACAATTTGATCGAAGTCGTGGCTCAGCGCCGCGCGAGCTTTGAGCATGCCTATGTCGAGGCCCTGTTTGGCGGCGCTCCGCCCAGCGGCACGATTGAAGACGTCGTCAACAATGCAATGCGCTGGATCGCGATCCTGCCCGACAGCACGCGCGTGGATGTAAAACGCGGCCTGTTCCTGCTGGAGCTGTGGCTGCGGCGCAGCTTCACGGAGCTTTCCATCGCAGAGCGCCAGCAGCGCCTGACGGACAAGATTGCTGAGGCTGATTTCGGCATCATTCGCTCGCTTGGGCGGCTGAGGACGGTGTTCTACTCTGCATATTATCAGCAGCCGGGCAGCTGGAACGGGATCGGTTTCGTCCCGCCGCAATCGCGCGCCAATGCAAAGCCATTTGCAGACACGGATGATCTCACTTGCAGCAATCTGGCCGACACGGAAGATTGCGACTGGCTGGTGATTGGCTCCGGTGCAGGCGGAGCCGCGGCAGCAGCCGCGCTCGCGGCCAAAGGCGACAGCGTCCTGATCATCGAAAAGGGCGATTATTGGTCAACGGCGGAAATCCGCCACCGCGACGCAGAGCAATATGCCGGCATGTATATTGGCGGCGGGCTGATGACGTCCAGCAACCGCGAAATTGCGATCCTGCAGGCCGAGTGTATTGGCGGATCATCGCTGGTGAACAATGGTATTTGCTTCCGCCCCGATCAGCCCAATCCGCATCCGCGCACGCAGGATGTGATCCAGCATTGGAAAGACGAATTCGGCGTCGATGTGAACGCGGGCGGAAAGCTGACGGCCGCATTTGATCATTTGTGGACCCGGCTGGGCATTGCCGAGATCCCCGAGGAGATATCCGGGCCCAACGGCGCGCATCTGCGCAATGCATGGAACGCCTTTAAGGCTCAGGGCCATGGCCGAGCAGACGATGCCAACGTCGAGGCCGCGCGGTTTGAGAAGAATTATGGCCACAAGACCCCGCAGCACGATCGGTCTTGCTGGGGCTGCGGCTATTGCAATTCTGGCTGCCCCTATGATCGCAAAAGTTCCGTCGTCCAAACCCTGCTGAAAGACGCGCTGGGAGCTGGCGCGCGCATTGCAGAGAACACCGCCGCCTTTCGCATCAACATTGGCTGGAACCTGCACAACAAGCCGGTGAAATCGGTTGAGGCACACCAGAACGGCCGCCATGTGCGCATTCGCCCGGCCAAGGGCGCAATTATCGCCGCTGGCACAGGCGCGTCCTCTGCCCTGATGGAGCGGTTCAACTTTGCCGATATTGGCGAGCAGATTGCCTGCAATCTCGCCTGCCCCGTGATCGCCAAAATGCCGCATGCGGTGAACAGCTGGGACGGCGTGCAAATGGGCACTTATGTCGATCGCGGCGATCACTTGATTGAGAGCTGGTTCCACCCGCCCGCGACATTCTCTGCCTCGATGGGCGGATGGTTCGGCGAATATGTCCGCCGGATGGAATCCTATTCCAACCTCGTGTGCCTCGGCATTCTCATGCCTGTCAGCGATATGGGCGAGGTCAAAGGCGGTCATTTCCGGGTGAAGCTGAAACGCAAGCACCGCGAGCAATTGCGCGGGTTTGTGGTTGATGCGGTGAAGATGCACTTTGCTGGCGGAGCGGAGGAGGTTTACCTTCCCACCTCCAGCAATGTCACAGTGCGGCCAGGCGACGATATTGAGGCTCTGGTCGAGCAGCACTTGAAGGACGGGCACGATTTCATCGTCAGCACCTCTCACCCGCAAGGCGGCAATGTCATGGGGTCCAATCCCAACCGCTCGGTGGTGGGCGCAGACCTGAAGGTGCACGGCACGGGCAACCTCTATGTCGCCGATGCGAGCGTGTTCCCCTCCTCGATCCGGATCAACGCGCAGATGTTTACCATGGCGATGGCGCATTCCGTCTTCGCATAGCGAGATTGTGGCATGGGTCGCTCAAACGACCCTTTAACCCTTTCCCGCTACCCCGCAGGCGCGATGACGCAGGCATTTATCACGATTGATACCGAGTATTCCTCGGGGCTGTTCACCGGCGCGGATAAGGCTGCGCGCGAAGACAATTTTGCGCGCTCCATCGCCTGCATCACCCCCGATGGCCCAGCGGGGATCACCCACAAGCTGGCCAAATTCGCCGAGCACGATGTGAAGGCGGTGTTTTTCGTCGATCCGATGCCCGCGATGATCTGGGGCATTGCCGCAATCGAAGACGTGGTCGGGCCGATCATCGAGGCTGGCCAGGATGTTCAGCTGCATTGCCACACGGAATGGCTGGAATTGGCTGGATCGAAAGCCGTCCTCAAAGACCGAACGGGCGGCAATATCAAAGACTTCGCCTTCGAAGAACAATGCCAGCTGCTCGAGTATGCACGCGACGTCCTGATCGCGGCGGGCGCGCCCAAACCGGTCGCCTTTAGAGCGGGCAATTACGGCGCGGACAATGACACATTGCGGGCGCTGGCCGCCGTCGGCATCCGCTATGACAGCAGCCACTGTCCCGCTTTGGTGGAGAGCGGCCCGTGCGAGATTACGCTGACCGAGCGCGACCGCTCACCAATGCTGCATGAGGGCATCATCGAAGTGCCCGTGGGCGCGATTGCGACCATCACCGGCGGGCTGCGGCACGCTCAAATAACCGCGCTTTCGCTGGGCGAGATGTCCGCCGCATTGCGCTATGCGCGCAGCACCGATCAGCCCAGTTTCACGCTGGTGACGCACAGTTTTGAACTGGTCAATCGCAGCAAGATGACGCTGAACCGGGTCGTAAACGCGCGATTTGAGGGGCTGTGCGAAGCGCTCGCGGACATGGAGGGCGTAACCACCGGCAATTACCGTGACACCCCGCCGCTGCACGGCTCGGCTTCCAACCCGCTGCCGTCTGATCCGCTGCCTGCAAACCCGCTGCGCACAGGCTGGCGCCTCGCCGAACAGCTCGCTTCAAACACACTTTACGGCTCGCTTTAATGGCTTGGGCTAGCACCTCGATTGACTTCACCGTCGGCTCGCGGCGGCTGCTGTCCGTTGGCCGAGAGCTGTCGACCTGGGCCTTTGCCTTGCAAGATGTGCTCGCGGCCGATGACGCGCCCCTAAGCGCCCCGCAGTCTGGACCGGACGGGGTGCGTGTCCTCTCTGCACCGCGGTCCGCCGTACCCGCGATCCGGGCGCAATTTCCGCAGCATCTGATCGGCGGGCGGCAGGATTATCAGCGCCACTATATCGATATGCGCCCAGCGATCTGCCCCGGCTATGAGGATTACCTTGCCCGCTTTTCCGGCAAGACCCGCTCGACCCTCAGGCGTAAACAGCGCAAGCTGGCAAGCGAAGCCGGAGAGAGCTTCGCGATCACAGAGCACCGCACTCCGCAAGAGGTCGAGGCGTTTCTGAAAGCCGCCTTGCCCCTGTCGGCCAAGACCTATCAGGCCCGCCTGCTAGACGCTGGTCTGCCAGAGACGCCCGAGGCGCATGCCGAAATGCTCGCCAAGGCTGAGGCAGGCGAAATGCGCTGCTATCTGCTGCATACTGGCGGCTCGGCGATTGCTTATCTCGCGCTGCCGATCACGGGCGAGACGCTGGTCTATGCGCATCTCGGCTATGACCCGGAATGGTCGCGCTGGTCACCGGGCACCGTATTGCAAATGGAAGCGCTGGAGCGGCTGTTCGCGGAAGCGCGCTTTGCTTACTTTGATTTCACTGAAGGCACTGGCTCGCACAAAGCCATGTTCGGCACTGACAGCGCAGATTGCGCAAGCTTCGTTTTGCTAGAGCCAACGCTGGCCAACCGCGCTCTGCTTAGTGGACGAGCAGGCTTCGACAATCTGGTCGCTGGCACAAAGAGCCTAGCTGCTCGCACCGGCGCGCTGGGCAAAATGCGCGGATTGCTAAGGGCCTAGATACAAAAGGGCCGGAAGCCTCAGCTCCCAGCCCCTTCTATCAATTTGGACCAATCGGTTCCGAAGGAACCGCAAGGCCGACTGGCCGCCCGCAGCGATGCGACCGCAAGGTCGCATGAGCGAGGAAGCGAGAGCGCGGATGCGCACTCGCCCAATCAAGTTACGCGCCTTCGATTTCCGCGAAGTCGATCTTAACGCCTGGGCCCATGGTCGAGGTCAGAGTGACCTTCTTCACATATTTGCCCTTTGCGCCGGTTGGCTTGGCTTTGACAATCGCTTGCGTCAGCGCTTCAAAGTTTGCCTTCAGCGCATCGTCAGAGAATGACAGCTTGCCGATGCCGGTGTGGACGATGCCCATCTTCTCAACGCGGAACTCAACCTGGCCGCCCTTGGCGTCCTTAACGGCTTGCTCAACGTTTGGAGTGACCGTGCCCAGCTTCGGGTTCGGCATCAGGCCCTTTGGACCCAGCACCTTACCGAGGCGGCCAACAACGCCCATCATGTCCGGGGTCGCGATGATCCGGTCATAATCGAGATTGCCAGCCTGCATGTCTTCCATGAGGTCTTCCGCGCCGACCTTGTCAGCGCCAGCGGCCGTGGCCTTGTCCGCATTGTCGCCGCGCGCAAACACAGCAACTTTCACGTCTTTACCGGTGCCTGATGGCAGCGACACCATGCCGCGAACCATTTGGTCGGCGTGGCGCGGGTCAACACCCAGGTTCATCGCGATTTCGACGGTCTCATCGAACTTCTTAGACGCATGCTCGCGCAGGGTCTTGATCGCGTCGTCAACGCCGTAGAGCTTTTCTGAATCGAGCTCAGCGCGCAGTTTTTGATTTTTTGTAAGCTTCGGCATGATCAGCCCTCCACCACTTCGAGGCCCATCGAACGAGCAGAGCCCGCGATGATCTTCACAGCCTGGTCAATATCGTTCGCGTTGAGGTCAGCCATTTTCGCCTCAGCGATTTCCTTCAGCGCGCTGGTCTTGATCGATCCAGCGACAACCTTGCCCGGCTCGCCAGAGCCTTTCTTCAGCTTCGCAGCCTTCTTGATGAAGTACGACGCTGGCGGGGTCTTGGTGGTGAAGGTGAACGAGCGGTCCGCATAAACCGTGATGGTGGTTGGGATCGGAGCGTTCTTCTCAAGGTCCTGTGTCGCGGCGTTAAACGCCTTACAGAATTCCATGATGTTCACGCCGCGCTGACCCAAAGCTGGGCCGATTGGCGGTGATGGGTTTGCTGTACCAGCTGGGACTTGCAGCTTGATATAGCCTTCGATTTTCTTGGCCACGTAGGGCCTCCTTTCACACTGTCAGATGCGCGTTTCAGCCCACCTGCATGTTAAGCGGTCAGACAGCCCATTCGCATGAGCCTCCCGCACGAGAATTCCGCCAGCAATGCTGGGGAAGCGGGCGCAATAGCCATGCGCGCCCAAAATGCAAGCAAATTGCTGCTTTTCGCAGGACATCAACGCAGCTGCTGCACGCCAAGGGGCCGCGCACATTACAGTTAGCCCACATTCGGCGCGTTTCTACACTTTACGAAATCGCAACCAATGCACGAATAAGTGCCTGTGATAATTACTTAGTAATCGGGGGCAACAATGCTGCGAGTAGCAATCCAAGTCAAAGAACTCATCTCTACAAACGTTACGAGCGCATTGGATTCAATGTCCAGCTCTGCAAAAACTCTTCACAAATTGCAGCGCGAAATTGAAGAAGCGATCATTACCCTCGAAGGCGAGCGGACTAAGACTGACCGTAAGCTCAATCGCTCGAAAGCCACATTGACCCAAATGGAGCTGCGCGAGGCTGACTGGACTGACAAAGCCAAAACAGCGATGGACCATGGTCGCGAGGACCTTGCCCGCCAGGCATTGCTGGCCCGTGAAGACGGCCGACTAACGATCGCCACAACCAAGGAAGAAGTCGCTCAGGCTGAAGATGACCTCAAAGAGATCAATTCAGCGATCAAAGAGCTTGAAGTGAAACGCGAAGAAACCCGTGAGCGCGCCAAGGCTCAATTGGCCGCCGATGCCGAGAATTGCGGTTCGCCAGTTCCCGGTGCCAGCTCTGCAGAACGCCATCTGGATCGCATTTCGCAAATGGAAAGGCGCGTTGATTTCGCGACCGAAGACAGCGCCGAAGCCCGTTCAAACGCTGGCGTAGACCGGGAAATCGAAGAACTGCGGCGCGCGAGCAATATCGACGCAGAGCTGGCCACTATGAGAAAGCCCGCTGCAAAATCACCTGCAAAGCGCGGCGGCAAGAAAGCCAAATAGGCTCGTCAATCTGGCCCGCGCAGGCGCGCCAATTCTGCGCGAAGGGTTTTCATACCCTTGGTCCGGCTGGTGAGGTGATACCTGCGGCATAGCTCGCAGCGATAGGCGCGCAGCTTAAACGGGGCAGCCTCAGCGGCTGCCTCGGCCTCTTCGACAGAAGCAAAGCGCGCCTTCTTGCGGCAGATGGAAAGCTTGGTCTTCACAGAAGGCGCTTTTGCCGCCTCTAGTGCAACGACAACAAGCTATTTGACCAATTCGACCTGTTCAAAGTCGAGCTCAACCGGGGTTGCCCGGCCGAAGATCGAGACGGAGACCTTGACCTTCGCTTTGTCGAAGTCGAGCTCTTCCACCACGCCGTTGAAGCTGGCGAATGGCCCGTCGAGCACTTTGACGCTGTCGCCAATTTCGTAATCGACGCTGACCTGCTGCTTGGGCGCAGCCTTCGCTTCTTCGACGCCGCCGAAATAACGCGCAGCTTCTTTTTCGCTGATCGGTTGCGGCTTGTTGTTGTTGCCAAGAAAGCCGGTGACCTTCGGGGTGTTTTTGACGAGGTGATAAATGTCGTCATTCATCCGCAGCTTTGCCAGAACATAGCCTGGCATAAACTTGCGCTCGACCTGGACCTTCTTGCCGCGTTTCACTTCGGTGATGGTCTCGGTCGGCACTTCGACTTCCTCAACGCCCTCGGACAAGCCAAGCCGCTCAGCCTCAGAGATGATCGCCTCTTTGACCTTGTTTTCGAAGCCCGAATAAGCGTGGATGATGTACCAGCGCGCCATGATTAATCCCTAGAAAGTCGAAAATGAACCGGTGAGCCGAGCGGGAGTGATCCTCGCCGCAGGGCCAAATTATGCGAGTGTGAGCAGCCAGCTGACGATAGCGCTGAACACTGAATCGATGGCGAGGAAGAACAGCGACAAGATCACCATCATGATAAAGACGAAGATCGCGGTGCGGATCGTCTCTTCACGCGTCGGCCACACAACCTTGCTGGTCTCAGACCGAACCTGATTCATGAACTCAGCGGGTGATGTTCTGCTCTTTTTCTCTTCGGCCATAATGCTAAGCCTTATCGTCCTTGATTACTCTCGCGGGTCTTTCCGCCATAGACTTTCAGGTAGGGTTCTACGCCGCCCCGGACAAGGTCCGGGAGGGGCTGGTCTGATTATCAATGTCCGAAAGACGGCTGCGTGCTTACTCGCGAGCCGCAGCAATAGCAAGCGCTCTCACTCGCGAAATCCGATTTGGGAGCCCGCTCAGACGAGGAAAGTTAAAAAGCTAGCCAAGGCGCAGGCACGGCTCTAGCGTGCGCCGCTTCATGCCTAGGGGATTACCCCGGGCATTCGCTACAAAGACAATTCCTTGGGGGATCGCCGAATCATGGCAGCAACAGACACCGGATCGATGAGTTTGATCGATCGCGTCACCAATGTTTCAGACTTCATCTGGGGCGGCACGTGGAACGGCGAGCAAGTCTTGCAGATCGCGGGTCAGCCGGTTCCGCCGATGACGATCATCTTGCTGGGCATTGGCCTGTACATCATGTTTGGCCTGCGGTTCTTCCCGATCCGCCAATTGGGCAGCTCTTTCAAAGGCCTGTTCAAAAGCCGCAAAGGCGAAGGCGAGGGAGAGATTTCTCCATTTGCCGCACTGTCCACCGCGCTATCGGGCCAAGTCGGCACGGGTAACCTCGCCGGTGTCGCAACCGCCATCGCATTGGGCGGACCGGGCGCGATTTTCTGGATGTGGGTGACCGCGCTGATCGGCATGGCACTGGCGTTTGCGGAGGGCTCGCTTGCGATCCGGTACCGCGAAAAGACCAGCGACGGCGTCTATCGCGGCGGTCCGATGAGCTACATCATGATGGGGCTGGGGCCGAAATACACCTGGCTCGCGATCTTCTTCTGTATCGGCACCTTGTTCTCTGCGCTGGTGACCGGCAACTCGATCCAGGCCAATGCGGTTGCCGATGGCCTCAACGAGCTGTTTGGCATCGAAGAAGCCATTGGCGGCGCGATTGTCGCGATCGCGGTGTTCATCGTGATCATCGGCGGGATTAAGTCGATCGGCGGCGTCGCTGAGAAGATCATCCCGTTCATGGCTGGTGCCTATATCATCATGGCGATCGTCGCGCTGATGCTGAACATTGGCGACATTCCAGCGACCTTTGGCCTGATCTTCCACGGCGCGTTTAACCCGCAAGCGGCAACCGGCGGCTTTGCTGGCGCGGCGATCATGCTGGCGATCAGGGCCGGCGTTGCGCGCGGGCTGTTCTCTAACGAGGCAGGCCAGGGTTCGACTCCAATCGCTCACGCGGTGGCGCAAACCAACGATCCGCAGCAGCAGGGCCGGATGGCTATGCTGGGCACGTTCATTGATACAATCGTGATCTGCACCATGACCGCGCTGGTTATCCTGACGGTGCAAGGCGACTTCACTGGCGACGGCGTCGCGGTGGCTCATGCATGGAATTCGGACCTCGAAGGCTTTGCCATGACGTCCGGCGCTTTTGCCGCAGCCTTCCCGCTTGAGATCGCCAGCATCCCAATCGGAACGCTGATCGCATCGACGGCGCTGATCCTGTTTGTGTTCACCACTCTGCTCACCTGGAGCTATTACGGCGAACGCGCGATCACCTTCATCTATGACCGTATCCCCGGCTCAACCCGGGGCGGTGAGAAGATCTTGCACATGATCTGGCGCGTTGTGTGGTGCGTTGTGATCTATCTCGGAAGCACGCTCGACCTGACTTTGGTCTGGCGTCTCGGCGATATCTCCAACGCGGCGATGGCTCTGCCGAACCTCTTGGCTCTGGTCTTGCTGTCGGGCGTGGTATTCAAGCTCGCTCAAGGCGATAAGACAGCGGGCAAGGATTACCGGGCAGACACACCGGAAGAGCCTGAAGAATACTAAGGCTAGGGCCGGCTCAACCAGCTGGCCTAAGCCCGCTATCAAAAACCATGAAGGGCCGGTCTGCCAGGTACAGACCGGCCCTTTTTGGGTATGAGACTTTAAGAGTTATCAGGCCGCACGAAAGCAGCCCCTGGTTCAGCGTCTGAAAAACAAGCGAACAAAGCGTTCGCCCGCGCTCGGCTCATCATAATCCATCGGGCGGATGGGGCCGTGCTTTTTCCGCCGCAGCAGCTCATCAGTATACGGTCTAGGGCTAGACCAATGATCTCGCTTGCTGCCGTTTGGGCTGACTACACCTGACAGACGCCTCTCCATGAATAGCTCCATGCTGCTGGCCCACCGAGATGGTCATCACGCCGGGCCGTCTTTCATATGGCTCAAAGTCGTTCGCAAGGAACAACCGCTCAATTACGGTGTACCCCCAATTGACCCGCGAATAATTGTCGGAACGCGACAATCTGATTGGCCGGCCGATTTTCGGTGGTGGATTGGGTCACTGCGCGGCCAGCGAGGGCAACGAGTGCGCACAGGCAAGGCGCGCACGAATCGGCGGCGCTGTTTTTCGAATGTAGGAAAAATGGCAGGGGCACAGAGACTCGAACTCTGGACCTTCGGTTTTGGAGACCGACGCTCTACCAACTGAGCTACGCCCCTGCATGGGCGGGCTGCGCATTAGATCAGCAAATCGCGATAGGCAACACAAGATCAACATACTTATGGTGAGGCCGCGTGTCATCCTGCTATAGGCAGGCGCGATATGCACTCGCCCTTCCCTCCGCCGATCCCGCCCGACATGCTGCTGCTGGCCTATCAAAGCGGCATTTTTCCGATGGCGGACCGGCGCGATGATCCCGATGTGTTTTGGGTCGAGCCGCGCGAGCGGGCGATTGTGCCGCTCGATACGTTTCGCATGTCGAAATCATTGCGCAAGACCGTGCGCCAGGATCGCTTCACTGTCACGCTTAACCGCGATTTCGCCGCTGTGATGGAGGCCTGCGCCGCGCCGCGTCCGGGCCATCCGGAAAGCTGGATCAGTGAACGGATCATCGCCAGCTACAAAGAGCTGCACGCGCATGGATCAGCGCATTCGATCGAATGCTGGATCACGCCAGAGGACGAGGACGACTCCAGCGCGCCGGTTCTCGCAGGCGGGATTTATGGCGTTTCGTTCGACCGGGTGTTCTGCGGGGAAAGCATGTTTTCGCGCGCGGACAATGCCAGCAAGGTCGCACTCACATGGCTCGTCGCGCTGCTGCGGCACGCGGGGTATGAGCTGCTCGACTGCCAGTTCATGACCGACCACCTCGCCTCTTTGGGCGCGGTCGAAATGCCTCAGTCAGACTATCTGAAACTGGTTGAGCAAGCGCGCGAGGCGCCGCCTCGGCTCAGTCTCAATCAAGCGTTTAGAGAATTCGCCGATCCCGGCGCTCGGTCCCCGGGTCACTCTTCGCCAGGAAAGGCCATCGCGCAGTCTTTGACCCAGACGTCATAGACCGGGTGCTCGACCACATTTAGACTGGGCGAGTTCTTGAACAGCCAGCCGGAAAAGACCGTCCCAAAATCATCTGAGCCGCGTTCTTGCACCAGCACCTGGACAAAGGCGCCGGTTTCCTGCGGCATTTCCCATGGAGCGGTGCGCTCACACGCCTGAAGCCGGATCACGACCGGGCCGGAACGGCGGGTCTCACCAGGCTTAATCTCAAAATCCTGGCTGACATTGTTGCGCTTGTTCAGCAGGCCAATGGTCGCCACGCGCTCGGTCATTGGGGTTGCGCCCTCGACCTCTTCCACGTCGATTTCGGAAACTTCCGAGCCTTCGAGGCCTTCTGGCACTTCGGTTGCGCGGGCGGCAGGCTCCGCTTCTGGAGCGCCGCTGTCACATGCGGCCAAGGCCAGCGCCAAGACGGGAATGAAGGCCGCGCGCATCAGGCTCACCCTTCCGGGGTCCACGCCTCGTAATCTCCGACAGCGCGGGCGCGTTTGCCGCCCTTTTCCAGCGCGCCTTGCGGGCGATACGCTTCGGCTGTGCCGGTCGCATTCGGGGTGTAATCCGCTTCCCAGATCTTCGCCGGGGGCAGATTGCTCTCTGGCACGTCATCAAACGAGCCGTGCAGCCAGCCATGCCATTCTGAAGGCACCCGGCTGGAATCATTCGCGCCGTTGTAGATCACCCAGCGGCGCTCGCGGCTAATGTTGGAGCCATCCGGCTTGCCATCGGCGCGCGGGTTCTTGCTCTGGCGATAATATTTATTGCCCTGCGCGTCTGTGCCAACGTGCTCGCCATTGCGGCCTGACCACAGAAGCGTGCCGATGGTGGCGCCGTCCCACCAAGTGAAGATTTTTCCGAATAATCCCATGGGCGAAGCGATTAGTATGATTCGAAGCTGGCTTCAAGCGCCTCAGCACGCGGATTTGGGCATTCTCCCGCCCCCCGCGCGTCAGGCCGAGCGAAGGTTACTCGGGCAGCTTGTAAGTAACGAGGTCGCCCGGCTTGATCCCCAGCTCTTCTGAAAGGCCCGCGCGCACTTCAAACACGGCGCTGGCGATCCCTTTCGAAGGCACCGATTCGAGCGAATAAGGCACGGTGTTGGCGGCGATATTGCTGATCCGGCCATCGGTACCGATGAAGATGATGTCGAGCGAAAGCGGTGTGTTCTTCATCCAAAAGCTGCGCTGCTCTGGCGGATAAGACGGAAACAGCATCGCCTCATCATCGCCCAGTTCCGTGCGGAACATCAGTCCGCGCGCTTGCTCTTGCGGGGTGATGGCCAGCTCTGTGTTGAACACATGCGTGCCAGATGCGCTTTCAATGGTGACATCGATCACCTGCAGCGTTGAAACCGGATGATAGCGCGGAGCCTCTCGGGTCACGACAGTCGCATCCGCGCCGCTGCTGGCCGATTGGCTGCCTGCCGCCTCTGGTCCGGCCTCTGCTGGAGAGCATGCGGCCAGCATGGCTGCAAGCAAGAGCGATGCGGATTTCACCACAGCCCCCCGCCCGCGGGGCCAAATTCCCCGCTCTCGTCTTCCTCGTCCTGCGCCTCGGCTAACCATTGTTCGATCTCTTCCTCGTTTTCAGCGCTGACAATAAAGCGCGCAGCGGCAAAGTCATGCCCGCCTCTCAGCATTGCTGCAATCTGCTTTTCGCGCAGCTTGGGGTCCATGTCTTTCTGGCAGAACGGGCCAAAGCGGCGTTTCTTTGCGAGCAATATCGCCGCATGCCGGGCAACTGCCTCGCTCGGCGTCTGCTCGCTGCGCACGCCCTCTTCAATACCTGCTGCATACAGCGCTTGATCCACCCGCCGCGCGCCAAGGCCGCGTGCCATCATATCGCGGCTCTTTGCCTTGGCGTAGGCCGCATCATCGACATAACCGAGCTCGATCAGCCGTTCGACAATAGCGCGGACATCGAGCCGGGGCGATGCGCCATCTTCATCATCTTCGGACCCCGCGACCCCGCGTTCGCGAATTTTGCGCGCCAGATAGGCCTCAAGTTTCGCCCCACTGGTCGCAAAGCGAGCGACATAAGAAAGTGCCAAATCACGCAAGGAAGTTTCGTCGAGCGGACGGCGTTTACGGCTCGCCCGGTCGTTTCTTGCGCCCTTCTTAGCGCCGGGCGACGAGAACGCTTTGGTATCTTTTGAAACCATCTTGCCTTATTCGTGCCACACTCGTTATCAAATACCTAAGTGTGAAGCGTGTTGGATATGATGTCCAGCGCGTAACGCAGACGGGATTTGGCGTGCTGTGCCGCGCTGTAACTGACGGGTTTCGCTAGAAAATTATGACCGACGCCGCATTGACGCCGACGCCGAATGATTGCGAATTGCCGCGCATCAGAGCGCAGTTCGAGACGTTCAACGACGCCATTGACTACGCTGCGAAGAGCCAAAAGGGCCTCAACTTCCATGATATGCGTGGACAATTAGAGCGCGTTTATCCCTATTCTGAGCTTCGCGAAGACGCTCTTGTCATGGCCCGCCGCCTCATCGCGAGCGGAATTGGCAAGGAAGATCGCATCGCGCTGATCGCGGAAACCGGGCCTGACTTTGCCGCTCTGTTCTGCGCCTGCGTCTATGTTGGCGCATGGCCCGTCCCGCTGCCGCTGCCGACCAGCTTTGGCGGCAAGGAAAGCTTCATCGATCAGCTCGCTGTGCAACTGAACAGCTCCGATCCAAAGATCCTGATCTACCCAGAAGAAATCGCTGAAATGGCGAGCGCTGCGGCGGATCGCCAAGACTGCGCCAGCGAAAGCTATGAGGACTTTGCGAAACGCGAAGCGCCCGACTGCGAGCTGCCGCAGGCTGATCCAGAAGACATTTGCTATCTGCAATATTCCTCTGGCTCGACCCGTTTCCCAACCGGGGTCGCGGTGACGCACCGGGCTTTGCTGCACAATCTCTATGGCCATTCCACCAGCATGCAGCTGGGCGAAAACGAGCGCTGCGTCAGCTGGCTGCCCTGGTATCACGATATGGGTCTGGTCGGCTGTTTCCTGTCGCTGATCGCCAATCAGGTTTCCGGCGATTACTTGAAACCAGACGCCTTCGCCCGCCGTCCGTTGGCATGGCTCGATGTGATCAGCCGCAACAAAGGCGGCACGCTCTCTTACTCACCAACCTTTGGCTACGATATCTGCGCGCGCCGCATTTCCAGCCAGAGCAATGTTGCGGAACGGTTTGACCTCTCGCGCTGGCGTGTTGCGGGGAATGGTGCGGACATGATCCGCCCGGATGTGATGCAAAGCTTCGTCAACGCCTTTGCCGATGCTGGCTTTAAGGCGAGCGCCTTTACCCCGTCATACGGTCTGGCTGAGGCGGTTCTGGCGGTCACCGTGATGCCGCCGGGCGAAGGCATTCGCGTCGAGCTGGTCGAGGAAGAGCGCCTGTCGGGCACACCGCGCGATATCTCACGCCCGGCCCGCTACCGCGCGATCGTCAATTGCGGCAAGACCCTGCCCGATATGGAAGTCGAAATTCGCGGCGAAGACGGCCATGCACGCGGCGACCATCAGATTGGCAAAGTCTGGTGCCGCGGCCCCAGCGTCATGCACTCCTATTTCCGCAACGAAGAAGCGACCGAGGATTGCCTCGTCGATGGCTGGCTCGACACTGGCGATATGGGATATTTGGCAGATGGCTATTTGTTCATCGTCGGCCGCGCCAAAGACATGATCATCATCAACGGCAAGAACCACTGGCCGCAGGATATCGAGTGGGCGGTGGAGCAGCTGCCTGGCTTCAATCACGGCGACATTGCCGCATTCTCGATTGAAACCGACAATGGCGAAGAAGCGCCCGCCGTGCTGGTCCATTGCCGCGTCTCTGACCCGGCGGAGCGCATTCACCTGCGCGAGCAGATCGCCGACAAGGTCCGCTCGGTTACGGGCATGAGCTGCGTCGTGGAACTGGTGCCGCCGCGCACCTTGCCCCGCACCTCTTCTGGCAAGCTGAGCCGCGCGAAGGCGAAAAAGCTGTACCTGTCAGGCGAGATCGTCCCGCTGGAGCTGGCGGCGTAATTAGTTGGAATTTGAGCTGCGGCTCAAACCTTCCTAGCCACCCGCTCCCTCCACCCTTCCACCCGGATTGTCACACCGGAGTATGATCCGGGTGGAAGGGTGGAGGGAGCGGGTGGCCTTGGTCAAACCCAACAAAGAAACCTACTCAGACAAGTCAGCCCAGCGTGGGCGTACGGAACCTGAGCTCGCCTCAACGCGGGCCTGCAGCCCGTTCTCTGCCATCAGTTCTGCCGTGCGAGCGGCGTTTTCCGCATTGCCGGTGATCACCACGGGCACATCGAGCCTTTGCCCCGCCCATGCGGCGACGAGCAGCGCATTCATGCCTGCGACCGTCGGCTCGCCTTCGTCAAATTCGATAATGTCCGGCAAGCGGCCCATTGGCGGCAGCAATTCGATTGTCCATTCCGGCTCAGTCGCGGCAATCCGCTGCTCCAGCGTGCGATAGGCGGATAAAGACGCGCCTTCGAGCCGCTGCGAGCGCACCATCGCCTTGCGCCGGGTGCGGTCAACCAAGACATCTTCCGCCGGAACGCCCGCGACCAGCGCCAATCGCTGAGCGAGGTTTTCCGCGCGAGCGCTGGCGGCCGCCTCTTCGCTGGCGCGGGTGGCGGAAATTTCAGCCTCTTCAGCCGCGCTGGCGCTGGTGCCGACTTGGTACTGCGTCAGCGTCAGTTCGACCGGGCGCCCGAGCCGGCTCATCAAAGCGCGCTCGACATCGGTCTCCGCATCGGCTCGTAGGCGCGGCGTTAGGACGGTGGCATTCACGCCCAGCCCTTCGCCGCCAAACTCAATCTCCATTTCGCTGAGGCGAGAGCGATCATCAAAGGTCTCCACGATCTCGCTGCGGACGATCCGCTGAGCATTGGCCTCCCACGCGATCTGGCTGAGCGAGAGGCCCAGCGGCACCGCGAGAGCCATAAAGACCACCGCCACCATCAGGTTTTGAAAATAGGTTTGCCGCTGGCTGAGTGCGTGGCGGAAGCCATAGAGGCGCGCCATCGCCCAGGCGACCAGCGCAATCGTGATAAGGTTGGTGACATAGAGCAGCAGCGCGCCGGAGAAGACCGTCCAGTTGGTGGTCGCCAAGCCAAAGCCAACCACCGCGAGCGGCGGCATCAAAGCGGTCGCAATCGCCACGCCGACAATCGTGCCCTCGCGCCCGCGGATCATCGCATAAGCGCCCGCGAGCGCAGAAAACAGCGCGACCATAAGGTCAAATAGATTGGGCCGGGTGCGCGCCGCGATCTCTGGCGTGATTGTCTGGATAGGTGAGAAAAACACGATCAGCGCGCACAGCGCCACCGCCATCACACTGCCCCAGGCGAGGCTGCGCGCGGATTGCTTCAGCCACTCATAGTCGCCAATCGCCAGAGCAAAACCGAGCCCCATAATCGGCCCCATCAACGGGGAGAGCAACATCGCGCCGATCACAACCGCTGGTGAGGACAGCAGCAGGCCAAGGATCGCGATCCCGCCGCTCATCGCGGTCATAAACAGATAGCGTTCCGACAGCGCGCAATCCTCGCGCCGCTTCTCAATCACGCTCGATTGCTGAACCGTGCCCACGACGTCTTCGAGCCACCAGCGCCGCCAGCTGAACAATACGCGCGAAAAGCTGGATTTGGACGGGATCGGATCGGGGTGACCGGTCGCCTTGGAGGCCGCAGACGTGCCCGCAGCCGATGAGGCCGCCGCCATGGCCGAGCCCTGCCCTGTATTGCGCGCGGTATCCTGGTCCTCGCCCAAGTCCGCCTTGCGATCCCCATCATTGCTCATGATTGTATCCGTGTCTTTCTGTGCTCACGCCAATCCGGTTACGCGGAAACGCGCGCAAACAAAAGCATGCTTGCAAAAGGCCGCCTTCCGCACCCGGATCGCCAACGCGCTTTTGGATGGACGCATGCCCGGCGATAAGGCACTATCTTGAATAGTGTGTCTTAGATTACTAATACAGTAAGAGAGATGCAGCCAGTTCAAGCCGCTGCCACCAGCATTTAGGCTGGCGTAAGCCACGACTTCAGGGAGTTGAAGAAGCCCGATGAATACGACGGAAACCACCACCAAAACGGCCACCGATTTTGAATTGAGCCCGCCGGACCCCGTGCCAGCGGTTGCGCCTGAAAAGGCCGCAGGCCTGGTGCCAGTGGACGAGGAAAAGAAGTCCAAGCTCGATGAGAAGGTCGATGGCTTTGTGACGGACCTCGTCGCTGAGGATGCCAATTCACCGGCCTTTGGCGAGAAGGTCGATCAGATCACCCGCATGGGGCAGGAGCAAATCCGCGCTGCCGCCGCAATGTCAAACCGCTTCCTTGATCGCCCCGTGCGCTCAATGGACGGCGACGGCACAGTTGGCGCCGATCTGGCGGAATTGCGCCGCACCGTCGAAGACCTCGATCCGGGCCGCAAGGGCAAGCTGCTGGCACCGCGCAAACTGTTCGGCATCATCCCGTTCGGCAATAAGCTGCAGAACTATTTTGACAGCTACACCTCCTCGCAGGGTCACATTCAAGCCATCCTGGAGCGGCTGTCCTCTGGCAAGAAAGAGCTGCACGAAGACAATGCAGCGATTGACGTAGAGCGCCAAAAGCTCTGGGCGGCAATGGGCGAGCTGGAGCAGATGATCCACATCGCCAAGAAGCTCGACGAAAAGCTCGAGGCGAAAGCCGATGAGCTGGATGCGACCGATCCCGCCAAGGCAAAAGCCCTGCGCGAAAGCGCTTTGTTCTATGTGCGCCAACGCACGCAGGATCTGCTGACGCAAATGGCGGTCAGCGTTCAGGGCTATCTCAGCCTCGATCTGGTGAAGAAGAACAATGTCGAGCTGGTCAAAGGCGTCGACCGCGCCAGCACCACCACCGTGGGCGCATTGCGCACGGCGGTAACGGTGGCTCAGGCGATGACCAACCAGCGGCTTGTGCTGGGCCAGATCACTGCGCTCAACCAGACCACCAGCGATATTATCGATTCCACCAGCACGCTGCTGCGTGAGCAAACCGGGCAAATCCACGAGCAAGCCGCCTCCAGCACTATTCCGCTGGAAACGCTGCAGCGCGCGTTCCAGAACATCTATAACACGATGGATGAGGTTGACGAGTTCAAGGTGAAGGCGCTGGCGAGTATGAAGCAAACCGTCACCGTGCTGACCGATGAGGTCGAGAAGTCGAAAGGCTATATCGCCCGCGCAGAGGGCCAAGCGCAGGCTGAAGCCAAGGTCGCCTCTGAGCCGTCACTGCTGGCGCTCGATAGCTAAGGTTGGCGATGCAAGACACCACTACACAATCGGACCAGATCCTGAGCGCGGCGGGCAAGAGCCTGCAAGTGCAGCGCGAAGGCGGCACGCACCGGCCCGGCGATTCCATCGGTAAGGGGTCGGCGGGAATAAAGAAGACCAATTGGCTAAAGCGCTTGCGCAACGCGGTTCTTGGGGTCGTCGCCCTATGGGTCGGTTTGGGCGTCTTGGGCGCTGTTATCGGTGGGCTTGGCACGATGGGCTTTCTAGCCGCAGTTATCGCCTCCCTCGGTGCCTTCTATCTGCTCAGTCAATACCCCAAGGTCAAAGTGCCCAAGCGCACCGAGCTCAAGCAAGGAGAGCCAAAGCAGATGGTCGCCCGCACCGAGCTGTGGTTGGAGGCTCAGCGCCCGGCTTTGCCCGCACCGGCGGTGACGCTGGTCGATCAGCTCGGCGTTCAATTGGACGCACTTGGGCTGCAATTGGAAACGGTTGATCAATCCCACCCCAGCGTTGCCGAAGTGCGCGAATTGGTAGGCGAGTACATCCCCGAGACGATCGACAATTACCGCAAGATCCCGGAGCATTTGCGCCGCGAAGATCACGTCGGCAAATCGGCTGATGACCGCCTCGCTGATAGCCTGGGCAAGATCAGCGGCGAGCTGGACCGTGTCACCCGCCGCCTCGCCGAGGGCGCGCTTGACGATCTCGCGATCAAGGACCGCTATCTCGAATACCGTTATGGCGGGGCCGAAGCGCTAGAGGACACACCAAAATGAGAATTGCCTTGCCGCACGAATTGGGGCGCGAGGAGGTTCGCCGCCGCATGCATGAACATGCCGGTGAAATTGGCGGGTTCTTTCCTGAAGGCATGGCAGAGGTCGAAACGTCCTGGCCGCATGAAGACAGAATGGACCTGCAAGTCAGCGTGTTTGGCCACAGCGTCACCGGTTTTGTAGAAATCGAAGACACGCAAGCAATCATTGAATTTGAATTGCCAATGATTTTGAGCATGGCTAAGCCGTTAATTGAGAAAGCCGTTCGTAAAGAAGGCGGTCGACTGCTTGAAAAGCACTAAATCAGCACTTTTACTTAGTTGAATTAATAAGACCGAAGTGAAAACTGCGCTTTATTTGGTCCAGATTGGATGGATCGTTTAAGCTACATGTTTGCGCCAATGATGACTTCCTGCCAATAGCATGATCGCTGCGCCCATTTTATGGTGAATGGCGCAGCTGCGACGGGGAGCATTGGTTATCGAGCAGCCTAGCGATAGTAGAAATCTACGGGCAATCCTGCGCGAGGCGACGGCCCACACGCACGACCAGCTTGATGAGGCGATGCGCGCGGCCACTGGCTGGACCACCACTGCCCACTACGCCGCCTTTCTTAGCCTGCAACATGCTGCGCGGCGCCCCGTGGAAGATTGGCTGGATGCCCACGCGCCCGAGGGGCTTTGCCCGCCCCCGCAATCGCCTTTAATCGCGACCGATCTGGCTGCGCTGCGCGTGGAGCTTCCTGCAAAGGCATCGAATTTCGAACTCAACATTGCTGGACCTCATGCAAAGGCCAGCATTCTGGGCGTCGCTTGGGTGCTGGCTGGATCATCCTTGGGCAACCGCGCGATCCTGCACGAACTTCGCCGCAATGGGCATGAGGATTGGCCGAGCGCATTTCTAGGTGATGACGCCATGCTCGCCTTTTGGAACGCGATGCGGCCCGGGATAGAGGCACCGACCAGCGCAGAGGCGGCCAATGCGGCGACTGAGGCCGCGCAAGCGACATTTGCGCATTTCATCGCTGTTGCGAAGCCGCCTAGTGGGACCAATCCGGACCAAGACAGCGACGTACCGACATGCGACCCAGAAACGCCCCCGATACTCGATGACGCTGCCACCGATGATACACTGATACCCTCCGAAGACAGCGAGAGCCGCCAGGCTGGCGCAACACCCAAGACGACGAAAGAGCCAGTATGAGCTTCTCCGCAACTGAGCAGGAATTGACCGAGTGCGACCGCGAGGCGATCCACCACATCGCCGCTGTGCAGCCCTTTGGCGGGCTGATCGCGCTCAATTCCGATTGGTACATTGCGCATCGCTCCGCCAATTGTGCGGAGCTCTTGGGGCTTGAGAAGAACCCGGAGCCAGGCGAAGAACTTGCCGCGATTTTTCAGCCGCGCGCGCTTGAAATTCTGCGCGACGGGATTGGCCGCGTCACACAGGCCGATCAGGTGGAGCGGCTGTTTGGCGTTCGCCTGAGCGCAGGCGGCGAGCTGTTTGATATCGCGCTGCACTCCAGTGGCCCGAAGATCATTATCGAATTTGAACGGCACGAGGCTGATAAATACACCGAGCACTTGGCGCTGATCGGGCCGCTTGTCTCTAAACTGGAGCCGCTGCGCGATGTGCAAACGCTGTGTGACCACGCGGCAAAGCTGGTGCGCGAAATGCTCGGCTATGACCGGGTGATGGTGTACCGCTTCCACAATGACGGCAGCGGCGAGGTCGTGTCCGAGGAAAAGCGCAGCGACCTTGAGCCATTCCTGGGGCTTAGGTATCCGCGCGCCGACATCCCTCAGCAGGCGCGCGACCTGTTCCGGCGCAATCGCTTCCGCATAATCAGCGACACTAAGGCAGAGCCAGTGCCGATTGAGCCTGAGGTGGCCGTAACAGGCGAACCGCTCGATCTGTCCATGAGCGTTCTGCGCGCGCATTCGCGCATGCACATGAAATATCTCGTCAATATGGGCGTGGATGCCTCATTCTCGATTGCCATCGTGCGGCAGGGCAAGCTGTGGGGGCTGATCTCTGGCCACCATTGTTCGCCGCGCGTGCCGGCATTCTCACTCCGCACAGTGGGAGAGATGTTCTCGCAAATGTTCTCGCTAATGCTCGACCGAATTCTGATCGATGAGGCGGATCAGGTACGCAAGCGCGGGCAGGCTTTGCACGATCAATTGATGGTCCGTTTGGCCGGTGGCGCATCGCTCAGCCAGAATTTGCCGATGCTGCACGAGCTGCTCAAGAACGTCATCCCGCATGATGGCTCATCCGTGATGGTTGACGGGGTCTACACCCTCAACGGGATCGCGCCGAGTGAAGAGCAGTTTCGCTCGCTGCTGCCCGCGCTCAACAGCGCGGCGATCAGCACGATCATCTCCACCCATACGCTCAAAGACGAAATTCCAGCCGCGAAGGAATTGCAGGATGTGGTCGGCGGGGCGCTGTTCCTACCGATCTCGCGTGCGCCGCGGGACTTTCTGGTGCTGTGGCGCAAACCTCTGACAAGAATAGTGACCTGGGCGGGCGATCCCGAAAAGGCGAAAGCTGCAAAGGGTGAACGCTTGGAGCCGCGCGGCAGCTTTGCGGCTTGGCGCAGCGAGATTGAGGGCACAAGCGAAGAGTGGACCGAGCCAGAGCTGCAAATCGCCGAAAGCCTGCGGGTGACGCTGCTCGAAGTGGTCCTGCGCATGACAGACGAGGTTGCGCGCGAGCGAACCCGGGCGCAGGAACAGCAAGAGCTGCTCATCTCAGAGCTCAATCACCGTGTGCGCAACATCCTCAATCTGATCCGCAGTTTGGTGAACCAGTCTCAACATGACGCCAGCAGCATCATTGATTTCAGCCATATTATTGGCGGCCGGATCAACGCGCTGGCCAGCGCGCATGACAATATCACGCGTGAAAATTGGGCGCCCGCGCCGCTGTCCGCTTTGCTGAAGACAGAGCTGCAGGCCTATCTCAACGAGAAACGCGACCGGCTGATGCTGAACGGCGAGGAAGTCCTGATCAAGCCAGAAGCCTACACCGTGCTGGCGCTGGTGGTGCATGAATTGGTCACCAATTCGGCCAAATATGGCAGCCTGTGCGACAGCCATGGCAAGCTGTCGATTGACCTCGACCAGACCACAAGCGGCGATCTGGAAATCTACTGGAAGGAGCAAGGCGGACCGCCGGTCAAGCCGCCAACGCGGCGCGGGTTTGGCTCGACCATTATTGAGCGCTCGATCCCCTACGAGCTAAAAGGCGAGGCCGACGTCCGTTTCAAGCTCACCGGCCTGGAAGCAAAGTTTTTGATCCCAGCGCACTTTATCGCTCAGGCCGAAGCCCAAGCGGAAGAATATGTGACCGAAGAGGAACGCAAGATTGCGGCGGCCAAGGCGGCGCAGCTCGCGAAATTGCCCAAATCGGTTCTGCTGGTAGAGGACAGCATGATCATCGCGCTCGACACTGAGGAAAGCCTCAAACGCTTGGGCGTGGAGCATGTCGCGGTTGCAAGCAGCGTCGACGGCGCCATGCGAGAGCTGGACAAGCGCCGCCCTGATTTCGCGATCCTCGATTTCAACCTCGGCACCGAATCCAGCGCACCAGTCGCCACCGCCCTACGCGAGGCTGGCGTGCCGTTTGTGCTCGCAACCGGCTACGGCGAGATGGAAAACCAGCTAGATGAAATTGGCGCAGATGGGCTCTTGCGCAAGCCCTATGGCCGCGAAGATATCAGCCATGTGCTTGGAGTGAGCGATGCCTAGGCCAGCGCGCCTAAGCCTGCTTTGCGCTCACCAGCAAGGTCACTTCGGCGCCTGAAAAGTCGAACAGTTCAAGACCGCTTGCGACCACGCATTCGCCCGCTTTAGCGCGGGTGTCTCCCGCATCATCTGCCACCTCGGCGCCCCACGTGACCTCGCCTTCAATCGGCAGCACCAGGATCGGTCCGCCCAGAGCTGCACAAGTGTCCGCATCTGGCGCGCCTTCGACCCGGTCGACCCGGAAGTGCGGCGCATCAAACAAGACCTGCCCGCGCGCCGCGACTGTGCCCTTATGGCTGGCCTCGTACTGGCCGCCGCTCGCAACCGCCATTGCCCGCTCCAAATGCAGCTCTCGCGGGCGGCCATAATCATACAGGCGGAAAGTGGTGTCGCTGTTCTGCTGCACTTCGATCAGCTTCAATCCCGGCCCAATTGCATGAACCGTTCCCGCTGGCAGGAAAAACAGATCGCCAGCCTTCGCCTCATACCAGGTCAGCAGGCCTTCAATCTCGCCGCTGATCGCGGCCTCTTTCATTTGCTCAGATGTGACCGGCTCTTCAAAGCCAATCGCCAGCTTGGCGCCCGGCTCTGCATCGAGCACCAGCCAGCATTCATCCTTGCCCGCTTCATCGCCCTCAGCATCATCATCGCCCGGGTGCACCTGAACCGACAATTTCTCGCTGGTGAAGAGATATTTGACTAGTAGTTGCTCGAGCTCTGGCGGCGGCTCAAACCACACCTCACCCACCAGCATTGGCCGTCCATCGGGACCCTTACTGCGCGCGACCGCGCGGCGATCAAACGGCGCTGGTAGATTGGTCCGCCCCCACACCTTTTCGACCCGGCGCGTGGCCAGCTTGCGTGCGAAACGCTCCGGCTTTGGCCCGGCATTCGTGGTCTCTGGATTAGGGCTCATTGCTCATTCGGTCCTGAGAGTTTGCCGACCTTTTGCGCGCCATCGCGCGTGGTCACCAAGATCTCGTCGCCATCGACGATGATGCACACATCTTCAAGACCGATTGCCGAAATGCGCGGCCCATCGCTGATCGCGAGAACATTTTTGCAATCGGCAAGCTCGCTGTTTTCCGGTGCGACATTACCGCCTGCCTCGCCTTTCAGCGCATCTTGCAAAGCGGCCCAATTGCCAATGTCGGACCACCCCATATCAGCGGGCACCATTGCTGCCCGCGCTGTGTTTTCCATCACCGCATAGTCGACCGACTCTCCGGTGATCGCTGCGAAGGCTTCGCTCGACGGATTGAACCGCGCGCCATCTTCGCGGCCATCGTCGGCAGCGCGGCGAGCCAGCGCCGCCATATCGGGGCGATGCCGGGCCAATTCGTCCAGAAACGCGCCTGCACGGAAGGCAAAAATGCCGCCGTTCCAGCTGTATTCGCCACTTTCGAGATAGGCCTGCGCGGTCGTCAAATCCGGCTTTTCGACAAAGCGCTCAATCGCAAAACCGCCCGGCAAGGGCTCGCCGCGTTTGAGATAGCCATAGCCCGTTTCAGGGCGATCCGCCGCGATACCGAAAGAGACGAGGTAATCGTTCTCTGCCAGCTCAGCAGCAGCACCAGCGGCGGCGCAAAAAGCGGAAGTATCCGCGATGTGATGGTCACTCGGGCACACCAGCATGATCGCCGCCGGATCCAGCCGCGCCGCAGCCAGCGCAATCGCCGGAGCCGTGTTGCGCGCGGCGGGTTCAATGATCAGCTGCGCGGTGCAGTGCATGTCCGCCAATTGCTGCTCGATCAGGTCAGCATGCGCCTCACCCGCCACGATCATGGGCTCTGCAAACTGGCTGGTGTCGCTGGTCCGCTCAATCGCCTGCTGAAACAAGGTCGTCTCGCCGATCAGCGGCAGAAACGGCTTCGGTCTATCCCGCCGGCTAACCGGCCACAGCCGGGTGCCCGCGCCGCCGCACAAGATAACAGGGTGGATTTTGGCTGAGGTCATTGTGTGGGCGGCTTAGCTCGGGAGGGACTAACGATGGGTAACCGGAACATTAGAACCACCTTTGCCGCCAATAAAACGGCGCTGCAACAGGATTGCCATTGGCATCCTGAGCGGGCCGGAAACCCAGCCTGCCCTCAACCAGCTGGCAAGTGATGCGGTCGGCCTCTGGATCAGGGCTGGCGCGGTAGACTGAGCAATTGCGCGCCCGCCCATCGGTCCCAACCGTCACTTTCACAATCACCTCGGTGCCGCGCCGCGCTTTGCGCCCGCCTTCTGGAACTGGATAGTCGCGCGCATTGTTGATCGAGCCGGAAATGTGCACCGGCTTGCTGACCGCAATGCCGCCCTGCCCGCCGCCCTGATTGCCGCTGCCCGTGCCAAGCCCGCTGCCCGCTGCGCCCGTGCCATCGCCGGTTTCGCGCGCGCCAGAATTGACCGCCGTGCCAGTGGAGGAGGCGCGGGGTTGAGGTTGATCTTGCTTGACGGGGACCTTCGGAGTGGGCGCGGTAACGGGCTTTGGCACGGCCTGCCGCCCGGGATCGCCTTGCGCGCCTTCATCAGGTTGTGGCTCGTTTTCAGGCGGCGGAGGGTCCGGCGGCGCGGTGATCGTCACCGAAAAGGTGGAGACCACGCTGCGTTCAACCGATGCGGTCAGGTCTGGGGCAAAGGCGCGCGCAAGGCCGTAAAGCGCCGCCACATGGAGCAGCACAATCAGCACCAGCAAGGGCCAACGCGGCCGGCGGCGACGCGCCGCATAGTTTGCTTTTGCCATAACCTCCCCGCTGTCCTTTGCGCCTTTAAGTATTTGCCCGCAGCTCACTTCGAACGCGGCGGTATGCTCTATACGCCATTGTTCAAGGGTTAGCGATGGAGTGCAAGTCACGTGCACGCAGTAAAAACCCAAGAGCCAGCGCGTCTGGCTTACTTTGCGATTGGCGCAATCGACCGCCGCAGCGTGGTGGCCGCGGCGATGGGCTTTGTCGTGTTTGCAGCCCTTGCAGTCCTAAGCCTGGAGCTATCACGATTTGGCGGCGCGCTCGCGAAAATCTGGCTGCCCAATGCGGTCGCGGTTGCATTCCTGCTGCGCGCCCGATTGAATAATGAGATCCTGTTGCTCGCCGCGATCTTTGTGTCGGGCTTTGTCGGCAATTTCAGCCCCGAGTTCCCCATTCATCAGCCACTGGTGTTTGCCGCGGCCAATATCGTCGACATTGCGAGCATTGTCTTCCTGGTAAGATTGGGGTGCGGATTGCGCCCGGACATGACCAATTTGGAGCATTTGGCCAAGATCGTCCTAATCGGCGGGCTGGTTGGCCCATTCCTGTCCTCTTTGGTCGCTGTGCTGGCCATGGTGCCCAATATGGCGGCGATGATGGACACGGTGCAGACGTGGTTCCTCACCGACAGTTTGGGGATGGTGCTTATCGTGCCGACGGCCTTGCTGCTGCATGACGCCATTCGAGACTTTCAGCGCCCAACCAAGTCCCAGCTGGTCGAGCGATCGGTCATGCTGGTCTTGGGCTGCGCATGCGTGTTTCTGGTGTTCTATCAGCCCAGCTATCCGCTGCTGTTCCTGATCCCGCCAATCACTTTGCTGCACGCCTTTCGTCTGGGTAGCACGGGCACCGCCTTGTTCGTGGCTTTGCTCGCCTTCGTCGCGATGGCCATGAGCTGGAGCGGCTACGGACCCATTGCCGCCGCCGGCATATCGCCGCAAATGCAGGCGCATCTGCTCCAGGCCTTTGTCGCCGCAAACTTCCTCACCGGCCTGCCTGTCGCGGTCATTCTGGCTGGGCGAGAGCGCATGATGGAGGAGCTCGAACAGGGCAAACGAGAGCTCGCCCTGCTAGCCGACAATACGACCGATGCGCTGATGTGCTTCGACCTTGAGGGCCGCTGCACCTACGCCTCGCCTTCGGTGGCCAGCGTTATGGGTGAAACGCCGGAGAACTTTATTGGCAAGCGGCCAAGCGACCGGACCCATGAAGATTCTCGCGAGCTCATTTTTGAAGCGCAGGAACGCTTGATTTCCGGCGAGAGCACGAATGAGCGCTTCACCTACCGGCGCTTCACCGACAGCGACGACGGTCTGCCGGTGTTTATTGAGGCGGAATGCGCGGTCGCTTACAGCCCGGAAACGGGAGAGCGCGAAGGCATCGTGGTGTCGGCTCGCAATGTCACCGAGCGGGTGGAGCTGGAGCTTCTGCTAACCCGCGCCCGGCGCAAGGCGGAGCGCGCCGCGCGGGCAAAATCGGAATTTCTCGCCAATATGAGCCATGAAATCCGGACACCCATGAACGGCGTGCTCGGCTTTGCTGAGCTGACCCTCCAAAACGAGCTTGATCCGCAGCAGCGCCGCAATGTCGATCTGATTGTGCAATCGGGCCGTTCCATGATGCTGCTGCTCAATGACATCCTCGATTTCTCCAAGATCGAAGCGGGCCAGATCAGCATCGACAAACAAGCACTCGATCTCGATGCGACATTGGAGGAATGCGCCGCGCTGCACCGGCCTAGCGCTGAGAAAAAGGGCCTTGAGCTCCATTTCGAAAGCGATGCGGGCGAGCCCTGGGTCACAACCGATGGCCTGCGGGTGCGACAAATTGTGCTCAATCTCATCGCCAACGCCGTGAAATTCACAGAAGTCGGCCGCATAACGGTCAGTTACCGGATTGAGGGCGAGCAGATCATTGTCGAGGTGCTCGACACCGGAATCGGGATCAGCCCCAAACGCCTTAGCAGTATTTTCCAGCCCTTCACGCAAGGCGAAAGCAACACTGCGCGGCGCTTTGGCGGGACGGGCCTAGGCCTTTCCATCAGCCGCCAGCTGGCCGAATTGCTGGGCGGCACCTTGGATGTCGAAAGCGAGCCTGGGCGCGGTTCTTGCTTCACGCTCACCCTGCCGTTCTCCAAAGCGCAACCTTTGCCAGAGATTGAGCCCGCCTTTGACCCGGCAAAACCAGAGCATTTGCCGCGCGGCACGCGAATTTTGCTGGCCGAAGATCACGATGTGAACCGCTTACTCGTCACCGAAATGCTGGAGCAATGCGGACAAGATGTCTCGATCGCGCATGACGGCAATGAAGCAATTGCAATGGTGCTCGACGCGTTCCTGCGCGGGGCGCCCTATGACCTCGTGCTGATGGATGTGCAGATGCCGGGCTGCGATGGTTATGCCGCCACCCGCGCGATCCGCGGCGAGGGGATTGGCGGAGATATCCTGCCGATCATCGCGCTGACCGCCAATGCCTTTCCAGAGGACATCACCGCCGCACGCGAGGCTGGAATGCAGGCTCACCTCGCCAAACCTCTGGAGCTAACCAAGCTGGCGCAGGCTCTTCAACGCTGGCTGCCGACCCAGATAGTCGAGGAAAGCACGCCTGCAGACTACGAAGAGCCTATTGCTCCGCGGCGTCAGAGCAATGAGGGCACACTGCGCGGCACCCATGCGCCCACGCAAGAATCTCAGATTATCGACTTCCCCGCCGCGCCAAGCAGCGCGCCTTCGTCGCACTCTCCCGCCTTGCTGGAGCGCTGGGAGGTCCGCCGGGAAGAGGCACTGGAAGCTTTGCGCAGTGGCTTAACAACCGGCGGCTTTGACGCGCAGCGCAAGGAAGAAGTCATGCAATTGCTGCATAAGCTCGCTGGAACTGCCGCCATGTTCGGCGAAGCAGAATTGGGCGACAGAGCCGCCATGCTTGAACAAGCGCTGCGCGGAGAATTTGATCCAGACGTTCAGCTGAACCTGGCGCGCGATGTCCTAAACCTTGCCGACGCGCGAGACCAAACCAGCAAACGAAGCAGCCGATCCAGCGGCTAACCCCGCCCCAAACGCAAACGGCGGAGCCCGCCAAGGCCCCGCCGCTCGTTTAGCTAGTCGGTTAGCGACGAATTAGAATTCGTAGCGTGCACCGATCTGAATGCGCCATGCCGATGGGTTGATGGCGATGAAATTCTGATCATCTGGGTTGAAACCACCCAAGACGTAGCGACCCTGTCCATCGACACCGCCGACAGTGATCGAATCGCCCGGGCTATCGGGATCATCAATTCTGAGGCCAGCATCCACCACGTCGACGAGGCCATTGAAACCGCCGCGCGAGCGCAGGATGTTCCAACCGCTGTCAAGCAGGTTGAGGAAGTTCGAGAAGTCAGCGAACAGCTCAATGCGGTCGTCTTTGATACCGGTCAGGCTACCAAGGAACGGCAGTTCTTGGCTGATCCGCAGATCCATATCGACATGCCAATCATTCCGGCAGGTGTTCCGGCGGATGGTTTGGCCAGGTGTGAAACCGCAGCCTGATTCTTCAACATACTGCAAAGTCGCCTCAGCAGCCTCAGCCTGTGCAGCCTGAAGTGCAGCCACTTGAGTTGGCGAGAAACCCTGACCGCTGAAATCGGAAAGGTTCGCATCGCCAGCCCCCGTTGGGACATAGAGCAGAGCGTTGTCATTGCCCGAAGACGAGTCAGCAAACACGCCGCCGCCATCGAAGGTCAAGCTGTATGGACGACCTTCACGGGCACGGAAGAAGAAACCAAAGCTGGTATCGTAGCCGTCGAAGAACTGCTCACGGAAGTTAACCGCAGCGGTAAAGTTGTGACGGGTTTCAGTCGTAGCGGTTGATACCGCTGGGTTCTGACGGTCAAACGCCGCAGTAACGTCAAACGACGAGGTCGCCGTTGAAGACTGGTTGTTACGTGCGTTGTTTGAGTCAGTGAAGGCGTAACCGAAGTTAACTCGAGTAGAGCCGCCCTCAGTGAACAGGCCGCTTGCGAACGTCTTGCTCAGCACGATCGATGCTGAGTGAGAGTCAGAGCTACCATCATTTGTCAGCTGAATGTTATCGTCACGGCGGGTGTTAAAGCAATCTGCGGTAACACCGGTGTAGACTGGCGGGGTGCCGCCATTGCCCTGAAGAACCGCGTTACACCCAGCTACAGTTGAATCGATCGCTTGATAGATCGGACGTCCATCAACGGTAAACCCGCTAAGACCCGTGCGAATGTCGGGTGTTTGCGACAAATCGACGAAGTTCAGTGCATTGTTGAACTTCGAATAGATGTAGTCGAGTTGCAGGTTCCAGTCGCTGAAGAAGCCGGTTTCCGCACCAATCGTGGTTTGGAACGCCAAGCTTGCGCGCGTCACGGTCGGCACTTTGAAGTTCGGATCGGTCGATTGAACATCAGCGTTACCGGCAGCCGCGTCAGCAGCACCGCCATCGATGGCGCATTGCGGGAAGCCGGTAAAATTGCCGCCAGTTACGACGTCAAACTGTCCGGTAACCGGATCAACTGCAATATCGCCTGCGCCGCAGTCAAACCGTGTGGTTCCCAGCGCGCTAGAGAAGCCATTGTTCGAGAATGCGTTGGAGAAATAGACAACCGGGTCACCGCCCGAGAAAATGCCTACGCCGCCCGTAACCCGGCTGTTCGAGATGAACCCGTCATTGTCGAATTCGTAGCTTGCCGAAAGACGCGGCAGTACAACCGGCTCTAGACGGCCAAACGAATTGGCGTTGGTGAAGCCATAGCGTTCCAAGAAGTTGGGGTTGGCGCGCGGCGCATCACCATCATACAACTGAACGCGGATACCGGCGTTGACAGTCAGTTGGTCAGTCGCCTGCCATTCGTCCTGCGCATAGACCGAGTAGATCCGGCGGCTGAACAATGCAGCAGCGTTGTTGATGTCACCATCGATACCGGCATTGATGTCACCACCGAGTGCAGCACCGGTCGCGATTTCGTCAGCATTTGGGAACAGCTCTGTTCCGCCCGACAGCAAGCCTTGCTCAAAATCAGCAAGGTTCTCGAAGTAAAGAGAGCCGGTCGCGTTGATCGCAAATAGGTTGAACACTTCGAGATCGTTGACCTCAGCACCGATTTTGAACAGGTGATCGCCAGCATCATAATTAAGCTGGAAGCGAGCCTGGTCGATCTTAGTGTCCAGTTGGTTAGCCGAACGGAAGATGCCTGGGCCTGTGCTCAAGATGCCGTTTTGATCGGTTACGCCGCCGCCAGAAACCGGGGTTCCATCGGGCAAGACGCCAACGACCAGACGAGGGGTCGGATTGTCGGACTGGGCTTCACCGAAGCCAACTGGTCCTTGAACGTCACCGACTTCAGCGCGGCTGACACGCAGCTCCGTCGTAATCGCATCGCTCCACTCAGAGTAGAGGCGCAGCGAGTAATAGTCAGAGGTAGTGCCCTCGTCCTCGAAGCTGTTGAAACCGGTGAGGTTCTGGCCGCCGAAATCGCTTTCGAGATTGGTTTCTTCAAGACGCTGGTAGGTTGCCTCAAGACGGTGATCATCGTTGATCTGAGCGTCAAGACGACCAAAGTAACGAACGTTACCTTCGGCCAAGGTGGTTGGGTATCCGCCAACATCCTGGCCGTAAACGCGCTGAGCGATTTCAGCGAATTGGTCGAACTGAGCTTGGCTGACGAAATCGGCTTCGTTGGTGAAACCGCCGCCTGCTGGGCCGAAGTTGTTACCTTGGCCGAGATCGACTTCTTCATAACCGAACGAGAAGAACAAACGATCTTTGATGATCGGACCAGAAAGCGTCGCGCCCCAGCGCTTCTCTTCGTTACCGGTCAGCGGAAGACCATCGATATTGTCAGCAAACAGGCCGCCATCAAAATAGGTAATGAAGGCTGAACCGCTGAATTCGTTGCCGCCAGACTTGGTGACCACGTTGACCAGACAGCCAGTGAATTCTGAGTACTCAACATCAAAAGGAGCGAACTCAACCGAGACTTGCTCGACCACGTCGAAAGGCAGTGGGAGCGAGTTACGAGCGGCAAATGGCGTGCCGTTCAGGCCAAACGTGTCTGACTGAACAATGCCGTCAACCGTGAAAGTGTTGGTACGGTCGTTGCCGCCGAGGCAGGAAATACGATCAACATCGTTGCTCGCCTCAAGGCTAACGCGCGGGTCGATGCGGATGATGTCGCGAACGTCGCGGGTGATCGATGGGAAAGCTTCGAGCGTTTGCGTGTCGAAGGCTGTACCTGGGCCAACTGCGAGTTGGGTCACGCCAGCGCGGGCGCCGGTCACGATGATCACATTGTCGGTGCCGCCAGCTGCGCTTGCTTCGAGGGTGAAGCGGAAGGCGGTGTTGCCGGAAATGCTGGTGAAGACGTCTTCAACCGTCTGACCTTCATAGCCAGGTGCGGTGACGGTCACGGTGTATGGGCCGCCGGGTGGCAGTGAGCCGACGCGGAAATTGCCGTCTGCGCCTGCGGTAACGTCACGGACGGAGCCGGTGCGTGTGTCGGTGATAGTTGCGGTCGCACCTGGAAGCGCGTTGCCGTTTACGTCGATCACCGAGCCTTCGATGCCGGAGGTGATGCTTTGCGCGGCGGCTGGCGCTGCGATGGTTGCGGCGGCCGAGAGGCTTACGACGCTCGCTGCCAAAAGATACTTGAGTTTCATTAGTAGGGTCCCCTGATCACAGTGGATGGATGTGAACACGCCCCCATTAGGGCCGTTGCGGGACGCTAAAAAGACCGATTTGTGACAAATCCATTACGCTATCCACTGCTCGGCTGGCAGAGCGCGGTCAGAACAGAGTTTTCCACCGCAGGACTCGCGGATTCCTGCAGGTTAGCGGACCGGTGTTGCTGCAGCGCAACAAAATATTAGATTCGTGATGGTTTCGGTCAGTTGAGGGCTGATCAGGCCAGATTGATCTCGCGCAGACGCTGCATCAGGAAGTCATGGGCTGAAATTGGCTCTGCAGGCGCCGAGTCGCTTGATCCGTCGGTGCAACTTGCCAGCGGCTTAATCAGGTAATCAGGCCGGAAATGCAGGAAAAACGGCATGGAATAGCGCGACCTTTGCGCCGCCGGTCCGCGCGGGTTCACCACCCGGTGCGTGGTTGAGCGCAGGCGGCCATTCGTCAGCCGCTCCAGCATATCGCCGACATTGATGACGAGCGCGCCCTCAGGCACGTCAATCGCCTTCCACTCGCCCGCTTTGGTCAGCAGTTCGAGGCCCGCCTCTTCAGCGCCAAGCAGCAGGGTGATGGTGTTGATGTCACCATGCGCAGCGGCGCGGATCGCGCCCTCTGGCGCATCGGGGCCAAGCGGCGGATAATGCAGCAGGCGCATCACAGAATTGCCATCCTCAACCGTCGCGGCAAAGAAATCCTGCGGCAGCTCAAGGTGCAGCGCAATCGCCTCCAGCGCGCGGCCGCCCGCCTCTTCGAACGCGGCGTAGAGCTCGCTGAAGGTGTCCTCAAATCCGCCCACTTCGGCAGGCCAGACGTTCGGTCCCATGAACTCGGCCAGCGGGTGATCCGCGGGTAGGCCCCGGCCAACGTGCCAGAATTCCTTCAGGTCATGGACGCTCGCATCCTTGGCCTTTTCCGTGCCGAACGGAGTGTAGCCGCGCGCGCCGCCCCCGCCCTCGATCTTATAGGCCCGCTTGACGTCTTCGGGCAGCGCAAAGAACTCTTTGGACAGCGCCTCGGCCCGGTCGATCAGCTCTTGCGGAATGCCATGATCGCGCACCACCGCGAAACCATATTCGGCAAAGCTGCGGCCAAGCTCGTCAGAGATCGTCTCCAGCGGCTGAGCGAGCGAGACGATTGCAATATCAGGGGCGGTGTCAGTCATGGCTCAGTACGTAATACCTATGCTGCGATTGTTCCAGCCTACAGCGGCAAGAACAGGCCAGCCAGCGCCGCGCTCATCAGGTTTGCGAGGCTACCAGCGGCGAGCGCCTTTAGGCCCAGCTTTGCAATCACCGGGCGCTGGTTCGGAGCCAAGCCGCCCGTCACCGCCATCTGGATCGCGATCGAGGAGAAGTTCGCAAATCCGCACAGGGCAAAAGTGACGACCGCACGGCTGCGCTCGGTCAGGCCTTCGACCGCGCCTAGTTCAATAAAGGCGACAAATTCATTGAGCACGATCTTGGTACCAAACAATCCGCCTGCGATCTGCGCCTGATCCCAATCTGAAATCCCTATCAAGAACATCACCGGCGCGAACAGATAGCCGAGCAATTGCTGGAACGAGATGTCGGGGTAGCCGAACCAGCCCCCGACCCCGCCAAGGAGACCATTGGCCAGCGCAACCAGCGCGACAAACACCATCACCATCGCGCCCACGGCTACCGCCAGCTTCACGCCGGTGGTGGTGCCTTGCGCCGCCGCCTCGATGATATTGGCGGGCTTTTCGCCTTCTTCGAAGGTCTCCGACACAGTCGCATCGGCGATCAGCGCGTCATGCGCCGCCGCCTCTTCGGGATCATCCGGCATGATGATCTTCGCCATCAGAATGCCGCCCGGCGCCGACATAAACGCCGCCGCGAGCAAATACGGCACCGCCTCATCGCCCAGGAAAGACGCATAGGCAGCCAGGATTGTGCCCGCGACCCCGGCCATGCCGACGCACATCAATGTGAACAATCGCGATGGCGGCAGAGCGGCGAGATAAGGCCGCACGACCAGCGGGCTTTCCGATTGGCCGACAAAGATGTTCGCCGCGCTGCCCAGCGCCTCAACCTTGCTGATCCCGGTCAGCCAGCCAATCGCCCCGCCCAGCCAGCGCACCAGTCGCTGCATAATGCCAAGGTAATAGAGGATCGAAACCAGCGCCGCGAAGAACACAATCACCGGCAAGGCCGCGATCAGGAACGTGTTGGCAAAGGGATTGCTGTCCATCGGTCCGAACAGGGTCTCAATCCCCTGCACAGAATAGCTGAGCAGAGCGATCACGCCGTTCGACATAAATTCAATCGCGCTAACGCCAAAATCCGTGCGCAGCACCAGCAGCGCCATCAGCGCCTGGAGCGCAAAGGCGGCGCCCACCACGCGCAATTTGATACGCTTTTTCCCATTGGACAGCAGAAAGGCGATGGCCAGGATCGCAGCGATCCCGATTAGGCTCATGACAAATGGCGGCATGTTTAAGCGCGAGGCTCCCCTAAATGCGCGTGTCCCGCGCAAACAACATGCGCACCGCGATCTCTCGGCACGCGGGAGGGAACCTTGCCGCTTGCGCGCAAACAGTCAATTCTCGCGGGGCTTAGAGGCGTTGATAGCGCGCGCGCCATCGCTTTTCTTTTGCGCCCGCGCGACTTAAGCCTTGCCCATGAACACAGCGACACCGGCGCAGGCCCCATCCACCAGCGAAACCTCCCCAGCCCCCAGCGCGGCCGGCATGATGCAAATGCCGCGCGGGCTGTTTCTATTTCTGCTGATCTATGGCGGGATGACGGTGCTGGCGGGTGTCGTCGCCTTCAAACAGGTTCAGCTCTTCCCAACCAAGCTGGCGGTGGAGGCGGGAATTTTCCCATTCCTGATCCTGGTGGTGATCTCCAGCACGATTGCCCAGCTTTACGGCAAGGCGCTGGCTCAGCGCCTGGTCTGGTTTGGCTTTGTCCCGTTGGCATTATCGGCTTTGCTGATCTTTCTGGTGCTGTCGCTGCCCGCATCGCCGGAAATGCTGGAATTTCGCAGCACCGATCTCGCCGCGTTTGAAACCGTGCTGGGCCAGACCCCGCGCATTTTGATGGCCGGCCCGTTCGCCTACATCACATCGCTGCTGCTCAACATCTGGATATTCTCCAAACTCGCCGGGAATACAGAAGACGGCGCAGAGGTAAAAACCGTGAGCCTGATGGTGCGCGGCGCGGTCGCCTCTGCGCTAAGCCAAGCGATAGACTCCGTGATCTTCGTAACCCTCGCCTTCTACGGCGAGTTCGACATCACCGACCTGCTGATCGGACAAGTGATCGCCAAAGTGGCGCTGTCAATTGTGCTGGTGCCGTTCCTGATCACCGGCGGCGTGCGCCTGGCAAAGTGGCTTGATGCTCGGGGGTGAAGGTCAATTCAGGTGTCTCTGGTAGTTATGGCTGATCACGAAACTCGCGCCCATACCAAGGCATACCTCGAAACAATGGGCATCCCCCTAAGCGAGAATTTGCCAGTGATCGATTTCGGCCATCTTCGGAACGAAAAAGAAATCATGCCACGGCTGATGTGCCTCCATGCGACGGCAGCCGTAGCTCATGGATTTGCGTCAGACCAAGCCATACATTGGTTAGAAACAAATGACCTGATTGCGCACTGCACCTCGAAAGAGATTGCATATCTAAGGTCGGGAATTGCGCCTCAATTCGAACAGCAAACAAGAGTAGAAGCGCTGTATGCGCTATTTTGGATGCTAGGTTTCGACAGCGAGTTGCTTCCACTAACATTCTGCCCAAATACCTTCGTGCAGGAGATGCCCGACTTGCGAAAGATGGCCAAGCCAGACGCTTGGCACGCTTCTGCTAAGATACGAGAAACTGGTGAAGTGGCCCAGATGCTCGACATCTATTTCGCCCTCAGCTGGGCTTTGAATGACAACGGCACAAGTATGCCTAACTTCGAGAAACTCACTCAGTGCAGCTATGTCATTCGGCAACGCAGACATGCGCTCGAATGGGCGCTGAGTGATGAGGATTGGGATGAGATTTCATCCGACACGTAACAAATATGCATTGAGCAGCAGGCTAGATTGCGCAATGCGAAAGGGTGCGGTTGGAGAGCGCTTTGCGACCAGAGAGTGCTGACCAATCCCGTCATCCTGAACTTGTTTCAGAATAACCGTCACAGCTCGCGCGGGCCCAAAGGTGTTATCCCGGATCAAGTCCGGGATGACGCTGGAGGTGCATCTGGCTGCCAGCAAACCTAACCTGCCCCCGCGCCATCCTAAATCCAATCCCGTCATGCTGAACTCGTTTCAGCATCCATCGCCGCGCCTTAACGCAGATGTTCGTTCTGAGGATGGACCCTGAAACAAGTTCAGGTTGACGAATAACTTCGCGAACCTCGTCACCCCAGCGCATGCTGGGGTCTAGAGCCACCCGGTACAGCGCTTGGCCGCCTTAGATCCCAGCCTTCGCTGGGATGACGATGGCAGTTATCGGATATCGAGCGAGTTTTCCTACTTGGGGGCGACTGGCTATGCCGGGCCTATGCTTCTGCTCGCCGCGCTCCAACATCCGACTAATCGAGTAAATCGATCAATCAGCCTATCTGTGATCGATTGGTTTTTCGCCCCTGTACTGTGTTCCAGCCGTTCCAAGCGTGCCCCAGCAGCGACGAGTGGAGCGGCCATCAAGCGCAACGGCGCGGACGCCCTACTCGGTCAGGAACTGCGGGGTCAGCCGCTTGTTCGAGGCTTGCTCATAGGCATAGCCCGCCTTCAGCAGCAGGCCCTCCGACCACTTGCCCGCGTAGAAGCTGATCCCAATCGGCAGGCCCTCGATCCCGCCCATCGGCACCGTCAGATGCGGATAGCCAGAGGTCGCAGGCAGCCAGCTCGCGCTGGGCCCGGAGAACGTGTCGCCATCACCCAGGGTGGAGCGCCATGCCGGGCCCAGCGTCGGCGAGACCAACACGGCCACGTCGTTCTCGCGCAGCAGCCGGTCGATGCCCTCAACGCCCGCAATCCGCTTGGTCGTGTTCAGCGCCTCCAGATAGCGAGGATCGGTAAGACCCGCCTGGACCTGCGCCTGCTCGAACAGCTCCTGGCCGAAATGCGGCATCTCAACCTCGGCATTGGCCGTGTTGTAGGCGATGAGATCGGCCAGAGTGCGCGTGGTCACGGCCTTCGGCGTGGTGGCGAGATAGGCGTTGAGATCGGCCTTGAACTCGGTCAGCAGGATGAGGAACTCCGCCTCGCCCAGCGCCTCTTGGTCAGCGTCGGAGATGCCGCGATCCGGGATCTCGACCAGCACCGCGCCCTGCGTCTCCATCACGGCGAGGGCGGCGTCGAACTGCTCTATGATCGCGGGGTTGTCACCCACCTGGCTGCGCATCACGCCGATCCGCATGCCCTTGAGGCCGTCAGCGCTCAGCCCGGCGGTGTAGTCGCTTGCCTGCGCATCCGCCTCTGCGGTCGCGGCGTCATCCGGGTCGGTGCCGGCCATCGCGGTAAGCATCATGGCAGCGTCCATCACACTGCGCGTCATCGGCCCGGCAGTGTCCTGAGTATGGCTGATCGGGACGACATGGGTGCGGGAGACGAGCCCGACGGTCGGCTTCAGACCGACCACGCCATTGGCCGAGGACGGGCACATGATCGAGCCGTCGGTCTCTGTACCGATCGTGCCCGCGGCCAGCGCCGCCGCCATGGCAGAGCCGCTGCCGCTGGAGGAGCCGCAGGAGTTGAACGGCAGGCGGTGCGGGTTCTTGACGAGCCCGGCGACCGAGGTCCAGCCGCTGGTGGAATTGGTGGAGCGGAAGTTCGCCCATTGCGAGAGGTTGGTCTTGCCCAGGATGATCGCGCCGGCATTCTTGAGCCGCGCGATAAGCGGCGCGTCGCGGTCGGTCACATTGTCAGTGAGCGCAGTGGAGCCAGCCGTGGTGGGCACCGGGCCAGCGACCTCGATGTTGTCCTTCACCAGCAGCGGGATACCGTGGAGGCTGCCCAGCTCCTCGCCATCGCAGCGCGCGGCATCGCTGGCCTGCGCCAGCTCCAGCGCATCAGGCATCAGCGAGAGGACGGCATTGAGCTGAGGCCCGCCATCGGCATCGTCGAGCTGTTCAATGCGCGCGAGATAGGCGGCGGTAATCGCCTCGCTAGAGGTCTCTCCCGCCTCCAGCATGCGCGCGAGCTCCGCCAAGGAATGGTCCTCAACATTGCCGAGGTTGGCGCTCGCCGCGGCGAGCTCTGGCACGGCGCAGGTGTCCGAACCGAAATTGCCGCCAATCGCATCACACGCCGTCAGCGACGCACATGCCGCCACGCTCAAAACCACCCTACGCAGCATCCATCACCTCATCCTTCGTCACACAGCCCAAACACAAAGGGCGGAGCAGTGTGGTAACTGCCCCGCCCCTTGGTGTCACTGTTTGCGTGCGCTTAATAGGTTGCGCGTGCACCCAAGAAGAAGAACGTGCCGACCGGGCTGACCGGGAAAGCTTGCTCTGTTACGAATGGGTTGCGATCAAACACGTTGTTGACGCCGCCATAGATGTCGACCGTGTCATTCAGATCATAGGTGAATGAGATGTCGTGGATGAACGCATTGCTCGAAAGGCCATTTTCCGGTGTGTAGAAATTCTGCCCACCGTTACCGACGACATCCTCAATCTCAACAGCACGAAGCCCCTGACTGTCGAGATAGGTGGTCGACCAAGTCAAACTCAATTTAGACCATTCCCAGGTTAGCGATGCACGACCAGCCCACTCGGGCCGTTGCAACTCGCCTAGCTCAGGATCCACCAAGGTTTGGTCGCTGGGATCAAAGAAATCATCAAGTTTATCGACCCAAGTCCCGCTCGCATTAATCGTGAAACCATGATCCCCAAGATCAAAACTGTATTGCGCGACAGCTTCAATTCCGGCTGTCTCCCGCCGCGCAAAGTTGAGCAAAACCTGTTCCAGCCCAGTAAAACCGCCGGTGAACGGATTGCGTTCAATCAGTGGGCAAAACTGGTTGTCGATACTGGAACTGTCGACACAATTATCGACAATGTCCTGCGCACTGACATTGTTAATCGCGTCCTCAATTTCAATGTTGTAATAATCGACGCTCACGATGAATCCAGGAAGGAAGCGCGGCGTGATTTGGGCGCCTACCGTCCATGTAGTCGCGGTTTCAACATCAAGGTCGGGATTGCCAGCTTGGGTGCCAGAAAAACGCGCCGTGAGCGGATCAACGTATTCATAAGGGCTAGTCGCAGAGATCGCGGTGATGCCATCCGCCTCTAAGCCATCATCGTTCGTATCTCTCGGATCGAAACCGTCTGCGCCCAAACCTGCAAAGAACGCGGTACAGTTTGCTTGCCGCAGTGAACTTGCAGCCGCATCGTCAATGCCGTTAATCACATTGATGTCACAGGGGTCGACAGGGCGGAAAAAGGCGCCTTGTGCCGGATCAAAAAGCTCGTTGATGTTGGGAGCACGAACCGCCTGAGCATAGGTTGCGCGGAACAGAATATCCTCTGTTGGAGCATAGAGACCGCCAACATTCCAGGTAAAGTTCCCGCCCGATGTGGAGTAGTCGGCGTATCGTGCCGCTGCGCTCACCTCAAGCACTTCCGCGAATGGGACATTTGCTAACAGGGGTAGACGGACCTCTCCGAACAGTTCGAAAACGGTGAACTCACCGCCTGCATTGGCTGTTTCAGTCGCCGGGTCAAATACCAATGAGTTTTGGTCGTCACGCAAATCACCAACGAAGTCTCCCGCGTTCCCAATGTCAGTTGAAACAGGAAGAATACCCAAAATCAATGGATCAAAGGTTGAGCGACTGACTTCCTCGCGGAATTCAAATCCACCCGCAAAACCGATTGGACCTCCAGGCAGCTCAAGAAAGGCGCCAGTGTCGCCCGTGAACACCGCGTTGAAAACCAATTGTTCGAGTTCGAATTCGTTGACCGTCGTGGTGGTGATGAAGTCTATTGCATCTTGGCTGATCGCACCGACCCCGCCGAGAATATTTGCGGGGCGACACTGTCCATCCCCTGGGTTGAAGGTTAAAAAGCCCGGGCTGCCCGCAGGAATGCCGAACGGCGTTGTGGCCGGTGCCGTTGGATCAATGTCGGACCGGCAAATAGCATTACCAGCTGCATCGGTCGTTACATCGATGGCTGCAAAAAATCGGTCTGTGATGACCCGGTTCGCATCATTAACTGTAAGGTCGAATTTGCCGTAATTACCACTGATCTCATAGCTCAAGTGATCTGTGATATCGCCGCGCAAGCCAGCGACGAAACGCAAAGTTTCGGTCTCGTTGCGATTACGGTTGGGGCCAAGATCCGCAGGATCTCGGGTGATATAGAAGCCCTCTTCAACGCCGTCTCCAAAGAAAAGAGGAGCAACGAACTGCTCTAACTCAGGCGTGATGAACGGATTATCCGCGCGGATCGTCAACAGATCATAGAAGGTGTTGGGCTGCGCCTGAAATTCTGCGCTTGTTGAAACGTACTTGCCTTCAAAAAACAGCTCAGCTTCCGATGATATCTCATACTTGAAATTGACGTTTACTGACCATCGCTCAGTCTCTGGGATGAGTGAATTGACGTCAAAGTTATTCGGAATGCCATCGCCGCCAAACTGGTTGAACAATCCGGTGATTGCGCCATCTTCGTAGACCGAAAGAGACCCATCGGCGTTAATCACAGCGCAGCCGCCAGCCAAGCCGAAAGCGCCTGGGTTGAAAGTGCTGTTAAAACCCACAGAAGATTCTAGACAATCAGCAATGCCATTACCATTGATGTCAGGCCCATCACTCAAACCGATGTCACCCGGCGCCACAATGCCGCCAGCTGAGGACAGCGAGAATCTAGGATCACCTGCGATTAGTCGGCCAGATGCATTAGCAGCGCGATCAATCAAAAGTTGTTCTGCGGCCGTTGGCGTAAAGCTGAGATCGGTAGTAGGAATTACGCCACCGATAATCGCGCCATCGGACAAGAAGTTTGGTGTATCCGCCCCCAGCTCACCGGTTTGGAACAAAAGAGCTGGATTGGTCTGATCGTCAAACAATCCATTGTTTCGGGAAAACGCACGTTCGCCGAATTGCAATTCATCATTGCGCGCATATTCGCCTGAAATAGTGAAGTTACCGCGCCCGTCGGCGAAATTTGCCCCCCAAGTCAGATCTCCATTGATCCGCCATGTGTCGCCGCGCGACGCTAGACCGCCTTGGATATTGCCTTCAAACCCATCGAAATCGTCACGCAGGACAAAGTTGACAACACCTGTCACGGCGTCGGCACCATAGATAGAGGATGCGCCGCCAGTGAGAGTTTCAACCCGCTCAATCAGGGCAGTCGGGATGGAGTTGATATCAACCGCTTGTTGACCTGCAACGCCAGCTACATGGCGCCTTCCGTTGACCAGAACTAGCGTGCGATTGGCACCCAAGCCGCGAAGATTGAGGGTCGACTGGCCAACTGCAAGGTCACCTGAAAACACACCATCGATCGACCCTTCTGACGACGTCGAAGTCGAAAGCGCCGGAATATCGCGCAGCACGTCCACCACGTCGGATGTACCAGCCTGCGTCAGCTCTTCAGCGTCGAGCGCCAAGATCGGAGCCGCTGAACCAATGTTCGGGTCACGAGCAATGCGCGAACCTGTAACAACAATGACCTGCTCTTCTTCGGCCACCTCTTCATCCGGCGCGGATTGCGCGTGGGCGGCAAATGGCACCATGCTGGTGGCGGCGAGGAGCAGTGCGTGACCTGAAAGTTTAAAGCTGCGCATAAAATTCCCTGTGTTTTATGTTCTCTTCCCGCGAGAAAACTTGCTGCAACGCAGCATAGTGTCAAGTCGGTATGACAGGATTGGCACCTGAAAGACGGTCCCAAACGCAGTTTTGTTGCAAAAATGCACGCATTTGCCTGTGTATGCGCTCGTTAAGCAACGATTGCGTGTATTATGCGTGTTCTGGTCAGATTGTGCAGGCGCGAGGTGGCCTGCCTCTTATCGCTACTCAGACTTGTAGACTTCACCCTGTTTCAAGACGAAAGTCACATTCTCCAGCACCGAAATATCTTCCAGAGGATTGCCGCGCACCGCGATGATATCGCCTGAGGCACCCGTCTTGATCACACCGATATCACCCTTTTGCCCTAAGGCATCGGCCGCGTTGTAAGTCGCTGCACGCAAGGCCTCCGCAGAGCTCATGCCAAAGCGCACCATGCGCGAGAGCTGCTTCGCGTTATCGCCGTGGGGATAGACCCCGGCATCTGTGCCCAGCACCATTTTCACGCCAGCTTCGTGAGCACGGCGGAAATTCTCGCGCTGCGTCTGACCTGTCATCCGCTCTTTCTCGAGGCTTTCGGGTAATATGCCCGCAGCCTCTCCTTCGCCTAGGATGAACTCGGTCACGTAAATGTCCATCGAGAGGAATGCGCCGCTTTCCTTCGCCAGCCGGATGCCTTCGTCATCGATGAAGCTGGCATGCTCAATCGTATCGACGCCCGCCTTCAGAGCATTGATGATACCCTCGGTTCCGTGTGCATGGCTGGCGACTTTCATCCCATGGCTGTGCGCCTCTTGGGTCAGCGCGGTGAGCTCCTCCAAAGTGTATTGCGGCGCACCAACCTTTGTGCCTTTGGACAGCACACCGCCGGTCGAGCAGGTCTTGATCAAATCTGCGCCAAACTTCCGGTTCTTGCGAACTTTGGAACGCGCGGCCCACGGGCCATCCGCCACGCCTTCGCCGGTCGCTTCATATTCTGGCGGCAAGAGATTGTTGTCCGAACAGTGCCCGCCGGTAATCCCAATCGGAGGGCCAGAGACAAACATGCGAGGTCCAGGGACGTCGCCCTCCGCGATCGCATCGCGCAAAGCCACATCGCCAAAGCTGCCCGCGCCGACATTACGCACCGTCGTAAATCCAGCCATCAGCGTGGTCTTGGCATTCACCACGCCCGTGATCGTCGCGCGCTCATCAGAGATCGCGAGCCTGCGATACCCATGCATATCGGAATCGCTGGTGAGGTGGACGTGCATGTCGATCAGGCCGGGCAGGATAGTCATATCGCCGAGGTCGATGACCTCATCTGCCTCTGCGGAAACCGTCTCGCTGAAGGAAACGCTCGTGATCACACCGTCGGTGATCGTGATCACCGGATCATCGAGAAGCCGCCCGTTTTCGACATCGACCATACTGTCCGCCGTGACGACAACAGTCTCCGCCAGCAGGGCGGTTGAGCTAAGGAGCAATGACGAAGCGAGAGCGATAACCGGCAGTTTCAAGCGAATTCCCCTTGTTGCATTGCGGCGAAAGCTAGCAGCTTTAGGGCACGCGGCAAGTGGCAAGCATCCTCCCGGATCACCCCACAACACGCTCACCTCCGCGATCAATCATTTAGTTGACTTTTTGTCCACTTGCAGTCCTATCCGCCTGTGAGTGGGATAAGGATATTGCAGTGGCATTGGTAAAGCGGATTGTTCTGGGCCTTGGCGGTCTTTTGGCGGTGTTTGCGCTGGCTGTGTTCGCTTGGGCGAGTTGGCCCATTTCGGTTGATCGAAGTGCGCCTGACCCGGCTTTGACCTATCTCAATAGCAAGGATGAAAGCGACGTAGAGCTTCGCGAAGCTTACTTTGAGCATGAGGGCGCGGCGCTGCATTACATCGAGGGCGGTGAGGGAGAGACGGTGGTCTTCCTCCATGGCTTTCCGTCCTTCTGGTTCTCATTCCTGCGGCAAGTCGATGACTTGAAAGGGGATTACCGCGTTGTCGCGGTCGATGGGCTTGGGGCGGGAAAGTCTGATGCGCCGAGCGATGTGGAAAGCTACAAGCTCGAAGCGATGGCCGCGCATCTGGAGGCGCTGATCGACCATTTCGGGGCAGAGAAAGTCCACTTGGTCGGCCATGATTGGGGCTCTGCCTTTGCGATCGGCTTTGCCCAGCGCCATCCTGACCGTGTTCTTTCGGTAACCGGCCTCAGCGCGCCGCCGATGAACGCCAGCCTCCATGCGCTTGAGCAAGACGAAAGTGCCCGGGCAACCGCCAGCTATGTCGAGCGCTTCAAATCCGCCAACCCAGCTTTGCTCGTCGCGCTGAGCACTGATGAGACGATTTACAACGGCGCCTACCGTCCTCTGGTGGACGCTGGGAAGCTTAATGAGGAAGAGGGGGCATTGTTTCGCCAGGGCACCAGCGATCCCAAACGGACCAATGCGCACATCAATTGGTACCGCGCCAACGCGCCGCATCCAGACGAGATTACCGAGCGCGATTTCTGGCCATCGCGTACTGCTCGGGTGAGTATGCCCGCGCTCTACATTTGGGGTGAGGATGATCAGATATTCAACCAAAGCGCGATCGACCGACTGATTGAACTCTCTGATGATCCCTCCTTGCTGATGTTTCCAGGCGTAGGCCATTGGCCGCACGTCCGAATGGCACCTGAAGTCAACTTAGCGATACGCGAGCATATGGCGCAGGCTTCTGAAGCAAACGCTGCGCCGGACGGGCCTTAGTCCTCCAGCGCGTAGGCGATCACATAGCCGCCCTTGCCATCGCGCGGACTTTGCGAGTCGATGTACTCATTGGTCGCCGGATCGCGTGGATAACGCCAGGTTGGGTTGGGCACCGTGACAATCACATATTGCTTCCCGCTCTGCTGTGAACGGTATGTCATTGGGGTCGCAAGACCATTGCCGGGCAGATCCGATTCCCACTTTTCCTCGCCCGTACGCACATCAAAGGCGCGCACTTTGGCGTCCATGGTGGAGCTGAGGAAAGTCAGCCCGCCGCGCGTTGTCAGCGTACCTGCGCGAACCGCAGTGCCGACATCGTAAGGTATGCCCGACCGCAGGCCGAAGGGACCGGACTGGCTCATATCGCCAGCAGGTCGGCTCCAAAGCAGCTCCTTGGTGTTGAGGTCGATCACGGCAATGCGCGACCATGGCGGCTCAAAACAGGGCACCTGAGTGCCGAGCCGGGACATAAAGGGTGCAGGATAACCATAGGCCTTAATCTGACGGATATCGTATGGGTCATCCGGATCTGCATCGCCGAGCGGCGGCATAGGGTCGTCTTCAGACATGCGAACGGCAGGGTGACTTTCGCCGAGCAGAAGCGCAGCAAGAGGCCCCGCCTCTGCCACTTGCTGCGGCGTAACCATCACCAGCCGGTGCGCGAGCATCATTGGTGCGGCCACCAGCAAGCCATTGTCTGCGTCCACCGACACGCTGCCCCAATTGAAGCCGCCAAAATTGCCGGGGTGTAGCATGGTGCCAGTGTTGGTGATGCCGGTCGCGAGCGAAGGGGGCGTATACATCCCCTCATAGTCCATAGTGCGATATTCGATCCGGCACGCCATCTGATCGATTGGGGTCAGGCCCCACATGTCCTTCTCGAAGCGATAGGGATGGAAGTTAGGCAGCGGCGAGACCGGCTGGGTTGCGGCCAAGCGCTCGCCTTCGATCTCGCTCGTGCTTGGCACGGGCTTTTCCTCGATCGGGTGCACTGGCGATCCATCACGGCGGTCGAGCAGGAAGATATCGCCCATCTTGGTCGGCACAGCCACGGATGGGACCAGCTCTCCATCGCGCTCAACATCGACCAGCACCGGCTGTGCAGGCATGTCGTAATCCCACACGTCGTGGTGAACGATCTGGTATTTCCAGCGCGCCTGCCCTGTGGCGGCATCAATCGCCACGACTGAAGAGGAATATTCCTCATCAAAGTCTCTGCGAGCGCCGCCGAAATAATCAGGCGAAGGATTGCCGGTCGGGGCGTAAATCAGGCCCAGTTCCGCATCATAGCTCATGATTGACCAGACGTTTGGCGTGCCCGGCGTGTAGGTCTCGCCCTCTGCTGGCAGTCCATTATTGCCGGGATTTCCGAGATCCCATGCCCATGTCAGCTCGCCCGTCATCGCGTTAAAAGCACGCACCACGCCAGAAGGGAGACCAAGGTTTTGAGAGTCAGCGACCTGGCCGCCGATAACGAGGTTATCGCTTGCCACGAGAGGCGATGACGTTACCCAATATTCGAACCGCTCATGGTCGCCCATGCCTTCCCACAGGTCGACGACCCCGCCATCACCAAAATCGGAGCACAGCTCGCCCGTGTCGGCATCAACGGCGATGATTGTCGCATCGACGGTGGAGGTAACCACGCGCTTGGCGCATTGGCCCGCATAGCCTTCGGGCGCTTCGTGATAGCCGACGCCCCGGCAGGTGCGGGCATATTGGTTTTCCATCGGGGGCTGGATCCCGTGATCATAGCGCCAGATTTCCTCACCGGTCGCATCGTCGAGCGCGATCATCACGTTTCGAGCGGCGCACAGATAGAGCCTGCCATCGACATTGAGCGGGGTGGCCTTGAAGTCCTCTTCCACGCCTGTGCGGTAACGCCAGACCTCCTTCAGACCGCCGACCGTGTCGACATTGATGTCTTCCACGGTTGCAAAGCGCGTTCCGCCTGCGGTGTTGCCATAGTGGCGCCAATCATCGGACGCGGCGATCTGACCATCAGATCGGACAGTCCCTTGGCTGTTTTGATCGTAGCTTTGGAGCCCGGCGACCAGCAGCGCGGCAATTGATGCTGCGGCAGGAGCGCCCATCCACCAGCGGTTGAATGCAATCTGTGGCGCGGCTGCTTCTGCGTTCTTTGGTTTGCGGTTCAAAGAGGTCTTGTACCACGGCGTGAGGAACCAAAGCCCAAGGCCGAGCCACATCGCCAAGCGCGGCAACAACCCGAGCAGGTGCAGCTCAGCTTCGAACAGCGACCAAATCAGCGTCACGCCGAGCAGCAGCGCATAGAGTTTCGCCGCCTTTGCGCTCCGTCTTACGAGGAGCACCGTGACCGCCAGAACGGTTAGGCCAGCTAAGATGTAATAGAAGCTGCCGCCGAGGTAGACGAGAAAGCCGCCCCCTGCGGTCAGCAACAAGCCCACAAGGGCGAAGACAATGATGAAGAGCCAATGCAGAACGTTGGAGATCGTCATGTTTCAATTCCTGTCGTTTTGCATTGGCTAGATTTGTGATCTGTTAGAGCGGGAAGATGCTGTTTCCGCCATCCAGAACTACGCCTTGGCCCGTCATAAAGTCACTGTGCCGCGATGCGAGAAATACCGCTATGCCTTCCATATCTTCCAGCTCGCCGATCCGGCCAATAGCCGAACGGCGGCGAACCGCCTCTTGAAAGGCCTGACTGGTGTCCATCGACATTTCGGTTTCGATAAAGCCCGGCATGATGGCATTCACGCGGATACCAGCCTGGCCGAGCTCCACGCCCAAGGCTTGAACCAGACCAATGACGGCCGCTTTGGTGGTCGAATAGCCGGCTGCACCGCCAGTCCCGGCGCGGGCCGCGATGGAGGATGTCACGACCAGACGCCCTGGGATCTTCTGCGCCAGCATATGCTCGGTCACTGGGGCCCATGTTTGCACGACACTCATCAGGTTAAGGTCAATCGCCTCAAGCCATGTCTTGCGCCCAACCTGGTGAGACATGCCTCTAAACCCAGCGCCGCCAGCATTGGCAAAACAGCTATCGACTCTTCCGAACCGCTCTAGCGTTTTCGAAAATGCCGCCGCGATGCTGGCTTCTTCGGTCACATCGCATTGGTAGGCTTCGACGTCGCCGCCCATTTCGCGCAGTTCTGCAATCGCCTCAGCGTTCTTGGTCTCGTTGCGGCCCCAGACGGCAACCTTGGCGCCGCACTTTACCAGGCCGCGGCAATAGGCGAGGCCTAGTCCTCCGTTTCCGCCGGTTACGATGGAAACGTGATCGCTTAGATCGAACATATTAAACCCCTTTACTCAATCCCGTTGTTCTTGAAATTTCGCGACGAGACGAGGGCGTCGGTGGGCGCAGTTTGCAGCCCAATCAAATTGCCGTCTGGGTCTCGCCCGAACATGATTTCTCCGCCGTCCATGGGCCCGGGTTCTGTCACCACGGTCCCGCCGGCCTTCTCAAACAGCTCGCGGGCGGCCGCCATGTCGGACACGTTGAGCACGATCATATTGTAGCCAAAGGCATCAATCGGTCGCGGTGTCTCGCGGTCTTCGGTTGGGTGGCTGTGAAACTCGAACATCTCCAGCTCCAGATTGCGGATTTGGAACCACGCAGCTTGTCCTTCGCCGCCTTCGAGCCCGCCAACCTTGTCACTCTTTTCGCCGCCCATGCGGAAGAACGGCCATTGGCCAAAGCGGCGCGGTTCTGGCTGACCAAGCAGGACAGAATAAAACCCGATCAGCCGGTCAATATCAGGCGTGGCCAGCGCAACGTGCCGGATGCGATATTTGTTTTTCGGCGGCGTCGGCAGATCAAGCTGCGCAATGTCGACCTGCTCAATTTCAGCGATCAATCCATCGAAATCGCGCGAATATCCGTAAAACACAGGGTTCATCGGGTTCAGCTGCTGCAGCTCGCGGTCACCCAGATATTGCGCGCCGCCAGCGAGAAACTTGTCATAGGCGTTCGTTTCCTGGTCGACCTGATAGCAGACATGCATGATGCCCGGGCCTTGGACGTCCATATGCGGGGTCGCCTTGGCCGCTTCAGACTGATTGGCGAAGGACATGAAGCGCACCTGTGCATTCACGCTGCGCATCATCCGGGTGTCCGCCTCCACACCGTCTCTGCCAGCGAGTTGGTCGAACAATGGGTTCTCGCCAATCGGCGTGTCGTCGACCACCGCGAGATCGACCGAAGAGCTGTAAAGCTCAGCCGTTTTGTCGAGGTCGCTGACGGTCGCACCAACGTAGCTGACGCCTTTGATGACCGAATCCTCTGGCAGCTCTGAGGTTTGCGGTCCTCCGCAAGCTGCGAGCAAAAACGCAGCGCCGAGCGTGATTGTAGAGAGTTTCATAATCGCCTTTCGAGCCGTCAAAATTCAGCATGCTGGCTTTGCAAGTTGCTGCATGGGTTAGGAGCTAAATATACTCCAAGTCAACAAAATGATGGAATTTGCTTGAATGCGAGCACGAATTCCATCATCAAAGCCCTACAAGTGGAAAATAATGCCACTTACATATGGGAGGGATTTATGCAGGACTCGAGCCGCAAACTGCTCGCAGGCATTAGTTTTTTGGCGTTTTCCGCCGCAGGCGCACCAGCGCTGGCTCAGGACGCCGAGTCGCCATCGGATGACGCTTTTGATGGCAATTCAATCGTTGTCACTGCATCAAAGCGCGAGGCCACACTGCAGGAAACGCCGATCGCGGTTTCGGTGACGACCGCTGAACAGATCGAAGATGCGCAGGTGCGTGATTTGCTCGATATCCAGACGCTTGTCCCGTCGCTGCGCGTCAGCCAGTCGAGCCTCTCCACCAATGTGAACTTCATCATCCGCGGCTTCGGCAATGGCGCGGCCAATCCCGGCATTGAGCCGTCCGTCGGCGTGTTCGTTGACGGTGTCTACCGCTCACGCTCCGCCTCTCAGATCGGCGATCTGCCCAATGTTCAGCGCGTTGAGGTATTGAACGGCCCGCAATCGACGCTGTTTGGCAAGAACGCCTCCGCTGGCATCATCAGCGTCGTCACTCAGCAGCCGCAGTTTGATTTCGGCGGCTCAGCAGAATTGTCATACGGCAATTTCAATGCGGTCGTGGCCAAGGCGGACCTGACCGGACCGATCAGCGATACGGTCGCTTTCAGCATCGCCGGCTCGCTCAACAAACGCGATGGCTACATCCGCGACATTATCATCGACGAAGATCTCAATAATCGGGATCGTTGGGGCGTTCGCGGCCAGCTCCGTTTCCAGCCGAACAGCGACCTGAATTTCCGGCTAATTGCTGACTATGACAAGATTGATGAGCAATGCTGCGGTGCGACCAATGTCGTAGATGGCCCGCTTGGCGGATTGGTGCGCGCGATAGGCGGCAATTTTGTCGGCGATGAGCCGCTATCTCTGCTCAGCACAGTCAATTACGCCCCTGAAAACCAGGTTGAGAACTATGGCCTGTCTCTGCAAGCCGATTGGGCGGTCAATAATATCGATATCACGGCCATTGGCGCGTATCGGCATTCCGATTTGTTTGTTAATCAGGATAGCGATTTCACCAGTCTCAACTCGATCGGTGTGAACATCAACACGGTCGATATCGACACCTACACCGGCGAATTGCGTGCGGCATCGGACTTTGATGGCCCGCTTAATTTCCTCGTTGGGGGCTTCCTGTTTCACGAACAGATCGATCAAGGCGCGCGGTTCGAAAATGGCGAAGGCTTCTTGCTGTTCGCCAACGCCGTGACCGGCGGCGCCTACAGCGCGCTTGAGCCAACGCTAAGGGCTTTGGTTCCTGGCATTCCGGCGGGCCAATTTGGCGGCTTCGGACAGGGGCGGATCCTCGACTATGAGTATGAGAACACCTCATTCTCAATCTTTGGTCAGCTGGATTTTGAGATCACCGACCGGCTCACGCTGACCGTCGGTGCAAACTACACCGACGATGAGAAAGAGGCTGTCTCCAACAACGTCAGCACGGACGTATTCTCCGGCATCGATTTGGTGCAGGCCGGCTTCAACCTTGCGGTTGTGCAAGGCGCAACGCCGGCTCAGGCAAGCGTGCTTGCATCGAGCCCAACCACGAACCCATTTCTTGGGCTTAGAGGCCTTCAGTTCAATCCGCCCTATCTCAACTTCCCGAATGCGGTGGAAGACGGGCGGACGAGCGATACGGATTTGTCCTACACCTTCCGCCTGGCATATGATGCAAGCGACAATCTCAGCCTCTACGCGACCTATGCGACGGGCTTTAAAGCCTCCTCGTTCAACCTCTCGAATGACAGCCGCCCGTTCGCGGCTGACTTCATTCCGGGCTCCGCGTTCCAATCGCCTCCACCGGCGGCATCGCCCATTCGTGACGCGGGTCTTGCGGTCAACAACCTGCGCGATGGATCGCGCTTTGCTGGTCCAGAAGAATCAGAGGTCTATGAAATCGGCGTGAAAGGCCGCTGGGATGGCTTCTCGTTTAATCTCGCGGTGTTTGACCAAACGCTCGAAGGGTTCCAGGCGAATGTCTTCACCGGAACTGGCTTCATTCTTGGCAATGCAGAAGAACAATCTGTCCGGGGCTTTGAGCTAGACACCTCAATCTCACCCATTCCTGAGCTGACCTTTACAGCGGGTCTGTCTTATCTGGACTCGAAGTTTGACCTATTCACTGGCGGCACTGCACTTTCGGCTAACTTTACGCCCGTGCCGACGGACCTCAGCGGCCAGCGGCCTGCTGGCGTGCCAGAATGGTCAGTCGTGGTTGGCGGCACCTATGTCGCCGATCTTGGCAATGATGCGTCCTTGCGGTTCCACGCGGATTATCTGCTGGAGAGCAATGTCGAGATCGCGACGGGCGTTTCGCAGTTCAAACGTGAAGTGCAAAACCTCAATGGTTCGATCACGCTGGCTTTGGCCAATGGGCTCGAGGTTTCGCTGTGGGCTCGCAACTTGACTGACGCTGCGTACATCACCGGTCTTTCGCCAAGCGTGGGCCTGCCAGGATCGCTCACGGGCTTCCGTAACCAGCCGCGCACTTATGGCGGATTGGTCCGTTTCAAGTTCTGAGGTGATCAAAAGCTAACCCGCTAAAGAGGGGCGCAGAGACTAGCTGTCTTTGCGCCCTTTCTTTTTGCGGCCGTTTGATCCGGATTTCTCCTTCGCTGGACGCTTCAGTTTTTGCTTGGCGCCCAGCGCATCATATTGAACCCCAACGATCCCGCCTAGGATCATGGCAACCGTGATGTCTTCAACGGTCTGGCGATCTGCCCCGCTTTTGATCAAATACTGACCTGCGGCGGCTGGCAGACCAAAGGAAATTTCAGTGCTGGCGGTCGCGATATCCATCGGAATGTCAAAAGTGGCAGAGGTCAGTTCAGCGAAGTACTGCACCGCTGGCTCACGCCGAAAATGCGTCGGGTCCTGCGCGCCAGCGATATTCGGATACGCCTGCAAGCGCTCGATAATCAGCCCGCGGTCCTCGATATATCGCAAATACGCCTTGGTGACGTTGCGTACCAATTCCTCGTATGTCTCAACCCCTTTCGAGGCCTGGAATTGGGTGTCGCGCAGGTGTTTGAACTCTTGGTCCAGCAAGTCTCGCAGCAGCTCGATCAGGCTGCCGAAATAGCGGTACATTAGGGTCTTGCTGACCTCAGCATGCTGTCCAATGCTCTCCAGAGAAAGCTCTGCTGTGCCTTTCTCCGCGATCAACTCAGCCGCGCTATCGAGAATCATCGCCCGCCGAGTTTCGCGGCTGAAACGCCGGCTTGCCTGCTTTGAACTGTCGACACTCATCGGCAAAATTGCCTCTTCCCATCCGCCAATCGAACCCTTGACGCCTTTTGAAGCGAATGGCGCACCTCGCGCAAGTTGAATCGCGAAATGCCCGACAAAGATCAGATACGGGGGATCTAAGCGCGGTGAAACAACCGCTCACTTCCTAGCCCATTAGCACTGCATCAGCATTGCGAGCCATGAGCCACTGAAGCTCAGGCACAAATCCGCCTGTGGCCCAAGTGTGGCATTTCACATTCTTGGTGAAGTTGGGCATTTCGAACCCAAAGAGCCAATCACCCAGTCTCAAACAGATTGTCGTCGGAATTGCGGTCGACATATTTGTTGTAGGGGTCGATCCCTACATAGGTCGGCTGTTTGTCGGTGATGATCCTAATTTCCTGCTCGCCGCTTTTGACCGGCTTGCGCTCCATTAGCAGGACATTCGATTTGTCGAACGCTCCGAGCCCAGGGCGGGCTGTAAACGCGCCCACTTCGATCTGGTCCGCCAGAGGTGCTTCTGTTTCCGCGCCTTCGCCGTCGGCATAGAATTTGGCTGCGCTGACGGTGATTACGGTTTCCCATGAACCATCGGGCAGTTCTTTGCTTTCGGCCTCTTCAACCTTGAGATCATACAAAGTGATCTTGCGCAGAAGATCTTCGATCAGCTGGCGCTCTTCATCGTTCCGCGCGAGGCTTTCAAAGCCCTCGACCAGATCGGTTGAGATCGCATAGGGAGGGCCCTTAAAACGATAGCGATCAAGCAGCTCCGACAGCATCACATTGACGCGGTCTTCACCCAGCCTGTCCTGCAGCAGATACATGACCACAGCGCCCTTGCGGTAGTGGATGTACCCTTGGTTTTCCACCTGGACGAGCGGCAGTTCTTCAATCGCTTCGCCGCCGCGCGATGTCAGGTAATTGTCGAGTTCGAATTTGAGGAAGCGCCGCATTTGGTCCTCCCCATAGATCTCCTTCATCACCATCATGGCCGAATATTGCGCCATGGTTTCGACCATGATCGTCCCGCCCTGCTGATTAGCGCTAATGATCTGGTGCGCCCAATACTGGTGAGCAACCTCGTGAGCGACAACATAGGTTACTGCATCGATGTCACCCTCATCAGCGTAGTCGGCGACGAAGCCTATGCTTTCCGAATAAGGCATCGTTCCGGCAAAAGCCTGCGCAAAGCTGGCGTAGCCGGGAAATTCGATGATGCGTGCATGCGGGAATTGATACGGGCCCAAATTCGCCCGGTAGTAATCAAGCGATTTCTCAAGCGCATTGAGCATCCGCTCAACATTGGTGTCGTGCGTCTCGTGATAATAGACCTGAAGCTCAACGCCATCGACATTGCGGGTCGCAATTTCGTAGTCCGCAGACTGAATGGAGAAGAACGAGAGGATTGGGCTCTCCGAAACGAACCGCGCGGTGCGCCTGCTCCCTTCGACCTCGTCCGAAACGCGCACGCCCGGCGCAATCGGCGTCTGCCCTGCATCGGTTGTGACCGTAATGTCAGCTGTGACCCAATCGGCCCCAACATAGTTCTCTTGCCTCGATGTCTCGTCTCCGAGCGGCGCAGGGCGCAGCTCAGATGGCAGGTCATATTCGCGGCGTGTCGCCCGGTCTTGCAGCAGTCCCGAACGGTTCATGCCGATTTGCGGCGCGAATTCGGAATTGTTGAGGAAGGTACCATTCTTCACGAGGCGGGTATCGTTCCCTCTTGCACGGATACCGCGTTGCCAACGCCTGGTCTCGAAGGTCAGCTCGCTGGTTGCCCCAGGAGCCAAGGGTTCGTCGAACCGATAGATGCGGTGTTTGAACTTCTCATCATTGGTCTCGAGCGTAGCCCCCGCCACCTCAATGCCCAGGATTTCGGCATCTGCATCTGGCAGACGCACATGCAGCTGCTCAATCACCTCGTCGGTGTCGTTGAGGATCGCATAGCGCCCCCTCGCCTCCATCCGGATCTCTTCAGGAAAGAGATCAACTTCGAGGCTGACTTGCGTGACGGCCGGCTGCACCAGAGTTTCGTACTGGAGGTACTTCTTCTCATATTCAGCAAGCGTCGCTTCATTGTCGTCGCTAGTCCGGTACTGCTCGACCCGGTTCATCTGGTTGAAGAGATATCCGCCAGTAACAGCAGCGAGCAGAACGCCAACGCCTAGCACAGCACCCGCAGGCGATTTGAGGCCCTCTGGCAATCGTTTGAGGCGCGGCTTCAGCGCAGCGTCCGCGCCGCGGCGCCATAGCAGATGCGCGAGCACAGCAAGGATCAGTGCAAAGGCGCCCCAATATAGCCTGAGCCCCCAACCAAGAGCGTCGCCGACGGCGTTCCCGTTGATGTCGGAAACAGGGTTTCCGCCCGTCGAACCGTAGAGATAGAGCGGATGTTCAAAGCCCAGGTTCGACAGCACAAGCTGGGCCACAATGTAGATCACCATGATGCCCCAACCGACGAATTTGTTGGGGCTAAGCGCCTGCACGAAGACAGCAAGGATCGCAGTGATCAGCATGTTGATCGACAGCGGCAGCAAGTACCAATCGAGATACTTTCCAATCTCTGGCGTGACCCCTCGGAAGGACTGGATCAGCACGGCTGACACGACGCTGGCAAGAAGTGCTGTGAACAAGACAACGCCCACAGCAATCGTCTTAGGCACCATATAGCTCCACCCGGGGACCGAGGTGGAATCAATCAGTTCATGCATTTTGCGGTCTCGATCGCGCCACACCAGCTCGCCAGCGTAATAGATCGCGATGATGACAGGGATGATGCCGAAACCGCCCTGAAGGATCGGAATGACCGTAAATGTCAGCGGCCGACTGGGCGTGCCATAAAGCTGATTGCCGAGGAGCAAAGCGCCCGACGTATTGAACAGTCCGACAAGGATCAAAACGAAAAACGCCGGGTGCTTGATAACCTGCGCTACCTCAAACCGGGTCCGGGTGATAAACCGCGCCCATGCGCTCTTCTCTGGACGCAGGGTTGGTAGAGTTTCGACAATGCGCGGCTCAACCTTGGCGAGCTTAGCCTGCTTCTTCGCTTCCCGGCGCAGCTTGCGCTTAGAGACGCCTTTCTCCGTGAAGCTGAAACGCCAATAGGCAAGGACCAGCATCACCAATGCAAAGCCGATCCAGATGATACGATTGGCCAGCAATCCGCCCTCTAGCGCGGGTACAAGCACATTGGATTCCGCCGCGGTCCAATAGCGGGTGGCATTGGCAAGAGCGCCAAGGCCAAATGGCTCAAACAATGCCGCTGTATCTTGCAGGTCTGGCCGCCCCTGAACCGCTGAAATCAGCACGGTCCAAAGGACCAGGAACGCTACGACCGCGACATAGGTGTACATCATCGACCGGGTCATGGTCGCAACCGCGAAGAACAGCGCGCAGACCATGAACATGCCAGGCAATGCGAACACGAAATAGGCGCTGGCGTAGTATGATAGCTTGTTCGGCCCGAGGGTCTCAGGGTCAACCCAAGGCATGAGTGAGCCGAGCCAAATCGCCAGTGGGACCGTCGCAAATGCGAGGGCCGCGGCTAAGAACGCGCCCGAAAATCGCCCAAGCAAATAGTCGAATTTCCCAACCCGCGTTGAACGGACCATCGGACCAAAGCCGCTTTCATCATCGCGCACGATCACATTCGCCACAAATGCGGTGGAGACGAACATGAAAAACACCGTCAAAATCAGATGTGTCTGGATGATCGCCAGCGGGCTGTTGGCGTTGACATTCCCGCCGCTGCCAATCTGAATGTCGCTACTGGTTGCAGCACCAAACGTCAGCAAAAAGAATATGATAGCGGCAACCCAGAATACCGGGTTACGCAGCTGATAGCGTAATTCGAACGCGGTGATTTTACCGAACATTCCGGTTCTCCTCAGGCTGCAGCAGAAGCAGCAGGAACATCACGGCGCGAATGCGCGAGGGTTGAGAAATAGACATCCTCAAGACCACCGTCGATGCTCGCAAAACCGTCTCCCGGGTCATTGTCCGACAGGATATGCACGATGGTCCGTCCGGCAAAAAGGCGGGTCGAGATCACTTCATATTGCTCTCGAACCTTGTCCAGATCAACGCGGTCAATCGTCTTGGCCCAGACTGTGCCGCGCGCCCTATCGATCAAGTCTTTTGGCGCGCCTTCGAGCTTGATTTCACCCTGCACGATCACGGCCATGTTCGGGCAAAGGTCAGATACATCCTCAACAATATGGGTCGAGAGGATGACCACCACGTTCTCGCCAATTTCGGCGAGCAGATTGAGGAAACGGTTGCGCTCTTCCGGGTCCAGACCGGCTGTCGGCTCGTCAACGATGATAAGCTGAGGGTTGCCAATCAACGCCTGCGCAATGCCAAAGCGTTGCCGCATACCGCCGGAAAAACCAGCGATAGCCTTCTTGCGCACGTCCCAAAGGTTCGTTTGCGCAAGCAGTGTTTCGACGGTGTCTTTGCGCTCAGAGGAAGACGCCACGCCCTTCAGCACAGCCATATGGTCGAGCATGTCGTAGGCGGAAACGCGCGGATAAACGCCAAAATCCTGAGGCAAATAGCCAAGCGTCTCGCGCAGCTTTTCAGGCGTAGCAAGCACATCAATATCGCCAAACTTGATCGTGCCCTCGCTCGGCGTTTGCAGCGTCGCAACGGTCCGCATCAGCGTACTCTTACCCGCACCATTGGGACCCAGCAGGCCAAACATGCCGTTCGGTATAGTCAGCGATACATTATTAAGGGCCCGCGTCCCGTTTCCATACACATGGGTGACGCCGTTCAGCTCGAGCATAATACAATCCCTCCGTTTGGCAGAGGGATATCAGGGTGTAATACATTGATAAAGCACCTCGGTCGAAAAATGTATGCTGTTCGACCGGCGGTCTTTTTTCGCCTTGCGCCGCTCGCGATCTTCCATTTTGAGAGGCGCACGCAAGAACTACTCCGCCAGCTTCCGCTTTCACCCTCAATTTAGGTTACGATTCGACAGCTCGAAATGGCTAACAAACTGCAATTGCCGATATTATGTTGGTGATCTCAGCCAAGGTGAAAAAGCATTGCTCCGCTACCGGTGCCTCAAGCCCCGAAACTGAATGCCCTACCTCCATTTTCGTTATCTGTTTTGCACGGGTAGATGTTGCACGGGCTAAATGCCATCTGGCCTCTCAAGGCGAGGCAAAATCGGGACGAGCGGATATGGGACTATACGGAATGCAGATAGCGAGGGGGCCGGCTGAATTCTATTCTCATTGGTAGATGACAAGGGCCACTCCAATGACCTCGATAAGCTTTTCGACCTCGTCCGTTTCCTATCAGAGCACCAACGTGCGCTCGACGGGCTTCCGATCTAGCGATCCCGCACTGGCCAATTTTCAAGCCCGCGCGGCTGATCTCGCAACGCGAGACCCGCAGGCCTTCGCGGCGGTTCTGTCGCAGGCGTTCGGCTCAAAGCTATCGCCCGAGCTTCAATTTGAGCTGATGCGGCAGGCACAAGACGGTTTTCTGCCTATGCCTGCCGAATTGAGGTTTGTGGACGAGGCAACCTTGAGCGGCGCACTTGGGGCTTATAGTGCGGTAAAAGGCGGCACCATCTACCTAAACGAGCAGTTGCGAAATGACCCCGCCGCCATGCAGGCTGTGCTGGCGCAAGAGATCGGGCATCATCTGGACACCGTTTTAGGCGGTCCCGACGCGGCGGGTGACGAGGGCCGTGTATTTGCGGCAGGACTGGAGCGGGGTGGCCCGCTGTCCGAAGGAGAACTGGCGCTCGCTATCTCTTTACCCGATCACGGAGTGATCACGGTGGGCGGCCGACAAGTCGATGTTGAGTTCGCTCTCCCGGCTGTGCTGGTATGGCTGGGCCAAGGGGCGGCGCAAACCGTACCCGACGCGGTGATTGGCACAATACTCGCCCAATTGACCGGTATTCCCTATACGTGGGTGGATCGACTGGTCGACTTCGGCCTTAACCTCATTCCCGGCGCCGGCCAGCTCGACACCGCGAAGAAGCTGGGGAAAATTGGAGAAGCGATTGACACTATCATTGACGCGGCAAGATTGGGCGATCGGCTACCGCGTGGACTTGTTGGCCGGGCTGATGGTTTAATCAATGATATTCGTCGATCCTGGGGGCAATTTCAGGAGCAAGTGCTCGCCGGTGATTTTAACCGTGCAAGGGCGACTTGGGGCGCACTGATCGGTAAAATTCGTGAATTGCAGGTAGCAGGCCGCATCGCGGATTTGGGCGGCACGCTGGTCGACATCAACAAAACCTTTCCCATTCCCGGAGGTCGGCGAGAGTTTGATGTGATTTTCCAACAGGGGAACGCGACGGTGTTCGCCGAAGTCAAAACGGGCGGAGCGACCCTGCTGAACCGAGGCAGTGATCGGTTCCAGCGTACTCTCGACAACTTCATCGCACAGCGCGATTTCGCCGTTTCGCAAGGGGCAGGCTATCGTCTCTACGCCGACGACTTCTCGAACGACATGGTAAGGGCTCTGCGCGAGGCAGGCATCGATTTTGTCCAAAGTGGAACCATCTTGCGTTAAATGGCCACGTCGCTAGGTCCATCCGTATATGGCCAATCTCTATCCAATTCGCCCCTTGTGGCCACAAACTCAACACACGCTGCGCCCACTTGTGTTGCCGCTGCTCAGCGCTCTGGGCGAATTACCGTGGGTGGTTCGCGCAGTCCTGGCAGACGGTCAGCACGGATTTGCCACCCCAATGGCCGCTGCAAAATTCCTTACTTCGCGGGCTTCTCCTATCAACGCGCTTAGCTTTCAGCTCAGCGCCACTGTAGAAATTCAGTGCGAGCCGGGCCTGATCGGGAGCTTTGGGCATTTAGGTATGGACCCGCTGATTCATCTCAGAAAGCAAGACAGCGATCGGATCGCTCAAGACTTTCGCCGATTTGGTGCAGCGTTGATTGAGATTGGCGCGCGCGCGGTCTGGTTTGGCGCGTTTAGATCGGACCATGATGACGTAATGGGTGGTGAAGACGCGCTGCGATCAGCGATGATGAGTATGCACCCCGCTGATCCGCTTCCACTTTCACTGGTTGACCACGTGAGCTGGCTGATGATGTGGCCTGATGGAAGAAAGGTCGACCTGACGGCGACCCTGCCACCGCAAGCCAATCCAACCGGGGTCATGCGCCTTGATAACTCACCTTGGTGGACACGAACCAAAAGCTGAAGTCTGCGCATACCTGCAGAACAGGTTAAAGTATTTGGCACGACTTAGATTAAGTCAGCTTTGTTTTTACAGCTTGCGTTTAACAAGCTAGCAAATTCAGCAGAGCCGCCTCTTTCCTCTTCATTTCATGATTGAAAGTCCGCAATGGGTCATGAATGGAACGGCGGCTTTGCTCACTGCGAATGCCAAGAGCAGACAGTCCGTAATCGGCCCAGTTTCTATAACGAATAGATGAGGCCTCGCTCGGCACGATGAAGCCAGAGGTGCCAAAGCTACCGATCTTGCAACCGGATCACCGTGAGGAATGCGTCGCCATAGGCATCCAGCTTTTTAGCTCCGACGCCGGGCAATTCGCTTAGCGCGTCGCGGGTCTGAGGCTTGAACCCGGCAATGTCCCGCAGAACGGAATCGTGGAAGATCACGTAGGGCGGCACCTGATTTTCCTTCGCCAGATCGCGGCGCAATTCGCGCAGGGCATCGAATAGCGGGTCGCCAACCGGGTTGAGCGCCTGGCTCGAACCGGATTTGCGCCGCTTCCCGCCAACCCTTTTGGGCGGGATGACCAGATCCAGCGGCTGCTCCCCTTTGAGGTAACCACGCGCCTCTGGTCCCAGCATCAAGCCGCCATGTTCCGTCGGCATCAAGGCACCGCGCACTAGCAGCGCCCGGTGCACTGGCTTGAGCAGGTCAGCTTCCTCACCTTCGACTATCCCGAAGACTGACAGCGTATCGTGCCCCTGTGCACGGCTGCGTTCACTGGATTGGCCGGTTAGTATGCTCTCGATGTACCCTGACCCATAAGTCTGCCGCGTGCGCGCCACAGCTGAGAGGTATTTTTGCGCGGCAATCGTCGCATCAACGGCGCGGGCTGGTTCCAAGCAATTGTCGCAATTGCTGCAGGTTTGAGCAGGTTGCTCTCCGAAGTGGCGCAGCAGGATGGCACGCCGGCACCCACCGGTTTCAACCAAAGCGCCGAGGGCTGACAATCGCGTCCGCTCTCCTGTCTGCCTGGCCTCCTCGACATCGGTGACACGCATGCGCGCCCTTGCGAAATCGTCCGCTCCCCAAAACATATGCGCCGCTGCGGGGTCGCCGTCGCGTCCGGCGCGGCCCGTTTCCTGATAATAAGCTTCGATCGATTTTGGCAGCCCAGCATGGGCGACAAACCGCACGTCCGGCTTGTCGATACCCATGCCAAACGCGACCGTCGCGCAAATCACCATGTTCTCGCTTTCGACGAAGGCTGCTTGGTTCGCGGCGCGAATATCGGCCGGCAGACCTGCATGGTAGCAACGCACTTCGCGTGTTCCGTCAGATAGTGCCTTGGAGAGCCGTTCGGTCGCTGCGCGGGTTTGAGTGTAGATGATCCCGGGTCCGGAATTCTCGGCCAAAAGGCGTCGTAACTGCTGCGTCAGCTGGTCGCGCGGGCGGATCGCGTAGCGGATGTTGGGGCGATCAAACCCAGCGACGATCAACCCTTCCGGTGCAATGCCAAGCTGCGTCAGTATGTCTGAACGGGTGTGGGGGTCGGCCGTCGCTGTCAGAGCCAGCCGCGGCACATGGACGAACTGGTCCATGAGCGGGCGCAGCAACCGGTAATCGGGCCTGAAATCGTGCCCCCATTCGGACACGCAATGCGCCTCGTCGATCGCGAACAGGGATATCTGACACTGTGACAGCAGCTCCCGAAAATGGGACTGGCTTGCCCGCTCTGGCGCGACATACAGCAGATCGAGCTCACCCGCGCGCAACCGAGCTATCGTTTCGGCACGGTTCTCATCTGCGCTGGTCAGAGTGGCCGCGCGGATCCCATTTGCACTGGCGCTGCGCAGCTGATCGTGCATCAACGCGATGAGCGGACTAATCACAATGCAGGTGCCATCCAGCATAGTGGCGGGAAGCTGGTAGGTCAGCGACTTACCAGCCCCGGTCGGCATCACCGCAAGCGTCGAATGCCCGCCCATGATCCGATCCACCACCTGCTGCTGAACTCCCCGAAAGGAGTGAAAGCCGAAGACCTCGTGGAGTTTGTGCAGCAACTCAGGCCCAGCTGGTGCACTGAGTTCGCCTCGATCCGGCGGAGTTTGCTGATCTGGAGGACAAATTCGGGAGCTGCCAGTTTCGGTGGTCATAGTGCTCGCCATGCCAGAACTCTTCTTGTGAGAGAAGCGCTGGCCATTTTGAACGAACAGCTGTGGGAGCGCGGTGCTCTGAGCTCATGTAGCAGCGAAAACCCACCAAACACCTTCCCGCCTACAAAAAGATGCCTCAAGTTGGCAGCCCACTTTGCTTGCTCTTAGGCGAGGGATTGATAAGCTCCCTCGATCGGAAAGTTCAGGCGCAGCGCGCCCTCGTCTTTGGGAGACAACAGATGCTCAATACACTTAAGTTGGCGACAGCCGCCTCGTTGCTAGCGCTGAGCGCACCCGCCCACTCAAATGAGGAGAGCGCTGAACAATCTGCGGTTGAACGCGAGAACGAAACATACACGGCGCAACAATTCTTCGATTCCACGTCCTTCGGCCTCGGCTCTTCGGGCGGACATGTGTTCACATCTGACGGCGCAGGTGTCTTGATCAATTCGGATAGCTCAGGCGTGTTTAACGCCTATCTGTTGCCCTTGTCGGGAGGTGAACCAGTAGCGCTTACCAGTTCGACCACAAACGCGGTTTTTGCCAGCTCGCTGTTTCCGAACGATAACCGCATGATTTACAGTTCGGACAGCGGCGGCAACGAGCTAAATCACGTCTATCTGCGCGAGCTCGATGGCACGGTGCGTGACCTCACTCCAGGTGAAGGCCATACCGCAAGCTTTGCCGGGTGGAACGGAGGCGATACATCCTTCTACATTGCTACGAATGAGCGAGACCCGCAGGCCTTCGATATCTATGTCTATGATGCGGATGATTACTCGCGCGAACTGCTGTTCGAGAATCCGGGCGACTTCTTTCCGGGCGGTGTGTCGGATGACGGGCGCTGGATGGTTCTGTCACGCAACAATTCCAGCGCAGATAGCGACCTGTTTCTGGTCGATCTGGAAGGCGACACCGAACCGAAGCTAATCACCGAACACGAAGGCAACGTCAGCTATGGCAGCTATGGTTTTACCCGCGATAGCTCGAAACTGATCTTCGCCACGAACGAGCATGGCGAATTTAGACAAGCATGGACTTATGATCTGACAAGCGGGGAAACCGCACCTTATTTAAAGGCTGATTGGGATGTCAGCTTCGTCAGCTATTCGCGCTCAGGTCGCTACAGGGTTAGCGCTGTAAACGCCGATGCACTGACCCAGCTAACTCTGCTCGACCAAACGACCGGGCAGGTGGTTGAACTCAGCGGGATTCCCGAGGGCAATCTAGGCAGCATTCGCTTCAATGAAGCCGAAAGCCAAATCGCATTCACCGTATCATCGGACACATCGCCTTCTGATCTCTATGTCGCTGATTTGGCGTCAGGCCAAGCGAAGCGTCTCACCAGCGCACTGAACCCGGCGATTGACGAGGCAGACCTCGTCACAGCTTCTATAGGACGATTTGAGAGTTATGACGGGGTTGAAGTCCCTGGCGTGCTCTATCGTCCGAACCGCGCAAACGCAGACAATCCAGCCCCGGCTATCGTCTGGGTTCATGGCGGTCCTGGTGGCCAGAGCCGGCGCGGATATAACCCCGCGATCCAGCATTTGGTGAACAATGGCTATGCAGTTTATGCAATCAATAATCGTGGTTCGTCGGGCTATGGCAAGACCTTCTTCCACATGGACGACAGGCGTCATGGCGAGGCAGATTTGGGCGATGTTATCGCGTCCAAGGCTTATTTACAGGGGATGGATTGGATCGCCGATGATCGGATTGCGATCATGGGCGGTTCCTATGGCGGATACATGGTTGCCGCCGCGCTCGCGTTTGAGCCAGAGGTGTTTGATGCCGGGGTCAATATCTTCGGCGTGACCAATTGGGTTCGCACGCTTAAGTCAATCCCGCCATGGTGGGGAGCGAACCGCACGGCTCTATTCGACGAACTGGGCGATCCAGAAACCGATGAGGAGCGCCTTCGGAAAATCTCTCCACTGTTCCATGCCTCGAATATCGTGAAACCAATGCTGGTTGTGCAGGGGGCTAATGATCCGCGTGTTCTGCAGGTTGAAAGCGACGAATTGGTTGCGGCGGTCAAAGCCAATGGCGTTGACGTAGAATACGTCCTTTTCGAGGATGAGGGTCACGGCTTCCGCAAGAAAGAGAACCGGGTCGAAGCCTCCGAGGCCTATCTCAACTTTCTGGATCAGCACATCGGGCGCTGATAGCAAGCAATTGTAAAAACGGCGTTTGGCTAGAGTGCGCTAAGCTCATCTCCTGCTTATGTAAGGCCGACGGTCCGCCAACGGTCCAGTTCGTGCCTTCGGCTTCCAGCGCTTTTTTTTGGGGGCCGAAAGCTGCCAGTCTGCTTCTCGGATTGATAACCGAAAAAGCAGAAATTCGGCATTTTCTCCCAGTTTCCAATCTTCGTCTTCGTTGCGCTCGAGTGTCTAATTCTGTTGCAAATTGGGGGATGCACCTCATTCGCATGGCTGGCGATTCGCTGCACAAGGGTTGCCACATTGAGGGGCAACAGCAGTGTTTAACAAGACCATCGATCAGAACAACCACGCCCAGCAGCGCCATTTGCTGTGGGCGATCTTGGCGGCGATTGGCATCGCGATCGCGGCTCCCGCTGCGCAGGCGCAGGACAACCGGCCGCGCGCTGCGCTGAGTGACTACACCCAAGTTGCACCGGGTGATCCCCTGCCGATTGATGGTGTTTGGCGGCTGCGCGAGCTTGGCAAACAGGTCATCATTGAAAACGGGGTCGTCATTGCGATGGAGGAATGGACTCATCTATTCATCTGGGTGGTTGAGCCCGGTATGGTCACCTCTTCGCGCCTGCGCCAGACTGACCGTCAAAAGCTGGTCGCCTATGACGAATTGCTGCAGCGAGAGATGGAGTGGACGCTTCGCGAAGACGGCACTTTGTTTGCCTCAGGCGGCGAGGGGCTGCTTGATCCGAAATTCTCGCTTGCCCCGGTTGAGCTTTCCTATCCCGGCGCATTTGAAGCGATGCGGATTGGCGAAGAGATCGTACTCACCGAGGATGGCTTTGCTGGGCGCAGCCGACCGGATCCGATGGAGCTGCCGCCAGAGATGACCAGCCCGATCCGTAGCGGCGATGGCATGTGCCTTGACCTGCATGGACCGGATGAAGGCAAGCAAGGCGGCAGAATGCAAGTGTGGGAATGCCTTGGCGGTGCCAATCAGAACTTCATCTATCTTGAAGATGACGGCCTGATCGTGACGGCCAGCGGAATGTGCCTCGAGGCTGTTGGGCCAGACAATGGCGCACCTGTGCGAGTCTTCGGTTGCGATGGAAACCCGGCGCAAATCTGGTCGGCAAGGAGCGCTGGAGTGCCAGGCGCAGTCAGCTTTGTAAACGAGAACACCGGGCGCTGTCTCGATGCACATGGGCCGGAATCGAAGACCAATGGCGGCAGAATTCAGCTTTGGGATTGCTTTGCCGGTAACAACCAGAGCTGGAGCCAATAATGCGTGGTCTTGCAGCACTAACCGCGCTGGCGCTGGCCTGTGGAAGCTTGACTTCAACCCCCACGCTCGCGGGATCAAAGCATCGCCCAATTGAGCTGGTGCGTTGTCACACGCCGCTCGGTTCGGCTGCCGTGATCGAGGGCGAGGCGCGCAGCTGGGTCGACAAGAACTTGGGCAGTCCAAAACCCATGATCGAAGCCTTAGTTAAGCAGTCTGGCTGCTTCACGATCTATGATCCAAGCAGCGGAGAGCCGGCGCAGTTCATGCTGAACGTGGTGGCAGGCGACAAGGTAGAGGTCGCGACAGCCACCAATCTCAACAATGCGGGCGTCGCGAATGCCGCCGCTTTGGCGCAGAACAGCGGCTATCGCAGCGGCATGGGAACAGCTGGCGATATCGCCGGCATGGTCCCTCTGGCGGGGGCGGTGGTGAACGGGTTGGCTGGCATGGTTGGTATTGGCAAGAAGAACACTGTGATTACCGGCCTCGCGCTGGTCGATACAGCACAGAACGCCGCGATTGCATCGGGCACCGGGCTGGTTCAGAAAACCAAGCTCAAATTCCATGACAACGATGATGATGCCATGGCGCGGTCACCCGAAGGATTTTGGATGTTGGCGGTCGAAGAAGCGGTGGAGGGCGGTCGCTATACCAAGAAAGAGGATGGGCGCGAAATGATCCAGGGGTTCGTCATCGCCTACAACAACATGGTTGCCCAAGCGCAAGCTTTGGGCGTGGGACAAAAGGCTGGCGATACGGAGCTTGCTGAGGTTCGGGAAGTCGTAGAGCCTGAGCCAGTTGAACCTGCCGGGCCGCCGCCGGTGGTCGTTGCTGCTGCATCGTTCCTGTATCTGGAGCCGACCCGGGAAGCGGAGACCGTGCGGAGCATACGGCCCGGCATGGAGTTAACGCCGATCGGTGATTTGCACGGTATCTTCCTGCCGGTCAGCGATGCTTACGGCGTGTTGGGCTGGGTCAGTGTCGAAGACCTGCGCTAATGATGCCCCGCGCATTGAGGGGCAGCGCAAACGGCATAGTCCCGCATTAAGAAGAGCTCCCCTCAACCAAGCCTTCTCGAAGGGCATAGGCAATCAGCTCCGCCGCCGAGCGTGCATCCGCCTTGCGCATCACGCTGGTTCGATGCCGATCAACGGTCTTGATACTGATACCCAGAGTCTCGCCGATTTCGCGGTTGGTCTGCCCGCTAACGACGAGGTTCAAAACTTGCCGTTCCCGGCTGGTCAGCGGCTCGATGTCTGCTGCGCTTTCGAGCACGTCGGTGAAGCGTCGGCAGATAACCCGCCCCCCTTCCATAATGCGCGGGATCGCGGCGGCGAGTTCGTCCAGATCATCGCTTTTGCAGAAGAGCCCGTCTGCACCAACCTCAACGAGTTCAGCGATCTTGCCGCTTGCCTCCACACCAGTAAAGACAATCACCTTGCAATCCGGCAACCACCGGCGGGCCTCGATCAGCACCTCGGTGCCTCCTGCATGCGGCATGGTCACATCCAGCAAAAGCAAATCTGGCTGGTGCTTTCGGATCGCGCCAATCGCACGAATGCCGTCGCAAACTTGATCGCAAACGGTAAAATTATAGCCTTCCAGCGCATCGGAATTGTTCAGCAATTGCGCCAAGGCGCCGCGAATGATGCTGTGGTCGTCCGCGATCACAGCTTTGAATTCTCGGCCAAATGTCATGGAGCCACCCGCACCATCACGATCTCCCCCTGCTGCCCACCAGCAAAATGTGTATAGCACACAAGATGGGTGAGGGGGCAAATCTTCGGGGTGGGCGCGCGTGGGCATATTGGCTGCTTGCTGCGGTCATTTGCGCGGCCTTAGGGTTTGCTGCGATGGCTGCCCCAACCGATGCTCCCATTGCAAAGCAGCAAGGAGGCTTTGCCAGCGATGGCGGCTCAGTGCTTCTCAAACGAGGAGAGCCGGCTGAACAAGTTGAGGGCAATGCATATTATTTGGTAACGGGCGAGGACCAAGAGCTCTCCAGCCGGCAAGCCCTTGCCCAATTTAGGAGCGGCGAGTTTTCGCGCGACTACACCTCAACGCGGTCCGAGATTTTAGATGAACGCAGGTTGTGGATCGCATTGCCGATCGAGGCAGCGACGGACAACGAAACCAGCATTCGCCGCAGCGTTGGCTTGGGCGGTGTGTTCTATGTCAGGCCCAATGTCTTTTTGGTGCAGGGCGATGCTGCGCCGGTTCAAATCCTTGGCGGTGAGGCCACAGATAGCGCCGAGCTGTTAGCGCGCAAGCTCACCTATTTGCATTCGTCCAGCTTCATGCTCGAACCCGGCGAGAGGGCGACCGTTCTGATCAATCTTGCCTTAGTCGACCGCCCTTCAATTGGCTTGTTTCGCGAAGGAGAATTAGGCCGCAATCAGATAATCGGCACTATGCTGAAGGCGATTGTGTTCCTTTCATTCGTCGGCGTCGGGGTTTGCCTGGTCGTGTTGGGCATTTTGGCAAACCGAAAGATTACAGCATTGCTCGGTATCGGCTTAACGCTTGCTGCGATCCAAGCGGACGTCTCGCTGTTTGTGACTATCCTAAGTCCCGATTTCGAAAGCGCCCGCGCGGCCTGGAGGGCCTGCATCGCGATTGTCTCATTGAGCAATTTCTACATCGTGCTGTCCGCATTCAGAGGCCAGCTTGATCGCTTTTCCTACCCTGCGGTGCGCTTGGCGATATGGGCGCTGCCGGCGTTGCTTGTGGCTGGCCTTTTCTATCAAGAATACGACGCCCAACTCTTGATGCTCTATTACAGCATGCTCTTGGCGCTGGTGGCTGTGATCATCTTCCGGCTGGAGATGGCCAAGGGGCTGCGGCAGATCGTGGTCGGCATTATTGGACTTTGTCCGGTGGTCTTGATGGCCGTTGAGCCAGATCTCGTCGGAACGGTCATCCCAGAGCTTTCGGTTGGCTTCATTCGCGATATGGTGCGCCTTGTCGTCGCGGCGACGCTCTTGGTGTTCGTTGTCGTCGATATTGGCCGAAGCTTGGAAGAGCGTGATCGGTTGAGGCTGGAGCGTATTTCGGCGCTGGAGGCGAATGCGCAAACCAATCGGCGTCTCTTGGAGACTGAACGCGAATACTCACGGGCGCGCGAAACTGCCGTTCGCCGAAAACAGCAACTCGCCTCGGCCAGCCACGACATCCGCCAACCTTTGGTCGGACTGAGGGCCTCCATCCGCGAAGAGGCGGACAATTTGTCTCCGGTGCTACAAGAGCGTCTGAGCGAGGCGGTGGACTATCTGGAAGAGCTCACCCGCGAATACAGTGATCAGGACGGGGCCGATCAGGCTCTGTCCCGAGCAGATAAAGAGGTGTATTCGCTGGAGCTGATAGTGCAGACGGTCGAGGACATGTTCGCTCAGGAAGCCGCTAGCCTTGGCGTTGAGCTCAACATCGACACTGAGCCCTGTGAGACCGCGGTCCCAGCTTTGGCTCTGATCCGTTCTGTCAGCAATCTTGTCGCCAATGCGCTGCGCCATGCCAACCCCAGCGAAGTACGCGTAAGCATTCGGCATGAAGACACGTGCCTCATCGAAGTGCGTGATGATGGCAAGGGTATGGACGCACTGGCCCTTAGCAAGGCTCAGCAGCGCGGGAGCAAGGATGAAGCATCGAGCGGTGACGGCCTGGGCCTCGCGATTGTTCACGATCTGGCCCAGCGTCATGGTTTTGCGTTCAGGCTAACCTCTCAGCTGGGCGAGGGCACTGTCGCAGTGATCAAATTGCCCGCGACAAAATAGAGCCCGCAATAAACGCCGCTCGGCAATCCTAAGGCTGCGAAACAATTGGGGTGTTCACCTCATTCTAGACAGACAGCCCTTTCCCTAAACAGGATCCAGACAAACCCGGTGGGCCGGGTGAGTGGACAGATTTGGGGAGTGAGCAAATGCGATTTTCAAAGATCACAAAGGGTTTGAGCGTTTCGGCTTTGGCAGCAGCCATGGCGGCCACGCCTGTGTTGGCACAGGAAGAGGCCGACACCCCAAAGGCCCAATCCACGGCCGAAATGGACATCGCGATAGATGGCGAATTGTCGGATCATGAGAAAACCCTGCTGGTCGCTGGCGCAATTGGAGCCGCTGGCAAGCAAATCGTTAGCCCGAGCAAGGGTGCCGCTAATATCGCCAAGACAATTGGCGAAGCACAGCGCAACGGCGGACCAGCAACTAAGGTTCGTCAGCTTCCAACCTCCACCAATGTTGCTGGCCAGAACCTGCGCCAAACTGCAACCTCAGCGCGGCCAACCAGCCTGCGCGATTTGAAGACGCGCAGTGACGCCGCGAAGGCTGCCCGGGTAAACCGGATTGCTGGCAGTGCGGATGAACTGGCGGAGATGGAGCGCCGCGGCAACGCAGCGCAAAACGCTCGCAAAAAGCCCGCGACCACAGCTCGATCGGTAAGTGCGCGGCCTGCAAATATCGCCAACTCAAACCTTGGGAGAGTCATCGAAAAGGGTGAAGCCGCGCAAAACGCGCGCCGCGCACCAACCAGCAGAACTGCCGCCGATGTTCTTCGAGCGCGTGATGCCGCAGAAGGCTCCCGCAATATCCGCAAGATCGATACGCCAGCGGGCAATCGCGCCGCGATTGGCAAAGGCTCTCAACTTGATGATCTGGTGGCACGCGGGAACAAAGCCCGCAGCTCACGCGAAGCGCTCAAGGTCAGCGGCCAAGCCGTGCGAGGCGAGCAAGCTCTTGGTCGCAAGCTGATTGGTAAGGGCGCGAATGTACCCAATCTGCTCGCCAAAGGCGACGCGGCGCAAGCTGCGCGCAAGGTAGCGCCCATTAACGAAGCGCAATTGGTGCGCGGCGTTGCCGACAAGGGCGGCGACATCACCAAATTGAACAAGGCGGGGCGCACGGCTCAAGCCGCACGCGGCGCTGGCGGCATTAAGGCAGCCAAAACCGGCACTCAGGCGGCGAAAGCAGCCCAAACGAGCGCAAAAGCAGCCAAGGCAGCGAAGATGGCGAAAACGGGCGCTACCGTTGCCAAAGCAGGCAAAGGCGCGCGTGCGGTCGTCGCAGGCTCTGGTGTAGGCTTGGCCGTCCTAGCAGCCGAAGCGGCTGGCAAAGAAGGCGTCAAAGCGCTGACCGGTGCGGAAATCCAAGATCCACTGAGCACAGGATTTCAATATGGTGCGGCTATCTTCGACAAGGACGTCTCGATGAAGGACGTGTGGGAGCAGCGGCGCGAGCACCACAAGGAAAATTGGAGCAACGTCAAAGCGACTTTCACTGAGAAAGGACGCCTCAAGCAGAACCTACAAAATTACGGTGCGGAAAAGCGCGAGCAATTTGCCAGAGGGGTGGAGAAAACCGCCGAATTTGGCCGAAAGGTTGACGCGTTTGATCGCAATGCCCGCAATGCCATTGAGGGTGAAACAGGCGTCAAACTGGAGCGCCGCACTGATGTCGCCGCGCGCTACGGCGCTGCACTTCAAGGCGACAAGAAGCTCAAAGCCATCGGCGAGGTCGCGAAAAGTCGCGCACAGCACCATCTCAGCAACGCAAAAGCGGCAACGAACTACGTTGCAGAAAAAACGCGTGAGGCAGGAGCACAAAATCGCGCCGCTGTTGGCAAGGCGACTGGAGCGGACCTACGCAGCGTCCGGGAGACCACCAGCCGTTATGCCGAAGCGGCTAAGAGCGACAAGCCCGTCGCGGCTGTGGCCTCAGTCGCCGCTGATCGCGCTAAGCACCACACCAAGAATGCCAAAAAGGTGACCGGCAAAGTGATGTGCAATGTGGGCAATATCTTCCGCAAGAAGGACAAGGATAAGAAGTGTAAGAAGTAGCTTGGCGACTTTGTGAGTTGTATGGAGGGCTTTTTTCCAACTACCTGTGGCTTCCTAGTACATTCTTCTGGACACCTTTGATCTTGGCGATGGATTGTGCGCTTAGTAGCAATCTTTGCCTAAAATTTCCATGGAATGCGGTTCTGCGCTCGCGGATCGAACTTTGAGTAAGTCATTGTCATTCTCCTTGGCCGGAATGGCCTCGGGGAATGTCCGCTTTTAGGAACTAAAATCTCGAATGGCTACGTCCGACACTGAGGCGCATTGCAGTCATTCCGCGATGGATTGAGCAGCAGCAACCAGCTTTGAGATCTTCGTCGAGGCTTCGGCCAACTCATCAGCAGCAGCCTTCTGCTCGCCATCTGATTGACTGCCGACCGTCAGCGCGAAGGCGCTGTGATCCTCCATCAGCATGTCGATCTTGGTGCAAAGTAGACTGGTGAGTTCACGGTCCATGTCGTCCATGTGCACGGCAATGCTCGAACGTCGTCACAAGTCCACTGGAAACAGCGAAAGCTGCCAGAAAGCACTCGACTAGTGCGGCAAGTCGAGCATCCATGCAGTCATGGATATCAAAGAGAAGATCATCACCATCGAAGAAATGACGCCAACAGAACTGCGTGCTGCTTGGCGCAATACCTATGGGACGCCAGTGCCACCAGCTCTCGGCCGATCACTCGTTAGAAGAGCCTTATCGGCTCGCTTGCAAGAGCCAGAAGCGGGCAAGCTCGCTCAGGTTGAACTTCGACAACTTGGTGCACTCGGTCGCAAAGACGAGCGCCGCAAGGAAGGTCGCATATCAACCGAAGCGAAGCCGGGGACCTGGCTCTCGCGAACATGGCATGACGAGGTCCATGAGGTCGTCGTGCTAGAAAGCGGGTGCGAGTATCGAGGAAAGACGTTTGGATCGTTGAGTGCGGTCGCTTCTCATATCACCGGAGCCAAATGGTCGGGCCCGCGCTTCTTTGGACTGAACAGTCCTCGCCTTGGCGAGCTGAAAGTAGCGGCCAATGGCTAAGGCAGACAAGATACTCTGCTGCGCGATTTACACGCGGAAGTCCACGGACGAAGGCTTGGATAAGGACTTCAACAGTCTCGATGCGCAGCGCGAGGCGTGTGCCGCCTATGTGATCAGCCAACAACATGAGGGCTGGTCGTTGCTGCCCGAGCATTACGATGATGGTGGACACTCGGGTGGCACTATCGAGCGACCGGCGCTGCAGCAGCTTCTATCTGACGTTCAGGCTGGCAAGGTCGATGTGGTCGTGGTCTACAAGATTGATCGGCTGACCCGCAGCCTCGCGGACTTCGCAAAGATCGTGGATGTCTTAGATGAAGCAGACGCATCCTTCGTGAGCGTGACGCAGGCGTTCTCGACGACCAGCTCCATGGGACGGCTGACGCTCAATGTCCTGTTGTCGTTCGCACAGTTTGAACGTGAGGTCGGCGCTGAGCGGATCCGCGACAAGGTTGCGGCTTCGAAAGCCAAAGGCATGTGGATGGGTGGCAGCGTCCCGCTTGGATACAAGGCTGTCGATCGCAAGCTGGTAGTGATCCCAGAAGAGGCAGAGACTATCCGTGACATTATGCGACGCTATCTTGAGGCGGACTCAATCAGAGCACTGGTTGGTGAACTGAGACGCGATGGAATTGTCAGTAAGCGGTATGTCTCCAAAAGAGGCTCGCTAAGGGTGGCAACCCATTCAAGCGAGGATCGCTGACCTGGCTCCTCTCCAACCCGCTGTATGTGGGCGAAGTGCGCCATAAAGATAAGATATATTCAGGTCAGCATGATGCGATCGTTGACCGAAGAACATTCGATGCGGTGCAAGCAAAGCTAGTGGATCGCACATCGCCTGGATCAGCAGGCGGACCTAAGCGAAGAATGGCGCTTCTCGCTGGAATGATCTGGGACGACCGCGGTCGTCCCATGTCGCCAACCCACACCAAAAACCACGGCCGGCGTTACACCTATTACGCTTCCAATATGAATGATGATGCAGAGGCCCCTGCGCTAAGACTGCCCGCTGGTGAAATCGAACAGTCAATCCGTAGAGCAATGGCACAATGGCTGCGGGCCAATGCTAATATGCGGGAGCAGGTTACTTCAAGATCGGCTGATGAGAAGAAGGGGATCTTCGCAAGGGCCGCGCAGTTGGCCGCCGAGGTCGAGCAACTTCCGGTGAACAGGGCTAGCGAGGTCCTAACCCAGCTAAGCCTTCAGGTTACTGTCAGCGAGAACGAGATCGACGGGTCGTTTGAACCGGCTGCTGCATTGGGTGTCGTTGCAAGCATTGACACCAGAACAATCAAAGCGGACTTCAAGATAGCACTCGTGCGTCGGAACTATGGGCACGAGTCTCGGATGCGCTTGCAGCCATTGCAAGCAGATCGCGTGGTAAGAGATGATCGCTTGATCGAGTTACTTGGCCGGTCCTTTACCGCAAGGGAAGAGCTGCTCCAAATGGACGAAAAAACAATCCGGTCGACTAAGAGTACCAGGCTTCGCCATCTGCAGCGCCTTGCTCGCTTGAGCTATCTCGATCCGAATATCATCCGGTCCATCCTGAACGGCAGTCAACCGCAAGAGCTCAATCCCCGCAACCTGTGGCGCATGGCTGATCTCCCGATCCGTTTCGTTGAACAAGGTTTAGCGCTCGGGTTCCCAACCATCTGAAAACAAAACAGTAGGTCACCAAATCGAACTGGGAGAACTTCGCTCATTTGAGGCGCGAATTGGTAGGCCACTGCGTCTCTGGTTGTAGCCTGCACAGATCTGATCTGCGCTAACCCTCGGAAAACAGGCAGAGTTTCCGGCGGCGCGCTCAGCGTCACGCTAGAGCATTAGTTTTAAAGGAATAGGTGGTGAGTCGTGTTGGGTGCGAAGATTTGACCTACGTGGAAAGTCAAGCACTTAGCGCAAAAAACTCAAGTGTGCGAGTTTTTGTGATTGGGTGCGACCGGTAGGTCGACACCATTGATGGATGACGGCCTTTGCACGAAGTCGATTGGCCATTCAGTGCCTTGCGTGGTGATGAAAGCTGACAGTCGATTAGTCCAAGATAATCTCTCGTGCCTGCTAAGAAGCGATTGAGCCGAGACGATCGACGAGGAAGTCGATCATAACGCGCACCTTGGGCGTAAGTACATTTGATTTGGGATACACAAGCCACACCGCAGAGCCATCGTTGACCTCATAGTCGGGAAGGACCCGAACGAGAAGGCCGTCGCGCAATTCTTCGTGGATGCTCCAGAGCGAGTTCATCGAGATGCCAACGCCTGATAGTGTCGCGAGCCGCGTACTCGTTCCATCATCGCATTTCATCCGGTCGCTCGCAGCAGCGGGTGGGAAGACGCAATGCCTTTCTCCTGCTGCGGTTAAAGAACGGGCATCATTTCCGAAAACGATCAGCCGGTGCTTTTCCAAATCCTCTGGCACGACCGGGGTCCCGTGCCACTTAAGGTAGTCTGGTGATGCACACAGGACCCGCGTGTCATCCGCCAGCTTGCGGCCCATGAGCGAGCTGTCCTGGATTGCCAAGTTTCGCAACGCAAGATCGTAGCCTCCCTCGATCAGGTCGATGCGTGTGTCCGAAAGGCGCAGGTCTAGGTCGATCTTGGGGTGAGCTTCAAAAAACTCGGGCAGCAGCGGGACGATGTATTTCTGCGCAAAGGTGCTGGAACACGCAAAGCGCAAAGTACCCGACACCTGTGCACTCCCTTTGCCCAAGGCGGCGAGCCCCGCGTTTTCTTGCGCGAGTATCTCCTGCGCGAATGGCAGAAACTCCTCACCTTCGAGCGACAGAGAAACTTTGCGTGTTGAGCGATGAAGCAGATCCGCACCCACTTCGCGCTCCAATTTCGCCAGCCGCGCGCCCGCCACAGCAGGCGCCAAACCAAGCTGTCTCCCTGCGGCGCTAATGTTGAGTAGGTCCGCAGCGATCACAAAAAGGCGGAGAGCTTGCGTATCCATATTATTTAGTTTTTCTAAAAACTGATTCCGAAATCAGCTCATTTATACGCTGCAATAAGCACTATATTCAACTCCTGACAGCGATTGGAGTCACCAAGAGCTCGATTGGAGAAGCAAAATGCAAACCTCAGCCATGATCGATGCGAGCGTGAATTATCACGTGAAGAAATCCGAACCTCAAAACTTTGAGTTTGATGTGGATCGGATCATTGGCAATCTGGTTTCCCCAGAGCTTGTGACGACCCAGGTAAAGGTTGCTGATGTCCGATTGGCTGAGTTCGAACCTGACTTTGCTCACGACGGACTAGCGTTCCTCAAACGCCCATCGGCTGTGCAGGACTTCGAAAGCGACGACTCATGGCGCGAGGTCTATGACGCGGAACTCTCTGAGCTGCTCAAGTCTCAAATCGGCGCAGAGGAGGTCATCGTCTTTGATCACACGGTTCGCATTGATGCCCCCGATGCCGCCCGCCGCCCAGCGCGCAATGTCCACAATGACTACAGCCGTGTAGGGGCCGAAGAGCGTCTGATCGACCTTGTCGGTGAAGCGCGCGCAGAGCAGTTTCACAAGGCTGGCTATGGCTTCGTCAACGTCTGGCGTCCCGTGGGTCGCGTCATCACAACATCGCCTCTGGGCTTTATCCGACCCTCATCGGTTCAGCGCGATGATTGGATGGATATTGGCCTCGTCTATCCTGATCGGTTCGGTCAGATTCTGGGCGTTGCGGCCAATGATGACCACGAATGGTTCTACCAATCGGCCATGACCCCTGACGAGATCGCAGTGTTCAACATCTACGACAATCAGGGCCGCCCGCAACTCGCTCACAGCGCGCTCGACCTTCCAGGCGACGCGAATGCTCGCCACCCCCGCAAAAGCATCGAGAGCCGCACACTCGTGCGTTACTCCTAAGCATCGAAAGGCAATTGCCATGTCTACAACCACCCTCGAAAAGGCACGCACGGTCCTCCGCCCCAGCCGCGATGAGATGCTCGCAAGAGCACCCTCAGTGCACAACTTTTGGAATACCAATAAGCACACTTTTGAAGACGCTTGGGCTGAGTGGGAGGCCGAGAACAGCCACGCAGGGATCACTCTTGATCGCTCGCTCTATTCGCCAGCTCTCCTCAAAGCTGTCGAAGCTGCATGGGACGACCCTAGCAAGGAAGCTGCCGTGGCAGACCTGTTCGAAGAGGTCTTCCCCGGAGTCTTTAAAGCGCGGTTCTTTAACCCAGAGAAACTGTCCGAGCTACGCGATTACATGGCGCGCGTGGCCGATGCCGGCATTCCAATGCGTCCACCCTATGGCATCGTCCTCAACAAAGGCGGCGGCATGTTGGACCCGCGTTCAGAAGGGTATCTGGCAGCGCCAACATTCCAAGCGTTTTACCGCGACCTGATGGACCACTTCATGCGTCCCATCGCACGGCTGCTGTTTCCTGATGTCTATGGCTATGACAGCCAGACCTTTGGTTTCTCGATCCAATGGCAGGAAGGAGGTGACAAGGACCTGCGAGCACACACCGATGCATCCAGTGTCACGCTGAACATCAACCTCAACCTTCCTGGCGAAGACTATGAGGGCTCAGCAGTGCGCTTTATGAACCCAGTCACAAAGCAAATCGCCGACCTGACATTTGAACCGGGTGTAGCGCTCATCCATCATGGCAGCGCAATGCACGCCTCCAAGCCAATCAAGAAAGGTGAGCGGCACAATTTCGTGCTTTGGCTGTACGGCGAGCATGGTCAAATCCCGTATCAACATGGGAGATTAGGAGAGCCTGCTTCGCCGCAAGAACGCTGGAGCGTGCCCAACATCCCTTCCGACGGCTCTGCCCCTTTCTAGAGAACTCACCCCGCACAATTGGGAAGACAAGATATGACCAAGACGATTTTTATCACTGGTGCCACCGATGGCATCGGACTTGAGACCGCCAAAATGCTCACCGCAAAGGGACACACTTTGCTGCTTCACGGACGCAGCGCTGACAAACTTGCCGCGACCGCCGATGCGGTTGCCTCAGTTCCAGACGCTGGCACTGTGAAGACCTATCGCGCAGACCTTTCAGACTTGTCTGAGGTCGAGGCATTGGGCGACGCGATCAAAGCGGACTTCAGTGCCATTGACGCGCTCATCAACAATGCGGGCGTGTTCAAAATGTCGAACCCGCTGACCAAAGACGGATATGACGCGCGCTTCATCGTGAACACCATCGCGCCATATCAGTTGACCAAAGCGCTATTGCCTATCTTGGGAGCCAATTCGCGCGTGGTGAACCTATCATCTGCGGCACAGGCCCCCGTGAACTTCGCAGCATTCTTAGCCAAGCAACCCTTCGGCGACAGCGATGCCTATGCGCAAAGCAAGCTTGCGATCACCATGTGGTCCGCTGAAATGGCGGCGCAATTAGGTGCGCAAGGACCGGTGATCGTCGCTGTGAACCCTGCATCTTTCTTGGGCAGCAAGATGGTGAAGGAAGCATACGGACACGCCGGTCACGACCTTTCAATCGGGGCCGATATTCTCACGCGTGCCGCCACCAGTGATGAATTCGCTAGCGCCACAGGCAAGTATTACGACAACGACCGCAAGACATTTGCCCAACCGCATCCCGATGCTCTGAACCCAGCCAAGAATAAGGCACTCGTTCGGGCGATCGAGGGTTTCCTAGCCTAGACCACACTGACTTTCCGACAGCGGCAATCTCGCCAGACCCCGCTTCTGGCAGCAGCCCCCCTTCACCTATCAACCAAGCAACTCAAAAGGAATTACTTATGAAATATGAGGGCTTTACCACATTCACCGTCGCACAAAATGCAGGCGTGATGACCGTCACTTTCGACTTTGGTAGCGTCAATGTTCAAGGGCAGGAAATGCTCGCAGATCTGAACAGTCTCGCCATGCGGCTGGAGCGGGATCGTGAGACCAAAGTTGTGGTCTTCCAATCGGCCAACCCAGAAATCTGGGTCTGCCACTATGACACCGAGCTCTTAAAGGACATGTCGGACGAGGCAGTCTCGCGCGACGAAGCACAACTGCTCGACCTTCAGGCGGTATGTGAACGTATCAGCAAATTGCCACAAGCGACCATCGCCAAGCTAGAAGGCTTTGCGCGCGGTGGCGGCCACGAATTGGCGCTTGCCCTCGACATGCGTTTCGCAGCGCGCGGCAAGTTCAAGTTTATGCAGATGGAAGTGGGCATGGGTATCCTCCCATGCGGCGGCGGCGCGTCGCGCATGGCTCGCCAAACTGGTCTAGGCAAAGCGCTCGAAATCATCTTGAGCGCGCAAGACTATGACGCGGATGAGGCAGAGCGCCTTGGCACCGTCAACAAGGTGCTAGAGCCCGATGAGATCGGTGCGTATGTCGACAACCTGGCTAAACGGATCGCCCAATTCCCCGCGGAATCAATCAATGCGTGCAAGCAAATGGTCTACGAATCCATCGACAAGCCGATTGATGAAGCTTTGAAGGCCGAAGCCTACTGGCTTTATCAAGCCACCAGCAAGACACCTGCGTTGAAGCGCTTCCGTATCGCAGATGAGCAAGGTCTCGAACACGATATCGAGAACCAGCGTAATTGGGGCGAGCTTGTAATGGGCGTTCAGGAGATCAGCTAGGCCGAACAAATTTGGCCAGCAATGCTCGGCCGCTGTACAGCGGCCGAGCTATTCGTTTCAGGCGCCAATTGGGTCGTTAGTCGAAGGTGAGCTTTCGTCTACTACCGAGACGGGGATCGACAGCCCACTTCCAGTCTCTGCGATTGTCTTGTTGCTTGCAATTGCGGGGCACCCAAGCAAGCTGAGAAGCGGCAGTCGGCCGCCATATCTCATCGAATCCGCTAGCAGGTCACCAAATCGAACTGGGAGAACTTTGCTCTTATTGAGCTCGATTTGGTAGGTCGTTTGGTCTCTGAATGCGCGCAAACCTAAGTGGACGGCCGCAAACCCCGGAAATTGCGGGATATACTGGATTGCACTTGGGTAGAGTGCCTTATCTATTGAAAACAAGGACTTAGTGGTGAGTCCTGCTGGGTTCGAACCAGCGACCTACTGATTAAAAGTCAGTTGCTCTACCGACTGAGCTAAGGACCCACATGTGGCATGGAATCGCGCCGCGAGCAGCGCTGCCGGAGCGCTCACCTAGATAGAGCGAGCGGACGGGTCAAGCGTGCATTGAGCTGGCTTAGAAAAAGTCCGCTTAAGGGATCGCGCCAAGTGGGCGCAATTGCCGCTGCTGGCCCGAGCACAAAGCGGCGTTCACGCATGCGCGGATGCGGGATCGACAGCCGCTCGCTGGCCCAAATACCGCCGCTCCACAGAATGATATCGAGATCTAGCGGCCGAGCGCGCCAGTGCTGTCCGCGGCGGCTGCGGCCGAACTCCTGTTCGATATTCTGCAGGGCATCCAGCAGAGCAAGAGGGGCAAGCTCGCATTCGATAGCGGCCACCGCATTGGCATAGGTGCGCTGTGATGGCCCGATCGGCGCGCTCGCGATAATGGGAGAGACGGCGAGCACATCACCGATATCGCAAAGCGCCGAAAATGCCGTGCGCACAACCTCGCGCGGCAGTCCAATTCCCGGCACGCGCATGTTGGAGCCAAGTGCGATCAGGTAAGTGCTAGCGCTCAAACCAGCGGCCTCAGATATCTTCGGCAATTCTGCCATAAAGCTGCGGGCGGCGATCTCTGAAGAAACCCATGCCCGCGCGGTGCTTGGCAGCGCGGGCAAGATTGAGCTCTGCGATCAAGACGCCGCTTTCTTCCGCGCCATATTCCGCCACCAGATCGCCCCACTCATCAGTGATGAACGAATGGCCGTAGAAATTCTGAGCGGCCTCATCTGGTCCCTCTGCGCCAATGCGATTGCTGGCGACCACTGGCATGCAGTTGGAGACCGCATGGCCGACCATAGCGCGGCGCCACATACGGCTGGTGTCGAGCTCTGCGTCATAGGGCTCTGAGCCAATCGCGGTCGGATAGAGCAGCACCTCTGCGCCCTTCAAAGCCATGACGCGAGCGGCTTCTGGATACCATTGATCCCAGCAAATCCCGACGCCAATGCGCGCAGTTTCTCCGCCGCCCAGCGGCACTTCCCATATTTTGAAACCGTCATTACCGGGCCGGAAATAGAACTTTTCCTCATATCCCGGACCGTCCGGAATATGGCTCTTGCGATAGGTTCCCATGATCTCGCCATCGGGGCCGATCATCGCGAGGCTGTTGTAATAATGATGGCCATCACGCTCAAAGAAGCTGGTTGGAATGGTCACTTTGAGCCTTGCCGCCAGCGCGCGCATGGCGATGACGCTTGGGTGCTCTGCCGTGGGCCGTGCCAGCGCGAACAGAGCCTCGTCTTCTTCACGGCAAAAATAGGGGCCGGAGAACAGCTCAGGCGGCAGGATCAGCTGAGCGCCTTGCCCCGCCGCTTGCTCCACCAGAGCGCTGACGGCGGCGATATTTTGCGCATCGTCCTCGCTGCCAAGAGCAAGCTGTAGGGCGGCGACAGTGAGCCTGGTCATCGCGCGGATTTACCTCGTTCTGCTGCCGCCGCTAGCGATCATTCAGGCTTTTTGAACAACAGGGTCATGCGGTCACTCTCGCCAATAGCGGCAAGCTCTTTGCGTCCCTCGTCACCGCCAGCAAAGCTGGGCGGCAAAGACCACACGCCATTCGGGTGATCGGTCGTGTCGTTGGGGTTGGCGTTGACTTCTGACGTATCCACCAGTTCAAAGCCTTGTCCTTCGAAATAGGCGATCAGATCCGCTTGCTTGAGGTAACCGGCATTGCCGTCTGCAAACTCATCGGTTGCATCCGCTTTGGCGCGGTGCTGAACCACGCCGAGCATGCCGCCGGGTTTCAGTGCCGCTTTGAGAGCCGTGATTTCGCTGTCATCGATGCCCCAACGTTTGAGGTTGTGCATCATGCGGAAGATAAGCACGCGGTCGACCGTGCCGTTTAGCTCTTCCGGGATCGCATTGCCGAAATGGAACGGCAATTGCTCTGCCGGAATGCCGAGCGCTTCAGACTGTCTCGCAGCGAAAGTCTCGCCGCCCTCGCGAACGCGGGCAACGAATTCCTCGCCAATGCTCGCACCTGCCTCTGGCGGGAAGCCAACCGCGATATAGCTGCCCTCGGCGCTCACCAAAGGTGCCAGGACACGCGTGTACCAACCGCCGCCTGGCGCATATTCGATGACTGTGTGATCAGGCTGAACCTGGAAAAACGCCAGGGTCTCTGCCGGATTGCGGAAGGCATCGCGCGCTTTGTCGTCCGCGCGCAGATCAGCGGCCAGAACCGTTTCCAGCGCGCTGCCTTGGGCCGCGGTTTCGCTTGCGGCACTCTCGCCCGCCTCTGGCGCGCAAGCCGACAGGGCAAATGCGCTCGCGGCGGCTAGAATCAGAGATCGCATCATGGGTTTTCTCCTTGGCGTGAGCCTCAATTGGCTTTCTTGAACAGCAGCGTCATACGGTCGCTTTCGCCGATGCTGAGATATTCGCTGCGGCGCGGATCATCTTCGCCGGTGGCGAGCACCGGAGGCAGGGTCCAAACGCCGCGCTCCCAATTGGCTGGGTCAGAGGCATTGGCGTTGATTTCGCTCTCGGCGGCAAGTTCAAAACCATTGGCTTCAAAAATGGCGATCACATCGGCTTTACGCATGTAGCCGCGTTGGCGCGCGCCGTAATCATTGTAGCTTGCGCCCTCTGGCGCGCGGTGCTGCACAACGCCGACCATGCCGTCATCCTTCAGCATCATGCGCGCAGCTTTCAGCACATCATCGGCGCGGTTGCCGATGTTGAGGCCGTGCATCGAACGGAAGATCAAAACGCGGTCGACTGTACCGGCGACGTCTTCTGGCATTTCATCGGTTTCAAACGCGGTGACGGCATCGGCTTCGACGCCCATCGCCTCTGCGAGGCCTGATTTAAAATTCTCGGTCCAGCCCTTGCTGCGGGCTTCTTGAGCGCGCGAGCGGTATTCGCGACCATCGCTGTCTTGGTTGATCGCGATATATTTGCCAGCGGGCATCAGATAGGGCGCAAGCACGCGGGTGTACCAGCCGCCGCCCGGGCCATATTCGACCACAGTTTGGGTTGGCTCGACCTGGAAGAACGCAAGCACTTCAGCCGGGTTACGATATTGATCGCGCGCGCGGTCATTGTCGCGGCGCTCATGCGCGAGCACATCGGCGAGGCTGGGCGCAGCAGCGTGATCATCTGCCATCGCAGGTGCGATAGGCGACATAGTGGCGAGACCAGCAAGAGCGGCAAACGGGGCAAAAAAAAGGGGTTTCATTGGGGGTGTCCTCATTTTGATCGAACGGTTGCTCCCTTCAATAGCCGCTGGGCAGGCGAAGACAAGTTGCGGATCGACCGATGCGTGATCAGAGCGGGCTAATGACAAACCGCCTCAGCGTTCTTATCTCCTCAGCCAACAAGGAGTTTTGATCGATGGAACAGGCAATTATTGCGGGCGGATGCTTTTGGTGCACCGAGGCGGTCTTTCGCGATGTGGTGGGCGTGAGCGAGGTCGAAAGCGGCTATATTGGCGGCGACAAACCCAATCCGACTTACAAGGAAGTGTGCACCGGGACGACCGGCCATGCCGAGGGCATCCGAGTGACCTTTGACCCGGCGGTGATCAGCCTGCCGGAGATTTTCGATGTGTTTCTGGGTACCCATGATCCGACCCAGTTGAACCGCCAGGGCAATGATGTTGGCACCCAATATCGCAGCGCAATCTTCCCGCTTAGCGACGCTCAACGCGAAGAGGCAGAGGCCGCAATTGCGCGTTGGAATGCAGAAAATTCTAGCGAAGCTGTGACCACTGTCGAGACGGCAAGTGAATGGTATCCGGCAGAGGATTACCATCAGGAATATTGGGACGGTGAAGGCCAGCGAAACCCCTATTGCCTGGCGACTATCCCGCCAAAACTGATGAAGCTGCGCAAGAGCTTTCAAAGCAAGGTGAAGGCGTAACGAGCGGCTAGGCCATGCAGCTGACCCGGTCTTACACAACCGATCATAAGGTGCTGAGCGACGGCTCGGTTACGTTTGAATGTTCGCGAGATGAGGCGGAATGGCCTTGGCTTGCCCTGCCTGCGCAGCATCCGCTGGTCATCCAGACCCAGAATTTCTGGACCAGCGTTGGCGCCACTGCCGCGCTGGGCACACGCGATGACAGCAAGTGGAGCGCGCTGACCTGGACGGATTGGGCTCTAGGCGAGCTTGATGCGGGTCAGGCGGCGCGCGGTGTCTTTGCGCTGAGCGGCGAGGAGGGTGAGCTGGCGTTCACCACTCAGCTGTTCGATGCGCAGGACCAGCTAATCGCGCGCATCGGCGGCAAGGGTGTGGTGTTTAGAACCCGCAATTTTGAGAAATGGCGTGAGGGCGCCAAGACCTCGGCCAAGCAAGATGCGCCCGGTCCGGCGCAGTTCGATTATGCACCGCGCGATTCGCTTGGGCTCACGGAGCGGGAGCCACCCTTAATTGGAACCTTGGTCGAAGGTCCAGATGGCCCCATGACCAAAGCGCTGGTGACCAAAGAAAACGGCCTGATGCCCGGTCATCCCTTCTTCAGCGGGTCCGGTGACCATGTAAACGCGCCGCATCTCTCCGAACTGGCTCGGCAGACGGTAAGCCTTCTATGCGACGGCGCGGCCATACAGATCACGCGAGGTGAGATGGACATGCACCGCTATATTGAGCTGGGCACGGAGATTTCGATCGCGATTGAAGAGCAGCAAAATGAAACTGCTGTGCTCCGCGTCAGCCAGCTTGAGCGGTCTTGCGCGGTGCTGACTATGACATGGGCCAAAATCTAGCCCCTAACGCTCCAACATTTGCGCGATTTGTTCCAGCGCATCGTCGGACACCGCGCCCGCTTCTGGCGCTATGACCAGCGGCTGGCCGAGATAGGCCCAATAGAGGAATTGCGCGCGCTCGGCGGCGTGTTGCTGATCCAGCCCAGCTTGCAGCAAGAGGATAGCGATATGCGCAATGCGGCGTTTGTCGACCTCGCCCACTTGCTTTGTCGCGGCCGGATCCTGTGTGGCCCAAGATCTAACCGCGCGGTCAAGCGCCCGGTCGGTGTGAAAGGCACGCTTAATCAGAGCGCGCAGGCGCTCGCGCCCGGGCAGGTCGGGCCCTTCTTCGATCACCCTATCGGTGGTTTCCATGGCCCAAGCGTTTAGCAGTTCGCCGCGAAAATCAGCGACATCAACGAAGTGCCAGTAAAAGCTGCCGCGCGAGACGCCCAGCTCCTTTGCCAGCGGCCCAGGTTTGATCGCGCCAATCCCATCGCGGGCCAAAACAACAAGGCCATGCTTCACCCAATCATGCTTTGAGAGACGCTCACTCATCAGCCATCCATACACAAGTGTATTGACGCAATCTAGTCGCTAGCCTACGTAACCATACAGAGGTGTATGGAAATGATCTGGCAAGACATCGCAATAATCGCAGCAGGCTTCATTGGCGCATCTGGCGCGCTCATTCACAGCTATCTGGTGCGTCAGAAGATTACCGCTCCGCTAGCGGGTAAGGTTCTAAGCAATGGCGACTATCCAGAGGCTTTGGCGCGATTGGTCCCGGCATTGCTCGATTTCAGCGGGTTTAATTGGCTGATCGGCGGATTGGCGCTGATGGCCGCGCCCTTCTGGCTCGGCCAGCAAGCGCTAGTCGTGCTGGCCCTGATGGTCGGCAGCTCTTACCTTTATGCGGCAATCGGCAATTGCTGGGGCACGCGCGGCCGCCATCCCGGCTGGGTGATCTACGCCTTGGCGACTGCATTACTGGCCGCTGGCGCATTTGCCCCGCGACTTTAGCCCTTCTCGAAGCGCGCGATAAAGAACCCATCGACCCCGCCTTGATCGGGGAGCATGCCGGGATGCGTGCGGACGTGACCTTCCTCGCTTGGCTCAATGCCATCAGGCAGCTCATCCTCAGTCACTGGCACCAGCTTTAGCCCGTGCTCCTCCGCAATGCGGCGGGCTTGCTCCTCGCCCTCTTCCGGCTCCAAAGAGCACACCGCATAGATCAGCTGACCGCCGGGTTTTAGCCATTCCGCAGCCCGTTCGATCAGCATGATCTGCAGGCTGGTCATCTCCTCAATCTGAGCGCCGCCAATACGGTGGAGCACGTCGGGGTGACGGCGGCAGGTGCCGGTTGCGGTGCATGGCGCATCGAGCAGGATCGCATCATAAAGATGCTTTGGCTCCCATTTGGCGGCGTCTGCGCGCACGGGAGAAGCCTTTAGCTCGGTGCGTTTCAAATTGTCTTTGAGCAGGCCAAGGCGCCGCTTGCTGATATCAAGCGCGGTCACGTTCCAACCCTGCGCGGCCAGTTGCATGGTCTTGCCGCCCGGCGCAGCGCAAAGATCGAGCGCGTGGCGGCCCTCGCCGTCCCCAAGCAGATGCGCAGGCAATTGCGCCGCCAAATCCTGCACCCACCAATTGCCATCCGCAAAGCCGGGCAATTTCTCGACCGAGGTTCCGCGCGGTAGGCGGATATGGCCGGGTGCAAGGCTGACCCCGCCCATCGCCACCGCTTGTTCAGCGGTGCTGGCCGGATCCTTCAGGCGCAGATCAAGCTCTGGAGGGTCGGCCAATCCCGGCGCAATCTCGGCAGCTCGGTCGCCCCATCGCTCCTGAGCCCGCTCAGGCAGGCTCGGCGCATCTGGCAGGGTCAGCTCTCGTTTGATCAACGCTGAAAAGACACCATGCGCGAGCCGGCGCGGACCGCCGGATAGCAGCGGCAGGCCCGTCGCAATCACCGCGTGGGGCGGCGTGTTCAGCCGCAAGGCCTGAGCCAGCATCAGGCGCAGAACGCTGCGCACTTTCACATCATCGGCCAGCCGCTTCTTGGTCGCGCTGTCGATAAGAGCGTCAAAATCGCCGAGCCAACGCAGTGCCTCGCTGACAATCGCGCGGGCCAGCGCCTTGTCCTCGCCGGTGTGCAGCTTGCGAGTGGCAGCGCCCTCGGCTTGCTCCAAAGTTTCGCCGCGCCGCAATACAGCGTCGAGCATTTGCAGCGCAGCGCGGCGCGCGGGAAGTCCAGAAATACTTGGCATGGCTCAGGCGAATAGCCGCACTTGAAACTAAGTGCCAGCTCGCGCATTTCTAATATGCGATGACAAAACAAAAATCAGAAGCTGCGAAGAATTTCACCAAACCCGCGCATTGGGGCAATGACCCCGTGCCAAAGCCAAAAGCAGTCGATCCGCTGAAGGATGAGCCGCGCGAATTATCGCCCACTCGCTATGGCGATTGGGAGCGCGAAGGCATTGCCTGGGATTTTTAAAACGCTTGGAATTCCACTTTCAGACCGTCTTTAGGCTGAGGGATAGGCCAAGCCTGCCAGTCAGGATCATAGCCTTCCTCAACCATGATCTCATAGCGCTGTAAGATCTGCGCGATCAACACCTTCACCTGCATATAGGCAAAGTGCAGGCCCAGGCACATATGCGCGCCGCCGCCAAAGGGCACCCAAGCGTACTTGTGCCGCGCCTTCACCTGATCTGGCGTGAAGCGCATTGGATCGAAGGTGTAGGGGTCGTCCCAATAATCCGTGCTGTGGTGGGTCCAATAGACATTGATGCCCACCGGCGTTCCGGCGGGAATGTGATAACCGCCATAGTCAAAGCTCTTCAGCGCGCGGCGCGGCATTGAAGGGACCGGCGGCATGATCCGCAAGGATTCCTTGAACGCCATCTCAGTCAGCTCAAGCTTGCCCATATCATCATAATCGAGCGGACGCGGCTCGCCCGAGCCATCCGGTCCGCCGGTAACGGCGACAATCTCATCGCGCAGCTTCGCCTGCCATTCCGGGTTCTTGGCGAGCAGATAGACCAGCGAGGTCGCGCTTGATGTGATCGTGTCATGCGCGGCCATCATCAGGAAATTCATGTGATCGACCACCTCGTCGACAGGCAGCAAAGACCCATCTTCGCGGGTGGCGGTGGCGAACTGGCTGAACATATCCTGCCCGCCGCCCTCGGCCCGGCGGCGATGCGTTTCCTTGGTGAAATAGTCGACCAGGAAAGCGCGCCCATCGACGCCCTTTTTCATCTTGGTGAAGGGCAGCGGCGACCGGATCGGCGCGACTGAGGCCTGCACCATATCGACAAAAGCCTCGTTGATCTTGTCGGCCTCTGGCCCCCATTCGATCCCAATGAAGCTGTCGGCCGCCAAATCCAGCGTCAGCTTCTTGATCGCCGGATAAAACTCCATCTTGCCCGCCCAGCTCGCGACCTCTGCCGACATGCCTTTGTTCAGCGCGCCGGAATAATGCCGCATTGGCCCAGGCTTAAAAGCAATCGAAAGCGCTCGCCGATCAATCCGGTGATGATCGAAATCGAGCAGCATAAGCCCGCGCGGGAACAATTGATCGAGCACCGGGCCCCAGCCCTGTTCGCTGGAAAAGATCTTTTCCTTGTTGAACAGGACCAGCTCATTGGCCTCTGCGCCGACCAAGGCAACATTCCAGCCGCCAAACGCGCGGTTTTTATAGACCCGGCCATGCGTCTCAACCATATTGCTGGTGAAGGCGTGCGGGTCGGCGAGCATTTTGAATGTGTTGCCGACCACGGGCCAGCCAGCATCGCCGGGGATATGCGCCAGATCTTTTGGCTCTGGATTGCCCTCCGTCCAATGCGACGGCGGCGTTTTCTGCGCTTCTTCAGCGGCGGCGTTTGTATCGGCGAGCGTGGCCATTAGCGCGTCCTTGATCAGGTTCGGATTTACAACTTACCTCACTGTAAGCAGCGAGGAACGCCAAATCCAGCGTGATCTGCTAAGGCGTTCTAAATCCAGCCGCCGAGCTCGCGCTTCACCATGCTTTCGAGCAGTGTGAGCCCAGATGCGCTGGTGTTGAGGCAATCGAGCACGGCGTAATCTTCGCCGCCTGCTTCCTCAAAAATCTCCGCCCCCTCGAGCGCGAGTTCCTCCAGCGTCTCAACGCAGTCCGCCGAGAACCCAGGAGCGGCCACCGCGATGCGCTTCGTCCCCTGCTCTCCTTCTTTGGTCAGCGTGTCGTCTGTTGCAGGCTCCAGCCATTGGGCCGGGCCGAAGCGGGATTGAAAGCTTGTCTCAAAGCGAACACCAGAAAATTGCGGCAGGCCTTCCAAGCGCTCGCGCAGCAAGCGCGCGCTCTTGTGGCAATGGCAATGATAGGGATCGCCCAGCTCCAGCGTGCGCATCGGCATTCCGTGGAACGACAGCAGCAGCACTTCAGGCTTAAACGTCAAAGCCTCCACCTGCCGCGTCAGATCTTCTGCCAGCGCATCGAGATAGGCCGGATCATCGTGATAGGGCGGCAAAAACCTTAAAGCAGGCTGCCAGCGCATCTCGCCCAGAACCCGCGCGACCTCGTCAAACACGGTCGCCGTCGTCGCAGCGCAATATTGCGGATAAAGCGGCGCGATCAGTATCCGGTCACAGCCCGCCTCGGTCAGTTTCAGCAAGCGCTCTTCGATCGACGGCGAGCCATAACGCATGGCGTATTCGACCTGAACGTTCTCGCCCATCTTCCCGGCGATCGCCTCTGATTGGCGCGCGGTGATATCGGCGAGCGGCGAGCCGCGCTCTGTCCAGACCTTCGAATAGGCCTCGGCGCTTTTCTTAGGCCGGGTGTTGAGAATGACACCGCGCAGCAACGGCTGCCACAGCAAAGCTGGGATCTCGATAACGCGCCGGTCCGAGAGGAATTGCTTCAGATAGGTTTTCACCGCGCTGGGCGTTGGCGCCTCTGGCGTGCCCAGGTTGATCATAAGCACGCCAACCGATCCGCTGGAGACCGGCGGATGATCATTAGGCAGGAGCTGCGGCTGCCAGGTCATGAGCGTTTGGCGCTAAAAAGGCGTTGCTGAGCAATCATATACCGCCTGAAAGTAGGGGCAGGCGGCGAAGTCTCAAGCCCGTGGCCGAAAACAATGCATTCGCAATCGCTGGAGCGGCAACCGCTGCGCCCAATTCACCGGGGTCAGCAGGGGCGGCTTCATTGGCGATAAACTCAACCTCGATTTCCGGGCAATCGGCCAAGGCTGGCAGGCCCAGCTCGTCCATATCGAGCGCTGCTGGCATGCCTTCGGAGTAACGGATCGGCGCGCCCAGAGCGAGGCCGATGCCAAAGATGAGGCCGCCCTCGATCTGCTGGCGCGCGATGTCGAGATTGATAATCCGCCCGATATCCACCGCCGCCGTCAGACGCGTGACGCGCACGCCGCCTTCGCCCGCCCGAGCGGTGGCGATACAGGCGATCCGCCCACCAGTGGCCGCATCGCCTATCCGGTGGCACGCGAGGCCTTGCCCGCTTTGATCCACGCCGCCATCCCATTCCGCCATCTGCGCTGCGCGCTGCAAGCAGGCGGCCAGCCGCACATCCTTGCCCAGCATAGCAATGCGATACGACAGCGGCTCACGAGAGTGCTCGGCGGCGATCTCGTCGATCAGGCTCTCGGTCGCAAAGGCGGTGTAGCAATGCGCGTTGCCGCGCATCCGCCCGGTCGGCAAGCCAATCTCGGTCGGCACATGATCGACGATCACGCTGGGAATACCATAGGCAGGTACCGCGCCTTCGCAGGCAAGAGCATCTTTCGCGTCCGCCGTTTCACGCATCGCGGCGGATGGCGTGAGATTCTCAAAGAGCCGCTTGCCAAATTCCAGATTGCTCGGCGGGCAAGCGATCCGGGTGCGCAGGCCATCGATCCGGCCCGACCCGTCCGGCGATAGCTGGGTGCCGAGCAGCAAGGAGGCAGGAGTGCGCGGGCGCGACTGCAATATTTCCTCACGCCGCGACCAGACCAATTGCACGGGCGCGCCGTGGCTCTCCGCCAGCTCTCGGGCGATGAGCGCAATTTCAATGGCGTGATCATTTTCCAGGCGCCGATCAAAACTGCCGCCCGCTGGCATTGGATATAGCACTACATCTTCAGGCTCGATCCCGATGGCGCGCGCCGCCGCAACACGAGCGCTTTCTGGTGCCTGGGTCGCCATCCAAAGCTCCAGCGTGCCGTCTTCATATCTGGCAGTTGCGCTCGCGGTCTCCAGCGGGGCGGGGATCGCGGCCTCAACCTCATACTGGCGGGCAAAATCTATCCGGCTGATGCCTTCCTCGCCAAAGCCCTCGGTGGCGATGCGAAAGGAATCGCCGCCGGTTACCATCGTCTCAAGCCGGGCGGCAACGGCGCTGCTATCGGTGGGGAACTCGACTGCGAATTGCGGCTTCATAGCCGCGAGCCCGCGCTGCGCCGCCCACCAATTGCTGGCGACTGCGGCAAGCCAGCGTTTGCCTTCGATCACGCTGATGATCCCGCGCCGGCGGCGCTTGTCAAAGCCGGTCAGCGTGGCGCCATCCACCGGGCCATGGCGGATCGCTGCATAGAGCATTCCGGGCAGGCGCACGTCAGCGGCAAATTGATGCGTGCCGTCGACCTTTGACGGCATATCAATGCGCGGAAAGGCCAGCGGGGCTGTCTCCTCTCCGGGGACTGGCTTTTCGCCAGGGGCCGTGGTCTGCAAAGGCGGCGGATCGGGCGCTTCCTTGGTCGCAGCCTCAGCGGCAAGCTCGCCAAAAGTCACGCGCTCCTCGCCGTAACGAACGAAGCCGTTTTCGACCACGCATTGCTCCCAGGACGCATCCCAGCGATCAGCGGCGGCCTGAGCGAGCATGGCCCGCGCGGCAGCCGCAGCGTATCGGCACGGTTCTTCAAACGCAGCGACGCTGGTGCCATCCGCAGTGGCGGAGAAACGGCCATCGCGCGCGAACTTCGCCGCCAGAAACTCATCGCTCATTTCAGAGAGGCCCTGGCCCCAGCCATCCCACAGCGCCGACCATTTGCGCGCGAGCGGGATGTTGGCATAGGCGCCGCTGACCGGAGCAGGTTCGACCGCGATCTGCCGCCAGTCTGCACCAAGCTCTTGCGCCACAATCTGAGGCAAAAGAGTTGTGATCCCCTGCCCCATTTCAAGCTGAGGTACAGCCACAGTCACCACCCCATCCTCAGCGATTTTGAGCCAAGCATCAAACACATGCTCGCCCTCGCTCGGGATCAGCGGGCTGGGGAAGGTGCGCGGATAGAGCCACCAGGCAACCACCAATCCGCCGCCAACGGCAGCACCGGTTAGCAATCCGCGGCGTGTAAGCTCCATCGCCCTAGCCTGCCTCTTGCTCTAGCCAGCTGGCGAGCTGCTGCGCGATCAAGCGGAAGGCCGCCCCAGTGTCGCTGTCTGTAGCGACCAGATTACTGCCTTTATCGCCCGCCACTCTCACATCCATGCTGAGCGGAATACGGCCCAGAAATGGAATGTCGAGCCGCTGAGCCAGAGTTTCAAAGCCGCCCTTGCCAAACGGATCGCTCATTTCTCCGCAATGCGGGCAGGCATAACCGGCCATATTCTCAACCAGGCCGATGATCGGAACCTTGCCGGTTTCAAACAGCTGGCCAGCGCGCGCTGCGTCAATCAACGCCAGATCCTGAGGAGTGGATACCAGGATAGCGCCATCGGGCTTATGCTTTTGCAACATGGAAAGCTGCACGTCGCCAGTGCCCGGCGGCAAGTCGATGAGCAGCAATTCGGTCTCGCCCCAATCTCCTTCAACCAATTGGGTGAGCGCATTGCCAACCATCGGGCCGCGCCACGCCAGCGCCTGAGCCGGTTTCGCGAGATTGCCCATGGATAGCATTTTGAGGCCATGCGGGCTGTCAAGCGGGATCAATTGCTCGTTCTCAGCTACCGGTTTCTTGCCTTCAGTGCCGAGCAGTTTGGGCTGAGAGGGTCCGTAGATGTCTGCATCGATCACGCCGACCTTGTGGCCCAATGCGGCAAGCGCAATGGCAAGATTGGCCGTCAGCGTCGATTTGCCGACCCCGCCTTTGCCCGATCCAATCGCGACAATCCGGCGCTTCACCCGCTCTCCCATCAGAGCAACGCGAACTTCGCTGACCCCGTCCAGCTGGCTCAGGGCAGCCTCGATCTGCTGCTCTGCATCTTTGCGCTCGCCGCCAGAAAGCCCGGTGGCCTCCATCACCACGACGGCGCGGCCTGCAACCATCCGAGCTGAAGTGATACGCTGCGCAAGGTCATCTCCGGCCTGCGCTTTAATGGCGTTCAGCAATCGCTCTTGATCATCGGTGGCGTTTTTGGGCTCGCTCATGGTGACACGCCTCTAGCAGCAAAATCGCCCACGTAATCCTTGTTTTTGCATAGGGCCTGTTTTTCGCAAAAGGGCACCCTATAAAAGGCATATGAGAATTTTTGACGGTTTGAAAAAACGTTTCGTTTCGCGCTCCTCTGATGAGGGGACCGATGGCCTTGGCGCAATCGGTCTGGCGATGGCTGGCAAGAAGAACCCCTGGGGTTCAGGCGGCGGCGGCGATGGCGGCGATGACAAAGGCGACGGGGACAAGGGCGGCGGACCGCGCAATCCATGGCTGCCGGGCGGCGGCGATGACAAACGCAGGTCAGCCAGCATCGAAGATATTTTCAAGAACCGCGGACCAGAAGGCCCCAATCGCGGTGGGGGCGGCGGACCGGGCGGCCCCAAATTCCGCCTGCCAGAGCGGCAGGGCGGCAAGAGTTGGCTGCCAATCATCGCAGTTGGCATTGGCGCGATCTGGTTGTTTTCCACCAGCTTCCACTTCATCCAGCCGCGCGAGCAAGCGGTCGTCACCTGGTTTGGCGGTAAATATTCTGAAACGCTCAATCCCGGGACTGAGCTCACCCTGCCTTGGCCGATCCAGCAGGTGAAGGCCGAGGACGTCAGCGAAATCCGTTCCGTCGACGTGCCAAAGAAACTGATCCTGACCGGCGACCAAAACCTCGTCGATCTGAGCTATCTCATTCGTTGGAACATCAAAGATCTGACGCTGTTTGAATTCCAGCTCGCTGAGCCAATTGAGACGGTTCAAGAAGCGGCGGAAACCGCCATGCGCTCCTCTGTTGCAGAGATGACGCTAGATGCGGTGATTTCCGGTGAAGGCCGGGCAGATATTGAGCAAAACGTTCTCACTCGGATGCAGACCATTTTGGATGCCTATGGCTCGGGCATTGCGGTCCAAGGTATCGAAATCGACAAGGCCGACCCGCCGGAGCAGGTGATTGAGGCGTTTAACGACGTGCTCGCTGCGCAGCAGAACGCCGAGCAGGAAATCAACCAGGCCCGCCGCTATGCCCAGCAATTGCTGGCCCGCGCAGAAGGTGATGCGGCAGAGTTTAACCAGATCTATGGCGAGTATCGCCTTGCCCCAGAGGTTACCCGCCGCCGGCTTTACTATGAGACCATGGAGGCTGTTCTGGCGAACACCGACAAGACCATTATCGAAGCCGATGGGGTCACATCTTACCTACCGCTGAGTGAAGTGCAGCGCCGCTCCAACGCCGCGCAAACTGCCACACCGGCACAACCCGCACCGCAAGGGGGGCAATGATCATGGATGCAACTTGGCAAAAGTATCGCTTCGCCTTCATCGCACTCGGCGTGTTGCTGGTGGCTACCGCCTCCAGCCTGTTCATCGTCCCAGAGAGCAAGCAGGCGGTCATCATCCGCACGGGTGAACCGCATTCGGTGGTGAACATTTTCCGTCCAGACGTGCCGTTTGGCGATACGAAGGCGGGCCTGTGGTACCGCATTCCATTCGTTGACCGGGTTCAGATGGTGGAGCGCCGTGTGCTCGACCTCGACATGGACAACCAGCAAGTGCTCACCAGCGACCAACAGCGTCTGCAGGTGAACGCCTATGCTCGGTTCCGGATCATCCAGCCGGTGACGATGGTTCAGAGCGCGGGCGATGAAAACCGCCTGCGTTCACAATTGTCGCCAATCCTGACCTCCGTTCTGCGTCAGGAATTGGGCCGCCGCACCTTTGCCAGCCTGCTCACCGCAGAGCGCGGCAATGCGATGAACAACATCCGCGACAAGCTCGATGCTCAGGCGCGCCAATACGGTGTGCAGATCATCGATGTTCGCATCAAAGCAGCTGATTTGCCTGAGGGCACACCGTTGCAGGCGGCCTTCACCCGGATGCAATCGGACCGTCAGGAAGAAGCCGCAACCATCCGCGCGCAAGGTCGCAAGAACGCTCAGATCATTCGCGCTGAGGCAGAGGCGAACGCCGCCAACACCTATGCCGCGGCCTATGGCAAGGATCCAAGCTTCTACAACTTCTACCGCGCGATGGAGAGTTATCGCCGGACGTTTATCGACGGTAAGGGCGACAGCTCCATGGTCCTGTCGGAAGACAATGAGTATTTCCGCGAGTTTCGCGGGCAATAATACCTTCGGCCGATCGCCTGATGCCACGTTGCACCGGGAATCGGCCGACTTCCGACGAACCGCCTAGCGGGTCTGACCGACTACATTTGTCGTTCAAACTGCGTTAAGTGCGTCTTGGGCCATTGTAGGGGCGTAACTGTTTAGCGTGCTCGCTCGTAATCATGAGGGCGTGCTAAACGCAAACTTATAAAGAGGAACGAGAGGACGTGAACAAAGTGCGTTATGTTTATGGACTGACGAGTGCGCTGCTTGTGGGCGGCGCGACGATTTCGCTGGTGACCGGCCAGCCTGCTGGCGCACAAGTTGCGCAAAATGATGACCGAGCCATGAGCCAAGTGGTTCCGCGCGCAGGTGCACCGGCCAGTTTTGCGGATCTCACCGAGCAATTGCAGCCAGCGGTGGTCAACATCGCGACCCGTCAGCGGGTCGAGGTGCAAAGCCGCAATCCGTTCCAAGGCACGCCTTTCGCTGACCTGTTCAACCGCCGCCGCGGTGGCGGCGGCAATGGTCAAGCACAGCCGCAAACCCGCGAGGCGCAATCGCTGGGTTCTGGCTTTATCATTTCAGCCGATGGCTTTGTGGTCACCAACAACCACGTCGTGGCCCCGAATGAGCGGGCAACGTTGGAAGAGATCACCATCACCATGCCTGATGGCACAGAGTATGAGGCTGAATTGGTGGGCGCAGACGCCGCATCCGATCTGGCAGTGCTCAAGATCCAATCCAGCAATGACTTCCCATTCGTGAAGTTCGGCAATTCCGCTGAAGCGCGGGTCGGCGACTGGGTCGTTGCAATCGGCAATCCGTTCGGCCTTGGCGGAACAGTGACCAGCGGGATTGTCTCCGCTGTGCTGCGCAACACGGGCCAAGGCGGCGCCTATGATCGCTACATCCAGACCGATGCCAGCATCAACCGCGGCAATTCCGGCGGTCCATTGTTCGACATGCAAGGCAATGTGATCGGCATCAACAACGCGATCTTCTCGCCCTCCGGCGGCAGTGTCGGGATCGGCTTTGCCATCCCAGCAGAGATTGCAGTGCCGATTGTTGAACAGCTTAAGAGCGGCCAAGAAATTGAGCGCGGCTTCTTGGGTGTCAGCATTCAGCCGATCACCGATGACTTTGCCGATTCTCTCGGTCTGCCTCGCAATCGCGGTGAATTTGTCCAAAGCGTCCAAGACGACGGCGCCGCAGATACCGCCGGCATTCAAGCAGGCGATGTCGTGTTGAAAATCGATGGTAAGGACGTAACGAGCGAACAGTCACTGTCTTTCCTCGTTGCCAATATCTCTCCCGGCACACGGATCCCGATTGAGTTGCTGCGTGATGGCCAGCGCCGCACTGTCAATGCAACCGTGGGCAAGCGCCCAACCGAGGCCGAGCTTCGCCAACAGCAAATGTTCAGCGAAGATGATGATGACGCTCAAATGGAGCCAGGCGATTCCGACGGCTTCATCGAAGAGAAGCTTGGGCTTCAGGTTGTTGACCTGACCCCTGAGATCGTTCGCCAGCTGCGCGCAGAAGAAGGCACGACCGGTGTGGCAATCACCGCAGTCGACCCGAACTCCGACGCTGGCCGGAAAGGCCTGCGTCGCCGCGATATCATCCTGTCGGCGAACTATCAGGATATCTCCAGCGTGGACGATCTGCGCGAGATCATCACGCAGGCCGAGGCAGATGACCGTGACGCTCTGCTGCTGCGCATGCAGCGTCCGGGCCAGCCAGCGCGTTACCTGCCGGTGCGCCTCCGCTGATCTGAGCAGAGAAGTCGATCAAAGAAAGAGGCGCTGCGGGCAGACCGCGGCGCCTCTTTTTGCATGGGCTTGTGTGGGGTGAATGGAAGTGGGCGATGGCAGTGCTTGACCCCCGGTTTCGCCTACAAAGAGCCGAGACCCGCGCCCTACCAAGCAAACGCTAATTGATGGAGATCAGGCCCTCTTGCCCCGTGCGGTCTTGCCGCGCTGGCGGCGGCGGAGGATCGCGCCGAGGGCCGTCACCAGGCGCTCCCGGATCAGGCGGCAGGTTCTGCCCCGTGGCCTGCTCTAGGAAATCATCGCTCGCCGCCTGAGGGGGTTCTTCCGCGCCGCTGGGTTCTGTGCGCTCACCCTCGATGCCGAACGGCACGTCACTCTCTGCCTCGCGCCGTCCTGGCTCGACCAGATTGCCTTGTTCATCGATAAAGTAATAGTCGTCCGGATCGCCATAGAGGAACTCGTCATCGGGCTCGAGCTGCCATTCGGGCAGGTTGAGATCGGTATCGAATTTCTCGACTGGGCGGTCCTTCACCGCATAGCGCATATAGGCGGCGAACGCCTGCGCTGGCGCTCGCCCACCCTGGAGGCCGGATACGCGCTTGGCATCATCGCGGCCCATCCAAACGCCGGTGGTAACGCCAGAAGAAAATCCGACAAACCAGCCATCCTTGTTGGAGCTGGTGGTGCCGGTCTTGCCGGCGACCGGGCGGCCAATCTGCGCCGCGCGTCCTGTGCCGGTCGCGACCGCGCTTTGCAACAGGTCCGTGATGCCAGCGGCGACATAGTCAGGGACCAAAGTCGTCTCAGTCGCCTTCTCGTGCTTGTAGATCACCTCGCCATCCGCGCTCGTCACCCGCAAGATACCGTAAGGCTCGACGGCCTTTCCGCGCGCGGAGACGGCCGCGAATGCGCGGGTCATATCGATCAGACGCACCTCGGAGGAACCGAGCACCATCGAGGGGAAAGTGGAGATTGGCGTCGTGACACCAAACCGGCGCGCCATGGAGGCGACGGTGCCGAAACCGACCTCATTGCCCAATTGCGCCGCGACAGTGTTGATCGAGAAGGCAAAGCTGGTTCGCAGACTCGTCTCGCCCACATTGCGGCCGCTGGAATTGCGCGGGGTCCAGCCGTCAATCGTAACCGGCGTGTCGACCACGCGGTCATCCGGCGTGTATCCAGCCTCTAACGCGGCGAGATAGACGAACAATTTCCACGAGGAACCGGGCTGACGCATGGCATTGGTCGCGCGGTTGTAATTGCTTTCGACATAGTCCGTGCCGCCCACCATCGCCAGGATCGCACCGTCCCGGTCGAGGCTGACCAAAGCACCCTGCGATCCATCCGGCGTGTTCGCATCAATCGATGCGGTCGCCGCCCGCTGCATGCCCACATCCAGCGTCGTCCAAACCTCAATCGGCTCGTAGGTTTCTGGCAGCAGCAGGTCGAGCTGAGGCAGAGCCCAATCGGTGAAATAGCGCACCGAGTTCTGCCCGCTTTGCTGGCGCAAATTCACCGCGCTAACATCAACGGAGGCTTCCTCTGCGGTGATATATTTCTGCTCCTTCATCAGGCGCAGTACCGTCTTTGCGCGCGCAACAGCTGCATCGACATCAGCGGTCGGCGAATAACGGCTCGGTGCCTTTACAAGACCTGCGATGATCGAGGCCTCTGCCACGCTCAGCTCTTTGGCGGGATGGCTGAAGAATTTGCGGCTCGCGCTGTCGATCCCGTACGCGCCGCCGCCAAAATAGACCTTGTTGAGATAGAGCTCGAGGATTTGCTCTTTTGAGAACTTCCATTCCAGCGCCATGGCAAGCACGGCCTCGCGCGCCTTGCGGTCGACGGTGCGATTGGAATTGAGGAACAGGTTTCGCGCCAGCTGCTGAGTGATGGTGGACGTGCCGCCCAGCCGCGCCCTCGATCCCGTAACTCCTTCGATAATCGCGCCGGTCAGGCGGATTGGATCGATCCCGTAATGCGAATGATAGCGGCGGTCCTCCACCGCGATCATGGCATTGGTCATATTTTTCGGGATCTCTTCATAGGCCAGCCATTCGCCGAAACTTGGGCCTAGCTCGACAATCTCTGTCCCATCGCGCGCCCGCACCAGAATGGTTTGCGCGTTCTGGGTTGCTTTGAGCTGATAGAAGCTCGGCAGCTCGCGCGCAGCAAAACCGACCGCGACGGCGAGGAAGATCACGCCGAGAACAGCGGCCCCGCCGCCCCAAAGGACAATCCGCTTGAGCCATTTGCGAAACGCAGATGGCGGCTTTGCGTCTTTGGCCGATTTGCCTTTGCTCTTGCTGCTCGTCCGCTTGGAACCGCCCGCACGCTCAGCGGCGGCGCGGCGGCTGCCGCGCTTGCCTTTGTTTTGCAGTTGGTTTCCCCGTTTCGACATTACCGGCTTGGCCTATCCCTTTCGCGCTCAAAATCGCGCGTTTTCACCCGCAATTGACCTGCATGGGTCTGTCCTAACCCGGCGTGAACAATATTCGCAATGCAGCCGGCCTCCAAAACGGGTTATTGCTGCAAAGCGCCTTAATCGTCCGAGGCGAAATCCAGGCTGGCTGAGTTGATACAATAGCGCAGGCCGCCTGCCTCTTGCGGGCCATCGGGAAAGACATGGCCCAAATGGCCCCCACATGCGGAACACAGCACTTCGGTCCGGATCATACCGAAAGACACGTCGCGCTTTTCCTCGACGGTCTCGGCATCCGCTGGCTTGGTAAAGGCGGGCCAGCCGCATCCGCTATTGTACTTCGCATCGCTCGCGAACAGCACAGTGCCGCAGCCCGCGCAGGTGTATTCACCCTCTTCAAAATGCTTGTCGTATTCGCCGGTGAAGGCCCTCTCTGTGCCCGCCTCGCGCAGGACATGATATTGCTCTGGCGAGAGCTTTTCGCGCCATTCGGCCTCTGTCGTAGTCTTCGGGTCGGTATTCATTGTCGCGCTCCATAATCCGTTAGCGCTAATATCGGTTCCTCGAAGATGAACCGCAAGGGCGACCGCCCGCCCGCAGCGATGCGATCTATGATCGCATGAGCGAGGAAATCGCACACCGGATGGTGTGCGGAAAACAAAAAAGTCTACCCATCGACCAGCGCGTAATGCGCAGGCGGCTTGATCACATCCATGCGCTCAGTCAGCAGCGGGCGGAAGCTCGGGCGGCTCTTAAACACGGCATACCAGCCGCGCGTTTGCTCGTGCCCAGTCCAGTCAATTCCGCCGAGATAGTCCGCAACCGATATCTGCGCAGCGGCGGCAAGGTCGGCCATGCTCATGGTCGATCCGGCGAGCCATGGGCGATTGTCGATCAGCCAGTCCATATAGTCCAAATGGCCATGAGCGAGCTTCATCGCTATCCGCAGAACCTTGGAATCCGGCGGCTGGCGCAGGACAATGCGCTTCTTCATCCGCTCCGACAAAAGCGGCGCGGTGACATCGGCGTAGAAATTCTCGTCAAACAAAGCGACCAAGCGGCGGATTTCTGCGCGGCCCGTCGCTGTGCCATTGATCATCGGCGCGGTGTCGACGGTTTCTTCAAAATATTCCGCAATCGCGCGGCTGTCGCTGATCACGATCTCGCGCTCCGCATCAACCAGGACTGGCGTACGGCCAGCCGGATTGAGATTGAAGAACATGTCAGAGGCCGCCCACGGGTCTTCGCGCACCAATTCATAGGCGATATTCTTCTCGCCCATCAGCAGCCGAACCTTACGGCTAAAGGGACAGAGTGGGAATTGGTGAAGGCGGTACATGACGCTGAGATTCATGCCTTAGCGCAGGCTCCGCGTCCACTGGATTTCGCGTAAAGTCTTGTGAATCGAACAGGCGACCTGCATTCGCAAGCCGCTGGCCGCGGTTTAGCGCACGCGCGCCTCATCCAGCGCGCCCTTCATCCGCTCCGCCATATCGCGCAAAGCAGGCAGCATCAGCTCCAAACCTTCAGCCATTCCGCTCATTGTGTTCATGGCGCGGGGCAGTTCATCCGACAATCGCTCGGGCAGCTCGTCCGCCTCTGGCGCGAGATCTCGCACGCGGGCATCGGGATCAATGTCTGGCCCTTGGCCTCCGGTTGCCTTGTCCAAGGCCTCGACCATGGGACCGATCGGCATTTCCAACACCGTGCCCAGCAATATCTCTGCCATAACAGCGGCCTGATCCTGAAACGCAGGGTCGGACAATTTTTCAGACAATTGCGAAAGCGAAGTTTCCGCGTCGCTTGGCGGGATATCTGCCGCGTCCTGCGCAAAGGCGATGGACGGGGTGGCAAGCGCCAACACAGCGGCGGCAGCAATAGGCAAAGCGCGCATGGAAAATCCTCCTGAAAATTTGGGTTACCCATGCATTAGTTCATGTTCAATGACTTGAACCTGAACGGAGGTAAGGCGAGCCTAGTCAGACGGGCGTTAAACCCCGGAGGTTTCCAACATCAAAAGGCAGGCCGGCATCACGTCATTGAGTGTGTCCGTATCCCAAAGGCGCTGCGCTTCGGTCGAAACCAATTGCGACACACCGTCACGGTTTAGCCCGGTCTCATCCATCAGTCCTGCCAGTGCGCGCACGAAAAATTCGCGCCCTCGCTCGCCCATTGCAGGCCATTTTTGCGCATCCGTATTGCCGTTGGCCTGACCAAAGGCGACCAGCGAGAACGCCGCTGAGCAGCGCACAATCGCGCGGTTCTCGCTGGAGAGGTTAGCAGCGCTAGCAGCTTCATCAGCAACAGATGTGAGGGTAGCGACAGGGCCAGCTTGCGCCAGCAGCAGCGCGGCGATGATTGATAAAGAGCTCATATCAGTTGCCTATAGCAATCAATCTGAACGCCATGCTACCAGCTTCGTGGAGACTTACAGAGGAGAAACCCCACAATGCTTAACCACATCATGATCGGTTCCAATGATATTGAACGGTCAAAAGCCTTCTATACCAAAGTTCTCGGCGTTCTCGGCGCGGGCGAGCCGATGGCGCATGTCAACGACACGGGTCAAACGCGCCTGTTCTACATCCATGATGGCCACACATTCTCCATCAGCGAGCCAATCAATGGCGAGCCAGTGACTCCGTCGAATGGCTTCACAATCGGATTTAAGTGCAACTCGCTGGAGCAAATTCAGGAATTGCACGATGTTGCGGTCGCCAATGGCGGCACCAGCATCGAAGACCCACCCGGCCCGCGCAATGGATCAATGGGCACAATGAACCTGTGCTACTTCACCGATCCAGACGGCCACAAAGTCTGCGGCATTCACCGGCCATGATAAGTTCTGACTGACCGGGCCACCCGCGCCCTCCACCCTTCCACCCGGAGTTTAACCCGGCGTGACAATCCGGGTGGAAGGGTGGAGGGCGCGGGTGGTTACGGCACGCCGATAAGAATTTAACGGCTCAGTTCGAACACAGCGAATTCGGCGCGCCAGTTAGCTGCTGGTGCGCCGATTTGTTTCTCACTCGCAAAAAACCAGCTGCGCTCGATCCGCGCGCCCTTTGCCCGCGCCAGCTCACGAAAATCATCGATCGTCACATGGTGGATGTTTTGCGTTTCATACCAGCTTAGCGGCAGCGCGCTGGTCACCGGCATACGCCCACCGAACATCAGCGCCGCGCGGGTGCGCCAATGGGCAAAGTTGGGAAAGCTGACGAAAGCCTTTGTGCCGACCCGCAGCAGCTCATCCAGCATCCGGTCAGGTCGGTCCGCCGTTTGCAACGTTTGGCTGAGAATCGCGTAATCAAATGCCTTGTCGGGATAGTTCGCAAGATCGCTGTCAGCATCGCCCTGAACCACCGACAGCCCGCGCGCGACGCAGCGCTCAACCTGCGCTGGGTTGAGTTCAAGCCCGCGCGCATCCACGCCGAGTGTGCTCTCCAGCTCCGCCATCAAAGCCCCGTCGCCGCAGCCGATATCAAGCACGCGGCTGCCCTGCGCGACATGCGCGGCAATCGCAGCGAGATCAGGTCTTAACGTCATTCGAGGAACCCCTGCACCACTCGGTCGAGTGCTGCATGTTCGAGCAGAAAGCTATCATGCCCATGCGGGGCGGAGAGCTCGACAAAGCTGACCTTTGCCCCGGCTGCGTTCAGCGCATGAACGATATGGCGGCTTTCCGCGGTCGGATAGAGCCAGTCGGTGTCGAAACTGACCAAGCAAAAACGAGAGCCCGTGCCTGCAAAAGCATCCGCGAGCTTGCCGCTGCCCGGCATGTCCGCGAATTCCTCCGCGAGATCGAAATAGTCCATCGCGCGGGTGATATAGAGGTAGGAATTGGCATCGAACCGCTGGGTAAAGCCGCTGCCTTGGTAACGCAGATAGCTCTCCACCTGAAAATCCGCGTCAAACCCGAAGCTTTTGGAAGAGCGATCCTGCAACCGGCGGCCAAATTTCGCGGTTAGGCCTTCTTCGGAAAGATAGGTGATATGCGCCGCCATCCGCGCCACGGCGAGGCCATTATCAGGCGAGGCATCGCTCGCATAATAATCGCCGTCCTGCCAGGCTGGATCGGCCATGATCGCTTGGCGGCCAACTTCGTGAAATGCGATATTCTGCGCCGAATGCCGCGCGGTTGAGGCGATCACCAGCACGCGCTCAGCCCGGTCCGGCCAATTGGCAGCGAGGCTCAGCGCCTGCATCCCGCCCATTGATCCGCCCACCACCGTATGAAGCCGCTCAATCCCCATGCCATCGAGCAGAGCGACGAGCCCGCGCACCATGTCGCGAATGGTGATAACAGGAAACCGCATGGCGTAAGCTTTGCCATCTGGCCCATCGCTCATCGGCCCGGTGGAGCCCATGCAGCTGCCGATGACATTGGCACAGATGACATGAAACCGGTCTGTGTCGATCGGCTTGCCAGGGCCGACCATCCGCTCCCACCAGCCGGGCTTGCCAGTCACAGGATGCGGGCTGGCGATATATTGGTCACCGGTCAGCGCGTGACAGATCAGAACCGCGTTGGATTTGTCCGGCGCGAGGTCGCCATAGCTCTCATAAGCAATCTCAACATTGCTCAGCGCCTGCCCGCAATCGAGCGGCAGATCATCGGGGAGCGCAAAGCTCTTAGAGGCGGGCGGTGTGGCCATTGGGCTGCGGGGATTGGGCGAGCAACTCGCGAGTGTCAATTGCGCTGTTTTTTATCAGCAAGAGCGGTTATGCGCGCCGCTACTATGCCGACGCAACCTGAACTGAAGCCCTGGATCAACGAAATCCGCGCCTATGTGCCTGGCAAGTCCAAGGCCGACGACGGGCGCGAGCTGGTCAAACTATCTGCCAATGAGAACCCATTGGGGTGCAGCAAGGCCGCGCTGGAAGCTCTGCGTGAGCCCGGCCATCCAGAGCTTTATCCTGACCCCGGCGCGCTGCCGCTGGCCGATGCGATTGGCGCACTGCACGGCATCGACCCCGCTCAGATTGTCTGCGGCACCGGCTCGGGAGAGCTATTGCACTGCGCGGTTCAAGCCTTTGCTGGACCGGGCGATGAAGTACTGTTCTCAAAATACTCTTTCTCGCTCTACCCGCTGATCGCGCGGAAGGTCGGCGCGACGCCCGTGTTTATCGAGGATGATGATTTTGTCGCATCTATCGACAACATCCTTGAGCGCGTTACCGACAAGACCAAGGTTGTCCTGCTAGACAATCCGAACAATCCGGGCGGCACCGCAATAGACCGGGATGAGGTGCGCCGCCTGCATGCGGGTCTGCCGCCCAGCGTGCTGCTGGTGCTGGACCAAGCCTACGGCGAATATGTCGAGGACGAGATGGACGATGGCGGCCTCGAGCTGGCGGCAAGCGCTAACAATGTGCTGGTGACGCGGACATTCTCCAAGGCGTATGGGCTGGCTGGCCTTCGGATTGGATGGGCCACCGGCGCGCCCAATCTGATCGATGCGCTCAACCGTTTGCGCGGGGCCTTCAACGTTTCCACTCAAGGGCAAAACGCCGCGATTGCGGCCTTGGCTGATCAGCAATTCGTTGCAAACTCGCGCGAAGTGAATGCAGCAGGGCGAGCGAAGCTGAGCGAAGCAATCGCCGCACTTGGCAATCACGGCCTGCGAGCGATCCCTAGCCAAGCCAACTTCATGCTGGTCCTGTTTGAAGGCGATGTCAGCGCCGAGAGCGCTCTGCAAGCCCTCAGCGAGGCGGGATATGCCGTGCGCCACATGCCGGGCCAAGGCCTGCCCAATGCGCTGCGCATCACGATTGGCAGCGAAGAGCATATGGAAGAAGTTGTCGCCACTCTGCGCGCGCTGTGCGGAGAGCCAGCATGACCATTCAATCGGTCGCAATCATCGGCCTTGGCCTGCTTGGCGGCTCCATCGGCCTCGCGGTAAGCGAGCATGCGCCAGAGATCACGACCTTCGGCTATGATGCGGACCCCGCCGTTCGCGACGCGGCCCGCAAGCGCTGCCTAACCAGCCAAGTCTGTGACAGTGCCGAAGCCGCGGTGCGCAGCGCCGATCTCGTCATTCTATGCGTGCCTGTTGGCGCGATGGCCAGCGCGGCAGAAGCTCTTGCCGGTGCGGTCAAACCGGATGCGATCATCAGCGATGTTGGCTCCTCCAAGACCAGCGTCTTGGCTGACCTAGCCGCTGCATTGCCCGGCCACACGATCATCCCTGCGCACCCCGTTGCTGGGACCGAGCAAAGCGGGCCGGAGGCTGGTTTTGCTTCGCTGTTCACCAATCGCTGGTGCATCCTCACCCCTCCAGATGGCGCAGATGCGGCTGCTCTGGAGGCGCTCACGGGCTTTTGGACAAAGCTGGGCGCACGGATCGAGATCATGGATGCCGAGCATCACGATCTGGTGCTGGCTGTGACCAGCCATATCCCACACCTTATCGCCTTCACAATTGTTGGCACCGCCAGCGATCTGGAAGAGGTGACGCGCGGCGAAGTGATCAAATATTCCGCCGGTGGTTTTCGCGATTTCACCCGGATCGCCGCATCCGATCCGGTGATGTGGCGCGACGTGTTCTTGAACAACAAGGCTGCCGTGCTCGAAATGCTGGGCCGGTTCAGCGAAGACCTCACCGCATTGCAGCGCGCGATCCGATCAGGCGATGGCGAGACGCTGGAGGAATTGTTCAGCCGAACGCGGACAATCCGGCGCAAGATTATCGAAGAAGGTCAGGACGATGAGAGTCCAGACTTTGGGCGGGATCATTAAGCGCATTCATCGCTGCATGGACCCGCTGCTCTGCCTCTTCGCGCGGAAGACCGGGCGGGACCATCTCACCAACCTTGTAAGTGATCACGCCAGAGCGCTTGATCCAGCCGTGATAGAGCGGCCCGCTGTTCACGGCGACAGGCACCACCGGCAATTTGACCAGTTTGTAAATCCCCGCAAAGCCCGCGCGCATTGGCGGGCTTTCGCCGTGCGGCACGCGTGTCCCCTCTGGAAAGATAACGAGCGGGCGTCCTTCCGCCACCATTCCCTTGGCCGCGCTTAGCATCTTGCGCAGAGCGCTGGCCCCGCCGTCGCGGGAAACCGGGATGAGGCCATAGATGATCGCCGCCCGGCCCCAGCCGGGAATGTCGAACAACTCACGCTTCGTGAACACAGCAGGCCAGCGCAGCAATGTGGGTGTGTCAATCGCCTCAAAAAAGCTCTCATGTTTGATCACATAGAGCACTGGGCCGGTCGCAAGCTCGCCTTCGACCTTGACGGTAATGCCGATAATGACGCGCAGGCACCAGCGGTGCCAATCGGTCCAGCGCCGCACAATGCCGCGCAGGGCATCTTGCCGGAATGTCAGCGCCAGTACAGCGGCCACAACCAGCATCGCGCTGACCCCGTAGAACACAGGATAAAACACCATGCTGCGTAATGCGCTGATAAGGCTCCTAAACATCGCCACGCTCTTTAGAGATTGACCACGCCCGCCGCCCAGCTCGCCAGCAGCTTGTGATATTCAAGGAACAGGCTGGAAAGGCTGGGGTTGGAGGTTACCGCATCGCGCACCACGACGACGCCGTCAGGGAGCTTGCGTGACAATTCGCCCGCCGCGCGCCGCATGTGCCAATCGGTTGTGACCAGCCGCAAAGATTTGATCTCGTTGGTTTTGACCCACTGCGCCGTTTCCGAGGCATTGCTGCGCGTATCAACGGCGGCAAAACCAAGGGTGACACAGCATGCCATGCGCGCTTCATCGACGGTGAACTCTGCCGCGAATTCTGCCGGTTTTACCTCGCGGTCGACTCCGCTGACCAGCATCTTTTCTGCCGCCCCGCTGTCGAGCACTTCCAGCCCGCGCGCGATCCGCCCGGCGCCACCGGTCGGCACAATCACCGCATCGGTTGTGGTGGCCACATCACCGGTCACCGGGGTTGGCTGAGGCAGGGTTGTGGCGAAAGCCAGAAACCCAATCGCCCAAAACAGGAAGATCGCGGAGAGGATGCGTTTGATCACAGCATCCTCCGCAGGGCCATAAGGATCGTGTAACGCCCGGTGACGAGGGCCAATGCAACGCCCGCAAGCGGGATCAGCGCGATGATAATCCAATCGCTCATGCCCAAAACGCCGCCCGCGACCATCCCGCTATCCAAAGCGGCAAATTGCCGCCCGAGCAGCCAGACCGCGCCCGCGCCCAGCCCCAGGCCCACGAGCCCGCCAAAGGCCGCATCGCGCACAACCGAGCGCTGGAATATCCGTGTGATCTGAGCATCGGTCCCGCCCAGCAGGTGCATGATTTCGACCGTTTCCCGGTGATTGGAAAAGGCGCTGCGGGCCGCCAGCCAGACCGCGGCGGCGCAAGCAAAGGTTAGCAGAGCGATCAGCGCCAGCGCCAGATATTGCAGCGATGACAACGCTGAATAGACCGGTTGCAACCACTCTGATTGCGCATCCACTCGGGCGCCCGGCACATCGGCATCAAGCGCCGCCTGCAACCGCGCGATTTCCTCCGGTCCGCTGGCGCTGCTCAATTGCACATCGATCAGCGCCGGGATCGGCAAATCCTGGCTGCCTGCACCATCGCCCAGCCATGGGCGAAGCATCTCATCCAGCTCTTCTTCTGGCACCACCCTTAGGCTCGCCACGATGTCTTGAGCGGTCAGCACTTCAGCCGCTGTCGCGGCCTTTTGTTTCCGCAGCGTTTCATTCGCCTCGGTAATCTGGATCGTAACCGCACCGGACAATTCAGCCCGCGCATTGCCCGTGAGATTGTTCAAGGCGAGCCCGCCAGCAGCTGCAATCACGACCAGAGCGATCATGATCGCGATCACCCAAGGGATCGGGCCAGACAGCCGCGCCTGCGGCACCAATAGCGCAGCGGCGCTGCCCTTCAGCGGCCCTGGCGCTTTTGCTGGCGTGCTATCGGCCAGTTCTGTTGCAAATGGAGGTGTGCTCATTGCCCAGCCCCCATCGGTCCGGTGCTACGCGGCGGGAATTTTAGCGCGCCTGTTGGATCGGTGAGGCGACCTTTGTTGAGCCGCATGATGAGCGATTCTGGTACTTTTTTGAGCAAGTGCACATCGTGGGTGGCGACGACGACTGTGGTGCCGAGCCGGTTCAACGCCTCAAACAGTCGCAGCAATTTGAGCGCCATTTCCGGATCAACGTTGCCGGTCGGCTCATCAGCGATCAGCATGTCGGGCCGCCCGATCACCGCGCGCGCAATCGCGACGCGTTGCTGCTCTCCGCCAGACATTGTCGCCGGGCGAGCCTTCACGCGGTGTGACAGCCCAACCCAATCGAGCATATCATCGACTGGCTTTTGCAGCTCGCTTTCCGGCACACCGGCCAGCCTCAGCGGCAATGCAACATTATCGAAGGCGGTCAGGTGCTTCACCAGACGAAAGTCCTGAAACACCACGCCCAGACGCCTGCGATAGGTCGGCAATTGCTCCCGAGGCAGGGTGATCATGTCCTTGCCGAACATGCGAATGCCGCCGCGTGAGGGACGCTGAGCCAGATAGAGCAGTTTTAGCAGGCTCGTCTTTCCGGCCCCGCTGGCCCCAGTGAGGAAGTAGAAACTGCCGGGGAAGAGCGTGAAACTGAGATCGCTCAGCACCTCAGGCTCGGTGCCATAGCGCAGCCCGACATTGTCGAAATTCACCGTATCGCCTGCGCGCTCGTTCATGGCCATGCCCCTATCCCATGCCCGCCGAGGGGAAAAGCCCATAGTGCTCCGCGCGCGAAACAAGCGCATCAATGTGGAAAAAAGCCAACATTTGCGGCCCAAAGGCCCCGATGCACTTGTGCGCAACTTACGGGCGCGTATTGCCATACTAACCATGATTATAGCCTGCCCCGCCTGCAACACACGCTATGTTGTCCCGGACAACGCCATTGGCGATGACGGGCGGACCGTGCGCTGCGCGAAGTGCAAGCACAGCTGGTTTCAAGAGGCAGTGTTCGATTTGCCGCCCCAGAATGAAGTCGCCGCGCCAGAGCCGGTTGCCGAGCCGGCACCGCCTCCTTCGCCGCCCCCGGCCCCACCACCGCCTGCTCCAGAACCTGAGGCAGATGCGGAAGAAGCGCCCAGCGAGCCGTCGATCAATCATTGGCGCACCAGCGACCGGCCCGCTGCTGCAACAGACGCTGTCAGCGCAGCAGCAGCCTCAGCCGCTTCGGCCATTCATCAAGACCGCACACCGCTCAGCCAACAGCCCGAGACTGAAGATCAGGCACCGGCCAGCGAGCCCGCCGAAGACTTCGCTGAAGAAAGCGCCAATGCTGATATCGGTCCAGCCGCTTCTTACAGCGAGAGCAGCTATGACAGCGAGGTTGCCGATGAGACCGCTGAGGCGGAAGAATATGACAGCGACGAAGGCTCGCGGTTTGATTACCGCCCGCCTTTCACCGCGCGGCGCAACCCGCTCAAAATGTGGACGGCAGCCGCGGCTATTTTCGCACTGCTAGCCGCTGGCACCATCGCAGCGGTAAACTATTACGGCATGCCGGATTGGGCGCCGTTCAACCGGCCCGTGTTCGGGATTGGCCAATCCGACCTCGAACTGGATTTCCCCGCAGCCGAGCAGCGCACCGAGACCCTGCCCAGCGGCACGGAGATTTTCCGCGCGCGCGGCACCATCACCAACACTGGGCGCGAAACGATTGACGTGCCTTCACTGCGCATCGTCCTGCGTGATGAGCGAGAGCGGATCGTGTTCGATTGGAATGTCGCCCCTCCGCAGTCACAGCTGGCCCCGGGCGAGACCATGACAGTGACCGAGGCGATCACCGATGTGCCCGCCACCGCCCGCTTTGCAGAAATCGGCTGGGCGCCAAACTAAGCGCATTTTCGATGCAATTTTGCCGCGACACAGCAAAGTGCTTGCCGTGGCCGATACCCCTTGCTAGGGGCGCGCTCCTACCGAGGGGCGAGGCGCTGCCTACCCCTACTGACTGTGTGCGGTCGTGGCGGAACTGGTAGACGCGCAACGTTGAGGTCGTTGTGGGCTAACGCCCGTGGAAGTTCGAGTCTTCTCGACCGCACCAAACAGTCCTGATTTCCAAACTAAGGCCATCAATCGCCCGGCGAATACGCCGCTAAGCGCCTTTATGCGCACCCCCTCTCAATACGCAAAATCTCGAAACCCACCATCGCACAGGCAACCTTTTCCTCGCCCCTAGCGTACCCGCGCTAATTCTATAGTGTAGGACATATGCGAGGGCCTTTGTGAACGACCAGCCAGACCAGCTGCCCCATCAAGAGATTGAGGAGCTCTTGCACAAGGTGGCGGGCGGTGATCGCGCGGCGTTTAATGCGCTGTACGATGCCAGTTCGCGCAAGTTGTTTGGCATTTGCATGCGCATTTGTGGCAATTCCGAAGCCGCCGAGGATGTCACGCAAGAGAGCTTTGTGAAAATTTGGCAGCGCGCCGATCAGTTTTCAGCTGAGCTTGGCAGTCCGCTGGCCTGGATGGGCACAATCGCGCGCAATGCGGCGATTGATTGGTACCGCAAGCAAAGGAAAGGCGAAACCGCGAGCGATCAGGCGCTGGAACATGCAGCCGATCCAGCGGCTCTGGCAGATGAGGTGATGGACACTGCGCAGCAGAATGAGCGCATCATCCACTGCATCCAGAAATTGGGCATGGATCAGAAATCGCTTATCCTTGGGGCATTTTTCAGCGGAAGCACTTATCAGCAATTGGCGCTGCGCATTGGCGCGCCGCTCAACACCGTCAAAAGCCGGGTACGCCGGGGCCTGATCAATCTCAGAAAGTGTTTGGAAAATGACTGATACTCCAAACATGCCAGAAGATCGCCAAGTGCTCGCCATAGAGTTGGCCTTTGGCCTGCTGGAGGGCGACGAGCTGGCGCAGGCAAAGCGGCTGCAATTGTCCGATCCCGACTTCGCCGCATTGGTGCAGGTGTGGAGCCGCCGCTTTGGCGTTCTGGCCTCGGCTGTTCCCGGTGAGACACCTCCGGCCCGTCTCAAGCAGCGGGTCAATGATGCGATTGATCGGCTTGATGGGGGCATGGGCGATACGCCTCACTTCGCCTCAGATACAGTGGACAGCAGCCAGCCTGCCAATGACAATCAGATCAGCACTTGGCGGCGCTTGGCGCTCGCGGCGTCATTTGTGGCCACTCTGCTGGCCGGATATCTGGCGTTCGATATGTTTGGCCAAACTGGCAACGAGCCCCGCGAGATCATCGCGCAAGGCGGCGATGATGGCATTGCAACGCGGCAATTCGTCGCGCAGCTGACTGGACCGGAAGAGGGCCAGTTTGTGCTGATCAATTGGCGCGAGGGCGCAGACACGCTGGAAGTGCGCGCCATCGGCCTGGAAGATGAAACGCTCGCGCCGGAGCTATGGGTGATACCTGCGGATGGCACGCCCCGGTCGCTGGGCACAGCGCGAGGCGAAGGCAGCGCGAACCTAGCGCTTAGCGAGGCGCTGGCCCCATTCCTGATCGACGGCGCGACGATTGCTGTGACCATGGAAGATCCGGCCAATGCGCCGCATCAGGCGCCAACTCCGCCGATTATCGCAGTGGGAACTCTGCTGACGATTTAACCCTGCGCGCCGATTGCAGACAAGCACGCACCCAACCTTCGCTCAAAAATTTTGCGGCCCAAAGGCAACCTTTCTCGAAAACCCCTCGTAGGCGGTGCGAGAGTTGGATTTCGGCCGCCTGCGCGCAGGGCAATGGCTGAAACCCGATCCTCTCACATGCTGGCCGCCCCATGGCCGGTGCGATTGGAGGGAAATCATATGAGATTGCCGAGCGTAAAATATCTAGCAGCGGGGGCCGCGCTACTGGCCCTGCCCGCAGCCTATCAGCTGGCCGAGCAAGGCGGCGAGGCGGCGGATCACCTGGACCCGCCGGCCAGAACCAGCCCCTCTGCCGACGCAACGCCTGATGCTCCGGCTGATATTGCCGATGTCTTTGCCTTTCATGATGACCAAAACGTGGTCTTCATCATGACCTTTGCCGGGCCGCAAGCGACCGACCAACCCGCCGTCTATGACCCGGCGGTGCGGTATCAGATCAATGTCTCCAACGCCGCGCCCCGAACCATCACCAATATTCCGATTGAGATTCAGTTTGGCGGGGGAGCCTCTGCCAGTGATGCCGCCTTTGGAGTGCGCGTGCGCGGCCTGCCCGGCGTCACCGGTGATCTGATCGGCGCGGTTGAAACCGACATTGTGCAAGACGGCGTGCGCGTGCGCGCAGGGTTATTCGACGATCCCTTCTTCTTCGACCTCCAAGGCTTTCGCGACACCTTAAGCACCGGAACGCTCAGCTTCCAAAGCGACCGCGATTTCTTCGCCGGTCAGAACCTGACAGCGGTCGTCATCGAAATCCCGCGTGACCGGATCGCTAATGGCACCAACCTGATCGATGTCTGGTCCGCCACCAATCGTCTGGGAGGGCAATTGTAATGATCAAATCAGCTTTAAACGCCGCTTCGAAAATCTCATTGGCCGCCGCCGCATTGGCGCTCGCCGGCTGCGGAAACGATGAAGCAGATGCACCGCCGCCGGTCATGATGCCGCCGCCCATGCCCTCGCCGACGCCTGATCCGGTCGCCTTTGATGTGGGGCCCTGCCTCAACCAAATGGTGCCCGGAACCGGCGTGACCGTGGCGCAGGCGGTTGTGCCAGACACGCTGACGATCAACCTTGATGCACCGTCCGGCTTTCCCAATGGCCGCCGTCTCGAAGACCCGGTGATCGATGTGACCTTGGCGGTGATCTTCCTCGATCTGGCCGTGAATGGACCAGCCACTTTGGCGCAGGTGCCGGTGAACCCGCCGGCCAACGACCTGCCCTTCGCAGCGGGATTCCCCTATCTCGCCGGTCCGCAGGGCAGCCCGCCGATCACTGCCGGGGGCGGGACGAACTTCACCTTCGACAATTCGCCGATAACTGATTTCGTGAGGGTGGACCGCATGGGCATGCCAGCGGTCGCCACCGCCCTGATCGGAACGGACCTTAAAGACGCCTATAATGACGCAAGCCCGGTCGATGATGCGAACGGCGATTTCGTCCCTGAATTGTCGGCGCAGTTAACCGGCCTCACTGAAGCTCTGGCAGACGATCTGACCGGCCTTGGCCTTACGCCTTGCGCCGCTCCGTCTTCCTGATCGCTCAGTGATGATCGGTTGGGGCAGAATGAGGCGTCCACCTATGCCTATCATTCTGCCCCTTCTTTTTTTGATTGGCTTTGATGAAAGGGGCCGCACATGCGTTCGCAATTCTTGAAACTGCCCGTGCTTTTGCTGCTGATAACCGGCCTATTTGCGGGGCTCGCGTTCCTGCTTCGGCCCGCACCCAAGGCGCCCGAAACCTTATTGTCGGCCTCTTTGCAGCCAGCCTATGGCCCGGCCAATTACGGCGAGGCGCTCGAACAGGTGGAGCGCGATCTCACCTTGGCGAATGAGCGGATCGCCCGCGCGCCGCAGCAATGGCTGGGCTATGAAGGGCTGGCCCTGGGCCATCTCATCAAAGCGCAATTGACCGGGTCATTCGCGGATATGAACGCCGCGCGGCAATGGATCGATACCGGGCTTAATCTCGCGCCGGAGGGCGGCGGGCCAGCTATCGCGGCAAGCACCATAAACCTCAGCCTGCACCGCTATCCCGCAGCACTTGAGCAGATCGAGGCCTATGGAAAGTTCGCGGTGAAACAAGGCACCGCAGAGCGCGCAGAAATGCTGGCGCAGGCGGGCGATGTCGCGTTTTATTCCGGCGATTATGACGCGGCGCTGGCGCAGTACAATCAGGCCTATGCAATCGACCCCAGCCCCAATTCGACGTTTCGGCTCGCCACCTGGCACAAATATCTGGGTGAGTTCGACACGGCGATTACGCTCTATAAGAATGGGGCGCTGAGCGGGCGGCAGACCACGCCCGAACTGCTCGCCGCCTATCACTTGCAAATCGGCGCTCTGGAACTGCAACGTGGGAATTGGGACGAGGCGGCGGCCTATTTCGACCGCGCCGATGAGCTGTTCCCCGGCTATTGGCTGACCCAAGCCCATCAGGCGCAAATGCTGGCCGCGACGGGGAATCGCAAACGCGCCAAACAGATGTACCGTGCCATTCTTCAGGACAATGAGAACCCCGATGTGATGATGGCTCTGGCCAGCGTGCTGGAGTTTGAAGGCGAGGATGCGAGCGCGAAGACATGGCGCGCAAAAGCCGCAAGCCTGTTTGAGGAGCGCATGAAGGCTCTGCCCGAGGCCTATTATGACCACGGGCTGGATCTGGCGATCACCGATGGGAATAGTGCGCTTGCGCTGGATCTGGCCAAAGCGAACGACCGCGCACGACCATTTGGTGACGCGAAGATCGCTCTCGCCCGCGCCCATATCGCCAATGGCGAGGCGGCCGAGGCGCTGACCATCTTGGAACAGGTTGAGGCCTCTGGCTGGCAATCGGTCGAACAATACGCCGCGCTTGCCGAGGCTCACGCGATGCTGGGCAATGCGGCGGAGAGCGAGAAATATGAGGACCTTGCACTCAATCGCAATCCAAAAGCGATGACGGCCGAGGCTGATATGCTGGCCTTCGGCAGCCATTAAAGCGGCCATCTAAGCCCCTCACCCAAGCCGTGATTCTCGGCGAAATCGGCGTTGCCTATTAACATTATTGTTAATCAGAAAAGTGCTCTCAGCCCCGGAAATCTGCGACGAACGGCCATAAATGCAAGGTGAGTTGCATTGACTGCAATCCAAAACAGGCGCAGTCTTTGCGGGTGCTCTGATGTCGCATCGGCGCACGTAGCTTTGGGCGCAAGCAAGCTACCATCCCTGAACCTCTAGGGCAGGGCAATTAGATAAAAACAAAACCATCGGGTCAGGTTTCGGCATGCGGTAAGGCGTGTTGCGATTCTGGCTGCATGGGCAATTTTTGGAAGACAATGCGTGAGGTAAGGTGCGCGTGAGGTCGGCTGGTGCCGGCCACAGAGGGGCAATGCCAGATGATGAAGCAAATTGACACGCAAGGGCTGATAAACGGGGGGCACACGCTAAGCCGCGTCGTTCCGCCGCCAGCCAGCTTGCCTGCGATTGGCGCAGCCATGCACGGCACCGATGCGATCCTTTCCGCCCAAGAGCGGCTCAACAAACGCACCCATGTCATGCTCGACCGGTCCGGCGCGATACTCGCCATTGGCGAACGGGCCAAGTCGCGGATCGCGGAGCTGTGCTGCTATTCGATCAGAGACGGCCAGCTGGTCGCCAATAAGACCGACGCCAAAGAACCGCTGGAGCGTATGCTGAAGCTGGAAACAGGCGCGGTCGATAGCGCCATCGTGCCATGCAGCACCGTGGGCGGCCATGTTTTGCTGTCCGCTACCGGACTTTGCCAAGACACCATTCTATTCAGCCTGCACATCGCCAGCCCAGGCCAGGGCGCTGAGCTGGTCGATCTGACCAAGGCATTTGGTCTGACCCCAAGCGAGGCGCATATTGTCGAGCTGCTGCTGGGCGGTCACGGCCCCTCCAAGATCAGCGAAGAGCTGAGCATCTCGGTCCACACCGTGCGCGCGCACCTGCGTCATTGCTATGACAAGCTCGGCGTAAGCTCGCGCGAAGAATTGTGGCAGACGCTCGCGCCCTATCAAATCTAGGGGCGATCCCCATCACAGGCCCCATCAATCGGATGAGCTATAATAGTTCAGCTTTAGACGGCTGCCCCAGAGGGGCCGTTTGGTGCTGAATTAGTACTTAGGCCAATAGACATAGTAATATATTGAAACGTGTCGTCTTTTTACAAATTTCTATAGTCACATTTGACTACTAAACCTGTGTGATGCGGCCGAAAACGAATCGGCTTATAACCTCAATCATATTCGATGAACGGGTCGTCTGGAGCAATCGCTCCTTCGTCTTGGTTTGACGGCAAACATGCCGCGTATGCCTTGATGAACCACTGTATTGAACAGGGATAGGCGACATGTATATTCTACAAACACTGCCAAGCTTTGCGGCCCGCGCTAAAATTCTAGCAGCTGGTGCCAGCCTTTTGGCGATCACCGCCGTCCCTGTCGCCGCGCAGGAAGGCGAGTTTCCTTCCAATAAAGATCAGCACCCTGGCGAGATCGTTTATTCTCGCGATGTGCCATACGGCACGGCCACCCGGCGCATTTCCCAAGGTCAGGCCAGCACGGTTGCGCCTGATCAATCCAAACTGATCCTCGAAACAATGCTTATCGGCCTAGAGCCGATGTCCGATGCTGACCAAGCTGGTGTCACAGCCCCACTCTCCCGCACCCTGAATGTGGCGAACCAAGCGGTCAGCATCGGACTAACCCCTGTCACAGGGCCACAAAGCTCTGGCGATTTCACCCGCTCTGAAAGCGGCGCGAGTTCCACTGGCGGCATCGTCAGGAGCGGCCTCAGCGTGCTGCCATCTGCGCTCAGCGTAATCTCTCGCACAGCGGGGAGGGGACAATGAGAACCGCGCACCTCCTTTTAAGCAGTGCTGCTTTGCTGTTGCCCGTTCTGGCGGCGCCGCTCTCGGCGCAAGAGGCCGAGGCAGAGCAAGACAGCATCGAGATCGCAGCAGACACGCTCAGCGACAATGGCGGACGCGTGGCGGTGAATATTGTCGCTGGCGATGGCAATCAGCAATTGGGCAGCGCCATCGTGGCCATGGGTGACATCGCGATCACCGGCCACAGCGCCGAGCAATTGATGGACGCGCCAAGCGGCGCTGACCGCGCCACCTCGATCACGATCAGCGCAGGCGCGCTGTCAAACAACACCGGCATGGTGAGCCTCAATCTCACTGCCGGGACACACAACCAGTCGGCCAATTTGGCGGCACTGGCTTTAGGAAACAATGGAGTGGTCTCTGACCAGATGCTCGCCCAGTCGAGCGCTCCCACAGATCCGGCGGGTTCACCAGCCCAAGCCCTCACGACCAGCAATGATCGCATCGATATCGATGACGCCGCATTCGCTGGGAACAGCGGGCTTGTGCAGGTGAATGTTGTCGGAGGCGAGAGGAATTCCTCTGCCAACACCTTCGCGCTGAACATCTCGGCCGGGGGCAAACCTTGAACCGAAGCAATGGAGTAAGGACTATGAAAAAGGTAATGCTAGCTACGGTGGCGGTTTCGGCTTTGGCCGTAACTGCCCCCGCCATGGCACAAGACGGCGGCGAAGTTGGAGGCCAAGACGGCGAATCCAGCCTTGAAGTTGATCTTCGCTATGCGAACAACATCGACACCAGTGTGACCACCGATGTCACCTATGAGAAAGACGTCGCCCTTCGCGGTGCCGTTCGTCTCCGGGGAACCATCGACGTCGACAGCTCAGCTGTTGCGGTCACTGATGCGAAGCAATTCCTCACCGGTGTAGTGGTAAATTACCGCGAGGAAAACGAGCTCAACGGCGAAAACGGCTTTGTCGACGCTGTCTATGGGCCCGGCTATAGCGAGCCAGGCGATCTGCCAGGCGGCTTCCTCGATGGTGATTTGCAGCCGCAAATTCGCGCTGGTTTCTTTGCGCCGATCATCAACACGGTTGATGAGTTCAACGTCGATTCCTCGGGTAACATCGGGGTCAACCTGGCGGCTGGTTACTTCAACCAGCAAATGAACAGCGCGTCGATTTCTGTGTCGGCAAACAGCGATCCTGAAGCATCAGGCGGTTGGGCAGAAGCGTCCACCACCGGACTGCAATCACTGATCGGTGTGGCACAGTTCGCCTCTGAAGACTTCCTCGACGAGGATGATCCCGAATCAGGCGGCGGCCGCAATAACTTCCGCGATCGCAACACCATCCTTGGTGCGACGATCACGGGATCAGGCAATATTGGCGTCAACGTGGCGGCAGGCAGCCTCAATCAGCAATCCAACCTGATGACGCTGGCCACCGCAAACGATGCCGATCTGGCAGAGGCCAATGCAGGTCTGGTTCAAACCGCTCTTCTGAGCCGGGTTGAACAGCAAGACAGCATCAACTCGATCTCTGGTCTCGATATCAGCGGTGCCTCGGGCAACATCGGCGTGAACTTCGCCGCTGGTGTCGGCAACCAGCAAACCAACTCGCTGACGATCGCAGCATCGCAAGGCGGCGGTGACGCCGGCGGCGGCGCTCCTGGCGACGGCAGCTGATCGATTGCCCGCGCGGGCGGGGGAGAGGAGACCTTACCTTCTCCCCTCCCCCACCTTCCCCAGCCGCGTAAACGGCTTGGGGAAGGTCCCCCGCTCGCAAAAGCGAGGGGAGCCCTCTGCCCGAAGCATGGAGCAGGTTTATAATGTCTCAGAATTCACTCTTCCGGTCAAAAATGCGCTGCCTAGCGTTGGCTGGCGTGTGCGCGGCGATACTCTCCGCCTGCAGCACCGCTCCGGCTGGAAAGACCCCGGTCTGGCTCGGCCAGATCTCGCCAGGTTCACCAGTGATCAGCGCGCAGCCGCGCAGCTGGAAAGCTCAAAAATTCGATCATCTCGTGCGGCAAGAAGCCGACTTTAGCTGCGGCGCAGCGGTGCTCGCGACAATTTTCAACTATGCCTATGGGCACAACACGACCGAGCGGCAGGTGCTGGTCAACATGCTCAAGATCGCGGATCCTGACATCGTCCGGCAAAAGGGTTTCTCGCTGCTAGATATGAAGACCTATGCGACGTCTCTCGGGATGAGCGCAGAAGGCTACCGGATCAGCTATGATCAACTCGCCAGCTTGGAATTTCCCGCCATCGTCCTGATTGATGTGCGCGGCTACAAACATTTCGTCATTGCTCGCAAGGTCTTCGGAGACAGGATCGCGATCGGTGACCCGGCCCTCGGCAATCGCACCATGACCCGCGACAAATTTGAAAGCGCGTGGAACGGCATTGCGTTTGTTGTCGTGGGCGAAGGCTATGACCCGGACAGCGTTCTGGTCGACCCGCCCTCACCGCTGTCTGCGCGGCGTCTGCTGATGACGACCGCCAGCCTGCCCGCCACTGAAGCCGCCGAATACGGCTTTTCACCCGGATATGATTTTTAACCCCCCTACGGCCCCCAAGGAGGATGCCATGCGCACGCCAACAACCAGACAAACGGCTCTAAAATCGAGTGTCACAGCAGCGGCGCTCTCCATCTCCCTCGTCTATGCCGCAGGCGCTGCTCCGGCGGCGGCGAAAGACCACTTTGCGGCGCTCAGCGATCTTGGCGCGCCGGTGGATGATGAGGAGCTGGGCGAGGTGCGCGGCAAGTTCATCCGCCCGGGCGAAGTGTCGTTCTTTGGCATTTCCATGGTGACCAGCTGGCAGGATGAAAGCGGCATCACCACGACCGCGCGGCTAATGTTCAACGTCAGTTTTCTGGACAATGGCAGCGGCGGCGATCCGGTCCCACAATTGCTGGTGGGTTGGACCCGCGAGGGCGACCCAGCGATGGATGTGACCGACAGCCACTCCGGCTACACCCCGGTCATCACAGCGCAGGAAGTGCTCCCCGTGGGTGAGCTCGGCAGCACGCAGGGCGCAGCGCAAGCGAACATCATCGCAGGCGCGGACAATTCCGCGATCAATGGCATGCAGATCGCTCTGGTCCCGTCGTCAGACATTGCCGCGCTCAATACCGATGGTCTCACCCCGATCACCGAGACAACCGGCACTTCGTTTGCCGATGGCGACACGCTCGAATTCCGCGTCGGCACCAATGAGCTCGCGCTCGCTCTGTCCGGCAATGGCGGCAGCGACAGCGCGCTGCAAAGCGTCGGCGGTGATCTTGGCCGGATGCTGCAGCAGACCACGATCAACAGCGATGGCAATCTGGTCGGCAACACCGCCGCGATCATCATCGGGACGGACATAGGATCGACTGAATTTAACGCCGTGCGCGCGACAGAGGCCCTGTCCGTGATGCGCGGCCACGGTTTTTAAGTAGCAATTTTCAAAGGTGGTAAGGCCATGAAAAATCTATCTCTCATCACGCTAGCGGCGACTGTGTTTGCGGCATCCGCCCCGGCCCAGGCAGAAAACGCCAGCGGGCAATTCGCTGTCGAAGGACCGGGCCGCTTGAGCTGCGCCGCCTTCACCGATGCGCGCAGCGACAAAGGCTCGGCAGAATTCCAGCGCCTCATCGGCTTTGTCGAGGGCTATCTCAGCGCGGCCAACCGCTATGAGCCCAACACCTTTGATCTGTCACCGTGGCACAATGCGGCGGCGTTTGACCTGATCTTGGAGAAGCACTGCAGCGACAATCCCGAGGACACGATCGTCGGCGTCGCGCAGAAAATGGTGTCGGCCCTGCGCCCTGTGCGCGTTGCCGATTATTCGCCAATGGTCGAGGTTGGCGCGGGCGAGAACCGCGCCTTTGTCTACAAAACCATCCTACGCCGCACTCAGGCCGCCCTGCGTTCGCGCGGGCTGTATGAGGGCGAGGAAAACGGCAGCTACTCACCGCAAATGCGCGATGCGCTGCTCGCATTCCAGAAACAGAGTGATCTTTTTGAAACCGGCGTGCCCGATCCGGCCACGCTTTGGACGCTGCTCAATCCGTAACCGCGGATGAGCTTAACCAGACGGGTCGTCAGGTAAGGGGACGAAAGTCATGGACCGCACATATATACGAGCCGCCTTGATCGCGAGCAGCGCAGCCGCGCTCACGCTGCCGTTCTCGGCATCGGCGCAGGACCTTGAGAGCGAGGTTGAGCAATTGCGCGCGCAAGTTGCCGAGATGGAAGAACGGGAGGCACGCGCCAACGCCCGCTTGCAGGCGCTAGAAGCCCGGCTGCTGCGCATTGAGGCGGAGCCTATTTCACCGGACGAGGCGCTGACCATCAGAGGCCGCGCTGTGCCAGCTCAAGCTCGGCCGATGACGCTCAATCCCTCGCTGGATAATTTCCGCGGTGCCTATCCAACCCTCAGCCGCGAAGGCGAGGCGCGACTGGTACAGATCCAGCAAGCGGAAGACGCCGCGCAAGATCCCGGTCTGAGCGATCAGCCAGAGGAAGAAAGCGTCCAGAAAGCGCCCGACGCCTCTGCCGCTGTTGAAGACATCGTGCAGGAACAACAGGGCCTCCAGACCAGCCGCTGGGGCGCTGATCTATCGGTCGGCTACTCCCGCTTTAGCGATGCCCGGATCAACCTCGATGGCTTCCTCGCACTGGATGCAATCTTCCTCGGCACGATCAGCATTGATGAAGTGGACGCGGACATTTTCACCAGCGAGGCAACATTGCGCTACGGGGTGAGTGACAAGCTGTTCCTCGATGCCAGCGCGCCGTTCCTCTACCGCACATCAACCTTCCGCAGCGGCGGAGCTGGCGGCGCGGCCAACACGCCGGTTGAGGCCACCGTGAGCGATGGCGGGCTCGGCGATATGAGCGTCGGGGCGAGCTACCAATTGCTCGCCGAGACACTGCGCCGCCCGAATGTCGTGCTGAGCGGCCGGGTCAAAGTGCCGACCGGCCAAGAACCGTTCGGGATCGATTTTGTCGAAGTCGTCGGCAGCGAGGGCAATCTGCAAGTTCCTGAGAAACTCGCCACGGGTAGCGGCGTCTATGGCGCCTCGCTCGGCGTCTCCGTGCTCAAATCACTTGATCCGCTGGTTGTATTCGGCAGCGTCAATTACTTCCGCAATTTTGAGCGCAATTTTGGTGATATTGACGAGAGCCCCGGTCCGCAGCCGGGTCGGGTTGATGTTGGCGATGCGGTTCAGCTGGGGGCTGGTTTGGCCTTTGCGCTCAATGACCGCTCAAGCATTTCAATGTCCTATTCGCAGCGTGTCGTCGGGCGGTCCCGCGTACGGCTGGATGGCCAGGACTGGCAGCGGATCGTCGGCAGTCAGGCTAATGTTGCGCTGGTCAATTTGGGTGCCACGTTCTCACTGGGACAGCAGCTCTCGCTCGTTTCGACCGTCGGGATTGGCCTCACTGATGACAGCCCCGACATGGTCGTCGGCCTGCGCCTGCCATACCGTTTCTGAAAACTGCCCAAAGCAAGCCGGAGGACGCAAATGCCTTAGCTTCCCACTAAGTAGAAGTGACCATTTTAGCGGCAGATTGAGGCTCGTTTAACCGAGCAAAAATAACTACTTTGTGCTGCCTGACGGTCAAAACCGATCAATTTTGGACGTGTCTATGGCGCAACGATTTTGCCCGAATCGGGCGATTCCGTTAACCACGATACGTGAAAAATTCAGATCCCCAGACAATCCAGCGGCAACACGCAGCCGACTTACTCGCCAGTTTGACGGACCGTCAGACAGAGGTGATGGAGCATGCCGCCGCCCATTTGCCGAACAAAGAAATCGCCCGCAAACTCGGCCTCTCGCCCAGCACCATTGAGCAGCGCTTTCAATATGTGAAGGCAAAGCTCGAAACCGCTGACCGTGCATCCACGATCCGCGAATATGTTCGCCTACGCGCCATATGCGGCCAAACCGCATATGGTTTTTCCCATCTCGATCCAGAGCCTGAACTTAACCAATTCCCGCCTCAAGACGCGGCTCAAGACGATCGAGCAGTGCAGCCGAATATGGCTGCTGATGACTATTCATCGCTTGATTTTCCGCCCTCGCGCCTTGAGGTACTGGATGGAAAATACGGCCCTTGGTGGCGGTTGCTGGTGATCTTCACGATCGCTTTCACCGTCGCCGCTACCGCGCTGGTCGTCACCGCGATCAGCGTAACGGTAGGCGATATTCTCTAACCATGCCTGCAACCCCTTAATGCACAATGGTGCGCATGGAGAATATGATGAAAATGACGGCACAAGATCTCGAACTCGTTAATCAGATCAGCGAACTCAATCACCTGCTGGCGGCCGATACGGACACCAATCTGGGTCAAATCGGCGAATTGCTTAGCCTCGCGACGAAGGCTCGGATCGAAATGGATGTCGATGTCATCGACGGCCAGCGTCCGATCGGCCATCTTACTGATGCGATGCGCAGTGTTGCCGAAGCGCGCAAGAGCCTTGCCTTGGCACACTCTGCGATGGATAAGATCATCAAAGAACAAGCAGACAACAGTTGGAACTGCCCGGATCGTGCTGCCGAGACACAGCCTTCTCCGGTACTAAAGATCGCGAGCTGAAACTTTGTCACTGCCAGACCTAAGCGAACCAACTATTGCGCTGTACTTCAGCATTCTTTTGATCGCTGTTGGTCTGGCAGCTTGGCGCGGTGGAGCGCCAGAGCGTGCCGGTGCCTCTTTCATCCTATCAACTGTGCTTATTCAAAGTATCGCTTATGCTTCTGTTCCAACCAGATTCTGGGAAGTGGATCCGGTTGCGCTATTGGCTGATTCTATCTTGTTTGTCGGATTTGGAGCGATAGCCCTCAATGCAAAGAGGATCTGGCCATTGTTTGCCGCTGGCTTTCAATTGATTAGTCTTTCCGCTCATTTTGCACGGCAAGTGGAAGATGATGTGATTGCGTTAGCCTATGCCACCATGAAGGTTGTTCCAACTAGCCTGGTTTTGCTTCTCTTGATCCTCGGCACGTTGTTCCACCAAAGGCGACTCAAGAAAAACGGTCAAGACTTGGCTTGGACCGACTTTGACCTATGGCGCGAATTGTGGCGAGCTCCCTCAAAACAATATATCGATGAACACAGGCTCGCTTTTTCACGCAGTTGGATCGGTGTGCCAGTCGCGGTGTGCGGTTTTTCGGTGATCTGTTACTGCGTTAGTGCGCTATACTTACCCAACAGTCCAAAGATCGCTTTTGGCACCGTGACCGCATTGTTTAGCATCGGCCTTGCCTCAATCGCTGGCGGGTTATGGCTGCACCAGCGCGAAACAGCGCGGCATTTGGCTGAGACCAAAGCATTTCGCGACAAATGGAAATTCGGCGTACCCATGCCGCAATCCGCCGCTGGCTGAAAAACCAGCGCAACTATTCAAAATAGCGAGATAAGACTTGGCATTGCCAGATTTCAGCGAACCGGGCATTTTGCTGTATTACAGCATTTGGTTGGCAGCGCTGGGTCTGGCAGCATGGCGTGGAGGCGCTCCGGAGAGAACTGGCGCAGGTTTCGTAGCAGCAACGTTCCTAGTACAGAGCATAGCTTACGGTTCTGTCGCACCCAAGTTCTGGGAAGTCGATGCGGTTGCGCTGTTGGCCGATGCAATAGGCTTTGTTGCATTTGGAGCTCTCGCGCTCAACGCAAAGAGGATCTGGCCGCTTTTTGCCGCTGGGCTTCATCTGATTAGCCTGTCGGCTCATTTCGCGCGCCAAGTAGAAGACGACATGGTTGCACTGGCGTACGCAACCATGTCAGCGGTTCCAACCGGCGTAGCGCTGCTGCTTATTATCTTTGGAACTTTGCTTCACCAGAGGCGGCTCAAGAAATCGGGCGAGGACCTGCCTTGGGCTGATTTTGAGTTGTGGCGGGAATTTTGGCGAGCACCCTCCAAGCACTATATCGACGAGCATAGGATGGCGTTTTCGCGCAGCTGGATTGGAGCGCCCGTCGCAACCTGTGGTTTGCTGCTGATCTGCTATTGCATCAGCGCTTTGACGATACCGGAAACCCCGGAAATTGCCGTCGGCACAGTGACCGCTTTGTCAGCCATGGGCGTTGCGTCGATTGCTGGCGGATTATGGCTGCACCAACGCGAAACTGCGCAGCACATGACCGAGACCAAGGCGTTTCGCGACAAGTGGAAATTCGGCGTACCCATGCTGCAGTCCGCCGCTGGCTGAGTCTAGCCTCGCACAGGCATTTGAACTGCGCAGCCCGGGAATCGTAGATTTTCCTACGCGCCCGCACTTTGGTATTTCAGCAGCCATGCTGACCTGTCCGAAACACCAATCTTGCCGCCATATTTTGGGTATGGAACGGTTGATCGCCAAAAGTCACACTTCCTACAGCTTGATGAGTCTTAAGATACTATTCTTAATTATAAAATCTCAAAAGTCACACTTTCGCAAATTGCATCTGTGTTCCAATCCCGAAACGCCCCGCTCAAAGCCCGTGCAAAATTACCGAGGCATTTCAGCCACAAACGTGATAGAGGCCTTGCCGTCATACCCTCGCAAAAGGAGCCGCCCTATGTTGTCCCGCCGTCTTTCCCACCCAGTTTTGGCCTTCGCAATGATCGGCGCATTGGCCGCTTGCGGCGAGACCTCTGACGATGCAGCAGCGCCTGAGGCGATCGAAGTCGCCAGCGAAGACGCCTCGATCATCGAGGTTCGGCAGAACAATTTTGAGGAAATTGGCGACGCATTCAAAGCGATCCGCGGACAGCTCGAAGCCGAAGCGCCAGACTTCAGCGTGATCGAAGCGAGCGCAAACACCATCAACACCAATGCGCAAAAGATCCCAGACTACTTCCCAGAGGGGACAGGCGTGGATTCGGGCGCAGATACCGAAGCGCTTGAGAGCATTTGGGAGAAACCCGAAGAGTTCGCAGCCGCTGCGCAGAAGCTGGTCGACACCAGCGCTGCTTTGGCAGCCGCCGCTGGCACCGGCGAAATCGCCGCAGTGGGTGAAGGCGTGAAGAACATGGGCGGATCGTGCAAAGCCTGCCACGACAACTTCCGCCTCGATAAGGACTGACTAAGGCGCTCTGACTGAGCGGCGCGGTTAGCGTGCTGCCCGCGCAAAGAGCAACTCTCAAACCGGCTCAGGAGTGATCCATGTTGCCGCAGAAAACACCGATTTGGGACTGGCCCGTGCGGCTTTCGCATTGGGGCTTTGCGCTTCTGGTTCCCGCCATGTGGTGGACCGCAGAAAACGGCGAAATGGGCTGGCACATGCGCCTTGGATTGGTGCTTCTCGCGCTAGTGCTGTTCCGCATCTTGTGGGGCCTAGTCGGCAGCGAGACGGCGCGCTTCGCCGGCTTCCTGCGCTCGCCCGTGGCAGGCCTGCAGGACCTCATAGGCCGTCACAAACGCAGCCCTTCGGCCATTGGTCACAGCCCATCGGGCGGGTGGAGCGTTGCGGCCTTGCTGATCGTTATGCTCGCTCAGGCCGGCATGGGCCTGTTCGCAGGTGACCCCTATGACGGCGCGACAGGACCGCTCAACTCGCTGGTCGGAGTGATGACAGCTGATTGGCTCACCGACTGGCATGAGACGGGTTTCTGGGTGCTCATCGCACTAATCGCCCTGCACTTGCTCGCGGTGTTCGGATACCAGTTCCTCGGCAAGCGTGATCTCATCGGCCCAATGATCACGGGCTCGCGCAAGTTCGATAGGCCAGTGGCGGGCAATAGCGGCGGCTCGACATTCAAAGTGCTTGTGTGCCTGGCATTGGCGGGCGGCGTCTCGGTGGCGATCGGAACCGGCATGGCCGCGCGTTGGCTAGGCGGCGGATAATGGTGCAATCTCAGTGCCTTCGCTCAAATACGACGCATTCGCTCCGATTTTCGGGAAACAGCGGCATGATCAAGCGTTGGGTCAGAAACGAAATACACATTTTGACCTGAGGGAACTGATACGTGATTAACAAAGTGAGCGAAGCCCTACGCGACTTCCTCAAGCAGGAAAGCGCGGGCGGCATAGTCCTGATTGCGGCAGCGGCACTGGCTCTGCTGGCGGCCAATTCGCCTTTCGCCGCCGCCTATTTCGATGGCTTGGGCACGCAAGTGACCCTCGCGGTTGGCAGTTTCTCCATCGATAAGGCGCTGATATTGTGGATCAATGATGGCCTCATGGCGGTGTTCTTCTTCCTCATTGGATTGGAAGTGAAGCGCGAGGTTATCCAAGGACAGCTATCGAGTTGGGACAAGGCCTCACTCCCGCTGGTTGCGGCGATTGGCGGCATGGCGATCCCGGCGCTCATATTCCTGTCAATCAATTCAGGCACCCCGGCAAACCAAGCGGGTTGGGCGATCCCAGCGGCAACCGACATCGCGTTTGCACTCGGTATCTTGTCGTTGCTCGGCCCGCGAGTGCCTGTGGCGCTGAAGGCTTTGCTGCTCGCGATTGCGGTGATCGACGACATTGGCGCGATTGCCATTATCGCCCTGTTCTACTCCGGCACGCTCGACACCGATATGTTGATCGGCGCAGCGGTGGCCTTTGCCGCGCTGATAGCGGTCAACCGTATGCGGATTGGCTCCAGCATTCCTTACGTGCTGCTGACCATAGTGATGTGGGTCTTCGTGCTGAAATCCGGCGTTCACGCCACGCTCGCCGGCGTCGCCGCGGCAATGACCGTCCCGCTAGTCGCGCGCGGCGGATCAGAGCCGCTGCTGCGGATGGAGCATGCGTTGCACCCGTGGGTCGCATTCATGATCATCCCGATCTTCGGCTTTGCCAATGCTGGTGTCAGCCTGACCGGCATTTCTCCCGCTGATCTCGCTGCGCCGCTGCCGCTTGGCATCGCGCTCGGCCTGTTGATCGGCAAGCAGATCGGCATCTTTGGCTTTGCGCTTGTCGCGGTGAAGGCTGGCATTGCCAAGCTGCCTGAGGGCGTAAACTGGCGCCAGATTCACGGTCTCTCTCTGCTCGCAGCCATCGGCTTCACCATGAGCCTGTTTATCGGCAATCTCGCCTTTGCAGACCCGGCTCAAGTTGATGCGGTCAAACTGGGCGTGTTGTCGGGATCGCTTGTATCGGCTCTCGCAGGCTTCTTCCTGCTGAAGATATCCCTGCCAAAAGAGCCTGCTCAGGCCCCGGTAGAAGCAGCAAGTGTTGCGTCCTGATTTGAGGGGCATACAGCACGGGGCATGAGAACACCCGCGCTGCAGACGATCGAAATCGGGGGCCGCCGCCTCGCCTACTGGGAATGGGGCGGCGCCCCTGAGGATCGCGGATCACCCCTGGTCTTTGCGCATGCAACGGGCTTCCATGGGCGGGTATTTGACCCAATTATTGAGCGCTTTATAGAGCGGAAGATCATCTCGCTGGACCTGCGCGGGCACGGCCAGTCAGAAGGCGGTCCAATCGGCAATTGGGCTGAAATCGCCGCTGATATCGCTGCCATGCTTGCCCACCTCCAGTTGAGCCAAGTGATCGGAATTGGGCATTCGATGGGCGCGCATGCAATACTGCAGGCGGCGCATGACCACCCGCATCTCTTCAAGCAGCACATTCTGTTTGACCCAACCGTGCTGCCGCCTGAGTTCTATGAGCTGGGACAAGACCTGTTCACTGCCGAGAACCCTCATCCAGCGGTGCGGCGCAAACGCCACTTTGCCTCTGTCCAGGCAATGATGGAGCGGTTTGAGAACCGTGAACCCTACAGCCTGTTCGACCCCCGGGTGTTCGCCGATTATTGCCGATATGGGCTCGTGCCCGCTGCGAGTGGCGATGGAATGGAGCTGGCCTGCTCGCCAGAGGTGGAGGCGGGTGTCTATGCCAGCAGCCGCAGCAACATCGGCATTCATGCAGCCACTACCAAGGTGGTCATTCCAGTGCTGATCGTGCGGGCAAAGCAGACGGGGCTCAGCGACTTCAAATCCTCACCGACCTGGCTGGGACTGGCATCAGCGATGCCCAATGCGACCGACATGCACAGGCCAGACCGCACGCATTTTCATCCGCTGGAAGACCCAGAGGATGCCGCGCGGATTATCGCCGAGGCTCTGCTCGACTAGCTCCCGCCAGCGCATTGCGACTATGCCGCCTCGGGGACGCTCCCGTTGACGTTGCCCGGCGCACCAACCGATCGTGCCGCTTGCAAAAGATCGTTAAGATCACCGCGAACAGCCACGATTTCGTCCAGTATCGGCTGGGCCAAATTGCGCCGGATCTGCGCAGCTAGCCCGCCGTAGAATTGCACCAGGGCTTCACGCAAAGGATTGTCGGAAGCGACCCCGCGGCACAGCCATAGGGTGATCCCATGCGCTCGGGACAAAGGATCGCGTGCCGCAGACCCGCCGGCTGCGCAGGCAAGCTCCGCCTGGCGCAAAGCTGTCACCGCCTCCTCCAGACAGATCCGAGTGAGGTCATCGCCGCCGGATGCCTCAATCCGGGCATCAAGGTCGACCTTGCGATACGCCGCAGCGGGGTTTTGGGAAAATGGTCTCATATCCTAATCCCTAATTGCGGTTGAGGTCGAAATGGGCGCTCAGGATTACGAAGTGCTGCTGGGCGGGGTCAGCCTTGCTCGCGGCAGAGTTCGTCCCGACCGATTGCTGGCGATTGACGCCGGCGATGTCCGCCAAGGACACGGCCTCACCGGCGAAGCGACGCGCGATCCCAGCTTTGATTGCCCTGCGATTTGGATTGAGCCGCGCGAGCGCGACCATGCAATTGCGGAAGGCTTCCTGACCGTTGACCCAAGCACAGTCATCGCCACCCACGCCAATCAAGCGCTGCTCGCGCAGGCGCAGGAACTCCTGGGGCCAGAGGAAGCGCGCGAATTGCTCGATGCGCTCAAGGAAAGCTCACCGAGCCTGGTCGAAACCGTCCATCCCGAGCCATTGTCGCTGGCCGCGATCACCCGCATTTTTCGCGCCTTGATTGCCGATGGCATTGGTCTGGGCCATCCTCAGGCGGTCCTCACCAGCCTCGCTCTCGCTCTGCAACGCACTCAGGAATTTGACCTACTGGTGGATGCAGTGCGCGCCGATATGGGCGCAAAACTGATCGCGCGCATTTGCGAACCTGGCGCGCGGCTGAGAGTGGCCACCCTAGATGCCAACCTTGAGGCCGCGATCCTCGGCAGTGTGCCAGATCCGGCGACGGGCCAGCCGCTGATCGAGCCGGAATGCGGCAGCGTGATCGCTGAAACGCTGACTCAGATATTGGAGGCAGAGGGCGAGCCGATTGCGCTGATTGTTCAGCCGCCCGTGCGCCGTTCGATTGCCACTCTGCTCAGTCAGCGGGTTCCGCGCTGTCTGGTCCTGTCGATCAACGAATTGCCCGCGACCCAACCGGTCGAGGTGGTTGGCGTGATTGGCGCGGAAGCTGAACCTCAGCCGCCTGCTGCCGCTTTATCAGATGAAACAGCGGCGACGGCCGCACAAGACGAGCCTGGAGCAATGGCCGCATGAAACACGACCCCAGCAGCTTTGCGAAAACCGCGCCCGCCGGGGCGGCGGGCTATGGCGCTTCAAACCGCGCGGAGATAGACGACCGCGTTCGCCGCTTCATGCCGCTCGTTCGCAGCACCGCCTGGCATGTCTATGGAATGGGCCGCGAGGGGCTGGAGGTTGAAGATCTGATGCAGGTCGGCGTCATTGCGCTGACCGAATGCTCCATGCGGCATTCCGGCCCTACTGAAGATGGCTTTGCCGCCTATGCGAAAATCCGTGTCCGCGGGGCCATGCTTGATCAGATCCGCAAGCTGATGAACGATAGCCGCACGGCGCGAAAGAAGCGCGCCCAATACGAGGCTGCGCTGAGCGAATTGCGCGCAGAGCTAGGGCGTGCACCCAGCCGCGCAGAAATCGGCGAGCGCCTAAAAATATCCGATGCTGAATTGCTCGAGATTGAGGCCTCTGGCGTCACTGTAACCTCAATCTCAGAGGAATATGACGAGACCAGCACCGCCTTTGCCAGCGACGATCCAGACCCGTTCGAAGTCCTTTCAGACATGGAAGACCGCGAGCGATTAATCCGAGCGATGACCGAATTGCCAGACCGGCTAAAGCTGGTGCTGCAATTGTTCTTCGTTGAGGAAATGAACCTCACCGAGATCGCCGAGATTTTGGAGGTCAGCGTCCCGCGCGTGCACCAACTCAGAGCCAAGGCTCTGAAGGATTTGCGCGCCCTGATCGAGGCCGACTAGGCCTTACTGGCTGCCCCCGTCACCATCGCCGTGGTTGTGGCCGCCGCCCGCATGGGTTGCCGCCTCTGATCCGCCAGCATTGCCGCCTTGGCCGCTTTCCCACCAATAGGCGCGGCGTCCGCCAGTGCCGGTCGCGACTTCCTGCATGGTCGCGGTGTCGTACATCCGTCCGCCAATCATCACGCTTTCGATCTTGTCGGTGTCGCGGATATTGGCGGTTGGATCAGCGGTGAGCACCAGCAAATCAGCGAGCTTGCCGACTTCCAGACTGCCCACGTCCTTTTGCATGCCCAGCGATTCCGCAGGCCAGATCGTCGCGGTTTTGAGCGCTTCAACCGGGCTCATTCCGCCGCGCGCAAAGGTCCAGATTTCCCAGTGCGCGCCAATGCCGGGTTGCTGACCGTGCGCGCCGATAGAGACCTTCACGCCGCGATCCGCGATCTTCTTCGCCTCGCGCGCGGCGTTGTCGTCAACGAATGCCCATTCAGGGGCTTTCGTCCGCCGCGCCGTAGCCGCCAGCAGCACTTTGGGCGGGGTGTGGATCATCAGCGGATGATCGAACACATCAGTCGCCTGACGCCAATAGGGATCGCCGGCAAGTCCGCCATAGGTCACATTGAGCGTCGGGGTGTAGTTTGAGTTCGACTGGCCGAAGAATTGCAGCACGTCCTCGTAAAACACATCGCCCGGCACATTGTGCTCAATGGTGGAATTGCCATCCGCGATCAGGTTCATATCCATCCCGAACAGCGAACCGCCTTCAGCTACGTTGAGCATATTCTCTTCGGCCGCCGCGCGCGCCACCATCTGGCGTTGGTCGCGCCGAGGCTGGTTGTAGTTCTTTACCGAAATGCCGCCCTGCGCTTTGATCCGGCGGACATGCGCCAGCGCATCTTCGTAAGAGTCGATCCGCGCATACACGCTTGGAGCCTTTGCGCCGTAAATGATCTCGCCGGTTGAGAAGATCCTCGGGGCGAGCAGTGTGCCCGCCATCTGCCGCTCGGCTGAAGCAAAGATCAGGCTGGAATTGCTCGAGGGGTTGTGCGTCGTCGTGGTGCCGAGCGCCAAATCCTGCACCAAGCTCCAGTTTTGCTGCGGCACGAGGTCGCCCGTGCCATGCGGCCCATGATGGTGCGCGTCGACAAAGCCAGGCATGACCACCTTGCCGCTGGCGTCGACCATAGTCGCGCCGCTCGGGATGGTGACATCACCTGCCGCGCCAATTGCCGCAATCCGGTCCCCCTCGATCACGATCACTCCGTTTTCGATCATGCCCGCGTCCCCGGCATCGAGCCCGGCGGCCATGGTCAGCACTTTCGCGCCAGTGATTACGACCGTGCCACTGGGTTTTTGGGCGGTAACCGAGACAGCCATCGAAATGCCGCTGCCGGGCTCTTCATAGCCATCCGCGTCATTATCCCCTTTCGGAGCGTTGCGGAAGAAGTCGCTCACCTGCGCTTGCTTCAGCTCCGGGCCGATTGACCAGAACAGGGTCTCTCCCCCGCGCGCCCAGCCGAGATAATCCGCCCCTCCGCTAGACACTTTGGTGACCGGAACCGGGCCCTTGGTCTCATTCACATCGACCGGCTTACCGCCGGGAATAACTGGCATGGCAAACACTTCGTAGTTCTGGCGAAATGCTATGGTTTTGCCATCCGGCGCAACTTGAAAATCATTGACCAAGGTGCCGGTTGCATGGGTGCGCTTTTTCTCGCCATCAAAATCAGCCGACATCAAAGCCAGCTTGTCGCCATCGCGGCCGATCATGAAAATGCGGCTATTGTCTGCGCCAAATTGCGGGCGCGAGCCGGAGCGGGCGACCATTTTGGGTGCGCCACCACCAATTGCCTGCAGATAGATCCCTGTATTCTCGGAAAACTCCGGCGCGGTGAGATAACCGCCGCTGCGCTTTTCGTAGGCGACCATCCGACCATCGGGCGAGAAAGCGAGATTGGCATAGTGCCCCGGCTGGCCGGAGATCACACGCGCGCCTGAACCGTCAGCATTGGCGACGACGATCTGCCCCAGCCCCTCATCGGTCCAGCGGACAAACGCGATGCGCGATCCATCGCGGCTATAGGCTGGAAAAGCCTCAACCGCATCATCGCCGCCACCGGTCAGCGGACGTGGAGCATCGCGGCCCCGCGCAGACTTGGTGTAGAGCCGCCCAAGGCTCTCAAACACCACCCGCGTGCCGTCGGGCGACAAAGTGCCGAACTTCGCCATCTTGGTGGCAAAGCGATCGGGCGAAACCTCAATCTCAGGATGCGGCGCATCGGCAATGCCGCGTGTATCGCTGATGCTGAATGGGATCACTGCATGGTCCGAGCCATCTCGGTTCACACGGTTGAGCTTGCCGCCCGCCCAGAACACGATGGATCGGCTGTCCGGCGTCCAATCCATATTGGGATAGACCCCGGTCACCGCCCAGGTTTCCTGCACATCGAGATCAAGCGCGTCGTAAATCATCCGCTCGCGCCCGCTGGCGATCTCCTTCACCCAAAGCTGCGAGGTGTCCTTGTCGCGCCGCACGAACGCGATCTCTGTGCCATCGGGCGAAGGCGCCGGGCGCACAGCCCCGCCATAGCCGTCGACCGCCGTGGTTACTTCGCCTGTTTCCAGATCGTGCCGCTCAATCGCGAAGATCCCCGCATTGGAGTCCTGCGCATAGATGAAAGTGTTCCCCGGCGTGGTGTTGCGAGTGTAGTAAATTGCACTGCCATCAGGCGCGAAGACCGGCTCGCCGAGCTCTTTCTGCAAGGCTTCATTGGCGCGCTTCACGACCTGAACCCCGCCGCCACCGGAGATGTGATACATCCAGATCTCACCCGTACCGAGCGAACGCTGCGTGGTGAAATGCTTTTTCGCGGCGACAAAGCGCCCGTCCGGCGACCAGGTTGGCTGATTGAGCAGGCGGAAGTTTTCCTTGGTCAACTGCCGCTTGTCAGAGCCATCGGCATTCATCAGCCAGATATTGTTGCCCCCGCCCCGGTCAGAGGTGAAAGCGATGCGCGTACCATCGGGCGAGAAGCGCGGATGCACTTCCCAGCTCAGCCCCTCGGCAATGCGCTTAGGCGTGCCGCCGGTGATCGGCAGAGTGTAGATATCGCCAAGCATGGTGAACGCGATGGTGCGACCATCCGGCGATACATCGACATCCATCCAGGTGCCCTCATCGGTCTCGATCGGCACTTGTTCGACGGTGGCCCCGCGCGGCGCCTCGACGTCCCATTTCTCATCTGCGTCATCCTGCGCGAAGGCCGCGCTGGGCATGGCGAGCATAGAACCGGCGAGAAGGGTTGCGGTGAAGTGCGGTGCGAAGCGGCGCATGAAGTCTCTCCCTGTGTTGGGGCCGAGACTAACGCGGCGTAAGGATATTGCTAGAGCTTGATAGAAGTCGTTAGTCGAATTGCCCGCGCTTCGGCCCCAGATAGCCAAACAGATAGGCCGCCACTTTGCGCATCTGGATTTCTTCTGCGCCTTCGGTGATCCGGTAGCGGCGGTGGTGGCGATAGATATGCTCGAACGGTTTGTGGCGTGAATAGCCGATCCCGCCATGCACCTGCATCGCCCGGTCGGCGGCCTCGCACACCAGCCGGTTCGCCCAGTAATTGCACATCGAAACCTTGTCCGAAATGCTCCGCTCAATCTCCTTGTGCGGCATATTGTCCATCTGCCAAGCAGTCTTGTAGATCAGCATCCTGAGCATTTCGCACTGCGTCGCCAGCTCTACCAGCGGGAACTGGATTGCCTGATTTTTCGCGAGCTCCTCGCCAAAGGGTTTGCGCTCCCGCGCGTATTTCACGCTTTCCTCCACGCAATAGGTCGCCGCGCCTAGCGAAGACGCCGCTTGGCGAATGCGGTTCTGGTGAACGAAGCTCTGCGCCAGCGCGAGGCCTTTACCTTCTTCGCCCAGCATTGCGCTCTCCGGCACCCAGACATTGCTGAGAGAGAGGCGCGGATGGTCGGTCGGCATGTTGAACGTCCACATCCATTCCTCAATTTTGAGACCGTCGGTGGGATTTGGCACGAGCAGACAGGTGATGCCGCGCGCGTCCCCTGCCTCGCCATCGGTCCGCGCAAACACCGCGCAATGCGTGGCGACATGCATGCCGGTGATCCACATCTTCTCGCCGTCGATCCGGTATCCCGGCACGCCATCGCGCGTTTCCTTGACCGCGCGGGTTTCCATATGGATCGCGTCGGAACCGTGCTCCGCTTCGGTCAGGCCAAAAGCGACGCGCCTTGTGCGTTCAAAGCCGCCCGTAATGAATTCCTGTTTCTGCGCCTCAGTGCCGAAGGTGTCGAACATCGCGACGAAGGGGAAATTGCCGACGATGCTGTGTTCGTTTTGCAGATCATTGTGGAGGCCAAGGCCGCGCTGAGCGAAGTGATCACGGATCACCGCCATCCAGAGGTTGGAGCCATCCTTGCCGCCATATTGCGCAGGCGCGGAGAAACGCCAATGGCCGGCTTTGTCAGCGCGCTTGGTGGCTTCTTGCAGCAACTTTTCCCAATCGTGATCGGGCAGGCCTTCACGCTCCCAGTCGGTGCGCGCATCCTCACGCCGGTGGTCGAAGAAGCGGATGTTTTCGTCTTGCTGCTCCAGCGGCTTGATTTCGGCCTCGATAAAGGCGTCGAGCTCGTCGAGATAGGCCTGAAGGTCTGCGGGAATAGCGAAGTCCATTTAGTTGTCTCCAGTCCATTTTTTGCGAGCAACAGCAAGCGCAGGGTATTTGGGAGAATCGACGTTCGTCTTCTCAAAAGCTTTCTGGCGCTGATCAGCCAGCAGGCCAGGTGTGACCAAGCCTTTCTTTCCATCAAGGATGTCACCCGTAAGACCGAAATGCTCGATGTACGAAGGCAAAAGTCGGTAGTCCCGCTCAATTATGCCGAGCGCGTTGCGCGCTACCGCCAATTGGAATCGATCATGACCTACAATCTGCTCCTTCAATGTCTCCAACCATTCAGAGACAGCCTGCGCTAGCTCGCCCGCGTCCGCTTGCCCACAGGACAAACCCCAGTCCAAAGTTTCAATAGGCTCTACCCGCTCCTCCTCAGGCGCATCCTCCTCCAGCAGCATCAGCAGGTCGAGCTCCTGCTCGCTCGTGCGGCGCGAGATTACTACCCGCTCCAGCATCCGGTCCTCGCCGCTGCGCCAGACCTGCGCCATTTTCAGGCAACCCAGCGCCCACCAGACGGTGCGGTGGATCAGCCAATAGCGGAAGCGGGCGGGGTCAACCGTGCAGCCACTCTCCGCCTCATAGGCTGCGAAATACGCCTCCAGCGAGCCAAGCCCGAGCGCCGGTCGATCATACCGCGCAAACCGCCACACCGCCATGCAGCCGAACGCCAAGTCCTCGTGGCGGTCTCCGAAATGCGCCAGCTCCCAATCGAGCACTCCTGTGAGATGCCCCTCTTCCGCCAGCAGATTGCCGAGCCTGTAATCACCGTGGTTGAGCACGGGTTCGCACGGCTCAGGGCAATTGTCTTCCATCCATTTGAGACCCAGCGCGATGATCGGGCGGTCGCCGCCCGCCTCCTCGAACTGCGCACGCAAATCAGCAATGGCCGCTCGGTAGTCCATCACTGGCACGGCAGCGGGCACATCATCGCGGGTGAGCGAGTGAATGCGGGCCAAGTCCTGCGCCGCCTCGCGCAGCAGCGCGTCCGCCTCGTCAAATTGCAGGATTACCTTGGGGTCAGCCGTCCCCGGCAAAGCGCGCATCACAAAGCCGCTGCCGATGCCATCCTCAAGCTGCAGCTCCGCAATCACCTCAGGCGCAGTCACACCGGCGGCTTTCGCGGCGCGGATCACCGCCGCCTCGGTATCATGGCCGAATGGGCGGTCTGCCATGAACTCCAGGCTGGGCGCGCGGCGCAGCACGAACGCCTCGCCGCCGCTTAAGAACCGCCAGCTTTCCATGGTCGCGCCGCCGGTCAGCCGCTCCAGCTCGGCCGGAGCCTCCATGCCAGCGCGCGCCAAAACCCGGCTCAGTCCCTCTGTCAGATCATCGGCGCTCAATGTCATCACTTCCCCTCGCGTCCATTCGCTGTAAGAAGTGCACGCAGATATGAGCGACGGCAAGCTCTCGCTTACTCGCAATGGAAAGACGACGGATCGCAATGAAGAAACGATACGTAGCGCTGAGCGCTCTCGCCCTGCTTGGAATTGGCGCAGGCACCGCGGCCTATGTTGCCAGCCCGACCGTACATGAGGGTATGGATGGCGAGACCCCGGAGCTCGGGCGCTATGGCGAGTATCAGGTCGGGACTCAAGAGATGCTGATGGGCATCCCTGATCGGATCAGCTTCACCAAAGTGGGCATGGCAACCGGCCAGCTCGCTGAGGATGAGGAGATGCCGATGCTGCAAGTGCGCATGTTCTACCCAGCCGAGGTGGCCGCAAGCGCAGAGCCAATCACCTACACACACACCATGACCCCGCCCGCGATGGAGCCGGTGCCGCTGGAGTACACCGGGCGCGCCTTCGCCGATGCCACCCCGCTAACTGAGGGCTCATTCCCGCTCGTCATCATGAGCCACGGCTTCAATGGCTGGAGCACGCAGTTCAGCAATCTGGCGGAACACATCGCCTCGCGCGGCTATGTCGTCGCCTCGATTGACCATGCCGACATGACAATCGAGGGGGTCACAGACTTCATCCATTCGTTCAATCTGGTGCTGGCCAACCGTACGATCGACCAGCGGCAAGTGCTTGCTGAGATCAAGGAGCGGCAGCAGTCAGACCAGACAGGTCTGTTTGGACTGATTGACCCAGAGCAGGTTGCCGTCATCGGCTATTCCATGGGCGGTTACGGCGCGCTGGCGACGGCGGGCGGCGACTATGACTATGACAGCGAGACCTTCGGCCAAGTGCCAGAACCGGCTCTGGCGCAGCTGCGCGAGGCGGTGAGCGACGACGCGAGCGTTGATGCCGTCGTCGCCTTTGCCCCATGGGGCGGGCAACCAGACAACCGCGTATGGAGCGCCGAGACGCTTGGCCAGATCACCGCGCCTGTGCTGTTGGTGGCTGGCAGCGAGGATGACGTTTCCAATTACGCTGACGGGATCAGCTGGATTTTCGACCAATTGAGCGGGACGGCTCGGCACATGCTGGTCTTTCGCGAGGCCCGTCACAACACCGTGGGCAATGACTTCGCTGTGCCGGATGATGCGCCATTCCGCGTCGCAGAGTTCCTGGCCGAACCGGTCTGGCGGCAAGACCGCATCAACGGCATCAACCAGCATTTCGTCGCCGCGTTCCTTGACCTGCATCTGAAGGGCGACGCGGACAAGGCGAGCTATCTCGATGTGCCAGCGCCCAACTCCAATGACAGCAGCTGGGAGACCAGTTTTGGCGAACAGCTCAATGGCAAGTTTGCCGGACCGGACGAGACGGAGCATTGGCGCGGGTTCCAGCGCCGCTGGGCCGTGGGCCTGGAGTTGCTCAGCAAACCAGCGGGCGAATAGCGGGCATAGGCTCCAGACAGCGGTGTTTGGTCCGATTTCGCCGAATTCCCATACATCGGCGTTTGGTCAGCGCTTGGAACACGTTTCACGTTTTCGAAAGTGTGACTTTTGGCGGGAAACCTCATACTTTTAGAGCTTTAGAGCAGGTCGCGCAGCGCAAAGTGTGACTTTTGAGAGATTCGGCGCAGATGCTCGCCCTTTGCCGAGTGAAAATACACAGGCACGCGTTGGGGAATAGACGTTTCAAAGAGCCCCGCCATACCTACCCGCGAGGCCGCGAGTAGGAAAACCACACGCGCTCCCCAGCCAAAACTCGCACACACAAAAGCAAACGGCCGCCCAGTCTCCTGAGCGGCCGCTGCAAATGTCTTGAAAAGCCTAAGCAGGTTTAGCTCAGCTTTTTACGCATCCGCTTCGCGCGCGATTGCGGGCTTGGGTGCGTTTTTAGCAGATCAATTCCGCCGCCAGAGCTCATCGTGCCCAGCTTTTCCATCGCCGTGATGCACGCCTCAGCGTTGTAATCGTTCGCTTTCATGAACTCGAGCGCATAGTCGTCCGAGTTGCGCTCTGCCTTTTGCGAGTGCTGCGCGGTGATCACATTGCCGAACATCTTGCCCAGCTCTGAGTTCGCCAGACGGCGCACATCACTGCTCGCGGTGCTGGCCACGCTCATCGCGGCGTCTTGTTGCAAAGTGCGCTTCATGCGCTTCTTGCCATGCTCCAGCTTCACGTGGCCGATCTCATGACCGATCACGCAGCGCAGTTCATCATCTTCAAACTTATCCATCAGGCCAGCGAAGACACGCACGGTGCCATCACCCATGGCAAAGGCGTTCACGTCCTTCACCAAATAGGCTTTGATATCGAGGTCGAGGCCATCATAGCTGTCGAGCCCTTCAGTAAGCGCAGCAAGGCGCTGACCATAGGGATCGTCCATCGTGGCAACCGGGTTCTGGCTGTCCATTTCCTCAGACATCTGGCTGAAGAAACTGACGATTTCCTCATCAGAATAGCTCGCCGCCTCAGCAACCTTCTTGGCCGATTTCACGGCATTGCCGATGTTGAACTGCGCCTGCAAAGGCATTGCTGCGCCCAGCCCAGCAACAGCAGCCACAGCTGCCAGCATGATGCCGCGCGACTTAGAAAATTTGAGTGCCATGGTTTAAGGGCCCCTCCTAATAATCAAACTTCAGACATTCCGTTTATGCCGGAACATTGTCCTTCTTTACAGTAATTACTTGCGGATAGGTGAATTCCTTCAGGCCTTCCTTGCCGTATTCCGCGCCGAAGCCAGACTGCTTGTGCCCGCCAAACGGTGCGAAGGGCGACAGATGCATGAATTCATTGACCCACACAGTGCCGGTTTCGAGCTGCTCGGCAATCTCAACGCCCTTTTCAGCGTCCGCCGTCCAAACCGCGCCAGCGAGGCCATATTCTGAATTGTTCGCCCGCTCGATCACTTCTTCTTCACTCGAGAATTTCATCAGCGGCATAACCGGGCCAAACTGCTCCTCGGCCACAATCCGCGCGTCTTCTGGCGGATTGTCGAGAATGGTGATCGGCACGTAATAGCCAGAGCCCGATGGATCGGTTTCCCCTCCAACTAGGAACTTATAGCCATTGTCTTTGGCGTCCTCAATTAGCTCAACGACGCGGTCAAACTGCTTCTTGTTCTGGATCGGCCCAACGCCGGTGCCTTGCTGAGCGCCGTCGCCGACCTTCACCTGAGATGCATATTCGGCGATCGCAGCGGACAGCTCGTCATAGATATCTTCGTGGATATAGATGCGCTTGGCCGCGATGCAGACCTGGCCAGCGTTCTGGAAACTGGACCAGAACAATTGCTCGGCCACCTTCTTAGGATCGGCATCGGGCATGACGATGCTCGCATCATTGCCGCCCAGCTCCAACGTGATCCGCTTAAGGTCAGCGCTCGCGCCTTCCATGATCTTCTTGCCGGTTGCGGTGGACCCGGTGAAGGTGATCTTGTCGATATCAGGATGCGATGTGATCATCGGACCCAAATCATCATTGCCGGTGATGATGTTGACGACCCCCGCTGGCACCTTGTCCGCGATCAGCTCTGCAATGCGCAGAGTCGTGAGCGGGGTAAAGGGCGAGGTCTTGAGCACAATCGTGCAGCCGGAAAGCATCGCAGGCACGATCTTCTGGATCGCCATCATCACTGGGAAGTTCCACGGCACAATGCCGCCGACAACGCCGACAGGCACGCGGCGCGTGCGGCTCAGCCGGGCATCGCTGTCTTCATTGATCTCATCTTCCAGCTCAAGCGTGGATTGCGCCGCAGAAATCGCTGCAGCGCCGTAGATCTCGCCCTTGGCTTGCTGGTGCGGCTTGCCTTGTTCGCTGGTCAGCAGGCGGAACAGCTCATCGGCGTTTTCCTTGATCGCGCCAGAGATCGCCATGATCGCCGCGCGGCGTTCCTCCAGCGGGGTTTTCTTCCAGGTTTTGAAGGCGGCACGGGCTGCGGCGACTGCTTGGTCGAGCTCCGCCTGGCCGCAGGCTGGCACTTGGCCGATGACTTCTTCATTGGCTGGATTGACCACATCGAGCATGTCGGTGGTGGAAATCATCTCGCCATTGATGAGATTTTTGTACTGGGTGACCATGGGAATGCCTCTCTCGAATCTTTTTGGATTACTCTCGCCGATCTAGGTGGACCTTTGACCAGCAAAGTTCAATCGCATTTGCGGGTTGCGCGATAATGCTTGCGCTCGCCAGCGACCGCGATCAATTGCGCAGTGCAACTGAAATTCCGGCCCCGGCCTGCATGAGGAACACGAATATGTCTGACGCTTCAAACGACCTTGTCATCTATGGCAGCCCCGTCTCTCCATTCGTGCGTAAAGTCGCCGCGGTGTGCCTGGAAAAAGGCGTGGGTTTCGATGTCGAGCCGGTCAATGTGTTCGACCCGCCGCAATGGTTCAAAGACATCTCACCGATGAAGCGCATTCCTGTGCTGCGCGACCGCTCAATCGCCACCGAGGGCGTAGACGGCACTATCGCCGATTCCTCGGCCATCTGCGGCTATATCGAAGCCAAGCATCCCGAGCCCGCGCTCTACCCGGACGAAGCCTTTGCGCGCGGACGCGCGCTGTGCCTGGAGGAATATGCCGACACCACGCTGGCGCTGGCCGGTGGGCTCGGCATCTTTCGCCCGATCTTCTTTTCGGTCACCAAAGGCGAGGCACCTGATCTGGAGACAGCACGCGAAACCTGGGCGACCAAACTGCCGCCCGTGTTTGACTATCTGGAAGGCGCGCTGGGCGATAATGAGTTTTTTGTGGGCGACGCTCTGTCGATTGCAGATATTTCGATCACCTGCTGCCTGATGCAGGTCTCGCTGGTGGCGGAAACGCCGCTCGACAAATGGCCCCGCTTTGCCGCACATTTTGAGCGGATGCAGTCGCGCCCGTCGATTGCCGGACCCTTCGCTCAGGCCGATAAGGCTGTTCGCAAAGGCTTGCCCGAACGCATTGATCTGACTTAACGCTTTCTTGGCGGTTCAGCCCGCATCGGGCATGCTCTTTCGCGCAATATTCAAAGGATGACACGCATGGCCGGCCCATGGACAATCGGGATCATCGGAGGCTCTGGCCTCTACAATATCGAAGGGCTGAAAGAGCAGCAGTGGATTGCGGTTGAGACCCCTTGGGGCGAGCCGTCGGACGAGATTTTGTGCGGGCGGATCGGCGATGTGCGCGTGCGCTTTTTGCCTCGCCACGGCCGGGGTCATCCGGTCAGCCCGAGTGAGGTCAACGCGCGGGCCAATATCGACGCGCTGAAACGCGCTGGCTGCACCGATATTCTGGCCATTTCGGCGGTTGGCTCACTGCGCGAAGAGCTGCCCCCGGGCCATTTCGTGGTGGTCGATCAGTTCATTGATCAGACCAAAGGGCGCCCCTCAACCTATTACGGCTCCGGTTTTGTGACCCATGTCTCCATGGCCGATCCGGTGTGCGAGCGGCTGTCGCAAATGGCCGCTGATGCAATCACCGAGGCGAAGGGCAAATTCACCGCCGGGGCGACCTATCTGGCGATGGAGGGTCCACAATTTTCCACCCGCGCGGAAAGCCGCATGTACCGCGAATGGGGCGCGGATGTGATCGGGATGACCGCCATGCCAGAGGCGAAGCTCGCGCGCGAGGCAGAGCTGCCATATGCGCTCGTCGGCATGGTCACCGACTATGATTGCTGGCGCGAAGGCGAGGCGGTGGACGTGGCGCAGGTCGTCACCCAGATGCAGGCCAATGGCGATCTGGCGCGCGAGATGATTGTGCGCCTGATCAATGCGCTGCCCGATGGGCGCAAACCCTCACCGATTGACACTGCGCTGGATGATGCGGTGATTACCGCACCTGATGAGCATGATCCGGAATTGCTCACTCGTCTGGATGCGGTTGCAGGGCGTTTGATCGGGCCGCTCTAACTGGCGCTCGTATTGGCCCGTGTCACAAGGGCTTGCGCGGCGATCCATCCGGGTTCAGATCACTGGCCTAGTGCAATTACAGAAGTGCGAATCGCCAGCCGTGACGAACCTTCAACCGCTCGACCGATCTGATCTGCGCCGCGCCTATCGCGCCGAGGAAAACGCGTGCATTGCCGAGCGCATTGAGCAGGCGGCCCCCGCCTCTCGCATGCACGAAGCCTCGGCTGAACTCGCGACCCAATTGATCGAAGGCGCGCGCGCGAAAAAGGCGAGCGGGATCGATGCGTTTCTGCAGCAATTCGGGCTCGACACAGAAGAGGGCATTGCCCTGATGTGCATGGCCGAGGCGCTGCTGCGCGTGCCCGATGCGAGCACGGCTGACGCGCTGATCAAGGACAAGATTGGCGCGATCGACTGGTCGGAGCATTTGGGCGAGAGCGCCTCCACCTTCGTAAACGCAGCGACATTCTCGCTGATGCTGACCGGCGAAGTTATCGACCCGCCAGAGGCGCATCAGCGAGGCATGGGCTCCAGCCTGAAACGCGCGGTCAACCGGCTCGGCGAGCCCGTGGTGCGCAAGGCGACCTTGCAGGCGATGAAAATTCTGGGTGGGCAATTCGTCTTTGGCCGCGACATTGACGAGGCGCTGGAGAGGGCAAAGCCTGAGCGCGCCAAGGGTCTGACGCATAGCTTCGACATGCTGGGCGAGGCGGCGATGACCTTTGCCGATGCGGCGCGCTACCGCGAGGCTTATGAAGGTGCGCTCGATCGGCTCGCAAAAGAGGCCAGAGGCGGGGTTGGACCGTCGCCAGGCATCTCCGTGAAACTGTCCGCGCTGCATCCCAAATACGACTTTCTGCACGCTGATCAGGCCCGCAATGATCTGGTGCCAATCGTCCGCGGCCTCGCCGAAAAGGCGCGCGATGCCGACATTCATTTCACCATAGACGCCGAAGAGGCCGAACGCCTCGAGCTCTCGCTCGACATTATCGAGGCGCTGATGGCGGATGACAGCCTGTTCGTGCGCGCCGATGGATCGCGCTGGGAGGGGTTTGGCCTAGCTTTGCAAGCCTATCAAAAGCGCGGGCTGCCGCTGTGCGATTGGGCCGCGAAGCTCGCCCGCCGCCACGGCCGCAAGCTGTTCGTCCGCCTCGTCAAAGGCGCCTATTGGGACAGCGAGGTCAAGCTCGCCCAGGTCGGCGGCCTCAGCGATTATCCGGTGTTCACGCGCAAGCTGGCAACCGATGTCAGCTACCTCGCCTGCGCCGCGCGATTGTTTGAGCACGCCGATGTGATCCGCCCCGCCTTTGCGACCCACAACGCCTACACGATCGCCGCGATCAAAAGTCTGGGCGCAGGCAAATCCTATGAATTTCAACGCCTGCACGGCATGGGCGAGGAAGTGTATGATGCGCTCGGCGCTCTGGAAGGCAACAACCGCACGCCCGTGCGCATTTACGCGCCGGTTGGCGGGCACAAGGCACTGCTCGCCTATCTCGTGCGCCGCCTGCTTGAAAACGGCGCCAACACCAGTTTCGTAAACCGCATGGGCGATGCCGATATTCCCGCCGCTGAGCTCGCCGGAGACCCGGTTGCGCAGCTCGCCGAATGCGCTCCCTTTCGCAATCCGAACATTCCCCTGCCCGCCGACATCTTTGGGGACCGCGCGAACAGCGCCGGGATCGACCTTTCAGACCCGCTTGTGCGCGGCCCGCTGGAGCTTCGCCTAAGCGAGCTGGCGACACAGCAATGGAACGCCAGCCCGACCTTTGTTAGCGAAGAGCCGGGCGAGATCGCGCCGATCACCATGCCGCATGACCTTAGCAGCCAGGTGGGCACCCGCCGCGACGCCACGGCGGAAGAGGTCGATTACGCAATCACCACCGCTCTCACGATCCAGCCGGGCTGGGATGCGCTGGGCGGGGAAAGCCGGGCTGCGCTGCTCGATGAAGCCGCCAATCTGTTTGAGGCGCATTCGGCGGAGTTCCTCTCCCTATGCCAGCGTGAGGCAGGCAAGACCTTGCCCGATGCGGTGCTGGAGCTTCGCGAAGCGGTCGATTTTCTGCGCTATTACGCGTGTGAGGCGCGCCGCCAATTCGCCGAGCCGACCGTCCTGCCCGGCCCCACGGGCGAGGAAAACCTGCTCTCGCTGCATGGACGCGGCGTTTTCGCGACCATCAGCCCGTGGAACTTCCCGCTCGCCATCTTCATCGGCATGGCATCCGCCGCGCTGGCCGCTGGCAACAGCGTGATTGCCAAGCCTGCTGAGCAAACCCCGCTGATCGCGGCGCTGGCGGTGAAATTGTGCCACGAGGCAGGCATCCCGGCAGAGGCGCTGCAATTGCTGCCGGGCGCGGGCGACGTTGGGCAAATGATCACGTCCGATCCGCGCATTGCCGGGGTGGCCTTCACCGGCTCCACAGAGACCGCGCGCGCCATTAACCTGGCGCTCGCTGGCCGCGACGGCCCGATTGCCACCTTGATCGCGGAAACCGGCGGGCAAAACGCGATGATCGTCGATTCCTCCGCCCTGCCAGAACAGGTCGTGCGCGATGTGCTGGCCAGCGCATTTCAAAGCGCGGGTCAGCGTTGCTCCGCGCTCCGCGTGCTTTATCTGCAAGAAGATGTCGCCGACGAAATGCTGGCCATGATCCGCGGCGGGTTCGATGCGCTGAGCATTGGCAACCCGCGCCAGCTCTCCACCGATGTTGGCCCGGTGATCGATCCCGATGCGCAGGCCGCGTTGGAACGCCATGTGGCGCGGCGAGAGCAGCTAGGCGGCACCGTCTGGCGCAGCGAGCTGCCCAATGGTACAGCGCATGGCTGCTTTGTCGCGCCAACGATCATTGAGATCGATTCCATCCTCGATCTGAAGCGCGAGAACTTTGGCCCCGTCCTGCATGTCGCGCGGTTTGCGGCGAGCGAACTCGACCAGGTCATCGCCGATATCAACGCCACGGGATTTGGCCTGACACTGGGCCTCCACAGCCGGATCGAGAACACCCGTAAGCGCGTGCAAGCCGCCGCGCGGGTCGGCAATTTCTACGTCAATCGCAATCAGATCGGTGCGGTCGTGGAAAGCCAGCCGTTCGGCGGTGAAGGCCTGTCGGGCACCGGGCCAAAGGCGGGCGGCCCGCATTACCTCGCGCGCTTTGCGACCGAACGCGTCAGTTGCACAGACACAACGGCGGCGGGCGGCAATGCCAGTCTTTTGGGGCAGCCCGCCGCGCCGACCCTTGCGAACTGAGCGGGCTTCGATTTATCACGCCGCCCATGAAACGGATCGCAACCTTCATCGTCACTCTGCTCGCACTCGTCTGGAGCGGGCCCGCCTTTGCGGCGGTGACCATGCATTTTCACAGCTTCAACGGATCGGTGCTGTTTGGGCGCTATCCCCACACCTTCATCGTGCTGGAGGGAACGCTGGGTTCGGGAAAGGTGGTGAACGAGAATTACGGCTTCACCGCGAAAAAGGTCTCGCCCGCGATTTTAAACGGGCCGGTGGTGCACGACATCCTGGTTGAGAAACCGAAATACATTAAGAAAACCAACCGCCATTTCAGCGTGCGGCTGACCGATGCGCAATATGAGCGGGTGAAGGCCGAGGTGAGCAAATGGCGCAATGCGCCGGGCAAATATTATGACCTCGACACGCGCAATTGCATCCATTTCGTCGGCGCAATGGCGCAGATCGCTGGGCTAAAGGTGAACTACCCCGACAACATGCTGAGGCGCCCGAAGAAATGGCTGAACCATGTGACCGGGCTTAATCCGGCGCTCCGGGCGAAGGCGATCAAGTGAGGAATAGCCCCAGGTCCGAACCTGTAGCAAAGGGCGCATATTCGGTCGTCTATTCGCCTGCTCGCTGATCTAAGCAACGATCACCTTCAAGGGCTCACGAGGTGCCTCCATGAGAAAGTATGTGAATTTTTGCTCTACTTTCATCCTATTAGGTTGTTCTATCTGCCTGTTCACTGCACTTTTTTACAATCCAGAGGTTTGGTTAGAGGCAACACTTTTAGGATCGATCAGTGGTGCTTTTGCAGCTCTGCTGTCGATCGCAGTCTTTTCCGCGATCGACAGACTTTCAGGAAGATAAGGCTAAAGCTGCCTTAGACATATTTCGCGGCTTAACTCATGCTATCTGGCAAAGCATTCCAGTGAACCTCAATGAGCTATTCAGCTGGTTCTAGCCTGGCGTAGACCGCCTCTCTGATCCTCTCCACAGCCAGCTCGCCGCCGCTCGGTGCTTGATGAACTTGCGTGTTGATCAAACCGATCAGGCCGCGCTGTGTATCGACCCAAAAAGCAGTTCCTTCATAGCCGCCGCCAATCCAAAGATTGCCCACCCCGGTCTTGCCATTGCCCAGCAGGCCGCTGTTCACCCATAGGTTCCAACCATTGTGGCCATAGGGGTTGTCCAATTGTGTGTGCGGGCCGCTCAAAGCTTCGACGGTCATCTCGTCCAAAATCCGCACGCCATTCGCCTCGCCTCGGCCAAGCAGCATATTCAAGAAGTCCGCATAGGCGGCCGTTGTTGCGACCATGCCTTCACCGCCAAGGAACAACTCGCTCTTGGGCGCATATCCAGGCGGAGGACTGGCAAAGATATCCAGGTCAGCGGGCTCAGCAATCCTCAGCCTGCCTTCTTCGCCGATGAAACGGGGATAGAGCGACTCGCCTTCGGGCAAGCCATAGCGCAGGCAATCGATGCCCAATGGCCGGGTAATCCGCTCAGCGACAATCTCTTGAAGCGACTGATCGGATGCGCGCTCCATAACCAGGCCTAGGACCGTCGTATTGGTCCCATAGAAATACCGCTCTCCCGGCTGCTGAATGAGAGGCAAACTGGCCAAGCGCGCAATGAGATCGTCGCTATCGCTTGCCTGCGCGATTTCCTGCGCGCCAATCGCAAGGTTTAAGCACCGCGCTTGTGTGACGCCGTAATAGAAACCGGCCGTATGATTGAGCAGATCACGAACGGTCGCTGGCCTGTCTGCGGGCACCGTTTCATAAGGGCAGTCGAGGGCGGCAAGTTCGGCGCCGGTGCCATTTAAACCATCGCTCGTCTCGGACATTGCGGTCAGGCTTTTTCCGCCAGATGCAACCGCAACCTTAAGGTATTTGAACTCAGGAATGTACTTGGAAACGGGGTCGTCGAAGGCCAGATCGCCGTCTTCGATCATATCGAGCGCGGCTGTGATGGTGACAATTTTGCTCATCGACCAGATGCGCAGCCAGCTGTCGCCGCTCACTGTTTCGCCCGGCACTAGCTCATCGTTATTGACCCCGTGCTCGTAGATTATCCGCCCATCGCGGTCCTCCACACGCACGTAGAGGAGGGGAAAAATCTCGCCATCGACATAGCTCGCAACAATCTCATCGAGCGCGGCCTTGTCTGTCAATTGGACTTGCGCGGCGGCAGGCATCGACAGCGCGCCCAGCGCCAGAGCTCGAAGTATAGGCAGGCAAAGCCGGCGGATCATCCCTCGCTCCCTTTTTCAACTTTACGCGGCAGACTACGCACGCGCTTGCGGTTGCGCAATCTGTGCCGATCTCCGAACCGTTGCAGCATCAATCGGGCCGCACGACTCCCACGGATAAAACCGGCTGAGGCCTTGCTCCTTTGCTCGCCATCCTCAATGAAATGCGCATGGCGATTCTTTCAGACAAGTGGATTAGGTCCAAGGCGCAAGATGAGGGCATGATTGAGCCCTTTGTTGAGGCTCAGCGGCGCGAGGGCGTCATCTCTTATGGCCTCTCATCCTATGGCTATGACGCGCGGGTCGCGGATGAGTTCAAGATCTTCACCAATGTAAACTCGGCCACGGTCGATCCAAAGAGCTTCGACGCGGGCAGCCTGGTCGACCGCAAGACCGACGTCTGCATCATCCCGCCCAACTCTTTCGCGCTCGCCCGCACGGTCGAATATTTCCGCGTGCCCGAAGACGTGCTGGTGATCTGCCTGGGCAAGAGCACCTATGCGCGCTGCGGCATTATCGTGAACGTCACCCCGCTGGAGCCGGGCTGGGAGGGACATGTGACGCTAGAATTTTCCAACACCACGCCGCTGCCTGCGAAAATCTACGCCAATGAAGGCGCGTGCCAGTTCCTGTTCCTAAAGGGCAATGAACGCTGCGAGACGAGCTATAAAGACCGCGCCGGCAAATATATGGGTCAGCGCGGCGTGACTTTGCCGAGGTTGTAGGCCCGGTCCCTAGCCACCCGCTCACTCCACCCTTCTACCCGGATCCTAACCCGGTGTGACAATCCGGGTAGAAGGGTGGAGGGAGCGGGTGGAGAAGGCCTCTCATCAAAAGGAAACGCGCACCCATGACCATCGCCAAATTTCCATTCTGGCGGGTGGTGCCGTCTGAAAGCGGGCGCGAGGGCGAATATATCCTCCCCATCACCCGGCCCGCGACCGTCGGGCCAGAGGGCGCGCCGCATGTGATGGGCGGTGTGGCGATGGCAGCTGCCGTCGATGCAATGGAATTGGCGAGTGAGCAGCCTGTGCTGTGGGTCACGGCCCAGTTTCTGAGCCCGACCCAGCACGTCGAAGAACTCACCATTGCCTGCGAGCAATGCGGCGGCGGACGGTCAATCGGTCAGTGGTCTGCGAACATCTTGGTTGGCGGCCGACCTACACACCGCATGAGCGCTGCGCTTGGAGCGCGTGAACCGAGCGAGCAGGTCATCTTTGCCAAGGTGCCCGACGTGCCGCCGCCTGATGAGTGCGATCCCGTCGGCGGACCTGCGTGGGGCGCGCCGGGCGCGCTGCACGATCAGCTAGAAATGCGGCTCGCCGCGCAGGACTTTGACACAGGCGACATCGCCATCTGGACCCGCAACACCTCCGGGTTCGAAAACGATGCGGGCTGGCTGGCGATCGTTTCCGACTTCTTCCTCGGGGGTCACCCGAAATCAGCTGGTGGATCAAGCTTGGATGCAACCTTCCGCTTCATACAGTCGGCGCCGCCCGGCTGGGTGCTCTCGGTCACGGACTTCGCCGCTTTTGATCGCGGTGTTGCCCATGGCAGCGGGCGGCACTTTAGCGAAGACGGCACCTTGCTGGCGATCTCCAGCCAGACCGGTGTTATGCCTCGCGTTCCGCTTTCGGACCTCGCTTAGGAACCACCTACGCCGTAACGGCTTTGACTCTGTGATCATGCGCGCGCATCAAGCTGGCGCAAAAGGAGAGTTTTTACATGGCTAAGACCGAATTCGATATCATCATCTATGGCGCCACCGGGTTCACCGGGCGGCTCGTTGCTGAGCATTTGAGCAATCATTATGGCAGCCGCGATGATGGCCCCAGCTGGGCGATGGCCGGGCGCAGCCTGGAAAAGCTGGAGGCGGTGCGCGACGAAATTGGCGCGCCGGCCAGCACACCATTGGTGGTGGCTGATGCCGATGACATGGCCAGCCTGGAGGCGATGTGCGCACGCACCAAAGTCGTGGTGACCACGGTTGGACCATACCAGCTTTACGGCGACAATCTGGTCGAGGCCTGCGTCAAAACCGGCACGGATTACACCGATCTGTGCGGCGAGCCGACCTGGATGCGTGAAAAGATCGACCAGTTCGGCGATGCAGCCAAGGCCAGCGGCGCGCGCATTTGTTTCTCCAGCGGGTTCGATTCCATCCCCTTCGACCTCGGCGTGTTGATGGCTCAGAAAGAAGCGATGAAGCGCTTTGGCAAGCCAGCGCCGCGCATTCGCGGCCGCGTTCGCGCAATGGCGGGCGGCGCATCAGGCGGCACGGTGGCCAGCATGACCGAGACGATGAAGGCGGTGGCCAAGAACCCTTCGCTGATCAATGTTCTGCGCAGCTCTTTTGGTCTGACCCCAGGCTTTGAAGGGCCCAGTCAGCCCTCAGGCATGGTCCCGACCTATGAGAAAGACCTCGACAAATGGGCCGCCCCGTTCGTGATGGCCGCGATCAACACCAAGAACGTCCACCGCACCAACTTCCTGCTCGGCCACCCATATGGCGAAGACTTCGTCTATGACGAGATGGTGCTGACCAGCCCGGGCGATGCGGGCAAGAAGATGGCCAATGCGGCCGCTGAAATGATGAAGAACCCGTTCGGTGCAAAACCGCCCAAGCCGGGTGAAGGCCCCAGCAAGGAAGAGCGCGAGAACGGATTTTACGACGTGCTGTTCGTGGCTGATATGCCGGACGGCGAAAGCCTGCATTACGGCGTCAAAGGCAAATATGATCCGGGCTATGGCTCAACCAGCCGGATGATCGCCGAAACCGCGATTGGCCTGCTCACCTGCAAGGCGGAAGGCGGCATCGGCACGCCGGGTTCGTTCATGGGCGAGGATTTGGTCAAGCGGCTCGAAGAGCATGCTGACCTGACGTTTGCTCTGGAGAATTAATCCTCAGGCAAGACCGACCAAAAGCACGCAAAAAGGGCAGGCCTGGCATTCGCCGGACCTGCCCTTTTTATTGCGTTCCCGCTTAAGCGGCGGAGTTAGAAGCTGAAGCGGACGTTCGCTTTCAGATTGCGCCCGGCGAGCGGCACGAAATCCTTAGTAAAGCTCGCGTGGCGGCGGCCAACGACATCAAACAGATTGTCGACGCCGACCACCAGGGTCACGTTCTCGCGGCTAGGCAGAGGGCGCCAGGCGACCGACAGGTTCACAAACGCAAACGCATCGGTTTCTGTTTCAAAGGCGTCGACCTCGTCTTGCTCGCCAAACCATTGCACTTCCGCACGCGCGTCAAATGCATCGGTTTGCAGCTCCAGCGCGCCGAGCAATTCGATCGGCGGAATGCGTGGGACAGCGGTGCCATCGTCCAGCTCTGCCTGAATGTAGGAACCGCGCAGGTCGGCCAGCAATTCCATTCCGCCGTTCTTGAACAACGGGAATTGAACCTCGCCCTCGATGCCGAAATAGTTCGCATCATCCTGAAGGAAGACGAACACGGGCAGCTCGTCCTCTTCTTCGCCCGTGCCGGAGAGGAAGATGTAGTCGTCGAACCATTGGTTGTAGACCGCGAGGCTGAATTTCGCCGGGCCCACTTGGCCGCGTGCGAAGGCTTCAACACCCCATGCGCTTTCGGTTGCCAGTGTGGTGTCGCCAATTTCAAATTGCTGGGTCGCAATGTGCGGGCCATTGGCGAACAATTCTTCTGCCGCCGGAGCGCGTTCGACGCGCGAGACGTTCACACCTGCGCGGAAGGCATCGTCAGCCTCGTAGACCAGACCCAGTGCACCTGAGAAATTGGTGAAATCACGCGAGACGCCCAGCTCCTGCGAGGAAACATCAGTGAATTCGACGCGGCCAGCGGCCTCCACTTGGATCGGGCCAGGGCCAAATTCCTGCAGCGCAAAGAGGGCGAGCTGATCGGTAACGTTAGGGGCGACAAAGGCCTCTTCACCAATCGCCTGGAAATCACGGTACGTGTATTGCAGGCCAATCGAGCCGCGCGACGGCCCAGTTTCGCTTTGCAAGAGTTCGACCCGCGCCTCAAGGCTTTCAGAATCGAACACGGTGCCGATTTCGTCGCCTTCAAATTCGGTGTGGGTGTAATCGGAATAGCCAAAGCGGATTTTCAGCCGCTCAAAGAAGCCATCGCCAAGGTCGAGATCGGCCAGGAAGTCTGCGCGGAATTGCTCAAGGCCAATGGTGACGATTTCCTCACCCTCTTCCTCGCCCTCTTCTTCCTCTTCACCTTCTTCGCCGTGCGCGTGCTCTGTGCCCGGGCGGCCGGGGACGCCGTAATCGGTGTCGTAAAAGCCGATCGAGGCGCCAAAGATGTTGTTGCCAGAAATGAAGCTGAGGCCAGCATTGGCGGTCCAGGTTTCGGTTGCGGAGTTCGGGATGACGCCGCGCGCTTCGGCTGCTTCGCGCAGTTCCGCTGCCTCTTCAACTTCGCCCTCGGCCTCTTCTTCGTCGGCCAGTTCGAGGATTTGAGCGCGCAGTTCCGGCGCGATTTGGAAACCGCCAATCTCCAGATCATTGGTGTTGCGGTAGCTGCCATCGACGTGGAACACGAAGCTGTTGCCGAGCGGCAGATCAAGCGACGCGCCAAGATTGCGCAGATCGCTTGCAGTATCCGCGGCCACAACCGCATCGAAATGCAGCGCTTCGTCTGGCATCCGGCGCGGGATACGCTTGTCGATGACGTTGACTGCGCCGCCAATTGCCTGGCTGCCGAACAACAGCACAGCTGGGCCACGCAGAACTTCGATCCGTTCGGTCGTCAGCGGCTCAATCGTGGTCGCATGGTCAGCCGAGGTGTTGGAGACGTCTGCTGTACCCAGCCCGTCAACCAGAATGCGCACGCGCTCCCCTTGGAAGCCGCGCAGAACCGGGCGCGATGCACCGGGGGAAAAGCTGGTCGCCGACACGCCGGGCAACTTGGCGAGGACTTCGCCGATCTGCCCGTTCAGGTTCTTCTGAATGTCTTCAATATCGAGCACCGACGTACCGGCGAGCACGTCCAATTGCTCCAGGCCAGCGGCGCTGACGATGATATTGCCTTCGTAATCGACCTGGCGATTGTGCAGATCATCGGCGAGGCGTTCCTCGGCCTGATCGCTGTCTGGCTCCGCTTGCGCCTGTGCGGCAGCGGGGGTTGTAATCAGCCCAAGCGAAAGAGCTGTGGCAAGCGCCAAATGAGAGGTTGTCGGTTTCATGATCGTCCCTGATCGAGAGTAGCTGGATGTAATAACGTATCACGCCATTAGCAGAGGCGCATACGCTTGCAAGCTTGTTCTTTGATGGTTCGACGAATCGCTGTGAATGACCGATGAGCGGCACGGTGACCCGCGCTGCGCCCGGCACGAGGCGAGCACACAAACCAATACGCCGCGCCGATCAGACGCGCAGCCCCCGAGAGGAATGCTTCGCAAATTGGAAGAAATGGAGCGGGCGAGGCGATTCGAACGCCCGACCCCAACCTTGGCAAGGTTGTGCTCTACCCCTGAGCTACGCCCGCTCACTGACGCTCTGCGTGGATGCGATAGATTCGCTATTCCTCGCCGGGGAGGTGGGCAGCTAGCAGCGAGCACGCAGGCCTGCAAGCCTAAAAGTCATTTGCCGCAAAAAGTCTCATGTTTTGGCAACTGATCGATTGCCAAACGCGCCCGCGCCAGCAAAACTCAGACCTTCACATTCACCGCCCCGCGCCCCACATTGCGTGTTGTCACAGCAATTGCGCGCAAACGCGCGGCACAAACAGGAGCAAACGCCTTGGCCAGCATGGGTCTCAATCTCGAAGAGCAAAAGGCAGTTGATCGGTTCCGTACCGACGTGGTCGAGCCGTCACAAACGAAACTGGTGATCCTCGACTTTTGGGCGGAATGGTGCGGGCCGTGCAAGGCGCTGGCCCCGATGCTGGAAAAGGTCGCCGCTGAATATGCCGACAAAGGCGTGGTGCTGGCCAAGCTCAATGTCGATGAAGAGAAGTTCATCGCCGGACAGTTTCAGGTCAAATCCATCCCGACCGTCTATGCGATGTTCCAGGGCCAGCCGGTTGCGGACCTGACCAGCGCGCGCAGCGAATCTCAGCTCAAGGGCGCGCTTGACCAGCTGCTCTCGCAATTGCCGATCCAGGCAGGCGCCGCTGATGGCGAGCCGCAAGGGCCCACACCAGAAGAGATCGAGCAAGCCATCGGCATGGCTGAGCAATCGCTGATGGAAGGCGATGCGGACCGCGCGGCGGGCATGTTTGCGCAGATCACAGAATTTGCCCCTTCCCATGCGATTGCGCATTCCGGCCTGGTCCGGGCGCTGATCCAATTGGGCAAGACTGAGGAAGCAGGCCAGGTTCTGGCCGCGATCGAGGAAGACGAGAACCTCGCCAAAGACCCGGCCATTGCCGCGGCCAGAAGCGCACTGGACCTTGCCGGGACGCAAGTGGACGACAGTGAGCTGGCTGGATTGCAAAACGCCGCCAAGGCAGCGCCAGAGGATATGGACGCGCAGCTCGCCTATGCCGAGGCCGCCTTTGCTGGCGGAGAGCGCGACGCGGCGGCGGACACGCTGCTCGCCATGGTCACCGCGGACCGCGAGTGGAACGACGGCGCGGCCAAAGCGAAACTGCTGCAAATCTTTGAAGCCATCGGCCTCGAAGACGAATGGGTTGTCGCCACGCGCCGCCGCCTGTCAAAGATCCTGTTCGGCTAAGCCCAGCATGACCCGCCTCTCCATCTTCCCTTTGCCCGGCGCGATCCTCTTTCCAGGATTGCAATTGCCGTTGCATATCTTTGAGCCGCGCTATCGCTCGCTGGTGGGAGATGCCTTGGTTCGGGACCGCAAGATCGCTCTGATCCAGCCGCAGCGCTCGATCGACGGCGCGCCGCTTTACACGATCGGGTGTGTCGGGCGCATTGGTGAGGTCGAGGCGATGGAAGATGGCCGCTACAACCTCATCCTGGAAGGCGAGGCGCGCTTTAAGCTGATCCGCGAACTGGATGTCGCCACCGCTTTTCGCCAGGTCGAAGGCGAGCTGATCGAAGACGACGAGAACGACGTGCTGAGCGCGATTGAGCGCGCGGGCTTTGAGCAAGAGGCCCGCCGGTTCGCGAGCGCTCAAGGGTACAGTGTCGATTGGGATTCGGTCGAACGGCTCGATGATTTCTCGCTCATCAACGGCGTCTCGCAAATCGCGCCGTTTGATCCTGCATCAAAGCAAGCATTGTTGGAGGCGGAGAACATCCATGCCCGCTGCGAATTGCTGATCCAGCTGATGCAATTTTTTGGCCGCGGCGATGGCGGCGAAGAGATTATGACGCTGCAGTAGCGCGGGCTCTACTTGGCCTTGCGCCGCACCGCGCCGACCGGGCCGAGTGGCGGCTATTTATCTTCCGGCACCGGCAGGCTCTTTAGCAAAGCGGTGAGGGCCATAAACGCCCGGCGCTCGGCATTGCTCTTGTTGTAATTCTCGGTCTGCACAACAAGCACAGCGTCCATATTTGGCACGACCGCGACGATATTGCCGCCATTGCCCTTCATCATCCACGCCGCTTCAAAGCCGCGCGACGAGCGCAGCGGCATGGCCCACCACAACCTGCCATAATAGACATGCTCACCCAGCTGATGGCGCGGGGTCAGCATGGATTTGATCCATTCGCGCGGCACAATCCGCTCGCCCTCCCAAACCCCCATGTTCAGCACCATCCGGCCGATCTTGAGCAAGGCCGTATCACTGATCGTCAGCTGGCCGCCGGATTGCACCTCGCCGCTGCGCGAGCGCCGCCAATCTGCGCCATCGATACCCAGCGGATCAAACAGCCGCCGCTGTACATACAGATCAAACCGCTCGCCCACCGCCTTCTCAACCACCTGGCCCAGCAGGAACACGCCCGCCGTGCAGTAGGAAAATGGGCCGTCGCCGTCCGCATCGCGAGTGTATTCGCGGCTCGGCAGGCCAAGCGCGAAATCGCGCCAGATGCGCGTGCGATACATCTTTTCTTCCTGACCAGGGGAACGGCGCTCCCAATCGTTGCAGTCTAGCGCAGATGACATCGACAAAAGGTCGCCAATCGTTATCGCCCTGTGCAGCCCGTCGCGCGGCGAGCCGAGAAAAGGCCAGACTTTCACATCAACCCCAGCGAGCTTTCCATCAGCAATCGCCGCGCCCACAGCGAGCGCCGTTATCGATTTGCCAGCCGATTTAATATCAACTCGGTCGCCTAGTTCCCCTTTGCCAAAGCGCTTGCGATAGACGATTTCGCCCTGCTGCTCAGCAGAGAGCGCCCGGATCTTGCCAAGGTCGCCCGCTTCAATCTGTGCCTCAACCTGCTCAAGGGTCAGCTGCGCCAAGGGTTCGCTGCGGGATTGAGCGGCGGCGGGCGATGGCATGAAACATACAAGTGCCAGGGCAATTGGCCAGACGTGAGCGAACCCTGCCCGCAAACATTTTTCGAAATGGATCACGCGCCCTCCCAAACAGCTCCATGTTAAGGGTGCCGCCCGAAGCATGAATATGAGCGGAATGAGAGCGCGCGCAATCGCCGAAGCGCGGCGGTTGCCCACGAGACCCGACTGCTTCTGCAACCTGGTGTCGCAGCTCAAGGCTGGCGGCCTGCCATCAACCGAACTAAACGGTTACTTATGAACGTACAGGTCTTTGCCACTCGCGGTGAGCGCACCCGCGCCCACATCATCTCCGTCGCCGCTGGCCTGTTCTGGCGCCGTAATTTTCACGGTGTTGCCGTTGACGAGGTGGCCAGCGCTGCGGAGGTGAACAAGGCGACCATCTATCGCTATTTCGCCGATAAGCGTGACCTCGCTCTGGCGGTTGTGAAGCAGCACGGCATCGCGACCTTGGACATGATCTTTCGCTCAAAGACGGCGGAGGACACCGCGCCAGAGGCCCGCCTCGCAGGGATCTATCACCATATTTACAGCGTGCATGCCGAGCTGTGCGAAGAAGAGGGCGATGTCCATGGCTGCCCGATTGTCGGCCTCGCGCTGGAGCTGGGCCAGGACATGCCAGAAGTGCGCGTGGAGGCCGCGCGCATCTTCGACGCAATGGAGGCGCATATGTCCGAGATTGCCTTTGACGCCATCGCAGCTGGCCGGGCTGAGGGCGATGCGAATGCGCTAGGGCGGACCCTCACTCAATTGCTCCACGGCGCATTTGCCTCCGCCCGCGTGTCGGCAGAGCCGACGCGCATTTTGGATGCTGGCCGCGCCTCGCTTAGCCTGATTGGCTATCCGGAGACTGAGATTACCGGTTGAGGTTGGTCAAGGGACTTGGCCCGATTTGATCAGGCGGCCGGGCCGCCCAAGGCGAATGCGCCGCGCAGGCCGTCGATCACATATTGCGCAGCGAGCGCGGCAAGCAGCACACCAAGCAGGCGGGTGATCACCGCCTCCACCTTATCTCCGAAAATACGCATCAGCGGGCCAGCCGCAACGAGTGCAATCGCGGTAATCGCGAGCACCAGTCCGAGCGCAGCGAACACTTCGATGGTTTGAGCGGTTCCATCCGCTTCGTTCATCAGCAGCATGACCGCCGCGATTGCGCCGGGTCCGGCGAGCATCGGCATCGCCATTGGGAAGACGGACACGTCCTCGATGCCTGGATCAGCGCTGATTTTGTCGGCGCGTTCATTACGGCGCTGGGTGCGCTTTTCGAACACCATCTCAAACGCGATCCAGAACAGCATCAGCCCGCCCGCAATACGGAACGAGTTGAGCTCTATGTGCAGAGCGGAGAGCAGATCTTCGCCAAAGAAGGCAAAGATCACAAGAATAACCGCGGCAATCCCGCTCGCCCGCAGCGCCATATTGCGCGCCTGAGCTGGCGTCGCGCCCTTGGTCAGGCCAGCGTAAATAGGCGCGCAGCCGGGCGGATCGATCACCACGAACAGGGTGATAAAGGCCGAGACGAAAAGTTCAGGCAGCATGTTTCCGCCATCAGCTCTCCGGCGGAGAAGTCAAGCTTTCTTCAATCGCCGTGCGCCATTCACCCTGATAGAAATACTCAGCAGCGAAGTATTTAATCCCATCTGGGCGATGTTCCCAGCGCCATCGCAAGGTGCCATCACCCGAGAGGGTTGAACCCTGCGGATGGTCGCTGGAGAGAGAGAGCGCTGGCGGCGGAGGGGCGGCGTTTCCTCGGCGTTGAGGGCAATCCGCGATCAGACCTTCGACCGCATCAATCGCAGTGACAACAATATCGCCGTCTTCAAATTCTGGGCGCGGCGGTGGTTGCGGATTGTCACGCCCAGCGACATCATAAACCCAGCGATATTGACGATCTGGTTGGCGCTGCCAGACAGTCACATAATTGCCCACTTGCGCTTCCTGATCACGGAAGCGCCCCAGACTGATCGCAACCGCGCCGTCACAGCTCATCATAATGGTGCGCGGACCCCATGCAACGCTCGTCTTTGGATTGCTAAGGCGCGTGTACAAGGCAATCCCATCCACGGTTCCGTTGCTACCGTGTAGCAAAGCCCCCGACGCGGCATAGGCAAGTCCAGCGGTGTACTGTCCTTCAGATTGTGCGGCCCGGGCGTAGGCGAGTTCTGTCGCAACGATTGTGCTTGGCTGAGCCTCGCCCGGCACGCCGACAAGGACGCGGTTGATGACTTCGTTGGATGGGCCGCGCTGCGGGGCAGAGCAGGCTGACAGGGCGGCAAGGGTCGCCAGCACAAATGTGCGATTGATTGCGCGGATCATCAACTACTCCGTTCGTGCTGAGCCTGTCGAAGCACTGTCCATATATTTACACCAATGCTCTTGGAAGAAGAGCAGCCCTTCGACAAGCTCAGGGCGAACGGGAATTTTGGGTCGCGCTAAAGCCCCTCCGGCACGGCGACGCCTGCATTGCGGTGCGCGGCAACCAGAGTGTTGCGCAGCAGCACGGCGATCGTCATCGGGCCAACTCCTCCAGGTACGGGCGTGATCGCGGCGGCCACTTCGCTGGCCTCGTCAAAAGCGACATCGCCGACAAGCCGCCCTTTGTCTGCGCCGGGTTCTGGCGGCAGCCGGTTAATGCCTACATCAATCACAGTCGCGCCATCCTTCAGCCAGTCCTTGCCGATCATCTCTGGACGACCAACTGCGGCAACGACGATGTCCGCGCGCTTAACGACTCCTGCGAGATCTTTGGTCCGGCTGTGCGCAATGGTGACCGTGGCATTGGCATCCAGCAGCAGCTGAGCCATCGGCTTGCCAACGATGTTGGAGCGGCCAATCACAACCGCCTCGAGACCAGAAAGATCGCCCAGCCGGTCCGCCAGCAGCATCATACAGCCCAGCGGGGTGCACGGGACGAAGCCCGATTGCCCGACCGAAAGTCGCCCGGCATTGATGACGTGAAAGCCATCAACGTCCTTATCCGGGCTGATCGAGGCAATGATCGATTGTTCGTCGAGATGGGCGGGCAGCGGCAGCTGAACCAGGATGCCATCGACCGCATCATCATTATTGAGCTGATCCACCAAAGCGAGCAAATCCGCCTCGCTCGTATCCGCAGGCAGGCGGTGCTCAAAGCTCTCCATATTGGCAGCGACGGTCGCCTTGCCTTTGGAGCGAACATAGACGTTGCTCGCCGGATCTTCCCCCACCAGCACCACGGCCAGGCCCGGCTTGCGCCCGGCAGCTTCGGCAAATGCTGCCGCCGATGCGCCAACACGCTCGCGCAATTTGGCTGCAAAGGCTTTTCCGTCAATTCGTGTGGCGGTCATTCTGGCAGGCTTCCCATGGAGTTGTGTGACGTCAGACGCTGTTGATCACTGCGCCCAGGATGATGAGGATGATTTGCAGCGTGATGATCAGCACCAAGGGCGAGAAATCAATCGCGCCGGTTGCGGGCATGATGTTGCGGATTGGGCGCAGCACCGGGTCCAGCAGGCTGTTGATCGAATTGTAGAACGACATCAGAAACTGGTTCGATGGGCTCACCACGTTAAAGGCGAACAGCAGGCCAATCACAAATTGAATGATGATGAGCATGATCAGCGCGCTCGTGAGCAGCGAGACAATGTCGTAAACGGCGTATAATCCTTGCATCGTTTGGTCTTTTCATTGGTGGGTGGGGCAGTTGCTGCACCACTCGGTTGAAGTCCCTAAGGCCGTATTACCCGACTAATACGCTTCATTCCAGCGTTAACAGTGGTTTCACGCGCGCACCAGCGTGCCAGCGCCGCGTGCTGTGAAGAATTCGAGCAGCATTGCGTGCGCCACCCGGCCATCCAGCACAACCGCCGCTTCGCAGCCAGATTCGACTGCGGTTACGCAGGTCTCCAGCTTGGGCACCATGCCGCCTTTGATCACGCCGCTATCGCGTAAGGTCCCGATTTGCGCCGGGTTGAGATCGGTCAAGAGTTCGCCGTCTGCATCGAGCACGCCCGCCACATCAGTGAGCAGAAACAGGCGCGCTGCGCCCAGCGCCGCCGCAATCGCTCCGGCCATTGTGTCGGCGTTGATATTGTAAGTCGCGCCATCTTCACCCGCCGCGATCGGCGCGATCACGGGGATCATTCCAGCGGCAACCGCGGTGTCGATCACGCTGGTATCGACCTCTGCCGGTTCGCCGACAAAGCCGAGGTCGACCACTTGTTCAATGTGGCTTTCCGGATCGCGCGTGGTCCGCTCCACCTTGCGTGCGCGCACAAGCCCGCCATCCTTGCCAGAGATGCCCAGCGCCTTGCCGCCTGCCTCTGCCAACCAGCCGACCAGCTGTTTATTAATCGCGCCGGAGAGGACCATCTCTGCGACCTTTGCGGTCGCTTCATCGGTAACGCGCAGGCCATCGACAAAGGTGGTCTCAACGCCCAGCTTCTCCAACATTTCGCCAATTTGCGGGCCGCCGCCGTGCACTACGACCGGGTTAATCCCGACCGCCCTCAGCAGCACAATATCCTCGGCAAAGTCGCGCGCGGCTTGAGGATTGCCCATTGCATGCCCGCCATATTTCACCACGAAAGTGCGCCCGGCGTAACGCTGAAAATAGGGCAGTGCCTCGATCAAGACCTGCGCTTTGGCGATCTCTTGGGCTTGCGGCTCGCTCGATGCGGTCATGGATAGCGCTCTTCTTTGCTTCAATTTCGCGGGCGCGCCTGAGACCATCATGGCCCGGACGCTGAGCGCAGCGCTTAGCGGCTAACGCGCTGTCTGGAAAGCGCTGTGCAGAGCTGCGCTCACGCCAAATCGCACCTTCAGGGTTGCAATTGAATTGCATCGCCGCGTAACCTCTGAGGTGCGGATTGCGAACTGCCCAATAGGCGGTGCATGCGTTACCCCCGCCGACTTGGATTTTTTGGAGGACAATATGATCACTACTCGCACTAAAGGTTCTTTCACTCTCGCGATCGCTGCTGGCCTTGCGGCTGCATGTTCAGGTGGCGGCTCAGCCCCAGCTGAAGACGGTGCAGCAGGCAGCGAAGCAGAAGCTCTGGCAGCAGCTGGCGGCGGCGAGAAAGAGAAGTGCTTCGGCGTTTCACTCGCTGGCAAGAACGACTGTGCAGCGGGCCCAGGCACGAGCTGTGCTGGCACCAGCACTGAAGACTATCAAGGCAACGCCTGGACCTATGTTGACGCTGGCACATGCGTCGACATCGAAACGCCAAACGGCAAAGGTTCACTGACCGAAATCACCGCCTAAGCTGGCGGATATCCGGGTGCTGACCCGGATTGGAAACGTTTAAGGGCCGCTGGGAACAATCCTGAGCGGCCCTTTGCTTTGGCAAGTGGGAGCCTGCTAAACGCCCGCAATGTTCAAACGACGATCCCGAAAGCAGCGCAAAAGCTGGTGGGCATCGGCGCGCGTGATTGCGCTGGCCGCCGCCGTCACCGCGCTGTGGTGGTTTGTCTATCGCCCGCTCACCGCGGAGGGCGAATGGATCGCAGTCGAGAAGGCCTACGGATTGTGCGCCGTGCGCAGCGACAGCCCGGTGCAGGGCTGTGTGATCGATGGCGATACGCTGGCCATCGGCTTTGGCGATGGGGCCCGCCGCATCCGCTTCACCGGGTTCGACGCGCCAGAGCTGGACGGAGCCTGCGCGGCGGAACGAGAGCGCGCCATCCAGTCTCGCGATTTCCTCCATGCGTGGCTCGGCGAAGGCGCGTTTGAGTGGAGCGGCGCGGACGAGCCGCCCTATGACCAATATGGCCGCGAGCTGCGTGAGGTCCGGCGCAAGCAGTCCGGCAATCGCTATGAGTATTTGGCCGATACGATGATCGAACGCGATCTCGCCGCCGCATCTGGCTGGGGCACAGCCCCGCGCGATTGGTGCGAGTAAGCGCGAGGGCGCGGGGCCGTGCTGTGGATGGGCGCAGTTGCACAACACGCACGGTACGTTACGTAGGGACACGTAAACGCATCTCATGGGGGATCATGCAATGAACGACAGCAATACCAACAGCCCTGAGCCAAGCTCTGGCAATCGTCAGCCCACACCGCACAATGGCGGCTTTGACGCCAACCGTCCGACCATCATCAGCCTGCTCTATCTCGCCAGCTTTGTGACCGGGATCACCGGCCTTGTTGGCATCGTTCTCGCCCATGTGTGGCAGGGCGAAGATCAAGAGCCGTGGATGGCCTCGCACTACACCTATCTCATCCGCACTTTCTGGATCGGCTTTGTCGCATCGATCGTAGCAGCCTTGCTGACCATCGTACTGATCGGCTTTCTGTTGCTGCCAGTCATCGCCGTCTGGGTTGGCGTGCGCAGCGTGATGAGCTTCCTCAAAGCGCAGAAGCAAGAGCCTATGCCGGACCCAGAGACGCTGGCGTTCTAAGGCTCGCCTGACACCGCGCTGCTTGCAGCGCTTGACCCGCGATCGGGGCCGGCCATGCGCTGGCCCCGTTTCGTATGTAGGTGCTGGGCTGTGATGCCGTTCACTGATCCCGCCTGCCCGCAGCGCCTCAATAGGTAGCAACCCTCGGGGTTCAACCGAATGATGCCTTGAGTCCTGCTGGGCCATTGCTCGGGGATGACTCATCGTACCTACTCCCTCCGCCCGTCCCTCGCGTGCGCAGCTTTGGCTTTGCTCGTTAGCGCCGCTTCCATCCCGCCCGGCACCCAAGCCCAAGCGAGCGAAGCCGCCGACACCGAACGCGCCCGCTTCCCGGTCTGTGTCGGCTCCGGACGGATCACCTGCATCGTCGATGGCGACACGATCTGGTACCAGGGGAACAAGATCCGCATCGCCGATATCGACACGCCAGAGGTCTCCCGCCCCGCCTGCGCGCGCGAGGCGCGCCTCGGCGATCAGGCAACCGCGCGCATGCAGGCGCTGCTGGATGCCGGACCATTCAGCCTTCAGCCGAGCGCCGATGGCCGCAGCGCTGACCGCTATGGCCGCGCGCTCCGGGTTGTGACCCGCGGCGGACAGAGTCTCGGCATGACGCTCGTTCGCGAAGGCCTCGCCGAGGAGTGGGGCGGGCCGCGCATCGACTGGTGCTGAGCGGGTGGCGCTAAGCGGGCCGCGCTGATACCAAGTGGCATGATCACAAGCCTCAGATTCGCCGCCACCGGCATCGCCGCCCTCGCGCTCACCGCCACTTGCACCCAGCCAGCCGATGGCGACGCCGCATCGCCCGCGGCGGGCGCTGACACGCAAGCCGAGTTCTGGGCCGCACTCTCAACCCACTGCGGCAAGGCCTATGCCGGCCAGCTCACCAGCGAAGACGAAGCGGATGCAGACTTCGTCGGCAAGGCCATGGTCATGCAGGTCCGCGAATGCAGCGACACGCGCATCGCCATCCCCTTTCACATCGAGACCGAGCCCGGCGTATGGGACCGATCGCGCACCTGGCTGATCACCAAGACCGACGCTGGCCTGCGCCTCAAGCATGACCACCGCCATGAAGACGGCGAGGAGGACGCGGTCACCATGTATGGCGGCGACACAGCCGATGCTGGCACCGCGATGCGTCAGGAGTTCCCCGTCGATGCCGAGAGCATCGCCCTGTTTGAGCGCCCTGAGTTCGACGGCGCCTATTGCGCCTCCATCGTCAACACCTGGAGCGTTGAGGTCGACCCAGCGGGCAGCGAGACGCCCACCTTTGCCTACACCCTCACCCGCCCGATCCGCATGGGCCGCCCCAAAAGCGACGAGGGCTCGTGCGAGGCCCGCTACCTAGGCCGCACCTTCCGGGTCGAGTTCGACCTCGCCAATGAGGTTGAGGCCCCGCCCGCCGCTTGGGGCCAGGTGTAGCCGCACGCCGCACTCGCGCCCGTACTCGGTTCGTCGCTGCTGAGCCACGCTTGGAACGCCTGGAACACAGTCTTAGCGCTTAAATCCAATCGATCACAAAGCGCCCGTTTAATCGCTTTTTCCGATTGAAGCTGCGCGTGGTCCATCCGCGCCATGTACCCGCGCATGGCCTCTGTAGGAAAGCAGCGGTCTTGATTTGCGCAAATCGCCTGATTAGTCTTCCAGCGGGGAATTAAAGGGGGACTATCTATGAAAACCATTCACTTAACGGGTGCGCTCGCGCTCGCTTTGGTCGGCGCAGGGTACAGCTCTGGTGCCGCCGCGCAGGACACAGAGGCGGTGGCCGACGTCGCAGCGCCAGAGGCTGTTGCCGAAGTAGCAACGGATGCAGCCACGCAAGAAGCAGCGGATGCCACCGCAGAGGCCGTCGCCGGAGCCCTGCGAGAGACAGAAGCAACCAAGCCATGCGAGCTGCATGTCTGGCCGACCGAAAATTATCTCGGCATCAAGATGGGCCTGCTCAGCGGGTTCGGCGCGATTGGCGCTCTGATCGATCAGGAAGGCAACAAAGGCAAAGTCACGACGATCAAGGATCTGATGCGCGAATATCTCGGCCCGGAGGTGCAGATCCAGGAGCTGGAGAAGCTCGATTATCTGGAAAAGCTAAAGCTCTCACCGGCAGAATATGAAGTCATCATGCACGAGCCAACGCCGTGGAACGAAGACCTGAAAGGCAATGATGAGCTGAAGGCCGAGGTCAAGGCGATGAACCGCAAGATCAAACGCGGCCAGCGCCTGACCGACAGCACCAATCCCTGTTACGCAGAGCTGGTGACGACCCACATCTTCTATCACAAGGCGATGATGTACGGATCGAACCTGTTCACCGGCTGGGTGTTCCATAAGTATGATGGCGACACTTTGGTGACCAAGGGCAAGGGGCAGGTGAAGAACCCCCTGGAGGAATTCCCGCCCAAGGATGAGAGCATGATCGCAGCGGCTCAGACCGAGCTGCGCATGGCCTACTCGCTCGATTTTGCCGAATGGGTTGAGAAAAAGTCAGGCGTCTACGCCAAGAAAAAGCGCCGCTAAGGCGCGGTGGTTTGGCGGCCGCGCTCTAACCGGCGCGGCCGCGAATCCATGCTTTCAACATGCTCCGGCGATAGAGCCGCTAGGCGCTACTGATCTTCGCCGATTTCGTTGGTGTTGAGATTTTCCGGCTCTTCCAGGTCGGCGGTGTTGGGCGTGTCGCCTTCGGGCGCTGCGCCTTCTACGCCGGGCACAGCCTCTTCGATTTCGGCGCCGGTCACTGTGTCATTGGCTTCAATCGCCTCTTCAATGCCCTGCATTTCTGCTGGTTCCGCCTCGGCTGCGGTGTCGTCTGCCGCGCCGCTGCATGCGGCCAAAGTCAGTGACAGGCCCAGAGCGGTGATGAGGGCGGGCGATTTTGAATTGATGCGCTTTCGCATGGCGTTCTCCTATATGTCTCCCTTCACCAACAACAAACGTAGCGTTGCGTTCCGCCTGTTGCCCGAGAAGCCGCGCAAAAGAGGCAGCCCCTGCCCCGCTTTTTATTCGCCCACTGGCGGATATGGCGGCGCGGCGCCGTGATCGATGCTGAGGCTTTCGAGCAAGCGAAAGCGCCCTTTTGGCTTCACCCATTTCCACACATGGATATAGCGCGCACCGCCGACCTGAACCCAGGCCGGTCCGCCAGGATCATCCGCGCCATATGTGCCGGCTGGTCGCTGGCGCAGTTCGTGAAACGTGTGAGAGCCGCGCTCCAGCACGCCCCAATCGCCCAGCGGGGTGATTTGCCGAGTGCCCGGCACAGGCAGGCGGCGGTTCATATATCCAGGGTTCTTGCCACCCGGCTGGCGCGCCTCGCATTGCTCGCGCACGATGCCGATAAAGCCCGCGCGGTCTGATGCGACCATGCCGCCCAGATCGTGCAGCATGCGAAAATCCTTGTGCAGCAGCGGCTCTAGCTGGTCCGCATCGCATCCCTCAAACGCGGCCCAGAACAGCGCGCCGTCATTGGCGATCACTTGCGTGCGCGCTTCCTCAATGGGCGGGATTGGCGCGGCGGGGCTGATGACCCGCGCGGCCACTGGGGCGGACGCGGCCGCGATGATAGGGGTTAGGGCCAGCGCGACAGCCAAAACGCGGACGGTAGACATGAATGAAGGCTCCTGAAGGTGTGTTATATAGACAATACACATGGGTCAGGCGCAATCAAGGGGCGGTGCGCGCATTGCACTTGGATGGTTTTGCGATGGGTCTATGCTGGCCCGATGGCAAAGGTGACCGCATGCGATGTGCCACAGGGCAGCCTGCTCGCCGAATTTGGCGGGCCGGGTGACTACCGCGATTGCTTTGCGCGCACGGTGCCGGGCGAGGTGACGTTGGCGGCGTTTATCGAGCGGTTTTATTGCAGCATGGCGTTCCGGCCAGAGCGGCTGGCGCTGGGCCTGATCGGACGCGGCGCGAGCAATAATGACGCGGCAAAGCTGGCGCGCGGCGAGGTACAGAAATTCGCAGCTTGGAATGTGGTGGAGCGTTGGGACGCTGATGCAGATGGCTTGGCCGCGGAGCACGGACCCGCAGGGTCCGCAAGCCCAAGCGGGCGCCCGCAGGCCCGCGAGGGCCGAGGAGATCGCACGCCGGATGGCGTGCGGAAAACAAAAACCCCCCAAATCCTGCTGCGCGATTTCTCTGGCGCAACCGCCAGCTGGCTGTCGGTTCAGCCCGGCGAGGGCAGCACGGTTTTGATGTTTGGCAGCTGGCTAACCCGGCCCGACCGCCCGCTCGTCAAAGCCGCGATCCCGTTTCATGTGTGGTATTCAAAGGTGCTGCTGGGCGGTGGGCTCAAAAAAGCAGATAGACCCGGTCGAGTAACCAAAGAGTGAGTGTTAACTGTTGACTGCTGAGTCATCGAAATCACTCTCAGGTCGCTCGCCTTCGAGAAAGTGATTCTGAATAGCTTCCAGACTACGCTCTGCTTTCGTCCGCTTTCTTCTACGTGTCTGCGAATGGATATCTCGTGCGCGCTTTTGGTAGTCCTTCTCCAATTCGCGACGATGTGAAATGGAATCGAATTCTGAAGCAGCATACAGATGAAAATGATCGCCGATTTCTGCAGACCTAACCTCGTTTAATCTGTTGTCGCAGCGCATTTCTTGCTCGAATTCTTCAACTTGCTGAGCGGACATAGGGCCACAGCAAATATCAATTTCATGACCAGCGGGAAATGCGAGTGGGCGTCGGGCAGTAGGCGGCAATGCAATCTCAGAAATCTCTTCACGAATCTCAGTGAGCTGATTCATGATGAATTCTTGCCCTGTAACTTCGGTTGTTTCTAACTTAGCAACTTCAAAGCGACCGAAATGACGGAGGAAGGTTGAGTAATCAGGCTCAGAGCTTCTCTTTTCGAAGGTCGCCCGCACCTTCTTTCCAAGCTTCTCCTTGAACTGATTAATTTTTGCGAACCGTAAATCGCGAGGATATTCTAAGTGTTCGATAACTCCGGTATCAAAACTAAATGATGTCTGATCATCTTTTACAATTATAGTTGGCATATCGAATGCCAACCTCATGCCGAGCTCAAACATAACGTTCGGATTTTTCTGACTAACATCGCAAACGACTACGGGTAATTCATACAAATTCTGGACTATTGTCTTTTGTATAACCGTTACTTCATCGGCATTGCTAACAATATCAGCGGTAAAACCCACATCCTCAACGGCTTCAGTTAGGATATTTAGAACTTCAGTCCAATGTGTTTCGGTGCAGTCACCCATTGCCGCAATAGGCATGATAATACCGCACTTAGGCTGTGACCCGCTATCCACTTTTACAGCATTAGACAAAACACGTTACTCCGCCGCTTCGGTTTCTCCGAACATATCCGGGCCGTCGCTGTCCGCTGCCACTTCGTTTGCAGCGTTGGCTTTTTGGCGGTTGTCGAAGCTGGACCACACGGTGTTCCAGTCGCCCTTGGTCGCGCCTTTTGAATATTCGGTCGCGCGGGTTTCAAAGAAGTTCGCGTGCTCCACGCCGTTCAGCAGCGGGCTGAGCCATGGCAGTGGGTGCTCGTCGATCATGTAAATCGGCTGGAGGCCTAGCTGGCCCAGGCGCCAATCGGCGATGTAGCGGATGTACTTCTTGATTTCCTTCGCGCTCATCCCGTTGACCGGGCCCATTTCAAACGCGAGGTCGATGAACGCATCTTCGAGGCGCACGGACTTCTGGCAGACATCGACGATGTCTTCCTTCACCGCCTTGGTCAGGCAGTCGCGTTCCTCCACGAAGGTGTGGAACATCTTGATGATGCCTTCGCAGTGCAGCGTTTCATCGCGCACGGACCAGCTGACGATTTGCCCCATGCCCTTCATCTTGTTGAAGCGCGGGAAGTTCATCAGCATCGCGAAGCTCGCGAACAATTGCAGCCCTTCGGTAAAGCCGCCGAACATGGCGAGCGTGCGGGCGATATCCTCGTCGGTGTCGACGGTGAATTGCTGCATGTAATCGTGCTTGTCGGCCATTTCCTCATATTCGAGGAAGGCGGAATATTCGCTTTCCGGCATGCCGATCGTGTCGAGCAGGTGGCTGTACGCCGCGATGTGCACCGTCTCCATATTGGAGAAGGCGGTGAGCATCATTTTGATCTCGGTCGGCTTGAACACCCGGCCATATTTGTCGTGATAGCAATCCTGCACTTCGACGTCGGCCTGAGTGAAGAATCGGAAGATTTGCGTGAGCAGATTGCGCTCGTGCTCAGTGATCTTTTGCGCCCAATCGCGGCAATCCTCACCCAGCGGCACTTCCTCTGGCATCCAGTGGATCTGCTGTTGACGTTTCCAAAAGTCGTAAGCCCACGGATATTCGAACGGCTTGTAGGTCTTACGGGCTTCGAGCAACGACATGTGGTGTTCCTTAGATTGGTGTTCTTGAGCTCTTATAGGGAATCAAACTACGAAAACGAAGGCAAGGATGGACTCAACGCCGGGGATAAACCGTGCAAAATGTGAGTCGAACCGTGCGAGCGCTTAAGGGCTTTCCGCAGTCTTGCAGACCATGCAACGAGCACACGCGCGTCTGATGCAAGTTACGCCGCCTGCGCGAACAAAGCTTATAGCATATTACGGGATACTAACCCAGAATTAAGCACCTCTTGCTAGTCGCGCGGTAATGGGAGTTTTACAGCAATTTTTTCCAGCGCATGGTGGGCTGGCGCGCGCTGCGCGAAACGCGGACCGCGCGGATGCGGGCGGGCGCGTGGATGCGGCGACTGGCCGTGCGCCTGAACCGGTGTCTGAGCTGGCTCCGCAAGCGCTTTCCTCCGCTCCGATTGCGCCTGCTCAGGGTGCGATCGATGCGCAAGCGCGCGCGGCAGAGACCAGCGGGCCTTATCTCGATGCCGCCGCGCTCGACGCGGTGATCCGCGATGGCTCGGCGGAGCGATCCTGGCCCCTGGCGATCCGCCAGAATTATGCGCGCGCAACCGTGGCCCGGCAAAAATCGGACCATCAGTTTTTGCTCGTGCTGGGCTTTCTAGTCGCGGTGTTCACGATTGCGCTCGACTTTATGATCCACCCGGAATCGGCTGTGACGGGAGCATGGCTGAGGGCATTGACGATCATCCCGATCACCGTGCTCGGCCTGGTCGCTGGCGCGCGCGGATGGCACTGGATCATGTCGGTGTGTGTGGGCGCGGCGCCGATCGCCTTTGCGGTGATCATGGTCTATTTAGGCCTGCAAATGTCGGCGGAGAACACCGCGCGCTATCTCACCGCGACCGCGCTGATTGTGGGCATTGCCAATATCATCCTGCCCTATTCCATGCGTCAGCTGCTGGCCTTCAACGTCGCCTTTATCGCCGCCGCGTTCGGCACGGTGATCCTGACCAGCCCCTATGGCTATGTGCCCTATCTCGATTATCTGTTCCTGCTCTGCGTGGTGACCGCCGCGACGGTGCCGCTGGCATTCCGGATTGAGCGCCTGCGCCAGCGCAATTTCCTGCTCAACCTGCGCGCTGCAGAAACCTCGCGCGAGCTGACCTTGGCCAACCGCGCCCTGCGCGACTTGTCAGAGCGAGACCCGCTCACCGGCATGGCCAATCGGCGCTATTTTGAGCAAGCCTTTGCCAAAAAGATCGCGCGCGCGAACAAGGCCGATGATGCTGGCGCCATGCTGTCACGCGGGCGGACGGCGGTGATGATGATCGATCTCGACAGCTTCAAATTGTTCAACGACACCAATGGCCATCAGGCGGGCGATCAATGCCTGCTGCTGGTGGCGCGCGCATTGCAGCGCGTGTTCAGCGACAGCGATGGGATCGTCGCGCGTTACGGCGGGGAGGAATTTGTCGCCGCCATCCGCGAGAGCGCACCCGGCGATGCCGCGCGCCTGGCCGAGGAAGTTCGCGATGCGGTGGCGAATATGACCCTGCCCGCAAACGTGAACAGCGCCTCTCGCATCACCACATCTGTGGGCGTTGCCCTGGCGCCGGCCAATGCCGCCCTGCCGCGCGAAGATCTGATCGAAATGGCAGACGCCGCGCTCTACAATGCGAAGCGGAACGGCCGGGACCGGGTCGAAGTGGTCGAAGTTGAAAAGCCGGTGCGCCTTAGCGCGTGAGAAGTGCGCGCGCGGCGGGTTTAGCCAGAGCTGCGGCTTTTTGATCCAAAGAAGCTTCCCCCACCCAGCACCGTAATGCCGAGGAAAAAGCCCAAGTCATACCACGCGCCCCTATTGGGCACGGCGTAGACCGCGATGTCTGGATTGAAAAGCGAGCCGATCCAGGCCCATGGGAAGACGAACCCATGCCACATTCCCCATAGGAAACCCGGCGTGCCTTCATCGGCGGCGACCCCGGCATCAATCTGACTGGCGCAGGCCGACAGCAGCACGATCAGGCCAGCGGCTGTGATGATCCGCAGCGCGCTCATGACATCGTCGCCACAATCGCCACCCACAAGAACGGCAGGAATACGAGGCCCATAACGATGTGGAGCCGCCCAGCATTGGCCGCGTGGCCGGACTGATCGCCGCGGCTGCTGCGCCACCCGTTGAAGATAAAGGCGAGCGCAAAAATGGTCCCGGCTATTCCGATCCAGATCTGTGGTTGCATGACTTCGGTCCTAAAACACTTCGATTGCGCCGATATCCGGCAAGACGAAATTCAGGATAACATAAGCGAGCAAGGGAAGCGAAAGTGAGGCAAAAGCGAGAGCGTTGGCAACATTGTCGCGCATGATCCCGCGCGCCCGCATGAACAGAAAAATCGGGATATCGGTGATCGCGACGAACAGCAGAAACGCAGGCAAAACAATATCTAGGGTCATGTCAGCCTCGCTAGGGTTATGCAGGTACCGCGGCGCTTAAACAAAGCGGCGGGCCGATCCGCCCTTGCTTTCATCACGGTACGCCTTTGCCGCCGCATTCCAATCCGCCGCCGCCAGCGCGGTGAAGACCCGGTCTGGCAAGGGCCGGGTAAAGGCCAGCCCCGCATTGCCGCCAATCTGCCAGGCGACCTCGGCCAGATGCGGACCCGTGCCTGCGATATACAGGCGGACATATTCGCCCAGCTTTAGCCGCCCCTGCCGGTCGTGGATCATACAGCCGCCAGCGGACAAATCCTCCAGATCAACGTCCCACTGCATCCCGCGCGATGTGCGGTATGACCCAGTGGCGTTGAGCGGAACACGTGTGGATTGCCGAGTTTTCATAGCGTTAGACATTCAACCATGGGTTTGGCGCAAAGAAAAGCCCCCATGCGCATTTGCTTGAATTGCGAGATGAATAGTTTGGGCGGTGTGGTGGCGAACCTGCGCCTATCCGGCCATACCGCCAGCGATATTGCCTATAATGAAGAACAAGGCGCCGAACATAATCGCATTATGAGCAAAGCTCTTATGCGGACCGAACGGACCGAGCTCTGGGTTGGTGCCTTGCCCGCATTCAAACTTGCGCTTGGGTTCCTCAAACTTGGTGAGTGATTTCTTGCTGCGGACGGCAAACGCAAAGGCTGGACCGCCCAACAAGCCCATCATCAAACCCATCAATAGACCCATTGGATGCCTCGCCAAGTTATCCGCGCGTCACTCGCCAATTTGGAGAATGGCCTCGTAGTCAGCACAAAGCTCCTCTGGAGAATAGCTTTGATCCTCAAGCCCAGCCACGGTCTTCTCGCGAATTTCGGCCGCCTTTGCATTGAGTTCTGCCACCGCTTCCTGATCGCCGGCTTCGGCAAGCTCGCTCATCTTGTCCATCATCTGCTCTGACATGGCGGCCATGTCGCACGACCCCATCGCATCATCGGAGCTTCCACATCCGGCGAGCATTAGGGCAAGAGGGGCAGCGCTGATTGCGATCATTTTCATCACGTATTCTCCAGAATTTTCTTGCGAAACTACTCTAGCGTGGGCGCTGCGCAGAACAACAAAAAGCCCCCGAAAGCGTGGCGCTTGCGGGGGCTCTTTATCATTGATCTGGCTCTGCAAACTTACTGGCAGCTCAGGCACTCATCATAATCTGTTTCCGGCACGCCCAGATCCGCCTTCAGCGCAATCTCCGGTGCGTCAGCGGTGTTGTCCGCCTCCACTCCGCCGGCAAAGCCTGCGCGCTGGATCGATTTAGAACGGAGATAATAGAGCGATTTGATGCCCTTCTCCCACGCTTGGAAGTGCAACTGCATCAGGTCCCATTTCTCGACATCGGCCGGGATGAACAGGTTCAGCGACTGCGCCTGATCGACATAAGGCGAGCGGTCAGCGGCGAATTCGAGCAGCCAGCGCTGGTCGATTTCAAAGCTGGTTTTGAACGATGCCTTTTCTTGGTCGGTCAGGAAGTCGAGGTGTTGGACGCTGCCGCCCTTCTCCAGGATTGAATTCCAGATATTGTTGGAATCCTTCGACTTCTCGCGCAGCACTTTTTCCAGATACGGGTTCTTCACGATGAAGCTGCCCGATAGGGTCTTGTGCGTATAAATGTTCGCTGGGATCGGCTCGATACAGGCCGATGTGCCGCCGCAAATGATCGAGATCGATGCGGTTGGCGCGATCGCCATCTTACAGCTGAAGCGCTCCATCGCGCCCATGTCGGCCGCATCCGGACATGGCCCGCGCTCCTGCGCCAGCAGCATGCTCGCCTCAGACGCCTTGGCCTGAATATGCTTGAACATTTTGAGGTTCAGCGCCTTGGTCATCGCGCTTTCAAAGCCGAGCCCCTTCGATTGCAGGAAGGAGTGGAAGCCCATGACGCCCAGACCCACGCTGCGCTCGCGCATCGCGGAATATTTCGCCCGCTCCATCTCTGGCGGCGCACGGTCGATATAGTCCTGCAGGACGTTGTCGAGCATGCGCATCACGTCTTCGATGAATTGCTTATCGCCGTTCCACTCATCCCATTTTTCAAGGTTGAGCGAAGACAGGCAGCACACAGCCGTGCGGTCATTGCCGAGGTGGTCAATGCCGGTTGGCAGAGTGATTTCGCTGCACAGGTTCGATGTGGACACTTTAAGCCCTAGGTCGCGGTGATGCTTTGGCATCATGCGGTTCACTGTGTCGCTAAACACGATGTACGGCTCGCCGGTAGCAAGGCGGGTCTCAACCAGTTTCTGGAACAGGCTGCGAGCATCCACTTCGCCGCGCACTTCGCCGGTCTTTGGCGATTTGAGGTCGAACTTGTCGCCTGCGCGGACCGCTTCCATGAATTCGTCGGTCAGCAGCACGCCGTGGTGCAGGTTCAGCGCCTTGCGGTTGAAATCGCCCGATGGCTTACGGATTTCGAGGAATTCCTCAATTTCCGGGTGCGATACATCGAGATAGCATGCCGCGGAGCCGCGCCGCAGCGAGCCTTGCGAAATCGCCAGAGTGAGGCTGTCCATCACCCGCACAAATGGGATTATGCCGCTGGTCTTGCCGTTGAGGCCAACCGGCTCACCAATGCCGCGCACATTGCCCCAATAGGTGCCAATGCCGCCGCCTTTTGACGCAAGCCAGACATTTTCGTTCCAAGTGCCGACGATGCCATCGAGGCTGTCAGACACAGAGTTCAAATAGCAGCTGATCGGCAGACCGCGCGCGGTGCCGCCGTTCGACAGCACTGGGGTCGCAGGCATAAACCACAGCTTGGAAATGTAGTCATACAGACGCTGGGCGTGATCCTGATCATCGGCATAGGCATCAGCCACGCGGGCGAACAGGTCCTGGAAATCTTCACCGGGAAGCAGATAGCGATCGATCAGCGTCTCTTTGCCGAACTCGGTCAGATTGTCATCGCGTGATGAATCGGTTTTCACGTCGAACCGGCGGTCGTTGACCTTCTTGCTATCAGGCTCAGCCGCAGCTTTTGCCACTTCCGTCATCGCCCCAGCCAAGGCCTCGCCCGCTTTCGCGGCGACCAGTTCTTCGCTGCCCTTATCGTCTGCTTGCATGTCAATCGCCTGCTTTTCGGTTGTGCTGCCTTCATCGGCTGATTTGGCCTCTGCTGGGGCCACATCAGTCTGCTGGTCGAGACCGTCGGTCACACCCATGGCTGCATCATCTCCGTTCCGAAAATCCATTATATCCTAGCCCCGCTTGTGCCTCGCACTGGTTTTATCCGCACCCGTGCGATGTTCTTTATGTGTTCGACTCGGCGAGATGTGTCTCACCTAGCATTATTTATCTCCCGGGGCGCGGATTACTTATCCCCGCTACCCACAGCCCTGGCCGCATTTCCACCCATCTTCAGACCGAATCTGCCCCCATCGCAGATATCGTGTCTGCGCCCGACTTTAACTAGGTCTTGTGGGTGTCCTTGCGGCAAGAACCACTAAATACTGAATCAGAGGGGCCTCAGACGCAAGAGGGTAAATGTAAATTTACCATCCAGATCGGCTCAAACGGCCGGTGTGTTATATCGCTGCAACGCCGCGACGCGCCGGAAATGCTAGGCTCGTCAATCGCGCAAGCCCTAAAATGAATCTGCGAAAAAATTTTTGCGGGCAAAACCGTGGTGAAGGCCCTTTGAATCATTCGAATCGAGCCGCGCAATTTTTGAATATGCTTGAGCCTCGCCGCGCAAAATGACACAGGCGTTACCTGATCATGAGGGCAAGCAAGACGCAATGAACAGATCAGCAATCCAGCGCAGCTTTAGCGGATCAGTGCTGAAGCGCTCATTGGGAGTATCGGCGGTGGTCGGCACCGCATTGACCGCGATCAATCACGGCGATGCGATTCTGGCCGGAGAAACTCCCGACCTCGTCAAAGTCGCGCTGACCTATCTGGTGCCCTTCGTCGTCGCATCATACGGCGCCTACGCCGCCTTTGCGGCGAATATCGACTAAGCCGGGACTGTTTCGCTGGCGCTGACTGATGCCGTATGCTCGGCGATCTCGCCTGCGATCTGATCAATCAGTGGCACCGGCAGATCATGGCCCCAGCCAGGGATCGTCACCAGCTTTGCGCCAGGGATGGCCGCTGCGGTTGCGCGGCCGCCTTCGACCTTTACCAGCGGATCATCCTCGCCGTGCAGCACCAAAGTTGGCGTGCTGACATTGGCCAGCCGGGCGGTGCGATCACCATCGTCGATGATCGCGGCCAGCTGGCGCGGCAGGCCAGCGGGATAAACGCTGCGCTGAACGCCGGCGCGCACCCGCTCTCGCTGCCAATCGGGATCGGCGCGGTAGCCGGGCGAACCAATCGCCTGCACCACTTTCATGCCGTGCTCGACCAGATGCTCTTCCTCCATGGAGGTGAGCGGCGCGGTGAGCGTTTCGATCGCTCGCTTATCCGCCTGAGGCAGCTTGGGATTGCCGGTGGTGGAGAAAATCGAGGTCAGCGAGAGCAGCTTGTGCCCGTGATGCACAGCCATCAATTGCGCGATCATCCCGCCCATGCTGGCGCCAACCACGTGCGCTTGTTCGATGCCCAAGGCATCCAGCAAGGCCGCGCCATCATCGGCCATGTCTTTCAGCGTATAGGGCACCTTGGCCGGCCAGCCGATCTTTGCGCGCAGCACCTGCCACACAACGCCGGGAGCCTTCGCGCCTTCAAATTTCTGCGACAGACCAATGTCGCGGTTGTCATAGCGGATCACGCGGTGACCCTTAGCCACCAGAGCCTCGACCAGCTCAATCGGCCACAAGGTCATTTGCGCGCCCAGCCCCATCACCAGCAGCACAGGCGGATGATCCGCATCGCCATGTTCTTCGTAAAACAGTTCAATTCCATTGGCGGTGATGCTGGGCATATTGGGTGTTTCCTCTCACTCTTGCGAATGACGATACCACGCGATTCTGCCCGGGCAAGGTGACGTAAGGGAAGCCAATGCCGCCCGCACCGCAACCCGCCCCCTGTTTTGGCAAGAGGCGGGCGCGGGTCATGCCGCCGAGGCGGCAATGGCGTGAAACGTTAAATCAATCAGATGCCAACAGTGATGTATTCGCCGTCCACATCGGCGGAAGCCATGCGAGTTTGCTCTGATTTTTTGAGCTTGGCCGCGAGCCGCTCGTGGATGTCAGCATTGTCGGCAAAGATAATGCTGGCCAAAAAGCGGGCCTGTGCCCGGTTCTTAACCGGCACTTCGTCTAGCGTGCCCAGCTTACGCACTGCGCGCTTGGCGATCCTCACAGCGGTCAGATTGGCGCTCCGATCATACAGCTCGATGTTCTCAGCCTTGCCGTCTGCGCCGAGCGTAAAGCTGATCTGGACGATGCCATTGTCAGCCCGGAGCTTTCCGGAGGTTGGGCTGAATGCGAGCGCGCGATTGAGGTCGCGCGTTGTCTCTTTCTGCCACTGCTCCATCGCAGCTTTGGATTGAACAACGATCGGCTCATCGCCGCCCGCAATCGCGGGGGTGGCAGCGGTTAGCGACAGAGACAGCGCAAACGCACTGCTGGCGGCTAGTTTGGTAAGGGTATTCATTGGATCATCCTTTTAAAAACAACTCTGGATGATCGGCCTTGAGACCGTCAGCGCCGAGCACAGTCCCAACACTCGTGCAATGGCATCTTTGGTCGATCGGACGCGGCGGATTTGCGCAATTCAGCGGGAAGAGAAAAGCACAGGGGGTTTTTCCGCTCGCGTCCAATTGCAAACTGGAACAGGGCCGGGGTCAGCGCAATTGCCGCTCGGCTAGTGCGCGATCAGGCTGGACGAACGGCGGCTGTGATCGGCCAGCGGGCGATGAGAGCCGACGAAGGGAAAGCGGGCTTGTGCGCGAAGGCGGCTTTTTCGGGCGCGCTTAGGGCCGCCAGTCAGGTCCGCCGATCTCAAAACCCCGGCTCTCCAATTGGTCCAGCACGCCGCTCGGCTCCGCCAGCACACGCAAAGGCACCACGGCCAGAGTGACGCCTTCCACCTCCACAGAGCCTTCGATCATACCGGTCCATTGATCGCGGATTTCCGTGCCCAGCTCTTGATCGGCCCACGGCCAGCATTGGCCCAGCGCAATCTCTAGCGGGTTCGCCATCACGGCGGGCACATCAAAGCTGCGCCAATCATCACCGCGTTTCTCAATCAGCTCTGGGCCGATCTCGGTCGCCGTCATCGCCGCCTCCAGGCACGGGATGTGCGAAGCAGGCTCTGCCGCGGCCAGATCATCGAGCAGATCTTCGCCGCGAAACCGCTCTGGGCGGATAATCGGCACATCGGCCTTGTCCGCCGCCTTGCGCACGATATCGGTCGCGTCCTTGGTCGTCTCATCATCAAAATCGAGCCGCCGCGCGAGCAGATCGAACGATGTCATCAGAAAGCTGCCGCGCGCATAGTCCTTGTCATAGGTCTCCTCCAGCGCACTCAGCCGCGCAAGCTGCGCCTCATCCAAATAATCAGCCGCAACGGTTTTCTTGGGCAGCTTGGTGAAGCTCCCGCCGCTGAAAATCAGGCGGAAGACATCGCCCGGCGACACCTTGGGCTGAGCACGGATGATGACGCGCTGCGCCTCGCCCGCGACCTCTTTCAACCGGTCGGGCTGCCACGGCGTTGCCTTGGGCACGGCGGCAATCTCGCCGACCAGAATGATGGTGCCGGTGGCGGTGTCGATGGTCCACATGGGCGCGCCGGACCGCTGAGCGGTGACGACGATTGAATTGGTGGTTCCGCTTTGCAGCGGCTCTTCACCTTGTGCCTGAGCTTGAAGCGGCACCGGCAGAGCCAAGGCTGCAGCGATAGAGGCGAGGAATAGGGGGCGTGTTTTCATGACTGCGCCGGGTTGCTCGCCTCTGGCTGAATTGAAACTGTATCAAGCGAGTTCCCCGCCACGCTCAGCTCAACCATCCGTGCGGCTGCGCCCGCCCGGTACGGCAAATTCGATCCGATTGCCGCTCGGCTCGCGCACAATCATATGGATCGTCGGTCCGCCGCCATTGGGCTCAGGGCTGAACTCTATCTCCACACCCGGCCATTCGCTCAGCTTGGCATGGAGCTCATCCAGCGTCTCAATATCGGGCACGGTCAGGGCCAGGTGATGCAGGCCGACATTGGTCTTGCGGTTGAACGCCACGGCATTGTCCGGGTCGCTCGCGCGCCACAAGGTTACGAACAATGCGCCATCGGTCACGAATACTGAGGGGTAGTCAGGCACACCGCCAGCGCGGCGCCATCCCAGTGCCTCGGTAAAGAAAGCGACGCTTGCATCCAGGTCTCTGACAGTCAGACCGATATGATTGACCCCGCGCGTAACCGGCTGAGCATCGACCAGCGCATCATCTTGGGCTGAAGCTGGCGCGGCCAGTGCGCCGCTGCAAATTGCCAGCACGATGGCGCTGGTGAGAAGTTTTTTAGGCATAGTTTGAAGACCTCCTGATAGTGTGAGGCCATTCGTCAAAGACGCCGTGTTTGTTACATCGATTGCGCGGGTTACGCGGCGCAGGCGAGGCCGGCAAAGAGGTTTTTCGAAATTCTCAAGGCACCAGCACCGTATCCTGCGGCACGTCATCCATCTCCGGATAGTCGAGCGTGTAGTGCAGGCCTCGGCTTTCGTGCCGCGCCAGCGCGCTCCTTACGATGAGCTTTGCCGCCTGCAGCAGATTGCGCAGCTCGATGAGGTCGGTGGTGACGACAAAGCTGCCGTAATAATCCTCAACCTCTTGGCTCAGCAGATCGATCCGATTGGCCGCGCGCTCCAGCCGTTTGGTGGTGCGCACGATCCCGACATAATTCCACATGAAGCGGCGGATCTCGGTCCAGTTCTGCTTGATCACAACCTGCTCATCGCTGTCTGCCACGCGGGTCGCGTCCCACTCGCGGATGGTGGGCGGCGGCGGCAGGTCGTCCCATTTTGACAGAATGTCAGAGGCTGCTGCTTCGCCGTAGACAAAGCATTCCAGCAGGCTGTTTGACGCCAGCCGGTTCGCGCCGTGCAGGCCGCTTTCGGTGCATTCGCCCGCCGCCCACAGGCCGGGCAGGTCGGTGCTCGCATCCAGCCCCACGACCACCCCGCCGCAAGTATAATGCTGGGCCGGGACAACCGGGATCGGCTCCTTCGTCATGTCGATGCCAAGACCCGTCAGCTTTTCATCGATGGTCGGGAAATGCTCGCGCACAAATTCCGGCGGCTGATGGCTGATGTCGAGGTGAACATAGTCGAGGCCATAACGCTTGATCTGATCATCAATCGCGCGCGCCACGACATCGCGCGGGGCCAGCTCCATCCGCTCCGCATCGTAATCCGCCATAAACCGGTGCCCGGTTTCCGGGTGCAGCAAATGCCCGCCTTCGCCGCGCACGGCCTCTGTGATCAGGAAGTTTTTGACCTCCAGATTATAGAGGCACGTCGGGTGGAACTGCATCATCTCCATGTTGGAGACGCGCGCGCCCACTCGCCATGCCATCGCAATCCCATCGCCGGTTGCCCCGCGCGGCGCGGTTGAGAATTGATAGACGCGCCCTGCTCCGCCCGCCGCCAGCACAGTGGCCCGCGCAACGTGGCTTTCAACCTCGCCGGTTTCCTCGTTCAGCGCATAGACGCCCCAGACATGGCCCGCGCCGGAATAGCTGGTGCGGTGGCGATCGGTGATGAGGTCAATGCAGGTCCGGCCAGCCAGCATGGTGATATTCGGATTGGCGTTCGCCGCGTTGAGCAGCGCCTCCTGCACCGCCCAGCCGGTCGCATCATCGACATGGACGATGCGGCGATGCGAATGTCCGCCTTCACGCGTCAAATGCAAATCGCCGGAATCCTGATTGAACGGCACGCCCAGCTCCACCAGACGATCAATGCTCGCTGGGGCCTGCTCGATCACAAACTCCACCGTTTCCCGGTCGTTGAGGCCCGCGCCCGCCACCATCGTGTCGCGCACGTGATTGTCGAAGGTGTCGCCCGCATCCAGTACGGCGGCGATCCCGCCCTGCGCCCATGCGGTTGATCCGCCGGTCAGCGAGCCTTTGGCCAGCACCAGCACGCGCTTGGTCTGAGCCAAGGCCAGCGCCGCGGTGAGGCCCGCCGCGCCTGAGCCGATAACGATAATGTCGTATTGTGCGTCAGTCATGTGTGCCTCATGCCGCGAAGCTGTGAGCCGGGCAAGCGCCCTTGCGCGAATTGCTGCTGCGCGCAGGGGGCCCTGTCAGAGGTCGGACTTGCCAGGCGGGGAATTGCGGGCCAATCCGCTGACATGGCGAAGCAAACTCCAACCACCGCCCGGCAAGCTCTGATCGCGCGCCTTTCCAGCTATTGGAAATTGGAGGCGGGAAATATCGTGCTCTTGCCGGTGATCATGGTGTTTCTGGCGGAAGGTGAGGTGGGCATCGCATCGCTGCTGTCCATCATTCCGATGATGGCTCTGCTGGCGATTGGGGCGGTCTATTGGCGCGCGAAGCTGCACCAGCTTGAGCGCGGCACTTCGCCGGATGAAACGATCCGCCGGATCGCGGCGCTCGACTTGCCGATGGCCATCGCCAGCGTTGTCGCAGCGATCGCTGCCACCGCCGCTTGGGCAGCTCCTGGATTTGCGGTGGGCACCGCAGACCGCTGGGTCGCGACCTCAGCCGGTGTTTTGGCGGTGCTGGAATATATCAATTACTACCACCGGCAATTGCAGCATTTTGATCATGTCGCCGATTTTAAGCGGCTGATCTCAGGCGGCGGCTTTCGCAAAAGCCAGCTGCGGCAGGATATCGACCGATTGAACGCGGGCTAAAGCGCGTAGCAATCCAAATCCTGTGCGACGCTGACCGGGCCAGTGTAATTCTGGGCAATCGCGGCCAGGCCATTGTCCAGATCATCCAATGACCGCTTCATATTATGGGTCAGCACCACGCGCGCAGGCTTCATCGCGCCCGCCAGCTCGCCAATCTGTTCCGGCGTGCGGTGCAGGCCGCGCGGCTGGCCCGGCTGACCATTGATCACATGATGCGCGAACAGGATTGTTGGGTTGCTGCCGGCAAGATCGCTGGCAAAGCGCTCACTTAGAAAGCTCTGATCGCCAGTAATGACAAAGTTCGCATCCCCCACTTCGACAACATAGCCGAGCGCCGGGACCGGGCCGTGATGGACGGGATGCGCCATGACGGAATAATCGTTGGAAATATCAAGGCCAACTGGTGCGCCAGCGCCTTCGTCCGTTTCAACCTCGCGCACTATCAGCTCAGGCTTATTCTCCGTCCCATCCTGATAGCCGCCATTATAGGCAAAAGCTCCATCGGCCTTCCCGATAAGGCGCTGCATAAAACTCGCCATACCGGGAAAGCGCGGCGCCGCATTTGGGCCTACTATCGTGAGCGGCTCCATTCGCCCTTCAAAACCACCGGTGTTGAGCACATCGACAAGATCGCCCGCATGGTCTGCATGAAGATGCGTGAGGAATATCGCATCCAGCGTCGCCATCTTGCCGCCCGCCTGCGCGAACCGCAGGAAGCTGCCCGACCCCGCATCGATCAGCAGCCGCGCCTCGCCATCGATCCACAGCAGATAGCTGGTGCCCGCGCGGTCCGCCTCAGCAATCGGCCCGCCGCTGCCCAGCACTTGCAAGGCGGCGCCTTCGCTCGGGCATTTGGCGGGCTGCTCACCGCGAGGGATGTTCGCAGCGACGTCGGTTGTGTCAGCAACGGCGGCCTGTGCATCGCCGCCGATGCTCGCCGCGCCGCACGCCGTGAGCAGGCTAGAGGCGCAAAGGGCCAGTGCCGCTTTTGTGCTGGCCGATCTCTTGGTCAAAGCGCGCATATCCGTTCCTTCATCCCTCGTTGATAATCAGCCGATATCCAGCATCATAGCTGCTTTGATCCAGCAGATCAGCATGGCGGCTTGCCCAGGCGCCAGAGGCCAGATCCGCCTCTAGCCGCGCCAGCCCCTCTTCAACCCCGGCGATTCTCCAGAATGACGACATGCCCCTCCGGATTTTGGGATCAAGGTAAGCCTCAGGCCTGCGCCAGAATGCATAGAGAAAGCCGTCGGTGCAATCAGCGGGGATGGGCACCGTGACAATATCGACCGGGCCCAGCGCGGCGGCGTAAACCTCAAGCGGCGGCATTTGGCCATCATCCAGAGTGACAAGCTCTGGAAAATAGTCCGCCAGCCAGACGCCTCGGAACGTCGGATCATAGGTGAGGATCACCACTGGCCCGCGCGATACCCGGCGCATTTCGCTGAGGCCCTTCGCCTGATCGGACCAGTGATGCACGGTCAGGACGGCCATCACGGCATCGAATGAATTGTCGTCAAAGGGCAGGTGTTCCGCGCTGCCTTGGATCGCTGGCCCCGCGCCTTTGTCACGCTGCGCAATCATTTCAACCGATGGTTCAATCGCGGTGACTTGCCGGCCATGTGGCTCATAGGAGCCCGCGCCTGCGCCGACATTAAGGATCGTCTCCGCAGGTCCAAGCGCCTGCTCAATCGGCGCCGCTATGCGCGGGTCTGGCCTACGCAGGTTCGCATAGTCGATCCCGATCTGGTCATAGGTCGCCGTCACATTGATCTTCCGCTAGCTCGTGAGCTGTACGAACACATCCTCCAGGTCCGCCTCACGCGTGGTCACATCCTCAATCGTCAGGCCCTGACTTTGCAGGATTGCCAGCACTTGGCCTGCGTTAAGTTCATCCTTGTCATAGGTCACCTCAACCCCGCGTGTCCCGGCGAGCTCAACCTTAGTGAAGGCCTCGTGCGAGGGCGCCTCAGCGAGGTCTGCATCCACGGTGACGGCAACGATTTTCTCGCGCGCCATATCCACCAGCTCGCGCGTGGGCTTATCTGCAATCAGCTCGCCATGGTTGATGATCGCGATGCGGTCGCAGAGTTCCTCCGCCTCCTCGAGGTAATGCGTGGTCAGCACCACCGTGACACCGTCATCGTTAAGCTGGGTGACAAGCTCCCACAGCTGGCGGCGCAGTTCCACGTCGACCCCGGCGGTCGGCTCGTCCAGCACCAGAATCGGCGGCGAATGCACCATGGCTTTCGCCACCAGCAGCCGCCGCTTCATCCCACCGGACAATGTGCGGGCGTAGGCATCGCGTTTATCAGCCAGACGGACCGCGGCGAGCAATTCCTCGCTGCGCCGATCAGAGGCCGGAATGCCGTAAAATCCGCCTTGGTTTTCCAGCACTTCGTAAGGCGTGAAGAACGGGTCAAACACGATTTCCTGCGGAACAATGCCAATCGCGCGGCTGGCGTTGCGGCGCTGGCTATCAATGTCAAAGCCCCAGATATTCACATTGCCGCTGGTCTTGTTCACGAGCCCGGCGAGCGTGTTGATCAGCGTCGATTTGCCCGCGCCATTGGGACCGAGCAGGCCAAAGATCTGGCCCTGCGGCACATCAAAGCTCACATCATTCAGCGCCAGCTTGCCGGAGGCATCGGCGCCCTTTGCGCCTTTGGGCGCGGCGTATCTTTTGGTGAGATTGCGGATCGAGATGGCGGGTTCATTGCTCATGCGCGCAAGCCATAGAGAAGCGCCGGATCGGTGCAAGCCTTGCGCCGCAACTGTCATCGGTCAAAACGTGCAAACGAAAGATTGAATTTGCGCCGCTTCGCGATTATCGCGCGTGCTTATGAATACCGCTCCTCCAGAAGTGCTGATCGTTGAAACCCGCCGCGTAAGCTGTGACGGGGCCAGCGGCATTCGCGGCGGCAAGGACTATCGCCCTGCCGCTTTGGGCCATCCGCGCATCTATCTGGAGATTGACGAGCACGGCTATGTCGATTGCGGCTATTGCGACCGGCGCTTTGTCCTGAAGGGCGGACCGGCGGATGGCGCGGATCAATCCAGCCTGCCCGATATTTCCGAAGGCGGCGATCCGGGCCACCGGTAATGGGCACGCTGCGCCTTATCACGGTGCAGCCAGCAGCATTTTCGCGGCCTTGGTGCCTCGCTTTTCAGAGTCAGCCATCGTTCACCTGGCACGCTTTATCTGCTATAGATAAGGGTCTTAGCGTAGGAGAATGTTCATGGTTCGCTCGTCTAAATTTCTCGCCCTTGCGGCCGCCAGCCTGGCCGGAGCCGCCGCGTTTGGCGCCCCCGCTGTGATGGCGAAGGACAAGCCCACCGGCGAAGAGAAACTTCAAAAAATGCTCGAAGGACGCGTCGCCGGTGAACCGGTGCGATGCATCCGCGAGAAAGCCAACCGCAGAATGCGCACGATCAACGACACAGCCTATGTCTATGGCAGTGGCAACACGATCTATGTTCAGCGCACCCGTCGCCCGGAAAGCATCGATGATGATGACATTCTGGTGATCCGCAAGTTTGGCTCATCTCAGCTGTGCCGCTTGGATCAAATCACTACGGTTGATCGGTTCAGCGGTTTCTTCACCGGCGCGGTCTTCTTTGAGGACTTTGTTCCTTACACCCGCGAGAAAAAACCCGAAAGCGCTGACAGCTAGGGCCAACGCGCTCTAAGCGTTCTCTTACGGGGCCGGGCAGGCAATCTGCTCCGGCACCTCAGTCTGATAGCGCTCTTCCAACGCGTCGCGGTAAGCGCGGCTGCGCGGGCGCGGTTCATCAATCGGCGGCGCGAATGCAGCCAGGGCCTCGTCCATCGCTTGTTCGATATTGGCCTGGGCCATTTGCGCCACCGACACCTTATATTGGCTGAGCACTTCGGCCGCCTCTGGGGCCAAAGCGCCTTCGTTCTCGCTCAGCAAAGCGGCCAGCTCCTTGCGGCGCCAATCGGCCTCTTCGCTGCGCTGGGTGGGCGTCGGCATCTCTTCGTAAAGCGCGCTGCGCTCGCTCGCCGATAGGTCACGCGTTGCCGCGATGACCCGCTGCGGGCGGATGGCTGCATCGATTGCGTCGCCCAGACCCGCATTGGCGGCAGCGAGACTGCGACCGGGCCGAACGGCAGAGCAAGGCTCTTGCGCTGAGGCAGGCGTGCGGCTTTGCATGGTCAGGTTGGCGGGCGTGCCAGCAATGCTCGCTGCTTCTTCCACCGTGGGCACGCGCTGTTCCATATAGCTGCGCACCCGCGCGGCGCCGTGAACTTCTCCGAGGACCCAGCTCAGAATGCAGGGCGCTGCAATCGCTAAAATCCAAACTTCAAGTGCGATAAATTCCTGCATGGGCAGTCCCCGATTAAGCGCCAGCTCCTCCGCCAGCGCAGCGTTTTCCAAGTTGTCGATCCCGCAGCAGGCCCTTTCCGGCGCGCTGTAAAACCTAACTACCCGAAAGGTTCCGCTTTTTTCATTCGGTTGACTACGCAGTTGCGCGGTAAGGATTTGCTCAGCACGATTGCCGCGCCCGCCCTGACGAGGTCCGCACTAATGGTTAATCCATAAGGGAATTTACGCAGCGGCGCCGCCCGCGAAACAGCGGGTCAGCAGCGACTCGTCACCGCCCGCTCTGACGAGAAATCAGCCCGCGGCCATTTGCCCGTTCATGCGCGCAAGGATCGTTTCCGCCTCGCTCATGATGCCGTCGATCAATTCCTGACAGGTCGGGATATCATTGATCAGGCCGGCCACCATGCCGCAGCTCCACGCGCCCTTGTCCATGTCGCCTTCCATCATGATCGACGGATAGACGCCTGCGACCTCTTCAAGGATATCTTCAAACTTGAGATCATCGCCGAGCCGCTTTTCCTTCTCGATCAGGCGCTCAACAGCGGCATTGGTCATCACGCGTTCTGTGTTGCGCAGCGGGCGCATCACCAGGCGGGTGTCGAGTTCGGAAGCGGCGACAATCGCCTTCTTCACGTTTTCGTGCACGGGAGCTTCTTGGGTGGCGATAAAGCGCGTGCCCATATTCATGCCCTGCGCGCCCATCGCCAGGCTGGCGACGAGCGAACGGCCATCGGCCATGCCGCCAGAGGATACGAACGGAATTTCCAGCTCATCGGCGGCGCGCGGCAGGAGGATGAAGTTTGGAATATCGTCTTCGCCCGGGTGGCCGCCGCATTCAAAGCCATCGACGCTGACGGCATCACAGCCGATCTCTTGCGCTTTTAGGCTGTGCCGCACGCTGGTGCATTTGTGGATCACCTTGATCCCGGCATCCTTTAGAGGGGGAAGCAATTCTGATGGATTGCGCCCAGCGGTCTCCACCACTTTCACGCCGCCTTCGATCACCGCCTTCACGATCGCCGGATAGTCTGGCGGGGTCAGCGTTGGCAAGATGGTGATGTTCACACCAAACGGCTTGTCTGTCATATCCTTACAGCGCGCGATTTCGTTCGCGAGGTCCGCAGGTGTCTTTTGCGTCAGGCCCGTGATAATCCCCAGCCCGCCTGCATTGGAAACAGCCGCCGCCATTTCAGCAAAGCCGACATAATGCATGCCGCCCTGAATAATCGGGTGCTGGATGCCGAACATTTCGGTGATTGCGGTTTTCATGGCTGTGGTTCTCCCGGAGTCGTTGTTTGACCGGGAAACAAGCGGAGTTTCGCCGCACTTGCAAGCGCAGTTTCTCCGCCGCCCTAAGCCGTAGCGTCAGCTTTATGCCTTCTCATTCGGCCCGGTCTCACACAGATCACTAACCACGCAGATTTCGCATTTGGGCAGGCGCGCGCGGCACACTTTCTTGCCAAACTGGATCAGCCAGAAATGCCCATCGGCGAGCGACCACTCCGGGCTGCGCTCCTCCAACTGCTGCGCGGTTTTCTCCGCCGTCTTTGCCTCGGTCAGACCGATCCGGTTGCATACGCGGTGCACATGAGTGTCGACCGCGATCACATCTTTGCCAAAGGTGAAGCTCATCACGATGTCGGCGCATTTACGGCCAATGCCGGGCAGGCTCATCAGGCCCTCGCGCGTGTCCGGCACCACGCCGCCATGCTCCTCGATCAGAGCACCGCAAAACTTGCGGATATTGCGGGTCTTATTGTTGTAGAGCCCGCACGGCTTGATCGCCTCGGCAATCACCTCATCATCTAGCGCGAGCATATCTTCAGGCGTCTTGGCAAGCTTGAACAGAGCCTTCGTCGCGGCGGCGGTGTTGCGATCGAGCGATTGCGCGGACAGCATGCAAGAGATGCAAGAACGAAAGGCATCGGGCTGCCCCTTGGGACCCTTCGCATTCTTGGTCCTCCCCGGCATGGCCTCTGACAAGCGGCGATAGACGGTCTCAATCTCAGTTTCGCTCAGCATGACTTTTCAAGCGAGCGGCGACGCGCAAAGTTCCGTGAGCTATCGCTCAGCCGCTAGGCGCTCCAACTCTTCCAGACCGCGTTCCAGCACTTCGTCGCGTCCTGCCGCAATCCCGGCAATGGTTGGCTTTACCTCAATGTCAGGCACAATGCCAATACGCTGCGTCGGCGCGCCGTCGGGATAATAAACGCCAAGGCCCGAATACACCATCTCCCCGCCGCTCGGCATGGGTAGTTTTGAGATATCGCCGTCCGCGCCCGCCGAAGGGCTGCCGATAATCGGCACACCCGCTGCACGCCAACCCATGGATTGGTACTCAGCTGAACTGCCTGCACTTTCGTCAATTAAAGCCACGACCGGGACGGTAATACGGCGGCCGTCCGGGTAAGGCTGGAGGAAATTCCGATCGGTCCAGTTGAATTCGCCTGGTGTCGCCACGTTTGGTTTCGACAATCGGACGAAGGCAACCGGCTCATCAACCAACATGCCGCCCAGTTTGAAGACCAAAAAATCGCTAACATAACCGCGCATGTCGAGCACCAGCCCTGAGCTTTCATTAGCCATGCTTAAGAGGCGCGGCAGGTCTGCCTCGCGCAGCTGCTGATAGCGAACGTAGGCGATATTCCCGTCAAGCATTTCGATCGTTTCGCCGGGGTCAAAATGCGCTTCCAATGCATTGATCCGGTGGGCAGGCCATGGCTGCCACTCAACCGATACTAACATTCGCTTCCCCGCGCGTTCGATCTCCACATCTCGCATGCGGCAGGGGCCAAGCCTGAGACCTGAAGAGACCTTCCGCGCCAAGCCTGTATCATTGGATGCAGCAATAAACGGCCGGAAACGCTCTGCGATCTGCTGAATCGGCTCACCGTCAATCGTCAGTACGACGTCACCGGCGCGCAGGAAGGGCTGAGGGGGCATCTTGCGGTCATCAATGACAAGACGGTCTTCAATAAAGCGCCAGCCGTGCGGCATCATACAGCCCGCCCCTGATGGAAACCAGGATGGCATATAGCTATTCAGCGTGACATGCCCGTCATTGGCCTGCACACCAACGCGAGAGATAGCGCGCTGATATTGCTGCTCGGTGCTGGCCGACAAAACACTCTCTACTGCACTGGGCAAGATGGCCTGCGGGCCCTCATCCATGATATCGCGATAGGGAAACCAATAGCGCAGCATGTTCCATTGCCGCGCCAATGTGAGGGTTTGGAAAGCTTTGTCGTTCTCCTGCCAAACACTGCTGTAATTGGGCTCATTCAGGAAGAGTGGATTACCGGGGCCACGAACCCGCGCAACTTGAAAGTTCGCTTGAGAATCAGAGCGATTGTCGAAGATCGCCTGAACCGGAACCGCAAGCTCCCGCGGCAATGCCGCAATCCACGCTGGAGTAGTCGAGGGGATCACAACTTCAGACGAAGTCCCTGCGCAGGGATCGCATGGTTCGCCCGGGCCGAGTTGCGTGAGCCAATCAGCTAGAATGGCATCGCCTTCGGTCCGCGATTCTGCAGATTGGATCTTTGGAAAGAGCGTGAAAAACTCAAGATCCATTGCCAAACGGCCCGCACGCGCATCACCATGATGGTATTTCACAAAGCCCCAAACTTCGATCAACCGAGCGATGTTGCCAGCGGTGATCGTATCGCTGGATGCCGAGATCTCTGACGTAGGATCTTCCGCAAAAGCACCATGAGGCAAGTTCACTGCAAGTGACGCAGCTACGCATATGGTTGCGCTTTTCAGGTAGTTCGTTGTGCCTTTCATCAGTGCATATCCCCTCTATTTGGCCTCAACGACCGTGCCTTTATTGGTCGCGTTCAGCGTTAGCGCAATGCCGCCCAAGATCAGCGCGCCGCCAATCAACACGCCCATTGTCAACGCCTCGGCCAGGAACAATGCCCCGCCGAGAGCTGCGACGACCGGCGTTGCCAATTGCACGTTGGCGACCGTTGCCAGGCCGAGTTTTGGCGCGACCTTGTACCAGACGACATAGCCCAGCGCCGAGGTGACCACGCCAGATACCACCGCCAGCAGCGCGCCGTCCCAGCGCGGCATGGTGCTGTCGAGCAAGAGCATGGGCGCAACGATCAGGCTGGCGATCAGGAAATACCGTGCGGTGCTGCCCGTTGCCCCGCCCGGCACAGCGCCAGAGCCGCGCCCGATCAGAGTGTACACGCCCCAGGCCATGCCCGCGCCCGCCATCAACAGTCCGGGCAAGAGGCCCGCCGCGCTGCGCCCTGCCTCCCACGGCGCAAGCACATAGTTTAAGCCGCCCAGCGCAATCACCAGGCCGAGCCACCCGCGCGCAATCAATCGCTCGCCGCGCACCACGCCGATTGTGATGATCGTCGCCTGCACAAAGCCGAACAGAATAAGCGCGCCGATCCCTGCGCCGAGATGGAGATAGGCGAGCGAGAACCCGGCGACATAAGCAGCGAGCGCAAATGCTCCGGGCAGATCCCGACCAGATGGCCTTGCGCCCAGAAACGGTAGCAGCACCAGAGCGCCCGACGCCAGCCGGATCGCAGAATAGGCGCCTGCCTCAATCGCGCCATCAGCCAGAGCCGCGCGCGCGAGCAGCGAATTGCCAGCAAAGGCGGCGACCGCCAGCGCAGCGAGCAATGCGGTAGTCAGCGCGCCCGCCTTCATGGCCGCTCCGCTCGGCCCGTGTCGCAATCATCGCGCGCCGGGCAACCATCGCACGCCGCCTTGCGCGGGCGGCAATGGGTTTGACCCAATTTCTTGAGCAACAGATGATGCTCGTCCCTATCTTCTGCTGACCACTCTGAAGGCACAATCGGCAGCAGCGCATCATAGGTGCGCGCAGTGTCCGCCTTGGCCGGGACAATCCCCATACGCTGCATGATCCGCCGGTGATGCCCATCAATCACCATCGCTTTGCGATTGAAGGTGCTGGCGTTCATCACCCCGGCGCTGTTCTTGCGCGCGACACCGGGCAGCGTCTCCAGCCATGCCATCGCCTCCTCGGTTGGCAAGTTGGAGAGATGCCGTAAATCGACCGAGCCGCGCTCTTCCATAATCGCGTTCAGGCATTGCTTGAGCCGTTTGGCCGCGACGCTGGGGAAGGTCTGGCGCTGCAATTGCGCCTCCAGCTCCGCCTCATCCGCCTTGGCCACCGCTTCCCACGATCCATATTCCGCGAGCAAAGCGTCAGTCGATGCGTTTGAGGCCGCCGTCTTGGTTTGCGCCCCGATCACCCCGTGCACGAGCACCCAAACAGGATCGCGGCGCTTATCATCCGGGCGAATGATCCGGCCAAAACTCGCGATCAGCCCCGTCTGCAAACGGCGCAGAATTTCCGTGCGCGGATCAGAGCCGAGGTCAAGCTGCATTGCCGCCTATTGCCGCAATTCACTCGCCGCGAGCAAGGCATGAAATCCCGCCATGCTTTTCATAGACGCCGGTGCCCCCTTCATCGCCGCCCGGTTGTGGGATGGGCCGGCGCCAAATATCCCTGCCATGGCTAGGAGTATCTGATTTGAAGGTGTTTTTTACAGCGGCCCTTACCGCAGCAGCTATGCCACTCACCGCCGCCTGCATGGCCGCGTGTCCTACGCCAACACAGGCGCAGGAGGTGGCAACCGAAACACCCTCTGAGACAATTGACCGGATTGCCTCTGACTATATCGAGCAAGGCAGGCTGGAGGCCGTATCGATTGGTGTGACGCACCGAGGCAGCGCTGAAACTTTGCACCGCGGCCCGCTCTATCGGGGCGATCCCGCGCCTGCGAATGACGAGACCATCTTTGAACTTCGCTCGATCACGAAGACATTCACCGGAACGCTCGCCGCCCAGGCAATTCTGGATGGCAAACTGTCGCTCAACACGGATATTCGCACTTATCTGGACGGCGAATACCCCAATCTGGAGCGAGAGGGCCGCCCGATCCTGCTGCGGCATTTGCTGACCCATACCAGCGGATTGCCAAGCAACAATCCGCCGCCCAGCGAAGCCGAGCCAGAGCAGGGCGCGGATGGACCGCCCAGCTGGCGCGCCTTCGAAGCAGCCGAACTCGGCATGACGCGGGCAAAATTCTTCACCAATCTTGCGCAATTTGAACTCGCCAGCACGCCGGGCGAGGCGTTCAATTACAGCAATCTTGGGACCAATTTGACCGCGCTGATCCTAGAGCGTGCCTATGGCAAATCGCACGATGATTTGGTGAGCGAGTTCATCCTGGAACCAGCCGGAATGAAAGACACTGCGCTGGCGATCACCGATGAAGCTACGCTTTTGCGGCTCGCCGGCGGCTATAGCGCGGATGGTGAACGGGTCGAGGCTTGGCCGGTCTGGCCGATGAGCGGGGCGGAAGGCGCGGCCAAAGGCACGCTGCCCGACACCATTCGCTACATGCAATTCCACCTCAATGAGGACGCGCCAGCGGTAAAGCTATCGCATGTGCCGCTGCATCAGCTCGACACAGATTATCACATCGCCTCCTTCTGGTGGGTGATCGACCGGCCGGTGGGCAGCGCCAGCCTGCGCCATGACGGCGGCTTTGAGAATGTGCGCAATGTGATGATCCTGTTTCCGAAGGATAAGCTCGGCATCTATGCGGTGACAAACCGCACGGCGCCCGAGGCGAATGCGGCGCTCACCGATCTTGTCTACGATATCCGCGAGGCATTGCTGACAGACGCGGGCTAAACCGCGCAGCCGCTTGGTTTGGGCGTGACGGTGAAGTGCGTGATGCCCCGAAGCGCAGCGCTCTGTACGGCGCACAATTGCGACTCGCTGGCGCGCCGCATTCATGGCACGGTGAGGCAGACCGCCCAATAATAAGGCGCATAGGAGAATTGCCCGATGACATCCGCCCAAGCCCCCATCACCTCCCCCTTCGGATATCGCTCAACCGCGCGCGAAGTGGCGGACGGGATCGACCTTTCCCGCAAAGTGGTGGTGGTAACGGGCGGCTATTCCGGGCTTGGGACCGAGACCGTGCGGGCGCTTGCTGGCACGGGGGCGAAAGTGATTGTCGGCGCGCGCCGGACAGAACATGCGCGCGAGGTCTTGGCCGAGATGCCGGGCGAGATTGCGATCCTGGAACTGGACCTATCCGCGCCCAGCTCCATCGAAGCCTTTGCAATCGCGCTGGCCGAGCACACTGACCGCGTGGATATTCTGGTCAACAATGCCGCGATCATGGCCTGCCCCCTGACGCGTGATGAGCGCGGATATGAGGCGCAATTTGCGACCAATCACCTGGGCCATTTTCACATGACCGCGCGGCTCTGGCCAATGCTGAAGGCGGCGGGCAAGGCACGCGTTGTTGCGCTTTCCTCGATCGGGCACCGCCTCAACGGGCTGGACCTGGATGACCTCAATTTTGAGCGGCGCGACTATGACAAATGGCTCGCCTATGGTCAGGCCAAATCCGCCAATGCGCTGTTCGCGCTCCATCTCGACAAACTCGGCGAGCCACACGGCGTGCGCGCCTTTGCCGTCCATCCCGGCGGCATCGCCACTCCGCTCCAGCGCCACCTGACGATGGAAGAGCAAGTCGCCATGGGTTGGTATGACGAAGAAGGAAACGTGCACGAGGCGTTCAAATCCACCGAAGAAGGCGCCGCGACCAGCACTTGGTGCGCCGTCTCGCCGCTGCTCGGTGGTATGGGCGGCGTCTACTGCGAGGATTGCAATATTGGCGCGATCGCGAGCGAAGACACATCGCGCGGCTCCGGCGTCTATCCGCATATCCGCGATGAGGCATTGGCCGAGGCTTTGTGGGTCAAATCAGAAGAGCTGACCGGCGTTAAATTCGCGCCCTAAGCGCGCGCTTTGCGCCGGATGATCCAACCGCTCAGCGCCACAGCGATGCAGGGCAGCCAGATCCATTTAAGCTCTGATACCAGCGTCACCACGCCGCGCGCGGAGAAGAAATCCGCGCCAATCGGCGAGACCCGCACCGGAGTGTAGGGGGCAAAGATGCGGGCATTATCAAACGGCCACCACAATGCCGCGCCCAGCCCGCCGCTGGTCAGCGTATCGAGCAGCCCGTGGCTGGCCATCGCAAGGGTGAGGAATACCCAGGCGCCCAAACTTCGCGCCTCTTTCCAGATAAGCGCGGTGGCGGCGGCGAACAATGCGGCAAAGGCAAGCGAATGCGTCGCGCCGCGGTGCCCCCATTCATGCGCGTAGTCGATCCCAAGCGGAAAGCCGATGACATCGGCGTCCGGCAGGATCGCAAAGGCCGCCCCGGCAATGGCAAGCTTAGGCGAAATACGCCCGCGCCCAGCGGCAGCGGCAATGGCTAGCGGGACAATGGCGTGGGTGAAGATGGTGGGCATGATGACACTCAATCTATGCGCGGCCAGAAGAATGAAACTGCAAAGAAGCAACGCGCAATCGGACTAATTGGCTCTTGCGCCGATAATTGTGATCATTGGCACGGATTGGGCTTCTTCCTTAGCCATTGCCCATAAAGCTCAAGCGTCTCTACAGGCAAATCGTTCAGAACGCGCATATATGCCAGTGCCCGGAAGACCTCCCACAGATCAGCTTGTTTGTATTTGCCCATAAATTGCTCATTGGCACATGTGCGAGTGTTTGCTGAGGAATTGAGGCGTCCATTCTGTTCGATTTGACCGCTGAGCCAGGCCGTGCCGATCTCTGCAAAGCGGGCGAGCTCTGAGGAATGCCGACCATCATAACCCAAGCCGAGCAAGTCTGCTGCGGCCGATAGTGACACAGCCTGATAGCTCGTATCGCTACCGCCTGCCTCCAGGATTACGCCATCGTCACGAACGAAAGACAGCGCTTTCTCAATGAATACGTCCGCCTTTGCCTGGAGCGCTTCCGATTCCGTCAGCAGGCCGCAGCTGTAGAAGGCCAGTCCGTTTAGCAATAGGCGATTGGGCGCTGCGTCATCTTGCTCCAACAAAGAGGCCGTGTGGTCGTCCAGCCATGATATTGCGTGCCCGATCCTCTCTCTACGAAGATCTGCTTGCCCTGATACAATCAGCGCCGGGCACGCGTCGCTCAGGAAAAATGCTGCGGCTGAGGCTTGATCGGCAATGGACGGCGTGAGGTGACGGAATTGCTCTGGCAAAGTCACGGCAAAGCTGCCGTCCTCCTGCACCGTAGATAGGCCTGCATCGATAGCTGAGAACGCAGCTAACATGACTGCGTCGTCGCCGATGCTAACGCCATAACGCAAGGCGCGGCCCGCCCCATATTGGAACCGCGCGTTAGCCAGCACGCCCCATTGCCGATTGCGGCCGACACGACCTTGATCATCCGCTTTGCCAATACGGGTCGCCATCCTTTTGATGAGCTCAGCGTCCTGGTTGAGCGCCAATTTATCGACCGCCGCGAGGTTGCCATGCAAGGTGGCACCTGAAGCGGCAGGTGGGGCTGCGGCGCAGCCGCTTACGCTCATGATGGTGATGAGAGTCAAGAAGACGCGGGCAAACATGCCCCTGATTTAACTGGGCTTTGCAATTACGCGCAAGCGGCACTTAGTCGCGGCTTGTAACGGCTAGCACATCACTCCCATTCAATCGTGCCCGGCGGTTTGCTGGTGTAGTCATAGACCACGCGGTTGATGCCTTGCACTTCGTTGACGATGCGGGTTGCGCAGCCGGTTAGGAAGCTGGCGTCGAACGGATAGACATCCGCTGTCATGCCGTCGGTGCTGGTCACCGCGCGCAGGCCGCAGACATTGTCATAGGTGCGGTGGTCGCCCATCACGCCGACGGTTTTGACCGGCAGCAGCACGGCAAACGCCTGCCAAATCGCGTCGTACAATCCTGCATTGCGGATTTCTTCAAGATAGATCGCATCTGCCTTGCGCAGGATATCGCAGCGTTCTTTGTTGACCTCGCCCGGAATGCGGATCGCGAGGCCAGGTCCAGGGAAAGGATGGCGGCCAACGAATTGCTCGTCGAGGCCCAGTTCCCGGCCCAGCGCGCGCACTTCATCCTTGAACAATTCGCGCAGCGGCTCGACCAGTTCCATCTTCATCCGCTCTGGCAGGCCGCCGACATTGTGGTGGCTCTTGATAGTCACCGATGGCCCGCCCGTGAAAGAGACGGACTCGATCACATCGGGATAGAGCGTGCCCTGCGCGAGGAAATCGGCCCCGCCCAATTTGTTCGCCTCTTCCTCAAACACGGCGATAAACTCGCCGCCAATGAATTTGCGCTTCGCCTCTGGATCGGAGACGCCGTCGAGGCCCGCCATAAAGCGTTCCTCCGCATCCACTACGACCAGCGGAATGTTGTAATGATCGCGGAACAAGCTCTCGACTTGCTCGCGTTCATTGAGGCGCAGCAGACCGTGGTCAACAAACACACAGGTCAGCTGATCACCTATCGCCTCGTGGATCAGGATCGCAGCAACAGAGCTGTCGACCCCGCCGCTGAGGCCGCAAATCACGCGGCCAGAGCCAACTTGCTCACGGATCTCGGCGATCTTTGTCTCGCGGTAAGCGGCCATGGTCCAATCGCCCGCCAGCCCGCACACCTTGTGCACGAAGTTTGCCAGCAGCTTGCCGCCATCGGGCGTGTGGACGACCTCTGGGTGGAATTGCGTGCCGTAATATTGGCGCTGCTCATCGGCGATGACGGCAAAGGGCGCGCCGTCGCTGGTCGCGACAATCTCAAATCCGGGCGCAAATTTGGTGACCTTGTCGCCGTGGCTCATCCAAACCTGGTGCCGCTCGCCTTCGGCCCATAGGCCATCGAACAAGGCGCAAGATTTCGTCACGGTCAGGAACGCGCGGCCAAACTCGCCGCCTTCACCCGTCTCGTGCCCGCGCCGCACTTCGCCGCCGAGCTGGTGCGACATCACCTGCTGGCCATAACAAATGCCAAGGATCGGCACGCCGGCATCGAACAAGACCTGCGGCGCGCGCGGTGACCCCTCATCCGGGACGCCGGCTGGCGAGCCCGACAAGATAATGCCCTTCGGCTTCATCCGGTGAAAGGCCTCTTCCGCCTGGGTGAAGGGGGCAATCTCTGAGTAGACCCCGGCCTCGCGCACGCGGCGCGCGATCAGCTGGGTCACTTGGCTGCCGAAATCGACGATCAGGATGGAATCGGGCGTATGGGTGTCTGACATGCGGGCCGGGTTAAGCAGCGGCTGCGGCCAAGTCTAGTGGCGCGCGAGCGGCTTTGCGCAATCATGCGAAGCGTGCATCAACTGTGTTGCAAAAAACGCAAACGTTTTGCGAATTTTGGCATTTGTGTTCGATTGCATGAAACACCATTTGCTTCTTGCAGCAGCGAACCGAGCCTTCTCTCCCGCTCCCTTCGTTGTCGCATAAGTGATGGCCAAGCTTCCCCCGCTAGCCATCGCCAGCCTGCTTATCGCCCCCGGTCACGGGGCCATGCGAGCCAGCGGACGCGGAAAGCCTGAGGCGTGAGCAATCGCGCCGCACGGCCCAGCCGGACGCAGCCCGCCCGCCAGCGCTCTACCCCGGGCGCATGATGCGGACCCTCCCTTCCCGTGCGAAGGGGGCGATAAGCGCACAGGCATAAGAGACGCGGCCGGCTTGTCCTCCCTCAGGGCCTCCCCTCGGCCCAACTGGCGGCCGCGTCTCGATTGCCTGCGATCTGCATATTGACTGGGACGGCCAGAAATTGCGGCGCATATGCGGCGCGATGCACCCCCTGCGCCTGACGCCCTGCGAAATATGTGGTCGAGGATACGTAATGAACGCATGATGTCATGTAACTTTATTGCGACCTTTGCGAACTAACCGCCGACACCAAGTTAAAGACCCCATTTCAAGGAATTCAAAATGCGTATCATCTCTGAGAAAATTCTCGCCCTGACCGTTGCCCTCGCCGTAAGTGGCGCTTCGTTTCAGGCCATTCTCGTCTAAAATCTGAAAATAATTTCCCAATCTTTTCAGTCCTCTGATCGAAAAGATACGGGAAATGAAAAAAGTCCGCAGGCGCTTGTAACCCAATCGGCAAACCCCGCGAACTTCATAGTGTAAGCTCAAGACCACCCTGACTTGAGCCAACACAATGCGCGGTCACCGGCTCACCCCCCCTGACCCCCCTGAAAGGCTGGTGGCCGCGCATCCCCCCTTCCCCTTACGAAGCATCGCTTTACACATGAGCCACGTGGCCGTAGCGTCATGGGACTATCTCTCAGGCAAAGCGGGGCAATATGCCAAACATCGTCACGAGAGCTGCATTGCTCACAATTGCCGGAATGATGCCTGCCACCGGATTGGCGCAATCCATCAATCCTGCTTTGGATAGAGCACAGGGAGAGACGCAGGTTGCCGCTGCGATCACCATTCCACTGGGGCATTCGGCTGATCGCACACAAACCGCGCCGAGAGTGGAGCTGATCACTCGCTCGCGAACGGCATCAGACGAACTCGATTTTACATTCCGCAATGATCAAACTCAGTGGCAAGAACGGCGGCTGGGTTTTACACTGGATGGCAGTGATCGTTTCATGATCAACGGCCAACCTTTGGCCGCGCCCGATACGAAGAACAATCTCAACACCGGTGAAACTTTCCTCGTGATCGGCGGAGTTATTTTGGTTGGCGCAGTAATCGGCGCTGCCGCTTGGTATGATGCGGTTAACAACGACACGGGCGAATAAAACTTAGAGCGCGGCGCTTACCGCCACGCGTTCCGCCCGTTCGCGCAGCTCCGTTTTGAGCAATTTGCCAATATGGCTACGGGGCATTTCATCAATCACATATAGCGCTGAGACACGCTGGGTTTTGCCCAGCCGCGCGTTCACTGCGCCGCATATTTCGGCCACATCGCGCGCTGCCCCTTCCAGAACCACAAAGCCAACCGGGGTCTCGCCCCATTGCTTTGACGTGATCCCGACCACGGCTGCTTCGGTTACGTCGGCCTCTTTCTCCAGCTCCGCCTCCAGATCGCTGGGGTAGATGTTGAACCCGCCAGAGATAATCATGTCTTTGGCCCGTCCGACCAGCTCGACAAAGCCATCCTCATCAACGCGGCCAATATCGCCCATCCGCATCCACGCCTCGCCGGTCGCGGGATCGGTCCATTGCGCCTCGGCGGTTTTGCCAGGCTGGTTTTTATAGCCCGCCATCATGGTGTGGGAACGCCCGATCAGATTGCCCGGCGTGCCAGCGGGCACGGGTCTGTCTTCATCATCCAGCACTTTGAGCTCGCTGCCCGGCGCAGGCCGCCCGACCGTGTGCAGCTTGTCTGGAAATTCGTGACACGCCAGCAGGCACACGACCCCGCCTTCGGTCATCGAATAGATCTCGATCAGCCCGCCCGGCATGCGCGCAAGCACTGCGCGTTTCAGCTCGGCGGAAAACGGCGCAGAAGTGCAATATTTGAGCGCGAGCGACGAGAGATCAAAATCATCGAACTGCGCAAAACCCATGAGCCGCTGATATTGCACCGGGACCAGCATAGTCACATTAATGCGGTCCGCCTGCGCGTGGGTGAGCCAGCGCTCACAATCAAATTTGCCCATAATGCGCACTGTCCCACCCGCCAGCAGCGGCGGCAGGAAGGCGACCATAGTCGTGTTGGAATAGAGCGGCGTGCTAGCAAGCGAACGGACTTCCAGCCCCGCCTCCAGATAAGAGGCAGCGGTCGTGGCAAATTGCCGCCAGCGCATCTGATGCGAATGGACGATTCCCTTGGGAATGCCGGTCGTCCCGCTGGAATAGATGATGTTGAAGGAGTCTTTGGGATCGGGCTCGAAATCAGGTGCAGGCGTGCCAACAGGAGCCATCCAGCTGCGCACATCTTCGAGCGGAACATGCTCAAGCTCTGGCAAGAACCCAGCCGCCAGCTCTTCCGCCTTCGCGCCCTCGATAAACAAATGCTGCGCGCCGGAGTCCTTCGCCATCCCCGCCAATTGCTCAGGCGACGCGCTGGTCGTCAGCGGGGCAGCCACGCCGCCAGCGCGCACGGCGGCCAGAAACACCAAAGCATAATTGATGCAGGACGTGCCAAGGATCGCGACCGATTGCCCGCGCTCCAGACCCGTCTCCACCAGGCGGGCCGCCAACCTTGCGGTCAATTGGTCCAATTCAGCCCAAGTGACCGTGCCCTGCTCATCAAGCAATGCGGGCTTATCGGGCTGGTGCTGTGCCCAATGCTCGATCACCGATGAGAAATTACCGAATTCTGCCTGCAATAGCGTCTGCATGGATGTGTCCTGATGGTTTGATCCAACGTTAGTTGCGCATCTGGTCCATGATTTCGCGCAGCTGCGTCAAGAGCGGATGGATTTTCTCCAGCAGTTCCGGCGGCACTTGAGCATTCATATCCGCAACTGGCCCGGCCAATCCGGCGATGCACTGTTCACGCATGGTACGGCCCTTATCCGTGATGCTTACCCGTTTTCCGCGCCCATCATCAGGATTAGCCATGATCTCGACCAAACCAGATCGTTCGAGCCGGGATAAGGTGTTACTCATGGTTGGGCGGCTGACCTGAAAATCCTCGGCCAGTTGTGCAGGCGTGCGATAGTCATGGCCCAGGCGGACAAAGTGATTGAGGATGCCGAACTGCGCGATGCTTATGCTGCGCGGCAGAACTTGGGTGAAGGCATGGCTGGCCAGCTGATCAATGATGCCGATTTCGGTGAATACACCAAATGCAAGCGTGTCGCGCGAGGTCATGCCAAATGGGTCTCCAACGGCCAGCGCGGCGCCGGTCCGGTCTCAGGTCCATAGCCCACTCGCGCCAGCATCTGAACTCGCTGCTTCCCGCTAACGCCCAAAAGGCTGTGCACCCGGCGATACATCGGTTGAACCTCAGCATATTCCTGCAGGCTCTGGCTCATCGGATGCATGCCGAGGCCCAATGCGGTTGCTCGCAAATTTGCCCGAACATATTGGCGCCCCGCCTCAAGTTGGTCAGCACGCGAATTACCGGGTGTGGTGATCCAGATCAGCGAGGGGATCGAGCCATAGGCTTCGCGCATCATATCGAGGCCTTGCTGAAATCCCGAACTTTGAGGATCGGCCAGCTCGGCGCGGGTAACGAGACCAGTTAGCTTGCCTGCTTCGATCATTGGCCCATGCAGCTCGATCCCATCGGGATTGGCATCCACTTCTGCATGGCCAATCCGCATCAGCTCAACGCTTTCCATATTGGCTGCGTGAGTCATCATTTCAGTTTCAATACCGGCCACAATTTCTGTGCGCAGCTGATCAAGGAATGCGCCGTCATTGGAGAATGATCCGCCCGATGCGATGATCGCTTCCAGATCGCTGCGCGCGACCTTCCGCATCAGATCATATTCCCCTTTGTTGGAGCGGCGCCGAGTGATTTGCGCAAACAGTGGGTCGGGCTGCTGCGCCGCACTGGGCGCGAAAGTAAGGTGGGCAATCGGCCGCATGTCGAGCGATTGCGGGCTGCCGCCTTCCGGGAAGGGATCGATTGTCATCTCGACGCCGCGCTGTGCTGCGGCGATGCGCGCGGTTTCCAGGAAGGTCCCAAAACCGATGGTGATCTGGCGATCAAACGGATCAGTGATGGGCAAATCGCGCAAAAGGTCAGCCGTGATAATAGCTTCATTTTCGCCCACTAATTGTATCACCCAGGGCTGGCGGTTGTGCGGATTGGGGGCCAGGATCGCATGGCGAAACGCATCCAGCCGCACGTCCTGCGGCGGGGAAGGATCGAGATGCCACGGCCCAAAGGCGGTTTGCGGCGTGCGCGTCACTCGCCAGGCCCCACCTGCCGCCACCAATGCCATTCCGCCTAAACCGGCGGCCAAAACGCCTCTGCGCGAAACTGTCATTTCACCATGTCCTGTATTTAGTTAGATAGCTAACTATAATTATAGCACTCAGAATGCAAGTGACCGGTTTTGAGACGCCAGCAGAGTGCGAATTGCACAGCCGAAAATGGTTGGTGGAAAAGCCCCCTCTACGCCCACCAAAAACTTGGGGTTCGCCCGCAGAGCGCCTATATGATGGGCATGGACGACAACACCTCAGAAACACCCGAAAACACTCCTGAAACTGGCTCTAGGCCGGAAAAACAACAGGGCGAATATGGCGCCGATTCGATCAAGGTTCTCAAAGGCCTTGATGCGGTGCGCAAACGCCCTGGCATGTATATCGGCGACACCGATGACGGTTCGGGCCTGCACCACATGGTGTTTGAGGTGTCTGACAACGCTATCGACGAAGCGCTCGCGGGGCATTGCGACCTCGTTCTGATCGAGATGAACGCCGATGGCAGCGTCAGCGTCGAAGACAATGGCCGCGGCATTCCCGTGGGCATGCACAAGGAAGAGGGCGTGTCCGCTGCAGAGGTCATCATGACCCAGCTGCACGCGGGCGGTAAGTTTGAAAACACCTCTGACGACAATGCCTATAAGGTCTCTGGCGGTCTGCACGGCGTGGGCGTGTCGGTGGTCAACGCTCTGTCTGAATGGCTCGAGCTGAAAATCTGGCGCGATGGCAAAGAGCACTGGATGCGCTTTGAACACGGCGATGCGGTGAACAGCCTCGAAATTCTGGGCGATGCGCCCAAGGTGGATCAGAACCCGGACGATAACGGGTTCAAAAAGGGGACGCGCGTCACCTTCCACCATTCGAACGACACGTTCAAAAACGTCACCGAATACGATTTTGACAAGCTGGAGCATCGCTACCGCGAGCTTGCTTTCCTTAACTCTGGCGTGCGCATCCTGCTGCGCGACAATCGCGGCGAGGAAGTCGTTGAGCATGATCTGTTTTACGAAGGCGGGATTGCGGCATTCGTGCGCTATCTTGACCGCAATAAAGAGGCGCTGATCACCAATCCGATCTCTGTTTCGGCGGAGAAGGAAGGCATTGGGATCGACGTCGCGCTGGAGTGGAACGACAGCTATTACGAGAACGTCCTCACCTTCACCAACAACATCCCTCAGCGCGATGGCGGCACGCACCTTGCAGCCTTCCGCGCGGCGCTGACCACCACGCTAAACAATTATGCGGCGTCCAGCGGCCTACTCAAGAAAGAGAAGGTCACGCTATCAGGTGAAGATATGCGCGAAGGACTGACCGCGATTGTCAGCGTCAAATTGCCCGATCCGAAATTCTCCTCGCAAACGAAAGACAAGCTGGTCAGCTCTGAAGTGCGCCAGCCGCTGCAATCGCTGATGGGCGAAAAGATGACCGAATGGCTGGAAGAGAACCCAGCCGAGGCAAAGATCATCATCCAGAAGATCATCGATGCCGCCGCCGCTCGCGAAGCGGCCAAGCGCGCCCGCGAAATGAGCCGCAAGGGCGCGATGTCGGTCGCATCCCTTCCCGGCAAGCTCGCCGATTGTCAGGAACGCGACGCGACCAAAGCCGAACTGTTCCTGGTGGAGGGTGATTCCGCTGGCGGCTCAGCAAAGCAAGGGCGTGACCGCAAGACCCAGGCGATCCTGCCGCTCAAAGGTAAGATCCTCAATGTGGAGCGCGCGCGGTTTGACCGGATCATCTCATCGAAAGAGGTCGGCACGCTGATCCAGGCGATGGGCACCGGCATTCGCGATGAGTTCGACCTTGAGAGGCTGCGCTATCACAAAATCGTGATCATGACCGATGCTGACGTCGACGGCGCGCACATCCGCACGCTGCTGCTCACCTTCTTCCACCGGCAGATGCCGGAGATCGTGAAAGCCGGGCACCTCTTCATCGCTCAGCCGCCGCTGTATAAGGTCGCGAAGGGCCGCAGCGAGGTCTACCTCAAAGATGACCGTGAGCTCGATCGCTATCTGATCCAGGGTGGATTGCAGGGCCGCGTGCTCGACAGCGGAGCCGCACAGCGCAGCGGCAATGAGCTGGAGGCGCTGGTCGATCATGCTTTGCGGATGCGCAACCTCATCGCCTTTGCCCCGCGCCGCTACAACTCCGCCATTATCGAGGCGATGGCGCTTGCTGGCGTATTCAATCCGGATGATCTCGGCTCTGCCGAAGCGCTCGATAAAGCCGCCGCGCGCCTGCAATCAGGCGATGCCGATGCGAAATGGAGCGCGCGCCGCACCGAAGATGGCAGCATCGCGTTTGAACGCCTGTGGCGCGGCGTCACCGATGCGCATCTGTTTGAGGCAAAGTTCCTCGAAAGCGCCGAGGCCCGGAAAATGCACAGCGTCGCTGGCGAAGAGGCGGATGTCTACAACACGGCCAATGTGCTGGTGAAATCCACCGCCAGCGATAGCGACGACGCAGGCGAAGAAAGCGGCGATGATGCCCCGGTCGCCGCCAGCGGTGATGATGCGATCACTCGCCCGACAGAATTGCTCGATGCGGTTCTGGCTGCTGGGCGCAAAGGCCTCTCGATCAGCCGCTATAAGGGACTGGGCGAAATGAATGCAGAACAGCTGTGGGAGACCACGCTTGATCCAGAGGCGCGCGTACTGCTGCAAGTGAAGGTCGAAGATGCGGACGTAACGGACGAGATCTTCACCCGCCTGATGGGCGATGTGGTGGAGCCGCGCCGTGAGTTCATTCAGGATAATGCTCTCAATGTCGCGAACCTGGATGTGTAGAGGCTAGCGGGGCCGCTCGGCGGCTCCAATCCCCCTACCCATCCGTCATCGCTGGCGGGCCTTATGGCGCGGAGACTCTTGAAACCGCCCGTGTTTTAGCCGAGATGGAACTCTATGAGCGAAGTCCATCACAAAACCCCGCTAGAACAGTCTAGCTTCCTATTGCTGGTCGCCGCTGTCACCGTCTTGTTGCTGGTGATTGTCTGGCCGTTTTTTAACCCGCTGCTGTGGGCTGCGCTGGCCGCCGTCATGTTCCGCCCGCTGCACCGCTGGGTGCTGGCGCGGGTTGGCGGACGGATGAACCCGGCGGCCGGGATCACCATGCTGATCATCACATTTGCGGTGCTGCTGCCGGCGATGTTTATTGGCGGATTGGTGATTGACGAGGCGGCCACCGTGGTCGCCGCCTTCCAGAATGGCGAGATTGATATCGCCGCCTGGTTCAACACAATCTATGCCGCCGTTCCGCTGTCGATCCGCGAAGCGCTGGAGGCATCAGGCTGGACCGACCTCTCTAATCTTCAGGCCCGCGCGCAGGACGTGATCGGCGAAAGCGCCGGGATCATCGCGCGCCAAGCGGTCGCCGTGGGCGGCGGGGCGCTCGGCTTCTTCCTCAGCTTCACCATCGGGCTGTATGTCACATACTTCTTGATCCGCGATGGCAAGCGGGTGGGCGAGACGATCCTCTCCAGCCTGCCATTGGAGCGCCCGATTGCGGACCGTCTGGCAGAGAAATTCCTCTCTATCGTACGCGCGACGATCAAGGGCTCGCTGGTTGTTGGTGTGGTTCAAGGGGCTTTGGGCGCAATCACATTCTGGATCGCGGGCATTCCCTCCGCGATCCTGTTCGGAGTGGTGATGGCGATCCTCTCGCTGATCCCGGCGGTGGGCACAGCTCTCGTGTGGCTGCCAGCGGCGCTCTATCTGCTCGCAGTAGGCGATATATGGCAGGGCCTGTTCGTGCTGTTTTCCGGCGCATTGGTGATCGGCATGGCCGACAATGTTCTGCGCCCGATCCTGGTGGGCCGCGACACCGGCATTCCCGATTGGATCATCCTGGTCACGACATTGGGCGGGATCGCTTTTGCTGGCTTTTCCGGCATTGTCCTGGGCCCGCTGGTCGCTGGACTGTTCCTTGCCAGCTGGTCAATCCTGCAGGAACAACGCGCCGATGGCGAGGATAGCGTTCCTGCCGCGCCGACGTACTGACGCGATGCGCGGGCGCACCGATCCGCCAGCGGATTGAAAAAGTCGCTCGTCCTGCCCATGTTGGACGGGTGAGAGACAGCCAAGCAACATCGGATAGCGCACAGTAATGCAGTCTGTGGTCAAACCCGGCAGTCAGGCCGAACAGGTCGGACGGCTCATCCTGGCCGTGGTGGTGATCCTGTTCATCCCCGCTTTGCCGTTTGGCAATTACATCATCTATCCGTTCTCCATCCTAACCACATGGTTCCACGAAATGGGGCACGGCATGACCGCGATTTTGACTGGTCAGGAATTTGAGCGCCTGCTGATCTATGCCGATGGTTCGGGCGTTGCCGAAAGCCGTCTTGACGGCGATGCTGGCCCATTCACCCGAGCCGCAATTGCCGCTGGCGGTCCGCTGGCGCCCAGCGTCGTGGGCGCGGCGCTGATCCTGGCGAGCGCCAATGCGAGATATTGGCGGCCTGCCCTGTTCGCGCTGGCGGGAGCGATTGCGATCTCAACCGTGTTCTATGTCCGCTCTGGCGTGGGTCTGGCGATGCTGCCGCTGGTCGGCGCGCTGATCGGCGTGATCGCGTGGCGCGCGCCCGATGGGCTGGCCCGCTTCGCGCTGCAATTTCTCGGCATGCTGGCGGCAATGAGCATGCTGCGCGACTTCGACTATCTGTTTACTGAGCGCGCGGTGATCGGCGGCAATTCCATGCTGTCAGATACCGGCGCGATCGAAGCGGCGCTGTGGCTGCCGCATTGGTTCTGGGCCGGGGCGCTGATCGCGACATCCACGCTGATGATCGGGGCGAGCCTGAAATATGCGCTATCTGACAAAAGCAAGCCGCGCCGCCCGCTGCCGCGCCCCAACAATGTGCTGCAATTCAGGGATCGCAAGGATTAAGTCGCGATGCGCAGGGTGTTGACCCCGCCGGCTCCAGATCCCGTTTCGCCTGACAATCCGGCAAAGATCGTGTCGACAATCCGCGCGAGTTTTTCTTCCGTAAGCTTATCGCCCATCATCACCAGAGCATCTGGCAATGTGTAGATGCTTACCATTTGATTGATCAGCGACAGCGCCTCATCAATCTCCAGACCGGTAAAGAAACCATCGGCCTGAGCCTCCGCAATGAGCTCGCACAGATAGTGATCAGCAAGGTCGATGTTGGAGCGGATACGTTCGAAATTGTCCGTGCCCATGCGGCACAGGATCGCGAAATAGACCGGGTTCTCGCGGTAGCGATCGCGCGAGATAACAAACCGGCGGCGGAAGAATTCGTAGATCTTGCGGTTGGGCGGCAGATCGCTCGCCATCACCTCTTCCATCACATCATTGTGCGGCTTTAGCCAATGCGCCGCCGCGGCATCATAGAAGTCGTCTTCGTTCTCAAAGATTTCATCGAAACGCGCGCGCGACAATCCGCTTTCGGCGATGACGGTCTGCATTTCGATCACACCGCCGCGCTGGTCCACCAGATCAAGCGCAAGCTGCACGATCCGCGCGCGCGCGCTGTCGATTGCTTGTTTGCTCAACGGCATCTGGACTACCCTCCTAGTCGAGACGCTAATGTAGGGGCGGAGCGAGGCGTGTTAAAGGCATAAGGCAGCACTTTTACAGCGCGGACCCACAAATTATGCGTCGGGCAGTTTCGCTCGCCCGGTCTCAGCCTTCAGTCTTGCCCTCGATGATCGCGCGGGCCTGGGCCTCCAGCACTTTGTAGCGCGGATAATCGGGCCGTTTGGAACGGAGCCACGCGGCAATTTTTGCCAGATCTTCGCCGTAATTGCCGCTGGGGATCATCGGCTCGCTAAAGCCCATTACTCGGTCTTCCCAGCTCACCCAGGCGAGCACAATCGGCACCTTGGCAGCCTGTGCGATATGGTAGAAGCCAGACCTCCATTTGCCATCGGATTTGCGCGTTCCCTCTGCCGCCATGACGAGCGCCAGGTGATCGCGTGCGGCAAACTCGTCCGCCACCTGCTCAACCGCGCTGTTGCTCCTCGTCTTGTCCACCGGAACACCGCCCATATCGAGCATGAAATTGCGAAGGATCCCCTTAAACAGGGTGTGTTTGCCCATGAAATTTGGCTTCACCCCTTCGACGGCAGTTGCGCCGACAAAGAACACAAAGTCCCAATTGGAGGAATGCGGCGCGCCAGCCAAAACATACTTTTTGATGTCCTTGGGCAGGCGAGTGTCGATTTTCCAGCCCTGAAATTTGTAGATCGCCAAGATGATGCGGCGCACGATGCGCGAGAGGATCGTCGGCTTGCGCAGCTCTTTGCTCGGTATGGTTTCGGTCAATTCTCTCTCCCCCCAGCAACTGGGTGAGGGTGTTGTGCCCTTATTGTAGGCAGTTACGCAAGGGCGGGGGTGAGGGTTTCAGTCAAGCTTCGTCTATCTACTCGTCATGCTGAACTCGTTTCAGCATCCATCTTCAATCAATCAGCAAAGTTGGGATTTGGGGATGGACCCTGAACCAAGTTCAGGGTGACGCTCGATTTAGGACAAGTCTTCGAAATCCTTACGGGCTTCTTGCCATGCTTCCCATGCATTTTCAGGATCAATGTCCAAGTAGCCCCGTCCCTCAATCACTTCGAGATGCTGCTCTCGAGTCATTGCAATTGCCTCGGATGTATCTCGTATCTCAATAACCTCCTGCTCAGTGAGAGGTGCGCCTTTCTCACGTTCCTTGTTCAACAAAACAGCCACCAGCGCAGGGACATGTACAATATCGAGCAAGCCGACCTCCTCTACATCCTGAACACGCCAAAGCTTGGGCGCTCTGGGATCGGCGCTTCCAGGGTCGCCGCGAAGGCGAGCCCCAGCACATCGCGGGTCTGCGCAGGGTCGATCACTCCGTCATCCCACAGCCGCGCGGTAGCGTAGTAGGGATTGCCTTCGTCTTCATACTTCTGCCGGATCGGCGCCTTGAACGCCTCGGCTTCATCCTCCGACCATTTGTCAGCATCGCGGTGAACCGTGGCGAGCACGGATGCGGCTTGCTCTCCGCCCATCACGCTGATCCGCGCATTGGGCCAGGTGAACAGGAAACGCGGAGAGTACGCACGCCCGCACATGCCGTAATTGCCCGCGCCGAAAGACCCGCCGATCACCACGGTGATCTTGGGCACGGTCGCGGTCGCAACCGCCGTCACCAGCTTCGCGCCATGCTTGGCGATGCCTTCTGCCTCATATTTGCCCCCGACCATAAAGCCGGAGATGTTTTGCAGGAACAACAGCGGAATGCGGCGTTGCTGCGCCAGCTCAATGAAATGCGCGCCCTTTTGCGCGCTTTCTGAAAACAGCACGCCATTGTTTGCCAGTATCGCGACCGGCATGCCCCAGATATGCGCAAAGCCGCACACCAGAGTGCTGCCATAATGCGCTTTGAACTCGTGAAATTCGCTGCCATCGACCAGCCGCGCAATGATCTCTTTCACATCATAGGGCGCGCGCACATCATCGGGCACGACAGAGTACAACTCTTCCGCATCAAACTTCGGCGGGCGCGGGTCTTTGCTCGCAATATCACTCGCGGCTGCGGTGTTTTCGCCAAGGTGCGAGATGATATCGCGTACAATCGTCAGCGCGTGCTCATCATTCTCCGCCAGGTGATCGACCACGCCGGATTTCTTCGCGTGCAGATCGCCGCCGCCCAGATCCTCAGCGGTAATTTCCTCGCCCGTCGCCGCCTTCACCAGCGGCGGCCCCGCAAGGAAGATCGTGCCCTGCTCGCGTACAATCACCGTCTCGTCCGACATCGCGGGCACATAGGCGCCGCCCGCGGTGCAGCTGCCCATGACGCAGGCGATTTGCGGAATGCCCTGCGCACTCATGTTGGCTTGGTTGAAGAATATCCGGCCAAAGTGATCACGGTCCGGAAAGACCTCGGCCTGATGCGGCAGGTTGGCCCCGCCGCTATCGACCAGATAGATGCACGGCAGGCGGTTCTCCATCGCAATCTCTTGCGCGCGCAGATGCTTCTTCACCGTCATCGGATAATAGGTGCCGCCTTTGACGGTCGCATCATTGCACACGATCATGACTTGGCGGCCCGATACGCGGCCAATCCCTGCGATCATGCCCGCGCCGGGAATGTCGGTGTCGTAAAGACCATTGGCAGCGAGCTGGCCGATCTCAAGAAACGGCGAGCCGGGATCAAGCAGGCGTTCCACTCGCTCCCTCGGCAGCAGCTTGCCGCGTGAGACATGCCGCTCGCGGCTGCGCTCTGACCCGCCAAGCGCCGCCGCCGCAACCGTCGAACGCAGGTCGGCGGCGAGCGCCTTGTTATGCGCGGCGCGCGCCTTTGCTTCTGGGCTTTCAATGTCGAGTTTCGAGGTCAACACGGGGGCGGTCATCTATAGACTCCGATCAGCGCGAGAATTCCGGCGAGCCCCATGGGTATCCAGCCGGGATGTTTAAAATGAGAGGTCGCAATATCCGCTAGACCCAGAGCGATCCAGAACAATCCAATCAGCACCACCAGTCCGCGCGGTGTATCCGGCCATGCCACAGCGGCGGCGCTCAGAACCATAAAGGCGGACAGCGAATGCAACAGATACCGCAGTAGGGTCGGAGCGATTTCCATATCGGGGTGAGGATTGCCTCCCTCTAACATCGGCCCAAGCACAGAGCTCGCCCCGCCGGTCGAGTGCAAAATCGCGGTGATCACCATCACGGCGGCGGACATTAGCAGCCAGATTGACGTTCCGATCAAGCGGAGTCCTCCGTGCCCTTCACGATGATCGATTCCGCCGTGCTGCCCGCATCACGATATTTGCCGATCGCCTTGTATTCTGGCGAGAGGAGCCATTCGAACAGCTTCGGCTTATCCGGAAACTCGATCAGCACGCTGCGGGTCGCATTCCATTCCCCGCCGACAACTTGCGGTTCTTCATCAACACTCAGCATTTTGCCGTCGAATTTCTCAAAGATGTCCATGAACTGCGCTTCGTATTTGTCATATTCGGCGCGGTCATGGATGGTCATGCGGGAGATCATGTAGATGGGCATCACCCCGCCGCTCCAATCAGCTCCCGGCCGATCAGCATCCGGCGAATTTCATTCGTACCCGCTCCGATATCGAGCAGTTTTGCATCGCGCATATAGCGCTCCACTGGCCAATCCTTGGTGTAGCCTGCACCGCCCAGCGCTTGCACGCTTTCGGCCGCTACGCGGAAGGCGTTTTCACTCGCGAGCAGGATCACGCCTGCTGCATCAAACCGGGTGGTTTGATCGCCGTCACACGCTTTGGCCACGGCATAGGTGTAGGCGCGGGCCGATTGCAGCGCGACATACATGTCGGCGACCTTGGCCTGCATCAATTGGAAGCTGCCGATTGGTTTGCCGAACTGCTTGCGCTCGCGAAGATAGGGAATGACGCAATCGAGGCAGGCCTGCATAATGCCGAGTTGCAGCCCGGCGAGCACAACGCGCTCATAATCGAGCCCGCTCATCAGCACGCCTACGCCGCCGTTGACCGGTCCCATCACGCGGTCTTCTGGAATGTGGCAATCGTCAAACACCAGCTCTGACGTGGGCGATCCGCGCATGCCGACCTTGTCGATCTTCTGACCGATGGAGAAGCCTTCGTCATCCTTCTCGATCAGGAAGGCCGTGATCCCGCGCGAGCCTGCATTGCCATCAGTCTTGGCATAGACCACCAAAGTATCCGCCTCTGGCGCATTGGTGATCCAGAACTTCGTGCCATTCAGCACATATCCGCCCTGCACCGCTTCGGCCTTCAGCTTCATCGAGACGACATCAGAGCCAGCGCTCGCCTCGCTCATCGCCAGTGATCCGACATGCTCGCCGCTGATAAGGCCGGGCAGGTACTTGGCCTTTTGCTCTTCATTGCCCCAGCGGCGGATCTGATTGATGCAAAGGTTGGAATGCGCGCCGTAGGACAGGCCAACGCTGGCCGATGCCCGGCTAACCTCCTCAACCGCGATCACATGCTCCAGATAGCCGAGCCCGAGGCCGCCATCGGCCTCATCCACGGTCAGCCCGTGCAGGCCAAGCTCGCCCATCGGCTTCCACAATTCGCGCGGGAACCAGTCTTCGCGGTCGGCCTTCTCTGCCAATGGCATGATCTGCTCATCGGCAAATCGGCCAACGCTGTCGCGGATCATCTCAGCCGCTTCGCCGAGTTGAAAGTCAAAGTCTGGGGTAGCGCGCATTTTTCATTACCTTGCGTGAAATAATATGTTCCCTCTGCCATATCATTGCGCCAGCTAAGCGCAAACTTTCTAAGCGTATTTCCCTCGGTGCTCATCCTCAATTTGAGCTCAGACGCGTTTACTGTATGTGGGATCTGAAAGGACCAATTCCCTGACACTTTTGGATGCACCCCCCTGGCCATCTGACCAGTCTCCCGCAAAGGAGTTTTGCGACGAGCGCAGCCGCCTGCGCGTTCTGGCGAGCTTTGATCTTGATGGTGTGAGCGGCGATCCAGAATTGGTTCGGCTGGTCAAATTTGCCGCGAAATTGTGCGATGCCCCGTCCGCCTCGGTCAGCCTGGTCGAGGAGGAGCGGCAGCGCTTTATCGCCAGCGAAGGGTTGGACATTTCCGAGACCCCGCGCTCGACCAGCTTTTGCGCGCAAACCATGCTCGGCGATGATCTGTTGGAAGTGCTCAATGCCGCCACTGACGCGCGGTTCCAAGACTACGCTTTGGTGCACGAGGCCTCGCACCTGCGCTATTATGTCGGTGCGCCGCTGATCTCTTCAGAAGGTGCGCCTATGGGCGCGCTATGCGTGACGGATACAAAGGCGCGCGCTCAGGGCTTATCGGACTTGCAACGCGAAGGTCTGATCGTGCTGGCCGAAGCGGTTAAGCGCCGCTTGGAAGCGCATCGGCAGGCGCATCTCGCCGTGTTTGAGCTTAAGGAAAGCGCCGAGCGGGTGCAATTCATCCTCGACGGCGTGCCCGATATCGCTTGGTCTGCGGCGCCCGGCCCGGTGTTCGACAATTTCAATGCGCGCTTCACCGAAGTGACCGGTGGCGCGCCGCCCAGCAGCGTGGATGATTGGCGCGCGTTCATCCATCCTGACGACTTCGAAGCATCCCTGGCCAAGTTTGAAAAGGCCATGATGAGCGCGAGCGAATTTGCTGATGAATGGCGCCTGCGCCAGGCCGATGGCTCCTATCGCTATGTCATCTCGCGCGCGGTTCCTTCGACCGATGATCCAGCCACCGCGCGTTGGTTTGGCACGCTGACCGACATCGACGATCGCTATCGAATGTCGCAGGAACGCGAATTGCTTGCGGGCGAACTCGCCCACCGGATCAAGAATATCTTCTCGGTCATCACTGGACTGATCTCGCTGCGATCACGCGGGGATGACGCCAATCAGAAATTCGCCGAAGAGCTCAACACCAATCTGCGCGCGCTCGCCCGGGCTCAGGAATTCGCCATGCCCGTCAGCGGCAGCCGCGGCGAAACATTGGCCGATCTGCTGCGGGTACTGATGGCCCCATATGGCGCCGACAGTTCTGACGTGGTCAGCATTGCTGGCGATAATGTGACTTTCGGCGGAGGCGCGGCGATCCCGCTGGCGCTGATATTCCACGAGCTTGCTACCAATGCGGCCAAATATGGCGCGCTGAGTGCGCCCGCCGGCCGGATTGCCATTGATATCGCTGAGGCGGGCAATGACGTTGTGATCACATGGCGCGAAAGCGGCGGGCCAGATACCGCTGAGCCGCAGGAAACAGGCTTTGGCTCGCGCTTGATCAGTATGGCCATCAATCATCAATTGGGCGGCACCATGACCCAGGACTGGCAGAAAAGCGGCCTGATCATCACCATAAGGGTTCCGCGAGAGCGCCTAACCCAGTAGGCTTTGGGCCATGTTCTTACGATCACGCACACTCAGCCTTTTCCTTGGCGGCCTGTCCTTAGCAATCGCCGCGTGCGCGCCAGAGGAAGAGGGCGGCTCCGATGGCGCAGACATTGCCTCCGAAACGCCGAGTGACAGCTCCGCGCCGACCGCTGCATCCAACGATGCGCCGATGGCAGAAACCGGCTGGGTAGCAATCGGAACGGACGGCGCGGTCTACACCACATTCTTTGATGCCGATGGCACCTACCGCGATTTTCGCAATGGCGATCCGGTGCAGCAAGGCAGCTGGGAACGGCGCGAGGATGCCCGGCTGTGCCTGATCCCTGCGGGTGAGCAAGTACGCGGCGAATGCTGGTCAACCAGCGCGGTCGATGATGATGGCAATATGCGCAGCACGGATGGCACAGGCCGAACGATTGAGCTCAAACGCGTAACCTATATCGCGCCAGCAGCTTCTGCCGAGGATGGCGACGCGGCATCCACCGAGGGTGAGGGCTAAGCCATCACCTCACAGGCCTTGCTGAAATTTGAAGGCGCCAGCCGCCGATATGGCGATGTGATCGCGGTCGGCTCAGTCGATCTTGAGATTGCCAAGGGCAGCTTCGTCGCTTTGGTCGGGGCCTCCGGGTCCGGCAAGTCAACGCTCCTAAAAATGGTCAACACTTTGGAGGTGCCAAGCGCCGGTAAAGTGCTGTTTGCAGGCGATGATGTCGCCGCGCAGCCGCCCGCCGCCTTGCGCCGCCGGATCGGCTATGTCTTTCAAGGGATAGGCCTGTTCCCGCATTTGCGCGTAGGCGAGAATATCGCAATCGGACCGCGTCTTGCGGGTGAGACTTTGAGCGCTGAGCGCATCACCGAACTGCTGGAGCTGGTCGAGCTGGAAGGCGATATGGCGGGCAGAATGCCGGATGAGCTGTCAGGCGGCCAGCGCCAGCGGGTCGGCGTCGCCCGCGCGCTCGCAATTGAGCCGGAGCTGCTGCTGATGGATGAGCCATTTGGCGCGCTCGATCCGATAACGCGCGATGCTTTGGGCGAAACGGTGAGAGAGCTGCATGAGCGGCTCGGCCTCACCACCATCATGGTGACCCACGATATGGCCGAGGCTTTGCTGCTAGCGGACCGAGTGCTGGTGATGGAGGCGGGCGCGATAGTCGCCGATGAAACGCCGCATGCCCTGCTCGCAGGCAAAGGCGGAGACACTGCGCAAGGCCTGGTCGCTGTGCCGCGCCAGCAAGCGGAAAAGCTCGCGGCGATGGAGGCGAGCGGGCCAACGTGAGCGAGTTCCTCGACATACTCTTCGGCCTTGGCGACAAGCTGACTGCGCATATCGTGCTCGCCGCCAGCGCGATTGGCCTCGGCATTGCGGTTGCTCTGCCGCTCGCGGTTTGGGCCAGCCGTTCACGCAATGTTGCGCGGGTCGCATTGGGGTTTGCCAGCCTTGTACAGACCATTCCCGCGCTGGCCCTGCTCGCACTATTCTTCCCGATTCTGCTGAGCCTTCGCGCCGTGTTTGGCGAAGGCCTACCGACGCTAGGCTTCCTACCCGCGCTGCTCGCTCTTGCGCTCTATGCGCTGCTGCCGATCCTGCGCAATGCGGTGACCGCGCAGGCCAATCTCGACCCTGGCGTGCTGGAGGCCGCCGATGGCGTCGGCATGACAAGCTGGCAAAAATTGCGCCTTGTCGAGGCCCCGCTATCCGCTCCGTTCATCATGGCGGGTATTCGAACCGCCAGCGTGTGGACCATTGGCGCGGCGACGCTTTCCACCACGATTGGCCAGCCCAGCCTGGGCGATCCAATCTTTGCCGGGCTGCAAACGCAAAACTGGGCGCTGGTGCTGGCGGGCTGTTTCGCCAGCGCGGCCCTCGCGCTGATCGCAGACAATTTGCTGGGCCTGATTGAGCGCGGCCTCGCTCGCCGGTCAAAGGTGATGTGGGGCGGCGGGCTGATCGCGGTTGCCGCCGGGATCATCGCAGCGCTCAGCGTGCAATTTGGCGGGGAGGAAGAAGACACGATCATCATCGCGTCGAAGCAGTTCTCCGAGCAATATATCCTCGCGCAATTGATCGGATCGCGGCTGGAGGCGGCGGGCTATGCTGTGGAATATCGCGACGGCCTCGGCTCGGCGGTGGTGCACAATGCGGTCGCCAGCTCCGCAATCGATATCTCGGTTGATTACACCGGCACGATCTGGACCAACAATTTAAAACGCACCGACAATCCCGGACGCAAGACGATGTATCAGACCATCAAGGAGTGGGAGGCTGAGGAAAATGGCGTGCTCGTGCTCGGGCGGCTTGGGTTTGAAAACGCCTATGCCTTTGCCATGCGCGAAGACCGCGCAGCGGAATTGGGCCTCACCTCGCTGGAGGACTTGGTCCGCGTCGCGCCGCAACTGACAGTCGGGGGCGATCCTGAATTCTTCGAACGGCCCGAATGGATCGCAGTGCGCGATGCTTACGGCATGCGCTTTGGCCAAACGCGCAATTTCTCACCCACCTTCATGTACAATGCGCTGACCTCTGGTGAGGCTGATGTGATCAGCGCCTACACCTCCGATGGGCGCATTGCGGCGGACCGCTTGGTGGTGCTGGAGGACCCGCGCGAGGCTCTGCCCAGCTATGATGCGATGCTGATGATTTCCCCGCGCCGGGCGAATGATGCGGCTTTGATCGCTGTGCTGGAGCCGCTGATTGGAGCGATCAGTGTGGACGCCATGCGAGAGGCAAATTTCGCGGTCGACCGGCAAGAGGATAAGCTCAGCCCGAAAGAGGCGGCTGACCAATTGGCTGATAATATCGGGCTTTAGTTCAGCCCTAAGACACGAAACCCGCGCCCTGTTTTGGCCAGCCGCCGCCCGACAGCCCCATAACTTTAAACAGCTCGCCCATTTGCTCAGCCTCCACGAGCCGGTCCCGCTGCCGCTGAAGCTTCGCTGCATTGTCTGGCGATTGGCGCTTCAAGGCCTCTAGCCGCGCGTCTATCCCGAGTACGCTCAACCATTGCCCCTGCGTCGTCAGTCCCATGACGTGCGCGCCGTGCTGCGCCGCAGTCTCGCTCAACTGGCCAAAATCGACATGCGCGGTGAGGTCTGCCTCCCCCGGCGTCGCGAAGACATCGACCTTTTGATGAGACCGGATCGCTTGCAGGGTTGATCCAGGGCTGAGCCGGGCCGCGCCATAATCCACCACCAGCACCGCGCCGCCTTGGCCCGCCTGCCGCTCGGCAATCTCGGCCATAACGCTTGCTGCGGCAGGACAGGTTTCGATCAATGTGCCTTCATCGGCGCCGCGCCATTGCTCCGGGACGGCGGCGTCCATCGGTTTATCTCCGGCAACGAAAACAAGCTCGTCGCCCTCCAACCCGACCATCCGCTCGCGCCAGCCACCCGGCGTGCGCAGCAATTGCCGGATCGGTAGTGCATCAAAAAATTCGTTCGCCACCAGCAGGATCGGCGCATCATCGGGTAGGCTGCTGACATCATCATGATGCGTAACGCCCGGCACAGCCCCGCGTTGGATCGCGCGCAGGCTCTCCGACCCTTCGACAAAATGCACCTCAGGCATGAGCCCGAAACGCGCCACCGTGCGCACAGCATCAGCGGCCAAAGTTCCTCGCCCAGGGCCTAGCTCGACATAATGAACCCGCTCTGGCGAGCCCATTTGCGACCAGAGGTCCGCCAGCCACAGGCCGACAAGCTCGCCGAACATCTGGCTAATCTCAGGCGCGGTGATGAAATCGCCAGCGCTGCCCAGAGGATCGCGGCTGGTGTAATAGCGCGCGTTGCTCTCACCCATGAATTGCAGCAGGCTGATCGGGCCGGTCTCGCGGATCAACCGGCGAAACATGGCCGTCAGCTCGCCATTGGCGCGCTCACTCATGCGGAGGCCGACGCGCTCCCGCCGGTGCCGACAGGCTTTTTCATGACCGCCATTAGGGTGACCGCCAGGCCGACCAGAATCACAGGGATAGTAAGCCACTGCCCTTGGCTAAGACCGGTCTCAGCGACCCGGTAGGCCAGCTGAGCATCGGGCTCGCGGAAGAATTCATTGATGAAACGCGCAGCGCCAATGCCGAGCAGGAAGACACCAACCAACAAGCCGCGGCGATAGCGCGCGCCGGTTTTCCAGAACAGCAGCAGCAGGATAATCAGCAGCAACAGACCTTCGAGCCCCGCCTGATAGAGCTGGCTGGGATGGCGAGCCACATCGCCCCCGCCGGGAAAGACCATGCCCCAGGCGACGTCCGTGGGGCGGCCCCACAGCTCGCCATTGTTGAAATTCGCCAGCCGGCCAAGGAACATGCCCATTGGCACCGTTGTGGCGACGTAATCCGTGACCCGGATAAAATCGAGCTTACCCGCCCAAGACACCCAGCCCATCGCCAGCATCACGCCCAGCAAGCCGCCGTGGAAGCTCATACCGCCATCCCACAGCCTTAGCAGCTTCCAGCTGACAAACCCTTCACCGCTGAAATCGGTAAACAGTTCAGGCTGATAGAACATTGCATAGCCCAATCGTCCGCCCAGGATCACGCCGAGCGTGCAATAGAAGAACAGGTCATCGGCATGCCGCTGAGCCATGGGCGCGCCCGGCTGCTTAAGCATTTTGGAGACATGCCAATAGGCAAAGATCACGCCCAGCAGATAGGCCAGCGAGTAATATCGCAAAGTGAAGAAGCCCAGGTCGATGCCCGGCGTAAATCCAAGCTCTGCCCAATAGATTGGGTCGGCGGCGCCGCTGGCGGCGAGTAGTGACAGCACGAAGCGAACCTCTTATTCACGCAAGTTGAGACGTCAAAGCGCAGATGACGCGTCCTTGATGCGCGGCTTTTGGCACAGCGGATGGTCCGGGGGAACCCTCCGTTATTGGTGCACATTGCAAGTGAGAGGAAAACGCACGTCGGTTTGCGCTTGCCGCACGCTGGCGCTCACCTAAAAAGAATAAAAAACTAAGGAGAGAGATTCGCATGCCCACACAGTTGGACACTGCACTAGAGGCCATCATTGGCGAGCTGACCAAAGAGGGCCAGCCATTTGTCACCAAACAGGTTGAGCGCGGCGGAGTGGAAATGCCCGCCTTCCTCGGCGCGCCGCCAACTTTGGCGCATTATTTCGCGCATTTCTGCAACGAGCACAAAGACGTCGAGTTTCTTGTCGACGGCGATCTGCGCCTGACCTTTGGCGAATGCTGGCATGCAGCGACCCATGTCGCGCACGGCCTGGCGACCCAGCATGACGTGCAGAAAGGCGACCGGATTGGGATCGCTGCGCGCAACTCAGCCAATTGGATGATCGCCTATATGGGCATCGTCATGGCGGGTGGCTGCGCGACTTTGCTCAACGGTTTCTGGTCGGGTGATGAGCTCGCCTACGGTATTCGCCTCGCTGAATGCAAAGCGGTGGTGGTTGATGCGGGCCGGGCGAAACGCCTCGAGGGCACAGATCACAGCGCCAAGCTGATCATGATGGAGCATGATTGCGCACCATCAGAGGGCCTCAAGGCTACTTGGGCCGAAGGGCAAACCGCGATGGCGATGCTCGGACAGCTGGGCGCGGATGACCTTGCGACCATTCTCTACACCTCTGGGTCGACCGGCCAGTCGAAAGGCGCCTGGTCCGATCACCTCGGCGTTGTCAGCGGCACGATGAACTATGTCGCGCAAAGCGCGATGGCCAAGTTGCTGCTGGAAAGCCAAGGTCAGGAGCTCACGGATCAGCCATGCGCGCTGATCGCTGTGCCGCTGTTCCACGTCACGGGTGAGGTTCCGCTGTTCCTCCAATCCTATGCGATTGGCCGCAAGCTGGTGCTGATGCCGAAATGGGACGCGGAGGAAGCGCTGCGCCTGATGGAGGCGGAAAAGGTCACTTATTTCGTCGGCGTTCCGCTGATGAGCTATGAAATTGCGACACATCCCAATCGCAGCAGCTATGATCTTACCGCGTGTAAGAGCTTTGCCGCTGGCGGCGCGCCGCGCCCGGTTGAGCACGTCAATAAGATCAAGGAGGCCTTCCCAGAGGGCTTCCCGCTGCTCGGCTATGGCCTCACCGAAACCAATGCGGTGGGCTGCGGCAATTTCAACGAGAACTATATGGCAAAGCCCGGCTCAACCGGGAAAGCCAGCCAGCCGCTGGTTGATCTGCGCATCCTCAATGATGACGGCGCTGAGCTGCCTCAGGGCGACATCGGCGAAGTGTGCATCCGTTCGATCGCGAATTTCCGCGGCTATTGGAACAATGACGAGGCAACCGCCGCTGCCTTTACCGACGATCAATTCTTCCGCACCGGCGATCTCGGCTATCTCGATGAAGACGGCTATCTCTTCATCGTCGACCGCAAGAAAGACATCATCATTCGCGGCGGTGAGAACATCACCTGCATCGAAGTGGAAGATGCAATCTATGCCCACGCCGATATTGCAGAATGCTCTGTCTTCGGTCTGCCGGATGAGCGCATGGGCGAAGTGCCAGCGGCGATTTTCCGTGTGAAGGACGGCGCAGCGGCGATGAACCAAGCGCAGCTGCGTGAGTTCCTGCTCAGCCGGATTGCGCCGTTCAAGGTGCCGCTGGAGGAGCATACCTTCGTCTCCACCGAAGTGCTGCCGCGCCTCGGTACGCAGAAGATCGACAAGAAGAGCCTGCGCGAGCAATTCACCGCGCAAATGGAACAAGCATGAGGGCGCCGGGCACGCTACATAAAACATGACGGCCGTGCCCGGTCCCGCCAAGACGCCGCGCGTCCCTCGGCAGCGCGCGATCGTCGATCGCCGTCTTCTGTCGGAGCAGGTCACTGCTCTTGCTGAGGAGCACGGAGTCGATGCGCGCGCGCAAATTGTCGAGGCACTGCGCAGCGCCTTGGACGCTGGGCGCGCTGAACTGGCTGAGCGGCTGAAGCAAAAACCCGCTGCCGGATATGAATGCGTCCATGGTCATTCGTTCCTGATCGATCAATTGGTGCGCGTAATCCACGATTACGTGACGGTCCATGTCTACCCGATCGCCAATCGCACCACCGCAGAGCGCCTCTCGATCCTGGCGGTTGGCGGTTATGGTCGCGCAGAAATGGCGCCGCATTCCGATGTCGACATCGCCTTTATCACGCCCATGAAACGCGCGCCCTGGTGCGAGCAGGTGATCGAGGCGATCCTCTATCTGATGTGGGATCTCGGCCTGAAGGTCGGTCATTCCAGCCGCACTATTTCCGACACGATGAGCATGGCGAAAGAGGATTTGACGATCCGCACCGCATTGCTCGAAGGGCGCTTCATCTGGGGCGACCAACAGCTTTATGATGAGCTGAGCGCCCGTTTCTGGAGCGAGGTTGTCAGCGGCAGCGAGCGGCAATTCCTCACTCAAAAGCTCGACGAGCGCAATGAGCGGCACGAGCGGATGGGCAACAGCCGCTATGTCGTCGAACCGAACATTAAAGAGGGCAAAGGCGGCCTGCGCGATCTGCAAACGCTCTATTGGATCGGCAAATATATCCACCGCGCCCGCAACGCCGCCGACCTCGTCGATGTCGGTCTGCTGACGAGCCAAGAATACCGCAGTTTCCGCCGCGCAGAAGGGTATCTACTGGCGGTGCGGTGCCACATGCATGATCTCACCGACCGGGCCGAGGACCGATTGACCTTTGATCTGCAGCGCCAAGTGGCGGAGCGGATGAATTTCGCCGATCGGCCGGGCAAGAGCGCGGTTGAGCGCTTCATGCAGTTCTATTTCCTGCAGGCGAAACGCGTGGGCAGCCTGACCGGCGTCTTCCTCGCTCACCTCGACCAGAAATTCGCGAAAAAGCGCGCCGCCAGCGGTTTCTTTGCGGGTTGGGGTCAGAAGTCCCGCACACTCAAAGGCTACACTGTATTTGGCGGCAAGATTAAAGCCCCGACCGACAAGTGGTTCCGCGATGATCCGGTGCGCCTGATTGAACTGTTCCAATTGGCGGAGGCTGAGGGTCTTGAGGTTCATCCCGAAACCATGCGTCAGGCCGACCGTGACAGCCGCCTGATCAACCGCGCGGTGCGCCGGGATAAACGCGCCAATGCTTTGTTCCTGTCGCTGCTCGGCGGGCGCAATGATCCTGAGACTGCACTGCGCTGGATGAATGAGGCGGGTGTTTTTGGCCGCTTCGTGCCCGATTTTGGCCGGGTCAACGCTCAGATGCAGTTCGACATGTACCACCACTACACCGTTGACGAGCATACGATCCGTGCAATTGGCCTGCTCAACAAGATCGAGGAGGGCGAGCTGAAGGATGACCATCCGCGCGCAACCCGGATCATTCACAAGCTGAAATCGCGCCGCGCGCTCTATGTCGCGGTGCTGCTGCATGACATTGCCAAGGGGCGCGGCGGCGATCATTCGGTGCTCGGCGCGGAAGTCGCCGAAGAGCTGTGCCCGCGCTTTGGCCTGGACGAAGAAGAGACCGAGCTGGTCGCGTGGCTGGTGCTGCAACATCTACTTATGAGCTCCACCGCGCAGAAGCGCGATCTTACCGATCCGCAGACCATCGAGACCTTCGTAGCGGAAGTGCAAAGCCTGGAGCGTCTGCGCAATCTCGCGATCCTGACCGCAGTCGACATTCGCGCGGTTGGCCCCGGCACTTGGAACAGCTGGAAGGGTCAGCTGCTGGGCGAATTGTTTGATGGTGCGCAAGAGCGATTGCGGCTGGGCCATATGCGCCATGGCCGCAAAGAGCGCGTCGCGGCCAAGAAAGCAGCGGCGAGCGAATTGCTCGGCGATAAATCCGCGCTGGTCGAGGAAGTCGGCGATCTGCTGGGCGATGCCTATTGGATTGCAGAGCCGGAAGACATTATCGCGCTCAACCTCGTGCAATATGACGTGGCGCGCAAAATCGAAGATCATCTCTCAATCCATTGCGAGGTCTATGAGAAACGCGGCGCGACCCTCGTCAGTGTGATCGCGGCCGATGACGCAGGCCTGTTTTACCGCATCGCGGGCGGCATTCATCTGGCCGGGGCGAACATTATCGATGCCCGCATCCACACTGCGAAAAGCGGCTATGCGGTCGATAATTTCCTGGTTCAGGATCAGCATGGCCAGCCCTTCAGCGAAGACACGCAAATTGCGCGGCTAAAGACAGCGATCACCGATGCGCTGACCGGCAAGACGTCTTTGGTGCCAAAACTCGCCGCCCGCCCGCTGCCGCATCGCCAATCCAAGGCGTTTTCCGTCGCCCCGCGCGTCAATTTCGACAACGAAGCCTCTGGTCGCTTCACCCTAATCGAGGTCACCGCCCGCGATCGCCCAGCTTTGCTCAACCGCTTGGCCCATGCGCTCTATCAGTCGAACCTGATCGTCCAATCAGCCCATATCACCGCCTATGGTGAGCGGGTGGTGGATACGTTCTACGTCACTGATTTGACCGGCGCGAAGGTGACAGCGAAAGAGCGTCTGGATGAAATTCGCAGCGCGCTGCTCGAGGCGGCAAGCGATGAGAAACAGCGCGAATTGGAGAAGGCGTGAGGGTGGAGGGCCCGGTTGGCTGGGCCTAAACAAACCAAACTAATCGCGCGCCATCACCAATAGCAGCGCGATTTTGCGGCTATCAAAGCCCACGAATGCCCATTCAAAGGTCGCATCAGAGATCGGGTTCCATAGCCCATCAAAGCGATTGCTCTGGATCGTGCGCTGCGCCGGCTCAAAGGCGTTGATGAACGCATTTGCGCAAGTCCTTGCTCGCTCTGCGCCCAGCCAGGTTTGCCGCTGAACCATCTCGCGCTCAAACGCGTCTGACATCACTGTGGTCGCGGCTCTTGCTCCGCTGGCATCCGCGCTCGCATCGAGCATTTCCCAATTGAAGCCGATTTGTTTGAAGCCAAATTGAGCGACGAACCTGTCGGCAATTACGATGGGCGCATCGAAGCATTCCTCTAGCGATGCATATTCAAATCGGACATCCGCCAACGCGCCAAGCGGCTCCAGCCAGTCAGAGCCAAAGGCCTTTAGCTCAGCAAGATCATCGGGAGCTGCGGCATTCATAGAGCTTTAGCCCCCGCGCGCGCCAAACAGGGCCGTGCCGACGCGCACATGCGTCGCGCCCAATTGCACAGCCGTCTCATAATCGCCGCTCATCCCCATCGAGAGGCCAGCAAGGCCATTGTCCTGCGCGAGCTTATGGAGCAGCGCGAAAAACGGCGCAGGCTCAATGTCCGCTGGCGGCAAGCACATCAGGCCCGCAACCGGAATACCCGCCTCGCGCGCTTTGGCGAGCAGATCCGGGACATCGGCAATGGCGCAGCCGCCCTTTTGCTCTTCGGCCCCAATATTGACCTGAATAAAACACGGTACTTTCCTGCCCGTCTTGTTCATCGCCTTGGCCAAGGCATTTAGCAGGCTTGCCCGGTCGAGGCCGTGAATACAGTCGAACAGCTCCACCGCATCCTCCGCCTTCTTCGATTGCAATTGGCCGATCAGATGCAGCTCCACATCGGGATATTGCTCACGCAGGGCGGGCCATTTGTCCTGCGCCTCTTGCACCCGGTTTTCGCCGAACACGCGCTGGCCCTCTTCAAGTAAGGGCACAATCCGCTCTGCCGGATGGGTTTTGCTGACCGCGATCAGGGTCACATCCTCGGTCTCGCGCCGGGCAATCTTGCACATCTTGGCAATTTTGGCCTGCACTTCGCCAAGCGGTGTTTGAGCTATTTCCATATCGTCTTGTCCTTTGCCCGCGCTATAGCGGAGCCATGGCGTCACACCAGACCATCGCTACAGGCTTGCCCAATTTGTGGCTCATTTCTGATGCGCGCAATGATGCCGGGCTGGAGCAAGCCCTCAGCGCATTGCCGCGCGGCAGCGGGTTTATCTATCGCCACTATCACTTGGATGACCCGGCCCGTTGGGCGCGATTTCGCGCGCTCCGCGCAGTCGCAAAGGCGCGCGGGCATGTGGTCATTTTGGCCGATAGCGCTCAAACTGCGCGGGAATGGGGCGCGGATGGCATTTACGGCCCGCCCCGATCACTGACCCCGCGCCGCTCAGACATACTGAATCTCGCCACCGCGCATGACCTCCATGAGATTGGCCTTGCGAACCGCTTTGGCGCGGACGCTGTGCTGCTTTCACCGGTGTTCCCCACCCGCTCTCATCCCGGCGACAAAGTGCTTGGAGCCGCCCGTTTTCAACGCCTTAGCCAGTATTGCCAAGCGCCCGTCATCGCACTGGGAGGGATGAACGCTCAGCGGGCCAAACGGCTAGCATGCCGTAATCGTCCGGTCCGCTGGGCCGCAATCGACGGGCTTTCTTGACGCATTGGCCGGTGGCCGCCGCCGCCCGCGCCCGCCACCAGTTTCACCGCACTATCGCTCTTGGCTTGACCCCGAGTCCTCGCTCTGCGATTCTTGGGCGACCAATTCAAAGGACGCGAGAATATGGCGACACGGGCCATCAACACCAGAAAAGCCAATCCAGACTGGCGGGCAGCTTTCCGCCGGTCCATGCGCCGCTTCGCGCAGATGACAGGCGCGGCCGCGCTGATCGGGACGCTCGGCTTTCTCTCGCTCTCGCTCGCCAGCTACACGCAAACCGACCCCAGCCCCTCAACGGCCGCCGCTGCTAATGAAGTCAGCAATTGGATGGGCGTATGGGGCGCATGGGCGGCCGACCGGGTGCTGTTCGCATTCGGCCTGACCGCGATCCTGCTCTTGCCGCTGCTCTATATTTCGGCGCGCAAATTGTGGCTTGATGTTGAAAATGGTGACGAAGAAGAGACCACGCGCTGGTGGCTGCCGACCGGCCTGCTGTTGATCGCAATGGTCCTGCTCTCAACCGTGCTCTCGCTCGCCTTTGACGGGACAGGCGGCACCTTGCCCGCGCAATTGGGCGGTGTTTCAGGCCTGCTCGGAGCCTCCGCAATCGAAGCCGTCGCCGCAAGATTTGGCGAAGGCGCAGAGGGCTGGGTCATCCTTGGCCTGGCGCTCGCCTCGCTCGCCGCCGGTGTTGCGCTGCTCACCCGTATCTTCGCGATTGATTGGCGCGCGCTGCTGACCCTGCCAGACTTTGTGCGCGGCAAATTGCTGGCGCGCGTGCCCGGTTTTGGAGCCTTGCCCGATGGGCCGGACCTGTCGCTGCCTAAGCTGTCTGGCGAGCCCAAAAAGGCCAGAGCCAAGGGTAAGGACAGGGCCGAGCCGGTCATTGAGCCGACCCCGCGCCGCGCGCCGGAGATCACCGATCCATCCGCTCCGCCGAAGCGCGCGGCCATGGCCAAGACGAAGCAGCGCGACATGTTCGCGACCTACGATCTGCCAAGCCTCGATCTGCTCACCCCGCCGCCAGAGGATTTCGCGCCTAAGCTCGACAAGCTGGCGCTGGAGCGCAATGCGCGCCTGCTCGAAAACGTGCTCGACGATTTCAATGTGAAGGGCGAGATCACTGCCGTTCGCACTGGCCCCGTCGTCACCATGTACGAGCTGGAGCCTGCCCCAGGCATCAAGGCCAGCCGCGTCGTTGGTCTCGCCGAAGATATTGCGCGCAACATGTCAGCTATTTCGGCCCGCGTTTCGCCGATCCCGGGTAAGACCGTGATGGGCATTGAGCTGCCCAATGCTGACCGCCAAATGGTGATGCTGAAAGAGCTCGCCGCCTGCGCCGACTTTGCCGAGAGCAAGGGCGCACTGCCGATGATCCTGGGTAAGGATATCGCCGGTGAGCCGATCATCGCCGACCTTGCCGCCATGCCGCACTTGCTGGTCGCAGGCACCACCGGCTCGGGCAAATCGGTTGGCCTCAACTGTATCCTGCTTTCGCTGCTTTACCGCTTCACGCCAGCGGAATGCCGCATGATCCTGATCGATCCTAAGGTGCTGGAGCTGGCGAGTTACGACGACATACCGCACTTGCTATCCCCCGTGGTGACAGAGCCGCATAAGAGCGTGCGCGCGCTCAAATGGGCGGTTGAGGAGATGGAGCGGCGTTATCGCATGATGTCCTCGGTCAACTCGCGCAATATCGGCAATTTCAACGAGAAAGTGAGCGCGGCTGCTGCCAAAGGCACGCCGCTGGGCCGCCGCGTGCAGACCGGGTTTGATCCAGAAACCGGCGAAGAGCTGTATGAAGAAGAACAGCTCGATTATGAGCCATTGCCGCTGATCGTGATTATCGTCGACGAGCTCGCTGACCTGATGGTCACCGTGGGCAAAGAGATCGAAGTTCTGATCCAGCGCCTCAGCCAGAAATCGCGCGCCGCCGGTATCCACCTGATCATGGCGACCCAGCGCCCATCGGTCGACGTCATCACTGGCGTGATCAAAGCCAACCTACCGACCCGCATCAGCTTTAAGGTAACCAGTCGGATCGACAGCCGCACCATTCTGGGCGAGCAAGGCGCAGAGCAGCTGCTCGGCAAAGGCGACATGCTGTACAAGCCGAACACCGGCGCCATGATCCGGGTCCATGGTCCGTTCGTATCGGACGAAGAGGTCGAGGCAGTTGCCGATTTCTGGCGCGCTCAAGGCAAGCCTGACTATGTCGATGCGGTCACCGAAGAACCGGAAGACGGCGGCGGATTTGCCTTTGAAGACGAGATGACCGCCAGCGATGATCCAGCCGAGCGCAAATATCGCCAAGCCTGCCAAGCGGTGTTTGAAGCGCAAAAGGCCAGCGGTTCATGGCTGCAACGGCAAATGGGTGTCGGCTACAACACGGCGGCAAAATGGATCGAGCGGATGGAAAGTGAAGGCCTGGTCGGCCCGGCAAACCATGTTGGCCGCCGCGAGATTTACCGCGATCAGGACGGCAACCCGCTCTAGGACGGCTGGCCATGCCCGATGAGACCATGCAGCCGGGCAAGCAGGACCACGCGATCATCCTGTTTGATGACGAATGCGTGCTATGCTCGGCCAATGCGCGCTTTGTCCTAAAGGTCGACCACGCGGCTCACTTTCGCCTCGCCTCAATGCAAAGCGAAACTGGCGCCGATCTGTTTCGGCGTTTCGGCATTGATCCCGCCGATCCCGACACAATCATCGTGGTCGAAGGAGACAAAGCTCGGCGCGACAGCGATGCAGTGATCGCCATTTATGAAGGGCTGGGCTGGCCATGGAAGGCCGCAGCAGCACTGCGCATATTCCCGCGCGCGCTGCGCGATCCAGTCTACCGCCTAATCGCGCGCAACCGCTATAAGATCTTCGGCAAGCGCGACACCTGCTGGATGCCGCCAGAGCATTTGTGGGACCGCATGCTGTGAAGAGCGCGCTGATAATCGGCACCCCATGACCTAAAAAGCAAAGGGCGCGGCCCGGCGTCATGCCAGACCGCGCCCCAAGCGCATATGGTGTCGCTGATTACTCGCCTGCTGGCGCTTCCAGCTCAGCCTTGGTCAATGTCAGAAGGTCGGTTACCCGCGCTTCGTTTGCTGCCATTGTATCGGCTGGCGATGCGACCAGGCCGATCTTGGCAAGCGGGCCATCAGCCTTCCAGTTCTTCACCCACTCAGCGAGATACAGGTCGAGGCCTGGGATCGCATTCATGTGGTTTTTCTTCACGTAAACATAGAGCGGACGCGCACCAGGATAGGCGAAGCTGGCGATGTTGTCGTAGGTTGGATCGACATTGTTCATCGGCAGGCCTTTGACCTTGTCGGCGTTCTCTTCGAGGTAAGAGAAGCCAAACACGCCAACCGCGCCCGGATCATTTTCGATCTTTTGAACGATCAGATTGTCCTGCTCGCTTTGGTCAACATAGGCGCCGTCGCTGCGCACTTCGGTGCACACTTGCTGATGCTTGTCTTTGTCTTCTGCCTTCAGCGCTTCCATTTCTGGGTTGCTGTCACAGCCAGCCTCAAGCACCAATTCCTTCAGCGCATCGCGCGTGCCGGAGGTTGATGGCGGGCCGTAGACCAGGATCGGTTCCGCTGGCAGCGATGGATCAACATCGGCCCAGGTCTTGGCGGTTTGCTCGCCGCCATATGGGCTTTTGGCCAGCGCTTCATAGACGATCTTTGGCGTGAGGTTCAGCGAGATACCGTCTTGCGCAGCGGCAAAAGCGATCCCGTCGAGGCCAACTTGCATTTCGATGATGTCATTGACGCCGTTCGATGTGCAGGTCTCAAACTCGCTGACCTTCATGCGGCGCGATGCGTTGACCATGTCTGGTGTGTCGGCGCCTTCGCCGGTGCAGAACAGCTTGATGCCGCCGCCAGAACCGGTGGATTCGATTAGTGGTGATTTGTAATCAGGGTTCGAGCGAGCGAAGCTCTCAGCCACTTGCTTAGCGAACGGATAGACGGTCGATGAGCCAACCGCGCGGATCGAATCGCGGGCGCCGCCAGCGCCGCCTGCGCCTTCGCTACAACCAGCGACTGCGACCGAGGCCATAAGAGAGATTGCAATTGTTTTCGTGAGTTTCATCAGGATGGTCCTTGATAGAAGAATTTATGGGCGCGCTATGCGGCCTATGTGACATGCTTATGACAGCAGCCGGCGGGGCGTTGATACGCGCCGCGCCATGCCGCCGCCGCGAAATTAAAAGTCGATCTGGGCGCGAACGCCGAAGGAATCGACCCCGTAAGACGTATCGCCCGTTGCCGTTGGCAGAACCGCATCATTGTACTGCAGGCGGCCATAATTCGCCAGCAGCATGGTGTAATCGGTTGGCTTCCACACCAGCGACAGGAAGTACCCGTCCTGCGTGCCGCCAAAGATACCGCCGTCATTCAGATCAAGCCGGTCATAGCGGGCGTTAATCTGGAACGAGCCCATGCCGCCTTCGCCAACCGGATTGGCCGGTTTGGTGCGGTCAAACTTGCCGCCCTTATATCCGCGCGTATCGCCCGAGGTAAGGAAGTAGCCAACCTCGGCATAGCCGCCGAAGAAACTTGGATCATCCATGCCAACCGGCATTTCGAGGTTCTGCCAATATCCCTCTACTGCCGCGTGGAAGCGGCCAGAGATAATGGCGCTTTCTAGGCCAAAGCCGGTTTCGCTTTCTGCGCCCAGATTGCCAGTGTTGATGAAGCGTTCGCTGGTGAAGCCAACAAGCGGACGCTGGCGATAGCGAACCGTGCTGCCATCTTCATAGGAGCGATAGTGCAGCGAGCCGCCAAGGTGCAGCTGAGCATCGCCAAGCTTTGGCATGTAGACCACGCGGCCATCGGCGCTCCAATTTTGGTTGGAGAGGCGGTCCATATTATCGGTGAACACGCCGCCTTGAACCAGAACATCGCCCGCGCCGTACGTGACGCCAACGCCGACCCGGCGGATGAAGTTGAACGCATCGGTGTAGGCCGCACGCTCAATAAATGAAGTGTGCAGGCTGCTCGTCAGCTCTTCCAGACCTTGGAAATTGTTGAACTGGCCGACCTGAATATCAACGTCGCCAGCTTCGTAAGAGATGATCGCGTCGGTGACGGTGAGGTCGCTGTTGGCGACGTCGACTTCGAACTTATAGCCAAATCCGCCCGGCATATCGCCAGAAATACCGAGGCGCGCGCGGCGCACATCATTGCCAAAGCCTTCTTCAGCTCCGGTGGAATTCGGCGCGTTGATGAAGCCAGCATCATATTGCAGGCGTCCGCGCGGCTTAAAGCTCCAGCCGCCATCCGCTTTGATCTGCGGCGTGCCTTTAAACTCAATGCTGGCTGCGTCTTGCTCTTTCTGGGTCTCTTGGACCGCAGCAATTGCTGTGCCGGCAGATACTGCTTCGGCTTTTGCCGCGACGGCTTCTGCTTCGACATCTTCCAGTTCGCCTTCGAGCTGATCAATGCGAGCTGCCATTGCCGCCATTTGCTCGCGCATTTGCGCCATTTCTTCGCGCAAATCGCCGCTGTCTTGAGCGCTGGCAGGGGCGGAGACCACCATGGCGCCAGCCAGTGCAATAAGTGAAACGTTACGTGTCATCGGATTCCCTAACCTTTGCAGATTCGAGACGCGTCTATGACCGGTATGCGACGGATTAGTGACAATCCATGCCGTAACTTTTCAACAGGGCGAATAATGCGGCGGCGCTGCACGGCTGACCGGTGCAAAGGGCCCCGCGCTAGGTGAGCGCAGCCCCACCAAACCAATACTTGCCAATACTTGTATGCGTTCAAAAAATGTCGGATTTTCTTACAAGGCTTTAACCTGCTCTAAGGGGTTTTACCGTAGTTAACATCTCGTGACACGGGTTTGGGTTAACGATCTTTTCTTGGCGCTGATTTTCGCGCTGGTCGCCGCGCTGGGCATATCACCTGCCGCAGCGGCAGAAACGCGTGCGCCCTGCATCGTTTCAGGCGTCCTAGTTGACGCGTCGGGCGAAACTCCAAAAGTTAACGCCGCGGCGAACGCGGAGCAGAACTGGAATTGCAAACCCTTAACCAATGAGCCCGCTGGCGGCGATTGGACATTGCGGTTCGACGTCGCGGAGGGCGAAACCGCTCCCACAGTGCTCTACACCCGTCTCGGCCATTTCGATCAGCTCGATCTGGCGGTGCAAGACGCCAATGGCCGCTGGACCTATGAAACCAAAACGATGGCCGACATGGAGAGCGCCATCGGGTCTCCTCACATTTACACCGACCTACCCAGTAGCACCGCGCCGCCGCGCCGAGTGCTCGCGGCCTTCACCGGCAATGGGCACGGGCCGACGCTCACCCGGGCCGAGCTACTCGATGAAGCGCCGGGCCTTAGCGACAGCGATGTCGCGGCCCTGCTCGCATTGGCCGCCTTGATCGGCGTGCTGCTGATCCCAATCGCGCTCGATGGGGCGTTTTTGCTGGTTTTGCGGCAATCCTTCCTCGCCTGGCACATTGGCCTCTCGGTGGTGTTCGCGGTGATGATTGCGACGCGGGCCAACCTGTTTGGCCTGCTGATGCCGATGAGCGCCGAGGTTCTGCGCGTCAGCCTGATCATGAGCATGGGGCTAGGCGTGGCGGTCGCGCTGATGTTTACCCGCAGCTTTATCGAGCCGGGCAAGATCTCCGCCAAGCTGCATCGCATCATTCCCTATGCCGCCGTTTGGACCGTCGCAGTCAGCATCATCCATGCGGCCTCTTTCGAAGTGCTTCGCCCGCTCGGCGGAAATTTCCATTCCTTCAGCATGGCCGTGCCGATCATCGTATTGGTCATGGCCTTGGTCGACGCCTGGCGCCGCGGCAGCCGTTCGGTAAAGTTCCAGCTGTTCGGCTGGGCGCCAATGTTCTTGGCGACCTTCATTCAAATCGTGACCCACGTCTTCCCGCTTGGCGTGCAGCAAGACGCGCTGCCGATTTTCTACATTGGCATTCTGTCAGAGGGCATCGGCACTGCGCTGGGTGTGGCCGACCGCTTCCTGCAAATCCGGCGCGAGCGCGACCGGGCGCTGCGCGATGCGCGCGAGCTTACGCATTTGTCAGAGCATGATCCGCTGACCGGACTGCTCAACCGCCGCGCGGTGGAAACGCGCTTTGATGATCTGCGTGAACAGGGTTTTGACACCTTCGCTTTGCTTGATCTCGACCGCTTCAAACAGGTCAACGACAAATATGGCCACCAGATCGGCGATGCCGCTCTAACCGCCTGTGCCGACGCCATTCGCGGCGGTGAAAGCCGCGATTCCATCGCGGTGCGTCTGGGCGGCGAGGAGTTTGTGATCCTGCTGCGCGGCAAGAACACGCGCCAGCGCGCCGAGGCTTTCCGCGAGGCCGTGCCAGTGCGCATCATGCACGAGGTTGAAGGTCTGGACATGCCGGTCACCGCCAGCATGGGCCTTATCGAATTGCCGCGTCATGACACGACCATGATGACGTTCCACGACATGTATGCCCGCGCCGATATGCTGCTGTATGAAGCAAAGGCAGCGGGGCGCAATCGCATGAATTATGAGCGTCTGACGCTGTTTGCAGGCTCGCCCAACAGACGCACGCGAAAAAGCGCGGCCTAGCTCGCAGCTCTCCACGCACGGTAGCGCTTGGCCCGCTGCGCCGCGCGCCATTGATCGGCGAGCAAGGCTTTCACCGGCCAGCCGCCATCCCCCGGTGGCTTGGCCTTCGCCATGTTCTCCAATTGCGCCTTGGTCAGCGCCATTGTCGCGAGCGCTTTCAGCGTATCGCTCGACCAATTCGCCTCTGGCAAAGTCACATCAGCGTTCTGTTTGGTTTTCCAGTGGTTGGGCAAAGCCGGATCAGCAGCCATCGCCCGCGCAATGCCGAGCAGCTCCACCCCAAAACCGTTCTCGTCCAGCGCCAGCGCCGCCTCCGCCACGTCCAACTTTGTGATCCCGCCCGTCACCATGATCGGCATGTCGGCGACCTTGGCGATATCGCGGGCGAAATCGACGAAATAGGCCTCGCGCTTTTCGGTCGAGCTGCTGGGCGCTTCCTCTTGCGGATTGCCCTGCATCGCTGGGCTTTCATAAGAACCGCCGGACAGCTCAACAAAGTCGATGCCGCGCCCTTTCAGCCATTGGACCACCTGCCGTGCGTCTTCGAATTCGAACCCGCCGCGCTGGAAATCGGCAGAATTGAGCTTGATACCAACGCCAAAGCCTTTGCTCACTAGGGCGCGGACCGCATCGACAATCTCCAGCAGAAAACGCGCGCGGTTTTCCAGGCTGCCGCCCCACTCATCGCTTCGCTGATTGGTCAGTGGAGACAGGAACTGGCTGACCAAATAGCCATGCGCGCCGTGGATCTGAACCCCGTCAATACCAGCCGCCTCGGCCAGTTCTGCTGTGTCGGCAAAGCGGGTGATGATCGCCCTTATCTCGTCCGCTTCGAGCGCGCGGACCGGCGCAAACAGCGAAGAAAATTTGCCAAGGTTCAGCTCCACGCCTGATGGCGAGACGGCGGTTTCGCCGAGGCTCTTATAAAGCTGCCGGCCCGGATGGCTGATCTGTAGCCAAAATTGGCCACCGCCCGATTTCGCGAGCTTTGCCCAATGCTTGAACGGGGCAAGATCGGTGCCCTTTTGCAGGACAACGCCGCCAGGCCCTGTCAGCGCAGAAGGGTCAACCATGACATTGCCCGACAGGATCAGGCCCGCGCCGCCATCGGCCCATTGCTGGTACAGGCTGAACAGCTTCTCGCCCGGCAATTGGCCGGGTTGCACCGCGAGATTTTCCTCCATCGCCGCCTTGCAAATGCGATTGGGCAAGACCGTGCCATTGGGCAGCGTCAAAGGTTCAAAAAGTAGGCTGGTCATGAATTCTCACTGATTTGAAATGGAGCGATGACTTCGGGGCGCACGCGGGCAAGGCGCTGGTTCGCGCGCTCCAGCATGGCCCATGTGGTGCGGGCCGCGACGATCACTTTGCCGCTGGCATCGCGAAACTCGACAAGGCGATCTGACTTCGCGCCCTTGGGCGGATCAGGGATCCAAGTAGTGCCCTCGCACGTCTCGCCGCTGGCAATATTGCCGCGGTAGTCAATTTCGTGCCGGATCACGACCCAGAAAAACGCCTCGACATGCGCAGGATCAGCCGCGGCCTCCCAGTGGGCGGTCGCAAGGTCTTGGATCCACTGGACCCAGACCGAATTGTTCACATGGCCCAGTTCGTCAATATGCTGCGGCTCAGCGGTGAAGGTGCGGGCAAATTTTCCGCGCGGTTGCTCGCTCAATTGCCCGCCTTTTCCGTTGCCTCGTCCGTCATCCCCATCTGCCACAGGATGAAAGCGAACTCCTCCGCCATTTCGCGCAAGGAATTCCAACGGCCCGATTGGCCGCCGTGCCCGGCGCCCATATTGGTCTTCATCAGCAGGATGTTGTCATCGGTCTTGGTGTCGCGCAGCTTGGCGACCCATTTAGCTGGCTCCCAATAGGTGACGCGCGGATCGTTGAGGCCGGCCGTCACCAGCATCGGCGGGTAGTCCTGCGCGCTCACCTGATCATAGGGTGAGTAGGAGAGAATATAGGCAAAGGCCTGCTTGCTCTCGATCGGATTGCCCCATTCCTGCCATTCGCCGGGCGTCAGCGGCAGGCTCTCATCCAGCATTGTGTTCAGCACATCGACGAACGGGACGTGGCTGACGATGGCGCCATATTGCGCCGGATCTTGATTGATGATCGCGCCCATCAATTCGCCGCCTGCCGAGCCGCCGCTGGCCGTTACTTTGCCCTCTGCGGTATAACCTTTTGCAATCAGCCCGCGGCCGACATCGACGAAATCGTTGAAGGTGTTGGTGCGCTCATTGAGCTTGCCCTGAAGATACCAGCGCCGTCCCAGATCATCGCCGCCTCTAATATGGGCGATGGCATAGGCAAAGCCGCGATCAACCAGGCTGAGGCGCGTGGTCGAAAAGCCCGGCGGCACGGCGTAGCCATAGGCGCCGTAGGCATAGAGGTGGAGCGGGCCGGGCCCGTCCATTCCTTGCGCGGCAAGCAAATCCTTGCGGTCCTTGCGATAGACGATGCTGACCGGCACCATCGTGCCGTCGCGGGCCTCAACCTCCAGCCGCTCTGTTGCGTAAAGGCTGGCGTCATAACCGCTGGGGATTTCCTGCTGCTTCAGCAAAGTTAGATCGGTGCTCGCCACATCATAATCGTAAACCGAATCCGGCGTGACCATGCTCTCGTATGACAGGCGCAGTTTCGACACATCATACTCAGGGTTGTTGGACAGCCCTGCGTTATAGCTCGCCTCGGGAAAGGCGATTGGTTTGACCACCGTCGGCGCATCATATTGCCGCAACTGAATCTGATCGAGGCCGTTAAAACGCCCCTCGGTCACGAAGAAGTCCTTAAACAGCTCAAAATCAGTGAGGTAAAACTCGTTCGAGCCCGCGATCACTGTTTCCCAATTGCCCGGCGCATCAATGCTGGCCTTAGCCAGGCGGAAATTGATGTGCTCATCATTGGTCCAGATGAATAACTCGCCATCGCGCACGTCGACCGAATATTCGACGCCCTTTTGCCGCGCCTTCACAAGGATCTGCTTGCCGGTCGGATCGTCCGCGCGCACCAGGCGCACTTCGCTGGTCTCATTGTCGCCGCTGGCGATCACCAGCCAATCTTCCTGTGCGGTCAGACCGGTGCCGACTGAGAAGCTCTCATCGGCTTCCTTATAGAGGACAACGTCCTCTTCCGATGGCGTGCCAATGACGTGCAATTTTGCTTCGAGCGTGCGCCATTCTTCACTCGAAGGGCCGTAAACCAGCGCTGTGTCATTCGCGACCCAGGTCAGGCCGCTGCGCAGGTTCGGAATTTCATCGGTTAGCAGCTCTCCGGTCTGCAAATCCTTGATCCGCCCGGTATAGCGCTCTGCTCCGCTGGTGTCGGTCGAATAAGCGAGGAAACGGCCATTCTGGCTGATCGAGGCTGCGCCAAGGCGGAAATATTCAAGCCCCTCAGCCAGCACGTTTTCGTCCAGGATCAGCTGCGCCTCAGCCGCGTCCCCATCTGCCACAGCTTTACGGTAATGCTTGCGGTACTGCGCGCCCTCTTCAAACTCTGACCAATAGAGGTAGTCGCCGTCCTTTTGCGGAACCGTGCTGTCGTCTTCCTTGATGCGCGCGCGCATTTCGGTGAAGAGCGCCTCGGTCAGGCCCGCCCGCGAGCCCATATTTGCCTCAAACCAGGCGTTCTCAGCCTTCACATAATCCAGCACATCCTCATCATCGATCACCGGATAGGATTGGTCTTTGAGCCAGTGATAGGGATCAGAAACCGTGATCCCGTGATGGGTGAATGTGTGTTCGCGCTTTTCCGCAATCGGCGGAGAGGTTGGGGCCGACTGGCCCGTTTCACTGGTCACGTTGGATTGGTCCTCTTGGGTGGTTGCCTGGACGGATTGGATCGGCAGAGCGGCCAGCGCGATTGCCAGCGTGAGCCCGCAGGCTGACACGCTCGAAAGCGAGGGCATACGCATGCTTGCCATGGATTGAGCCGATCCTTTGCCAAATTATCGCAGCGCTTTAAACACCGCGCGCTGCACACTATGCTATTGTCATAGCCGATCGATTGCGCGTCGCAAGCGCATGCCCTGTTAGGAAACGACCAAATGCTGATGCAAACCCATGAAGCCCGCCTGTCTGCCCTGCGCGAGGAATTGAAGCGCCGCGATCTCACTGGCTTTGTCGTGCCCATTTCCGATGAGCATATGAGCGAATATGTCGGCGAGTATGCTCAGCGGCTCGCCTGGCTTACCGGATTTGGCGGATCGGCCGGTTTTGCGGTCGTCACTTTGGATCATGCCGCGATGTTTGTGGATGGCCGATATACGGTGCAAGTCCGCGACCAGGTTGACGGCGCGCTCTACGAATATTGCAGCATTCCAGGTGACAGCTTCACCGCATGGCTGGCCAAGAATACAGAAGCGGGCGCAAAAATCGGCTATGACGCATGGCTGCATACGGCAGGCTGGGCGAAGCAGACCGGCGCGCAGCTGAAAGACGGCGGGCTGGAACTCGTCGCCACCAGCGGCAATCCGATTGATGCCGTGTGGCAGGATCAGCCAGAGCCCTCGCTCGCCCCCGCGATTGCACATGATAACGCCCATGCGGGCGCAAACTCAGCGGAAAAGCGCGCGCAGATCGCCGATTGGCTGAAAGAGAACGGCCATGATGCGCTGGTGGTGTCCGCGCTTGATTCGATTGCCTGGCTGCTCAATATTCGCGGCCAAGATGTGACCCATACGCCGGTTGCCTTGTCCTATCTGGTCGCCCATGCAGATGGCCACGCAGAGCTGTTTATTACGCCTGAAAAGGTCACCCCAGAACTGACGCAGCACTTAGGTAATGCGGTAACGATCCGCGCGCGCGATGAGTTTAGCGCGGCGCTCAGCGAAATGGGCGGCAAGAGCGTGAGCGTGGACCCCAATTTCGGGGTTGCGGCCATTGCCCAGACCCTAAGCAAGGCGGGCGCGAAAGTGGCGCTGAAAGCCGACCCGACGATCCTTGCCAAAGCGATCAAGAACCCGGTCGAACAACAGGGGCACCGCGATGCTCAGGCGCGTGACGGGGCGGCGGTTGCCCGCTTCCTGCGCTGGCTGGAGGTGACCGCGCCAAGCGGCGAGGTTGATGAGCTGAGCGCAGCAGCAAAGCTGGAAGAGTTTCGCCGCCAGCACAGCGGTCTGCGCGATCTTTCCTTCGACACGATTTCAGCGGCCGCCGGCCATGCCGCACTGCCGCATTATAAGGTGGATGAGGATAGCAATATCACCATCCCGCCGGGCAGCATTTATCTGGTCGATTCTGGCGGACAATATTCCGACGGCACGACCGATATCACTCGCACTGTGTGGATCGGCACCGCCGATGGCAGCGCTCAGCCGAGCGAGGAAATGCGCGACCGCAACACGCGCGTTTTGAAAGGGCATATCCAGATTGCGCAGGCGGTATTCCCGCAGGGCACCAGCGGCGGACAATTGGACGTGCTCGCGCGGCAATATCTGTGGGAGGCCGGGGTCGATTATGCCCATGGCACCGGCCACGGCGTCGGCAGCTTCCTCGCGGTGCATGAGGGGCCTCAGCGCATTGCTAAGCCATTGGGCGGGCAAGCAGGCACCAATCACGAACTGCACGCCGGAATGTTCCTCTCCAACGAGCCGGGCTATTACAAGCCCGATGCCTTTGGCATTCGGATCGAGAACCTGGTGCTGGTCGAGGAACGTGCAATCGACCGCGCAGAGGGCACCTATCTCGGCTTTGAAACGCTGACCTTTGTGCCGCTCGATCGCAAGCTGATCGACAAGGCGCTGCTGACGCAAAGCGAGATCGCATGGGTTGACAGCTATCACGATCAAGTGCGCGCCTTGCTCGCGCCGCAGCTGGATGGCGAAGACCTCGCATGGCTGGAACGGGAATGCGCGCCGCTCTAACCGGCGGTATGCAAACGCGAATCTGGCGTGCTTGCGAGTGACTGTTTGTTCCTGTAATGTTCTAATCATCGAGTCGCATTGGCACTAGGCCGATGCGCGCAGCGTTGAGGAGGAACAATCATGATCGGCTATGTAACCCTGGGCACCAATGATCTGCCGCGTGCGGCGGAATTTTATGACGCCATTGCAGAGCAATTTGGCGTTGGCCGGATGATGGAATTTGAGACATTCATCGCCTGGGGCGCGATGGGCGGTGCGCCGGGCGTGGCCGCGACCAAGCCATTTGACGAGCAAGAAGCCACCCCTGGCAATGGCACAATGGTGGCATTGCAAGTCGAGACGCCGGAAAAAGTCCAGGCTGTCTATGACGTGGCGATGGCGAAAGGCGGCAGTGACGAAGGCGCACCGGGGCCGCGCGGCGATGATGGCTTTTACGCGGGCTATTTCCGCGATCCTGACGGCAATAAGCTCAACGTCTTTTGCATGACCCAAGGCGGCTAATTCAGGCTAGAGGAGCACATCATGACCGCGCGCAAATTGAGCGAAGCTTTCATCCATTTAGGGCTAGGTGCAAAGTCCGAACCCCAGCCACCCTTTTCTGGGATGGAATGGTATGCCGATTACGGCGCGCGGCATGGCGAGGATGGGCCGGAGGGGCGGCTCGTCTCGCAGTATAGCTTCGCTGAAAGCTGGGACGTGTGGGAGATGCATCCGAAGGGCAGCGAAGTGGTGATCTGCACCGCTGGTGAGATGGTGCTGACCCAAGAATTTCCTGATGGAAAGGTGGCAAAAGTGCCGCTTGGCGCAGGCGAATATGCGATCAATCCTCCCGGTGTCTGGCACACTGCGGACGTGGCAAGCGAGGCGACCGCCATCTTCATCACCGCTGGCGAAGGCACTGAGCACCGCCCGCGTTGAGCCAGCGCAATGGCCGCAGACTTGCGGCGAGATGAACGCCCGTGCCCGCCTGATACAAAGCGCGACAATTTGGGCGTGATCCGAGATAATCCTGCGACATACGGGGTCTAGAAGAGGTCACATGAGCCGCGGTGGACGCATAAAGCGATCATACCCCAGCGTGGATAGGCCAGACCTCCCCAAAGACTGGCTTATGGCTGGCCTTCGCTTCCTCCCTGCGAAGCGCCAAGCCAGTGCGCCGCCGCGGTTCTTCTGATAGACCTTCTATAAGGAGTAAGACGCATGAAAAAGATCACTCTCACATTGTCCGCTGCGGCGCTGGCCCTCGGTATTGGCGGCGCAGGCGCTGCCATGGCTGACCATCACGGCGGCAAGGGCAAAGCAGACGCCAACGGCGACGGTGTCGTCTCACTGGAGGAAATGAAGGCGAGGAGCGCTGAGCGCTTTGCCCGCATGGACGCCAATTCTGATGGTGTTTTGAACGCGGACGACCGGACGGCCAAACGCGCAGAGCGCTTTGCCGCCGCCGACACCAATAATGATGGCGAGCTGTCCGAAGCTGAAATGACCGCAGCACGCGAGGCCCGCGATGCAAAGCGTGAAGAACGCCGAGCGCAGCGCCGCGCAATGCGCGCTGAAAAACGCTTTACGCGCCTCGACACAGACAACAGCGGCGGCGTGAGCCAAGCCGAAATGGATGCGGCCAAGGAAGCGCGCGAAGCACGGCGAGGTGAGCGGCGCGGCGGCGATAGAGCCGCGCGCGGCGGGCGCCGAGGCGGCGACCGCACGATGCGCATGATGCGCCGGGCCGACACCAATAATGACCAAGCGGTAAGCCGCGCAGAATTCGACGCCGCGATTGAGGCCAGGTTTGCTCGGCTGGATGCCGATGGTTCCGGCACAATCACCGCCGAGGAACGCGAGGCTGCCCGCGAGGCCCGCCGCGCTCAGCGTCAGGAACGCCGCGGATCACGCTGATAACGCGGCGACTTGGCGCAAAGCACAAGGCCCGGCCCGCTCGCCGCTCACTTACGAGTTGCGCAGCGGGCCGGCGCACGTCATTCCCGCATAAGCACCGACTATGACCGACCCGGCCCACACCTCGATCCTGCTCGTCGATGACGAGGCAACCCTGCGCGAACCGCTGGCCGAATATCTGACCGGACAGGGATTTGCCGTCACCGAAGCGCAAAGCGCCGCCGCCGCGCGCACCGCGCTGCTTAAGGCTAAGCCTGACATTGTTTTGCTCGACATCATGATGCCGGGTGAAGACGGCCTATCGCTGTGCCGCCATCTGGTCGAAACGCAGCAATTGCCCGTCATCCTGCTAACCGCGCGCGGCGAACCGACCGACCGGATCGTTGGCCTGGAACTGGGCGCGGATGATTATGTCGTGAAACCCTTCGAGCCGCGCGAACTGGTTGCGCGCATCCGCTCTGTCCTGCGCCGCGCTCAGCGAGGGCCTGCCGCGCCTACCGATGCTCAAGATCTCCACTATGGCTTCGAAGGCTGGTCGCTTGACCCCCTAAAGCACAAGCTCATGGATCCAGCGGGCGTGACAGTGCCCATCTCCACCGCAGAATTCCGCCTGCTGCGCGCGCTGCTCGATCACCCGCGCAGCGTGCTCGACCGCGATCAATTGCTCGACATGGTTCAAGGCCGCGAGGCGCATTTGTTTGACCGCGCGGTTGACAATCAAGTGAGCCGCCTGCGCCGCAAGATTGAGGCTGACAGACGCGATCCGCAATTGATCCTGACCGTGCGCGGCGGGGGCTATCGCTTTGCCGCTCAGGTCACCCGCTTTGCGCCCGATACGCCTGAATGAAACGCCTGCTGCCTCAAAGCCTGCTGGGCCAAGTGATGCTGGTGCTGGCGATTGGCCTGATGGCTGGGCAGGCGATATCCGCCGCCTTGCTTTACCGCGCGGCCGAGCAGCGCCGCGAAACCGGCCTTGTCAGCGCGCTCGCGTTTCAGCTGGTGGCCGAAAGCGGGCGATCAAATCTGGCGGAAAGAGAAGCCCGCCGGGCCGAGCGCCGCGAAGCGCGCAGAGCGGACCGGATTGCGCGCGGATTGCCGGTGAGGGACCGCAGCGCTGATGGCGAAGGCGGACCGGGCGGTCGCCCCTTTGCGCGGCCATTCAGGCTGGGCGTTGAATACACTGAAGAGCTGCCGATTGGCGTTGATGAGCCGCGGCTGCCCGATTATGAGAGCGCGCTGCGCGAGGTTCTGACCCAGCAAGACGTTGAGGCCGGATATATCATCATCGCGCGGCGGATTGCGGGCGACGATCCCTATGTGAAAGAGCGCATGCAGGACCGCCCACGCCTGCGCTCACCGGGATGGGAAGAGCGCCCCATATTGGTCGCCGCAGTGCAGCGCGCCGATGAAGCCGGATGGTTGATCGCCCGCGTCCCAGAACCGCGCGCGCCGCGCAATGCGATTGGCTCAATCCTGGTGCAAACCGCCCTCATCTTCGCGATTTTGTTTGCGCTGCTCTATTTTGTGCTGCGGCGGATCACCCGGCCTTTGGCGGCGCTGACGACGCGCGTCACCGACTTTTCGCGCCAGCCAGACCAAGCGGTGAAACTGGAAGAACGCGGACCCGGCGACATGCGGCGTTTGATCGCGGCGCACAACACGATGGAAGCGCGCATTGCCGCCTTGCTGGACGAGAAAGACGTGATGCTCGGCGCGATTGGCCATGACCTAAAAACGCCATTGGCCGCCTTGCGCGTCCGGATCGAAAGCGTGCCTGACGATACCCAGCGAGCGCGCATGGTGGACAGCATTGAGGATATCACCAACACGCTGGATGACATTCTGGTGCTGGCCCGGGTTGGCCGGGTGAACAACGGATTTGAGGATGTCGATCTGGCGGCTCTGACGACCAGTGTGGCCGAAGAATTTGAAGATCTGGGCGAGCCGATCACGCTTGAAGATCCGCCTCGTCTGGTCGCCCGCGCTCAGGTAACTTGGCTCAAACGGGCGCTGCGCAATCTCATCGCCAATGCCTTGCGCTATGGCAAAAGCGCGAAGATATCCCTTCTCGAAGAAGGTGAGGCGATCATTTTGCGCGTCGATGACACGGGGCCCGGAATTCCGCCGAGCGAGATTGAGGCGATGATGGAGCCTTTCACGCGCGGCGAAGCCTCGCGCAATCGCGCCACGGGCGGCGCGGGTCTGGGTCTAACGCTGGCGCGCGCCATTGCTGAGCAGCATGGCGGGATGCTGACACTTTCCAATTTGCGAGAGGGCGAAGCGGTCATAGGACTGCGGGCAGAGATTGCGCTTCCAAAGGGCGAAAACAGCGGGCAAGGGTAGCGCCAAACCGATCAATTGGAGTTCCCCCTTGCCCCATACTCTCTACGCCGCCCCGCTCTCGCTTTATTCCGGCAAGGCGCGCAGCTATCTCGATTGGAAGCGGGTGGATTACACCGAGGTGCTCTCCACCCCGGATGTCTATACGAAGATCATCATCCCCAATGTCGGGCGCCCGGTCATCCCGGTGATGCAGAAAGATGATGGCTCGATCCTGCAAGACACAACGCTGATCATCGATCACTTTGAGGCCAGCGAAGGCGGGCCGTCGGTCTATCCCGAAACGCCGCGCCAGCGCCTAGCCGCGCTGCTGCTGGAGTGTTTTGGCGATGAATGGCTGGTGATCCCGGCGATGCATTACCGCTGGAATTACAATGAGGAGTGGGTTTACGGCGAATTTGGCAAGACCGCGCTGCCGGATGGTACGCCGGAGGAGCAATATGCGACCGGCAAAGAGCGCGGCAGCATGTTCCGCGGCTTCGTCCCCATGCTTGGCATCAATGAGGCGACAATCCCGGCAGTTGAGGCGAGCTATGAGGCTTTGCTGGCCGAATTGGACACGCATTTTGCGGTGCATCCTTTCCTATTGGGATCGCGGCCTTCGATCGGTGACTTGGGGCTGATCGGGCCGCTCTATGCCCACCTTTACCGCGATCCTGCTTCGGGTGAGATTATGGAGCGATTGGCTCCGGGCGTGGCCGAATGGGTCCGCCGCATGGTCGATGTGAAGGAGCCGCTATCGGGCGAGTTCCTGCCCGATGATGAGATTCCCGAGACGCTGCTTCCAGTGCTGGCGCGCATGATGAGTGAACAAGTGCCCTATCTTGCAAAAGTGGCGGACATGTTTGGCGAGTGGCTCGCCGCCAATCCGGATACGGAGATCCCGCGCGCGGTCGGCATGGCCGATTTCACGATCGAGGGCACCAATGGTCAGCGCATCGCTGCACCGTTCAGCCTGTGGATGCTGCAGCGCGGGTTCGATTATCTCGCCTCGCTAGAGGGCGCAGACCGCGAGGCTTGTGAAGCAATGCTGCGCTCAGCCGGCGGCGAAGCGCTGCTCGATTTCAAAATGCCCGCGCGGCTGAAGTTTGAAAATCACGTTTTGAGCGTTTGAGGCAAGCGCTTAGTCTTCAAAACGCACTCTGATCGCGGCAAGGAAACCATCCAAGCGGTTGGCTTGGTCGCGGAGCTCGGTCGGCGGCTAGCCGACCGCAAGGGCGCATGCCCGCCCGCAGCGACGCGATCTCTGATCGTGTGAGCGAGGATAGCCAAGCGAACGGATGTGAGCGCTGGCGCTTGAAGCCAACAAAACTAACGCATTAGGCCGCCGATGAGGTTGCGCACGAACCGCCCGGCGACCGGTCCGGCCAGATCGGTTGCGATTGAGCCGATGGCTGATTTGATCCCGGATTTCATCGGGTTCGCGCGCGACTTCTTGCCCAGGATGGCCGAAGCGGCAGCGCCCGCCATCCCGCCTGCGGCCACCTTCGTTCCGCGCGACAAAGCCTTTTCCCACATGCTCTTGGTCTTGCGCGGGCGCTTGCGCACTTCTTCCTCGCCTTGCTCTTCGACCTCTTGCGCAGTCTCGGCGGCATCGGCGCTTTTAGCGGCCAGAATTTCCTCGGCGCTCTCGCGGTCGATTGCCTCATCATATTTGTTTTCAAACGGGCTAATCGACTGAATGATCGCGCGTTCTTTAGCCGTGACCGGGCCGAGGCGCGATCGTGGCGGCTTGATCAAAGTCCGCTGCACAATGGTCGGCGCACCGTCTTCGTCGAGGGTCGAGACCAGCGCCTCGCCCACTTTCAGCTCCGTGATCGCTTCCTCGACATCGAGATCGGGGTTGATGCGGAAGGTCTCCGCCGCCGCCTTGATCGCGCGCTGATCGCGCGGGGTGAAGGCACGCAGTGCATGCTGCACCCGGTTGCCGAGCTGGCCCGCGACCTCTTCGGGAATGTCGATCGGATTTTGGGTTACGAAGAACACGCCAACGCCTTTTGAACGGATCAGGCGAACGACCTGCTCAATCTTCTCCTCCAGCGCTTTGGGAGCATCGTCGAACAGCAAGTGCGCCTCATCAAAGAAGAACACGAGCTTTGGTTTCTCCGGATCGCCGACCTCGGGCAGGCTCTCAAACAGCTCCGCCAGCAGCCACAGCAGGAAGGTGGCATAGAGCTTCGGACTGCGCATCAATTTGTCGGCAGCCAGCACATTCACGATCCCGCGCCCGGTCTCATCGCATTGCAGAAAGTCGTCAATCTCAAGCGCAGGTTCGCCAAAGAAATAATCCGCGCCCTGCGCTTCAAAGCTCAGCAGCTGGCGCTGGATCGCGCCGACCGATTGCTTCGACACATTGCCATATTTGCCTGAAAGCTCCTTGGCGTTCTCATTGGCCCATTGCAGCATGCTCTGCAGATCGCCGAAATCGAGCAGAAGCAGACCGTTGTCATCCGCATGGCGGAAGATGATTTGCAGCACTCCTTCCTGCGTGTCGTTGAGGTCAAGTAGTCGCGCGAGCAGCAGCGGCCCCATTTCAGAGATGGTCGTGCGGATCGGATGGCCCTGCTCACCGTACAGATCCCAGAACACCACTGGATTATCGGAATAATCATAGTCGTCCATGCCGAGCTCTTTGGCGCGGCCTTCGAGCTTGTCGGCGTGCTTGAACTTTGCGCTACCGGGCATGGCGATGCCGGACAGATCGCCCTTCACATCGGCAACGAACACCGGCACGCCATTGGCGGAAAAGCTCTCTGCCAGCCCCTGCAAGGTGACCGTCTTACCCGTGCCGGTCGCGCCTGCGATCAACCCGTGACGGTTCGCCCGGCTGAGTGCGAGATGCTGGTTCTCGCCATTGCTGCCCAGCCCCAGAAAGATTTCGCCCGGTTTATCGCTCATGTTCGCAAAACGCCCTTTTTTATCATTTTGTCTTGCCGAATGTGTGAAGTGACAGGGCCAAGCGGTCAAGGTGTCGCTTGCACGCGGCAACGTATGCAGCGACATAGGTGGTCGACTTGAAGCGTGGATGCTCTAAAGGCTGGGCATATGGGTGAGGTGACTGCGTTTATTCTGCTGGACGATGCGCGCGAGGAAAATGCAGACAGCGCCGCCGCCGCGCCTGCGCGCCTGTATGAAAACCCCAGACAAATCTTTGCCGCCCACCGCCCAGACGAGGTGGAACGCGCTCTGGCTGATGCGCGCGCTGCGCAGGCTGAACACGGCGGCGAGCTCGCTGGTTATATCGCCTATGAAGCGGGCCTCGCGCTTGAGTCAAAGCTCGCAGAACTCGCCGCCAGCCGCAGCGGCGCAAACGGTCCGCTGGTGTGGCTTGGCCTGTTTGATAAGGCCGAGGAAATCCCCGCTGGCAATGTGCCCGGCTGGCTGGCTGCGCGCGCTGAGGACAGCGGCGCAGACGCAGGAGGCGCAGACGCAAGCGGCGCGGGCGCGTCTTCGATCGGGCCGCTCGACCCTCAGCTGTCGCCCGGCGGATACGCCAAAACGTTCGAGGCCTTGCAAGAGGCGATCCGCGCGGGCGATATCTATCAGGCCAATCTCACCTATCCGCTCGCCGGGTCATATCGCGGCGATCCGCTGGCGATCTATGCCCAGCTGCGCAGCGCGGCGAGCGCTGGCTATGGCGGGATCGTGTTTGACGGCTCGCACTGGCTGCTAAGCTTTTCGCCAGAGCTGTTCGTCGCGCTCGACGGCAAAGACGCCAAAGCCAAGCCGATGAAGGGCACACGGCCGCGCGGGGCTGATGCGGCTTCCGATGCGGCGCTGGCGGATGATCTGGCGACGTCGGAGAAGGACAAAGCGGAAAACCTGATGATCGTTGACCTGATGCGCAACGATCTCAGCCGCATTTCAGAGCCCGGCAGCGTGCGCGTCGACAAGCCATTTGCGGTCGAGAGCTATCCGACATTGCATCAAATGGTCTCCACCGTCCGCGCCCGTCTGACCCCGGACAATGGCCCGGTTGATCTGGTGCGCGCCCTGTTTCCCTGCGGTTCGATCACCGGCGCGCCGAAAATTCGCGCGATGGAACTCATCGGCGATTATGAGCGCGATGCGCGCGGCCCCTATTGCGGCGCGATTGGCCGGATTGACGCGGATGGCTCGGCTGCCTTCAACGTCGCCATTCGGACCCTGCGCCTGACCCCGATTGAGAACGCGCAAGGCAATGCCGTGCTGGGCGTAGGCTCCGCTATTGTTGCCGATAGCGAGATGATCGCTGAGCGGCGCGAGAGCGAGGTGAAAGCCGGCTTTGTGCGGCGCGCCTCGCCCGATCACACCGCCCCGCAAGTGGACCTGATTGAGACCATGCGGTTTGAGCCGGAAAGTGGGATCGACCTGCTGGAGCTGCATCTGGGCCGCATGAAAGCGAGCGCGGCGACACTTGGCTTTTCGTTTGATCGCCACGCGGCGCGCAATCAGATCCAGGCGCTGTGCTTTGATCTGGAGACGGCGTGCAAGGTTCGACTGCTAGTCTCAAGGCTCGGTTCGCTCGCGTTGGAAACAGGCCCGCTGCCTGAGCCCAAAGACAATGGCTTTGAGTGCATCGCTCTACCGCTGCCGCTCGACCCGTCCGATTGGCGGTTGTCGCACAAAGCGTCGGATCGCAGCTTTTACGAAGACGGGCTGTCTGCTGCGCGCACCCACGGCGCGGATGAAGCCATCTTTGTGCGCGACGATGGCTTTGTGACAGAGGGCAGTTTCAGCAATATCTTTGTGGCGAAAGACCCAGGCGATAAGGATAGCGTGCTGCTGACCCCGCCCGCCGCGCTCGGTCTGCTGCCCGGCATTCTGCGCCAACACCTCATCGCTGAAGGCCGCGCGGTCGAAGCGCAGCTCACACTTGCCGACCTCGAAAATGGTTTTGTGCTAGGCAATGCCTTGCGCGGGCTAAACCCAGCCCGGCTCAAACTTTCATAAAGGCGCCCTGCCCAATGCTCCCGATTTTGTTCGAAGATGGCGAGGCGCTCGTGATCGATAAGCCTGCCGGCCTGCCAGTGGATCGTCCGCGCCGCGGCGGACCCTGCCTATTCGATCACCTCGATGAGCTGAAGCTGGGGTTTCAGCGGTTGCCGCATGCGGTTCACCGGCTGGATACAGACACCAGCGGCTGCTTGCTGCTAGCTCGCAATCCCAAGGCGCTCAAACGCTTTAACAAGGCGTTTGAGAACCGCGCGGTATCCAAGACCTATCTGGCCGTGCTCGACGCGGTGCCAGCAGAAACCTCTGGCACGATTGAATTGGCGCTCTCCAAGATCAGCTCAGCGGAAAAGGGCTGGCGCATGATCGCGGCGAAAAAGGGCAAGCCTGCGATTTCGCATTGGGAGGTGCTGCAGACCATTGGCGAGGGCGATAAGCAGCGCTCGCTGATCCGTTTTCGCCCAGAAACCGGGCGCACGCACCAATTGCGGGTTCATGCGCTGCTGGGCCTGAGCGCGCCATTGCTGGGCGATCCGGTTTACGGCCCGGTGCGCGGTCAGAACAAAGGCGCAGGGCGCACTATGCTGCACGCTGAAACCATTGGGATCGCGCGCAGCACCAAGCCGACGATCACCGCCCATGCTCCCTTTCCAGAGGATTTCGTGCGCGCTGGCCTGACCGCGCCGCAGGCGCCCGAAGTTACCGAACCCACCATCGGCGCCGAACAGGACGATGGATAAAGACCTGCTCGAACGCGCGCACGCTCAGGCGCAGGAGAGCTTCCTCGCAGGCTCCGGCCCCGGCGGGCAGAACGCCAATAAGGTCGCGACCGAAGTGCAGCTGCGCGTCAATATCTACGCCCTGCGCCTGCCGCCTCCAGTATTCGCGCGGCTAAGGACACTCGCAGGCAGCAAGCTGACGGCGGCGGGTGAACTGCTGATCACGGCGCGCGAACACCGCACTCAGGAGGCCAATCGCGGCCTAGCGCGAGAGAAGCTGGAGAACCTGCTGGAAGAGGCCCATAAGCAGCCCAAACGCCGGGCGAAAACCCGGATCAACCGGGTGGGCAAGACCAAGCGGCTCAAATCGAAGAAAGCGCGCGGCACAGTGAAGGCCAATCGCGGCAAACCCAGCCGCTCTGATTGGTAGGCTCAAGCCCGCGCCGAATAGTCAGATTTGCTTGACTCTGAGCGGTGAATCGATAAATGGCGCGGCTTGCAAGGCGATGCTCCGCGCGTCGCCTGATTTTTTTCGGCTCAAACGCGCTTAGTTGGATGGGCCCACCAGATAGAATTAGGATAAAGCGATGGCGAAGCCCGCAACCGTCAAGATCAAGCTCGTCTCGACCGCCGACACGGGTTTTTATTACACGACCAAAAAGAACCCGCGCAACATCACCGAAAAGATGGTGTTCCGTAAGTACGATCCGGTTGTTCGTAAGCACGTCGAATTCAAAGAAGCCAAAATCAAGTAAGCTTCTAACCGCGGCTTTGCAGCCGGCCTTGGCCCAGCAGATCGCCAGCGGTACTCCAGAATTTCAACGGATGCGCCCCGCATATGGCGCCCACTACCGCGCTTCGGCGCGGTTTTGCGTTGTATGGCGCAGGCTGCGCTGTAACTGGCGTGCTTAAGCGCTTGCAAAACGCTCAGTTCAGCCGCAGTTCAACGCCAACGCATTAATCGCACAGGTTATGAGCATGAACCTTTTTAGATTTTCAAAGCCGCTTGCCGCCACCGCCGCGAGCGCAGCCGCCATTGCCGCCGCTTTTGGCTTGCCTGCAGAGACCAGCTTTGCCCCGGCGCCGCCTGCCTATGCGCAGGCGAATGACCTCGACGTGGCTGCTGGCGCATTGCGCTCCATCTCGACCATGAAGGCCGATTTCTCGCAGATTGACCGTCAGGGCAATGTGATCGCGGGCGAAATGACGCTGAAACGGCCGGGCAAGATCCGCTTCGAATATGAGAAGGGGACCGATCTGCTCGTCGTCTCCAATGGAAAATCGCTCTATTTGGTCGATTACACCGTTGATCAGGTCGAACGCTGGCCGATCAAGAACTCGCCGCTTGGCGCACTGCTTGATCCCACGCGCGATGTGAAGAAATTCGGCAAGATGATGCCAACCGGCAATGACGACGTGATCAGCGTCGAAGTGCGCGATCCCAAACGGCCCGAATTTGGCGTGATCAATATGATCTTTGTGCGCGATGGCACTGCGCCCGGCGGGTGGCAGCTGACCCATTGGGTCGCGCTCGATTCGCAGAATCACCGCACCACCGTTCGGCTAAAGAATCATCGCTACGGAATGTCCGTTGCAGACAGCGCTTTCCGATTCAGAGATCCGCGCAAATCATCTCGTCGACCGGGTTGAACGGTTTAACCGCGTTTAGTTGTAGGAATACGACAAACCCCGGCACATATTCATTTACCTGTAAGGCGAATACGCGTAATTTTCTTTTGCAAGTCAGTTGAGGGCGGGTTTCCCCCCTGTTGCCCCAACCCTCGTTCAGACTGATTTGTACAAGCGTGACGAACGCTCACATGGAACCCTCGCCCCATTGCCCCCGGGGTGAGGGTTTTTTGTTGGGTGTTTGTCACGCCCTCAAGCGCCGGGCGCAGGCCATCCGGCCTTGCGAGCCCTATCGGGTTCGAACCAGCTCAACCTCAAGGGCATGGCGGCGGAGCACGGCGCGCAGCGCCGCAACGCCCTTGTGGCCGCCCGCAGCGACGCGATCTCTGATCGCATGAGCGAGGATATCGCGCGCCGGATGGCGTGCGGAAAAGAGAATCATCCGGCCTGCTTGGCTCATTCCCAGCCGAAGGCGCTGCGGATGATATCGTACACCACATTCTGCTCGATCACGCCGCGCGCTTTTTCAGCGCCGGGGCCTTGAGCATAGAGCGCTACGTCTTCACCAGCGTGCGTCTCGCTGCCCGTTGGGATTGCAGACTGCTGGCGCGCATTCACACCCGTTTCTGGGATTGGACGCTCTGCCAGATTGGCGATGGAGCCCGGCCCGTTGGCATAGCCGAGCGTTGTGTATGGCTTACCGTCTTCCGCCTTGGCGGGCTCAGCCACTTCATCACCGCTGCTCTCTGGCGAGACAACGAGGCCCAGAATGTCATTCCCGCGCCGCGGATAGCCAGCGATGGTGAACACGTGGCTGTGATCCGCCGTCACCATGATCAGCGTTTCTTCCGGGTCCGTATTGTCGATTGCGTATTGGATCGCATTGGCAAACTCGACCGTTTCTTCCAAGGCAAAGCCTGCCTTGCCCGCATGGTGGCCGTGATCAATCCGGCCGCTTTCAACCATAAGGTAATAGCCATCGGGATCAGACTTCAGCCGCGCAATCGCCTGGCTGGTCATTTCGGTCAGAGTAGGTTCGCTCGCGCCCTTGTCACTGCCGTCCATCCGCTCTGCCATGTAGGTCATGTGGCTGCCGGAGAAGAGGCCGAGCACTGGCTTGTCAGTTGGAGCAGCGGCCAAGGCGTCCTTGTCACGCACAAAGGTGCCGCCGGTGCGCGCGGCCCATAAACCCGGCAGATTGGCCGTGGTCTCCGAGCGGCGACCGCCAACATCACTGCCGTAAAACGCGCCGAGCCCTCCGCCTAGGGCGACCTCAAAGCTAGAGCCGATCAGCTGCGTCGCAATATCCTTGCAACCCTTTCCGCGCTCCTCCTCTGGGATCGCGGCGTCGGCCTCCCAATTTCGGTCGGCGCTGCGCGCATAGACGCTCGCCGGTGTCGCATGGGTGATCCGCGCAGTGGAGACGATGCCCAGGGCAAGGCCGCGCTGATTTACTTCTTCACCGAGCAACGGCAGCGGATTGGCCAAGGCAGAGGCGCAGTCGGCCCGTTTAGCCTCCGGCCCCACGCCGAGCACACCCATGCTGGTCTTCTTGCCCGAATGCATCGCGGTGGCCGTGCCCGCGCTATCGGGCACCTGCGCATTGGTGTTGTAGGTCTTCACCAGCGCAACATTGTCAAACTTTTCAAACGGCAGGACATATTCCTCGCCCGATTGCCCGCGCTTTTGCCCGGCATAGATCCGCGCGGCAGTGATGGTTGAGATGCCCATTCCATCGCCGATAAACAGGATGACATTCTTGGCTTTCTTCTCGGCCGCAATTGCCTCGTTAGATGGCGGCGGCAACGTCGAAGCACTCGCCACACCTTGGCGGCTTTCTGCATTCGTGCATGCGCCCAGCGGCAACGCCGCCCCAGCAAGGATCAAGCCGAAAGTGCGGGTGAGTGTCATAATTGAGCCTCCGAGAAACAATGCGTCCTCGCTATCCGCATCTGATGCTACAGGAAAGTGAAACTACAGCATGATCCATCGCTTTTCTCTCATCGCGGCTTGCTAAGGCGATATCTGCGAACCTAAAGCAATCGCATGATCTCTATCGCCACTTGGAATATCAATTCTGTCCGCCTGCGCCTGCCCCAGGTTGAGCGCTTTCTTACCGAGCATTCGCCAGACGTCCTGTGCCTGCAGGAAATCAAATGTCAGGAGCATCAATTTCCCGCCGATGCGCTGGCGAAGCTGGGTTATGAGCACATCGCTGTGCACGGACAGAAGGGCTATCACGGTGTGGCCACCATCAGCCGGGTGCCACTGCGCGAATATTCGCGGCACGATTGGCAGGCCAATGGCGAGGCGCGTCATGTCGGGGTTGAGCTGCTTGATGCGCCAGATGGCAACGCCATGATGTGCCTCGACAACGTCTATGTGCCTGCTGGCGGCGATGTGCCCGACCGCGAAGTGAACGCCAAATTCGGCCAGAAGCTCGATTTTCTAGCCCGGATGACCGATTGGGCAGGCTCGATTGTGCAGCCGACGATGATCGTCGGCGATTTCAATATCGCTCCCCTGGAAAGCGACGTTTGGGGTCACAAACAGCTCCTAAAAGTCGTCAGTCACACGCCGCTGGAGGTGGACACCTTGGACAAGTTCAAGGCGGCCCATGATTGGGTCGATGTCGGGCGCGAATTCATCAAAGACCCAGAGCGGTATTACAGCTGGTGGTCGTACCGCTCGCCCGATTACCGCAAAAATGATCGCGGGCGCAGGCTTGATCACATGTGGGCCAGCCCGGCGCTGGCGGCCAAGGTATCCGGCCACCGCATCGTAGAGGATGCACGCAGCTGGGAAAAGCCATCTGACCACATCCCGCTGATCACCGAGTTCACGCTCTGAACGAGACGCCCGCCTCCGATCCTTCACCCGCTCGGCGCGCGGCGCAAGCGGTCGATGCTCTGCGCCATGGCTGGCCCCTGGCCTTTGCAGGTGGGCCCGTCCTGTTGCCGGTAGAAACAGCGATTGCGCGGGAGGCCACCGCGCCGCAAATGCTGATTTCAGCGGCACGGGCAGCCACCCTTAAGCTCGCCAATCAACGCGCCGCCGCTGTCCCGCATGCCCCGGTGCTGATTTGCGGCGGAGAGGCATTCAGCCTGCGCGAGGCCTTGCCAATTGCGGACCCGGCGCTCGATCTGCGCAATCCGTTAAAGGGCCCCTTTCGCGCCGAACACTTGGCCTGGGAAGAGACCGCCGCTGCCGCGCTCGAGCTGGCGCGGATCGCGGGGATATTACCAGCCTTTCTGGTCAATCCCGACAATGCCGGCGAAGCGCAAAGCATCGCCGCCGCTGACCTTGCCCATTATTCGGAGACAGGCGCGCTCAGCATCGCGACACGGGCTCGGCTGCCAGTAAGCGCGAGCGAAACGGCAGAGATTGTCGCCTTCCGGTCCAGCGCCGATACGCGCGAGCATGTCGCCCTGATCATTGGCGCGCAGAGCGGCGATAAACAGCCGCTGGTGCGGCTCCATTCGGAATGCCTGACCGGCGATATCCTGGGCAGTCTCAAATGCGATTGCGGGCCTCAACTTGACGCTGCGCTCGCCGCCATGGCCGACGAAGCCGCATCGGGCGGTTGGGGCGTGCTGCTTTATTTGCGGCAAGAGGGCCGCGGCATCGGGCTCATCAACAAGCTGCGAGCCTACAGCCTGCAAGACGCCGGGTTTGACACGGTGGAGGCCAATGAGCGCCTGGGCCTGCCCGATGAAGCGCGCGATTTTCCTGTCGCCGCGCGGATGCTGGAGCTGCTGGGTGCGCGCACGGTGCGGCTGATGACCAACAATCCGCGCAAGGTTGAGGCGCTGACCGCAGCAGGCGTAACAATCAGCGAGCGGGTGCAGCACCAGCTGCCCGACAATCCGTTCAACACGCGCTACCTCGCGACCAAGCGCGACAAATCAGGGCATTTGCTGAAATGACGGCGATCACGATTCGGCCAGAGGCACCCGGCGATGAGGGCACGATCCATGCGATTACAGAGCAAGCCTTTCGCCCAATGCCGTTCAGCAATGGCAGCGAGCCCGGCATTATCGATCAATTGCGCGAGGACGGCGATCTAACGCTGTCTCTCGTCGCCGAGGATGCCGCGCAAATCGTCGGCCATATTGCCTTTTCACCGGTGACCATCGCGGACGGCGCAACCGGTTGGTATGGGCTGGGCCCGATCGCCGTGCGGCCAGAATTGCAGCGGCAGGATATTGGCGGACGGCTGATCCGGCGCGGCATTGCAGATATGCGAGAGCTTGGCGCAAGCGGCATAGTCCTGCTCGGCAGCACGGACTATTACCCACGCTTCGGCTTTAAGCATGAGCCGCAGCTTACCTATGCTGGCGGGCCAGCGGAATTTTTCCAGTGTCTGCTGCTGACAGGCGAATTGCCCAAAGGCGAGGTCAAATACCCACCTGCATTTGGGTGAAGCCCAGCCTCCCGAGCCTTAGCGCTGTTGATATTGCGTCACGCCGTCCATCAGGCGGTTGCCTGACATCACCACTTTTGACCCGGTCCAATCGGCCAAAAACGTGCTGGAGCGGCTGAGGCCGGGCACAAACCGGGCCTCATTGTTCTGAACCCGCAAGCCATCGGATGGATGGATTACCGTCTCCGCGCCCAGCGCGATGAAGGCAGAGTAATTCTCTTTATCGCGGCCTTGCACGAACCAATTGCCCGTGATCGTGCCGCGCGCACCGGCGGGCAGATCGATCATATAATTGGTGCCGCGCCCGCTCGCATCGTCGAACGAATTGCCCCGGATCGTCACCTTGCCAGAGCGTGCCTTCACATAATGCCCGCCGGTTCCGCGTTCGAAGCGGCTGTCGACCACCGACAGCTCGCCATAATTGCCGACGTAAATCGAATGCGCGCAGCCAGCCGAATGCTCGCATGTGCCGAGTCCGCTAAAGGTAGAGCGAGCAATATAGATAAACCCGCGCGCATCATCGGCGGTGAGAATGCCTTGCTGGCTGTCTTCGAAGCGTGAATAGGCGATGTTGAGACTGCCACGTTCCAGCCGAATGCCGGCACCATTGCCATCGCCGACAGAAATGCCGCGGAATGTGATCCCGCGAATCTCCGCGCCCACACCGCGCAGCACCAATGCCGCTTTGCCTTCGCAAGCGGTGCGTTCAAAGACCGCGCTGCCCGCCTTTTCTGCGTTGTAAGTGATGACGCCGGCCGTCTGAACCGCGCATTGGCGGTATGTGCCAGGTGCAACCGAAATGGTCGCCTTGCCTGAGCCGACCGCGCTTACGGCGCTTTGCAGCGATCCATAAGAACGCCCGGTCTCGATAATCGTAAAGTCTCCGCCGCCCTGCTGGGCGACAGCGGAAGGGGCGCATAAAGCGAGGGCGAGAGCGGATGCAGCGAGTTTGTAGTTCATAGCGGCAAGGATAGCAGCACCTTGGCCCAGCTCCGCCGAGCAATCGCTCAGCGTCCCTGCGCGGTACAACTATCGGCCAGAATGTTGAATTGGCGCTTGGCGAGCGGGGCCACTGGCGGCTACACCATCTCCGGGCACGGTGGGGACACGCCCTACCAAAACAAATCAGGGTCACTCAGGAGGAAAACCCATGAAGAAACTTACAAGCATGATCGCGGTGGCTGGTGCCACTCTCGCACTTGCCGCATGCGGCAGCGCGGACGACGCATCGGTCGATGCAACCGCTGACACGGTTGAAATGCCAGCGGATGATGCGCTCGAGCCAATCGTAGAAGAGCCGGTTGAAGACGCCGCAGCGGTAGCAGAAGAAACCGATCCAGCCGATACCGCCGTTGACGAGGCAACCGCCACCGAAGCTGCCGATGCAGCCGCAGTGGTAGCCGACGAAGCAGCTGCCGCTGCTGAAGCCGCCGAAGCGGCCGGTGCGAGCTTGGATGAAGTCGTGGACGCAGCGGAAAATGCTGCTGAAGCAGTAACCGAGTAATCCACTCAATGATCGGGAAGCGGGCATTGGCAAGAAGCAGCGCAAGCAGCCGCGCCGCCGCCCGCTTCCCATTTTGGCGCGCAGCAATCTGTGCGCCTACTATTTTGGCTCTGGCCGCTTGTGGCGGCGGAGGCAGTGATACGGGCCCCGGCGCGGTAAGCGAAGGCGAGGCCCAAGCGCTCGATGAAGCTGCTGAAATGCTGGATGAGCGGCGCCTGCCGCCAGAGGTGCTGCCCACGGCTGCACCTGTCATTCCAGACCCATCTGAAACAACCGGCGAAAGCGCGGGTGAAACCGCAGGCGACAACCCGCAATAGCTCCCCCCGCATAAGCGCCAAAGGACGATACCGACAATGAGTGCAGGCCAAGCCAACGCTGGAATGGATCACGACACGTTTGAGCAATTTGCCGAGCAGCTCGACCGCTATGTCAAAGAGCGCCTGATCCCGGCGGAAAACGACGTCATCGAAAACGATGCGATCCCGCCAGAGATCGTCGATGAAATGCGCGATATGGGCCTGTTCGGGATTTCCGTACCCGAAGAATATGGCGGCGCTGGCCTCAACACCCGCCAATATGCCCGCGTCGTAAACGCGATGAGCTATGCTGCGCCCGCCTATCGCTCAATCTTCTCAATCAATGTCGGAATGTTTGCGAGCGCGCTTAAAAACGGCGCCACCGAAGCGCAGCGGGCCGAATGGTATCCGAAACTGGTCGAAGGCAAGATCGCTTGCTTTGGCCTCACTGAACCGGGTTCAGGCAGCGACAGCGCCGGCCTGCAAACCACCGCGACCCCCGATCCTGATGGCAATGGGTGGGTGCTGAATGGCACCAAGCGTTACATAACCAATGCGCCGCATGCCGATGTCGCCCTGATCATGGCGCGGACCGAAAAAGAGAACCTGCCCAAAAACGCTCATGTCAGCGCGTTTCTGGTGCCGATGAACACCCCAGGAATTTCCACCGGTTCGCCGGACAAGAAAATGGGCCAGTCCGGTAGCCATATCTCTGACATTATGCTCGATGATGTGAAGGTGCCGGGCGATGCTTTGCTGGGCGGTGAAACCGGCAAGGGTTTCCGCTTTGCGATGCAAAGCCTCGACAATGGCCGCATTTCAGTGGGCGCGGCGGCAACCGGCTATGCCCGGCGCGCGCTCAATTCTGCCCTGCGCTATGCCAATGAACGCCAGGCCTTTGGCGAGCCGATTGCCCGCTTCCAATTGATCCAAGCGATGCTGGCCGACAGCGAGACCGAGATTTACGCCGCCGAATGCATGATGCGCGATGTGACTGAACGCGCGGATCGCGGCGAGAATATCATCACCAAAGCGGCCGCGTTCAAAGTCTTCGCATCGGAAATGTGTGGCCGTGTGGTGGACAGAGTCGTGCAGATTTATGGCGGCGCAGGCTACCTCGCGGAATATGACGCAGAGCGCTTCTACCGCGATGCGCGGATTTACCGGATTTATGAAGGCACCACGCAAATTCTCCAGCTTCAGATTGCCAAGCATATGCTGCGCGAGTGGGATGCGGCTTCTTGATCTGCGTGCCGCAGCCATCCTCGCCCTCCACCCTTCCACCCGGAGCCTACCGGGATACCATCCGGGTGGAAGGGTGGAGGGCGAGGGTGGCTGCGGCCCAAGCCTTTGATGGATATCAAAGGCGCACCCAATAAGGATTCAAATGTACCAACTCCTCAACGACCTCTCGATCGTCGAAGTCTCCAGCTTCGTCGCATCGCCAACCGCTGGCCTGTATTGCGCGCAGATGGGGGCCGAGGTGATCCGCGTCGATCACAAGGCGGGCGGGCTTGATTACGACCGCTATATGCTGACCGAAGAAGGTCGCAGCCTGTCGTGGGAGAACCTCAACCGCGCGAAGAAATCGGTCGCGCTCGATCTGCGTTCTGGCGAGGGTCGCGAGCTGTGCGTGGAGCTGGCCGCGAAGACCGGGCAGTGCATCACAAATCTGCCGGAAAAGAGCTTCCTCAGCCACGCCGCGATGCAGGCGAAGCGTGACGATATGATCTCGGTTCGCATCATGGGCTGGCACGATGGTAGGCAAGCAATGGATTTCACCGTCAACGCCGCCGCTGGATACCCGCTGATGACGGGCCCTGAGGAGTGGGACGCCAAGACCGCGCCGCCGGTCAGCCAGCCGCTGCCCGCATGGGACTTTATCACTGGTGCGTACTCAGCCTTTGCTTTGATGACGGCGCTCCATAATCGCACCGCAACCGGACAAGGCGCAGAGATGCGCGTGCCCTTGGGCGATGTCGCGATTGGGACGATGGCGAATTCGGGCACGATGGCCGAAATGCTCTATCGCGGATCGGACCGCGAGCGGCTGGGCAATGCGATCTGGGGCGCGTTTGGGCGTGATTTTCAGACCAAATGCGGTACCCGCTTTATGGTCGCCGCGCTCACTCCCAAGCAGTGGACTGGCTTGGTCAAGGCATTCGATGTGGCGGCACAAATCACCGCGCTTGAGGCTGAGCTGGGCGTTGATTTCAACGCCGGTGACCGGCCGAGGTTTGAGAACCGCCACCGCCTGTTCGACCTGTTCCAAAGCGCAGCGGAAACCCAAGATTATGGGACGCTTTCTGCCCGCATGGCGGCCGAGGGCTGCACCTTTGAGAAATACCGCTCGCACCATGAGGCCTCAACCGACCCAGTGCTGGTGGACGACAATCCGCTGTTCGGCCCCTCGCCTGCGAACCCATCGGGCTTCGAATATCCGGCGACCCGCAGTTTTGCGAATATGCCGGAGCATGAGGCGGGAGACCCCGCGCCTGCGCCTTTCCTTGGCCAGCATTCCGAAGAAGTGCTCGCTGAACGGCTCGGCCTGTCATCGGGCGCTATTGCTAAACTGGTGGATGCAGGAACCGTCGCTTTGTCCGATTCAAACGCCAATTACGAGAACCGCTAATGACCCGCCGCGCAGCCATTGTTTCGCCCCTTCGCACCCCCGTGGGCAAGTTCCTGGGCGGGCTTTCCAGCCTGGACGCCGGGCAATTGGGCGCGGTCATTCTCAAGGCTCTGGTTGAACGCAGCGGGATTGATCCGGCCCGCGTCGACGACGTCGTCTTTTCCCAAGGATACGGCAATGGCGAAGCGCCGGCGATTGGCCACTGGGCCTGGCTGGCGGCGGGCCTGCCGCTGGAAGTGCCGGGATATCAGCTGGACCGCCGATGCGGTTCAGGTCTGCAGGCGGTCGCCAATGCGGCGATGATGGTTGAGACCGGTATGGCCGACGTCGTGGTCGCGGGCGGGTGCGAGAGCATGTCGAACGTGGAGCATTACACCATCCAGGGGCGCGGCGGCGCGCGCATGGGCGACATCACCCTGCATGATCGCTTGTCTCGTGGGCGATTGATGAGCCAGCCAATCGAACGCTTCGGCGTCATCACCGGCATGATCGAGACCGCAGAAAACCTTGCCAAGGATTATGAAATCACCCGCGAGCAGGCCGACGCTTTTGCCGTGCGCAGCCACCAGAACGCCGCCGCCGCATGGGAAGCTGGCAAGTTTGACGAGCAATTGGTGACGGTCGATGTGCCGCAGCGCCGCGGCGATCCTGTAACCGTCTCGCGCGACGAAGGCTTCCGCGCGGATGCCACCGAAGAAAGCCTCGCCAAATTGCGCGCGCTCGACCTGAAACGCGATCCCGACGCCATCGTCACCGCCGGCAATGCGAGCCAGCAAAATGACGCAGCGGCGGCGTGTCTGGTTGTGGCCGAGGACAAGCTTGAAGAATTGGACCTGGAGCCAAGCCTGTGGTTTGGCGGATGGGCAGCGGCGGGCTGCGACCCGAGCCGCATGGGCATTGGCCCGGTTCCAGCAACGCAGCGCCTGTTCGAGCGGCGCGGCTACAGCTGGGACGACATTGACCTTGTCGAGCTAAACGAGGCCTTCGCGCCGCAAGTGCTGGCGGTGCTTAAGGGCTGGGGCTGGTCCGAGGATGACAGCCGCCGCGATCTCCTCAACGTCAATGGTTCGGGCATTTCGCTCGGCCATCCAATCGGTGCGACCGGCGGGCGTATACTAGCCGACATGGCCGCTGAGATGCATCGGCGCGGCGCGCGATACGGGCTGGAGACGATGTGCATCGGCGGCGGGCAGGGCATCGCTGCTGTATTTGAGCGAGCGGTCTGATGAGCGAATGGGACGCATGGATCGGGCGCGAACAGCGCAGCTCTGACCGGCTCGACGAAGGGCTGGCCGAGCGCTGGCTGGCGACATTTGATCTACCAAAGCCAGAACCTGCACTCATGCCCCAAGGCATTCACCTTGCGCTGTGCACGCCCGATGCGCCGACGGCGACCCTGGGCGAAGATGGCCATCCCGCCCGTGATGACAGCGCGAGCAGCTTCCTACCACCGGTGCCAATGCCGCGCCGGATGTGGGCCTCCAGCGCGATCAAGTTCGTCTCCCCAATCCCTCTTGGCGCGAGCATTGCCCGCACCAGCCGAGTGCTATCAGTCGATGCAAAATCGGGCGGTTCCGGCGAGCTGGTATTCGTCAATGTAGGCCATGAGACGAGCGCCAATGGCACGCTCTCCGTCAGCGAAACGCAGACCCTGGTTTTCCGAGAGGTAGCACCAGCCAATGCCCCGCTCTCTCCGCCAGAGCTTGGCGAGGGCGCGTTCGATCCATCCGAGTGGGACGCGCACCGGGAGCTTACCCCTGACCCGCGCCTGCTGTTTCGATACTCAGCCCTGACCTTCAACTCGCACCGCATTCACTATGATGCGCCCTATGCTGAGGCGCAGGAGCGCTATCGCGGCTTGGTTGTGCATGGGCCGCTGACAGCATCCTTGCTCTTGCAATTGGCGGCGCGCGAACTGGGTGAAAACAAGCTGCGCAGTTTCAGCTTTCGCGGGGCTTCGCCAGCGGTCGCGGATGAGCCGCTGCACTTGGTGATGCGGCGATCCGATGATGGCTATGAAATGGGCGCCTTTGCCGCCGATGGCCGGCAAGTCACAAAGGCCAAGGCGAGCACCTAAGCCCGCCCTAGTCCTGCTTCGGCGGCCGCCCCCGGCGGGGCGGTTCGCTCTTTTCCAGCTTAATCCCGCGCGCTGACAAAGCCTCGCGCAGGAGCATTTCAATCTCGGCATTGGCGGAGCGCAATTCGGCGGCAGCGAGGCGTTCTATCGCCGCATGCACCGCCGGATCGAGTCTCAGCGCAAATGCCTTTTTCTTCGGTGCAGCCATGGCTGCCTCCCGTTGTCACGGTTTATTGGTAGAGCGTACCGGCGTTGACGACTGGCTGTGCTTCGCGGTCGCCGCACAGGACAATCATCAGGTTGGAAACCATCGCCGCGCGGCGCTCATCATCGAGTTCAACGATGCCATCGCTAGAGAGCTTGGACAGCGCATCCTCGACCATGCCGACTGCGCCAATCACCACTTTCTTACGCGCAGCGATCACCGCATCGGCTTGCTGGCGGCGCAGCATGGCGCCCGCAATTTCCGGCGCATAGGCGAGGTGCGTGAGGCCCGCTTCATCGACGATAATCCCGGCAACGATCAGCCGCTCATTGAGCTCTTCGCGCAGTTCCGCGTTCACAATATCGGCGCTGCCACGCAGGGTCGTTTCATCCTCGTCCGACATATCGTCATAGGGGTGGCGCGCGCCCACGGTGCGCAATCCCGCCTCGATCTGGATGTTCACAAACTCTTTGTAATCATCGACATCAAACACCGCCTGCGCGCTGTCAGAGACGCGCCACACGACATTGCAAGCGACCTCAATCGGGTTGCCGCGCAGATCGTTGATCTTGACCTTTTCAGAGTGGATGTTGTGCGCACGCACGCTGACTTTCTTCTTGATCATCCACGGCCAGACCCATTGCAGGCCCTCGTCGCGCACGGTGCCGCGATATTCGCCGAACAGGGTGATTACCGCCGCCTGATTGGGTTGGATCATGAAAAAGCCGATCGAACCGATCAGCACAACGATGATGCCCAGCGCGATTGTGCCGACAAACGCCAGCTTTTCTGGCTTTGTCGCGCCGCTTTCTGGCACCGCGCCTAGTATGACGAAGAGCACCGCAGCTGTGACCACGGCCAGAACCGCGAGCATAACGTAGCCATTATAGGCCGATCCCGCTCGCTCGCTGCTGCGGGTCATAATGTTGGTTGTGTCGGACATTCCATGCCTCCTTTGATATATTTATGATATCATATTTATATCATGAGGCGGTTTTGTCAATCTGAATCGGGAAAGTCAGCAATCGGCTCGATCACGCCGTAGCTTTCCGCCTTGGGCGCGCTGCTCAGCTCTGGAAAGTCGATCTCTGGCGGCTCAACATGCGTGTCCGGCAAACGGTCGAGCAGATCGCGAATCAGTGTGAGCCGCCCTCGTTTCTGATCGTTGAAATCCACCAAGGTCCATGGCGCATGATCGGTATGCGTTGCGCGCAACATGGCCTCGCGGGCGCGGGTGTAATCATCATATTTCTCGCGCGCGGCCAGATCGACCGGCGACAATTTCCAGCGCTTCAATGGATCTTCCAGCCGCTCGGCCAGGCGCTCCTCCTGCCGTTCCTGGTCCGTGGTCAGCCAATATTTGAACAACAGAATGCCATCATCGGTCAGCATTTTTTCAAACACTGGCGCCTGCTCCAGAAAGGCGGCAACCTGCGCCTTGTTGGCATAGCCCATCACATCTTCCACGCCTGCGCGGTTGTACCACGACCGGTCGAACAGCACGATTTCGCCTGCGCAGGGCAAATGCGCGATATAGCGCTGGAAATACCACTGCGTCTGCTCTTCATCGGTCGGCTTGCTCAGCGCGACCGTTCGGCATTGGCGCGGGTTGAGTTTGTCTCGCACCGCCCGGATCGCGCCGCCCTTGCCGGCCGTATCGCGCCCTTCGAACAACACCACGATCCGCGCGCCTGTCGTGCGCGCCCAGCGCGCCATTCCAACCAGCTCCTCGGTCAGCGGCTCCAGCGCCTCGCGAAATTCCTTACCCTTCATGCGCCTGCCTCCCTTGAGCGATTTACCCTTGCACTATCGCGGTGGTAGTCCAAATCTGAAGGCTATGGCTACACTAAGCGAACCTGAAACCGATTTTGCGCGCCTCCCCGATCTGCCGGAGGACGTTTTTACCGCGCCGCTCAAGAAACCCGACCATTTGGGTGAGGATTGGATTGAGCCGGTGCAGGCGCATTACCGATCAGAAGATCACGCGATCTGGAACGATCTGTTTGCGCGTCAGATGAAGGTGCTGCCCGGACGCGCGGCTAGCGCCTTTATGGCGGGCCTTGAAAAGCTCGACCTGGGGCGCGGCGGCGTGCCGGAATTTGGCAAATTGTCAGAGGAACTGAATGCGCTCACCGGCTGGACAGTCGTGCCGGTGCCGATGCTGATCCCCGATCACGTGTTTTTCTGGCACCTTGCCAATCGCCGCTTTCCAGCGGGCAATTTCATCCGCACGCGCGAGACCTTCGACTACATTCAGGAACCCGACGTGTTCCACGATGTGTTCGGCCATGTGCCGATGCTGACCGACCCGGTATTCGCCGATTACATGCAAGAATATGGCCGCGCCGGGTGGAAGGCGATGCGTTACAACCGCCTGAAAGCGCTGGGCGCGCTCTATTGGTACACGGTCGAATTTGGCCTGCTCGAAGAGGCGGACGGCATCAAGGCTTACGGCGCAGGGATATTGTCAGGCCCCACAGAGGTGGTGTTTGCGACCGAGGCGAAGAGCCCCAACCGCATCATGCTCAATGTCGACCGGGCTATGCGCACCGATTATGTGATCAGCGATCTGCAGCCGACATACTTTGTGATCGAGAGCTTCGAAGACCTCTATCGCCAAACGGTGGAGCGCGATTTTGACCGACTCTATCGCAGCTTGGCCGCCAGCTTTACCTATGCGAACAGCGCGGTGATCGATGTCGACAATGTGGTGAACCGGGGGTCACAGGAATACCACCTGCGCGGCGGGCGCGGCAGCAACGCGGAGCCTATCTGACCTCAAACGCCGGCGGCTGCATCCGCAACCTTGGCTTTCCTCGCTCATGCGACCTGAGGGTCGCGTCGCTGCGGGCGGGCGCAAGGCCCTTGCACTCGCCTTCGGCTCGCGAAACCCTTCTCAGCCGCGCACCTTTTTCTAAAACTTCACCACGAAGACGAGGTTATACGCTGCGAGCACGACCAGCGCCGCGAGTGCGGCCACGCCCAGCGCCAGCCAGCCGAGCGCCCCAAACAGCGCGCCGCCATTCATAACCAGCCCGCCAATCGCGCTTGCCAGCAGACCCAGCCCGATATTGCGGAAAATGCCGCCCGCATCCTCTGTGCGGGCCAGAATTGACGCGAACCAGCCCAGCAGCGCGCCCATCACGATCAGTATGAGAATTGCCATTAGTCGCTCTCTCTCCCTCCGGTCCGCTTAAAACAGCGCGAGCAATGCAGCACCCATCGCGATGCGATAGATCACAAAGACCAGCATTGATGCCTTCTTCAGGAAGTTCATCAGAAACGCCATTGTCAAAAAGGCCGCGATGAATGTGAGAACGCCGGCAATGAGCGCATCCCAAGCCAGTGTTGCCCCAGCCTCAAAAATCTCAGGCACAATCAGCACGCCAGCTCCTGCAACCGCAGGGATCGAAAGCAGGAAGGAAAAGCGCGCCGATTCAAACCGGCTGTACCCCAGAGCGCGGGCCGCCGTCATGGTAACGCCCGACCGGCTCGTGCCCGGTATGATCGCCAGCGCCTGCGCGAGACCAACAAGCAAGCCGTCGCGCCACGTCATGTTTTCAAACACCTTATCCTCGCGCCCAAAAAAATCGGCCACGCCCAATAGGATACCGTAGAAAATGAGGTTGAAGGCGATCAGATCAGTGAAGCGGATCGAGGCCATCAAATCACCATCAACAATGGTGACGCCAAACACGCTTTCCGCAAATCCGTTGAACAGGCCCATTTTGATCGACAGGCCGAACACCACCGCAGGGATCGTGCCCAGCACAATCCACCAGAACAATTTGCGCGCCTCTGGAGCACGTCCAATCCCAATGCTGGCAAATCCGCCGCGCGCGAGCACGACCACATCCTTGAAGAAATAGACGATGATCGCGAGCAGAGACCCGACATGGACCGCTACATCGATCAGCGGGCCCTGGTCGGAAAAGTCGGTCAGATAGGGGATCAGGATCAGATGGCCTGACGAGGAAATCGGCAGGAATTCGGTGATCCCCTGGACGACCGCGATCAGGAGTAATTGTAGGAAAGTCATGGCCCGCGGTCCAAGACTGAACCGCGGGCCAAGTCAACACTCTACCAGATTTTCACGCGCTCTTCTGGTGGGATGTACATCGCGTTGTCTTCCGTGACGCCGAAGGCTTCGTACCAAGCGTCCAGATTGCGCACGACGCCGTTCACCCGGTATTCCTCTGGGCTGTGCGCGCCGGTGCGCAGGCGCAGGCGATAGTTCTCTTCACGCTGCGCCGAGCGCCAAACTTGCGCCCAAGCAAGGAAGAAGCGCTGATCGCCGGTAAAGCCGTCGATCACAGGCACGTCTTTGCCTGCGGTGGCAATCTTATAGGCGCGGTAAGCAAGCGACAGCCCGCCAACATCGCCGATGTTCTCGCCCAGGGTCAGGCGGCCATTCACACAGGTTTCGCCTTCGTCAAACGGGCAGAACGCGCTGTATTGCGCGACCAAAGCATCGCCGCGCTCATCAAAGGCGGCGCGGTCTTCGTCGGTCCACCAATTGCGCAGCTTGCCGGTGCCATCAGACTTGGAGCCTTGGTCGTCGAAACCATGGCCAATTTCGTGACCGATCACCCCGCCAATCGCGCCGTAATTGACCGCAATATCCGCGCTCACGCCAAAGAATGGCTGCTGCAAGATAGCGGCCGGGAACACGATCTCGTTCTTGGTCGGGTTGTAATAAGCATTGACCGTTTGCGGGGTCATAAACCACTCGGTCCGGTCAATCGGCCCGCCCAGCTTGGAGATATTGTCAGCGAGGTTCCAAGCCCCTGCCGCAATCGCGTTTTCCAGCGGATTATCAGCGGTCATCTCAAGGCCGGGATAGGTCTCCAGATTGTCGCGGTAGCCGATCTTGGGATCGAAGCTATCGAGCTTCGCCTTGGCCTCGACCTTGGTTTCCGCGCCCATCCAATCGATCTCTTCGATGGATTGCGCCATGGCGAGGCGTAGATTGGCGACCAGCTCGTCCATCGCGGCTTTGTTTTCAGCCGGGAAATAGCGCTCAACATAGCTCTTGCCGACGAGCTCGCCCAAGGCGCCCTCGGTCGCGTCAATCGCGCGCTTCCAACGCGGGCGCTGCTCAGGCGTGCCGCGCAGTTTCTTGCCGAAGAATTCAAAGCTCGCCGTGTCGAAACGCGTCGGCAGGACGGCGGAATTGTTTGAGAGGAATTCCTTGATTGTCCACGCCTGCAATGTCGCCAAATCGGTTTCGGACAGCACTTCAAACATGCCGGGCAGACCTTTGCCGATCTTGACAACGGTCGCCTCATCCAGGCCCAGTTCTTTGATCCGCTCTTCGCTCGGCGGGATGGTGCCCACGACATAAATCGGCGATTTCGACAGGCCGATTTTGTCCATGATTGCGCCCACCGGAATATCACCCGCCATTGCGGCCATTTCTTCCTTGGTCACGGCGTTATAAGTGAGGTCGCGGTTGCGGCTGACGGTGCGGTCCCACAGCACTTCTTTCGCGAGCCGTTCTTCAAACGCATAAACGGCAGCGGTTGCGCCCGCCGGATCGGCATAGCCCGCCTCGCCAAACAGGAAGGTGAGATAGTCTTTGTAGAGCTTGATGGTCTCAAGCCCTTTTTCGCTGGTGTCGGTGTAATAATCGCGGTCTGGCAGGCCAATTCCGCCCATGCCGATATAGGCAACATAGCGGTCAGGCTGCTTCGCATCGACGTTTACAAACCCGCCGATTGGCGATGAATAACCAGGCGAAGCCCACAGCATTGCGAGCTCATCCATAGAGCTCGCTGCGATGATCTTGTTGAAATAAGGCTGTGCCGGAGCAAGGCCAGCGGCATCAATCGCGGCGGTGTCGAGGAAAGCGTTGTGCGCATTCACAATCCGCTGCTCGTCATTGCTGAGCGTTGCCGGGTCTTTGGCGACCAGCTCGTCGATCAGCGCCTTCACATCGGTTGTGCTTTTCTCGCGCAGCAGATTGAACGCGCCGAAGCGGCTGAATTCTGCTGGTAGCGGGTTTGCATCGAGCCATTTCTGATTGACGTATTTGAAGAAGTCATCGCCCGGCTCGACATCGGTAGAGATCAGCTGAGGATCAACGCCCCAAGCGCCAAAGCTCATGGTCGGCGTGCTGGGCTCTTGCGCTGCGTCCGCTGCACCTTCAGCGGCTGTGTCGTCCAGCAGCGTTTCGATGCCGGTGTCCGCATTCGCGTCATGCGCGCCGCCTGCAAGTGCCGGATTGGCGCACATCAGGCCAGCAAGCCCAGCGCTGAGAAGAGCTGTTCGTTTGATCATAATACCAGTCCCGTGGTTATCGTTATTCAAAATTGTCCGGCATTCTCTTTAAACCGCGTGGGCAAGCAGAGTCGACGTTTGTCCGATTGCGGTCGCAATTGGTCGATTAGTTGGGGTTAGGGGAGTTATCTTGATCGGCGTGCCAGAGCCACCCGCGCCCTCCACCCTTCCACCCGGATGGTATCCCGGTAGGCTCCGGGTGGAAGGGTGGAGGGCGCGGGTGGCTACCGTATCTTAGGCTAAGCCGCTTGGTTGCTCGCAAATTGGAGCTTCGCCAGCCGCGCGTAAAGACCATCCGCCTTCACCAAAGCATCATGCGTGCCTTGCTCGGCAATCTTGCCTTCATCCAGCACGATGATCCGGTCCGCTTTGCGCACGGTCGCCAGCCGGTGAGCGATGACTAAAGTCGTGCGGTCGACCATCAGCTGATCAAGCGCTTGCTGCACCAATTGTTCGCTTTCGGCATCGAGCGCGCTGGTCGCCTCGTCGAGCAGCAAGATCGGCGCATCCCTTAGCAATGCGCGCGCAATCGCCAGACGTTGCTGTTGACCGCCCGACAGCTGCGTTCCGCCTTCGCCCAGATCAGTGTCGAGACCCTTTGGCAGATCGCGCAAGAAGCTTTCGGCATTGGCGGCGCGCGCGGCCTCCCAAATCGCCTCGTCATCGGCATCCCAGCGGCCATAGCGCAGATTGTCGCGGGCATTGCCGCTGAACAGCACGCCGTCCTGCGGCACCAATGCGAGCCGCTCGCGCAGGTCAGCAGGATCAGCTTTGGTCAGGGGAATCCCATCCAAGCGGATGGTGCCAGATTGCGGATCGTAAAACCGCTCAACCAGCTGGAAGATCGTCGACTTGCCCGCGCCCGATGGGCCGACAATCGCGACCGTCTCGCCCGGCTCAACCTCTAAAGTGAAGTCATGCAGAGCGGCCACCTCTGGACGGCTGGGATAGCGGAAAGTGACATTGCGAAACGACAGATTGCCGCGCGGTGGCACGGGCAGGGCCTGCGCGCGCTCTGGGCTGGCAATAGTCGGTTTCGCATCGAGCAATTCGGCAAGACGGCTCGCCGCGCCCGCGCCGCGCAACAGGTCACCATACACCTCTGTCAGCGCGCCGAACGCGCCCGCCACCAGGCCGCCGGTGATCACAAATGCGAAGATCGTACCGCCGGTAATCGCGCCATCGCTGACCGCAATTGCGCCGCGCCACATCAGCAAAGTGGTCGCGCCAAAGATCAGCATGATGATGATGGAAGTCATGGCCGCGCGGATCATGATCCGCCGCTTGGCGGTGCTGAATGTCGCCTCCACAGCCTCGCCAAAGCGGTCCGCCTCGCGCGCTTCCTGATTGAAGCTTTGCACGATCTTCATGCCCGCCAACACCTCAGTGACCATCGCGCCGACATCGGCCACGCGGTCCTGGCTGGTGCGCGAGACATTGCGCAGTCGGCGTCCAAACACCGTGATCGGTATGATCACCGCTGGTATCACCAGCATCAGACCCATCGTCATTTGCGGCTGGAGAATGAAAAGCACGATCGTGCCGCCAATCGCCATCAGCGTGTTGCGCAAGGCAATCGACACCGTGGTGCCGACGACCTGCTCAATCACCGCGGTGTCTGACGTCATCCGGCTGGAGATTTCTTTCGGACTGTTCGCCTCATAGAAACTGGGCGCCTGGCGCAGCAGATTGCGCTGAACCGCGCGGCGGATATCCGCGACCACGCGCTCGCCAATCCAGCTCACGAAGTAAAATCTCAGCGCCGTACCAATGCCCAGCACCACGACAATCATCAGCAGATATTGGAACGCCGAATTGATCTGTTCGCTGGTCGCCCCGCCGCTAAATGCCTCATCGATGATAACCTTGAAGCGCCATGGAATGGCCAAAGTCGCACCCGCCGTGATCAGCAATGCGATCAGCGCCAATGCGACTTGCGTGGGATATTGCGCTGCGGTGGAATAGATCATCCGCAGCGGACGCAGCGATTTTGCCGGTTTCTCCGCAGCCTCGCTCGCCCCATCATCCGCGCGCGCTTTGCGCCCGCGACCAAACAGCCCGCGTCTTTGCGGCTGAGCGTCGTCTGCTTGTGTGAGATCCCCGTCCATCGAACCGCTCATTTAGGGACAAACCGGCGGGTTTTCACGTGCAAAAATCGCACATTCCCACCGAAACCGCCCAAAACTGGTGGAATCGTAAAATATTGTGCATTGCACAATTGTTCATAAAGGCCCACCTATACCCCTCAAGCGCCCAGCAAAGAGGCGCCTTCTTAATACGAGTTTTGGCTCGATACGGGTTTTGGACGACCCGACGATCTCAGCAGCGACGCTCGCGCTGAGCCACAACAGGGGAACGACTTGCTTTACCACGCCTATGAATTGCAGCGCAGCTGGATGAATTCAGTGAGTTCAATCGCATCCATCAGCTCATCGGTCATGGCCAATCCGGCCAATCCCTTTGCCAAAATGGGCATGATGTCGATGACGGCCAATGCGCTCGACGTGTTCGCCCATGCGACGGCCGATTATGGTAAGCCCGCCTTTGGCATCACCGAGATCGACGTGGATGGCACGGTCTGGCCGGTGATCGAGGCAACAGTGGTCAACCGCCCGTTTGGCGATCTTAAGCGCTTCCGCCTTGATGGGGTGGATGGCGCCGAAGAGGACACACGCCCGAAAATGCTGATCGTTGCCCCGATGAGCGGCCATTACGCCACTCTGCTGCGAGGCACGGTGGAGCGGATGCTTCAGAAATTTGAGGTCTACATCACCGATTGGGCCGATGCGAAGACTGTGCCCTTGCACGAGGGGCATTTCGACCTCGACACCTATATCGATTACCTCACCGAATTCCTCGAATATATCGAAGCGGTAAAGCCGGGCCAACGTCCGCATATGCTAGCTGTGTGCCAGCCCTCAGTCCCCGCCTTTGCGACGACCGCGCTGATGAACCAGCACAAATCTCCCGCTGCGCCAGCGACGCTCACCATGATGGGCGGGCCAATCGACACGCGCGAAAGCCCGACCAGCGTCAATGATCACGCGATGAAGCGCCCGATCGAATGGTTCCGCAATTCCGTGATCGCCACCGTGCCGATGAAATATCGCGGCGCGGGGCGTAAGGTCTATCCCGGCTTTATGCAGCTGTCCGCCTTCATGAGCATGAACCTGCAAAGCCACATGATGAGCCATTACGAGATGTTTAAACATCTGACCGCAGGCGATGATGACAGCGCGAATGCGACCAAGGATTTCTACGACGAATATCGCGCCGTGTGCGATATGACCGCGGAATTCTATCTCCAAACGGTCGAGGAAGTCTTCCAGAAGCACTCGATCCCGAACGGCACGTTTGAGCATAAGGGCGAGGTCGTCGATCTTACCCAGATTACGGACACCGCCTTGCTAGCCATCGAAGGCGAGCGCGATGACATTTCAGGGATTGGCCAAACCAAGGCCGCGTTGAAACTAGCGACCGGCCTGTCGGAGAAGAAAAAGCGCTACTACATGGCCGAGGGCGCAGGGCACTACGGGATCTTCAACGGCAGCCGCTGGCGGACCAAAGTGGCGCCAGTGGTGGAAGAGTTTGTGGCGGCGCATAGTTGATTAACCGGCAGAGTATGCCGTTCGACCATGCGCAGTTGCGGCGCTAGGGCCTGCATCGTATTCTTGGCTCACGATGCAGGATTTGGCCGATCTTTCTGATCAATTGCGCAATCGCGGCTTGGTAAGGCTCGACGGTTTCATTCCGCGGGCAAGAATAGACAGAGCGCGAAACGCGATACTCGATCTGGCGCGCGAACATGGTCTGCTGATCGACGGCGTGTGGGATAGGTCGCATAGCCGGTTTGGCCTGCCAAAACCATTTCGCGCGATGTTGAACCAACTCCACTCATCGGAGGACTTTCCTCAGCTTTTTGGGGATGAACTGATCACCTTGACGAGTGATTTGATTGGCGAAGCGGTCGTGCCTTTGGCCCCAGCTCAGCAAATCCTATTCACTCTTCCGGCTCAGGGTGATTGGATCATCCCGCATGATGTCTGGCATCTCGACGTGCCGCGCCTCGGAAAAGACAGATCACCAGGGCTACAGGCATTCACATTCATTGATGATGTTCAGCCCAGAGGCGGGGCAACATTGGTCATCACGGGTTCGCATCGTTTTCTAAACGACGCCGGACACCTCCCGTCAAAGAAGGTCAAACAGCTCTTGTTGAAGGAAGACTACTTCCAGCACCTGTTCAGCCGAGACCGGCCTGCCTCATCACAACTCAAAGAATTTGTAGGCCAAGTTGACGACGTCCACCTCGAAGTGGTTGAGCTCAGCGGGCGTGCCGGGGATGTTTATCTCATGGATTTGCGGATGCTTCATACGCCAGCACCGAATGCCTCGGAGACAGCCCGCATGATGGTCACATCTCGGATGCCGCGTGTAAGCATTGCGGCACAAATCGGGACGCTCGCCTAACCCTCAACCTTCGGCGTCCTGAAAAACAGCCGCTTGATCACCCGCCGCGCCCACAGCAGTAGCAGGAGCGCGATCAGGCTTTCTTCAGACAACCGAGAGCCGCGCCGGTGGCGCAAGAGTTTGTGGCGGCGCATAGTTGACTTCACTTTGAAGCCATTTAACCTCACAAAAGTGTTTTGGTTTTAGGGCCTTGCGGGAGTTGTGATGATGGCACGAGCGATAAAAACTTTTGGACTCATACTTGCCACAGGCGCTTTATCAGGTTGTGTGTCGGCAGCGGTCGGAATGCTCGATGGAATAGCAGGCGCAGCAGCAGACGTCGGATCGAGAACACTCTACAGCGTCGACGAAGAGGCTTGCAAAGTGGACCCATACTGGCTCGCCAAAAAAGGGGTGGATCTGGATTTCGGCAAAAATAGAACGTTTTCGCTCGCCAGCAGCAAATGCCAAGAGCGCTTCGACGTTGCCCTTAATGAAATGGCTTTTGCCTACGATTTTGACCTTCTCGTCAAAGAGCGCTGCACAAAGGGGAGTGGGCAGGACGTTCGGTCATCTTATTGCAGCGACAACGTCCCCAAAATTGATCCGGCCGCAGCGCCCCAAAGAGCTGCATTCGTTCCTGATATCGAAAAAATGAGAGGTTACGAAGTCGGCAATCTCGAATGCGACAACGATATGTTTAAGCGCAAGATGAATGTCGCTCGACTGGCACAAATTGAGGGGACGGAATTGTGCCTTGGAGACGGCGGTTGCTATTCAAAGGACAATCTAGTGGACCGAAACCGGAGCATTTCCTTCGGCTCTACTTCAAGCTGGGCGAATGAACGCGATACGCCCCGCGTTGTCACGTTTACATGGGATCGGCCCGAAACTGACATCGAACAGATTTTTATTCAGACGCCAGAAGCTTTTCCTTTGGCGACTTACACCATTGAAGTCAGAACTCCGACAGGCCAACAGGTTCAGGTCGCGCAGGTACTCGGCAATGAAGGGCCGCGAATTTGCCACAGGTTCAACCCGCTTGATGTCGAATCAATCACGATCGAGGGCAGTTTGAAACCATCGCAAGGATCGGCATTGATTTATTTGAACGAGGTCGTGGTCAGATAGAGCGAGCGCTCTCGCCTAACCCTCAATCTTCGGCGCCCTGAAAAACAACCGCTTGATCACCCGCCGCGCCCACAGCAGCAGCAGGACCACCAGCACCAGCAGGACCAGTGCGATCGCGCCCGCCACCAGCGGATATTCGTAAGCGACATAGAGCAGGCCTACGGTCGCGACGTCCTCTGCGCTGGAGGCCATCACATTGCTGACCGGCTCGGGCGAGGTGTTGACCACAGCGCGCGCGCTCGCCTTGCCGCCATGCGCCAGAAAGCTCGCCCCGCCGCCCAGAAGAAACGCGACGACCTGCATCGCCGGGTCCGAGGGATCGACAATCGCCAGCGCCAGCAGCGCGCCGCCAACCGGACGCACCAAAGTGTGCACCGTGTCCCAAATGCTATCCAGCCACATCACCTTATCGGCAAAGAACTCCGCCAGCGCACCAAGCGCGGCAATACCCATCACCCACGGGTTTTCGAGCACGCCAAGGCTGGCCAAATGCTCCGGGATCGGAATGGCATCGAGCCGCATCGCCAGCCCCGTTGCAAACACACACAAATAGAGCCGCCAGCCGCTCAAAAGGCTGACGCTCCCAGCAATCCCGATGATTTCCATGATCCCCATGCTTGCAGCTTAGCCGCATTCAGCGAGTTTAGGAATGGCCGCCGCTATCCGCCCTGGTTTGCCGACTGTGCCGTGCGGTTATGCGTGTCCGCGAGCAAGGCATCCAAGGCAGCGCGCTTTACATCATCAGCCTCAGCGTCAACCAGGCTCGCTCCCGCTGGCTGCGTGATCCGCGTTCGAACCGCCTCGACAACCAAGCGGTTGGCATAGCTGTGCGCGTCTTCCGGATCATCGCCCTGATTAGCCTCAAACCGTTGGATCAGGCGAGTGCGGCTTTCGTTCGCGAGGTGCAATTCGACCAGCTTCGCACGATACTCCAGCTCCCATCCTGCAAGGCCTGGGAAGGCCGCATAATCGGCAAAATGCTGGCTCTCATGGGCCAGAAAGCTGACCTCAAATCGCTCGTCTTCCAGACTGCTCCAGCGCGGCACGACGACGTAAAGCGCGTCCTCATCGGCCCAGCCACCGGTGCCAACTGTATCGCAGCCCAGATAGCTGCTCCAACCGCCGCTGCTGAAATCATCGAGATAGAGGACACGTGTTGTGACCTCTTGTTCGGGGAGCCGGACAGTGTGCATGCGCTCAGTCTGGCTATGCCAGATCATAAGCTCGCGCAGCCTGCCGGTCCGCCCTTGCAGGGAATAGGCGCCTTGCGATTGAAGGCGATCGGTGATGGCGGATTCGAGCAACGAAAGATCGGAGGCGGGCTCGATGTTGAGCGTCCCAAAAACACTGGCAACCAGCAGGGATTGCGCGGCATCGGCACCCGCGGGATCGCGCACAGCCTCTCGCCAATAGGTCCGGAAGTGGGCCAGCAGTTTTTCCTCGAGCGGACGCGCATCATCAAGTGCCCGGTCTTGCGCATCAGTGCCGGTCAGCCGCGCGAGCGCACATTTGCGGAATGCCTCATGTTCGTCTGAGAGGTTGTGAGGCTCCACTTCGGACAATATGCGAATGGCCTCAGGACCGTCAGCGCGAACGATGGCGCCGCGCGCTTCGCGCAATGCCTGCTCAGCCTCCGGTGCCGTGTGACTGCTCGCGCAGGATGCTGCTATCACGCACGCCGCAATGGTGAGCAATTGGTCTGATGCCGAATTCATCGAAGTGTTCTGCCTGTCTGTTGTGCTGCAGGCTTCCTAACCGGGGCGTCAGAGCTGATCTTGAACCGAATTGACCTTGCGGAGTTTCGCCGGCGGATGCCCCGTTAGAGCAGCGACAGCGCGCGACATATGCGCCTGGTCGGAAAAGCCAGCGGTGCTGGCAATGTTGGCAAGACCATCGGCGCCGTTCACGATTAGATCGATTGCCGCCAGTGTCTGAACACGCTTGCGATAGCGGGCTGGACTGGTCCCATAGATGCGCCGGAAGCCGCGAGTGATTGTCTCAGGCCTCAAGCCCTTCGCCGCCGCCCATGCTCCCAAATGAACCCGGTTCTTGCGCAGATCATTGGCGAGCAAATCGGGCCAGTCTGAAATCAAAGCTTGCTCGACTTTGACGGGGGCAAGATGGCTAAGAAAACCCTCGTCGTTTGTGCTGATCGCCGAAAATAGCGCATCGGGCCGTTCAACCGTAAACACGGGCGGCAGTTGCAGGAAATCTGGCAGAGCGAAGTTCACAACAGCTGATGGCATCTCAACGATGTTGCGATGCGCCTCGAAAGCGCGGTGATAGACAATATCGCCTGCCTGCGCTTTCCAGCGCCCGGTATCGCCAGCCTCTTCGTATGACCCAGACAGCACGAGCGCGGCATAGCCGCGGCGATGCTGGTGCCTGGGCCGCACACCTGGCTGAAGGCGCTGAATTTGCATGGATCGCACCTTGTTTTGGATGGGCGGACAAAAAAGGGGCGCAGAGACCATCTGTCCCCGCGCCCCTTTTTGTAGCAGATGCCAGAGGGTTTAGAACACCTCGAACATGCCCGCTGCGCCCATGCCGCCGCCGACGCACATGGTCACGACAACATATTTCGCGCCGCGGCGCTTGCCTTCGATCAATGCGTGGCCGGTGCAGCGTGCGCCGGTCATGCCGTATGGGTGACCGATCGAGATCGAGCCGCCATTGACGTTGAGGATGTCGTTATCAATGCCGAGCTTGTCGCGGCAGTAGAGAACCTGAACTGCGAATGCTTCGTTAAGCTCCCACAGGCCAACGTCTTCCATCTTGATGCCGGTTTGCTTGAGCAATTTCGGGATCGCATAGACCGGGCCAATGCCCATTTCGTCAGGCTCTGTGCCTGCAACCGCCATGCCGACATAACGGCCGAGCGGCTGGAGACCCTTTTGCTCAGCGAGCTTGGCTTCCATCAGGACGCTGGCGGATGAACCATCGGACAGCTGCGAGGCGTTACCTGCGGTGATCACCTTGTCTGGGCCCATCACTGGGTTCAGCGATTGCAGGCCTTCGATGGTGGTCGATGGGCGGTTGCCCTCGTCCTTGGTCAGCGTGTGCTCGACCTGGCTGATTTCGCCGGTTTCCTTGTCTTTCACCATCATGGTGGTGGTGACAGGGACGATCTCATCGTCGAACTTGCCCGCTTCCTGACCAGCGGCGGTGCGCATTTGCGATTGCAGCGCGTATTCGTCTTGCGCTTCGCGGCTGATGCCATAGCGCGCGGCAACCGTTTCAGCGGTGCCGAGCATCGGCATGTAGACGTCTTTGTGCATCGCGATCAGCGAGGGATCGGGCGCGACGCGCATTTCCGGTGTCTGGACCATTGAGATCGAGTCCTGACCGCCGCCGACGACCACATCCATATTGTCGACGATGATCTGTTTTGCCGCGGTGCTGATCGCCATCAGGCCCGAAGAGCACTGACGGTCGATTGTTTGCGCAGCGACAGACACAGGCGCGCCGCCGCGCAGAGCGACCTGACGGCCGATATTGCCGGCCTGCGTGCCCTGAGTGAGGACTGCGCCCCAAACCACGTCGTCAATTTCAGCGGCGTCGATACCGGCGCGCTCAACGGCGGGTTTGAACGATGCGGCACCAAGGGTGGCGCCAGGGGTGGCGTTAAAGCCGCCCTTATAAGCCCGGCCAATTGGGGTGCGAGCGGTGGAAACGATGACTGCGTCACGTGACATGGGGAATTCCTTGTTTTCAATACCTAACCTGCGTCATTCCAGCGAAAGCTGGAATCTCAGGCGGCGAAGTGTTTGCTCTGGGGCTCTAGACCCCAGCGTTCGCTGGGGTGACGAGGTTAAAACTTAAACGAAGAACTGAGTGATCCACTCGCAGATCAGGGCAGGCTTTTCTTCGCCTTCGATCTCGATCGTAATCTCGCAGGTCTGTTGCCACTGGCCCGGGCGCTTTTCGATCATCTCGGTCAGTTTCCAATGGCCGCGAATGCGCTTGCCAGAACGGACTGGGTTGATGAAGCGGGTTTTGTTGCCGCCATAGTTCACGCCCATCTTCACGCCGTCAATCTTCGGCATATCCGAGTTGGCGGACAGGTACGGGATCATCGAAAGCGTCATGAAGCCATGCGCGATGGTGCCGCCAAACGGCGTCATCTTGGCGGCTTCTTCGTTGATGTGAATGAACTGGTGATCACCGGTCGCGTCAGCGAACATGTTGATCTTTTCTTGGGTCATCTCGACCCATTCACTGCTGCCGAGGTTTTCGCCGACCTTTGCGGCCAGATCTTGGGGGGTCATACTGGTGTCTCCTGCCAAAATTACGCGCTTCTCACCCGAATCCGGGCGCGGCGCTTAGGAGGAGTAATGGCGCATCATTGCACGAAGCGCAATGAGGTTTCCGTAAACGTCAACTTGCCGTTACGGCATTGGCACCAACCGCGCTGGTTTGTCCGCTCGCATGCGCCTTGCGCCGGGCGGTGGTGCTGATTTCGCGCGGCTTTTCCGGGCCATTTTTGAAGCGCTTCGAATCGAGCCTGCGGCAATAGGAATAGAGCGCGATTTGAAGGCCGATCAGCTTGTAGAACATCGGCTGATAGGCGATCCCCTGGAACAGCGCGCCGGTAAGGTAGATCAGGCTGGCCAGCTGCAAAGCGACAGCCAAGGGCGCAATCCACCCTTCGCGCTCGCTGCCCACGTCTTTCCAGCGGCTGCGAATGCGCTCCATCTGCCACACGCCCAGCCCCTGCAGCCAGAGCCAGATTATGAGGCCAGGCCAGCCCTGTTCGCCGAGCATTTCAAAGATGGAGGAATGGAAAGCGCGCGCCTCATCCGTCACATCGCGGTACTGAACCGAGGTCGTGTTGCCGACCTCTTCGCGCACGGGAAGCTCGTAGGTGAAGGAATTGCCAAGATAGGAATTGAACCCGCCGCCAAATGGCTTTTTCGAGGCGTATTCATAAGTCCAGGTCCACACCGCCACGCGGGTCGAGGCGCTTTCATCCCCGCCCGGCTGAGCAATGGTGGCCATACGCTCGTAATAGCTTTGCGGCAGGAACGGCAGCGCGATCACGCCCAGCACCCCGCCAGCGGCCATGAACAGCAATCGCCGTTTGACATAGCGCAGCAGCAGCAAGGCCAGCACCGCAATACAGACCAGGCCGGTGCGCGCCTCTGTACCGATTGGCACCAGCAAAGCGGCGAACGTAAGGCCTGCCGCGAACACATTCACCGACCAATGTTTGGGCAGGATCGTGCCAAACCGCACCAGCCACCAGATCAGCGGGATCAGGCCAATCGCGACCGTTGCCAGGGTCGAGCTTTCATACAGGCCGCTGTTGTCATTCACAAAGAAATTGAGGTTCTCATAACCGCCGCCGCCCAGCACGGTTTTCATTCCCGTGCCGATCACAATGGTTGCCACAGATAGGACAATGACCAGAGCCAACGCCTCCAGCCGAAGCCGCGTGGTGATGGTGAGCGGCATGAAGATCGCAAACAGCAGCGCCTTCCACACCCATTCCCATTTTTCCTGTGCCGCCTCAGGAAATTCGGCGCTTTGGGTGGTCCACCAACAATAGACGAGCAGCGCCAGCATCAAGGCCTGACGCACGGAAAAGCGCGCGCCTTCCTTACGATCGAGCAGCAGCCAACCGCCAAAGGCAGCGCCAAAGGCGATGAAGGACACCGGGATCGAGGTGATGATCGAATAGCCGATCCGCTGCGGCGCGAGTATGTCGATATAGACATACAGCAGCACCCATAAATAGGGGCGCCTGAGGCCAAGCAGCAGGACAAAGCCGATAAAGGCGAGAAAGATGAGATCGAGCATTAGGTCGCTGTCTCATCGGGCGCTGGCGAGGCAGGATTTGCCATTTCACCGCGTGCGGCCTGTTTGCGGGCGGCCAGCGCGTCTTTGCGCCGCTGTTCTTCCGCCGCCTGATTGTCGGTAATCGCCGGATCCACGTCCAGATCATCGCGCCACACCAAGCGCAGCAGCACAATGGCGAGCAAGCCATGGCCGAGAGCAAGGGCGAAATAGTCGATCATTCTACGCGTTTTTCCCGCATGACTTATGGCCGGCACAATCGCCCGCATCATAGGCGCTCTAACCAAACGCAGTTGACGTCCCGTTAAGGACAATCAGGCATAGCGCCCTTATCATGCGCGTCCTTCACGTTCTCGACCATTCGCTGCCGCTGCATTCCGGCTACACCTTTCGCACGCGCGCCATCCTAAAGGCGCAGACCTCGATGGGGATTGAAGTGCGCGGGATCACGGGCCTGCGCCACAATGATGAGGGCGCCCTGACCGATCCAGAAGTGGTCGATGGACTGACTTTCCACCGCAGCACTGGCTTGGCCGGCGGCCCGCCGGTGATCAACGAAATCCGCGAGATGACGCATTTGTCGCTCTCCATTCAGGAGCTCGCCAAGAAATGGCGGCCTGACATCATTCATGCCCATTCCCCGGCCCTGTGCGGCGGGGCGGCCTGGCGCGCATCACGCGCGCTGGATGTCCCGCTCGTCTATGAAATCCGCGCTTTTTGGGAAGACGCAGCGATCGGCAATGGCACGGGGCGCGAGGGATCGATCAAATACCGCATGACCCGCGCGCTGGAGACGCAAATTGTCCGCCGCGCCGATGCGGTCTTCACGATTTGCGACGGTCTGCGCAGCGATCTGGTCCGGCGCGGCATCAATCCGGGCAAGCTTGGGATTATGCGCAATGGCGTGGATATGGCCATGTTTGGCGATCCGCCCCCGCGCGATGAGCGGCTGGCGAGTAAGCTGAATATCAGCGCCGATGCGCCGGTAATCGGCTTTATCGGCAGTTTCTACGCCTATGAGGGGCTGGACGATCTGATCGCCGCCATGCCGCGCCTGCGAGAGCAGCATCCGGGCACCAGGCTGCTGCTGGTGGGCGGCGGTGAAATGGAGGCCGAGTGGCGCGAGCAGGCTGCAAAGCTGCCTGATCCCGATGCTGTAATCTTTACCGGACGGGTGCCGCATTCTGAGGTTGAGCGCTATTATTCGCTGATCGATGTGCTGGCCTATCCGCGCAAGCACAGCCGCCTCACCGATCTTGTCACTCCGCTAAAGCCGCTGGAGGCCATGGCGCAGCAGCGGATTGTCGCCGCCTCCGATGTGGGCGGCCACCGCGAGCTGATCACGCATAATGAGACCGGCTTCCTCTTCCCGCCAGACGATCCCGCCGCCTGCGCCGATGCGCTGGCCAATATGCTGAACGCACGCGAGAGCTGGAACGGCGTGCGGATGCGCGGGATAGAGCATGTCCGCCGCAGCCACGACTGGGCGCAAAATGCCAAACGTTATCGGGACGTTTACCAAAGCTTGCTAGCCAACCGGGACGAGACGTCAAACACCATGGACGGCGTCGGCGCGAACAAAATTGGGGCGAATGGGTAAGATGGGCTTTCGCGAAGACTTGCACAGCAAAAGAGAAGCTGCGCGTGAACACGCCGAACTCGCAAGCGAGGATGCGCGCGGCGCGGGCCAATCCCTGTTTGAGCGGCTGAAACCCAAAGCCCGCACCACAGAAAAACCTGCGAAAAAGCAGCGCGCCAAGAAGACTTCGATTGCTGCGCATAAGGCGTTTATCCCGCTGCTTGCCGGTTGGGGCGCGGCCCTTGCTGGACTGATGGTCGCGGTCCTGCCTGCATCCAGTATCACGGGCATCATGCAAACCGCTCAGCTGACCGTTTTGGGCGGCGCTGGCCGGATCGTGCTCGCATTGCTTGCGGCTTTGTTTGGCGGCCTGATCGCCTTTGCGATTGCCCGCGTGTGGAGCAATTCAGCCTCATCTAACCGCTTCGACAGCGCCGCAGCGCTGGACAGCGATTACGACCGGGTCCGCCCGATTGATCCTAGTGCGGAGCTGGGCAGCGAAAGCCTCGATGCGCCGATTGATCCAGAGCTTGCGGCGGAATTTGCCGCTGAGGCGGAAGAGTTTGAAACCGAGCCATTCGTAGCTGAGTTTGAAGCTTCAACCGAAGAATTCGCTACCGAGGAATTCGCAGAGGAAGCACCGCTAGAAGAACCGCAGGACGAACCGCTCGATCTAGGCATGATCGCAGAGGTTTTGCCGGAGGACGAATTGGTGCTCGACACCGAAGTTTTCGAACTCGCAGAAGAGACCGAAGCACCAGAGCCAGTGGCCGAGACCGCGCCGCCTCTGCCTGCGGACGCACCAGACTTCCTGCGCGGAGCGGCGCTGGAAAGCCTGCGCCAGATCCCCAAGGACGAGCTTAGCCTGATGCAGATGGTGGAGCGCTTTGCTGCTGCCTTGCACGCGCACCAGGCAATCCACGGCGAAGGCGCTCAGCCGCGCCGCGATGCGGCTCTTGCCGAGGCACTGCGCGCGCTCTCGCTCTTCACAGAGGGCGAGGCCAAGATGGCGCAAATCCCAGCCGCCGCTGCGGTAGCCGATGGCTCAAGCCTCGAAGGCACAGCCGCGCTCAGCGCAAACGGCTTTTCCGAGCGCGCCCAGCAGACCGAACGCGAATTGCGCGATGCGCTGGCGAAACTGCAAAAGCTCAGCGGCGCTGCCTAATTTGTTTTCCGCACGCCCATCCGGGCGCGCGATTTCCTCGCAGCTTGCGGACCAGTCCGCGCTGCTGCGGGCGGCCACAAGGGCCTTGCGGTCGGCTGGTCGCCGACCGAGCTCCGCAACCAAGCCATTAGTTTGGGACTGGTTCGACGCTGCAGGCGTCGCAAGGGCCTTGTGCCCGCCCGCAGCGACGCGACCTTCAGGTCGCATGAGCGAGGAAAGCCAAGTGAGCGGATGCGAACGCCGGCGCTTGAGGCTAAACTAAAACGCAACAAAACCCCGGCTCACTTGAGCGGCGCGCAATCGCGCTAAAGCTCAGGCATAGCTATGCGAAAGATTGCTACGTTCTTCGCGGTTGCAAAATCTCGATTCTGTCGGCAAAAGGCTCCCAAGCGATGCAGATCGCGCCCCTCAGGGGCCGCTTTGCGTGCATTTCTGCCGGCCACAAGCCCACCGGGCCTGTCGCCAGTGCCGGCATCTGACAGAATGGATTTTTCGATGGGACAGCCCGCGGCCCAAGGCCTTTATGACGCTCGAAACGAACACGATGCCTGCGGCGTCGGCATGGTCGCGCATATTAAAGGCGAAAAGAGCCACTCCATCATTGAGCAATCGCTCGAGATTTTGAACCGGATCGACCACCGCGGCGCCGTGGGCGCGGACCCGTTGCTGGGCGATGGCGCAGGAATTTTGCTGCAGATTCCAGACCCTTTGTTCCGCAATTGGGCAAACGAGGCTGGCCATGATCTGCCCACAGCGGGCGATTATGCGGTGGCGATGTGCTTCATGCCGCAAGACGCCGCAGCGCGCGCGTTTGTGACCGAGCAGTTTGAGAAATTCACCGCCAAGGAAGGTCAGCGTTTTGTCGGCTGGCGCGATGTCCCGACCACGCTCGATGGCCTGGGCAAGGCGGTGATCGATTCGATGCCGGTGATCCAGCAAGCGGTGATCGCGCGCGGCGAAAACTGCGCCGATCAAGACGCGTTCGAGCGCAAGCTCCTGGTGATTCGCAAGCAGGTGCAAAACCCGCTCGCCAAACTGGCGGTAAAGCATGACCTGCCCGGCCTCACCCAGCTCTATCTGCCAAGCTTCTCCAGCCGCACCATCGTCTACAAAGGCCTGTTGCTGTGTGATCAGGTCGGCAGCTTCTTCAACGATCTGCGCGATCCGGCCTGCGTTTCCGCGCTTGGCCTGGTGCACCAACGTTTCTCGACCAACACCTTCCCAAGCTGGCGTCTGGCCCACCCGTTCCGTTTGATTGCGCATAATGGCGAGATCAACACGGTGCGCGGCAATGTGAACTGGATGAACGCGCGCCGCCGCACGATGGAAAGCGACCTGCTGGGCGTTGACCTTGATAAGATGTGGCCGATCATCCCGCACGGCCAATCCGACACGGCCTGCCTCGACAATGCGCTCGAGCTGCTGCTCGCCGGTGGATATTCACTCGCGCATGCGATGATGATGCTGATCCCAGAGGCGTGGTCCAAGAACGAGCTGATGGATCCAGACCAGCGCGCGTTCTACGAATATCACGCGGCATTGATGGAGCCGTGGGACGGACCCGCAGCCGTCGCCTTCACCGATGGCCGCCAAATCGGCGCGACGCTGGATCGCAACGGTCTGCGCCCGGCGCGTTTCTGCGTCACCAAGGACGATATCGTCTGCCTCGCCTCGGAAAGCGGCGTTTTGCCGTTTGCCGAGGAAGACATCACCCGCAAATGGCGCCTGCAACCGGGCAAGATGCTTCTGATCGATCTGGAGCAAGGCCGCATCATCGAAGATGACGAGTTGAAGGCGGATCTGGCGGGCGCAGAGCCCTATGCCGACTGGCTCAAAAAGGCTCAGTTCAAGCTGGAAGATATTGCCGATATCGAGCCGGAACTGTCCGAAGTGGTTGAGCGCGATGAGGCGGATGGCAACTCACTGCTGAAGCGGCAGCAGGCGTTCGGCTACACTCAGGAAGACATCTCACGCTTCCTCGAGCCAATGGCGGTGAAGGGCGATGATCCGTTGGGATCGATGGGCACCGACACGCCGATAGCGGTGCTGTCGAACAAGTCGCGCCTGCTCTACGATTATTTCAAACAGAACTTTGCGCAGGTCACCAATCCGCCGATTGATCCAATCCGTGAAGAGCTGGTGATGAGCCTGCTGTCGATGATCGGCCCGCGCCCGAACCTGCTTGGCCGAGAGGCTGGCACGCATAAGCGGCTGGAGGTCGAACAGCCGATCCTGACCAATGATGACCTGGCCAAGATCCGCACGGTTGAAACCGCGCTGGACGGCGCATTCCGCTGCGCCACGATTGATATGACCTGGGACGCTGAGGCAGGCGTCGGAGGCATTGAGCTGGCGATCAAGGAAATGTGCTGGGCCGCGACCGAGGCGGTGCTGCAAGACCACAATATTTTGGTTCTGTCAGACCGCGCTCAAAACGCGGACCGCATTCCCATGCCCGCTTTGCTCGCCACGGCTGCTGTGCATCACCATTTGGTGCGCCAAGGCCTGCGGATGCAGACCGGCCTGGTCGTGGAAACCGGCGAAGCGCGCGAAGTGCACCATTTCTGCGTGCTCGCAGGCTACGGCGCAGAGGCGATCAACCCTTACATGGCGTTCGAAACGCTGGAGGACATTCGCCGCAAGAAGCACCTTGAGCTGGACCCGCGCGAGGTTGAGCAAAACTACATCAAGGCAATCGGCAAAGGCATCCGCAAGGTCATGTCCAAAATGGGCATCTCGACCTATCAATCCTATTGCGGCGCGCAGATCTTTGACGCGGTTGGCCTGTCGACGCCGTTTGTCGAAAGCTATTTCACCGGCACCTCGACCACCATCGAAGGTGTGGGCTTGGCCCAAGTCGCCGAGGAAAGCGTGCGCCGCCATGCTCAGGCTTATGGCGACAACCCGATCTATGAAAGCATGCTCGATGTGGGCGGCATCTATCAATACCGTCTGCGCGGCGAAGAGCACGCCTGGACGCCAAAGAACGTTGCCGATCTTCAGCATGCCGTGCGCGGCAACAATCCTTCAAACTACGAAGAATTTGCCAAGAGCGTGAACGAGCAATCCGAACGCCTGCTGACCATTCGCGGGTTGATGGAATTCAAGAAAGCCGAAGAGGCGATCCCGCTGGATGAAGTTGAGCCAGCATCGGAAATCGTCAAACGTTTCAGCACCGGCGCAATGAGCTTTGGCTCGATCAGCCACGAAGCGCATTCCACCCTGGCAGTCGCGATGAACCGCATTGGCGGACGCTCCAACACCGGCGAAGGCGGCGAGGAGCCATTCCGCTTCACGCCGCTGGACAATGGCGATTCCATGCGCAGCCGGATCAAGCAGGTGGCCTCGGGACGCTTTGGCGTCACGACGGAATATCTCGCCAATTCCGACGATATCCAGATCAAGATGGCGCAGGGCGCAAAGCCCGGCGAAGGCGGTCAGCTGCCCGGCCACAAGGTCGACAAAAGGATCGGCGCGGTGCGCCATTCGACGCCGGGTGTTGGCCTGATCTCGCCGCCGCCGCACCACGATATTTACTCGATCGAAGACCTCGCGCAGCTGATCCACGATTTGAAAAACGTGCAGCCAGAGGCGCGCATTTCGGTAAAGCTCGTGTCGGAAGTGGGCGTGGGCACGGTGGCCGCTGGCGTTTCAAAAGCGCGCGCGGATCATGTCACCATCTCCGGTTATGACGGCGGGACCGGCGCATCGCCGCTGACCAGCCTGACGCATGCGGGATCCCCGTGGGAAATCGGCCTCGCCGAAACCCAGCAAACTCTGCTGCTCAACGATCTGCGCAGCCGCATTGCCGTGCAGGTGGACGGCGGCCTGCGCACCGGGCGTGATGTCGCCATTGGCGCACTGCTGGGCGCGGACGAGTTTGGCTTTGCCACGGCGCCGCTGATCGCGGCGGGCTGCATCATGATGCGCAAGTGCCACCTCAACACCTGCCCCGTTGGCGTCGCCACGCAGGATCCAGAGCTGCGCAAGCGCTTCACCGGCCAGCCAGAGCATGTGGTCAATTACATGTTCTTCGTTGCCGAAGAGCTGCGCCAGATCATGGCTGAAATGGGCTTCCGCACGGTCGATGAAATGGTTGGCCGCGCCGACCGTCTCGATATGAGGCGGATGCACCGCCACTGGAAGGCGAGCGGAATTGATCTCTCGCGTCTGCTGCACATGCCAGAGCTGCCGGAAGGCGCATCTTTGCAGCACACCGAGGGTCAAGATCACGGCCTGAGCGCCGCGCTCGACAATGCTCTGATCGCGGATTGCGCAGAGGCGATCCAAGCGAAGAAGCCGGTCCAACTGACATACGAAATCGCCAACAAAAACCGCACCGCTGGCGCGATGCTGTCTGGTAAGATCGCTGCTGCGCATGGCCACGAAGGCCTGCCACCAGAGACGATCCGCATCAATTTGAGCGGCGTGGCTGGCCAGAGCTTCGGCGCGTGGCTGGCCCACGGCGTCACGCTCGATCTGTCCGGCGATGCCAATGATTACGTCGGCAAAGGTCTATCAGGCGGGCGCATCATCGTGCGCCAACCGGATACGGCAAACCGCGATCCGAGCGAGAACATCATCGTCGGCAACACCGTGCTTTACGGCGCGATTGCGGGCGAGGCCTACTTTGGCGGTGTCGGGGGCGAACGCTTTGCCGTGCGCAATTCCGGCGCGATTGCTGTGGTCGAGGGCGCAGGCGATCATGCCTGCGAATATATGACCGGCGGCGTGGTCGTGGTGCTGGGCAAGACGGGCCGCAACTTTGCCGCAGGGATGAGCGGCGGGGTCGCCTACGTCTATGACCCGGATGGCACGTTCGAAAGCCTGGTCAACAAAGCACAGGTCGACTTGCTACCAATCTCCGCAGAGCCCGACGCCGAAGACGGCACCGGACGCCCGGCACAGCGCGCCAGCTCCGTGCATGATTTCGGCATGGGCGACATGTTGCGCCATGATGCAGAGCGGCTCAAGATTTTGATCGAGCGACACCAATTGCACACGGGCAGCACCAAGGCTGGCGAATTGCTTGGCAATTGGGAGCAATCGCTGAGCCAATTCGTGAAAGTGATGCCAACAGATTACGCGCGCGCACTCAAAGCTCTCGAAGCTGAGCGCGACGAAGCCGCCTCGGTCGCGGCGGAATAAGGGTAAGAGACAAGACATGGGCAAAGACACCGGATTTCTCGAAATCGAGCGGCGCGAGCGCGACTATCTCGACCCCAAGGAACGGCTGAACAATTACCGCGAATTCGTGGTTCAACCCGATGACGCGACGCTGTCTAATCAGGCCGCGCGCTGCATGGATTGCGGCATTCCCTATTGTCACAATGGCTGCCCCGTAAACAATATGATCCCGGACTGGAATCATCTGGTTTACGAGGATGATTGGAAGAACGCGCTTTCGGTTCTGCACTCGACCAACAATTTCCCGGAGTTTACCGGCCGCATCTGCCCCGCCCCATGCGAGGCAAGCTGCACGCTCAATATCGTTGACCAGCCCGTGACAATCAAATCGATCGAATGCGCGATTGTCGATCGCGGATGGAAAGAAGGCTGGATCGAGCCGCAAGTGCCCGCCAAGAAAACCGGCAAGACCGTCGCTGTGGTCGGATCCGGCCCCGCGGGCATGGCCTGCGCCCAGCAATTGGCGCGCGCTGGCCACACCGTCACCGTGTTTGAGAAAAGCGACCGGGTCGGCGGATTGCTGCGTTACGGCATCCCAGACTTCAAGATGGAAAAGCAGCTGATCAACCGCCGCTGCGTCCAGATGGAGGCCGAAGGGGTTGAGTTCAAAACCAGCAAAGAGGTTGGCGTTGATGTCTCGTTCCAGAGCCTCAATGAAAACTACGATGCGATTGTCCTGTCCGGCGGCAGCGAAGACGCCCGCGCGCTCTCCATTCCCGGTGCGGAAATGGACGGTGTGCGCCTGGCGATGGAATTCCTGACCCAGCAGAACAAGCGCAACGCAGGCGACGACGAATTGCGCGCCGCCCCGCGCGGCAGCCTGCTCGCAACCGGCAAGGACGTGGTCGTGATCGGCGGCGGTGACACCGGCTCTGACTGCGTGGGAACCTCCAACCGGCAGGGCGCGAAAAGCGTCACTCAGCTGGAGATCATGCCCAAGCCGCCTGAGAAGGAAGACAAAGCGCTGACCTGGCCCGATTGGCCGCTCAAGCTGCGCACCTCCTCCAGCCATGAAGAGGGCGTGGACCGCGATTGGGCGGTTCTGACCAAGCGCGTGGTCGGTGACGGCGAGAAAGTCACCGGCATTGAATGCGCGCGGGTCGAATGGGTCGATGGCCAGATGCGCGAGATCGTCGGCAGTGAGTTCACAATCCCCGCTGATTTGATCCTGCTCGCCATGGGCTTTGTCGGTCCGAAGAAGACCGGCCTGCTCGACCAGGCAGCGGTCGAGCTGACGACGCGCGGCAATGTCGCGGCGAATGAAGACGATTACGCCACCAGCGTGGAGAAGGTCTATGCCTGCGGCGATATGCGGCGCGGGCAAAGCTTGGTCGTCTGGGCCATCCGCGAAGGCCGCCAATGCGCGCGCAGCGTCGATGAAGCTCTGATGGGTGCGAGCTCTCTGCCGCGTTAAGAAAACGTACGAGACCCGCTTAGAACTTTAGGACCGCCCGCAGTTTTAAGCACCTAACCTCGCACGTATTTACGGGTGTTTTCGCTTATTTGTCCGGTCAAATTCTTCTCGCTTCAGACAATTTAGCAAGTCCTAGGTGACAGTATTACGCGACATTAAGTCTGAGCTAAGTGCTTGACCCGAAAGTTCTTGTGAGGCACCAAAGCATCATATGGCGGGAGAAAAGCGATTGGCGGCGCACTGGCGTGGCGAATTGCAAGACAACACTATGCGGGTCGCACCGAAACGTTCGCACAAGCTTAAATTCGCGCGCCTCGCCGCAATTACTGCGGCAATGAGCGCTGCACTGCTCGGCGCTACGCAGCCAGTGGCCGCTGAAACGACGCTTCAGGATGAATTCGACGCGGTGTTTTCTGCCTCGGTTACTGCGACGCCAGCCGCTCATTCGGCGCAGGACAATCCAGGCGTTGAAGTAGGGACCGCATCCACGGGTGCATCGCAAAGCAGCGGCCAAGCGCCCGCGCCTATCCCAGTCCTCGTCCCGGTCGCCGCACCGCAGGCTCCGCCCCCTTTCAAGCCAGTTGCGACCAAGCTTTCGATCTCGCAATTCGTCGACGTGCCCGTTGCTGGCGATGCGCCGGGCACGTTTCGCTACAGCGGCCGGGCCGATGCCTATATCGACGTTCAGGGCAGCACGCTCGGCCTCGATGACAGCTGGACATTCACGCTGCGGCCCGAGTTCACTTGGGGCAAGGACTCCAATGGCGTAATCGGCCTGATCCCGAACAACACCGCCCTGTTTCGCGGCGAAGGTGCGGGGGATTTCGACATCTCGGCCAGCGTCTCCAAACGCTGGAAATCGGGCACCAAGCTGACCGTGGGCAAGGTCAATGTGCTGGACCTCGGCGGCAAGCTGCCCGTGGTCGGCAGCAATGGGCATTACGGCTTTCAAAACCTAAGCGTTGCTCTGCCGCCATCAGCGATCATCGCCAACACGATCACCGGCGCGCTGCTGGAGGTCCCGACCGACAATGCGCTTTACCGCCTGTGGGTTTATGATCCAGATTCGCAGTTTGAGCGCACCGGATTTGAAACCGCCTTTGGCAGCGGCGTCGGCTTTCTCGGCTCTGTCACTGTGCCGGTGAAGATTGGCGGCAAGCCGGGCTATTACGCGCTCAAACTGTCGGGCTCGACCCGTAACGATATCAATGCGCTCTCTCTGCCAGCCGCATTGGTTCCAGCACCCGGATCCAGCTTTGGCAATTCACGCGGAGAGTTTGCCGCCGTGTTTGCGGGCTATCAATTCCTGGGTGTCTATCCCGAGGCACCGGGCAAAGGCTGGGGCATTTTCGGCCAGGTTTACGGCTCGCTCGGCGATCCAACTTTCCTTGACTACAGCGGCTTTATCGGTGTCTCCGGCAATCCGCGCGGCCGCCCGCAAGACCGATTTGGCGCGGCGGTGTTTCAATATTCCCTGACCGACGAACTGGTGAGCGTGCTCGCCACCCGGCTAGGCCTGGAAGATGAGCGCGGCGTGGAGCTGTTCTACACAGTGGGCGTCGCCGACAAGTTCGAAGTCACCGCCAACGCTCAGCTTATAGACAGCGCGGTCGCAGCGCGCGATACAGGCGTGCTGTTGGGGATGAGGCTGAATGCGACTTTCTAAATTACGGCGCTTGAAACAGCGTCAGTTTTTCGTGCTTAGCGGGATGACACTGTGCTTTGCAGGATGCGCCAGTAACGGCTCAGTGCCTGGCGAGACGCTGGTACAGCCAAGCACCATTGCCGCTGCGCAGGAAACTTCTCCCTCCTCGCCGCCAGCCGCAAAACCAGCCAAGCCCGATCCCAATTCCAAGTTCATTGGCCGATACAATGGCGGCTCGTTCGAGACCGCGATGGGCATGGAACTCGCCGCTGATGGAACGTTCGGATGGGGCCTGTCTGTCGGCGCGCTCGATATGCGGGCGCGCGGCACGTGGGATCAGGAGGGCGAATTTGTCATCCTCACCTCCACCCCCAGGCCTGTACCGCCAGAGTTCAACTGGCTCGGGCTTGAGAAAAATCCCGGCGGACCAATGGTGAAGGTGGTGTGGGCGAGCAATGCCGAACCTTTTCAATACGCCACCATCATGGTGGATTGCGGAGATGGAACCCGCTTGGTTGAGCAAGTGCCATCAGCTGGCTGGTCTCCGGCAGAAGGCGAATGCCCAAACCCCACCTCATTGCGCCTGGAAGAGGGCATTTATGACGTCCAGTCACAGGTCTATGATCTTGCAGAATTCGGCTGGACGCCGGGCAGCACGATCACCTTTACCTTCAAACGCAATGATCTGGGCGTGGCGGATTTCACCGGCATGATCGGCGTTTTAGAGGGCAATGTCCTCAAATTCGCACCCAGCCCCAATTCAGACCCACGCCTGGGCCAATTGGAGCTGCGCAAAATTGCGCCGCGACCGGAACGCGCGCAGGCGGACTAAACCTCACCACCCGCACATTTGACGCAGGTCGGAACGCTGGGATCGTGGCGCAGGCGCGCTTCGGCGATGTCCTCGCCGCAGGTGACGCAATAGCCCCATTCATCTTCGTCCAAGCGCTGAAGCGCGGAGGCGATGCGCATGCGTTCCCCCGCGCGGCGGCGTTCCTGCGCTTGCGCCATCGCCTGCTGCTGCATCGCATCCATCCGGCTAAGCCGGCCGACGCTGTCTTGCTGCAAGGTCACTGGCTCGCGGCTTTCGGTGCTGATGCGGTCTTCCTCTGCGAGCTCTTCCTGCCGTTTGAGCAGGGCGGTGCGGGCCTTATCCTCAGTCATGATCAGACTTTCCTACAGCACGCGGTTTGAGGCAAGTTTGGGGCATGATTTACTCCGCTGCGCCGCGCCGCAATTCCAACATTTCAAAAGTCACACTTTGCCGCGCACGGATCGCAGTAAGGCGCTCTAATTACGCGTGTTTTCCCCAAAAGTCACAGAATCGAAAATCGCATCTGTGTTCCAAGCCGCTACAGCGCCCAATCAATCGGAGTGAGGCCTTGGCTGTCAAGGAAGGTGTTGATTTGACTGAAGGGTTTGGAGCCGAAGAAGCCGCGATAGGCCGACAGGGGGCTGGGGTGCGGGCTGGTGAGCACCAAGTGATGCGCGCCGCCGCCAAGGGCCTTCACCCGGCCCGCCTTCTTCGCCGCATGGCTGCCCCACAGCACGAACACGCACGGGCTTCCACGCTCCGCCACCGCCGCGACGCACGCATCGGTGATCGCATCCCAGCCGCGCCCCGCATGGCTGCCAGCTTGTGCAGCCTCAACCGTCAGCGTGTTGTTGAGCAGCAGCACGCCCTGCTTGGCCCATGGGGTGAGATTGCCGGTGGTGGGCGGCGGAATGCCCAGATCGCTCTCCAGCTCCTTGAAGATGTTGGCAAGCGAGGGCGGCGGCTTCACCCCGTCTTGGACGGAGAACGACAGGCCATGCGCCTGCCCCGGCCCGTGATAGGGATCCTGACCCAGCACGACGACGCGCACATCCTCCAACGGGGTCATGGCGAGCGCGGCAAGGCGCTCCCCGCGCGGAGGATAGATCACCTTGCCCGCATCCTCCTGCGCGCGCAGCCATCCGCCAAGCTTACGTGCCTCGGCGCTGGCCAGCACCGGCTCCAGCGCGGCGCGCCAGCTTTCAGGGATGGGATCACTGCTCATCTGTCAAAAGCTACACTGCCAGCGCATCCCAGCGCCATGTCCCCTTCCCCTCTTTCCCCAATGCTTCTAGGAGACTGAGCCTATGACAGTCCATTTCCATGAAGAAGACCTGCCCGCAGGCGTGCTCGCCGATGGCCCCGTTGCCGTTGATACTGAAACCATGGGCCTGATCACCCACCGTGATCGGCTGTGCGTGGTGCAGATCAGCGATGGTAAGGGGGACGAGCACCTGGTGCGCTTTGGCCCGGACAGCGACTATGCCGCGCCCAATCTGAAGGCGGTGCTGGCGGATCCTGCGCGGATCAAGCTCTATCACTATGCACGCTTCGATCTGGCCGCGATCCATTACTACCTCGGCGTGATGGCCGCGCCGGTGTTCTGCACCAAAATCGCCAGCAAGCTGGTGCGGACGTATACCGACCGGCACGGTTTGAAGAACCTGGCGCATGAGCTGCTCGGTGCGGAGATCTCCAAACAGCAGCAATCGAGCGATTGGGGCGGGCCGGAACTGAGCGAGGCGCAGCGCGAATACGCCGCCTCTGACGTGCGCTATCTCCACGCCATGCGCGAGGAGCTGATCAAGCGGCTCGAACGCGAAGGGCGGACCGAGATCGCGCAGGCCTGTTTCGACTTCCTGCCAACGCGCGCCCTGCTCGACATGGCCGGATGGTCAGAGCACGACATCTTCAGCCACATGTAAGGCGGAGCTGGGCAAAGCACTCTTATGGTCATCAAACGGCGCATCGAAACAAGCAAGGCAAAGGCGCTTCGCGGCAAGCGCCAGGACTTTGCCGCGCCTGGCGGATCGCATGACAAGCTCGTCGGTTTCTTGGCCCGCGCCCTACCGATGGGCGTTGGCATCATGGCGGCGCTCATGATCATCACTCCGCTGTCCCCGCGCGGAGAAATCTCGTTCCTGCTCGACCGCAACAAGGTGGCAATGATCAACGAGCGGCTCAGCGTCGATAACGCCATGTACCGCGGGCGCGATGAGCGCGGGCGGCCATTCTCGATCCAAGCGGGTGAGGCTGTGCAGCGATCCAGCGCAGAAGGCATCGTGCGGATGGACGATCTGATCGCGCAGCTGCTGCTGCCAGAGGGGCCTGCCCGGATCAGTGCACCCGGCGGTGCCTATGACATTGATGAAGAGGTCGTCGATGTCGACGGCGCTGTGCGCCTGCGCGCCGCCGATGGCTACACCATGACCGCGCGCGGGGTCTCAGTTGATCTTGAAGAACGCGCCATGCGCGGCGATGACGGGGTCGAAGGCGCTGTGCCTGCTGGCACATTCAGCGCCAATACGCTGAGAGCGGACCTGTCGGCGCGCACCATCACGCTGGAAGGCAATGCCAAACTGTCCATGATACCGGGCGAATTGAGGATACCATGACGCACATCGCACCCCCTTCACTGACCCGCATCGCGGCCCGCTGGGCGCTGGGCGGATTGGTCGGCACCGCTGCCTTTCTGGGCGCGATCCAGGTTGGCGCTCAGGGCATCGCCGCGCATAACAGCCGCGCTCCGGTCGACTTTGACGCGGGCCGAATTGAGCTTCAGGACCGGGAAAACCGCGTCGCGCTGTCAGGCAATGTGATCGTGCGTCAGGCTGGCCTCACCGTGCAATCCAATCGCATGCTGGTGAACTACAGCGACAGCGGATCGCTCGACATTCAGCGCATCACCGCAACCGGCGGCGTTACCGTGTCGCGCGGGAATGAGCGGGCGAGCGGCGATGTTGCGATCTATGACTTTGGCCGCCGGATCATTACTATGTCGGGTAATGTGCGCCTTGCGCGCGGCGGTGATCGTCTGAACGGCGGTCGCTTGGTGATTGACCTTAGGACCGGGCTGTCGAGCGTTGATGGCCGCGCGTCGGGCGGCCCAGCTGGCACAACCCAAGGGTCAGACGGCAGGGTCACGGGCAGCTTCTCCGTCCCGCAGGACGGCGAGTAAACAGCGCTCAAAAAGCGCGGTCGTGGCGCAGCACCGACAAAGTGCGCAAAGTGATCTCCACATCGCGGCGCAAGGTCCAGCCGGCGATATACTCAAGGTCGGATTGAAGGCGATCGGTGAGGTCCGATTCCTGCTCGGTCGCGCCCCGATGCCCGCGCACCTGAGCGAGGCCGGTCAGGCCAGGCTTGAGCGAATGGCGCCGCCAATATTGGCCATCGACCTCCCAAAACAGCTTATCGCCCGCCTGACTGCCAAGCGCGTGGGGGCGCGGCCCCACAATCGACATCTCACCGCGCAGCACGTTCCAAAGCTGCGGCAGCTCATCAATGCTGCTTGAGCGGATGAACCGGCCAATACGGGTAACCCGGTCATCATCGCGGGCAGTTGAACGCTCGCCGCTCTCATCCCCGCTTTCAACGCGCATGCTGCGAAATTTGAGCATGTTAAAGAACTCATTGCCGCGCCCAACCCGCCGCTGAGCAAACAGCACAGGCCCGCCATCCTCCAGCTTAATCAGCAGCGCAAACACAGCGAGCACAGGCGACAAGAGGATCAGCCCGGCTGATGCCAGAGCAATGTCATAACACCGCTTCGTTGCCCGCGAGCGCAGGCCAAGCGGGCCGGTCGAGACAACCAGCGAGGTCACATCCTGTGCGTCATAGCGCTGAACACCCATCGCGCCGATGCGCTGCGCAGGTTCACTCAAAATCTCGCCAAACACCCCGACCGATTTGAGCAGGATCGCCCATTGTTGCCGCCGCAGTGAGGAGCTGGAGACGACCACATTGTCCTGATTGCGCAGCAATTGCCCAATCTTGTCGCGCATATGCGGATCGTGGCTGCCGGGATCGAGACCCATCTCGCGCGCGTCGATCACGGTCGCATCGCGTAGTGAAAAAGCCGGGCCGCCATCATCAATCACGAGATAATTGCGGATCTTCCCGCTCCAGAACCGGGCGATAAACGCAACCAGTCCGCGCCGAGCCAGCGCCATCAGGGTGAAGGACAAGATCAGCCCCAGCGACATCGCTACCCGCGAAAACTCCGCGTTGGCTTTGGCGAAAAAGGCAAGAAAGTTGAGCAGTCCGACCGAGATCACCAGCGCGACCGCGAGCTTTCTGACCGCATACCCCCAATCGGTCAGCGACCTTGCGCAATAGCTCGTGTTGTAGAGCGCTATCGTGAAATAGATCGGCAAAAGAATCGCCGTCGCCAGCACGGCGCGCGGCTCCCACCACACACTTTCATAGGCAAAAGCGGCAAATACAAACCCGAAATGCAATAAAATCAGATCGATGAGCAGCATCGCAATATAGGCGCGAAGTCGCCGGCGCTCTAATGAGGGCGCCGATTGTGGCTGTGTCTTTTGCGACTGCGCGCTAGCGACAATCGATCCAGGCAGCTTATTCATGATCCTATCAGCATCATTTCTACGACCCTGGTATTACTACCTTGGCAGAGACTAATGCAATTGATCCCGCAATGCGAATTTTTGCTGGCGCGCTTGGCCCCGAGAATTCACCGCTTGGCAGCAAATCTTGCGATTTCAGCCAGTCCTTGGGCCAGCAGCATCTCCGCCGCTTGGCTGTTCGACAGCAGCGATCTGTGCATCTCGATCAGGCGCGGGATCAGCCGGTCGAGCTTGCGCGCGTGCCATTTTGTGAGTTGCTGGCGAATGTCGCGCTCCTCGCGCCAGAATATGCCGAGCTGCGCCTTTTCGCCCTTTCCCAGATTGTCGAGCGAGCCGCGCGGGCCAAGCTTCGCGGTGATCTGAGCCAATTGCGCCGCGCGCCGCTCAATCGCCAGCAGCAAACCCACCGGGTTCAGGCCCAGCTCTCGCATCCGGCGGATTTCGCGGTCAATCCGGGGCAGCTCGCCGCCCATCACGGCATTGACCAGCGGTTGGAACCCGTCCTCCTCGGTCGCAGCGCCGATCTCGGCGTAATCCTCAATCGAGGCGGTCTTTGGTTCCAGCGGATCCGCGCCGCAATAAAGCGCGAGCTTAGTCACTTCTGATTGCGCCAGCCGCACATCGAGGCCGGCGGCGCGCGCAATCCGCTCGGCCAAATCGCCGCCCAATCGGAGGCCGGCCGCATCGGCCATCGCCCGCACAGAGACAGCTACAGAGGACAAGTCTGGCGGCCAGAACATCGCGACCATGCCGTCTTTGCGTTTCTCGATCAGTTTGGCCGTGCGCGCTTTATCCGTCGCGGAGGTGGCGACGATCAGCACCGGAGCCGCCTCGCCCGCGCCCGCGTCGGTTGTCTCGATCAGAGCTTTGACCGCGTCGTGGGCTTCATCCCCATTGGCGCGGACAAACAAATGGCGCTTATCGCCGAACAAGGAGCCAGAGCGGGCCTCGTCCCCCAGCATCGCCGGGTCTCGTTTGAGGTCGCCGCCGGATATTTCGATCCGCTCGCCCGCATCGGGCAGGCCTTCGATAATCTTGGTGGCTGCGGCAGAGGCCCCTGCTTCGTCGGGTCCGCAGAAAAAGAAGATGGAGCAATTGGCCGCGCCGCTGGGGAGGCCGCGTGCAAAGTCGCGCTGGGTCGCCTTCATTGGCCCGCTGGCGCGCTGTCCGCCGCGCTGGCTTGCGTGCGCAGAGTAAGGGCGATTTGGGTCACCATACGGTCCGCCACCTCTTTGGAGAGGTTTTCAAGCGCGGTCTGCTCTGCGGCAATGGTCGCATATTCGGAGCTGACCACATCAATACCAGCGTCGGCCCCGGCGGTAGCATCAAGTAAGATTTCGCCGCTGGCGATGTCGATCAATTGATAGCGCGCGCGCAGGATCCGGCGCTCGCGGCTGATGGTATCATCATTGAGCACGCCAAGAGCTTCCAGCGCATCATCGAGCCGCACATCGAGCCGGTAGCGCGGGGCGACAGCGCCTGAGACCTGCAAGCGATCTTCCAGGGCTCCGCGCAGCAGCCATCCGCCGCGCCCGGGAATGGTCGGGATCTGCACGGCAGCCAATCCATTGGTCACCCCGGCATTAGTGCCATCGGCCGAGTAGAGCGGTTGCAGCCCGCAGGACGCCAGCATCGGCGACAGCGCGAAACACGCGAGCAAGGCAAGCGCGCGGCGCATCACGTAACGATGTTCACCAGTCTATCAGGCACTACGATCACCTTGCGTATCTCCGCTCCATCGAGTGAACGCTGGACCTTCTCGCTCGCCAGCGCAAGCGCTTCGAGGTCCTCTTTCGCAGCCCCTTTGGGCGCGGTCAGGGTGTCGCGCAGCTTGCCCTTGTGCTGGACAGCGATGGTCACTTCATCCTCGACCAGCATGGCTGGGTCATGCGTTGGCCAAGCCGCGTCGGCGATCAGGCCGCTTTCATTCTGCCGCGACCAGATCTCTTCGGCCAAATGCGGCATCATGGGGCTGACGAGATGCAAGATGGTGCGGATCGCAAAATTGCGACTTTCGCTCGGGGCGGCCTTCTCCGCCGCTCCGGTAAGCTCGTAAATGCGCGCCACTGCTTTGTTAAAGCTCAGCGCTTCGATGTCTTCGGCGACTGCAACAATGGCCTGATGAGCCTTGCGAGCGAGCGCTTTGTCTTCGCCTGAAGCGGCGGGATCGAGGCTTTCAAACAAACGCCAAAGCCGCTGCACAAACCGTCCGCAGCCTTCGATGCCGGCTTCTGACCACGGCAAATCGCGCTCTGGCGGGCTGTCTGACAGCATGAACCAACGCACCGCGTCCGCGCCATATTCATCGATAATTCCATCCGGGTCGACGACGTTCTTTTTCGACTTGGACATCTTAACGACGCGGCCAGCGGTAACGGACGCACCATCTTCGATCCGGGTCCAGTCAGATCCGTTCTTGCGCACTTCGTCAGGCGACAGCCAGCTGCCATCGCCGAGACTGTACGTCTCATGCGTCACCATACCCTGAGTGAAGAGCGCGGCGAACGGCTCCGCCACATCGATCTTGCCAATATGCTTCAGCGCTCGGGTCCAAAACCGAGCATAGAGCAAGTGCAGGATCGCGTGCTCGATCCCGCCGATATAATGCTCCACCGGCATCCATTTCGCGACTTCTTCCGCGTCGAACGGCGCATCCACGGGCTGGCTGGCAAAACGCAGGAAATACCACGAGGAATTGGTGAAGGTGTCGAGCGTATCGGTCTCACGCCGCGCATCACCGCCGCATTTGGGGCAGGCCGTTTTGCTCCAAGTCGGATGACGCTCTAGCGGGTTGCCCGGTGTCTCAAAATCGACATCCTCAGGCAGCGTGACCGGCAGCTGGTCTTTCGGCACCGGCACAACGCCGCATGCCTCGCAGTGGATGAAGGGGATTGGTGTACCCCAATAGCGTTGTCGTGACACACCCCAATCGCGCAGTCGCCAAACGGTCGTGCCCTCGCCCCAACCGTCTGCTTCCGCGCGCTTATTCACCTCCGCCTTGGCATCCTCGACGCTCATGCCATTGAGGAAGTCCGAATTGACGATCACACCGTCACCGGTGGCCGCTTCGCCTTCCAATGGGGCGTCCGCTTCGCTCACATCGCTGGCGACGACGCGCGCGATTGGCAGATCATATTTGGTCGCAAATTCAAAGTCGCGCTGGTCATGGCCGGGCACGCCCATCACCGCGCCAGTGCCGTAATCCATCAGCACGAAGTTGGCGATGAACACCGGCAGAGGCTCGCCCGTAAAGGGATGTTTTGCCGTGACGCCGGTATCAAAGCCGAGCTTCTCAGCGGTCTCCAGCTCCGCTGCGGTCGTCCCGCCGCGCTTGCATTCCTCAATGAAGCTCGCCGCCGCCGGAACGCTCGCGCCAACCTGCTGCGCCAGTGGATGGTCCGCTGCGACCGCGCAGAAACTCGCGCCGAAAATCGTGTCCGGACGGGTTGAATAGACCGGCAGTTTGTCGCCGTTTGAAAGCTCAAAGGAAAACTCAAGACCGGTGGATTTGCCGATCCAGTTTTCCTGCATCAACCGCACCTTCTCAGGCCAATCTTTGAGTTCACCCAGGCCATCGAGCAGCTCGCCTGCAAAATCCGTGATCTTCAAAAACCACTGATCGAGCTTGCGCTTTTCAACCTCAGCGCCGCTACGCCAGCCCTTGCCATCGATCACCTGCTCGTTGGCAAGCACGGTCATGTCGACCGGATCCCAGTTCACCTCGCTGCTGCGGCGGTAAACCAGCCCGGCCTCGTACATATCTATGAACAGCGATTGTTCGTGGCCGTAATATTCTGGATCGCAGGTCGCAAACTCGCGCGTCCAATCGAGCGCAAAGCCAATACGCTGCAATTGCGCTTTCATCGCCTCGATATTCGCCCGCGTCCAAGAGCCGGGGTGGACCTTCTTTTCCATCGCCGCATTTTCAGCCGGCATGCCGAATGCATCCCACCCCATCGGGTGAAGCACTTCGTGTCCGCGCATTTTCTTATAGCGCGCCAGCACATCGCCCATCGTGTAATTGCGCACATGCCCCATGTGGATGCGGCCCGAGGGATAGGGGAACATCTCGAGGATGAAGCTCTTGGGCTTGGACGAAGAGCTGTCAGCGGTAAAAGTGCCCGCCTCGCTCCACGCACGTTGCCAGCGCCCGTCGGCACTGGACGGATCAAAACGCGTATCAGTCATGAAACCCCGCTAGGGAAATTTGACTTAGCTGGCTACAGCTTTGCGGCGCAGATCGCGCGCTTTCGTCAGGATAATGTCTTCCAGCTTCTGAACGGTTGCAGCCTGCACCGGCGCATCGACCCATCCGCCGCCCTGAGCGACCTGACGGCTCGCCGCAACGCGAAGCGCGTCGGCCCGCAAATCCTGATCGAGAATGGTCACGGTTACTTTTACACGCTCATTCGGATTGCTTGGGTTGGCATACCAATCGGTAACGATAACGCCGCCCGCGCTGTCGGCCTGAAGCAGCGGTGCGAAGCTGACGGTTTCGAGTGATGCGCGCCAGAGGTAGGAATTGACGCCAATCGTGTTGACCTGAGAAGCGGCCATATCCGCTTTGGGCCGATCGCTGCCGCCACATGCAGCAAGCGAAGCTGCTCCCAGGCCAGCAAGCAGAACGCGGAACGAACGAGAAAGCGTAGTTTGAGCGCGGGTCACAGCGGTAAATTCCTTTTGCATCGTCAAATGCCTCTATAGCCTCGCGTACCAGCGCGGCAAGCGGTCACGCGGCCAGACGGGGCCAATTATCCGCGTATTCTAGCGCTGCACGCGCCTTTATGGCGGCTGAACTGCGGCATCGGACGGAAAAACATTCTGCAAATCCAATTGTGTGCACAATGCAACAGATTCGCGGATGTCTTGCCAAAAACGCTAGGGTTCGGCGGGATTCAGCCTCCGGAGGATTGCCTAGTGACGACTCATGGTTCTACTATTCTCATTGCTGCATAAAAGCAGCGAGTCGTTTTGGGGCAAACTCAGCCAATGTTCAGGCAGGGGATGCTTTGATCAGGACGATAATGATCGAAGGATTTGAGTGAACGCCATGACAGGCAAGGCTAACCAGATTGGAAGTAAGGCGCAGCGCAAGCTGCCGCTGATGCTTGCCGCTGGCGCGCTGGCGCTTGGCGTTCCTTCGACGGGTCTCGCCTTGGTAAGCCTCACAGAGAGCGTGCCTGGACTAGAAGGCTCAGCGCTCGATATTTTCACGCCTGCCTCGGTTGATCCAGAACTTGCCGCGATGTTCGCAAGCAAGGCTGGCGGCGATGGCATGCGCTTCACCCCAGCGGGCGCCGCGAGCGCTGGCAATGGTGATCGAACGGTGACCGTCGCTGTTCGAGTGGACAGCGATATCGCTGAAGCCATCTCAGTGCGCTCTGCAATTGACGCAGCGCCCGGCGTTAGCGGCGGCATCGCAGCGGTTCAGCCAACACGCTATAATCTCGGCATCGCGCGCGGTTATGACAGTTTCGCACGCCCGGTTGCTCTGCCTGACACGGTTCGCAATCTGTCGATGCCTGATCTTGCGACGTTTGAGCCTGCTGGCCCAACCGCCAAGGACAAACCTAGCCGTCTTCAGCCGCGCATTGAGCTTGAAAGTGATAGTGTCGCTGGCAGCTCGCCCAACACTCTGGGTGCACTTGAGCGGCAGACCCTTGATGTGGGCGGCGCTTACCGGATTTCGCGCAATCTCAACGTGACCGCCGGTGTGCGCCTGTCGCAAGAGCGCGACCGTTTGGATCCGCTGACCAATGCCGATCAAGACAATCAGGCCGTTTACGTCGGAACTCAGTTTAAGTTCTGACCCACCTCCCGCTCGCTCGGGCCAGAGAAATTCGTATGCAAGACCTCGCTTTCGCGGGGTTTTTTGTTGCCTGACGCTACGGCAAGCCTATCCCTGAGGAGGATAAACGACTCACAGGGATGACAGACATATGAGCAAAGTAGCAATCGTCACCGGGGGCACGCGCGGCATCGGAGAGGCCATCTGCCAGCGCCTTAAGCGCCAAGGTCACACTGTCATCGCCAATTACGGCGGCAACGACGAAAGCGCCCGTGCCTTTACTGAGGCTACCGGGATCCCTTCGATGAAATGGGATGTGGGCGATCACGAAGCGTGCCTCGAAGGCTGCGCCAAAGTGGCCGAAGAGCACGGCCCGGTCGATATCGTCGTCAACAATGCCGGCATCACGCGCGATGGCACTTTGCACAAGATGAGTTTTGACGACTGGAACGACGTTATGCGCGTCAATCTGGGCGGGTGCTTCAACATGGCCAAAGCGACCTTCCCCAGCATGCGCGAGCGTAGCTGGGGCCGGATCGTCAATATTGGCTCAATCAATGGACAGGCGGGCCAATATGGCCAAGTGAACTACGCCGCCGCCAAGTCGGGCATCCACGGTTTCACCAAAGCTCTCGCGCAGGAAGGCGCCAAGTTCGGCGTGACAGTTAACGCCATCGCGCCCGGCTATATCGACACCGATATGGTCGCCGCCGTGCCGGAACCGGTGCTGGAGAAGATCGTCGCCAAGATCCCCGTGGGCCGCCTGGGTCAAGCAGAAGAAATCGCGCGCGGCGTAGCCTTCTTCACCTCCGACAATGGCGCATTCATGACCGGCTCCACCATGAGCATCAACGGCGGCCAGCATATGTACTAAGGTCGGATTGGGTCAGGCGTCCGGTTCGGGATCGGGGTCTCTGGGGGTGAACTCGCCGAGCAGCGCCGCACCTGTCCAAACAGCCAAGGTAATCACGAGTTTCTCGTCCACGCCCTCGATCGCCCTTTCGACCAGGCCCAGCCACGCATATGCGGCCATGAAGATCGTCAATTGCACGGCCAGCCAGATCCGCCGCGTGGTCTTGGAGACCATCAGGATGAACCCGATCAATGTGGCGGTGATGAACAGCAGAATGGCGTAGTCCGCCGAACTCAAGTCGGTCAGTCCGGCAAAGTTGACGCCAACGATGGCACCGAAAAACAGGTTGAGCGCATCAACCGAGGCGCGATATTCGGATTCGCGCAGGCGGCCGGTATCGCTCAAGCCTTTTGCGATCTCCTTCGCGCCCTTCGTGATCACCCCTTTGCGATCAGCCATCAGCAATCCCCTTATCCGACCTTGTGCGCATTAAGACTTAGCGCGCTTGCTCAAGATGGGAAGCCCACCGGGGACCATGAGCGGATTTAGAGGGCCCATTACTTCAGGCGAAACTTTGCGCGCGCAGCCTCCACTTTTTCCCGCGCCGCGCAGCCCGGGGCGTGGTCATTGACCAGACCCATCGCCTGCATGAAGGCATAGGCTGTCGTCGGACCGACAAACTTCCATCCGCGCTTCTTCAGATCTTTCGAAAGGGCCGTAGATGCCTCGGTAAAGCCTGGCATGTGCTTGCCATCCCATAGGCGCTCGCGCGGCTCATACTGCCAGAAAAAAGCGGCCAGAGAGCCTTCGTCTTCGACCATTTCAATCGCGCGCCGGGCATTGTTGATCGTCGCCTCGATCTTGCCGCGGTGGCGGATAATACCTGCGTCTTGAAGCAAACGCTCGGTATCATCTTCGTGAAAATCAGCCACTTTGTGAAAGTCGAAATCATGGAAAGCAGCGCGAAAATTCTCACGCTTCTCAAGGATCGTGCGCCAGCTTAGCCCTGATTGAAATCCCTCCAAGCAGATCTTCTCGAACAAGCGGCGATCATCGCCAACCGGATAGCCCCATTCGCTGTCGTGGTAGCGCTCATATTGCGGTGTCGCGCTCGACCATCCGCAGCGCGCCACTCCATCTTCGCCCGTGACGATCTCAACCATTCCACCCTCCAAATTGCGGAACGAGAGCACCAGATCGCTAGGCGCACGTCAATCGCCAATGGGCAAGGCACGGTCGGTGCGCTATCGCTGACACCGCTATGGCGGACACACCTTATCACCCTCCGGTCAAACGTTCGGTCGAGATCGCCGGGCACAAGACCTCGATCAGCCTGGAGCCGGTATTCTGGGATATGCTGCGCCGTGCAGCGGAGGCAGAAGGGGTTCCGATCAATGCGCTGGTCGGACGGATCGATGAAGAGCGGATCAAGGCCGACACCCCGCCGGGCCTCGCCGGAGCGATCCGGATTTGGTTGGTGAGTGAGGGCCAATAGGATGATCAAAGTCGCGGACTATAGCGAAGAGCATTTCAGCGGTGTTGACCAATTGTGGCGCACTGTCTTTCCAGACGACCCGCCTCGCAACCAAGCCATAACTGCTATTCCCACAAAGCTAGCCTTGCACGATGATCTGTTCTGGGTCGCTGAGGATGAACTAGGTTCAGTTGTCGGCTCTATCATGGCGGGATGGGACGGACATCGAGGCTGGCTATACGCGGTTGCGGTCGATCCAAATTGCCAGCGCCAGGGGGTTGGCCGCCAGCTGGTCAATCATGCTTTGGCAGAGCTAAGCAAGCGCGGCTGCAACAAGGTGAACCTGCAAATCCGCGCGGGCAATGAGCCGGTTGCGGCATTCTATCGGCACCTTGGATTTTCGGTTGAAGAACGCATGAGCATGGGCAGGGAGCTCTAGCTTCTCGCCAATATCAGTCGTCGACCCGCTCAATGTCCGCGCCGACCAGCTGAAGCTTCTCCTCCAGCCGCTCATAGCCGCGGTCGAGGTGATAGATCCGGCGCACTGTCGTCTCACCTTCCGCCGCGAGCGCCGCGATAATCAGGCTCATGGATGCGCGTAGATCGGTCGCCATCACCTCGGCGCCGGTCAGGTCTGAGGGGCCTTTCACAATTGCCGTGCGGCCTTCGGTCGCGATATCCGCGCTCATCCGCGAGAGTTCTGGAACGTGCATGAAACGGTTTTCGAAGATCGTTTCTTTCAGCACGCTGGTGCCGTGTGCCTTGCACAGCAGGCTCATCAATTGCGCCTGCATGTCGGTGGCGAGGCCGGGGTAGGGCGCGGTGGTGAGATCAGTGGCTTTCAGCGGGCCGTCGGCGCGCACCGTCATGCCGCGCGCGTCCTCTTCGATCTCCACTCCGATATTGCGAAGCGCATTGTTGGTCGCTGTCATCTCGCTGGCATTGGCGCCTTCCAGCCGCACTTCGCCGCCCGTGATCGCCGCCGCGCAGGCATAGGAGCCCGCCTCGATCCGATCCGCCATCACCTTGTAAGTGGCGCCGTTCAGGCGCTTGACGCCGTGAATGGTCAGATCAGATGTGCCGATACCTTCGATCTCTGCGCCCATCGCAGTGAGCAGATTGCACAGGTCGACAATTTCAGGCTCACGCGCGGCGTTGAACAGACGGCTCGTGCCATTGGCGAGCACCGCCGCCATCAATGCGTTTTCTGTCGCCCCAACAGACACCACTGGGAAATCAAAGTCCCCGCCCGGCAATCCGCCATCAGGGGCAATCGCTTTGACGTAGCCCTGCGCGAGCTCAATCTCTGCGCCGAACGCCTCAAGCGCCTTAAGGTGCAGGTCAATCGGGCGATTGCCGATTGCGCAGCCGCCAGGCATCGAAACCGTTGCCTCACCTGCGCGCGCCAGCATCGGCCCTAGTACAAGGATTGAGGCGCGCATTTTGCGGACCAGATCATAAGGCGCGACATTGGAAGTCAAGCGCTGAGCCTCAAAGGTGACCACCCGGCCAAAATCCTCAGGACGCTTGCCCTGAATGCTCACCGAGACACCGAATTGCCCCATCAAATGCTGGAACCCGTCAATATCGGCAAGCCGCGGCAAATTGCGCAATGTCATCGGCTCTTCGGTCAGCAAGGCGCACGGTATCAGCGTGAGCGCCGCGTTCTTCGCGCCAGAGATCGGAAGAGTTCCTGAAAGGCGATTGCCGCCCCGAATAAGCAATTTGTCCATCGCCATGCCTTAGCCAAAAACACGTGGCGCGCAAACGGCATCTCCGCCCGCTATGCACGCGCCAGTTGACGCGGCTCGCAATGCGTCCGTATCCATTGGCCCATGACCCATCACAACACGACCGCGCCAAAGCCGATTAAGAAAGCGGTTTTCCCCGTTGCCGGCCTCGGCACACGCTTCCTGCCCGCGACCAAAGCGATCCCGAAGGAATTGCTTCCCATCGTTGATCGCCCGCTCATTCAATATGCGGTGGACGAAGCGCGCGAGGCGGGCATTGAGCAGATGATCTTCGTCACCGGCCGCGGCAAAACCGCGATCGTTGAGCATTTCGATGTCGCCTATGAGCTCGAAAGCACAATGAACGAGCGCGGCAAAAATATGGCTGTGCTGGAGCCGACCCGCGCCACCCCTGGCGACATCATCACCGTTCGCCAGCAAGTACCGATGGGGCTCGGCCATGCGATCTGGTGCGCGCGCGCGATTGTCGGTGATGAGCCTTTTGCGATCTTCCTTCCCGATGAGCTGATGATCGGCAAGCAAGGCGGCAGCGGATGCATGAAGCAGATGGTCGATGCCTATCAGCAGACCGGCGGCAACCTGATCAGCGTGCTTGAAGTGCCTCAGGATGAAGTGTCGAGTTACGGCGTGATCGATCCGGGCGCGGAGGATGGGTCTCTGACCGAAGTACGCGGGCTGGTTGAGAAACCTCCGGTTGACGAAGCGCCGTCGAACAAGATCATCTCAGGCCGCTACATTCTCCAACCGGAGGTGATGCGCACGCTGGAGACCCAAGGCAAAGGCGCAGGCGGAGAGATCCAGCTGACCGATGCGATGGCGAGGATGATCGGCTCGCAGCCGTTCCATGCGGTGACTTTCGATGGCAAACGCTATGATTGCGGCAGCAAATTGGGCTTTGTCGAAGCGACCCTGGCTCTCGCATTGGAGCGCGAAGATATGGGCTCAGAAGTGCGCGCTATGGCGGAGCGCTTGCTGCGCTAATATCGAGCCTCAAAACAAAACCTCCCGATCAGCGTGATGCTAACCGGGAGGCGTTGCGAGTTCGTGAAGACTGTGAAGCCTTCCTGATCGAGACTATTCAGCGGGCTCTGGGCTTGCGCCGCTACCATCAGATTCAGAAGCGTCCGGACTTGGCCCGTGATCCGCCTCTGCTTCGATAACCTGCTTCTCAACATCGCTAAGAACTTTGGTCAGCGTTAGCGCTTCGTCGCCGCTCTCTTGCGCAGCCGCTTCGACGAGTGATCCAAGCGAGGAGCCATTGAGGCCCAGCTCTTTCATCAATCCGTCAAGCACTGGTGCCTGAGCGCGGTAGGCGAGCGCGGCGGAGACCGCATCAGTGGCAAGGTTGCCGGAACCGCCACCTGCGCCGCCGCCATCATTGGCCGCGCCTTTGCCAGAGCCACCATTGATGAGCCCGTCGACCTGAACGATCTTGATCGAGTCGATCGCTTCCATCGGTTTCGCGCTTTCACGGATGACCTCAGGCAGCACTTTGAGCAGAGCCAGCTTGGTCTGCAGGCTGATTTGATCCATCGAGAGGATGTTGGCCGCCTCGTTGATCGCTTCCTGACCGGCTGCTTCGACTTCAAAGCGAACCCGGTCGGCCTCGGCGCGCAGGATTTCAGCATCCGCGTCACCTTTCGCCTCAAGCCGAGCGGCTTCAGCGCGGTTGGTCGCCGCGTCTTTTTCAGCTTCAGCTTCGACCTTGATGCCAATCGCTTCGCGCTCAGCAACTTTCGCCGCTTCGATCAGTTCGATCTTCTTCTGACGCTCGGCAATCTCGCTCTCACGAGAAGTTGCGACCTGCTCTTCAGCAGCCACCGCCTTGGCACGTGCCGCGTCGGCCTCTGCCTTGGCCTGGCTTTCCTCACGGCTCTTGTTTTGAACCGCAATCTGCTGCTCTTGCCGGGCAATTTCGAGCGCTCGGGTCTGATCGATCCGGGCTTCCTCAACCAAGCGATCCGCCTCAATCTGCTGCGCATCAACCTGCTTTTTCGCTTCGATCTTGGCCGCATCGGCTTCGCGTTGGCGCTCTGCCTGCTCGCGGGCGATTTCCGCCATTTGGGCCGCACGACGCACTTCAACTTCGCGTTCCTGAGCAAGCCGCGCATATTCCTGATCACGGCCAATCTCGAAGGATTTGGCATCAGCCTCAAGGTTCTTCGTTTCCATCTGAACCCGCGTGTCCTGCTCAATATCGTTGCGCAGTTTCTTGCGCGCTTCGATTTGCTCCGTCAGCTTGGTGAGACCTTCAGCATCAAACGCGTTGTTGGCGTTGAAGTGCTCAATGCTCGTCTGGTCGAGCCCGGTCAGAGAGACGGATTCGAGCTCCAGGCCGTTCATCGCCAGATCGTTTGAGGAGACTTGCTGCACCTTTTGCACGAAGTCCGCACGCTGTTCGTGCAGCTCGTTCATGCTCATGCCCGCCGCAACGGAGCGCAGCGCATCGACGAATTTACCCTCGACAAGGTCTTTGAGCATTTCTGGCTGCATGGTGCGCTGACCCAGGGTCTGCGCCGCCATCGCGATCGCTTCGGAGTCCGGACGGACGCGGACATAGAATTCCGCCTTCACATCGATCCGCAAACGGTCGAGCGTAATCAGCGCCTCTCCATCGCGGCGAACCACGGCGAGCACCAAAGTGTTCATGTTGACCGGCATGGTCTCGTGAAAAATCGGTAGCACCAACGCGCCGCCATTCATCACGACCTTCTCGCCGCCAACACCGGTCCGCACAAAGGCGATTTCCTTCGATGCCCTGCGGTAAAGCCGCATCAGGAAACCGATCACGATGATGAAGAACAGCAGGCCCGCGCCTATGAGTATAGCTAAGTCAAAAAATTCTGGCATTTTCTCTCCTATGAGGTTCTAGATTCTTGGGCTGGGCCTAGTTCAATTCGAGCAAGCGGTTTTCATAGCGAATAGCGAAGAACGTTCCTTCTTCGCGGCGCACCAGCAGGACTGTTTCGCCTTCGCGCAATTCCGCGCTCGGATCATGGGGCTCAACCATGACAAAATGAGGTTGTTTGAAACGATCGAGCACTTTGGCCCGCGCTGGTGACCCGGCGCGCGCAGTGCCCGTCTGGATGATCGCATCGCGCCTAATCAAGCTGCTCAGCCCGACCGCGCTCGTCTCATCCTTGGGCAGCAATGCACCGACTGGCCTGACGAAAGCAGCATTGGTGGGCACGGCGGCAATACCGGCAAGCGGCGCGGCCAGCCATGCGGGCAGCGGTGCACCCAGAAAACCTGCGATCACGGACTGACCAATCACGCCAATAGACGCGAAGACCAGCAGCAGGCCCGCAAGCCAGATCAGGAAAGGCACTCGGCCAAACCCAAGCAGGCTGAGCAATCCATCCATAAATCCGCCGGATGTGATGGCTTCGATCCCGTCAGCATCGACATCAACATCAAGGTCTAAATCGACATCGACATCTGTCCCATCAAACATATCGGCCACGCCCACCACTTGCGCGATGGCAATGATTGCGAGCAGCATTAGTGCAATCGCAAATGGCAGGTTGTGTGTCTCAAGCAGGCTCAACGGCCCGTCGCTGCACCAATAGCAACGCCTCTGTTCCAAGTTTTTCCCATGAACGCAGTGTTAACACATGTTGCAAGCAAATAACAGGAAAATCGTAACAACAGTCCGATTAATGCGCAAATACCATCGATATTGTTATGCAGACCTTGTTTTATTGCAAATACTCCCCATATCGAGGAATTAGGTGGCTGCAATTCGCAGTGGCAAGGCCTTTAAACCGCCGACAAATGTCGACTTGGCGCGTTTGGCCTCTCCTGCTGGCTCAACAGTCTCAATCCGGTCGAGCAATTCTTCAAACAGAATGCGCATTTCAAGACGTGCGAGATGCAAGCCGAGGCATTGATGCGCGCCCGCGCCAAAGGCGAGATGCCGATTGGGCGAGCGGCCCGCATCAAACCGGCGCGGATCAGGAAACTGCGCCGGATCATGATTGGCCGCGACATAATTGATCATCAGCCAATCGCCTTTACGGATCGTCTGTCCGCCCAGCTCCACATCTTCGGCTGCTGTGCGCATGAAATGCTGAACCGGAGAGGTCCAGCGAATCGCCTCCTCAACGATCCCGGGCAACAGGCTACGGTCCGCCTTTACTCGGGCAAATTGCTCTGGATCGTGGGCCAGCGCCATCATTGCACCCGCCGTTGAAGCGCTGGTCGTGTCATGCCCAGCTGCCGCCAGAATGATGTAATAGCCCATCATATCGCGGTCGTTGAGCGGCGCGCCATCAATGGTCGCATTGGCGATGACGCTTGCTACATCGCCCGTCGGCTCCGCTCGCTTCTGAGCGGTAATCCCGGCGAAATAGGCCTCAAAGTCTTTCACCGCGCCCGCGACCAGCTGCGTGATCTGCTCCGGCGTCATATTCGCCATGCCCGACTGGTTGAGATCATCATCCTGCCCGCCAAACATCTGCTGGGTCAGCATCAGCATGCGCGGCTCATCCTCTTCCGGCACGCCGAGAATCTGCATCACCACATGCAGGGGATAGGGCGCGGAAACGAGCTTTACGAAGTCAGCCTCTGGTCCAGCCGCAATCAGTCGGTCGACTGTCCGCTTCGCTAGGCTGCGGATCTCCGCCTCTACCGTTCGCAGGTTCTTAGGCATGAACCATTCCTGCGTCAGCTTGCGGTATTTCATGTGGATCGGCGCATCAAAGGTGACCAGGCTGGCGACCATATGCTCGCTGCCGCCGGTCATGGCCTTGGCAAACTCGATCCCCTCATCGAGCGAGAACACCACGGTTTGCGGATTGTTAAGGAAGGACTGATTGTCTTTCGACACCTGCATCACCGCATCATAGCTGGTCACCAGCCAGAATGGCCGGTGAAAGCCCTCTTGTCCTTCGATCCAAGCCACCGGTGCTTCCGCCCGGATCGCATCGAACCGGTCGAGCAGACTGTCCCATTCCGCATAGCTCGCCGGATCAATCACCGCGCGGGCGAGCTCCGCATCCAGCACCGGGGCGCTCGCCATCAGGCCGCCCCCGCCTTTGCCTTGGCCTCATATTCATCACGCAGCTCTCGCTTGTAGAGCTTACCATTGGCCTCGCGCGGCAGATCAGGGCGGAAATCGAACAGTTTGGGCATTTTAATGCGGGCAAGGTTGGGCGCGAGAAACTCGCGCAATTCCGCCTCCAGCGCCTCGCCAGAATCGCCCATATCGACCGGCTGCACCACGGCAACGACCTTCTCGCCCAAATCGGGGCAAGGCGCGCCAATCACCGCGGCATCCATCACCTTGGCGTGGGTTTGCAGCAGGTTTTCGACCTCCTGCGGGTAGATATTGACCCCGCCAGAAATGATCATGTGGCTCTTCCTATCAGTCAGATAGAGAAAGCCATCTGCATCGACATGGCCGATATCGCCCAGGGTCATCCACCCTTTGGGATGCATCGCCTCAGCGGTCTTGTCAGGATCGTTGTGATAGGTCGGCAGAATGTCGTTCTCGAAATAGATCAGACCGTCTTCATCCGGACCGACTTCCTCGCCATCGGGGTCGCAGACATGCAACTTGCCATGGATCGCGCGGCCAACGCTGCCCGGGTGGGTCAACCAGTCCGGCGCCTTCACCAAGGTCATGCCGATGCCTTCACTGCCCGCGTAATACTCATTCACGATCGGTCCCCACCACTCGATCATCTCGCGCTTGATCGGCACGGGACACGGCGCGGCGGCATGCAGCGCGCGCTGGTGGCTAGAGAGGTCGTATTTTGAGCGCGTCTGCTCATCCAATTTCAGGAAACGGACAAAATGGGTCGGCACCCATTGGCTATCAGTGATCTTGTATTTCTCGATCGCGGCGAGCGCATTTTCCGGATCGAACTTCTCCATCAAGACGATCGTTCCGCCGAGCCGGTGGACTGTCGAGCACCAACCGATGGGCGCGGCGTGATAGAGCGGCGCGGGCGAGAGATAGATCATTGAGCCATCCGCCGGCATGCCAGCGCCCATCATGCCCAGCGCCATGAGCGGATTGGGCGCCTGCGGATCGGGATCTTCTGGCGGCGCAGGTCGCACGCCCTTGGGCCGCCCGGTCGTGCCGCTGGAGTACAGCATCACCAGGCCAGCAGTTTGCTCAGCCAGTGGCTCTGTGCTTTGCACGCTCATTGCCGCGCCGAATTCCTGCGCATCGCCGCTGTCCATGATCAGCATGTCGAGATCGGGGCATTCCGCGCGCACCGTCTCCAGCACATCGGCGAATGCACCTGAAGTGATCAGCAGCTTGGTCTCGCTGTCCTGCAAGATATAGGCAATCTCTGGCCCTGTCAGCCGGGTGGAGATCGGCACCAGCATCGTGCCCGCGCGCTGCGAACCCCAGATGATGGTGAAGTACTCCATCCGGTTTTCCAGCAGAACCGCGAAAGCTTGATCTGGGTTCACACCGCGCGCGCGCAGCAAATGCGCAAACTGGTTGGCCTGACCCTCCATCTCACCATAGGTCATTGTCTCACCGCTGCTCGCCATGATCACGGCGGCTTGGTCAGGACGGTTTTGCGCATGCGCAATTGGATGCAGGCTCATCGATATCTCTCCCATGCGGCGCATTGAGGCCGTCAGTTGCGAGGCGAAACCTAGCCTGCGCGGCGCAGCCCGCAAGTCAATTCGAAGAAAATTGGATGCCGTTGAACGAGCAGGGAGCCGACAAGAAAAAAGGCGGCGGGATAACCCGCCGCCTATGCTCGAACACCCTCTCCAATGTTCGATCCCGCGTTCAGCGGGGAAACTCTTAGAAGCGCGCTAAACCGCTGAGGGCTTATTCGCCGCCGCGTCCTTCAAGGACGGCTTGGCGGTCGAACTGCTGCTGCGCCTGTGTCTCTACCATATAGGGAATAGGATTGACCGCAACCCCGTCGATCCGGACTTCATAATGAAGGTGCGGACCAGTGGAACGACCGGTTGAGCCGACATAGCCGATGATGTCGCCCTTTTTCACACGCTCACCAGCGGCAACCGCCAGTTTCGACATGTGAGCATAGCGCGTTTCAAGGTCAGCGCCGTGATCGATGCGGATGTAAAGGCCGTAGCTGGAGAACCACTGCGCCTTGCCAACGATACCGTCAGCGGTTGCAAAAATTGGGGTGCCCGTTGGCGCGGCAAGATCGACGCCTTTGTGAGCGCGGCGTTGCCGCAGCACCGGGTGATTGCGCATGCCGTAACCGCTGGTCAGTTTGAAACCGTCCAAAGGCATACGTGACGGGATAGCGATGCTGGGCTGCTCAGTCGGAGCGTTTGGCCCTGCGCTATCGAGCGCTTGCCAATTGGCAAACAGCTGCCGGAATTGCACGTCACCGCTCGTCAGATTGTCATCCTGAGCCGCGCGGATCGGTTCGCTAATATCGACAGCAGCGTTAGCTGAACTGTTAGCTGAAGCTGGCGCTGCAGCGGCGATTGCCGCCATGCCAAATGCGCTCAAAGCAGCTTTAGCAATGTGACGCTTGGTAAGCGTTGTCATCAAATGATGCCCTAAATTTCAGCGCAAACGCGCCCGATTTCGTGTCGAGAGGACTTATTCGGGCTCAAATCTTAAAGAGCAACTTAACTGTAGAACTCCCGCGATAAACCGGCTGCAAGACGGGCTGAGTCGTTAAATGGCGGCTTAACGGCCCCCCGAAAGTAAGTTTTTACTAACCTTTTCCACGTGGATTCGGGTGATTCCTGCGCCTTATCGGCCAAAGCAATAAAGTGTTTGGTGCCAAACGCGACATGGCGAATTTCGTCGTCAAGGATTCGCGTCAAAATTTTTGCGCCATTCTCATCGCCCGCCGCCCGTACCCGTTCCAAGGTTGCTGGCGTGACGTCCAACCCTCGCGCCTCCAGCACCATGGGCACAATCGCGAGACGGGCCAGGACATCATGCTTGGTCTCATCCGCCGCCTGCCACAATCCGCCATGAGCCGGCAGAGCGCCGTAATAGCTGCCAAGCGTATTGAGCTTGCGGTCGAGCAAAGCGAAATGCATCGCCTCATCGGCAGCAACGCTCAAGAAGTCGGAGACGAATTCTTCGCCCATCTGTTCGCCAAAGCGCCCCGCCATATCGAGCGCGAGATCAATCGCGACGAACTCTATATGCGCCAAGCTGTGCCACAAGGCGATCCGGCCGCGCTCTGATCCGCCTTTGCCGCGCTTTGGCATTTGGCTGGGTGCCAACAGCTCCGGCTCGCTGGGCCGCGCAGGCTCATCTGGCATCGTGACGTCAAACTGCCACGCCAACGCGCCCTTGTTCCAGCGCCGCACGACGTCTCGCGTCGCAAAACATTTTGCGCGCGGATCAGCGGTCAGCAAAGCGCCGCGAATGGCGGAGGCCAAGGATAGCATGGGCGATGGCATGTCGGCTTAGAGCGCCTTTGCAGCGGCCAGCACTTCTTCGGCGTGGCCCTTCACCTTCACCTTATTCCAAACCTGCGCAATCTTGCCGTCTGCGCCGACCAGATAGGTGGTGCGGACCATGCCCATATAGGTCTTGCCGTACATCTGTTTCTCGGTCCAAACGCCGAGCGCGTCCGACAATCCACCTTCCTCGGCATCAGTCGCGAGAGGGGTCGTGAGATCATGCTTGGCGATGAAGTTCTGGTGCTTTTTCGCGCTGTCCTTGCTGACGCCAAGCAGCTGAGTTCCCGCCGCATCAAAATCGCTTTTGAGCGCGGTGAAGTCCTTTGCCTCAGTGGTGCAGCCCGGCGTGTTGTCCTTAGGATAGAAGAACAGCACCAGCTTCTTGCCGTGGAAATCCGATGGCTTCACCGTGCCGCCATCAGGGGTGCCCATTTCAATATCAGGCAGGGCGTCACCAACGCTTGCAAAATCGCTCATTCGTCAATCTCCAATTGATGCTCGAGAATCGTCTCCCAAGCTTTGGCGACCTCATGCCGCGCCTCGGTGAGGCTGCGCAAGAGGCCTTTGTAATTCTGCGCCTTACAGGCCCGCGCCAGTGCATTGGCAGCGGCAGGCGGAGGCTCCTTACCATCGGGCGCAAGCAAGCGCCCGGCGACCAAAATACGGGTCATCAAGTCATAGGCCGCGATCAGAGGCTGCGGCAGACCGCCCTCCTCCACCAGCATCGGAATGGCCGTGCCAAGGTCGGGGTCCAGCCCCTTGCCATCACGCAATTGCAGGAAGTGGATGAGGAATTCAAAATCCACCAGACCGCCGCGCAGCAGCTTCACATCAAGCTGTCCGCGAGCGGGCTTATGCTGCGCCATTTCGCTGCGCATGGTCAGCACATTGGTTCGCAATTCCGCCGGATCGCGAGGCTTGCACAGAACCCCGGTGATGATTTCGTTGAGCTGGCCGCTCGCCTCCTCCGACCCGATCAAAACCCTCGCTCTTGCCAGCGCCATATGCTCCCAGGTCCAGGCCGCCTCGCGCTGATATTTGGCGAAGGCCTCAAGCGATACTGCGAGCGGGCCCTGGTTCCCTTGCGGACGCAGTCGAGTGTCGACTTCATAGAGCGCGCCTTGCGCCGTAGGGACAGATAGAGCTGCGCTAATACGGCTGGCCAAGCGGTTGTAGTAAAGCGTTGCGCCGAGCGACCGCTCGCCATCGGACTGCGCATCAAAATCACCCGAAAACAGATAGATAATGTCCAGGTCAGAGGCGTGTGTCAGCGCCCCGCCGCCAAATCTGCCCAGACCAAGCACGCAGACCTCGCTGCCCGCGATCTCTCCGTGCACACGCTCAAACTCGCGCGCGGCTGCATCCGCTGCCACGGTGAGCCCCGCCTCGGCCACCCGCGACAGGCCGCTGGCGATATCGATTGGATCGCTCAACGCCTCGATCAGCTGCACGCCGAGCGCAAAGCGCTGCTCGCCGGTGACCACTCGAATGGCGTCCAATTGCGCCTCGTAATCGTCGCGGGCGGCGATCCGCCGCATATCTTCGGCAATTTCCCAGGCAGAACCGGGCAGTTCCAACGCACTTTCGTCGATCAGAATGTCGAGCAATTCCGGACGCCGGCCAAGCTCATCGGCCAGCATTGGCGATAATGTGAGCGCGCCCACCAATTGCGCGTGCAGCGCCGGACGCGCGGAGAGCAAGTGAAACAGGTTAATCGCAGAGGGCGCATTGGCAAGCACACTCTCCCACCGGGTCAGCGCGCGGTCTGGATCATCCGCTCCAGCGAAAGCGGCGATCAATTCCGGTAGCAGCGCATCAAACGCTGCGAGTGCTTGCGGGGTGCGTAGACATTGATAGCGGCCCTCGCGCCACCCTTTGATCCGCGCTGCCAGCGCGTCCGGCTCAGCAAAGCCCAGATTGCTCAATTGCTCGGTCAGTGCCTCAGCTTGCGGCGGCCCTGGTACGGGCGGAGAGGCGCTGACTTCATCGCCGATGAGCTTGTCATAGACCGCGCCAGCCGCCTGCGTCAGGCCGTCCAGCTCTGCGATCAGCGCCTTACCGTCCGCCAAACCGTCAAGCCGCGCTACCGCATCGAGCGCTTCGCCTTCTGGTAGGATATGCGTCTGGCGATCGTTCACCATTTGCAATCGGTGCTCAACCACGCGCAGCCGGTCATATGTCGACCCCAGAAGAACGGCGTCATCGCCATCCACCCGCCCAGCCGCCACCAAAGCATCGAGCGCCGCGCGCGTGCCCTTCACCCGCAGGCTGGGCTCGCGCCCGCCGTGAATAAGCTGATGGGTTTGCGCGAAGAACTCGATCTCGCGAATGCCGCCGCGCCCGCGCTTTACATCAAACCCCGGGCCAGGGCAGCGCGGACCATCATGATTGGCGCGAATTTGCGCGGTAAGCTGGCGGATTTCTTCGATCGCACCAAAATCCAGGCTGGAGCGCCATACGAAGGGCTGGATCCGCTGCAGAAACGCTTCACCAGCGGCAATATCGCCGGCGCAAGCGCGCGACCGGATAAAGGCCGCCCGCTCCCATGCCAATGCTGCGCTTTCATAATGCGAGAGGGCCGCGCCTTCAGACACGGCCAGCGGGCTGACTTCACTGGCGGGCCGCAGCCGCAGATCGACCCGAAAGGCAAAACCATCGGCAGTGTTTTCAGACAGCAATTGCACGATCTGACGCGCATAGCGCGCGGCTGCTTCACCCGGCTCATCCTTGGCGCGGCGCGGCAGTGTCTCCGGATCGTAAAGCAGGATTGGATCGATGTCGGAGGAGTAATTGAGCTCCCTCGCGCCCTGTTTGCCCAGCGCCAAGGCATAGAGCCCCCGTGCCGCTTCGCCATCGGTGCGCTCGGCAATGACGTGGGCAATCGCCCTGTCGAGCGCGCGGTCGGCGCAATCGGACAATTCCTGCATCACGCGGGTGAGCGAGACGACTCCGGCCAGATCGCCAACACCGAGCGCCACTGACAGCGCGATCCGCTCTTGCCGCAAAGCTGCGCCCAAATCATCCGCGCCATCGCCTGCGGATTTGGCCCACGCGAGAGCGCCTTCGGCGTCTCCGCTACTCAGCAATTCGGCGAGCGGCGACATCCGCTCAAGTCCGCGCGCCAGAAACGGCGCCTCGGCCCGCGCCCGCGCCAATGCTCCATCCCAGTCATGCGTATTTGCCTGCGCCATCTCCGCCTCCATGGCGCGCCGGTGCTTGTCTCGCAAGCGCCCCGGCCATCAATCCGCCTTGCGGGCCGCGCTCCGCTCTGCAAAAGGTGCGCGCAATGATTTTGGATGAGAGGAATCACCGACAATGATCAAACAAGCATTGAAGCTTGGCGGATTGGCCGCTTGCGCGCTCGCGCTGACGGCATGCGATGCGATGAGCTCGCTCGGCGGCGACACCGGCGCAGACGCTTTGGACATTCCAGAAGTCGCGGCAGGCGAGCTGTCCGAAGAGACAATGGTCGACATCACGCGCACGCTTTCCAGCGATGAGTTTGAAGGCCGCATGCCCGGGACCAAGGGCGAGGAGTTGACCGTTGCTCTGCTGACCGAACGGTTTGAGGCCGCTGGCCTTCAGCCCGGCAATGGCGAGAGCTGGGTGCAAGAAGTTCCGCTGGTGGAAATCACTGGCAAGAACTTCGCGCCGCTCACCATTACCAATGGCGAGACCGATCTGGTCTATGATTTCGGCAGCGAATGGGTCGGCGTGACCTACCGCGAAGATGCACAAACACAGCTGGCCAACAGCGAAATGGTGTTCGTCGGATACGGCATCAACGCGCCAGAACGCGATTGGAACGATTACGAAGGCGTCGATGTCACAGGCAAGACAGTGGTCGTGCTGGTAAATGACCCTGACTATGAAACATCCGGCCTTGAAGGGAAATTCAACGGCCGCGCGATGACATTCTATGGCCGCTGGACCTATAAATATGAAGAGGCCGCGCGCCAAGGCGCAGCAGGCGTTTTGATTATCCATGACACCGAGCCGGCAAGCTATGGCTGGAACGTGGTGGAAAGCAGCTGGTCCGGCCCTCAGGCCTATCCTGCTCGCGGAGACAATCCTCCGCCGCTCACCACGATGAACGGCTGGATCCAGAAAGAGGCCGCCCGCGAATTGCTGGCGGCAGCGGGGCAGGATCTCGATGCGCTGACAGCGGCGGCGAAAACGGAAGAATTTGAAGCGGTTGAGCTGGGCATGTCCGCCTCCACCAGCTTTGAAAATGACATTCGCAAATTCCAATCGCAAAATGTGATCGGCATTCTGCCGGGCAGCGAAGCGCCAGACGAATACGTGATCCACACCGCACACTGGGATCACCTTGGCCGCTGTAAAGCAGCGCCCGATGGCGATGACATTTGCAACGGCGCAGTCGACAATGCGACCGGTACTGCGGCTCTTGTCGCTTTGGCGGAGGCGCATTCGAAAGCTGGCACGCCTAAGCGCAGCCTCGTATTCCTGGCTGTAACGGCTGAGGAATCCGGTCTGCTCGGCGCATATTACTACGCCTCAAACCCAGTGTTCCCGCTCGACCAAACGGTTGGCGGAATCAACATGGATGCCTTCCAGGTAGCTGGCCCAGCCAAAGACGTGACCGTGGTTGGCCCCGGCAAGTCTCAGCTCGATGCCTTTATGATGGGCGCGCTGGAAGCCGACGGCCGCACCATGACGCCAAACCCAAACCCAGAGGCGGGCTATTACTACCGCTCTGACCACTTCGCCTTTGCCAAGCAGGGCGTGCCAATGCTCTACATCAATGGCGGGCAAGATCTGGTCGAGGGTGGCCGCGATGCAGGCGCCGCCGTGTCCAAGGACTACCGTGACAATCGGTATCACGGGCCAAAGGACGAGTTCAACGAAGAGTGGGACTGGTCCGGCGTGATGAGCGATTTGCAATTGTTCTACCGGATTGGTCGGATGATGGCGGAAAGCAGCAGCTGGCCGAATTGGAACGAGGGCGATGAGTTCAAGGCCGCTCGTGATGAAAGCTGCGCCAGCGCCGAAACGGGCTGCTGATCCAGCATCCGTTTAGCTGACGAATTGGAAGCCGGTTCATGACCGTCCTGATGCCTCCTGAATGGGCGCCGCAGGATTGGTCGTGGATCGGCTTTCCGCATTTGGCCGAGGAATGGCCGGGCTTCCTTGAGCCTGCACAGGAGCAAATCGCGGCGTTCGCCAATGCTGTTGCGGAAAGCGGGCAGGCCGTGCGTCTGCTCGTGCGCGATGAAGCCAATGAAGCCCGCGCCCACTCTCTCGTGAACGAAGCGGTCACGCTGGAGCGGCGAGTATACGGCGATATTTGGCTGCGCGACACCGGACCGCTAATCGTATCGGGCAATGGCGAACGCGCCGCGCGCCGGTTTGGCTTTAATGGCTGGGGCGGCAAGTATCAGATGGCGGGCGACGAGAGCATTGGCGCAGAATTGACGCGAGATGCGGGTTTGCCGCTCGAAACGTCGCCAATGATATTGGAAGGCGGCGCGGTTGATGGCGATGGCACCGGGCTGTGTGCAGTGACCGAGCAATGCCTTCTCAATCCAAACCGCAACCCCAGCATGTCGCGCGCCGCGATCGAGGCGGAGCTTAAGCGCACGCTCGGCTTTGACCGGGTGTTGTGGCTGGGCGATGGCCTCATCAATGATCACACCGACGGCCATGTCGACAATCTTGCGCGTTTTATCGGTCCAGGCCGGCTCGTGGTTCCTGGGGCTACTGGTAGCGATGATCCCAATGCCGCGATCTATGCGGATGCAAAGCGGCGCGCCGAAGCATTCGGGGTAGAGGTAGTGACGATCCCCTCTCCCGGCTTGATCATGCGCGATGGCGAGGTGGAACCGGCAAGCTATGTGAATTTCGCCATCACCACACATCTGGTGGCGGTGCCGACCTTTGGCTCAGTGCACGATGCGGCGGGCGTCGCGGCGATCGCGGCTCTATTCCCGGATCGGCAGACTATTGGCCTTCCAGCGGATGCTGTACTCGCTGGTGGCGGCGGATTTCACTGCGCTAGCCAGCAAATGCCCTCAGCGCTTATTTAGGCGATCCTGGTTAATCTTAACGACCTGTTAGCATTTGCCCGCGAACGTAGGGTTTATGCACAAAGCAATCGCCATCTCTCGCAAGCCTTTGCAGCTTGCAGCGGCCCATCCGGCCGATATCGTCCGTTCAGTCATTGTGCTGGCGTGCGGCGCGGCGCTGATCTTTGCCGGGCAACCACTCCCACTTTAGGCGCCCGCTCGCTGTAACCAAACAGCGATTATGACGAATATCTCTGCAGTGCTCAGCGGATGTTTGTGAGGGACGCGCATGACAAAAACTCTATTCGGTCTGGCCATCGGTTACGCCGCGCTCGCCATCGTCTCTGTAGCCGCGCCAGGTTTCAGCCAAGCGCAAAGCCCGCCTGAGCAAACCGGCACTTTGGGCGAGCCTGTCCTCTTGGAACTGTTCACCAGCCAGGGCTGTTCTTCCTGCCCACCAGCGGACCGCCTCTCAGCCAAACTTGCGCGCGAAGAGGGCCTGGTCGTGATCGCTCGCCCGGTCACCTATTGGGACCGTTTAGGCTGGAAAGATACGCTCGCTCGAGAAGACAACACCAGCCTCCAGCGCGATTATGCCCGCCGCGGCCTCGCGGGGTATAACGGCGTCTACACACCTCAATTGGTGGTCGATGGAGAGCTTGGCCAAGTCGGCTCTAACGAGCGCGTCAACCGCCGCCACATCGCGCTGGCGCGCGGATCGCAAAGCGCCGCCATTCGCATCAAGCCAGCGGGCGGACTGGGCTATGGCATTGGCCTAAGCGGCACCGCAGAGAAACCTGCTGAGCTGGTGTTGATGGCGGTATCGAGCGAGCAAAGCGTCGCGATTGGCCGCGGAGAAAACGGCGGACGCCGCATTTCCTACACCAATGTGCTGCTTGATGAAAAAGTGCTCACCCGCTGGGATGGCGGCACAGCAAGTGTTGAGCTGCGCCAAGACAGGCTCACCACGCCGGGAGCGGATGCACATGCTTTGGTCCTGCGCGAGCCGAACGGCGGGCGGGTGCTTGCTGCGCGCTGGCTGCGCTAAAACAGACGGGTGAGAGCCGCAAAGGCAGCAGCAAACAGCACTAGGCCGACGAAACTCCGCCAGACCGTGTCGCTGACCCGGCCATAGGCGAGGCCGCCGAGCCAATTGCCGAGCAGCACGGCGGGAAAGAGCCCGACCGAAAGCAGCACAAGGCGCTGATCAATCACGCCGGTCAAAAACCCGGAGACAATCGCCGCTATCGAAGCGATCGTGAAGATCAGCAGCATCGATGCCTTGGCCGTATCGCGCGGGATCGCCCGGCCGACATAATAGGGCACAACCGGCGGCCCTGGCATCCCGGCAAAGCCTGTGAGAATGCCACTCGTCACACCTGTTGCACCGGTCTGAACAGGCCCGGGGACGCTGGCTGAACGCTGTGGCAGGAGCACGAGCGCAAAGGCGGACAGCGCCACCATTGCGATCAGCAGCCGCGCGAGATCAGGCGGCGTCACAGACAGCAGCAGCAATCCCGGCGCGGTTGTGACCGCAACCAGGGCGCTGATCACCCAAGCGGATATTTCAGCGCCCAGCACCAGACGCCGTATCTCCAACATGCCGATAAACAGCATCAGGAAATTGGCGATCATCACCGCTTCAACCGGGGTCAAAGCGAGCGCCAAAACCGGCACCAGCAAAATCGCCATGCCGAACCCGGCCAGCCCGCGCACGAAAGACGCGCCAATGGTCGCTGCGAACGCCGCCGCAATCTGCGCTGCGCTAAGCCCGTCCAGCCAGTCCATGATCTATTCGGTCAAATGCGATCAGGCGCGAAGATCAGGTGGTGTAGCTGCCTTTGTGATCAGCGCCAGCGCATCATCAAAAGACAGCACTTGCTGGTCCTTCTCGCCCAGGGTCCGCAGGGCAATCGTGCCCTCTTCTTCCTCGCGCTTTCCGACCACAAACAGATACGGAACCTTCGCCAGCGAGTGCTCGCGTACCTTATAGTTGATCTTCTCATTGCGAAGATCGCCTTCCACCCGGATGCCTGCCGCCTCCAGCTTGGCCATCACCTTGGTGGCATAGCCATCAACGTCCGACACAATCGGGGCGACCACGGCCTGAACCGGGGCGAGCCATGCTGGCAGACGCCCAGCATAATGCTCAATCAGAATGCCGATAAAACGCTCGTAAGAGCCGAATATCGCGCGGTGAAGCATCACGGGACGGTGCTTGCCGCCATCCTCGCCAATATAGGTCGCATCCAAGCGGTCGGGCAGGACGCGGTCGCCCTGGATCGTGCCAACCTGCCAGGTCCGGCCAATCGCATCGGTCAGGTGCCATTCGAGCTTTGGCGCATAAAACGCGCCCTCGCCCGGCAGCTCTTCCCAGCCATATTCCTCATTGTCCATGCCCGCCTCGGCTACGGCATCGCGCAATTCCTGCTCTGCTTTGTCCCAGTCAGCATCAGAGCCAAAGCGCTTTTCTGGGCGCGTGGCGAGCTTCACATGATAGGTGAAGCCAAAGTCCTTGTAGACGCCGTTTGCGAGCTCGCAGAATTTGCGCACTTCCTCGACCACCTGGTCTTCGGTGCAGAAAATATGCGCATCGTCTTGAGTGAACTGACGCACACGCATCAGGCCATGCAGCGCCCCGTGCGGCTCGTTGCGGTGACAGCAGCCCATTTCGCCCAGGCGGATCGGCAGATCGCGATAGGACGTGATGCCTTGCTTAAACACCAGCACGTGAGCCGGGCAGTTCATGGGCTTGATCGCCATCCAATCGGCGTCTTTTTCAACCGCAGGCTTAGCCGGGCCGTCGCTGTCCTCGTCCACTTCGGGCACCATATCGGGCACAGCAAACATGTTTTCAGCATATTTGCCCCAGTGGCCGGATTGCTCCCACTGGCGGATATCCATTAGCTGCGGCGTCTTGATCTCGCGGTAACCCCCGCCATCCATCTTACGGCGCATATAAGCCTCCAGCTCGCGCCAGATCCGGTAGCCCTTAGGATGCCAGAACACGCTGCCATGCGCTTCTTCCTGAAGGTGGAACAGATCCATCTCGCGGCCCAGCTTACGGTGGTCGCGCTTGGCGGCTTCTTCCAGCCGGTGCAGATGCTGTTTGAGCTGCTTTTTGTTGAGCCAGCCGGTGCCGTAAATCCGCGTCAGCTGCGCATTGCGCTGATCACCGCGCCAATAGGCGCCCGCCACCCGCATCAGCTTAAACGCCGCCGGATCAAGCTTGCCGGTCGAGGCCAAATGCGGCCCGCGGCACATATCCAACCACGCGCCGTCGCTGCGCGGTTCGCCCGACCAATAGACGGTCAGCTCTTCGTTTTCAGGCAGTTCTTTGGCCCATTCAGCCTTAAACGCCTCGCCGTCCGCTTCCCATTTCGCGATCAGATCAGCGCGCGACCACACTTCGCGCACCAATGGCTTATCCGCGGCAATGATCTCACGCATTTTCTCTTCAATCGCGGGCAGATCATCCATGCTGAACGGCTCGCGGTCAGCCGGGGCCATCACGTCATAATAGAAGCCATCGTCGGTCGCAGGACCAAAGGTGATCTGCGTGCCGGGATAGAGCGCCTGCACCGCCTCAGCCAGAACGTGTGCAAAGTCATGGCGCGCCAGTTCCAGCGCATCGGCCTCGTCACGGCTGGTGATCAGCTCAAGCTCAGCATCACCCTCAAACGGGCGGCCAATATCGCGCACTTCGCCGTTGACGCGCGCAGCCAACGCGGCCTTGGCGAGGCCAGGGCCAATCGCGGCGGCCACATCGGCTGGCGTGCTGCCTTCTGGCATTTCACGCGTGGTGCCATCGGGGAGGCTGATCTTGAGCAGTTCGGTCATCGTTCTTCCGTCTCGTTTGCGTTCACGCCCATGACACACTCATGCGCGCGCTTGAAGAGCGGTGTCTTGGTATTTTCAGCTTTCCAGGAGGCTGACACCGCGCCGCCCGAAACCGAAAGTTCGGGGCGCGGGTGTGGCTGGATTAGACCAACAGCAACCGGCCCCGGAAATCCGGGGTGGTGGTAGTGGTGGTGGTAGTCACACGGTTGGCCATGAGCGCAGATATAGGCGCGGCGAATGGCGATGTCATTACCCGTGTTTCGCAACATCAACCGGAAAGCACCCGCTCCATTTTGGAAAGTTTGCTTGACAAACACACGAATCAATGACAAGCATGCTTTCCATAGTTGAAAGGGAGCTTTACTAATGACAATTCGAAACAAAGCGATTCTATGGGCCGTGATCATCATCACCGCCGCGATATTCTTGGCCGCTAGCGAGCTCAGCAATGGTGCATCCTTCGGAATCATCGGCGGCCTGAGCGGCGCGGCGATGGGCATGCTCAATGGCGGCTGCAAGAGCAATTCGAAGTGCCTGCTATGAGCGAGAATGCAGACAAGAGCGCAGCCGTTATGGGCCGCAGCCCGGCCTTTTGGGGTGCGCTCATGGGCGTCTCCTATGCCGCGCTTGGCGGTCTGGCGATGGCCGGAGCGATCGAGGGCACAGCACTCTTGATCCTGATGCTCGTACCGATGGTCATCATGGTCCCGTTGATCAAATCCGCCAATCGCCGGGTCGATGCCGGAGGCAATGCTTGCTTTGCCAAGGGTGAGGCGCAAAAGCGGTATTTGAAGCGCGTGGCGATCTCGACCTCGATTTACATGCTCGCCATGGCTGGGCTGGTCTTTACGGAAAATGCAGAAGGTATTGCCGATACTTGGCGCATTCTTGCGGCCATCCCGCCCGGCCTTGCGATCATCGGTGTCTTCTGGGCCATCGGACGGCTGATCGTGGAAGAGCAGGATGAGTTCATTCGCATGCTGGTGGTTCGCCAATCACTGATCGCAACTGCCATCACGCTCAGCATCGCAAGCGTCTGGGGCTTCCTCGAGATTGCTGACGCGGTTCCGCATGCCGACGCCTATTGGTGGGCCGTCCTATGGTTCGCTGGTCTCGGGATCGGCGCAGTTTCCAATCGCATGAAATACGGCGCCTGGGGTGCGGTATGAGCGCTATGACCATCACAAATTTAGGAATTTTACCATGAAAATGGGAATAAGCAGACTCGATTGGTTTCTGGTCCTACCTCTATTCGCTTCGGCCGTAATGATCGCAGAGATTGACCCCACACGTGTAAGCGCGATTTCCATCACCCAATGGGAACAAGCAGGCATACTGGTTCCGATCACGCTGATGGTCAGCCTCCTCGTTGCGATCGGGGCTGCCATTGATCGGCGTTGCAGTGAAGAATATCTGTTTCAGATCATGGCCAGCGCAGCTCTGGTTGGCGTCGCCACCTCTATGTTCGTGCACATGTTCTGGATCATTGGCATCAAAATCTTTGCCCTGCCTGATATGGCCGCAGAAAACATGGTCGGTGTGACGACATTCGCGTGGATTGCGGCTTATTACTGGTTTCGTTTCCGAGGTCTCAGCCAGTGAACAATCGCCTCAAAGTGCTGCGCGCAGAGCGCGATTGGAGCCAACAAGACCTGGGCGACAAGCTTGGAGTCTCGCGCCAATCCGTCAATGCGATTGAAAAGGGGCGCTATGACCCGTCCCTACCGCTCGCATTCAAGATCGCCGACGTGTTCGGCCTTGCGATCGAAGAGATTTTCCAACGAGAGGGAGCGGAACAATGAAGCTTTGGACCAGCATTGTCACAGGCCTTACGTTCCTTGGGTCCACTGCCGCACTCGCGGATGAGCCGCAGGAGGCTTGCCCGCCATATGAAACGCTCGGCGCGGGCCCTGATTTGTTCCTTACACCAGGGCTTGGCTCATCACCGGAAACTTGGGACGGTGTCAAAGACGCCCTCAGCAAAAGCTACACGGTTCATCTTGTGCATGTGGCAGGCTTTGCAGGTCGTGCACCAAACGGGCCACCTGAAACGATTATTGCGCGGGCCGCCCAAGAGATTGTCGACCATCTCGATTGCAACAAGATTGAAAGCGCACTTTACGCTGGCCATTCACTTGGCGGATTCCTCGGCCTCAAGCTGGCAAAAGATCATCCCGATCGGATCAAAAAATTGGTGATCGTCGATGCACTGCCGTTCTTTCCGCTTCTATTTTCACCCCAAGCGACCGCTGAAACAGCCGCGGCGCAAGCCGACGGGTTCAAGATGCAAATTCTCGGGCAATCCGCCGAGGAGTTCGCGCAAACTCAGCAAGTCGGGGTCCGTTCGCTGGTAAAGAACAGTGAGTACCACGGCACCATAGCCGATTGGTCGATAACCAGTGATAGGGCGACCTTTGCGAGCGCCATATATTCGCTGATGACGACCGATTTGCGCCCTGCGCTTAAAGACATGAAAACGCCCACGACCATTATTGCCGCGAGCAATGCCTTCGCTCCGCGATCGCGGATTGAGACGCTGTACCGAGATGCTTACGCATCGCTCGAAACTGCTGACATTCGAATAGTCGAAGACAGCTACCACTTCATCATGTTTGACCAACCTGAGCTGTTCGAGACCGAGCTTCGCCGCGCTCTTGAAGAGCCCGCAGATTAAGGCTCGAACCAGTTTTAGCCCTCTTGCGCGCACCTGCCGCCTGCGGGCATGAGAGCGCGCATGAGCGAGATACAATTTCACGAATTCGGCGATGGACGCAAAATCGCCTTTCGTCATGCGGCCGGCTCAGGCCCGACCTTGGTCTTTCTGCCCGGCTATATGTCGGACATGGACGGCGGCAAGGCGACTGCCATGTTCGCCCGCGCGCAGGAAATGGGGCGGGCCTGTCTGCTGCTCGATTATTCCGGCTGCGGGCGGAGCAATGGCGATTTTGCCGATGGCACGCTGCTCCGCTGGCGCGATGAAGTCCTCGCCTTGATCGAGGCTCATGTCGACGGCGACGTCCTGCTGATCGGCTCGTCCATGGGCGGCTGGCTGATGCTGATGGTGAGTGAGGCTTTGGGCGAGCGGCTAAGCGGGATGATCGGCATCGCGCCTGCTCCCGACTTTACGACTTGGGGCTTCACCGACGAGCAGCGCGCGCAGATGGCGGCGGGCGAAGTGCTGTATGAAGACAATCCGTACGGGCCAGAGCCAACGCCCACGCATCCGGGCTTCTTCGCCGATGGCGAGGCGAATCTGAAGCTGGACAGCAAGATCGCGATTGATTGCCCGGTTCGCCTGCTGCACGGCCAAAAGGACGAAGACGTCCCGTGGGAAATCAGCCTGCGCCTCGCCAAAGCGATACGTTCGGACAATGTACAGGTGACCTTTGTCAAAGACGGCGATCACCGCTTGTCGCGCGAAAATGATATCGCGCTGCTGCAAGCGACGGTCGATCAATTTTACTAGGCGAACACCCACGTGTCTTTTTCCAGCGCGCTCATCCTCATGCTGCTCCAGGTCGGCCCCAACCCAAGCACCGGGGCCATCCAAGGCGCGCCCGATGAGCTGCTCAACCGCCCGCCGCGCACCACCAATGAAATTGCCCCGCCGCAGCCGACCGATCCGCTCAGCATTTGGCTGGCCGATTGCCTTGATCTGGTCGAAAGCGCGCCGTCTCGTGCGCACACCAAAGCGCAGATTGAGCGCAACCAGACAACCGGTGATGCAAGGGTTATTGCCAATCACTGCCTTGGGCTGGCAGCGACAAAGCTGAGCCTGTGGGATGATGCGATTGCCGCTTTCACTGCGGCCCGCGATGAGACACCGGCGGATGAACCGCGAGCACGAGCGCGTTTTGGCATTATGGCCGGCAATGCTGCCCTCGCAAACACGCTTTGGGCTGACGCCTATAATATTTTGAGCGAGGCACGCACGGACGCCAAAACTGCTGCATCTGGTGCACTCCAAGCAGCAGCAGCACTCGACATGGCCCGCGTCCTGGTTGAGATTGATCAGCCGGAAGAAGCTCTCATTGAATTGGACAATGCAACGCGCCTAATGCCTGGCGATGCCGAGGCGTGGCTGCTGAAGGCAACCCTGCTGCGACGTGAAAAAAGATTGCCAGAGGCGCAAACGGCGATTGAAAAGGCGTCGGGTCTCGCCCCGCTCGATCCGCAAATCGGGCTGGAGGCGGGCGTGATTGCCGTACTGGATGCGCGCGATGATGCCGCCCGCGCGAGCTGGCAATCGGTGATCGACACCGCGCCCGATAGTCTGCAGGCAAAGACCGCTAGCGGCTATCTGAAACAGTTGGGGCCTGCTACGCCAGCCCAATAACAAGAGGGCTGCCATGACCGAATTTTCCGTGCTTGATCTGATCCCGGTTCGCGAAGGCGGGAGCGTCGCAGAGGCTTTGGCCGATGCGACAGAGCTTGCGCGCGCTGCGGAACGAGTGGGTTGCAAGCGCTTTTGGGTCGCAGAACATCACGCGATGGATGGTATCGCGGGCGGAGCAACATCGGTGGTGCTCGCTCATATCGGCAATGCGACCAGCCGGATCCGGATCGGCTCTGGCGGCATCATGCTGCCCAATCACACGCCGTTTCAAATCGCGGAGCAATTCGGCACGCTGGATGCTTTGTTTCCCGGCCGGATTGACCTCGGCTTGGGCAGAGCTCCCGGCGCTGGGCCGGAATTGCAGCGCGCGCTGCGCAAAAACCTGCATCAGGCGGCTGAGTATTTTCCGCAGGACGTGGCGGAACTGCGCGCGCTTCTGACCGGCGATCTCGACCTGCCCATCGCCGCCACCCCAGGCCTCGGCGCAAAGCCGGAGATGTGGATGCTCGGCTCCAGCCTGTTTGGCGCGCAGCTCGCGGCAAAGCTCGGCCTGCCCTATGCCTTCGCTGCGCATTTCGCGCCCGATCATTTGGACGCCGCGCTGGAAGTTTATCGCAGAGACTTTGAGCCATCAGACGTGCTTGATCGCGCGCACGTGATGGTGGCGATGAATGTTTTTGCCGCGCTAAGCGAAGCGGAAGCTCGCCTGCTTGCCTCCAGCCAGCAACAAAGCTTCGTACGCCTGCGCAGCGGCAATCCGGGCAAGCTACCGCCACCAATTGAGGACTACACCTCCACCCTGCCTGCGCCAGCGCGCACCATGCTGGATCATATCGGCCAAGCCGCAGCGATCGGCACCGCCGATATGGTGGCAAGCCAAGTCGGCGATTTTATCAAGCGAACCGGCGCGGACGAAATCATGCTGTGCGGCGCGACCTATGATCCAGCGGCGCGAATTCGCTCGCTGGAAATCACCATGCAGGCGCTCACCGGAGCGCTTGCCTCCTAACGCCGAGCCGCATTAAAAATCGCGCAGTTAGATAATGAACACGGTTGCGCAAACGTATCCACAAGGCGTATCGGCGACGCATAAGAACGCTCAAGAATAATATTGTTTCAAAGGGGCGAGGATGGTTTCGAAACCCGCTAAAAAGCTCGCAGGAAAAGCTTCAGCCAAGCTAAAATCGGTGCGCAATCCGCGCCGAAGCAAGCATCATACCGCTCTCGCAAAGCGGCTGAGCGATGCGATCCTGCCCGGTGATACGCCCTTTGCAAAGCAAGCGCTGGAAGAGGCGACCGCCTTCCTGCTGGCCGCCGCTGAGCAGCGCGAGACGGACCGCGCCTCGCTGGTCATGGAAACCGAGACCGATGAGCGGCGCATTATGCGCATCGCTCTGGTCAATGACGACATGCCGTTTTTGGTCGATTCGGTTGCCTCTGCGCTCGCCGCCCAAGGGGTCACAATTGACCGGTTGGTCCATCCGATCATTGCGGTGAAGCGCGACAAGTCGGGCAAGCTCACTGAGCTCGGCTCCGGCAAAGCGCGCGAGTCGATGATCTATATCGAGACGCCGCGGATTGATGCGCGCCAACGCCGCGAATTGCTGAAAGAACTGCGGCTGACGCTGGGCGATGTCCGCGCCGCCGTGAACGATTGGCCAAAAGTGCAATCCGCCATGGAAGCGGATATTGAGCGGGTCGAAGAGCCGGAATTCAAAGATCTGCTGACATGGCTCAACAGCGGGATGCTGACCCAGCTGGGCCATGTGACTCGCCGCCGCGATGGCAGCCAGTCAGGCCTGCTCGGGATTTGCCGCAAGAGTGCGCGTTCCTTGCTGGCCGATGCATCCTACGACAAGGCGTTCAAATGGTTTGGGCAGAAACGCCCCGATGGCCGCACGCGCGAGCTGTTGATCATCAAATCGAACCACACCGCCAAGGTTCACCGCCGCGTGCCGCTCGATCTGTTTATCGTGGCGATCCGCAAGAAGGGCAAAGTGGAAGCTCTGTCGGTTCATGCCGGGGTTTGGACCAGCGCGGCACTGGCCTCTGCGCCCGCCAACGTGCCGCATCTGCGCGAAAACCTCGATACGCTGACCAAAGAGCTGGGCTTCAACCCATCCGGGCATACCGGCAAAGCGCTGGTCCATGCTTTTACCGCGCTGCCGCATGATCTGCTGATCGCGTTCAACCGAGCGGACATTGGCCGCCTCGCAACGACGATGATGAGCCTGGTCGATCGGCCGCGCCCGCGCCTTTCGCTAGCCGCTTCGCAATTGGGCCGCCATGTGTTTGCCTTTGTCTGGCTGCCGCGCGATCTGCTCTCCACCCAAGTGCGCTTGCAAATTCAGGAACTGCTGACCGCTGAGGCAGATGCGAAAGTCCTCGATTGGAGCCTTGAGGTTGAAGGCGGCAATCTGGCGATGCTGCAATTCGTGCTCGATGTTCGCGAAGCGAAAGCCATGCCGGAAGAGGCAGAGCTGGAAGGCCGCCTCGAAGACATGCTGCGCGGCTGGGGCGAGGGGGTCGAGCGCCACCTGGCCAAGAGCGAAGACCCAGCGCGCGCCATGGCAATCGCAGCGCGTTTTGCAGGAGCCTTTCCGGCGAATTACCGGCTGCTCTATGGCACCGCAGAGGCGGCGATCGACATCCGCCGGATCCGCGCACTCAGCGCCCGAACCAGCGGCGATGATGACGCGGCCCTGCGTGATGTGCGCCTGTACCATCTCGACAGCGATGCAGCCGACAATCTGCGGCTCAAAGTCTATCAAAGCAGCGGCGCTTTGCCATTGTCCGATGCCGTGCCCGCTCTGGAGAATTTCGGCTTTCGCGTGATCACTGAAATCCCGACCGAGCTTGATGATGGAGCGCTTGGCTCAATCCATGATTTTACCCTCGCTCTGCCTGAAGGGGATGAGGCCGCGCCGCTGCTGGAGCGTGCAGACATTATCGAGCAAGCCATCGCCGCCGTGCTCAATGGCAATGCCGAAGATGATCCGTTCAACCGGCTCGTGATCGGTGCGGGACTGAGCGCGCGGGAAGCCAATTGGCTGCGGGCGTTCTATCGCTATCTGCGCCAGACCGGCATGGGCTTTACGATCTACACCGTGGTCGATGCGCTTGCTGCCGCTGTGCCAGTGACCAAGGCAATGATCGCGCTGTTTACCGCGCGCCATGACCCCAAGTTTGAGGGGGGCCGCGAAGAGGCCGAGAAGAAGGCTCGCGGCGATTTCTCACGCGGGCTCGCCAAGGTTTCTGCGATCAATGATGACCGGCTGCTGCGGCTCTACAATGCCGTTATCGGCGCGATCCTGCGCACCAATGCGTTTGCCGATGCCGCGGATGAAGCGCTGGCGTTTAAGTTCGATTCTGCGCAGGTTCCTGACCTGCCAAAGCCCGTGCCATGGCGCGAGATTTTCGTCTATTCGCGCCGGGTGGAGGGCATTCACCTGCGCGCTGGCGTGATCGCGCGCGGCGGCCTCAGATGGTCGGACAGGCGCGATGACTTCCGCACGGAAATCCTCGGTCTGATGAAGGCGCAGCGGGTCAAAAACGCTGTGATCGTGCCGACCGGGGCGAAGGGCGGCTTTTATCCAAAGCAATTGCCATCGCCTGCAAAAGACCGCGATGCCTGGGCCGCAGAAGGCCAGGCAAGCTATGAGATTTTCATCCGCACCTTACTCACAATCACGGACAATATCGTGAAGGATAAGGTCGTCCATCCAGCCGATGTGGTGGTGCACGACGGCGAGGACCCCTATTTCGTGGTCGCCGCCGATAAGGGCACGGCGCGCTTCTCTGACGTGGCCAATGGCATCGCGGAAAGCCGGGATTTCTGGCTCGATGATGCCTTCGCCAGCGGCGGCTCCAACGGCTATGACCACAAGGCTATGGGCATAACAGCGCGCGGCGCGTGGGTCTCTGTCCAGCGGCATTTCCTCGAAATGGGGATCGACGTGCAAAGCGACAGCGTCCGCGTGGCAGGCTGCGGCGATATGTCGGGCGATGTGTTCGGCAATGGCATGCTGCTGTCGAAAGCTATCAAGCTGGTCGCGGCCTTTGACCACCGGCACATCTTCATCGATCCCGACCCCGATCCGGCCAAAAGCTGGAAAGAGCGCAATCGCCTGTTCGAGCTTTCGAGTTCCAGCTGGGAGGATTACAATTCCAAGCTAATCTCCAGCGGCGGCGGCGTGTTCGCGCGCAATCAAAAGAGCATCAAGCTGCCCAAAAAGGCGCGCGAAATGCTCGGGATTGAAGAGGCTGAGATCGCTCCCGATGATCTGGTGACGGCGATCCTGAAAGCGGAGCTTGATCTGATCTGGTTCGGCGGAATTGGCACCTACATCAAGGCTGAAAGCGAGAGCGATGCTGCCGTGGGAGATCCCGCGAATGACGGCCTGCGTGTGACCGCCGCTGAAGTGCGCGCGAAGGTGATCGGTGAGGGCGCAAACCTTGGTGTTACGCAAGCGGGCCGGATCGCATTCTCGCTCAACGGCGGACGCGTAAACACCGATTTCATCGACAACTCAGCCGGCGTTGATTGCTCGGATAACGAGGTGAACATCAAGATCGCGCTCGCGGCGGCCAAACGCGATGGCAAGCTGACCGAGAAGAAACGCGTAGCCGTGCTGGAAGCGATGACCGACGAAGTTGCGGCAATCGTGCTGGAGGATAACCGCCTGCAAGCGCTCGCGCTGTCGATTGCGGAGGCTGGCGGCTGCGAGGCGACCGCGTCTTACACCCGCCTGATCGAGACGCTGGAGGATATGGCCGATCTTGATCGCAAAACAGAAGGCCTGGCCGCAAGCGAAGTGCTGATCCGCCGCGCGGGCGATGGACACGGTATGACCCGGCCAGAGCTCGCCGTGCTACTGTCATCGGCCAAGCTGGCACTGCAAGATGCGATCGAAGAAAGCCCGCTGTCTGCCGATGAGGCGATGGAGGATGCGCTGATCGCTATGTTCCCAGAACCGATGCAAAAGGACTATGCGAAGCAGATCAAGCAGCACCGCTTGCGGCGCGAACTGGTCGCGACCGAGCTTGCCAATCGCATCATCAACCGCATGGGCATTTTGCCCGCATTCGAGCTCGCCGAAGAAGAAGGCGCCTCGCTGGCCGCGGTGACCAACGCCTTTGTCGCCGCCGACCGCCTGTTTGGAACGCGCGCAATCTGGGAAGAGCTCGACACAGCCAAGATGAGCGAAACCACGCGCATCATGCTGTTTGAGCGGGTCGCCATCGCCCTGAGGGGTCATATGGCGGACTTGCTGCGCGCTGGCGCGGCCAAGCGGCCGCCAGCTGAACTGGTCGAGGAATTGCGCGGCGGGATCGAGGAATTGCACGATGCCACTGACGCTCTGCTGGCGGGCGAATCACGCCAACAGGCAAACAAAATGCGCAGCGAACTGGTCGAAGCGGGCGCGCCCGAGGCGCTGGCCAAAAAGGTCGTGCATCTGTTCGAAATGGACGGCGCGATTGGTCTCGCAAAGCTCGCGCGCGACGCCGATGTCGCGGCGCTGCAGCTGACCGATGCCTTCACCGATATGGGCGTGCGTTTGGGCCTCGATTGGGCGCAAGCAACCGCGGCGCTGATGGAGCCTTCCGATGTTTGGGAGCGCTTGCTGGTCGCTGGCCTCGCGCGCGATTATCAGCAGATGCGGCTCGATTTTCTGCGCCAGCTTGTGCGGCGCAAGAAGGGCAAGGCTGATCCGGCCAGTGCAGTGGAGCAATGGGCGAGCGACAATGCGCCCGCGATCCGGCAGTTCAAGGCCATGGTTGGCCGGGCAAAAGCACACACGCCAGTGGCGCCGGCAGTGCTCGCGCAAATCGCCAGCCAGGCCCGCAATCTGCTCGATCCTTAAGCCGTCATCACCCCGGCCAAAGCGCGCAAGACGCTTGACCTAAGCCAATTTTGGGGCAAGCGTCCGCGCCATGGATAGCGCCGATATCGTAATCGTGGGCACCGGGCATGGCGGCGCGCAAGCGGCGATTGCTCTGCGCCAACAGGGGCATGAGGGTTCGATTGTGCTGGTTGGGCGCGACGCCGTTCCGCCGTATGAACGCCCGCCTTTGTCGAAGGAATATCTCGCGGGGGACAAGCCGTTTGAGCGGATCTTGATTCGGCCTGAGAAGTTCTGGGCCGACAAGGATATCACCCTAAGGCTCGGCCAAGGGGTCACCGAAATTGACTGGATGGCGCATGAAATTGTGCTGATGGATGGCAGCCGGATAGGCTATCGCAAGCTGATCTGGGCAGGCGGCGGTGACCCGCGCAGGCTGCCGTGCCCCGGCGCAAATCTACACGGTGTTTTCTACGTACGAGACAAGCGCGATGCCGATGCGATGATGGCCGCGATTGAGGGCGGCGCGAAACGCGCAGTTGTTATCGGCGGCGGCTATATCGGGCTGGAGGCGGCCGCTGTCCTGCGCAAGCTTGGCGTCGAGGTAACCTTGGTAGAGGCTCAGTCCCGCCTGCTGGCCCGCGTGGCTGGCGAAGAACTATCCGACTTTTACGCCGCAGAGCACCGCAGTCACGGCGTCGACATTCGGCTCGGTGCGAACGTCCAAGAAATATCGGAAACAGACGGTCAAGCCAGCGGCGTCTTGCTCGAGGGCGGCGAGACGCTCAAATGCGACATGGTGGTTGCCGGGATTGGCATCATCCCCTCGGTCGCGCCCCTGATCGCGGCGGGCGCAGCGGGATCAAACGGCGTTGACGTCGACGTCTATTGCCGCACGACCCTGGACGACATTTATGCAATTGGTGATTGCGCCGCACATGCGAATGATTTTGCCGATAGCGCGGTGATCCGCTTGGAATCGGTCCAGAACGCGCATGATATGGCAAACACTACCGCGCGCGCGATCATGGGCGATAAACAGCCCTATCACGCGCTGCCATGGTTCTGGTCGAACCAATATGATCTCAAACTGCAAACCGCTGGCCTCAGTCTCGACTATGACGAGACGATCCTGCGCGGAAACCCTGCCGCGCGCAAATTCTCGATCGTCTATCTGAAAGAAGGCCGCCCGATTGCCTTCGACTGCGTCAATGCGATGAAGGACTATGTCCAAGGGCGCAAATTGCTCGAAAACGGCATTCAGTCGGCTGATAAGGCTCTGCTCGCCGATCCTGAAACGCCGCTCAAGGAATTGCTATAAAGCCTTAGCGGCTATCGATACGCGAATTCGAAAAAGGGGCATTTTCATGCAAACAGGCGATGGCGGCTCCATGCTTCAGGGTCTGAAGGTGCTGGACCTCACAACGGTCGTGTTTGGCCCCTATTGCACGCAAATCCTGGCCGATCTTGGTGCCGACGTCATTAAGGTTGAGGCACCGGCCGGCGATGCGCTGAGATATGCGGCCAAGCCCGCCAAAACGACTGGTATGGCTCCAAGCTTCCTCGCGCTCAATCGCGGCAAGAAATCCCTGCTGCTGGACCTCAAAGACGACGAGGCAAAAACGCAATTGCGCAAACTGGTGGGGGAAGCAGATATGCTGATCCACAATATCCGCGCTGAGGCGATCGAACGGCTCGGTTTCGGATATGAGGCGGCCAAATCGCTCAACCCCGAGATCATCTATGTTCACTGCGTCGGCTTTGGCTCCGACGGCCCCTATGGCGGATTGCACGCCTATGACGATGTCATCCAGGCGGCGAGCGGTGCGGCTACCCTGCTGCCCCGCGTCGATGGCAATGAAAAGCCGCGCTATCTGCCTTCGCTGATCGCAGACAAAGTCGCCGGATTGCATGCCGCCTATGCTTCCATGGCGGCGATGATCCACAAGCTGCGCACGGGCAAGGGTCAGTTCCTTGAGGTGCCGATGTTTGAGGCGTTTTCGAACTTTATGCTGAAAGAGCATTTGGGCGGGCTGACATTTGATCCGCCGGTTGGCCCCGCCTGTTACAGCCGCCAGATTGATCCAGACCGCCAGCCTTTCCCGACCAGCGACGGCTATATCTCCATCGTCCCCTATCAGATCGACCATTTCCTGAAAGTTGTGGCGCTGCTGGGCGACGAGGAATTCGCGCGGGAGGCGCGGTTCCAAAGCGTCAAAGGGATCGTCCAAGGCAGCGCCGACATCTATCGCCGGATTGGCGAGCTGACCGCGCAGAAGACCACGGGCGAAGTGCTGGCGATCATGCGAGGCGCGCAAATGCCCGCCATGCCGGTGCGCGATATGCAGGATATGACAGCCGACCCACATTTGGACGCTGTTGGCTTTTTCCAGCGCAGCGAGCATCCGACCGAGGGCACAGTGCTGAACCTGCGCGAGCCGACGCGGTTCTCTGAATGGAGCCCGGCACACCCGCGACCAGCGCCCAATCTGGGCGATGTTTCGGACGGCTTTGAAAGTTAGAGCCTCAGCGCTAACCAGCGGGAAGCTGGTCCAAGGCCCAGCGCGCAGCATCCGCCACCACTGGATCCTCGTCGTTTAGTAGCGCTTCCACCGGAGCAAGCAGGGCGGCATCCCCGCTATTGCCCGCCGCATAAAGGCAATTGCGCACAAACCGGTTGCGGCCAATCCGCTTAATCGGAGAGCCGGAAAAAACGCTGCGGAAACCAGCGTCATCAAGCGCAAGCAATTCAGCCAGACGCGGCGCGGCGAGTTCAGCGCGCGGCAGAAATTCGCGCGCCGCATGAGAGGCTTGCGCAAATTTGTTCCACGGACAAACCGCCAGACAATCGTCGCAGCCATAGATCCGATTGCCGAGCGCCGCGCGAAGCTCCTCCGCAATCGGGCCTTTGTGCTCAATGGTGAGATAGGAAATGCAGCGCCGCGCATCGAGCCGATAGGGGCTGGGAAAGGCATCGGTTGGGCAGGCATCAAGGCACGCGCGGCACGATCCGCATTGGTCCCGCTGAGGCGCGGTAAGGGGCAAGTCCAGCGTCGTGTAGATCGCGCCGAGAAACAGCCAACTGCCATGCTCCGGACTGACCAGATTGGTGTGCTTGCCCTGCCAGCCGATCCCAGCAGCTTCACCGAGGGGCTTTTCCATCACTGGGGCGGTGTCGACGAACACTTTGACTTCAGCCTCCGGCGCCTCGGCCACCAGCCAGCGCGCCAAGGCTTTGAGGCGCTTCTTGACCAGATCGTGATAATCCTTGCCCTGCGCATAGACAGAGATGCGCGCCCGCTCGCCATGCGCTTCTAAAGCCAAGGGATCGTGCGCGGGCGCATAGCTCATGCCTAGCGCAATCACCCGCTGCGCCTCTGACCACAGCCCTTGAGGCGAACGGCGGTGATGCTGGCGGGTTTCCATCCACTCCATAGAGCCGTGATGCCCCTCGCCCAGCCATTGCTCCAGCCGCTCCGCGCGCACCGGATCTTCCGCGGCGCTCGTCACCCCAAAGGCAGCGAAGCCAAGCTCGCGCGCTTTGTTTTCAAGGCGTTTGCCAAGATCAAGTGTTGCGCCTGCGTTAACCACGCTTAGGGTTACTCCCGTTTAGGCCCGTCCACTAACGGTGCGGGCCATGGATATGGCGGTAAGCGATCAAACAATCTTGAGCAATGAGCAGAAACCTCTCGCAATCGAGGCGCGCGGGCTCGTCAAACGCTTTGACGGCACCTTGGCCGTGGGCGGGGTCGACCTCGAAGTGCCCGAAGGCGCGATCTATGGTGTGCTCGGCCCCAATGGCGCAGGCAAGACCACGACGCTGCGCATGCTGCTGGGCATTATTGATCCAGACGAAGGCGTGCGCCGCGTGTTCGGATATGATCAACCCCACGATATTGGCCGCCTGATCGGCTATCTGCCGGAAGAGCGCGGGCTGTACCCAGCGATGAAATCGATCGAAGCGATTGCCTTTATGGGCGCATTGCGCGGCCTGCCATTGGCCGAAGGGCGCGTGCGCGGGCTCGAATTGCTCGAACGGCACGGGCTGGGCCATGCCGCCGAACGCCAAATTCGCCAGCTGTCGAAAGGCATGGCGCAGACCGTGCAATTGCTCGGCACGCTGGTGCATCAACCGCGACTGGTTGTTCTGGACGAGCCGTTTTCCGGTCTTGATGCGATCAACCAAGGCAAGCTGGAAGGAATGATCCGCGCCCTGGCCGATGACGGCGTGACGGTGATCTTCTCCACCCATGTGATCCACCATGCAGAGCGTCTGTGCGAAGGTGTGGCGATCATCGCCGGGGGCGAAGTGCCCTATGCCGGCAGCGTTGAGGCAGCCCGCGATCGAATCCCGGCGCAGGTCCGCTTGGAAACGCGCGCCCGGGAAGGCGGCTGGACCGCTGCCCTGCCAGACGACACCAGGCGCACCGGCGATTTCTTCACCTTCTCTCTGCCCGACAGCGGGATTGAACCTTTGCTGCGAACATTGATCGAAGGCGAGGCTGGCATTCTTTCGCTCTCGATCGAGCGGGCCGGATTGCACGATGCCTTCGTCCATATAGCGGGCGAAGCGGCTGCGCGGCAGCTCGAAGTGGATGCCGCTGGCGGGGAGCAAAGCTGATGAGCAATTTTGATCAGGCAGCAATCGCCGCCAAACCTCGGCTGAGCTATTTTCAGGCCGCATGGGTTGTGGCCCGGCGCGATTTCGTCGCTGTGCTGTTCAGCCGCGCGTTCCTGTTCTTCCTGATCGGGCCGCTGTTCCCAGTGCTGATCGGCGGACTGGCTGGCAGCATCGGCAAGACCACATCTCAGCAAGCCGTCAGCGTCGAAATCGGCCTCGCGATGAGCTCGGCAGACAATGCCGCGATGGAGGCCGCCGCCGAAACACTCCGCCCGCAATTGGGCGGCGCTTCGCCTATGCTCAAACGCGTGCCCGAGGCTGAAAGCTCGGCTGACTTCGACGCGCGCGCCTTCCTCGACACCGGTGGGCGCAGCTATGTCGCGATCCTGACCGGCACGCTCGAAGAGCCCAAGCTTGTCGGCACGCAAAGCCAGGTCGACCGCTGGAAGGGCCGGATTGAACTGCTCGCGGCCACCGCCAGCGCCTCTGCGCCCAGCCGCTATCCCGACGCGGCGAGCGAGATTGTCGTCTCCAGCGGAGCCTCCGACCGGTATAGCCGGGTGCGAACGGCGCAGGCTGCGCAAATGGTGCTGTTCCTGTTGACCATTTTGCTGGGCGGCATGGTGCTGTCCAACCTTGCCGAAGAAAAAGGCAATAAGATCATCGAAATCCTCGCCGCCGCCCTGCCGATGGATGCGGTGTTTATGGGCAAATTATTCGCCATGCTGGGCGTTTCCTTTGTCGGAATTGCAGTGTGGGGCACAACCGGATGGGCGTTCTGGGCGGTGGCCGAGGACGCCATTGTCACCGTCACGCAGACCAATTTCCGCGAGCTTCCCGGCCCGGCGATCGGCTGGCCGATGTTCATCGCGCTCGGCATCATCTATTTCTCGATGGCCTATCTGCTGCTCGGCTCGTTGTTCCTCACCATTGGAGCCATGGCCAGCAGCGTGCGCGAAGTGCAGACCATGTCTATGCCGGTCACGATGCTGCAAATCATGGTGTTCTTCCTCTCGGCCGCAAATATCGGGCAGACCGGCACACCGCTGGAGCTGACTTCGGTTGTCTTCCCGCTCTCCTCGCCCTTCGCGATGATGGCCAGAGCCGCTTTGGAAGAAACGCTTTGGACGCACGCGGTCGCTCTCGTTTGGCAGGCATTCGCCGTATTCATCCTGATCAAAGGCGGCTCCACCCTGTTCCGTAAGCGCGTGATGAAGTCGGGGTCAGGCGGCGCGAAAAAGCGCCGGTTTTGGCAGCGCAAACCGCCAGCGGCTGAGCCCGCTGAATAGGTTCCTTATCGCAACCGACTATTGACACTGCTGTCAGTTAAGGCACCATGCGACTCACCAGAGCGGCAAAAGCCGCCGGATAGGAGAGAGACATGGCAACCATTGCGCCGCCAGTGAGCGATCAGAATTCCGCACCTGAATGGCGCACGTCGCCCACGGCGCATGACGCGCTGATGGAGCATTTTGCCAAGCATCCCGAAGAGCGCCCGCAGCATCCGCACAAATGGGACGTCAGTCGATCCGACATCTATTACGAAGATCGCTGGCAGCCGATCTTCAAGGAAATGCAGGACGCAGGCCCGCTGCATTACATCCCGGAAAGCCCCTACGGCCCCTATTGGGCGGTCGTCGGCCACAAGGCGATTCAGCACATTGAGGCCCTGCCAGAGGCGTTTTCCTCCAGCTGGGAATATGGCGGCATCACCATTCTGGAACGGCCAGAAGAAGAAGAGGCGAAGCCGGAGGAAGAGCGTTTCGAACTACCGATGTTCATCGCCATGGACCGGCCCAAGCATACAGGGCAGCGGCGCACGGTTGCCCCCAAATTCACGCCGAGCGCAATGACCGCGATGGAAGGCGACATCCGTGCGCGAACCGGCGAACTGCTCGATTCGCTGCCGCGCGGCGAAGTGTTTGACTGGGTCGACAAGGTTTCGATCGAGCTCACCACGGGCATGCTCGCTCTGTTGTTCGACTTCCCATGGGAAGACCGCCGTTTGCTGACCTTCTGGTCGGACTGGTCGGGCGACACAGAGCTGGGCTCAATCCGCGAGCTCGACGAGTTCCGCCGCGGCATCCTGCACGAAATGGCGGCCTATTTTCAGCAGCTGTGGGTTAGAAAAACGCAGGAAGAACCCGGCGATGATCTGATCTCGATGATGATCCATTCCGATGCGATGAACCAGATGAGCCCGCAGGAATTCATGGGCAATCTGGTGCTGCTGATCGTTGGCGGCAATGATACCACCCGCAACACGATGAGCGGCATTGTCCATTCGTTCGACAAGTTTCCTGATCAGCGCAAATTGTTCGAGGAACAGCCCGAACTGATCCCCAATGCGGTGCAGGAATGCATCCGTTTCCAAACGCCGCTGGCGCATATGCGCCGCACCTGCACCGAGGACACTGAAGTGTTCGGCCAGACCATCAAACAAGGCGATAAAGTGGTCCTGTGGTATCTCGGCGCAAACCGTGAAGAGACTGTGTTTGAGAACCCGCACAAGCTCGACATCACACGCGATAATGCGCGGCGCCACATCGCCTTTGGTTACGGCATTCACCGCTGTGTCGGGGCGCGCCTGGCCGAATTGCAGCTAAAGGTCTTGCTGGAAGAAATGCACAAGCGGCGCATGCGCGTGCACGTCGCCGGTGATGTGGAGCGGGTCCGCGCAAACTTCGTCCATGGCTTCCGCAAATTGGAAGTCGAAATCACCGAGTTCTAGGCGCATTTAAAGCGGATTTTTTCGCAAATAAGGTAACCTTTCGCCGCCTACGAGCGTATCTAAGTGTGACGCAATTCTTAGGACGGACGAGTTTAGCCATGACAGACATCAGACAAGACTTTGTCTCTCACCGCCGCACATTCCTCGGCCTAATCGGGCTCGGCGCGGCGATGCCGATGCTGGCCGCTTGCGGTTCTGCCCCAGCGCAAGCCAAAAGCTTCCCCATCACACGCAGCGATGCACAGTGGCGCAAGAAGCTGACCCGCGAAGAATACCGGATTCTGCGGAAAGCCGGCACAGAGCGCGCTTTCACTTCACCGCTCGACAAGGAAAAGCGCAAAGGCACGTTCGTTTGCGCGGGCTGCGGCAACAAGCTTTATTCCTCGGCGACCAAATACGACAGCAGGACCGGCTGGCCAAGCTTCTGGAAGGCTCTGCCCGGCGCGGTTGGTACCGCCACCGATTACAAGATCGGCTATCCGCGCACCGAAGTGCACTGCGCCGATTGCGGCGGGCATTTGGGCCATATCTTTGGTGATGGACCAAAACCAACCGGGAAGCGGCACTGCATCAATGGTGTTGCGATGGATTTCATCCCGGCCTGATTTGAGCTCGGGTTTACCGCCGATTTAATCGTGATCGAGAAGAACGGGCGCTTGTAGCTCGGCGGCGAGCCGTGCGAATTCACCCAGAGTGTACGTGTCGTCAAACACCACGCCATAATGGTTGTCGCGCCGCCAGCGCACTTTGGCGCGCACCTCTTTTAGGCCTTCGCCAACGAGGGTCACTGTTTGATCAATAGCGAACAAACCATCGCATTCAAACCGCGCGCCTTGCTGCGACAGGTTCTCGACAAACGCCTCATACTTGCCAGCAAGCGTCGCCACCTCAACCGGGAAGTACATGCCGAGGCGCATGCCGCGCTTGGGATATTCGCCAGCTTCCTCGATCAGCTTAGCCACGTCCACTGAATGAGCGAACTCAAACCCGGCTTCATTGCCGCGCTCCCAAACGCTGCGGATCTCATAGATCGCGCCGCTGGGCATATGCAGCTCCATGGTTTCGCATGACGGGAGCTTGTGGAACATGCGAACGCTGACGCCGGTTTCAGAGACGTCGCGAATAACGCACACGAATTCGCCCTGGCCAGAGATCAGCTTAGCTGCACGGATAAGAATGGTCACCCGCTGCGCGCGGCGTGCGTCATCGACCACATCTGGTGCGGTGTCATCAAATTCAGGCGTTTTTGCCGCGTGATCCATGCTGCACTTCCGACCTTGTCCGCCAGATCATCTGGCGTGCCTGCCCATTCCACGGGGCGACTCTAAGCATGGGAATAAATCAAATCAGGTTAAGAGCAGGATAACGTTGTCATAAGGGCCTGATAGAACCCGGCAATCTTTGCACCGGCTATGCCGACCTATCAGGATGAGAGATGGTGCGGGTGGCGGGACTCGAACCCGCACGATCAAAAGATCAGGGGATTTTAAGTCCCCGGCGTCTACCATTCCGCCACACCCGCTCGGCGGCTGCCCTAGCGAGAGATTTGACGCGCTGCAATGCGCGAGCAGCCATGGACAACAGCGCCGTCTTGCGCCAGCAAAGCGCCGAGCATTCCGGCAGCGAACAGGCGAGGGCGCACAGTGGCAGATGCCAGCGAAGTGATTGAAACGATCCAGCCCGCAGTCACGCTGTTGGGGCTGGGAATTGGCGCGGCGCTCGCATCGCGTGCCTGCCGCCTAAACCCTATCGTTGGCTATCTGGGCCTGGGGCTCGCTATCGCTGCGCTCGGGTATAAAGATGCCTTCAGCGGACCAGTGGTCGTAACCCTGGCAGAGGCCGGAGTGATGTTTCTGCTGTTCAACCTCGGCCTGCACTTCTCGCTTGGCCGGATCAGGGCGGAGGCGCGCAACATCTTTGGCTTTGGCAGCCTCCAGATGCTGGTCGCTGGCGGCGGCTTTGCGCTGATCTTTCTTGCCATTGGTCTGCCCACGGAGTTCGCAATCATTGGCGGGTTTGCGATGGGCCTGTCCTCCACAGCTGTCGTCATCGGACTGGTGCGAGAGCGGGATCAAGAGGATTGCCCGGTCGGCCGCGCCTCGCAATCGATCCTGATCTTTCAGGATATCGCCGCGATCCTGTTGCTCGTCGCCGCTGGCGCATTGGGCACAGGCGGCGCGCTGGCACCGCAATTGGGCATGGCCGGGGCAAAAGCGCTCGCAGCCTTTGCGATCGCTGTGCTGTTTGCGCGCTATTTGACCGGGCCATTGTTCCGCCTGATCGCGCGCGCAGGCAGCTCTGAGGTATACACTGCGACCGCTTTGTTCATTGCGCTTGCCGCGGGATATGCGACCGGGATCGCTGGGCTGTCGCTGACGCTCGGGGCGTTTCTGGGCGGCATGGCGGTCGCAGATTCCCGCTATCGGATCATGGTCCAGACAGAGATCGATGCCTTTCGAGGCCTGTTCCTCAGCTTCTTTTTCATTTCGGTAGGCCTCAGCATTGATCCAGTGCTGCTGGCGGAAAACTGGGTGCTGGTGCTTGCTGCGGCGGCGGGCCTCATCACACTCAAATGCCTGTTCAACGTACTCGCGGGCCTCGCCAATCGCTGGTCCGTGCCCGGCTCGATCCAGCTTGGCTTTCTATTGGGGCAAGGCAGCGAATTTGCGCTGGTGCTATTCGCTCTGCCAGCGATCGCTGGGCTGATTGAGCCGCGCATGCTGGCAATCTTGGTGACGGCCATTGCGATCAGCCTGGCGGTCACACCGTTTATCTCCAACCTTGGACGGACGTTCGCTGGCAAGCTGCGCACTGGGCCGGCCGATAAGAAGCTCGCTGGCGATGATGCCCCAGTGGTGATTATCGGCCTTGGGCCATCAGGGCGAGCGGTGGCCGACGCGCTTGCACTCAATGGGATCGGTTATCTCGCGGTGGAATCGGAAACCGCGCGCTTCGAAATCGCGCTTGCCGATGGCTATCACGTCCACCATGCGATCGCCGCCGACCCGCGCAGTTGGGACGCGCTGGGCATGGCAAAGCGCGAGGTCGTGCTGGTCTCCACTGGCAATGTTCAGATCACCCGCGAGCTCACCCCGCTGGTGGAAGAACGGCTGCCGGATGTACGCCGGGTCGTCTCGGCGCGCGGCGCAGCGGAAGTCTCCGCATTGGGCGACAGCAACGCGCATATCATCGATGTCACCGCAGATGGCGGCATTGAGCAGATCGTTGATGCTGTATTTTCGGCACTCGGCGTAGAGCGCAAGCGCCAAACCGCACCGGGCGAAGACCAAGCGGACATATTGCAGGACGCAGCATAACGCGCAGCTCCGCAGCGCAGGCCATCAAGCTACCAATTTGGGTGGATGCTTACTCGCCGTTGAGGCGGCGACGCATTTCCTTGCCTGCCTTAAAGTAAGGCACGCGTTTCGCAGGAACACTCACAGCCTCGCCAGTGCGGGGATTGCGGCCTTGGCGTGCTTCGCGTTCGCGGGTCGAAAACGCCCCGAACCCGCGCAGTTCGACCCGGCCACCTTCGGCCAGTCGCTGCGAGATTTCGTCAAAGAAAATGTCGACGACTTGCTCAATCTCTTCAGCGCGCAGCTCAGGATTATCCTTGTGCAGCGCTTGGAGCAATTCGGATCTGATCATGTCAAACTCCTGGCATACGTCATTTTGCGACGCCGCCCGCGGGGTCACCCCCAAATTATTGCCTAACCCCGACCCGCTGGGTTGCGAACTATGCAACGCACACTGGCAGAGCGAAGCCATTCCTGCAAGTCGGCACCGAAATATTACCGAGCTGAATAGTCCATTCTGGCACAGCGGGCGAGTCCAAAGCGTTCAATATATTGTATTTGCACGCAAACACTCACCCCGTATTTGCTTAATTTGCCTCTAAGGTGCCCGCGAGTTCCGCCAGATCAATGCCCAATCGCTCCATCCGGCTGCGGATTTCCGGCCATTCTTCGCGCAAAAACTGCTCACGCTCGCTCGAACACAGCCGGCTTGCCGCGCCAGCAACGACATACATGCCGACGCCGCGCTGGACCTCAACAAGGCCATCATTTTGAAATTGCTGATAGGCTTTGGCGACCGTCAGCGGGTTGGCCCCCTGCTCCGCCGCGAGCGCTCTAACCGATGGCAACATCTCCCCTTCCGGGTATTTGCCTTCGATAATGGCGGCGGCGATTTGATCGCGCAGCTTAAGATAAACGGGTCGACTCTGGCTCATAGGTCCTCGCTAGGTGCATCAGTGACATAATACACTCATGCGCGTCAAGTTCCCGAACAATCCGCTTTTGCTGCGATTTTGCGGCCAGCCGCGCCGCTTTTGCGTGCAACTAAGACTTCACAGGCGAGAAACAGGCGCTAGGGTGCGCGTCATTCTGGTTCCCTGGGGAGGGCGACCACACAAGAGGGATTACATACTCAAATGGCAACACAGCAACTTGCTCATGGGGACAGCGCGGGGACTATCCTCGGCCACCCCAAGGGCCTCTTCGTCCTATTCTTTGCCGAGATGTGGGAGCGCTTCTCCTATTATGGCATGCGCGCTCTGCTCATTTTCTATCTGACCAAGCATTGGCTGTTCTCAGATAGCGATGCGGGCATCATCTACGGCGCGTACACAGCCTTGGTCTACATCACGCCGGTTGTCGGCGGGTATATGGCCGACAAGGTGTTGGGACAGAGAAAGGCGGTGGCCTTTGGCGCCGTTCTGCTGACGCTGGGCCACTTCTTTATGGCGTTCGAGGGCGAAGCCGCCGCGGGCAACACCGACAATCCGGTGATCTATGTCTTCTGGCTGGCTCTGGCGTTGATCATCGTCGGCTCAGGTTTCCTGAAGGCAAACATCTCGGTGATCGTTGGACAGCTCTATCCGCGCACCGATGTGCGGCGCGATGGCGCTTACACCATCTTCTATATGGGCATTAACCTCGGCGCTGCGCTTGGCTCTTTGCTGTGCGGCTACATCGGTGAGACCTATGGCTGGGCGTACGGCTTTGGCCTTGCAGGGATCGGCATGCTGTTTGGCCTGCTTGTATTCACCTGGGGCAAACCGATGCTGCTGGGCCGGGGTGAGCCACCCAAGCCGTTGGCGAAAGCGACCGAGTGGAAAATGTATGGCATCGGCGCAGCGCTCGTGGCGATTTGCTGGGCACTCATTCAGTATCAGCAAGTTGTCGGCTGGCTGCTTGGCGTCTTTGGGCTTCTGCTGGTTTCCTATGTGATCTTCACATCGGTCACCAAACTTGACCCAGAAGACCGCGACCGGATTTTCGCAGCGATGTTCTTGATCATCACTTCGATCATCTTCTGGGCCTTGTTTGAACAAGCGGGCTCATCGCTCAACCTGTTCACTGATCGCCATGTTGATCGCGGCGGCGTTCCGGCTTCGACATTCCAATCGATCAATGCGATCTACATCATCCTGCTCGCGCCGCTCTTTGCAACGGCATGGACATGGATGGGACGAAAAGGAGTGGAGCCATCCTCGCCATTTAAGTTTGGCCTCGGCGTCATTCAGGTCGGTTTGGGATTCTTGGTTCTGGTTTGGGGCGCAAGCTCGGTCGGCATTAACGTGCCAACGCCGGTGATCTTCATCTTCCTGATCTACCTGCTGCACACCACAGGTGAGCTTTGTCTTTCACCTGTTGGCCTGTCAGCGATGAACCGATTGGCGCCTGCGCACATGGCATCGCTCATCATGGGCATGTGGTTTTTTGCTTCGGCAACGGGCAACTTCGCCGCTGGTCTGATCGCAGCCGCCACGGGTGCAGAAGGCGTCGGCGAAGAAGCTGGCAAGCAGGTCGTTCTCGATGTCTACTCGACCGTTGGTTGGGTGGCCGTTGCGGTTGGCATCGGCGTGCTCGTGATCAGTCCGCTGATCAAGAAGCTGATGCACCTCGACACGCTGACCGACGACGAAGGTCTGGCAGGCGCAGCAGAAGCCGGTCTTGAGGCACAAGAGGCAGGCATTCGTCCGGCCACGCGTCCGGCAGAATAATAGGAAAACGGGGTAATATGATGCGAGCAAAAGCGCTTCTCATGGGTGTGGGGGGCGCTTTTGCGCTCAGCGCCTGCACGGCGGCCGGATCGGGTGATGGCTCGGTTAAATCAGCCTCTGCCGCCGACACCGGCGATACGCGCACGGAGTTCTTGGGCGAAGACGGCAATGTGCCCTTCCCCTCGACCTACCGCGCCTATCCCGGTGCCGACACTTTGATCATCCCGACCACCGTTTTTGACGGTGCAGGCGGGCGGATCGACAATGGCTGGGTGCATTTTCGCGATGGCAAGATCGTGGCTGTTGGCGGGCCAACCACTGCTCCGCCAGAGGTTGCCAATGTCGTCGATGGTTCGGACAAGTTCGTAACGCCGGGCATCATCGATATTCACTCGCACTTGGGTGATTATCCCTCCCCATCTGTTCCGGCGCACGGCGATGGCAATGAAGCCACGTCGCCCACCACGCCGGACGTGTGGACCGAGCATTCGGTGTGGCCGCAAGACCCCGGCTTCAGCCGCGCAATGGCCAATGGCGGGATCACCAGCCTGCAAATCCTGCCCGGCTCTGCCAACCTGATGGGCGGGCGCTCGGTTACGCTCAAAAACGTGCCGAGCCGCACGGTGCAAGGCATGAAGTTCCCCGGCGCGCCTTACGGCTTTAAAATGGCCTGCGGTGAGAACCCGAAACGGGTTTACGGCGGGCGCGGGCGTAAGCCTTCGACCCGGATGGGCAATTTTGCGGTCAATCGCCAGACCTGGCTCGATGCGATAGCGTACGGCGAAAACGACGATGCCAAACGCGACCTTGGCAAGGAAACATTGGTCGGCGTGCTGGACGGCGATATCCTGGTTCACAACCATTGTTACCGCGCGGATGAGATGGCGCTGGTGATGGATATGGCCAAGGAAATGGGCTATAAAGTCAGCGCATTTCACCACGCAGTTGAGGCCTACAAAATCGGCGATCTGCTGCGCGAAAACGGCGTGTGCAGCGCGATCTGGGCCGATTGGTACGGCTTTAAGATGGAAAGCTATGACGGCATTCCGCAAAACGCCGCCTATCTTCAGCGCGAAGGCGCCTGCGTGGTCATCCACTCAGACGATGAAAACTCAATCCAGCGTTTGAACCAAGAAGCCGCAAAAGCGCAGGCCGCCGGCGCGCGCATGGGCGTCAACATCAGCGATGCTGACGTCATCAGCTGGATCACTCTCAACGCAGCGAAAGCGATGGGCATTGACGATATGACCGGCAGCCTTGAGCCCGGCAAAATGGCCGATGTGGTGCTTTGGAATGGCGATCCGCTGAGCGTCTATTCACGGCCAGAGAAAGTCTGGGTCGATGGCGCGCTGCTCTACGATGCGAATGATCCAAAACGCAGGCCGGTGAGCGATTTTGAGCTTGGCCAACCCGGTGCAGGAGATGTGAAATGATGAAGCGTCTTTTGACCAGCGCGGCCTGTGCCGCGATTGCCTTTACCGCTCCTGCCGCTGCGCAAGATGTGGCCATCGTGAATGCCACGGTCGCCAAAGGCGACGGCAGTGAGCCGGTGGCCGGCAGCCGCGTCATTGTGCGGAATGGCACGGTGTCGGTCGTTGGGCCCAATGCGCCAGTGCCCGCCAATATTCCGACAATCGATGCGCAGGGCGCGTTCGTCACCCCCGGCATTGTCGCCGCAGTGACCGACCTTGGCCTGTATGATGTCGGCGCAGTTGGCGCGAGCAATGACAAGTCCGCTGGCGATGCGCGGTTCAACGCCGCGCTCGATGTGGCGCCCGCGATCAACCCCAGCTCTCAGCATGTGAAGGTCAGCCGCGCTGGCGGCGTCACCCGCGCGCTGGTCACCCCGTCACACGGCAATTCACTGTTTGCTGGGCAAGGCGCGGTGATTGACTTGGGGGAAGACCCCAATGCGGTGATGGAGGCAAAGGCCTTCCAAATGGCCAATCTTGGTGAGCGCGGTGCGCGCCTGTCTGGCGGCAGTCGGACAGCCGCCTATGTTGAGCTGGAAAACGCGCTGCGTGAAGCCAGCGCCTTTGCCAGCGGATCGTGGGAGGGCGAGGAAGCTCTGCTGACCCGCGCCGATGCCGCCGCTCTGGTGCCGGTGATCAATGGCTCGCAGGAGCTCTATGTCGAGGTCGAACGCGCTGCGGATATTCGCAATGTGCTGGGCCTGAAGCGGACCTATCCCAAGCTCGATCTGGTGCTGGTTGGCGCAAGCGAAGGCTGGCTGGTGGCGAGCGAAATCGCCGCCGCACGCGTGCCGGTGATCGCTGATGCGCTCGACGATCTGCCTGCGAGCTTTGAACAGCTTGGCGCGACCCAGTCCAATGTCGGCCGCATGGCAGCAGCGGGCGTAAAGGTTGCAATCGGGCGCATGTCCGGGGGCACCGATGGCCATCCGCGCAGCGCCGCACAATTTGCTGGCAATCTGGTGGCCCTGGGCAAAGTGCCCGGCGCGAGCGGGCTGTCCTGGGGTCAGGCGTTCGCCACGATCAGCTCGATTCCGGCAGAAATCGCCGGGCATGGCGGCAAGTTCGGTGTCCTAAAGGCGGGCGCAATCGGCGATGTCGTGATCTGGGACGGTGATCCCTTGGAGGTCGATTCTGTGCCAAGCCGAGTCTTCATTGCCGGGATCGAACAACCGCTGGACAATCATCAGAGCGAGCTGGCCAAGCGCTATCTCGATCTCGATGAGAGTCAGCTGCCAAAGGCGTATGACTGGTGAGCCGGGCTCTTGCTAGCGCCGCTCTGTGCGCCGCGCTCCTCACCGCTACGCCAGCTTTCGCGCAAAGCGAAGCGCCGCAAACCAGCGCCGCTGACAATGCGCAAAGCATGGCATGGCACACCCGGCAGCAAACCTATCTGCTGGGCCTGAAACCCGCCGATGGGTGGCGCTATATCGACGGCGGCATCCGCTGGCGCTGGCTGGAGTACAATGGCGGCGAAAACCGTCCGAGCGTCTCCGACACTGTTACGGTTCACTACGAAGGCACGCTGATCGATGGGACTGTGTTTGACAGCTCCTATCGGCGCGGTGAGCCAGCGACTTTCCCACTCGCGCGGCTGATCCCGGCATGGCAGCTGACGATCCCGCAAATGGCGGTTGGCGAAACGATTGAAATCGCGGTGCCTGCTGACCTCGCCTATGGTCCTCGGGGTAGCAGGTCCATTCCGGGCAATGCGACGCTGATCTTCAAGGTGGAGCTGATCGGGATTGCCGAATAGGCGATTTGTCGCGCGCGCTATTTCGATGTTAGGCTCTGAGGCATGAACAGCGCTCTGCTTGAACTTGCCGCCGCCAACGCCGCCTTTGTCGGCACGCATTTTGCGATGTCGCACCCGCTGCGCGCAGGGTTCGTGCGCATGACGGGCAAGGTCGGCTTCCAAATCCTCTATTCGCTGGTGAGCGCGGCGACGCTCGCTTGGGTCTATTTCGCCTTTGTCGATGCGCCGAGCGGCGATTTGCCCGGATCAGGCGAAGTCGGATGGATCATCGCGACTTTGCTAATCTTGCCCGCGCTGGTCTTGTTCGCCGGTTCCTACATCGGCAATCCTGCCTTGCCGACGCCCATGGCCGAAGAGCAAGCGCGCGCTGAGCCGAAGGGCGTGTTCGCGGTCACGCGCCATCCGATGATGTGGAGCTTTGCGCTGTGGGCGCTTTCTCACATCATCCTGCTGTGGTCCTGGCGTACGATGATCGTTGCCCTGTCGATGGGGTTTTTGGCGCTGGTCGGCGCGAAGATGCAGGACCGCAAGAAGCAAGTCCTAATGGGCGATGCCTGGGTCCAGTGGGAGAGCAAGACGAGCTATTGGCCGCGATGGGGCAAGCTGCTGGGCGCAGGCGCATTGCCATGGACCGCCGGGCTGATCCTGTTCGTGTTCCTTAGCTGGCTGCACACGCCGCTGGGCGGAATTTCCGCCGGGATCTGGCGCTGGTTTTAGGGCAGCGATCGTTCCGCTTCAGCGTTTGAAGCCGCCAGTTCTAAAGCGAGAATCCATTCGGCCCGCGCCTCGCCAGAGCTGCGCACAAACGACAACTCGTGCCCCAACCCTTCGAAGGATTGAAACTGCGCGCCCTGTGCCGCCTCCGCCAATGCGCGGCCTTGGCTTTGGGGGATTAGGCCATCTCGCGTTCCGTGCTGCACCAGCACCGGCATGCTGAGCTGCGTGATCTTATCGAGATTACAGTATTGATCGCGGACCAGTGGCTTTGCCGGGAGCCACCACAGGTTCGCCGCCGCTGCCTCGGGCAGGGATGTGAACGGCGAGACCAGGATCAGCGCCGCGGGATCGTGGCGCAGAGCCATTTCCGTCGCCACGCCGCCGCCGATGGAATTGCCGACAATCACGGTTTGCGCGGCCGGTATGCCGAGCGTGCGCAGCCAAGCGACGGCCGCATCGCCATCCTTGTAGAGGCCTTCCTCTGATGGCTCACCCGGATTGCCGCCATAGCCGCGATACTCGACCATCAGCACACCGAACCCGCGCTCTGCCAGCGCAGCATTGGCCACGCCCGCCCCGGTCAGCGAGCCGCCATTGCCGTGGAAATAGACCAAGGTCGGCAGGTCGCTGCTCGCGGAACGATAGAACGCGCGCAGGGCCAAGCCATCTTCAGTGGTGAGCGAGACCTCTTCATAGCCGGGGATCAGCGGCGCGGCATCCTGCGGCGCAGGATAAATCATCTTGGCCTGCATCGTCCAAAGCAGGATGATCAGCGCCAGATAGAGCGCCGCGCCCACCAGCAGCAAGCGGATCAGGATCGCAGTCATGGCGGGCTATTCGCCTTTAAACTCTGGCGTGCGCTTCTCAATCAAGGCGGCCACACCCTCTGCGTGATCCTGTGTCGTGTGCATCAAAGCCTGCGTGTTGGCCGCCATTTCAAGCGCGCTGTCATAGCTGACTTGTTGGCCTTGGCGCAGCAGCATCTTGGCATGGCGCAGGGCGTGGGGCGGCATGGCCGCAACCTTGTTCGCCAGAGCCTGGGCCTCTTCCATCAACGCATCGTGTTCGACAACGCGGCTGACGAGGCCCCACTCTTCAGCCTTGGCCGCACCGATCACATCGCCGGTGTAGAACAATTCAGACGCGCGGCTTTGCCCGATGACGCGCGGTAGGATCCATGTGCCGCCGTCGCCGGGAATAATGCCGAGCTTAAGGAAAGTGACGCCGAATTTTGCTTTGTCGGAGGCGATGCGGATATCGGCAAGGCATGCGACATCGCAGCCGAGCCCAATCGCTGGGCCATTGACCGCCGCGATCACAGGCACACGCAAGCCATACAGCGCGCGCAGCATAAGGTGGATATTGTCGCGGTAACCGTCCGAAATGGCGGGTGCGGACCCGCCAAACGTGCCGGTCTTGCTCTGCATCGCCTTGATATCGCCGCCCGCTGAGAAGGCGCGGCCAGCCCCGGTCAGGATGACGCAGCGCACATCCATATCGCGGTTGATCGCATCGCAAGCAGCGCGGAATTCATCGCCATCGCCGGGCGCGCCAAGCGGGTTCATCGTATCCGCACGGTCAATGGTGAGGGTGGTTATGGGGCCATCACGGGTGGTCTTAAGGAGGGTCATCTGGCGTCTCTGCCATGTCTTATCCGCTTCGTCACCCCGGCAGAGTTAGCAAGCCATCGCCTTTCCAGTAGCGGTTAGGTAACGTCAGATGTCATGCTATTGCGAGGTCTAAAGAAGTGCTCGGGAAAGTAGTCGCAGTTGCCAAAGATGCAGGCCACAATTTTTCCAAGCAAAATGTGCCGGAAATCGAGATCATTGCTGGCCACGGTGTTGAAGGGGATGCGCATAACGGGAAGACGGTGAAGCACCGATCGCGAGTCAAAGTTGATCCGACTCAAGCAAATCTCCGCCAAGTGCATTTGATCCACTCAGAGCTTTTCGATGAAGTCGCCGAAAAGGGATTCACGGTTATGCCAGCCGACTTGGGTGAGAATATTACCACGAGAGGAATTGACCTGCTCGGACTGCCGCGCGGCACTATCCTGAAAATCGGGAGAGAGGCTCAATTGGAAGTGACTGGGCTTCGCAACCCCTGCGCTCATATTGACAGATTTCAGAAAGGTCTTCTCGCTGCCGTGCTCGATAAAGGAGCAAACGGTGAGTTGATACGCAAGTCCGGGATCATGGCCATCGTGCTGCAAAGCGGTACGGTCCGCCCCGAGGACAACATTGAAGCCGCGTTGCCAAACCCGCCTTTCTTGCCGCTTGAGCGTGTCTAGACATGCGACCAAGCGCGGGAGCTCCTAAGGCGGCTATGCTAAACTGCAATTAGACGATCGAGCGACGGCGCTAACCAATCCTAAGCCCGCGCGCCTGCTTCTGCCTCGCTCTCGGCAACGCCCGCTGAATTGTGCTTCAGCGCTTTCAGCACGCAATCGACGATTTGCGGCGCGTTGAGGCCCGCCTCGTCATATTGCTTGTCCGGGGAATCCTGATCGATGAAGGTGTCGGGCAGGCGCAAAGTGCGGACCTTCAAGGCCGTGCCGCTGTCACCATCTGTCAGACCTTCATCGCTCGCATAGGTCAAGACATGCGCGCCGAGCCCGCCAATCGCGCCTTCTTCCACGGTCACCACAACCTCATGCGTGCGCATCAGCTTGGCGATCAAATCCTCATCCAGCGGCTTGGCAAAGCGCATATCGGCGATGGTGGTTGAAAGCCCCTTCGCCTCCAGCTGATCGGCGGCCTTCTTGGCCTCTTCCAGTCGCGCTCCGAGCGAGAGGATCGCGACCTTGGTGCCATCACGCACGATCCGGCCCTTGCCGATCTCCAGCTTCTCAAGGGTCTCTGGCATCGGCACGCCGACGCCATTGCCGCGCGGATAGCGGAAGGCGATCGGCCCCTCGTCATATTCCGCCGCAGTGTAGGTCATATGCGCCAGCTCAGCCTCATCAGCCGCCGCCATCACCACCATGTTCGGCAGGGTGGCGAGATAGGTGATGTCAAAACTGCCCGCATGGGTCGCGCCATCGGCGCCGACCAGACCGGCGCGGTCAATTGCGAAGCGCACCGGCAGGTTCTGGATCGCGACGTCATGCACCACTTGGTCATAAGCGCGCTGAAGGAAGGTGGAGTAAATCGCCGCAAAAGGCCGCATTCCCTGCGCCGCCAAACCAGCGGCAAAGGTGACGCCGTGCTGCTCGGCAATGCCGACGTCAAAGCTGCGTGTCGGATGGGCGGTGGCAAAACGGTCTACCCCGGTGCCCGATGGCATCGCAGCGGTGATCGCACAGATGCGCTCGTCCGTCTCGGCCAGCTTCGCCAGAGTGTCGCCAAACACGTTCTGGTACGCGGGCGGGCCAGCCGCGCCCTTCTTCTTCTCGCCGGTGACCACATCAAACTTCGGCACGCCGTGATATTTGTCGGCGCTTTCCTCAGCGTATTTGTAGCCCTTACCCTTGGTGGTGACGACATGGATCAGGACCGGGCCTTCGGATGTGTCGCGCACATTTTCCAGCACTGGGATCAGGTGATCAAGATTGTGGCCATCGATCGGGCCGACATAATAAAAGCCGAGCTCTTCAAACAAAGTTCCGCCGGTCACCATGCCGCGCGTGTATTCCTCTGCCTTGCCGATGGCTTCATGCATCCGGCGGCTCATTTTCTTGACCGCGCGGCTCGCAAGGCTGCGCAGGCCGAGATATTCGCTGGAAGAGACCATCCGCGCGAGATAGGCCGACAGCCCGCCAACCGGCGGCGCAATCGACATGTCATTGTCATTGAGGATCACGACCAGGCGATTGCCCGCCTGAGCCGCATTGTTCATCGCTTCGTAGGCCATGCCGGCGCTCATCGCGCCGTCACCGATCACCGCGATCCCGCGGCCTGGCTCACCCTTCAGCTTGTTCGCCACGGCGAAGCCGAGCGCGGCTGAAATCGAGGTGGAGGAGTGCGCAGCGCCAAACGGATCATATTCGCTTTCCGCCCGCTTGGTGAAACCAGACAGGCCGCCGCCGCTGCGCAAGGTGCGGATACGGTCGCGCCGCTCGGTCAGAATTTTGTGCGGATAGCATTGGTGGCCCACGTCCCACACCAGCTTATCGTCCGGTGTGTTGAACACATAGTGGATCGCCACGGTCAGCTCGACCACGCCAAGACCCGATCCCAAATGCCCGCCAGAAACACTGACCGCATCGATCATCTCTTCGCGCAATTCATCGGAAAGTTGGCGGAGTTGCTCGGCCTTAAGCTCCCGAAGTTGTGCGGGATTGTTGACGGTATCGAGCAGCGGAGTGTCAGGCTTAGATGTCATTTGAAGAGCCTTACACCTTCAAAACAAAACTGTCGATGAACGCTTTACCGCTTAGGAAGCACGGTTCATCGTCACCAGATGCGGGAAATGCAACGCTTTGTCGCTCGCCCGCAGCTTAGGTGCATGCATAGCACAGGCCGCGAATCTCCAGCACAGGTCTGCGCGTTTGAAAATCGCGGGCGCTGGCAAGATTGCGGACGGTGCGGCTGACCTCGTCATCATCAATATGCGCGGTCTCGCCGCATTCATCGCAGACCAGGAAAATGCAATCATGCGCGCAGCCCGGATGGGTGTTCGCAAGATAAGCGTTCGCGCTTTCGACCCGCAGCGCGAGGTTGTTGCTCACGAACAGGTCGAGGATGCGGTAAACACTGTTGGGCGCCACCCGTTTTCCGCGCGCAGCAGAAAGATTGTCGGCAATGTCGTAGGCGGAGGCTGGGCGTTCATGCTTGGCGAGCTCGGTGAACACCGCCTCACGCATGCCGGTCCATTGCTCGCCCGCCGCGATCAACGCGGCCTGAGCGGCCTCAATCAGGTTTTCGCCAGAATGCTCTTCGTGTGAATGATGGTCGTGCGCTGTTGCCATAGACTGCAATATAGGCACGTTTGGCCCGCGTTGCTAGTCAGCCGTCGCTGAGGAACGATGCGCGATATTGCGAAGGATACATGGATTTGAGCGCGCGCACCTTTGGCGCGTCCCAGCGCACGATATAGCCGTGGCGCGGGTTCTTGCGCATGAAGTCCTGATGATAGCGTTCAGCGGGGTAGAATTTCTTATAGCTCTCAATCTTCGTCACGATCGGTCCGCGCCATTTGCCCGATGCGCTCATCTGCTTGAGATAAGCGCGCGCGACGCGGCGCTGCTCGGCATTTTGCGGGACCAGGGCAGAGCGATAATGCGCGCCCACATCGGGGCCTTGGCGGTTCTTTAGGGTCGGGTCAGCCACGACCGAGAAGAAAATCTGCAACAGCTCATCATAGCGCACGACATAGGGATCATATGTGATCCGCACCGCTTCGGCGTGATTGGTCATGCCAGAGATGATGGTGTTATATTTCGCGGTCGAAGCTTTGCCGCCGTGATAGCCGGAGACAGCCGATTTCACGCCTTTGACATGGCTGAACACGCCTTCCACGCCCCAGAAACACCCGCCAGCAAAGACGGCGGTTTTCAGGCCCGCACCTTCTTTGGCGATAGTCTTGGAAGCGGGCGCATTGACTGGCTTTTCAAGCGCTTCGGCGGGAGAAGAACAACCAGCCAGGGCAAGGCCCGCGCTGGCAGCTAGAATGGCAAAAGACTTCATTATTCGCTCTCGATGATGAACTCACTCGAAGCTTGCACCGGATCAAATTCCTGCATTTCAGCCGCCTGAGCCGGGCTGGCGAAATCGCCGCTCAGCCCATCAGTCGCGCTCAAACCGACCAAAGCAGCACCAACGGCGAAGCCGACGGCGAAGCTGCGATACAGGTCAGATTTGAACAGTCCCATGGGGCGTCTCTTACAGTTTGATTGTTGTTGGCGAGGGTCTTTAACACCCGGCGCTTTCCAGCTGGTGAACGATGGCTTCAGACTGTGTTTCGCTGGACCACTCGCAAAAGTTACGCATGAACGCGTAAAAAGTTGCTTCTTTCGTTGCTCCGCACGCCATGCGGCGCGCGATATCCTCGGAGTTTTTTGTTTCACCTCAAGCGCCGGCGTTCGCATCCGCTCACTTGGCTATCCTCCGCGCAAAGCGCTCCGGGCGGGCAGTCGCCCTTGCGACGCCTACGGCGTCGACTTAGTCCAATTCTACTGCTTTGGTCGCGAAACTCGGTCGGCGACTAGCCGACCGCAAGCCCGACCGGGCGCCCGCAGGCGATCCGTAGCGAAGCGGAGGGGTATCGCCGAGGACGAGGGCGCGGATGCGCCCTCGCAAGAGATCAATGCCTGAAGTGCCGCATCCCGGTGAAGACCATGGCGAGGCCTGCCTCATCAGCGGCTGCGATCACTTCTTCATCGCGGATTGATCCGCCCGGCTGAATAACAGCGGTTGCGCCAGCTTCAGCGGCAGAGATCAGGCCATCGGCAAATGGGAAGAAAGCGTCTGAGGCCACGGCGCTGCCCTGAGTGCGCGGCGCATCCCATTCATAGGTTTCAGCCGCTTCCGCTGCTTTGATCGCAGCGATCCGAGCGGAATCGCGCCGGTTCATTTGACCTGCACCAATGCCAGCGGTCGCGCCGTCTTTGGCATAGACAATCGCGTTCGACTTCACATGCCGGGCGACGGTCCACGCGAACAGACAATCCTTCAGCTCTTGCTCTGTTGGAGCACGCTTTGTGACCACCTTCAAATCATCCGGCAGCACCGCACCATTGTCGCGCATCTGCAGCAACATGCCGCCTGCGATGGTCTTCATCATGAAGCCGCCGCGGCGCGGATCCGGCAGAGCGCCGCATTCGAGCACGCGCAGATTCTTCTTCTTGGCGAAGATTTCACGCGCCTCGGCGCTCACTTTGGGTGCGATGATGACTTCAGTGAAGATGCTGGCGATCTGTTCTGCGGTTGCTCCGTCGAGCTCCGTATTGACCGCCACGATCCCGCCAAAGGCAGAGACGCTGTCGCATTTCAGCGCCGCGTCCCACGCCTCAACCAGGCTGGACCCTTGGGCGACACCGCAAGGATTGGCGTGTTTGACAATCACAACCGCCGGGTCGCTGCCCGCGAATTCTGCGGCCAATTCCAGCGCCGCATCCGCATCATTCAAATTGTTGTAGCTGAGCGCCTTGCCCTGCAATTGCTCCGCCTGCGGAACGCCCGCTGCACCGGCGGATTGCGGAACATAGACCGCCGCCTGCTGATGCGGGTTTTCGCCGTAGCGCAAAGTATCGGAGCGTTTGAACGCCAGTGGCATGGTGTCGACAAATGGCGTCGCTTTCAGCGCCTCTGCGCCCAGCGGATTGGTGAAGGCATCGCCGAACGCAAACCAATTGGCGATGGCCGCGTCATAGGCCGCCGTGCGGGCATAGGCCTTGCCCGCCATACGGATGCGAAACGCATCTGACGTCGCGCCATCATTGGCGTCCAGCTCTTCCAGCAGTTCTGCGTAATCAGCGGCATCGGTCATGATCGTCACAAAACCGTGGTTCTTCGCCGCAGAGCGAACCATGCTTGGCCCGCCAATATCAATGTTCTCAATGATCTCTGCCCGGTCCGCGCCCTTCGCGACGGTTGCCTCAAACGGGTAGAGATTGACGACAACCAGATCGATCGCGCCAATGCTGTGCTGATTCATTGCAGCAACGTGTTCATCATTGTCGCGCAGCGCGAGCAATCCGCCGTGCACCGTTGGATGCAGGGTTTTCACCCGGCCATCCATCATCTCTGGGAAACCGGTGAGCTCAGAAACATCGCGCACGTCCAGACCCGCCTCGCGCAGCGCCTTTGCCGTGCCGCCGGTGCTGACCAGTTCAACCCCGCGCGCCGCCAGGGCCTTGCCCAGCTCTGCCAATCCGCTTTTGTCGGACACTGAAAGCAATGCCCGCTTGATCATTTTATCAGCCATAGATGGGCCCTCCGGGCCTTACCCCATTTTCTTAAGCAGCCAGGAGAATTCCCCTCCGCTGCGCGATGTCATACCTTCGATCACCAATTGCTCGGTCGCGTGCGGCGCGCCTGCGCCATCGACCCACAGACTGTCTTCGCAGTTCAAAGTGGCCGTCTGGTCATCGCCGCGCATACGGAATTGCCACAGGCCGCCATCCGGCAGCAGCAGGCTCGCCCCGCGCTTGTCATCGGACAGATGCACCTCAACCCCGCGCCCGAGGTGGAAACGGATGGCAAAGCTGATCTTGCCGCGCTTGGTCTTGCGCGATGCGGGCAGCAAGACATCTTGGCCAGACAGCTCAGTTCCGTCGCTGCGCAGCGCCAATGTGCGGCGATGCGTGAGGCCAAAGCGAGCGGCATAGCCATCATGGCTGGCCTCAATCAACGTCGCCGCATGGCTGCCTTTGCCAGAGCTGCCCTCGCCAATCAGCCGCCGCTCAACCTCGACCAGTTCGGCGCCTTTGCCGAGCTTTCCATGCAGTTTGACCGCCGTGGAATTGGCATCGTTCAGCACCAGAGTGGAATGCGCCGCTGTTGCGCGCAGGCCCTGGCGAATGCGGGCGGGGATTTGCCCGCCAGCCAGCGCAGAGCCGCCGCAATTGACGACCAAACGCTGAGGCCCGTCGGACATTTCAAACGCCAAAGTGGACGCACATCCGCAGCGGGTGTGGCGCGCACGCGGCGGCGGGGCGGCGTCAAACTGCACCACCGTCTGGTCGCCGCGCAGCCGCTGATAGCCCCAGTGTTCGACATCTTTGAGCGGACGCGCGCGAATGCCGCTTGCCGCGATCAAGGCCGAGACCCGGTCCGCGCTGATCGCGCCATTACCCTGCCAATTGCCCAGTGCCCCGTCGCCGTGACGCAAGGTCAAAAGCGGCGGCACAAGCAATTCGCGCATCACGCCGAAGGCTTGCGGAGACTCAATATTCGCCGCTTCATAGCAGGCATCAAGATCGATCAGCAGCGCGAGGCTGAGCATTTGGGCATCGGGACAGCGCGACAACACGCCGCCATCTTCCGCCACCAGATCGCCGAGCGCGCGGATCAGGCCCGCCTCACCATAAAGGCGGCGAGGGCGGCCCTCTGGCAGCAGCAACCCCGCAGCGGTGATCGCAGACCAACCCGCAAGCTGGCCCAGGCCGCTGACCCCGCCGTTTGAGACATTGCGATCAAGCCAGCGTGCGGTGTCCTCGATCACGCTCAGCAGCCGCGCCTTAAGCTTCGGATCGCCGCCCGCCAGCACCAGCGGCGCATGAACCAGCCAGGCGAGCAGTCTTTGCCCGGTCAGCTCCACATCCCAGGCCCGGCCTTTGCCGGTCGATGGGCAGGAATTGAGCCAAGCACGGGTGATACGCTCAGCCACCGGAACACAGTCTTCACGCGGCGCGCTGCACGCAAGATCGCGCAGCCAGCCAAAGCCGTGGACCAGTTGGTCAAACACAGGGCCGAGGCGATTGGAGGAATCAAATTCGACCCGGGCAATGGGCAATTTCGCGCCATTGATCAGGAAATGTCCCGCCCTAAGCGCAATGCCAGAGGACCGATCGCCCTTCAAAGGGCTGTCGACCGTCGCCAAAACGCGCGTTTTGCGCGGGCGGCGGAATGGCGCGGACAGAGCATGGCCCGGCACACCGAGACGGTAAGCAAACCGCAGCATCGCCTCGCCCGGGCTGGCCCGCGGGGCAATCACATCGGTTAGAGCAAGCGCGCGGTCCGCGGCCAAAGGTGCAGGCGTCTCGCCATATTTGGGCGCGCCGTCAGAGCCGTCGCCCGCCGGTGCAATCAACCGCTCATCACCATCAGGCAGCGGGATCGCGAGACTGGGCTGGCGCTCATCCGTTTCTGTTTCGCTGGAGGGCGCAGGCGCATTGACCCCCGCTTCATCGCGGGCCTCCCCCTCAGTGTCGCGAAACAGCGAGTCCATTACCCCTCGCCCTTCAGCGCGGAAATGTTGGCGGCGTAGTGATCTGGCCCGCCCTTAAACGTGGCCGAACCTGCGACCAGCACATCGGCCCCGGCATCAACGCACAGCCGAGCGGTTTCCGGGTTCACCCCGCCATCCACTTCCAAGTGAATATCGCGGCCCGTCGCATCAATCATCGCGCGAATGCGCTCAATCTTGGCCAGTTGCGAATGGATGAAGCTCTGCCCGCCAAAGCCGGGATTGACGCTCATCACCAGGATTAGATCAGCAAGGTCAATCAGATTGTCGAGCACATCGACCGGCGTGCCGGGGTTCAAGACCACGCCCGCCTTTTTGCCGAGCGCCCGGATCGCCTGCAACGTCCGGTGACAATGCGGCCCGGCCTCTGGGTGAACGGTGATGATATCCGCGCCCGCCTCAGCGAATGCCTCAAGATAGGGATCGACCGGCGAAATCATCAAATGCACATCGAACGTCTTGGCAGTGTGCGGGCGCAGCGCCTTCACCACATCAGGACCAATAGTGATATTGGGCACATAATGCCCGTCCATCACATCAATGTGGATCCAATCGGCGCCCGCCTCATCGATCGCGCGCACTTCTGCGCCGAGCTGCGAAAAATCAGCCGATAGAATAGAGGGAGAAATCAGCGGTGCTGCCATGACGGGTCCATTGCCGTGTGTCCTAGCGACACGAAATTTGCACTATGCCAGGTTAATGCCGAAGTAAGGGTCTGCGAATCGGCTAACAACCGCCGTTTCACCCTTTTCCACGGGAGTTAAGCCGAGCTGCGCCTCTACCAAGCCTGAACGCATCAAATCAGACAAATTCAGCCGCAATTCAGCGCGGCACGGCCATAAGCATGGTCACACAGGCCCAGCAATGGGCCAGAAACGCTGCGTATCAAAACGACGCAGCGGGGGCAAAAGACAGAAATTGAAGGTTAGTATGAAGACTATTTTCGCAGGATTGAGCGCGCTTGGACTGGCGCTGGCAGGCGCTGCTGCGCTGTCCACGCCTGCCGCTGCGCAGGGCGAATATCGCCAGAAAATCTCCAATGACATGCGCAAATGTGCGCCTGGCAAAGGGCCCGCCGTGCGGGTGACTGTGTCCGGCATCAAAAGCGCAACCGGCAAGGTTCGGGTGCAGCTCTATCGCGGGACTAAGGCCGAATGGCTGGCCAAAGGGCGCTGGCTCAACCGGATCGAAGTGCCTGCGCGCAAGGGCAATATGACGTTTTGCGTCCCCGTGCCTGCAAGCGGCAGTTATGCGATTGCCGCGCGCCATGATGCCAATGGCAATGGCGAAACCGATATTCGTCAGGATGGCGGCGCGATGTCGCGCAACCCATCCATCAATATCTTCAATCTGGGCAAGCCGAGTGTGAGCAAGACACGCTTTAACGCCGGCGCAGGCGTCAGCTCGATTGCCATTCAGATGAAGTATTTCAGCTAAGGCTCAGCTCTGACGGCGGTGCCGCCACAGCGCAAACAGCACGCTGGGCGCCGCGAGCAGAGGGTATTTCTCGCGAAACGGCGTCACTTCGACCGGCATTCCGGTGTGGCGCTCCACCTTCCACGCGGCATAGCGCGCTGCGCCCTCAAAGGTCGTGCTGGCTTTGATCAGCCGCAAGAAATTGAGCGGTTTGCCTAGCCGTCTGCGCTTGCTCCACCAGGCCAATACGCGCGCGCGCTCGACCTCGGCCAGATGCGGCGTTAGTTGCTCACCGTCTCTATCAAATTCAATGCCTTGCGCAGCGAGTGCAAGTGGCAAAAGGCCAGCAAAATGTTCCGCATTGACCGAGAGAATATCGTTCTCGCGTCCCGCTTTTTCGACCCGGAATTCTGCTTTGTATGTCGCCTGAAACAGCGCGCGCCAGTAATCCTCTGCGTTGCCAGTTTTGGGCCCTAGCGCGGCGGCCAGCCGTGCCGCCGTCATTGCTGCCTGTGCGGCAGCGGCCGTGACGTCAGCCTGCGCGGCGTCATCGCTGGTCCAGATCAGCGCGCTCGGCTGAACGAAACGCGCCCAAATTGTGGTGTCGGTGAGCTCCCCTGCGGCGGCTTTCGCAAAAGCGGCCAAAGACATGGTCGCGACCTTGGCCCTCAGAGTGACGCCGCCAGCAATCTCCCGCTCATGATAGCTGACACGCGGCCAAATCCGCTCGATCTGATCACCGGGGAGCAGGACGTAAAAATCGAGCACGCCTTCGAGCGATCCGGTGCGCAAGTTCGACCCATAGAACAGCACCGCGCGGGCACCCGCTGCCTCGCCCAGAGCCGCTGCAAAGCTGCGCACTTCATCGCCAATCGGCGCGGCCAATTGTTTGGTGATGCGCGCCTCAAGCGCCGCTGGCGCCTGCTCCTGTGCGTTCACGGGGTTACGAATTCCAGCTCTTGGCTTTGCTCGATCCGGTATTTCCCAGCCGGGAATGCCTCACCGTCCAAAATCACCTGGCCATCAATATCGAGCGTAAAGCTGGGCGCGCTGACCTGGTGAATACCGCGTTCCCGCAGGTTCTTCGGCGTCCAGCCGCGCGTCAAAATCGGCAGCAAAGCGGCGGTGCGGCGCGAGATCTGATCGAGTGCGACCAGCCGCAAGCCCTTGGTGAGCTTTCCAAATGGCTTAAGGCCGGCGGGCAAGCGCTCCAAGGTGGATGCAAACAGCAATTGCCGCCGTTTGGGATCGCCGTGGCCGCTATGCTCCATCAATGCGCCGTTTGGACCCAGTCGCAATTCCATCTCAGCGCCGCGGCGCCAGACATTAGTGCGCGAACCGAGCAGCGATTGCAGGATCACCCATGCGGTGGCCACGGCAACAACGACGGAATCAAAAGCGCCCAGCCGGTGCGCGCTTTGGCCAGTTTGCGTTGTTGCCCGCGCGAATGCGCCCGCGCCCATGATAAAGCCCAAAACGCGTGACTTGGGTCCGGTCAGCGCGGTGAGCGCCATGGGGCGGCGCATAATCCGCCCGCCATTATCGAGCGCATCAATCGCGCCTTGCAGCGTCCAATCGAGCGGCACGTCGAGATCAACGGTCAACGCATTGGTCTTACCCTTGGGCAGAACCGCGATCGGCGGCCAATCTTCGCCAAAAATACTCTGCCCGCAGGTCAGCACATCGCGCACCGTCCCATCGCCGCCATTAATGACGAGCAGATCGATCCCGCGCTTGGCAAGGCTGGACAGGGCCTGAGGCAGTTGATTGCGATCGCCGGGCTGAACGATGTAAACATCCGGGCTGATCCCGCAGTCAAAGTCCTGGCCTTTGTTGCGGTGGCTGCGCGGATTGTAGATCACGCCAACGGTTGGCGCTTCGCCCGGCGCGCGTGCACGGCGCGGCCCAGAACGGGACGCAGACACGGCTCCGCGCGCAGCATCCGGCTGCGAACTTTGCGGAAATTCGTATATCGACGTGCCCATAATTGCGGCTCCTAGCGGCAAACGGGGTTAGTCTGCCAGAAATTTCTCACCCTGCTGACGTTACGGTTGGCGGGCGCCGCCGGTTACATCGGGGCTAAATTACCCGTGGCAAGCCCGGATTTGCGACCGGTGGAGGCACCTGTGCACCAGATACGGCGCGGCGCGCGCAATTCGAGCTGGCCCGCAGGGGGTGAGCGGGGTTAGACTGCGGCCCATGCTTACATCCGCGCTCATTTCACCCGATCTTGCCGTCTCTGCCGAGGAGCTTGGCCCTAGCCTTATCGCGCTGAGGCGCGCGATCCACGCCGAACCGGAATTGGGCCTGGAGACGCCCAAAACGCTGGCGAAAGTGCGCGAGGCGCTGGCTGATATCGATCTTGAATGGCGGATCGGCACCTCTTGCACCGGAGCGGTCGCAACCCTCAAAGGCGCGAAACCGGGTGCCCCGGGCCGCGAGCGGGTTGTCCTGCGCGGAGATATGGACGCTCTACCGATGGCGGAGAAAACCGATCTTGAGTTTGCCTCCACCATCCCTGGTCGAATGCACGCCTGCGGCCACGATACCCATACCGCCATGCTGGTAACGGCGGCCAAGCTGCTTGATGCGCGCCGCGCCGATATCGCAGGCGAGGTCGATTTCATGTTTCAGCCGGGCGAAGAGGGATATCACGGCGCACGCTTTATGCTCGAAGATGGCTTGCTTGGCGGCGAAGGAGAAGGAGAAGGCGATCGCCCGTTGCCCGATGCCGCCTTTGCGCTGCACATCATGCCGAATGCCGCTTATGGCGTGCTTGCGGGCAAGCCGGGGCCGCTGATGGCAGCCGCCGATCAATTCACTATCACCGTTACGGGCAAGGGCGGTCACGCCTCTATGCCGCATGATTGCGAAGACCCCGTTCCTGCCGCCGCAGCCATCGTTGGCGCAGTGCAGGCAATGGTGACGCGGCGCTTCAATGCCGCCAGCGCCGTCGTGGTGACTGTAACCCAAATCCACACCGGCACGGCCCATAATGTCATCCCAGATGACGCCACTGTGTCAGGGACGATCCGCACTCTAACCGTAGAAAACCGAGCAAAAGTACACCGGCTGATGACTGACGTCACGTCTAGCACGGCGGCGGCCTATGGCGTCACGGCGGCTTGCGAGATCGAACCGGGCTTTCCCGTGACGCTTTGCGATGGGCGCGCGGTGGAGCTGGGGCGCAAGGTTGCGAGTGCTTTGAGCGATAGTGGAACGGACGCCTGGCGCGACCTCGCGGACCCGATCATGGGGGCAGAGGATTTCTCTTACGTGTTGGAAAAGGTGCCGGGCGCGATGTTCTTCCTCGGCGTGGCACCGGACGGGGAAGATTGGAGCAGCTGCTGCGCCATTCACTCACCGCGCATGCATGTTGACGAAAGCGCGCTGCCCAAAGGTGCAGCGATGCTGGCCGGCTGCGCGCTGGAGTTTCTGGAAAACGGTTGGGCGTGAGCTGGATCCATAGAACCTAGCCACCCACACCCTCCGCCCTTCCACCCGGAACCTACCGGGATACAATCCGGGTGGAAGGGCGGAGGGTGTGGGTGGCTATGGCCGAAAACTCTAAAATACGAACGGGAAGCGAACGACAGCGCGCATATCGGTCGCATCGTCGGTTAGGCCCGCTTCGATCCCGAAATTCACGCTCGTCTTCGGATTGATCTTGTAGGTCGTCCCGAACAGGAAGCGTCCAATCTGGAGATCGCGCGAACTCTGTGTAACCGCTTCGGCACCCTCGGTTAGAGCCCGGGTGGTGGTCTCAGTTCCAAAGCCCCAACTGTGCGCATAGCCGAAGTTGAGCGACAGGCGCGGGTTGAGCGCAAGGCCAACGCCAGCGCTGAAGGAAATGACGTCACCGGGATCCACTCGCTCGATCTGCACTGGCGGCAGAACCGCATTGACGTCACGCGCGAAGTTCTTGGTGTAGCTGAGGCTGCCGAACAGAACGCCCGGATCGCTTGGGATGATCGCGGTGATACCCGGGGTTACGCCCCAGAAACCTGACCCGGTTGCCGCCTCGCTTGCTTCACCAAATTGGTTACGGGTGAGTTCGAATGGGCCCTTTCCGGTTGGAATATCAACCTGCAGATTGCCGATCAGATAGGCGCCAAAGCCCTTAGGGGCGTGCAATTGCTTGCGCAGCAGCACTTCGACATCGCCGATGCCATAGCCGTTGGCGCTGTTATCGATCTCGCGCGTCTCGCCATTGGCATTTGGCCCCGCGACCGGCGTTAGGACTGAGGTGTCCCAGCGGGCGATAAACGGCACATCGACGCCAATTTCTAGATCATTGGTCAGGCCATATTGCAGGCCGACCTTTTGCGTGAACACGTCCTGGCGGCTTTCGTTGATGTCAAACACGCCAACAAGGACGGATTCGACCACTTCAACGCCGCGGAACAGCGCGCGGTTGCGGTCTGCGCGGGCATAGCTCCACTCGACCTCGCCGCTCAATTTGCCCTTTTGGGTGATTGCGCTGCCCTGACGGCCCAGCGCAGCAATTTCTGGTTGGCGATCGGCATCTTCTGGCGCGACGCCCACGGTGCCCTGCGGACGGCCCTGAGAACCGCCTGTTTGCGCGCCCTGAGCACTTTGCGGGGCCGCAGAGGCAACACGGCGCGGCGCGGGACCAGGCTGAGCCTGAGATGGCGTAGCGGAGGCGCGGCGAACCACTGGCTCTTCGCCCAGAGCAAGCGCCAAGCGCCGCTCCATCGCGTCCAATTGGTTTTGCTGAGCTTGAAGCGCGCTGATCTGCTGCGCGATCGAATCCCGCTGCGCCGACACTTCCGCGCGCAATTGCGCGAGTTCAGCCGCATTTGTGGGAGTTTTAGTCTGTGTGTCCGGTGTTGTAGCAACGCGCGCCGCTGGTTTGGCAGAGCGTGCGCCAACAGGCTGCACCACGGGCCGCGAAACCATTTCGATTTCGCGCGTCTGCGTGCCAGCGCCTTGCCCAGCGTCCTGGGCCACTGCGGGCCCTGCGAGCAAAGCGGCGCCCATAAGAGCGAGGCTCAGAAATGCGTTGCGCATTGTGTACTACCATCCGTCCGGACAGTCGCGACTAAGGTCAGTCGAAACTGAAGTTTGCTGCATCCTCAGCAAGCGAGCCCAGAGACGGAATAAGCGAACCAATTTGACCAACCGCCATTCTCGACAGGTCGAGATCAACGGTGGTGACAGTCGAAATGGTGCGATCATCGGCGGAATTGGTGATGATACTGCCGGTTGCCCGGCCTGCCAGGTGAACAACCTGAGTATGAGGAACCGAAATGGTTATACGGCTGCCTGTATCGTCGCCATCGGTTTCCACCGAAACGTCCTGAGACACTTGCTCAATCGATACAACGGGTCCGCCCTCAGCCAGCACATAGGACGAGCGCAATACGAGCTCTCCATCAATGCTGGTTTCCTGGGTGATGGCCATGTCCAGATCGATGCCACCGGGAAGAATAAAACCGCCGCGCTCACCAGCCAAAGCAGCGTCATCCATCGCAGCAACCGCACCAAATGGCGATTGCGCAGCGACAGGTGCAGCCACAAAGGCAAGTATCACAGCAAGAAAGCGAATAAATCGCATCGTTAAAATTCCCCGTAGCCCGGCGCGGTAAGGTTCAGCACTTGCTGACTCACCGGTTGGAACATGCCCTGGTCCGCCCCAAATGCTGCGACGCGGCCCCATTGCGCGTCTGCATTAAAGGCAAGATGGTTAATTTTTGCTCCACCAGTCACGACAAAATAGACGCCGTTCCAGGTTTCTTCGAATTCTTCGCGGTCCATCCGGCGTAGTCCCAGCGAGGGATCTCCGACCAGGACGAAACCGTCTTCAATGCCCTTAACCACCACAAAATGGCGGTATCCATTCGGCGCGATCAGCGCGATCCCAGGGGTTTCAGCCTGGCGAACTTGGTCAAGCGAGACCTTATAGCCGTTTGCGTCAATTCCCTGAGCGCCAAGGTAACGTTTCATGTCGAGCAGGGAGAAACCCTGCTTCTGAATCGCTGCCTGATCGCCATCACGCCACATGCCGCGAAACACCAGGCCTTCGCCCTGTTCGCGGCCGTAATGATACGTCAGCAGCGTTGCGAGCGCAGCAGAACCGCAGCTGAAATCAAATTGCTGCCGAACGACAGTGTCATAGCGGGTCTCGACCATGCTGCGCGGCGCGGTTTCCAGCGCCAGCGAGCCGGCATGCGTTGTGAGCTGAAACCCGCCGTCACTGGCGGGTACAGCGGCACAAGCTGGCAGGAGCATAGCCCCTGCCATTGCCGTGATCATTCGTGAGACGCCGCGAAATGCCATAGTGCAATACGGCTTATTGCGCCGGAAGCGCGATGTTCACCTGGATAGAGGCGTTGATCGCAACGTTATTGCCGGTGTTGGCATTGAGAATGGTCATACCATTCATGTTGTTAAAGGCATTGTCGCTGATCGAGATCGTGCCCGTATTCGAATTGTCGCCGACGCTGTTGCCGTCAACGCTGTTCGTCTGATCCGAATTGGTCAGCTGGGTGAGATCTTCTTTACCGGCGATTTTCGCCAGCTTGCCTTCGTCCACCGGAGTGGCATCAGCAAACACTGACTTTGCCGCAGGTGTGCTTTGTTCTGCAGGCGCTGGTTTCGCGTCTTCGGCAAGTGCCGGAGAAGCAACCGCAGCGGCAGCCAGTGCAAATGCCATGCTGATCTTAGTCATAGCTTAGACTCCTTGTTTTTCAGATGCCTGCGCCAGCCCGCCCATGCGGGAAGGCGGCGCGAGGCAGACCTGAAAGCGGGCTTAGTTTCCGCCGAAACTGTCGCCTGAAACAGCGATGGTAACGCTGGCATTTTGCGACGCGCCCACACCAGTGTTCTGGTTCAGCGCATTGTTGCCTGCATAATTGCGGAAGGAGCTGCCACGGTTGACGAGATTGTTGCTGAGACGAGCTGTGTCTTGAAGATCACCGTAGTCAACATCTACGCCGGTTACGACGTTCGAGAGAGCGGTGTCTGCAACGATTGCAGCGCCGTTGAAATTGTAGGTCTTGTTCGAACCTACGCCCTGAGCGATGTTGTCCGAGTTGTCGTCGAAGCTGTCAACGTAATCGCGGTTGTCATCAAAGCTGTCGTTGAACTCACGGTTTGAGTTGTCGTTGAAGCTGTCGTTAGAATTATCGGTGTTGTTGTCGAAGCTGTCTTCAACAACCGTCACGTCTGTGTCCACGACGACGACATCGTTGTCGACATCAACGTCAGTGTTCGAGCTGGTCGCATCCTGAGCGAAAGCTGAGGTGCTGGCCGAGAGTACGGCAACAGCAGCAATCATTGCGGTTTTCATTACTTGGTCTCCTAAACGAATCGTGGACACCAAAGTGCCCGTCGCCACGTGGGAATACGGAGGTACCCGGTTAGAAAAGGGAAACCTTCATGCCTAAGGCGAGGTTAAATTTGGGGCTCTCACCCTCGGTAGAACGGATTTTGATGCCCTTAATTTTGGACGCGCGAGCCGCGCTGCCGTCGCGCAACCTAAAAACGATAGCCCACCCGCACGCCGACCCGGATTGCGTCATCGTCAAAACGTTCGTCATTGGATGATTTGAGGCGGTATTCAGCGCTGGCATTGGCATAGAGACCGCGCGATGCGCGTCCCCAGGCAAGCTCCACGGCGGGCGCGACATAGCTGTCTTCGCGCAGCGCGCCATTCGGATCGCCCCGCGCAATGCGAGCATCATAATCCCACTGGCGATATTCGAGTGACGGGCGAAACCGCAGGCGCTTGGCAATCGGGACGCTGTATTTCACCCGCGCACTTTGCCGTTCAAAGCTGCGGCGCGGCTCATTATCGCTCTGCATGTCCTCTTGGCGGACATCCAAGCGAACCCAGTGATAGGGGCCAAGGCGGCGGTTGTATTGTGCGGTCACCTGATAGCCATCGCCATCGCCGCCGATGGTAGTGTCATATTCGCGCTCGCGATATTCGGCGGTCGCGCGGACCCGGTCGTTGCCGCGCTGCCATTGCACGCGCGCGCCGACGCTGGTCTGATCGGCGCTAAACGCCTCCAAAACCGCAATATTTTCGTAGCGGCGCACGTGCCCGCGCAGTTGAACCTCGTCAGAGACCTGATGCGTCACGTGCAGGCGGCCAACCGCCGTTTCCAGGCTGTCGCGGCCGTCATCGCGAAACTCAAACAGGCGCCCTTCGGCCTCAGCCCGGACGCTGGTCGTCTCGCTGAGGTCAAATGTCACGCCAAGCCGGGCGCGTATGCCGACGCCGGAGCTGTCGATCGCATCGCCTTGGTCAAAATCCAGATCGGATTCGACACCGCGAATTTCGACCAGTCCGTCGAACTGCACGCGGTCTTCACTTGCAGTCTCTTCAGTGGCGACGTCCTCTTGCGGGCCGGTCACCTGCGCGCCCGCTGGCGAGCCGAGAACGGCCAAAGCCAAAGCCGGGCCGAGCCATTTCATGGCCTGCGGCATGGCCAAAACAAACGGAAACTTCACGGCTTGATCCTTTCTTTGAGGCTTTTCGCAGCCTTTTGGAGGCGCTTTTTGAGCTCCTCCTCATTCATTTCTGCTTCGATCAGCGCATGCTCATGCGCGCGCGCCAACTCGCTCAGCTTGGCGTCTCCAAAGGTTGTCGCGGTCCCGGCGATTTGATGCAGTAAGTGTCTAATCTCATTGACAGTTTCAGCGCTGAAATCGGCATTTTTGATCGCTGTTTCGACCAGCTTGAGCGTGCGCTTGTTGCGGTCGCGAAATTGCTGCTCCAGCGCCTCCATCAGCGCTGGCTCAATCGTAGAGGCTGGTTTTGATGCCCGTTTGTCCGCCTTGTGACCCCAGGCCTCCAAAGTGGCGCCCAAATCCTTGAGCGCGACCGGTTTGGCCAGAAAAGCCTGCATCCCGCAGGCTCGGTACGAGCGGATTTCATCAAAGCTGGTGGCGGCGGTGACCGCGATGATTGGCAGCGCATCGGCGTCAAACCCGCGTGCGCGCAGCCGCTTGGTCGTCTCAACACCGTCCAAAATCGGCATCATCACATCGACCAGCATCAGCGAATAGGGCCGTCCTTCGGCCCTTGCGGCCTCGACCATCTCAATCGCTTCCAGCCCATTGGCGGCAATATCCATCTCGACCGAGAAATGCTCGGCCATGGCCCGCATCGCCTCGGCGCTGATCGGCGTGTCTTCGGCCAGCAGAACGCGCAGCGCTTTCGCGCTGGCACCGGCTTTGGCGGTCGCCCACTGGGTGTTTGATGCTTCTTTCACCCGGCGCTTATGTAAGAATATGATTAAGACGGAGCTAACGATGTTTACCTAAGCGAGCGGGCTGAAAACGCGTTCACTCCTTCGTGACGTCATTTTACATCTCGCGCGCTCTGTAGCCGTCTTTCCCGCGCAGGCCGCGCAGCGCCCTAATATACAAGCCTGCGATGATTAACGGTTAATTAGGGATAATTCCTTAGCGCCAGACCCTGAATAGTAACCATGAAAGGCAGCTTTGCTGGCTGCTTGGCCGGATCGCTCCGGCTGCGCCCATCCATTCATGGCCGATGAAACGGCCAGTTTGGGCGGGAAAACTAAGGGGGTCTGGGGCATATTGGCAGCTGGGTAGGCATCGCCGTCATTCTCGCATCCGTCCGCATCGCGGCAGGGGCGAGTGAGGCCGCATCGCCCCATCATCTGCTGATCCCATACACATTGTGACCGCGCTTTCGCCCACTCCTGCTCTGGAAGACAGCAAGCCATCAGGCTCCGCTTCTGCGCGCACGACTTCGCGCAGCTCGCGGCGCATGCGCGCTGTCCGGCGCGAGCTGCTGGGCCAATGGCTCGGCCCGCTATTGGTCGCGATGGCGCTCGCCGTCCTCCATCAGCTGGGCGCCTTTGCTCAGGTCGATGGACGTTTCTTCGATGCCGTCACCGTCAACCAAGCGGGCAGCCAGCCCAGCGTGGTGGTGATTGAGCGCGATCCCGGTTTCGCCGCGCAAGACCCGGCGCAATTTACCGCATTGGAGCGCTCGCTCGCCAATCTGGGCGTTGAGCGGATCGGCTATCTCGGCGCTGATCGGGGCCCCGCGACCTCTGCCGCTGTTCCCGTCATTGTCGGCCTGCCAGCGCAACAATTGCCCGAAAACGAAAGCTGGGAGCTGCAAGGCGCTGGCACCGCCGGATCGGCGATCTCAACCGCGCGGACTTTGGCTCCGGCGCAATACGGCATCAACCGCGCGCAATCGGCGGTTCTGCCCGGACGCAGCGAGAGCATTCCTGTGTTTGACGCTGCCCTCGCTGGCAAAAGCCCGGCGCGCGGCGAGTTTCTGGTGCCGATGCCAAGCCGTCAGAGCATTCCGATCCTCAAAGCCAGCCAGCTGACCAGCGGCGAGATCCAGCCGGGCGAACTGTCCGGTCTGGTCGCTATGGTGGTTCGGCCAGATGCGCTGCGCGGTTCGCTCAGCACACCGCTCAGCCCGAACAGCCATTCCACCAGCGAGGCGATTTTCCGCGCCCATGCGGTGAACGCGCTGAGGACCGATCAAGTCAGCTATTACGCCCACGATTGGCAGGTTTGGGTGCTGCTTCTGGCGCTCGGCGCGCTGCTATCTCTGGTCTACCGAGAGACCGATCCCAAGCGATTGGCGGTCTTGGTGCCGATCAGTTTCAGTCTGCTCATCGCTGCGGCCTGCTGGGCCGTTTTGCTGTTTACGAACACTTTGCTGCCCGTCGCCGCGCTGATGCTGGCGCCGTGGATCATCACCTTCCAGCGCGTGATCGAGCGCGAAACCTCGCAAGATCGCCGTCTGGAACGCACCGCCTCGCGCGCGGTGCAAACTTCGTTCAATCGCTCAGCCTTGCGTGAAGGCGCACGCCTGCCGCAGCTGCTCGGTTCCGCCGCGCAATATGCCGGGGTTGAGCGCAGCCTGCTGGTCGAATTGCTACCCAATGGCCAGCTGGAGCCGGTCGCGGCCAACAATGCCTCGATCGAAGACATTGCCATTGCGCCGAAACAGCTCGCCGTGATCCTGAAAGACCTGCGCGCAACCTTTGCCGTGCGCGATGCCGCCGACATCGTCCCCAGCTGGGCGGGCGAAGCGCGGATCGGCTGGGTCGGCGCAGGCGATCAGCAATTGTTCTGGCTCCACACCCGGCCCGACACCGCCACACCGGGCAAATCGGCGCATCTGGTGCGCGCAATTGTCACAAGCTTTCGTGAGCTGTTCCGCTGGCGCGCCGATCTTAACGCGCGGGCCAGCCAGGAAAGCCGTTATCTGCCGCTCGACGACAAGGTTGCAAGCGCCATCGCGCTGGTCGCCAACGAATCTGAGCAAGTGCGCCGCGGGTTCGATACGATCGACACCGCCGTCATCATTTTCCACCTGATCGGCTCTCCCCTGCACGCCAATGAAGCGATGCAGGAGCTGTACCGTGAGGCGGGGCTGGGCCTGTTCGACACCTCGTTGTCGGAGGCATTGTTGGCGCTGACAGAGCTCGACGCAGAGCGGGTCGAGGCGCTGATCGAAGACCTGATGCTCAACGGCTCTGAAATGCGCATGCCGATGCGCGATCTGGGTGACGGCAATCGCCAGAGCGAACGGATGCTGCGGCTCGCCGCGCCAGTCAGCCACGCTCACGGCGCAGACCGCATTCTGGTGCTCGAAGCGATTGATATGCGCGATGTGAACCGCGCCGCTGACCTGCGCAAAGCGGTGGCGAAATTCATCGATCTGCAACTGCGCAATGATTTTGAAGCGATCCTGCTCGGCTCGCAGCTCGCCAGTGACGAGCGGCTGGCCAGCGAGCAAGTGCGCAGCGTGGTTGACCGCATTAGTGAGACCGCCCGCCGCGCGACCAGCCGCCTCGACGAAGTTGCCGGCCTGATCCGTTCCGAAACCCGCGACCTGACCGAGGCCTGCTATCCAGTGGACGCCGCCGCCGTTGCCAAAGATGCAATCGCGCGCGCCTCCACCCTCGCCGATGAGCTTGGCGTGATCATCGAAGCGGAGCACCCGAGCGTCAGCGGTTTCACCCTGGCAGAGCCCAATGCGCTGGCTGATATGCTGGTCGCAATGCTGCGCGTGGTGATCGCCGATACGCCGCAGCACGGTGTCGTCAAATTGAAGCTCGAAGAGCTGCACGGGCGCACACTTATCCGAATTTCTGGCGGCTTTGGCATCGGCTTTGACCGCCTTCTGTGGCTGATCGCCAATTACGAAGAAGGCGCAGTCGGCGAATACCGCGTGATCGGCGAGGGCATGGCCAAGGTCACGCGCTGGTCGGCCAGCGTGTCCTATTGGGGCAGCCAGTCGAATGGCTTTGGATTTAATGTAGATTTGCGAGGGGTCGGCTGATGGCGGCGCGTATTCTGGTGATCGATGACGATCCCATTCTGGCGGGGCTGTTGCAGCTGACGCTGCAGCTTGAGGGCTATGACGTCGACGTCGCGAGCGATGGGGATGCGGGCCTAAAACAGGTGAAGGCAGCGCGCTTTGACCTGATCCTGCTCGACCTTGTCATGCCGAAAATTGACGGGATCAAATTCCTGCGTCTGCTGGCTGAAAGCGGCGCGCACCGTCCGCCCGTGATGATCGTATCCTCTGCCACCGAAGAGAAGCTGACCGAGCAGCACCGCGCGCTCGGCGTGGTTGATATTGCCCGCAAGCCGGTGGAGCCTGCTGAGCTGGTCAAACGCGCAGCCCGCGCTTTGGCTGGTGGAAGCGCGCCGGTCTCGGCTGAACCAGCGGCGGAGCAGGGCTGAGTTATTACGCCGTGGACCTTTTTCCTCTCACCATATTTCCTGAAGGCGGATTGGCCGGATCGATCATCACGACCGTGTGGGTCGGTGTGTTCGTCATGTGCTTTTTCAACCTGCGCTATGGCTGGGTTCTGTCAGGTCTTGTGGTGCCGGGCTATCTCGTCCCGCTGATGATCGTGAAGCCGTTCGCGGCGCTGGTAATCAGCGTCGAGGCAATTGTCGCTTACCTCATCGTTTGGGTGTTCTCACAAAAGCTCGCTCCGGGCCGCTTCCCCAGTCTGTTTGGCCGCGACCGTTTTATGGGTCTGATCCTCGCCAGCATTGCGGTGCGCCTCTCGTTTGACGGCCTGCTGCTGCCAGAATTTTCAGGCTGGTTGGAGGAAAACTTTGACCGGCGGATCGATTGGGAAAACAATCTGCAAAGCTTCGGCCTCGTCATTATCTCATTGATGGCGAACCAGTTTTGGAAGCCGGGCCTCAAACGCGGCCTACCTATGGCCTGCGTCACCATTGGCCTTACCTATCTGATTGTGCGCTACGGCCTGATGGAGATCACGAATTTCCGCATCAGCGGCGTGTTCTACCTCTATGAAGGGCTAGCAAGCTCGATCCTTGCCAGCCCCAAAGCCTATATCATCCTGACGCTGACGGCGCTGATCGCGAGCCATTACAACGTCAAATATGGCTGGGATTTCTCCGGCATTCTGATCCCGGCGCTCATCGCGCTGCAATGGTATCAGCCGACCAAAATCCTGACCTCGTTCGGCGAGGCGATCCTGATCTATTGCATCGCGCGGATGATCCTGCAGCTGCCGTTTATGGCCAATGTCACGTTGGAGGGCGGGCGCAAGTTGCTGCTCTTCTTCAACATCAGCTTCGCGTGGAAAATGGCGCTGGGCTGGTTCATCGTGTGGCAGGGCATCGACGTGAAAACGACCGATTTCTTCGGTTTCGGCTATCTGCTCTCCACGCTGATCGCGATCAAAGCGCATGATAAAGACATCTTCCCGCGCGTTGCCCGCTCGACCTTGCAGGTCAGCCTGGCCGGCGCGGTGATCGGCAATTTCGTTGGCTTTACGCTGACCGCTGCGACCGCGCGCGCGCCGTGGAACGATGGCCCTGTTCAGGCCGACGGCCTGCGCTCTGGCAATTCGCCTCAGCTCAACGCGCTGATCGTGAATGCGGTCGGCGATGCGCACACCCGCGTGATGCGCGGCGCGGCTCAGCCCTTGTCGAACGAGGGCCGCCGTACCCTTTCGCGGCTGGTCGAGCTGATCGAAGAAGGCGTGCCTGAAATCGCACCCGAATTTCATCAGCGCGCCAGCGGTTGGCGTTTGCTGAGGATCGAGGACGGCCGCCTCGCGATTATCCGCGATGATTACAAAGGCGCAGAATTGCTGGTGTTTGACCCCAATGCCGCGCGTGATGAGGCGATCATCCTGCCTGACCCGACAGCAATGCCGGGTCTCGCCAATGCTGCCCTCGCCCTTCAGCGCAATCAGGACGCGCGCTGGCTGGTGCTCGCCGCGCCTGCGCCCGCTGGACGCAATAGCGACAGCAATGTCGCGCAGATCTTTATCGATGCAACGCAGACAGCGCATATCGTGGTCAGCGCAGCGGATCCAGACTCCGCCTCGCGCTTTGCCTTTGCCGATGGCGCGGGCGCTGCCGCGAATGTCGCGGCTTTGCGTGACCTTACACCCGATCTCAAAGTCAGCCTGGCTGGCGAAGGACGCGGGCTGCGCGGTGACTATGCAACTCTGGAACTGAGCAAGGCTTCCTTGCGTCACATCGCTGGCCTGACCACGCCCGCTCAGCCGACGGAGCAGCCCAAAGTGTGTGCACTGTCTCGCAGCGCGGCAGAAGGCAGCCATTGGGACGGCCTGCCTCAACTCGCCTTTGCCCGGTTTGAAATCGCCGCCCCTATGATCGAGCGCGTACGCGCCGGTGAAACGCCAGAAATAGCCAGCGCTGCGGCGCAAATGGCCGGAATGGACATCGCCCGCTGCCGCTTTGGCTCCAAAATGCATTGGAGCCTGTCTGCGGCTGGCCGCGATGAAGGCAATATCTTCCTCGCCGAGGGGCAAGAGCCGCAAAAGGCGGTTTTGACTTTTGAGAATTCACGCGGCGTCCTGCCCGCCCGGATTGGCGTCGCGGTGCACGGCAAATGGGGCTCAAACGCCCTGTTCGTCGCCACCCGAAGCGACAGTTTCCTGCGCGATCCGCACACGATTTTTGATGTCACATGGCAGGAATGGGTCCGCAGCCAAGAGGGCGTGGAGGATCCGATGATCTTCCAATTGCGCGCTCGCCCGCGCGAAGCGGTCGATTACCGCAAAGGCGTGGATGTGCTGGTCGCAAAAGACCGCATTGGGCCAGAACAGCCTGCGTTTAGCGAGGTCATCTCCGCCTTGCGCAGCGCCGGTCTGCGCGCTGAAACGGTGACCAATGCCTATGATCAGGCAGGCATGGAGGCTCGCCCGAGCATGTCGCTGCGCTATATCGAAAGCACCAGCGAGCGGCGCTATGCCTTTGGCTGGCTGATGTTCCCTGGCATCGGGGAGCGCGCAGAATGACTTTGTCTATGTTCGCCAAGTCTTTGCTGTTTGCGCTACTGGCTCTGGCATCGGGCTGGGCCGGGCGCGAATACGCAATGCCGCTCGCCAGCTACCTTACCGATGTACGCGATATCACCGCGCGCGATGCCCGCATTTCAAAGCGCTCCATCGTCTACCGCATCCCGGAAAATGACCCGCTGGCCTTCACCTTCTCGCAGCCGGTGACCAAGGCCAAAATCCTGCTCGCACCCTCGGTGACAGAGGACGTGCGCGGCCTTGAAAAAGGCTTTGTCTACGGCCTGCGGATGCGCTGGATCGGGGCGAATGGCGAAGAGATTTCCGTCCATGACGCTTATCTGCAAGCGGATTCGCCCGACGTGGTGTTTGCCTCAGGCAACACCTGGCGGTTTTTCCGCACGCAGCCAGAATTGGTCGCCGAACAAGACCAATTGCTGGTCGAAAGCCCTGTTCCCGCCGCAAGGTTGGAACTGGAAATGTTCGACATTGATCGCGGCATTGTTGGCGTGGATGTGCAAGTGTTCGAACAACGCACCTATCTCGGCAACCAGTCGCTCGCGGCCTACCGGCGCTTGAGCGATGACACGCGTGATCTTTTGACCGAGCCCAACGCCTTTCCAGCGGACATGCTTACGCGCGAAGAGCGCTTTTACCTGGGCCGCAACCATTGGCGCGCGGTGGGTCCGCTGGGCATTAGCGGGAGCGATTACACACTGCTGGTGCTGTATGAAGCATCGCGCGACGAAATATCCGATGATCTTACCCAAGGTGATGCGCCATGAGCCGCGCGAAACCCATTCTGGCGGGCGGCGCAGCGGCGGCGATTCTCGCAGGCGCAGCCTATCTGTTCCCTCCATTTGGCGGGGTCCAAGGCACAGCCTTTGCCGATAATGCTGAGCTCGCCCGCGCGCAAAGCGCCTTTGCCGAGCTGCTCGGCGGCAACAAGAATCGCTTGGCTGACCTTGCAGAGCTGGGCCTTAAGGCTTCGGCTGTGCCCGGCGCTGAAGACGCGATGCTGCTGAGCGAGGGCGCTGGCGATTGTCGGGCACGCGGGATTTATTGGGTGCGCGAAGGGGCTGCGCCACCGCTCGCGATCACCGCGCCGCACCGCGGATCAGACCGCCACACTGGCAGCCTCGCCTCCGCTCTGTTTTTGGAAACGGGCGCGCAGGCCGCTGCGTGGAATTCTGCGCCGCGCCGCAAGACCAGCGGGTGCGAACACGCACTCGATCTGGCGCGCACCAAGGGCCACCTGTTCAGCGCTTTCGCACTTGCTTTTGCAGAGGCCGCACCAAAGGGGCTCAACGTGCAGCTGCACGGCTTTGACGGAGATCGCCGAGACAGCGTGGCTGCGCAAACCGCTGGCATGATCCTCAGCAATGGCACGGAAGAGCCCAGCGAGCGCCTGCTCGATCTGGCGGATTGCCTCAGCATGGCCTTCGCGCCTGTTCCCGTGCTCGTCTATCCCGGCGACACTGGCGAGCTCGGCGCGCTGTCCAACGCTCAGGGGCAATTGCTGCGTGAGGCAGAGTTTGATGGCTTCGTCCATATCGAAATCTCTGCTGACCTGCGAGCAGCCATGATCGAAGATGGCGCCCTGCGGGCAAAGCTGGCCGCTTGCTTGGTGGAGGCTGCGGCATGAGTGTCCACACCAAAATTGATGCCGGGCTCGCCGCGCCGCAAGAACGCCTACTCGCCGACCGTCTGACCGCTGGGCTCGCGCCCAAAATGCGCCCCGTGTTTGAGGACGTCCACGCCGAAATTCTGGCGCTGGCCGACAAGCAGAGCGAGTTTGCCGATCCGCGCGTTCATGCTGAACTGCTGGCGAAATATTGCGCCCAGCAAAGCGACTCCATCGCCGCTCTGGCCACTGCCGAGCGCGAATTTCAGACTCGCCACGCCAACGCGATCGACCAAGCCGAAGAGCGCGCCGCGATCCTCGATTTTGCCCGCGCATTGGGCGCGGACCGCAAGCAATTGAACAGCGACCGCAAGGCGTTTGATGTCTATTTCGATGCCGATGCGGCGGTGGAGCGGTTCCACAAACGTGTTGGTGAGCGAGAGCGCGCTTTGGCCCACGCGGTTGAGCGGCTGGGCCTGATCGCTGCCGATGCGGTCGCGGCTGACCCGATGATGGTCCACACCGCATTCTTCGTCGATCTGTTCGACGATCTGCTCGACGCCATGCGCAGCTGGCGCGGGGATGCGCGCATCCGCTGCGCCGCGCACACTTGCCTGGCAACCATTGCAAAGCAAATCGACCATTGGCCCTTTGGCGCGTGGTTGGAGGCTGTTCTGAGCGCGACGCGCCGGGTGTGCCTGGATGAAAGCGAAGATGTGTGGGTGCAATGCGCCGCCTTTGACGCATTGCTCGCGCTTTCACCCAACTCCATCGCGACCGCTGTGAACGCGCGGCTTAAACAGCCGCTCTCAGCCAAGCCTGTGCGCGCGGCAGACAACGAACTGTTCCTGCGCCGCCATCTGGTGCGCCTGCTGAGCGCCAACTTCGCGCTGGATGAGGCATTTGCGCGGCTGCTGAAGAAACTGGGCGAAGACGAAAGCGGCGCCGTGCGCCAATCGCTCGCCGATACGCTGCACTTGCTGCCCAAGCCGGTCGCGGCGGAGACATTTGCCGCCCTGCGCGATGACAACGACCACCAAGTTCGCGCCGCGATCTTTGCCGATGTGCCGCGCATGCTGCGGGCCATAACGCCAGACGACTATGCGGCGCATATCGGCCATGTCCTGGCCCATGACAGCGACGAATTTGTGTTGCGCATCACGCTCGATGCGGCTTCCGCGCTTGCCGCCTTTTGCCGCCAGTCCGGCGATCTGGGATCCGACCGGACCATCGCGCAAATCCGCCAGCACATCGCCGCCTTTCAGGCCCGCCGCCTCGCACCCAAGCTGCTGCGCTGGGCCGATGAAGCGGCTGAGCGTGCATGGCTGATGTCCGACCTCGATGCGCTGGAAATCGCCGAAGCGATCCGCGAAGTCACACACGATCAGCGAGAGGCAGATATCCGCACGACCAAGGCGCTCAAACCATGGCTCGCCGAGAATAGCGAGCGGGTGGGCCGGGTTATGGCCGTGCTCGCGCAAAACGATTTTGGTCTCTCGCTCAAAAATGGTCGCCGCCCGCGCATTCAGCGCGGCGAGTGGATCAAGCGGCGGCTATGGCGCGTCCTGTTCGAAGGGCGCAATTCCGCCACCGACAAACGCCAAGCGCATATCCACACCACCGGACGCCATTATTTCGGCACGATGCTCGCCCCAAGCGCGCGCATGGCCGAGCTCGCCCCGACCAAAGTTCCGGGCGAACCTCTGTTTGAAAGCAGCGAGGGCGGCTGGCGCAATTACCTGCCACTGATCGATATGGTGCTGGCCGCGCTTGACCAGGGTGAGCCGCTCGAGATCTTCACCAGCGCCGGGATTACAACTCTGACCCCGCCCGCTGGCCTATTCAGCCGCGCGCGCGCATTCTGGCGCATCTCGCGCGAATTCGCCGCGCTCGCCAATCAGCGCAACCGAGAGCCTGCGGAATTCCTTGAGGCTCTGCGCGGCCATGGGATCGACACCGCATTCCGCAGCTATGACGCAGGCCAGCCAGCCAATCCTGAAATCGCCAAGTTCTTCGGATCGGAGGAGCCAGCATGATCGATACGCTCTCCCCATTGATGGACAAAGCCTTTGTCTATGCCTCCACCGTCTATGAGAACAATCTCATCGAGCTGGCGATCTTCCTCGCCGCTGCCAGCCTGTGGTTCTTCACCCGGCACATCGTACTCGGTTGGTACGCCCGGCGTCTGCGCAAATCGTTGAGCCTGGTGCTGGGCGGCTGGGGCACGCGCGGCAAATCCGGCACGGAGCGGCTGAAGGCGGGCCTGATGAATGCGGTGGGCCCATCCATCGTCTCGAAAACCACGGGCTGCGAGGCCATGTTCCTGATCGGCACGCCGTTTGGGGGCCTCACGGAAATGTTCCTGTTCCGCCCCTATGACAAGGCGACAATCTGGGAACAGTTCAACCTGATGAAGACCTCCAAGGGCCTCAAAACCCGCGTGTTCCTTTGGGAATGCATGGGCCTCAACCCCGACTATGTCCGCGTCTTGCAGCAGGATTGGATGCGCGATGATATTGGCACCATCACCAACACCTATCCCGATCACGAGGATATCCAAGGCCCGGCTGGACGCAATATTCCAGAGGTCATGTGCGAGTTCATCCCGAACGGATCACAGCTGCTCACCACTGAGGAAGAAATGTTGCCCATCCTGCAAGAGGGCGCGGCCAAAGGTCAGACCGATATGCGCACTATCGGCTGGAAAGAGGCCGGGCTGGTGCATCAGGATCTGCTCGACCGTTTCCCCTATGAAGAGCACCCTTATAACATCGCTCTGGTAACCGCGATGGGCGATGAGCTGGGCCTCGAACACGATTACTGCGTGCGCGAAATGTCAGACCGCGTGGTGGCCGATTTGGGCGTGCTTAAAACCTATCCGCGTTCCACCATCAATGGCCGCACGCTGGAATTTATCATGGGCATGTCCGCCAATGAACGCTTTGGCGCGATGGGCAATTGGGACCGGATGGGCATGGCCGAGCATGACCTTGCTCACGATCCTGAGATCTTCATCAGCACCGTCGTCAACAACCGCGCCGATCGCGTCCCGCGCAGCCGGGTGTTTGCGCGCATGTTGGTGCATGATGTCGCGGCCGATCGCCACGTATTGATCGGGTCGAATGTCGAGGGGCTGATCGGTTTCATCAACGAGGAATGGGAGGCCTATGCCGCCAACCTCACACTGTTTGAAGAGGGCACCGAGCCTTTGGCGAAATTGGAAGCTCTGACCAAGCATCAGCGCATCGCACAAGACCAAGCGAGCCTCGACGGGCTGCTCGCCGCTATGCTTGCCCCGCAGCCGGACCTCCTAAACTCGGCGGACGCTATTGCAGCGGCCAATTCAGGCCAGCTCGCCGAAACCCTGCGCAGCGCTGGGGTCCAAAACCACGAGGCCATTCTCGCGCATTACGAGGCCATGGCGGAAAGCACACGCGCCCTCACCGAGCTCCAGCAAGCGGTCGCGAAAAGCGGCGACGCGGCTGCGCTCGATGCACAAATGCGAGCGCTGCTGGGCAAGGCGTTCAAGGCCAAGCTGCTGCCCGTGCGCGACACCTATACCAAGGGTGAGGCGATTGTGCGCCTGGTCGCCGACAGCACCCCGCCGGGCCTCACCAACCGCATCATGGGCATGCAGAACATCAAGGGCACGGGCCTTGATTGGGTCTACCGCTGGCAGGCATGGGAAACCGTCGCCAAAGCGTGCGAGCAGCTCGCCTCTGACGAGCCAGCCGAGATCGAGCGCGGATATCGCGCACTCGCCAGCTTCCAGGAGTTCGGCATTTTGAGCGAGCGCGCGGTGCTCGAAAGCATCGCCGCGGCCCGCACACACCTCAATTCCGTGCCGAGCATTTCGCCGGCGCAATTGGACGCTCTCACCGCGCGGCTCGACAAGCAAGTGCGCGCGCAGGATCCGGTCGATGCGAATGACGACGGCAGCGACGATGAAACGCGCAGCGCTCTTAAAGAAGCCGCAGACCGCCTGATCAACATGGCCGAGGGCTTTATCGACCCAAGCGATGCCGTGCGCCGCCGCCGCACCTCTGACAAGATCTACAAAGCGCTGATCGCAGAGCAAGTGTCCCTGCAACGCGCCGCCGCAGAGCTCAAAGAAATCACCTCAAGGCAAAAAGGCGGCTGGCTGTCCAAATCGATCAAACAGCGCGGCGGGAAGCTGCTGCCGTTTAAGAAAGCGGCTTAGTTGCGATACTAGTGTGGGTGTCTGCAGCAGCGAATTCCGAGAACTAAGATCTCAACCGGCCAAACTAAAATGGCGCACCCGAGAGGATTCGAACCTCTGGCCTCTGCCTTCGGAGGGCAGCGCTCTATCCAGCTGAGCTACGGGTGCCGTGACGCCTCATGGCATCTGGGGCGCGCCTCTAGCAAGCTCCTCAGCGCCGCACCACCCAAAAACGCTTGCTAGCGCGCATTTGGCCGCGCGCAGTTAACTGATCGGCAACTCGCGCAGGCTAGTCCTGATGGCCTTATGTCAGCATTCTATCCCGACCAAGCCCGCGCCATGCGCCGCACCGCCGCCGCGCCGAAACCACACGCTCAATTTGCGCAAAATTGGCAGCGCCTGCACGATCAGGCTGGCGAAGTGGCTGAGCTTGCCGGGATATCCCGCGAGAAATTTGAGGGCGAGATTGCTGCGTTCCCTGGCCATCTTTGTGATGCTGGTGAAGCAGCGCAAGAACTCGCCTGGCAGGGGATTGAGGACATTGATGCGATGCTGCAGCCGGGGCTGACCGCTCTGCGCACGATCACCGCTCGCGGCCAAGACGCGTCGGTGCCTGCGCTCGCGCTGTGGCGGGAATTTCACTGCGCGCGCGCCGCGATCCTGCGTCTGACCGGCGCGGATCACAGCGCCGCTATCGGGCGCAATGCCCCCTGAAAATTGAGCTGAATATGACGCAAGAGGCTTGACCAAGTTCTTGCTATGTTCCAGTTTCGCTGAATGGCCAGTGAGACCTCCACAATTATCGATTCGCAGCGCCCCGGTGGCGCGGCGGCCAGCTCGCCCCCTGTGACCGCCAAAGAAGCAGCGCGCGGGATCATGCGGCTGTTTGCGCGCAATGGTATTTGGTGCCTGCCGGAAATGCCGCTCAAAAATGGGCGGCGGGCCGATCTGATGGGGGTCGATGCCAAGGGGCAGATCGTAATCGTCGAGATCAAGGTCGCGCGTAGTGACTTGCTCGGCGATAGCAAATGGCCGGATTACCTCGATTTTTGCGACCGCTTTTTCTGGGGCCTTGCCCCCGGATTGGATCGCAGCCCGCTGGACAGCGAGGCCTATCAGCCCGAAGTCTGCGGCGTGATCGTTGCTGATGGATATGACGCAGAAATCCTGCGTCACGCGCCGTTACAGCCGCTCGCCCCGGCGCGGCGCAAAGCGCAGGTAGAGCGCCTGGCCAGAGCGGCGATGCGGCGGCACACAGCGATACTTGATCCTGACTGCAGTGATCTGGCGCTCGGTTAAGTCCGCGAGCGACCGGGCGCATAAGCTGATAGGCAAAGCGGCCATTCTCAGTCATACTCGCGCCAATGGGCACGGTTTATGATTGAAGGCTACAGCATCCCGGTGACGATTGCGCTGGGCAGCGCGGCGGTGACGGTGATCATCGCCCTGCGCTATCTGCTGACCAGCGGCTTGTTTGACCTCATAACCCGCAAGGCGCGGCCTGGCCTTTATGATGGGCAAGGCAAGCAGATCGCGCGCGAGATACGCTGGTCGCTGCTGTCAGCTGGCATATTCGGCGTGCCCGCGGCCGCTGCGATTTGGAGCTGGCGCCATCACGGCCTCACGATGCTCTACAGCGATGTGAGCGATTATCCGCTGTGGTATCTGCCGGTATCGCTGATGCTGCACCTGCTGGCGCATGACACCTGGTTTTACTGGACCCACCGGCTGATGCACCGCCCACGCTGGTTTAAGCTGGCGCACCGGGTCCACCATGACAGCCGCCCACCGACCGCCTGGACGGCGATGAGCTTTCACCCGATTGAGGCGGTGAGCGGCGCGGTGATCATCCCGCTGCTGATGTTTGTGATCCCCATTCATGTCGTGATGCTGGGCATTGTTCTAACCGTGATGACGGTGATGGGCGTGACCAATCACATGGGGTGGGAGATATTTCCGCGCTGGGTCGTTCACTCTGCGTTGGGGAATTGGGTGATAACAGCCAGCCATCACGAGCGACATCATGAGGATTATCGATGCAATTTCGGGCTTTATTTCAGAATATGGGACAGGATTTGCAAAACCGACACCGGATTGTCGCGCCGCATAGTCGAACAGGCCGGACGCGCGCCGGTATGAGCCGGATCATCGCCGCCAGCCTGATCGCAGGCACCGCTGCGAGCGGCATGGCCGCCCCGGCTCAGGCAAGCGAGGTGGAGATTTCGGTCACCAATATTCGATCAACCAAGGGCGTGGTGCGGGCTTGCCTGACCAAGCAGAAACAGAGCTTTCCCAATTGCCGCAAGGACCCGAACGCCCTGCGCGTCGTCGTGCCCGCCACCAAGAATGCGAAGATCCGCTTCACCGGCGTGGCCCCGGGAAGCTATGCGATTGCGCTGCTGCATGATGAGAATGACAATGGCAAAGCCGACCGCGCGCTTGGCATGATGCCTAAGGAAGGGTTCGGCTTTTCGCGCGATGCCAAGGTTCGCATGGGCCCGCCCAAATATAAGGACGCCGTGTTTGAGCATGGTACCGCCAATCAGGCGATGACGATCAAGATGCGCTATATGCTGTAGGCCGCTGCAGCGCAGACTGTTGGCTGGCTGACGCCAACGCGCCGAGCGGCCCGAGGGCAGGGCGCGGCCTTAAACGATAGGCTCCGTAAAACCCTGCGACGTCAATCCAGCAAAGCGGCGACATTCCAACGCAAAGATGTCAAATTTTATGACGGCACAACTTTCCCGCGCAACTTAACGACATGTTTACCATGCACCTTCAAAACGCTTCCAAGAACCGTTTAACAAGGGGCAAATACGGGCCATGGACAATCTTCGGGGCGCTTTCGATTCTACGGAACCAGCCGACGACAATCAGGATTGGGATACCGGTGAAGAGCAGGACGCACGCGACCTGCCGCCGGATTCGATCGGCCAGGATGAGCGCCGCATGCAAGTGCGCGCGTACAATCACTGGGCCAGCCTGCTGGGCGAGCGCAACTTCCCTGCGATTGATTCGCTAGAGCCGGAAAATCTGCCCGATTTCGGGCCCTATTCCGTCGTGCTCGATTTCTCAGGCGGCATTGATGATCCCGCTGTGCGCTTTCTGGGCGGCCTGCTCGCCGAAGAATGCGGCGCAGAAGGCCATATCTCCCAGCTTTCCGATGTTCCGCCGCGCTCTTTGCTGAGCCGGATCACCGATCACTATATGCAAATTCTCGCCAATCAGGCCCCGATTGGTTTTGAAGCAGAGTTTGTGAACCAGCGCGGCATCGCGATCCTCTATCGCGGCATCCTGCTGCCGTTTTCCAGCAATGATGACACCATCGATTTCATCTATGGCGTGATCAATTGGAAGGAAATGGCCGACCAAGTGACAGCCGATGAGCTGCTGCTTGAGATTGATCAGGCGCTGGAAAGCGAAGAAGAAATCGAAGCTGAAGCGGATGAACCGCAAAAACATGCTGCCGACGCTCTGTCGGAGTGGGCCGATTCGCCTGCGACCGAGATGAGCGAAGCAGCGAACGCCGAAGCTCCTGAGCCAGCAGTGCTGGAGCTGAATGAGACGGCTGAAGAGAAGAAGTCACCGCTAGACCTCGGCGAATTTGCCAGCATGGCCTCCATTGGCGGCGCGGCAGGTTCCACTGACGATTATGACGACGAAGACGAGGATTACGGCGAAGAAGGCAGCGAAGACCTGCCCATGCCGACCTTCGGCGATTACGGCCTCGACGAGCCGGACGAAGAGGACGAGGAAGAAGATTCCTCAGCTGATTACAGCTTTGCCTCGCTGACCGATTACATCGAAGCGCCGACCAAAAAGGCCAAAGCGCTGGAAATGGATCCGGACGAGCTTGAAAGCGAAAACGCTGAGATGGGCTCGGGCGAGTACAATCCAGCGGATTACGATCCGAGCGATTTCACTCCGGCAGAATACAATGCGGGCAATGATGATGCGGCGGATTACGCCGATGATCACGCAGAGCCAGAGCATGCAGAGCCAGCCAATGACCTGCGCCCGCTCAACCCCGTTCCTGCTGAGCCTATTGTCGGCGAGCCTGAGCCAGTGGCTGAAGAAGCCCCTGTGGAAGAGCCTGTCGCTGACGAACCAGAGATCACGGCACCTGAGCCAATGGTCGAGCCTGTGGCCGAAACCCCGGCCCCAGTGGTAGAGGAAGCACCCGTCGTACCAGCAGTGCCGCAACCCGCCTCGCTCGACGAAATGGCCGATGCGATCAGCCTCGCTGACGAACTGCCAGAGGACGCAGGCCTTTACGATTGCCTCGCCTCAGCGCGCGAACTCGCTGAGACCGCGAACGCAAGCGAAGATCGCAGCCGCCAAGCGCTCTATGCCGCTGTTGGCCGCGCCTATGACTTCTCGCTCGCCGCCAAGGATGCGCCAGAGGACTATCAGGAACTGATCGCGGAAAGCGGCCTCACCGTCCAAGAACGCGCGCCGATGACCCCGGTTGTGAAACTGGTGTTTGGCAGCGATTACGACAAAACGCGTCTCACCGAATATGCCACCGTCCTGACCCACGCGCACCGCGTTGGTCTGGAGCGAGGCAGCCTCGCTGGCTTCCTGCGCGAAGCGGAAGGCGGCCTCAAAGGCGTCGTCAGCACAGAGCGCCGTCTGCGCCGCGAAGAAGCTGGCAAGCCGGTTGAAGACGCTGGCCAAGTCCGCGCTGAGCTGGCCAATAAGCTACGCGAGCTTGAAGCTCTCACCTTGGAAGCGTTGGGACATGAAGGGCCAGAATTTGGCCTGGTCATGGTCCGCCGCAATGAGCTCGGCGAAGTCGAGTTGCTGGGCGAGATCGAGCAAGACATTCCAATGATCGAGCGCGCTGCCCGCAAGCTAGTTGGCTAGCGCCGCCGCAGCGCATTTGCAGCCTCGCGAATTTTTGACGCCTCCGGCCCTATACGCATGGGACCGGAGGCGTTATCGCGCCCGCTCAATTTAATCGAGAACCTCGTGGCAGTAACAGGCACAATTGAGTGCGCCAAGTTGCGCTAGAGGCCTTTGGGGCATGCAATGAAAAGCAAGAAGGTGCGCGTTATGCTGTGGATGCTTGCCGCGATCGTGGCGCTGGTTTTGGCAGGCGGATTGGCGCTGCAATTTGCGATTTCGCGCAATGGACCCGCCGTGCTGACTGCGGTCGACCGGCTGACCGGCGGCACGCATAATGTTGCGCTGCTGACCGAGGCCTCTTTCGGCGAGAGCGAGGCGCAAAACCTGTTCGTCTGGGGCCCCGAAAATGCGGGCGATGACGCAGCGAAGCGCCCGGTCCTATTGTTCGTTCACGGCGGCAGCTGGCGCTCCGGCGATCCAGAGGACTATGGCTTTATGGGCCGCGCTTTCGTGCCCAAGGGCTTTGTCGTCGTGCTCGCCGGATACCGCATGCATCCGGACGTGGTCTATCCCGCCATGCTGGAAGACGCCGCTGGCGCAATCGCTTGGACCAAGGCGGAGATTGAGCAATTTGGCGGCGATCCGGAGCAGATCTTCGTCGCTGGCCATTCTGCCGGGGCTTACAACGTGATGATGGCCGCGCTGGAGGAGCAATGGCTCGGCGCGCGCGGGCTCGCCATCAGTGATATCGCCGGTGTGGTTGGCTTGTCTGGCCCCTATGACTTCTATCCGTTCGACAGCGATTCGACGATCAACTCGTTCGGCCCGGCTGAAGACCCAGAGGCGACCCAGCCGGTCAATCACATTCGCGGCGATGCCCCGCCGATGCTGCTGATCCACGGGGAGGCGGACACGGTGGTCTACCCGCGCAACACCCGCGAGCTGGAGAAGAGGATTACGGAAGCCGGCGGCAGCGTGCAGACCAAATTCTATCCTGAAATGAACCACACAGATCCGCTGGTTTCGATGGCCGCGCCATGGCGGAATTCGCGCGATGTGGACGATACAATCGCGCAATTTGCGAAAGAAGTTGCCGCGCAGGCAAAGACTTCAGTTCCGGTTCAGGACGAATCGCGCTAGTCCTGCGGGCATGCGCGCGCTTTTGCACCCTTTCGCCCAGCCTTCCTCTCGCCTAGCGGCGGCAGCGTTTGCGCTGATTGCCAGTTTTGCGCTGGCGGTAGAGACCGCCTCTGCGCAATCGATCCTGCGCGATGCTGAGACTGAGGCCCTGCTGGCCGATATGGCCGCGCCGCTGATTGAGGCCTCGGAGCTGGAGCCGGGCAATGTCGATATTGTCCTGATCAATGATCCCTCAATCAACGCCTTCGTTGCAGGCGGCCAAGTGGTTTACATCCATTCCGGCCTGATCGACGCGGCAGACACTGCCAATGAAGTGCAGGGCGTAATCGCGCACGAGCTCGGCCACATCACTGGCGGGCACATCGTGCGCTTTAACGAGGGCACCACCGCGGCCAGCAACATCTCCATCCTCTCGCTGTTGATCGGCGTTGGCGCGGCTCTGGCCGGGGCCGGTGATGCCGCGATCGGCGCGATTATGGCGGGTCAACGCGCTGCGCTCGGCCGGTTCCTCGCCTTTAGCCGGGTTCAGGAAAGCGCCGCTGATGCCGCGGGCGCGCGCTACCTCTCAGAGGCAGGCATTTCAGGCCGCGGTTCAATCGCATTCTTTGAAAAGCTGCAAGGTCAGGCGCGCCGTTATGGCTATGCCCGCGATGACGAAGCCGAATTCACCCGCACCCACCCGCTTTCAAGCAATCGCATCGCCCGCCTGCGCGAGGTTTACACGGTAGATCCCGCATGGGACGCGCCCGATGATGCCGCGCTTCAGGCCCGGTTCGAGCGGGTGAAAGCCAAGCTTTATGGCTTTTTGCAAGATCCCAAGCGCACGCTCAACCGTTTCCCGGAAAGCGACACCAGCATCGCGGCGCGCTATGCCCGCGCCTATGCTTTCCACAAGGATGCGCAGATTGAGCGCGCTTTGGCAGAGGCCGACGGCCTGCTCGCCATCAACGCAGACAACCCCTATTTCCTCGAAGTAAAAGGGCAAATCCTGCTCGAATCCGGCAAGCCGGAAGAGGCGCTGATCCCGCTGCGCCGCGCAACCGATATCACGCTCAACCAGCCGCTGATCGCATCGATGTTTGGCCACGCTCTGATCGCGACCGAGGATGAGGCGAACTTTGCCGAGGCAGAGCGCGTGCTGCGCGCCGCCGTATCGCGGGACCGGCTCAATCCGTTCGCCTGGTATCAGCTGGGCGTGGTCTATGCCGCGCGCGGAGACATGCCGCGTGCCCGCCTCGCCAGCGCAGAGCAGCAGGTGATGACCCGGCGATACCCAGAGGCCTTGCGCAGCGCGCAGGCAGCCGAAGCCGGATTGCCCGTGGGCACGCCCGATTGGATCAGAGCGCAGGACATTTCGCTGCAAGCGCGCAGCGAACTGGAACGGCTGCGCGATAGCCGCTAAAGCGCGGCCAAGAGCGGTCATGCCTTTGCTGGCCGCGCAAACATTGGGAACAGCATTTTGATCAAGACACTCGCAACCGCGTTTCTGGCGCTCGTCTTTGGCTTTTTGGGCGCGGCGACCTGGTCCTACACTGGCCTTGCTGACAATCGCACCCGGGCTTTCATGATGGAAAATCCTGAAATGCTGCCCGAAATGGTCGAGGCGCTGCGCAATAAGGAATCCGCTGAGCAATTGGCCGATGTCCGCGATGAAGTGGTCACGCCCTTCCCCGGCGCGGTGATCGGCAATCCCAATGGCAGCAAGATCTTGGTCGAATTTACCGATTACAATTGCCCCTATTGCGAGGCGAGCCTCGAAGATGTGAACCGCTTGGTCGCCGAAGACCCGGAGCTCAAGGTGGTCGTGCGCGAATGGTCGATCTTTGATGGCAGCGAAGGCGCCGCGCGCATGGCGTTGGCCGCGGCAATGCAAGGCAAATACGCCGCCTTTCACGAGGCAATGTTCCGCCTTGGCCCGGCCACCCCTGAAACGGTTGAGGCGGCCGCACGCGAAGCAGGCCTCGACTGGGAAAAGGCGCAGGCCGACGCGGTGTCCGATCCCGTTAGTGTAGAGCTCGCCCGCAATCTCTCGCTCGCTCAGCAGCTCGGCTTTTCCGGCACGCCTGCGTGGGTCACTGGCAATCAAGTGATCGGCGGCGCAGTCGGGTATGACGGGCTGAAAGAAGCGTTGAGCGAGGCTGGCGCAGAAGCGCAATATACCTCTGGCGCCTAATGCTTAGGCAGGGTCAATTTCGGCGCTGGGCGCTGGCTGGCTTGGCTGCCTGTTTACTAGGCACGCCCGGATTGGCGCAGAGTGAGGCCGCATCATTCGAGCTTAAACCCTCCGCAAAACTGACCGCACTCCAAGAATATCACGCGCTCGACCAAAGGCTGCAGGATGCCGGCTGGAAATTGGTGCGCGGCAATGCCGACTACTGCCCAAAAACTGTGCAATCAATCGGGCTGCAATTGCAGGATATGGTCGCCTTTAAAGAGCCGAGCGAGCCGCGCGCCACTCTTGGACTTACCGGCGATTTTGCGGTTCAAACGGTCGCTCGCGGTTCGCCCTCCTCTAATGCAGGCGGCCTCAGCTTTGGGCGCGAGATTGAGCGGCTGAACGCTGAAGAAGTCAACCAGTGGCCAGCTGAGGAGCGCTCCCACTGGCAGCGTCTCACCCGCGCGCATGATTACATCGATGCTGCGCTGGCCCAGGAAGGCCGGATCATGATCGGGCTGGCAAGCGGCGGCGATCTGTTGATCCCATCAGAAAAAGCCTGCGCCACACGCTTTGAACTTGCCGGGGGCAGCAAGCGCGCGCTGGCAGAAGGATCGCGCGTTGTCATCGGCTCGAAATTTGTCGGCTTTGACTATGCGGAGGACGAATTTGCCGCCGCGATTGCGCATGAGCTGGCGCATAATCTGCTGGGTCACCGGGCATGGCTCGATGCCAATGGCCGCACGCGCAAAAACGTGCGTCTGACCGAGCGCGAGGCGGACCGACTAATGCCGTGGCTGCTCGCCAATGCGGGCTATGAGCCGAGCGCGGCGCACCGGTTTATGCTGCGATGGGGTCCAAAACACGATGGCGGCCTGTTTCGCGGGCGCACCCATGATGGCTGGGACGAGCGCGCCGAATTCATTCAGACCGAAGTTGAATTGATCGAAGCATTGCAAAAATCGCCCACATTTGCAGGCGCCGATTGGCGCACAGGGTTTCGCCGCGAGATCGACCCCAAAGCCGCGCCTAAGAAATAGGCAGGGTGCAAAGCCCTGAAACCCGCAGCTAACGGTGTGCTCAAATTTGAGGCAGCACTCGCATCAAAGCCGCTTGCAAGCGACTAACTGACTAACCTTTAGGCAGGGAAAACCGCTCAATTCTCTACGCAATTGGCGGTTTTCCGGGGCAGAAAGTGCGGCCCACGCGATCACCCGCAGGCAAAACTAGCTGCCATCCACCGCACAATTCGTCTACAAGGGTCGGCCATGGTCATGCTACCTATTCAGCCTACGCCGTTCTTTGCCAGTAAGAACAGAGCGTTCTGGACTCTCCAGCTCTCCGGCTGGGGCGGGTATTTTCTGCTGAGGACCGTTGTCGCGGTCGCCAATGATCAGCCGCTTGATCTGGTGGTCTTACTGCTGCTCACGACCATTACCGGCTTTTCCATCACGCTGGTGTTGTCAGTAATCTATCGCCAATTGATTGGCCGCCAACCGATTGTAACCTGGGGAACGACGGCTGCGGTGGTGCTTGCGGCGGTCATCATCCACGCCTCGATCGATGCCTGGGTGCAGAGCCTCTATATCGGCGGCGCGAATGAAACGAGCTTCGTCCAGCGCTTTATCGGCATCTCCTTCATCCCGCTGACCCTGCTCGGCGGGTGGAGCGCACTGTATTATGCGATCAGCTACTTCCTCACCGTTGAAGAACAGGCCGACCGGCTGGAGCGGCTCGAGGCGCAAGCGACCAGCGCTCAGCTCGCAATGCTGCGTTATCAGCTGAACCCGCATTTCCTGTTCAACACTTTGAACTCGATCAGCACTTTGGTGCTGCTGAAGCAAACCGAGCCCGCCAATGCGATGCTCACCCGCCTCTCCAGCTTCCTGCGCCACACTCTGGTCAGCGAACCGGGCAGTCAGGTGACCCTGGCGCAAGAGGTCGAAACGCTGCAGCTTTATCTCGATATTGAGCGGATGCGGTTTGAAGAGCGGCTGCGCACAAAATTCGCCATCGAAGACGACGCGATGGATGCGCGCCTGCCCTCTATGCTGCTTCAGCCTTTGGTTGAAAACGCAGTGAAATACGCCGTATCCGCACAGGAAGAGGGCGCGCAGATCACGCTGGCCGCCCGGATCATGGCCGGACGCCTGCGCATTACCGTAGAAGACACCGGCCCCGGCGCGAATGCCCCCGTGCGGCATGAACTGCTCGATTATGAGCAAGACAAGGCGAACCAGCCGGTCTCCACCGGCGTTGGCCTCGCTAATATTCGCAACCGCCTGATGCAGGCTTACGGCCCGGATCATAAGTTTGAGACCCGTTCTGATCCCGGCGGCGGTTTTGCCGTCACGATTGAAATCCCCTTCCAGATGGAAGACGAATTTGCACTTGGCCCAGATGCTCAAGCTGCAAGCGCAACCGGCTCCGACCCCGCGGATGCCAATTCTGCCGCCCCCGGCACCAACCCCCAGCCAGCGTCGGTGATTACCCTTAATCCCAGACGCGCCATTGGACCTGCTGCATGACCATACGCACAATCCTAGTCGACGATGAAAAACTGGCCATTCAAGGCCTGCAACTGAGGCTCGAGGCGTTTGACGATGTCGAAATTATCGACACCTGCTCAAACGGCCGCGAAGCCATTCGCAAAATCAAGACGCAAAAGCCCGATCTGGTGTTTCTCGACATCCAAATGCCCGGCTTCGACGGATTTTCTGTCGTCAAAGGCGTGATGGAAATCGAACCGCCCCTGTTCGTGTTCGTCACCGCCTTTGAAGAGCACGCAATCCGCGCATTCGAAACCAATGCGGTGAATTACCTGATGAAGCCGGTCGACGAGGACAAACTCGCCGATACGCTGGAGCGGGTGCGCCAACGCATCACAGAGAAGAAATCGGCGGAAGAGGCCGAGAAGCTCAAAGACGTGCTGGCCGAAGTTGCGCCGGACAAGGCCGATGAGTTCTGCGAGGCTGCTGGTGAAACCTCCGAGCGGTTTGAAAAGCTGATCAATGTGAAGGATCGCGGACAAATCTTCCGCGTGGAGGTCGAGTCGATCGAACACATCGAGGCAGCTGGCGATTACATGTGCATCTACACCGGTGACAATTCGCTGATCCTGCGCGAAACGATGAAGGATCTGGAACGCCGCCTTGACCCGCGCAAGTTCCAGCGCGTGCACCGCTCCACCATCGTGAACCTTGACCAAGTGCGCCAAGTGAAGCCGCACACCAATGGCGAGTGCTTCCTGGTGCTGGATTCAGGCGCCGAGGTGAAGGTGAGCCGCAGCTACCGCGATGTCGTCGCCCGCTTTGTGCATTAGGTTTTGTGTTCGCCCATCCGGGCGAACTCCTCGGTGCAGCTCCTCCGCTTCGCTACGGTGCACCTGCGGGCGGCCAGTCGGCCTTGCGGTCCGCTGGTCGCGGACCGGGGGTCGCGGCTAGGCCTAGCTTTTGGGACTGACTTCGGCGCGACGCACCGCAAGGGCAGGTTTTAAGGCCCTTTTTTGCAAAACCGTTCGTGCTGAGCTTGTCGAAGCACTGCTTTTCCTCTTAGCTTCGTGCATAAGTTGAAAAACAGCCCTTCGACAGGCTCAGGGCGAACGGAGATATTGAATGACGTTCACCATCCCTGGCTTCGACCTCGACCAATTCGTCCGCAGCACTCTGGCAGAGGATTTGGGCGAGGGATTGATCGGCGGTGGGCGCGATGTCACCTCGGAAAGCGTGATCCCAGCAGACGCGCGTTTTGCCGGAGTGATGGACAGCCGCGATGCAATCGTCGTCGCTGGCCTGCCCATTGCCGAGGCGTTTTTCCGCGCGTTGGAGCCAGAGATCGAGATCGAGCTGCTCGTAAGTGATGGCGATGCGGTGGAGCCGGGCACCGACCTCATGCGGCTTGCTGGCAATGCGCGCGGGCTCCTAACCGCAGAGCGCAGCGCGCTCAACACCGTCCAGCACCTCTCTGGTATAGCCACCATGGCGCGCGAATATGTGACCGCGATGGACAATCCCGATTGCACCCTGCTCGACACGCGCAAGACCATTCCCGGCATGCGCCATCTGGAGAAATACGCCACCCGCATGGGCGGGGCGAGCAATCACCGCATGGGCCTGTGGGATGCCGCGATGATCAAGGACAACCACGTGGCCGTCGCAGGCTCCGTCGGCGAAGCGGTGCGCCGCGCGTGGGAGGCAGGGGTGGAGCACATAATCTGCGAGGTCGACCGGCTCGACCAGATTGGCCCGGCCCTGCAAGCGGGCGCGCATCACCTACTGCTCGACAATATGTCGCCAGAGACCCTGCGCGAGGCAGTGGCGATGGTCGATGGCCGCGTGCCGTGCGAGGCATCGGGCGGGATCAATCTCGACACGATCAAGGCAAAAGCGGCCACCGGGGTGCAATTCGTCTCGGTCGGGCGCCTGACACAAAGCGCACCAGCCGCGGACATTGGTCTGGACTTCAAGCCGGTTTAATTGCCAAGCCCGTTAAGCAGGCATAGTGTTGCGGTAACTTCCGAATGAGCAAGAAGGCATCCCATGCGTCCACAATCGATCCGCTATTTTGATTATCTATTTCTAGGCGGGATGGTGCTTGGCATCCTCAACACCGTCTTCTCGTTTGGCGAGACGATGGCCATAGTGGCGGCAGACCCAGCCACCCAAGCCCTTGGCGATCCGTTGGTCTTCATTGTGTTCACGCTAGTGTTTAGCTTCGGAATTAACTTGCTTTTGTGGTTCTTCATTTCTCGCAAGAAAAGTACGATCGCGAAGTGGATCCTAGTCGTCTTTATGGCAATTGGTGTGCTTGGGATGCCGAGCTCGCTCGCAACCCTATCAACCATCCCGGCCACCATCGCAGTGGTCATCACTCTTATTCAGCTGGCCGCGATCATCATGCTGTTCCGCGCCGATGCCAAGGCATGGTTCGCCAGCAAAGGTCAGCCTGAGGCCGATGCGAGCGTTTTTGAGTGAACACGGCTTTGCGGGGGCGTCACACATGGCAGTCTCACCGCCGATAGGGCGCCGCCCTCGCCCGCTATCAATCAAGCTGTTTGCGGCGTTCTTCCTGACCGCAGCGATATCGACTTATGTCCTGAATTTGACCAATCTGCCGATCCAGCAAGAGATATTTGCGCTCTATCTTCCATGGCCGGGTTGGTCACAAGATTGGACGATCGTGGCCCTTTCCGCGATCCTCTCCATTGCTTTCATTCCGGTGGCATGGATCTATCTGCGCGCAAGCCGAGTGGCCCGCTGGCTCGTGACAGGGTTCTCACTGCTCAAACTCTTAAGCTTCCCGCAAATGTTCATGGTGTGGTTCTCAGACCCGTACATCAACATCATGTATCTGCGCGAACCAATCCTGATCGCGCTGGCGCTCATCATGCTGTTCACACCCAGCGCCAATCGCTGGTTTCGCCAAACACAGGAGCCTGATCTTGCAGTATTTGACTAGCGCCATTTGCACAGGCGCGGTGCTCGCTCTCCTCCCGGCTCAGGCGAGCGCTCAGGCCTATCAATGCCAGACGCCCCGGATCAGCAACGTGCCGCAGGTCTCACCCAATGGACAGACGCGCAAATTGCCGATCACCGGCTACACCATGGCGCTGAGCTGGTCTCCGGCGTTTTGCCGCACGCGGCAGGACAATCGCTCGCATTCCACCCAATGCAGCGGCGACAACGGCAGTTTTGGCCTGATCGTCCACGGCCTGTGGCCGGAAAGCGGGCGGACATGGCCGCAATGGTGCCCAACGCAGGGCCGCCTGACCCCCACTGAAACCCGCCGCAATATGTGCATGATGCCCAGCGCCCGGCTGGTCGCGCGGCAATGGGCGAAACACGGCAGCTGCATGACCAAGCGGCCCGACACCTATTTCAAGGTCACACGGATTTTGTGGGAGAGCCTGCGCATTCCCGATTATGACCGGATCAGCCGCGAGGATGGCCTCACCGCCGGGCGCATCCGCCAAGCGTTCGCCGATGCGAATGGCGGGTGGAGCGCCAGCCAAGTTGGCGTGAAGCTGAACCGCCAAGGTTGGCTGGAGGAAATCCGCCTGTGCTACAACAAACGCTTCCGCCCGACCCGCTGCACATCCAGTCGTTATGGCGCAAAGGACGGGGTCCGCGCGAAGATCTGGCGCGGCTTGTAAGAGTGCCCGCAAAACGGAGACAAGCTATGACTAGATTGCGAGCGATGGTCTTGCTTTTGATGCTCTCGCTGGAAGCATGCATGGCGGCGGCTCCATCGAGCCGCTTCGATGCCAGCGCATCAAACACAGATGCAGGCGCGGTTTACATCATCAGGCATCTGCAAAAGGCAAAAGGCGACGATCCAGCGCTCACCAGCGAGGGAGCCACAAACGCTCAGCGGCTTGCCGCCATGCTGGCAGACGCAAACATCACCGCAGTCTACGCCACCCGCACGCGCCGCGCGATGGAGACGGGCGCGCCGCTCGCGGGCCAGATTGGCGCCCAAATCACACCGTACGATCCGCGCAATCCCGATGCTCTGGTCGCTGAGGTTGCGGCTGGCAAAGGATCAGTGCTGGTGGTCGGCCATAGCAACACGGTTGGCGACCTGGTTACGCGTTTCGGTGGCAACACCGCGCCGGAGCTGACCGAGCAGGATTATGGCACACTGTTCATGGTGGATGAGGCGGGGAATGTGCGCGAATTCGAGGTGGAGTAGGTGGCTCGCGGCAACAAATGCGTCCCTATCGCGGCCAAAGGGTGCGCGTGACAATCTGACGGGGCTTGTCTCAGCCGAGTTTGATCCTGATCAATGACTGGCGGGCGCAGATTCGCGATCCTTGGCGCATGATCAACATCGAAAAAGTCTCGCCCAAGGCCCACCGCTTCACCCTGATGGCTGAATTCCGACAGGAAGACGCCCAGGCGATCATCGACTTTGCGAAGGAACGCAATGACGCGGGCGGAGGGGGCAATGTGCTGTTCGATGCGACCTCGGTTGCCGGGTTCACCTTTGGCGCGGTCAGCGTCGAACTGGCGCATATTCCCACCCTCACCAAGTGGATCTACGGCTTGGATCGCATTGCCATCATCTCTGACGAAGCATGGATACGCACTGGCTCGCGGCTCGAGAGCGCGCTGCTGCCGGGCCTCACCTATCAGGTCTATGACGAAGACGAAGCGGGTGCCGCGCGCGCCTGGATCATGGAAGAGGCCGAGGGGCCGCACACTGGCGCTTTCCGCGAAATGGACATCGACAAGCCCGGCATCGCTGCATTCGAACTGGTCGGCCGGCTCGACCGAGAAGAATCTGAGCGCGGCATCGCAATGGTGCGCGCACGGCTCGAAGATCCCAGCTGTTCGCGGCTGATGATCGTGGTGCGCCGCTGGCATGGCTTTGACTTGGGCACGGTGTTTTCGAGCGAGGTCCTGCGCGGCAAACTTGATTTGATCGGCAAGCTCGAGCGCTATGCAATTGTCGGCGGCCCGAGCTGGATCGGCGGCATGGCAGGCGCGATCGGCGCGCTGCTCAAGCCTGATATACGCGCTTTCGACCTAGAAGATGAGGATGAGGCGGTCGAATGGTTAGCCGAAACACAGGCAATTACCGCCGCTCCTTAAGAAGGCGCGCGATCAATCAATCCGGTAGGGCGCACAGGACCGCATGCAGGCAAAGAATTGGTTTAGGCTCTAGCGAGACGACGGGATTCGAACCCGCGAGGGGTCAATCGACCCCTGAGCGCTCCCTTTCGGGTGGCGCCCGCATTCAGCCACTCTGCCACGTCTCGCGAATGGCCTTACAACTTCGACACTGAGAGTCACTCAAGAACGCTAGCGCCGCTCCTTAAAAAACGCTCGGAGCAGTTCCGCTGCCTCTGCCTCGCCCATGCCGGAATAGACCTCTGGCCGGTGCAGGCATTGCGGATGTTCAAACACGCGCGCGCCGTGCTCCACTGCGCCGCCTTTGGGATCGCTCGCGCCGTAATAGACCCGCGCAATCCGGGCGTGGCTGATCGCGCCTGCGCACATCGCGCATGGCTCCAGAGTGACATATAAATCGCATGTGCCAAGCCGGTCTTGCCCCAGCTTTGTAGCCGCTTCGCGCAAGGCTCTGATCTCTGCATGCCCGGTGGGATCGGGCGGCTGGCGCGTGGCATTGGCGGCCACTGCAATCACTGTGTCATCCTGCATCACCACCGCGCCGACCGGCACCTCGCCCGCGCGTGCGGCCTCGCGCGCTGCCTCTAGAGCGTGCATCATCGGTTGCGGAATGGGCCAGCGGGTCATAAGTGGTCGCTATACGGCGCGGCGAATAGGCGCAACTTTGCTTGACGATTCGCATTGTGAAGGCTATCTGCGCGCCTTTCCGGGAACACCCGAACTTTTTAGGCGGCCGAATCGCTTGGCCACCTGTCACTGTGAACAGACGAGAGATATCATGTCGCGCATTTGCGAACTGACCGGCAAAGGTCGTTTGACTGGCAACAACGTTAGCCACGCTAATAACAAGACAAAGCGCGTGTTCTTGCCGAACCTGCAGCACGTCACTCTGCTCAGCGAAACGCTGGAGCGGGGCTTTAAATTCCGCGTGTCGACCCACGGTCTGCGCTCGGTTGAGCACAATGGCGGTCTCGACAATTGGCTGCTGAAGACCAAGGACGACAAGCTGTCTGCCAATGCACGCAAAGTGAAGCGTGAATTGGTCAAGGCGCAAAAAGCCGCCGCTTAAGGCTGGCAGGCGGGCCAGGTTTACCGGCTGCGTTTCCTTGACGGACTTTGAAAAAGGCGTGCGAGCGAAGGCCTTGCGCGCCTTTTCATTTGTCTGCGGTAGATTCGCTTTCGCCATTGTTGGGGCGGCTAGCATCCTCGCCGGGCTCCTCTGGCGGCCAGGCAAGGCGCATGAGAATGGTGCTCTGAAACGCAGAGAGATTGTCATCTGCGATTAGATAGAGCGAGCCAGAGGGCTCGGCCTTCTCGCCTGCTTCTTCATCCGCACCCACGGGATCGGGTACAAACTCAATGCCTTCAAAGTTCTCGCCCCAATAGGCCTGCCCCAGCGAGGCGAGCATGCGGCCAGACCACTCCTCGCCTTCGACAATTTCACTAGGGTCCGCGCGGTAAAGGCTCGCATGAAATTTGGCTGGCACCGAATATTCTACGCGCCTTGTCAAGATGATAACCTCGCCATTGGGGAGCAAAGCGGCATCGACAGGCGAATGGCCCGGCGTGGTGGCAAATCGGAATTCGATCGCCTCTGCGCCCTCCACCGGATCACCATCGAACAGCAAGCCAGGACGATTGGTCCGGCCTTGCTCTTCTGGTGCCTCGCCGAGCACCAAAAAGCGCCCATCGGCCAATCGCACCATCGTCTCTGGCCCGCTGTTGCGCGACCAATTGGCCATTTGCGGCGGTTTGGCGCGCTTGATGGTGCCATCGGGCGTGATCCGCTCGATCACATTGCCATGCTCATAGGCGGCCCAGATCGTGCCGGTTTCGGGATCACGGGTGAACGCCTCTAGATCAGCAATACCGCGCCTCACCTCGCCATGCCCAGGCGGGAAATCGAGCACTGTGCCATCGGAAACCGGAGCGCCGTCCACCATCCGCAAATGCATAATTCGGCCGCGGTCGCTACCAGCGTACAGGTCACCAATGCCCAGCAGGATGAGCGCGGAATAGCCGCCGAAATGCGCATTTTGCGAATCAAGCTCCCACGCGCCAGTAATCTTCAGCGGCCCGGACACGCCAGAACGCTGATCAATGTCGATCACTTCGACGCCAGCGTCATATGAACTCGACTGATCAGTCCGCAGCCATGTACCCGGCGCAAGGCCAAGCGCGACCGCTAGAATCAGGAATTTGCGCCCCATTGTGGCTGGATGTCCTTGGCGTTTGAGCCGCTCTACTGCGGACCGGTAAACAGCAGCGGGTCGAGGCGCGTGTCATGCCATTTCAGGCCCCAGTGCAAATGCGGGCCCGTCGCGCGCCCGCTGGCGCCGACATTGCCGATATATTCGCCTTGCTTAACCGCTTGCCCCTCGCGCACGGCGATCTTGGAGGCGTGCAGAAACGCGCTGTTGAGCCCCGCGCCGTGGTCGATAATGATCAGGCCGCCCTCCAGGCTAAAGCCGGTGCGCGCCAGCACCACGACGCCATCGGCGGGGGAGACGAACGGCACTCCATTGCCGGGCGCAATATCGATCCCGGAGTGATAAGAGCCCGGCTCTCCGCGATAGATCCGCTGACGCCCGAAGAGGCCCGAAATGCGGCCCTTCACGGGCCAGATAAAGTCCTGCTTCCACCCTTCCGCGCCGGTTACCTTCTCGCGCGCCGCCTTGATCGCTAGCCATTCCGGCTCGCGCTTTTTCCACCAGGCCTCGCTTGAGCGACCCGTACCGCGCGCCACATTGACGCGCTGGATCTTCCATTCGCGCGGAGAAATGGCGAGCTCTTCAGTGACGGTCTCGCCGCTCTCCAAGGTCGCGGATAAAGTCAAATTGCCGGGGCTGTCGCGGTCGAAAGCGGCGAAGAAATTGCCGCTGCCCTCGCCAATGCTGAGCGTCTGATCGCCCAGGCTTGCGGACACCGTCCCGCGCGGCAAACGCCCTCGGATATAGCCGCCTTGGGTGAGCTCGCCTGAAAAGCTGAGCTGGGGCTTGGTCTTCGCCATAACCGAGGCGGGAGCCGTGCCGATCCGCTCAGAGGCCGGTTTCGGCTGCGGCCGCGCGTCTTCGATGGTCGCGGTATAGGCCGGCTGCGATTTGGCTGGCTCGGCGCCAGCCATTTCAGGCGTGCTCGCCTCGCCCGAAGCGCAGCCAAGCAGGCCAAACGCCGCAGCGAGGCCGGCGCCGCGCAGACTGCCCAGCATCGCGATCATATCTCGCCCAGCAGACGCTTGGTTGAGATCTCGCAAGTCGCGTAAGCCTCTTGCAGATCCGCGCTCCAATAGCGCAGCTCTTCCAATGGGATGGCCTCACCGCTCACCGCGCACAGCACGTGTTTGCCGGGCCTCAGAACCCGAAAGGTGGAGGGGCCGTAATGGAGTTTTGCGGCGTTATCGCCTGATGACATCAACATGGTTTTTTCTCTAGCATGGCGCGTTAATCAAACAAATCCGTTTGCGCCGCGTTCCCGGGTTTAGCCGTTTTCGCGCGCCGTTTTGCAGGCTTAGGCGCGAGCGGCGGTGTAGGTGGCGGTGCAGACTGCGCAGAGGGGTCAGCTTCACCGCCTGTGCTCACCCCTAGCTCGCCGTCCTTGAATTGAAGCTTAAGCGCCGTTTCCTGCTCCGCCTGCGCTTTGCCGGTCAGCGCGCGCCCAGCCGCGTCGCGAACAATCGCATAGCCGCGCTCCAGCGGTCTTTCGGGATGAAACTGGCTCGCGAGCCGGGCGAGCGCATCCAAAGTCTCGCGCTTTCGCTGCATTGGCTGCTCCACCAGGGCCGGCACCAGCCGCACTTGATCCAATCGCCGCCGCGCATCCTGCGCCCCGCGCCGCAAGATAGCGGGTGAAAGCCGCGCCGACACCCCAGCGAGCGCCTCTCGCCCCTTACCCGCGCTCATCGTCAGGCCGCGCCGCAGGCGGTCAGCCAAATCATCGAGCCGCTGGGTTTGCGGCTGAAGCAGATTTTCCGGCAGCGGCAGGCGCTGAACGCGCGCCTCCAGCCGTTCGCGGCCCAGCTCCACCGGGCGGTGCACCGCGCGGCGTTGACGCGTGGCAAAGTCAGACAGGGTCGCGGCAAGGTCTGCTCGCACCGGCACGGCCATCTCCGCCGCCGCCGTGGGGGTCGGCGCACGCCGATCCGCCGCATAATCCACCAATGTCGTATCGGTCTCGTGCCCGACCGCCGAGATCACCGGGATCGAGCAGTCGGCGACCGCGCGCACCACCTCTTCCTCGTTAAAGCCCCATAGATCTTCGATTGAGCCGCCGCCGCGCGCCACAATCAGCAGATCGGGACGCGGCGTTGGCCCACCCGGCTCCATCTCGGAAAAGCCGCGGATTGCACCTGCCACTTGCGCGGCAGAACCCTGCCCCTGAACCAGCACCGGCCACACCAGCACGTGGCTGGGGAAACGATCCGCCAGACGGTGCAGAATATCGCGGATCACAGAACCTGTGGGCGACGTCACCACGCCAATCACGCTCGGGAGATAGGGCAAAGCCCGCTTGCGCTCGCTGGCAAACAGGCCCTCTGCCGCCAGTTTCGCGCGCGTTTTTTCCAGCAGAGCCAGCAGCGCGCCCTCGCCCGCCAGCTCCAGATTGTCGATCACGATCTGATATTTTGAGCGGCCCGGATAGGTCGTCAGCTTGCCGCTCGCGATCACGTCCAGCCCGTCTTCCGGGTTAAACGCCAGCTTCGACGTGTTGCCGCGCCACATCACCCCGTCGATCACGGCCTTTTCGTCTTTCAGGGCGAGATACATATGGCCCGATGCCGCGCGCTTCACCCCCGACATTTCCCCGCGCAGCCGGACATAGCCAAAGCGATCCTCGACCGTGCGCTTCAGCAGGCCAGAAATCTCGGTGATCGACAGCGGCTGAGCGTTGTCGCCCTCCCGCTCTCGCGCTACGAGATTGGCCTGTTTGTCACTATCAATCGGCGGGGAAGCCATGAATATCCTTTTACTTGGGTCGGGCGGGCGCGAACATGCGTTAGCGTGGAAGCTGGCGCAATCCCCGTCATGCACAAAGCTATACGCTGCCCCCGGCAATCCCGGCATTGGCGAGGAGGCGCAGCTGGTCACGCTTGATGCGAGCGACCATCTGGCGGTCGCGGCGTTCTGCGCCGAAAAAGCAATTGACCTGGTTGTGATCGGGCCAGAGGCCCCGCTGGTGGACGGCCTGGCCGATAGCCTGCGCGAAGGCGGCACCGCCGTGTTCGGCCCCTCTGCCGCCGCCGCGCAATTGGAGGGCAGCAAAGGCTTTACAAAGGAGCTGTGCGACCGCGCGAATATCCCCACCGCTGGCTATGTCCGCACGACTTCGCTTGATGAGGCAGAGGCTGCTCTGGCGAGGTTTGACGCGCCGTACGTGCTGAAGGCCGATGGGCTGGCAGCGGGCAAGGGCGTGGTGATCGCCGAAACCCGCGCAGAGGCCGAGGCGGCGCTGGCCGATATGTTCGGCGGACGCTTTGGCGCGGCGGGCGCGGAGGTGGTGATCGAGGAGTTTATGCGCGGCGAGGAGGCGAGCTTCTTCGCGATCACCGATGGCACCGCGATCCTGCCGTTTGGCACCGCTCAGGATCACAAGCGCGTGGGCGAAGGCGACACCGGGCCCAACACCGGCGGCATGGGCGCCTATTCGCCGGCCCCCGTGCTGACGTCAGAGCTTCAAGCGCGCGTGATGGAGGAGGTCATCAAACCCACGGTTGAGACCATGCGCGCAGAGGGCATGCCCTATTCCGGCGTGCTCTATGCGGGCCTGATGCTGACCGAGGCGGGGCCAAAGCTGATCGAATACAATTGCCGCTTTGGCGATCCGGAATGCCAGGTGCTGATGACCCGGCTGACCAGCGATCTGGCCGAGATCATGCTGGCCTGCGCGAAGGGCGAGCTCGCCGGACACGAAGCAAACTTCTCCCCCGCCACCGCGATGACGGTGGTAATGGCGGCCAAGGGCTATCCCGGCACGCCGGAAAAGGGCGGGCGGATCGATCTGGGCCTGGCAGAGGCACTGCGCGATGGCGGCGCGGCCAAAGTCTTCCACGCTGGCACCGCGATGGTCGATGGTCAGCTGGTGGCCAACGGTGGGCGCGTGCTCAACGTAACCGCCAAAGGCATGAGCGCCACGGAGGCCCAGAAAACCGCTTACGGCGCGGTTGATGCGCTGGATTTTGAGAGCGGCTTTTGCCGGCGGGATATTGGCTGGCGCGAGGTTGAGCGGGAGGCGAAGTAGGGCGCGGGCTGGAGCTCAGAGTTTGCGTCTGGTGATTTGATCTGCGTCAATGCGTCGGCGCTTTTGCCATGCTGAATAGGTGGCATGGTCAAACACACATCTTTTGTCGCCCTTGGTCTCACGGCGCTCTCGCTCGCCGCCTGCCAAACCTCCGCTCCAACCGGAGGGCTTGCCTTGGCTGATACCTCTAAGCCCGAGCAGAAAGCAGGCAGCAAGATGCGGCGCTGACGTTCTCTCAGGCGGCGTGCGGGGGATGCCATGCGGTTGAATATCCCGGCGCATCGCCCAATCCCAACTCGCCGACATTTGCCGCCATCGCCAATCGCGAGGGGGTGAGCGATGAGACGCTCGCCGAGTGGCTGGCCAATGCTCACAATTACCCAGAGGTGATGGAATTTGATCTGACGGCGGAGCAGGTGGAGCTGATCGCGCAGCATATGCGGACCCTGCGGCGGGATGATTACCGGCCGGAGATTTGAGTGGTTTTCTCTTGGGTTCGCGCAGTCCGGCGGAGAATTTTCCTACTCGGGCCGGCTTTGCTAGGGAGCACGCGCTCTTTCACATCGTCAGACCCCAGCAGCGCTTGATCGATAAATCCGATCATAAGCGCCTGTATTAATCGAATGCATTTTCGGCCCTGGACTGTGTTCCAGCCGTTCCAAACGTGCTTCACCAGCGATGAATGGAGTGAGGGTGATATGCAGGATGCGCTCCGTAGCCACCCGCGCCCTCCACCCTTCCACCCGGATGGTATCCCGGTAGGCTCCGGGTGGAAGGGTGGAGGGCGCGGGTGGCAAGGCTGCTAAACGTGTAGCCCTACAACCGCTCTTCCATCATCGCCTTCATGTCCGCCTCGGGACGCGGGCCATAGTGAGAGATCACCTCAGCCGCGGTGATCGCGCCGCGCTTCAGACAGCGCGTCAACGGCTCACCCTTGGCATAGCCAGAGAGGAAGCCCGCCGCGAACTGATCGCCCGCACCCGTGCTGTCGACGACCTTCTCAATCGGAACAGCGGCGACCTCGGCGCGCTCTCCATGCGCAACGGCAATCGCGCCCTTCTCGCTTCGGGTGGCTACCAGAACCGGCACCTTGCCAGCCACTGCGGCGACGCCAGCCTCAAAGTCATCCTCACCGGTCAGTGTCGCCAGCTCGCTCTCATTGACGAACAGGATGTCGATCAGGCCCGCCTCGATCATCTCGCGGAAGTCGTCGCCGTGGCGATCAATCACAAAGCTCTCACTCGCGGTAAAAGCGATCTTGCGGCCCGCTGCGCGCGCGACCTCAATGGCCCGGCGCATCGCGCGGCGCGGCTCTTCCGGATCCCACAGATAGCCCTCCAGATAGAGGATCGCGCCGCTCGCAATAAGCTCTTCATCAAGCGCGGAAGCCGGCAGATACTGGCCTGCACCAAGGAAGGTGTTCATCGTGCGCTCGCCATCCGGCGTTACGAAGATGAGGACGCGCCCTGTGGCAGGCTCTCCGCTGCGCGCGGCCGTGTCGAAATCGATGCCGGTGGCCCGCATATCGTGGCGGAACACCTTGCCCAGCTGATCATCCGCGACCTGGCCGATAAAGGCGCATTGCATGCCCAAAGTGGAAAGACCCGCAAGCGTGTTTGCCGCTGATCCGCCAGACACCTCGCGCGCGGGCGGCATCGCCTCGTACAGCTCATCCGCGCGCGTTTCGTCGACCAAGGTCATGCCGCCGCGATTGAGGCCCAGCTCCTCGATCAGCTCCTCTTCGCAAGCGGCGATCACATCCACTACCGCATTGCCAATGGCGATCACATCATAGCGCGGCTCGTTTACGGGTTCTGGCACAGCAAAGTCCTGTTTGGCTAAAAGTCTGAATTGCGCCGCAGCGCCTAGCCCGCTTGAAGGCGCAGGCCAAGTGTTACCGCATAAGGGATTGCACCAAGCCCAAGTTTGACTTGCAGGGGCGCATCTCGCAACGATGGCGCTATGAAAGCGGTCATCACGGCATTGGCGAAGGGATTTGCGCAGCTAACCGACCGCGCCGTGCTCAAAGTGCTGGCCAAATCCCTGCTCATCACCTTGGCAATCTTCGCTATACTTGGGACCGGCATGTGGTTCGCGATTGAAGCCATGGTGGAGCGCTGGATCGCGCCCCACAACAGCGAAGACTACACCGGCACGATCACCGCAGGTGTGACGGTGGTGATCACGCTGCTGATGGGCTGGTTGCTGTTCCGCGTCGTCGCGCTCGCCGTGCTGCAGTTCTTCGCTGATGAGATCGTGCGCGCGGTGGAGCAGCGCCACTATCCAGACGCCGCCAGCACCGCGCGCGATCTGCCGTTTCGTGAAGACCTCAGCAACAGTCTGCGCGGGATTGGCCGGGCCTTGGGCTTCAACTTACTGGCCCTACCCATCGCGATCATCCTGTTGTTCACAGCCATCGGTCCCGCCTTGGTTTTCCTAATCGTCAACGCGGTGCTATTGGGGCGCGAACTCACTGATATGGCGTGGCTTCGGCACCGCCAGCCGGATGATACCGGCACCCCGGTGGGCGCGCTTCAGCGATTGGCGCTGGGCGGTGTGATTGCGGGATTGATGCTGGTGCCTTTTGCAAATCTGCTTGCCCCGATCCTTGGCGCCGCTGCGGGAACGCATTTGACCCACCATGCGCGCGGCCGCACGGGCCTTGATCAGAGAGGCGCATTTGATGCGTAAAGAGCTTGGCCTTGCGGCAACCTTGCTGCTTGGCGCCTGCGCCAGCACTTCCAGCGGCGGGGCCAAGCACACCCCGGGCGTCACCCGCACCGGACCGCTGACCACGACAGTTCGCGGCGAAGATTTGCCAGCAGGCGGCGGGTTCAGACCACCTACAGTGCAGAATGCGGGCAATCTGGGCGGCGTGATCGGCGCACGCGCAGAGCAGCTCACCGCCAGCTTTGGCGATGCCCGCATTGACCTGGTCGAAGGGGACGCCCGCAAGCTGCAATTCGCAGGCGAAGGATGCGTGCTCGACGTCTTCCTCTATCCGCTCGAACCAGGACAGACGCCGACCGCGACCTATGTCGAGGCGCGCAATCCCGAAGGCGGCACCAGCGTGGATGAGGCGAGCTGCGTGCGCGATTTGGCGCGCCGTTAAAGGCCCCTCAGCTGCCACGCAGCACACTATGGTAACCCGGCTTTAAGCACTTTTGCGGTAAGACTTCGCGCAATTGTGAAGGGACTTTGACACGCCATGACAACCCAATTTGCCGATCTCGCCCGCCGTGCCAGTGAAGACGGGCACATCTCTGCTGAGGAATTGCTCTCTTTGCGCCAGCTTGGCTGGGGCGATGGCATCATCCACCGCGCAGAAGCAGAAGCGATTTTCGCGATCAACAATGTGGTCGAAAGCCCAAGCGCGGAGTGGACCGACTTCTTCGTCGAGGCGATTGGCGAATTCGTCCTCAATGGCACCGACCCGCGCCTGATGTGCGACGAAGACGAAGCGAAATGGCTGATCGCTCAGATCGATCATGACGGCAAAGTCGACAGCATGGCCGAGCTTGAAGCGATCGTTCGCATCGTTGAGCGCGCGCAAAACGTGCCAGACACGCTCAAGCATTACGCATTGAAGCAGGTTGAAAACGAAGTGCTGACCGGCACCGGACCAACCCGCGATGGCGGCGAATTGTCAGACACGCATATCAGCGCCTCGGAATGCAAGATCCTGCGCCGCCTGATCTTTGCGAGCGGCGGGCATGGCACAGCCGCCGTCACTCGGTTTGACGCAGAGATGCTGTTCCGCCTGAAAGACGCGACCAAAGACGATGCGAATGCGCCGGAATGGGCCGATCTGTTCGTCGATGGCATCGCGAACTATCTCAAAGGCTTCCACCTCGCCCATGCTCAGATCAGCCACGAACGGGCCAAAGAGCTGGAGGCGTTCATCGCCGACAACAAAGCGAATGTCGGCCGCTTCATGGGCAGAATGGCGAAATCAGCGCCGGACGTTGCTAACAATTTTGGCAAAGTGTTCGGCAAAAAGGGCTCAAATTCTCAGTTCGAAGAACGCGCCGCAGAAGGCAATATCGTGACCGAAAACGAGAACGCCTGGCTGCAAGGCATGGTCGATGCAGACGGCGAATTGGATGCGCTTGAACAGGCTCTGATCAAACGCCTCAGCGAAGAAGGCTAAACGCCCTGCTCTGCAGGAAGCTCAGGCAAGCTGCTTTTGCAGCCGGCCCTGGCGCAGCCTAGACCATAAAGCTCTCGCCGCAGCCGCAGGCGCCCTTGGCATTGGGGTTCTCAAAGGTGAACCCGGCGGTGAAGTCATCCTCGACCCAATCCATGATTGAGCCGACCAGATAAAGCACGCTTGCGCCGTCGATGTAGAAAATGCCGCCTGGCGTCTCGATCTTCTCATCCATTGCGACCTCTTCGGTGACGTAATCAACCGAATAGGCAAGGCCAGAGCAGCCGCGGCGCGGGGTCGATAGCTTTACACCAATCGCATCCTCCGGCGCTTTGCTCATCAGTTCGGCCACGCGCGCCTCTGCACCCTTGGTCAGGGTGACAGCCGCAGGGATCTTGCGCGTTTTCGTTTTGGTATCGGTCATTACAGCATTCCTAACTCGAGACGCGCCTCGTCCGTCATCTTGTCCGGGCCCCAAGGCGGATCCCATACCAGATCAACCTCGGCATCGCGAATGCCCGGCACGCTGGCCGCACGCAATTCAACCTCACCCGGCATGGTTTCGGCAACCGGGCAATGCGGCGTTGTCAGCGTCATGGTGACGGTCACATCAGCCTCGTCATCAACCTCCACGCCGTAGATCAGGCCAAGGTCATAGATGTTGACGGGTATCTCGGGATCGTAAATTTCCTTGAGCGCATCGACCACCGCCTGTTGCAGATCGCTGCCCGCGCCGCCGACTTCGCCAGCGGCCGGTGCCTTAGCCAGAAAGCCCTCTAGATAGTCGCGCTTACGCGGCTCGTCAGACGCAGTCGGAGCCTCAGCATCAGGGTCAATCGCGTCATCCACCCGCGCGCGCTTTGGCTTGTTGGCCAATACGTCTTCATTCGGCGCAGGGGCCGCGACAAACTCGGTGTCATTTTCTGGCTTGTTCATTGCGAAGTTCCCAAAAACAAACGACGCGTCCGCGCAATGCCTTCAAGCAGCGCATCAACATCATCATCATTCGAATAGAGCGCGAAACTGGCACGCGCTGTTGCTGGCACACCCAGATGCTCCATCAAGGGCTGTGCGCAGTGGTGGCCCGCCCGGATCGCGACATTCGCCTCGTCGAGGATCGTGCCGAGATCATGCGGGTGAATATCGTCGATCGCAAAGCTGACGATGCCCGCGCTATCCGCAGGGCCGAACAGGCGCACATCATTCATCGCGCCCAGTTCTTGGCGGAGCCGAGCGACCAAAGCGCTCTCGCGCGCGTGGATCTGGTCCAGGCCCACTTCGCTGACATAATCAGCCGCCGCCGCGAAAGCGATCGCCTCGGTAATGGCCGGCGTGCCCGCCTCAAACCGCTGCGGCGCAGGGGCATAGGTGGTCTTTTCAAAGGTCACGCGGTCAATCATCGCGCCGCCGCCCTCCCACGGCGGCATGGCGTCCAGAATGTCCGCCCTCGCCCACAGCGCGCCGATCCCGGTCGGGCCGTAGAGCTTGTGCGCGGAGAAAACGTAGAAGTCGCAATTGAGCGCCGCCACATCGACCGGCATATGCGGGGCCGATTGACAGCCATCCAGCAGCAGCTTCGCACCGACCTTATGCGCCAGATCAGCCGCACGTTTCACGTCCAGAACAGAGCCCAGAACGTTGGAGACATGGCCAAAGGCGACGAGCTTGTGCCGCTCGGTCAGCATGGCTTCGGCGGCATTCAGATCAATCTGGTGATCGTCGGTCAGCGGGCACACGTCGATATGCGCGCCAACACGCTCGGCGAGCATTTGCCACGGCACAATATTGGAGTGATGCTCCAGCTGGGACAGCAGAATCCGGTCCCCAGCGCCAATATTGGCCTGGCCCCAGGTGTTCGCGACCAAGTTGATCGCCTCGGTCGCGCCGCGCGTGAACACCAGCTCGTTTTCTTGACCGCCAATGAAACGCGCAATCGTGCCCCGCGCGCCTTCATAGGCTGCGGTCATTTCTGCAGAGCGCGCATAAACACCGCGGTGAACGGTCGCATAATCCTCACCCATCGCGCGGGCCATCGCATCAATCACCGCCTTCGGCTTTTGCGAGGTCGCGGCGGTGTCGAGATAATGCCACGGCGCACCATCCCGGCCGACCAGGCCAGGAAAGTCAGCGCGGCGCAGATCGCCAGCATCGCGGGTCAAGGAAGCGGGCGCGTTCACAGCGCGCTCCTCTCCAACGCGGCCAGCGCCACATCCAGCAGTTCGCCCTGCGCGTCTGTGTCGCCCATTGCCACCAGAGCATCGCCGAGGAACGCCTGCACCAGCAGACGCTGCGCCACAACAGGGTCGATCCCACGTGCAGCCATATAATACCGTGCGTTCTCGTCGAGCTGGCCCATGGTTGCGCCGTGAGCGCATTTCACATCGTCGGCGAAGATCTCAAGCTGAGGGACGGCGTTTGCGCTTGCGCCCTTTTCCAGCAGCAGCGCTTTAAAATCCTGCGCAGCATCGGTCTTTTGCGCATGGCGCGCGACGTTGATCTCGCCCAGGAAATTGCCCGAGGCAGTGCCCCAATGCACGCTGCGCACGGTTTGGTTGCTGGCCCCATCGGGCTCTGCATGAATGGTCTTGGTGACGAATTCGCGGGTGGCATCGCCGCCGCCAATCGTCACGCCGCCAAATTCGAAATGTGCGGCGCGTGCCAATGTCACTTCGATCTCTAGCCGGGCCGAGCCGCTGGCTGCGTTGACCGCGAAGAATTCTGCCCGCGCCCCTTCACCGAGCGCCACGCGCAGCCGGGTCACCGCAGGCGCATCGCCGCCCAGCACAAAGGTCTCGCGGTGCGTCTCACCCGCGGCCACTGAAACCTCGCGCCACGTGTTCAGCGCCTCAGCGCCAATCGCCTCTGCCGCTGAAATATCGGCGTAGCGCCAGGCCTCGTCGTGCCGGGTGGGAAGAGTGGCCAGTTCGCTCACGCCGCCGCCCCGAGGTTTTCGGCCATAACCGCGTCATAGCCTTCGTTCTCAAGCCGCAGAGCCAGCTCTGGACCGCCGGTTTCGATAATCCGGCCATCGGCCAGCACGCTGACCAGGTCAGGCTTCACGACGTCAAGCAAACGTTGATAGTGGGTGATCAGCAGCACGCCCTTATCAGCCGCGCCGCCTTGCGGGCGCATGATGGCATTGATGCCCTCGCCCACCACACGCAGTGCATCGATGTCGAGGCCGCTATCGGTCTCGTCTAGCACCGCCAATGACGGGGCGAGGATGCCCATTTGCACCATTTCCGCGCGCTTTTTCTCGCCGCCCGAAAAGCCGACATTCACGTGCCGTTTTAGCATGTCCATATCCATGCCCAGCAGGCCAGCCTTTTCCTTGGCCAGCTTCAGAAATTCGCCGCCGGACAATGGCTCTTCGCCGCGCACCTTACGCTGAGCGTTCAGCGCCTCGCGCAGGAATTGCACGTTGGAAACACCCGGGATTTCAACCGGGTATTGAAAGCCGAGGAACAGGCCAGCGGCGGCGCGCTCATGCGGGTCCAAATCGAGCAGGTCTTGCCCCATGAACGCCACGCTGCCGCCGGTCACTTCGTAACCCGGCTTTCCGCCCAGCACATTGGCGAGCGTCGATTTGCCCGCACCATTGGGGCCCATAATCGCATGCACCTGGCCGGGGCGAATTTCGAGGCTCAACCCCTTCAGGATCGCTTTGCCGGCGGTTTCGGCGTGGAGGTTTTCAATCTTCAGCATTGGACATGTTCTCTTTGCAAAATGGTTGTCGCCAGCTCGGCTCAATCGCGGCGGCGGGGGTAATCTTGGTTGGGGTTTTCTTCGCGGTGGGCCCGCGCGGCGTCTTTCTTGTCGCCAATGCGCATGCGCATGCCGATCGTGATGCGTTCCAGCACCTTGTCCATGTTTTCCAGGATGTGCTCAGCCTTGATCCGCATCACGCGAATGCCGACCGCCTCCAGGCTTTTGTCGCGGCGCTTGGAGATCGCCAGATCGTCATCCTCTTCCTCGATGATGATCGCCATGCCGAGGTTGTGGCAGTTGAAGTCGACAATTGCGCTGCCGACGACGGCGAAGCGTTTGAAGGTGTATTTGCCCATATCGGCTTCGGCAAAGCGCTTAGCGAGCGCCTTGTTGGCGGGCGAAGCGAAGCGCCGCATTTCGCGCGCACGGTCATGCAGCGCGTCGAGACGCTTGTCCGATATCTTCCACCCGCGGCCCTTTTTGTTGAGGGTCTCGGGATCAATCGCCTCGTCAGAAGGCTTAAGGGCGAGTTTCTTGCGTTCGGTCATGCGCCCGTTCCAGTGAAATTGTAGATGTTCTTGTCAACGAATTCGGCCAGCAGCAGCATGACCACGATCACAGCCAAAGTGCGCCATAGGGGAAAGCCCTTTTTCTGCTTGGCAGCGGTTTGCGCACTGATCTGTGCGGCCAAAGCAGCATCGGCGTCTTCTCGTTCTTTTGCAGCGGTGCTGGCAGCCTGCTTGCGCTCGTACTCAATAGTGCCCTCTGCATTATCAAGCAGCTCCTGCGCCCAGTCCATCCGCCCAAAAGACGGGCCTTGGCCTTCATAGCCATAACCACCAAAATCGCGCACCAAAGTTCCCATAAGCAAGCAATAGGGAGCAAAGTGTTTTTGCGGAATGCGAGGGCCAAAGCCGACATTCATATTGTGATCGCCATCTTTGACGCGAAATTCAGAACCGATCTCTTCGAGGTGTTCGTTGGTGTCTTCAGTAATACGGTGATCCGGAAATTTGGGGCCGTAGGGCTGGCAGTAAACTTCCATCTCCTGAAATTCACCCATGAACTCGACGTGGAAGCTCAAGAAGCCGTCAAATTCCTGCATCGGATCATCGAGTTTTTGATCGCCTTGAAGCAGCACACGCAAAGGGTAGCCGCGCTGCTGCAGCGCCGCATTCATCTGGCCAAAGCTCGGCCATTTGCCCTGTGGGACAGCAACTTCGTAAGTGAGGCTCACCGGGCGCTCCTGTGGAGGCTCGTGGCGGGCACATTCCGTCCGAGGTCCTTTTGGGTGATCGCAGGGGCTTGGTCGGATGGCTCGTGGAGGCCTAGGGTTTTGCGGTCAGTCATTCACTAAGCTCGATAAGAATGGCGACGAAGGCGATGAAGGTGAACCATGCGAAAGGAAGAGCGATCGCTAACCAAGTGAGCCAAAATTTGATTGGTGCTTCTGAGCGAATTGCCGGTGAGCGCCTACCACTGGTTTTTCGCGTCCAAAAGCCGAAGTACCCGGTCCAAGCTATGTTCATCAGGCACCCAGCCAGAAAGAGCCAAAGGAGGCCGTAAAATACGAGCGAGGCGAGATCGAAAAAGCTCACCCCACACTCCCCTCAAGCGAGATCGCCAGCAATTTCTGCGCCTCGACCGCAAACTCCATCGGCAGCTCTTTCAGCACATCTTTCGCAAAGCCATTGACGATCAGCGCCACCGCCTCTTCCTCGTCCAGCCCGCGTTGCTGCGCGTAGAACATCTGCTCTTCGCTGATTTTGCTGGTGGTCGCCTCGTGCTCGATCTGAGCGCCGGGGTTCTTCACCTCGATATAGGGCACCGTGTGCGCGCCGCATTCATCGCCGAGCAGCAGGCTGTCACACTGCGTGAAATTGCGCACGCCGTCGGCATTTGGGCCAACCCGCACAAGGCCGCGATAGGTGTTGTTCGATTTGCCCGCCGAAATACCCTTGGAGATGATGGTGGAGCGCGAGCCCTTGCCATTGTGGATCATCTTCGTGCCGGTGTCGGCCTGCTGGAAATTGTTGGTGACGGCGACCGAGTAGAACTCGCCCACGCTGTCTTCGCCGTTGAGCACGCAGGACGGGTATTTCCACGTCACAGCAGAGCCGGTTTCCACCTGCGTCCAGCTGATCTTGGAGCGGTCACCCTGGCATAGCCCGCGCTTGGTCACGAAATTGTAGATCCCGCCCACGCCTTCGCTGTTGCCGGGATACCAGTTTTGCACGGTCGAATATTTGATCTCGGCATCTTCCATCGCGACCAATTCGACCACGGCGGCGTGCAGCTGGTTCTCGTCGCGCATCGGCGCGGTGCAGCCTTCGAGATAAGAGACGTAAGAGCCCTTTTCAGCGATGATCAGGGTCCGCTCGAACTGGCCAGTGTTCTCCGCATTGATGCGGAAATAGGTGCTGAGCTCCATCGGGCAGCGCACGCCCTCTGGCACATAGACGAAAGTGCCATCGGAAAAGATCGCGCAGTTCAGCGTCGCAAAGTAATTGTCGCGCTGAGGCACGACCTTGCCGAGCCATTTTTTTACCAGCTCTGGATATTCCTTGATCGCCTCGGAGATCGACAGGAAGATGACGCCCGCCTTCTTCAGCTCTTCGCGGAATGTGGTCGCCACGCTGACACTGTCAAACACGGCGTCGACCGCGACTTTCTTGGCGCCTTTGACCCCGGCCAGCACCTCTTGCTCGCCCAGCGGAATGCCAAGCTTGTCGTAAACCGCCTTGATATCGGGATCGAGATCATCAAGCGAATCCAGCTCAATCTTCTTCGTCGGCGCGGCGTAATAATAGGCGTCTTGATAGTCGATTTTCGGATAGCCAACCTTGGCCCAATCCGGCTCTTCCATCTGCTCCCACAGGCGGAACGCCTTCAGACGCCAATCAAGCATCCATTCCGGCTCGCCCTTTTTGCCCGAGATGAACCGAACGGTGTCCTCGGTGAGGCCTTTTTCGGCAAACTCAGTGTCGATTTCCGCCGACCAACCATGCTCATATTCCGCCGCATTGGCCGCTGCCTCTTTGGCCTCGGCGTCAATTTCAGGCGCGTCGGGAAGTGGGTTTTCCTGAATATCGAGATTATCGCTCATGCCAGTTCCTCTGCATGCACCAGCTGCGTCAGCGGGATATCCGCCAAGGCGCCGCGCAATGCGGTGTTGATGATCGGCCAATGCGGTTTCATTTCGCAAGCGGCCTCAAAGTCGCAATCGTTGGAATCAATACAGGCGGTAAGGGCAATCGGCCCCTCCACCGCTTCGATGATGTCGGCCACGCTGATCGCGGCGGCGGGGCGCGCCAATTGCAATCCGCCATGCGCGCCGCGAACCGAGCGCAGCAAATGCGCACCCGTCAGCTTTGATACGAGCCGCTGGACCGTTGGCACGGGCAGGCCGGTTTCCTTGGCCAGTTCAGCCGCGCTCACCCGCCCATCGCCGCAATGGCTGGCGGCCTGACGCATGATGATCACGGCATAATCGGCAAGGTTTGAAAGGCGCATGGCTCGCTACATTTCCAGAGTGATGACACAGCCAAAACTCTTAATCGGACAGATTCGTTCCGAATTGCAATTAGGAGCGAATCTGTCCGAATTCAACGCAAATGCGACTGTTGCGAGTCGTTAGCGCCTGGAGCGCTATTCGTCTCCGATCAGGACCCGTCTGTCATGATGGCCAAGCGCTTGTTGATGTAGCTCTCAACATTCTCTTCCAGAATATCGAGCGGAACCGGGCCGGATTCCAAGACCACATCGTGAAACTCGCGAATGTCGAACTGAACGCCCAGCCGGGTCTTGGCCTGCTCGCGCAGCTCCATGATCTTCAGCTTGCCGATGGTATAGGCGGTCGCTTGGCCAGGATAGACGATGTAGCGCTCAATCGCCTTGCGGATGTCGCCATCGGGATTGGGCGTGTTGTCGGTGAGATATTGGATCGCCTTCTCACGGCTCCAGCGTTTGTCATGGATACCGGTGTCGACCACCAGGCGGCAGGCCCGCCAAAGCTCCATGCCAAGCCGGCCAAAATCGGAATAGGGATCGGTGTAGAAGCCCATGTCCTTGCCCAGCTCCTCAGAATACAGCCCCCAACCTTCGGTATAAGCGGTCACCCCGCCAAACCGCCGGAAAGGCGGCAGGTCGCCCATTTCGGTTTGCAACGCGCGCTGAAGATGGTGGCCGGGTGAACCCTCGTGATAGGCCAGCGCCTCCAGCTCATTCTTGCTCATATCGCGCAGATTATAGAGGTTCACATAATAGGTGCCGGGGCGCGATCCGTCCGGCGCGGGGCTCTGGTAAAACGCTTTACCTGCGCTCTTTTCGCGGAACGCCTCGACCGGTTTGATCACCATGGGAGCCTTGGGCAAACGGCCAAAATAGTCTGGCAGCTTGGCCTCCATTTTTCGCAGCACTGCATTGGCATCGGCAAGGTAATCCTCGCGGCTGGTGTAAAAGAAGCGGTCGTCATTGCGGGTGAATTTGAAGAAGTCCTGCAGGCTGCCTTCAAACCCGACCTTGGCCATGATCGCGCGCATCTCGCCGTGGATCCGCTCAACTTCGCTTAGGCCGATATTATGGATCTCATCCGCGGTCAGATCGGTGGTGGTGTAGTTCTTGAGCAGGGCGCTGTAATAATTGGCACCATCCGGCAGGCGCCACACGCCGTCATCGATTGGCGCGATAGCTTCCTGGCGCTTCATTTCGGCAAGCAGGCTGCGCAGCGCAGGCTCAGCCGAGCCAAACCAAGCATCGCGCGCCAGTTCGTACAGGATCGATGCCTCTGCTGCCTCTGAAGCGTCGTTTTCATCAACCAGTGGCAGGGCTTCGACCTTAGTCTTGAAGTCGGCCAAGACCGCATTCTCTTCGCCAGCATTCAGCAGGTTCTCAATATCGCTGATCACATAAGGATAAACCCATTTGGGCGGCATCACGCCATTTTCCGCTCGCTCGCGCGCCTCGACTGTCAGTATATCGAGCACCGCCCCCATGCCCGCGACACGATCAGCATAGTCTACGGCATCGCTACGCGATGAGACCCGATGAATGTTGATCAGGAACGCTGGTAGGCCGCTCTGAGCGCCGCGCATTTGATTGAACAGATAGACATTCTTGCGATATTTATATGTCCTAGCGCTGCGCTCTGCCATCGCCTCAAACAGACGGAATGAAAGCGCATCATCGCCTGACAAGCTATCAAGATCATAGTTCTCGCGCATGTAACCGGCCACGAATTGCAGCAATTCTTGCTGCATAGCCGCACCTTCATCGCTGTAGTCATCCCATTTGTCATAGGAGGCGTCACGAATGCCGCGGTAGGCCTTGGCCTCAGGCGAGAGCTCCAATTGCGCTTCATCATATTTCTCAAAAAACTCACTCAGCGAAAGCGCGGCCTCGGCGGTGTCCAGGGACGCATCCGCGCTGGCCAGTGGCTGCTGGGCTGCGGTGGGTGCGCAAGCAGCGAGAGCCAGAGCAATAGTGGAGCTAAACAGGAGGGCAGAGCGGCGCATAGATATCCTCATTAGTGGTCATGTCTCGGTAGGCGGTCCGAAGCGGGTTTCGCGGTGCAAATCCCCGCAGTTCCTAACCCAATTCGCGAAAATTCTTCAGGTCGATCATTTCATTCAAGAACGGACTGTCATCATCGCTCAGCCGCGCCGGTGTGCGTCCGGCAAAACGCTGAATCTCGCGGATCATATGCGATTGATCAAAAAATGCATCGGCCAATTCCGCCTCATATTCAGGGGTGAGCTGCGGAAAAGACAGCCATGCTGCGGCTCGCAAGGCGCGGTATTTGCGCGCGAGCGCTTGCGGCGGAAGGCCGAAATACCGCTCAACCAGACGCTGAACCTGCCGTTCTGAATAAGATGCCGCCGCCATTAGGTCCGCGAGGTCAGGATTGAGCGAAGCGCCGAGCCACTGGTTGACCGTGCGGATGAGCTCATTGTGGCGCGCGTTGAGCGGCCGCGCGCGGCCTTCGATAAAGGCGCCCAGTTCCAGCGCGCATTGGCGCCCGCTGAATTTGCCCGCGCGGTATCCCGCATTGAGGCGTTCGCCCAAAGCTACGACTTCGCTTCCGAGCACAGTGCGCGCCTCAATCATCCGGTCACGATGCTCGCCCGCATGCAATCCGGTGAGCGCGCCCCAGCCCTGCGGCGTGAGCGCTGCGCCGATCACATGAAACGGTCCCTCGACCACAATCGGCGTCGCGGTCGATAGCGGGGTTAGCATCGCGATTTCTGGATTGGGGTCACGCCGTCCGCTGGCAAACAGCATTTCGCCTTTGCCATAGGGGAACAGCGAGAGATGCCCGATTGAGGCAGGCTGAATGTCGCGGATCTCCGCTTCTTCACAGCGGAAATGATAGAGCGTCGTCACATAATCGCTGATCGCGGAAGGCGGCGCGATGTAGTCGATTGAGATGAGCGATGCCGGAGTGAGCGCAAACCCGGTGTCGGACTCGGGAAAGTCCGGTTCACTTTGACCCGCCGCTGAAAAGTGATGGTCAACCATTACGAGCGCCTCATGGACGCGGGCCTAGCCGCTTCCCCTATGATTTAACACAAAAAAAGGGCGGCTCTCAAATGAGAACCGCCCTATTGAAGTTGAGGAACTCTTCGCATTGCTGCTCCGAGCCCTTCGGGTCGCACGCATTATGTAGGATAGAAATGCGGCGAATAATTGTATGCAAACGACAAATCGCAGCTTCGCCCAAAATTTTTCTGAATTCTATTGCGCAAGCACCCTCGACAAGAACACGAATATTACGGTAGCGCGCAGTTATGTTGTTTCACCTCTTACGCCCCGCAATTTTCTCGCTTGATTCGGAAAAGGCTCACCGACTCGGTGTCGCCGCGCTCAAAGCATCACCGCTGCGTGCAAGCTCACAAACAGGGCCGGGCGCGATTGAGATTGCAGGGCTCCATTTCCCCAACCCAGTCGGTGTCGCGGCGGGCTTTGATAAGGATGCAGAGGTTCCCGATCAGCTGCTCGGCCTCGGATTTGGCTTTACAGAAGTCGGCTCGATCACGCCGCGCCCGCAAGCTGGCAATCCAAAGCCGCGCCTGTTCCGTCTGGTTGAGGATAAGGCGGTCATCAATCGCATGGGCTTTAACAATGGCGGCGGCGCGGCGGCGCTTGCGCGGCTCGAGCGGCGCAAAGACAACCCCGGCATCGTCGGCATTAATATCGGGGCCAATAAGGACTCAGAAGACCGCATCGCCGATTATGCAGCGATGGCCAGGATGATGACGCCGCTCGCCAGCTATTTGGCAGTGAATGTTTCCAGCCCCAACACACCTGGCCTGCGCGCTCTGCAAGATGAAGGCGCGCTCAGCGCATTGATCGACGCGGTGATCGAAGCGCGCGAAGAGGCGGGCGCAGGCCTTCCCAAACTGCCGCCAATTTTCCTGAAGGTCGCCCCTGACCTGATGCAGGATGATATTGATGCGATCGCTCGGATTGCTCTGGACAAGCAGCTCGGCGCGCTGATCGTCTCCAACACGACCATTGCGCGCCCAGCGCTGCGTTCACACCATGCAGGTGAGACCGGCGGGCTGTCCGGCGCACCATTGCGCGACCTGGCATTGCAGCGCGTGCGCGATTTCCGCGCAGCGACCGGCGGCGCTATCCCACTGATCGGGGTCGGCGGCATTGCCAGCGCAGAGCACGCATGGGAGCGCATCCGCGCGGGCGCCAGTCTGGTCCAGCTCTATTCCGCCATGGTCTATGAAGGCCCGGGCCTGGGCGCTCAGATTGCACGCGGAATTGAACGGCTTATGCAGCGCAATGGTTTCACACGGCTTGAAGAGGCGGTCGGAACCGAATAGCGAAGGCGCCATGATCAAACGCCTTTCTGCAAGTCTCGCCGCCGCCGTTCTTCTCACCGGCTGCTCAGCCTACAGCTCTCAAAACTCAGCCAGCAGCACCGCTGCCCAAGCTGAACCTGTTCGCGCTGGCGCAGTTAGCAGCGCCGATCCGCGCGCCACCGCCGCCGGCGAAGCGATCCTGGCCAAAGGCGGCTCAGCCACCGATGCCGCGATCGCAGTAATGCTGGCCCTGACCGTAGTGGAGCCGCAAAGCTCCGGCATTGGCGGGGGCGGCTTTCTGGTCCGGGCAGATGGCGCAGGCGGAGATTTGCTGACCTATGATGGCCGCGAAACCGCACCTGCTGCGGCTACCGGCACACGCTTCCTCGATGAAAACGGCGAACGCCTGCCGCGCGAATTGCGCGTCCTTTCCGGGCTTAGTGTCGGTGTGCCGGGCAATCTGGCGCTCGCGGCCAAAGCGCATGCAGCGCACGGCAAACTGCCTTGGGCCGACCTTTTTCAGCCCGCTATCACATTGGCAGAGGATGGCTTCCGGATGAATGTGCGGCTCAACGAGTCGTTGTCTGGCCGCAACAAGGGGCGTGCTGGGCTGACTGCGGAGGCGCGCGCTGTGTTCTTTGGCGCGGACGGCGAACCGCTGCCCGTCGGCTCAATGGTCCGAAATGGCGAGCTGGCGGAGTCCCTCACCGACTTGGCCGAAACCGGCGCAGAGGCATTGTATGACCGCAATGCAGAGGATTTGGCGGAATATATCGCCGAAAAGACCCCGCAAGATGGCAAAATGACCACGGCGGACATCACGAGCTATCAGTCCAAACTTCGCGATCCAGTGTGCGCGCCGTACCGCGAGTATCAGGTATGCGGCATGGGTCCGCCATCATCAGGCGGCGTTGCCGTTGCGCAAATGCTGGGACAGCTAGAGCGATTTGATATCGCCGCGCTTGGCCCAGAAAGCCCCACATTCTGGCACCTGTTTCTGGAATCCCAGCGCGTCGCCTATGCCGACCGCGAGCTGTACATTGGCGATAGCGATTTTGTGAGTGTTCCGGTGAAAGGCTTGGTTGATCCCGCCTATGTCGCGAGCCGCAGCGCGCTCATCAGCCCATCGGCCACTATCACTGACCTCAAACCAGGCACGCCTCCGGGGGCGCCGCTTGCCCGTGCAGATGGCGACGAGCCGCTGGAGCAAGGTACGACCCATTTCTCCGTCGTAGATGGCGCGGGCAATGCGGTCAGCTATACCTCAACCGTCGAGGGCGCCTTTGGATCGGGCCTGTTCTTTGGCGGGTTCTACCTCAACAATGAGCTCACCGATTTCAGCTCCACCCCAGTGGTCGATGGCAAGCCCGTCGCCAATGCGGTCGAGGGCGGAAAGCGGCCGCGCAGCTCCATGGCGCCAACAATCGTCCTGGATCAAAACGGCGAGATCGTGCTGGTGATCGGCGCGGCGGGCGGACCGACCATTCCGGTGCAGGTTGCACGCTCCATCATCGGCGTGGTGGATTTTGGACTGAGCGCACAGGATGCGCTGGCTCTGCCACTGATTATGTCATTCGGCGAAACTGCTGTGATTGAACAGGGCACCATGCTGGAGGATATGCAGGACGAGCTCACCGCGCTTGGCCATTCGCAGATCCGCGCCTTTGGCCCGCCGCTCAAAGCCAATGCCTTGCGCCGAACGGCGGACGGCTGGGAAGTGGCCACCGACCCGCGCATCGCGCCGAAGCTGGTCTACACCCGCTAGGGCTTTCGCGCGGCTGGGGAACTCGGCTCACCGCCAGTGCATTACCTCTCCACACCCGCGAGCACCTTTGGCGCTTGCGCTAACGCTGGGCGCGCCTAATCTGCGCAAAATAAGAAAACTGGTGGGGGAGCCAAATTTCAGTGCCGCAAGACACGCATCTCAACGACATCGATAATGCGAACAATCTCGTCGAATTGTTCCTGAAACGCGCGGATGAAAAGGGCGACGCGCCGTTCCTGGGCCGCAAAGCCAATGGCGAATGGACGACGCAAAGCTGGCGCGAAGTGGCAGAGCAGGTCTGCTTGCTGGCAGAGGGGCTGCGCCGGATTGGCCTGAAAGACGGGGACCGCGTGGCGCTGGTTTCAGAAAACCGCCCCGAATGGTGCATTTCTGACCTCGCCGTGATGGCCGCAGGCTGCATCACCGTGCCGACTTACATCACCAACACCGAACGCGATCATTGCCACATCCTTGACAATTCGGGTGCACGCGCGGTGATTGTCTCGACCGAAAAACTGCTGGCCCCCGTGCATGGCGCGATCCAGTCGACCGGCATTGCCGACCATGTGATCGGCATTGAAGACCTGCACCGCAAGCAAGCCAGCGGTTTTGAGTATCACAACTGGGACAGCATGCTTGCAGGCGATCCGGCGGAGGCCCGAGCAGCCGTCGAAGAGCGCCTGAAGGGGATCACGCGCGACACCACCGCGTGCCTGATCTACACCAGCGGCACGGGCGGCGCGCCGCGCGGGGTGAAGCAGCATCACGGCGCAATCCTGTGCAATGCAGGCGGCGCGGCTGAAATCCTGATCGATGATTTTGGCATTTCTGACGAACGCTTTTTGTCGTTCCTGCCGCTCAGCCACGCTTATGAGCACACCGGCGGGCAATATCTGCCAATCTCGGTCGGAGCAGAGATCTACTATTCGGAAGGCCTGGAGAAACTCGCCAGCAATATCGAAGAAGTGCGCCCGACGATCATGGTCGTCGTCCCGCGCCTGTTCGAGGTGCTGCGCAGCCGGATCCTCAAGCAGGTGCAAAAGCAGGGCAAGCTCGCCAATTACCTGATGGACCGCGCGCTGACTATAAGCGAGAAAGCCGCCGAGCGCGGGAATAAACGCAAGCGCGATAAGCCAATGGACTTCATCGTCGAGCGCACTTTGCGCCCGAAAATCCGCGACAAATTTGGCGGCCGGATCAAGGCGATGGTGTCTGGAGGAGCGCCGCTCAACCCAGACGTTGGCACATTCTTTGAGGCGATGGGCCTAACCATGCTGCAAGGCTATGGCCAGACCGAAAGCGGCCCCGTGATCAGCTGCAACCGCCCGGCAACCGGCTTGAAGATGGACACGGTTGGCCCGCCCATGCGCGGTGTGGAGATCAAGATCGCTGATGATGGCGAGATCCTGTGCCGCGGCGAGCTGGTGATGCATGGATATTGGCAGAATGACGCCGAAACCGCGCGCACGTTAATGAAAGATCCAGGTGATCCTGATGGTGCGCCGTGGCTACACACCGGCGATATCGGTCATCTGGATGAAGTGGGCCGGATCGTCATCACCGACCGTAAGAAGGACATGATCGTCAACGACAAGGGCGACAATGTTGCACCGCAAAAGATCGAAGGCATGCTGACCCTGCAACCAGAAATCGCGCAGGCGATGGTGAGCGGTGACAAGCGGCCTTATGTCGTCGGCCTGATTGTGCCGGATGCCGAATGGGCGGTGGAATGGGCACGCGCCAATGACGAGAAGTTCGACATGGCCGCGCTGCAAGATCTGCCCGCCTTCAAGACCGCCGTTCGCGCAGCTGTTGACCGGGTGAACAAAGATCTGTCGGTGATCGAGAAGGTGCGCCAGTTCACCTTTGCTGACGAGGCGTTCTCAATTGAGAACGAGGAAATGACGCCGAGCATGAAAATCCGCCGGCACAAGATCCGCGACCGCTATCAGGATAAGATCAACGGGCTTTATCGGGGGTGAGAATACGACTGGCTCACTCATTGGCCTTCATTTCAGTCCTGCTCGGGTCATGCAGCAATCCGCAAAACAATGCCGAAATGGAAGATGATTTACCCAAGCTGGAGGAACTTCAAGCACTGGCATCGCGACAGTGCGAATGCCGATTGGTGGGATTTCCCAGTCAAGGACTTGCAAAGGAGTTTGACGATCTTACCGATGGCCTTGGTGCAAAAGCGTTTGGCACGGCGAGTTATCCGGTGAGCTATGAAAGCGTTTGCTTCTCTAAGCTAGAAGACGACTGCGTTCTTACAGGGGTTGTTCTAAATGGCTCGCCTAACACTACACTTTGCACCGCTGAACAAGGTCGCGAGTTGGAAATGACGTTTGAGGCCCACCAGACCGACCCATTCGGTCCGACTGAGCAAGCGTTTAACGCAGCTCAAAACCGAGCTAAAGAGATACAGAATGAAACGCTGGAGCTAATCAGAAAGCCAGATTGCAGCTAGCAATCTTCAAACCAGTTCAGCTTCCTCGACATATTCCGGATAGAAGCTCGGCGTTTCATCGGACCACGCAGGAGCCGTTGCCGCCGCCTCGCTGAGCGACTGCAGCAGGACCTTGCGGCGTTCCGGCTGAATTTGCGGAAGAGCGCTGGCCGCACAGAATGCTGCGGGTAGAAACGGGCGCGCTTCTGCACCAAGCAGGCGTTCGTAGAGGAAGCGAAACGCGGAAAAGCTGGTGATCGCATCGGCTTGCAGGTCGAAGGTCGCCATGCGGATCAGCTTGCCGATAAAGACTTCGGTGTCAGCCATGCCATGCTGGGCAGGGATAAGCGCGCGCAGAGATTTGAGGTCCTGATAGGCGACATATTGGCGGCGGATCGCGGCGTTTTCGCGCGCATCGCGGGCCCACAGCTTAAAGGCGTCCTTGCGGCTCAAACCAATGTCGAGGCTGCACTTGATATAGCGCTGTTCAGCGGCGCTAAAGCCTGCAAACTCGCGCATTTCGCCGATTGCCATTGATGTACTGCCCACGGTCGCCATGAAAGTCTCCTCTGCGTTGAAGACGGTCATCGCGGAACTTGGTTAATAGGTAGTAACCTGTAGGCATTTTTTTGCGCTTCAGACGCCAGCGTTCGCATCCGCTCTCTTGGCCATCCTCGCTCATACGACCTGAAGGTCGTATCGCTGCGGGCGGCCGGTCGGCCTTGCGATTCACTAGCGTGAACCGTGCTCCGCGACCAAGCCAATCAGTTAGTACATTAGAGGCCAAGCCACCCGCGCCCTCCACCCTTCCACCCGGATAGTTTCCGGTAGGCTCCGGGTGGAAGGGTGGAGGGCGCGGGTGGCTACGGCACGCTAAACTTAACCGGCGGTGTTCAAATCAACCCAGCCAGTGGCGAGCTAGGATCGGCATACTTCCGCCGCCCCATGCGGCCGGCCAGATAGGCCTCGCGCCCAGCTTCCACCGCCAGTTTCATTGCGCGCGCCATGCGGATGGGATCTTTCGCCTCAGCAATGGCGGTGTTCATCAGCACCCCGTCACAGCCGAGCTCCATCGCCACCGCCGCATCAGACGCCGTACCAACACCGGCATCGACCAGCACCGGCACACTCGCCCCTTCAACGATCAGGCGGATCGTCACCTGGTTTTGAATGCCGAGGCCAGAGCCAATCGGCGCGCCAAGCGGCATGATCGCCACCGCGCCCGCTTCTTCCAATTGCTTGGCCGCAATCGGATCATCAACGCAGTAAACCATCGGGTGAAAGCCTTCTTTGGCCAGTACCTCAGTGGCCTTCAGGGTCTCGCGCATATCCGGATAGAGGGTGCGCGCTTCGCCCAGCACCTCGAGCTTCACCAGATCCCAGCCACCCGCTTCGCGCGCCAGGCGCAGCGTGCGGATCGCATCATCCGCGGTGAAGCAGCCTGCGGTGTTGGGAAGATAGGTGGTGACCTTCGGATCGATAAAGTCGGTCAGCATCGGCGCCTTAGGATCGCTCACATTGACCCGGCGCACCGCTACAGTGACGATTTCCGCGCCGCTCGCCTGCAAGGCATCGGCATTCTGCTGAAAGTCTTTGTATTTGCCCGTGCCAACAATCAGACGCGAATGGAAAGTTCGGCCCGCCACGCTCCAGCTGTCATCGCCAGAGCTGCTTTGCTCACCGCCGCCGACGAAATGGACAATTTCCAATGTGTCCCCATCAGCCAATGGCGCCTGCTCAAGGGTTGAGCGCGGCACGATTTCGCCATTGCGCTCCACTGCCACTTTTTCAGGCAACAGCTCCAATTCGCGCACAAGGTTCGCGATTGTGTCGGCGCTGGTCTGGCGGGTGTCACCATTGAGGGTGATGCTTTTTTGTGCAGTCATGCGCGACGAGATAATGGCATCGCCGCGCGGCGCAAGCATAAGCGCAAAATGGATCGTTGAGGATGCAGTTGACGAACGTGAATTTACAGAGAAATCAGCGTATCAATGCGCCGCTGCTCAATTAGTGAGCATGCCGCAAGTTGAGCACGTGGCCGCAAGTCACGAGCGCAACGCCTATAATCGTCAGCACAGCCTCTTGAATGCCATGCGGCACAGCCAGAGCGCCGCCCATGAAAGTGAGCCCAGTCATCGCGATCACGAACGGTGCGGCCTGACGGTGCTTAAGCGCGCCCCAACCAATCGCCACGGCGGCCACAATCAGCGCAATGACCAGGCCATAACGGTGGAGGTCCGGCGAGAAAAGGAATTGTCCGCCCGCGCCCAGACTCGACACAATCAGGATTGTCGCGACGCAATGCAGCGCACACAGGCCCGAGAGCCAAATGCCGATCCGATCAAACCGGCCGCGAATCGAGGTGTTGGTGTCGCTCATGACGTTGATCGGCTATGTATGTAACATTATACCATTCCGCAAGGGGTGCTGGAACGAGTGATCTAATTTCTTCGTAAAATTGCCGCTGTTCGCCGCCGGATTCAGCGGCCCCTCCCTAATTGCAGCGCGCGCAATGCCGTTTGCGATCTACAGGCTTGCACTTCGCCGCCTCGCGGGACAGTTAGGCGCTCGAAATGGCATCCTCGCTTCACCCTGCATCATCCTCGCCGGCATCCAGCACTGTGCTCGGCCGCCCACTAGCGCTTGTGCGCTGGCTAATGGTGGTAGCCGCAATGGTAGTGATCATTGTGATGGTGGGCGGGATTACGCGCCTAACAGAGAGCGGCCTTTCGATTACCCAATGGGATTTGGTCTCAGGCGTTTTGCCACCGCTCAGTGAAGAGGCGTGGCAGGCAGAGTTCGATCTCTACCGCCAGACTGGGGAATATCGTTTTGAGAGCGGCCCAGCTGGAATGGACTTGGAGGCTTTCAAATTCATCTACTTCTGGGAGTGGTTCCACCGCAATCTTGGCCGGTTGATTGGGCTGGCATTTGCCCTCCCACTCGCGTGGTACTGGATCAAAGATGCGATCCCGACAGGTTATAAGAACCGACTGTTCGCGCTGCTTTCCTTGATTGGTTTTCAAGGGGCGCTGGGTTGGTACATGGTGTCCTCTGGCGTGGGCACAGACCTGACCGATGTCAGCCATTTCCGCCTCTCCGCGCATTTGCTCACCGCTTTCTTCCTGCTGGGCGGCTTAGTGTGGACGGCGCTAGATCTCAGAGCTTTGGCGCGCGATCCGCAGGCAAAGCCCGCGCCGCTAACCGGCCCAGCGATGATTGTTGCAGGTATATTGTTTGTGCAATTGCTGCTCGGCGCATGGGTTGCTGGGCTCAATGCTGGACATGCCGCCTATGATTGGCCGCTGATGAACGGGAAGCTCATCCCAGAGGTCAATTTCTCGCAAGGCGTGCTCTGGACGCTGACCCATGATCCGTTTCTGCTGCATTGGCTGCACCGCTGGTGGGCTTGGATCGCGGTTGCGGCGCTCGTTTGGATCGCGCGGCGTGTGCGCAAGACGCACCGTATGGCATCTGTCACCGTGCACAGCGCATTCGGCGTCATGGTGCTGCTAGGCATTGCCACTGTGCTGAGTGAGGTTTCACTATGGATAGCGGTCGCACACCAGCTGACCGGAGCCTTGCTGGTCGCCAGCCTCGCCTGGGCTATGCACAGCGACGGTCAGAATGCGCTGGAAGCTTCGCGGGCTTAGCGGGTAGAATTGCGCTATGCTGGGTCAATGACTGACCCAGAGACCAACGCCAATGCCGCCTGTTCAACCTCGCTCATCTGGTGCCCCTTTCCAGATCGAGAAGCCGCCCGTATCGCAGCAAACACATTGCTAAAAGAAGACCTTATTGGCTGCGCAAATATGATCGGCGAGGTCGAATCTATCTTCAAATGGCAAGATAAAGTCGAGACCAGCACCGAAGTGGCAGTGTTGCTAAAGACACGCAGCGGCTTGCTCAATCGCGCTATTGATCGCCTAGGTGTATTGCATCCCTACGATAGTCCGGCAATACTTGGCTGGAACTGTGACGCGGCCCACGAAACAACGGAAACATGGCTGGCCGCGCTGCAGCCGCGATAGGAAGAGTTTGGGGTAAGGGGTCATGACTAAATTCGCTCGCAGGGCCGCGATAGGCTCGGCGCTTGGAGCATTTGTGGTGGGGGCGTCCGCGTTTAGCGTGCCAGCTATGGCGGCAGGCCGCCTGACGATCCCGGCAAACTCTATGCGGCTTATGCGGCAGATCGAACGAGAGCTGCGCGATGGCCGAATGCTCACCGTGACCCGCGAATGGCAGGTGGATTTTGCAGCCCAAGGGCGCGGCATTGTGATCAGTGGTCAGCAGGTCTTCGCGAAGGTCGACGCGCCTGAGCAGCTCGCCCGGCTTGCCGCGATTGAGGAAGCGCGCTCAACCAACAGCATGTTTCCCATTATGCTTGGCGAGGGCGGGGAAATCCTCGCAGCTGGCATCTCGACCAAGCAAGAGGACCTGGCTGCCGCGATCAGAGAAGCGGAGGCTATGATCAAGCTGAACAGCAGCTCTGCCACGCAGCGAGCGCAGCGCATGGCGTATCTGGCGCAATTGCAGCAGGCAGGCGGAACCTTGCTTGAGCAGATGCCGCGCGATCTGTTCTATCCCAGCGAAGAGAAGGTTCATTCGATAAAGCCGGTCAACCTGCCCGACGGGTCGCGCGGGGAGTTTGAATTCAGCTTTTTGGCGCGCTGCGCACCGGGCGAGCGTTGGCTTGCCCATGCTGAGCGGCAGATAATCACCCGTATTGGGGATGATGAGCGCCGCTCCAGCGAGACTTGGGCTTTGAACGCTTAGCGAGCGGCCAAGCCCTTCTCAGCTGACGTAAAGTTGTAGCGGTATTATTTTACCTCCCTCGAAACGCCCGGTTTTGCTTGACTTTGAGGCGTCTTGGCGACAAATCGCGCCTCATATCGATGGGGATGCGCTGCAAGGTGTGCCTCTCGATTCGCAGCCGCGGCCCAAACGCCCGGCTGTTTTGATTTTTCAGGCCTCTTTTCTCCCGAATGGCGGCCTTAGGTTTAAGGAAAAGCCCATGAAGGCGCTCAGCAAGCAGACCCGGTCGATCAAACCGGCCGAGGTCGATAAGAAATGGCATATTATTGATGGCGAAGGACTGGTCGTTGGCCGTGCTGCTTCTCTCATCGCCAATATCCTGCGCGGCAAGCACAAGCCGAGCTACACCCCGCACGTTGACTGCGGTGATCACGTGATCGTCATCAATGCCGACAAGGTGAAATTCACCGGCAACAAGATGGCCAACAAAATCTATTACAAGCACACTGGCCACCCTGGCGGCATTAAAGAAACGACCCCGAACAAGATTTTGGAAGGTCGCTTTCCTGAGCGCGTGCTTGAAAAAGCGGTCGAGCGTATGATCCCGCGTGGTCCATTGGGCCGTGCGCAAATGCGTGCGCTGCACCTCTACAACGGCACCGAGCACCCACATGATGGGCAAAACCCAGCTGTGCTCGACGTGGCATCCCTGAACCGCAAGAATAAGGTCTCTGCATAATGGCCGACGAAAAGAACACCGAAACCGAAACCGCGCCAGAAGCTGCGACTGAAACGCCAGCAACTGAAACCGCGACGGAAACCGTGTCTGATCTTGCAGATCTGAAAGACATCGCTGGTGATGCACCGGCAGCGGATGCTGCGGAAATCGCTCAGAACCCAGCTGCGCCTCTGCGTGAGCAAGAGCTCGACCAATATGGCCGCGCTTATGCCACTGGTCGCCGTAAGGATGCGGTTGCCCGCGTTTGGCTGAAGCCTGGCACAGGCAAGGTAACGATCAATGGCCGCGAGCAGGAAGTGTATTTTGCACGTCCGACCTTGCGTCTGATCATCAACCAGCCGTTTTCGATCACGGAGCGTGAAGGCCAGTATGACATTGTTGCTACCGTTCGCGGCGGCGGCCTGTCCGGCCAAGCTGGTGCGGTGAAGCACGGCATCAGTCAGGCTTTGACCAAATATGAGCCTGCACTGCGCTCTACGGTGAAGGCCGCTGGCTTCCTCACCCGCGACAGCCGTGTGGTTGAGCGTAAGAAGTATGGCCGCGCGAAAGCCCGCCGGAGCTTCCAGTTCTCGAAACGCTAATCGCGTTCACTGCGAACCAAATACGAAAAGGGCGGCTCTCCGATGGGAAGGCCGCCCTTTTTCTTTGTGCTGTGTGAAGGTGGGTCAGGCCGCGATCTTGTTCAACCGCCGCCAATCCGCAATCATTTATTCTGGTTGCAGCAGCGTCATCGCCCAGGCGAGACCAGTTCCAGCTAGGAACAGCGGCCAAGACCACAGAACGGCATAGTCGCCCATGCGCATATTGTGGATCGCCAAGAAGCCTCCACTCGACCCTTGTGAGCCAATCACCAGCGCCACAACATATGTCAGCACGCCGCCCAAAATCATCGCTTTGATAGCATTCATGACCAACACTCCTCAGCCAAATCACATACGATCCATAGTGCCGCAAATCTGCGGTTCGGCGAGGGATTAGCGAGATATGCCTAACATCTGGTTTCCAAGGCGCTCATTGGAAGAATTGAGCAATCCGCTCAATTAAGCTGGTGGCGGATCACCAACGACGCGCAATTCCATCGCAATTGACCCGCCCGGCTTGCATTCGAGCACCTGGTAGCACGGGGGTGACCCGTGGCGCAGGCGGGTGGACAGCGTGCCGATGCCGATCATTCGCATGGAATGGCCACCACGAGAACGCACCTCATCAAATGGCGTATGCACATGCCCCGATATCACGGCATCTGCGCCTGCTGATGCAAGCGCCGCAAAGGCCTCATCGCCGCCGATCGTCGGATTGCCGCCCGCTTCCTCTGGCCCGAGCAGAGGATGGTGACACATCACAATCTTCGTGCGCGGATCGCCTTTCAACTCCTCGAGCTGCGCCACAGTGCGAGCCAAGGGCGGCTTGCGCACAAATCCGTCCGACCAAGGAAATCGCGGCTGCGCTCGCACTGTCGAGACCAGTGGAACGAGTACAACGTCGTCCGACTCAATTTCCGCGCCAGCCTGATCATTCAACGCGCGGTAGCGGCGATAGGGATCAGTGAAGCGCTCCCACAAATTGTAATAGGGCATGTCATGATTGCCGGCTTGCAACACTGTCGGCACGCCAAGTGAACGAAACCACTGCGCTGCAGCGGCATATTCGCTATGCTTGGCCCGCTGGGTCAGATCGCCTGTGCAAACCACCGCATCAGGGCGCTCTTGCTCTATCGCGTCGGCCACTGCGCTGAGCGCAGCGCGGTCCTCGACGCCAAAGTGCACATCGCTGATATGAAAGAGCCGCGTCGCCATAGTCCAAAGTGACAAGCTGGATTGCGGCAAAAGCGCAAGCCCAATCTGCCTCTCGCCTTCCCCTTAGATCTGATCGGACAGGATCAACCACGCCGCTAGCGCATTGAGCCCGCTATATCCCAGATAGACCCAGACAAGCATAGGCCAGCCATTGGCGGCCAGCATCATCGCGGCGAGCAAGACCATGAATTCGGTCGCAAGCGTCAGCTTCCCACCAAGCATATGCACAAACCATGGCATTTGCCCCAGCATTGGGTGCCTGCTTTTCAGCACCGCCTGATGCAAGGCGAAATTTCCCACGCCAAGGGCAAAGATGATGATCACTGGCAGCACAGCAGCACTATGGCGCAAACGCTGGTCTGCTGAAAAGGGTCATTCGTCGGGCAGTTTATCCCATCTGTCTGAAGCACGCCGCACCAGTCGAGCGGCATTCTGCGGCGAACGAGCACAGAATGACCGAGCGCCTCGCTTCGCCTATTTCTGATTGTGCAAGGGCGGTTACGGCACCCCATTCGAACCCCCGCTCGAACCGAGCCGCGTCTTGCAAATGGAGGAATTTATGCTGAAGACAGTTTTGACCACTGCGGCGCTTGGCCTTGCAGTCGTATCCACTCCCGCCCTCGCTGGTTCAGGACAGGCGCAATCCGTTTCTGTCACCTTTGCCGACCTTGATCTCAGCACAGCTGAGGGCGCAGATGAGCTTGATCGCAGGATCGATAATGCTGCGCGCCAAGCCTGCTATATCGACTACAAGCGCACCGGATCACGCATGCGCACCTCGGATAGTAAGGCCTGTTATGCAAAAGCTCGCAAGAGTGTTGAGCGCCAAGTCGCTGTGATGGTGGAGCAGGCACAGCGCGGCGGATAATCACGCCCAAACAGATACCCCTATGAGCCTGAATTCAGGTCCATAGATGACGGCTCGGACCCTATCCAGTCCCAGGGTTCGGGTCGTCTTTTAGTACGGATTTTTAGCGCGGCCGCACGCGCACTTGTGACGGCCCGAGCACACCTTAGCGCCCGGCCATCCCTTTCACTTTTGAAAGATAGGTCCGGCCAATCCGCAAGGCGTCGCCGTTCTGCAGTTCAGCAGACCAAACTCCCAAACCATCATGGCGTAGTCCGCGAATATTATCGCGCCGCAAAATGGTTGAGCGATGAATGCGGATGAATTCATCAGGATCGAGCCGCTTTTCCAGCCCAGCGATAGTTTGGAGCAACAGGTAAGACTGAGGTGCTTCGTCAGTGCCGATGTGAAGCCGCACATAATCGCGCTCAGCATCAATCTGATGCACTTCGCTAACCGCGACGCGCAGCAATTCGGAGCGATGCGGAACCCATAGCTCATCCAGCCATTTGCTGGTCTTCTTGCCCGTCTCACCGTGACGCGCAACGGCGCGCTCAATTGCGCGGCCCAAGCGGTCAGCGGAAACAGGCTTCAGGACATAATCGATCGCCTCAAGGTCAAAAGCCTCGACTGCGAAGTCGTCATGCGCCGTTACAAAGATTACCGCGGGCGGATTTTTCATTTTGCCAAGCTTCTTCGCGACCCCGAGGCCGTCGAGCTCTGGCATCGTCATATCGAGTAAGATCAAATCTGGGGTCAGCGCCTCGACCAGCCTTAACGCGGCGGCACCGTCGCTGGCAGTGCCAACCACATTGATCGAGCCGAGTTCAGCGCAAATCACCTGAATGCGCTCAACCGCAAGAGGTTCATCATCGACTATAAGGGTGCGCAATGCGGCGCTGGTTTCTTCGGTGTCAGCCATTTTTGGTCAGGGGTATCCGCAGTTCTGTCTTATATCCGCCCTCGATAGGGTTCGAACTTAGAACAATATCTGAACCAAAGCGCGCCTCCAACCGGTCTCGCACATTGGCAAGACCAATCCCGAAGCCGTGACTCGCATGTTCCGGAACGCCCGGGCCATCGTCACTGACTGTGACGACCAGCCGGTCAAACTCTTCGCGCGCTTTAACAGTAATGGTCACAGGGCGATTGACGGCGGACACCGCATATTTGACTGAATTTTCAACCAGAGGCTGCAGGATCATGCCCGGCACGCGTGCATCCGCAAGATCATCAGGAAGGTCAAAATTGCAGACCAACCGCTCTGGGAAGCGCACCGCCTCAATGTCGAGATAGAGCTGCTGGAGATCAAATTCGTCCCTTAGTTGAACGTCAGAAGTTGGCTCATCCGCTAGGCTGTGGCGATAAAACCGCGACATGGTCTGGATCATACGCTCTGCACGTTCCGCCTTGCCGGTCATCACCAGCGCGGACAGCGAGTTTAGCGTGTTGAACAGGAAATGCGGGTTCACTTGATAGCGCAAAGACCGCAGCTCTGCCGCCTCAGCAGCGGACCTGAATTCCTGCCCGCGACGCTCCGCCGCGCGTGCCTGGTACCCAGCTAGAATAGCGAAATAGAGCGATGCCCAGGCAAGCAGGAGGAAGTAGCGGCCAAGCGCGATGTCGAACACTGCCTTCCACACGTCTGCGCTGGTTTGCGCAGGCACCAGGATAACGCTTTCGGAATCGAGGATTGTGTCGGCGCCATTCGCACCATCCGGCGCTACGCGCGTCACCGGCACATCGACCAGCAGATTGCCTGCCTCATCACGGCGCAGATTGATGCCGTTCTTCTCAGCGTACTTTCGTTCTTCCACTTCCTGCATGTCTTGGAAAACCAGATGATTGGTTTTCCCAATCGCAATCGCAACCGGAACCGATAGGATGATCGCCGCCATCACCTTGATCCATACCGCTTTGTGATCGAACAGGCGCAGCATGCCCCACAGAGCAATCGTCAGCGCTATGCCCACCATGGTCACGATGCCGCGTCGCCACGCCATCTCGACTTGCAGTTCGTAGTCCATTACGAAGCTGCGCATGGTGATGAGGACGAAATAGGTCGCCCACATCACGATCATCGACAACAGCACCATGCGGAAAGGCACGGTTGGTCGAGTTTCAGAGGTTTTCGAGATAATCATTAGACTTGCGCAGATAGCGCGCGCGGGAAAGCATGGCCAATTTCTCGTCGGACATGATCATGCATTGGTCGAATGCCGGTCTAGGCGTATCACCCGTTCAGACCAGCATTCGGCCCAGACTTCCCGCGCTTAAGCCCTTGGCTTGATCATTTCCGCGGGCACGATCCACTGCGCAAACTGCTCCTCGGTAAGCAGACCAAGTTCCATGCCCGCCTCCTTGAGGGTGGTGCCATCGGCATGCGCCTTTTTCGCGATTTTGGCCGCATTGTCATAGCCAATATGCGGGTTGAGCGCGGTGACGAGCATCAGGCTCTCGTTCATCAGCTTATCGATACGGTCGGTGTTCGCAGTGATTCCGGTCACGCAATTGTCCGTGAAGCTGCGCGCCGAATCAGCCAGCAGGCGAATTGATTGGAGCACATTATAGATCATCACCGGCTTGAAGACGTTGAGCTCCAAATGGCCGTTTGACCCGGCAATGCTAACCGTCGTGTGATTGCCCATGACCTGAGCGCAGACCATGGTCAAAGCCTCGCACTGGGTCGGATTGACCTTCCCCGGCATAATAGAAGAGCCCGGCTCATTCGCTGGAAGTGCAATTTCGCCAAGGCCGCTGCGCGGGCCGGAACCGAGCAGGCGGATGTCATTGGCGATCTTCATCAGGCTGACGCCGATTGAATTCAGCGCGCCAGAGAGCTCCACCAGCGCATCATGCGCCGCCAAAGCTTCAAATTTGTTCGCCGCAGTTACAAAATCATGCCCGGTCAATTTCGCTGCATGAGCCGCGAATTTCTCTGCAAAGCCAGCCTTGGAATTGATCCCAGTGCCAACCGCAGTCCCGCCCTGGGCCAGCTCCAACACTCGCGGCAAAGCGTTTTCGAGCCGCGCAATCCCATATTCAACCTGCTTGGCATAGCCTGAGAATTCCTGACCCAGGGTCAGCGGCGTCGCATCTTGTAGATGGGTGCGGCCGATCTTGACGATATCCGCAAATGCCTGAGCCTTGGCGTCAAGTGCAGTGTGAAGCGCTCCGAGCGCCGGGATGAGCTGCTCCACCGTTTCGCTCGCCGCGGCAATATGCATTGCCGTCGGAAAGGTGTCATTCGAGGATTGGCCCATATTGCAATGGTCATTGGGGTGAACCGGATCTTTGCCGCCATGCTGGCCAGTGAGAACTTGATTCGCGCGGCTGGCTATCACTTCATTGGCGTTCATATTGCTCTGCGTGCCAGAGCCGGTCTGCCAGACAGAAAGCGGGAATTGATCGGCCAAAGTGCCATCGATCACCTCATCCGCCGCCGCGACGATCGCCTCGCCCAGTTTCGCATCGAGCACGCCCAGCTCCATATTGGCGAGCGCGGAGGATTTCTTCTGAATACCCAACGCCTTTACCAGCGGCGCAGGCATGATCTCATCGCCAATTGCGAAGTTTGCCAGGCTGCGCTGGGTTTGCGCGCCCCAATGGCTGTCAGCCGGAACAGAGACCTCGCCGAGCGAATCGGTCTCGATGCGCACTGCGCCTTCGCCTGCTGCACCCATATTTTTAACGTCGCTCATCGAAGACATACTCCATTCGGTCTATTTTAGGCTCCCATAAGCACTGCTAATCGTGAACGTCAAAGCCCTTGGCGCTAGCGGTGCGAACAGCTAAACGTCTTGACGCGCTGTATTGCTGGAGTAATACAGCTCTCGTGGAGTGAACATGACTGAGTTAAATGCACCTGTCGCCCGCAAGGCTATGATTGACAGTCAGCTGCGGACCAGCGGCGTGAATGAAGAATATGTGCTGGCGCGCATGAATGCTGTGCCGCGTGAGAATTTCGTGCCGGCTGAGGCGCGTCCTATTGCCTATATGGACCGCGCCGTGCCGCTGGGCGATGGCCGCTATCTCTCATCACCGGTTGTGCACGGGATGATGCTGACCGAGGCCGCGCCAACCAAGGACGACAGCGTTCTGGTGGTCGAAGGCGGGACGCAATATTTTGCGGAGCTAATTGGCCCGCTGGTGGCGGACGTTCAGCAAATCAGCGCTACAGATGCTTTGGCCAAGAATTCGCGGAAGACATTTTCGCTGATCGTGATCGATGGCGCGATTGAGCATTTGCCAGACGGCCTAGCGAAACGCCTCGCGGAGAACGGCCGGATCGTTACCGGTACCGTTGAGAACGGCATCACCCGCATCGCATCGGGCCGCAAAGTGGCTGGTGCAGTTACCCTGCAAGCGGTGCACGATATCGGGATCCCGGTGCTGCACGAATTTGACCAAGCGAAAAGCTGGAGCTTTTAACGCATGACACGCGCGCCTCTGCCAAACATCCGCCGGATGACCTCTCTGGCCAGTATTGCTGCAGCGCTTGCTGCCGGAGCGATAGCTGCGCCTGCTCAGGCGGATACGCTGCGCGATGCCTTGGTTGAGGCTTACAACACCAATCCCACGCTGCAAGGCGCTCGGGCTGACCAGCGCGCGACCGATGAAGGCGTGCCAATCAACCGCGCCAACGGACTGCCAACTGCGACCGTAACGGCGACGCATATCGAGTTTGTGCGCCGCTCCGCCAACTCATTCACCGCGCCGGAACGCAACCTTGGCGTCAATGCGGCGTTGCTCGTCCCGGTCTATTCCGGCGGCGCTGTGCGCAATGCCGTGCGCGCCGCCAAAGAACGTGTGGCCGCTGGCCAAGCCACTTTGCGCAACACCGAAAGCACCGTGTTCAGCCAGGTCGTTGCCGCCTATATGGATGTGCTGCGGACGGAATCGCTGGTAGCGCTTAGCGCCAATCAAGTCGAAGTTCTGCGCATCAATCTCGAGGCAACCAGCGACCGTTTTGAGATCGGCGATCTGACGCGGACGGACGTCGCGCAATCGCAATCGCGGCTGGCTCTGGCCGAGGGTGATCTGAGACTGGCCGAGGCCAATGTCATCTCCGCGCGCGAGGTCTATTTGCAATTGGTTGGTAAAGCGCCCGGTACGCTGATGGCGCCGCCGCCGCTGCCTGGATTGCCCAAAAATGTCGGCGAGGCTATTGTGGCTTCGCTTGAGAACAACCCCAATTTGATCGCAGCAAAAGAACGCGCTGAGGCCGCTGGATACGACACAGAGGTTGCTGGCGCCGGGCGTCTTCCCACGGTCGGCCTGTTCGCCAATGGCGACTACAGCGATTTCTTCGGAACGCTGGGCGGGCCGGTTTCATCCGACTTTTCGCAAAGTGAGAAGACCGCGAATGTCGGCGTCCGCGTCACGATCCCGATTTTCCAAGGCGGGCAAACCGCCGCACGGCAACGCCAAGCGGGCGCAAGTGAAACATCGGCCTTAGAGGCGGTCATCGCCTCTGAACGCAGCGTCATTCAGGAAACCCGCTCAACCTATTCCAATTGGCAGGCCGCCAATGCGGTGATCGAAAGCTCGCAAGTGGCCGTTGAGGCCGCTGAGCTGAGCCTAGAGGGTGTGAAAGCGGAAAATTCGATCGGCAATCGCTCGATCCTTGATGTGCTCAATGCTGAGCAGGAATTGCTCTCTGCCCGGGCGCAATTGGTGACCGCGCGGCGCAATGCCTATGTCGCTGGCTTCTCCCTGCTCGCCTTGATGGGGCAGGCCGAAGCGCGTGACCTTAACCTGGATACCGGCGGCGTGCTTTACGACCCGCAGGTTAACTATGAGCGGGTGCGCGGTAAGATCTGGGACTTTGATCGCGACCCAGAACCTTCGCCAAATTCGACCAGAACCGTTGACATTCCGGCGGCTGACGCGACAATCGGCCCAACATTGGATTCAGACGAAGGCAATTGACACGCGGCTAACTATCCGTGACTGCGTCTGAAACTTAGTTAACAGTATCAGCGAGCTAAGAGCACAAAATGGCGCAAGATAACGAAGCTTCGGTCGAGGAAATCCTCGAATCAATCAAGAAAGTGATCGCCCGCGACAACCGCGAGGGTGCGCTGGAAGCACGCCGTCGGCGCGAGGAAGAGGCTGAGCGCGCAGATACAGCCATTGCCGCCGAAGACGCTGACGAAGTGCTCGACTTGGCAGAGATGGAATTTGCCGAAGACGTGGATGCCGATGATCAGGTGGGCGACGACGGAGAGTTTTTGCTCAGCGCCAACCAAAGTGAAGATCACGATCCGCAGCTGACCAATGAGGCGGTGCGCGGCGCGATGCGCGAAAACCTGGAAGCCTTGGCGATGCTGGCGGAGCCTGGCGCGCAGCCGCAGATCGTTCGCTCTGGCGAGACCTCACTCGAAGGGCTGACCCGCGATCTGATGCGTCCAATGCTGGCCGAATGGCTCGAAAAGAACCTGCCCGGTATCGTTGAGAAGCTCGTCCAAGCTGAAATCGCCCGGATCGCTGGCAAGCGCGGCTGATTTTTGCGTCTGTGCGCGCTTCGCCACGCGCGAAACTCTAGCCAGAGACAAAGCGAGGCGTTAGGCCCCGTGTCCATGACGAAATTCATGCCCAGCAGCGCCGCTTTCGCTGCGCTTTGCATCGCTCTCTTCACGCATTCGCCAGCCGCCGCTGATGACCATGTCAAGGTCATCCCGGGAGTGGAAACCACGCCGATGTCGGCGGAGGATTTGATATCCACGCCGCGTCTTGGCGGCCCGATCGTGACGAATGATGGGCGCTTTGCGATTTACCAAGTCGCTCGGACCGATCCTGAGAGTTTTGAGCGCACGCCGAGCCTCTACCTGCTGGACCTGAAAGAGCCGGGCAAGGCTCCCGTTTCTCTGGACCTAGGGCTCTCGGCCAATTCACTCACCTTCGGCTCCGACGATTACCTCTATTTTCTCTCCTCTGAACATACAGACGAAAGCGAGGAAGAGCGCAGCCGCGTTTGGAAGGTCGCATTGGAGGCCGATGGCAATGTCACTGGCCCGACCTTGGTCGCTGACACGCCGCTTGCCGATATTCACGGCTTCAAACTGTCGCCCGATGGTGACCGGATCGCGCTGTGGGCACCGATCGCTCGCGATTGTCCGACATTTGGCTGCGAAGGTGATGGTGAAGCCCATCTTCCGGGACCGGGAACAGGAAGGCTCTACGAGGGCGATGGCGGGTTCTTCCGCCATTGGGACACCTGGTCGACGCCGGGCACTTACAACCGCGTGTTCGTATTCGATATCCACCGTGGGCGGGTCATCGGCGGTGTTCCGATTGATGGCGCTGATCCGGAAACCGGCCTCACCGGCAACACGCCCACAATGCCATTTGGCGGAGGTGAGGATATTGTTTGGGCGCCGGACGGATCGGGCATCTATTTCGTAGCTCGGGAGAGCGTCGCGACTGAGCCCACTTCGACCGATCTCGATATCTACTTCTCTGACCTTTCGGGCGGAGCGCCAAGCGAGCTGACCGCGGCGAACCAAGCGGTCGATACCGGCCCAGTGCCGTCGCCCGATGGCAAATATCTCGCCTATGTCGCGATGGCGTGGCCCGGTTACGAATCCGACCGCACGGTCGTGCATCTCCGCGATCTCAAGACCGGCGAAACCCGCGCGCTCACACAGGACTATGATCGCAGCTTTGGCGGACTTTCTTGGACGCCAGACAGCAAAGCCATTCTGGCCACCGCCGCCGATGTTCTCGACACGCCCGTGTTCAAGATCGATCCAGAGACCGGCGCGGTCGAGAAGCTCGATCTAATGGCCGGCAATGAGGCGCATATCGGCAATGTCACCCCGCTGCCTGGCAACCGCTTGCTGTTCACACGCGATTCGATTGGCGCGCCTGCGGAATTGTTCCTCTCAGACGGATATGGGCAGGCCCGGCCGCTAACCGATGTCGCCACCACCCGCACGGGCAAGATGGCATCAACGGTGACTACACGCTTCAGCTTTTCCGGCGCCGGTGGTGAAACTGTGTGGGGCCAGATCACGCGGCTCGAGCAGCAAACTGGCCCGATCCCGGCGATCCTCTACATCCACGGCGGCCCGCAGGGCACATTCCGCGATGGATGGTCCAGCCGCTGGAACCCGCGCGTTCTTGCAAGCCAGGGCTACGCTGTGATCTCGGTCGATTTCCACGGATCTGCTGGATACGGCCAGGACTTCATGGATGCGATCAACAAAGATTGGGGCGGGAAACCGCTCGAAGACTTGCAACTTGGCCTTGAGGCGGCCCTCAAACTCGACCGTCAAATCGATGGCGGCAATGCCTGCGCGATGGGCGCGAGCTATGGCGGCTATATGGTCAATTGGATCGCAGGAAACTGGCCAGATCGCTTCAGCTGTCTGGTGCAGCATGACGGCCTGTTCGACATGCGCAGTTTCTACTACTCGACCGAAGAATTGTGGTTTCCCCGTTGGGATTTCGGCGGATCATACAGCGAAGCGCGCGAAACCTATGAGCGCTGGAACCCAGTCAATCACGTCGACAAATGGAAAACGCCAATGCTCGTGATCACTGGTGAGAAGGACTACCGCGTGCCGTACAGCCAAGGCCTGCAGAGCTTCACCGCGCTGCAAGAGCGCGGCATCCCCTCGCAATTGCTTGTTTTCCCGGATGAGAACCACTGGGTTCTGGGTGCGGAAAACTCGCTGCAATGGCACGGCACCGTGTTCAATTGGCTAGACCAATGGCTGGTGCAGAACGTCGAGACGGTCAAAGAATGACGGGAAGCCCCAACGAACTGAGCCTGCTCGCGGCGCAAACTGCGTTGTCCAAGAAATATGGCGCAGCGACAGAGCGTCATATCTTCCTGTGCGCCCTCAGCGAAAAGCAAAAGTGCTGCTCACCAGAGGCAGGCGAAGAAGCCTGGACGTTCCTCAAGACGCGAATGAAAGAATTGGGCCTGATCGGGCCCAAGCGCACGTCAGAGCATCCGCGCGGGCCGGGCGGCGGTGTTCAGCGCAGCAAAGCCGATTGTTTGCAGATCTGCTCCCACGGGCCAATTGCCGTCGTGTGGCCGGATGAGGTCTGGTATCACTCCTGCTCACCCGCCGTATTGGAGCGGATCATCACCGAACATCTAATTGGCGGAGAGCCCGTTGAAGAATTCCGACTGCAACCGGCACCGCGCGCGGTTTAGCCAACTGAGCTAGCGCTCAATCCTCGTCGCGCTTGCCCCACAGCTCATCAGGATCGGGCAGCTTGTTGTCGACCGATTCGTCGTGCCCCGTGCCATTGGACAGGAACACCAGTCCCATCAGCCCGCCGCCGAGCAGCATCGTGAAGCTGATGCCCAGCGCCACCGCGATGTAAAAATGGACTGAAATTGCCCCGTTGAACTTATACAACAGCGCCAATGCGATCACGACGACGCCAATCGTCACCCCCATCAGCAATCGCATGATGCGGCGATAGCGCGCCCAAGCGTAAGCGGCGTTTTCTGGATCGTCGAGCGGGGATTTGTTGACCATTGCCCCCACATGCGCCGGGGCAGAGGATGATTCAATAGGCTTGCGATGGACCTGAAGGCTGTTTGAGGCGGCTCACGCCTACCCTACGCCCTAAGTGACTCGCCAGATTCGCTTTTTTGCGATTCAAGTGGCATGTTTTGCAAGTCGTCACAGGAGGCCGCGCAACATGACCATCGCCAAAATCATCGCCAAACGATCCGCATCGGATATCATCGCCTGCAATGTCGATACGCCGGTCTCCCAAGCGGTGGCGATGCTAGCGGGTAAGAAGATTGGCGCCTTGCCGGTCCTGGACAACGGCGCGGTCGCAGGAATTTTGTCTGAAAGAGACGTGATCTACCGCATGGCGGAAGAGGGTGCGAGCTGTCTCAACAAGACGGTTGGTCAAATTATGACATCACCTGCGGTGACCGTTGAGCCCTCAACGACGATTGATGATGCCTTGGCGCTGATGACCCGGCGGCGGTTCCGCCATTTCCCCGTGATCGATAACGGTGCGCTGTGCGCTTTCATCTCCATCGGCGATCTGGTGAAGAGCAAAATTGACGAGGTTGAGCACGAGGCCGAGGCTCTGCGGACCTATATTCAAACCGGCTAATGCAGGGCCACGTGCCCGGTAGTGCTTGAGGAATGGGGCAAGGCCGCCTAAATTAGACGCATCATGGCCGAAACACTCAAACTTACACCCTCTGCTGCGAAGCGGGTTGCGCTGATCGCTCAGAAGCAGAAAGCGCCCGCTATTCTGCGCCTGTCCGTCGAGGGTGGGGGCTGCTCTGGTTTTCAGTACAAGTTTGATCTGGCCAATGCGCCCGACAATGATGACAGCGTGAGCGAGACCGACGGCGTGAAACTGGTGGTCGATCCAGTTAGCCTAGATCTTGTCGGCGGCAGCGTGGTTGATTTTGTCGAATCACTGGGCGGAGCGGCATTTAAGGTCGAAAACCCCAATGCGGCGGCCGGATGCGGATGCGGCTCCAGCTTCGGGATTTGAGTTAGACCCGCGCGGCACTTTGGGCCATTACGGCTTTCATGAAAATCGCGACCTACAATATCAACGGGATCAAAGCCCGTCTGCCGCGCCTGAAGGAATGGCTCGCCGAGACGCGCCCCTCTGTGGCCTGTCTGCAAGAGATCAAAAGCCAGGACGAAGGCTTTCCAGCGAGCGAGTTTGAAGAGCTCGGCTATCACGCGATCTGGCAAGGGCAGAAGAGCTTCAATGGCGTCGCTATCCTGACCGATGGTGAAGCGGGCTATGAACCGCCCAAAGAGATACAGCGCGGCCTTGGCATTGATGGCCCGAAGGAAGGCGAGGGCGAGCAATCCCGCTATCTTGAGGCTGACATTACGGACAAAGACGGGAATACGACCCGGATCGTGTGCATCTATCTGCCAAACGGCAATCCGCTGCCCGGGCCAAAGTTCGACTATAAACTCGCTTGGATGGAGAAACTGCGCACTCGCATGAGCGCGATCTGGGCTGAAGAGGTGCCGGCGGCGGTGCTGGGTGATTACAATGTGATCCCAGAAGATGATGACGTGTTCGCAGTCAAAGCGATGGCCAGCGATGCTCTGATGCAGCCGGAATCGCGCGCCGCCTATGCCAGATTGCTAGGCGATGGCTGGACCGATGCAGTGCGCACGCTCAACCCGCGCGGAGGCGTCTGGACCTATTGGGACTATCAAGCGGGCGCATGGCAACGCGACCATGGCTTCCGGATCGACCATATCCTGCTCTCGCCGGAAATGGCCGATCGCCTAAGCGCAGTGGGCGTGGATAAAGAGCACCGCGGGCGGGAGAAAGCCAGCGATCACGCGCCTGTCTGGGCCAGCTTTAGTTAGCCTCGTCCCAGCCACCCGCGCCCTCCAAAACAAAAGCCCCCGCTGTTTCCAGCGAGGGCTTCTGCTAAACTCTTGAAAATTGACCTATCGGTAGAAGATATGGGTGTTGATCGAGGCGCGCTGCGTTTTTTTGCGGCTCCATGACGGGCGCACATATTTCGCGTGGAAATAGAGCGAATCGTCGACCTCGGATTCCCACATGGCGTCATGCGCGATTTGAGCGATCGCTTTGGCGCGCTTCCAAGCAGCGGTGCCGGTGCGGATGTTTGGCATCCGGCCGCGCTTTACGAATGAGAATTGCGCGCGCTGGTAGACAACACCGCAATAACTCGCCGGGAAGCGGCGATCATCGGCGCGGTTCATAACAACCTTTGCGACAGCGAGCTGGCCAGCAAGCGGCTCACCGCGCGCTTCAAAGTAGACCGCGCCAGCTAGGCAGCGTAGTTCTTCGGACAAAGTACCAGAGGTATCGATTTGACCGACAAGTTGGCGCAGCGAATCCGCTGTTGGTGCGGCTTGAGGGATCAATGAAGCTTTATCGTCGTCTTCCAATGTTTCCGCGGCCAGCGGCTGAACCACTTCCTGCGAAATGAAGACGGTGTCGCTGCTTTCAGCGACCTCAGGAACAGACACCACTTCGGCGTCGCTTTCCTGAGCGACAGCGCCGGACATGTCGGCGCTGGAGAAACTGATGGTGCCGATCGCGACAATCGCGGCTGCACTCAAAGAATAAGTCTTACGACTCATGAAAAATCACATTCTGTGCGGTGAGCAAGCTCCGACGCAGGCTTAGACCTGTTGCGAGTGTTTTCGCGGATTAAGAGAGGGGTCTAAATATGCCTACCGGCTGCCCCCCGTCTGCGTGCTAGTCTGCCGGCCTTATCGCCGCGTCAAACCGCCTACGCTCTTGGAAGCTGTGCAGCCAAATAGTCACAGCTGAAACTATGTCAAGTTAATGGAGGTTGGATGCGACGAAGCGTTCCGGGTCCGCGACGTCCACCTCCAGGATCCAATTATCGGGGTCTTGCGCGCCTCGCCGTTCCAGATATTCGGTAAATTCATATGGCTTTTCAGTATCTTGGGACTTTGTCGCAACGAAAGAGCGTGACCCGTCTAGCTGCGGCATCCGCTCATAAAGTGTTGCGTTTTCACCGCGATACATGGTTACCACGAGGATCGTTCCAGCGTCCTTTTCACCCTTCGAAAGCACCATCGCCGTGCCGCCCTCAGCCTCGGCAGCGCGGATCAAACCGGTGATTTCGATATGGGCAGGTAGCCGCGCGTCCACTTTACTGGCCTGAGCTGTCCGGATCAGACGTGTATCCAGAAAGGCTGGAGAGCGCGATCCGCGAGCGCATGAATGTGCCCGTGCCGCGGCCAATTTCATCGCCCTCGGCATCGACCAGCCGCGATTCGGCGACAAACACTCGGCGCTTTCCGCTGACCCACCGCCCCTCGGCCACAACCTCTCCCGCCCGCACAGGCTTGGTGAAGTGCAGGTTGAAACTGGTCGTGAGCAGAAAGCGGTCGGTTGCCAGTGTGTTGGCCGCGTAAAAGGCCGCATCGTCGAGCATTTTGAAATAGATCGTGCCGTGGGCCGCGCCGGCGGCGTGAAACACATCTTCAGTGATAGTGAAGGCCAGACGCGAGCGCCCTTCCTCGACAATCGCCAGCTCAGAGGCGAATTTCGCGTTGATCGGTGCGGAGTTATACAGCCGCTCAAGCGCGCGGTAATGCCGCTCAGCGCCTCCGGAAGAGGCCTCTGCGCCCGAACCAGTCGCAGGCTCGCTCATGTGATCCTCAGGCGGCATCACGCAGGAATTGATTGGTCAGAACCGAATAGAGCGCATCTGCATCCGGCGCTTCTAGCACGGCGTCCAGAATCGCATCATCGCGCATCAGCCGCGAAATGGTCGCCAAAGCGTGCAGATGAGTAGCGCCCGCATCTTCTGGTGATACCAGGCCGAAAATCAGGCTTACAGGCATGGCATCAGCCGCAGCGAAATCGACCGGTTGCTCCAAGCGTAGCAAAACCACAGTCGGGCGCTTTACCTCGCTGGAGCGGCAGTGCGGTATCGCGACAGCCCGGCCAAAGCCGGTGCTACCAAGCGCCTCACGCTCTTCCAAACGTTCAAGGATATCCGCACGGTTAAGTCCATGAACGTCCGAGAACATCTCGGCAATTCGGCTCAGGACTTCCTGGCGCGTTTCCAAACGAGCCGAGGCAACCGCCTCGGGCAGCAATCTCAGATTTACATCCATCGCAAAAATCGTGATCCTAATTCAGTCACTCACATTTCATAACCACATCACTGGGGTTGCCGCTGTCCAGCGCGGCGTTTCTCCTGCGGTCATGAAGGGGCAATTCTGTCAGCGGGGGTGCTGCGCTGCCCTATCGCGGCTCAACCCAACCGATTGAACCATCTGAGCGGCGATAAACCATATTATGCCTCTCAGTGCCAGCATTTTTGAAGAACAATGCGTTCGTATCGCGCAAATCCAGCATCATTACAGCGTCTGCAACGCTGTAAGATGGGATGTCTGTGCTGGTCTCTGCGACCACCAGCGGCGCGTCAGCCACAACCTCTTCTTCGGGCTCCTCAGCGGCAGCAAAGATGGTGTAGGCCGCCTCTTCTTCACGCTTTGCATGGTCGGCTTGCTCATGCCGGTCATTGAGGCGGCGCTTGTAGCGGCGCAGCTGCTTATCAATCTTGGCCGCCGCATTATCCAGCGCTTGATGGGCATCATGCGCATCCCCCCGAGCCTTCAGGATCAGGCCCTGCATCACATGCGTCACAATGTCGCATGAGAACGCGCCGCCTGGCGCTTTGCCAAAGGTCACATGAGAGGAGATCGCTCGGTCGAAATATTTATCGACGATGCCGCCTAAACGGTCTTCGACATGCTCCTGCAATGCCGCGCCAGTTTCCACTTGATGCCCTGAAACCCGGATATCCATTGTGGCTGTCTCCTTTGTTGTGTTCGACCCAAATGCCCCAAATCCAATGCGCGCGTCATGATGTGAGAGAACTCAACGCGCCCAAATTGCCTTTTCAATTCCGTCTACGAACGCCTTATGCCGTGCCAATTCTTCGGCTGTCGCGGCATGCGGGCGCGGTTCGCGGCGATCGCGCCGCTTTGCCGCTGCCGCCAAAGCCGCTGCTGGCACGCTGACATCTTCCCGGCCGCTCGCCGCGTCAGATCCTGAGTCCGCTGCGAGCCCCAAGCCAATCTGGCGGCCACCGGTCAGCTCAACATAGACCTGCGCCAGCAATTCCGCATCAAGCAGCGCCCCGTGCTTCACCCGGTGACTGCGATCAATGCCGTAGCGGGTGCAAAGCGCATCCAATGACAGCTTGGAGCCAGGGTGCTTCTTACGCGCCAGGGCGACTGTATCAACCATCCGATCCAATGAGATCGGCTCCATCCCGATCAGCACCAGTTCGTTGTTTAAAAAGCCAAAGTCAAAGCTAGCATTGTGCGCAACCAGCGGCGCATCGCCGAGAAATTCGAGCAATTCACCTGCCGTGTCCTTGAACAAGGGCTTTGTCTCAAGGAAGGAGATCGACAGTCCGTGAACCGCCTCTGCGGCCTGCGGCATATCGCGCTGAGGATTGTAATAGGCGTGATAGCTGGCGCCCGTCGGCACCCGCCCCACCATCTCAACACAGCCAATTTCAACCATCCGGTCGCCTGTCTTAGGATCGAGGCCGGTGGTTTCTGTATCAAAGACGATTTCGCGCATTGGCAGCACTATCGGACCAAGATTGCGAAGGCGCAAGAGGTCAATTGCAGCAGCTTAACCCAAATTGGTGCCATTAGCAGGCGGTTAGCCGAGGCCGCGCGGCGCGTCAGGTGGCGTTAGTGGTGAGCTGCGCGATCAAATCGCTCACTGCCGCCTCGGTTTCCTTAAGCGAAGTGCCTGTATCAATCACATAATCTGCGCGTTTGCGCTTTTCGCTATCGGGCACTTGCAGCCCCAGAATGTGCTCAAATTTCTCTGCCGTCATGCCGGGACGGGCAAGCACCCGCTCACGCTGCGTCTCTGCCTGGGCGGAGACAACCACAACGGCATCGACCGCTTCATTGCCGCCGCCTTCAAACAAGAGCGGTATGTCAAACACGAGCAGCGGAGCGCCTGCATTGTCTTGCAGGAACTCCGCGCGTTTCTGGCCCACCGCCGGGTGCACAATACCCTCTAGCTGCCGCAGCTTTTCCGGCTCAGCAAACACCAGTTTGCCCAGCGCTTCTCGCTCAACGCCGTTTGGCCCAGTTGAACCGGGAAAGGCCGCCTCAATCGCGGGCAGCAATGATCCGCCGGGGCCCTGCATCGCCCGCACCTGCGCATCGGCATCGAATACGGGAACGCCTTGCGCCTCAAACATAGCGGCTACGGTCGACTTGCCCATGCCAATTGAACCGGTGAGGCCGAGGATAAAGGGTTTGCTCACTGAGATATCACCTTGCGCAGCTGTGCATCGTGATCGCGGGGCGGGGCCTGCCCGAAAAACTTCTCAAACGCCGCTGCTGCCTGTCCGATCAGCATGGACAGGCCATCAATTGCCGGAAATCCTGCCTCGGCGGCGTGCTGCAAAAACGGGGTTTTGACCGGATCGGTGACGATATCATAGGCGATGCTTCTGGGCGGAGCATGGCTCCAGTCAAACACCAGCTCTGGGCTCCCTCGCATTCCCAAAGGCGAGGCGTTTACCACCAGATCGAGGCATCTGTCGCGGTCATCGAAGGCAAAGTCTGTGGGTTTTGCGAAATGATCGAGCGGAGCGGTGTAATGCTCCCCCTCAGGGTGCAGTTCTTTCAGCAATTGCTTTGCCTTGGCCTGATTGCGCGCGGCGATCACGAGGGTGAAGCCATGCGAAGTGAGCGCAGTGATGATCGCCCGGGCCGCTCCGCCGGTCCCGATGATGCGCGCCATGCGAAACAGATGCTCGCTGGCCAAAATGTCCTGCAAAGGCTCTGTAAAGCCTACCGCATCGGTGTTCGCGCCGATCAGCTCGCCATTGTCGCCGCGATAGACCGTGTTGACCGCGCCGATTGTCTGCGCGTCGCCCTCTACCTGATCGAGCAGAGGGATCACCTCTTGCTTTAGAGGCATAGTGATGTTGCAGCCGCGCCAGGCCGGATCCTCGCGGCTTTCAGCGATATAGCTGGCCAGATCAGTGCTGGTGACCCGGTGAGAGCGATAATCCGCCTCTATCCCGAGCTGTTTTAGCCAAAACTCATGGATCAGAGGCGATTTCGACTGCGCAATCGGATCGCCAATCACCTCGGCATAAGGTTTTGGCGCACTCATGAGGGCAGCACGTCCAGTTCGCGCAGCGCGCCGAGCACAGGTAGTAGCGGCATGCCCAGCACGGTGAATTGATCGCCTTCAATTTCCTCGAACAATTGCACGCCCATGGCCTCAATCCGGAAACACCCCACAGTGAAGCCGATCTCTGGCCATTCGCAGCTCAGATAATGCTCGATAAAGTCCTCTGACAGCTCGCGAACGTGCAGCTTAGCGAGCGATGTCCCGCTCCATTCGCATGTGTTGGCCCGCACCAGCGCCGCCGCGCTGTGCAGCTCAATCGCTTTGCCGGAGAAAAACCGCAAATGCTCCGCCGCATTCGCACGATCGGTCGGCTTGTCAAAGCGCTTGCCGCCCGCAACCACCAGAGAATCGCTACCCAAAACCAAAGCATCAGGCTCTTCCTTCGCAATCGCCGCCGCCTTCGCGACCGCTAGCGCTTCGGCGATCTCATGCGGCGCGGAGCCCGCCATTTCATCCTCAAGCGCGCGCTCATCTATTGACGCCGGACGCGCTTCATAGGTCACCCCGGCTGCATCAAGCATCGCGCGGCGAGAGGCCGATTTAGAAGCCAATATAAGTTTCGGTGAGCGCGCGTTCATATCGGCTTGGAAGTCCCATCAACTGGGCGATCGCGGCGCTGGCGCTCTTGCACCAGGCGAATAATCGCCGCCGCGCTTTCCTCAATCGAGCGGCGCGTCACATCGATCACGGGCCAGCCATTGTCGGCAAACATCCGGCGCGCAAATTGCAGCTCGTCTTTCACGCGGTCACCGTCAACATAGGAGGTCTCCGTGCCCTCATTGAGCGACAGCAGGCGGTTCCGGCGGATTTGGACCAGACGCTCTGGCGCAGTGGTAAGGCCGACAACCAGCGGATGGCGCAGGCCAAATAGCGCTTTGGGCGGAGGGCTTTCCACGACCAGCGGGATATTTGCGACCTTATAGCCGCGGTTGGCCAAATAGATGCTGGTGGGTGTCTTTGAGCTGCGCGAAACACCGGCCAGGACAATGTCCGCCTCTTCCCAATTTTCCCAGCCAATGCCGTCATCATGCGCGATAGTGAACTGGATCGCCTCAACCCGCTTGAAATAGGCCTCGTCCATCAAGTGCTGGCGGCCCGGGCGGCCGTGCGCCTCTTCGCCCAATTGCGCCTCTAGCGCCGCCGTGACGCCATCGAGCACTGGAACGGCGGGCAGGCCGAGCTGACGGCAATGCTCCTCCAGCCGGGCGCGGGTGTCTGGATTGACCAGTGTGAAGAGGACCAGGCCAGGATTATCGGCCAGATCAGGTACAATCCGGTCCAAATGCTGGCGCGAGCGCACCATCGGCCAAAAGTGCCGGTTTACCTCGGGGTTGTCGAACTGAGCCAAAGCCGCCTTGGCGATCATTTCCAAGGTTTCGCCGGTGGAATCCGATACGAGATGCAGATTCAGCCGGTTCATAGCGTTTGGTGTTTGATCCTTAGGCGGCGCGGTGGCATTTTGTGCTGCTTAGTGGCCATGCTTTATCAGCGGCGCAGGCATGTTGATAGACATAGGTATAAACCACGGGAGAAACCGGTCGACAAGATCGGGGATGGGATTCATGCCCAGTGACAGGCCTTAGGCTGCTCATTTGTCGACACGGGACAGCGAGTTTGAACAGGCTGGGGAGAGCGGGGATAAGAATGGCTTGACCGCACAAACACCTAGATTCGCGTTCACCTTTGGGTCTGTTCAGAGCCGGAGAAATCAGGCAGAGGCTGGTAATTCCCGATTTCCACAGGGCCAACAAACTCCTACAAACCTTATATAAATATATATATTTATTGATTGGAGCCGTTCTATGCCGGGCATCTTGCTCGAAACTCTTAAAGGAACCAAACAAGAAAAGGTTCCCATTTGGCTGATGAGGCAAGCCGGTAGGTATTTACCCGAATACAGGGAGTTACGTGCCGAAAAGGGTGGTTTCCTGGAGCTTGTTTACGACAGCGAAGCGGCGGCTGAGATCACGGTTCAGCCCATTCGCCGGTTCGGCTTTGACGGGGCCATCCTGTTTTCCGATATTCTGATCGTTCCCCATGCGATGGGCCAAGGCCTCGCATTTCTGGCGGGTGAGGGGCCCAAACTGAGCCCCACTTTGCTGGAGGCGAAGCTTGAGGATTTCACCGCGGCGCCGAAGCGATTTGATCCGATCTATGAAACCGTGCGGCTGACACGCGGCATGATCAGCGACGAGGTCACCATGCTCGGTTTTGCGGGCAGTCCGTGGACAGTTGCGACGTACATGATCGCTGGCGAGGGTAGCAAAGATCAGGGTCCAGCACGCTTGCTCGCGTACCGCAATCCGGCCCGTATGCAGGCGATCTTGGACGCGATCATCGATGTCACGATCGGCTATCTGCGCGGTCAGATCGATGCTGGTGCAGAGGCGGTCCAATTGTTCGACAGCTGGGCGGGAAGTCTTGCACCAGATGAGTTCGAACGCTGGGTTATCGCGCCGAATGCAAAGATCGTTGCAGCGGTGAAGCAATCCCATCCCGACACGCCTATCATCGGATTTCCTAAGGGTGCGGGCGCGAAATTGCCGAGCTATGCCCGCGAAACCGGGGTCGATGCGATTGGGATGGATGAGACGCTCGATCCAGACTGGGTCCATTCGGTTTTGCCTGATGGCATGCCAGTTCAGGGCAATTTTGATCCATTGTTGCTCGAGGCGGGCGGCGATGCGGTTGGGGCCCGTGCAAAACTGATCCTGCGCGCTTTTGCTGAGCGTCCGCATGTCTTCAATTTGGGACATGGCATTGGCCAATTCACGCCGATTGAGCATGTCGAAAGCTTGCTTGAAACCATTCGGGGCTGATCAGGGGATGAAATTCACGCCAAGTCTCCCTACACAGGCTGCATGCAGGATCCTCTTTCGTTGATGTACGTGTGGCTCAAAGCAGGCCATGTGATTTTCATGGTGTTCTGGCTGGCGGGGCTGTTCATGCTGCCGCGCCAATGCATCTACATTCTCGACCACGCCAGCGGCTCTGAGGGCGAGGCGAAATGGGCGATGCGCATGGGCAAACTGCGCAAGATCATCATGACGCCCAGCCTCATAATCGTGTGGGTTTTGGGTCTGACTTTGGCCTATTCCACCGGCGCATTCACGCAAGGCTGGTTCCACGCGAAACTGACCCTAGTGCTGGCGTTGACAGGCTATCACGGCTGGCTGGTGGGCCAGACGAAAAAGATGGCGCGCGGCGAGCGACCGCTTACCGAAAAGCAATTGCGCATGTTCGGCGAAGTGCCCGGTCTGATCCTCGTTGTGGTCGTGGTGCTGGTCTACACCCGGCCGTTCTAAACGCGGCGATTGTTGCCCGGTCAGGTTTTCCTCAGACTTATCCTGCGCCTTACACCTGCCTTTCTCAGCCCAGCGGCAATTCGGTAATTGACCTGAGCGCGCGGCTCTCATATTTTGCAATCCATCAACCCGGCTTTGATGGCGCGGCAATCGCGTTATCAGGTCTGCTTTCTCCAAGCCCAAGCCTGCTCGCAAATCTGCGATCCGGCACCTCTTTTCAAAAAGAGGCACTGACCCGCCGGTCATCTCCAAGACGGAACTTGAATTACTATGCATCTTAAAGACTTAAAACTGAAAACCCCTGCTGAACTCGTCCAGATGGCCGAAGAATTGGGCGTTGAAAGTGCCTCGACCATGCGCCGGCAAGATCTGCTGTTCAGCATCCTGCGCGAGCTCGCTGAGGATGAAGAATACAACGAAGACATCATGGGGATCGGCACGATCGAAGTGCTGCAGGACGGCTTTGGCTTCCTGCGTTCGCCAGATGCGAACTATCTGGCTGGCCCTGGCGATATTTACGTTTCGCCCAACCAGATCCGCAAATGGGGCCTGCGCACCGGCGACACCGTTGAGGGGCAAATTCGCGCACCGAAAGAGGGCGAACGCTATTTCGCGTTGACCGATCTCACCAGCGTAAACTTTGAAGACCCGGAAAAGGTGCGGATGCGCACCAATTTCGACAACCTGACACCGCTGTATCCGGATGAGAAGCTGACGCTTGATCAGGCCGATCCGACCGTCAAAGACAAATCCGCCCGGGTGATCGATATCATCTCACCCCAGGGTAAGGGCCAGCGCGCATTGATCGTTGCGCCGCCGCGGACTGGTAAAACGGTTCTGCTGCAAAACATCGCCAAAGCGATCACTGACAATCATCCTGAAGTGCACCTTCTGGTCTTGCTGGTGGATGAGCGCCCGGAAGAAGTCACCGATATGCAGCGCAGCGTGAAAGGTGAGGTGATCTCCTCCACCTTTGATGAGCCAGCCAATCGTCACGTACAAGTCGCTGAAATGGTTATTGAAAAGGCAAAACGCCTGGTCGAGCATAAGAACGACGTGGTTATCCTGCTCGATTCCATTACGCGCCTCGGCCGGGCCTACAACACTGTCGTGCCAAGCTCTGGTAAGGTTCTGACTGGCGGTGTTGATGCCAATGCGCTGCAGCGCCCTAAGCGCTTCTTTGGTGCCGCTCGTAACATCGAGGAGGGCGGCTCGCTCTCCATCATCGCAACCGCGCTGATCGACACTGGTAGCCGGATGGACGAAGTTATCTTCGAAGAATTCAAGGGCACGGGTAACTCGGAAATCGTGCTGGACCGGAAGGTTGCCGATAAGCGTATCTTCCCAGCGCTCGATGTTGGTAAATCCGGCACGCGTAAGGAAGAATTGCTGGTCGAGAAGGACAAGCTGTCCAAAATGTGGGTGCTGCGCCGGATCTTGATGCAAATGGGCACGGTCGACGCGATGGAATTCCTGCTCGACAAGATGAAGGATTCCAAGACCAACGAAGACTTCTTCGAGACGATGAACCAGTAAGCTCAGGCTGGCGATATGCTGCGGCAATATCTCTATATCAGCACCGCGCCGAGCCTCTCGCGCGAGGAAGTGGAATCGATCTTAGGCAGCAGCGCTCGTAACAATCCCGCGCGCGGGGTGACGGGCTTGTTGCTGTATAATGGGCGAAACTTCCTCCAACTGCTTGAAGGGGAAGAAGCGGAGCTGGTCGATTTGATGCTGCGGATTTCCTATGACCCGCGCCATTCCGGCGTTTCCTTGCTTGATCGGCGTAATATTGCTGAGCGGGCGTGCTCGGACTGGGCGATGAAGCGAATTTTGATCGCAGAACCGGTTGAAGAACGTCAGCGCTTGCTCGAGGCCGAGCTTCCACAAGGTTTGGAGCCAGAAACGCGCAAACTGATCGTCAATTTTGCGGTTTTGAACTGATTTTTGCCTGTTTCGGTAGCGGATTGTTGAAATCTGCCGTCCGCAAACCGCTTAAGCTGCGTTAACCGTTCATTTTCACTGAGACGGTATTTGGAACCCAGCCAAGGGGACAAAAACCGTGCGTCAAATTATCTACAGCAGTGTGCAAACGCCTGAACTGGGCGAGGGCGGTGTGTTTGAAATTATCCAAACATCCGTTCGCAACAACACCGCAAAAGAGCTGCGCGGCTTTCTAATCTATTCAGGGCAATCGTTTTTTCAGGTCCTGGAAGGGCCGGACGACGCTGTAAGTGCTGTCTTTGAAGCAATCTGCAAAGATCCGCGCCATATGAATATTGAGGTCTTGCGAGACCAAACCATTCAACAGACACATTTTGAGCGCTGGGCGATGCAGCGGATTGCCCTTCAGGGTGGGGATGGTTGGGCTGCCAGTCTTGGAGCCCTGGAAGAGCCGGTCCGCGAAGCCGGCATTCTGCCATTTGTTGAAGAGTTCTTGGAATCTGGGTCCGCCAAAGCGGCATAGCACACAGTTTCGCGGGTTTAGCTCGCTGCTTTTTGTGCTTCCAATTGCGCGCCCATCATTTCCCAGACCTTGTTCACGGCCTTTAGCGGCCTGACCATAACCTTGAAATCTTTGATCTTTCCTTCTTCGTCGAAGGTGATCATGTCTATGCCGTTCACTTTGATGCCGTCCATCTCGGTCTCAAACTCGAGGACGGCTGTGTTGTCGCCAACGACCTCGCGAATATAGCGAAAATTGGCATTGCCGAGCGTTTGCCCCGCCGCGGAAAGATAGGCGACCACGATCGGACGTCCCTCTTGCGGCGTATGGACGACCGGAGAGTGAAAAATCGCGTCCTCGCGCATGATACTGGCCAATTCAGACGCTTTGCTGCCGTTTTCGGCGATCTGGTGCCACTTTTTAAGGGCGTCATGGGCGATCATGCTTGTCATATTGGAAGGCATCCTTGGATCATTAATTTCGTTTGGCATTCGGTTGATACTATGCATTGCGCTTCGCCAATGCCAAACCAAATGTTACAGCGCAAAGCAGAGCATAAATGCCAGGGCGATGGGCCCCGTGAGGATGGAGAGGACACCCAATGAAGGTCAATATTGAGATTGATTGCACGCCAGAAGAAGCGCGCAGCTTCATGGGCCTGCCTGATGTGACGGAAGCCAATAACGCTTACGTCGATAACATCACCAAAGCGATGAAAGGCGTAAGCAGCCCTGATCAATTGCAGGAATATGCTCAGGCCTTGGCGCCGATGGGTCAGATGGGGTTGAAAATGTTCCAAAACTTTGTCGAAAACGGGATGCGGGCAGGGGCGATGGGCGGATCATCGCGTTCGAAAAAAGACAAATCAGACGACTAAAGCATTGAATACAATGTTATACTCAGGCCTGGATTGAATGAGTGACACCATCTTTGCGATTTCCAGCGGTGCGCCTCCCGCTGCGATTGGCGTCATCAGGATTAGTGGTCCTGAAGCAGGGTCTGCCTTGCGCAAACTGGCAGGGCGAGATTTCACGCCGCGCCGCGCATCACTTGCGACATTGCGAGACGCAGATGGTGGGCCGCTAGATCAGGCACTCGTTCTATGGTTTCCCGGGCCAGCAACGGCGACTGGCGAGGATCTGGCGGAATTGCATTGCCACGGGGGCAGGGCGGTCCTGGTTGCCGTCTCTGGCGCTCTGGAGGCGATTCCAGGCCTTCGCGCGGCGGAGGCTGGCGAATTCACTCGGCGCGCCTTTGCCAATGGGCGGATTGACTTGGCCGAAGCGGAGGGGCTGGGCGAGCTGCTCAGCGCTGAGACGGAGCTTCAGCGGGCAGCTGCTATCCAAATGGCGGGCGGAGCGTTTTCGGCCCAGGTCGAAGAATGGCGGACATCTGTTTTGCGGCTTTCGGCACAATTGGAGGCGGCGCTCGATTTTTCGGACGAAGACGATGTGTCAGAAATGCCCCCGCAGTTTGCCGAGGACATTGGTGCGTTGTCGCAAGAGCTGGACGGGTGGGTGAGCCGCCCGCGAGCGGAGAAACTGGGCGAGGGCTACCGAGTGGTGCTCGCTGGGCCGCCCAATTCCGGCAAATCCACGCTGTTTAATGCTCTGATAGAAAGCGAAGCGGCGATCACGTCGGACATCGCCGGCACCACGCGCGATGTGATTGAGCGGAACGTCGCCATTGCGAGCGTCCCGTTTAGTTTCGTCGATACGGCGGGCCTCAGAGATGAGAGCGATGATGCGATCGAGCGGATTGGTATCGACCGCGCTCGAGAGCAGCTTGGGCGAGCGGATACAATCCTATGGCTTGGGCCCGAGGGCGAGGGACCCGATGGCGCTTGGGAAGTGGCGGCCATGAGTGACGCGGATGATTATCAGGCGAAGCCATCCGCCAATTACGTGCTTTCGGCAACAACGGGTGCGGGTGTCGATGCGCTAAAACAGGGCTTGGTCGCCGCGGCGAGGGCGGCTTTGCCGAAGCCCGGCGAAGCAGCGCTGAATGCAAGGCAGCACTCGGTCCTATCAGACGCTGCTCAGGCGCTGCGTGGGGCGATTGGTCAACGTGATCCGTTGTTATGCGCAGAGGAGCTGAGGCAGGCCCGAGGTGCGTTTGACAGGCTCATTGGCCGAACAACCACTGAAGATATGCTGGATACGCTGTTTGGGCGGTTTTGCATCGGGAAATAGACTTTCTCGGCGCGGGACGGCTTGTGATCTTCGCGCCTCGGCGGGCAAATCAGCCAAACCGAGCAGTGTTTCACGTGAAACAGCTTTGACCCAAGCGGCGTGACACCCTATCTGGCGCAGCATGCATAGCTTTGATGTCCTGGTTATTGGCGGCGGTCACGCCGGTGCGGAAGCTGCCTGTGGGGCGGCCCGCATGGGCGCGCGCACCGGGCTGGTCAGCTTCGATCTCGGAGCCATTGGGGCAATGAGTTGTAATCCGGCAATTGGCGGGCTGGGTAAGGGCCATCTGGTTCGGGAAGTCGATGCGCTGGATGGCGTAATTGGCCGGGCAGCCGATGCAGGTGCAATTCACTATCGCATGCTCAACCGTTCCAAGGGTAGCGCCGTCTGGGGTCCGCGTGTTCAGGCCGACCGGGTGCTGTTCAAAGCTGAAGTCCAGCGGATTGTTAAGGCTCAAGCAAATCTGACCTTGATCGCAGGCGAAGCCGCTGCACTCCGGTTAGAGGGCGGACGTGTTGTGGGCTTAGAGCTTGCCGATGGCACGGCGCTAGATGCGCCGCGTGTTGTCCTTTGCACCGGTACTTTTCTCGGCGGGACTTTGTTCCGCGGCGAGGAGTGCTTTACCGGCGGGCGCATTGGTGAAAACTCCGCTCAGCGCCTGGCTGAGCAATTGCGCGGCGCCGATCTGCCTATGGCGCGGCTGAAGACAGGTACGCCGCCGCGAATTGACGGACGCACGATCGACTGGGCTGCCCTTCCAGAGCAAGCCTCCGACGACGAGAGCTGGACGATGTCTGCTCTCACCGAAAAGCGCGCAAACCCCCAGGTGTTTTGCGCGATCACTCGGACAACGGAGGCTGCGCACGACGCTATTCGCGCAAACCTCCATCGCTCTCCGCTGTTTTCGGGTGCGATTGATGCGGCGGGCCCGCGGTATTGCCCGTCAATTGAGGATAAGATTCACCGGTTTGGCGACCGCGACGGGCATCAGGTGTTCCTGGAGCCCGAAGGCCTAAACACGCATTTGGTCTACCCGAATGGGATCAGCACGTCCCTGCCGGTGGATGTTCAGCACGACATGGTTCGCGCAATGGCAGGTCTGTCTCAGGCGGAAATCGTCGAACCGGGCTATGCGGTGGAGTATGACCACATTGATCCACGTGCGCTGACACCGGATCTTCAGCTGCGAGCTATCCCAGGCCTGTATTGCGCCGGACAGATCAACGGGACCACCGGTTATGAGGAAGCCGCTGCACAAGGGCTGATTGCTGGCCTTAACGCAGCAGCTGCCGAGACTGACCGCGAGGCTCCTGTCTTGGATCGCGCGAATTCCTACATTGCGGTGATGGTCGATGATTTGACTCTGCAAGGGGTGAGCGAGCCATATCGGATGCTCACCTCGCGCGCTGAATACCGCCTACGCTTGAGGGCGAACAATGCTTCCACGCGCCTGACTAAGTTGGGCATTGAGGCGGGATGCGTTGCTGATGAGCGCGCCCAGTGGTTTGAACACCGTGAGGCTATGCGAGCGGTATTAGGGCCCTTGTTCGCGCAAAAGCTCCATTCAAAAGAGCTAGCTGACTCTAGCCTCCCCGTTCGGCGTGATGGCGGTGAAAAGCCCATCTCAGAATGGCTTCGTCATGACGGTGTCGAGTTCGCTGATCTGATGACTTGGGTTGATGCCGAACTTGTCGAGGCGCTTTGTGCCAATACGGACCTTGCTGATGAGATGGCTGAGGATGCGGCTTATGAGCCCTATCTCGCGAGGCAGGATGCGGAGCTGCGTGATCTGCGCGCGAGTGAGAATCTGGCGCTCGCAGGGGACTTCCCATTTGCTGAGGTTCCTGGGCTCTCCTCAGAGATGATCGAACGGCTGACCTCTGCGAGTCCACCAACGCTGGCTGCTGCGGGCCGTGTGCCTGGCGTTACGCCTGCCGCTCTGTCGGCTTTGCTGGTTTACGCGCGCCGGTGGCAAACCGCCGCATGAGCGATCGCGCCATCATTGAGAATGAAGAGCAGGCGCGCGCGTTCGTTGGAGAGTGGGGCGATGCTGCGGCGATCGAGCGATTGGAACGCTTTTCCGCCCTCCTTCTTGCTGAAAACAAACAACAAAACCTGATTTCCAAGCCTTCAGAAAGTCAGCTGTGGCAACGCCATATCGCTGATAGCGTTCAGCTCCTACAGCATGTTCCACGTGAAACACGCGAAGATCGCAAGGGAACTCCTTGGCTCGATCTTGGAACAGGCGCAGGCTTTCCGGGGATAATTTTGGCAAGTCTGTTACCTAACATACCGATGGTTCTGGTTGAATCTCGGGCACGCCGCGTTGAGTTTCTGGAGCGTGTGGTCACCAAATTAGACCTCAAGCGATGCCGGGTGGTGGGTGAGCGTCTGGAGAAGATAAAACCATTTCCAGTCAATGTGATAACTGCGCGCGCCTTTGCTCCACTCGACAAGCTCCTGCGCCTTTCGCACCCGTTTTGCACTGCGCATACGCGCTATGTCCTGCCCAAAGGTCGCTCCGCATCGGATGAGTTGGCGGGACTAAAAGCTCGCAATCGGCGGAAGTTCCACGTGGAACAATCATTGACCGATCGCGACGCAGGTATCATCGTCAGTTTGTGAATTGAGATCGCCGCGTCGAATTGCTTCGTTTGCGGCGATTTTAGACTCACTTGAGCGCAAATACCCCGCAATTGGCGGTTTTTGTGCCTAGAGTTTTGCTGGTTCGAGCACGAATAAGGAACGCGCTAAGATGCTGACAATCGCAATTGCAAACCAGAAGGGAGGGGTTGGTAAGACGACCACTGCCATCAACATTGCAACAGCGATGGCGGCGACGGGGTGGCGAACCCTGCTGATCGACCTTGATCCTCAGGGCAATGCGTCGACCGGTATGGGTGTTGATGCCAATGATCGCGGCCTTTCGAGCTATGACCTCTTAGTTGATGAAATTGCGTTGGAAGATGCGGTTGTGCCGACAAGCATCCCAGGCTTGGATCTGGTTCCGGCTACGGTTGATTTGAGCGGCGCTGAGGTTGAACTCGTTTCTGTCGAAGAGCGGACTGGGCGTCTGAAAGCGGCTTTGGCCAATCATGGCGAGCACGATATTTGCTTTATCGACTGTCCACCGTCCTTGGGTCTGCTGACGCTCAATGCTCTATGCGCCGCTGATACTCTGCTCGTACCATTGCAATGTGAGTTCTTCGCGCTCGAGGGTCTCAGCCAATTACTGCAGACGGTCGAACGCATCCAACAGCGCTTTAACCCTGATCTGGGCATTATCGGTGTGGCGCTCACGATGTTTGATCGCCGCAACCGGTTGACCGATCAAGTCGCTGACGATGTGCGCGATTGCCTCGGCAATTTGGTGTTTGAAACGGTCATCCCGCGCAACGTCCGTCTGTCGGAAGCGCCGAGCCACGGGCTGCCAGCACTTGTTTATGATCATTCCTGTACGGGCAGCCGCGCATACATCGCGCTGGCCCGCGAATTAATCGGACGATTCCCGCCAGAAAGGAAAGCCGCATGAGCCGCAACGTGAAATCAGGTTCGAACCCATCTGGCGAAAAAATCGAATTTTCTGTACCGCATCGAGGGCCTGGTGACCGGAAGAAAAAGCTCGGCAAGGGCTTGGGAGCGCTGTTGGGCGAAACCCAGCGTGAGGAGCCGCTCGTCCGCAGTGATGCATTGCAAGGCGCTGAGAACAAGTCGGAAAATGCAAATGCGAAGCCTGTTTCTGGCCTAGCTGCCTTGCCGATTGCGTCGATCAGCCCCTTGCCAGGGCAGCCGCGCAAGCACTTTGATGATGCGGCGCTCGCAGAGCTGGCTGCATCGATCGCAGCGCGCGGTGTTATTCAACCGATCATCGTTCGGCCGCGCGGCGAGGGCCGCTATCAATTGGTTGCGGGCGAACGCCGCTGGCGGGCTGCGCAAAAGGCGCGCTTGCATGAGATTCCAGCGCTTGTTCGTGAGCTCGATGACCGTGAAGTGATGGCGCTCGCGCTGATCGAGAATATTCAGCGTGAAGATCTCAACCCCGTTGAGGAGGCGCGCGCTTATCAACGCCTTGCCGATAGTGAGGGCATGACCCAAGCGGAAATCGCTCGCATGGTCGACAAATCACGCAGTCATGTGGCGAACTTTCAGCGTCTTTTGGGCCTGCCTAGCGCGGTGCTTGATCTAGTTGAAAGCGGCAGGCTGTCTATGGGGCACGCGCGCGCGCTTATCGGGCAGGAAAATGCAGCGAGCCTCGCTCAGCAGGCCGTGAACGACAACCTGTCCGTGCGTGAGATTGAGCGCATGGTGCGCAAGGTTGCGGGCAAAGTGGCGACCAAGGTTCCCAAAGCGCAAGTGGGTGGACGCGATCCGGCGAATGATGCCGATATCGAAGCGGTCCAGCGTCACCTGGAGGAGTTTCTGGGTCTGACTGTCCGAATTAAGGCGGATGCGGATCCACGCTCTGGCGCGGTTACAATTCGCTATCGGACGCTCGATCAATTGGATCTGGTGTGCCAAAGGCTGACGGGCGGCGATATCTAACGCCGTTCCAGTGTCGGGCGTTTCTTCCGAAGCATCGCTAAATCAATGCTTTGATCTGCCTTCGCAGTGCAATTGGTGTGCGCTCAAAAGTCGCGCCGCGCAACTGCGCACCCTTCTTGCTTAGCCAGCTAAACGATGTCTTGTTTGCAGTCGACGCAAATAAAAGCGCGCGAGACCCACTGAGAGTCCCGCGCGCTGATATATCGGTATTTCGCGGCGGCTAAGCCCGCTCTGCCACCTTAGTTCTTGATCATTTTGACCGGGCGTGGTGCCGGCACAACCCGTGTGGGCTGCTTGATCATTTGCGGCTCTGGAATTGTGCGCTCACGCACTGGCTCTGGCACAAACTCCTCGCGGACATTCTCACGAACGATCACGCGCTGGCGTTGAGTGGTCTGAACCGGAACCAGAACGGTTTGCTGCACTGGCTGTGCCTGGTAGCAATTGCAGCCTCCGTAGCCATAAGCGACGGGTGCAGGTGCATATTGCGGATAGGCGTAAGCTGGCGCAGCAATTGTTCGGCTAGCAAAACGCTGAGGGGGCGCAGAGACCAACCCGTTGTTCTGTTGAAGGTAGTCATTGAGTGCGGCCTCGCAGTCATAGCCATCATCATCGTCGCCATCACCAATCAGCGTGCCGATCGCCAGGCCGGCCAAGCCGCCTGTGCCCGCACCGATCAAGGTGCCAGCCAAACGCTCACCGCTGGATACCCGGTTCCCTATGATACCGCCGGTGATTGCGCCAAGCAGACTGCCAATGATGCCGCCTTTTTCCTTGCCATCGCGGCCGTCAGTGCGGCGGCGGCATTCTGCGAGCCATTGTTCGCGTTCAAACACGACTGGTTGAGACGCTGGGTAATATTGAACCGGGGCGGGTTGGCCGAAACCACCATCCGCTGGCGGAATCGAGCGGGTTGCCGTGCGCGGCGTGATGTAACGCGTGCGAATGACGGTTTCGACCCCGTCCTCGCCCATGATGATCTCTTCCGTCTCACCCAGGGTCCGACCGCCAGTTTGTGCAGGAGCGATCGAAGTCTGGGGCATTGGGGCTGGTGCGGTTTGAAGATCCGCCGGGAGCGATTGGATCTCTCCCTCGGTCATCACAACCTCCGCCTGTGCGAAAGCCGGTGCGGCGCTGGCCAAAGCCAGTCCAGCGACCGGAGCGCTGAGGCTGCGAAGCGCGAAATGGAGTGTCGACATCAAAAGTTTCCCCTGTGCTTATAGAGCGATCATGGGGCGCGATATCGTGCGATTCGCCCGACGAGCCCATGGCAAATTGTTAGCTACTATCAACTAACACACCAAACCAGCCAAACGGGGGAACTGTCTCTTTTCGGGGCGATTGGGCGCGGTGACTGAGTAGCCAGACAAAAATTTTAGCTGAAAGGGAGCTAAATACGCTCGCTAAGTAAGGTGGCGAGGGCCTCTAACCCGCGCGCATCCTCCCTCGTGAAGCGGGCAGCCTCCGGACTGTCGCAATCGATGATTGCCAGTACCTCTCCATCACGCATCACAGGCACAACGACTTCGGACTGGCTGGCAGCATCGCAGGCAATGTGCCCAGGGAAGGCGTGGACATCCTCGACCAGCTGGGTTTCGCCAGTTGCCGCCGCGGCGCCGCACACGCCTTGGCCAAAAGGAATGCGAATACAAGCCGGGCGGCCAACAAATGGCCCTAACACCAGCTCTTTTTCCGTCCCGTTTTGCACCACGCGGTAAAATCCTGCCCAATTAAGGCGCGGCACAAATTCCCAGATCAGCGCGGCCACATTGGCCATATTGGCAATCCCATCGCTCTCCCCGGTGGTTAGGGCGTCGGCGGCATCGCCCAATTGCCGATAGAGTTCGGCGGGCGCGAGGGTTTCGTCGGGTTTGAAATCATACATGGCGCTAGGCTGTCTAATCGCTTCCCCCATTGCCGCAAGGCCAAGCCTCTTATATCGCGGGCACCTATGGCTATTATTCGCAAAATTCTCATCGCTTTGGTCGTCCTACTTGTGATCCTGGGCATTGCCGGTTTCTTTTTGACGCGCGGCGACACCGCTGAGCTGTCGGTTGACGAGGTCGCGGGCACTGATCCCACCTTGGAAGAGCCCGATCCTGAAAGTTTCCCGACAGTGCAGATCGCAAAGCCGGTCGGCTGGGAAGAGGGCGCTTTGCCAGTGGCGGCTGACGGGCTGACCGTGACGCGGTTCGCTGAAGGCCTCGACCACCCCCGCGTACTCTACGGCCTGCCAAATGGGGATGTGCTGGTCACCTTGACCCGCTCGCCCAAGGCGGAGGATGATGGCGAAGGGGGTATTATGGCCAGCATTCGCGGATGGGTCGCAGAATATCTGTTCTCAGAGGCGGGTGCCGCGGGCGATTCGCCGAACCAAATCGTTCTGCTGCGTGATGAAGACGGTGATGGTGTTGCTGAAAAGCAGACCGTGATCCTGTCCGAAGGGCTCGATTCCCCGTCCGGTATGAGCTGGAACGATGGCACGCTGTATGTTGCCAATCACAATGCTGTTCTGGCGTTCCCTTATGAGCTCGGCGCGGAAACGGTCACGGGCGAGCCGACCAAGCTGATGGATCTCGCGCCGGGCGGCGGGCACTGGATGCGCAATATGGAACTGCACCCGGATGGCAACCGCCTCTATGTCGCGGTCGGTTCGGTCAGCAATATCGGCGAAAGCGGGATGGAGGTTGAAGAAGGCCGGGCGATGATCTGGGAGTACGATCTGACGGCTGGGCGTCAGCGCCAGTTTGCCGTCGGTTTGCGCAATCCCAATGGTCTCGATTTCAGCCCATGGTCGGGTGAGCTGTGGACCACAGTGAATGAGCGCGACATGCTCGGTTCTGACTTGGTGCCGGATTATCTGACGAACGTGCCAGTGGGCGCGCAATATGGCTGGCCATGGCTGTATTATCGCACCAACATCGATCGCCGGGTCGAGGCACCGATGCCGGCCTATCTGATGGAATATGCGCGCTATCCGGAATATGCGCTTGGCCCGCATGTCGCCGCGCTGGGCCTGGTCTTCACCAAAGAAGGCCACCGCATGGGGGACGGCTTTGCCAGCGGCGCATTCATCGCGCGCCATGGTTCGTGGAATCGCAAGCCGCCATCTGGCTATGATGTGGTCTATGTCGCCTTTGACGAACGCGGCAATCCGACGGGCAAGCCTGTGCCCGTGCTGACCGGCTTTTTGAACGAGGACGGCACGACAAAGGGCCGGCCAACTTGGGTCGAATGGGGCGGCGATGGCTCTTTGTTGGTATCAGACGACACCGCGGGGATCATCTGGCGCGCTGTTGCGCCCGGTGCTGAACCCGGTGCAGGGATCGAACGTTTACAGGGTCGCCGTTTGGAGCCTCAACGCGAGCTCAGCGGTAGCCCCAATGCGAGCTTTGGCGAAGACGACTATGCGCGCATCCAGCCCGCCGAGTGACGCCTAGGTACAGGCGAGGGCTTCGCGCAAAAGTCGCACGGCGCAACTTTGCCGCGTGGACCTGCCGTGCCGTTTAGCTTGCGAGTTTGTCTGCGCTCAAGGCATACAGCAGGTCTGAGCCGCTGATCGCGCTGGCCTTCAAGCCAGAGGCTTCTGGTACGATATGATCGAGGAAGAAGCGCGTTGTCACCGGCTTGGTCTCCGCTAGAGCAGGCGCGGCCCCTTCGGCGATAGCGCGCACCTGGCGCAGCATTTGCCACCCGGCGACCGCGACCGCAGCCATAGTGCAGAACGCGGTGCTGCCAGCCAAGCGATCATCCAGGCTTGCCTCATCGCGCATCCAGCGGGCGATATTCGCGCAATCGCTGGCGAGCCCCGCAAGGCCCACTTCTTCGCTCGCGTCTCGGGCGATTTCCTCAAACAGGCCAATGACAGCTTCGCCGCCCGACATGCCGAGCTTGCGGGTCACCAGATCGGCGGCCTGAATGCCATTGGTGCCTTCATAGATCGGGGCGATCTTGGAATCGCGCCAGTGCTGCGCGGCGCCAGTCTCTTCAACAAAGCCCATGCCGCCATGCACTTGGATACCGATACCCGACACCTCGACGCCCATGTCCGTGCCCCAGGCCTTGACCAGTGGAACCAGCACTTCGGCGCGTTCGCCTGCGCCTTCATCGCCAATTGTGCCCCGATCCACTTGGCCGGCGCAGTAATATAGCAGCGCGCGAACACCCTCCGTCAGGGCCTTCATGCGCAGGATCATGCGCCGCACATCGGGATGCTCAATGATCGCAACGGGGGTTTTGTCTGGCGAGCCAGCGCGGGCCGATTGCACCCGGTCCATTGCATAATAGATCGCCTGCTGCGTCGCCCGCTCAGCGATTTGCGCGCCTTGGTTGCCGACATTGATCCGCGCATTGTTCATCATCGTGAACATGGCCATCAGCCCGCGGTTTTCCGCGCCGACCAGCTCGCCAATGCATTCGCCATTGTCGCCGTAGCTCATTACGCAAGTAGGCGAGGCGTTGATGCCGAGCTTATGCTCCAGGCTGACGCAGCGCACATCATTGCGATTGCCGAGCGATCCGTCGTCATTGACGTGGTACTTCGGGACGAGGAACAGCGAGATGCCGCGTGAACCCTCTGGCGCATCGGGCAGCCGTGCGAGCACCAGGTGAATGATGTTTTCAGCCAGATCGTGCTCACCCCAGGTGATGTAGATCTTCTGGCCAGCAATCCGGTACTTCCCGGCGTGCTCACCCTCGGTGATCGGCTCTGCGGTAGAGCGCAGCGCGCCCACATCGCTGCCCGCGGCTGGTTCGGTCAGGTTCATGGTGCCAGACCATTTGCCGCTCACCAGATCCGGCATGTACTTCGCCTGCTGATCCTTGCTGCCATGGTGGCCAATCGCTTCAATCGCGCCGACTGACAGCATGGGCAGCAGGGTGAAGGCCATATTGGCGGACCCGAGGTTCTCCAGCACGTTGCAAGACAGAGTGAAGGGCAGGCCCTGGCCGCCGAACTCCTCTGGTGAGGCGATCGCGTTCCAGCCCTGCTCGACATAGGCGTGATAGGCGGGCTCAAATCCCTCTGGCAGGCGCACCACACCATTTTCCAGCTTTGCACCTTCAAGGTCGCCCACGCGGTTGAGCGGCGCGAACTCGCCAGCCGCAAACTGGCCCACGCCATCGACAATCGCCTCGACCAAATCGGCCTCTGCATTGGCAAAGCGCTCGCTTTGCGCCAGCTCTTCGATCCCAGCGTTCACTCGGATGGCGAGCAATTGGTCTTGGGTAGGGGGCGTGTAAGGGGTCACGGGCGTGGGTCGTCCTTTGATTGGGTGCATTTCTCGGCTGGAGGCCGCCTGCCTCTTGGCAGGGCTTACACTTGAATATAGCGCAGATCGCATGAGCGACAAGAACCTTACGGAAGTGCTGGATGCGGATGCGCAGGGGATTGCGCGCGCTGTGGCGATTCTCGATTCGGGCGGACTTGTCGCAGTGCCAACAGAGACCGTCTATGGGCTGGCTGCGAGGGCAGATAGCGCCGAGGCTGTTGCGAAGATTTACGCGGCCAAGGGACGGCCGGATTTCAACCCGCTGATCGTGCATGTGCGTGACATAGAGCAAGCGGAAGAGCTGGCCGAGATTTCGGATGCGGCGCGGTTGCTGGCGGATCAACACTGGCCCGGTCCGCTGACATTGGTTTTGCCGTGCAAACCGGAGGCAAAGCTCGCTGGCGCAGTGACGGCAGGTCTACCCACGGTTGCGCTGCGAGCGCCCGCTCACCCCGTGATGCAGGCCTTGCTGGAGGCAGTGGATTTTCCGCTGGCCGCGCCGTCTGCCAATCGCAGCGGGTTCATCAGCCCAACAACCGCACGCCATGTGCTTGCATCACTCGATGGCCGGATTGATCTGGTGCTCGATGGCGGACCGACGCAGGCTGGTGTTGAATCGACGATTGTAGCTGTTCGCGGCGATGGCAGCTTGGAAGAATTGCGGCCGGGCCCTGTGGTGTTGGCAGGTACGCATCGAGGCGAGGTAAGAGGTTTCGAGGCCCCCGGTCAGCTCGCCAGCCACTATGCGCCGGGCAAACCAGTGCGCCTAAACGCTGGCCACGCAGATGCGAGTGAGTTTTTGATCGGGTTCGGCGCTGTATCGGGCGATTGCACATTGTCAGTGGCGGGCGATTTAACCGAGGCTGCGTCCCGCCTCTATGATTGCCTGCACAGGGGCGCTGCCTCTGAAAAGCAGCGCATTGCCATTGCCCCCGTCCCAGAGGAAGGCATCGGCATCGCCATCAATGATCGATTGCGCAGGGCGGCGACCCCGCCAGACTAATCGTCTTCCGGCTCTACCGGGACGGTTGGCAGGATTTCCTGCATTTCAGCATAGGTCGCCTGAGCCTCATCGCAGGCCGCATCATCGCCCTCGCGGCATTCCTCGATCTGCTTGTCGTATTTGCGCTCAAGCTTGCCGAGTTTCTCTTCACGGCGACGAATTTCGCGTCCGCGGTTTTCGTCAGCCTCAGACTGGCTGGTGGTTGCCACATCCACCGCTTTGCCGGCGACCTTCACCGGCGCCGTCACTACGTCGAGCGCAGTGCGGGCGAGGCAACCGCTCAAAGCGATGCTTGAAACAAGGGCGAGGGCCAGGTTTGAGGCAGGGGAAGGTGCGCGCATGCAGTCCTTGTTGCGCGCATCCTGCCGCTTGGCAAGTGAGGGATGCGCCGGATTAGCTCTCGTCAGCCTCGTCTTGCGGTGTTTCCGTTTCTGTTGCTGGTTCATCTGCGGCCGGTTCTGCGCCTGCGCGGGGCGCGCAATTGAGGTCGCCTGAGCCAACCGAATTGAGCTCGCACTTGGCGCTGCCGAACACGTTGATATCGCCTGACCCAGCAATGGTCGCCTCGACTGTGCCATCAGAAGAGAAGGCCACATCGCCGGACCCGCCGATCGTCACTTCGGCGCGTTCGGCCATTAGATCATTGAGATTTACGTTGCCATTGCCGCCGATCCTTACCTCCAACCGGTCCGCAGAACCCGCGCCGTTAACGGTGCCGGACCCGCCGATGTTCACGTCCAGCCGGCTCGCATCGAATTCAGCAACAGTCACGCTGCCGCTGCCACCAATATTGATTGAGGCGCTATCAGCCATAACCGGGGTTTCGACATCGCCGCTGCCGCCGATATTGATATCGCGCGGAGCGGGCATGGTGATGCGAACAGTCGTCGAACCGCCGCTGTCCCAGCCGTCTTCACGGTAAATGGAGAGATCGCTGCCATCGAGATCAAAGCGCAGGGTTTCGACCGCTTCGTCATCGCCCTCAACCGTTATGTCGAGCGTTTCGCCTTCGGTGATGATGACCTTGTCGGGCCCTGCAATAGAAAGCGAATCAGGCGTCGCACCGGTCATTTCGAGTTCGGCCAATGGCACCCCGTCACCGCCGGCATTGATGTCCACTTCACAGCCGGACAGGCCGACCCCCAGCATGAGGGCAGCGACGGGCGCGATGCGTTTTGAAAAAGGTGTCAGCATTGGGGGATCCTCCACGGAATTTTGAATAGCGTATTAGTCATATAATACACTGGATGCGAAGGTTCAAGCATTGACTGGTTTCTGGCGCGCAAATGGAAAGGGGCCGCCCTTATCAGGCAGCCCCTTTGAAACATTGCAATAGGAGTGGAGGGCTTAGCCTTCCTCGTCCGGATTATCGTAATATTGCGGCGCATGTTCGCGCAGAACGTCGAGAATCTTCTCAAGCGCGGTTGGCTCGTCGGTCTCTTCCATCGCGGCCAGCTCGCGTGCGAGGCGGCTGGATGCTGCTTCAAAGATCTGCCGCTCAGAATAGCTCTGCTCGGGCTGGTCTTCGGGGCGGAACAGATCGCGGGTAACCTCAGCGATCAGCACGATTTCGCCAGAATTGATCTTCGCTTCGTATTCTTGCGCGCGGCGCGACCACATGGTGCGCTTGACCTTTGGCTTGCCCTTGAGCGTTTCCATCGCTTCTTTCAAAGTCTTGTCGCTCGACAGCTTGCGCATGCCGATCGCTTCAACCTTATTGGTGGGCACCCGCAGGGTCATCCGCTCTTTTTCGAAGCGCAGCACATACAGTTCAAGCTGCATGCCGGCGATCTCTTCGTTTTGAAGTTCGATCACGCGGCCAACGCCGTGTTTGGGATAAACGACATAGTCGCCAACGGTAAAAGCAGGCACATTGCTTGCCATGCGAGTTCCTTTCAATTGGCTCAGTTCAATTGCAAATAGCCGACATGTCTTCCAGCGGCGCCGCGATGTGCAAACGCCGTCTAATCATTGCCGGATCTGTTGCTACTGGTCTGAAACCTTCCTGTTTTTCGACCCGGCGCTGGGACCAACCAGCGCGGTTGAACAATTATATAGCACAACCGCAACAAAATTGCGAATCGCAACTCTATTGGCCGCCTGTCAGCGTTTCTAGCTATAGGAGTGGATGCCCGGGCAGGGTCTTTGTTACACTTTGGCTAGCGCCGGCGTTCGGGCCTTAATCGCCTTCGCCCGGTGCCTCGCTAAAGTACTTCTCAAACTTGCCTTCGACGCCTTTGAAATCATCGGCGTCTGCAGGCGCGTCCTTCTGGCTCGTGATATTGGGCCATTCGGCGGACAGCTTGGTGTTGAGCTCCAGCCACTTTTCCAGGCCGTCTTCGGTATCAGGCAAAATCGCTTCGGCTGGGCATTCTGGTTCACACACGCCGCAATCGATGCATTCGCTGGGGTTGATCACCAGCATGTTGTCGCCTTCATAGAAGCAATCGACCGGGCAAACTTCGACACAATCGGTGTATTTGCATTTGATACAGGCGTCGGTGACGACGTAAGTCATGAGGTAAGGCTTTCTTTCGATACCGTTTCGAGCGCTGCTAGTGCGCTTTACCCAGCGCGGTCAAGCTCGCGGTAGTGCGTGCGTGCTTCGTCGGGCGACCCGCGCCGCTTTGGCAGCGAGGTGATCTCAACTACGCGCACTTCATTACCGATTGCTAAAGTCAGCACGTCGCCTGCTACAACATCTTCGGATGCGCGCATCACATGCTTTCTATTGCAGCGTAAAGAGCGGCTTGCGATCATCTTTTGTGCGCGGGATCGGGTCCGCGCGAATCTGAGATAGACCAGCAGCCGGTCGAGCCGCATTAGCGCAAGAGATCCGCCAAAGCATCGAAGGCGCCGCTGGCCTTGGCTGGGCCAGTGTCGGGCTTCTTGCTGCGGTTTTGCGGTTTGCCCTGTGGCCGACCTTGGGGTGAGCCTTTGCCCCCTTTGCCGTGTTTTGCGCTCTTATGCTTACCGTCTTCACGCTTGCTATTGGTGCCAGCGCCTTTGCCCTTGGCATTGGGGCGGCGTCGGCGCGGATTGTCATCGCCAGCGCGCTTGGGTCGCCAGGTCCAGCTGTCAGGTGCGGGCGGTCCAAATGCCCCCTCGGCGAGCGTGCGGGCACGCTGCACCCGGAAACCAGCTGCACTCAGCAGGCGGCGCGCATTGTCTTCTTCCAGACCAATTGAGATCGGCAGCGCCAGATCGAGCGCAAATTTGAGATTGCGCTGCTTGCCCGCCTCTTCTTGAGCTTTGGCGCGGGCATCAAAGGCCGCGCGGAAAATCTTCTCCGCCAGATCAACCCTGATCGCTTGAGTGCCGGCTGGACGATATCCAGCAGGGAGGCCCTTTGCCTCTGGAATGACCGGCAACATGGAGGGGTTCAGCGGCCGTTTGTCGACGCCCAGCGCATGCAGCAATTGCCGCGGGGCTGGTTTCAGCAAAGGCGCGGCGAAAATGTCGAGCGCGCCGAAAGTCACGCCCAATTTGCGCAGGAACGGGCGCATTTCCTTGGGCAGATGCTCCAGTCCGGCCTTTTCGCGCGTCACAACCCCGCGCGCATCGATCAAGATATGCAGCAAAGCGCGCGCTTGCGATCCAGCCTCTGGGTCGCGCGCCGCCTCGGCCAGTTTGCGCAATGGCTCAAGCGGTTCCAGCTGGCTTGTCAGCCACTGAGTCAGTCCGGCCTCAAGCGCGGCCCCCGGTGCCTCTGGCAAGCTCGAGATATCGCGCGCCAATATCAGGCGCGGCGCTGCGAAATCCTCGGGCCCAGAATTCGCCGAAAAGGTGATCTCGGCCAAAGTGCGATCCTGCCAACGGATCGCGCCGCGAGACAATTCCAATTCGCCAAGCCCCTCAGCCAGCAACCAATTGGCCCGCTGGGTTAGGATCGTCGGCAGCGCCTTTTCTCCAGCGGCGAGCAGCATTTTGCGGTCGGCAACTGTGGCATTGGGATCGACAACAAAGCGAAACCCATCAAGCCGCCCAATCGGCTCGCCCTCAACGCACATTTGCCCATCAGGCTCCAGCGTAACTGGCAATGCGTCGGCATCCTGTCCCAGCGACTTCATAAGTATTGTCGTCCTCCGATTGACGAACCTCTCGGTGAGCCGCCCATGCAGCGCATCCGATAATTTTGCTTCGACCGCGCGGGCGCGCGCAGCCATCTCATCCCGTGCCAGCACCCAATCGGGCCGCTGGCAAATATAGGCCCAAGATCGAATCGCGGCGATCCTACCCTGAAGCGTATCAATATCCCCTTGCGTGCGGTCCAGCTCTGCGATCCGCGCGGCGACAAAGTCTGCGCCGATATAGCCATCGGCCATATCTTGCCAGAGCCGCGCGACGAACCGGGCATGATTGTCGGGGCCGATTTGGCGGAAATCGGGAAGACAGCATGCCTCCCAAAACCGCCGCACTTGCCCGCTGCCTCGAACGGTGCGGCCAAGGTCATCCTCGGCCAAACGCTTTAGAACTGCGAGGTCAATCGCCCTTGGAGCTGCCGTCAAAACATCACTTTGAGGCTTGCTTTCCAGATCTCCGATCAAGGTGCCAACGCTGTCAAAGCGCGGCTCCGCCTCGCGCCAGAACAACTTGGTCAGCGGCGCGAACTGATGCTCCTCAATCGCGTAGATCTCTTCCTCAGCAAATTCGAGCGGTGCGCCATTGCGTGTGCCGCCACCGGTGAGTGTGCCGAAGCTGCCATCGGTTTGGTGCCGCCCGGCACGGCCCGCGATCTGCGCCATCTCTGCCGGGGTCAGGCGGCGTTTGCGGCGACCATCAAATTTACTCAACGCGGCGAAAGCGACATGATGCAGATCGAGGTTGAGGCCCATGCCAATCGCATCGGTGGCGACGATGTAGTCAACTTCGCCATTCTGGAACAATTCGACCTGCTTATTGCGGGTTTGTGGCGACAGCGCACCCATCACCACCGCTGCACCGCCTCTAAACCGACGAAGCATTTCCGCCATCGCGTAAACTTGCTCGACAGAGAAGGCGACGATCGCGCTGCGCGGGGGCAGGCGTGACAATTTGGTCTGTCCGGCATGGGTGAGAGTGGAGAAACGCGGGCGCTCGACCAGTTCAGCGCGCGGGATCAGCTTCTTTACGATTGGCTCCAGCGTGGCCGAACCCAGGATCATGGTCTCTTCGCGGCCGCGCGCATTGATCAGCCGGTCGGTGAAGATGTGGCCGCGCTCTGGATCGGCTCCGATTTGGGCCTCATCGATCGCGACAAATGCGTGATTGCCGCCTGTGCGGTTCATCGCCTCCATCGTGCAGCAGAAATAGCGCGCATTTTCGGGCTCAATCCGCTCTTCACCTGTGATCAGAGCGACTTGCGCATCACCCTTGATCGCGCGCACCCGGTCGTAAACCTCCCGCGCCAGCAGCCGCAGGGGAAAGCCCATCATCCCGCTGGAATGGGCGCACATCCGCTCAATCGCCAAATGCGTCTTGCCGGTGTTGGTCGGCCCAAGCACGGCTCGAACACGGCTATCGCTGTGATTTGGGCTGGGGTTCCAAGAGCGTCGGGCAGTCACACCCTCGCTTGTGTCACCGCGACCGGCCTGCTGCAATGTCCTACGGCCAATCCCTTAGACAGGTTCTCCACAAGTCACCGCTTGGGCGAGTCCTTTGGTCGTGAGTTAAGGCAGCGTTTACTTTAATCGTGCAGGAAATCAGCCAATAGAGGTGATGCGCCGCCGGATTCGGGCCAGGCGCGCAGATTAGCAAGCCTTGCCAGTTTTAGGATGCGAGTTGGATCACGCACGCGACATTGCTGATGGCGAAATCGCCAGCTCTGCAGATTCTGCGGATCTAATGGACGTGGCTGATCCAAATTTTGCGGGCCCAGAGGCGGGCGCATGCGAAGCGCATGATGACGCAGACCTGTTTAGCTATTTTGGCGATAACGCTCCGGAAACGGACGAAACCGGGACCGCTGTCTCCACCAAAGTCTCACTCACTCGCGCTGGCACTTGGCGCGATCGCTATGACGAATGGAAGCATTCGGTTGAAGATCGCCTTGCCGCAATCGATCTTGCCCCCGATTTGGCGAGCAATATCGGCAGTCGCCGGTGGTTTCGCGGGTTTGGCACTATGGTCGGCCTGGCCGCTATGGCGCTCGCTTTCTGGCCGGATATGAGTCCACTTGAGGCCCGACCAGCGATGAAAATCGATGCGGCCGCCCATGATGAGCTGCGCAGTCAGATGATCATGCCGCTGGCTCTGGGTGCCGATTCCGGTCGCCGGATGAGCCCGACCCCTGAGGTTATTCCGCTCGCCAGCGCGCCTGAGCGCCCACAGATCGAGCTCGTTTCGACTTTGGCGGAAGGCGACAGCTTTCAAAGCATGCTCCGCCGTGCCGGCCTTTCATCGAGCGACGTTAGCCGGGTGAGCGAGCTTGTGTCTGGTGCAATGCCGCTCAGCGAGATTGATGCTGGCACGCAAATGGACATTATCTTGGGCAGGCGCGAAGCGGATGGTGCGCCTCGTCCGCTCGATGAGCTGTCCTTCCGCGCTCGGTTCGACCTGGAACTGGCGATCACTCGGGAAAGCGGCGCCTTGGCGCTGGAGCGCAACATCATTCGTGTGGATGAGACACCTTTGCGCATTCGCGGGACTGTGGGCGATAGCCTCTACCGCTCCATGCGCGCAGCGGGCGCTCCGGCCAGCGCCGTGCAAGAATATATCAAGGCGATTGATGAGCAGATCGATATGGACCGCGAGGTTCGCTCGACCGACGAGTTTGACATGATCATCTCATACCGCCGCGCCGCCACCGGCGAACGTCAGGCGGGCAAATTGCTCTATGCCGGTGTTGATCGCGGCGGAGCGTCTAAGACGCAATTGATGCGCTGGGGCGAAGACGGCCGCTTTTACGAGGCTTCTGGTGTCGGCGAGCAGCGCGGCGGCTTGGTCGCCCCTGTACCCGGCCCGATTTCCTCGCGCTTTGGCATGCGCCGTCACCCAATCCTCGGTTATCGGCGGATGCACTCCGGCATGGATTTCCGTGCGCGCCACGGAACGCCAATCGTTGCCGTTACCGATGGGCGTGTGACTTCGGCTGGCCGCGCTGGCGGCTGCGGCAATGCGGTGAAGCTGGATCATGGCGGCAATCTGTCGACCCGCTATTGCCATATGAGCCGAATGTCGGTGAGCCGCGGGCAAAATGTTCGGCGCGGACAAGTGATTGGCTATGTTGGCTCGACCGGCCTCTCGACCGGGCCGCATCTCCACTATGAAATGTACCGCGGCGGCCGCGCGATTAACCCGGCCAGCGTCAAATTCGTCACCCGGGCGCAATTGTCCGGCGAAGAGCTCAAGAAATTCCGCGCTGCCCTTGGTCGTTTGAAAACGGTTGAGCCAGGCCTCGCGCTGAAAGATCTGACCCCGACCAGCGAAGAGGTGGAGGCGCCGCTGCGCGAGATCGAGAAGCTCGACAGCGTCAAAGAGGTGGAATAGCGCGCCCGCTTTTGGTGGCGGTTACTGGTCCACCAAACTCCAGAATTTGCGGCGTGATTGCACGCGCTCCAAAATTGCGGCAACAGGTTGCCCATGACTGGCAGCTATCCCAACACCCGCCTTCGCCGCACCCGCTCCACCGGATGGAGCCGCGCCTTGCACCGCGAAACCATGCTGACTTCGGCGGATTTGATCTGGCCACTGTTCGTCACCGATGGCGAGGGCGTGGAAGAGCCGATCGCTACGCTGCCCGGCGTCTCGCGCTGGTCGGTTGATGGCATTGTCGAGCGCGCGAAAGAGGCGATTGCTCTGGGCATTCCGGTTATCGCCCTGTTCCCCAACACTCAGGCGGATAAGCGCAGCGATGACGGCGCAGAGGCGCATAATCCCGACAATCTGATGTGCCGCGCGATCCGCGCGATCAAGGCAGAATGCGGCGATGAGATCGGTGTGCTCACCGATGTCGCGCTCGATCCCTACACGGCGCATGGACAGGACGGCCTGCTCAATGATGCGGGCTATGTAGTGAATGATGAAACCGTCGCGATGCTGGTCGATCAGGCCTTGAACCAGGCAGAGGCAGGCGCGGACATAATCGCTCCATCAGACATGATGGACGGGCGCATTCATGCGATCCGAATGGCCTTGGAAATGGGCGGGCACACCAATGTCCAGATCATGAGCTATGCCGCGAAATATGCGAGCGCGTTTTACGGGCCGTTCCGCGACGCGGTTGGCTCTGGCGGCCTGTTGAAGGGCGATAAGAAAAGCTATCAAATGGATCCGGCCAACACTCTGGAGGCCTTGCGCGAGGTGGAATTTGACCTGGCAGAGGGCGCAGACAGTGTGATGGTGAAGCCTGGTCTCGCCTATTTGGATATTGCAACCCGAGTGAAGGACCAATTTGGCGTTTCCGTGTTTGCCTATCAGGTCAGCGGCGAATATGCGATGATCGAGGCGGCCGTGGCGGCCGGGGCGGGAGACCGCGATGCGCTGGTGCTGGAGACATTGCTGGCGTTCAAACGCGCGGGATGCTCCGGAATACTCACCTATCATGCTGCGCACGCTGCGCGTCTTCTCAATGGCTGACTTTCGCCACGAGACGGAGCGGCTCATCCTGCGCGATTGGCGTGAGGAGGATTGGCACGAATTCTGGGAAGGCACAAACACGCCAGCGGTAATGGAATGGCTGGGCGGAGTGATCGACGAAGCCGGTCAGTACAGCGCTCGCCGCCGGTTAGAGGGGTATCATGCCGATCACGGGCATACTTTCTGGGTGGTTGAGCGCAAATCAGATGGAGCAATCCTGGGATTTTGCGGCCTGAAGCGCTGCAACGAACCCAAGGGGCCCATTGGCGATATGGAGGCCGGATGGCGCCTACGCGAAAGCGCATGGGGCCAAGGTTACGCGAAAGAAGCGGCGCAGGCCTCGCTTGAAATCGCCTTTCGCAAATTTGGCGCGCCCCATGTCATTGCGCTGACGGTGGAGGGCAATGCCCCAAGCTGGGGCCTTATGAAAAAGCTCGGGATGCAGCGCCGGCCCGATCTGGACTTTCCCGACACCGTCTCTTGGGCGGAAGGCGAAAACATCATCGTCTACCGTATCGAGAAAGACGAGTGGGAAGCGCACAATGGGTGAGATTGTGCTGACCACTGAGCGATTGCAGCTGCGCGAGATTGGCGAAAATGACCTTGAAGCGCACTTAAGGCATCTCAACTCTCCCGCTGTGATGGCCAAGCTGGGCGGTCCGCGCACGGCTGAGCAATTGGCGGAGAAGCACGAGGTTTCGCGCGCTGGTTTCGCGCAGGATGGGTTCGGCTTTATGTTTGCGTGCGACCGCAAAACCGGCGAGCTGGTCGCGCATTGCGGGATGAAGCGCGTTTCCAACCCGCTAGCGCCCAATATCGGTGATCATGAGATCGGCTGGCTCGTGCGCGAAGATCGCTGGCGTCAAGGTCTGGCCGAAGAAGCCATGCGCGCTGTGATCCAATGGGCGTTTGACACGCATAACGCGCCGCATCTGGTTGCGCTCACCAGCGCTAGCAATATTGGCAGCTGGAAACTCATGGAGAAGCTCGGCATGCAGCGCCGCCCAGAGCTCGACTTCGACGACCCTTTCTTTGCCCCCGAACACAATCCAACCATTCAATACTCGCTCACCCACGAGCAATGGGAGAACCATAAATGAGCTCCGCCCAGCCGCACCCCGGCGTAAATATCATCGCGATCCACGGCAAAACGCCCAAGATTCACGAAACCGCGTTTATCGCGCCCGGATGCACGATCATCGGCGATGTTGAGATCGGTGCAGGCAGCTCGATCTGGTACAATTGCGTGCTGCGTGCGGATGTCGCGCCAATCCGCATTGGCGAACGCACCAACGTGCAAGACGGCAGCGTGCTACATTGCGACGGGCCAAAGCCGGGCGATCCCGATGGCTGCCCTTTGATCATCGGGGATGATGTGCTGATCGGTCATATGGCGATGGTGCATGGCTGCACGATTGCGGACCGCGGCTTTGTCGGGCTGGGCGCGATTGCGATGAACAAATCCGTGATCGGATCCGACGCCATGCTGGCAGCGGGCGCGATGCTGACTGAGGGCAAGGTGATGGAGCCGCGCATGCTGTGGGCCGGCCGTCCGGCGAAGCCGCTGCGCGAGCTAAACGATGCAGCGATTGCCGGTATGCGGCTGGGCGTGGCGCACTATGCCGACAATGCGAAGCACCATGCCGAGGCCGTGGGCGAGGCGCTGGGATAACGCCTCAGCGCCTATTTCTGCCTAACCCTGCGCGTTCAGATGTCGCAGCATGTGAGGCACTAGATCAGCCTTGCCGAGCTCTACACCCAGGCCGCGCATGATCGCGTAGGCGATGCTGGTGTGGAAATAGAAGTTCGGAAACGACCAGTCGGCGACATAATCGGCGACGGACAGGCGAAATTTCATTCCATTTGGCAGCTCCAGATCGACCATTGTGTCGTCGGGCAGTAGTGTCTGCTCATCAAAGGCATCAAGCATGGCGAGAGTTTCAGCGATCCTAGCCTTTGCCTCCGCCAGAGTGGTTGGATCATCTTCATTCGATGCCAGTTCAGCGCTTGAAATCGTGTTGAGCGATTGCCGCGGAAAGTTGGCCAGCATCCGGATTTGCGTTGCGAAGGGCAGCATATCCGGCGCGAGGCGGCCATCTATGATCGTGTCGGCGGCTTCATGGGAAGCGGCCTTGTCCAGCATTCCAGACAGGGCGGTGAGCATATTGCGATAGGTAGTGATGGGCATTGTGACCTCCAGTTGCAATTTGCAACTTAGATGCTGGGCGCTATTGGTCAATCCCTGATAAGCGACCTTAGGTTGTCCAACCGGTCCGCTTCGTGCACTGGCTTGTCCCAGCGGATGCGGTGGATGCGCGGGAAACGCATGGCCAGGCCGCTCTTGTGCCGCTTGCTCGAGTGGATACTGTCAAAAGCGACCTCGAACACCAGCGTTCGCTCCACCTCGCGCACTGGGCCAAACCGGTTCAGCGTCGTTTGACGCACGAGCTTGTCGAGCTTCTTCAGCTCGGCATCGGTGAAGCCGGAATAGGCCTTGCCCACCGGCAGCAATTCGGCGCCCGCGTCTGGATCACCGTCCCAGCAGCCAAAGGTGTAATCGGAATAGAAGCTCGAGCGCCTGCCAGAGCCGCGCTGCGCATACATCAGCACGCAATCCACCAGCAGCGGATCGCGTTTCCACTTGTACCACAGCCCGACCTTGCGCCCGGCGATATAGGGCGCATCCCTGCGCTTCAGCATCAGGCCCTCGATGGCATCCTCGCGAGCACCTTCGCGGATTTCGGCGAGGTGAGAAAAGTCGCGCGCCGCAACTATCTGCGAAAGATCGAAGTGGCTGGTAGGTAGGCGCGGCATCAAAGCCTCGAGAGCTTTGCGGCGCCTTTCCCAAGTGTGCTCCCGCCGATCATCGCCTTCAAGCAGCAAGACGTCATAGAGCCTCACAAAGGCTGGCAGTTCAGCGAGCATCTTCTTACTCACCTTTTTGCGGCCTAGGCGTTGCTGCAAGGCGTTGAAGCTGGCTGCGCCGCCGGTCTCTCCGCCCTGAACCGATCCGCGCACCATCAATTCGCCATCCACCACGGCATCAATCGGCAAGACATCGAGAAATTCAGGGAATGTCGCGGAGATATCATCGCCGGAGCGGGAATAGAGCCGTGTCTCGCCATTGACGCGCACCAATTGTACGCGGATGCCGTCCCATTTCCACTCTGCGGCGTAGTCGCTCAGGTCCAACTCCTCTTCTTCGAGGGGGTGGGCAAGCATGAAAGGGCGGAACATGGGCCGGTTCGTGACATCCGGCGGATCGCCGCCATCGGCGGCCCAGGCGAACAGTTCCGCATAAGGCGGCTCCAGCGCGTGCCAATATTCCTCGACCTCCTCGACCGAGACGTCGAAACTCTGCGCAAAGGCGGTCTTTGCGAGCCGCGCAGAGACCCCGATCCGCATGCCGCCTGTGGCAAATTTGATCAGAGCAAAGCGGCCATTCTCATCGAGCCGGTCGAGCAGCTTTGGCAGTTCGGTGGGGGCGCTGGCCCGGGTGAGGGCGGACAGTGTCTCGACCACTTCGGCAATGCTGGGTGAGCTCTCTGATGATGCACTGCCTTCTGGCCACAGCAGGCTTGCCGTTTCCGCTGTGTCGCCGACAAAATCGCGGCTGAGCGTCCATAGGACCGGGTCGACGCGCTCCTTTAGGAGATTGCGGAACGTGTTTGCCTTCACCGCTGGGAAATCGACCGATCCCGTCAACGCCGCCAGTGCCCAGCCGCGATCGGGATCGGGCGTCTCGCGCAGATAGGCGGCGATCAGGGCCAGCTTGCGGTTGCGGCTGGTCGTGTAGACCAGCGCATTGAGGAGGGCGGCAAATTCTTCCACCTATTCCGCCTCTTCCTCACGCCCGACCATTGCGAGCGCGCGGGCCTTTCGCTGGCCCAGCTCGCACCACCGCAGCAGCGCCTCTTCGCGGCCATGCGTGATCCAGGTTTCGCTCGGATTCACATCGAGGATGGTGTTTGTCAGCTCATTCCAATCGGCGTGGTCAGAAATGATCAGCGGCAATTCAACGCCGCGTTGCCGCGCCCGGCCGCGTACTCGCATCCAGCCGCTCGCCATGGCAGTGATCGGGTCGGGCAGCCGCCGTGACCAACGGTCGTTGAGCGCCGCTGGAGTCGCGACAACGATGTGCCCACGCATGTCGTCCTTCTCCGCATCCGCGACCAACCGCAGCTCGCCTAGATCGACGCCGTGTTCCTCGTATAGGCGGCACATCTTTTCCATCGCGCCGTGGAGGTAAATCGGCTGGTGATGGCCTGCGGCGCGCAATTCCGCGATCACCCGCTGCGCCTTGCCCAGAGCGTAAGCACCCACGACAACGCATTGGTCGGGATTGGCGGCGAGCACGCCAAGCAACTTGGCCATTTCCTGCTCAATTGGTGGGTGAACGAACACGGGCAGGCCAAAAGTCGCCTCGGTGATGAACACGTCGCATGGCACAACTTCGAAGGGCGCGCAGGTGGGGTCGTGACGCCGTTTATAATCTCCGGTGATGACAACCCGCTCTCCGGCGTGTTCCAGCAGGATTTGCGCGCTGCCGAGCACGTGGCCCGCGGGAACAAAAGTCGCCTTCACTCCTCCAGCTAGGCTGATCGTCTCGCCATATTGCACTGGCGTGGCCTTGGAGGGCATTTCCCCCTCGCCGTTCTCAATGCCAGTGCGATAGCGCAGGGCCATGATCGCCAATGTTTCTGGCGTGGCGATGGTCTCCCCATGCCCGCCGCGCGCGTGATCGGCATGGCCATGAGTGACCAGCGCTCGGTCCACGGCGCGTCCCGGATCGATCCAGCAATCCGCAGGGACGATTTGCACGCCCCATGGCTCAGGTCGAATCCAGGAGAATGGGGCGCTCATGGTCTAGATACGAAAAAGGGCGCGAACCGTATGCTGGCGCGCGCCCTTTTCTTTGGTTTGGTTGGCTTAGCTTTCGCTATCGCCGCCTCCTGTGTCGCTGCCACCGGTATCGCTGCCAGAGGCCTCGGGCTTGGTATCGCCGCTATCCTTTGCAGGCGGTGCTTTTTTCGCCGCGGGCTTTTTCTTCGCCGGAGCTTTGCGCTTCGGCTTGGCCTTGGGCGGGGCAGGGGTGAGCTCGAAAGTCGGCTTACCGTCCTTGATCCCGACATGGACTTCGCCGCCATCGGCAAGTTTACCGAACAGCAGCTCTTCGGCGAGCGGCTGCTTGATCTTGTCCTGCAGCAGGCGGCCCATTGGCCGCGCGCCATAGAGCTTGTCATAGCCCTTCTCGGCCAGCCAATCGCGCGCATCACCGTCAAACTGGATATGCACGTTTTGCTCGGCCAGTTGCAGTTCGAGCTGCAGGATGAACTTGTCGACTACGCGGGCGACAGTGCTCTTGCCGAGATAAGCAAATGGCACGATCGCATCCAAACGGTTGCGGAATTCCGGCGTGAACATCTTCTTCACAGCCTCGCTGCCTGCGTCTTCCTTGGACACGTCGCCAAAGCCGATGCCCTGGCTTGCCATGTCGGATGCGCCGGCATTGGTCGTCATAATCAGCACGACATTGCGGAAATCGACCGTTTTGCCGTGGTGATCGGTCAGACGGCCATTATCCATCACCTGCAACAGGATATTGAACAGGTCCGGGTGGGCCTTCTCGATCTCATCGAGTAGCAGGACACAATGGGGGTTCTGATCAACCGCATCGGTTAAAAGACCCCCTTGGTCGTAACCAACATAGCCTGGCGGCGCACCGATTAGGCGCGAAACGCTGTGGCGCTCCATATACTCCGACATGTCGAAACGCTTCAGCTCAATGCCCATGATCGAGGCGAGCTGACGCGCGACCTCGGTTTTACCAACACCGGTAGGACCGCTGAACAGGAAGCTGCCAATGGGCTTGTCCGGATCGCGCAGACCAGCGCGGGATAGCTTCATCGCCGTCGACAAGCGGTGGATCGCTTCGTCCTGGCCAAACACGACGTGTTTTAGATCGCGCTCGAGGTTTTCGAGCGCTTTTTTGTCGTCCTTGCTGACCGATTTCGGCGGGATCCGCGCCATTGTCGCGATGACTTGCTCAATCTCGCGGGCAGTGATCTTCTTTTTTCGGCGGCTGGGCGGCAGAAGCATTTGCATCGCCCCCACCTCATCGATCACGTCGATCGCCTTATCCGGCAATTTGCGATCATTGATGTAGCGCGCGGACAGCTCGACCGCCGTTTTCAGCGCATCGGGGGTGTATTTCACATTATGATGCTCTTCAAAGGCCGTTCGCAGGCCTTTGAGGATCTTAATGGTGTCTTCCACCGTTGGCTCGTTCACATCGATCTTCTGGAACCGGCGCAGCAGCGCGCGATCCTTTTCGAAGTGGTTGCGGAATTCTTTGTAAGTAGTCGACCCGACGCAGCGGATGGTGCCGCCAGACAGCGCCGGTTTCAGTAGGTTGGAGGCGTCCATCGCCCCACCGCTGGTCGCGCCCGCGCCGATAACGGTGTGAATTTCATCGATGAAGAGCACCGCATGCGGCATCCCCTCAAGCTCGGTCACGACCTGCTTCAGTCGTTCCTCAAAATCGCCGCGATAGCGCGTGCCCGCCAGCAAAGCGCCCATATCAAGCGAGTAGATCACCGCTTCGTTGAGCACTTCTGGTACTTCGCCCTCGACAATCTTGCGCGCGAGCCCTTCGGCAATCGCGGTTTTACCGACGCCGGGATCGCCGACGTACAGCGGATTATTCTTGCTGCGGCGGCATAGGATCTGGATCGTCCGATCCACCTCTGGTCCGCGGCCGATCAGCGGATCGACTTTGCCGGCCTCTGCCTTGGCATTGAGATTGACGGTGAACTGATCAAGCGCGGTTTCTTTCTTTGCCGCTTCAGCAGGCTTCTCGCCGCCTTCCGGCTGAGGCTCGTCAGAGCCCTGCGCAGATTTCGCCTCCAGCTGACGGCCGCCCTTGCCAATGCCGTGGCTGATATAGCTCACCGCATCGAGCCTGCTCATATCCTGTTGCTGCAGGAAGTAGACGGCATAGCTGTCACGCTCAGAGAATAGCGCGACCAGTACATTGGCGCCTGTGACCGTATCCTTGCCCGAGGATTGCACATGCAAAATGGCGCGCTGGATCACCCGCTGGAACCCAGCGGTAGGTTGCGGATCAGCCTCTTCTTCGGTCTTAAGTGATTGATATTCTTGATCAAGGTACTGTTTTACGACCTCGCCAAGCTCCGCCAGATCGACCCCGCATGCGGCCATCACCTGGGCTGCGTCTTCATCATCGATGAGCGCGAGCAGCAAATGCTCCAGCGTGGCATATTCGTGGCGACGCTCCGACGCATGGCCAAGTGCGTGGTGCAGCGTTTTTTCTAGGTTCTGGGCAAAACTGGGCATGGGTCTGATTGTCTCTGGCTTGGGCTCTAAACGATTTGGTTAGCTATTCGTCCGCGCGGATGCGCAGACCGGGGCGCTTGCAGCATATATGGGACGCCCTTTCTCAATTGCGACTCTGCACATGGGCTAAACCCACAAGACGGCATAAATCGGGCGGCGGGCTGTGGGATGGGACTATCCGCCCGGCTTCTTAAACAGGGCATCGGCCGCCTGCATGTGCGCGGCAGTTTTCGCTGAATGCGAAGAAACTCGAGCGATTTCAGCCTCTAACAGAGCAATTCGCTCGTCCAATTCGTCTTGCGAATAAGGCGCCAAATCCTCCGCTGCGAGCTTGCTCGCCGCGTCTCCTTTTGCGCGTGGCTGGTCGTCGTCTTCCATATTGGTTCACAACATCGCAAGCGGAACGGCTTGCTGTCAATCCGCGCCATCGTTAATCGCCACCACTACCGAAGTTTCTCGCGTCTGACCCCGGGGCAAGGGGTGGGCCAATGAAGCGTGGCAAGGGGCAACACGATGGTCGATCACAATTCGGCGGCACTTCCGCAGCATATGCAGGCGATTGGTTTCGATGCGCCGGGCGGACCCGACGTTCTGGTTCTGGGGCAAGCGGACGTTCCGCAGCCCGGCCCGCAAGATGTTCTGATCCGGGTGGCTTTTGCCGGGGTCAATCGGCCCGACTGCATTCAGCGCGCGGGAAATTACCCCGCGCCGGCTGGGGCCTCGCCGATCCTTGGCCTGGAGGTTGCGGGCGAGGTCGTGGCGGTGGGGACTGAAGTTCCGCCAGAGATGCTCGGCAATCGCGTCGCAGCGTTGACGCCGGGCGGCGGATATGCGGAATATTGCACCGCCCCGTGGCAGCATTGCCTGCCTGTGCCGGATGAGATGCCGCTCGAAAAAGCCGCGGCTTTGCCAGAGACATTGTTCACCGTGTGGCACAATGTGTTTGAGCGCGGGCTGGCCTGCGATGGGGAGCGACTGCTGGTTCACGGCGGCACCTCTGGCATTGGCACCATGGCGATCATGCTGGCCAAGGCGTTTGGCGCGGAAGTGATCGTGACCTGCGGCGATGACGAGAAATGCGCCGCCGCGCGCGAAATTGGCGCGGATCTGGCGATCAATTACCGGACGCAAGATTTTGTCGAGGTTATAAAGCAGCACACCAATGGTGCGGGCGTGAACATCGTGCTCGACATGGTTTCGGGCGATTATGTTCCGCGCAATCTCAAATGCCTCGCTGAGGATGGGCGGCACGTCACCATCGCGATCCTCGGCGGCGCGAAGGCAGAGATCAATATGGCGTTCGTGATGATGCGCCGCCTGGTCCTGACCGGATCGACCCTGCGCCCGCGCTCCGATGCGTTTAAGTCGGCGCTGGCTGAAGAAATCACGCGCCATGCCTGGCCATTGTTTGTGAGCGAAGAACTCGCCCCGATTATGGATCAGACCTTCCCCTTGGCAGAGGCCGCCGCGGCCCATGCCCGGATGGAGGCTGGCAATCATATTGGGAAGATTGTGCTAGAGGTGTGCGGTGGCTGAAACCTATCACTTGCACGAGGACCCTCGCAGCGGAAACTGCTATAAGATAAAGCTGACCGCCGCGCTGGTCGGGCATGAGCTCACCGCCACTCAATATAATATTCTGAACGGCGAAACTCGCACCCAGGGTTTTCTGCAGAACATCAATGCCAATGGCCGTATCCCGGTTCTTCAAATCAACGGCGAACAAGGCACCCGCTTTCTGCCAGAGAGCAATGCGGCATGCTGGTACTTGGCGTCGGGCTCACCGCTCATCCCGCAAGACCGTTTTGCGCAGGCCGATATGCTGCGTTGGATGTTCTTTGAACAATACAACCACGAGCCCAATGTTGCGACTTTGCGGTTTTGGCTGGCAATTGTGGGCGAGGCCAATCTGTCTCCAGAGCAATCCGCGCAAATTGAGGCCAAAAGGGCGGCGGGTGAGGCAGCGATTGCGCTTCTCGATCAGCAGCTGAGCGAGTCGGCATTTCTATGCGGCGATGAAGCGACTTTGGCGGATATCGTCCTGTTTCCATACACCCACGTTGCGGATCAGGGCGGGATCGACCTCGAAAGCAACAGCAACGTTTGCGCCTGGATTGACCGCATCGAGGGACTGCCAGGCTTCACGCCAATGGCTTGAGCCGCTGATGGGCGCGTTCTCGCGCTCAATCCGAGCCCTATTTGCAATAATTTCAGGCCGAATTGCGCGCTAAGCCGTGTCATGTGCTGAACTCGCTTGCTCAATGCGGCGCAATTGCCTATCTACGGTCTCGCAACGGCCGCTCCGCAAGGGGCGGCCCTTTTAATTTTTAACGGAGTTTGCCTCATGGCCCAAGCGCCAAAGGAACAACCCAAGCCGCTCATGCCGCATGCGACCGCCACGTGGCTGGTCGATCACACCGGTTTGTCGTTTGAACAGATCGCTGAATTTTGCGGCCTGCACATTCTCGAAGTTCAAGCGATGGCTGATGACCTTGCGGGCAGCAAATATACTGGCCGCGACCCGGTTCACGCCGGTGAGCTGAACCAAGAAGAGATCGACAAAGGTCAGGCGGACGCCAATTACGCATTGGTGATGCAAAAGGCCCCGGTTGAAGTGACCCGGACCAAGGGCCCGCGTTACACCCCGGTGTCGAAGCGTCAGGATAAGCCTGATGGCATCGCTTGGATCCTGCGCAGCCACCCTGAGGTGTCCGATGCGCAGATTTCAAAACTGATCGGTACGACTCGCAACACGATCGGCGCGATTAAAGAGCGTTCGCACTGGAACATTCAGAACATCCAGCCGAAAGATCCAGTGACCCTGGGTCTGTGTTCGCAGCGTGAGCTTGACGCGGTTGTTGCCAAAGCGGCCAAGCGTGCCGGCGTGGTGGCAGAAGAAGTGCCAACCGACGGCGATGATCGCAGCGACAAGGAAAAGCTGATCGAAGAGCTGCGCGCAGAGCGCGACGCCAATGTCAAAGCCGCCGCAGAGGCCGCGCAAGAAGCCGAAGCCGAAGCATGGCTCGCGGCAAAGCGCGAAGCGGAAGAGAACGGCGACGTTGCTGAGACCGTGCCTGGCTACGCAGAAGAGCCAGCGGCTGAGCCGGAAGCCGAACCTGCTCCCGCAGCCGAGGACGAAGAGACTAAGGACGACTGATCCCGCGCCATTTGGCGTTTCAGCTCAAGTCATAACGAAAGGCCGCCTGCTGGATCACCTGTGTGGCGGCCTTTTCGTATTCGCGTCTCCTTTCGCGCAGCAGCGACCAAAAGGGTCAAAAAGATACTCCGCGGCGCGCAGAATCGCTTGTGACTTGCGGTGGGATACGTCATGCTATTGACATGAATGTCAATAACGCGCCGTATCACCATCCCACCCCATGGGATTCGCACTTTGAGCTGATGAGCCTGCCGGACTTGCTCGAACGCTCAGTCCGCAGCGATCCCGGCGCGCCTTTGCTGCATTTTCTGGGCCGCACGTTTTCCTATCGCGAGATCTTTACCGAGGCTCAGCGCTTCGCAGCTGGCCTGCAATCGATGGGCATCGAAAAGGGCGACCGAGTTGGGCTGTTTCTGCCCAATGTCCCGATATACGCCTCGGCCTATTATGGGGCGATGATGGCGGGCGCGATCGTCGTGAACTTCTCGCCGCTCTATTCGGTTGAGGAGCTTGCATGGCAGGTTGAGGATTCGGGCACTCGCGCTCTGGTGACGCTGGGCGTTCCAGAACTTTATGAAACCGCCTCCAAAGTGCTCAGCGGCTCCAAGCTTGAAACGCTGATCGTCGGCTCGCTGCCCGATATGCTGCCCGGCCTAAAGGGCTTCGCGCTAAAAACCCTCGGCCGCAGCAAGCTCGCGAAAGTCCAATTCACCGCAAATGTGAAAAGCTGGGCCGAGACGCTCGGTGATTGGGATTGGAGCGGTTGGGAAGCGGGGGCGGCGTCTAGCCTGCCTGCGATTGACGCAGGCGAAGATTTGGCGCTGCTGCAATACACTGGCGGCACAACCGGGCGGCCAAAAGGCGCGATGCTGGGCCATGCGCAGCTTGTGAAGAACGCTCAGCAGGTCGCCGCGATCAACCCATTTGGCAAAGGTTCCGATGAGGTATTCATGGGCGCGCTGCCGTTTTTCCATGTCTTTGCCAACACGGCTTTGCTCAACCACGCGGTGGCGAGCGGCGCCTCGATTGCGATTGTGCCTCGGTTTGAGACCAAGCAGGTGCTGCAAACGATCCAGAAGTACAAGACCACCGGCTTTCCCGGTGTTCCAACCATGTTTCAGGCGCTGCTGGATCATCCTGACCTTGCCAAAACTGACGTATCCTCGCTCAAGGTCTGCATTTCCGGCGGCGCGCCTATGCCCGCCCCGGTGCATGCCAAGTTCGAAGAGGTTACCGGCGTGCGCTTGGTCGAGGGTTATGGCCTTACCGAAAGCTCCGGTGTCGTCTCGGTCAATCCTTATGCAGGCACGCGCAAGCGCGGGACCATCGGCCAGGTTGTCGCTGGCACTGAGATCCTACTGCTCGACAAGGAAGACCCCACTAAGCTGGCGCCAGCGGGCGAACCCGGCGAACTCGCTATTGCCGGCCCGCAGATTATGCGCGGTTATTGGAACCGGCCAGAGGCGGCAGCCGACGTATTTATAGAGCACAATGGCAAGCAATGGCTGCGCACCGGCGATGTCGCGACCTTCGACGAGGACGGGTTTCTGCAGATCGTTGACCGGATCAAGGATATGATCGCTGTTGGCGGGTTTAAGGTGTTTCCGAGCCAGGTTGAGGACGTGATCCTTGAAAACGACGCGGTGAAGGAAGCGCTCGTGATCGGCATGCCCGATGACTATAAGGGCGAGGTGCCTCGCGCCTTTGTGACGTTGGCGGATGCGGGCGCTGATCGGGAGAAAACCGCGGCGGAATTGCGCGACTGGCTGAATGGCCGGATCGGCAAGCACGAGCGGGTCGACCAAATTGTCATCCGCGATGAGCTGCCCAAGACGATGATTGGCAAGCTCGACCGCAAGGCTTTGCGCGCTGAAGTGATTACCTGAGCCCGCGCGCCCAGCGAGCGCGATCCGACTTCAAATCTTGCCAAACAAAAAAGGCCCCGGAAATTCCGAGGCCCTTTCTATACTCTGAGTGTATAGCCGCTCGCTTATTGCGCAATCTTGAGCTGCGGCTCTTCATCGCCGTTTGGCTTGGCGCCGCTTGCTTTGGGAGCAGCTGGCTTCGCCTCAGGCTTGCGCCGATCGTTTGGGGCAAAACGGCCATCAACCTGAGCGCCTTGCTCGATGGTCAGCGCATCATAATGCACATCGCCTTCGATTTGCGCGCTCTTCAGGATCACCAATTCGCGAACATTGATAGAGCCCGTTACGCGGCCAGAAAGGCGCGCGGTCTCGGCCATAATTCCGCCGGTCACCAGCGAGGTTTCGCCTTGAACCAGTGAAGTGCATTTGATGTCGCCTTCGACCGAACCATCAACGTGCAGGTCGGCAGAAGCAGAAACATTCCCTTTGATCGAAACGTCAGAACCGATCACCGAGAAAGTTGAAGAATTGGATGGCATGGATTTTCCTCGGGGCTTGTCTTGGGGGTTAGTTTGAGGCGGTGCGGGCTGGTTCGGCTCCGCGGGCTTCTTTGAGAACATCGGGGGCGGTCTCCAGGAAAGGGCGCGGGTTTACCGCGCGGTCATTGATACGCACTTCAAAGTGCAGATGCGGTCCGGTCGAGCGGCCAGTGCTGCCGATTGCGCCGATGGTTTCACCAGCGGCAACTTGCTCGCCTTCGACGGCGTCAAACCGCGACATGTGAGCATAGCGCGTCATCACGCCATTGCCATGGCTGACTTCGACGACTTTGCCATAGCCAGACTTGCGGCCCACAAATGTGACGACGCCTTTGGCGGCTGAGAAGATCGGCGTTCCGGTCGGCCCTTTGAAATCCAGGCCGCCGTGCATCGCGCCGCCGCCATTGAACGGATCGCGGCGATAGCCAAATCCTGACGAAACCTTGGTCTTCGACAGATCGGTTGGCGTGAATTGCGGTACGGATTCGAGCCCGCGCTCCAGCGCCGCCATCCGGGCGAGGCTGAGGCCAAGGCGCTCAAAGCGCGGATCGATGCTGCCATCAGCAGAGGTCGCGAGAATTTCCAGCGGACCACCAACGGCTGACATGTCGGCGCTTTCCACCATGGATTTGGGATCAAAGCCGAGCTTGCGCAGCGCACTCTCAGCGCGCTTGGCACGGTCATCGGCAAAGCGAGTGACCCGCTCGACATAAGCGAGCTGCCGCGCTTCGATTTTGGCCAGAGACGCCGCTTCGGGGAAAGAGGCGCTAACCTTTTCGATCATTTCTGCGCTTTCGGTGGTCGAATCGGTCACCGTGCCGCTGGTGTCTTTCACATCAGCCGGCAGCGCTTCGGTCATTTGTTCGATGAAATTCTGCCGTGCGGTCAAATCTTCCGCAACAGCGCTCAGGTCGTCGCCGTAAGTGTCCAGGCGCTCCTGTGCTGTGGCCACTTTTGCTGCATTTTCGAGGAGAGAGAGCCGGTCCACATCTGCTTGATACTTAGACCACGCCATCGCTCCCATCGTGACGGCCCAGCCGACAACAAGCACAATAATGGTCGCCGCTGCAATTTTCTGCATGCGCGATGTGAATGTGATGAAGCGGACCTGACCCTGCGAGCGCATAAAAAACTCACGGTCAGGAAACCACTTCTCCAGCTGGTCACGCCAGCTGGCGGTGGAACCTTCTTTTAGCAAGGCGAACCCTTTTTTCTTTCTGCCCCAACTCAATTGATGGCGGCGCTACCAAGCGGGGTGCCTCAGGTCGAATCCAAAGGTTAACGGGCCGGGCGAAGTGTGAACATAACGCGATGAAACGTTCATCTGAGCGAAATATGCCCGATAGGCGGGGATTTTCTGTGGGTTTTCGCTTAGGGATTGATGCTGAGAGAATCGCCCAATTTGACCGATTTTGCGCCTTTTAGACGCCCGATTCGCTGCGCGACCGATCATGGCGTCATCGGGACTGACAGCGCTGTTTCGCGGTGCTATTGCCGTCAGATTATGACTGCAATTTCTCCCACTTTGCCCCAGCAAGCCAGCGCTGCTGAGATCGTCACTGAGCTGGCCCATACGGCCCGCGCGGCCCAGCGTCAGCTTGCCTCCATGCCGAGCGAAGCGCGAGCCGCCGCGCTGCATCATGCGGCGGATCAATTGCGCCGTGACGTCAATGTGATCTTGGAGGCGAATGCGAAGGATCTTGCCGCTGGAAAAGCCGCCGGCTTGCCCGAGGCGATGCTTGACCGGCTAGCGCTGGATGAGGCGCGGATTGAAGGCATAGCGGCCGGGGTGGATGCGGTTGCGCGCCTGTCTGATCCAGTGGGCCAGATCATTGAAACCAGCGAGCGGCCCAACGGGCTGAAATTGTCGCGTATACGCGTGCCGATTGGCGTCATTGGGCTGATCTACGAGAGCCGCCCCAACGTGACGGCGGATGCAGCGGCGCTGTGCGTGCGGGCTGGCAATGCCGCCCTGCTGCGCGGTGGGAGCGAGGCAGTTCATTCGAATCACGCGATCCATGCCGCAATGACGTCAGGCCTGGTCCAAGCCGGCGTGCCCGCAGCGTGCGTGCAGATCATGCCGACGCAAGACCGCGCCATGGTTGGCGCAATGCTGACTGCGAGCGGGTTGATCGACATGATTGTTCCGCGCGGCGGAAAAGGGCTGGTTGCGCGGGTTCAGGCCGATGCGCGCGTTCCCGTCCTCGCCCATCTTGACGGCATTTGTCACACCTATGTTCACGCGGACGCAGACCCCGCGATGGCGCAAGAGATTGTCCTCAATGCAAAAATGCGGCGCACAGGGATCTGCGGTGCGATGGAGACGCTGCTGATCGATGCGCGCTTCCCCAAGGCGGCGGAGCTGGTCAAAGCTTTGCTTGCCTCAGGCTGCGAAGTGCGCGGCGATGGCCGGGCGCAGAGCCTCGATCCGCGCGTGGAACCTGCTGGACCAGAGGATTGGGACACGGAGTATCTCGATGCAGTCGTCTCCGCCGCAATCGTCGACAATATGGGTGAGGCGCTGGCGCATATTGCCGCGCATTCGAGCGCGCACACCGATGCGATCATCACTGAAGATCAATCGGCGGCAGAACGGTTTTTTGCCAGCGTCGACAGCGCGATTGTGATGCACAATGCCTCCTCGCAATTTGCCGATGGGGCGGAGTTTGGCCTGGGCGCAGAGATTGGCATTGCGACCGGGCGGCTGCACGCTCGTGGGCCTGTCGCTTTGGAGGGGCTGACCACGTACAAATGGCTGGTGCGCGGCACTGGCCAAGCGCGGCCCTAAGCCAATCGCACGCGTCACACAGAGAGGCCTGCGAACGGGGCTGTTAGGCGGCAGTTTCAATCCTGCGCATGGCGGGCATCGACGAATCACCCTGTTTACGATGGATGCGCTGGGCCTGGATGAGGCCTGGTGGCTGGTCTCACCCGGCAACCCGCTAAAGCCGCGAAAGGGCATGGCGCCGTTGTCGGCTCGCGTCCAATCGGCGCAAAAGCAGGCGCGCCGCGCGCGGATTGTGCCCACCGCCATCGAACAGCAACTCGGCACCCGCTTCACGCTCGATACTCTGCGCGCGCTCAAGCGCCGCTATCCCAAGCGCGAGTTTATTTGGCTGATGGGGTCGGACAATCTCGCGCAATTCCACCGGTGGAAGGCCTGGCGCGATATAGCGCGCACAATGCCGATTGCGGTGATCGCAAGGCCCGGCTATACTGGTCAGGCTATGGCGAGCCCCGCTATGGCCTGGCTCAGGCGCTACCGAGTGCCCGCCGCCAGCTTTCAAAAACGGGGGCGATGGAGCGCACCTGCACTGGTGTTATTGCGTTTCGATCCTGACACGCGTTCGGCCACGGCAATTCGCCGTGCCAATGCGGATTGGGCGGCGCAATATTCGCAGACAGGCGTGCGAGACCGGCTGACTTTCAGACGGATTCAGACATCGGAGGGAGTATGAGGCGCATATTCAGCGTTTCAAATCCTGCATTTACCCACCCCAGTATCTGGAGTTCTATGGTCGCCTATGAATCAGGCACAAACTTCCGCGTCCAATGCCAATGTGGCCCCACCAGCAGGCGGTGCAGCTGATATGGCTAGCCATGAATTGCACGATTTGGTGATGCGTCAGCTGGACGATGATCAGGCGCAAGAAATCGTCTCGATCCCGCTTGAGGGCAAGAGCTCGATTGCCGATCACATGGTGATCGCGTCGGGTCGCTCGACCCGGCAAGTGGCGGCTATCGCTCAAAAATTGGCTGAAACGGTCAAGCAGGCCGGGCATGGCCCCGTGCGTATCGAAGGACTGCCAGCGGCCGATTGGGTGCTGGTCGATGTCGGCGATGTGGTGGTGCATCTGTTCCGCCCTGAAGTGCGCAGTTTCTACAACCTAGAGCGGATGTGGGCGTTCGATGGCGAAGTCGGCATGGGTAAGGCTTAGTTTTTATTCCGCTCACCCATTCGGGTGTGCGATTTCCTCGCTCATACGGCCTGAAGGCCGCGTCGCTGCGGGCGGGCGGGCGCCCTTGCGGTCCGCTTTGCGAACCGAACCAACGCCAGAACATGGAGCTTTGCTATACTCCTTCACGTGATCGCTCGCGGAAAGATCGCTCGCTCGCCCGAGGCAGAGCTGGTTGCGCGCTATGAAAAGCGGCTGACGTGGCCGGTCAAACTCACCGAATTGCCGGAAACCGGCGGGAAAATTCCTGATCCACAGGCGCCGCTGAAGACTGTGCTGCTTGATGAGCGCGGGAAAACTATGAGTTCGGAAGAGTTCGCCGCGCTGCTTGGCCGCTGGCGCGATGACGGCATTCGCGAGGCGCGCTTTGTGCTGGGCGCGGCGGATGGGCACAGCCGCGAAGAGCGCGCTGAGGCGGATCTTTTGCTCGCGTTTGGCCCCGCAACATGGCCGCATCTGCTTGCCCGCGCGATGCTGATGGAGCAGCTCTACCGCGCCTCCACCATTCTTGCAGGTCACCCCTATCATCGCTCGTAATGATCGGGCAAAAGGGCGCGCATGAAGAGGCAAATCCTAGCTACCGCAGGCGCCATGACCCTGGCGATTGCTGGCTTTGCGGCGCTTGCCCCTGATGGCAATGCTCAGCGCGATATTGCAATGCTCGATCCCGCTGAAGCGCGCCAGCAATTGGCGCGTGCTCAGCGTGCGGCGGCGGATGCGGAGAAACGCGCCGCAGAACTAACCGAAAGAGCGGAAAATTCTGCGCTAGCGGCAGAAAAGACCGCAAGCCAGGCAGCGGCCTTGGCGGCGCAGGTGCAGCAATCAGAGGCAGAGATTGCGGCGGCTCAGGCGCGCTATTCCTTGGCTCAGACCCGGCGCGCAGAGCTCGGTGCACGCTTAGCCGAGCGGCAAGAGCCGCTGGTCCGGCTAACCGGCGCGCTTCAAGCGTTATCGCGCAGACCGCTCGCGCTAGCGGCGCTGCAACCCGGCTCCTTGCGTGAAACCGTCTATGTCCGCGCGGTTCTCGACAGCGCGGTGCCGCAAGTGCGCGCTCGCACCGCCGCCTTGCGCAGCGATCTGGACGAAGGCCGCGCCCTGGAAGATCAGGCGCGCGAATCGCTTGCCGATCTGCGCGGCAGCGAGGGTGCTTTGCAGGAACGCAGAGCCGCGTTGACCCAGCTCGAAGCAAGCCAGCGACAAGCCTCCAGCGAAGCCCGCGCCATTGCCGCGCGGGAGAATGAACGCGCGCTTGCCCTGGCCGAGGATGCGCGCGATCTCGATGGGCTGATCGGAGAGCTCGGCAATGCGAGCGAATTGCGCCGCGAACTAGCGGCTTTACCCGGGCCTGTCCTGCGGCCTGCTCAGCCCAGCGCATCGCAAGTGTCGATCGAGCCTTCGCCCACCCCGTCACAGGCCGCGAATGAAGTGATCCCGCCAGCGGATTTTCAGCTTCCGGTTCAAGGCCGCACGGTCGCCGGATTTGGTGCACTTCGCGATAGCGGATCGCGCAGCACCGGCGTGGTGATTGCTCCCGCAGCCGGGGCCCAAGTGATCGCGCCTGCGGCTGGCCGTGTGGCGTTTTCTGGGCCCTATCGCGGGTTCGGGCGAATCGTCATTATTGAGCACGAAAATGGCTGGACGAGCCTCGTCACAGGGCTCGCGACCAGCGACGCAGAGGTGGGCGATCAGCTCGTTAGCGGCAGTCCGTTGGGCGTTGCCGCCAGTCAGGATCCGGCCATTACAATTGAGCTTCGCCGCGCTGGAGAGCCGGTTAACCCGCTGCAATTCCTTTAGAAATTACGGCTCGCCTTCCGGTCCAAATGCCGCTTCCCAGATACCGGGCCTCACGCAAAATGACCCACTCTGATGCACAAAACTCATGTGGTCGCTCTCATCTGGCATTCAGACAGTTTGCGCGATACACATGGGATATTACGCTAAAGGAGCCCTGCGTGCCCAAGAAGTTTATCGCATTGCTGCAAAGTGCAGCGCTCGTGACCACCATCGCGCTTATCCCGACCGCCACGGCCAGCATGGCTCAGGTGGAAGGCCGCGCCGGTCCAGAATTTTCGAAATTGTTCGCCACCTATCAACGGATCAAGGCGAGTTATGTCGAGGATGTCGAGGACGAGGTTCTGGTTCGCGGTGCGATCGACGGGATGCTCGCGGCGCTTGATCCGCATTCCGCCTATCTCGATGGCAGCAGCCTTCAGCGTCTCAACACCATGATTGACGGCAATTACTCCGGTCTTGGCCTGTCCGTGGTGATGGAAGACGGCGCGGTGAAGGTGATCTCGCCATTTCGCGGCAGCCCCGCAGAAGAAGCGGGCATTAAGGCGGGTGATTTCATCACGCACCTCGATGGCGACCTGATTTACGGCGGCGAGCTGGACGATGCTGTTGCGCGTATGCGCGGCCAGGCTGGCACTGCGATTGAACTGACCATTTTCCGAGCCGGGCGCGAAGAGCCGCTGGAAGTATCGGTGACACGCGGCGTTATCGAGCTCGAGCCAGTTACGCATAAGCTGGAAGCAGGCAATGTCGGCGTGATTTCGGTCAACGAATTCTCCGCTGATGTCGGCCAAGACGTGTTCAACGCGTGGCAAGCCATCCAAACAGAAGCGACGGGCCGGGTCAGCGGCCTGATCCTTGACCTGCGCTCCAATCCGGGCGGCAGCTTGGATGAGGCAGTCGCTCTGTCCGACTTGTTCCTCGACAAGGGCCGGATCGTATCGCAGCGTGGCCGCGCTCGCGGCGAAACCTTGCTGTATGATGCCGAAACCGTGTTCCGCGGCGATATGGCAGAGGGCACTCCGGTGATCGTGCTGATCGATGCGGGCTCTGCCTCGGCTTCTGAAATTGTCGCTGGCGCTTTGCAAGATCACCGCCGCGCGCTGGTGATGGGTGATCGCAGCTTTGGCAAAGGCAGCGTGCAATCGCTGCTGCCGTTGGGCCGTGACACCGCGCTTAAGCTGACCACGGCGCGTTACTACACGCCGTCGGGCCATTCGGTGCAAGAAGGCGGGATTAAGCCCGATATCACCGTGCCGCAATTGTCCGATCCGGATTACGCGCTGCGCAGCAAATATGTGACGCGCGAGAGCGATCTGCGCGGGCATTTGGTCAACGAGCTGGGCCTCAAGGACGACGAGCTTGAGGGCGACAAAATCGATGATCCGCGCTTCAAACTGACCGCTGAACAGCTGGAAGAACAGGGCGTTGAGGATTTCCAATTGCACTATGCATTGGAAACTCTGCGCCGCACGACAGCAAGTTCGGTAGCGCTGCGCGACTAAGCCGCCTAAAGCGGGCGCGTTATGGCTGATTTCTCGCGGTTGAAGGCCGCTCAAACTCTGGCACTTGCGCTCCCGGCGGGCCTGCTCGGCGGTGCTTACGTGTCGCAATATGGCTTTGACCTGTTCCCGTGCGAAATGTGCTGGTGGCAACGCTGGCCGCATTTTGCCGCGCTTGGCTTTGCGGTTCTGGGATTTTTTGCCGCGCCAAAGCGCCTTTGGCTCACTCTAGCCGGACTGGCGGTGATCGCCTCCGGCTTGATCGGTGGATTTCACGCAGGCGTGGAATATGGCTGGTGGGAAGGGATCACCGGCTGCGCGACCATTCCTTCAGGGCCGGGGGCGGCGGCTTCGGTCATGGACACCAGCACGCCGCTGGTGCGCTGTGATGTCGCACCATGGAGCCTGTTTGGCATTTCGCTGGCGGGTTGGAATTTCCTCTTTTCATGTCTCGGTGGGATCACCATCTTGGGACTGACAGCCAAGCAGGAGCGAGCATGAAACGCGAAGACATCCACCGCATGATCCGGGTCGATCAGGCCGGCGAATTCGGCGCGACGCGGATCTATGAAGGCCAGCTGGCCGTGATGGGCGACCGCGGCCCGCACAGCCAGGAAATCGCGCATATGGCCGAGCAAGAGAAGGTCCACCGCGAGAAATTCGATGCGCTTATGGCAAAGCGCGGCGTGCGCCCTACCGCGCTGCAACCGTTTTGGTCGATGGCAGGTTATGCTTTGGGCGCTGGCACAGCTTTGCTTGGCCCAGAGGCGGCAATGGCCTGCACCGCGGCGGTAGAAACCGAGATCGACAAGCATTATTCGGATCAGCTTGACGAACTGGAGGCCAATAATGCCGATCCAGAGCTGGCTGAAATGATCGAAAAATTCCGCGAGGAAGAGCGTGAGCATCACGATGCAGCGATTGCCCACGGCGCGGAAAAAGCGCCCGCTTACGGCTTGCTCTCCGGCGCGATCCGACTCGGATGCCGCGCCGCGATCAAGATCAGCGAGCGGATTTAGTCCCGCGCGCCTGCTGCGGAGCCCGATTGAGCTGCCGCTACCCTTTGAGAAGGGGATGCCACCACGCTTCATTATCCAGATACCAGCGTAGTGTTTGGCCAAGTCCATCGGCAAAATCCCACTGTGCGCTGTAGTCCAATTCAGCCCGCGCTTTGGTCTCGTCAATCGCGTAGCGGCGGTCGTGGCCTTTTCGATCTTCGACGAATGTTTTGAGCGTATTTGTAGTTTGTCCGTTAGCAGCGGGAGAGTCAGGGAAGCGTTCGGCCAGTCCTTCAATTTCGGCAAACGCCTTGTCCACTTCAGCGCAAATCGCGTCAATCACGGCCATGTTTGGCAGCTCTGCCCCGCCTCCAATGTTGTAAGTCTCGCCTGGCTTTCCTTGGGCAAGACAGGCCTCAATTCCCCGGCAGTGGTCTTCTACATGCAGCCAATCACGCACATTCATTCCGTCGCCATAAATCGGCAATGGTTTGCCATTTAGCGCGTTGAGCAAGAATAGCGGGATCAGCTTCTCAGGATATTGGTACGGGCCATAATTGTTCGAGCAATTGCTCGTCGTGACCGATAGGCCAAACGTATGGTGATAGGCGCGAACCAGATGATCTGAGGATGCCTTGGATGCCGAATAGGGTGAATTTGGCCGGTATTGGGTGTCTTCGGCAAACGCAGGCTCGTCTGGTTCAAGCGAGCCATACACCTCGTCGGTTGAAATATGGTGGAAGCGATGCTCACGCCCGTCGCCAGTATCAAGCCAAGCGGATCTCGCTGCTTTTAGGAGGCTGTTGGTTCCAAGGATATTGGTATCAATAAAGGCATCGGGGCCGCTGATTGAACGGTCGACATGACTCTCTGCGGCAAAGTGAATGAGCGTAGTAATGTCACGTTCGCGCAGCAACTGCTTCACCAAGTCCGTGTCACGAATATCGCCCACAACCAAGTCCGCTTGCTCAGCCCCGGCGATAGTGGATTTGTTACCGGCATAAGTAAGCGCATCGAGCACAGTGACGGTATCGTTTGGGTGTTTCTGCGCCCAATAGTGGACGAAATTGCCACCAATAAAGCCAGCTCCACCTGTGACCATGATGTTAGCCAAGGGCTTTCTCCTCTTTCAGCATTGTGCGCAGGTTAGTGAGCCAGTCTCGGGTTTCATCGCCGAGGAGGGTACGTGTTTTGGTGTCATCTAACACGCTATAAGCAGGTCTTTTCGCAGGAGTAGGGTACTGCTCTGTTGGAATAGCCGTCATCTCAGGCGCATGCTTAATCAGTCCGATTTCCATAGCTTCACGCGCGATTGCTTCGGCAAAACCATGCCAGCTTGTCTCGCCTTTGTCGCGATGGTGGTAGATGCCCGGCTTATTGGCATCGGTGAGCTCCCAGATTGTACGAGCAATTTCTGGAGCCCAGCTCGGTGCGCCAATCTGGTCGGACACAACGCTCAATGTGTCGCGTTTCGCCATTAGGCGCAGCATCGTGCGCACGAAATTGCCCCCGCCTGCAGCGTAGACCCAACTGGTGCGCAGAATGATCGATTCAGTGCCTGCGGCATCCTCGCCATCTGCCTTGGTCTGGCCGTATATCGATAGCGGATTGCGTTCCGCATTGGGGGTGTACGGCGTGCTCGTGTCGCCATCGAAGACGAAATCGGTTGAGATTTGGATTAATCGTCCGCCATATTCTCGCAGAGCTTTGGCAAAAGCAGCAGGCGCACCCTCATTCACTGTTCGTACAAGGTCCGGCTCGCTTTCTGCTTTATCGACTGCAGTGTAGGCCCCCGCATTGATAACAAAGTCCGGTCGGCGGGCCTTAACCAATGCTGTGATCGCCTGACTATCGGCAAGATCAAGCTCTCGGCGGGTAAGCCCCTCAACGATCCAGTTATCCGGCGCGTTTGCTAACAACGCCGCACCCAATTGTCCGCCAGCTCCTGTGACGATCACTTTCATGAAAAAGCTGCCACTTGGTCGAGGCTAAGGCCCTTTTCGTCTTTAGCGGACAGCGCAGGTTGAATTCCTTCCAATGGCCATTCGATCCCTACATCCGGATCATCCCATCGCAAGGAATGCTCATTTTCAGGTGCATAGTCTGAAGTGCATTTATAGAGAAAATCTGTGTCAGGTTCGAGCGTCAGAAAACCATGAGCAAAGCCCTCTGGCACCCAGAACATGCGCTTGTTTTCTGCGCTAAGAGTAACACCAAGCCATTTGCCAAAGTGCGGTGAGCTGCGGCGCAAATCAACCACAGCATCGAATACTGCGCCGCGCACCACTCGGACTAGTTTACCTTGGGGGCCGGGGTTCTGGAAGTGCATCCCCCGCAAAACGCCCTTTTGACTGCGTGAGTGATTGTCTTGCACGAAGCCTAGATCGAGACCGGCTTCTTTGAACGAACTAGCATTCCAACTTTCAAGAAAGAATCCGCGATCATCGCCAAACACGCGTGGTTCGAGGATCAACGGTCCCGGGATTTCGCATTCGATTACATTCATGTGATCAACCCAAGCAGATATTCACCATAGCCCGATTTACGCAGTGGCTCGGCAATTTCTGCCAGGCGTGCGTCGTCGATAAACCCCTGACGCCATGCGATTTCTTCTGGGCAGCAAATCTTGAGACCTTGGCGCTCCTCTGTAATCCGCACATAGCTGGCAGCGTCAAGCAACGATCCATGTGTGCCGGTATCAAGCCAAGCATAGCCGCGGCCCATCATTTCCACATTGAGCGCGTCATCATTTAGATACAGCTCATTAAGGTGGGTGATTTCAAGTTCGCCGCGAGGCGACGGAGCCAGATCACGAGCGCGATCTACGACCGTGTCATCGTAGAAATAAAGGCCGGTGACCGCATAATTGGATTTAGGCGCCACAGGCTTCTCTTCGATTGAGACCGCCCGTCCTTCTGCATCAAATTCTACCACACCAAATGATTGCGGATCTTTGACCTGATAGGCAAAGACGCTTGCGCCGCTCGGCTGTTTGTCCGCGCTTTCCAACAGTTCAGGCAGTCCATGGCCATAGAAAATGTTGTCGCCCAATATGAGGGCACTCGGTCCGCCGCGGACAAAATCAGCACCAATATGGAATGCCTGCGCTAAGCCTTCGGGCCGCGGTTGTTCGGCATAACTAAGCGAGACTCCAAACCCTGACCCGTCGCCCAGAACGCGTTGGAATTGATCGAGATCCTCAGGCGTGGTGATGATCAAAATGTCTTTGATTCCTGCCAACATCAAAGTGCTAAGCGGATAGTAGATCATCGGCTTATCATAGATTGGCATTAACTGTTTGGATACGCCCTTGGTCAGGGGATACAGGCGCGTACCTGATCCTCCAGCCAATATAATCCCTTTGCGATTTGTGCTCACTTGGGTCGTCTCCACTTAGTCAAAGGGGCGTCGTTTGGTTAAATCCGAGGGCTGGGCATCTAGTTTTAACCCCAAGCTTAATCAACACGCGATTTCAAGCTGTGTAACGCAAACATCTCAGGTTCGTCCGAAGCGGATAACGGTTTAAAGTTGGATCAATCGCTTCAGTTGGTGTTCACGCAATTCGAGCTTATATGGGTGGCGCAACTTATCGTAAGGAATCGCCATGAAGCGTTTGATTATTGCCGTGACCTTCGCGGCCACAGTATCATTGGGGCTCTCGCCTGCTTCGGCTCAGGAAGATGAGGCGCTGCCTGATGATGTTCAAACCGCCTATGTTTACGGCGATGATGATGCGCCGCCGTGCCCAGAGGGCACGATTTGCGTGATCGCGCGGCTGCCTGAAGATGACCGGTTCCGCATTCCGCCTGCCTTGCGCTTTTCGGATAACCCGCAAAACACGGCATGGTCTCGCCGGGTTGAAAGCCTTGAATTGGTTGGCGCTTTTGGCACTCTGTCGTGCGATCCAGCGGGTGCAGGCGGGCTGACTGGTTGCACGCAGCAGCTCATCAACGATGCCTACAAAGACCGGGCCGAAGGTCAGGATGTCCGCTTTAGCGAGTTGATCGAGCAAGCGCGCCAAGAGCGACTGTCGAACATTGATGTTGACGCCGCTGCTGAACAGCGCCGGGTCGAACAAATCGAACGTGAATATCTGGAGCGGCTCGAGCGAGAACGCTCACAGGCGCTGCCAGGCGAAGACGGTCCGCCTGCTTTGACCGAACCAGAGCCGGGTGCAGCCGATGCGGCAGAGCCTGTTGAAACACCCGCTGAGGAAGCACCGCAGGGCTGAGTTTTGGGGCTGTGCGGCTAGCGCGCTGGCACCTTAAATCTTGTAATAGTCGCGATACCAATCGACGAACTGCCTAACGCCGTCACGCACATCCGTTTGCGGCACGTATCCAGTCAGCTCTTTCAGCAAGGTTGCGTCGGCCCATGTCGCGGGAACATCGCCCTTTTGCATCGGCATGAAGTTCTTGATCGCCTCACGCCCGCACGCGCTCTCAATCGCCTCGACAAAGTCCATCAGCCGAACCTTGTCATTGTTCCCGATGTTAACGACCCGGTAGGGGGCGGCTGGTGACAGGCTGTCGTATTCAGCGATATCCTCTGGAACCTCCGGCCGGACTGGTGCGGCATCGATCAGTAGCCGGATTCCGCGCACCAAGTCTGAAACAAAGGTGAAGTCGCGGTACATGTCGCCATTGTTGTAAATGTCGATCGGGGTGCCTTCGAGGATCCCCTTAGTGAATTTGAACAGCGCCATATCCGGCCGTCCCCAAGGCCCGTAGACCGTGAAGAACCGGAACATGGTTGTGGGCAGGTTCCAAAGGTGAGCATAGGAATGGCCCATCGCCTCGTTCGCTTTTTTGGTCGCGGCGTAGAGGGTCATGGGTGTGTCACTCTTGTGCTGCTCATGAAATGGCATGACATCATTTGCGCCATAAACTGAGCTGGTGGAGGCCATTAGCAGGTGCTCAACCGCCAATTCCCGCGCAATCTCCATGATATTGAACGTCCCTGTGACATTCGCATCCATGTAAGCGCGGGGGTTCTCAAGGCTGTAGCGAACGCCAGCTTGAGCGGCGAGATGGACGATCACATCCGGTTTCTCTTGCAGCGCTAGTTCGTGCAGTGTGTCGAAGTCTTCAAGCATCCCCACCTTACAGCTGAAGTGCTGATTCTGCAGGAGTAATTGATGCCGTCGTTCTTTCAAGCGAACATCATAATAGTCAGTCAGTGCATCATATCCGACGACAGCGAAGCCTTCTTCCAGCAAGAGCTTGGAGAGGTGGAAGCCAATGAAGCCGGCGCTGCCAGTGATAAGGACTTTTCGCATGTGTGGTCAGTGCCTTCCGACAGAATTTTGGCGAAGGATTGATTTGAATTCGCTTACTCCTTGGGCGCGATAGACCCAAGCGGTCTGTGCTCGAATTCAGGGACAATCTGCTTCAAGGTTGAGATTGCTAAGCCACTGTCACGGCACACGCTAAGTGCGGCGAGATGCTCTTCTAGCTCATCCCATTTAATGAAGGCCTCATGCGCCATCATGATGCGGGGATGCTTTGTCTTTTGTGGCGACTCGCCGATTAGCAATTCTTCGTAGAGCTTCTCTCCGGGCCGCAAACCCACCTCAACGATTTCGATATCTCCATCAGGGCTTTTTCCATCACGGACCGTAAGCCCGCTAAGCTGCACCATAGTCCGGGCAAGGTTTTCGATGGTGACAGGTTCGCCCATATCAAGAACGAACATTTCACCTCCCTCGGCCATGCCTGCCGCCTGGATCACCAGCGCTGCGGCTTCCGGAATGGTCATGAAATAGCGATTGATGTCTTTGTGGGTGAGAGTAATTGGGCCGCCGGCCTCAATTTGGCGTCGAAAGAGCGGGACTACGGAACCGCTTGATCCAAGTACATTGCCGAAGCGCACCATGGAAAAGCGAGTGCTGTTTGAGCGCGCAGCATAAGCCTGGAGGACTTGCTCAGCTGCGCGCTTTGTTGCGCCCATAACATTGGTGGGGCGCACGGCCTTGTCGGTGCTAATGAGGATGAAGTCGGCCACATTCGACTTTTCGGCTTGGTCAATCAACGAGTGAGTGCCCAAGATGTTGTTGCGAATAGCTTCTATCGGATTGGCTTCAACTAGCGGTACATGTTTGTAAGCTGCTGCATGATAAACCGTGTCTATCGAATGGTCAGCGAAAAGTTCGGCGAGCCGCTGGCTATCTAGGACTGACGCAAGAACAGAGACCAGCTCAATGTCAGTCTCATGCTCCGCTGCCCATTCGCTCAATTCACGTTCAATCTGGTAAAGGGAGAATTCGGACATCTCGAGCAGAATTATCTTCTTTGCCCCAACCCTGGTGATCTCGCGGCACAATTGACTGCCAATTGAGCCGCCTGCGCCACTCACGAGAACGTTCTTCCCCAGAACTGTCCGACCTAGCAATTCACGATCTGGTTCGACCGGGGCGCGCCCCAGCAGATCCTCAATTTCCATTGGGCGGATGTCATTTAGCGTAACGCGGCCTTCGGCAAGGTCACGCAAATCAGGCAATGTTTGAACGGTTACTTTGAAGTTACCCAATGCCTCAACGATTTTGCGCCGGCGTCTGCGAGATGCGCTTGGCATGGCAAGGAAGATGTCTGTTACGTCATTCGCTTTGATAACTTCACCAATTTTGCCGCTCCACTCAATTCTTTTGCCATCGATTGATTGCTTGGCCTTTTGCTTGTCATCATCCACGAAACCCACGACGTTAATTTGAGGGTCTGTGTGCAAAGAGCTGGCGATTTGCTGTCCTGCATTGCCTGCGCCATAGATCAAGACACGCTTGATTTTGCCCGCAAAAGCGTGGCGACCTAACAATTCGACCACCGCGAACCTGATAACAATCCGTGATCCGAGGACAAAAATAAAAAATACAATTGGTTGAAGAACGCCAAGCGTTCTAGGCACGCCTGAAATGCCGCCCACGCTAAAGGCAATCGTTACGGCAAAGCCATATAGCGCGAATGTACGAAATAGGCGGCGCATCATGCCGAGCCCAGCATAGCGGAAAATTGTGCTGTAGGTCCCGGTCACCACAAAAAGGACTATCGCTGTTGGCAATGTAAATGCCACAACCTTTGCGACCGCATCATTCCAATAGGTCAGCACTCCGATCCGGAGAGAATAGGAAATCCATGTGGCCTGCAGAAGCAGGACAACATCGACCCCAAGAATGATTAGCTGCTTGACCCGCCTCGGAAGTGCGGCAAGCCATGCGATAACGCGGAAAGCTAGCGAGTAAATTGTCACCGTACTCCGTGTCGATCATGGTGCTCGGTCCAAAAGCAGACCAAGTTCAGATCTCATCCCCCATTTTGTAGTGCGTCGTGCCCTGAAGAGAGGCTGTGATGTTCCACAGCCGACGAAAATTGGTTACCGACTACCTCGTGCAGTTCCTAGCGATCAAATAAAAGGCGGGAAAGAGCCAGAGGCGTATACTCTTGTCCAAAAGTTGCGCTTTCTGTTCAACCTGTGGCTCTTTTTTGCGTTGATAGCGTTTGCCTGTTCGCGCATGTCTGACAACTCACAGAGGATCAACAGTTTGAGGCAAAAAATAGACAGAATTGTGATTGCGGGGGCCAGCGGTTTCATTGGCCGATCGCTCGTAAACCGATTGAGCGAAATGCCAGTCGAAGTCACCGCTCTGACCAGGCAAGACACGCACCCGAGATCCAACGGCAATATTCATTGGCGGCAAGTGCCAGACTATTCGGCAAATAGCGAATTTTGTGCAGCATGCGAAGGCGCCACAGTCTTGATCATGCTGGCTGATAAGGCCGCCCGCGCAGCCCATGGCGCAGACAAGAGCAAGCTAGATACCTCTTGGATCAATGCCTTGGGTGGATTGGGTGTGGGGCGCCTGCTCTTTACCTCTAGTGTTTACGCACGCTTGGCGGCTTGCGGCGAGCCTTCTGCATATGGGACACATAAGCTGCGCATTGAAAAGGAAATTGCAGCGGAATGCCGGGTGCCGCACGTAATTTTGAGGTTGCCGCCAGTATATGGCGAGGGCGGCGGCGGCGGCTTTGCCACGCTTGCAAAGCTGGTGGCTAAATTCCCTGTTCTTCCGTTTGGGAGCGCGCTGGCGCCAAGAGCGTATCTATCAGTATCAAATCTAGTTGATCTAATTGTTCATTTTCTACTGCTCAATGAAGAGCGCTTTAGCGACATAAGTGCTGGGATCTATGAGCCCAGCGATGGCGCGGCAATCAGCACGCGAGATTTGATTGCCATGATGGCCCACACGATGGAGCGTCGAGTACTCAAACCAGCGGTTCCAATCTCGCTTCTTAGGGCGGTCGCAGGTATTGCCGGTGCGCAGGAGGCTCTCGAAGGAGCGCTCGGTGAGCTAGTGGTCTCTATGACGCCTTCATTGGAAGAAGATATCGGCTGGGTTGCTCCGCAGAAGATGCCGGAGACTTTGGAATTCTTGCGCGAAAGATAGTTATGACTTTCGGGCGGCATCCCCGCGGCCGCTACCGAGAAATGTCTGCGACAAGAGTGCCAGATCAAAGGAAAGGCTCTGTTTCGAGACGTAAACCGCATCGCTCTCGGCTAGTCGCCTAGGGGTAGACATATCAATGTCATTGACCTGCGAAAGACCGGTGATGCCTGGCCGGACATTGAAGACACCTTGGCGTTCCCTTTCCGCTATCAGCTCTGTCTGGGAGCTTAGGCAAGGTCTAGGGCCCACGAACGACATCGTCCCGTTCAGAACATTGAGCACTTGGGGGAGCTCATCAAATTTTAGTCGGCGCAATATCCCTCCGACCTTTGTAATTGGGCTTTCGCCGATTTCTTGCGACGCGGCATTGCGAGTGCCCACCACCATTGTTCGCAGCTTGAACAAGGTGAAGGTCTTTTGATTTCTGCCCACACGCTCCTGAAGGAAAATAGGGTTGCCTCGCGATTCTAAAGCGATCGCCAACACACATACGAGGCAGACGAGCAGGCATGGAACAAATAGGACTAGGGCAAGTCCTCTATCAAATATAACTTTTGCCATGGTTACGCTGCCTCGCTTGCCAGCCAGTTTATGTGCAGGATTTGCTGGACGACGCGATCATCGCGCATTCCTAGCCAAGTTTGAAGGCCCGATAGTTGGCTAGCTGCAGCGAAGCAAGAAGGATTTGGCAATCTGTCTAGTGCGCGGGCCGCTTGTCACTTTGCCAGTTTTGACCTCATACTTTGACAGTCAGGATAGCGGTCATTCCGCCCCAAACTGCATTGACAGTCTCTGGAAAATTCTCAATGGCCCTAGTCGCAGCGCCTTGAAATAGGGGCGTCTCCGAGAACCCAACTGCGAAGATGCACACTCTGATCTTAATCTTCATGGGTGTCCCCTTGAGCAGCAATGCTCTGGTGGTAGCCAAGGCTAACTGAACATGCTTACCGACAAGAAGAAACCAAGCGCTATCCTGTTCTTTGCGCGGGACTTTTTGGCGGTCGAGTTTCCCCACCTTGCAGCCTATGCGTCCGAGCTCACGCCAATCTATCTTGTCACCACGATGGCCGAGAAAGAGATCGTACAGAGCACCGACGCCAGTGCGCCAGTATTCGTTTTGCAGAATTATATTGAAGCGGCTTCGAAGGAGGCTGCCGATGCAGATGTTGCGGTTGATTTTGAGCGTATTGGACGCGACAGATTTATCCCGCGGTTGCCAAGGTCTGATCAAGAGTCGGTGGTTACAGGCTTAGAACGCCTGCTAGCCGATGTTGCTGAAAAGTTTGATGTGAGGCTCTACTTGGATGAGCCAGTAAGCGGTTACCTCAATGATCGGCTGACGCAATGGGTGCGTGATCGCGGCGGATTGCCTTGTCATTTTCACACCGCTTGGCTGCCTGGCCATATCTTCTTCACAAGCGATGAGGCCCAGGATGAACCTATCCCACTCGGGCTGGTCACTGACGGCGAGAGCCGAGTTGAGCGGCATATTGAGCAACGCAAGGCTGGCGCGGGCAGGCCGCTTTATGTTCTAGACTACAGTTCGTTTTCGAAACGATGGGGCGATGCTGGCAGGCTTTTTTTGAAAGGCTTTTATCGCACAATCAGACGCGATAAATTCTATATGAATCGTGATCCTTGGCCGCATTTTTTCCATGCCCAATGTTTGCTGAAGGCTACGCAGAGTGAATATGCCGAATTGGACGCACTTCTTGACGACGCGGCTAATCTCGTAGTCGTGCCATTGCATTACGAGCCTGAGGCAGTGCTTGGCTATCTCTGGGACGGCGGTGATCAGGTCAACCTAGCGCGAGACTTAAGAAATGCTTTGCCGAGGGGCGCGAAACTAGTCTTGAAGGAGCACCCTTCTCAGCCCGGCGCACTCGCGCAAGAGAAGTGGAGCGACCTGATTGGTGATCCGCAGGTTTTGGCCATGCGAGGCGGGGAGTCCTTAGAAGCTGTATTGGCTAAGGGTGCGAAATTGGTCTCAATAGGGTCCACTGCAGTGCTTGAAGCGGCTCGGCTGCAAGCGCCCGTTTTTGTTGTTGGCCGACCACATTTCGCCGACGCCCCTGGGGTGACGGCGCTAGAATCTGCGTCAGAGTTCGCAACGACGCCTCCGAAGCCTGCTGCGAGCGAGAGAGACCTCTTGGCGTGGTATGCGAACTTCGTGAATAGCTTCTGTGTCGAAGGTCGTTTTCTGAAGGGCAATACCGAACTAACCAACCCATCAGGCGTTATAAGCGCCCTGATAGAAGAGGCTGAGCATGGCTAAATCCCTAGAGTCCTTGGTGGGTTATCACTCCCGCGTCGCCGCCGGATTAAGGGCTGGTCGGTGGATGGCCACGAAACTACCACTTGTTGGAGTCTTACTTTCTTTGATGGTAGATAAGCTTCTGTTCTTCTTCTACAATATCGATGGATCAAGCCGGCGCGTACGTGTCGCCTCGCTGCACATCCCTCACCCTGGTGGAATTCTGTTGGGAGGGAATGGGAGCGTTTCCGAAGGGCGCGTTCTGGTGAATGCTGGTGTGGCCGAACAGTCTGCTGGCAATGATTAGGCGACTGCTGAAGAACTTTAACCGCGAAGCGTTTTTTGCGATGTCGATGATGGCGGCCACTGGCTTTGGACTTGCGAAGGTTATCGCATTGGCCGTTTTTTTGCCGGTTGAAGGATATGGCTTCTATATTTCGGCTTTCGGAATGGCGACTTTTTTGGGCATGTTGCTCTCGCTTGGGCAGATTGAACCAACCTACAAGGTATATCCCAAGCTTGAAGCGGTCGGGCGCGGGTTTGAGATTCCACATCGCGCCCAGAATCTAATGCGCTCACTTGCTGTAAGGCTGGCTCTTTGCTTGGCTATTGCTGGCCTCGTAGCTTTCAAGTTCGAACCATTTGGTATTGGTCTGACAGAAGTCGCTGCGGTCATGGTTCTTGCTCTGCTGTTTATGGCTCAAACCTTGATGGCGTCGGTTATCCGAGCGATCGATAGCGAGCGATTTTTGCCGCGCTTTACAGCAGCGCGGGGATTAATGGCTCTCGGGGTTACAGCGCCGGTTGCCGTTCTCACGCAGAACTGGCTTCTGGTGTTGCAAATCGAGAGTTTGGGAATTGTCTTGGCCCTGCTGGTTACCGCCTTCGCGCTTCATCGGCATTCAAGTTTCGCCAGTTCCATCGACCAAGAAACGCTAGATGTGAAATTCGATGATCAGGAGCAAAAAGCGGGCAGACTGATCTACTCTTCAGGTCTTATCGCTGCTTCAATCCCGTACGGCGGGCGCTCTGTCCTTCTTGCGCTAGACGGTCCAGCAATGGCAGGGGCATTTGGAGTTCTAAACGCCCTGGTACAGGTAGCGCAATTGCTTGCGAGTGCGCTCGCGCAAAAGCTTGCGCCAGACCTGCTTAAAGAAGCGGCATTACGTGGAGAAAACGCGAGGGTGGGCTGGATCGATCGCTTCGGAGTGTCGCTAGTTTTGCTATGGGGTACAAGCATCGCGGTTCTGATAGGCACCAGCCTTTCCTTTTTATGGACAGATGGGTTTGAGTTTTGGTCGAGTTACAACATAACCATCACGGTCCTATTGATCACCGCCCTGCAAATGGCGATGTCAGCGCACTTGTTTTTGTTTTTTGCAATTGTGTCTGAGGATAGAGAAAAGGACTTGGTGTTCGCCGCGCTTTCTGCAGTTCTGGTCTTTTATGCCGGACTTAAATTGAGTTCGATGTTCGCAATTGGTTTGCCGGGATACGCTGCATCAGCGGCTTTGGCGTCAACAACGCATACTTTGTATCTAGCCACTTGTTACAAGCGAGCGGTGGCAACCAATGGCTAAACAATTCTCTCCGGGCGGATTGCTACCAGTTCTAATGCTGGTTTTCTTCGCGTTTCCTTACACGCAGCTGTTTCCGATTGAGGCGTATACTCAACCATATGCAGTAATTTTGGCGGCGTTTGTATTGCTCTTGCATCCGGAGGGTTATCGTTTGCTCCCTCGATTGGACAAGGCGATGCTGACCTACTTGATGGTGCTGGGGATTGCACTAATCCTATGGGAGATCCCGCAGGGCCTTGATCTACGCGAAGTGGCATTTCTGCTCAGTTACGTGACCCCTGTGTTGGCTACTGCTGCGGCATATTGGGCGATCCAGTTTCATAGCCGGTTGGTGAAGCGAGTTATTTCTGGTGCGATCCTTGCCTGGTTTGGTGTCAGCCTGGTTCAACTCTTCGTGGATCCCAGCTTTCTCACCCAATTTGTGACTACGAATTTGGACCTAGGTTCGAATATTGCCGCATCTGGAAGGGGGGCTGTTGGATTTGCGCCAGAGCCTACGCACAGTGCCTTTCATGTCTTGGTTCTCGGAGCTTGCCTAACTTATTTGCGTGGGCCGCTTTGGTTGATTGGCTTGTCATTCGTGACCGCTATTGTCTTAGCTGGCTCTGCGAGCGCACTTTTAGCAATCGCTTTAGCAGGTGCGATTTGGGGCATGAGGGTCCCAATAAAACGTTTTTGGGTTTTTATACCGGTGGTAGCGGCGCCGATTGCGGCCCAAATTGTCGCTGGATTCTTTTCGGAGTCTTCTCGTGTAAGTTCGCTGCTCCTTCGGATTCGTAATTTTGATATTGGCGACATCATGCTGGACTACAGCGTCAATGCTCGAATTTCTGGCGCTGTAATGCCAATATATTACTCATTTGAGCAGAATTTCTGGCCTCAGGGAATTTCTATTCAGTCATGGTACGAGGCTCGCCGAGAGATTCTGAATGGGCACCGATGGGTTATTGATTTAAGTGGTGCTGGGCCAGCTTCAGGTCATGGTCTATTTCTGTTTCAGGCCGGCCTTTTTGCGTTGCCATTCTTCTTTTATTTGGTCCATCGCCTGATTTGGAAGAACGGCAGTGGATTATACGAAATGTTCGCTGTTCTTGTTTTCGCGATATTTATCGGCCAGCTGTATTTTTCGACACCCACTTTTGGGCTTTTTTTGGCGCTGGTGATCTTTCGGCGCGATCAGAGCCGCAAAATTGCTAAGGCCACCTTGCGTTGAGTGCCAAGATCGTTAAAGCGCGCGAGGTCTTACCGCCCTTTCGAAATGGCGGGCTATAGCTGCCTGGGCGTAGGCGTACGGCGACGCAATCCCCGCACACGAAGCCAGTGGCGCAAACAATTTTTGAGGAAACAATGCTCGAAGGCAAAACGATATTGGTCACAGGCGGCACCGGGTCTTTTGGGCACGCCTTTGTCCCCATGACTCTGGCTAAGTACAATCCTGCAAAAATCATCATCTTCTCTCGCGATGAAATGAAGCAATGGGAAATGGCCAAATCCTATCAAAATGAAGACCGCGTGCGCTTCTTCATCGGGGATGTGCGTGACCGGGACCGTCTCTACCGGGCGCTCGATGGGGTTGATTATGTCATTCATGCCGCAGCGACCAAAATTGTACCTACAGCGGAGTACAATCCGTTTGAGTGCATCAAGACGAATATTAACGGCGCGATGAACCTGATTGACGCTGCGATCGATAAGCGCGTCAAAAGGGTGGTTGCATTGTCGACAGACAAAGCGTCCAGCCCGATCAATCTTTACGGTGCCACCAAGCTCGCTTCAGACAAGCTGTTTGTAGCTGGCAATTCCTATTCTGGCGAGCATGATACCTGTTTTTCTGTTGTGCGATACGGCAATGTTATGGGTTCGCGCGGTTCAGTCATTCCATTGTTCCAGTCGCTGAAGGCGACCGGCGAGCTGCCGATCACAAACCCTGATATGACCCGGTTCATGATCTCGTTAGAGCAAGGCGTGGAGTTGGTCTGGCATGCGCTTGAAGATATGGTCGGCGGAGAAATTTACGTTAAGAAAATACCGTCGATGCGTGTTGATGATATCGCCAGCGTGATTGCGCCCGATGCCACACAGAAAATCGTCGGCATCCGGCCTGGTGAAAAGATGCACGAGCAGATGATTGGTGTTGAGGATGCACCGTTCACTTTCGAATATGACGAGCATTTCAAGATCCTACCAAACATCCACGATTGGAATGCAAGTTCTGAACGGATCAAGAATGGCAAACCTGTTGCGGAGGACTTTGTTTACTCCAGCGACAACAATGCGGAATGGATGAAGCCAGAGGAACTTGGTGACTGGGTTGCGGCCAATAGCGAGAAGATTGGCAGGTTTTAAAATGATACCTTATGGCCGTCAGGATATTCAACAGTCTGATATTGATGCGGTTGTCGAAGTCTTGACCTCTGATTTTCTGACGCAAGGACCGCAAGTCCCTGCATTCGAATCCGCCATAATCGGAAAAACAGGGGCAAAGCACGCTATCGCAGTCAATAGTGCGACCTCCGCGTTGCATATTGCATGCTTGGCATTGGGCTTGGGGCCAGGGGACTGGTTGTGGACGTCACCTATGACCTTCGCGGCATCCTCCAATTGCGGCCTTTATTGCGGAGCTCAAGTCGATTTTGTCGATATAGATCCGGACACCTTCAACCTCGATCCTAAAGCGCTTGAGGCCAAGCTTGAGCAAGCTGAGAAAGATGGCCGCTTGCCGAAAGTCGTGGTGCCTGTTGCGATGTGCGGTCAATCAGCGGATTTGCGTGCGATAAGAGTTTTGGCAGACCGATTTGGTTTCGGGATTGTTGAAGATGCATCGCATGCGATTGGGGCGCATTATCAATCGAATCCAGTGGGCTGTGGTGAGTATGCGGATATTAGCGTATTCAGCTTTCACCCTGTGAAAATTGTAACCACTGCAGAGGGTGGGGCTGCGGTCACGAACGATAGCAGTCTTGCGCAAAAGATGCAGTTGCTGCGCAGTCATGGGATTACCCGCGACACAGATCTTATGCAGGGCCCCTCTGATGGCCCCTGGTATTATCAGCAGATTGATCTGGGCTTCAATTACCGGATGACCGAAATGCAGGCGGCGCTTGGAACCAGCCAAATGCATCGCCTTGAAGAATATGTGTCCAAACGCGCTGAAATCGCATCGTATTATGGCGATGCGCTGAGTCATTTGCCGCTCAAGCTGCCGAAATTGGCTGAGGGCACAGCCTCGTCATGGCATCTCTACGTGATCCAAGTTGAAGACCCAACCTCCCGCAGAGACGTTTTTGAGGCGCTGCGTGCAGAGGGGCTTGGAGTGAATTTGCATTACATTCCAGTCTACCGCCACCCTTACTACAGCGCACTGGGTTATCGCCCGGAAGATTATCCATGTGCTGAGGACTATTACGCTCGCGCAATCTCCATTCCTCTCTATCCGCAAATGGGCGATCAGAGCCGAAGTGAAGTTGTCGCTGCGCTCGAACGGGTTTTAAAGGGCGCCTGAAATGAGGTTAGCAGTGATCCCAGCGCGCGGTGGCTCGAAGCGCATACCTCGCAAGAACATAAAGGCTTTTGCTGGCCAGCCAATGATCGCGTGGTCGATCGCTGCTGCCAAGCAGGCGGGAATTTTCGACCGCATAATCGTGACGACTGATGACGAAGAAGTTGCCAGTATTGCAGAGGCAGAGGGGGCAGAAGCTCCGTTTCGCCGGCCGGCTGATCTCGCTGATGACCATACGCCGACCGTTCCCGTCATTGGTCACGCGATTGATTGGGTTGAAGAAAACTGGGGCACGGTGGATGCGGCTTGCTGCCTTTATGCAACAGCGCCTTTTGTCAGTAGCGACGATCTGGTTGCGGGTCTCAAACTACTTGAGGACAGTGAAGCCGACTATGCCTTTCCCGTCACCAGTTTTCCCTTTCCAGTCCAGCGCGCTGCTAAGATCACAGCGGACGGAAGGCTGGCAATGCTCTCCCCCGAACATGCACTGACGCGCAGCCAGGATTTGGAAGAGACTTATCACGACGTCGGCCAGTTTTACTGGGGCACGAAAGCTGCGTGGCTAGAAGGTCGTACTATAATTGGTCCCGGCGCAGTGCCGCTTATCATACCGCGTCACCGGGCCCAAGACATCGATACTCCCGAGGACTGGGAACGCGCTGAGCTGATGTTCCAAGTGCTGGCGGGGCAAGGGGTATCGACCTGATGGCTGCACCGAAAGTGGTGCTAAGAGTTGACGCATCGCTCCACCTTGCATCCGGTCATGTCATGCGCTGTTTGACACTTGCAAAAATGATAAGGCAGCAGGGCGGCGAATGCACATTCGTTTGCCGCGAACTTGAAGGCAACATGATCAAGGTGCTGGCCGCCGAGCACATGGCCGTAAAGGTCCTGACCAATCGCAATCAGGACATTTGCGGTGATTTTGACGCGCGGCTAGGCACAACGCAAGAGGTCGATGCGGCACAAACGCTTGCCGTAATTTCACAGACCGATGCTGATATTGTTGTCGTAGACCACTACGCGCTGGGCGAACGGTGGGAAGAGCTTATTGGCGCTAAAGACTACCCGGTCATGGCGATCGATGACTTCACCGACAGACCGCATGCTTGTGACATTTTACTCAATCAGAATTTAGGCGTTACGGCTGGCCATTATGGTGGCGGTGTCGTGCCAGAGGCATGCGAGATCATGGCTGGCGCGCAATACGCTCTGCTGAGGCCCGAATTCGCTGCACATCGTGCCGCGATGACGAACAATGAGAAAGCGGACCATTCACGCCGGAACATTCTAGTGTCGATGGGCGGAATGGATGCGCAGAATGCAACGGACTGGGTGCTTCAAGTGCTTCAATCCTGCACCTTGCCCAAGGGTTGGAATGTGTCCGTTGTGCTAGGGAGCTCAGCACCGCACCTTAAATCAATCGAGGCGGCGATCGGCTCGCTCAATTTTGGTGCTGAACTCCATATTGATGCGCGCAACATGGCTGAACTTATGGCGCGATCTGACTTCGCCATTGGCGCGTCCGGATCAACGTCATGGGAGAGGTGCGCGCTGGGGTTACCAGCGATTATTGTTTCACTTGCTCCGAACCAAGACGGCCTAGCCCAGGCGTTAGTCGATGCAGGCGCAGCGAAGCGTGTCGCGCTGAACGATTCCCGTGCTTTGGCAGACGAGATTGAATGCCTGCTTTCGGATGGCGTACAGAGAAACGCTATGGCTTGCGCAGCACAGGACGTGACCGATGGGCTTGGCGCGCAGCGTGTTGCAAGCCGAATTGCGCATTTCCTTCAAACAACCGAGGATGGTTGAGGTGATGGACATCAATACCGATCAATCAGCGCATTGGCCGCGCCCTGCAAATGTCAGTGTGGTTGTCGATACTCCAGGCTGGTTTGATCCGTTCGCTGAGAGTTTGGCGCGGCAACTGAATGAGCTAGGACATAGTGCAGCGGTCATCCGTAAGTATGAAGATGTTCCGGCTGGCGACATCGCTTTTTACCTCAGCTGCATGAAGATCACGCCGTCTGAGGTTCTAGCGAGACATCAGTGGAACTTTGTCGTCCACGCCAGCGCCTTGCCAGAGGGGCGAGGCTTCTCTCCTTTGGTCTGGCAAATTTTGGAGGGGCGATCAGAAATACCAATCACAATGATCGCCATGAGCGAAGGGGTGGATGAAGGAGATATCGCCCGGCAATCCTCGCTTCATTTCGAGGGCCACGAACTGAATACCGAGTTACGCGATTGTTTGGGCCAGGCCATTGTCGAACAGTGCTTGTCTGTTGTATCGGATGACCAAGCTCCCAGCCTTGTCCCACAAGAAGGGAGCGGGTCATGGTATCGCAGGCGTCGACCCGAAGATAGCCGGGTCGATCCTAATCGCCCGATTGCCGAACAATTTGATCTATTGCGTGTTGTTGATAACGAACGGTACCCAGCATTTTTCGATCACCGCGGGCACCGATATAAACTGCTGATCGAAGACACCGGTCCGATCCCCGAAGAATGAAAGAGTATTTTTGGAATGTCGAAATCAATCGAAATTGATGGCAGGCTAATTGGTCCCGATCACCCACCGTATGTCATTTGTGAGCTGTCAGGTAATCACAACGGGTCCTTAGACCGAGCTCTCAAAATGGTTGAGGAGGCTGCGAAGACCGGGTGCGCAGCGATCAAATTGCAAACCTATACAGCTGATACTTTGACGATCGATTGTGATGCTGACGATTTCAAGATTGAAGGCGGACTATGGGATGGTCGCAGCCTGCACGAGCTCTACGAGGAAGCGCACACTCCGTTCGAGTGGCACGAAGCTCTATTTGCCAAGGCAAAAGAATGCGGCGTAACGATCTTTTCAACTCCATTTGATGAAACGGCGGCTGATCTCCTCGAAGAATTGGGGGCACCGGCATATAAGATCGCCTCTTTTGAGGCGGTTGATCTTGATCTGATCGCTTATGTTGCGCGCAAGGGTAAGCCAATGATCATTTCAACCGGATTGGCAAACCTTGGCGAGGTGGGTGATGCAGTGGCCGTTGCGCGCGAAAATGGCTGCAAGGACTTGGTCTTGCTGCATTGCATTTCCGCCTATCCAGCGCCGGCTGAGGACGCGAACTTGCGTACATTGCCGCATCTTGGCGAAGCTTACGGAACTGTTGCCGGTCTGTCAGATCATACGCACGGTACGGCTACGTCTGTTGCTTCAATTGCGCTCGGAGGCAGCGTCATCGAGAAACATTTTACTTTGGCAAGGGCGGATGGCGGCCCCGATGCTGAATTTAGCCTTGAGCCTGACGAATTCGCACGCCTTTGCGAGGACTGTCATAATGCTTGGTTGTCGCTGGGCAAAATACATTATGATGTGAAGGGCTCGGAAAAGGGCAACATCGTATTTCGGCGTTCGCTTTACGTGGTTGAAGACATCGCAGAAGGCGAAGCGTTTACAGCCGCCAACGTTCGATCAATTCGGCCTGGCTATGGTTTGCCGCCTGCGTCCAAGGGCGAGGTGATTGGGAAGACCGCAAAGTCAAGTATCGCAAGGGGCACTGCTCTGTCTTGGGATATGATCGGCTAAGGCCATGAAGCTTGCTATCATCAGTCTTTCGACGTTCGGCTATTTCGAAAGAATGGCTGCCGCGGCGTCTTCAATGGGTGTTCCTACAGAATTCTTTGACGAACGGCCGTCCAATACCTTTTGGACGAAGGCTTTCCTGCGTTTGATTCCAAAATCAGTCGCGCGCAGTTTTGTGCGCCGCCACATAAATGCGCAGCGTCAAGCTATTGTCGAAAGCGGTTTCACGCATGCGTTGATCGTCTTTGCTGAGGTCTACAGCGCAGAAGATATTCAGTTCTTGCAGGCGGCAGGTGTGCGGGTGAGCCGCTACACCTGGGACAGCACTCAAAATCGCTCGAGCGTGATCGAGCTCGATCGGCATATGGACGCCGTTGGAAGCTTTGATCCTGAAGATTGTGAGAAGTTTGGCTATGCTTATATTCCCTTATACAGCGAAGGGGTCTCGCCTGCTGATGTGATCCCAGCTGACCAAAGGGCTGTCGATTTCTATTTTTGTGGGACAGTTCATACTGATCGCGCCGCCATTCTTTCCGCGATGCAGCATGTCGCCACAGAAAACGCCTGGAAGGTACGCTGGCAGCTCTTTTTCCATTCCAGGCCAGTCTATTTCTTGCAGAACTTTGGTAACAAGGCGGCCATGTCTCTGTTTGATCAAGTCAGCAGCGCACCTTTCCCGCATGCAGAGACCTTGCAGCTGAGCAGGCAAAGCAAAGTCGTTGTCGATATCCACCATGCCAAGCAAAGCGGCCTAACGATGCGTAGCTTTGAAGCTTTGGCGCAAGGCGCCGTCTTGCTGACCACGAATGAACTGGCATTATCGGCAATCAACCCCGTTTTGGCTGATCGGGTTGTGTTGCTGGATCGGGACAATATCGCCGGCTCCATGCTGGCGGCGATTGAGCGGCCCAGCGGTCCGCTAGCTGATGAACAATACTATGACCTCTCGCTCGAGCGGTTTTTGGAGCAAATTTTCTCCTTGCTTAAATTACGACCTGTCAATGATGACATTGAAATAGCGATTGAGGCAGGCTGACCTCTACAATCAGCGGCGTTCATCGCTGGTTTGCTTGTAACACGAAGACTTGGGATCTTAATTCATGCGCGTACTTATTACCGGCGGCCTAGGCTTTATTGGCCGATCTTTGTGCCAGCAGTTTCTCGATGAAGGCGGTCATGAATTGGTTCTTATCGATCCGCTCAGCGAGCAAGTTCACGGTGCACACGCCGACTACAGTGAGTTCACTGATCGTGAGAACGTGACGCATATCGCGGCGAGCATTTGCGACCCAGATGTTCTATACAATGCGCTGGAAGGCGCTGATGTGGTTTATCACTTTGCCGCTGAGACTGGAACGGGTCAGTCCATGTATCAAATCGAGCGCTATTTTGAGACGAACGTCCAAGGTACCGCCAAGCTGCTCGACACGATCGTAAACCATAAAGATCGGCGGCCCAAAGCGTTGATCCTTGCATCATCTCGGTCAATCTACGGTGAAGGCGCATATGTTTTGGAAAGCGACGCAAGCCACTCTGACGCAAAGAGATATTTCCCAGGAACGCGCGCGGTGTCTGATATGGAGGCGGGGAACTTCGATTTCACCCATGATGGACAACCGTTGGTGCCAGTTGCAACCCATGAGGATGATCGGCTCGATCCCTGTTCGCTTTATGCCTCATCCAAGTTAACCCAAGAACAGATGTGCAAGATTGCATGCGAAACCGTTGGCGTGCGTTTTACGGCCCTGCGCCTCCAAAACGTCTATGGGCCCGGCCAATCGATGCGTAATCCGTACACCGGGATCATTTCGATCTTCACGAACATCTTGAGGCAAGGCGGATCAATCGATATTTTCGAAGATGGCAAGGAAAGCCGCGATTTTGTGTTTGTCGAGGATGTCGCGCGAGCGTTCCGTCACTCAGCCGAACTGGATGGGGGCAGCCCAATGATCTTTAACGTTGGTTGCGGTGAAGCAACAAGCGTTTCGGAACTCGTGGATATGCTTGAGGACGAGCTTGAGGCGCCCAAGACTGCACAGGTTTCTGGGCGGTTTAGGCCCGGCGATATCCGGCACAACTGGGCCGATATTCGCCGCATGGAAAGACACTTCGGTTTCCGGCCGGAGGTTGATCTGCGCAAAGGCTTGTCTTTGACCGTCGAATGGGCGCTATCGCAGCCTGTAGAAGAAGACCGATCGGCTATCGCGAATAAAGAATTGAAAGCGATTTCGAGTTGAGCACACCACCGGTTCAGCCCTTGCCATCGAAAGGGCGGCCGCTTTCTTATCGACCGAGGTTTCCATGGCGCTGAGACGCACCCTTAGGGCAGATTTCGATCACTTTTCTCGTCTTGCGGGCGGGGTCGAGGGTGCGTCCTTATGGAGGATGCTGCTCAATCCGCGCACCTTGCCGGTGTTTCTTATTCGCCTTGCGGTCTCCCGCAGATGGCGGCTTTTCAATCCGTTGAGAGCAATCCTGCGCTTGTTTCTTATGTGGTTCTTCCGCGTGGAAGTTCCTAAGAATTGCCCTATCGGCCCCGGCTTCGTGCTACCTCATCCGGGCGGGATTGTTTTGGGTGCAGGCAAGATTGGCGCGAACGTTGTGATATTTCAGAATGTAACGATTGGCGCCCGAGCCTTCGATCCCAATTATGATCCCTCTAATCGGCCGCATATTTGCGACAATGTTACTATCGGTGCCGGCGCAGTTATTCTTGGACCCATTACCGCCGGGGCGGGCTCCACAATCGCGGCCAATTCGCTTGTGCTGGACGATGTTGCGCCAGAAACAACAGCAATCGGCGTCCCAGCAAGAACCGGGAAAGCTTCCTAATGTTACGCGCTGGCATCATTGGGGCAGGCCGAATTTCTTGGGGTTATGATGGTGGCAGGTGGGATGAACAATCAACCAGCTTCACCTTGGCCTCTTGTTTGAACCATCATGCAGGAACGCAACTGGTTGCGATTTATGACCCAGTGACAGAAGCGCGCAATGCCTTCAAATCAGGGTATCAGGGCCAAGGGAAGGTGGCACTTTACGATGATCTAGACGCGTTTTTGTCCAGTGGGTTGGACCTTGTTGCTATTGCATCGCCATCGTCGCATCATTTTTCGCACGTCGAGGCCTGCCTAGATGCCTCGATCAGGCAGATCTGGGTTGAGAAGCCGGTCACCCTGCAGCTGGCTGACTATGATGTCTTGGCAAAGCGCTTTGCGGGCATGGAGTTGCCGCCTCGGTGTTGCGTTAACTTCGTGCGCAGAGGTTTGCCCGAAGTAGGGTTGATGAAAGAGCATATTTCTTCCAGCCCAGACCCGCTGGAAAAGGTATCGATCGAGGTACGCTACAGCCGAAAGTTAGACGTCAATGGTGTTCACTTGCTCGATTTATTGGGGGCTTTGACAGGTGCAGAACAAGCGCCTCCCTTAAACTATCTTATACCCTCACTTAGCGGCAACCCAAGCTTTGGCATGACGCTTTCCGGCATGGATGTGAAAGTCGCAGGCTTTGACCTCCCCTACCATCTCATCGAGCTGGCCATCACAGATTCGCGTGGCCGAATGATGCTGTCTGATGGCGCGGCGCGGCTTACCTGGGAGCCAAAGGAGCCAAACCCTCACCATGAGGGCTTCTTCAAACTAGGCGCGCCTGTAGGTATTGTAGGCATGAATGGTGATTTGAAGGGCGCTGCGTTGAATATTCTCGATTCACTGGTCGACGGCGACAGTGAATTGATCGCGCCTCTTGGAAGCGCGCGTTTTTCTCAAGAGCTAATGGAGCGCGTTCTGAACCATGGTTCGAGTACCGCATGAAGCTGCTGTTTGCAGCGGGCGATGTGGGCGGCGCACGTGCAATTCTACCTGTTGCGCGATTGGCGGCTGCGCGGGGCTTTAAGGTTTTTGCGCTCGCCAACGGAGTGTTGCGCGAAGAAGGCCAGCCGGAATGGCAATGGTTTGAATATGAAGAAGCCTCCGCGGTACTGGCTGGCGCCGATGTTCTGATCTTTGCGACATCAGTCAAAGACCAGCAGGCCGTTGATATCGCGAAGCTTGCCAAGAGCCAGGGCGTACCCACGTTGCATGTTCTCGATAACTGGTCGAACTACGCGAGCCGTATTGCCCACATTACTCCTGAAAGTTACGCCGTCATGGACACACTGGCCGCCGACGAGGCGCGCCATGATGGTGTCCCTTCCGAAATATTAGCCATCACCGGGCATCCCAATCTGGCTAGTTTGCAAGTGGAAATGTCGCGCTATGCCATGTCCGCGCAGCAACCCTCGATCCTGTTTGTTTCAGAGCCCGCGGCTCAAGACGGCGGCGTGAAAAAGCGTGGATATGACGAAGACATCGTTGCCGGTGCTTTCGTCGCCGCACTGGCTAAGGCTGATGGCGGGCAACTGCCTTTACGTGTTTTGCCGCATCCGCGCGAAGATCGATCAGTGGTGCAAGAGCGGTTTGCGTCCTTGTACGAGGCCCATGATTGCTTGCCCGGTTTTGAGCTTGTCGCTCCGAGCGAGGTGAGGGCGGCTCTCCATCACTCAACTCATGTAGCGGGGATGAGCTCAATTTTGCTCTATGAGGGCTGGCTTTTGGGCCGAGCGACCCTATCTTTACAGCCGGGCCTTATTGGCAGCGATTTAAGAACGTTAAGCCGCCGAGAAGGGCTCCTGTTTCACGATGAGGCAGGCGGAATAGATAACATCGTTGCAAAATGGTTGGCGCGTGCCCCAGGCCGTGTAATGCCCGATCTCAAGCAGCACCAGCTTGCCGCAAAAACCGTTCTGCAGCTGGCAAAGAGCTTAATCAATCCATGAGGACACATTACTGATGCACGATAAACTGGCGATCCATGGCGGTACCCAAGTCCGTGATGCATTGTTTCCCGCACACGTCACCGTCGCCGACGATGAAATGGCAGCGGTTTCGAAGGTTATCGAAAGCGGGATTTTGTCCAACTATCTTGGCGCTTATCATGAAAATTTCATGGGCGGCGAGACCGTTCGGGAATGCGAGACCCGTTGGGCCGAGCGGTTTGGCGCAAAGCACGCCCTTGCCGTTAACTCAAACACGTCTGGCCTGATCGCGGCGATGGGCGCCATTGGTGTTCAACCAGGCGATGAGGTGATTGTTACCGCCTACTCGATGTCCGCATCGGCGGTCGCGCCGCTATTTTATGGGGCTACTCCGATCTTTGCTGACGTCGAGCCGGACATGTTTTGCCTTGATCCCGCATCTATCGAGGCTGTGATCACCGAGCGGACAAAGGCGATCATCGTCGTCGATCTGTTTGGCCAGCCCTTCAACGTGAAGGCTATCCGTGCTCTGGCTCAAAAGCATGATTTGAAGATCATTGAAGACGCTGCACAGGCTCCTGGCATTCAGATAGACGGCGAATACGCTGGGTTGTTGGGCGATATTGGAATTTTCTCGCTCAACTATCATAAGCACATCCATTCAGGAGAGGGCGGCATCATTCTCACCAATGATGACGACTTGGCTCAGCGTCTTTCGCTGATCCGCAATCATGCCGAGGCTGTTGTCGAGCCCATGGGTGTGACTGACCTCACCAATATGCTGGGCTTCAACTTTCGCATGACAGAGATTGAGGCTGCGATTGCTATTCACCAATTGGAGAAGCTTGATGGGCTTCTGCAAGAGCGTTGGGATCGCGTTTCTTATTTTGAGCAAAAGATGGCGGGCTTCCCGGGGTTTTCGCTGCCAGTGGTGCGAGAAAACGCGACTCACGCTTACTACCAACACGCTTGCCTGTGGGATGTCTCAAGCGGCATCCAACGCAACGCCTTTGTGGATGCGGTAAAGGCGGAGTTGCCCGTGTTTGAGTTAAGGGAAAAAGAGGGGGTCAAGCTTGGGGCGGGCTACGTCAGACCGATATATATGCTACCGACCTTCCAGCACCGGATTTCAATTGGTGGTGCGCACGATCCTTTGAAGTCTTCTTGGCAGGATTATTCCAAAGGTCTCTGCCCTGTGGTGGAAGATTTGCACCACAACACACTGATCGCCCATGAGTTTATTGTGCCAAGCATGGCAGAATCGGATATTGATGACGTTGTCCGCGCTTTTGAAAAGGTGTGGGATTTGCGAACACAATTGTAATGGCGCGCGCCCCTGACATTGATTGTGGCCCAATCCGCTTAACGCCTTTTTCTGAGCGTCATTTTTCAGATGACTACATAAGTTGGCTCAACGATCCCGAGGTGGTCCGCTATTCAGAGCAACGGCACCGCTTGCATGATCGTGAAAGCTGTTCTGGCTATGTTGTGAGCTTTGACAGTGGGCCAAACTTGCTTTGGGCGATCGAGATCGTCGAAAGTAGCGCGCATATCGGCAATGTCTCAGCGACTTTCGACATAAACAACCGGATCGCCGACATTGGCATATTGATCGGTGCGTCTGGTCTGCGCGGAACTGGCTATGGCCGATTAGCCTGGGAAGGTGCTTTAAATTACCTCACGCAGCGCGAGGACTTGAGGAAAGTAACGGGGGGATGTCTCGAGCCAAACGCCGCTATGGTGAAAATCATGCGGAAGTGTGGGATGGAAGAGGACGGAAAGCGACCTGATCATTTCATTTTTGAAGGACGGGCAGCCAGCTTGCTATTTTTTTCAAAGATGGGCAAATGGCAAGCCGGTCTGTGAGGCTTTCGCCGCGCTAGAGCGTGCCAATTGAGCAAAGGTGATAGAAGCGGCCATTGGATAGCGTCTGCGATTATGCGGAATTCCCCTAAAACTAAAATTAATCCAAGTGCATGGATGACTAGCAAGCGCGGCGGTCTTATCGCCCTTTGCGTGTTTGCATTTGTGGTCGCTCTGGCTGGAGGCAGTTCACGCTATGACGTCGTTCAGCTTGTGGCTCTCAGGCCTCTGGCTGCAGTCTTTTTGGGGGTCGGGTTTTACTGGTTCGCTTGGGATAAAGTAGCGCCCGCCCAACGACCATTTGTATTGTTATTCGCGTTTTGGACATTCTGGGCGCTTTTCCAGCTCGTTCCGTTGCCGCCAGGCTTGTGGCTATTGCTACCGGGGCGTGAGCCTATTGCGGAACTCGATTTTTTGCTCGGGCTCTCGGCAGATTGGCGCCCGATATCTATCGCCCCTGACTTAGGTTGGAACTCTTGGGCGGGTTTAGTTGTTCCTTGGGCTGCCTTGCTCTTAGCTCTGACCGCCAACGTTAGACATCGGAACCTATTGCTTATCGTGTTTCTGATGGGGTTGATCAGTAGCCTGCTTGGCATCCTGCAACTGGCGACCTCGGGTAATGATGCGCTATACCTATACCGGATCACCAGTTCGGGCCGCCCGGTTGGTTTGCTTGCGAACGAAAACCATGCCTCGGTGTTTTCGGCGTTAGCGCTGGTGATTGGTGCGGTGCTGGCAAAAACGGCCCGCCGGGCTAGAGACCCCAATTGGCAGAGGATTGCTTACTATCCCGCGTTGTTGTTGCTGGTCTTGGCCATATTGTCGAATGGCTCACGTCTGGGCCTTAGCGTTGGCCTTGTCGGGATTCTCGCGGCTGCTCTTGTTTTCGCAATTCCAGACAAGGTGTCTAATAAGCGAAATAAGAAAGCAAAACCTCGGGCGTGGCGCGGGAAATTTCTTGCCGGCTTTGTCGCAATCATTGCACTTCTGCTGGTGTTTATTCTTAGTGGGAATGTATCCGGTTTCAACGAGTTGACGCAGGGCTCATTGATTGAAAACTACCGCTGGAAAATCATTGAACCCGCTATCGAAATGGCATCAGTCTATTGGCTTTTGGGTGTTGGTTTTGGATCGTTCGCCGAAATCTATAAACAGTTCGAACCAACCGAGATTCTGCTACCTCAATATGTGAATCATGCGCACAATGATTGGTTGCAAGTGGCTATTGAGGGGGGCTTACCCGCCCTAGCAATGATCGCCGCATTTTCGTTTTATGCGGTTCGCGGATTGCGAAGGATGATTTCAGGTGAGGGGTTGTTTTCGCCATACTCTATCTTGTTTGGCGCGATCTTAGTCCTTCTCTCCGTCGTTTCGGCGTTCGACTATCCATTGCGCGCACCTATTTTTCAGGTGAGCCTGATTTGGCTGCTTGTTGTGTTGATTGGCAGAGAGCAATAACGTAACCGACTTCCGGTGATGCCCATCACAGTATTCTTGTCTCAGATTTAAGCCGAGTACATTACGTTATGCGCTTTCGATTTAGACCCATTTTGGCTTTCTGCGCAGCGGCGTTGGTGACTGGCTGCGCAGCCCAAAATACATATGGAGCCGCTCCGGATGTTACCTTGACGGAACTAGAGCAGCTTCCCACTCCTACCATCGTAAACCAGAATATTGTTGGGCCTCAGCAGCTCTTAAACATAAATGTTCTCGGTTCTGAGCTGTTGAGCGGCAAATATCTCATTGATGGTGAGGGTCGCATTGACTTCCCTCTGGCAGGTAAGCTTGAGATTGCAGGACTCACTCCGGTAGCAGCGGCTCGAGTTATTGAAGACAGTTTGCGGGGCCGGTACGTTCTAGACCCCCAAGTTAATGTCGTGCCAGAGAACATTGAAGAGCTGACGGTCTCAATCGGCGGACAAGTCGATAATCCGGGTTCGTACCCGGCCACACCAGGCCTTACCCTGATGCGTGCAATGAACCTCGCTGGTGGACAGGAGGAATTTGCCAAACTTGATGAAGTGCTGGTGTTTCGAACGGTCGAGAACCAAGATTATATCGGCGTCTATAATCTGGAGGCAATCCAGCAAGGCAACTACGAAGATCCTATGATATTTCCTAATGATGTGGTCATGGTTGGGGATTCCCCCTCCAAGCGCCGTCTTGATACGTTTTTGCAGTTCGTGCCAGTTCTGAGCACGGCAGTAATTCTGCTCGATCGAATTGGGCGCTAGTATGCAAGACAGATATGAGTTGGACCGAATGCAGGCCCCAGCCGAATCTCGGCCGCAAAATGGTGACTACGGCAATGATGAGGCTGAGGTTTTCGCCCTAGAACTCGAACGCTACTGGTCAGAAGCTCAGTCGATCAAATACTGGTTGCTGGGATTGCTGCTTTTTGCGCTGGTTATGAGCGTTATCGTTACATTGTTGACGACCCCACTTTATCAGGCAGAGGCCCGGGTAGAGATATCTCAATCCGTCAATAACGTTACTGATCTTGATCCGCTGACAGCAGAAAGCCGGGTTTCGGATCTTCAGTACCTAACAACCCAGTACGAGCTTCTAGAGTCGCGCTTCATGGCGAAGCGAGTGATTGAGGCTGGCAACCTGACGCGCGATGCGGAGTTCCTAGAGAGTATTGGGCTGGATGCCGACGGTCAGACATTTACTGATCAGTCACTTGAGGCAACCTTGCTCGACAGTGTGACCATCCTGCCAGTCAATAAATCCAATCTGGTTGATGTTGGTTTCTCGAACTCATCGGCTCGAGTGGCGCAAAGGGTTAGTAATCTCTGGGCGGAAGAGTTCATTGCTGCCAACTATGAGAAGCTCTTTGGCGACAACATCGAGGCACGGGAGTTCTTGCAGGATCAGATCTCTGAATTGCGTGATAGGCTTGCGCTTTCTGAGCAAGAGTTGGTCGAATATGCGAGCCAAAATGAAATTCTGGTATTGAATGCAGGTGTGAGTGAAGGAGGCGCTGTGGAATCGGCGAGCCAAACTCTCACTGGATCAGAACTCACCGCTTACAACCAGGCTCTGGCTGAGGCTGTCTCAGAGCGTATTGCTGCTACCGCTGCACTACGGGCTGGAAGTGGCTCATCGGCTGTAAGCGATTCGTTGAACGATCGCCTGGCCGATGCGAAGGCAGAATTGGCGCTTCTTGCGGCCAATTTTGGCCCTGATTACCCCCCGAGACGCGAGGCTGCGGCTAAGGTGGCTGCATTGGAAGGGGCGATTACAGACCGCCAACAACAAGTCAGCCAGTCCGCACAGCGCGATTCCAGTCAGGCGCTTGCAGCCGCGATTTCTAGAGAGCAAGCGCTGCGTCAAAAACTGCGCGAGGCGAAATCAAAATTTCTCCAACAGCAAGATCAGGGTATTCGGTACGGCATACTCAAAAGAGAGGTTGATACCAATCGCGAGCTCTATGACAGCCTCCTCCAACGCCTAAAAGAGCTGGAAGCATCGGGTGCTGGCCATAACAATTTGCGATTGATTGATCGCGCCGAGGCCCCAATCTCTCCTTATGCACCTTCTTGGATAACCAATATAGCTGTTGCCCTAATAGCCGCATTGCTAATTGCCGCTGGGATCGTCTGGCTGCGCGTGCTCTTGAGCCAAACACTTCGCGATCCACAAGACGTGACGCGCGAATTGGGGCTGCCACTTCTGGGGGCTATACCTCGCAACGAAGCGGAGAATTTGGTCGAGCAGGTTTCGGAACGCTCTTCGGAATTCAGCGAGGCCTATTCCTCGGTACGTAGTGCTCTGTCGTTCCTGACCGCAGATGGAGCGCCTAAGGTCTTGATGCTAACATCATCGGTGCCGTCAGAAGGCAAATCGATCTCTTCAATCGCCCTTGCGGCCAGCTTTGCGCAATTGGGTAAACGGACGCTGCTATTGGATGCAGACCTTCGCAAGTCTGTTTTGGTTTCCACTTTAGGCATAACTCCATCACAAAAAGGCGGTCTGGCAGGCGTGCTTTCAGGTCAACTGAACAGTGTGAATGATGGCGTCGATTATATTGAGGAGCTCGGATTCGACTTCCTGCACGCTGGCCCTGTGCCACCTAACCCTGTCGAGCTATTGGCTGGCGAGCGGTTGGATACAGTCTTGGCAGAGGCACGAGCGGCCTATGATCAAGTCATCATTGACGGCGCTCCAGTGTTGGCACTTGCTGATGCGCTTGAGCTGTCCACATCTGTCGATGGCGTAGTCTATGTGATCGAAGCTGAGCGCATCAAGATGCGCGGAATTGCTAGCGCTATTGATCGCCTGCGCAATGCGGGCGCGCAAATCAAAGGTGCGATCGTGACCAAGCTTGATGAAGGCCAATCCACTTATGGCTATGGCTACGGCTACGGTTATGGCTACGGACATGAACATGACAAAGATCGCAGCGATGCAGATTCGACGAGCTAGCGCTGCATGATGACAAGCAAGTATCCGGTAAGACTACTAGCGGTTGGGACAGCTACGTTGTTGCTTGCAGTCTTGCTTGGATTGCAGTCTCTTTCAACTATTGCGCAGCGTGCTCAGCCGCAGTTCGCTAGTCAGATAGACCCAGGCAACGGCAAGGCGTTGAGCAAACATGCGTTCCTGAAATTCAGCGAGCAAGTTGAGAGCGGTGCGGATGTGGGAGAAGCTGCACGCTCAGTGGCTCCATTGGCAAAGCGCGCGTACCAGCACCACAGCTTGGACCCGCGAGCGTTGTCATTGTTGACCATGGCGCAAGATGATCAAGCGAAGCAGCAGGCCATCTTGACTCAAGCTTTACGTTTGAACCGGCGTTCGCTGAATTTGCAGGCCTTGGCATTACAGAACTTTGTCGGACGGGGCGATCTCACCCAAGCGATTGAAGTGCTAGATCAACTTCTTCGCGTACATCCCGAACACAGAGAAGAATTTTTCCCTGTGCTTGCGCAAGCTCTGACCGAAACAAGCGATGTGGATATTTTCGTCGACATGCTGTCAGCTGGGCCGCCGTGGCGCGATCCGTTTCTTCTCTATGTGTCATCACAACAAAATACCTTGGAAAGAGCCGCCCAGCTTAGACGTCAAATCGATGCTGAAGATCCGCGTATCGATTTTAGACTCATTTCCAATCTTGCTCAGTTTGTTGGTGTTGATCCTGCGCGCGAGCACTACCAATTCGCTTCCGAACAACAAAATGGTGAGGCGAATACGAAATGGCCTTCTACGTTCCCGCCGTTTGACTGGAAGTTTGCAAATGACAGAAATCTTCGCGCTCAATTGAGCCGTGATGGTGAAGAGGTTGAGCTGCTGGTGAAATCTGGTGCGGGGGGCCTGGTGATGGAGCGTTACTTAGAAGCTCCTCAAAGACGCTTTGATTTCACTATCGAGACTGATCTCGGCGATACCATTCAACAGAATAATTTGCGTGCTCAAATTATCTGCGCAGAAAGCAGGACCGTACTTTTGGATGAGCCAATCACTGAACCGTCTTCTCAGTTCGAGATCCAGCCGTCTGAAGAGCTTTGCACTGTCGTCAAATTAGGGCTCTACGCTAGGGTTTTCCGAGGGCAGCCTGACTTACGCGCTGCGGTCCGCTCGATTTCGTTTGTCACAAACTAGCTTTGCTCATTTCAATTGGCCTGCCCACGCTCGGTCTCAAATCGTAAGGCACGCTGGGTCCTCGATACTTCCCTTATTCTCAAGGTGCGGCGTCTTGGCGCAGGTGCAGGAGCTGCGCTCTTTGGATTGAACTTATATGATCCACGTTGGCGACGAAGATTGCGGTCGCCCCAACAATAATTGCCTGCAATTGCAGAGGGTGATGCAATTCTTTACTAAGCTGTGCCAGAGCGGCGAGCGATACATTGGCGTCTATTCCTAGATAAAGAGACTATGCAATTGGTTGGCCCGACAACTCAGCGAATCCTCGTTATTTTCGGCACGCGTCCCGAGGCCATTAAGCTGTTTCCGGTGGTGCAGGCTTTGTCAGCGACCGATGGTTTGGAGCCGATTGTGTGCGTGACAGCGCAGCACCGCGCTATCCTCGATCAAGTGCTGGAGATCGGGCAGATTACGCCTGACTTTGATCTCGATATCATGCAGCCTGATCAAACGCTTGACGCACTAACATCGCGGCTCTTGCTGAAAATCGGCGCCGTGATGGACGAAGTTAAGCCAGATCGTGTGTTGGTCCAGGGAGACACTGCGACGGCAATGGTGGGGGCACTGGCCGCTTATTACCGGAAAATCCCCGTTGGCCATGTCGAGGCCGGCCTGCGCAGCTACAACATCTACCATCCTTGGCCCGAAGAGGTGAACCGCAAGATGATCGGCACCATCGCCGATTTGCATTTTGCGCCAACGCAGACCTCGGCTGAGGCATTGATGCGAGAGGCCGTCCCCCAGGAGCAGGTCCACATCACGGGCAACACTGTGATTGACGCCTTGCACTGGGTGACACAGCGCATTGCTGACAACCCGGGCCTCGCTAGCGGTTTGGATGAGCTGAAGCAGCGATTTGCTGGCAAGCGTATCATTGGAGTGACCAGTCACCGGCGTGAGAACTTTGGTGGAGGTTTGGAGAATATTGCCGGGGCGATTGCTGACCTGGCCACGCGCGATGATACCGCGCTCATCTTTCCAGTTCATCCGAACCCCAATGTGCGTGCGGTGATGGATCAGGAGCTCAAGGGGCTGAGCAATGTCGCGATGATCGAACCGCTCGATTACCCTCACTTCGTGCATTTGCTTGAGCTGGCAGACATCATGCTGACCGATAGCGGCGGGGTCCAAGAAGAGGCACCTGCGCTGGGTAAGCCGGTGCTGGTGATGCGGGAGACCACCGAACGTCCTGAGGGCGTTGCCGCGGGGACCGCAAAGCTGCTGGGGACCGATCGCAAGGCAATTGTCGAGGCGGCCACTGCCTTGCTGGATGATCCCGCTGCCTATGCGGCTATGGCGCAGGCGCATAACCCGTTTGGTGATGGGCAGAGCAGCGCACAGATCGCAAAACTGCTACTTGATCAGCACTCATAAGCCAGCGGCGCGGCGCGCTCAGAGTATCGTTACCGCTAAATTTACCTGTTTGCTCCAATGACCTCAGACTGTTTTGGTTTTGAGGCAAACTCTTTCATGCGCGGCGATGATCAACCCACTGTCTGTGTTATTGGCCTAGGATACATCGGGCTGCCCACTGCGGCCGTGATCGCCCGCACGGGCATGCGTGTGCACGGGGTCGATGTGTCTTCGGACGTGGTCGACACGATCAACCGCGGCGAAATTCATATCGAAGAAGTCGATCTCGATGGACTGGTCCAAGGCGTGGTGCAGCGCGGATTTCTGAAGGCATCGACCGAGGTTGCTAAGTCAGATGTGTTCGTGATTGCTGTGCCAACACCATTTGAGAAAGATGGATCGCACACGCCCGACATTTCTTATGTCCTTGCGGCTGCAGAAGAAGTGGCGAAGGTGCTGAAGAGCGGTGACACGATCATTCTTGAATCCACATCGCCAGTAAAGACAACTGAGAAAATTCGCGACTCGATCGCAGCGAAACGTCCTGATCTGGCGATGCCGGGCCAAAGCGAGGGCACGCCCGATATCGCGATTGCCTATTGTCCAGAACGTGTCTTGCCCGGGCGCATTCTGGAAGAATTGATCAACAATGATCGCTCAATCGGCGGAATTACACCGCGCTGTGCGCGCAAGGCGCTGGCCTTCTACAAACGTTTCGTGCGGGGGGCATGTGTCACAACCGATGCTCGCTCTGCTGAAATGACGAAGCTTGTTGAGAACGCTTACCGCGATGTGAACATCGCTTTTGCCAATGAGCTTTCGATGATTTCTGACGCGATGCAATTGGATGTTTGGGAAGTTATCAAGCTCGCCAATCGCCATCCGCGTGTCAATATCCTGCAACCTGGTCCCGGAGTGGGTGGGCATTGCATTGCGGTCGATCCATGGTTCATTGTGAACGGCGCGCCCGATGAAAGTCCGCTCATCCGAACCGCGCGGCAGGTCAATGATGGCAAGATCCATCATGTGATCGCTCGGGCGCAGGCTCTTGTGAAATCCAATCCTGACGCAAAAATCGCCTGCCTAGGTTTGGCGTTTAAGGCTAATATTGATGATCTACGAGAGAGCCCTGCGCGGCTGGTGACGTCGACATTGGCGCGCGAGTACCGGGAGCGCATTCACATTGTCGAGCCTTACATTGCCGAACTGCCGCCCGAGCTTAAGGGCACTGGTGCGCGGCTGTCCGACATCGATACTGCGATTGAAGAATGCGATGTAATGATCGTGCTCGTCGATCACGATCTCTTCAAATCCGTGCCCTTGGCGGAACGCGCTGACAAACAGGTCTACGACACGCGGGGGATCTGGCCCGACCAGCCTTAGTAGGCATCAATTGTCGCCGCGCCCCCTAAGACACAGTAATATCAGGCGCGTCTTCTTGTTTCATACCGACCACGTGATAGCCCGCGTCCACATGTTGTACCTCGCCGGTTACGCCGCTGGACATATCGGACAGGAAATAGAGCGCTGATCCGCCGACCTCGTCGATGGTAACATTGCGGCGCATGGGCGAATTGTATTCGTTCCATTTGAGGATGTAGCGGAAATCGCCAATTCCGCTCGCCGCCAGTGTCTTGATTGGCCCTGCGCTGATCGCGTTCACCCGGATGCCCGCTGGCCCCAGATCATTGGCGAGATATTGCACGCTGGTCTCTAGCGCAGCTTTGGCGACGCCCATCACGTTGTAATGCGGGATGACTTTTTCCGCGCCATAATAGGTCAGCGTCAGGATGCTGCCGCCACCCGAGCCGTCTTCCTGCAAGGGCGGCATCATTTCCGCGGCGCGCTTGGTCACCGCGACCAGAGAATAGGCCGAGATGTTCATCGTCATCAGGAAATTATCGAGGCTGGTGTCGACATATTTGCCGCGCAGCTCCGACTTGTCGGAGAAGCCGATGGCGTGGACCACAAAGTCCAGCGTGTCCCAGCGCGATTTGAGCGTATCGAACGCGCTGTCCAGCGACGCCATATCCGACACATCGCATTCAAACACGAAATCGCTGCCGAGCTGCTCGGCCAGCGGTTTGACCCGTTTGGCCAGCGCATCACCCTGATAAGAAAATGCCAGCTCAGCCCCTTGTTGGGATAGCTGCTTGGCGATGCCCCAGGCGATCGACTTGTCATTCGCGAGGCCCATAATCAGCCCGCGCTTGCCCTGCATTAGACCCTGACCAGCCGTACCCATCGCATCCTCCTCGTCATTCATTACCTGCGTCTTGCGCGTCGCCGCCTTCGCTCGCTTGCCTGCTATCACTGTCAGGCTCTGCAAGCGCAGCGTTCAATTCCGCGCCGATCACCAGCCCTAGCCCCACCAGCCAGAAAAAGAAAAGCGCGATCATGATCCCGGCAAAACTGCCGTAGGTGAGATTGTAGGTAAAAAAGCTGCGCAGGATCGGCGGTAGCGCGCTGGAGACCCCGAGCCACCAGGCGGCGGTGAACAAAGCGCCGGGCCATTTGGGATAGGCCTTTGTTCGGTATGCCGCCGGGGTCAGCGTGTAGAACAGCATGTAAAGCGAGCCGAACAGGCCAAAGGCCGGGATAATGCGCGATAGGCGCAAGGTGCCGACCGCCTCGGTCAATTGCGGGAAACGCGCATCGATTAGCTGCTGCGCGGCGCCAATCGCAACCTGTGCAAACAGCGATCCCATCAGCAGCACCACCGCGCCCAAGATCAGTCCCGCGGATAGCAGGCGGTATTTCCAGAACGCATGGCTGGCGACCGTGCCATAAGCGCGGCGCAGAATATCGCGAATGGTCTCAACCAGGCTGGAGACCGTCCACAAGGCGACGCCCGCGCCAAACCACAACAGCCAGCCGCTGCGCGCGCCCATCGTGTTGTTGGCCACCGGCGCGATAGTGTCGGCGACGATCGGCGGCATTGCGGTAAGCACCGTGGCGATCAGCCCGGCGCTGTTTTCCTTGCCGCCAACCAGCTCAAACAGAGCCGCGCCAAGGATGAAGAACGGGAAGATCGCCAGCATCGACAAATAGGCCAGATTGCCGGCGTGGATGAAGCCATCATTATAGGTGCCAATCGCGGCCCGCTTCACCACTGTAAAAGCGCGCGAGCCCGGCCCAAGCGTGCTCAGCATTTTGCCGCGCACAGAGAGCGGCGCTTCGCCAGTGCTCATCAGCCCCTGCGGGCTGGCCTGCGCGTTCAGCCGGGCGCGGCGGGCCTCTGGCGAGAGCGAGCGCACCTCGCGGAGATTGTCGTTGGGGAGTCCGGTCGGCGCGCCCATTGGTTAGAAAGCCTTGAGGGTCACAGGCCAAATTTCTCGCGCGGTTTATCAGGATCGTTCCAATCGCCGAGCTTTTCCGACAGGGCAGCAAGGTCTTCGGGCAATTGGATCTCCAGCGTCACCAATTGATCACCGCGTTTGCCGCCCTTTTTGGTCCAACCTTTGCCGCCCAGGCGCATCACAGTGCCGCCATTGGTGCCGGGTTTAATGGTCAGCATGACCGGGCCATCGACGGTCGGGCATTTGACCTTTGCGCCGCGGATCGCCTCATCCAGGGTCAGCGGCAAATCCATGCGGATATGATCCCCATCGCGGCGGAAGAAGGGGTGGTTGCCAACCTCGACAATCACCAACCCATCACCTTTGCCGCCCGGGCCATCATGCCCCTTGCCCCTGAGGCGCATTTGCGTGCCATCCTCAACACCGGCGGGCAGCTTCAGATCGATCGTCTTGCCATCGGCTAGAGTGATGCGTTGGTCGACGCCAGCTGCCGCATCAATGAAAGGAACCGCTAGGCGGTATTGAATGTCCGCGCCCTTTTTGGGCGGAGGTGAGGGACGTGCGCCAAATCCGCCGCGCCTTTGTCCGCCGCCCATTCCGCCTCTGGCGCCGCCGCGCGGTTTGCCGCCGCCGAACAGACCTTCGAACAAATCGCCAAGGTCCATATCGTCAGGACTGAAGCCGCCGAGGTCATCTGCGCTGTAGCTGCGCCGGCCACCGCCGCCGCCAAATCCGCCGCCCGGGCCTCCGCTGAACCCGCCAAACGGGTTGGTGGGATTGCCCTCCATATCAATTTCGCCGCGATCAAACTGAGCGCGCTTGGCGCTATCAGACAAGAGATCATAGGCTTTGGTGGCGTCGGAAAAGCGCTCCGAGGCCTTGGGATTGTCCTTGTTTTTGTCCGGGTGCAGCTCTTTGGCGAGCTTGCGATACGCGCTCTTGATCTCCTTTTCAGAAGCGGTGCGGGCAATGCCAAGGGTGCTATACGGGTCAGCCATAGCGTATTAGCTAAGTGTAACAGTCCATAGGTGCAAGCGTGGACATGCGCTTGTCCTGCGTGGCGGGTCGCCAAACCGATGATGCGCGCTGAAATCGGGGAAATAGCCCGCTTCAGCAATGAACCGTGTATTAGCTGCGATAAGTTGCTTAAAAAAATTCGTTGCTTCAATAATTCTTAACCACTATTCACGATGGGGTAACGTAAGCTGCGCCTATGCAGTTTCGCTATTTGCAAATGAGGGATACTCAAATGATTAAGAAGAATGTTTTTGCAGCTCTGGCCGTTCTCGGCCTCGCAAGCGCCCCAGTCATGGCGCAGGTTGCTGCACCTGTTGAAGCTGAAAGCGAACTGGGCGGCGGTAGCGCTGGCATCATCGCTGCTGGCTTTATCGCTGGTATCTTGGCAATTGGCGTTTTCGCCTTTGCTGATGGCGACGACGATGATGCGCCAGTTAGCCCATAATACGCTCTAGCGTTTTAAGCTGATTTGCGGCCCGGCCTCCATTGCGGAAGCCGGGCCGTTTTCATTTGGGCGTTAGCAATGATCCCGTGCCGTTTGCTTTCCTACTTGCGAGCAGAGCTGTAATTCTCGTTGCATGATGGCTCAAACCTCCCACATGTCTGGCATGAGAAACGGCGCTGCGCTCCGGATTTGCGAAGCTGAGAAGTTTTGCCTCTGGACAGTGTTCCAAGTGTTCCAAGCGTGGCTGACGCGCGGTGAAGCGAGTGGGAAATGACATGAGTGATACGGCCCTGAATGCGGCGCAATTGGCGGATAGCGCGATCCCCTCTGGCGCGGATCCCTATGCCCTGTTCGATGAGTGGTTCGCGCTTGCCAAGGAGAGCGAACCGAACGATCCCAATGCAGTGGCGATTGCAACTGCGACCGCTGATGCTGCGCCATCGGTCCGCATGGTCTTGCTGAAAGAGCATGGGCCGCAGGACGCGCCCGCTGAGATTGGCGGTGGGGGCTTCACCTTCTACACCAATGCCCAAAGCAGAAAGGGCGGCGAGATCATGGCCAATGCGCAGGCGAGCATGTTGTTTCATTGGAAGAGCCTGCGCCGCCAAATCCGGATCGAAGGGCGTCTTTACGAGGTGACGCCGGAGCGCGCCGACGCCTACTTCCACTCGCGCCCGTTCAAGAGCCAGGTTGGCTCCGCGGCTAGCGAGCAATCGCGCCCGCTTCCCAATCGGCAGGCCTATGTCGACCGCGTTGAGCAAGTGCGAGCCCAGCACGAGGCGGCGGGCAGAGTGCCGCGCCCTGCGCATTGGACAGGCTTTACGCTGGTGCCCAGCCGGGTGGAGTTTTGGCTCGACCGCGACAATCGCCTTCACGACCGCCGCCTGTTTGAGCGCACGCCTGACGGCGGCTGGTCCGACACACTGCTCTATCCGTAAGGGAGCGCGTAATGACGCAGACAATACCCTATTGGCATGTTGATGCCTTCGCCGCTGAAGCCTTTGGCGGAAATCAGGCGGCGGTCATGGTGCTGGATGAGTGGCTACCCGATGATGTGCTCGTCAAAATCGGCGGTGAGAACATGTTCGCGGAAACCGCCTTTGTGGTGCGCGATGAGACGGGTGAGGCCGATTGGGAGCTGCGCTGGTGCACGCCGACCTATGAAATCGCGCTGTGCGGTCATGCGACCTTGGCAGCTGGTCACGTGCTGCTGTCTCATCACGAATGGGGCGGTGAGAATGGCGGGCGCGATGCGGTCACGTTCCGTACGCGCAAATCAGGCATTCTCGAGGTCAAGCGAGCAGGCGAGGGCTATGAAGTTGGTCTGCCTGCGATCCGAACCGAGCCTCGAGCTCATCCAGAGGCGGTGAAGCTGCTTGGGGCTGAACCGTTGCTCGTCCACCGCAATGACACGCTCTACAACATCTTCCTCTATGAAAACGAGGCGCAAGTGCGCGCGCTTAAGCCTGATTTGAAGGCGCTTGGCGCGCTGGGTGTGGACCAGTTCGATTGCACCGCGCCGGGCGACAACAGCGATATCGTGAGCCGGGTGTTCGTGCCTGGCGCTGGCGTGGATGAGGACAGCGTGACCGGCTCTGCGCACGCAGCGCTTACACCGTTCTGGGCCGAGCGGCTGGGCCGAGACAGCTTTACCGCGCATCAGGCTTCCGAGCGCGGCGGCGACCTAACTTGCCGTCTGGACGGAGAGCGTGTCTGGCTCGGCGGGCCATGCGTAACAGTGGTGGAAGGCGTGTTTTACGTTTGAGTGTGCAACGTTTGGGTGGTCGAGGCGCTTACCTAACGAACCGGATAAAGCGCCAGCACATCAGCGGCTTGCTCGAGCATCGGTGGGCGTTCCTCTGAAGTGGAATGGCCGAGGCGCACCAGAGTCACGCGCTGCTCTGGTGAGACAAGCACATATTGGCCCATATGTCCGATCAGTGAGAACAGGCTGGCCGGCGCGCGGTCTGGGAACAGCGGATGGGGAAAATCGCTGCCCGCATCGCCCATCGGCCGGTTGAGCCAGGTTTGCAGGCCGTAATGCGGGCTCGCGGGGCTAGGCGTGACCATTGCTTCGACATAGCGGCGCGGGACCAAGCGCTCGCCATTGGGCGCGCGGCCTTTGGCGCGCAGAAACTCGCCGAACTTGGCCCAATCGCGCGCGGTAGCATGCATCAGACTGCCACCGATCATCGTGCCTGAGGCGTCGAACTCCAGCACCATGGAGTCCATGCCGAGCGGATCGAACAAGCGCTCGCTCAAATACTCGCTCACTGCTGTGCGCCGCCGATCCGGATCATCGCTCTCGGTCAGGGCGCGGGTCGCAATATCAGCGAGGATTACAGTGGTGTTGGAGGAATATTCAAAGGTCTCGCCCGGCTCCGCCTCAAGCGGTTGCTCCTTCGCCCAGCGCGCCATGTCATCGCGCCCGTCGAGGAACAGCATGCGCACCTCTGAAGATTCGTACGGCGGATCGCCAGCCTCGGTATGGCGCAGTCCGCTGCGCATCTGCAGCAATTGCCGCAAGGTGATCTCTGCGCGCGGATCACCGGGGCGCTGCCACATAGGAACCGGAGCAGCTTCGTCTAGGCGCAGACGTCCATCCGCGACCAGCATGCCGACCATCACAGCTGTCACCGTCTTGGCCATCGACCAGCTGATATGCCGGGTATCCGCGTCATAGCCTTCGCCATAGCGCTCAGCGGCGAGCTCCCCGTCTGCCATCACCACGACAGCGCGGGTCTCACCGATCCCCTCGGCATTGAACAATTCGTCGACCTCGCGGGCCAGCTCTTCGCGCGGTGCGCCGGCCTTCTTAGTGACGGCAGCCAGCGCCTCTTCGCTGAGCGGTGCCGGGCCAGCGGGCGGGGCTTCGCCGCATGCGGAAAGCAGCATCAAAGGGGCTGACAGAAGCGCAAGAGCAGCGTTAGAGGGGATGTGACGCACAGACATTTGACACTCAATTCCCCAAGGATCACGGTTTAGCAATGGCAAATTCAACGCGGCCGCGCGCATCGCGATCATCGCGAGTGGGACTGTGGCTTTTCCTCCTCATCCTGATCGCTTTGGCGGTCATGGCATGGGTCTACCGCGAGCCGGTGCGCGGCTATGCCAATGCGGGCACGACCTATTCTGCGCGGGTTGCGTGCTCGTGCCGGTTTGTCGCCGGGCGCAGCCTGGAAGACTGCAAGAAAGACAAGCTTGCCGGGATGGAGCTGATCACTTTGGTCGATAATGTGAAGGCGAAAAGCGTAACTGCGCGCTTCCCATTGATCACCGATGCAACCGCGACCTATCGCGAGGGCTATGGCTGCGTGATGGAGAAGTGGGAGGGCTAAGCGTAGCCTCTGGCCGCTTAAGCAGCAGCGGTCGTCCCATCGATCCAGCCGCCGCCGACCACGCGCTCTCCGCAATAGATCACAGCGGCCTGTCCAGGCGCGACGCCAAATTCTGGCTCCGCAAAGCGGATCGAGCAGGTTGCCCCATCGCCCAACTCACCGATCAGCTCGATCGGCACAGGTTTGGCTAGGCTGCGCACTTTCGCGGTCAGCGGAGCGTCTGGCAGCGGGCCAATCCGGTTGGTCTCAATGACTTTCGCCTCGCTCACTGCGAGCATGACTTTCGGGCCAACGCGAACCTCGCGGCTGTTAGCGTCGAGGCCTACGACATAGAGCGGCTCTGGCTGTCCGCCGATATCCAGCCCTTTGCGCTGACCAACGGTGAAATGGACGATGCCCTTATGGGTGCCCAGTGTCTCGCCGGTTTGCGCGTGCACGATGTCGCCCGGAATGCCGCCCTCAGGACGCAGCGATTTCACGATTTTGGCGTAATTGCCATCGGGCACAAAGCAAATGTCTTGGCTGTCAGGCTTCGCCGCATTGCGCAAAGCCGCGGCCTCAGCCAGCTCGCGCACCTGCGTTTTGGGCAGGCCGCCCAGCGGGAAGCGGATATAGTCCAGCTGTTCCTGCGTGGTCGCATAAAGGAAATAGGATTGATCGCGGGAAGGATCGACCGCGCGGTAAAGCTCTGGCCCGCTGCTTTCCATCACCCGCCGGACATAATGGCCGGTGGCGAGGCAGTCTGCGCCCAGCTCGCGCGCCATGCGGAACAGATCGGTGAACTTGGGCCCCATATTGCAGCGGATGCAGGGCACCGGTGTGCGGCCTGCGAGATATTCATCGGCGAATTGCTCAACGACATCTTCGCGAAACGCGCTCTCATGATCGAACACATAATGCGCAATGCCCAAACGGTCGCACACCGCACGCGCATCTTGAATGTCATCGCCGGCGCAGCATGCGCCTTTGCGGCCCGTCGCAGCGCCGTAATCATAAAGCTGCAGCGTGATCCCGATAACTTCCGCGCCCGTATCCGCCGCCAAAGCCGCCACGACAGAGGAATCGACCCCGCCGCTCATGGCGACAACAATGCGCGATTCGCTCGCCGGTTTGGGCAAGTCGAACAGGGCGGCGCTATCGAGCCCAAAGGTGGGGCTGGCATCAAGAAGTGTGTTGTCAGTCATTGCAGAGGGCGCCTTTACACCCGCTTTGCCGCCGGTTCCAGTGCTTTGCGAGACGCGCGTTAAGGCCCGTCTTTGGGTGGCCTTATGCGGCGTGAGAACTTGCGAATACTTGAAGGCGGGGCCGCCAATAGTCCTAAGAGCAGGTAAATGTGAGTTTTACCTCATGTTGACATGCTTGCCTTAGAGACGAGCGAATGTTCGAAAACGTTTCACCGATTCACAGCACTCAGATGCAGGCCGAACTGGCCGCAGCTGGCATCGCTGTGCCGACATCGCTGACCCAGATCGACGCCAGTGCCAATGGCATGGACGATGATCGGGCCGGCAATGCTCTGCGCGCAATCGGCTGGAGTGAACTGACCGCACGGATCAACGCAGCGCACGACCTTCGCGCCGTATTACGCCGTGATGCGGTCCATGGATCTGTTAGCGTCGCGAGCTTTGGAGATGCCGCAGCAAGTTATTTTGCTGCGATTGGAGAAAGCGAACGGCCTGTTAACCCTATTGATTTAGAGGGTCGCAAAGCCTCAGCCACTATAAGGCTTCAACACGAAGAGAACGCGGTAAGAGGCGATCGAGAGACGATAAATGATTGAAAATCAGGACATCCGCCCCGCGCAGGTCATTGGCCCACTTGGTGAGCCATTGACGATTGACGACTTGCCGTCACCCAAGACGAAACGTTGGGTTGTGCGCCGCAAGGCTGAAGTCGTGGCTGCGGTTAATGGCGGTCTCTTGACCATTGACGAAGTGCTTGAGCGCTATGGGCTGACCCTTGAGGAGTTCGCATCATGGCAGCGCGCGGTCGATCGCTCAGGCATGCAAGGCCTGCGCGTGACCCGCATTCAGCATTACCGCGACCTCTACGAGCGCCAGCTTAAATACTGACGCTTTAGACGCGTGAATTCGGGCCTTATTAAGGGCCAGATTCGCACAAACTCGTAAAACACCCTAGCATCTTGTGGTTCTCGCGCTCTAAAGGACGCGGGACGCAGTGGATTCGCGCTTTGGCGCGCTCCGCTGCTGATAAAGAAAACCTCAGGAGGGATCATTATGGGTTGGATTATTGCTCTTATCGTCGGCGGCGTGGCCGGTTGGCTCGCTAGCTTGGTTATGAACCGCGATGCTTCAATGGGCATTTTTTGGAACATCGTCGTGGGCTGTATTGGCTCAATCGTCGGCAATGCGATCGTTGGCCCACTGCTGGGCATCAGCGGCAGCGTGCAAGAGTTCTCATTGATCGGTTTGGGCGTTGCTGTTGTCGGCGCCGTGGTGCTTCTCGGCATCGTGAACCTGATCAAGCGTGGCAGCGTGCGCTAACACTCTGCGATCAATACGCATTTGAGGGCGGGGCAGCGGTGGGCTGTCTCGCCCTTTTTCGTGCGCGCTTAGGAACTTATGCGCCATGCCGCTCGTCTATGCTCAAAGTCATCAGTCGAACCGCGCATTGCCCGATGGCTTACGGCGGCGTATGAGGGATTGCACAAGGTGACTTATGAGTATAACACACCTGTGCGATACACCTGAGGTTTAGCCATGAATTACGAAAGTTCCATCACAGCAGAGGCCGCCGATAGCGTGCCGACAGACTTGTCGGGCACCGCCGCGGATAAGCCGCGCGTCTCGCGCCCTGTGGTGCTGATCGGTATCGGCGTCATTGGCTTGCTGCTGGCGATTGCTGCCTATGTGGTGCTGACCTCAGATGACGGTGTCGCGGCGGGTGATGACAATGCTCAGGCGCCGGTCGTAACCGTGGTTGCCCCGGGCAAAACCACCGTCGAAGGCGTGATCACTGCGCCCGGCACTTTGGCTGCACGGCGCGAAATGCCGGTTGGCGTGGTTGGCGAAGGCGGACGGGTGGTCTCTGTGCCCGTGGATGCGGGCGATTGGGTGCGCCAGGGCCAAGTGCTGGCCGTGATCGACCGTTCGGTTCAGTCACAGCAAGCTCAGGCGCAAGCGGCCCAGATCGGCGTTGCCAAGGCGGACGCGCAATTGGCGCAGGCCAATCTCGACCGCGCGCTGCAATTGGTCGAGCGCGGATTTGTCTCCAAGGCCGACGTGGATCGCCTGACTGCGACGCGCGATTCTGCAAATGCCCGGGTCCAAGTGGCCGAGGCGCAATTGCGCGAACTGCGCGCACGCGCGGCTCGCCTCAATATCGTCGCTCCGGCGGCTGGCCTGCTGCTTGAGCGTAATGTTGAGCCGGGACAAACGGTCTCTGGCGGCACGCCAAGCCTGTTCCGGATAGCGCGCGGCGGCGAGATGGAAATGCTCGCGCAGCTAAGCCAAGAACAAATCGCTGTTTTGGGTCAGGGCGTAGCGGCCACTGTGGTGCCGACGGGATCCAACAAGAGCTTTAGCGGCCAAGTGTGGCAGGTTTCCCCGGTTATTGATCCGCAAAACCGCCAAGGCATTGCGCGCGTGGCGCTTGCCTACGCTCCGGAATTACGCCCAGGCGGCTTTGCCACGGCAGAAATCAAAAGCGGCACCGTTGTCGCGACCATCCTGCCAGAAAGCTCGGTCTTGGCTGATAGCGAAGGCAGCTACGTCTACATCGTCAGTGACGAAAAGAAGGCGGAGCGGCGCGCGATCAAGACCGGCATGGTCACGCCGGACGGTATCGTCGTGACCGAGGGCCTCGACGGCAGCGAGCAAATTGTGCTGCGCGCTGGCGGCTTCCTGACCGAAGGCGAAGCGATCTCGCCCAAGATGCTCGAGGATAGCTAATCGCCATGGGTTTTCGGAACATCTCTGCTTGGTCAATCCGCAATCCAGTGATCCCGCTGGTTGCGTTCACCGCAATGTTCTTGGCGGGCTTGCTCAGCTTCAACAAAATGGATGTGGTGAACAACCCGGATATTGAGTTTCCGGGTGTGAACGTCACCATTTCTCAGCCCGGTGCAGCCCCGACTGAGATCGAAAACCAAATCACCCAGCAGGTCGAATCGGCGGTGCGTTCGCTTAGCGGCGTTCGCAACATCTCCTCGACCGCGCGCGAGGGCAGTTCGAACACTTTTGTCGAATTTGAGCTCGGCATTGACCCCAATGTGGCCGTTGCTGAGGTCAAAAATGCGGTCGACAGCACGCGCGGGAACTTGCCCGATGGGATTTTGGAACCGCGGGTTAGCAAGGTCGATATTGCCGGCGGTTTCCTCGGCATTTACGCCGTCGAAGCGGACGATATGACGATTGAACAGCTCAGCTGGTTCATCGATGACACCGTTTCAAAACAATTGCTATCCGTCGAAGGCATGGCTGAGGCTGGCCGCTGGGGCGGGGTGAACCGCGAGATTGAGGTCATTCTTGATCCGGCGCGGCTTTCCGCGCTCGGCGTCACGGCCAGTCAAATCAACCAAGTCCTGCGCCTCGACAATGTCGATGCCGCCGGCGGCATGGCCGAGATTGGCGGCGCGCGGCAATCGGTGCGCGTCCTGGGCAACACCGAAAGTGCGTTCGAACTGTCGCAGCGCCAAATTCGCCTGAACAATGGCACGTCGATCAAGCTGGCCGACGTGGCCCGCGTGCGTGATGGCTATTCTGAGCGGACCACGATCAGCAAAGTGCGCGATAAAGAGGTGGTGAACTTCTTCATGTCGCGCGCGAAAGGCGCATCAGACGTCACGGTCTACGAAGAAGCACTGACCATCATCGATCAGATTGAGGCGGAGAACCCCGGGGTGAAATTCATCCCGCTGTTCAACACCGTCAAATACACCAAAGACCAATACACCAGCTCGATCTCCGCTATGGTGGAGGGCGCAGTTCTCGCCGTCGTCGTGGTGTTCTTCTTCCTGCGCGATTGGCGCGCGACGATGATCTCCTCGATCGCGATCCCGCTATCGGCGATCCCGACTTTCTGGTTCATGGATTTGATCGGCTTCAATCTCAACCAAATGTCTTTGCTGGCATTGGGTCTGGTCGCGGGGGTCTTGGTTGATGATGCCATCGTTGAAATTGAGAACATCGTCAGACACATGCGAATGGGCAAATCCGCCTATGAAGCATCGATTGATGCGGCTGACGAAATTGGCCTGCCGGTTGTTGCGACCAGTTTTTGCATTATCGCGGTGTTCTTCCCCGTTGGCTTGATGCCGGGCATTACGGGTCAGTTCTTCAAAAACTTCGGTCTAACAGTCGTGATCGCGGTTTTGATGAGCTTGGCCGTGGCGCGGATGATCACACCTATGCTCGCCGCATACTTCCTGCGCGCAGAAGGGCACGCCGCGCATGGCGAGGGCAAGTGGATGGATCGCTACATGCGGGTCCTCAATTGGTCGCTTGATAAGACGAAGATGCTGGAGCGCCGCGAAGGCGTGGACGCCCCGCGCTATCGCTGGCTCTATGTGCTTTCTTTGCTGCTCACCGTCTTTGCATTGCTCGCAGCGTCGGCGGCCGGATTGTTCATGAGCTTTGGCGTCGTCTCGGGCCTCGACATTCCTGCCAAGGTTGGTGCGCTCGTTTCCAGCGATCCAAACTCATTCGCATTCGGCCTGGTCTCGAAAGTCTTTGAACTTCTGTTCCTGACTTTGGGTCTTGCCGTCGGCTTCTTGGCCGGTTGGGTGGTCTTTAAACTGATCCAATTGCTCAGCCGTTTCAGCAGCGGACAGTTTTCGCATAGCGTGAAGTACATGACCGCGCGTTTCTTCGACCACCGGGTTTGGATGCTGGGCGTTGGATATTTCGCGCTGCTGCTGACCATTTTGTTGATGCAGCAAACGCCGTTTCAGGCATTTCCAGATATTGATGACGAGAATGTTCGGGTTGAGATCGAAATGGTCCCCGGCACGACGCTGGCGGATACCGAGCGCGTAACCGATCAGGTTTCGGCCTTGATGTATGCGCAAGATGATGTGGAACTGGCGCTGGAGCGGGTGCGCGAAGGCCAAGCGACCATGTTCGTTACTCTCAAGGATGATCGCTCAAAAACCTCGGTCGAATTCACCCGCGATCTGGCACCAGAACTGGCGCGCATTGCCGATGCCCGTGTCCGCTTCCAAAACGACAATGGACCGGGCGGCGGCGGCAGCGGGCGCGACTTTACGATCATGTTGGCGGGTTCTGACCCGGCCTTGCTCAATGCTACGGCGGCGAAGGTCGTTGAGGACATGCAAAAGCTCGACTCGGTGGTTGCGCCGCGTGTCAGCGCCGACATTCCGCGTCCCGAAATCATCATCCGTCCGCGCCAAGAACTGCTAGCGGATCTGGGTGTTTCAACCGTTGCGCTCAGCCAAACGATCCGCATCGCGACGATGGGCGAGATTGAGCAAAACTCGGCGAAATTCTCCCTGTCTGATCGCCAAGTGCCGATTTCGGTCAGGCTGCCGACCTCTTCCCGCGAAGATATGACAACGCTGGAAAATCTGCCCGTGCCGACAGCGGGCGGCGGATCGGTGCCGCTTGGCACGATTGCTGATATCTCGTTTGGCTCAGGGCCGACCTCGATTCAGCGTTACAATCAGAACCGCCGCGTCTTCATCGGCGCGGACTTGGCCTCTGGCTTCCTGCGCGGTGATGTGAATGCGCAGATTGAGCAACTGCCGACCCTGCAAGACCTGCCAACCGGCGTCATCCGCGATTCCATCGGCGCAGCCGATGTTGAGAACGAGCTCGCTGCAAACTTCAGCACGGCCATTCTCGCAGGCGTTCTGCTCGTCTTTGCGGTACTGGTGCTGCTTTATAAGCGCTTGATGAGCCCGCTGGTGAATATGACCTCGCTCGCATTGGCGCCATTGGGCGGAATTTTCCTCGTCTGGATCGTGGGCCAGCCGCTTTCCATGCCGGTCATGATCGGCATCCTGCTCTTGCTGGGGATTGTGTCTAAAAACTCGATCCTCTTGATAGACTTTGCGATTGAGGAAATGGCCGACGGCACGGATCAATTCAAAGCGATCATGGAAGCGGGCCATAAGCGTGCTCAGCCGATTGTGATGACCACGGTCGCGATGACCGCTGGCATGGTGCCAACGGCGCTGTCTCTGTCTGGTGATGGTGCATGGCGCCAACCCATGGGCGTTGTGGTGATTGGGGGGCTGATCCTGTCGACCGTGCTCACCTTGCTGATCGTTCCGGCTGGTTTCAGTCTGGCCGATAGTTTTGAACGCCGCGCTGGTCCGTGGATGCGCCAGCGCTTCCTCACCTATCGTCCCGGCGATGAAGACAGCAGCAACACCCCAGGGGTGTCTGATGTGCCTGAAGCTGGCGGCGAGCCCAAGCCCTCGGCCACTCCGGCAACGCGTTTGCCGCCCGGGGCCGAGCCTGCCGAGTGAGTGATCTCGCGCTAATGCCAGCCACAGTGTTGCAAATCCCAGCGGCATGCTAGGCGCGCGGCCATGTCTGATGCTCAGCCAATCCCACTAAAGTTCGGCGGCGAAGCGCTGACGGCGGACCGTGCGCGGCGCATGCGCTGGACGGCGACGGGGCTGCTTGGGGCGATGGCGCTGCTGTTCTTTACGACGCATCCCTATGTGGAGCTGCATCCGGCATGGGGCTATGTGAACGCTTTTGCTGAGGCGGCGATGGTTGGCGGCCTGGCTGATTGGTTTGCGGTCACCGCATTGTTCCGCCACCCGCTGGGCCTCCCGATCCCGCACACGGCGATCATCCCTGAAAACAAAGACCGCATCGCCGACACTATGGCGCAGTTTCTGCAGGAGAATTTCCTGACCCCGGCCGTGGTGGCGCGGCGTATGGCTGGCATGAATGTCGCGCGCGCGGTGGGCGATTTCCTGGTGGCTCCCGCGCGCAGCGAGGACGGTCCTGACCCTCGTTCCCGCATCACCGGCGGAGCGGCAGAATTGCTGGCCGAAGTGCTCGAATCGCTCGATCCGGACCGGCTTGGCAACCAAGTGCGCAGCGGGCTGGGTAATCAATTCGCCAAGATCGATATCTCGCCTCTGGTCGGTCGAATGCTCGAAAGCGCGATCGCCGATGGGCGTCACATGCCTTTGATGGATGGCTTCATCCGCTGGGCGGGCCTGACGCTGGAGGACAATGAAGAGACGGTGCGCGAAGTGATCCACGCGCGCGCCAATGCGGTGCTGCGCTGGACCGGCCTTGATGAGCGGATCTCCGGCTCTGTGCTGGACGGCCTCTATAAGTTGCTGGCGGAGGTGCTGGTCGACCCTGAGCACCCGCTGCGCAGCAAGATTGAAGAGGGGCTGGCGAAGCTCTCACAAGATTTGCAGCATGATCCCGACACGCGGGAGCGCGTCGAGAGCATGAAGCGCGACCTTATCGAAAATCCGGCGGTGGCGGAATGGTGGATGGGCGTGTGGGAACGCATCCGCAGATCCTTGATCCGCCGCGCGCGCGAAGCTGACAGCGAGCTTGGCAATGAAATGCGTAAAGGTCTGTCCGAGCTTGGCAGCGCGCTTAAACAGGATGAGCGCTTGCAGCTGCAGATCAACCGGTTTGCGCGGCGCACTCTCGTGGGCGTTGCGACCCGCTATGGCGGCGAGATTGTGACTCTGGTGTCCGACACCGTGAAGCGCTGGGATGCGACGACGATCACTGGCCGGATCGAAAGCGCGGTCGGGCGTGACCTCCAGTTCATCCGCATCAACGGCACTCTGGTGGGCGGGCTCGTCGGCATGACAATCCATTTCATCATCGGCTTTATGTAGTCAAAACTGCGGCTCCTGCGGGGAAGTACGCAGGCCCTTGGCAGCCCTCAGTTTGGCAATAGCCGTTAGCAAGAGGGCATGCCCGCCAAACAGCCCGCTCCCGTCCCAAAGACCATCTCCCTAGCCGCCGGGGCGCAGGCAGTGATCAATGGCGCCTTGGTAACCGCGCTGGAGCCATGCCAGTTTGAGGTTGGCTCTGGCGCTTATGTCCTCACCGGCCGGGCGCTGTGGCGCAGCCAGCGTGACCGCTCGAGCAGCGCCGATGCGCTGTATTTTGCGATGATGGAAGCATGCTCTGCGCCGGAAGCCTTCGAGCCCGCGCGCTTCCATTTGTTTGCCGCCCTCAGCGAAGTTGTGGCGCAAGACCGGACGCACCAGTCGCAAAAGGAATGCGCCGCCTGCGCTGCGGCTCTGGTCGCCGGTGATGCAGAAGCCGCGCTAGCAAGCGCGCGCCGATTGGCCGAGGCGAATGCTGCGAAAGCGAAGCGCACGATCAGCTCTCGCGGCGCGCCCGCTCAGCGGAGGGCGCAGATTGTCTCAACCGGGACGGTTTAGTCGTTCACTTTATAAGTGATCGCGGTCAAATAATATGAGGCCATTGGCGCGCCATTGGCATCCAATGCCGGCTCAAACTTCGCTTTGGCCATCTCTCTGCACGCGGGAGACTTAAGTGACTTGTTGATCGTTGTCTGATTGATCACGCAGTCGGTCATCTTACCGGTTTCGTCGATTTTCAACCGCATTCGCATAATGCCCTGCTCGCCTTTGCGAAGCGCCGCACTTGGATACGTTTTTACGAGTCGTTGGACGATTGCCTGGTCATTTGTCCATTCGACAGCCTTCGTGGCGCTCTTATGCTTTTCGACGTCCAGTCCCCAATCGCTGACAAGGCTTCGCGTGCATTGATTGAGCACTTTGAAGGCCTCGCCGAGTTCGCCAGTGTTAAACCGGACGCTGCGGCTGCGCTGACGGAATTCAACGAATTCTGCGAAGCTCGCTTTGTCGGTGTTCAGTTGCGGAAGGATGCCAAGCATCTGGCCCTGGCCTTCATCTTCAAGCGCCATTGTCGAGTAGATGATTGCGTCGCCAAAACTCTCGATTGTGCCCATGAATGGCTGCGTTTCGCGCGGCTCTTGGGCGTTGGAGAACCTCACATCGACCGGCTTATAGGCACGGAAACGGTCAAAACCTGGGCCTGATGCAGTGAAGCCAAAGGTCGCCTTTGGTCCCCATTGCTCAAAGAAAAGGACATGGCGATTCTCCCCCTCGCCAAAGACGCGAGCAAGGCGGCATTTCTCGGGGGCAAAATCGACGTTCCATTTCGAACTTGGCTCAAGCACAACCGGCTCGGCCTTCGCATACGCTGGGCTCGCAGCGCCCATCCCCAAAATGGCCGCCGCCAACGCTCTCAATCCAAACCGCATAAGTGCTCCCATAAAGCAAAACCCCCGCCTCATAATAACGAGGCGAGGGTCTGCTTCAACCTTAAGACTTTATGCAGAGCAGCGGTTTAGCCGAGCTTTTGCGTCAGCTCCGGCACTGCATTGAACAGATCAGCGACCAGGCCGATATCCGCCACTTGGAAGATCGGTGCATCTTCATCCTTGTTGATCGCGATGATCACTTTGGAGTCCTTCATGCCCGCAAGGTGCTGAATCGCGCCGGAGATACCGATTGCGATATAGACCTCTGGAGCGACGATCTTGCCGGTTTGCCCGACTTGATAGTCGTTCGGGACATAGCCCGCATCCACTGCCGCGCGCGATGCGCCGATAGCTGCGCCAAGCTTGTCAGCCAGCGGTGTGATGACACTTTCGAAGGTTTCGCTGTCTTTCAGCGCGCGTCCGCCGGATACGATTACGCCAGCGCTGGCGAGTTCCGGACGGTCGCCGCCATCAGCAATTTCGCTGCTGACGAAGCTGGAGATGCCAGCATCGCCGGGGCCGCTTGCGTCTTCAACCGAGGCTGATCCGCCAGTGGTCTCTGCCTTTTCAAAGGCCGTGCCGCGAACGGTGATCACCAGCTTGGGATCGGCGCTTTCGACGGTGGCGATGGCATTGCCGGCATAGATCGGACGGGTGAAGGTCTTGCCGCCTTCGACAGAAAGAATGTCGGAAATCTGCATCACATCAAGGTGCGCGGCGACGCGCGGAGCGATGTTCTTGCCGCTCGTAGTCGCCGGGGCGAGGAAAGCGTCATAGCCTTCCATCAGGCCAGCCACCAATGGTGCGACGTTTTCAGCGAGGCCATTCGCGTAAGCGGCATCGTCCGCCTTCAGCACTTTTGATACGCCTGCGATCTGCGCGGCGCCATCGGCGACAGCGCCGCAATTGTGGCCAGCGACCAGCGCGGTCACTTCGCCCAGCTTGCCGGCAGCGGTCACGACAGCCAGTGTGGCGTCATTAACGGATGAATTGTCGTGTTCGACGAGAACCAGAGTGTTCATGGTCTTTATTCCTTATCCTGCTCAGGCGCGCCTCAGGCGATGCCCAGAGCCTTGATCTTTTCAACCAGCGCATCGACGTCGGCGACCTTTTCACCGGCCTGACGGACAGGCGGCTCAGCGACATTGGTGGTCGTGAGGCGCGGGGCCACGTCGACACCGAAATCGGCCGGGGTCTTGCTGTCGAGCGGCTTCTTCTTAGCCTTCATGATATTAGGCAGTGAAGCATAGCGCGGCTCATTCAAGCGCAGGTCGGTGGTGACAATCGCTGGCAGCGTCAGCTTGACGGTTTCAAGACCGCCATCGACTTCACGCTTCACTTCGACGCTGTCGCCGTCAACCGCGACGGTGTTCGCAAACGTACCCTGCGGGCGGCCCATCAGAGCGGCGAGCATTTGGCCGGTTTGGTTCGAATCGTCAGAGATCGACTGCTTGCCGAGCAGCACGAGACCGGGCTGTTCTTCGTCAGCAATCGCTTTGAGAATTTTCGCAACGGCGAGCGGCTCAACTTCTTCATCGGTTTCGACCAGGATCGCCCGGTCTGCACCCATGGCGAGCGCGGTGCGCAGCGTTTCCTGAGCCTTTGCAGGGCCAATCGATACGGCGACGATTTCTTCGGCTTTGCCCGCTTCCTTGATGCGAATCGCCTCTTCGACGGCGATTTCATCAAATGGGTTCATGCTCATTTTGACATTGGCCAGATCAACGCCTGTGCCGTCGGCCTTAACGCGCGGTTTCACGTTATAATCAATCACCCGTTTGACGGGGACGAGGATTTTCATCGCAGTTCCTTCCTTATGGCGCCCAGGCGCAAATCTACTGAGATCCGCCCTAGCTTGCGTTTACGTAAACGTCAAGCAGCGCCGGAGTCCCAAGTGCATGTTTCGCAGGCAGTCCTCGCGCGCTGATCGCCCAAGGTCAAGCCTGCCTTTTTGAGAGCTTTGCAGGTAAGGTTGCACGCAATGAAACAGGGAAAGCCGGAGAGTGGGCAAGAATGGCATGCTCACATCCCCTCTGTTAGCAGTCGAGTACTGCGTGGTGTATGATGCTGAGGTGCGCTGATCCAAGCACGCTTGTTGAAGGGCTTGTCGAAGCGGTGCGAATGCAATCGGAAGATGAGCTAACTGTTGCTCCGTCTTAGGTCGATGACCTGGAGCGGCGATGCGCAGAATGCGCGACCAGATAGATCAATCCGAAACCTCCCGCTCCTCCGATCAACAGGTTCGAATCCCAAGAATCAAAAGTGTAGTCTGGATGCTCTAAAAAGAGCCAATGCAACCCCACATGCACCGCGCAAAACGCAGCGAACGCCAACCTGGATATGCGCGCCAATGCGGGCGGCGCCTCCCAGAAAAGGTACGCCAAAGCTGCAAAGATTGGCACATGCAAGAGCGTAAATACCATTCGGCCAGACGTATCATCGAGCGATGAAAGTGCCGGCAAAATCCGCCATTCGGCATGGAATACTGCGTCCATTTCATGCGCGAATAGGCAAGCGAAGGCCAAGAGGAAGGCTATCCTCTCGGCTTTCGCGATAGCCATTAAGCCGCCTGCTTAACCTCTGCGACGATCTTCTTCGCAGCGTCACCCAGATCATCCGCAGCCACAATCGGCAGTCCGCTATTGGCGAGGATGTCCTTGCCTTGCTGGACGTTGGTGCCTTCGAGGCGGACCACCAATGGAACGGAAAGGTTCACGTCTTTCGCCGCTTGCACGATGCCGTCTGCGATAATGTCGCATTTCATGATCCCGCCGAAGATATTGACGAGGATGCCCTCGACCGCTGGATCTTTCAGGATGATCTTGAAGGCTGCAGTCACTTTCTCAGTGGTTGCGCCGCCGCCCACGTCGAGGAAGTTGGCTGGGAACGCGCCGTTCAGCTTGATGATATCCATCGTTGCCATGGCGAGACCCGCGCCATTGACCATGCAGCCAATGTTTCCGTCGAGCTTGATGTAAGCGAGGTCATATTCTGACGCTTCAACCTCGGCCGGATCTTCCTCGGTCTCGTCGCGCATCGCCTCAATGTCTTTGTGACGATAGAGCGCATTGCCATCAAAGCTCATCTTGGTGTCGAGCACCAGCAGATCGGCCTTGCCCTCGGCATTCGGTTTGGTTTCAACCAGCGGGTTGATTTCCAGCATCTCGCAATCGCTCGCCATGAAGGCGGCATAGAGCTTGGCGGCGAGCTTTTGACACTGCTTGTTGAGGTCGCCTGAGAGCTTCAGGGCGAACGCAACCGCGCGACCGTGATGCGGCATGAAGCCTTGCGCTGGGTCGATTGTGATCGTCGTGATCAGCTCAGGCGTGTTGTGCGCCACGTCCTCGATATCCATGCCGCCTTCGGTGGAGGCGACCATGGCGACCTGGCCGCTGGCCCGGTCGACCAGCATGGCGAGGTAATATTCGCTTTCGATATCAACGCCGTCGGTCACATACAGGCGGTTGACCTGCTTGCCCTCTGCCCCGGTTTGAATGGTGACGAGCGTGTTGCCGAGCATTTCCTTCGCGTGGCTTTCCACTTCATCGAGCGAAAAGGCGAGACGTACACCGCCCTTTGCATCTTCTGGCAGTTCTTTGAACTTGCCCTTGCCGCGTCCACCAGCGTGAATTTGCGCTTTTACGACATAGAGCGGCCCTGGCAGCTGCTTGGCACCGGCGAGGGCTTCTTCCACGCTCATCGCGGCATGGCCTGCTGGCACGGCGATCCCGTGTTCTTTGAGCAATTCCTTGGCCTGATACTCGTGAATGTTCATCGCTGGCTGTCCTTAATTCGTAAATGCGGGGAGATAATGTTGGTGCGTGCCTAAGCATGGATTCACCGGCTTGAAAAGTGTGGTTTGTACGGCCACGACTAAACGCTCACATGATTGATCGAATTCGCCTTCAAGAAATCGTCCGCGAAGCGGGCCGGATCGCGCATTCGCGCTGGCCCGGTGATGGCCATGCGCTGAGCACGTGGGAGAAGACGCCGGGTGATCCGGTCAGCGAGGCTGATCTTGAGGTCGATGCTTTTCTGAAGCGGGAGCTGGGCGCGTTGCTGCCTTCGGCTGGTTGGCTGTCCGAGGAGACTGCTGATGATCCGGGGCGGCTGGATAATGACCTGATCTGGCTGGTCGATCCGATTGATGGCACGCGCGATTTCATTCGCGGGCGGCCAGGATGGGCGGTGTCGGTGGCTTTGATCAGCGCTGGACGGCCCTTGATCGGTATGCTGGCCGCGCCTTCGCGCGGGGAGGAATGGATCGCCGAGGCAGGCAAAGGCGCGACGCTCAATGATCTGGCGATCACGGCTTCACGCCGGACCGAGTTTTCCGGCGCGCGCATTCCAATTGATCAATTGCCTAGCCCCGATTCTGATCTGGTGATTGTTGAGAAGCCCAATTCGATTGCGCTGCGCATTGCGATGGTGGCGGCGGATATGGCGGATTTGGTCGCAACCTTGCGCTGGGGCTATGAGTGGGACGTGGGCGCTGCGACACTGATCGCGCGGGAGGCTGGCGCCCAGGTTTCCGACGCGTTTGGCGCGCCGCTTGGTTATAATAAGCGTGATCCGCGCGCCTTTGGGGTTCTGGTCAGCTCGCCAGAGATTCATGGTGCGGCGGTGGAGCGGATTGCCGAGCGGGCCAGAGATTTGTCCAAGTAGGCTTTATTGTTTGCGACCCAGCCACCCCAAAACAAAAAGGGCCAGGTTTCCCCGGCCCTTCTCGTTGGTCATAGAGGCAAGCGCTTATTGCCCGGCGCGCGCTGCGTTCACATCGTCTTGGCTGATCGGTACGATCTTGATCTCGACCCGCCGGTTAAGCGGCTCGTTGACGTTGTCGCCGGTCTTCACGCGCAGATAATCATAGCTTTCGCCGAAGCCCTGCGTGGCCATCCGGCTGCGCGCGACGCCGCGCGAGGCGAGGTAATCGGCAACCACTTGAGCGCGCTGTTCTGAAAGGCGCTGGTTCAGCGCGTTCGAGCCAGTGGTGTCGGTAAAGCCGTACACATCGACCAGGCTGTTGGGATATTTGATCAGGCTGTCGGCCACGGTGTTGAGCGTGTCGTAGAACCCGGGATTGATGTCGGCTGATCCGCTGGCAAAGGTCACGCCATCGGGCAGGCGCACCAGAATGGCGTCTTGATCACCGATTTCTTCGACATCCACGCCGCTGCCTGCGGTCTGCTCGTCGAGTTCCTTGATCTGGTCATCAAATTGCTTGCCGATCACCGCGCCGGCAGAGCCGCCGATGCCTGCGCCAATGATGCGGGCCGTATCGCCGCCGACCACGCCGCCGAGCAGATAGCCCAAAGTGCCACCCAGAACCGCGCCGATGCCGGTGCGTGAAACTTTCTGCTGTCCGGTGTTAGGGTCCGTGACGCAGGCGCTGGTGCCGAGCAGCGCGATGGCTGCCGTGCTCGATAGGAAAATTCTTGCTGTTTTCATTGTCGTTGTCCTCCTCGACGGCTCGAAGCTCGCACAGATGGGGCTTCGCGCGCAAGTGTCAGCGCCTAAAGCTGCGCTGATCTGGCGTGCATGTGCCTTGGCCTGCTTTTCGGCAAGCTGAATAGGGTTAATTCTTGTAAACTATAAGTCGGTGTGGCGGTTTTTGAGCGCGTACACACGAGACCGGCTGGCAAGGCCGAACAATTATGCTAGCGAATAGGGTGTGACCCCCTTTCCTTGGCCAGACCTGTTCATCATTTTCGGATTGATCGTGCTCAATGGCGTGTTCGCCATGTCAGAGCTTGCGATTGTTTCCGCGAAAACCGCACGCCTTAAGGCAAAAGCAGAGGATGGTTCTGCTGCTGCTAAGACCGCGCTGGAGCTGGCCGCTGATCCGGGCAAATTCCTCTCGACCGTGCAAATCGGCATCACTTTGGTGGCGATCATCACCGGCGCTTATTCGGGCGCTAGCTTGGAGGAGCCGCTGGGCGAGCGCTTGGTTCCGCTGGGTGTGCCAGCGGATATGGCTGGCGATGTCGGATTCGGTATCGCGATTGCGGTGACTACCTATCTCAGCCTGGTGATTGGCGAACTGGTGCCAAAGCAGCTCGCGCTGCGCTCTTCTGTGCCAATCGCCTTGGTCATGGCGCGGCCGATGGCCTTTATTGCGCAGATTGCCGCCCCGCTGGTGTGGCTGCTAGATAAATCCTCCGCTGGGATCATCCGCCTATTCGGCATTCGCAAGGGCAGCTCCAATTCGGTGACGGCTGAGGAATTGCAGATGATTTTCGCCGATGCGACCCGGTCTGGCGTGATCGAAGCAGAGCAGCATCAGATCCTGACCGGTGTTGTGCGCCTGGCCGAAAGGCCCGTGCGCGAGATGATGACGCCGCGCACAGAGCTCGACTGGATTGATATCGGCGCGGATGAAAAGGCGATCAAAGCCGCGATTGAAGACAGCCCGCACTCGCTGCTTCCGATCGCCGATGGCTCGCCCGACAACGTGCTGGGCGTGGTGAAAGTGCGCGAAGTTCTCGCCCACATGGTGGCGGGTGAAGAGGTTTCGCTTAAAGACATGATGCGCAAGGCCGAGGTTGTCCCGGATCAGCTTGACGCGATGGATGCGCTGCGGGTGCTGCAGCAGGCCGATATTGCGCTCGCCATGGTGCATGACGAATATGGCCATCTCGACGGGATCGTCACGCCGGTCGACTTGCTGACCGCGATGGCGGGCAATTTTGTAAGCGATAAGGACGAAGGCGACGAGCCTGATTTGATCGAGCGGCCTGATGGCTCTCTGATCATTTCCGGCGCGATCTCAGCGGATGCTTTGGCTGACCGGCTTGGCCTCGATTACGACGACAGCCGAGAATTTGGCACAGCCGCTGGCTATGTCCTGTCCGTGCTAAAACGCCTACCGGTCGCAGGCGATACGTTCAGCGACCAGGGCTGGCGTTTTGAGGTAGTGACAATGCACCGCCGCCGGATCAGCAAGATCCTGGTGCGGAAGTCGCCGGAGCCAACCGAAGGGTGAATTTCTCGGAAGGGCGGATCAACGACGCCGAAGGCGTCGCAAGCGCGCACGCCCGCCCGCAGCGACGCGACCTTCAGGTCGCGTGAGCGAGGATATCGCAAGCGCGGATGCGCCTCGCGCAAACTAACCAGGTACGACCGTCTGAGCCGATGCGCCGTCGCCCTCTGGCGCAGCGATAATATCCCGCGTTACCCGGCCTTTGGCGACCGTATTGGTGCCCTCATCGCCCACTTGAGAGCGGATGCCCGGAGCCGCAGCGCCAGCACGGTCGAGCGCGCTGGTTTCAACCTGACTGCGCTCAGCAGGACCGCCAAAGATAGCGTCCAACGCTTGCTCAGAGGCGGTGCCATCGGCTGGACGCGGCGCGCCCGGTGCAGGCGGCGCGAGGTTGAAATCAGGCGGAACCACGAGAGGTGCCTGGCGCTGAACGGCGAATTCATCAGGCCGCTCGCGGTTGAAAATGCCCGAGCCTCCGCAGGCGCCCAGCATGGCGCTGGTCGAAATCAGAAGGATGGCAGTTTTGTAGGCACGCATTGCAAATTCTCCGAGTCAATTCTCAGCTGGCCGCTCAGCGTTAAGCTCGCTGGCTGGCTCTTCAGCGGTTTCTGTATCACTCTTATCGCTCGCAAAAAAGCTGCGAATAAGGATTACGACCACGCCGATGGTGATAGCGGCATCGGCGACGTTGAAAACAAGGAACGGGCGAAATGTGCCGATGTGCAGGTCGGCATAGTCGATCACATAGCCAAATTCATAGCGGTCACGGATGTTTCCGATCGCTCCGCCCAGGATCATGGCGAGGCCAATGATGTCACCCATCAATCGCTCCCGCATAATCCAGACCAGCACGACCAGCGCGATCAGCGCGGTCATCCCGACCAGCGCCCAGCGCATTTCCATGCTGTCGGCCTGCAGCATCCCGAGCGAAACGCCGCGGTTTTCCACGTAGGTTAGGTCGAAAAACGGCAGCAGCTCAATATTGCGCACCTCGCGCAGGGCCAGCGGGCCGATCACATACCATTTGATCAGCTGATCCACGCCCGCGATGATGATCGCCAGCACCAGGCCGATTATCCGGTTGCGGGTGACCAGGCCGCTCATGAGGCAGCGTCCAGATCAGCGATCACATCATCACAGCGTCCGCACAGCGCGCCTTCCTCAGGCACGTCAGGCAGCAAGCGCCAGCAGCGCCCGCATTTCGCGTGAGATGTTTTGACGACGGTCACCTCGTCCCCTTGGCCGCGACTGACTGTCGCAGTGATGAACAATTCGGCGAGCTGTTCGTCGCTCACGCCTTCCGGCACCGCGCTGGCGGGCACAGTTACCTCGGCCTCCAGGCTGGAGCGGATGGTCTTTTCGCGCCGCAATGGCTCGATTGCTTCGGTCACGCGCTCGCGAAGAGCCCGCAAGGCTTCCCACTTGCCGGTGTCAGCAGGCACGACCGGAATGCTCGGCCATTCGAGCAAATGCACGCTGCCGCCTTGCTCGCCATCTTCGGGATAGCGGCTCTGCCACACTTCCTCGGCGGTGTAGACCAGCACTGGCGCGGCATAGCGCACTAGCGCATGGAACAGCAGGTCGAGCACGGTGCGATAGGCGGTCCGGCTAACCGAATTTTCGCCGTTGCAATAGAGCGTGTCTTTGCGGATATCGAAGAAGAAGGCCGAGAGGTCTTCGTTGCAGAAATCGACCAGCAGGCGGGTGTAGCTGTTAAAGTCGTATTCTTCGGCGGCCTTGCGCAGCTTGGCGTCGAGATCACCCAGCAGCGAGAGAACATAGATCTCCAGCTCAGGGATTTCGCCGCCATCCGACATATCGCCGACAAAGCCATCGAGCGCGCCGAGCATATAGCGGAACGTGTTGCGCAGGCGGCGGTATTGATCGCCCACGCCTTTCAGGATTTCATCGCCGATCCGGTGGTCTTCGGTGAAGTCCACGCTAAGCGCCCACAGCCGGATGATATCCGCGCCATATTGCTCCATCACCTTTAGCGGATCGATGGTATTGCCGAGCGATTTCGACATCTTCTTGCCGGCCTTGTCCATAGTGAAACCATGGGTCAGCACTTCGTCGTACGGCGCGCGGCCGCGCGTGGCGCAGCTTTCAAGCAAGGATGATTGGAACCACCCGCGGTGCTGGTCGCTGCCTTCGAGATAGAGGTTCGCAGGCCAGGTCAGGTCCGGCCAGCGATCCGATTCCAGCACGAATGCATGGGTGCAGCCGCTGTCGAACCACACGTCCAGAATATCGGTGACCATTTCATAGTCATCGGGGTTGTGATTGGCCCCGAGGAATTCGGCTTTGCGGGCTCCTTCCCAAGCATCGACGCCCTCTGCGGTGACGGCGGCAACAATGCGCGCGTTTACTTCTGGGTCTTGCAAATAGGTGCCATCGGGGCGCACGAAAAGCGTGATCGGCACGCCCCAGGCGCGCTGGCGGCTGAGCACCCAATCGGGCCGCCCCTCGACCATGGAGCCGATGCGGTTCTGGCCCTTGGGCGGGACGAAGTTCACCCGCTCAATTTCCGACATGGCCCTTTCTCTCAACGTCATGCCAGCGGAAGCTGGCATCTCGGGCGTCTGAGAGTTGTCGCCAGAGACCCCAGCTTTCGCTGGGGTGACGGACAAGGCTGCATTGTCCTTTGCCGCCGCCTCTATCTCCTCGATGCTCGCAGAATGTAGCGCCGAAGGTCCTGCGTCATCCAAAACCTTATCCATCGGCACAAACCATTGCGGCGTGCAGCGATAGATCACCTTGGCTTTGGAGCGCCAGGAATGCGGATAGCTGTGCGCGTAATCGGCAGAGGCGCTGAGCAAAGCGCCCGCTTCGCGCAGATCGTTGCAAATCGGGCCATCGGGCGCGTTGAACGGTTTGTTGATGACCGCGCGGCGGCGTGCTTTGCCGTCCGCATCCATGTCATCCGCGCCGAGCCACGGCCAATCATCGCGGTACCGGCCATCGTCCATCACCGCGAATACGGGATTGATGCCGTTGGCTTTGCACAGCTCAAAATCATCCTCGCCGTGATCGGGCGACATATGGACAAGGCCAGTGCCGCTGTCGGTCGTGACAAAATCACCTTCGAGGAAGGGGCGCGGCTTGGTGTAAAATTCGCTGTCCGGGAACTTGTCCGCCATTGGGTGCTTGGCGATGGTTCCGGCTAGGTCTGAGCCTTTGATGTTCGACGCGACAGCTTCGGCGAAGTCCTCAAGGAAACTACCCGAAGGATCACGGGCTAGTTTCCGGAGCTGCTTTCCAAATCTCGCTTGGAACTGTTCGATCAGATCGAAGGCTACAAGGTAGCGCGCGTCTGTTTCTGGGTCGCGAAGCAGTCGATACTCAACATCCGCCCCATAGGCCAAGGCCTGGTTCACCGGGATCGTCCACGGCGTTGTCGTCCAGATCACCGCATGCGCGCCGACCAGTTCGGGCACATTCGGGCACTCCACAATCTCAAACGCCACATCGATCTGCGGGCTATCGGTCAGGTCTTCATATTCGACCTCGGCCTCGGCCAGAGCGGTCTTTTCGACCGGGCTCCACATGATCGGCTTCGACCCGCGATAGAGATTGCCCGCCTCCACAAACTTCATCAGCTCGGCAACAATCGTGCCCTCGGCCTGAGGGTCCATGGTGAGGTACGGATTGTCCCAATCGCCCATGATGCCCAGGCGTTTCAGCTGCTCGCGCTGGGCATCGACCCATTTCTGCGCATAGGCGCGGCATTCGGCGCGGAATTCCTTTGGCGGAACCTCGTCCTTGTTCTTCTTTTTCTTGCGGTATAGCTCTTCAACCTTCCACTCGATTGGAAGGCCGTGGCAATCCCAGCCCGGCACATAGGGCGCATCCTTGCCCATCAGGTTCTGCGTGCGGCACACCATGTCTTTGAGGATATGGTTCAGCGCATGGCCGATATGCATGTCGCCATTGGCATAGGGCGGGCCGTCATGCAGGATGAACTTCTCGCGACCGCTGCGGGTATCGCGCATGGTGCGGTACAGGTTCGCATCCTGCCAACGCGCAAGAATGCCCGGCTCCTTCTGCGGCAGGCCGGCTTTCATCGGAAACGCGGTCTTCGGCAGGAAGACGGTGTCCTTGTAATCTCGCTTTTGGGTTTCTTCGGTCATTGTTGGCCTAATCTACGCTTTCGGCGCGCTTAGAAGCCTTCGCGCTTCCTCGCAATCCTTGTCCATCTGCACGATGAGATCATCGAGCGAGTCGAACTTCGCCTCGCCGCGCAGGAAGTGGTGGAAGGCGATTTCGATTTCCTGACCATAAAGGTCGCCAGAGAAATCGAAGAAATGCGGCTCCAGCAATTCCTTGGGCGGCTCAAACTGAGGGCGGATGCCCATGTTCGCCGCGCCTTTGAGCTCTTCACCGGTGGCCAGCACTTTGCCGGTTACGGCGTAGACACCGTATTTGGGCCGCAGGTAGCTTTCGACATGAAGATTGGCGGTAGGATAGCCGAGCTCACGCCCGTTTTTGTCCCCGTGCTCAACAATGCCGCGGATCGCAAAAGGGCGGGTTAGTAGCTCTGCGGCGAGTTCCGGCTGACCCCCGCGCAAGGCCTCGCGGATGCGGCTGGAGGAGACGATTGCACCATCTCCCTCGACCGGGGAGACGACCCGGCTTTCCAGGCCATGCTCGCCGCCAAAGCCGCGCAGCAGATCGACATTGCCCTTTGCGCCCTTGCCAAAGGTGAAATCGCCGCCGGTCACGACGCCATGCGCGCCAAAGCGCTTGATCAGGATCTCGGTGATGAAATCCTCCGCGCTGGTGCTGGAGAGCTCAGCGTCGAAATGAAACACCAGCATCGCGGTCGCGCCCGCGCCCAAGTACAGTTCTTGGCGCTGCTCCAGCGTGGTCAGGCGAAACGGCGGGGCGTCAGGGCGGAAAAAGCGCACCGGATGCGGGTCAAATGTGGCGATGATCGAAGGGCGACCTTCGGCATGCGCCCAGTCTATCGCCTCACCCGCCACGGCCTGATGGCCGCGGTGGAAGCCATCGAAATTGCCGAGCGCAATGATCGCACCGCGCAGCGCCTCTGAGACAGGTTCACGGTGATCGAGCCAGCGCATTATGCGTCCGAGCCTTGCGTATCTGTGCGTCCTTGCCGGTGATAGGTGAGGAAGGAGTAGGCGGGGTGATCGCCCTCGGCTGGATAGTCTTCGCGCGCGGTGACTTCCCATTCATCGCCAATCGGCTTCATAAAGGTGTCGCCGGCATATTCCGCGTGGATTTCGGTCACTTCGATCCGGTCGGCATGTGGGCGAAAGACGTCGTATATCGCTGCGCCGCCAACCACGGCAATCTCGCCGGTTTCATTGCCATCGCGGGCCAGCTCCAGCGCCTCGCCGATGGAATGCACCACTTCTGCGCCGCTGCTGTCCCAGCGATCGCGCCGGGTCAGAACGATGTGGCGGCGGCCGGGCAGCAGGCCGGGCAGGCTTTCAAAAGTCTTGCGCCCCATGATCATCGGGCGGTTCATGGTCAGCGCCTTGAACCGCTTAAGGTCCGCGGGCAGGTGCCAGGGCAGCTTGCCGTCCTTGCCAATCGTGCCGTTTTCGGCGCGGGCATAAATCAGGAATATCTCTTCGCTCACGCGCTGGCCGGTCCCGCTTCATGGCTCACCCGGGTGACATGGCCCATCTTGCGGCCCTCGCGGGCCTCGGCCTTGCCATAGAGGTGCAGATGCGGCTCGCCGTCCTCAGCAAGTAGCGTGTGCGCCTCCAACGCATCTTTGCCGATAATGTTGCGCATTTCGATGCTGGCAAAGCGGGTTTCGGTGCCGCCCAGCGGTAGGCCGCAAATCGCGCGAATGTGATTCTCAAACTGGCTGGTAGCCGCGCCCTCAATGCTCCAATGGCCGGAATTGTGCACCCGCGGGGCCATTTCGTTGAAGACCGGGCCAGCCTTCGTCGCGAAGAATTCTAGCGTCAGGACGCCGACGTAGTTGAGCGCATCGGCGACCTGCCCGGCGATTCCGCGCGCGGCATCAACCTGCGCCTCGACCAGCGGGCCTGCGGGCAGGATAGAGCTGCTGAGCATACCGCTGTCATGGGTGTTGGCGGTGGAATCCCAGAAGCGGATCTCGCCATCATATCCGCGCACGAGGATCACGGAAAATTCGGTTTCGAAATCGACCATGCCTTCATAGACGCAGGCGACGCCGGGGAAGCGGATGCCATCGGCGTCATGCGCGGAGGCGACGCGCCATTGGCCCTTGCCATCATAGCCGTCGCGTGCGGTTTTAAGGATGCCGGGCGCGCCGACCATTTCCAGCGCTCTGGCAAAATCCGCATCATCTTCAACCCGCTTGTACGGGGCGGGCTGCGCGCCGAACCCCTCGACGAAGCTCTTTTCATTGAGGCGGTCCTGCGCCACCTCCAAAGCCTTCGGCCCAGGGGCCAGCATTGTTTCTGGCAGAGCGTGCACTGTGGAGAGCGGGACGTTCTCAAACTCCCAGGTCACCACATCGCACTTGGCCGCAAAGGCAGCGAGCGCGGCGGTGTCGCTCCAATCATTCTCGAAGAAATCAGTGCAGACGTCGCGCGCGATATTGTCGCCTTTGGGCGCATAGCCAATGCAGCGATAGCCAAGCTGGAGTGCGGCAACCGCCAGCATTCGGCCAAGCTGACCGCCGCCCAAAATGCCAATTGTCGAGCCGGGAGGAAGCGTTCTCATGGCGCCCCTTTAGTCCTGCGGCGTTTCAGTGACGGCGGCGCTGCGCGCGGCGCGCCAATCTTGCAGCCGCTGCGAGAGGCCTTCGTCTGATAGCGCCAGAATGCTGGCGGCGAGCAGGCCGGAATTGGTCGCGCCTGCCTCGCCAATCGCCAGAGTTCCGGTGGGGACACCTGCTGGCATTTGCACAATCGACAGTAGGCTGTCCCAGCCCGACAAAGCCTTGGACTGAACCGGCACGCCAAGCACGGGCAGATGGGTCATCGCCGCGATCATGCCGGGCAAATGCGCCGCTCCGCCAGCGCCTGCGATAATCACGTCGAACCCTTCGCCTTCGGCGCCTTTGGCAAAGGCGGCCATCCGGTCAGGTGTGCGGTGGGCCGAGACGATCCGGGCCTCATGCTCCACTTCCAGCTCTTCGAGAACGTCAGCCGCGCGCTTCATCGTGGGCCAATCCGATTGGCTGCCCATCACGATGGCGACTTTGCCGGTGGTATCCTTGGCCATATGCGCCTCAGCTGTCCTTCAAATAGTACCGCTCGCCCGGGACCATGGCATCATCGAAATCATATATGATCGGCTGGCCGGTGGGAATCTCGAGGCCGGTGATGTCCTCATCTGAAATGTTCGAAAGGTGCTTCACCAGCGCGCGCAGCGAATTGCCATGCGCAGAAATGATCACCGTCTCGCCGCTGGCCAGCACGGGCAGGATCGCGCTTTCCCAATAGGGCAGCACGCGCTCAATCGTCAGCTTGAGGCTCTCGGTCTGAGGCACATCAATCCCATCATAGCGCGGGTCTGCGCCGGGATCATATTCGCTGCCCGGCTCAATCGGCGGGGGCGGCGTGTCAAAGCTGCGGCGCCAGATATGCACCTGCTCATCGCCGTGCTTATCGCGCGTTTCTTGCTTGTTGAGCCCGGTCAGCCCGCCGTAATGCCGCTCATTCAGCTGCCAGTTCTTTGTCACTGGCAGCCACAACAGACCGGCTTCTTCAAGCGCGAGGTTGAGCGTTTTGATCGCGCGCGTTTGCAGCGAGGTGAAGCAGGTGGTCGGCACCACGCCCTTTTCGCGCATCAGCACGCCTGCGGCCTTAGCTTCGGCAACGCCTTGCTCTGTGAGGTCAACGTCCCACCATCCGGTGAAACGGTTCTCCAGGTTCCACTGGCTCTGGCCGTGGCGCACGAGAATAAGCTTAGGGATGGTGTTTCTCCGGATTTCCGCTTTGCTGTTCCGAGCCACCCGCTCCCTCCGCCCTTCCACCCGGACACTTTCGGATACGATCCGGGTGGAAGGGCGGAGGGAGTGGGTGGCTCCGGTTGCCCATAAATTTAATGCAAACCCACTAGCCCCCGGCGTCGTCCTTGGAAACCCTGCTTTCGCCCGATTCGCTCGCGGGGTTGGCAAGATCGCGTCCTTGCGCTTTGCGGCGGCGCAGATTCTCTCGCAATTTCGCGGCCAAACGCTCGTCGCGCGACAGATTGTTGCTTTTGGTGTCACTCATGCGAAACGCCTTGCCGATATCGGGCCTCAGGTTCAAGCGCCGCTTGACATTGGCGCCGCACCCAACGATAGGCGCGCGTCTTGAACAGGCGCCGCGGTAGCTCAGTGGTAGAGCGCGTCATTGGTAATGACGAGGCCGAGAGTTCAATTCTCTCTCGTGGCACCATTTTCTTTTATTTGTGTTCCGCATCCCATCCGGGATGCGATGTCCTCGACCCTAACGGGTCTGCGGGCGCGCAGTCGCGCTTGCGACGCCTGCGGCGTCGGCCAGTTCAAGATAAGTGGCGTGGTCGCGGAGCTCGGGCGCATGGCGACCGCAAGGCCGACTGGCCGCCCGCAGCGATGCGATCTAAGGTCGCAATGAGCGAGGATGTCGCGGCGCGGATGCGCTGCGCAAAACTACAACGCCTGCCCATCGTCCAGGACGAAATCCGCGCCGGTGATAAACTGCGCCGCGTCTGAGCAGAGCATCAGTATTACCGGGTCTAAGCCCTCTTCGCCCATCAGACGCTGCTTTGGGAAACGTTTTACCTGACGTTTGCCAGCATCGGTTTCGAACCAGTCGTTGTTGATATCGGTGCGGATGTAGCCGGGCGATACTGTGTTCACGCAAATGCCGGTGCGCGCCCATTCCTTTGCCATGCTGCGCGCGGCCTGCACGACGCCTGCTTTGCTGGCGGAATAGGCGACGAGGCCCGGCGATGGCTCAAAGGCTGTGATGGAGGCGATCATCACGATCCGGCCATTGGGCACACCCGCATCAATCATACGCTTTGCCCCCTCGCGCGCGGTCAGGATCGCGCCTTTGAGGTTAATTGAAAGCGTGCGTTCTATTTCATCTTCGGCCTGCTCGGTCGCCATGCCCTGACCATCAATACCGGCATTGGCGATGACAGTATCAACAGTGCCAAACGCTGCTTCCGCCGCGTCGAACCCTGCGACAATGTCCGCCTCGCGCGCGACATCCATCGTGATCGGGGTGGCAGTATCGCCGATTTCGCTGGCCAAGGCCTCGAGCCGGTCCTTGCGCCGCGCGCCAAGCGCAACATTCGCGCCGCTGGCGGCCAATATCCGGCCAAAGCGCATGCCCAAACCCGACGATGCCCCAGTGATCAGCGCATTGCGCCCGCTCAAATCTGCAGAAATGCTCATGCAGCCGACTATGGGGGTGGAGGCGGATGGCCGTCTACAGATTTATTTTGGGTGGCCGCGTCTTTGTGAGGCTTCCCTTGCGCAAGACCCGCTCTCATGCGCTAGGAAGCGGCAAACGCGAACACCGCCTTTGGGGACAGCCATGGACTTTAATCTGACTGATCAGCAGCGCGAGCTTCAGGAAACCGCGCGCAAATTCGCCCGCGCTGAATTGCCAGAGCTGGCGCGCGATATGGAGGCCAATGACTATCCCGTGCCGCCGGAGATGCTGCGGACATTTGGCGAAATGGGGTTCCTCGGCGTCAATCTGCCGGAGGAATATGGCGGGCTGGGCCTCGGCCATATTGAGGCGCTGATAGTGCTGGAGGAATTTGCGCAGGTTTCCAACGCGGTTGCCTTTCCAGTGTTTGAGGCGCTGACCGGGCCAGTGCGTACGATTGACCGGTTTGGCTCGCCAGAGATGAAGGCGCGCATCCTGCCAGAGGTGATCAAGGGCGAGAAGATTGTCGCCGTCTCGATGTCCGAGCCGGACGCAGGCACGGCATTGACGGACCTCACCACCAAAGCCGTCCCGGACGGAAACGGCTATGTCGTTAATGGCTACAAACGCTGGACCAGCGGCGGTGGGCATTCCGACTATTACGTTACCTATTGCCGCTTCACCGATGAACCGGGCGCGAAGGGGATCGGCGCGATCCTGCTCGAAAAAGACATGCCAGGCCTGCAATTTGGCAAGCGTGAGGAGCTTATGGGTTTTCGCGGCATCCCGACCGCCGATTATGCGATCGAAGATGTGAAAGTGCCGGGCGCAAACGTGATTATCGGCGCGGGCGGATTCGGCAAATTGATGAGCGCATTTGGGCTGGAGCGCTGCGGCAATGCGACCCAGAGCTTGGGCGTGGCGGCGGCTGCGTTGGAGCAAGCGCTCGCCTACACGCAGGAGCGCGAGGCTTTCGGCAAACCAATCGTCGATTTTCAAGCCGTACAGATGAAGCTGGCTGAAATGGCGATGAAGGTCGATGCGGCGCGTCTGCTGATCCACCGCGCGGCAGTAAACGCCTCCAGCAATCCCGATGGTCTGCCTAGCGTTTATGAGAGCAGCCTCGCCAAATGCTACGCCAATGAAATCGTGCGCGATGTCGCCGCGCTCGGCATGCAAGTGATGGGCGGCTATGGCTATCACAAGGATTACGGGATGGAGCAGCGGCTGCGCGATGCCTATGCTTGGGGGATCGCGGGCGGCGCAATCGATGTGCAAAAGACCAATATCGCCAGCGCCATGGTGGGCCGCCGATTCAATCAAAGGGCGTAATTGGGACTTGTGCGGCGCGGCTGTACTGCGCATCTAAGGCACTATGGACACACCCGACACAATTCCGACCCCTGCTACATCTGTACCGGCCGCCAATCCTGCCGCGCAAGAGGTCTCTCCGCATGATGACGCGGCGCTGACTCAGCTGCACACGAATTACGTCCATGCCCTGCGTTTGACCGCCATGTTGACGGCCATTCCCGTGCTGATCGGCGGGCTGGTGTTTGAGTCGGTGATTGTCGAGGAAACGCCAATTCCGGCTGGCGTTGTGATGAGCGTTTTGCTGGTCCTCTCGCTCATCTTCATCATTCGCGTACCGATGCGCCGCTTTCAGGCGCGCGGATACAATATGAGCGCCGACCGGCTGCGCGTGGTGCGCGGGATCCTGTGGAATTCTGACACGGTCGTGCCGTTTGGCCGGGTTCAGCATATTGATGTGGATCAGGGCCCGATTGAGCGGTTTTTCGATCTCGCGACCCTCACCGTGCACACGGCGGGCAGCCACAATGCCTCGGTGTATTTGCCGGGGCTCAACAAGGCGCTGGCCGACGACATGCGCGAGGATATTCGCGCGCATATCAAGCGGGACACAATGTGAGCGGCGAGGTGAACACTGACACCAGCAGCGCTTCTGCAGCTGCGCCAAGCGCCGCGCCTGCAGATGCACAAACTGCAGGGATAGTGCCTCAGCGCACAGCCCCGCTCAGCGTCGCCTTGGGCGTAGTAAGCGGGCTCAAGAACGCGGTTCTGCCGGCGGCCTTTGTGATTTTCAGCAGTAGCAGCAATTACGCCATTCTTATCGCGCTGGGGCTGGCCGCGCTGATCTTCGCGGTTAGTTTTGCGCTGGGCTATATCCGCTGGCGCAAGCTGACCTACACCGTCGGCGTTGAAGACATTCGGGTCGAAAGCGGACTGGTGTCACGCACGGCGCGTTCGGTTCCGTTTGAGCGCATTCAAGACGTCAGCCTGGAGCAGAAATTGCTGCCCCGCTTGTTCGGTCTGGTTTCGGTCAAGTTTGAAACCGGCGCGGGCGGCGGTGAGGATTTGTCGCTTTCCTTCCTGACTGAAGACGAAGGCGAAAGACTGCGCCAAGTGGTGCGCGAACGCCGCGCCGCTGAAACTGCCCCGGTAGCGGTTGATGGCGCGAGCGAGGCAGTGACCGCGCAAGTGACCCCGCAGGAGGAATCCGCTGAGGCGCTCTTCACAATGGGGCCGCGCCGCATTTTCATCTTCGGATTGTTCAGTTTCTCGCTCGCTGTGGTTGCCGTCCTGTTCGGCCTGACCCAGCAATTTGAATTCCTCCTGCCGTTTGATCTGTGGGATTTTGAGGCTTGGGAAGAGCGTCTGATCGGGCAAAGCGATGCGCTCTCCAGCCTTGGCCGCAGCGCGCAGATCGTTGGCGGGGTTATCGCTGTCCTCTCGTTGATCATCTTGGGGATTGCGACTGGCCTGATCCGCACGGCTTTGCGCGAATGGGATTTCCTGCTGGAGAAGACGCCGCGCGGGTTTCGTCGTCGGCGCGGCCTTCTGACCAAGACCGACGTCGTAATGCCGGTTCACCGGGTACAGGGTATTAAAATCGGCACACGTTTCATCCGTTATCGGTTCGGCTGGCATGGCCTCAAATTCATCAGCCTAGCTCAAGATGCAGGCGCATCGAACCACGATGTTGCCCCATTCGCGCAGCTGGATGAGATCGCGCCAATCGTGGAGGCCTCCGGTTTTCATCTGCCGAGTGAGGATGCCGAATGGCACCGGGCCGCGAAGAAATACCGCTTTGACGGTGCGCTGATCGATGGCGGCGTTTTTCTGCTCATCTCTATACCAGTGGCGATTTTCGCGCCGCCCTATTTCGTTCTGATCCCGCTGGTGTTGGCGGCGGTGTTCGCCTTTGCTGCGCTCTATTCCTGGCAGTTTAAGCGTCATGCGCTCGATGAAAGCCAGCTCATGTCGGTCAGCGGGCTGTTTTCACCCAGCAGCATGATCGCCAACCGCGTGAAATTGCATTCGGTCGAGATCAGCCAAGGCCCGATCGCTCGCAAACGCGGCTATGCGAGTTTGGACTTTGGATTGGCAGGGGGCAGTTTTTCGATCTCCGGCGTGCCGCTGGAGCGGGCCCGCGAGGTCCGCGCTGCCGTGCTCGAAACAATCGTCAGCAAGGATTTTTCTGAGCTGGAGAGTGCTTAGTCTTAATGGCCGGAGCCACCCGCGCCCTCCACCCTTCCACCCGGATTGTGTCCCGGTAGGCTCCGGGTGGAAGGGTGGAGGGCGCGGGTGGCTCCGGCTCGCTTTGCTAAAACGCCAAAGCTACACAAGTAAGTCACTCCAATCGGGGTTCTTCTCAAACTTGGCGGCGACATAGGAGCATTGGGGTGCGATCTTAAAGCCTTGGTCCCGCGCATCGGCGATCAAGCGTTTCACCAATTCGCCCGCCACACCGCGCCCGCCGATTGCGCGGGGAACGACCGTATGGGTGGCGACGCGCACATTTTCGCCGCGCGGCTCCCATTCAAGATATCCGGTCGCGGACTCGCCTTTTAGCTCAGCGACATACTTCCCGCCGGTGTCTGTATCGTGGTGATCAATGGTGAGATCATCTGTGATGTCAGTCATTCGCCATGCTCCTTCTTGCCAAGACCGCTGCTCGCACTAAAGCCGCTTTGTAATGACGAGCCTTAAGCCTTTCCTGTCCGACAATGCCGCGCCGGTCCACCCCAATGTGTGGGACGCGATGCGCGCGGCGGATCATGCTGACAACCCCTATGATGGCGACGCCCTGTCGGCGCAGCTGGACGAGCGCTTTAGCGATCTGTTTGGGCGCGAATGCGTGGCGGAATGGATCGCCACGGGCACGGCTGCGAACTGCCTGGCGCTGGCCACCATGTGCGCACCCCACGGCGGGGTCGTATGCCATGAAGAGGCGCATATCGAAGTGGACGAGGGCGGCGCGCCCGGCTTTTACCTGCACGGTGCGAAGCTGATGCTGGCGGGCGGCGAAGGCGCGAAGCTGACGCCGGAAGGCATCGCCGCTCTGATCGATCCGATCCGCGATGATGTGCATCAGGTACAAGCCCACGCCATCGCAATCACGCAGGCGAGTGAGTATGGGTGCGTCTATTCCGGCGAAGAACTCGCCGCGCTCAAAGAATTTGCGGCGGCGCGCACGCTCGGCCTACATATGGACGGCGCGCGATTTGCCAATGCTGCGGCCACTGCTGGCGGCTCGGCTCAGGAAGCCGCGCGGGCGGCATGCGGCCCGGTTGATAGCCTGGCCTTTGGCTTCATCAAAAACGGCGGCATGAGCGCAGAGGCCGTGGTGCTGTTCGACAAGAGCCAAGCCGATCTGGTGCGCTATCGCCGCAAACGGGCTGGGCATCTTCAATGCAAGGGCCGCTATTTGGCGGCGCAAATTCTTGCGATGCTTGATGGCGATTTGTGGCTGGCGAATGCGAGCCATGCGAACGCGGCAGCGGCGGAAATCGCTGAGGCTTGCGGTGATCGCTTGATGCACGCCGTTGAGGCCAATGAGCTGTTCGTGCGACTGACGGAGGCCGAGCGAGAGGCGCTGCGCGCGCAGGACTTTGCCTTCTACGACTGGGGCGCGGACGCAGCCCGGTTTGTGACCGCGTGGAACACCGGCGATGATGATGCCAGCGCGCTGGCCAAAGCGATCGCTGCATTATGAGCCTATTCCCTTGAGCGCGACCCAAACGCCGATGCTGAGCTGGCGTGTCATCCTACCGTTTATTCTCACCGGATCGATTTGGGGATCGACTTGGTTTGTGATCACCGGACAGATCGACGGCGTGCCCGCGGCATGGTCGGTTTTCTACCGCTTTGCTCTGGCGACCCCGGCTCTGTTTCTGGTCGCATTCCTGATGAAACGGCGGCTGAAGCTAACCCGGCCAGAGCATATGCTCGCCGTGATTGTCGGCATTTTCCAATTCAGCGGCAATTTCCTGTTCGTCTATCACGCCGAGCTTTACGTCACCTCTGGCATTGTCGCGATGATGTTTGGTTTGCTGATGGTGCCCAACGCTTTGTTTGGCAGGCTGTTTCTTGGCGAGAAGGTCCAGATCGGGTTTGTGCTGGGCAGTATGATTGCGATCATCGGCGTCTCGTTCCTGCTCGTGCACGAATGGCGCGCAAATCCGGATGCTGGGGTTGTCGGAGGCAATGTTGGGCTTGGCATTGTGCTGGCGTTGTTTGGAATTCTGGCCGCCTCTGTGGCCAATGTGATCCAGGCGAACCCAACCGGCCGCGCAGTGCCGATGGTCAGCCTGCTCGCATGGGCAATGCTGTATGGAACTGTGTTCGATCTTGGCTTTGCCGCGCTAACCGCAGGCCCGCCGCCATTCCCGACAGACACCGGATATTGGCTGGGCATCGTCTATCTGGCGGTTATCGGATCGGTGGTGACTTTCCCGCTGCATTACAATCTGGTGCGCGAGATTGGGGCAGGGCGGGCTGCCTACAATTCGATCCTCACGATCTCGGTCGCGATGCTGATCTCGACTCTGTTCGAGGACTATCAGTGGACGTGGCTGACCGCTGGCGGAATGGTGCTGGCGGTGGTGGGCATGATCTTGGCGCTCAGGGCCAAACAAACGAAGTAGTTTTCGTCATTGCGAGCCGCAGGCGAAGCAATCCATCGCCTGGCTTTGCGGTTTGGTGCAGCGGCGGTTGATGGATTGCCGCGTCGCCCTTCAGGCTCCTCGCAATGACGCGTTAAAGAAGACTTTGGATGCCCTCCACATAGGTTGGATACTCCGGCTGCCATCCCAGCACGCGCTTGGCCTTGCCATTCGCGACCCGGCGGTTCTCGGCGTAAAATCCGCGCGCCATTTCTGACAGGTTTGCCTCCTCCAAACTCTCCAAGGGTGGAGGCTCACTCCCGAGCAATTGGCAGGCATGTTCGGTCACCGCATTGCCGCTTGCGGGCAGATCATCGGCAAGGTTGTAAGCCCCCGCTGGCGCGTCGCTGGTGAGCGAGGCCACCACGCCGCTAACGATGTCATCGACATGCACCCGGCTGAAGACCTGATCCGGCATATCAATCCGGCGTGCGCGGCCATCGCGCACGCGGTCCAAAGCGCTGCGACCCGGCCCATAAATGCCGGGCAAGCGGAACACCCGCGCGTCCAGCTTCATCCATAAAGCATCGGCTTCGGCGCGGGCATTGCGGCGGCCTGCGCCGGTTTCGGCAATCGTCGGCGTGCTTTCGTCGACCCATGCACCCTGCTGATCGCCGTAAACGCCAGTGGAGGAGAGGTAACCGTACCAAGCATTGCCAAAATCGCGGCCATAGCTGTCCATTACAGGATCCAGTCCGGCCTTGCGATCCGGTGGGACGGAAGAGAGCACATGGCTTGCGCGCTCCAGCGCTGCTTTCACAGCATCGCGGTCAGCAAAAGCCACACTGCCCGCGCTGCCCGTGGCATCCACTTGCCACCCGCGCGTTCGCATTTCCTCCGCTATGCGTTTCGCGGTGTAGCCAAGCCCAAAGATCAGCAAATTTGTCATACGCGCCACCTAATCGCTGGACGCTGAGGCAAATCAACCTAAATCTGAGCCCATGGATATTGCAACGACCCCCTCGACCCCAAATGGCAACCCTCAACTGGCCGATGCGCCGCCGGTCCCTGCCGAACCGCCGGTAATCCTGCGCGCAGATTATCAGCCGTTCCCTTGGCTACTCCCTGAAACCAAGCTCGTGTTTAATCTTGGCCTAGAAAAGACACGGGTGCTGGCCAGCTTTAAGGTGGAGCGCAATCCTGCTGCTGAGGCATCAAACGAGCTACGGCTCAATGGTGACAGCCTGACACCCGCGCGTGTTACCATCGACGATGTGACGGTCGACGATTTTGCGATGGACGGGCCGGACCTGATCCTGACGCTGCCCGGCGACAGCCACACAATCATGATCGAGACTGAAATCGATCCGAGCGCGAATACGACTCTGATGGGCCTTTACGCATCGAACTGCATGCTGTGCACTCAATGCGAGGCGGAGGGCTTTCGCCGCATCACCTTCTTCCCAGACCGGCCCGACGTGCTGTCCACGTATTGGGTGCATATGAGCGGGCCGAAAGACCTGTTTCCGGTTCTGCTGTGCAATGGCAACAAAGTGGCCGAGGGCGAAAGCGAGAATGGCCAGCATTTTGCAGAATGGCACGACCCATGGCCCAAGCCGAGCTATCTCTTTGCTCTCGTCGCGGGCGATCTGGTTGCCAATTCTGCGCCGTTCACGACAATGTCTGGCCGCGAGGTTGAGTGCAACATCTGGGTCCGCGCCGAAGACCTTGCCCGTACGGACCATGCGCTCGCATCGCTCCACTATTCGATGAAATGGGATGAGGAGACCTTTGGCCGCGAGTATGACCTCGACCTTTACAACATCGTCGCCGTGTCAGATTTCAACATGGGCGCGATGGAGAACAAAGGCCTCAACGTCTTCAACACCAAATATGTGCTGGCCGATCCCGACACCGCCACCGATGCCGATTATGACGGCGTTGAGGGCGTGATCGCGCATGAATACTTCCACAATTGGTCGGGTAACCGGATCACCTGCCGCGATTGGTTCCAGCTGTCCTTGAAAGAGGGCTTTACCGTCCTGCGCGATCAGCTGTTCAGCCAAGATATGCGCGGCGAAGCGGTGAAGCGGATCGAAGATGTCCGCATCCTGCGCGCGGCGCAATTCCCCGAGGATGCGGGGCCGCTTGCGCACCCAATCCGCCCGGACAGTTACCGCGAAATCAGCAATTTCTACACCGCGACCGTCTATAATAAAGGCGCCGAAGTCATCCGCATGATGCGGAGCATGGCGGGCCTAGAGCGGTTCCGGGCCGGGACCGACCTCTATTTCAATCGTCACGACGGCGAGGCGGCAACCTGTGAGGATTTCATCAAATCCATCGAGGAAGGGGCTGGGCTCGATCTGGAGCAATTCCGCCTGTGGTACCGCCAAGCGGGAACGCCGCGCGTGACGGTTCGCCAAGAGGTTACGAGCAATGGCCTTACCCTGACACTTGCGCAAACCGTGCCGCCGACGCCGGGTCAGCCGGATAAGCAGGCCATGCCGATCCCGCTGCGTGTCGCGGTGCACAGCCGCGCGACAGGCCAGCTTGGTGAGGAGCAGCTGATTGTGCTTACCGAGGGTGAGCAGAGCTTTGCCCAGCCAATGGTCGGGCCAGACCCGGTGGTCTCGATCAATCGTGGCTACACCGCGCCTGTGGTGATCGAGCATGATGTGCCGCTCAAAGATCTGGGTTTTCTGGCCGCGCATGATGATGATCCCTTTGCGCGTTATGAGGCGATGCAGCAGCTCAGCGTCGGCCATCTCGTCGCGGCGGCCTCTGGCGAGCTTGATGAGGCGCAGCGGGCAGCGGGCAAGACCGCAATCGGCGATGCGCTGGCCGCGATCCTCACCGACGTGGCGCTGGACGATAATATGCGCGGCGAGCTGATGATGCTGCCGAGCGAGACTTATTTGTTTGAGCAAATGGCGAGCGGTACGCGGCTGGCTGATCCCGGCGCGATCCATGCCGAGCGTGAGGCGCTGAAAACTGCGCTTGGCACTGTGCTCAAGCGTGAGCTCGAAGGGCTCTATGCGCGCACGGCCTCGATTGGCTTTAACGATCCCGCCGGGCGCGGCGCGCGCAAGGTTAAGACGCAGGTACTGGCACTGCTCGCGGCGAGCGATCCAGAGCAAGCGGCCGGCATGGCGGCGCAGCAATTCGATGCAGCGGACAATATGACCGACCGTCAAGGCGCGCTGATGGTGCTGTGCGGCATCGAAAGCCCGCAGCGGGCCGATGCGCTAAAGGCCTTTTATGATCGCTACACCGGCAATGATCTGGTGATCGACAAATGGTTCACGCTGCAAGCGCTGGCGCCGCATGCGGATGTTATCGATCATGTGAAGGCGCTGGCCGAGCATGATGACTTCACGATCAAGAACCCCAACCGTGTGCGCTCGCTCTATATGGCCTTTGCCGGCAATCCAGCGGGTTTCCACGATCCGAGCGGTGATGGCTACCGCTTGATCGCTGACCTCATTCTGGCGCTTGATCCGATCAATCCGCAAACAGCGGCTCGGTTTGTTTCGCCGCTGGGCAAATGGCTGCGGATCGAACCTAAGCGCGCGGCCATGATGAAGGCTGAGCTCGAACGCATTGCCGCCGCATCCGGCCTGTCACGCGACACATCCGAACAGGTCATGCGCAGTCTGGAAGGCTGAGCGTGGGCGCGTTCGATATAACCCGGGCTGATGCGCTTGGGCGTATCCCGCACGGCTTTTTCGGACATGCCAATGGCGCGCACCAATTCGGCTATGGCGGAGATGGTGACAGCACCCTCATCGCGCGGGACCGGCTGGAGGGGGCGCAGGCTCTGGTCGAGGGAGCTGCGCTCGCCGCCCCGCATCAGGTTCATTCGCCCGATGTTATCACTGTCGATCAAGCCTGGGCGGATGATCCCACTGGCCGCCCGGAGGGTGACGCTGTCGTGACGTCAACGCCCGGAATTGTGCTGGGCATTGTGACGGCGGATTGCGCGCCAGTCCTGTTTGCGGACCAGCAGGCTGGCGTCGTAGGTGCAGCCCATGCGGGGTGGCGCGGCGCGGTCGGCGGCGTTCTGGAAAACACGCTCACCGCAATGGTGGCACTAGGAGCATCGCGTCAGAACATCGCAGCCGCTATCGGCCCGACAATCGCTCAGGCGAGTTATGAGGTGGACGCGCCCTTCAAAACCAATTTCAAGCATGAAGATGAGCGGCATTTTTCCGCCGGGCGTGATGAGCATTGGCAGTTCGATTTGCCCGGTTTTGTCGCCGCGCGGCTCGCCAAATCTGGGCTCAAAACCGTCCAATTGCTCGATTTGGACACTTTTTCGCTATCTGAGCGTTACTATTCCTATCGCCGTGCGTCTCAGCGCGGCGAGGCGAATTATGGGCGTCAAATCAGTATGATCGCTGCGCCCTGAGTCCGTTTGGCAATAGGCTTGCAGGAAAGCGAACAAGCAATGCTGAAAACAGTGTTGGAATCCCCGGCCATTGGGGCTAGGAGCGCGCACGAGTTGTAATCCGGCACGGGGTGAATACAGGTTTGGGCTTTCGCTGACTGCGTAAATCCCCGCTGGACTGGCTAGACAAACAATCAACGTTACCGCCGCAAGGGCACGTATCCAATGCGGCAAAGAAGACAGGGTTTTTGAACGATGGCTGATGCAAACGAAGCAAATGAGGGCGTACGGCGGCGTGATTTTATTCACGTAGCAGCGCTTTCAACCGCGGGCGTTGGTGCTGCGGCTAGCGCGCTGCCGCTGGTTACCCAAATGGCTCCATCGGCTGACGTGCTTGCTGAAAGCACCACCGATGTCGATGTCTCCGCAATCGAAGCGGGTCAGAGCATTAAGACGATCTTTCGCAAACAGCCATTGTTTGTGAAGCGCCTGACGCCTGAGGAAATTGCCGAGGCGAACGAAGTCGATGTTGCTGACCTGCGCGATCAGGAAAGCCTGACTGACCGCCTGGGCGAGGGCAATGAAGATATCCTCGTCACCATGGGCGTTTGCACGCACCTTGGCTGTGTGCCGCTGGGTGCGGCTGAAGGCGAAAACAAAGGTGAATATGGCGGCTATTTCTGCCCTTGCCATGGTTCCCACTACGATTCCGCTGGCCGCATCCGCAAAGGCCCTGCGCCAACCAATCTGGTCGTCCCGGATTTCGCATTTACCTCTGAATCGGTCATCCGCGTCGGGTAATCCTGCGTAACTGATCTATCTGCTGAACACTCACGAGAGAACGCCATGAGCTTCGCCTGGGCAAAACAATACGAACCGAAGAACGACTTCACCAAGTGGATTGATGAAAAGCTGCCATTGCCGCGGCTGGTCTACAATGCGGTTGGTGCGGGCTATCCGGTGCCGCGCAACCTCAACTATATGTGGAATTTCGGTGTTCTTGCCGGGTTCTGTCTGATGATCCAAATCATCACTGGTGTTATCTTGGCGATGCATTATGCCGCCAACACCGAAGTTGCCTTTGCGACGACTGAGCACATCATGCGCAATGTCAATTCTGGCTGGCTGATGCGTTATGCGCACGCCAACGGCGCGAGCTTCTTCTTTATCGTAATCTACCTGCACATCTTCCGCGGGCTCTATTATTCTTCTTATAAAGCGCCGCGCGAGATGATCTGGCTGCTGGGCGTGGTTATCTTCCTGCTGATGATGGCAACGGCCTTCATGGGTTACGTGCTGCCTTGGGGCCAAATGAGCTTCTGGGGCGCGAAGGTGATTACCGGCTTGTTCGGGGCGATCCCGCTGGTTGGCGAATCGCTTCAAACCTGGCTTCTGGGCGGGTTTGCGCCGGATAATGCTGCGCTCAACCGCTTCTTCTCGCTGCACTTCCTGCTGCCATTCGTGATCGCCGGTGTTGTTATTCTGCACATCTGGGCGCTGCACATCCCTGGCTCTTCGAACCCCACGGGAATCGAAGTGAAGAAGGAAAGCGATACGGTACCGTTCCACCCGTATTACACGGCGAAGGACGGCTTTGGCCTCGGCATCTTCCTGCTGGCGTTCACCTTCATGGTGTTCTTCCTGCCAAACATGCTGGGTCACCCGGATAACTACATCGAAGCAAACCCGCTTTCGACGCCTGCGCTGATCGTTCCGGAATGGTACTTCCTGCCGTTCTACGCGATCCTGCGTGCCTTTACCGACGATCTGACGATCCCGTTCACCGGTATCGTTCTGATCCAGGCGAAGCTGCTGGGTGTGATCGCGATGTTCGGTTCTATCTTGGTCTGGTTCATCCTGCCGTGGCTCGATAAGAGCCCGGTTCGCTCCGGCCACTATCGTCCGATGTTCAAGAAGTTCTTCTGGTTCGGTCTTATCCCCTGCATGGCGTTGCTGACCTATTGCGGCGGTGCCCCGGCAGAGCAGCCATATGTGCTGCTAAGCCAGATCGCGACGGCCTATTACTTCCTGCACTTCCTGGTGATCCTACCGATCGTCAGCCAGATCGAAGTGCCAAAGCCGCTGCCTTATTCGATCACCGAATCGGTGCTTGGATCGGATGATGCGGCTCCTGGAAACTCCGCAAGTTCGGGTGCAAAAGGCGCTGGCGAAGCCGGTTCCTTGCAGCCGGCCGAATAGTCCGCCATTGGCAACGTCAACCGTTTGGCCCAGTGAACTCTAGTTTAAGTTGAAAGTCTAAGCGTATGAGCATTCGTCTCGGAGCGATCATTGCAGGTTTAGGGATCGTGGGGATCCTGTTTTTCTGGTCCCTGCTGCCAGGTGCGATCAACTATGCGCCGCCTGAAAAGCCTGACTATTATGCCTTCAAGGAAAAGCCCATCGCGCCTGAAGGCGGGTTCTCGTTCGAGGGTCCGTTTGGCAAATGGGACAATGCTCAGCTGCAGCGCGGCTATCAGGTCTATAAAGAGGTCTGCGCGGCGTGCCACGGTCTGAAATTTGTCGCATTCCGTAACTTAAGCGAGCTTGGCTATTCCGAAGCGGAAGTTCAGGCGGAAGCGGCCAATTGGACGGTTCCAGGCATCGATCCGAACACGGGTGAGACGACCACACGTCCGGGCAAGCCAACCGATCAATTCCCATCACCGTTCGCCAACGATGTGGCTGCGGCTGCTGCCAACAACAATGCGATCCCGCCTGATCTCTCTTTGATGACCAAGGCGCGCAAAGACGGCACAAACTATGTCTATTCGCTGCTCGCAGGTTACGGTGAAGCGGATCCAGAGATCGCGGCAACAGTGCCAGAGTTTGAGACGCCAGCGGGCCTGTACTTCAACAAGTACTTTTCCAATGTGAACATTGCGATGGCGCCGCCAATCGTGATCGACGGTCAAGTAACCTACGCCGACGGCACCGAGGCTACTGTCAATCAGATGTCAGCTGACGTTGCTGCATTCCTGACCTGGACGGCTGAGCCTACTTTGGTGAAGCGTAAGCAGACCGGTTGGCCAGTGCTTGGCTTCCTGCTGTTCGCAACGATCCTTGCCTATCTTTCGAAGAAGCAGATTTGGGCCGGGCTCAAGCCGAAGAAGAAATAAGCAGACGGGCCACTCGCCCCATGTTTGAAACAGCGCCCCTCCATCCACATGCGATGGCGGGGCGCTTTTCGTTTGAGGCCTATGCCAAACGGGCACGGCGCATAAAGAGGAACTGGATATGACCCCCGAAGAACTGCGCGCGCTGATCCGCACGGTCCCAGACTTTCCCAAGCCCGGCATCCAATTTCGCGACATCACCACGCTGATCGGCCACCCTCAAGGATTGGCGGCCAGCGTGCGGCACTTGGCAGAGATGGCGCGGGCCTGCGGGGCTCAGAAGATCGCCGGGATGGAGGCGCGCGGCTTCATCTTTGGCGCGGCGGTTGCGGTCGAACTCGGCATTGGCTTTGTGCCAGTGCGCAAGCCGGGCAAGCTGCCGATTGAGACCATCGGTGTCGATTACGCCCTCGAATATGGCACCGACCGGTTGGAGATGGACCCCGCCGCCGTCAGCGAGGGCGAGCATGTGGTGATCGTCGACGATCTGATCGCCACCGGCGGCACCGCCATCGCCGCAGCCAAGCTGCTGCGTATGGCGGGTGCACGGATTGATCATGCGCTGTTCGTGATTGATTTGCCGGACCTTGGCGGGGCGACAAAGCTTGCCTCGGCGGGGCTCGAAGTGCGCACATTACTGGATTTTGAAGGCGATTGACGCCGCACAGCGCAGGTTCGCGGCGCTATAAGTATTTGTCTCAAGGCTTGATTTTGACCGATTTAGCGCGCACCCGAAACCAGTGATGGACTCGCAAGCTCTTGTAATCGCCACGGTCGGCGTGCTCGGTATCGGCGCGCAATGGGTCGCTTGGCGAACGGGCTGGCCCGCGATTGTCCTGATGCTGGCCGCGGGCTTTATCGCTGGCCCGATCACCGGACTGATCGACCCAGAGGCGGCCTTTGGCGATCTGCTTGACCCGATGGTCAGCATCGGCGTTGCGCTGATCCTGTTCGAAGGGGGGCTCAGCCTCGACTACCGAGAGCTTAGGCATTCCGGCCAAGCGGTGATCCGTCTGGCCACGATTGGCGTCTTTATCGGTTGGGCGCTGGGCGCAGCGGCAGGATACTACATTGCAGGCCTGGTGTGGCCGGTCGCGGTGCTGTTTGGCGGTATCTTGATCGTTACCGGGCCGACGGTGGTGATCCCGCTGCTGAGGCAATCCAACATCCAGACGCGGCCCGCCTCGATCCTGAAATGGGAGGGGATCGTCAACGATCCCACCGGGGCGCTGTGCGCGGTGATCGCCTATGAATATTTCCGCAAGGTCGCCGACAGTCCCGGCGCATCGCTGATCGAAGTGGTGCCGCCGCTGATCATTGCAGCGATCATGGCGGGTCTGATCGGCTATGCGGCCGCGCGCCTGATCGCCTTCCTGTTCCCGCGCGGGGCAATCCCGGAATATCTCAAAGTGCCGGTGCTGTTCAGTGCAGTGATTGGCGTGTTTGTGCTGTCGAACAAGATTGAGCATGAAGCGGGGCTGGTCGCGGTGACGGTAATGGGCATCACGCTCGCCAACCTCGGCGTCTCCAGCCTGCGCTCGATCCACCCGTTCAAAGAGAACATTGCGGTGCTCCTCGTCTCGGGCATCTTCATTCTGCTCTCAGCCTCGCTGAAGTGGGAGGAGCTGACCTATCTGCAGACCAGCTGGCGCCCGCTCGCCTTCTTGGTCGCGCTGCTTTTCCTCGTGCGCCCGGCCACCGTCCTGCTCAGCCTGCTGGGCACCGCCGTGCCGTGGAACGAGCGATTGTTCATCGCCTGGATTGCGCCGCGCGGCATTGTGCTGGTGGCGATCTCTGGCCTGTTTGCGCTGCGCCTGGATGAGCTTGGGATTGAAGGCGGGCAATTGCTCACCGGGCTTAGCTTTGCCGTGGTTGTTATCACCGTTATTGCGCACGGCTTTACCGTCGAATGGGCGGCGAAATTGCTGGGCGTCAAAGGCGAATCGCGGCCCGGCCTGCTGATCGTTGGGGCGACCCCGTGGACGATTGCGCTCGCGCGCGAGATGCAGGCGCTCAAGACCCCTGTGATGGTTGTCGATCCCAGCTGGCAAAGACTTGGCGCGGCCCGGCGCGAGGGTCTGCCGTTCTACCACGGAGAGATTTTGAACGAGGCAACCGAGCACAATCTCGACCTTGCGCCGTTCCAAGTGCTCGTCGCGGCGACTGATAACGAGGCGTATAATGCGCTCGTCTGCAATGAATTTGCGCATGAGGTGGGGCGCGATTCCGTCTATCAGCTCGGCGAAAGCGCGGATGAAGATGATAAACACGCGCTGCCAGAGAGCATTCGCGGGCGCGCTCTGTTCGAGTCCGGATTTGGCGTGTCGGATACGAACGAACGCCAAGAGCAAGGCTGGGTCTTCCGCAAGACCAAGTTGTCTGACGAGTTCAATTTTGAAGACGCGCAGGAGATCTTGCCTGACAGTGCCAACATGCTGATGCTGGTGCGTAAGAGCGGCACGCTGAGGTTCTTTACCCACGCCGCCCGGCCAGAACCGCGCGCTGGCGATACGATCATCTCCTTCACTCCGCCTTCATTGAAGAGCGCGGAAGAACACGCGGCCAAACGCGCCAATAAAGAGAGCGGAAAAGAGCGCGCGAAAGAAAACTCCAAGCCCAGCGGCGAGGACGATGCAGGTCCGCAAACGGCCTGATCCGGGCGGGCAAAGGTACACGAGGAAGTGATGAGAACGACGACAGTCTTGATCGCAGCGTCATTGATGATGGGCCTATCCGCTTGCGCGTCTGAGCGCGGCGAAGTGGATGCAGGCGAGGACGTCAGTACTGCAGATGGCTCCGGTGGTGAGAATGCCGAAGACGGCGCGGGCGAAGAAGAACCCGTCTCAATCCTGCGCAGCGATATTGAGCAGCCTGAAGTGGAGGCTCCGCTGGAGCCGCTTAACGCCACAATTGGCTTTCCCGATGGCGGATCGGACCTCAGCGGAGATGCTCTGGCTGCGCTCAAAGAAGTGCTTGCCTCTGAGCAAGTGGCGCGCGGTCTGCCGATTGTCCTGCGCGCGCACAGCGATGCGGGCGGCAGCGATGCGGTGAACGAGCGCGCTTCCGAGGCGCGCGGTCTGGCGGTCGCCGCTTGGCTGATCGAAAACGGCATTGCCGATGACCGCATTCGTGTGATCGTCTTTGGCGAGCAAAACCCGATAGAGCCCAACGCTCTGCCCAATGGCGCGCCGAATGAAGCGGGCCGGGCGGCCAATCGCCGGGTGGAAGTGCTGGTTGGTTCAGCGCGCCGAGCGCCGCCGCCAGAAGCCGTGACAGACTGATCAGCCGAGGCTAGCGACTAGTCCCAGCGCGGCCTGCGCATATTCCGGGCGGCAAATCAGCAGGTCGGGCAGATACGTGTCCGCCTGATTATAGACCATGGGCGAGCCATCAATCCGGCTGCAATGCAGACCGTGCGCCGCCGCGACCGCAATCGGTGCGCAGCTGTCCCACTCATATTGCCCGCCGGAATGCAGGTAAATCTCTGCCTCGCCGCGCACGATCGCCATTGCCTTTGCGCCCGCGCTGCCCATGGGCAGCAATTCGCCGCCAATCGCGTCCGCTAATGCGACCGCTTCTTTCGCGGGCCGGGTGCGGCTGACGACCAGACGCGGTTTTGCCGCCGCTTCTGGCAGGGCAGCTGGCTGATCAGAGCGCAGCACTATGCCGCCGTCCAGGCCGGGCAGAGCGACCGCGCCGACACTGGCTGCGCCATCCACTGACAGGCCGACATGCACCGCCCAATCGCTGCGCTCCTCGCCATATTCGCGCGTGCCATCCACCGGGTCTACGATCCACACGCGGCTCATGGAGCAGCGTGCGGTGTCGTCCTTTTCCTCTTCGGACAGCAGGCCATCGTCCGGGCGCGCGGCGCGGATCGCATGGCATAGGAATTGGTTGGCCGTGGCATCGCCTGCCGCGCCCAGCGCCTTGCCGGTGAACATGCCGCTGCTGCGGACATCCAGCAGGATGCGGCCAGCCACCTCCGCAAGGTGCGCGGCCAATTCCGCATCGGACATTGCGGCCGGATCGGCGCTTAATGCTTCGCCTGTCATTTCAGCGGCAGGATCGCGGCAATGATGTGGTCGGCGGCTTCTTCAATCGTCATCTCCACCGTGTTCACGCGGATTTCCGGATTCTCTGGCGCTTCATAGGGGCTGTCGATCCCGGTGAAGTTCTTAAGCTCCCCATCGCGCGCCTTTTTGTAAAGGCCCTTCACATCGCGTTGTTCGGCGACTTCCAATGGCGTGTCCACGAAGATCTCGATGAACTCGCCCTCCGGCATCATTTCGCGCACCATCTGGCGCTCGGCCCGGAATGGGGAGATAAACGCGGTCATCACGATCAGCCCGGCGTCCGTCATCAACTTCGCCACCTCACCAATGCGGCGAATATTCTCAATCCGGTCCGCCTCGGTAAAGCCCAGGTCCTTGTTCAGCCCGTGGCGCACATTGTCCCCGTCGAGCAGGAAGGTGTGGCGGTTCATCAGCGCGAGGCGCTTTTCCACCTCATTGGCGATTGTGCTTTTGCCCGAGCCGGAAAGCCCGGTGAACCACAGCACGCGCGGGCGCTGGTTTTTCAGGCCAGAGTGATCATCGCGGGTGATCGTGGTTGGCTGCCAATGCACGTTTTGCGCGCGGCGCAAGCTGAAATGCAGCATGCCGGCGCCCACGGTCGCATTGGTGAACTTGTCGATCAGGATGAACCCGCCAAGCGCGCGGCTCGTCTCATAGGATTCGAACGTGATTGGCCGATCCGTGCGCAGCTCCGCCACGCCAATGCCGTTCAGCTCCAGCGTCTTCGCCGCCAGATGCTCAAAACGGTTGATGCAGATCTCATATTTCGGCTCAGCAATGGTCGCGCTGACCATTTGGCTGCCGATTTTGAGCCAATAGGCGCGGCCAGGTTTTAGCGCGGCCTCGTCCATCCATACCAAAGTGGTTTCAAACTGGTCGGAGGCCTCAGGCGGATTGTCCGCCGCCGCGATCACGTCGCCGCGGCTGCAATCAACCTCATCCGCCAAAGTGATGGTGACCGATTGGCCGGCAACGGCCTCATCCAGCTCTCCATCAAAGGTCAGGATCGATTTGACCGTGCTGGTCTTGCCAGCTGGCACAATGCGCACCTTATCGCCGGGCTTGATTGTGCCGCTTGCGATCAGACCGGTGAACCCGCGAAAATCCAAATTGGGCCGGTTGACCCATTGCACAGGCATGCGGAAGCTGCGCTCTTGCGCGGCAGTATTGGCGAGCTCAACCGTTTCCAAATGCTGGATCAGTGAGGGTCCATTATACCACGGCGTATTGGCTGAAGGGGCGGCAGTGATGTTGTCGCCCTTAAAGCCGGAGATTGGGATCGCGGTGAAGCCTTCGATGCCGATTTGCTCGGCAAACTGGCTGTAATCGGCGAGGATTTCTTCAAACCGGGCCTGATTATAATCGACCAGATCCATCTTGTTCACCGCCAGCACCAAATGCTTGATACCCAGCAGGTGGACCAGGAAAGAGTGCCGCCGCGTCTGTTCGAGCACGCCTTTGCGCGCATCCACCAGGATCACCGCCAAATCGGCGGTTGAGGCCCCGGTGACCATATTGCGGGTGTATTGCTCGTGCCCCGGCGTATCGGCGACGATGAACTTGCGTTTCTCGGTTGTGAAGAACCGGTACGCGACATCGATGGTGATGCCCTGTTCGCGTTCCGCCGCAAGGCCATCGACCAGCAGCGCAAAGTCAATCTCATCGCCTTGCGTGCCGACCTTCTTGCTATCGCTTTCCAGCGCGGTCAGCTGATCCTCGAAGATCATTTTGGAATCGTACAGCAGCCGTCCGATCAGGGTCGATTTGCCGTCATCCACGCTGCCGCAGGTGATGAAGCGCAGCAGGCTCTTATGCTGATGCTGGTCGAGATAGGCGTCGATATCCTCCGCGATGAGCGCGTCGGTTTGGAAGCTGGAGTCTTGCGTGTTCATCAGAAGTACCCCTCCTGCTTCTTATCTTCCATGCTTGCAGATTGCCCTTTGTCGATCGCCCGGCCTTTGCGCTCAGACCCGGTGGCGAGCAGCATTTCCTGAATGATCAGGTTCATGTCCGTCGCATTGCTCTCTGTCGCGCCGGTCAGCGGATAGCAGCCCAGCGTGCGGAAACGGACGGACCGCTCTACCGGCTCTTCGCCCGGCTCCAACCGGAAGCGATCATCATCCACGACCAGCAACATGCCGTCGCGCTCCACAGTAGGGCGTTTTTGCGACATATAGAGCGGCACGATATCGATCTTTTCCAGCGCAATATATTGCCAGATATCGAGCTCGGTCCAATTGCTGATCGGGAACACGCGAATGCTCTCATCATCGGCCTTTTTGGTGTTGTAGAGGTTCCACAGCTCAGGCCGCTGGTTCTTGGGGTCCCAGCGGTGTGAGGCGGTGCGGAATGAGAACACGCGCTCTTTCGCGCGGGCCTTTTCTTCATCGCGCCGCCCGCCGCCAAAGGCCGCATCGAACCCGTGCTTGGTCAGCGCCGCCTTCAACGGATCGGTCAGCTGCGCCTGGGAATAAAGCGCGCTGCCAGTATCGAACGGATTGATGCCTTGTTCCTCGGCATGCTCGTTCTCAGCCACGATTAGGTCGAGATCATATTCCTTCACCGTCTTGTCACGGTGATCCAGCAGCGCCTGAAAATCCCACCCGCTGGCGACATGCAGCATCGGGAAGGGCGGCGGCGCAGGGTAAAAGGCCTTGCGCGCAAGGTGCAGCATAACCGAGGAATCCTTGCCGACCGAATACAGCATGACCGGCTTTTCAGTCTCGGCCACGACTTCGCGGAAGATATGGATGCTTTCGGCTTCGAGCCGCTCAAGATGGGTAAGGCTTTTCATGGTTCTGGGCAGCTAATAGCTGAAAGCCTCGCATCAAACCTAGAAAAGCTATGGCGCGGGGAAATTTTGTTGTGCGCGCTTCAACTTGTGTAGCGGAGTGGGTGGCTACAGCCGCGAGCATGAAGGGGTCTGGAGCGGGTAAGGGGGCTTGTAATTTGCCGAGCGTGCCAACTTTGACGCATTTTTGTCAGTATTGACAGAATTGCAATGAAATCGAGGACTCAATCGGACTAAGCTCCCTTAAGTTCTATGGAGATGAAATTTGAGTTTCAAGAATGCTTTGTCAGGTCTAAAATTTGCAAACTCCAAGAGGGTCTATGACACCGATCCCAAGGAGCACGCAGAGCACCTCTTCTTCGAATCAGACCGTGCGAGCGTCATCCTAAGTGCTGCGGCAATAGAAGATGTCCTGACTTTGCAGCTTGAGAAAAAACTTGGATCGCTAAACCGCGACGAATTGAAAAGGCTTTTTACGTTCGATGGACCGCTCGGGACCTTCTCAAACAAGATCATTCTTGCCCAAGGACTGGAGATTATTGACAGGCCACTTCGAAAAAGCGTTGAACTAATAAAGGCCATGCGAAACAATGCGGCGCATTGTGTTGATCCGGTTGACCTCCAAAAAGGTCCCTTCAGAGATGCTATCCTGAACCTCGCACCATCAGACGTGAGATCTGAATTGTCTTTGCTACAAGGCAGAGGACTTCGTAACTATTTTGAGCTAACTTGCATGGATATTTGTAAGTTCTTGAATTCAGGAGCTTTCCGCGAGTCCCCTCAAGAGCGTTTGGGCACCGTAGTCTCGCTACTTGCTCTACGATAGGAAAACGAGCGTCAGCAAAAACTCTGGAGCGGGTAAGGGGAATCGAACCCCTCTAGCTAGCTTGGAAGGCTAGAGCATTACCACTATGCTATACCCGCCCGCTCGGCTGCGCCATTGCCACGGCAAATGCGCATCCGTCAAATAAAACCTAGTCCACCGGCATATTGTCGATCAGCCGGGTGCCGCCAATTCGCGCCGCGACCAGCAGGCGGGCGGGGCCTCCGCCCAGGGCAGTGATCTCTGCCAGTGTGCTCGCGTCCGCTAGTGACGCGTAGTCGACGTTAGAGAAGCCCGCATCCAGCAGGGCGGATTTGAGCGTGCTTAGCGCTGCATCCACCTGCGCGCCGCTCTGGATCTCTGCAATCGCTGCCTTCATCGCCGCAGGCAGGGTCGCGGCGGCTGCGCGGTCGTTGGGTGAGAGATAGCGGTTGCGGCTGCTCATCGCGAGGCCATCAGCCTCTCGCACGGTTGGCACGCCGATAATCTGCTCTGCAGGCGGCTGGGTCAGGTCAAGATCGCGGGCCATCGTGCGGATCACGGCGAGCTGCTGAAAATCCTTCTCGCCAAAGAATGCCATATCGGGCTGAACCTGATTGAAGAGTTTGCACACGACCGTGGCGACCCCGTCGAAATGGCCCGGCCTGTCCGCTCCGCAAAACCCCGCGCTCACCCCGCTTACCGAGATGCTGCTGGGGAAGTTTTGCGGCCCGCCAGGGTACATTGCTTCGACCGTTGGCGCCCATAGCAAAGAGACCCCGACGCTTTCCAGCATGGCGGAATCCTCGGCCAATTGCCGGGGGTAGGCATCCAGATCCTCGCCTTCGCCAAACTGCTTTGGATTGACGAAGATCGAGGCCACCACATGGTCGCATTGATCGCGCGCCGCCCGCATCAAAGTGAGATGTCCCTCGTGCAGCGCGCCCATCGTTGGGACCAGGCCAATGCTGGCGGGTGCACTGATGCTGCCCTCTGCCACCGGCTCCCGGCGCAGCGCCGCGATGGATTTTCTCAACATCTCGAGTGTGCTTACGGTTTGCAGTGGTTTGCCCTTTCGGTATGCGCTGTGACACATCTTTAGCCGCTCACGGCGAGCGGAGACAAGATCGCCCGTTCGCCCAGACGTTCGCAATGAAGGACCCGGCCCATGGCCCAGAAAAGCGCACACCGCATCGTCTTTGCGAATGAAAAAGGCGGGACCGGCAAATCCACCACGGCGGTGCATATTGCCGTGGCGCTGTCCTATTTGGGCGCGCGGGTGGTGGCGATCGACCTTGATCCGCGCCAGCGCACGATGGACCGCTATATGGAAAATCGCGCGGCGACTGCTGAACGGCGCGGGATCACATTGCCCACGCCTCAGTGCGAGGTGTTCAAGGGGCGCAGCGATAATGCACTACTGGTGGCGATTGACCGGCTGGAAAAAGACGCCGATTTCCTGATCATCGACAATCCGGGCCGCGACGACCCCTTGGCGCGCACAGCGGCGGAAAATGCCGACACTTTGGTCACCCCGATGAATGACAGTTTCGTCGATTTCGATTTGATCGGCCAGGTGGATTCAGAGACCTTCAAGGTCAAGAAATTGTCCTTCTTCGCAGAGCTGATCTGGGAGGCGCGGATGAAGCGCAGCCGCGCCACTTTGGCGGACAAGCGCCCTGAAATGGATTGGATCGTGGTGCGTAACCGCACTGGGCATGTTGAGGCGCGCAATATGGCGCGGATCGAGCAGGCGCTCACCGAAATGTCGAAACGCGTCGGCTTTCGGGTGGCCCACGGCCTGTCCGAGCGGGTGATTTATCGGGAACTGTTTCCCTCCGGGCTCACTTTGCTTGATAAGGGCCACTTGGGTGAGCTGGGGACCAGCCATCTGATCGCGCGGCAAGAGCTGCGTTCACTGTTAAAAGCCCTCAACCTGCCCGATTTTGAACGTGGGCAATCGCAGATGGAGCTCGCCTGAGCCATGCTAAAGATCGTGGTTATTCTTGTGCTGATTTGCGTCCTGTTCCGTTGGGGGCTGGGCAAATGGCCATGGGAGCTGGCGAAGGGCCCCTCTGGCAGGGACCAGGAGCTCGCCAAAGCACGGCAATTGCTGCGGGTCAGCGCGGACGCCAATTACGAAGAGATTGCCGCCGCGCATAAGCGCCTGCTTGCGGTCGTGCATCCCGACAAAGGCGGCTCGGCCGAGCAAGTGTATGAAGCGAATGCAGCGCGCGATCTGCTATATGAAGAGTTGCCCGGACCCGTGCCGGTGAAGGCGCGCGATGACGATGACACTGCTGAAACCCCGCCCGAGTGATGCCCGCTGATGATGGAGCCGCATGATAGGATAACAGGTTTGCGAGCGCGCTCCCGACCATCACTCAATCAACCACCCCAAACCCATTCAGGATAATCTTCTCATGAGCCACCAATTTCATTCCACGGTCCTGCGTGAATATGACATTCGCGGGATCATTGGTGAGACGCTGGGCGCGGATGATGCTCGGGCCATCGGGCGCAGCTTTGGCACGATGCTGCGCGAGGCGGGCGGCAAAACGGTGGCGGTGGGCTACGATGGGAGGGTCAGCTCACCCATGCTCGAACACGCCCTTTCCGAAGGGCTCACAGCCAGCGGCTGCGACGTCGTAAAGATCGGGATGAGCGCCACCCCAATGCTTTACTATGCTGAGGCGTCATCCGAGCAGATTGATGGCGGCATACAGATAACTGGCAGCCACAATCCCGCCAATTACAATGGCTTCAAAATGGTATTTCAAGGGCGTCCGTTCTTTGGAAAAGACATCCTGGCGATCGGCGAAATGGCCGCCGCTGGCCGGTGGGCCGACGGAAACGGGGAGGTCAGCGAGAGCGATATCCTCAGCGAGTATGTCGAGCGCTTGCTCGAGGCTATCACCGGGATCGAGGGGGAAGCCCTCGCTGACCTCAAGGTCGGATGGGACGCTGGCAATGGTGCCGCTGGGCCCGCTTTGGAGGCGCTGGCCGCGCGGCTGCCCGGAGAACATCATCTGCTGTTTACTGACGTTGATGGACATTTTCCCAATCATCACCCTGATCCGACTGTGGAGGCCAATCTGGCTGATCTTCGCGCGCTGGTCGCGGAGAAGAACCTCGATTTTGGTGTGGCTTTCGATGGCGATGGGGACCGGATTGGCGCGATCGATGGTTCGGGCCGGGTGATCTGGGGCGACCAATTGCTGATGATCTATGCCGAGGATGTCCTCAAAACCCACGCGAATGCGACGATTATTGCAGATGTGAAGGCCAGCCGCGCTTTGTTTGATCACGTCGCGGCGCATGGCGGACAGCCGCTAATGTGGAAGACCGGGCACAGCCTGATTAAGTCCAAAATGAAGGAGACGGGCTCTCCTCTGGCCGGTGAAATGAGCGGCCATGTGTTCTTTGCCGACACATATTACGGGTTTGACGACGCCCTGTACGCCGGTTTGCGGCTGATCGCGGCCTCTGCGCGACTCGGCAAATCGGTGACGGAACTGCGCGGCGCAATGCCTAATATGCTGAACACGCCAGAGATGCGCTTCCAAGTCGATGAAGTCCGAAAGTTCCCCGCCATGGCCGAAATCAGCGAACGGATGACGACCAATCCCGGCCCCGGCGTGGAAGAGGTCAATGCAACCGACGGCGTGCGCGTGAACACCGCCGATGGCTGGTGGCTGCTGCGTGCCTCAAACACACAGGACGTTCTGGTCGCCCGCGCGGAAAGTGACACGGCGGAGGGTCTCGAGCGCTTGCTTGCGCAGATCGACGAGCAATTGGCGTTGTCCGGCCTTGAGCGCGGCGAAAGCGTGGGGCACTAACAGAGCAGTGAACAACGATACCGGCAAATGGCCGTGGTCTGCGCTGGCTATCGCGGAGACAAGCGACAAGGGTGCGATCCATGCGGCTTATGCTAAAAGGCGCGCTTTGCTCGACGCACAGGCGATGCGGATTTCAGAGTTCGCAAAGCTGACCGAAGCGCGCGAGAAGGCACTTTTTCTGGCCTCTGAAATGCTCCGTGAGCAAGCCCGCGCGAAAGGTGATGCTTCGGTGGCCGAACAGGCATCAAAGCCTTCGGAGATGGCGGAAAGCGAGGAGGGGCAGGCCACCCAAGCGCCAGCTCTTGACGCGGACACGATAACTGAGGAGCTCCCTGCCGAACCCGAACCCGAACCCGAACCCGAACCCGAACCCGAACCCGAACCCGAACCCGAACCCGAACCCGAACCCGAA
>CANMIS010000001.1 GCA_947498065.1 uncultured Erythrobacter sp. | reverse complement strand
TTACGACGCGCTCGGACGCGTCACCTCACAACGCGCCTTTGGCGGCGATGTAACAAACACCAGCTATAGTTGGGACGACAGCATTGGCGGCGTTGGTGGTTGGACAACCAATGTAGCCTATACTGGCGGTCTCGGCTCCAGCACCGATGAAGATATCTTTGGCCGGACCACCAGCCGCACTGATCTTGGCAATCACACCTACGGCTACACTTACGATGTTGCCGGGCGGTTGAGCAATATGGCCGGCAACGGGGTGAACCAGACCTACCTCTATCACAACACTGGCAAACTGAAGAGCATCGCCAATGTCTCAGGCGTTGTTAACAGCGGCAACTTCCAGGAACTGAAAACCACCTACGGTTACAATGAGGTCGGCAACCTAACCTCGCAAGTTACAACCGATCGCGGTGCCAGCACATACGACTTCAATTGGAATGATTACGATACTGAGACCTATACCAGCACTTGGGATCGCACCACGCAAAGCCAGAGCGCCGATTACGATGCGCTGGGCCGGATAACCAGCTGGAGCGAAGTGGGCGGGCCTGATCTTCCGGCCGCATCGCTCACCTGGGCGTATGATGCCAACGGCAATATCCGCCGTAGCGAGGCGACCTATCGCTCGATCGCCTCCGATCAGACCGTGTCGAGCAGCAACTCCACTCAGGACAACTGGTACCGCTACGACAGCATGAACCGCGTGGTGACCTCGCAAGGGAAGCTGCTAAATGGCCAGATAAAGCGCGGCTATCAAGGGCGCGATATCCTCTACAACAAGGCCGGTCAGCGCACTGAAGTATGGCACGAAAAGAGCGCTTCCTATCGCTATTGGGTTAATACCGGAAATACGCAGCCGATCATTGATCCCGGCATTGGTGACGGCGACTTTGGCGGCGGCGGCTCAGGTGATCAGACCGGCTATTGGGAAACGGCCAGCTACACGGCTGAGGTGCGTGAGAATTACATCTATGATGCAGGAGGCCGGCTGACCCAGGTTGACCAAGCGGAAAGCGGTTTTGAGGGCGAGTTGTTCGAACTGGCCATGCAAAACAACGCACAAAGCGTAGTCATCGCGGATTACATCACTGCTCCGGGCGCGGGCACGCGTCAGGCCACCTTCACCTATGATAAGCTCGGCCGGGTTAAGACCCAGAACGATTACGCAGCATATAGCACGACAGCCGTCTTCAGCCGGGCGGTTGCCTATAACGCCGATGGCACAACCGCGAGCGAGACGACCGACACCAAGAAAGGGACCGACATCTTTAGGGCGGTCACGGCCAACGCATACAACGCTGATAACACGCTCGCTTACACAACGACCACCAACTCGAAGAATGGCTCTAGCAGCGCGGTGCCCAATACGCGCACCGATAACAGCTATGTCTGGTTCGATGGCGCCGTGCAGAGCCAGGTTCGTTTTGATGAGAACACCGGCTCATCTTCCAACACCGTGTTCACCTCAACCTACCGTTATGACGGGGCAGGGGTCCTGCAAAGCGCGCAGATCAATGATGGGCGTCCGCGTTCGGTCAGCTATATCACCAACGCAGAAGGCCAGGTGATCGCGCGCAAGGAACGGGATAACAACTACACCACGGGCGATCCGTCCGAGATTACCTATCGCTTTGGCGGCAAAGAGCTCGGCCGGGTTGGCAATGATGGCACCGCCAATGTCACCTATGAACGCTCGATCGCGGAGCGCGGCGCAGACACCTCGGGCAATACCGGCGCGTTCCGCAACAATCGCGATTACGGGGTTGGCTATGCTGACTTTGGCGGTGATTACGATGCGATCAACTCTTACGCTCAGGGCGCCGGCGGCGGCACCTACACTGTGCGCGGGGGCGAGACCCTGCAAGCCATCGCTGCCCAGGTGTGGGGCGATGGGTCGCTGTGGTACAAGCTGGCTGAAACCAATGGGCTGAGCGGGCGAGAGCCGCTGATCGAAGGCCGCAACCTGATAATCCCATCAGGCGTCCAGCGCGTGCACCACAACGCCAGCACGATCAAACCCTACGATCCAAGCAGCGCAATCGGTGATACCTCACCAACCACTCCAGCGCCCGTAAACCAAAAAGGCAACAAATGCGGCGTCTTTGGTGCAGTACTGCTCGCTGTGGTGGCTGTGGCCGTTGTGGTTGCCACTAAAGGGGCTGCTGCGAAATTCTTCGCAGGTCTTGGATTCGGTTCTGCTCCGGCAGCAGGTGCTGCTGCAACAACATTTGCTGGCTCGACTATAGGCGCAACCGGTATTGGTATTGGTTCCGCAGCTGGCATTGCAGGAGCGGTTACGGCCGCTGCCGCCGGTTCCATTGCCAGTCAGGCTGTCGGGATTACCACAGGAATCCAAGAGAAGTTCAGCTTCAAAGGCGTTGCGCTGGCCGGTCTCGGCGCTTTGGGTGGGATCGCAGCGGGCGGCATCGTGGGCAATGGAGCGTTCGCTGGCAGTAAGGTTCTAGGCGATATCGCACGTGGAGCCGTAGGTAGCGCTCTTACGCAAGGTGCCGCGACGGCCACTGGTCTGCAGTCCAAGTTCTCCTTTGTTGGCGTGGCAGCGGCGGGTGTTGGCTCGGCTGCGGGGGGCGCGCTGGGTCGCCGTCTCGGAGGCGACTCTAGCAGCTTCGCGAATACTCTTGCTCGCTCCTCAGCTTCGGCCATTGCCAGCGCAGCCACACGTTCTGCTATTGAAGGTTCCAGCTTTGGCCGTGCCATCGAGGCGGGCCTTCCCGACGTCATAGGACAGGCGCTCGGACAAGCGCTCGGGGGGGCAATCGCCGGGGGTGCGAAGCGACAATTGGCAGAAAATCCTTCCGAGTCCGGCGGCAGCGCGCGGAACTTGGGTGGAGCGGGGAAAATTCCACACCTGAGTTTCTTACCAACTTGGGCGGATGGGCTGGTTTTTGACCCAGGCGCTGGGCTGACTACGAATTATTTTGGTGAGTCCAAAGTCGATTGGTTGCAAGACTTGGTCTTCGGTGAAGGAACCTCAGAGGCAACGGGAGGCTGGGTGCAGGCTCGCCTTGATGCGATCTCAGGTGGCTTCAATGAAATTCTCGTGATTGGAAGCCGGATTGCCGATGGGGCCGGTGATGTTCTCGGCCAAGCGGCCAGTTCTGCTCTAGATCTCTTTCTGCGGCAGGCGGCTACCAACCCGGTTGTTGTAAGCTATTTCGGAGCAAGAGCTCTTGCTCCAACTACAAACAATTTAGCTGGTAACGTATCGAGTGGCCGCGAAAGCTATATTGCCTCCAGCGAGGGGATCCGTTCTAGAGTGCCCTTTGCCGCTCCTGTCCTCAACTCCGTTGATACCATGGTTGGTGTCGGATCGGGGCTCATCCAGGGCGCGCTTGCAACGCCTCAACTTCTTGCTGATCCTTTTGGCGTAGGGCGGGGGATAGCCTCTTCTGTTGGAGATGCCATCAATACGCTTCAAACCAATACGGCTGGAGCATTGGCACAGCGTGCTATAACCGCAATATCAAGCACCAGCACTACCCGAGCGAATGTGATTGGCGGTGAAATTTTCAGCACATTCGTTCCGGTCGCAGGTGCCACAAAGGCTGGTCTGCTAGGGCGAAGTGCAAGGGCCGCAGAGAGTGTGCCGCTCCGCCTGACGCCACAACAGGTTAAGGCGAAGATTTTCGGTAGAGCGCAGGCCACTGGAGACACTACTGCACACCAATGGCAAAGTTATCGTGAGGCGATCTTACTGGCCCGAAATCCAGAGGTTGAGGCGGTTTTCCTCAATCAGGGCTATAATGCAGGGCTGGGATTGACACCTCGAACGATAAGTCCCAACCTTCGGCCTGACGTCCTCGGTCGCTATTTCGATGGAAGGGTAGCCCGTGTTGAGGTACAGTCAGCGACTGACGTTAGTCAGGTGCTTATCGATAGAAATGTTGCGTTAAATCCGCAGATCGTTGAACAGGGATTCATGCCCTTGAATCCCCGAGTTGTTCTGCCGCGAGGCCAGTAAGTGGAACTCATGACCCAAGCTACCTGTATTGGCTTTTGCCGACATACTCCTGAGATGCCGACATCTTCTGAAATGATGCAGGCCTATCGTCAGTTAGAAGGAGCGATGCAGAAACTGGGTGTCCCTCCGTCTTATTTTTCAGCCTATGATGGAACTGGGCGTGGGGAATATAAGAAATGGGAAGGGACCTTCCATAAGAAGGTGCTTGAACAAAGAATGGAGGGCATTCGCAGCTTTTCCTTAGCTGCCAATCCTACCGGAAGTAAGAACCCCGGATACGACAGTTTCGCCACGATTTATTTTGGTTTTTCACCCGAGATTAGGACGATTTGTGTGAATGTAATAGTCAATCATCCGCATTTAGTTTGTGGTACTGCTGATTGTCATGAGCTAATCAATAATTTGTCCCAATTACGGCAGTGGGACTACGGTTTTGGTTTCGAACGCGATGCGGCGACTGCGCCGGACATCTATCTTGGTGGTTCCAATAGCAATTTGCATAGTCCCGAGGACGAACGCCGCACAGATCTCTGGTATGAAACCTCGCATGATTTTTACAAGGGCGTAGAACAGCCGCGCCGCCTTTTCATGGTCCGGGACATCTTTCCATACAACATGGTTGGCCTTGGTCATCTGGACCACCGCTTGCCCGATGGCCGCAGCCTGCGTGAGCTTATCGAGAGCGACGCGGATAGCGAGTTTGGCCAATTGGCCGACAATCTTTGGCTCTGGAAGGTTCGCCCTGATCGGACTGAAGCTGTGCGTGAGATGTTGCTTGGGACAGGTGTCATCATTTCCGAGTGATCTACAACTCCATATCCTTCATTGGTCTCCCCAGTTGAGAAACCGGTCCCGACCGAGCCACTAGTGAGCGGGTATTTTACCCGGCACACCGTATGCATCGCTGATGCAGAAAGGTATTGTTTACTAGTATCTTGCTCGAATTTTATCCTCAAGAACGAAGAGTAGATTACGCGAGATTACGATTACGATTACGGTGACAGTGCATGTAATTGACGTACATCGCCCGGCGATATAGCCTGACGTGACTGCCCGCCTTGCTCGCTTTGTTTTGCCCGGCAAATCTCACTATGTGACAAAGCGCGGCTGCTTCCCATTTTCCTACATCACCGCGACCCGCTACGTCTAAACCCGGTTTCTCAGCAGGTTTCAGGTTATGCATCGCAGCGACACATTCCAACATCAGTGGGGCCCCACACATTTCGCCAAAAGTCACACTTTTGCACCGCGAACATGCGCTAACACTCTAAAGTTAAGTGATTTTCCTCAAAAGTCACACTTTCGAAAATCGCAAACGTGTTCCAAACCCCCGCACCGCCTGCAGCGAGGCCTCCAGCGTAGGAGCGCTCAATCAGTTGCCGCGCACTTCGCGCAGCATCTCCGCCACCTGCCGGTCATCCCGGATCGCGCCCGCCGTGCGGTCTACCACGCTCTGAAACTCAGGCGAGTTGGCAATGCTCTCACCAAACTCCTCCGTCAGCAGCGCCCTACGCCCGATTGGAAACAGCCTCCCAATCCAGTCCAAAACGAGCGAGATACTTCCGCAATCGGTCGGCATCATTGGTGGATTTGCGGGTCAGGCGAGAGCTTTCGAACAGCGTTCGCCCGGCCTCCGACAAAGTCCGGCTCGCTCGGCAGGATTCGATGACAAACGCCAGCTGCACCCGGTCGAATGGGTCAATCTCGTTCAGCCGTTCCTTGCCCAGAACCTCCTCCAGCGTCGCTCGTGACGCAGAACTACCTTCAGCCTTGCCAGACCAAAGGCCGCCAAGGCGCGCTACTTCCAGTTCGACCGCGGGCCGGTCAATCCGGCCACTGGCAGACAAGGTCGCCATGCGCGTGACGCTGGCGGCGAGATCGCGGAAATTGCCCTGCCACGGCGCAGCGGGCCCCTCGGCAAAGCTCAGGTATAGCTCGCGCGCTTCCTTGTTGAACGAGACACGGTTGCCCTCGCGCTCTGCATAGCGCTCCAATTCGTAATCAAGATTGGGAGCGATATCCTCGCGCCGCTGCGCCAGGCCAGGAAGGGTGAAGGTCCACAGGTTAAGCCGCGCGAACAGATCATCGCGAAATGATCCTTGCGCGACCATATCCATCAGATTGCGATTGGTGCCTGCAATCAATTGGAAATCACTGGCCACTTCCTTGTCAGAGCCAACTGGCAGAAATCGGCCCTCTTCAATCGCGCGCAGGACCATCGCCTGCTCATCAAGGCCCAGCTCTCCAATCTCATCAAGGAACAGCACGCCCTTATCGGCGCTGCGCAGCAGACCTGGCCGGTCCTGAACCGCGCCGGTAAATGCGCCCTTGCGATGTCCAAACAGGGCCGACATCGCGCTGTCACCCTTTAAGGTCGCGCAATTGACCTCAACGAATGGCCCGCCAACCTGATGGCGCAGCTTCTTTAGTTCGTAGACTTTGCGCGCAAGCTGGCTCTTGCCCGCCCCGGTCGGCCCCATCAGCAGGATGGGCGCACGGCTGCGTCCGGCAACCTGCTCTATCTCCTCAATCATCCGGTTAAAGCCGGCGTTGCGTGTTTCAATCCCGCTTTTCAGGAAGCTGGCGCTTTCTGCGCTGGTCTCAGCAAATCGGCTGGCGATGGAATCGTAACGCGAGAGATCAAGATCGATCGAATCCCACGAGCCGACCGGCTGGGGTTTGCCGCCGCGTGGCTGAGTTTGGAGGAGCTTGCCGGGAAGAAAGCGCGCTTCTGTAAGCAGGAACAGGCAGATCTGCGCCACATGCGTGCCAGTGGTGATGTGGATCAGATAATCCTGCGCGTCAGGATCAAACGGAAATTCGCGCGCGAAGTCGTGGAGCTTGCCGTAGACCTCCTCAAAATCCCAGGCATCGTCAAAGTCCATGAGATGCGGGACGATTTCGGTTTCCGGCGAAACATCGCGGATATCTTGCATCACAAAGTCGGCCAAGCGTTGATGGTAGCTGCCGTGGATCAAAATGAAGCGATCGACGCGCAGATCCTCTTGCATGCAGATGCTGACAGTGGGGCGCCACTTGTTCCAGCGCTCCGGCCCAAACTTTGCAGCGTCCAGCGTTGACCCGAGAAATCCGATGACGGTTATTGGCTTCATAGTCAGTCTTATAAAGTTATATAAGTAACGATACAAGAGGCGCGTTTACCTGGGAATTCCTGGGAATGCGAATTTGAGAGAATATCTGAGATTCACACTTTTATACAGTGGCTTGGAGAGAATTCAGAACCCAAAAATCACTTTTGGCACACCATCTGCATTAGTTTGAGCACCGAGTAGTCGAACACTCGGTATCAGCGCGGACTGGGGCGGCCGGAATGGGCCGGCTGCCCCCAAAGTCTCCAAGTGGGAAACGCGCTGCACAAGGAATTTATGATGGAACACACATACGAATACACCCCTGTTGAAGGCGGCGCTCCGATCAAATCCTGGACGCGCGGCGTGCCAGTTGACGACAAGGCCCGCGAGCAATTGTCGCGGGCGGCAAAGATGCCGTTCATCTTCAAGCACGTGGCAGCAATGCCCGATGTGCACGTCGGTATCGGCGCGACCGTTGGCTCGGTTATCCCGACCAAGGGAGCGGTGATCCCGGCGGCTGTTGGTGTGGACATCGGTTGCGGCATGATGGCCGCGCGGACCTCGCTCATGGCGAGCGATCTGCCAGACAATCTCGCTGGCATTCGCTCCGCGATTGAAGCGGCGGTTCCGCATGGCCGGACGGCTGCACGCGGCCGGCGCGACAAAGGCTCTTGGGGCGAACCGCCTCGGGCCGTGGTCGATGCCTGGGCTGATCTTGCCGTACGGTTCGGTAATATCGTCGCCAAATATCCGCGGCTTAAGAATGCAAACACCGTCGTGCATCTCGGTACGCTGGGCACTGGCAACCACTTTATTGAGCTGTGCCTTGATACCGAACAACGCGTTTGGATGATGCTGCATTCCGGCAGCCGCGGCATTGGCAATGCGATTGGCCGGTTCTTTATTGAACTTGCCAAGAAGGACATGCGCCAATGGCATATCAATCTGCCGGATGAAGATCTGGCCTATTTCCCCGAAGGGACAGAGCACTTTGACGATTATGTCGAAGCGGTCGAATGGGCTCAGGACTTTGCCGCGCTTAACCGCCGGGTGATGATGACGCACGCACTCGATGCGCTGCGCAGCCAAATCGCAAAGCCGTTTGAGGCAGAATGCGAAGCGGTGAACTGTCATCACAACTATGTCCGCCGCGAAAACCACTTTGGCGAAAATGTGCTGGTGACCCGCAAGGGCGCAGTGCGGGCAGCCAAGGGTACGCTTGGCATTATTCCCGGCTCGATGGGAGCGAAGAGCTTCATCGTGCGCGGCCTTGGCAATGCGGATAGCTTTGACAGCTGCTCGCACGGCGCAGGCCGGGTGATGAGCCGGACGCAAGCGAAGAAGCTGGTGTCGCTCGACGAGCACATCGCTGATACCGCAGGCGTTGAATGCCGTAAGGATGTAGGCGTGATTGATGAAACGCCTAAGGCCTACAAGCCGATCGAAGCCGTTATGTCAGCGCAGGCTGATCTGGTCGAGATCGTACATACGCTCAAGCAGGTGGTGTGCGTGAAGGGGTAAAGGCCCCTTTGCGGGCACCGCCTGCCCCGGCCATCTCACAAACAGGCCTCGACACTGGTCAGGCTGGGCGTCACAACGCTCAAAAGTAAGAGAAAACTAATGATCACTATCGACGGTTCAGAGGGTGAAGGCGGCGGCCAAATGCTGCGCTATTCGGCGGCATTGTCGCTGATCACCTGCGAGCCATTCACCATCACCAATATCCGTGGCGGACGCCAAAAACCTGGCATGATGCGCCAGCATGTAACCTCGCTTGAGGCGGCGGCGCTGATTGGCGGAGCAGAGGCTAGCGGCCTTGCTATTGGTTCGAGCGAACTGACCTTTCGCCCTGGCGCGATCACGCCTGGGGAGTTCACTTTTTCGGTTGGCACAGCGGGCGCGACCGCGCTCGTCCTGCAGACTGTGCTGTGCCCGTTGCTGCTCGCAGACGCCCCATCACGGCTTGTGATCGAGGGCGGAACGCATGGCATGGCAGCCCCGCCGTTTGAGTTTGTGAAGCGCACGTTTCTGCCGATCATCAAGCGCATGGGGCCGAAGGTTTCCATCAAGCTTGAGCGCCCCGGGTTTTTCCCGCGCGGCGGCGGCCGGATCATCGTCGATATTGAGCCTGCTCCGCTGCGGGCAATCGAATGCATGCATCGCGGCGCGGCGAAGTCCGTAAGCGCCAAAGCCATTGTTGCCGGCGTGCCATCTGATGTGGCTGACCGGGAATTGGTGGCGGCGCGCAAAGTGCTGAGCGATTGGCCCGAAGACGCCTTCGCCCCAGAGCAGCTGCCCGCTGACCAGGGGCCAGGCAACGCCTTGATCCTGGCTGCTGAGTTTGAGCATGTGACTGAAGTCATGTCTGGCATCGGCAAAATGGGCCTGCCCGCTGAGAAACTGGCTAAGACCGCTGCCAAGCGGATGGCAGGATATCTGACGAGCGATGCGTTCGCTGGGCCTTACTTACAAGATCAGCTGCTGCTGCCCTTTGCCCTAGCAAAAGGCGGGGCCTTCACGACTGTGAAGATCAGCGAGCATACCCGCACAGCGATGGATCTGATCGAGCGCTTCACGGGCATAGGATTTCAGATCGGCGAGACGCCTGGCGGCACGATTAGCATCGAGGTCGCGCGCTAGCCGCTAAGCGTTTAGCGGTTAGGCCACTTTCAGAGCTGTGGCTTCGTCATCCTGAGAGCTCTCGTGGGCGACAGGCTCAGGACGTCCGAAGTGGAAGCCTTGGAAGCAAGAGCAACCCAGCGCCAGCATCGCTTCGGCTTGGTCTTCTTGCTCAATGCCTTCTGCGGTCACATCGATCTCAAGCGAGCGTGCCAGTGACACGATAGCAGTCACTACGGCCTGACTTTTGCGCGAACCAGCGGCAGCGGCCTGAACAAAGTCGCGGTCGATTTTGATCATCGAGAAGTTCATTTTCTCAATGTAGTTGAGCGATGAATAACCGCGGCCGAAATCATCAAGCGCGAAGGATACGCCCAGCTCTCGCAGGCTCTTCAGTTGAGATTCCAGCTCATCGTCCATTTCGAGCAGGATAGTCTCGGTGAGTTCAAGCAGCAGGCGATTTGGCGCAAGGCCGCTCGATGCCAGCGCATCAACCACGGTCGCGAGGAACGCGCCAGTGGTGAGCTGCAATGACGAGACATTGACCGTGAGTTTGACGTGCTCGGGCCAATTCACGGCTTCCGCGCAGGCTGAGCGCAGCATCCATGCGCCGAGCTGTTCGATCAGTAGAGCTTCCTCAGCGATTGGGATGAACACGCTTGGCGGGACAATGCCGCGCTCCGGGTGGTTCCAGCGCATTAGGGCTTCATGGCCCATCACTTCGCGGTCAGCGCCGCTGATGATTGGCTGATAAGAGATCGAGAGCTGGCCGTTTTCGAGAGCTGCCGAGAGATCGTTTTCAAGATCCGAGCGGTCCTCGAGGCGATCACGCATGCTCTTGGTGTAGGACACGTGGGTGCCGCGGCCGCGGTGCTTGGCCTCGTACAGAGCCAGGTCGGCATTGGTCATCAGCACACTGTCGGACACGCCGCCGGTGATTGCCGTGATACCGATCGATGCGCCAACGGCGAGTTCGAAATCGCCAACTTGGTAAAGTTCACCGACCTGCTCGATAATTTTATCGGCAACTTCGGCTGCTTCTTCAATGCTGGTCGATGGACGCAGGAATAGGCCAAACTCGTCGCCGCCGAGGCGGCCAATGACCGCATCTGGACCAGCAGCGTTGCGGAAACGCTCCGCCACTTTTGCGAGCAGTTTATCGCCGACCGCATGGCCGTACACATCGTTCACTTGCTTGAACCGGTCGAGGTCGATCAGCATCAGAACGCCTTGCTCGCCGGTTTCTGCGCAGGTTTGCGAGACGCTCTCAAGCTGGCTGCGGAAGTGATCGCGCGAGAATAGCCCGGTTAGGCTGTCGTGCTGCGTCACATAGGTGAGCTTCTCGTTCGCTGCGCTAATCGCGGCGCGGCTGCGGTTCACGGTGCGCAGGATCAGCAGCGCGACAACGAAGGCGGCGATGACGAGGCCAATGACAGCTGAGAGCAGGAACACTTGGTTCTGAGCGCTCGTCAAACGGGCTTCGTTCGCTTCTTTCTCAGCCGAAAGCTTTGAAATGCGCAGCTCTCTGTTTTCCGCATCGAAACGAGCTCCCAAGAGGGCGTTGTTTGCAACCGCAGAGAGGTCCTGCGCCTGGCCCTCGATCCGGTGGAATGCGGCCAAGTGATCGGCAGCAAGCTTGTACTCGCCGCGCGCGGAGTAAATCTTGTGAGCGGCATCGTGGAAGTCGCGGAACAGCGGGGAGGTCGCATCCAGCTTTTGACCATCAAATGTCCGGCCAATATAATCACCTGCGCGGCCTAGGTCACCGCGGCTGAGCTCAATCTGAGCGCGCACGCCGTAGAGGAATGGCAGCCATTCTGGCGCTTGGTCATAGGCGATGCGAAGGCCGCGCGCTGCGGTGTCTTCCGCCGCTGCGTACTGACCGTTCCGGTATTGGGTCGAGGCGATATTGGTGAGGATCCGCGCTTCCAGCAGCGGGCTCGACATTTTGCCGGCAACCGACAGAGCTTGACGAAATTCCTCTTCGGCCTCTTCCAGCCGCTCGAGCTGCTTCAGCGCGTTGCCGGTGTTGTTGTGCGCCGATAGGGCGAGGGCATTGTCTTCTGGAAAGGCTTCGCCGGCCTGGCGGTAATAGCCAAGCATCCGCTCATAATCTCGCGCGTCTGAATAGAGCGAACCGATGTTCTGCAGCACAATTGCGCGGCTGCGGTTCTCGCCCAGCGCTTTGTAGCGCTCATCCGCCTCGAGGAAGAATGAGAGCGCTTCGCCATATTCGGCTTGGCGCGCTTTATAGGAGGCTTGCGAGCGCAGCAGGTCAGCGTGCAGCTTGTCGCCGGGGAAGCTCTTAGCCACTTCATTAAGCGCCGATGCGATGATCGCTTGCGCTTCGTCGCCGCGATTGAGGCGCATGAGGGCTTCACCCTCGAGCCATTGCGCGGTCAGGCGTGACTTGTTTTCAGCCTTGGTATCGCCAGCAACGAGGTCTTTGGCTTCGCGCGCGAGCTTCAATGCCTGGGCGGAATCGCCCATCATCAGAGATTTCGCCTCAGCAATCGTCTCTTCGAATGCCTCAGCAGCAGGGGCGGCGGCAGTAGTCGCAGCGGTCACCGGCATGGCGAGAGCTAATGCAGCCGCGATCAGCGCGGCCCATCCTTTGATCAATCTGCCCATGTCAGTCCCCTATTTCCCCATTCCGCCTTGATAGTTTCCTTCAAGGTCGGATTAATTGCCTTATCGGATTAGAACCGCAGGCCAACACTCGCGCCGAGCACATAGCTGCGGCGGTCATCGCCGTCCCCATCGCTGATGTAGCGACCGAACAATCCCATTTCCGAAGACTTGCTTAGCGGCGTTGCGTAAACAATTTCCCCTGTCATGCGGCGTTTTGTTTCAATGCCGATCGATTGGGTCACAAAACCCAATTCGCCGGTCTCACGATCGATGACCTGTTCGGAGCTGAATTCCAGCTCACCAGATTCCACATTCAGCGGCTGGCCGATGGAGACGCGCAGCACATCATTGCTGCCCATCAGGCCGCGCTTGTTCATCGTGATCTGGCCGGCGGTGCTGGTGATACGATTGCTGTTAGCGAACAATTGGCCGCCCGCTGTGTCGGTGCCAGCACCGGTTGCAGACAGGTCGAATGAGAAGCCTTGGCCAAGATTGACGCTGGCAGAAACGGTCACCGCATTGGTGCTCGAACCATTGCCGAGGAATTCGTCAGAGGATGTTTGTACACCCAACAGCGCATCATCCTCGCGCAGGTTGGTCCATTGAACGTTGAGGGAGACATTGTCTGTCACCTTCTGCTCAACGCCAAGGATCATGGCGCGCGCTTCGCGGGCACCAAGGTTGCGTTGAATTTCACGCTGCAGTTCCGACACGCCGGAGATATCTTGCCAATCTTCGCGTTCTTCGCTGAAACCAGCAGTGATCGTGGTTGAAGGCGTTGGCTTGAAGCTCGCAGAACCAAAGACTTCGCCCGATGCGAGGCCCAAAATCGGGTTCACACCGCCAACATTCTGATCGTGGTCACTGATCAGGCCAAAACGTTGGCCGGTAAGCGAAAGCGCGCCTTGGCCATGGCCCACGGTGAGTGAGAACTTTCCGCTAGGATCAGACAGGCTGGCCGCAGTGTGGACCGGATCATAAGTGCCAGCATCGGTCAGACGCGGTGCGATCATGTCATAACGCAATGTCCACGCGCCCCGAGTCGGAGCAACAGCGGATGTGACCTGGGTCACGCCAACTGTGCCGTCACCGTCCTTGTCGGCGCCTTTGCTGAGCAGCCATTTTTCAAAGCGGCCTCTGATGAAGTCCTGGAAGCGTTGCTCACCATGGCCAAGCACATCGGTGGTGCCGCCGTAAGTGAAGGACGATACGGGAATTGCAAAGTCGCGGTATGTGTTGCCGATCCGCTCAATCGCCGTGATGAACACCCCGTCCGTTTCCCAGTGCTGCGGGATACCAGCGCCGAGCAGTTCGCCGACCGGAGTGATGACTGGCACATTGATATTGCCAATTTTCCGGTGAGTTTTGAATGTCAGAGCATTAAAATCGAGTGGCGACTGCGATGCTGCAACGTCCAGCAGGCCGTGGCCGTAAATCTCGTCCACGCCAGGTGCGCCCAGATCCTGCGCAGAACGGAAGATGATCTCAGCCGTTTCTTCAGGATTGCGCGCAAGCCAAGTCCAGCGGTCATGCAGCAGCGAAATTGCGCCAGATACCAGCGGAGCCGCAAAGGATGTGCCCGAACGGCGGACCACGCCGCCTTGGCCATCCGAGACAAGGATCAGCTCGCCCGGTGCAACAATCGTCCGATTGTAAAGCTCATTGCCAGCTGCACACACGCCATTGTTCAGCAAACAGGCGGTGCCAGGACGGTTGGAGAAGCTGGAGATTTCGCCGTTCAGACCAAGCGAACCGACCAGAATGAAGGTGGTGTCGCTGGTGTAGTCCCAATCAATGTCCGCCGTTTGAGTAATGCCATCATTACCTGCGGCAACGACATAAGTGGTTTCATGATTGTAGCGGCTAAGGTGGTTGCTGTTCAGCACATCAGCCAAGCCTTGCGAAACCGCCCAACCGCTCTCGCCCAGCGAAAGGTTTACGGCACTGACATAGCCGGTTTCGTTGCCGCCAACATAGGCATAGAGCAATTGTTCAATGCCCTGCTGGACCGCGTCCCAAGTCGCGGTGTTATCAGCATCAAATGGGTTGTATGTCGCGAGCTTCGCTTGCGGGGCGATGCCCAAAATGCCTTCGCCGTCATGCGCAGCGGCAATCAGGCTGGCAACACCTGCGCCGTGGCCATTTACTGAGGTCGCGCCGCCGCCGGACCAGGCAATGTTATCTGCAAGGTCAGCATCAGCGGCAAAGCTGCCGTCAACCACACCAATAATGGCCTGCCTGCCTGACCCTTGAATCTGCGTAATTGACGGGGTCCAGTTGACCGTATTCATCCAGTGATCGACATGATCGATCCCGGAATAGCCCATCAGGCTGTCGTGCCAGTCGAGGAAGAACGCTGCGCGGTCATTGGCTGATTTGCCAGCGAGTGAAACCTTGTCGTTAAGATCAACGCCGTGACGTGCGAGAACTTCGGTGACGAAATCGTCGCGGAACGAACGGCCGGTTTCCGCTTCATAGGCCGCGCCAAATTGCCCCTCAGCCTGATCGATCAGCGTGCCAAGGGCATTGAGGATGCGACTAGGAGTGCCATCGTAGACAGGCGTGAATTGACCGTTGCTCTCAGTATAGTTGAGGCTACCCCAAACTTCATCAGCGGCGGCCATGTGCGCGCTGTTGTCTGCCCAGAATTCACCCAGCAGTTTCAGATTGGTCGCATCAAAGGCGCCAATGTCGCCGTAGAAGGCGTCAATATCGCCCCAGAACGCGCCGATGTCGCCGTAGAATGGGCTGATGTCGCCATAGAAGGCGTCAATGTCGCCGTAAAACGGGTTAATGTCGCCATAGAACGCACCGATGTCACCATAGAATGCGCCGATATCGCCATAGAAAGGATTGATGTCGCCGTAGAATGGATCGATGCCGCGCAGCGTCACGCGGCCCGTGTTTGCGCTCAGATCGGCGTTAACAATTGGAGCGGCTACCGGACGAACAGTGTTGATGGCCGCGTTGATTGGGGTCGCGGTGACAACAGTGCCGGTGGCTTGATCCGATGACCAAGCGGCGAATGCTGGCGAGCTAAGGATGTCCTGCGCCGCCGTCTCGACATTCAATGGCAACACGCGCTGCGTGTTAGGCGCCAGTTCACTAGCAAGAACGAGGTCTTTCTCATCCAAAACAGGAAGTTCGTCGACCGTTTGATCTTGCGCATAGGCAGGGGCTGCGAGCGATGCCGCTATCGCAATTCCAGCAACTCCTGATGCAAACTTGGTAGCCATTCTGTTCATCCAATCAATCATTCGGCGTGCAGAGACGCCTTCGTGCTGCATGGATTACAGAGGGTGAGTTGGACTTGGATTGATGTGAATGGTTAAAATATTAAGAAGTCTGAACGCCTTCGAGACAGGCGCGCTTGTGGACGAGAATCGCCAAAGCGGCTGAGGCGCGCGGTCGCAGCGGTAAATTTTGAGTAAACGCGGCTCATGGCGCTCGCGGCCAGGCAAAATTAGTCTGCTTTAAGTTTAACGCCAAACGCGCCGAATGCTTGCCACGGCGAATCGCAATGGCGGCTCGCAAAGCGGCGAAAAGTCAGTGAAATCGGCTGGTGGCAAGCCCGTCGAGGCGCCTTTAGGCGGGCGGGACGACGCAATATTGCCGTCACACAGAGATTAACCGGCGCGAACGCGGGTTAGAAACGCCTGTACATGCTCTTTCAGACTGCCGGCCTGTTCCTCAAGGTCGGTGGCGCTGGTCAGCACTTGGCTGGCAGCGGTTCCGGTTGAGAGCGACAATTCGCGCACGTCTGAGATGTGGCCCGATACCTGATCGGTTCCGCGTGCGGCCATATCGATGCTGCGGGCCAGGTCTTGGCCGGCCACGGACTGTTGATCGACCGCGCTGGCGATTGAGATTGCCGTGCTTTCCAGATCGCGGACCTGACCAGCAATCGCGCGCAATGCGTTGACGCTGGCACCTGTTGTGTCCTGCATCGCATTGATCTGCGCTGCGACCTCTTCAGTCGCGCGGCTGGTTTGCATGGCCAATTCTTTAACTTCGCTGGCAACAACGGCAAAGCCGCGACCTGCCTCGCCGCCGCGTGCCGCCTCGATCGAGGCGTTCAGCGCCAGCAGGTTGGTGCGTTGAGCAATCGACTGGATCAACTCGACCACTTGGCCAACTTGTTCCGCAGAGGTTGAGAGCTCAGAAATCGTCGTGTCGGCCTCTTTGGTCGCATCAGTTGCCAGGCGTGCAAGTTCGCTTGAAGAGGTCGCCTGGCGGCTGATCTCGCCAATCGACATGGCAAACTCGTCACTCGCTGCTGCTGCTGCAGTAGCGCCAGAATTGGCTTCCTTCATGCTTTGCACGACTTCGCTGGTGCGCTGGCTCGACTGCTCCGCGGAAGAGGCCATCTTGGTCGCGGTAACCTGCAACTGGCTGGACGCAGCAGCCACGCCTTGAACGACATCGCCCACGGTGTGTTCGAATTGCTTGGCAAGCTCATTGAGCATTTCCGCCTTGCGCTTCTCGTTCTCGGCGCGCTCTTGCTCGCGTTCTTTTTGCTCTTGGATTTGCTCTTCGGCGCGCTTTGCCCGTTCGCGAGCCCAAATTTCCATCTGGCGGTTGGCGCGTTTGAACAGCTCCAAAGATTTCGCCATGTCGCCGATTTCATCACCGCGGGCATGGCCACGGATCTCGAAATTGGGGTCACCCTTGGCTAGGCGGTTCATGCCGTCTGTGATGTCTGAAATGCTGTCGCCAATGCCATATGACATATAGCGCAGGCCAAGCAGCAGGATCAGCGTGGCTACAAAGCCGAGCGCAACAACGATCCCAACCATAGCAAAGAAATAATCGACGCCGATCTCGCGCATGCGCTCGCCATGGGCGGAGAGATCGATCGCGAAAGTTCTGGAATCTGCAAACAAAGTATCGCCCTTGTTCGACAGTTCATAAGACAGCGCAACGGATGCCTCGCTGCGGCCTTCGCGCGCCAAGCTCTCGCTCAGCGCAGCGAATGTCTCATTGTATTCGACCAAATCTGTTTGGATTTCGGCCACCCGCTCGCCCATTTGCGGGACGTGCGTGGCGACGATGCCATTGATTTGCGCAAGCTGCGCTTGAGCCGCTTCATAGCTGTCGCGCTGCCGCTCTAGGGCGATGGCTTCACCGCCGAAGATATAGCGAACGGAATTGTAGCGCAGCTCTCCGGTGGTGCCGCGTAGGTCGACTGATGCGAGGACGCCGTCCTTGATCTCATTGTTGACCTGAGTGCGATTCCACAGCTCGCCAAGGCCGAGGCCTAGGACGAGGGCCATCGCGAAACAAACGGCGAAGAATGTGCCGAAGATCGCCTTGATCTTGCCGGCGATCCGCAAATTGCGAAACCACTCGATGCGGTCGAGGAAGCTTTTGTTCGTTTGATTGGTGGATTGATCGAGATTCGCAATTTCTTCTGCGATCTCTTTTTCCATCTTGCGCGCAAATTCAGGGACGGCGAGCTGCTCAAACTCTTCCTGTTGCGTCATCATGTTCATTTCGGAAATTCCCACCTCAGGTCGTCGTTGGAAATGTCCTGAACGAAAATCCTTTATAAATCCTTCATTGAAGGACTCATAGGTGAAATTATTTGTAACTGGTTTTTATGAATTGGCCTTGCAGCGAATAAACTCAGTTTGATTTGAGTATTTCACAGTAAAGCTAAACTATCACTGTGCAATTTTGCGCAGTGGTATTTGCGCTGCAGCCTCATCATTGAATTCGGCTGCCTCTTCAACACCTTCGGCAGGAGCAGTAAGCAGCCCAGCAATTTCGCCAGCTGGCATGGCCTTAAAATAGAGCCAGCCTTGGATCTGATCACAGCCGGCCGTGCGGACCAAATCAGCTTGCGCTGTTGTCTCGACACCTTCGGCGGTCACTTCCATCTTCAGAGCGCGGGCGACGGCGATGCTAGAGAGCATCATGGCGCGGCTGCCTTCATCATCGCCTGCTTGGACCACAAGACTGCGGTCGAGCTTCAGCTTCTCAAATCGGAACTGGCGCAGAAAACCGATCGACGCATAGCCCGTGCCGAAATCATCGAGCGCGACATTGACGCCAAAGCCGCGAATGACATCGAGCGTGCGCTCAGCGACGATTGGGTCGAGCACGAGGCAGGTCTCGGTGATTTCAAGCTCGAGGCGCTGCGGCGGGAAGCCGCTTTCCTCAAGAATTTGCCCCAATTGGATCGGGAATTCAGGGTTGCGCAATTGCGCCGCTGAAATGTTCACAGAAAGCTTAATCTCGCCCCACGGCAAGGCGTCAGTGACAGCCTGGCGCAGCACCCAAAGGCCGATCGCATTGATCAGGCCGGATTCCTCGGCGACCGGGATGAACACGTTCGGGCCGATATTTTCCCCGTCTGGACGGTTCCAGCGCAGGAGCGATTCCACCGCTACGATCTTGCCATTGTCGGCATCGACTAAGGGTTGGTAGGCCAACGCAAACTCGCCCTCGGCAAGCGCTTTGCGCAGTCCTTCGTCGAGCTCACGCACGGCTTCGCGGCGGCGGTCAAAATTCTCATTGAACCAAGTGCAGCGCATTTTACCGCCGCGTTTCGACATGAACATCGCCACATCACTGCGGCGCATCAGCTCTGAGGACTCAACCGGATCATCACCGGTGCAGCGAGCCAGGCCAATGCTGGCTCCCACCGGGATGCGGCGGTCACCGATTGCCAAAGGTTTGGCCAATTGCTCCAGAACTGTGCGCGACATGCCCTCCAGAATGGTGCCAGCAACTTCGCCGACCATCAGAATTGCAAATTCGTCGCCGCTCAAACGATAGCAGCGCGCCTCTGGTTCGCTGGCGGACCGCAAGATATCAGAACATTTCTGGATCAGTTGATCGCCGACAGCATGACCGAAATGGTCGTTGACCTGTTTGAAGCTGTCCAAGTCGATGATGGCGACCGCGACCTCTGTCGGTGTGCGTAGCGCATCGTCGATGTCTTGGTGCAGGGCGCGCCGGTTTGGCAGCTGGCTAAGCGTGTCGGTTGTGGTCATTGCCTCCAGCTCGCGGGCCTGCATGAGGCCAAGGCGGCTGAGCAAGAAGATGGTCGCAGCGTAAACGAGGATCCCAGCGACCAGAAGGCTGGAGGGAGAGCGGAACGCGATATCATCGCTGACGATGACGATGAGCGAAATTGCGCCAAAGATAAGTGACAAAATTACGAATGGCGCAATCACCATCGTAGACGGCGTGAGCCGCAAAGTTGTCAATTTTTTTAGCACCAAAAATTCCCCGTCTTGCGCTCTACGGCGCTATTTTGCGAATGTCGTTGCTAAGGGGAATTAACTAAAGAAGGGTAAATTGCATTTTATCGAAGCCATTGAAAAGTCGTGCTTTTACCCATCTGAATTCACGAATTTTTGGCCAAAATGCGAAATTGTGCACCCGGCTTGGTAATCAATGCTGAGAGGCTTTAGCCCGCTGCGGTCATGCGCACCGCTTGCGGTGCTGCGTGGACCGGGCTGTAAATGCTCGCGCGGCCTGAAATAGGCGCAAAGGCATCGGTTTGGCCGACCACGGTTTCACCCGCGCCAAGCATCAGGAAACCGTCTGGCGATAGCGCGCTGCGCAGGCGTTCAAAGGCGGCCTGACGCGTAACCGGATCAAAATACAGCAGCACATTGCGGCACAAGACCAAGTCAAAGCTCTGGCGACTTGGCGGTTCTTTCAGCACATTGTGCTGTTGGAAGCGGGTGTAGGCCAGTACGTCATCGTGAAGCTGCCAGCCGGTGCTGGTCTCGTCAAAATGGCGCAGCATTTGTGCGACGCTGAGGCCGCGCTGGACTTCGAACTGCGTGTAGCTGCCGCTGCGAGCGGTTGCGATGGCGCTGTGCGAAATGTCTGTTCCCAGAATTTCGATGGTCCAATCGTGCCAGCGCGCCGCTTGCTCAGCGAACATCATCGCAATCGAGTGGACTTCCTGCCCGGTTGAACAGCCTGCGCTCCAGATAGACAGTCGCTTGGTACTTGCGCGTTTTTCCGCCAGTTCTGGCAGAACGCTCTCGGGCAGCTGGTCGAAAGTCGGCTTGTCCCGGTAGAAATAGGTTTCGTTGTTGAGCAGCGCCTCGACCACGCTTTGGGCCAGGCTTTCCTGGCCCCGGTCCGCCAGCAGGCAGACCAATTGATCGATATTGCTGATACCATGTTCGCGGAACACGCCAGACAAAGCCGTTCCGACCCGCCATCTGCGGCTTTCGGTCAGGTGCTGCCCGGTATGCGAGGCCAAAAGGTCCGCGATAATCTGGTGGGAGGCTTCGCTCACTTCCATGCCGTAGCATCCACGCGCGCTGGGCCAGCAAGAGCGATCATCGCCTCGCGCAGTTCTTCCGGCGTTCCGACCAGGCTGGTCAGGCCAGCTTTGGTAACGGCACCCGGCATTCCCCAAACAGCGCTGGTGTCAGCGTCTTGTGCAAAGACAACGCCGCCATTCTTGTGAAGGGCCTCAGCGCCTTGCGCACCGTCACGGCCCATGCCGGACAAGATGATAGCCAAAGCCTGACCTTCGCAGACTTCCGCAATACTCTCCAGCATCGGGTCGACAGACGGCATACAACCGCTGCGCGCCGGGGCGCTGGATGTCTTAGTGACCAAGCGGTCGCCGCGGCGGCGCAGTGTCATGTGGCCATGACCGGGTGCGACAGCAATTTCCCCCGGTGTGATGACGGTGCCTTCTTCCGCGACAATTGTCTTGCGGCCGCATGCGACCTCGATTTGACGCGCGAAAACTGGGATGAAGGACGCTGGCAGATGCTGAGTGATCAGGATCGGCAGGTCAAAAGTCGTCGGCAAATCGCGCAGCAACAGGTTAAGCGCGTGAATGCCGCCGGTTGAAGCTCCAATAGCGAGCAGCTCCGGGCGCTTTTTCGCGGGCGCAACTTTGCGTTTCGCGGGCTCCTTAGCAGCAGCTTTGGCAGGCGCTGCGTCGGTGCTTTCACCTTCATGGCTGCCTAGCGCTTTGATCTTGCTGAGCAATTGCTCGCGATATTCATCGTTAAAGCCGCCCGGGCGCGGTTTGAGCATCGTGTCGGCTGCGCCCATCGAAAGGGCGGCCATGGTGTGCTCTGCGCCGTCTTGCGTCAGCGAAGACACGACCAAGACTTGCGTGTCTTTGGCGGTCTTGAGAATTTCTGGCAGGGCATCAAGCCCGCCCATTCCTGGCATTTCCAGGTCGAGCAAAATCACATCAGCATGGGTCGTTTTTAACTGAGCGATCGCGCGTTCAGCGCTGCTCGCAGTGCCGACGATCGACATCGCCTGGTCACTTTCGACCATCCGCTTGAAAACGGTGCGAACCGTCAGCGAATCGTCAACAATCATCACTTCGACAGGTGCGTTGCCAGAGCCATTGCCTGGCGGTGTCCTGCGCAAAGGGCGTTTGGATATGGGTGAGTGTGCGCTCACGCGAATCCAACCAGCTGCAGTTTGATCTGAAGAGTTTCGTGATCAAACGGCTTCATGACATATTCGTCAGCGCCAGCTTGGATTGCCTCGCGAATGTGCGCGACATCGTTTTCGGTGGTGCAGAATACCACCTTTGGTTTGTCGCCGTCCGGGCGCTTGCGCAGCTGTGTGATGAATTCAATGCCAGTCATAACCGGCATGTTCCAATCGAGCAGCACCACATCTGGCATTTGCTCATCACAGCGATCAAGCCCCATCTGGCCGTTTTCTGCCTCGTCCACGACGAATCCAAGGGTCTCAAGAATATGTCTTGAAACCTTTCGGATTACTCGTGAATCGTCAACTATCAGGCACGTTTTCATAAGGACCCCTGTTGTTCCTTCGATGTTGCTTACGCTTCACCCGTAAGTTTTGTCTTAAGCCGCAGCTTCGAGAGATTCTGGACCTGCGATGAGCAGAGCAAGATCAATCAGCAATGCTGGGCCGGTTGAAGTTTCGACCATCCCAGTGGTGATCCGCGACCATTCTGGTCCGAACCCGCCGCTGACATTCTCAACTTCCGATGTGGCGGTGTTAATATCGTCGATCCGGTCGACCATCAGCGCGTAGGAATGGTTGGCGATGGTAACGACCGCGCCGCGGTGGTCGGTTGGAAATTTGTCTGGATCCAAGCCAAGCGCCCGGCGGCAATCAATCACGGTCAGTGACTGGCTGCGCATGGCGGTGATCCCAGCGATAAAATCGGCGGTGCGCGGCACCGGAGTGACCACACCAAGCTCTATCACAGAGGATACATCATGCGCGTTCAGCGCGCAGCGGCGGCCGGCAATTTCGACCATAACCATCAAATCGTTCATCGTGTGCCTCCTGCGCGTGCGCGGCGCAGCGCGTCGACCAATCCATCGCGGTCATAGCGGTAGATTGAGCCATCATTATTGGCTGCATCTGGCTGACTGCGAAGGCGAATGAACTCGCCCTCGGTCAAGCTTGTGTCTGGCTCGCTATCATCGAGAACAATCGCGATATCGCCTGCCTCGTCTGATCCGCTCACGACTTCATAGCCGGCGGCGCTGACGAGCGGGCCAAGGATTGTGCGTGCCCAGTCACTGTCCGGCAGATGACAGGTTGGCTTGCTGGTGAGCTCTGGTGGTTCGCCATAGCGGGCAAAGATCTCATGCCCATCGATGAGCGCAATCGTCTGACCATCGACCAGAGTGAGGGCCTCGACCAGCGGATCATCTTCAACCGGCTTGAGCGCGTTTTGCAGCTCAATGGCATCATCGACCTCGCGCACCGCATAGAGCAGCTCGCAGGTTTCATCCGACAGTCGCAGGAAGCGGATTTTGCCGGTTGGTTTTTGACCTTCGGGCAGACCGACCAGCGGCAGGATGACCCCGTCGATAACGGCGCGTTTGCCATCTGGCGAAATGTCGATGTCTTCCGCCTTGGCGGTTTCAATCCGCTGGACCAATTCCAGGCGAACCGCACGCTTGCGGCCGTCGTAATCGGTGAACAGCATGGCGCGGCTGAGCGCCTCGTCGGTGTCTTGATCTTGCTGGTTGGCTGCCTGAAGCACGCGGGTGCGCGCATCAGAGACCAAACCATGTTCTGCCGCGACGTTTGTTACATCGAGCAGCAGGATCGGTTGCCCGTCATCCAGCAGGGTCGAACCGGCATAGACGCCGCAATTCATAACCGCCGGGGCCAGTGGTTTGACCACAAGGTCACCGTGGTGGTGAATGCGGTCAATCGCCAAGGCGAACAGATCACCGCTTGCGAGGCGCAGCAGCACCATTGTGTGCTCACCTTCGGCGATATCGGTGCTCGGCAATCCGAGTACTTCTGCCAGTGATAGGCAGGGGATACGGTTGCCACGGAAGGTGATCAGAGCGGTCTCACCAACGCGCGTGAAATCGAGCGATTTCGAGGTCGAGTCGATGATCTCTTCGATATAGCTTTGCGGGATCGCAAAACGCTGGTCACCGACTTCGACTGTGAGGCCAGCGATGATGCTGAGCGTCAATGGCACCTTAAGGGTGAACATCGAGCCGACACCAGGCGTGCTAGAGACGCTGATTGAGCCTCCGACGCGCTCCAGATTGTCGCGAACGACATCAAGGCCAACGCCGCGGCCTGAGACATTGCTGACCGTTTCGGCGGTTGAGAAACCGGGCTCGAACACCAGCTGCAGGATTTTGTCGCGGCTCATCGAAGCGCGCTCAGCTGCAGTGATCAGACCAACAGAAACCGCCTTGGCGGCAATGCGCTCTTCATTGAGGCCATCGCCGTCATCGCTGACCACAATAGAGATCGTGTTGCCAGACTGGCGGGCAGAGATCGACAGGATGCCAATCTCGCGCTTGCCCTTTGACAGACGGCTGCTTGGCTCTTCGATCCCGTGATCGATTGCATTGCGGATAATATGCGTCAGCGGATCGCGGACGGTCTCGATCATCTCGCGGTCGAGTTCAACGTCGCCGCCTTCCAGATCGATCAGAACTTGCTTGCCGAGGTCAGCCGACAGATCGCGAACCAAGCGGGGCAGGGCGGTGTAAAGCGTTTCAATCCGCTGCATGCGCATCCGGGTGATAGCATCGCGAACATCGGAAAGAATGGTGGTTAGGCGCTCAAACGGGCCATCAATGGTTGGCTGGTTGCCAGCCTGACGCAGGCGGTGAGCCAGATCATTGCGGGCCAGAACCATGTCGGAAACGCCGCTCATCACGCGGTCGAGCAGGTCAACCGGCAAGCGGATGGAGCGCTGAACGCCCGCATTTTGCGACACAGCGCGAGGCGCCTCTTGGCCCTCTGCAGCGTCTTCAACCGCGCCGTCTTCTGCGCTTTCGATTGCTGCGGCTACTTCTTCCACGGCGCCAACAAGGTCGGACAGACCGTCAATCTCGCCTGCGGCAAGATCGCTGTTCTCGCCCAATGCGGCGATCAGGGCGTCATCGCTGCCTTCAGGGATTTCATCGCCAGCCTCGATAATGTCGACCATTTCCACGATCCGGTCGATCACGGCCAGAACCGCGCTCACCAGAGCGCTGTCGGCTTCGCGCCGTCCAGCGCGGCAATCGGACAGGGCGTCTTCGGCGGCGTGGCTTAAGCTTGCCAAGCGCGGAAAATCGAAGAAGCCGCAATTGCCCTTCACCGTGTGCACGAACCGAAAAATCGTATCCAAACGCGCGCGATCTGTTGGATCGGCTTCCCAGGCGATGATCTCGCCTTCGCTAGCCTCCAACATTTCCCGGGTTTCTGCGACGAAATCCGCCAGCAGGTCATCCATGACGCCATTGCCCCTAATTGTTTCCAGAGGTCTCTATGGCCCACGATGGTTAACGAACGGTCACCAAAGCGATGTTTTGTGCGTGTCAGCCGGTGCGTGCGCGGCGCAAAATGAAGGTGATGATGAGGCAAGCGCTGACCGCGCCAAACAGGTTTGCGGCCAGTTCGGCGGTGTAGATGGCGGCACTGCCCCAGCCAGCCTGGAGCACGAATGCCACCGGCAGCATGATCAGGAACACGCGCGCAACCGACTGGAACAGAGCAAAACTTGCCTTGTCGACCGCGTTCAAAATGCCATTGGCAACGATCAGCAATCCAAATCCGGCATAGCCCCAGGCGGCAATCTGAAGATAAAGCGCGAACTCAGCGATCACCGCCGGGTCTTCGGTGAAGAAATCGGCGAACCATTCCCCGGCTGAAACCATGGCGATAGCCAGCGTCAGACCCCAGATTATGCAGAAACCGCCCGCATAAAGAGCCGCCTCGCGCGCCCTATCGAATTGCTGCGCGCCCCAATTCTGTCCGACAATCGAACCGATTGAGCCCGACAATGCGAGCAGCGGCACCACCGCGAAGCTCTGCAATCTGCCCGCCGCGCCAAAGCCTGCTACGGCAGCTTGGCCTTCTGCAGCGATCAGCGCGGTGAGGATCGAGAGCCCAATCGGGTTGATCGCATTTGAACACGCCGCGGGCACGCCCACGCGCAGCATCGCCAGCATCGGCTCAATTTTCGCGCCGCCGCGCAGTTGCGAGGGACTAAACGGCAATTGCGTGCGCGACAGCAGATAGAGCGCCATCATCAGGCCAATCGCCCAACCAATGATCGTCGCATAGGCCGCGCCGATGATCCCATAGCCCTCGAATCCGAATGCGCCAGTGATCAAGATGGGGTCGAGCACCCAATTGGCCGCCGCATAGGTGACAGAGACATAGCTGGTCTTGCGCGCCTCACCTTGGCCGCGCAGCACGCCGTTCAGCCCCATTATGATCACGATCAGCGGGAAGCCGAGGGCGAATGGCTGCATATAAATCTTGATGATTGGCAGCAATTCAGCCTGAGCATTCATCAACTTGAATAGCGGATCGAGGATCGCGAACAGGGTCAGCCCAATTGCTAGGCCAGTGCCGATCGCGAACAGCACACCAAAATTGGCCCGCCTCAATGCTTTGTCATGATTGCCTTCACCCAGGGCCCTTGCGACCACTGAGTTGATCCCGACCATTACGCCGACGCCAAGGCTGCTGAGCGCGACAGATATGGGGAAGACGAAAGCAATCGCGGCAAGCTCTGCGCTGCCCAGCTGACCAATGAAGTATGAATCCACCAGGCCAATCGACATGATCGCCGCCACGCCAATCACCATCGGCATCGTCTGCGATATCAAATGGCCGGGAATGGAGCCGCTGGCGAGTTTGGCCGATACCTTTTTGGGTTCGGCCGATTGCGGCTGGTCGGAATTGCTCATCTGTCATCGCGACTAGCTGGGCCGGTGCCGCTTGGCAAAGCGAAATGACGCTAAAGTGCGACGGTGATCGGCGAAATGCTTGTACCGTGCGCGGCAATCATGCGATAAGTGCACCGAACGACAAATTGTATTGAGGAGCGAGCCCAATGGCGACCCAGTTGAAACCGAGTATCGAATGCAGCAAAGAAGAGTGGCAGGCGCGCCTCGATCTCGCTGCGTGTTACCGGATATTCGACCATCTGGGCTGGGGCGAATCCATCTACAACCACATCTCGATCAAGGTGCCGGGTGAGGAAGACACTTTCCTCATCAACCCATTCGGCCTGCTGTATGATGAAGTGACCGCATCGAACCTGGTGAAGATCGATGTTGAAGGCAACAATGTTGGCCAGTCGCAATATATGGTCAACAAGGCCGGCTTCACCCAGCACGCCTATTTCCATAAGCATTTGGGCGCGCGCGCAGACGCGATTTGCCACGTCCACACCACCGCAACCATGGCCGTGTGCAGCCACAAGGACGGCCTGATGCCGACCAATTTTTACGCCTGCAATTTCCAGGATCAAATTGGCTATCACGATTTTGAAGGCGTCACTGTTCGCGAAGAAGAGGGCGAGCGCCTGGTCGAAAACCTTGGCGATTACTCGATCTTGATGCTGCGCAATCACGGCCCGGTTGTGATGGATAAGACCATCCAGGGCATGTTTGTGAAGATGTGGGCGCTCCAGCGCGCCTGCGAAATTCAGGTCGCGACCCTAGGCATGGGCAATCCCAACATTGTCCCGCAAGAAGTTGTCGATGTGCACCAGCGCGATATCTCCGTCATGCAAAGCCAAGGCGGTGCTGGCGTGTTTGATTTCGAGGCGTGGAAGCGCAAGATTGACCGGATCGACACAACCTGGCGCGATTGATTGTCGAGCAGGTCCGTCTGGTTAGGATGCGCTGATGCCGCGCATGACAGTCAATGATCGTCCAATCGAATTCGACATGGATCCCGACACTCCGCTGCTTTACGCGCTGCGCGAGGCGGCGAACCTCACGGGTACGAAAAGCTGCGGCGGCGGATCATGCGTTGGCGCTTGCATGGTGCTGGTCGATGGGGCGGCGCTGCGCTCGTGCCTGATCACAATTGCTGAGGCCGAGGGCCGCTTTATCACCACGATTGAGGGGCTGTCGCGCGATCGCTCCCACCCTGTTCAGCAGGCGATGGTGGCGGAGCAAGCGATCCAATGCGGCTACTGCACGCCGGGCATTGTTATTGCTGCGGCGGCGCTGATCCAGCGCAATCCCGCGCCGAGCAAGCAAGAAATCGAGGCCGCAATTCCCAACATTTGCCGCTGCGGTGTCTATCCGCGCTTAATCCGCGCGGTTGAGCGCGCAGGGCGGGTGGTTCGCAGGCAAGAGAGCATTAGCGCGGCGCCTGCGCCGGGTATCAGCTCTGCCGATGCAGCGGAAAACGTGCCCGCTCTGAGGGTCGGCAACGGCGGGCTGGGCGCGGCAGCGACTCCTGCGCCGAGCTCAGAAGAAACCTCGCCGCCAGAGGAATAGCGGCCCGCCGGTTTTACCGGCAAAGCCGCTCGCGCTATTCCTAGAACCGTCCGCTGATCGTGAAGCGCGCGTTTAGCGGCGCGCCTACAGTGATGTTGTCGGCGGTGTGCGCGTTGGGGAAATAGTCCTCGTCAAACAGGTTCTCGATATTCACCTGCACGCGCATCCGGTCAGACACATCGTAATAGGCGGCAAGGTCGACGCGGGCGTAGCTCGGCAAGGTGACTGTGTTGCCATTGTCGGCAAAGCTGTCGTCTTGGTAGGTGAGGCCTAGCCCCAATCCAAAGCGATCAGTCGGCTGAAAATTGTTCCAGACTGAAAAGGCGTTTTCTGGCAATTCGCGCGGGCGCAATGTGCCATTGGCCTGCTCGCCATCAAGATAGCTGTAGCCTGCGGACACGAACCACCAATCGGTGACCTGTCCTCTTAGCTGGGCCTCGAATCCCTGGACCCGGGTCTCGATCACATCTAGGGTGCCTGGGTCATTGTCGGCCACCTGCGGCGAGGTTTGCTCAACCTCAAAGATCGCTGCGGTCAGGCTGAAGTTTGTGTCAAAGTCCCACTTCAGGCCCAGCTCCAGGTTTTGGAACGTGTTGGGGGCAAGCGCATCGTCTGGCGGATTGATGTCGGCAAATTGCTCGCCAGAGCGCGGCTGGAAGCTCTCGCTAAAGCTGCCGTAGATCGAGATATTGTCCTGCGGCTTTATGATGACGCCAAGGCGGGGCGAGATTTCTTCATCCTTGCGGCTGCGGATATCGCGCACGCCGGTGTCGATGAAGGTTTCGACGTTGTCGACGGTGATTTCAAAGCTGTCAAAGCGCGCGCCAAGCACGACATTGAGCCAGCTTGTGAGCTCGATCTCGTCCTGAATGTAGAGTGAGAACACCTCGACATCGGCCTCGGTGTCGTCGTTGAGGCTGGTGGCGAAGCTGTTCGTTGTCGTGCGGCCATCTGCGATGGTGCCGACATTACCGCGCAGGGCAATTGGGCGGACGGCGAGGAAGTTCTCTTGGTCCGTGCGCCGGCCATCTGCGTCCGCTGTGTCAAAGAATGAATTGAAACGGTCGTTGTCGTTCTTGGTGTCGATATATTCGCCGCCGACGATGACCGTGTGGCCGACGCTGCCCGTATCAAATTCACCGATCAGGTTGCCGGAGAGAATGAAGTTCTCGCGCTGAGTGGTGTCGATATAGCCATCGAGGGTCACGACATTGGCCGCGCTGTCAAAACCAACCGGGAAGAAGTTCGAATAGACCTTGTCATAATCGCCGTAAGAGGCGGTGAAATTGCCCTTTAGGTTCTCGGAAAAGTCATGCTGAACTGACGCGCGCAGCACGTGTGCTTCAAGAGTGGTGAAATTATTGTCAGGATCGCCAAAGGTCACATCCTGCAGTGCCCGGACTGGATTGCCGTTCTCATCAGAAGGGATGCCGCGATCAATGAAGCGCTCGTGATTGATATATTCGTAGGACAGATCAATCACAGTCGATGGGCTGATTTGCGCGCGGAATGTCGGGTTAAAGCCAATCCGCTCCCCATCGAAGAAATCTCGGTGGTTGTTGAGATCTTCGTAAGCAGCATTGATACGCAGCGCAGAGTTTTCGCCGGTCGCTAGGTTTACATCCACCTGACCGGAGAATGCGCCGAAGGTGTCGATGGAGCCCTGATAGCCGACAAATTGTTCGCCGATCACGCCCTTCTTCGTCACTCGGTTGATGATGCCGCCGGTTCCGCCGCGCCCAAACAGCAGAGCATTGGGGCCGCGCAGGATCTCAACCTGCTCGAGATTGTAGAGCCCGCGGTAATATTGCACGTCGTCGCGCACGCCATCGACATAGAAGTCCGCCGTTGAGCGCACTCCGCGAAAGACCACAGCATCACGGTGCCCTTCGCCTTGCGAGCTGGTGACGCCCGGTGTGTAGAGGACGATGTCATCGATGCTGTCGAAACCCTGCTGCGTGATCTGCTCAGAGGTTACGATCGACAGGGATTGCGGGACATCAATGACAGGTGTCGGCGTCTTCACCGAATTGACCCGGTCGCTATAGAGCACTTGCCCGGTGACGATGATTTGCGAACCTTCAGAAGCGTCTGCCCCACCTGCATCATCAGCCGTTTCGGCCATCGCTGGGAAGGCGAAACATGCGCTGCTGAGCAGCAGAGCAGCGCGAGAGAGGCGAGTGTTCATAGGTGCAAATCTTTCCGTCCAAGGAGTGATGGGAAAGCTGCTATTGCAAGCCGTTCGCATTTGCAAGTGAATTGAAAATGATTCGCAATACTATTTATTGCAAGTGTGGTTTTTGTGCGCGCAATCGGTTATCTGGCGCCTGAAACACTCACTCAAGCTCAAGCGGAACGGCACCTATGAAAGCGACCATCTGGCACAATCCGAAATGCGGCACCTCGCGCAAAACTCTGGCTATTCTGGAAGAACAGGACGGCATTGACCTCAACGTGGTGCTCTATCTGAAAGATGCGCCGACCCGCGAAAAGCTGGCTCAGCTCTACAAGGACGCTGGCATTACGCCTCAGCAGGGGCTGCGCCTGCGCGGCACTGATGCGGCGGAACGCGGCCTGCCTGACGCCGATGCGGACACCGTGCTCGATGCGATGGCGGAGGATTCGTCCTTGCTGGAACGCCCTTTGGTTGAAACTGAGAAGGGTGTGCGGCTGTGCCGTCCGCAGGACGTGGTCCGCGAAATCCTCTAGGCTTCTTTGCCCACGAGTTTGGCGTCGGCTTGCAGGCCCCGCCAGCCAAGGATCGCGACGATCAGGCACAGAACGATCACCAGTCCAAAGCCGAGCCAATCATTGAGTCCATAGAGCCAAACGCCCAGCGCCGGCGCGTAGATAAAGCTCGCGCCTGCAACACTGGCGACAATGCCGGATGCCTGTCCCTGTTCGGCCCGTGTCACGGCCAAAGACGTGCCCGCTGTTGTGCCCGGACGGAACAATCCAAAACCCAAAGAGGCGATGGCATAGCCAAGCGACAGCCCGAACAGCTCGTTCGTTGCCCCCAGAATGGCGGTGCCAAACGCGGCCACGAGCACGCCCGATAGAGTTGCGACGCGCGGTCCCATCTTGAAGCGCGGAATAAGGCCCCATTGCGCGAGCAGTGTCGCCACCGCGCCAAAGGCGAGCACCAGGCTGACATAGGTTGCGCCTTGTTCTGGATCGCCCCGCAGGTTCAACCGATCGAGCACCAGAAACCCCGTGATACCCATGATCATGGCCTGTGCATGACCGCCGATTAGCCCGGCGAACACCCATGGGCGCACCCGCGCATCTGTCCACTTTAGCCGCTCAGGAGTGGTGGGCTGTGCATTTGCCTCATCGTCGTCATCAATTTCCAGGCCTTCAGACCCGCTCGAATAGGAGGCGGCCTGCCCGCGCGCGGCGAATTGCGGCACATCATCGGGCAGGTACAGGCGCAGCAGCACCAGTGCGGCGAGGCCTAGCAAGGCGAAACCAAGGAATGGGCCGACCAGCCCGATACCCAGAAATGTCACGACCATCAGCGGCGCGAGCACCGGCCCAATCACTGTCCCCAAACCAAAGCTGGAGGCGATCAGAGAGAGCGCGTTGGTCCGCTCAGCTCGCGGCGTGCGCGATGCGACATAGGCTTGAACGGCTGGCGGTGCGGCGCTGCCGAAACCCCCAAACAGGCTGCGCGCCGCAGCAAAGGCGATCAAGGTCCAAAAGGCGGTCGTAAACCCTGCGAGGCCCGCCCATAGAGCCGCTCCGCACAGGACCATCGAGACGACAAAGCCGGTCAGGCCGAGCGCCATCATGGATTTGCGCCCGCGCTTGTCCGATCGGCGCGCCCAGATCGGCGCGCACACCACCCACAGCAGCGCCGACCAGCTGTAGGCGAGGCTGATCCAAACGTCATTGACCTCCAGCGCGGTGCCAATCGAAGGCATCACCGATTGCATCGCCGTATTGCCCGCCGCCGTCACCAGCATCACTGTGAACAGCAACGTCATGCGGCCGCGCGAGATGGAGCTTTGCCCTGCGCCAGAGCTGGCATTGTTCAGCGCGCTGGGGCGCTGGGTTTCAAGATCGGGTTCTGCATCGGCCATCGGTCGCTGCTGCGCTAGGCCAGCGCGCCTCGGCTTGCAATTGGTTAGCGCCTCTGCAAGGCGGATCAGCGTATTGTGTTTGCTCCCCGATCATAAGCGACGATAGGTCCACTCGATGCAATCTGAAGATTTGGCAATTGGCAGTCGCGGCGGCTGGCGCGCACGTTGGCAGCGTTACGGCGCGCAATGCGCGGTGTTTTTCCGCGGGTTCGTGGAGCATCCCCGGATGGTCGGCTCGATCATCCCATCTTCGCGTTTTACCGTTCGCAAAATGCTGGAGCCGGTGGACTGGGGCAAATGCGAAGTGTTCGTGGAATACGGCCCGGGCATCGGCACGTTCTGCCGCCCGGTTCTGGACCGGCTGCGCGGAGACGCCGCGCTGGTCGTGATCGACACCAATCCGCTCTATATTGATTATCTGACCAAGACGATCCGCGATCCGCGCTTTCACGCGGTGCTTGGCTCCGCTGAACATGTCGAGCAGCACTTGGCCGAGCTCGGCCTATCGGATGCCGATTACATCCTGTCAGGCCTGCCGTTTTCAACTCTGCCCGCTGGCGTCGCGACCAAGATTGCCGAAGCAACCTACAAGGTCATCAAGCCGGGCGGTGCGTTCCTGGCCTATCAATTCAGCTCAGCCGTGCGCGATGAATCGGCGAAGTTCTTTGAACGCATTGATGCGGGCTTTGAGTGGCTCAACATTCTGCCGTGCAAACTCTATTGGGCTTGGAAAGAGCCTAAGGGCTAGGACCGAGGCGCGAAGCCCGCTGCTCAAGGCTTACTCGAAGACGTCTTGGACATTCTTGCTGGCTTGATCGCCAGAAAATTGCGCGTGGATCGCCGCAAACACAGCCAGGAATACTGCGCCCAGCACAGCGCTCATCAATGCTGCAATAAATCCATTGCCGATCTGCTCAATCGTTCCACCCAGCGCCGCAAAGATCGTGCCCGTCACCAAGGTCAGCACCAGCGATACAACGCCAAAAGCCAGGAACAGCAGGAATAGGAATAGCAGCAAGCGGAAGCTGTTGCCCTTAGTAAGCTGCCAAGATCGCTTCAGTGCGTTGATCGGATTGTACTCACGCTCAATCGCGATGACGGCAGTGTAGAGCGAGAATTTGATCGCTATATAGATGATCAATGGGAATGCGATTAGAACAGCGATAGCCACCGCTGGGCCGCCGAGCGTGCTCAGCAATCCGATAGGCACACCGATGACTACCGCAGCGCCGAGCGCCATGATGATGGCCGCACCAATGTAAGGCAGCAATCCCCGTGCGCCGAGCTTAATCGCCTCGCCCACAGTGGGCCGGGACGTGTCCGTCAGCAGGGTGAGCAGCGCAAGCGTGCCGAGTGTCTGGAACAGGGTGATACCCAGGAACAGCCAGCCATATTTGCTGTACTGGGCCGTCATCGCGCCCATGGTCGCATCCATCACCGCTTGAACATCGGCAGGATCACCTGCCGGCGGCGGCGCTGGGTTCACCGCCTCTGGTACAAACACGGCAAGCGCGAATTGTGGCAGAAACAGAAACAGGCCAGCGATGATGATCACCAATTCGCGATTGGCGCCCAGCATTGCGGTTGCTTGCGTCCAGGCTTGGCCCATATCCAGCTTCACGTGTACTTCCCCTACATAATTTCGCTCTTGATAAGCGCACTCGATGCCCCCAAGCAATCACCATATGACCGCCGCCGCCAAGACATCACCAGATACCTTGCCCGCATCATCGATCACGGCGATCGATTGGCGGCATGAGGATCGCCAGGTGCCTTACACTGAGGCCTTGGCGGAGATGGAGGCGCGCAATCAGGCGATTGCGGAGGGAAGCGCCCGCGAGCAGATCTGGCTGCTCGAGCATCCTCCGGTCTACACCGCAGGGACCAGCGCGGCCGACGATGAGCTGCTCGATCCGCGATTTGAGGTCGTTAAGGCCGGGCGCGGCGGGCGCTACACCTATCACGGACCCGGACAGCGGGTCGGCTATGTCATGCTCGATCTGAACCAGCGCGGCAAAGACGTGCGCTGCTTTGTCCATGCATTGGAGGGCTGGGTGATTGCCGCCTTGCGCGAGTTCGGCGTGGAAAGTTGGGCGGTCGATGGCCGGGTCGGCATCTGGACCAAGGATGTCGATGGGCGCGAGGCCAAGATCGGCGCGATTGGCGTGCGCGTGCGCCGCTGGGTCACAATGCACGGCTTTTCCGTCAATCTTGATCCAGACCTCAGCCATTTCACCGGGATCGTCCCATGCGGGATCGATGAGTACGGCGTCACCAGCCTATCGCGCTTGGGCCTCGACATTTCTCCCGCCAAATGGGACGAGGCGCTGATCGCCCATGCTGGCGAATTTTTGGAAACACTCGATAAGGCCGAAGCACGAAGATGCGCATCAACATAACTCCTATCCGCGCGGGCATGCTTGCGCCGCTCGCCTTGGCACTGGCGGCGTGCGGCGATGATGCCGCGCCAGAGGCGAGCAGCGGCGAAGAGATGGCAGAAGCCACCGGCGACGTGCTCGGCGGATCGATCAGCGACGACATGCTGCCGCTAGAGGAAGTCCGCTCGCAATCGCCGCTCGCCCCGCGTGCCAGCGGCGCGCCTAGTTCATCGGGCGGCGATACTAGTGACGCGAGCGAAGATTCTGGCGACGACGAGGCTGAAACGACAGAGGCCGAAGCATCAGCAGATGCTCCGGCCCCAGAAACGCCTTCTGAACCTGCGCCTGAAGAGGACGCAGGTGAGTAGTCAGGCCGCGTTTTCCGCGCGTCCCTGTTCTTCTTCCAGCGTCGGGTAGTCGGTGTAGCCTTCCGCAATGGGGAAGTACCAGCTCTTGGGCACATTGGTGTTCGGGTTGAAATGCGCGCCGACCGCAATCCGTTTTTCCAGATCGGGGTTGGAGATGTACGGACGGCCAAAGCTTACCGCATCGCAGCGACCGCTGGTCACATCGGCATCGGCTTCCTGAGCGCTGTAATCAGAGTTTAGGATCAGCGGGCCTTTGTAGTGCTCGCGGAACAATGGATCCTGCTGCGGAACATCCGTCTGGCCGAAGGTGCCATCTGGGCCCGGCTGGCGCAGCTCAACAAAGGCGAGGTCCAGATCATTGCAGACCTTCGCCGCCGCGCCAAAGGTCGCCTCAGGATTGCTGTCATCCGTGCCTTGCGAATCGCCATTGGGTGACAGGCGAATGCCAACCCGGTCCGCGCCCCACACATCGATCAGCGCCTCCAGCACTTCGCGCATCAAGCGGGTGCGGTTTTCCGGCGAGCCGCCATATTCGTCCTCGCGCAAGTTCGTCTTATCGCGCAGGAATTGGTCGATGAAATAGCCATTGGCGCCGTGCAATTGCACGCCATCAAATCCAGCCTTCTTCGCGTTCTCAGCCGCGCGGTGATAATCATCAATCGTGCGCTTGATATCGTCGAGCGTTGCGGCACGAGCCTCTGCATAAGGCTGCTTGCCAATCGGCGTGTGCGCCTCGCCCGGTGCAGTCGTCGCGCTGGCGGAAAGCGGCGCGTTTCCATCGAGGAAGTAAGGGTGAACGATCCGGCCCATATGCCACAGCTGCATCACGATCATGCCGCCTTCTTCGTGCACGCCTTCTACGATTGGCTTCCATGCTTCGGTCTGCTCGTCTGTCCAGATGCCGGGCGCTGATGGCCAGCCCAGGCCCTCTACACTGATGCCGGTTGCTTCGGTCAGGATCATGCCGGCACCGCTGCGCTGGCGATAATATGTGCCCATCAAAGCATTCGGCACAAACATAGGTTCAGCCGCGCGCCCGCGTGTGAGCGGCGCCATAAAGATACGGTTCTTGGCCTCAAGCGCGCCCATTGTGAGCGGCTGGAAGAGAGCATCGTGCATAGGGTTGGTCCTCTTTTGCAATCTTTTGTATTTGAGCACTTGGGGAATTGCGGGCTAGGGCGCAAGCATGGAAAACGCTGGGGCGCCTCAAAAACAGCTGTTCGATGCGAAAGCTGCGCTGTTGCTGGCGGCTTTGCTGGGCGGAAATATCGCCCTTGCGACCGGGCCTTGGCTTGTGCGTCTGGCGGATACCGGCCCGGTGAGCGCGGGGTTCTGGCGCCTGTTTCTAGCTCTGCCACTTTTGGTGCTGTTCGCCCGGATGAGCGGTCAGCGGCTGGGCGGAATGCCGCGTAAGACTTTGGTGTTGGTGGCTTTAGGGGCGACCGCCTTCGCGTTGGATTTGGCGAGCTGGCATATCGGGATTGGGCTTACCCGGCTGGGCAATGCGACCCTGTTTGGCAATGCCGGATCGATCATCCTGCTGTTTTCCGGCTTCATCATGGCGCGCATGTTGCCGCGCGGATTTGAATGGCTCGCGATTGTATGCGCTCTCACCGGTGCGGCGATCCTGCTGGGGCGCAGTCTGGAGATTTCGACCTCGACCTTTGTCGGCGATCTGTTTTGCCTCGCCGCAGGGCTGCTTTACGCGATTTACCTGATTACGTTGCAGGGCGAGCGAGCGCGGTTCGGCTCATGGAGCCTGCTGGTGTGGGTCAGCGTGTTTGCCTGCCCGGTGCTGCTCATGCTGGCACTCGCGCTGGGCGAGCCGGTCTGGCCAACTGATTGGACCCCGATCCTGATCCTGTTTGTGAGCAGCCAGCTGATCGGACAGGGGCTGCTGGTCTATTCGCTAGGCCACTTCCCGCCGCTAATCATTGGGCTGGCGCTGTTGACCCAACCCGCGGTTGCTGCGCTGATTGGGTACTTCGCGTTTCAGGAAGTGCTGACGCCGCTCGATTTGCTTGGGATGATGCTTGTGGGGAGCGCTTTGGTGATTGCTCGTATGAAGCGTGGTTAGGTCGTTTCGCCGCGCTCGGCGCAGCGCTGCAGACTAGCCAATTGACGGTTCGCAATTAGACTCCGGTCACTAGCACTCATCGCAATCCGGGTTCCGACCCAGATCAAGGCACCGCGCCAACCAAGATTAGGGCCTGTGTACGTCCCAGCATAATAGTGTGAGTGAATTTGCCGAACAACGAACCAGTCTTCTATTTGTTCGTGCTGATCTGATGCGAGCTTTTCAAGCCCAGCAGCATCAAGGCAGATAGCCCCTCGATTGCTTAACGCGCCATCATCAATCGCGCTTCTCACGTGGAGCGCAGATCCAACTAGCAGAAAGAAAACAGCCACAACCAGAGACATCGCAATGCGTCCTGAAAGTCCAATGATTGTTCGCATCATTTCCCCGCCAGCCTGATCACGCCTGCCGAGGGTTCTATCAATCCGCCGTGAACGCGACCTTGCCCAGATCGCCTAGGCCTACTGTGCCCCCGGCCATGCCAAGCATACGGTCGAGGCTTTCTTTGGCCTTTAGGCGCAGGTCTTCCTCAATCACGATTTGCGGTTCCAGATCGCGCAGTGCGACATAGAGCTTCTCCATCGTGTTGAGCGCCATGTAGGGACAGATATTGCAAGAGCAGTTTCCGTCCGCGCCCGGCGCGCCGATGAAGTTCTTCTCTGGCAGAGCCTTTTCCATCTGGTGAATGATGTGCGGTTCGGTCGCGACGATCAGCGTGTCGCCTTCAAACTCTTTTGCAAATTTCAGAATGCCGCTGGTCGAGCCGACGTAATCGGCATGATCGACAATCGTCGGCGGGCATTCCGGGTGCGCGGCGATTGGCGCATCGGGGTGCTGTTCCTTAAGCTTAAGCAGCTCGGTCTCGCTGAATGCCTCATGGACAATGCACACGCCCGGCCACAGCAGCATTTCGCGATTGAACTTACGCGCCAGATAGCCGCCAAGGTGGCGGTCCGGGCCAAAGATGATCTTCTGCTCTTCCGGGATCTGCTGCAGGATCGTCTCCGCGCTGGAGCTGGTGACGATGATGTCCGAAAGCGCTTTCACTTCGGTCGAGCAATTGATGTAGGTCAGCGCGATGTGATCGGGATGCGCCTCGCGGAAAGCCTTGAACTTCTCAGGCGGACAGCTGTCTTCCAGGCTGCACCCGGCATCCATATCAGGCAGCACGACGATCTTTTCAGGCGAGAGGATTTTCGCAGTATCGGCCATGAATTTCACGCCGCAGAATGCGATCACATCCGCATCCGTATCCGCCGCCATCTGGCTGAGCTGGAGCGAGTCCCCGACATAGTCGGCAATGTCCTGAATATCGGGCGTCTGATAATAATGCGCCAGGATCACCGCATTGCGTTCTTTGCGCAGGCGATCAATCTCAGCCAGCAAGTCTTTGCCAGAGGGCACTTTGGTTGGGGCGGTCATAAAATCAGGTCCCGTGAAATTCAGTTGCTTGGGCCATATAGGCCCGAAATACGGCGAAATCGAGCAGAATTGGTGGCTTAGGTCCAGCTCATATCGTGCGCCAGACGCCGCCGTCTTGGGCGGCCAGCCCGCGTTTTTCCAGATCAATGAGATGCGCCTCGACGCTCATTTCCGCCGCTGGGATCAGCCGCTCATCGAGCCCCTTGTACATGGCCGGAATGAATTCCGGGATTGGCCGGGCGGCCTCACCCATCAGGCGCAAGATTTGGTTTTCGCGCTGGCGGCGGTGGCCGATCATGCCGCGTACCAGCTGCTGAGGCTTGGTGATCGCGGCGCCGTGGGCCGCGTGATAGACCGCGTCATCGCGCCCCATCAGCCGCTCCAGGCTTTTCATATATTCGCCCATGTCGCCATCGGGCGGGATCACCACGCTGGTCGACCAGCCCATCACATGATCTCCGGTGAACAGCGCTTTGCTCTCTTCCAGCGCAAAGCAAAGATGGTTGGAGGTGTGGCCCGGCGTGTGCACTGCGGTAAGCGTCCAGCCCGTGCCGGTCATCTGCTCGCCATCTTCCAGAACCCGGTCAGGCGCATAGGTGGTGTCAAAGGATTCGTCAGCGCGCGGGCGATCCGATTTCAGCACCAGCGGCGCGCAGCCAACAATCGGCGCACCTGTGCGTTCAGCCAAAGGCGCAGCGGCGGGCGAATGATCGCGGTGCGTATGGGTGCACATGATTGCGGCAATTCTCGCATCGCCCACCGTCGTCAAAATGGCATTGATATGCGCAGGCTCGTTCGGCCCCGGATCGATCACCGCCACATCATCGCCTGCGCCGACCACATAACTCTGCGTGCCAGTGTAGGTGTAAGGTGATGGATTTGGCGCAAGCACGCGGCGGATCAGCGGATCGAGCTGTTCTGCGGTGCCCGTGGGCCAGGGTTTTTCAGGGAGTCCGGTCATGCACTTGCATATGGATGGGAGAATGGCACATGTCACGCGGCAGTTGTTTGTTTCGTGCCAGAGCGGGTGGCTCCGGCCAATTCAGTAGGGAATCCCATGTCCGATTACATCCTTGTCCTAGATGAAGGCACCACCTCGACCCGCGCGATGCTGTTCGATGCGGCGGGCGCATTTCATGGCAGCGCTCAGGAAGAACTGACGCAGCATTATCCGCAAGGTGGCTGGGTTGAGCACGATGCGGCGGAGATTTGGGACAAGACCTTGGCCTGCGCGCGTGGCGTGATCGAGAAAGCGGGCGGGGCAGAGCGCATCGCCTGTATCGGCATCACCAACCAGCGCGAGACCGTGGTTGCGTGGGACAAAGCAACCGGCGAACCGCTGGCGCGCGCGATTGTGTGGCAGGACCGGCGGACGGAGCCTTTCTGTGTCGGCCTGCGCGCAGAGGGGCATGAGGCGGATGTGCAGAAGCGCACGGGATTGCTGCTCGATCCCTATTTCTCCGGCACGAAAATGCGCTGGCTGATGGATAACTCGGCTGAGGTGCGCGCCGCGGCGGATAGGGGCACTTTGGCTTTTGGCACGATTGAGAGCTGGCTGACGTTCAAGCTGGCGGCGGGCCGCCATATCTCTGATGCCAGCAATGGGAGCCGCACGCTGCTGCTCGAACTGGACGGCGCGCAGTTTGATGCGGGGCTGTGCGAATTGCTGGGCGTGCCGCATTCCGCTTTGCCAGAGGTGGTCGATATGTCTGGCGCCTTGGCTGAGACCTCGCCGGACATCTTTGGCCGCGCAATCCCGATCACTGGGTTGGTCGGCGATCAGCAAGCGGCAACGATTGGGCAGGCCTGCCTCTCACCGGGCGAGACCAAGGCGACCTATGGCACCGGCGCGTTTGTGCTGACCAATCAGGGCACGCAGATCCCGCGTTCGCAAAACCGACTGCTCGGGACTGTTCTGACGCAGATTGGCGGACAGCGGACCTATGCGATTGAGGGCTCGGTCTTTGTGGCTGGTTCTCTCGTCCAATGGCTGAGGGATTCGCTCGGCATTGTGGATGTCGCCAGCCAGACAGAGGAGCTGGCGCGCAGCATCTCTGACACGGGGGGGGTCACGATTGTGCCAGCGCTTGCCGGGCTTGGTGCGCCGCATTGGCGCGCGGAGGCGCGCGGGCTGATATCTGGCCTAAGCTTTGCGAGCGGGAAGGCGGAATTGGCGAGGGCGGCGCTGGAGGCGATGGCGCATCAAACGCATGACCTCGCATCGGCCTTTGCTAAGGATGGCACCGGCTGGGGCACCTTGCGGATTGATGGCGGAATGAGCGCCAATGACTGGATGGCTCAGGACTTGGCTGACGTGCTCAACATTACTGTTGAGCGGCCCGAATTCGTCGAGACAACCGCGCTAGGCGCTGCGATGCTGGCGGCGGCTGGGGCAGGGATGCACCCGGACCTCAATGTGGCAGCTCAGGCGATGCGCGGCACGCTGAGCAGCTTTACGCCGGCAATGTCTGATTATGTGCGTGAAGACCGCTTGGCCCGTTGGAAGAAAGCGCTGGCGGCGGCGTGATACTCTGATGCCATAGCCAGCCCGCGCCCTCCGCCCTTCCACCCGGAGCCTACCGGGATACCATCAGGGTGGAAGGGCGGAGGGCGCGGGCTGGCCCCGGAACGCCGAGAAAATCTTTACCCGAAACGCCCGAAGGCACGGCCAATCTTGTCCTGAAACGCGCGCGCTGGCGAGGCCACTTCGAAGTCCTTGCGCCATGCTTCATCAAGCCGGGCAATCCGACCGTGTAGCTTCACAGTTTCTTCGATCAGCTCGCGGGTTTCCGGCTCCAGCTTGGCCAATTGCGACGCATCACTGTCGCGGTCGCCGGGCAATTCGCCGTGGCGGCGAACCTGGTTCTCGGTCAGCTCGCCAGAGAAATAGGCGCGCTGGTTCAGCAACCACGCGAGCACATGCATCATGCGCGTGGTTGTCTTCAGCCCCTCAATCGAAAGGGCCAGACGCACTTCGTCATTCTCGCCCATGCCCGGCTCTTTAGTGCCAAGCGCGAAGACGGCGCGGACATCATCCGCTAGCACCAGGGCTTCTGAATATAGGGCCTCAATAATTGGGCGAGAGAGATTGGTTGTGCGGGTCATATCTGGCCCAGATTGCTAGGCTCGATGCGAAAGTGCCGCCAGCTTGGTAACCAGAATATCTGGGTTAAAGTACAAACCGTCCCGCGCTGAGACACAAAGCGGCGCAGATTTCCGCGAATTGCTGTGAGCCTTACGCAATAATGTCGGGCAGTAGGCGATCTTCAATCAGCGCAATCTGATCCTTCAGCCGCAATTTGCGCTTCTTCAGCCGCGCGATCTGCAATTGATCGACCGAGCCGCTTTTCTGCCCCGCCTCTGTCAGGGCATCAATCGCGACGTCCAGATCGCGGTGCTCCGACACCAATAAGGTCAGCCGCTTTTCAAGTTCAGCCTGATTCATGCGGGTGCATCACTCTCTTATGGGTTCTTATGCATTACTCGTTGCGCGCATTATGCCGATCCGCGCAAAGATACCAATAAGCCTATCAAATAAACTTTTGGCCTAGGTGTTCTGTCTAAGCGTTCCGCCTAAGTACGAATGCGACGGCAGCTCAGCGGAAATGGCACTTTCCCGAGGGCATCTACCTGATGCCAGCCACGTGCCACGCAATGGCCTTAATGTACCGCTTTGCAATCCAGCGATCTTATGGTTCTATGTCTCTCGGCGGTTCGTCCGCACGCAGGCGAGTCGCTCCAACAGGGGTTTTTTAAACCTCATCATGATGGAGATCATTTATGGCATCGTTTGCAGGATTATCCCACGTCAACGCGCTTGAAACAAAGCACGCTGGGCTAGAGGCCCAATTGCGCGACGAGATGAACCGGCCCGTGCCTGATGCTGCCACTATTCAAGCGCTAAAAAAGCGCAAATTGCGTTTGAAGGAAGAGATCCAACGCATTTAACTTCGATCTGGTCGCACAGCACGTAAATCCGTGCCCGCAATCAAAGCCGCCATTACGAATACAAATTCACTTGGTGGCGGCTTTGCTTTTGCAGGCGCCATTGCCTAGTTAGGAGCGGTGATGTCCGCCGCCGCCTCTGCTCGTCAAATTCTCACCCGCCTGCATGAGGTGATGGCCTCGCGTATGCACGCGCAGGGAAAGCTCGATTCCGTCGTCGATATCATCGGAGCTAGTCTCACGAGCGAGGTGTGCTCGATCTATTTGCTGCGTGAAAGCATGCTGGAATTGTTCGCGACCAAGGGTCTGAACAAGGAAGCGGTGCACGTCACGCGCATGGCGATTGGTGAAGGGTTGACTGGGACAATCGCGGACAAGGTTGAGACGCTCAACCTGGCCGAAGCAAAGGCGCATCCTGACTTTCTTTATCGCCCGGAAACCGGCGAAGAGAAATTCCACTCCTTTGCGGGCGTGCCGATTGTCTATCGGGAACGGGCCGTTGGTGTGCTTTGCGTCCAGCATGTCGAGCCGCGCCGCTATGAAGATGTCGAGATCGAGGCGTTGCAGACGACCGCAATGGTGCTGTCCGAACTGATCGCCAATGCCGAATTGGTCGATGAGGAGGAAGCGCGCGGCCTCGCCGAGGGCCTGACCGGCACGCAGACCTTGAACGGCCTGGCCTTGGTGAAGGGGCTCGCCTCCGGACTGGCGGTCTATCACCAGCCACGCGTCCAGATCGAACAGGTCATGGCCGACGATATTGAGGCCGAGCGAGCGCGGGTTTACCGAGCGTTCGACAAGATGCGAGAGCAGATCGACCACCTCTCCAGCCAAGCGGAATTCGGGGTCGGCGGAGAGCACGAGGAAGTGCTCGAGACCTATAAAATGTTCGCTTATGATGAGGGCTGGTCGCGCCGCATCAACGAGGCGATTGATAGCGGGCTGACCGCAGAGGCCGCGATCGAGAGAGTTCAGCAGCGCACCCGGATGCGTATGCGCGAGATTGATGATGCGCTGCTGGCGGACCGCATGCATGATCTGGAGGATCTCTCCAACCGCCTGCTGCGCATTGTCTCTGGCCAGCTTGGCACAGCGGCGAGCCAGGGCCTGCGGCGCGATACTATTCTGATTGCGCGCAATCTGGGCCCTGCGGAATTGCTCGAATATGATCGCCGCCGGTTGAAAGGTGTGATCCTGGAGGAAGGCTCGCTTACCGCTCACGTCGTGATCGTTGCGCGGGCCATGGGCGTACCAGTGCTGGGCCGAGCAGCCGGCCTGCGCGGCATTATTCGCGAGGGCGATGAGATATTGCTCGACGCTGACAAGGCCAGCGCGACGGTGCGCCCCAGCGCGCAAATGGCTGAGGCGTTTGACGCGCGTTTCTCCAAATCCCGCGAAAAGCAGGCCGCCTATGCGGAGCTGCGCGATGTGGAGCCCTTCACCCGCTGCGGCACCCGCATCGAAGTGATGATGAACGCGGGCCTGCGCGATGACATGAGCTCGCTCGCCATGACCGGCGCGGACGGTGTTGGCCTGTTCCGCACAGAATTTCAGTTTCTTGTCTCTGCCACCCTGCCTCAGCGAGAGCGTCAGACGAAACTTTACCGCGACGTGTTGGAGGCGGCTGGCGACAAGCCAGTGATCTTCCGCACGGTTGATATCGGCGGCGATAAAGCGGTGCCCTATCTCGCCTCGAACCAGGCGAATGATGATGAAAACCCGGCGATGGGTTGGCGCGCCTTGCGTCTGGCGCTGGAACGCGAGGGCCTGCTGAAGGTTCAAGCGCGCTCTCTGCTTGAGGCATCTGCGGGCCGCCCGCTCTATGTGATGTTCCCGATGGTATCAGAGCCGTGGGAGTTTGATGCGGCAAAGACCGTGTTTGAAGAGCAGCTCGCATTTATGCGCTCCAAAAAGAAGCTGATCCCCGATGCGATCTATTATGGCGCCATGCTGGAGGTGCCCGCGCTGGCCGAGGTGCTCGATATTCTCTGCCCAAAGCTGAGTTTCCTCTCCGTCGGCACCAATGATCTCACCCAGTTCCTGTTTGCCGCTGACCGTGCAAACCCCCTGCTTGCGGAGCGTTATGACTGGCTCAGCCCATCGATCATGCGGTTCCTGCGGCGTGTCACGCAATCGACCGTCGGCATGGACGTTGCCCTTGGCGTATGCGGCGAGATGGGCGGCCGGCGTCTGGAGGCCTTGGCACTGCTCGGCATTGGTTTCCGGCGGCTGTCGATCACGCCCGCCGCGGTTGGTCCGATCAAGGAATTGGTGCGCAAGGTTGACCTTAAAGAGATCACGCAGAGCATGAATGATTGGCTGGCAGACCCAAGCGTCAATCTGCGCGACGAGTTGAGCCGCTGGGCGGCTGATCGCGATATTGAAACCGATTGACGCATTCGTGCGTTAACTGAACGCGTGTCAGCGCCGTTCTGTCGGAATGGGGCTGCGACGAACCGCAAGAATGCTTGACAGCGCAGGCTGCAACCGATTGTTTGCAGCAAAGCACCTTCGGGGAAAAATAAGGGTCTGTTCAAAGGCCCGCAAACAAAAGGTCGTATGGTTCGGGTCATGGACAACGAACAAGAAACAGCGGTTGAGGAACTGCCCCTCGAGAGCGTGGGCGCACAATTGCGCCGCGCGCGCAAAGAGCGCGGCCTCTCGCTAGAGCAGGTTACCGCCGAAACACGCATTCCAGAACGCCACTTGGAAGTGATTGAATCGGGTGATTTTTCCGCGCTTCCGGCGCGCACCTATGCGATCGGCTTCTCGCGCACTTATGCGCGGATGATGGGGCTGGACGAGGCGGAGATCGCTGATCAAGTCCGCGCGGAACTGAGCACGGCAGAGGCTGGACGCGAAATGGTCCCGCTCGGCATGGAGCCAGGTGATGCGGCAAAACTGCCGTCTTCTGGCCTCGCATGGGCAGGCGCCTTCGCCGCGGTCCTGCTGATTGCCGGAATGGCGACATTCTACTCATCTTACTATGGATCGGGCGCTGGCCCCGCGCCGCTGGTTGGCGATGAGCCTGTTTTGGCCGATGGCGGCGAAAACGCTGGTGCCGGAGCGACAGGCGCGAATGCACCGGGCGCAGCAAGCAGCGATGGGCAGGTTGTCTTCACCGCATTGGAAGAGGGCGTCTGGGTCAAATTCTACGACGCCAATGATAACCAGCTGCTGCAAAAGCAGATGGCCAGCGGTGAGCGGTTTGAAATCCCATCCGACGCGCAAGGGCCCCAAATATGGACCGGGCGGCCTGATGCCTTTGCGATCACCATTGATGGAAAGCCGGTGCCCAAATTGGCAGAGGATGATTTCATCATGCGCGATGTCGCGATCTCTGCCGATGCTTTGCTCGCCCGCGCGCAGCAGGCGGACCAAGACGCAACCCCAGACACGTAAGGCGAATTTGGCCCCGTAGGGCTGAAATTACGCGAGGGCAGTTGGCGCGAAATGCGTCGCGCATGCCGCCATTTGCCGCGTCTGGGCATCTTACCCACGGATTTTAGCCCCTATGGCCCTCGACTTGACGTCATGACCTCGGCACAGATTCGGGCTATATTCATGCGCTTTGCACCAAAAGACGCATGCGCTGTGCTGCAAATGCCTCAGGATCGGAGGTTTTTGGCCATGGCGCGGGGTCTAAATCGCTTGGTAAAGCGCCGCAATTGCACAGAGGGAGCCAGATCAAAGATGCGCGCACTCATTTCAAACCGTGTTTTTTCCGCCAAGGCCGGAGGGCGACTGCTCGCCGCTGGATTGGCTGCGGCGGTCGTCGCAACCACGCCTGTACCGGCTATCGCTCAGGACAATTCTGAGGCGCGCCTGCGCAAGATTGAGGCGGAAATTCGCGCGCTGCAACGCAATGTGTTTCCCGGCGGCGATGGCCGCTTCTTTGAACCGCAAATTGCGCCCGGTGAAACCACTGCTCGCCCAGCGAACAGCAATTCGACCACAGCGGTTACCGATATTCTCGCTCGGCTCGATGCGATGGAGCAGCAATTGCAGCAGCTAACCGCTCTCGCGGAGCAGAATGGCAATTCGATCAGCCAGATTGAGACCCGGGTGACTGCGCTTGAATCGGCCAGCATTCCCGCGCCCAGCATTGATACGGGCACTGACTTTGGTGCCTCCGACAGCAATCTCAGCGCGATGAGCAATGGCGCATCTGACACGGGCAGCCAGTCCGCCGGTGACAGCACATCCGCCGCGACCAGCGGGCCAAGCGCAGAGCGCCTTGCCGCGGTGCAGGCGATCACGAAGCCGATTACTGAAGATCCAGCGGATGATGAATATTCCTACGGCTTCCGCCTGTGGAATGCGGGCTATTTCCCTGAGGCGCGCCAGCAATTGAACAGCTTTGTCGAGCAATATGGCTCGCATTGGCGCGTGACTTATGGCCGCAATCTGCTTGGCCGGGCCTATCTCGATGACAATATGCCAGAAGAGGCGGCCAAGTGGTTCCTGCGCAATTATCAGGCTGACCGTCAGGCCCCGCGTGCGGCCGACAGCCTGCTGTACCTCTCAGAGGCGATGATCGCGCTCAACGACACCAACCGGGCTTGCATCGCATTGGCGGAATTTGGCGAGACCTACCCCGCGCTCGCCAGCGGACGGCTGTCCAATCAATATGAGCGCAATCGCCAGCGAGTGACCTGCAATTGATAGGCCGGTCTCATCTGACCTGATCACGCGATGGCGCAAGGATCTGCTCGCGCTGTGGCCGCTGGATGAACGCCAAGGGCCGCTTGGCCTGGCGGTATCAGGCGGGGCAGACAGCCTTGCGATGCTGCTGATCGCACACGCGAATGCAGCGGAAAATGGCACCGGTATTGCGGTCGCCAGCATCAATCATGGACTTAGAGCCGAGGCCGCCAGCGAAGTGGCATTGGTGGAGCGCGTTTGCGCTGAGCTCGGTGTGCCTTTCACTGCATTGAGCGTCGAGCTTGCGAGCGGGAATGTCCAAGCCAAGGCGCGTGATGCTCGCTACGCCGCGCTCGCGAAGTGGGCGGCTGATCATCAGCTTGGAGCGGTCGCAACCGCGCATCACGTCGATGATCAGGCGGAGACCCTGCTGATGCGCCTTGGCAGGGGCAGCGGCCTTTCCGGCCTCGCGGGAGTGCGCGCTGCGACCACACTGCCCGGAACTGAGATGGCGCTGCTGCGTCCGCTGCTCAGCTGGCGCAAAGCTGAGCTGGAGCAAGTCGTCGCGGATGCCGGAATCACTGCCGCCGATGATCCATCCAACCGCGATGACCGATATGATCGGGCGCGGATGCGCGCACGCATCGCAGAGGCGGATTGGCTCGATGTCAGCGCGCTCGCGAACAGCGCGCAGAACCTCTCGGACGCCTGGCGAGCGATTGAATGGTACGCGGATGAGGACTGGGAAACGCGGGTCTACCGCGAAAAGGGCAGCGGCGGCGGGCCCGAATACAATTATTACGCCAATGTCCCGCGCGCGATTTCGATTGAGACGATCATTCGCATCATTGCCGCGCTTGGCGGACAGGCGAGCCGCAGTGAGGCTGGCCGCGCGTTCGATCGCCTGTGGGAGGGCGACAATGCGTCGCTGTCCGGCGTGCTCATTACGCCGGGAACGGAAAAAATTGCCAAATTGGGGATGATGATGCGGGTGTGGCGGTTCGCCCCCGAACCGCCCAGAGCGATGCATTAAGCAGCACTCGGCGCGCTTGCGCACACCGCATCAGCGGATTAGATGATTGCGTCCCCCACGCCTATCATCTTACCGCGTGTCACGATCACTTTGTCACCGCGTTTGGCGATGGCGAACAGTTTGGCGGCGAATTCTTCGGGCACACCGACGCAGCCGTGGCTGGCATAGCCATTGAGCACTGGCGAGCCGTGAATGGCGATGCCATCCCAGGTCATGCGCAGCGTGTAGGGCATCGGCGCGTTGTTATATTTCTCAGACACATTGTCCTTCTCCTTGGTCAGGATTGGGAAAGTGCCGAGCGGGGTCGGGTGTGATTTTGTGCCGAGCAGAGCAACGGCGGTGCCGATTTCGTGGCCATCGCGAAATGCGCTGATCACGCGGGCATCAAGGTCAACAGTGATAACCAGCTTGCCGGTTTTGGGCGCATTGCTCTCATCCCAGAACCATTCTCCGTAGCGGATCGTGCCTTCGATCGGCAGGATCGAATTGACCACGAAGGGATTTTCCGGCTCTGGCGGAGGAGGAGGCACGTCTTGGATCACTTCGCGTGAGATCATGCGGGCGGCGGTGACGCCTGCTTCCCGGCCAGCGGCGCGCGGCGCGATTTCCGGCACTTCTGGAGCGACCTCGCCAATTGGCGGAAGGCCAGCGGCAATCTCAGCAGCCGTTGGATCGTATGGGGTCGGCAGGCTCGGATCGACCACCAGCGATTCGCCGCCGGTTGTCGGATCAATCGGACGGATCGCCTCTTGAGCGGCCGCATCAGCCACTTGCTCTGCGGCCTCCGCCGCTTCAGCGGCAGGGGTCTGATCGTCGGCTAGGCTGGATGTGCCAGCAAGCGAAGCGAGGGAAATCGCGGCAGCTATGCGGGCAGATTTAATGAGTTTCAACATGCGCCGCTATATGCCGTAAACTTTCGTGAGTCGCTAGAGGCTAACGTTGGCGCGTCCCTTCGCGAGACGATCCCCATGGGAAAGTGTTAACGGCAAGGCGGGTGTTAGCTGAATTTCGTTTTGCTGGCGGCCTAGCCACCCATCACCCGTGCGCGCCAAATTCATTGGCAATTGCCGTCGTCAGCCTCAGCATCAGATTATACGCGCGCTCGATTGGATCGATGTAATCACGGCCAATCTGCGCATAGCCTTCGTTGTCGCCATCGGGATAATCGCTCGCCGCATCGACCGCGAAATCCTCTGGTTGAGGGAAGGAGGTTGGGAAGGCGCGGCGCAGCTGCGCGAGCGCGTCTTCAATCCTGAGGCTGAACACCATCTCCAGCACATCGTCGCGGCTGATATCGTTCGCGCGGCTAAAGGCCGGGATTGAGACAGCGCGCAGGAAGATATGCTGCATCAGCGCGAGGCGCAGAGCCTGCGCAGCGCCAATGGTGCGGCGGGTGTTCTCGCGGTCTTCCAGCGGCGCTTCGTCCGGGATTAGATCAAGCAGGCGGTGGAATTTAAGCGCATCGACCCGCAGGCGCGAGGCGAGGCGGCGGAACACTCCGGTGCGGTCGTCCTTCGTGAGATATTCGGCCAATGTCTCGCATGCGGCGGACAAATGGCTTTCCGTGCCCCGATAAGGCCGGCTCGCCCAATAGGCCGAGTTAAACAGTTCGCCGTGGGCGGCGACCGTCTTGATACTGGCGAGTGCATTGGAGGCGCGCGCCAAGCGGATCAATTGGCGTCCGCGCGGGCTTTCTTTGATCAGAGCGGCGAGCTCTTCATAATTGCCATCCGCCGCGCTGCCGATGCCGGAGATGATGTTCACCGGATAGCCAAGCTGTTGCAGGATTGAATTGTGCGGGATTGCGCGGATCTGGCGCAGCGACATGTCGCGATCCGCCGAGAGATCAGACTGACGGCGAGAAACGCGGCTACCGGTCGAATTGAGCAGGCCCAAGCCGAACGCTGTGACAGCGCGCGAATAGGTCTGACTGCGCAGATGCTGCCGCTGGTTCGCGCGGATGGCGCGATAGAAATCCAGACTGATGTCGGTGCGGCTGTAGAACGGATCCTCTGCCGCCGCCGGATCATTGAGCGGTGCGGTCGCAATCCGGGTCAGGGTTGCGCGGGCCAGCTCTGGCGTGGCGAAGAACATGTAGCCATCGCCGCCCTGGAAGCTGACCTCAGGCTCCAGCACGATGTCTTTCGCAGCAAAGCGGCTGCGCGCCCATGGGCTGAGCGGCCATGCGAGCCGGTCGTCAAAGCCGCTCGGATGCGCGCCGCGGCCCATGCTTTCGCCGTGGGTGTTGAAGATCAGCGCCGAGACATCACCCAGGCCGTTTTTCGCCATGGCCTGCGCCATGCGCCCTTGCAGCCGTTCAATCGCGAGGCTGGCGGGGATTTGGCCGACGAATCGGCCTGCATCGGAGAAACCGGTCTGAATGCAGACCCGGCCGCGCGTGCGGGCATAGGCCTGATATTCCGGCTCAGCGCACAGCGCCTCCAGGAAACGTCCGCCGTGCTCCAGCGCGCTTTCGGTCTCAAACAAAGGCGAGACGTCGACCTTGTCCTCAATCCCGAACAGTTTTGAGAAATAGAGCGCCGCGAGAATGGTGGAGGGCTGCTCGCACTCCGCGATCAGCATGCGGATCGGCGTATCGGCATCCACGGAGCCGAGGATTTGCGCCATCGCCAGGAATTGCCGGATTGCTGTGGAGCTCTCAATCGCGAGCGATGCGAAATTGGTGCGCAGCGGCTTCACCTCGCCCAGCAGTTTGCGCAAGGTCGCCATTGCGCCCTTGCTGGCGAGGTCGAGCGTGTTGTCCGGATCGATCCGGCGGCGGATACCGTTGTGGAGCTGTTTCGCGTTCACGCGGAAATGCACATGCGCCATGCCAAGGCCGTCTGCGCGCATGGCCGCGGCCAGCGTTTTGAGCGCGACCGCATGTGCCGCTTCTGCGGTGCTGGCTTCATCTTCCAATTGCGCAATCAGGGGCTTGAGCGACAGCAGCTTGGCCGGATTGTCAGCGGTCAGCCGGTTCGCCGCGAGCGAAAGCGCCTCTGGCGAGCTGAGATCGCTGGTGAACTCGCGCGCGCTGAGCGCTGCGTGGTTCTGAGCGTCGCGCAGGGTTTTGATCAGACTGTGTTCGCCGTCAATCGCGGCCAGGCTATCGGCATAGCGGCCCAGGCGCTCTGCTTTCTCTGCCAAACGGAAGCCGATGGAGGTGTACCATTTGATGTCGGTCCGCCCGTCCATGTCATATCCGACCCAGGTCGCGAAGCGGAACGGCACAGGGGCCAGCTCCTGCCATTGGTCAGGCCAGGTCGCCTGCGCATGGGCGAGCACATCGCTGACGATGGCATCGCGCGCGTCCTGAGCATGCCCAATGGCGCGCATGGCGCGGCCGTGCTCATATTGCAGGGTGATCGCGGGGCGATCTGTGCCGGTCACGCACACCTCGTTGCCGATATCGCCATCGCTGCCGGCGGCCGTGGCCACCGCATCGGATTGTTCCGGCGTCAGTAAGAAAGTTGGGTGTGCGGTGAAAACGGCATGCAGGCTGGGGTTTTCCCAGCGCGCCCGCAGTTCCGCAAAATCGCTCGCGCTCGAAAGGCTGGCATTCAACGCATCACGGTTCGCTTCTTTGGAGACGGGCGAGACCAGACGGCGCAGGCGCGATGCGCGCGATTGCAGGCTGGCGCATTCCAGCTCAGCGACCATCGCCTCCAGCTCATCGAGATTGGCATTCCCGCCTTCGAGTGCGCGCGACAGGTCCAGACCCAGTTGGAACACCGGATTGAACAGCGGCGTTTCGCGCGTCTGCTGGTGCAGATCGCTCAGCCGAGTGTGCAGATCAGTGATGGATTTCAAAGGCTTGGTGTTCACAGATGTTCTCTTGCAAATGCGGTTGCTGCGCCGAGCAGGCCAGGTTGCGGATGGCTGACGATTTTGACCGGGATGCTGGCCATCAATTCTTGATAGCGCCCCTTGTGACGGAACCGGCCAGCAAAGCCAGAGGAAGCGAGCGTTTCGCGAATTCGGTAGCCCAGCCCACCCGCGATCACGACACCGCCAAAGCCGCCTTGGGCCAGCGCAATATCGCCCGCGATACTGCCCAGCGCCATGCAAAAGCGGTCAACAGCGGCGGCGGCAAGGCTGTCTTCACCGGAAGTGCCCTTGGTCCAGATTTCGATGTCGTCGCATTCAGCAACCGTTCGGTTCTCCAGCGCGGCAAGCGTTTGATAGATATCGACAATGCCGGGGCCGGAGACGATCCGTTCCACAGAGACGCGATTGTGGCGCTTGCGCAGGCGGGCAAGGATGGCGTCTTCAATGGCGTCTACTGGAGCGAAATCGAGATGACCGCCTTCGGTCGCCTGTACGCGGAATTCCCCGTTTGCGCCGCGCCACAAATGCGCAACGCCCAGACCTGTGCCGGGGCCGATCACGCTGAGCGTGCCAGTGGGGCTAAGCGGCTGCTCCGGGCCAGTAAGGTGCACAAAGTGGTCCTCTGGCAGGCGCGCGACCGCATAGGCGACCGCTTCAAAATCATTGACGATTGTATGGCGCGTGGTGCCCAGTTTCTCATTCACCAAGGCGGGGCGGATGATCCAGGGATTGTTGGTGAAACGGATAACCTCGCCCGTGATTGGCCCAGCAATCGCCAGTGCGACATTCTGAGGCAGAGTGCCGCCAGAGCGTGCGCGGTAATCCTCCCAAGCGGTTTGGAAGCTGACGTGATCCTCTGTGTGGAGCGTGGTCGGCTCGCCCAGCGCAATTGTGCCGTCTGCCGACACGCTGGCGATAGCAAAGCGGGCGTGCGTGCCGCCAATATCAACCGCGACGATATCCGTGCTGCTCATGCGTTATAGCCCCGCCGCGGCGAGCATGGCGGAGGCGCCTTGCTCCGCCCCGTCAGCCTGATTTTGCAGCATGCGGAACAGCTCGCGGCCCACGCCGTGTTCCTGCGCTGGGTCAGCGGCGGGCGTGCGCGACGATAGATCGGCTGTGGTCCACAGCTCTCCGGTCTCCGCGCAAACGGTGATCACATCGCCATCCTGCAAATGGGCAAGCGGTCCGCCGCCTTTGGCCTCTGGCGTGATATGGATCGCGGCGGGCACTTTGCCGCTCGCGCCGGACATCCGGCCATCGGTGACCAATGCGACCTTATGCCCGCGATTTTGCAGCACGGTGAGCGAAGGGGTGAGCGCGTGAAGCTCTGGCATGCCATTGGCGCGCGGCCCTTGGAACCTGACCACAACCACAACGTCGCGGTCGAGCTCGCCCGCTTTAAACGCCGCGACCACGTCGGCCTGTGTTTCGAAAATGCGCGCAGGCGCTGTGACGGTCCATCGCTCGCGCTCAACCGCAGAGGATTTGAAGCACGCGCGGCCGAGATTGCCAGTTAGCAGCTTCATGCCGCCATCGGGCTGCACCGGATCGCTCGCCGGGCGAAGCATGTCGAGATCGCGGCTTTCGGGCACATCGGCCCAGCTCAGTTTCTGTTCGGCGTCCAGCACTGGCTCGGCGGTATAGGCCGAAAATCCGCTGTCCCACATGGTGAGGATATCCCCGTGGCACAGCCCCGCCTCCAGCAGCGTACGCGCAACATAGGCCATGCCGCCAGCGGCGTGGAACTGGTTCACATCGCCGGAGCCATTGGGATAGACCCGCGCGACCAAGGGCACGACGCTGGAAAGCTCGGCCAGATCATCCCAGTCGAATATGACGCCTGCGGCCCGCGCCATCGCCGGGATGTGGATCGCGTGATTGGTCGAACCACCGGTGGCGAGCAGGCCAATCGCCGCGTTGATGATCGCTTTTTCATCGACCACCTGCGCCAATGTGCGTGTCGTGGTGCCGGACAGCTCAGCCAAACGGTGCATTGCTGCACGGTCCAGCTCCTGGCGAAGTTTCGTGCCTGGAGTGACGAAGGCAGAGCCGGGCACATGCAGCCCCATCATCTCCATCATCATCTGGTTGGAATTGGCCGTGCCATAGAACGTGCAGGTGCCGGGCGAGTGATAGCTGCCAAGCTCGCTTTCAAGCAGGGCGTCCCGGTCAACCTTGCCCTCGGCATAAAGCTGGCGGGTTTCCTGCTTCTGCTTGTTCGAAATGCCTGATGGCATCGGGCCAGAGGGCACAAAGATCGCGGGTAAATGGCCAAAGCGCAATGCGCCGATCATCAGGCCGGGCACGATCTTGTCGCAAATGCCGAGGCACGCGATCCCGTCATACATTTGGTGCGACAAAGCAACGCCGGTCGACATGGCGATTACATCGCGGCTGAACAGCGATAGCTCCATGCCGTCTTCACCCTGCGTCACGCCGTCACACATGGCGGGCGTCCCGCCAGCGACCTGCGCGGTGGCGCCGACTTCGCGGGCGTAGATCTTCAGCCGGTCGGGATAGCGGCCATAGGGCTGATGCGCGGACAGCATGTCGTTATAGGCGGAGACAATGCCGACATTCGGGCCGCGCCCGCTCTTCATCGCGTCTTGATCTTCCAGCGCGCCGGCAAAGGCGTGGGCGAGGTTGGAGCACGCCACATCCTTGTGCTCAGGGCGGCGGTCGCCCTCGCGCTTCATCAGCTCCAGATAGGCGGTGCGGCTGGCGCGGGAGTTTTCGATCACCCGCTCTGTCACCCGGTGGATCACATCGTTGAGATTACTCATGCCAGCTCACCCCATCGCGTTCGGTTAGGGCAATGGCGCTGCTCGGCCCCCAGCTGCCCGACGTGTAGGTCTGCGGTTTGACCCCGGCGGCTTCCCACGCGCTGCGCACCTGATCGACCCATTGCCACTGCGCCTCCACCTCGTCACGGCGCACAAACAGGGTTTGCTCGCCTTGAATGAGATCGAGCAGCAGGCGCTCGTATGCGATGCGGCGGTGCTGGCCGACAAAGGCATCGGGCATGGCAATGTCGAGCGGCACTTCGCGTAGGGAAATGCCGTCTTGGCCGAGGCCCGGCACTTTCGCCATCAGGGATAGCGAGATGTTCTCTTCCGGCTGAATACCAATCACCAGCCGGTTGGGCAGCATGCTCGCGCCCATGCCCTCGAATATGGAGTGCGGGACGCAGCGGAATTTGACGACAATCTCGGTCACGCGTTCGGGCAGGCGTTTGCCGGTGCGCAGGTAAAAGGGCACGCCCTTCCAGCGCCAATTGTCGACATGCGCCTTGATCGCGGTGAAGGTCTCTGTGTCGGAATGCTTGCCCAGCTCTTCATCATAGCCGGGAACGGCCTCACCGCCGATGGCGCCCGCGCGATATTGCCCGGTCACCGTTTCGCTGGCCTGCACTTCACGCAGCGCGCGCAGCGCTTTCACTTTCTCATCGCGGACGGCGGTTGCGTCAAAGCTGGTCGGCGGCTCCATCGCCACCAGAGCCAGCAATTGCAGCATGTGGTTTTGCACCATATCGCGCAGCGCGCCAGCATCGTCATAAAAGGCAACGCGGCCTTCCAAACCGACGGTCTCGGCCACCGTGATCTGCACATGGTCGATATAGTTCGAGTTCCAGATTGGCTCGAACAGGATATTGGCAAACCGCAAGGCGAGCAGATTCTGCACCGTCTCCTTGCCTAGATAGTGGTCGATCCGGAAAATCCGGTCTTCCGGGAAGGCATCGGCGACCGCATCATTGATGACGCAGCTGCTCGCGAGGTCCGTGCCCAAAGGTTTTTCCAGACACATGCGGACATTGTCGCCCGTTAGCCCGGCGTGCTTCAGGCCAGCAATCGTTGGGCCAAACAGGCTTGGCGCAGTGGACAGGAAAATTGCCATCCCGTAATCGCTCGGGCCGGCCTCGTTCACTTTGTCCGCCAGCGCATCAAACCCATCGAGCGTGCTCGCATCCAGCGCTTGGTAGGACAAGCGATTGAGGAAGGCGGCCATCCCGCCGCGCCGTTCGTCTGGCAAATAGTTTTCGAGCGCTTCGCGCGCCATATTGCGAAATTCCGCATCGTCCATTTCGCTGCGTGCGGTGCCGATGATCTTCAGATCAGGCGACAGCAGCCCGTCTGCATCCAATGCACAAAGGCTCGGCAGCAGCATTCTGCGCGACAAATCACCGGTCGCTCCAAACAAGAGCAAGCGATCAGCAGAGAGCTTGGGTTCAGGCATGCGTATATTTCTCCCGCGCGCCGCAGCTATGGATTGCGGCGATTGGGTTCTAGCGCGAAGCGCATTGCTGGGCCATAGGTTCGCATAGCTATTCAATTGGGCTATCTAGATTGCCCAGCATGGCTGACCAGGAGGGAAAGATGGATCCTGCGCGCAGACAATCGCGGGTTACCAGTTTTGACGTTGCAGAGCGGGCGGGCGTGAGCCAGTCGACGGTGTCGCGCGCGCTATCGGGCTCTGCCGTGATCAGCGAGGCCACGCGCAGCCGGGTGCTGGAGGTGGCGAGCGAGCTTGGCTATTTCGTGGACGAACGCGCCGCGCGGCTGAGGCGCGGGCACACCGGCACGTTGGCAGCAGTGGTGATTACCAAGCCGGGCGGCAATGCCCGCGATGTGAACCCGTTTTCCTATGCGCTGCTGGGCGGGGTTTGCGCCGCAGCGGCGGAGCGCGGGCTGGAAGTGCTCGTTTCGCTGCAGGGCGATGAGGACAAGCTGTTCGGTCACTACGTTGAGCGCGGCCAGGCCGAGGGCTTGATTGTGATCGGCACCACTCTGAACCGCCCAGCATGGGATTATTTCCGCGGCATTGGCGAGACCAGCGAGCTGGTCGCCTATTGGGGCTCGCCGCTGGGCGATCTTGACTGGGTCTCGTCGGACAATGATGCGGGCGCGCGCATGGCGGCGGAGCATTTGGCTGAGCAGGGCTGCACGAAACTCGCCTGTATCGGCTCGCGCGGCGGCACTCAGCGGCAGTTTGCGGAGCGGGCAGACACGTTTTTGGCCCGCGCCAAAGAGCTCGGCCTGGAAGCGCAGCTGGTGGAAATCGGGGAAGAAGACGACCGCCATGATCAAGGGCGTGCGGCAGCAGAGCGGATGCTCGCCGATGGCTTTGCGGCGGATGGCGTGTTTGCGGTGTGCGATGCGCTGGCCTTTGGCGTGCTTGAGGCGCTGAACGCGGCGGGCCGGAAGATGCCCGAAGAGATCAAGCTGATCGGGTTTGACGGTTTGCAGGCGGGCGAGCTGTCCAGTCCCACGCTCACCACGATTGAGCCGGATTTGGATCAGGCGGGGCGCTTACTGGTTGAGGCAGTGACCTCTGGCGGGCCGCATTCCGGGATACGGCGAGTGCCGGTGAAGTTGCTGAAGCGCGGGAGTTCGTAATTAGGCGGCGCAACCGAAAATTCTAAATTCGCTTCACATCCACTTTCGACGATAAGAATTGTGCTGGACCAAACGTCGTGAGGAAACTCACATCGGCCGCATCGCGTCCAATCCCGATAATCGCGGTCTCTGATGGTTTCGCCATGCCGGTCGCATCGACCAGATGCCATGCGCCGCGCGCTGGCTCATCAGGGTCGGCTAGAAATACCTCGGCCACTGCGTGAAAATCCTGCGGGCGGACGTCAGGGCCATAGCAGGCGACATAGCGCGCCGGGATCAGTGAGGCTCGCGCCAGCGCGATCAGCACATGGGCATAGTCGCGGCACACACCTTGGCGCGCGACGAAGCTGTCAGCGGCGGTAGTCTGCTCGCCGCTTGAACCCGGCTCATATTGCATATTGTTCGCCAGCCAGCCCTCGATCGCAGCAATTCGCGCGCCGCCCGATGTGCCGGAAAACTCCGCCTCGACGAAGTTCTGAAACGGACCGACCGAGCAATAGCGCGAATCGAACAGATATTGCGCCGCCTCGCCGGTGATGGATCTCGCGGCCAGCTGAGGCAGGGCAGAAAGCTCAACTGCGGCACGCTGGGTCTCCACCTTGGCGCGGTAGGTGGTTTCGAACCGGCCATTGCTGCTCACCCAAATGCGCGTGCCGATCCCATCATGCGCTGGCACCCGCGTGCTCGCCGCCTCGTCTGTCAGTTTGACATTTTGCGAGAGAATCCGCTGACCCGGAAGGACAGCAACCTCAAACTGCAGCAAGGCATCGCCGGGCTCGTCGAATTGGAAAGTGAAGGTCGCTTGGATGTCGAGGGGCATAGGTCACTCAAGTTTGGCAGGCACATTTGTTCCTCAAACACGCATTTTTTGCGCTCTTTCAGGTCCAATTGTCCCATCTGGGATATTCAGCCAGCCCGCCTCTGCTTCTAGCCCGCGCCCAGCAGCCACAACCAGTGGCCGTTTTGTCCGGGGAGGGCAAATCTTCCTACCGGAATAGATGACAGGGGTTCGTATCCATGAAGAAATTTTCCATCACTGCCGCCGCTATGGCTGCGCTCGTCGTCGGCTTTACCGCCGCGCCCGCTCCAGCAGAGGCTGGCCCGTTCGATAAGATCACCAAGAAGGTGAAGAAGGTCAAAAAGAAGGTCGATCAGGCCGAGGACGTCGTCGAGACGGTCGACAATGTGCGGCGCGGCGGATCAGGCGGCGGCTTTGCCAATCGCGGCAGCACGTCCAACTCGCCTCGCACCGCGCGGGCTCCTGGCCATGTCGGCGGCGCAGGCGCGGCTCCGGCGAAATACACCGGCCAGCTGCAATGCGCGAACCTGGGCCTGGGCAATGCCTTTGTCGGGCGCGAGGGCACTTACACTTTTAGCCAAGGGATCAGCACGGAGGAGCGCACTGGCCTGACCGAGCGCACCAATGTCAGCCCGCAAAACGGCTGTTTCTTCCCCGGTCTCGCAGTTGGCGATGTGCTCTATGTCGAGGTGGACGCAGCCAAATATAAGAAATACGACTACAAAATTCAGTGCGTTTCCTATGACGGCTCTGAGCAGCTCGACAATGTCCACGGGCCGAAAATCAACAATTACAAGGGCAAGGATGTGATGCTGCACAGCGGCAATTCGCTCGGCTTTACACCGACCGCGAGTGGCAGCAATTCCAGCCGCTCTGGCGCTTATGACAAATATCTCGCCAAGCGCGGACGCCAGATGATCACGTTCAATTTTGCGTCTTTGCACACCGATAAGGCGGGCACGGATTTCTATTGCCAATGGTTCGACAAGAATTCTGGGAAGAGCGCGGTGGCCTTTGCCTATCGCCGCGGTCCAGCGGGCTAAGCGTTTCAATCATCCAAATCAGCACAGGAATTATCAATTCATGAAAAAGACTTTCACCATTTTCGCCGCCAGCGTTCTTGCCATCGGCACCGCGCCAGCGGCAATCGCGCAAAGCTCTTCCAGCGAAGTTTCCAAGAACGGCTCTTGCCCCACTGGCTTCAAGGCTTCGGGATCAAGCTGCAAATCATCGAGCAAAGTTGCCCTTCCCAAAGTCGGTTCTTGCCCGACCGGTTTCAAAGCCTCGGGAAACTACTGTGTCGGCGGTAAGGGAGATTATGCAGAAATCCGCGATGGTAGCTGCCCAAGCGGAACGAAGACCTCAGGCAAATATTGCGTGAAGTGATTTTCCCCAAACTGCGACCCTTGGGGAAAGGGCCGCGTCTTTTGCGAGGCGCGGCCCACATTCCCCGGCCATACGGATGCTGATGCGCGGGCACGCTTCAACTTGGCGAAAACCATTTTGCAGCTATGAGGCGAGGCTTGATGGCTGACGAACGCGAAACCTATGTCGACCGGATTATCCGCGATGCCTATGCCACCATGGGCAAGCCTGAACGTGTGATCTCTTTGCTGGAGCAAGGGGAGCATCATTTTGAAGCGGGACAAGAGGATGTGGGCAGCGCGGATCAGCATTTCGTCGAAGCGGGCGAGCTGATTGATGAGGTCTCGACGCTGACGGGCAGCGATTTTGCCAATTTCGTGCTGCCTGACGTTTCGCCCAGCGGCGCGGAGCTGGTCCTTGATCGCTCCCAAAGGCTGGTTTCCTTCGACCCAGAGGTCTTTGCCGGACCAGAGCTGGAACGCGGCCATCCGGCGCCGGATTGGCTGTGGGACCCGGCGGAGCGCAGCGAGGATTTGCGCCGCATCCGAGAGACGAAATCGGGCAGCTCTACCGGTTTCCTCCGGCTGTTTACCGGGCCCGATGATGATCAGGGCCGCTGGTTCAATGTCGAAGCTGGCGCAGAGGCGCAGGCCGAGCATGTTCATTTCAAGCTGATCCAGTTTCGCTGGCAAGAGGCGAGCGGCAATCGTTTTCGTGAAGCGCTCGGCCTGACTGAAACCGAGCTAGCTCTGACCCGGCATTTGGTGTCGGGCGGGAACGTGCGCAGCTTCGCTGAACAGCGCGAACGCTCGGTCGGCACGGCTCGCAATCAGCTAAAGGCGCTGCTGCGCAAGCTGGCGATCAATTCCCAGCAAGAACTGCTGATGCTCTACACCGGCTTTGCCCATTCCCTTCGTTTGATTGACGAGAGCGAGGGGCCGAAGCGGCATTTTTGCAGCCGGATATTTCACGAAGAGGATGGGGACCGCATCGCGTGGGAGGAACACGGCGATCCCGGCGGCGATCCGGTGCTTTATTTCCATCCCTTCTTTGAGGGCGCATTGTTCACCGCTGAGCAGGATGCTGCAGCGCGCGAGGCAGGACTGCGGATCATTGCCCCGTGGCGTCCGCTTTCCGGCGAGACAACCGGCCGATCAAAGCGGATCGAATTGGTGAGAGAATTTGCGCGCCGGCTTGATCCCTTCCTTGAGGCGCAAGGCATCACGGAATGCGCTGTGCTCGGCGCCACAGCGGGCACACCCTTCGCGCTGGGGTTTGTTCAGGCGACGCGGGTGAAGGTGAGCGGGCTTGTACTGGCTGGGCCTTTGGTGCCGTTCCCCACTTGGTCGGACATCGGCATGGTCGATATCGGATATCGCCGGGCGGTGCAGATGACGCGGATGGCACCGGCCTTCGCGCGCATCTATATCCGCGCGACCTTGGCGGGCTCGCTGCGCGGCGAGTTCGATAAGTTCATCGACGATTTTTATCGTTCCAGCCCTGATGACCGAGCCTACTACAAATGGCCCGAAATCCGCGAGGTGATCCGCCAATCGGGCACTTACACCTTTGTGAAGACGCTGGACGGCCCGACAGAGGGTGTGATCATTGAGGCGTTCGACTGGAGCGAGCTGTGCCGCGACATCGCACCGCCTGTGACCTTGGCGATTGGCGCCAATGGCGGTTTTGTCAGCCGCGCGAATTATCAGAAATTTGCCGACCAATATGGCTTTGTTGTGGATGCGGAATTCCGCCGTTCTGGCCAGCTGGTGATGCATGATGACCCAGTCCGAGTGTTTGCGCACCTACGGCGCGAGATAGGCTAAGAGCCCCTTTCGTTTCAGAAAAAGTGCGCTAGCTTGGCCTCTCGCGATTCTCGCGAACAGGGGAGGGCGCTTTGGCTGTTTGTCCGTATTGCTCTGGTGGTCAGATCGACAATGGCTATCAAAACTGTGCCAGCTGCGGCGGATCGGGGCAGGGCAGCCATATGAACCAGGCTTGCATGGCCTGCGGCGGCAGCGGAACGGGCGCGCGCGATACGATCACCTGCTGGAATTGCCATGGCGCGGGAACTGTGCCTGACCCATCGCCAGCACGCGGCTCTGCGCCTGCGAAAAAGCGCGGAGCGAAGCCTGCCAAGGCGCGGCAACAGGCCGCCGCCCACAGCAAGGCCAAGCAATGGACCGCTGGCAATTACGTGTTCTTTGGGATCACTTACTTGCTCTCGCTTGGCTATCTTTCAGATAACTCAGAGCTGGAGGGATGGCCGCTCTATCTCGTTCCTCTGATCCCGGCGGCGATCGTCGGGTCTTATTGGAAGCAGCTGTTCGTGATCGCGCTGATCATCGGCGGTCTCTATATCTGGGGTTCCAGCCAGAATTAGCGGCTTAGCCTTGCGCGATTACGCCGAATAGGTCGTGCGCATCGGCCTCTTCAATCACCGCGGTGACGATGTCGCCTTGCGCTACGTCCGCTGGGACATTGCGCAAATGCACTTGGCCATCAATTTCAGGCGCATCAGCCTGAGACCGTCCGCTTGCGCCAATGTCGCCGTCTTCATCCGGCTCACCAACCTCGTCGATGATCACTGGTAGCGCACGGCCGACTTTGGCGGCTAGCTTGGCCGCGCTGATCCGCTCGGTCACTTCCATCAGCCGGGCATAGCGTTCTTCCTTGATCGCCTCTGGAACCGGATCGGGCAGGGCATTGGCCTGCGCGCCTTCGACCGGTTCAAACCGGAAAGCGCCAACGCGGTCGAGCTGAGCCTCTTCCAGCCAATCGATGAGATATTTGAAATCGTCCTCAGTCTCGCCGGGGAAGCCGACCACAAAGGATGAGCGGATCGCGATATCAGGGCAGATATCGCGCCAACCCCGCAGCCGCTCAAGCACTTTGGCCTCGTTCGCTGGGCGCTTCATGCGCTTTAGAACCGAGGGCGAAGCGTGTTGAAACGGGATGTCGAGATAGGGCGTCAGCAGCCCCTCAGCCATCAGCGGGATGACCTTGTCGACATGCGGATAGGGATAGACATAGTGCAGGCGCACCCACGGAGTGTGGCCCGATTGCGTGCGCAATTGGCCAAGCTCGCGGGCTAGGTCGGTCATATGCGCGCGCGGCTCGCGGCCCTTCCAGGCGCGCGTTTCGTGGCGGGTATCGACCCCGTAAGCGCTTGTATCCTGGCTGATCACCAGCAGCTCGTTTGTGCCGGCGGCGACTAGCTTTTCCGCCTCGCGCAGCACCGCGTCAATCCGGCGACTTGCAAGCTTTCCGCGCAGGTCCGGGATGATGCAGAAAGAACAGGAATGATTGCAGCCTTCAGAGATCTTGAGATAGCTGTAATGGCGCGGGGTCAGCTTAATGTCGTGCTCAGACGGCTGCGGGATCAGGTCAATAAACGGCCCTTGGCTGGGCGGGGCGTGCTCGTGCACGGCCTCCACCACCTGCTCATATTGATGCGCGCCAGTGACAGCCAGAACTTGCGGGTGAGCGGCGCGGATTGCGTCCGCCTCTTCGCCCATACAGCCCGTCACGATAACGCGGCCGTTCTCGCTGATCGCCTCGCCAATCGCGGCTAGACTTTCTTCCTTCGCGCTGTCGAGGAAGCCGCAGGTGTTGACCAGCACCACGTCCGCACCGGCATAATCGGGCGACATGGCATAACCATCGGCGCGCAGCCGAGTGAGGATGCGCTCGGAATCGACCAATGCCTTGGGACAGCCGAGCGAGACCATGCCGACGCGTTTCTGGTCGGCCACGGGCTTTGGTGATGCAGTGGAGGTGGGGGCGTCTGTATTCATATCTGGCCGCGCCCCTACACGCGAACCATGCTTTGCGCTAGCACTTGCAGTGGGTCGCGCCTTTGGGAGAGGTAATTATGAACCTGTTTGATGTGAATTGGCTCGCGGTGTTTCTTGCCGCGCTCGCTGGATTTGTGGTGGGCGGCATTTGGTATGGGCCGGTCATGGGCAAGAAATGGATGGGCGCTGTTGGCCTGACCGAAGAACAGATCAAAGAAGGCAATATGGGCCTGATCTACGGCGGGGCCTTCGCGTTCTCGCTGCTCGCCAGCTGGACGCTGGCCCATACCTTTCACTCATACGAGGTGAACGGTGTGGAGCTTTCGGTCACGGTCAAAGTGGTGACGGCTTTGGGTATTGCCTTCGGCTTTATCGTGCCAGCGCTCGGCACCGCCTATTTGTTCTCGCAAAAGGGCAAGGCGCTATTCTTCATCGATGCGGGTTACTGGCTGCTGTTCTACACCGCGATGGGTTTTGTGCACGCTTACTTGCGGTAAAACCGCGCCAATTAAGCATGGCCTAGTGCCCGTCGCCTTTGGTTTCGCCATTCATGCTGGGGACGATCTCAACCACGATATCGCCTGGCTGCAAGTTTTGGCATTCGTCTTCCCAAAAGCCGATTGCACGGCCGTCGCGATAGACGCGCAGGCCGCGCCCGCCCGTGCCCAATTCCTCGATTGAGCAGCCGCATTCCTCCTCGGTCACGACTCGCTCGACCAGCTGGACTCGGCCAGTGACAGAGGCGAGGTCGGCGAGATAATCGGAGATATGCGCCCCGCGCGCAGAGCCTGCGAGCAGCAGGCCAGTGAAGCGCACAGGATTGATGACATTGTCAGCGCCCGCTTGCCGCGCGAGCAGCTCGTTATCATCCGCGCGCACAACGACGCTGATCGGAACCTTCGGCGCGAGATGGCGCACGGTCAGCACGATCAGGATTGAGGTATCGTCCCGGCCTGCGGACACGAGCACGGATTGCGCGGTGCTCACCTGAACCGCGTTCAAAGTCTGGTCGCGGGTCGCATCGGCATTCATCACATTGACGCCGAGCTTTTCCGCCTCGACCAGCCGGTCCTCGCTCGGATCGACGACCACGATATTGCTGGGCTCCATCCCGCGCTCGATCAGTTCGGTGACGCTTTCAGAGCCGGAAACGCCAAAGCCGAGGACGATGACATGGTTCGAGAGCTTCTCTTGAATGCGGTTCATGCGCCACTTCTCCCAGCTGCGCTTGATGATGAAATTGTAGGCGGTGCCCACAAAGATGAAAAACACGGCAAAGCGGATTGGGGTCACGATCACCGCCTCGACCAGCCGCGCGCGGTCCGTCACCGGGGCGATATCGCCAAAGCCGGTGGTGGTGATCGAAATCATGGTGAAATAGACGATGTCGAGAAAGCTGACCTCGCCATCGACGCTGTCGACCAATCCGCCGCGATCGAACCAGTGGATCATGACCACAATCGAAATCAGCAGCAGTGCCAGACCTAAGCGGATGCCCAAATCGCCCCACACCGGGATTTTGACCGCGCGTCTTAGCGGGCGAAAGCCAGACTTGCGCCGCTTGGGCGCGTCCTTGGGAAACAATGTGTCGAGTTGCTTGGCCATGCCCCGTCCTGCGCCCTTATTCGGCGAATTTCCCCGCTAGAATGTCGAGCGACGAATAATGCGTCAAATCAAGCTGCAAAGGGGTAACGGCAATGTAGCTATCGTCAATCGCCTCCAGGTCCGTGCCGTGGTCAAGCGTGTGCTCAATCGCATGCAGGCCAAACCAGAAATAGCGGCTGCCGCGCGGGTCGCGCCCCTCGACAATGCTGCCGCGCGAGTAATCGTGGAAGCCTTGGCGGACCACGCGAATGCCTTTGATCGCGTCGGCTTCGAGCGGCGGAAAATTGACATTGATCAGCGTGCGCTCAGCAAATTGCACATCAAGCAGCGGCTTGATCACCTTCGCGCCCCATTGCCGCGCGGCGGCAAAGGCATCGGCGCTTTCCATGCTTTCGCGGGAGTAAACCTGAGACAGGGCGATGGAGCGAATGCCGGCCAGCGCGCCTTCAATGGCGGCGGAGACGGTGCCCGAATAGGTGATGTCATCGCCCAGGTTCGCCCCGCGATTGACGCCGGAGAGGATCAAGTCGGGCGGGCCGTCCATCACCTCGCGCAGGGCCATCATCACGCTGTCGGTTGGCGTGCCGGTGACGGCATAGCGCCGCTCGCCAAACTGCTGCAGGCGGACCGGCTGGTTCAGCGTCAGCGAGTGGCCAGCGCCGGATTGTTCCTCTGACGGGGCGCAGACCCAAATGTCGTCCGAAAACTGCCGCGCTAGCTCCTCTAGCACCTCAAGTCCGGGCGCATGGATACCGTCATCATTGGTCAGCAAAATGCGCATTAAGCCGCTGGCTCCAGCTTGGTCACGCCGCCCATATAGGGATGCAAGACCTCTGGGATAAGAACGCTGCCATCGGCCTGCTGATAGTTCTCCATGATCGCCACCAGCGTGCGGCCCACCGCGAGGCCGGAGCCGTTGAGCAGGTGGAAATATTCGGTCTTCTTCTCGCCTTCCGGGCGGTAGCGCGCGTTCATCCGGCGCGGCTGATAGGTGCCGCCATCCGAGCAAGAGCTTATCTCGCGGTAGGCGCCTTGTCCCGGCAGCCAGACCTCAAGGTCATAGGTCTTCATCATATTGCCCATGTCGCCCGCGCACAGCTCCATCACGCGGTAGTGCAGGCCAAGCTTTTGCAGCAGGCCCTCGGCAATCGAGGTGATCCGCTCGTGCTCTTCGGCGGCGTGTTCGGGCAGGGCGGCGCTGATCAGCTCGACCTTTTCAAACTGGTGCTGGCGGATGAAGCCGCGCGTATCGCGCCCGGCCGCGCCCGCTTCCGCGCGGAAACACGGGGTGAGGGCGGTGATCCGCATTGGAAAATCGCTCGCTTCAAAAATCTGCTCGCGGAACGAATTGCCCAGCGTCATCTCCGAGGTGGAGATCAGCAAATGCCCCTCTGTCGTGCGGAACAGGTCTTCGGCAAATTTCGGCAATTGGCCCGTGCCATAGCCGGACTCTTCGCGGATCAGCAGCGGCGGATTGCATTCGGTGTAGCCATGCTCACCGGTGTTGGTGTCGAGCATGAATTGGCCCAGCGCCCGGTGCAGGCGGGCAATATCGCCGCGCAGGAAGGTGAAGCGCGCGCCAGAGATTTTCGCTCCGGTCTCAAAGTCCATGCCGAGCGCAGGGGCGATGTCGGCGTGTTCCTGCGGCTCAAAGTCAAAAACCGGCTTCTCGCCCCATTCGCGCAAATAGACATTGTCATCTTCGCTTGCCCCATCCGGCACGCTGTCGGCCAGCACATTGGGCAGGACGAGCATTGCCATCTTCAGCTTCTCGCCCAGCTCGCGGTCTTGCTCTTCCAAGGCGGGCAGTGTCTTTTTGAGCTCGCCCACTTCAGCCTTCAGCGCTTCGGCCTTAGCAGTGTCGCCTTGGCCCATCGCTTGGCCGATGGCTTTGGAGGCTTCGTTGCGGCGGCTTTGCCCCTCTTGCAGCTTGGTCGCGACCGCGCGGCGCTCTTCATCCAGCGCTACAATGCTGTGGGCAACAGGTTCATGCCCACGGCGCGCCAAAATGGCGTCAAAGGCGTCGGGATCGTCTCGGATAATTCGAATATCGTGCATGGGGCCAGCCTATGCCCGCTTGGCTAGCCAAATTCCAGTGCATATGCGGACAAGTGCTCTGCCCTAGGTTGCGCAGGGGTTCAAACCGGCTAGACCAAGGGCCTGACGTCAGATCAGCGCCGCGGGGCAATCGCGGCGAACAGGGGCAAAAATAGAGGGTTACCTCATGCAGCACGGACGGGTCGCGCCTCCGCAAAGAACCGCATTTATCGCTGGGCTCAATCGCCTGCTGGGAGCGGGTGAGCGAACGGGCATTCTGGCCCCAGCGCGTTTCAGCAAAGATGCGCTGATGGAGGCGGCCGCGCGCAAGACCGGCCTCAACGATTTTGGCGATCCATGGTTTGAGCGGCCCTTTGAAGTGCTGTTGGATGCAGTGCGCGGCGAGGCCCGGCTCAACCTGGCGGGGCAGCACAGCGCCGTGCAGCAATTCAACAAAGTGCTGACCGATCGGCTGTGGGCGCAGCAATGGTTTGACCGCTTCCCGGAGATCCTCGAGCGACCAATTCCGCGCCCAGTGGTGATCGTCGGCCCCATGCGGTCCGGTACCACACGGCTGCACCGGCTGCTGGCAAGCGATCAGCGCTTCACCCATATGCGCAGTTTCGAAACGATCAGCCCGGTGCCGCGCCCTGATTTTGAAGACGTGCTGGCTGGCAAGGCGAAGGATTTTCGCCCGGTGCTTGCGCGGCGGATCATGAAGGTCGCGCGGGCGGCCAATCCGCGCACGCTCTCGATCCATCCCACAGGCCCGTATGAGCCGGAGGAGGAGCTTGGCCTCCTCGTCTCCAGCATGTGGGGGATGAAGCACGATGCGCAGTGGCAAGTGCCAAGCTATTCCTCATGGTGCGCCAAGAAGGATGCGACGCCGGCTTACCGCCATCTCGCCAATCTGCTGCGCTTGATCGGCTGGTCGCAGCAGGCCTCTCCGCTGCGACCATGGATATTGAAGACACCGCAGCACATGCTGGATCTTCCCGCTTTGCTGAACGTGTTTCCCGATGCGCGCCTGATCTTCACCCACCGCGATCCCAGGAGCCTAGTTGGCAGCGCCGCCTCGCTGGCCTGGAACCAGACTATCATCTATTCCGATCATGTTGATCCAGCCCGCATTGGGCGCGATTGGCTGGCCAAGACAGAGCAGCAGATTGAACGGATGCGCGTGGCGCGCGAAGGACTTGATCCAGAGCGCATGATCGATGTGCAATATGAGGATATGGACCGGGATTGGCGCGGCGAGATGGAACGCGTCTATCGCTTCCTCGATCTCGATATGGCTCCGGCTGAGGCCAAGATGGCGGATTATCTGGAGCGCTCAAAATCGCTGAAACGTCATCCGCATGTCTACCGGCTGAGCGATTTTCACGTGAGCGCGGATGAAGTGGCGGAGCGCTTTGCCGATTATGTGCGCACCTTTGATGTGCCGACCAGCGGCTGGGGCGAAGGCGCAGGGCCCCGCATCGGCGCAAATGCAGCAGCGGCGCCGATCCAGAGGGAACGACGCCGCCGATTTGGTTGAGTTTGGAAGCCTGCTCTTAGAAGCGCACTTCACCCGTAACATAGAACCGCCGAGGATCGCCGTAAAAGCCAGTGAGCGTGCCCTCTAGCCCCAGAGTTGAGGCAAACGGCGCGCCGCCCGTGCCGCCAGCAACAAAGTTGTATCCGGCAACGATATATTCCTTATCGAGCAAGTTCTTGCCGTGCAGCCCGATGGAGAAACGGTCGCTGTCATCGGTGTAGACAATGCTCGCATCAACCAGCGCAAAACCGTCTTGATCAAGGAACGGGTTAGGCGTCTCGAACTGGCTGGCATCGCCGCGCAGGGAAACCGAGCCCAGAAAATCGACCATGCCCGATGCAACCGGAAGGCCCAGGTTGAAGCCCATATGCGCGGTCACATCTGGCGTGTTTTGGAACACGCGCTCATCCGCCACATCGACGCCGAACGCATCGATGAAGGTGTCAAAATCGGCATCGAGCACACCCAGCGACCAATTGACCGAGAGGCGGCTGCCGTCGCCTGCGAAATCGCGTCCAACCAGCGCGCGGCCTTCAAATTCGAGGCCGTTCACATCGGCGCTCGCCGCGTTGGAGGTGATCCCGATAAAGCTGTCGTTGACCCCGTCGCCAGTGGTGTCGAGGCCGACCGAACCCGGGATTTGCACATCGTTGTAGCTGCCAAGGAAGGCCGCGAGCGAGATGTTGAGCCGGTTGTCTAGCAGTGAGGCCTTCCAGCCCAGCTCATAGCTGTCGACGGTTTCGGGATCGAAGCTGAGAAATTCAAACTGATCATCGAAATCAATATCGCCGTCACCGTCGAGGTCCGGCGCGCCGGTTGTCTGGCCGCGCGGATCAAACCCGCCGCCCTTAAACCCGCGCGAATAGGTGAAGTAGATATTGTGGTCAGAGTTTGGCTGCCAGCTGATTGATGCGCGCGGGGTGAATTCTTCAAACGTCTCGCTGCCTTCAAAATCGCTGGTCACCGCGATTGGAATGGCCGGGCTGTCCGGTATGAACAGGTCAGAAAAACCGCCGATAAAGGTGGTGCGCAGGATCCGGCTGCTGCGCTTGTCATTGGTGTAGCGGCCGCCGAGCGAGACACTGATCGTGTCGGTGATGTCATAAGTGAAATCACCAAAGACCGACCATGTTTCCGTGTTCACATCGCCTAGTGTCTGAGCGTTGAGGCCCGGCAGGCTGATGAGATCGCCGGTCGTGAACAGCGCCACATCGAACGCAGTGAAAGCGTTGGCGTCGAGATAATATACCCCGAACACGCCCGACAAGCGGTCACCTTCATAGAGCAATTGCAGCTCTTGGCTGAATTGATCGTTTTCGTAGATTGCCGGAACATCTAAGTCGGCTGCGGGCAGACTGTCGAAATCAATCGGCGAGGTGGAGCTGTCTTCGCGGTAGCCAGTGATCGATTTCAAGGTAATGGTATCGGACAGCTCAAGCGCGATGTTGAGCGCGCCGCCGTAGGCTTCAACCTCTTGATCGACGACATTAAGCCCCGCGCGCGTATCAAATACGTCGCCCAGCACTGGCGCCCCGGTGAACAGGCTGGTGATGAGGCGCGCGCCTTGGCGGGCCTCGCTGTCATCCTTCACATAATCGCCAGAGAGCCGCACAAACAGCGGGCCATTGTCGAACTCAATCGTACCGCGCGCGGCCCAAACATCCTTGTTATAATTCTCTGTGCCCAAATTGATGTTGTCGCCAAACCCGCCGCGAGACAGGCGCGCGCCGCTCGCGCCAATGGTCAAATTGTCGGTGATCGGCGTAGAGCCGGTCACGATCAGATCGGCCTGATCAAACGAGCCATAGGTGCCGCGGATTTTGAGGCTGGGATCATCGGGCAGCTCTGCGGTGACATATTTGATCGCCCCGCCGATCGTATTGCGGCCATAGAGCGTGCCTTGCGGGCCGCGCAGTACCTCGATCCGCTCCACATCATAGACATCCAAGACGGCGGCCTGAGGACGGTTGAGATAGACATCGTCGACATACAGGCCGACGCCCGCTTCAAAGCCAGCGACCGGATCCTGCTGGCCGACCCCGCGAATGAAAGCGGTGAGGGTGGTGTTTGTGCCGCGGCTCACCTCGAGCGTGATATTGGGTACTCCCTGCGCGATTTGGGTGATTTCTTGCGTGCCCTGGCGCGACAATTGATCGCCAGTAATCGCGGTGATGGAAAGCGGCACGTCGATCAAGCGTTCCTCGCGGCGGCGCGCGGTGACGATGATGCTGCCTTCGGTATTGTCCGCTTCCTCAGCAGCGAGCGGGGCTGCCGCTACCTCCTGAGCCATAGCGGGCGCGGCGAATGCTCCGCCCAATGCGGCAAGGCCAGCGGTTCCTGACAAGAGCAAAGTGCGGCTGCGGATGATGCGGTTGATCATGAAATTCCCTCTTCCGATTCGACTGTTATGCGTCGTTGATCCTCCAATATTGAAACTTGAACCAACTTTCAAGTTTAGTCTTGCGCGTTAGGCGAGCTACGTTTAGGCCACAGCTCAGGGAGGGAAGCGCAATGGATATGCCGCGCGGCAGCGAGCAAGCGACAGACGCCAAGACGCCGCGCACCGAGCGCGGGCGCAAGACCTTGCGCAAATTGCTCGATGCCTCCGCCACAGAATTTGGCGAAAAGGGCTTTCACGAGGCCTCGGTCAGCTCAATCACGCGCCGAGCCGGCGTCGCGCTGGGCACATTTTATACCTATTTCGACAGCAAGGATGCGCTGTTCCGCGCCTTGGTCGCCGACATGAGTAAATCGGTGCGCACCAGCTCTCGCTCTGCCTTGAGCAAGGACATGGGCGCGCTGGAAATTGAGCAGGCTGCGCTGTCCGCCTTCCTGGCCTTCGCCCGCGACCACAAAGAGGTCTACCGTATTATTGACGAGGCGGAGTTCGTCGATCCGGCGAGCTACCGCGAGCATTATGAAACGATCGCCGAGCGCATCGAAGAGCGGCTGGCGGCTGGCGCAAAATCTGGCGAATTTCGCGAAGGGCTGGGTGAGCTGGAGGCTTGGGCCGTGATGGGAATGAACGTCTTTATTGGCCTGCGCTATGCCGTGTGGGATGATGGCAAGCGCTCGCCCGAGGATTTGGCACAGGCGGTAAACGTGCTGCTGGAAAAGGGCATTGCCAAGCGTTGAAGCGTCCGCGCGGCCCCAATGATTTGACGCGGGCCATCTGCGTTCCCACCTAAGGCGCTATGACAAAACCGGATTTAAGCGAAGCAGACGTCAGCGCGATCATCGAAATGGCGCTGAGCGACCATATCAGCTTTGCCACCATAGAGACCGAATACGGCCTGTCCGATGCGCAGGTGAAAGAGCTGATGCGCTCATCGCTCAAGCCCTCCAGCTATCGCACCTGGCGCAAGCGGGTGCGCCGCTTCGGTGATCGCCGGGAGACTTACAAGTAAGCGCGAGTGCACGCACTTGAGAGCGCGCGTTAGTCCGTGAACAGAGCCTTCAGCATTGCCAGAACACCTTGGCCCTTGCTGCTTGATGCGGCGCTGGGCGTGGCAGGGCATTCGAGGCAATAGGCCTGGACGCCGGCGGTGCCTGATAGGCGCTCGACATCACTGGCGAGCTGGCCGAGCAAAGCGCCGCGTTCCCGCGCTGCCATCGCGAACAAATCGCCGCCGCGCGCGCCGGAGGTGTCCGGGCTGGAGCTGGTGAGCATCTGACGGATCAGCGAATCGTATTGCGCAGTGCCAGCGCCGAGGAAGCGCGGGCTGTAGCCGTCTTCCTCAAGCTCAGCCTCGGCTGCGACCCAGGTCAGCGCCTCTTCAAGTCCACCAAATTGGTCAACCAGCTTTAGCTGGCGCGCGGTGCCGCCGTCCCAGACGCGGCCTTGCGCGATTTCATCAACGCGGGCCGTTTCCATCCCGCGCGCTTTGGCAACGCGGCCAAGGAAATCGGCATAGGTGTCTTCGATCGAGGCCTGCAGGATCGCATCGACCTCTGGGGTGAGGCCGCCGACGAGGTCGGGCTGGCCCGACAAAGGCGTGGTGCGATAGCCATCGGCGTTCACGCCGTATTCTGCCGCCGCGTCTTCAAAGGTTGGCAATACGGCAAAGACGCCGATTGAACCGGTGACCGTTTCGGGTTGAGCGAAAATACGGTCGCCTGCGGTCGCAACCCAATATCCGCCGCTGGCCGCGACATTGGCGAATGAGATGGCAACTGGAATGTCTTTCGCGCGGTGGCGCTCAATCGCCAGCCGGATCTCTTCCGATGCCAGAACAGAGCCGCCGGGGGAATCGACGCGAACCACGAGACCGGCGAGGTCATCATCCAACGCCTCGTCCAGGATGCGGGCGATCCGATCGCCACCAGCTCTGCCGGGTCCAGCATCGCCGTCAACGATTTCGCCAGCCACAGTCACAACACCAATGGTTTTGCCAGAGGCAGACGGAGTGACGTCAGCCAAGAATGGCGCGAATTCAGCCGTTGCATAGGCGCCGGGTTTCTTGCTCCATGCGTCTTCACCGGCGATCTCGGCCACGCGCTCACCAAAGGCAATCCGGTCGCCCAGCTTGTCGACGAGGCCAGCCTCTAGCGCGGCCTTGGCCAGATCGCCTTGTGAAGCGGTGACCCATTCAACTGGATCGCCGGTCACTCGATCGAGGTCCAGCGAAGGACGGGCCTTCTTGACGTTGGCCTGCCATTCTTCCCACATCGCGCCGTACAATCCGGCGAGGTTTTCGCGCGCTTCATCGGACATGGAATTGCGAGAGAAGGGCTCAACCGCTGACTTGAATGTGCCGACGCGGTAGATACGGGCGTTGATGTTCAAGCGGTCAAGCAGATCGCCGTAATAAAGGTTGCTGCCACCAGGGCCTGCGATCATCGCGCCGCCCAGCGGGTTGATCCAAACCTCGCTGGCATGCGCGGCGAGATGCATGTGATCATCGCCGTATCCGAGCGCGTAGGTCAGCACTGGCTTTTCCGCGTTGCGAACGCGGTCCATCGCCTCGCCAATGGCTTGCATATGGACCTGACCGCCGCCGACGAAAGACGAAAGATCGAGCACAACCGCCTTGATCCGTTCGTCCGTGGCCGCTGCGTTGAGCGCAGTGACCAGATCGCGGGACTGGTGCTCAGCGACGGGGGCCTGGCCGCTAAGGAAGGTTTGCAGCGGGTCAATCTCAGAGCGTTCTTCGACGACGAAGCCATCAAGCTCGATCAGCAGCGCGCCCTCGCGCACTTGGCCCGGGCTGGGGCGGGCAGACAGCACCGCGAACAGCGCCATGAAAAACAGCAGCATGAAAATCAGCACCAGCCCGTCTTTGACACCGACCAGCAGTTTCCAAACCTTGCCCACAAAACTCATGAAATCATTCCCAATTGGCGCGCGCCGCGCGCGTGTTTCTTCTAAACTAGGCATGCGGCGCGCAAACTTCCATCGCAAACAGCGCAAAACTTGCGCATCAATGGGTTGAGCGTGCGACAGCGCTCGACTAAAGGCATCGCTTTAATGACATTGTCCGGCGAAAACACAGGCTCTGGCCGCTATCCAGCGGGCCGTTTGGCCTTCCCGCACCGCGATCTGGTTGGCATTGGCCAGCTGGAGCGCCACGAAATCCTCTATCTGCTCGAATCTGCGGAGCAATGGGTCGAGCTCAATCGGCAACCCTCCAAGCACACCGATCTGTTGGCCGGGCAGACGATCATCAATGCCTTCTTCGAAAACTCGACCCGCACGCTGCTCAGCTTTGAGATTGCGGGCAAAAGGCTGGGCGCGGATGTGGTGAACATGCACGCTGCGCAAAGCTCTGTGAAAAAGGGCGAGACGCTGATCGACACCGCGATCACGCTCAACGCCATGCGCCCCGATGCGATTGTGATCCGCCACGGGGCGAGCGGCGCGACACAGCTGATCGCGGACAAGGTCGATTGCCCGGTGCTCAACGCGGGCGATGGCAGTCACGAGCACCCAACGCAGGCGCTGCTCGATGCGATGGCTTTGCGCCATGCGCTGCGCAAACGCGGCGAGGCGGCGGAGGATTTTACCGGGCTCACCATCACTATTTGCGGCGACATCCTGCACAGCCGGGTCGCACGCTCCAACCTGCTATGCCTGCAAGCGCTGGGGGCAAGCGTGCGGCTATGCGCGCCGCCGGCCTTGATGCCAGCGGGCGTGGAGGCGATCGGCGCGCAGCCGTTTTACAATTTCGATGAGGCGCTGAAAGGCGCGGATGTGGTGATGATGCTGCGGCTTCAAACTGAACGCATGCAGGGGCAATTCATCCCGTCTGAGCGCGAATATCACCATCTCTATGGCCTTACTCAGGCGCGGCTTGCCAATGCGGCGCCCGATGCGCTGGTGATGCACCCCGGCCCAATGAACCGCGGGGTCGAGATCGACAGCGAGGTGGCCGATATGCTCGACCGCTCCATCATCACTCAGCAGGTGGAAATGGGGGTCGCGATCCGGATGGCCGCGCTCGACATTCTAACGCGCAGCGCGCGCGGTGTTGAAGGATGGGCGACGGGCGAGGGGAGCGCATCATGAAGCAATCGCGGCCTCTCACAATTACTGGCGGCCAATTGGCGACACCCGGCGGCATGATCAGCGGCGGCATCCGGATGGATGGCGGCCTGATCAAGGAAGTCGGCGCAGACATTGCCGCGCAGGATGGCGATGAAGTGGTCAATGCGCGGGGACAGATCATCGCGCCCGGCCTGGTGGATCTGGGCGTGTTTCGGATCGACAAGGCGGCGTTTCATTTCGGCGGGATCACCCGCGCGGCCTTGATGCCGGATCAATCCCCACCGCTCGATTATCCCAGCCGGGTGAGCATGATTGCCAAAAGCGGGAAGCCTGACCTGTGGGTTCACCCGCTAGCGGCGGCGACCCGCGCGCTGGACGGGCAAGAGCTCGCTGAGATCGCACTGATGCAGGATGCGGGCGCAAGGGGGATCGCCACCGGGCGCCGCTGGATCGCGGATTCCGGAGTGATGCTGCGCGTGCTGCAATATGCCGCGATGCTGGATTTGGTCGTTGTGACGCATGGCGAGGACGATGCGCTTTGCGGTGAGGCGGCTGCAACCTCTGGCGAAATGGCCACCCGTATGGGTTTGCCCAGCGCACCGGCAGAGGCAGAGGCGCTGGCGATTGCGCGCGATATAGCGCTGGCCGAGATGGCGGGCGCGCGGCTGCATATTCGCCAGGTGACGACGCAGGCGGGCTTTGATCTGGTGCGGGGGGCAAAGGCGCGCGGCGTGAATGTGACCTGCGGAATTACCCCTGCGCATTTCATGCTGTCTGACCTTGCGACAGTGCAATTTCCGACCTTCGCAAAATTCTCACCGCCCCTTCGCAGCGAGGCAGACCGGCAAGCGGCGCTAGCGGCGATTGGCGATGGCACGGTCGATGTGATTGCATCGGGCCATGATCCGCGCGGGCCAGAGGATAAACGCCTGCCCTTTGCCGATGCAGAGGCGGGGATGGCCGGGGCTGAGACGCTGCTGGCGATGACGCTGACTTTGGTGCGCGACGAGGTGATCGATATGGCGCGCGCCTTTGCGCTGCTCGCTGGCAATCCTGCGCGGCTGCTCGGCGTGCGAGCTGGTCAGCTAGAGGCGGGTCTGGAGGCGGATATTGCGCTGATCGATCCCGAGGCACCATGGATCATCGATCGCCGCAAAATGTCAGCGACGGCCGACAACACTCCGTTTGACCGCCAAGGCGCTCAGGGCCGGGTGAAGACGCTGTTCAAAGGCGGCGTGCAAGTCGTTTGATGGAGATTGCCTCCGGCTGACCTAGCCAGCCCGCACCCTCCACCCTTCCACCCGGATCGTAACCCGGTGTGATAATCCGGGTGGAAGGGTGGAGGGTGCGGGCGGCTCCGGCAAATCAGGCAAACACACCCCCAAACAAAAATACCCCCGGCGTTTCGCGACACCGGGGGCAGTCTTGCTGAATTCTGGAAATTTCCAGAGGGATCTATGTCTTAGCGTGTGCGCGCTGCGATCCGCACTCCGCGATCAATCGCGCCAGCTGGCGGGTTGATCTTAGCATAGGCGAAGCAGCCTTTGCCGGATGAGCGAACGGTAGAGCACATGTTGCGTGCGCTGCTGAGGCCGAAGCCGGCGGCGGCGACGCGGAAGAAGGTTTTGCCTTTCACTTCAGCTTGCGTGATCACCACATCGTGGTTTGCCAGCTGCGGATAGCGCGATTGGTAGATTTCCCAGGCGCGGTCGGCTTCGGCGCGCGTAGAGAAACTGCCGAATTGAACCATGTGCGTGTCGTTGGAACCAGTTGCGACGGCTGCCATGCGGCGCTGGCTGGATGCCGCTGCCACAGGTGTCGGGCGTTTGCTCTTGCCAGCATAGCTTGCAGGAAGAGCTTGGACGACTGGGTTTGAAACGAAGCGAGCGCGGGCAGGTGCCGGTGCTGGCTTTGGCGCCTCAGCAACCCGGGTAGGGGCCGCGGCAGGTGCCGGATCAAAAATTTCGACAGTGCTGTCGTTTGAAACACCAAAGGCGAGAGCTTCGCTTTCGGTTGGTTCCACGACTGGTGCCGGTGCCTGAGCAGCGGCCTCAGCGACCATAACGCCTTGGCTTGGGAAGTTGTTGAGCGCAAGATATTGCGGCTGGCCGCCATCTTGCGCTGGGTTCACGCGCAGCAGACCTGCGACGCGAGTTTGGTATTGCTCTGGAGCGCTTTGAGCGGCCCATTCAGCAATCCGGTTGTTCACTTCGCCAGCTGGCACATCTTCTGCCGCCATGACGCGGGCAGCGCGCCAATTACCGGCGAGGGCATAGGTGTAGGCGAGGTTCTGGCGAACCTTCGCGCTGTTCTGGCCGCCGCGCAGAGCGTTAGTCAGAACGTGCACGCCCTTTTGCGGCTGCCCAGCCAAGGCATAGGCGAGACCGAGATCAGCTGGATCAATATCGGAAGACCAAGCGTCGAGCTTTGCAAGCGCGCTGCCTTCGTCGCCAAGCGCTGTTTTAGCCAGCGCGTAGCTGAGGACAGTGCGCGGATCGGTGTCGCCGAGTTCCAGGGCATCGTCAAAGCTGGTCGCAGCCGATTGAAAACGGCCCGATTCCAGATAAGCAGCGCCGAGCATCGCGCGGAATTCCGCATTGCGAGGATCAGCCAGAACCGCTGCCTCTGCATGCGTAACCGCCTTATCGACCTGGCCTTTTTCCAGCGCGGTTTGCGCCTTGCTGAAAGAGGATAGGGCAGGCGGGGCAGCCGAGGTGGTGCAACCTGCAAGCGCTACGCTGGCAAGTGCGGTCGAAACAATGAGGCTCATTTTCGGGCCAGTCATCTTATAGGTTTCGCTGCGGTCCATGGTCATAGTCCTTGTGAGTAACTCTGCTGTCTTGGTACGATGCAAAAAGTTAACAAATCAGTCGCGTTTCATCTTCTGCGCGAGCGTATCGAGGTCATCGATCTGGTCGAGCATGGCGTCGAGCGCTTCTGTCACCAGAGCTTGGGCGCTCTTGCCTTGCATGGTCGATGCGAGGCGCAGTTTCAGATGGCGATCGGTGTCGAGCCGCAAAGTGAAAGCAGCGCGGCGTCCAGATGAACGCGCGGATGCTTTCGCGGATTTGCGCTTTTTAGCCGGTTTGCTGCTCTTTGGAGCAGGTACCGGAGCGGGCGCTTCGGCGGTTTCCCCGGCGATGCGTGCGGCCAGCTCTTCTTGCTGGCGCAGCACATCGGGTGTGTCCGCGTTTTCGTCCCAATCATGCTCTTCAGCGTCTGCGTCGTTAGGCTCTGCCGGGGACAAGTGAACCACATTCGCGCTTTGCGATTGGTCCTCTGTTTCGTCCTCTGCACCCATATCGTTCCAGCCCAGATCTTCCAGATTTGCAGGCTTGCCTGCGTCAGGAAGATTGGTGAGCTGAGGGCGCATAGCCGGTTTGGCCCCGCCCTTACGAGCGAGCAGCGCGGAATTCAGCGAGGCAAAGCTTGCTTCAGTCATCGCGCAGGTGCTCCTTTATTGAGCGACGCGGCGACCGAAGCCACCACCGCCAGCTGGACGGCCACCGCCGACAGCTTGCTGCTGGGTGCCAGGTGCGGCGAATACGGTGCGGCGGAAATTCTTCTCAAGCCGGTCCGAAATATACTTCCAAAGCGCTGTCATTTCAGCAGCACTGCGGCTTTCCGGATCAACTTCCATAACCGTGCGGCCATCGATCATTGATGCGGCATAATCGGTGCGATGATGCAGCGTGATCGGGGCAACAGTGCCGTGCTGTGACAATGCCACAGCGGCTTCTGAAGTGATCTTGGCCTTAGGCGTCGCGGCGTTCACTACGAACACCAGCGGCTTGCCAGCGCGCTCACACAGATCAACCGTCGCACCAACAGCGCGCAAATCATGCGGGCTTGGACGAGTTGGCACTACGATCAGTTCGGCAACGCCGATAACTGACTGAATGGCCATGGTGATCGCCGGCGGCGTGTCAATCACGGCCAGTTTAAAGCCCTGCTGACGCAGAACCTGAAGATCATTGGCGAGCCGAGCAACAGTCGTCTGAGCAAAGGCAGGATATTCCGCCTCACGCTCGTTCCACCAATCGGCCAGCGATCCTTGCGGATCGATGTCGATCAATACGACTGGGCCAGCGCCCGCACGCTGTGCTTGGACGGCGAGATGTCCGGAAAGGGTAGTTTTCCCGGATCCGCCCTTCTGCGATGCTAAAGCTAGTACACGCAAAGCCTTGGTCCCCCTGTTAGGCCGTTGGCGCCGCCTGATTGCGGCTTGGATGACACTGAGATCGCAGGATACCCCTAATTTACAGTTAACGAGGATCACGAAACCAACATCTTGCTTGGCGATAGGGTATGGCAACGAATTCCTAACGGATCGTTCACTATAAGGCGCATGTGCACGCCCGTCTGCGTAAGCAATCGGGCGGCAGGCACACAGTTTTGACGCTTTTTATAAGAGAATGATCATGGCCCATTTCCTTGCCCTTGATGCCGATTCTAAATCTGCAGCTCCTGGCGTGCTTGCTGGTATGCGGCTGGCCGCGAGCGGCGCAGTTGCAGCAATCGCTCTGGCAACAGCGCCGGCATTGGCCGACGTAAAGGCGGGCGTGGATGCATGGAGCTCTGGCGATTTCACCACGGCGGTGGAGCAATGGCGCGGCCCAGCCGGGCGCGGCGATGCCGATGCGATGTTCAACCTTGCCCAGGCATACCGCCTTGGTCGCGGGGTTGAGATTGATGTCGAGCGCGCACGCACTCTTTATGCCGAGGCAGCGCGCAAAGGACACGTAAAGGCGGCGGATAATTACGGACTGTTGCTCTTCCAGCAGGGTGAGCAATCAGAAGCCATGCCGCTGGTGACAGCGGCGGCGGAGCGCGGCGATCCGCGCGCTCAGTACATATTGGGTCTCGCGCATTTTAACGGCGATTACGCGCCTAAAGATTGGGTGCGCGCCTATGCTTTGCTGACCTTGTCGGTGTCTGCTGGCCTGCCGCAAGCGAAGGATGCCGTCGCGCAAATGGATCGCTATGTCCCGATCGAGCAGCGTCAAATGGCGCAATCGGTCGCGCGCGATCTCGAGGCAGAGGCGGTCAAACTGCGCGCGGCGCAATTGGCCGATGCAGAGCTTAACCGCCTGCCATCGAGCGCTCAGCCAGCGCCTAGGATCGCGCAAACCACTCCGGTTCCTGCGTCTAGCGAACCTCGGGTAAACACTAATTTTAGTCTTAACGGCCCGGCGGCGGCCAGCACCACTGCTCCAGCAGCGGCTGCTCCGACTCGCGTAACGCCGCCTGCGCCGCGCAGAGCTGCGACCGGCACTGGCCCTTGGCGGGTTCAGCTTGGCGCATTTGGCGTCGCTGGCAATGCAGACCGGCTTTGGAAAAAGCTCTCCGGCTCCAGCGCTTTGTCCGGTGCGCGCAAGATTCTGGTCCCAGCGGGCCGGGTCACGCGCCTGCAAGCGGGCGGTTTTGCCTCGCGCGCTTCGGCGCAAAAGGCGTGCAGTGCCTTGAAGGCCCAAGGGCAAGGCTGTCTCGTAACCAAGAAATAGGTCCTCGTTTTTCGGCGAACAGCCGAAAGCGGCCCACGCACTACCCACAGCCCGGCTTTCCCTTGAGGGGAGGGCTGCTATCATGCCGCCCGGACAAAGGGTGGGATCGACATGAGTGATACGCAAAGCGGGCAAGCGGCTGAAATTACGGCTGGCGATAATGCTGCTGAGGGTGTGCCAGAGGGCGGACCGGCCAAGACTGCTGATCGGATCGGCAGCCTCGATTTCATTCGCGGACTTGCCGTCATGGGCATTTTGGCGGCGAATATCATCGCCTTTGGCCAACCCTTTAGCGCTTATATGTTCCCCGAGGCATTCCTCGTTCCGGCCAATGATCCGGGCGGGTGGCAATGGATTACGCAGTTTATTGTGATCGATGGCAAGATGCGCGGGCTCTTCACTCTTCTATTCGGCGCCGGGCTTTACCTGTTTATGGAGCGAGCATGGGCGCGCGGGGAGACCCGCTGGCTGCAGGCGCGGCGATTGTTCTGGCTTCTCCTGTTCGGCCTCATCCACTTCTTCTTCATTTGGGCGGGAGATATCCTCTCCTATTACGCACTGGTCGGCTGGATCGTATTGCTATGCCTCAAATGGAAAGCTGAAACTCAGCTAAAGGTTGGGCTGCTTGGCTATCTGGTCGGCGCGATCCTCTATGCATTGATGATGGTGCCGCTCGCCTTTGTGGCTGACACGCCAATGGGAGAGCAGCCGGGCTTCACCGAAATGCGCGATGATTTGGTCAGCGGAAAGCAAGAAGCAATCGCTGAAGATGCGGTTGAGACCGAGATCAAGCAATCGGGCGACTATGGCGCATTTGTTCAGCACCGCGTCGAGGAGCATTGGTACGAACCTTTGGCCAACGCGCTGTTCTTTGCGCTTGAGACATTTCCTCTGATGCTCGTCGGCATTGCACTCTACCGGATGGGCTTTTTCAGCGGCGGCTGGGCGCCCTCGACCTTGCGCAAATGGGGCTGGATCGGTCTGATCAGCGGGGGTGTGCTGCATTTGGCCATCGCGCTGTGGGCTAAGTCTAACGGCTTTACCTATTATGGCACGCTTGCCTCCTTTATCGGGGCAAGCCCGCTGCCCAGGCTGATGATGGTTCTGGGCATGGCGGCCTTGCTTGTGCTGGCCGCGCCGAAGGCGACCGGCTGGTTGGGGCAGCGCGTGTCCGCTGCTGGACGCGCCGCTTTCACTAATTACCTCGGCACCTCGGTGCTGATGCTGCTGGTCTTCCACGGATGGGCCTTGGGTCTGTTTGGAGAGCTCAACCGGCCGCAGCTCTATCTGGTGGTTCTGGGCGCTTGCATCATCATGCTCGCCTGGTCGAAGCCGTGGCTGGACCGGTTCCGCTATGGCCCGCTTGAATGGCTTTGGCGCTGCCTGACTTACGGCAAGCTGTTCCCGATGAGGCGGTGAGGGTTTGCTTGTTTTGGTACTGGAGCGGGTGGCTCTGACCCTTATAACCAGAATCCTCTTGCTATTGAGATTAATTCTCATAAAGTGCTCTTGCAATTGATTCGCAGGAGTAGCGAAAAGCCGCCATGTATATCTGTATCTGCAATGCGATCCGTGAAACTGACCTGCGCAAGGCGGGCCTTGGCACATCTGGCGATGCAGAAGCGGTCTATGCAAAGCTTGGCAAGCGTCCCAATTGTGGCCAATGCCTTCAAGATGCTGACAAAATTTTGGATGAAGTGCGCGGCGTTGCAGAGCGTCTTGCTTCTTGCAAAGAACTCGCAATCTAAACTGGCAACACGCTATTGCGAGGGTATCGCAAGTAGCTGAAAATCTTACATTTTTATACACCCACGCCTTGAATGGTGGCGATTTTGCGCGCATATAGTGCGCATACCATAACCAGTGTCACCGCCAATCCGCGCCCCACAGCGCGCTATCTATTCAAGGAGCATCACCCATGAAGGGCGATCCAAAAGTCATCGAATTTCTCAACAAGGCGCTCACCAACGAGCTGACCGCGATCAACCAATATTGGTTGCACTACCGCGTGCTCGACGATTGGGGCGTCACCAAGCTGGCCGAATATGAGCGCAAGGAATCCATCGAAGAGATGGAGCACGCCGACAAACTGGCCGAGCGCGTTCTGTTCCTCAACGGCCTGCCCAATTTCCAGGCGATCCACAATCTGCGCGTCGGTGAGACGGTCGAGGAAATTCTGAAAGCCGATATGGCGCTTGAAGAAGACGCGATCCCATTGCTGCGCGATGCGGTCGAATACAGCGAAAGCGTACGCGACTATGTCAGCCGCGATCTTTTTGCGCATATCCTCGACAATGAGGAAGAGCACGTCGACTTCCTCGAAACCCAATTCGACATGATCAAGAACATGGGCCTGGAAAACTACGTCCAGCTGCAAAGCAAGGCCGCTGGCGAAGAGTAAGCTCTCAGCGGCCTACTTGGTCTATCAATAAACAAGGGCGGGGCGGCATAGGCGGCTCCGCCCTTTTTTGTGCTTGGCCGATCGCGCGGCCGTATGTCGACTCTCGCGACTAGCTCCCATCATCAGGCGTGGCTTTGTCCGATTGTCCAGCGGAGGCCACCAGTGTCTCTCTGGCAAAATGCACCAGGCCGGTGGTCAAAAATCCCATGGTCGCGATCCATGCGCCCGCTATCAGCGTCCCGATTTGAGGGCGGATGAAGGCGCTGATGAACAGCATGATGATAACCACGCAGATCGACAAAGCCGCAGCGGTGCTGAACACCACAGCTCGCTGAACCAGTCGGCGGCGGCGACGCAGCCGGGCGAGTTCACGCTGTTCGCGCGTTGGGCGATCTTTGGACAGGCGCTCTTCCAACCGCTCAATTCGGCCCGCGACCCAGATCAGCCGCGCCATCATCACATTCATCACCGCGCCAATCCCCGCGAGCAGAAACGCTGGCGCCAGGCTGAGCCGGACAATTTCCTGCACGCGCATGGTGCTGGAGGTCCGCTCGATAAGGTCAGAGGCAATGTCGGAAGAGGCAAGCAGGTCGAGGAGCACTAGCGATCCCCGCTCCCGCTTGAGTAATTACCCCCTCCGCCGCGATTGGCATTGTAGGGGTTCTTTGGGCTTTTTAGCGATACGCGCACCGGCACGGCGTCAAAGCCGAGTTTGGAGCGGATGCCGTTTACCAGATAGCGTTCGTAGCTGGTCGGGAGCACTTCCAGACGGCTGCCGAACACCACAAAGCGCGGCGGGCGGGTGCCGACCTGCGTGATGTAGCGCAGCTTGATCCGGCGGCCCTTTGGCGCGGGCGGCGGGTTGTTGGCGAGCGCATCGTCGAACCAACGGTTGAGCGCGGCGGTGGGCACGCGTTTTGACCAGCTTTCGCGGATTTCAAATGCGCCAGACAGCATCGTGTCGAGCCCCTTGCCGGTCTTCGCAGACACAGCAAACAGGGGCAGTCCGCGCACCTGCGCCAGACCATCGTCGAGCGCGCGGCGAATGCCGTTGAACAACCCGCTGGGGTCCTCGGCAATGTCCCACTTGTTGATGGCGATCATCAGCGCGCGGCCTTCTTCCAGGCACATGCTGGCGATTTTGAGGTCCTGATGCTCAAGACCCTGCGTCGCGTCGAGCAGCAATACGACAACCTCGGCAAAATCGACCGCGCGGCGCGCATCGGCGACGGACAGCTTCTCCAGCTTCTCGGTCACATTGCGCTTTTTGCGCATGCCTGCGGTGTCGATCAGGCGGATCTCGCGCGACTCGCCGGTGTCGGGATCGGTCCAGTCCCAGTCGACCGCAATCGAATCGCGGGTGATCCCGGCCTCTGGGCCAGTCAGCAAGCGGTCCTCGCCCAGCATCCGGTTGATCAGCGTTGATTTACCAGCGTTCGGGCGGCCGACAATCGCCAGCTTCAGCGGACCGAGCGGGGCCTCTTCGCCCTCGTCGAGCGCGAACTGCGCGGCTGCCTTCAGTGCCTCGGCCTTATCTCCGATCAGAGGCCACAGGGCGCCAAACATATCGGCGACGCCTTCGCCATGTTCTGCGGAAACCCCGATCGGTTCGCCCATGCCTAGCGAGTAGCTTTCGAGAATGCCGTCTTCGCCCTGCTTGCCCTCGGCTTTGTTCGCGACGAGTACGACAGGGACTTTCTCACCCTTGATCTCGCGCTGTTCGCGCAGGAACCGGGCGACCTCTTGGTCGAGCGGGGTCACGCCCGCGCGCGCATCGATCACGAACAGGATCGCATCCGCGCCTTCGATACTGACCTCGGTCTGTTGGCGCATACGGCCAGACAGGCTGTCGGGATCTTCATCTTCCCACCCCGCGGTGTCGACAATGGTGAATTCCAGCCCGGCCAGCTCTGCATCGCCCATGCGGCGATCGCGGGTCACGCCCGGTTGATCATCGACCAGTGCGAGCTTCTTGCCCACCAGCCGGTTGAACAATGTCGATTTGCCAACATTGGGCCGGCCAATAATGATGACTTGCGGTTTATCTGTCGGTGTCATGATGCTGTCCTTACCGCTCGCGCGCTGTCCTGTTCAGGCCTGCGCCGCAGCAGCGGTGTAGGCAAGCGGCGGGGTTTATTCCGCTTTGGCAATGGGCGGGTTCTCGCCCAAGTCTTCGAACCATGCCTCAACCGGGCCGTTCAATTTGATGGTCAGCGGCTGGCCCTTGCGGTCCACCGTCTTGCCCGCCTGTACGCGCACCCAACCTTCGGAAATTGAATATTCCTCAATGTCGTTGCGCACGCGGTCCTTAAAACGAATGCCGATCCCGCGCTGCAGAACCTCTGCATCGAAATGCTTGCTGCGCGGATTAACAGACAGGTGATCAGGCGGCGTGTCGGCGGCGGCCGTTGGCTTTGTTTCTTCAGTCATGCTCTTTATCCAAATCCAGAGTTTGCCCACGCTCAATTTCTGGCCACTCACGGCGATGTGCACATGGGTTGGCCAAAGGCGGCGGGGACAAGCGTTTGAAAGTTCTGAGGCGTCCATAGTCGCAGGTGCGCGGCGGAACAAGATCGTTCCGCTTGCCCTTTTTCGCGCACCAGACTAGAGGCGAGCGCAATGCGCGCGGGGGCCGGTTGGTTTCCCGCGCGGCTTCGTTCAATCAAGCGGGCGTGGCGGAATTGGTAGACGCGCTGGTTTTAGGTACCAGTATCGAAAGATGTGGGGGTTCGAGTCCCTTCGCCCGCACCAATGTTTTTCCGCGCCGGTGTTGAGAATTCGCATATCAGATGCGCGTCGTATTGGCGTTTAAGTGTCTGAACTTACGAGATTGTTGAGAAGGTTTCAGTTTTTCCAATGCAGACCAAGCAAACCACCAATGAAGGCCTGAAGCGCGCCTATCAGATCACTGTCACCGCCAAGGAATTGGCGCAAAAGATCGATGCAGAGATCAAAAAGGTCGCCCCTCAGGTGCAAATGCCCGGTTTCCGTCCCGGCAAAGTGCCAGCCAATCTCGTCAAGAAAATGCACGGCGAACAGCTGCATGCTCAGGTTGTGAACGACACGATTCGCGATTCGCTGGAAAAATTGCTCACCGATGAGGGGCTGCGTCCTGCGATGCAGCCTAAGGTTGAGCTGGCTGAGGGCTATGAAGAAGGCAAAGACGCCGAGATTTCGGTCGAGCTGGAAATTCTCCCAGAAGTTGAAGCGCCAAGCACCGACGGCCTAACGCTCGAGAAACTGGTTGTTCCTGTGAAGGACGAGCAGATCGAAGAAGCGCTGCAAGGTCTCGCAGGTCAGAACAAGAGCTATAAAGACGCCGCCAAATCGAAGAAGGCAGCGGACGGCGATCAGCTGATCATCGATTTCGTTGGCAAGCTCGACGGCGTTGAATTTGAAGGTGGCAAAGCCGAAGACGCGCCATTGGTGCTCGGCTCTGGCCAGTTTATCCCAGGGTTTGAAGAGCAGCTGACAGGTGCGAAGACCGGCGATGAGAAGACCATCGACGTGACCTTCCCTGAAGATTATCAGGCTGCGCATCTCGCCGGTAAAGCGGTTCAGTTCGACATCACTGTTAAGCAGGTAAAGGTCGAAACCGACACCAAGATCGACGATGATTTTGCCAAAGGCCTTGGCCTCGATGACCTCGATAAGCTGAAAGAGATCATGAAGGGTCAGCTGGAACAGCAGACCGCCGGTCTCACCCGCACGCAAATGAAGCGGGCTCTGCTCGATCAACTGGCGGCGGGTCATGACTTTGCCGTTCCAGAGAACATGGTCGATGCCGAATTTGAGCAAATCTGGGCTCAGCTTCAACAAGAAGCGGCGAAAGAAGAGAAGCCTGAAGAGGCTCTCAAAGAAATTGAAGCGGAAAAGGACGAATATCGTTCCATCGCCGAGCGCCGCGTGCGTTTGGGCCTGCTGCTGAGCGAAATTGGCCAAGCCAATGGCGTCGAAGTGACTGCGCAGGAAATGCAAATGCTGGTGCAGCAAGCCGCTCAGCAATATCGCGAAGAAGATCGCGAGCGCTTCATGCAGTACATTCAGCAAGAGCCAATGGCCGCTGCTCAGCTGCGCGCACCGCTCTATGAAGACAAGGTCGTCGACTTCCTGTTCGACAAGGCTGAAGTCACCGAGCGCGAAGTGACGCAGGAAGAGCTGCAAGCTGCGATCGAAGCGGATGAAGCCGCCGACAGCAAGCCAGCCGCGAAGAAGAAGGCCCCGGCTAAGAAAGCGGCTGCGAAAAAGGCTCCGGCCAAAAAGCCAGCTGCGAAAAAAGCGCCTGCGAAAGCTGCGGACAAGAAAGAGCCAGCGGCCAAGAAGGCACCAGCGAAAAAGCCAGCGGCTAAGAAAGCCCCGGCGAAAAAGGCTGAGCCAGCGAAGAAAGCTGCGGCCAAGAAGCCAGCAGCCAAGGCGGATGCCAAGCCAGCCGCCAAGAAAGCGCCTGCGAAAAAGGCTCCGGCTAAGAAGCCTGCCGCGAAAAAGGCACCTGCGAAGAAGAAGTAATTCGCAAGACGCCTCTCTTGCCCCGTCATTCTAGCGGGGCAGGCGAAGCAAATTGCCCAAACAATTCGAGCCGTGATCCAGCCAATGGATTGCGGCTCGATTGCATTTGGGCGTAGCGATCAGCCTAGGCCAGCTTTCTCAGAGGCTTCCTAACCCATCCTTAACCATGTGCCGCTAACCCCTAATCCAATCTTAGGGCAAATTACGTAGGCATTCCGCCTCGCGGGGCTTCAGTGAACAATGGGTGAGCATGCATCATGAGTAAGACTTTCAGCATGTCGTGGTTTAAAAGGCGCTTCGAAGGCGGATCGATCAACGCGCAGGTTGGCCGTGTGTTCAACATGTTTGCCCTGCTGGTTTTGGTCTTGGGCGCAGTGGGCACTGTTGGCGCGCTGCGGATGGAGCAGCGCTCAAACAAGCTGGCTGACCTTACCGAGATCGCTTTTCTCACCGCGAGCATGAACCGCAGTGTTACGCTGGCGAAGGACGAGATGGGCGCTTACCGGGCGCGCGGATACGAGCCTGAGCTGATCGAAAGCTCGATCCAGCATGCCCGCGATGCCGTGGCCATGAATGAGCGTCTTGGTCTTGCCACCGCTTCAGTCGATGCGTCCTATGCCTCACAGGTGACCCAGCTCGATTCCGGGCTGAACGGAATCGTGACCCTGCTTGGCGAAGTGCGCGATGCGCCGCGCGATGTTGTCGAGCAAGAGAGCTTCCTTGGTCCGCGGTACGACGCAATCGACACCGCTGTGGCTCTGATCGTTCAACTGCGCGAAGATGCCGCTACCCGTGTTGAAACCGCCTCTGGCGAGGGATTGTTTGAAATCAAGGTGCTGATCGCGTCTCTGGTCGCTGGCCTGCTGATCGCGCTTGGTCTGGTGTTCCTGGGCAAACGCCTTGTCGCCAGAAACGTCGTCGCTCCGATTGTTGAAATCAGCGATGTCAGCGAGCGCATTGTCGCTGGCGAACTCGACCTAGAAATCCCTGCCTCTGAGCGGGATGACGAAATCGGCACATTGTCCGCCGCTCTTACCGTTCTGCGCAGCGTTCAAACCGAGGCGGACGCTCAGGCCAAGCGTGAGCTGGAGCGCGAGCTTGAGCGTGAACGTGAGCTCAAGGAAGAACGCGAACGTTCGCAAGAAGAACAGCGCCAATTGCTGAAATCACTTGCCGACAAATTTGAAAAGACGGTTGGCGATGTTGCCGCCGGTGTGGCTGCCGCTTCCGGTCAAATGGAAGATTCGGCCACCAATCTGGCCCGCAATGTGGAATCCTCGTCGACGACCGTTAACGCAGCCAATTCGAGCCTGAAACAGGCATCGGACGGCATCACTGGCGCTGCCTCGGCCTCCGATGAATTTGCGATGTCGATCAATGAAGTGAGCCGCCAGGCGGCCTCTTCTTCTGAGCGCGCTCGCAAGGCTTCTGAAGCGGCGGCGAAGGCCGATGCGACCATCACTGGTCTAACCGGTTCAGCCGATCGTATTAGTCAGATCGTTGAAGTGATCGCCGGGATTGCCCAGCGCACCAATTTGCTCGCGCTGAATGCCTCGATTGAGGCGGCACGTGGCGGCGAGGCGGGACGCGGCTTCTCTGTCGTGGCATCGGAAGTGAAAGAGCTCGCCTCGCAAACAGGCCGCGCGACCGAAGAGGTCGAGAGCCTGATCCGCGAAATGCAGGATGCGACCGGTGAAAGCGCGAATGCGCTGGCACTCATCTCAACCGAAGTGGTGGCTCTGGAATCGACCGCAACTGCGATCGCCAGCGCGGTCGATCAGCAAGCCGTTGCTGGCCAGGATCTGGCGCAAAGCATCGATCTGGCCGCTCGCAACACGCAAGATATCAGCGCAACCATCGAAGATGTGAGCGAAGTTTCCATGACCGCAGGCAGCACAGCGACGCAAATGCTCGCCAGCTCGCAGGAAATGTCACTCCAGTCTGAGAAACTGCGCGAGCAGGTTGCTGAATTCTTGAAGCAGGTGCGCGCCGCTTAATCTCCCGCATCGGAGGCGGCTCAGCGAGCTGCCCCCTCACACCCACGCATTACACAAATGCCGCCGGCTGGATTTCCATTCCAGTTTGGCGGCATTTGCGCGTGCATTCGCGCAGGCGATCACGCAAAAAGAAACTGTGATTGAATGCACAGGTGAAGGTTAAGGCCCTTGAACATTTTCCGTGTGCCCCCGACATAGCAGAACCGAGATAAAGAAGGACCACCAGCACATGATCAACCTGTTCGGCAATTCTGGCGAGACGCACGGCACCCAGGGGCAATTCACCCGGGACCCGCTAACCGGCGCATTGGTGCCGATGGTGGTTGAGCAAACCAGCCGCGGCGAACGCAGTTTTGACATTTTCTCCCGCCTGCTGCGCGAACGCATCGTGTTCGTCACCGGCCAGGTGGAAGATGGCATGGCCTCGCTGATCACCGCTCAGCTGTTGTTCCTTGAAAGCGAAAACCCATCGAAGCCGATTTCGATGTACATCAATTCGCCCGGCGGCGTTGTGACCGCTGGCATGGCGATCCACGATACGATGCAATACATCAAACCGCGTGTTTCGACCGTGTGCATGGGCCAGGCGGCCTCTATGGGCAGTTTCCTGCTCGCCGCGGGTGAGCCGGGCATGCGTGTTGCTCTGCCAAACTCGCGGATCATGATTCACCAGCCATCCGGCGGTGCGCGCGGCATGGCTTCTGACATTGAGATTCAGGCGCGTGAGATCCTGCGGATCAAGAAGAGCATGAATGATCTCTATGTGAAGTACACCGGCAAGAAATTGTCCGAGATCGAAAAGGCGATGGATCGCGACACCTTCCTCGAAGCGGAAGAAGCGATGAAGTTCGGCCTGGTCGATAAAGTGTTCGAAACCCGTCCAGAGGGCGACTCGAGCGATGATGAGAAGGGTTCGGGCGGCGCGCCAGAATAAGGCGCACACTCTGAACTGCAATTTGGGCGCCAATGGCCGAATCGCGATTAAGAATCGCCGGTTCGGCTTCCCAAGCCGGGACACAGGGGCGCAAAGTGCGACTTTAAAGACGCCAAAACGGGGCAATCGCCCAAAAAGAGCCGCGTTAATGTTGATTCACAACCGGCCCTATATATTGTTGAGCGAATCCCCACCGGGCACTCGGTTTGGTAATTGGATTACAAGCGGTGTAGTTTAAACCAGTGCGAGTGAAGGCCCAGGACAATAGGAAATGACCAAGTTGAGCGGAACTGACAGCAAGAGCACCCTGTATTGCAGCTTCTGTGGGAAGTCGCAGCATGAAGTGCGCAAGCTCATTGCCGGGCCCACCGTGTTCATCTGTGATGAATGCGTTGAGCTGTGCAACGACATCATTCGTGAAGAAACGAAGGCTGGCATCGCTGGCAAGAAAGAGGGCGAAGTTCCAACGCCTTCCGAAATCTTCGCGACGCTTAACGATTATGTGATCGGCCAGGACAGCGCCAAGCGCAATCTCGCGGTCGCGGTTCACAACCACTACAAGCGCCTGAAACACTCCGGCAAATCGGATGGTGTTGAGCTGGCGAAATCCAACATCCTGCTGGTCGGTCCGACCGGCACGGGTAAGACATTGCTCGCGCAAACGCTGGCGCGCACGTTCGACGTGCCCTTCACCATGGCGGATGCAACCACCCTCACAGAGGCTGGCTATGTCGGTGAAGATGTTGAGAACATCATTCTGAAGCTGCTGCAATCATCCGACTACAACGTTGAAAAAGCGCAGCACGGCATCGTCTATATCGACGAAATCGACAAGATCACCCGCAAGGCTGAAAACCCATCGATCACGCGCGATGTATCGGGTGAGGGCGTTCAGCAGGCGCTGCTGAAACTGATGGAAGGCACCACCGCCTCTGTCCCGCCGCAGGGCGGCCGTAAGCACCCGCAGCAGGAGTTCCTGCAAGTCGACACGACGAACATCCTGTTCATCTGTGGCGGCGCGTTTGCGGGCCTTGATAAGATTATCGCTGACCGCCTGCAAAAGCGCTCAATCGGCTTTGGCAATCATGTTGCCGACCCGGACAAGCGCAATGTTGGCGAATTGCTCGAGCTGAGCGAACCAGAAGATCTGCTGAAATTCGGCCTGATCCCTGAATTCGTCGGCCGTTTGCCCGTTATTGCGACCCTACACGATCTCGATGTCGACGCGCTGGTCACCATCCTGACCGAGCCGAAGAACGCCATTTCCAAGCAATATGGCAAATTGTTCGAGCTCGAAGATGTCGATCTGACCTTCACCGAGGACGCGCTTAAAGCGATCGCGGAACGCGCGATTAAGCGCAAGACGGGTGCGCGCGGCCTGCGCTCAATCGTCGAAGGCATTTTGCTCGACACGATGTTCGACCTGCCCGACCTTGAAGGCGTGACCGAAATTGTGGTCGATGCCGAAGTGGTCGAGGGCAAGAAAGCTCCGGTCCAGGTGCTTGGCGGCAAAGACGACGAGAAGGAAGAGGCGGCTTAATTTGCTGCCGCCTGCCGGAGTTTCGATCCGTAGGCTGACATCATCCGATCTGGCGGACTTTCGCGCAGCGCTGCGCGTGTACTCCGAGGCTTTCGAGCAACCAGAGGAGTATGAGCGCAATCAACCGGATGACGATTATTGCTCCGCGCTGCTCCAAAAGCCTGATTTCATTCAGCTCGCCACCTTACAAACCGGCGAAGTTGTTGGCGCATTGAGCGCCTATATTCTTCAAAAGTTCGAGCAGGCGCGCTCCGAAATCTACATTTACGATCTGGCGGTCGCCGAGCCATTCCGCAGGCTCGGCATCGCTGAGGCTTTGCTTCGTTCTTTAGCGCCGATTGCCGAAGCATCCGGGGCAAGCGCCGTCTTCGTTCAGGCCGATAAAGGCGATGACCCTCCCATCGCGCTCTATGGGAAATTGGGTGCAGCTGAGCATGTGCTGCACTTCGATCTCGATCTTTCCGAATAGGAATAGGAAAAACCCCGCTTAACTGATCTCTCAGCCAAGCGGGGTTCTTGGTTTGCACTGCTGCGAGTGGGAGGGAAGGGAAGTCCGCAGCAGCGCGAAGGGGGATGCGGGTGTTCTATGCGGGGAGGAACACGCCGTCAGTCACGTGGATCACGCCGTTTGAGGTCATGACGTCGGCAGTGGTCACTGCGGCTGTGCGGCCAGCGCCGTCCGTGATCACGATGGTTTCACCGTCGAGGCGCGCTTCCAGAATGCCGCCAGCGAGGGTCTTGATCCGGGCCGTACCATTGCCCTTTTCAATGTAGTTCAGCAGCTTTGCGCTGGTGATGTTTCCGCCCACCACGTGATAGGTGAGGATGCCGGTTAGCGTCTCTTTGTTTTCTGGCTTCACGAGCGTTGCAACAGTGCCTTCGGGCAGCTTTGCAAAGCCGGTGTCGGTTGGGGCAAAAACGGTGAAGGCGCCGTCCGCTGAAAGCGTATCTACCAGGCCAGCGGCGCTAACAGCGGCGACCAGCGTGTTGTGAACGCCAGTGCTCTGCGCGGTCTGCACGATGTTGGCGGCTTCTTTCTTGGCGCTGTGATGGTGAGCGGCGAGCGGTGCTGCCGTGGTCAGGGCCAGGCCAGTGGTCGCGGCGATCGCTGCGAGTGCGGCGGCTTTAACTTTTGAACTCATCGGGGTCTTAGGCATTAGGGTTCTCCTTGTCCGCAAGACCTCCCGTTCTTGCATGGTGGGAGCTACGCAAGAGCCACTGGGGTGGATGCGAGAAACATGAAAATTTTTCCGCTATGCATGCGAAAAATGCACTGAAACGCGCTGAATTCCGCGGGTTTTATGGGGTTCTTAAGAGCTGCGAAATTAACCCTTGTGAGAGCCGTGATCTCGATTTGGGACGCGCCTTTGTGCGCGATTGCAAGCGGGTGGCAGGCGGTGTGTGACAGACAAGCACAGCTCCCAATATCAACCGATGGACCCTAAACCCTCGATGCCCAATTCGAAGCCAGCCCAGCATTATCACGATATCGACGGCATGCGTTCGGTGCTGATGTTCCTGTCGGTCGCGCTCCATGCGGCGACGGTGTACGCGCCTGCGCGCCCCTGGATCACCAGCAATGCGCAGCGGCATGACTTCTTCGATTGGGTGATCTTTGGCCTGCATCTGGTGATCACCCCGACATTCTTCTTCGTCGGCGGGTTCTTCACCGTCCTGATGTTGGCGCGCCGCACGCCGGGCGGCTTCCTCCGCAATCGGTTTATGCGCACGGTCATTCCGCTGATCGCCATCGCGCTGTCGTTCAACATGTTGGAGCATTACCTGCGTTGGAACGACAAGACCGGTGAGAGCGGCCTGATGCGCTGGATTGACAGCGGCGGTTTCGCGCAGATTTGGGCGAGCGGGGAATGGTCGCTGCACCTCTGGTTCCTGGTCAGCCTGGTGCCGATGTTTATCCTATCTGCCATAGTTCAAGCGGCTATCCCGAAGGATGCGTCAATCCGATCAGCCGCGCTGCGCCTGGTGGACCGCGCCGCTGGCTGGCTGAAGAGCGGCTGGGCCTTCGCATTGTTAGTGATCGCGCTCGGCGCGGCCAACACCGCGAATTTCGCCATCGCGAGCCAAGTGCCCGGCGCTTACGATCTGCTCTTCCCCGGCTTTCAAAGCTGGTACAAGCTGATCAGCGAGTTTCCCTTCTTCGTGCTCGGCGTGGCCGCTGCGCTTTCGCCCAGCCTGCTTGAGCGGCTGCGCACATGGCGCGCCTGGATGCCGCTTGCCGCCGCGCTCGCCTTTGGTCTCCAGCCCTATTCAGACCCAGAGCAAGGCTTTGCGCTCGGCATGGCAATGCTATTCCTTAATCAGCTGGCGATCTGGACTTTGGTCTTGTTCCTGATCCAATTCTTCTATCGCTATTTTTCGAGCGACAGCCTGCGCACCCGCTGGCTCGCGGACAGCGCGCTGTCGATGTATCTGTTCCACCACTGCCTGGTCTATATTTACGGGCGAGGGTTCACTCAGGTGGACTGGCCAATTGCGCTCGAATGGGCGCTGCTGACTGTCGCGGCTGCAGCGACGGTGATCGTGCTGCATGAAACGATGATCCGCCGCTTTGCGCTGCTACGGCTGCTGTTCAATGGAAAGACGGATGTCGCCGCGATCCGCAAGGTACCCGGGTTCTGGCAGAGCTTTGGATTGCCCAGCTCTAAGCGCGCGGGCGGTGATGTGAGCGGAGCGGGCGGAAAGCCTGCGCTCTAAACTTGAGTGAAAGCGCCCTGGGCAACCACGGGGCCAGCGTCTTGATCCACTGGCTTGCCGCCAATCGGCTCGCGCGTCAGCACCAGCTCCACGCCGCTGCCCATATTCTGAGTGATCTCCGCGGGCAGGGTAACGCTGCGAACCTCGCCTGGCGTCACCACGCCGAGTGATTGCAGCGCGCTGCCATCGGCTGGCACCAGCCACAGCTCGTGATCGTGCACGCCGTCTGCTGTGAGGCCAATCGCGCCCACCAACATACGCTCGCTGTCGGGCATGTAGGTCACGTCGAGGCGCAGGCCGGTGTCGCCAATCGGCACTTGCGCAACCAGCGGATCGGCCGCCGCGATTTGCGGGGCCTCTGTCGCGCCAGGGGTTGGAATGGTCTCTGTACCAGCGGGCAGGACGACCAATGCCAGCGCCGCTACCGCAGCAGCCGTGGTCAGCGCGCTGACCCATTGCCAGCGGCGAACCTTGCTCTGCAATTCGACAACATTGGCGCCGTCTAGGCCTGATGCTTCCTCACCGGATGCGGCGAGCACGCGGGCTTCAATCTCGCCCCACACATCCGCGCTCGGCTCTGCGCCGGAAATTTCGTCGGTCCACGGGGCAAACCAATTGTCCCACCATTGTTTGCGCCAGGCAAAGTCAGGATCGCTGGCCAGTTTACCGCGCGCGGAAAGCAATTCTTCGCCCTCGAGCAGGCCGAGCGAAAACTCCGCCGCCAGCATCGGATCGTCGCGCTTGATATCGTCGCGGTCCATGTCGTTCTCGTCGCTCATTCGCTCGCCTCCAGGCAAGCGCGCAGGCGTTGCAGCCCGCGGCGGATCCAGCTTTTCATCGTGCCCAGCGGAACATCGGCCGTCTCGGCCAGCTCGGCATAGGTCTTTCCATCAAAGAACGCCGCGCGAATATGGCCGCGCGCGTTTTCGTCCAGCCCTTCAATGCAGGTGTGAATTTGTGCGGTTTGCTCCGCATCGACCAGCAGGCTGTCGGCCAGCGGCGCCTGATCAGGCAGGGGAGCGGCCTCTTCCACAGGCACAGCGCCGCCGCGCACCTTACCCGTGCGCAGGCGATCAATCGCGCGGTTGCGCGCGAAGGTCGCCAGCCACGATATCGGGCTCGCCCGGGTGGGATCATAACGATCCGCCCTTTGCCATAGATTTACATAGACGTCCTGCAACGCGTCCTCGGCTTCTTTCCTGTCGCCTAAGATACGCAAGCAAATCCCAAACAGTTTCACCCGGGTGGCGCGATAAATATCTTCGAGCGCGCTGCGGTCACCATCGGCCAGCCGCGCCATCGCCGCTTTTAAGGCCTCGCGCGCTTCCGCGCTGGCGGGTGTGGGGCCGTCCGCCATCAGCAGCAACCCGCATCATCGCGCTGGCGGTGGATCTGGATCGTGGTGTGGCTGATGCCGAATTTCTGCTCCAGCTGGCCGGTCACCGTGCGCAGAAACCCTTCATCGCATCCGCCAGGCGCGACCAGATGCGCCGTCAGCGCGGTCTCAGTCGTCGACATTGGCCAGATATGCAGGTTGTGCACTTCGTCCACTCCATCAAGCTCTGCCAAATGACGCCGCACGTCGGCTTCGTCAATCCCAGCGGGCACGGCGAGCAAGCCCATTTTGAGGCTGTCCTTCGCCAGCCCCCATGTTCCCCATCCGATTACGCCAACAATGACAAGTGTGACAAGTGGGTCAATCCACACTGATCCGCTGTAAATAATTGCAATTCCTGCGATTACCACGCCGAGCGAGACCAGCGCATCGGCCGCCATATGCAGGAATGCGCCGTGGATATTGAGGTCCGATTTGCTCCCGCGCATAAAGAGCAGTGCGGTGACGGTGTTGATCACAATGCCGATCCCGGCAACCACAACCATCACCATGCCTTGCGGCTGGGCCGGTTCAAACAGGCGGTGCGCGGTCTCGAACAGGATCGCCCCAATCGCCATCGCCAGCAGCAGCGCATTTGCGAGCGCGGCGAGGATTGTCGAACTCTTGAAGCCATAGGTGTAGCGCGCGCTGGCTGGCTTTTTCGAAGCGATATGGGCGACCCAAGCCAGGATCAGCGCGAGCACATCGGACAGATTGTGGCCCGCGTCCGCGACCAGCGCCATGGATCCGGATAGAAAGCCGTAAGTCGCCTCGATAACGACAAAGATCGAATTGAGCGCAATCCCGATAGCAAAGGCCATGCCGAAATCCGCCGGAGCATGGCTGTGACCGTGGCCGTAATGTCCCGGCGCGTGGCTGTGTGCGTGATCATGACTGTGGCCATGACCGTCGCCGTGCGCGTGATTATGCGATTGTCCCTTCCCCATTGCGCTATTCGTAAACGCAATCATCCAGCCCGTCACGCTTTACGACATTTATGCGGGCCCGGATCGTATTGCCGTGCCGGGCCAGCCAGCCGCTCGGCGCGACGACGGCGCGTTTCTTGGGCAGGGGCAGGGCAGCGGCCATGCGAGCGGCCTCTATTGGGGCGAGGCGTGCGGCGGACTTGCCAAAATATCGCTGCGCCCCGGCCTCTGCGCCATAGGTGCCAATCCCGGTCTCCGCGACGTTGAGATAGACCTCCATAATCCGCCGCTTGCCCCAGATTTTCTCGATGGCGAAGGCAAAGTATGCCTCCAGCCCTTTGCGGAAATATCCGCCGCCTTGCCACAGGAACACGTTCTTGGCGGTTTGCTGGGATATGGTAGAGCCGCCGCGTATCCGCCCGCCCTTGGCGTTGTATTCCAATGCCTTTTCAATCGCTTCGGTGTCAAATCCGGTGTGCGTGCAAAACTTGCTGTCTTCCGCCGCGATCACGGCGGCGACCAGATTGGGATCGATATTGTCGAGGCTTTCCCAATCCTTCGTAACGGCGTTTTCATCCATCACCATGGTCGCGGTGATCGGCACGGGGACGAACTTAAACAGGACGATCAGCGCCAGCGATATCCCGAAAAACCATAGGAGGAACTTGGCCGTAAAGCGAAAGAGAAAGGAGAGGCTGCGGCGCATAGCAGCACCGCATCTAATTGCTCTTTGTTGGCGGCGCAATCACGCGCGCCTTGCGATCTTAGCGGGGCCATGCTTGAACCTGAAGCCAACAGGTTTCCGGGAGATAATTCAATGCATTTGCTTCGCACCGCCGCTTCTGTCGCTACGCTCGCCGCCGCGGCGTTTTCGGTACCCGCCACCGCAGACAATCACAATTTGGCGCAGGCGGTTGAGGCGGATTACGATAGCTATCTTGAGCCGCTGTTCGTCCATTTCCACCAGAACCCTGAGTTGTCTTTCCTCGAAGGCAAGACCGCGGCCCGCATGGCGGAGGAATTGCGCGCGGTCGGCATTGAGGTGACGGAGAATGTCGGCGGCACCGGCGTTGTTGGAATGATGCGCAATGGCGAGGGGCCGCTGATCCTGCTGCGGGCGGATATGGACGGCCTGCCAGTGGTGGAGAAATCCGGCCTCGAATACGCCTCCACGGCGACGCAAATCGGCCAGGACGGTCAAGAATATCCGGTCATGCATGCCTGCGGACATGATGTGCACATCACCTCAATGGTCGGCACGGCGCGCCGTCTGATGGCGATGAAAGACCAGTGGAGCGGCACGATCATGTTCGTCGTCCAACCAGCGGAAGAACGCGTTGGCGGGGCGAAGGCGATGCTGGCCGATGGATTGTACGAGCGGTTTGGCAAGCCTGACTATGCGCTGGCATTCCACGTGAATTCGGGCCTCGCCACGGGCAAGCTGTCCGCATCGGAAGGCATTCAATATTCCAGCGCGGACTCGGTCGATATACTGGTGCCGGGGGTCGGCGCGCATGGCGCGAGCCCGCACCGGGGCAAGGACCCGGTCTATATCGCATCGCAGATTGTCACCGCGCTGCAATCGATCGTCAGCCGCGAGGTTCAGCCGCTAAAGCCCGCCGTGATCACCGTCGGCTCGTTCCATGCAGGCTCCAAGCACAACATCATCTCTGACCGCGCCGAGCTGCAATTGACCGTGCGCGCCAATGATGAGGAAACGCGCGCGCAACTGCTTGAGACGATTGAGCGCATCGCCGTTGGCATGGGCAAGACGCATGGCCTGCCCGATGATCTGCCGGTTGAGGTGAAGGTGAGCGAGGGTACGCCGGTCACCAATAACGACACGGAGCTGGCGCGCCGCCTCAATGCGGTGATGAAACGCGACCTTGGCGAAGACACGTTTGAACCGTGGGAGCAAAAGGGCATGGGCGCAGAAGACTTTGCCTATTTCGTCACCGAGGAATTGGATGTGCCGGGCTATTACTTCACCGTCGGCGGCACCCCTCAGGCCGCGTTCGATGCCGAAGACAATGGCGGCCCCGCAGTGCCATCGCACCACTCCCCGCTGTTCAAGGTCGCGCCGAGGGAAAGCGTGACTTTGGGCACGCAGGCGATGATTTCAGCGGTGCTGGATTTGGCGCCTGCGAGTTGAAAGGGATTTGGGGCGTCGCCGATAGGGAGGCGCTCAACCCGGGCTTGATGGTTGATGGAGCATACCGATCATTGCGCGGGTATCAGCGGGGTCCAGTCGATGCTGGCAAATAGCTCTTCTGCCAAAGCTTCTGCTGTTGGCTCGAGTTCAAGTGGAAAAGATCCGCGATACTTTACGATCCATTGATCGCCAGGTGTGCACCCAACCCACAGGTATGAGACCATGTCCGGGTGTTCGTATCCATAGGAAGCGGCGGCGATATCATAGCGTGCTTGATATTGCTCTAGATTGGCAAAAGCAGGAAATGAGTGTTCAGGGTCTTGCTCAGTGGGAGCTGAGCCGACACGTTGGCGAATAGCCTCGTTTGCGCTTGCGAATTGGCCAATGCATGTCTCTCCTCGTGAGGGGTAAACATATAGTGAGAATTCCGTAGGCATGCCCTCATAGGTGTAGCCAATGCTCGCATCACGCCCGTCTTGGTCGTATTCCACAACACCAGTCCGAACATACTTCTCGATTTGCAGCGGAAACTCCACTCCAACCGCTTTATGCACATAGGGGTCTCCGGGGTTCTCAACCCGAGTTTGTGCAGTTGCTGCATTGGGTGCGAGCGCAACCCAAAGAACTAGCAATACCCGCCAAATCGATCGTTTCGTCACTTAGTGTCCCCCTGTTCTGTGGGATCCTACATCGAGTTTTGGAGTAGCCCAACACAAAACGCTGGAAACAAACCCTCCAACGTCATCCCGGACTTGATCCGGGATCCAGAGCGGTGAAGCGCCGCTTCTGCAATCACAGCACTTCATGCGCCTGAGATCCCAGCGTTCGCTGGGATGACGGGTGCAGCGGACACAAAAAAGGCGGCCCGCAATGGACCGCCTTTCGTGTTCTTTTAGCAGACCTTAGGCTTACGCAACGCCCGGCAGCAAACGCTCACCTGCGATCCGCTGCATTGCTTTTTGCAGCTTTTCAAAGGCGCGCACTTCGATCTGGCGGATGCGCTCGCGCGATACTTCGTAAACCTGGCTCAGCTCTTCGAGCGTCTGCGGTTTCTCGGTCAAGCGGCGCTCGGTCAGAATGTGCTGCTCACGCTCGTTCAGGCTGTCCATCGCCTCAACCAGCATTTCGTGGCGCACATTGGCTTCCTCAGCATCGGCGACCATCTCATCCTGCAAAGGACGATCATCGGTCAACCAATCCTGCCATTCGCCAGAGCCGTCTTCGCCATTGCGCATCGGCACGTTGAGGGAGCCATCGCCGCCCATCATCATGCGGCGGTTCATGTTGATGACTTCCTGCTCCGGCACGCCGAGATCGGTTGCGATCTTGGTCACGTCCTCTGGTGACAGGTCGGTGTCTTCGTAGGCCTCGAGCTGTTTCTTCATCCGCCGAAGGTTGAAGAACAGTTTTTTCTGAGCCGCGGTGGTACCCATTTTCACGAGCGACCAGCTGCGCAGGATAAATTCCTGCATAGAGGCCTTGATCCACCACATCGCATAGGTCGCGAGGCGGAAGCCGCGATCGGCTTCGAATTTCTTGACGCCCTGCATCAGGCCAACATTGCCCTCTGAAATGAGGTCGCTGACCGGCAGGCCATAGCCGCGGTAACCCATGGCGATCTTCGCCACGAGCCGCAGGTGGCTCGACACCAGCTGAGCTGCTGCCTCAGGGTCTTCATGTTCTTGATAGCGCTTTGCGAGCATATATTCCTGCTCAGCGGTTAGCACCGGGTATTTCTTGATTTCGGACAGGTAGCGATTGAGGCTTTGCTCGCCGCTCAGGGCCGGGACTGCACTTTTTGTCTTACTCACTGTTTTCCTAACCTTTCTTGCGTCAACCCGCCTTGCAGGACCTCTGATGAGCATCCGTTTTTCCGGGTCACTCGGTTACATATACGTTGATTGGATATGTTTTGCTTCAACTTTCATCGATTAAAACGCCCCAGTTCGTCGATTAGTTCCCGCATATCCTCCGGTAAATCCGCACGAAACCTTAGTTTTTCGCCCGAAATTGGGTGGAGAAAGCCCAATTCCGCCGCGTGCAGCGCTTGGCGTGCAAACTTTAGCGAAGTGAGCAGGGATTTCAGCGTCTTGGGCGTCTTTCCGTATGTTGGGTCTCCTAATAGAGGATGGCCAATTGATGCACAGTGAACGCGGACCTGGTGGGTCCGGCCGGTTTCCAGCCGGCATTCGATCACCGCGCTCGATTCGAGCTGGTCGAGCACTGTATAATGGGTAACCGCGTGTTTCCCGCGCGAGGAATTCTTGTCCAGCACAGCCATTTTCTTGCGATTGGCGTCTGAGCGCCCGATTCGCTCGTCAATTTTGCCCTCTTTTGCCGCCGGATGGCCCGCGCAAACCGCGATATAGCGGCGGTGCAGCGAATGGTCCGCAAACTGCTTGGCCAGGCCCTCATGCGCGGCGTCGGATTTGGCGACGACCAGCAGGCCAGAGGTGTCCTTATCGATCCGGTGGACGATGCCGGGGCGCGCCACCCCGCCAATGCCGGATAGCTCGCCTTTGCAATGGTGCAGCAGAGCATTGACCAGCGTGCCATCCGCATTGCCCGCCGCCGGGTGGACGACCATTCCGGCAGGCTTGTTGACCACGATCAGATGCTCGTCCTCAAACACCGCCTCAATCGGAATGTCCTGCGGCTGAGCCTCCGCTTCGCTCGCGGCGGGGACGTGGATCGTGAACTCGGCCCCTGCTTTCACCTTGGCACTGGGAGAGGTAGCGGGCGCAGAGCCCAGCGTAACCCGGCCCTCTGCAATCAACGCCTGCACCCGGGCACGCGAAAGCTCGGTCGCCTCGGCCAGCGCTTTATCAAGCCGCGCCGCGCTCGCAATTGTACCGGTGATGACTTTGTCGCCGCTCATGCTAGGGCCATGCGCGATGGCGATCCCAGTGACAAGAGATGTGGTCAGCGCACTGGCCCGCGCAGCCCATGATGCGCATCCGCAGGAGGCATGCGGGATCCTGACCGGCAAACGCGTCCAAAACGGTGCGGAGGAGATCACCGCGTTCATTCCAGCGCGCAATGTCCACCCTTCGCCGGAAACCCATTTCGAAATTGACCCGCAGGCGCTTATTGACGCGCACCGCGCCGCGCGCACGGGAGATGGCCCAGAGGTTCTGGGCTATTTCCACTCGCACCCGACCGGGCCAGCGCAGCCATCTGAAACTGACATCGCCATGTCAGCGGGCGATGGAATGATCTGGGCCATAGCGGGCCTGAGTGAGGGCGGGCGGGCTCTTGGCCTTTACCGCGCGGTGGAAGGCGGCTTCGAATTGCTTTGCAGACAGCCTTTGGAGGGCTAAGACACTCATATGACTTCGCCAACTGACCTCGCGAGCCTGCTGTGCTCGCGGCTATGCCACGACATGCTCTCCCCAGTAGGCGCGCTCGCCAATGGGCTGGAATTGCTCGCTGAAGAGCAAGACCCCGAAATGCGCGAGAAGGTGGTCGAGCTGCTGGAGCAGAGCGCCAAGATCAGCACGGATAAACTCAAATTCTTCCGCCTCGCCTTCGGCGCAGCGGGCGGATTTGGCGAGGCCGTGCCGGTGGAAGAAGCGCATGATGTGATCGCCGCGCTTGCCTCGGACGCCAAAGAGGTGAAGCTCAATTGGGCAATCACAGAGAAAACCCTGCCTAAGCCTGCGGTCAAAGTGATGCTTAACCTCGCGCACATTGCGCTCGATGCGCTGATCCGTGGCGGGACGATGGATATTGGCGCAGAATTGCACGAGGGCAATGTCGAGATCGTGGTCCGCGCGAATGGCAATCGGATCGCGTTTGACGAGAACATCGGCAGCGCTCTGCAAGGCGAATTGCAACCGGCGGAACTCTCCAGCCGCACGGCGGCGGCGCATATGATTGCGATGCTGGCCGAGGAAAACGGCGGCGGCTTGCAATATAAGCTCGATGACAATGCTCTGGTGATGGGCGCGGTGATGCCGCAGCCCGCCGGGATGATCGGCTAAGCACATGGGCGGGCCGGGGCAGGGGCCAACACCGCATTCGAGCACTGGCGATGAGCTGGTCCATGCGACACGGCTCTCCCCCAATTTCAATGACCGCAAAACGGCGATCAGCATGCTGATCGTCCACTACACCGAAATGGAAAGCGCCGAGGCCGCGATAGAGCGCCTGTGCGACGAAGAAGCGGGCGTCAGCGCGCATTATCTGATCAGCGAAGACGGCGTCGTCACGCGGCTGGTGCCCGAGGAAAAGCGCGCCTGGCACGCGGGCAAGAGCTATTGGCGGGGCGAGACCGATGTGAACTCGGCCAGCATCGGTATCGAGCTTGACCATCCGGGCCACGGCCTTGGCTACCGCGAGTTTTCCGAGGCTCAGATCGAGGCGCTCGTGCCGCTGATGGCGCGGATCGTGAAGCAATATGACATCCCGCGCGCCAATGTGATCGGCCATTCCGACGTCGCGCCCGCGCGCAAGATCGATCCGGGCGAGCTGTTCCCATGGGATCTGATCGCGCGATACGGCCTGACCCTACCAAAGCCAGACAAGCTGGAGCTGGGCGATCCGTTCGACAATGACGGCGCGTTTTACCTCGCTCTGGAACGCTATGGCTATGATATCACCGATGGTATCAAGGCGGTGGAGGCGTTTCAGCGTCGCTGGCGGCCAGAGCTGATCGACGGCGTCATTGATGGACAAATCGGCGCGATCCTGTTTCAATTGCTACTCGACCGGGATCGGGGGGTCTCGCGGTAACGCCAATTGCTGTCCGCGCGCGCGCGCCGCAACGTAATTTTACAACTTAGCCCAGCGCTATGGTGAAAACTGCGTTAAGACTGCTCCCCTAACGGCTTGGCCATACGGTTCCGGTCGCCGTGAATGAGAGGGAGGGATCAATAATGACAAGAAAACTATTCGCCGAATTTTTCGGCACGTTCTGGCTGGTGTTCGGAGGCTGCGGTTCAGCAGTGCTCGCCGCGGCTTATCCTGAATTGGGGATTGGCTTCGTCGGCGTATCGCTGGCCTTTGGTCTGACCGTTTTGACCATGGCTTACGCTGTGGGCGGCATTTCGGGCGGCCACTTCAACCCTGCTGTCTCGCTCGGCCTGGCCGTTGGCGGGCGTTTTTCCTGGGGCGAACTGGTCCCCTATTGGGCGGCGCAAGTGCTGGGCGCATTCGTCGCATCGGGCATGCTGTTCGTCATCGCCAGCGGCGCGGCGGACTGGAGCGGCGCAGGCGGCTTTGCCTCCAACGGTTTTGGTGAGCTGTCACCAGGCGGCTATTCCATGAACGCGGTGTTGATCGCAGAGGTCCTTTTGACGGCGATGTTCCTGATCATCATTCTGGGATCGACCTCGCCAAGGGCTCCGGCCGGCTTCGCCCCGATTGCGATCGGTCTTGGCCTCACGCTCATCCACCTGATCTCTATCCCGGTCAGCAACACCTCGGTGAACCCTGCGCGCTCCACCGGCGTTGCCTTCTATGCTGAGACCGGCGCTGTGGGTCAGCTGTGGCTGTTCTGGGTCGCACCGCTGGTCGGCGCGGCGATTGGCGCATTGATCTGGAAGTTCCTGATCTCGCCAGATGATAGCCTTGAGAACGTCGGCGGCGAGGGCGAATAAGCCCAAGCCATCCAAACCATACCACGCAGGGGGCTGGCTTTCGCAGGAAAGCTGGCCCTTTGTTTATTGGCCTCGCTTCTCTATAGCGCCACTCGTCAGGGGGCCAAGGCAGCTGCGTTCCATCGGCACGCTCAGGATGAGCGGGTTTGAAGGTGCGAGGAAAGTCCGGGCTCCACGAAGCAAGGGTGGCGGGTAACGCCCGCCGAGCGACCTCGGACTTAATCCGGGGGAAGTTCAGGGAAAGTGCCACAGAGAGTATACCGCCGATGGATGCCGGACTTGATCCGGTATCACAGGCAAGGGTGAAAGGGTGCGGTAAAAGCGCACCGGGGCTTTGGTAACACGGCCCGCATGGCAAACCCCACCCGGAGCAAGGCCAAATAGGGGTCTCGCGCCGTTTTGCGGCAGGAGCGCTTCGCTCTGAGAGACCCGGGTTGGCTGCTTGAGCTGCGGAGCAATCCGTAGCCCAGATGAATGGTTGCCGCCGCGCGGCTGGTCCTTTCGGGGAAACCGCGTGCGGAGACAGAACCCGGCTTATGAGGCCCCCTGATGTTTTTTGTTTTGTTTGGCCTCAAGCGCCGGCGCTCACATCCGTTCGCTTGGCTTTCCTCCGGGGCCCCGACCCCTGCGGGGCCACCCCTCCGGGCGGGCATGCGCCCTTACGGTCGCTGGCGCGACCGTGCACCGCAACCAAGCCAGTTACATCGCGACAAGACGCTTGGAGCATGCCAATTGGCTTGGAATGGATCGAGGCCGCAGGCCTCGCAAGGGGCTTGTCCCCGCCCGCAGCGGCGCGGACTTGTCCGCAAGCCGCGAGGAAATCGTAGCACGGATGTGCTGCGGAACAAAAAACCCGTCATCCTGAACTCGTTTCAGGATAACCTTAGCAGTTCGCATGAGACCGAGAGTGTCATCCCGGATCAAGTCCGGGATGACGAGTGAGGTGGGGCGTATCGCCAAACGGTCTTGCGTTTCCACCGGCGTTACTCTGAACTTGTTTTGCTGTGCACAGCTGCGTTTCCAGAATAACAAGGTCCACTGTCACAAGATCATCCCGAACTCGAGCAGTATGAAATCGGGGCTAGTAGGTTAGAAGGCGAAGAATGAAACTAGGTCTTTCTCTGTACAAACCGGCGAAATTCTTCGTCGCATGTAGTGCTCTCTTGATTTCTGGATGTTGGGAAGCTCACCTTGTAACAGAGGATCCTGATGAAGTTTCGGCGATCTTATCGAATATATCAGGTTGCTACTATAAAAATGGGCTTCATATTTTTTCGATAGATGAACGCGGTCTTTTGAATGAGCGAGGCGTGGAATTCGGGACAGCCTTAAGACATGGAGGCGGCAACAACTGGTACCATTTTACTATTGAAAAAGAACCGCTTCTCTCGCTCGACGGAACAAGGCTGGTTGCCGGTAGGAAGATTAATTTCTTTGTCCGGTATAGGCATGAGGGGGACCAAACAGTGGTCGAAATGCAAGGAGAAGATGGGCGATTGCATCGCTTCCGGAAGGATGCGTGTTAGGGACGCTCTTGTTTCTCAGTCATAGAAATAGCGCAAATTTTCCTACTTAGTGCTCGCTCGTTAGGGCTGGTGCCATGCGTTTCCTCGAAATCCGCTCACCGCACAAGAAGTCCGGGTCATTCGAAGCTTGCGCACGAACGCCAAGAGTCCCTGCGCATACCCACTGGCTTGGTCGCGGAGCATGGTCGGCGTCTAGTCGACCGCAAGGTCCGCTCGTCCTCAAGCAGCGAAGCGGTAGGACGAAAGAAAACGGCCGCCCGCAGGCCCGGAAGGGTCGAGGAAATCGCGCTCGCGGATGTGAGTGCGCGACACAAAGACTCGAACGTCGCAGCCCAGAGCCTCAGATCTTTAATCGACTAGACCGATCTATCACGATCTCTGTGATCGATTGCTTTTTCGCCTCTGTACTGTGTTCCAGCCGTTCCAAGCGTGCTCCAGCAGCGGTGAACCGAGCGCTAGGCTGCAGCTTGGCTGGGGGCACCCATCGGGGGATACAGCTCGTCCAGAGGCCTGCTGCGGCCGTCGGCGCACACGATCCGCACGTGGTAGCGCCGCATCTGGCGCGGCTCGTGCACGCCGACGCTGTGCGCGATCACGCCCACCTCCTTGCGCATCTGCTCGACGAAGTTGGCCACGCGCACTGCCTTGTCAGTCGGGGCCAGCCCGCGCTGCAGGCTGGGATCGTGGGTGGTGATGCCGGTCGGGCAGGTGTTCTTGTTGCACTTCATCGCCTGGATACAGCCGAGCGCAAACATGAAGCCGCGCGCCGAAATCACGAAGTCCGCGCCCGCGCACATCGCCCAGGCAACCTCGCTGGGGGTCACCAGCTTGCCGCTGGCGATGAGGCGGATGCGGTCCTTCAGCCCGTGCTTGTCGCGCAGGTCGACCATCATCGGCAGGCTCTCTCGCAGGGTCAGGCCAACGTTGTCGATGAGCGGCAGGGGCGCAGCGCCGGTGCCGCCGTCGCCGCTGTCGACGGTGATGAAGTCCGGCGCGCTCGCTATCCCGCGGGCATTGATCGCCTCGAACAGCTGATCGAGCCAGCCGTATGCGCCGACGACAGTCTTGAAGCCGACCGGCTTGCCAGTGACCTCGCGAATATGGGCGATCATGTCGAGCAGCTCGTCGATATTGCCGATATCGGGATGGCGATTGGGCGAGATGGAGGCGGTGTGCGGCTCGATCCCGCGGATGGCGGCGATCTCCTCATTGACCTTGGCGGCGGGCAGAATGCCGCCTTTGCCGGGCTTTGCACCTTGGGAGAGCTTGAGCTCAAACATGCGAACCTGGTCATGCGCGGCGACCTCGCGCAGCTTCTCGTCCGACAGGTTCCCGTCCTTGTCGCGCACGCCGTACTTCGCGGTGCCGATCTGGAAGACGACGTCGCACCCGCCTTCGAGGTGATAGGGCGAGAGGCCGCCTTCGCCGGTGTTCATCCAGCATCCAGCCTTGGCTGCGCCGTTCGACAGCGCGCGCACCGCCGGGGTGGACAGCGCGCCGTAGCTCATGCCGGAGATGTTGAAGACCGAGGGGGCGTCATAGGGGATGCGCGCGGCGCCTTCGCCAATGACGAGGGAGCCTGCTTCGACCGCGTCTTGCTCCAGCGTGGGCCAGGGGCAATTGACGAAGATCGGCGTGCCGACAGGGTCGAGATTGCGGGTCGATCCGAAGGCGACATTGGTCGATTTCGCACCCGCTGCGTCGTAAACCCAATCGCGCTGAGCCCGGTTAAACGGCATCTCCTCGCGGTCCATCGCGAAGAAGTACTGGCGGAAGAACTCGCCGAGCTCGGAGAAGACGTAACGCAGCCGGCCAATGACAGGGTAGTTGCGCCGCACCGCATCGGCGGTCTGAAAGCGGTCGATGAAGAACAGGATGACGACGCCTGCCAGGATCAAGCCGACCACGAAAATGAAGATTGTGCTCAGCCAGCCGAGTGTGTCGATCATTGTGTTCTCCCAAGCGGGCATCCGCCTAGGGATGCCGATTTGAGGGATAGTACAAGCTGCAAGCTATTGAGCAAGCTAAGGCGCGATAAGCGGCGCCTGGGCTTAAGCGTTCAGACGCAAAAAGGCCGGGCGCCCTTATCGGGAACCCGGCCTTTGTTGGTGTTAGGTGGTTCTAGCTTAGAACTTCCAGTTCAGCGAGAAGCGCCCTTGGTTGTTGGTGAGGACACCGCGGCCAAGGTCAGAAGTGACCGAGAGGCCAGCCTTCACGCGGCTGGACAGAGCCATTTCAGCGCCGACGTTGACCGAAACCCATTCTGGATCGAGCTCATTGCTGATCTGGAATGCGGCATCCGGTGCGCCGAGGAAGCTGGCAGTGACCGTGTCGACATTGTCCGCCAATTCGCGGGCATAGGCGACCGAGCCAAAGGCCGTGATCTTGCCAGTGCGGCCAACATCAAGGTCAAGCGATGACATCAGGCCGACCTTCGTGCCGAGCGAGGTGAAATCGCGGCCCTGGATGTTCAGCCCAAGGTTGCCAGCGCCATATTCCGAGTAGCTGCCGATCTCGTTGCGAACATAATCCATGCTCACAACTGGACCGACTTCAAAGCCCTTGGCGATGTCGAAAGCGTAACCAAGGCGAAGCCCAGCGAAGCTTTGCTGGCCATCGGCCTGGCCAAGCGCGCTGCTGAACGATGAGCTAAAGCCCGCAGTGCCTGCGCGCTCTGTGCCAAAGTTCTGATCGGCGAAACCGAAGTACATATCGGCAAAGCCATTGCCCGCTTGATAGGCAGCGTAGACGGCAGCCGAGCGGCTTTCATCTTCGTTTGGCCGTGAAGCGCCAATTCCAGCTGCGCTGTTGCGAATATTGGTCATCGCGACACCAAGGCTGAAGTTCTCCGATACCCGCAGATCTGCACCGATGGTGAGTTCACCTGCTTGGGTAAAGGCAGCCTCTTCAAAGGCGTTTGCGCCGCTTGACCGGTCGATGCTGCTAGCATCGAGGAAGGTTCCGCTAACGCTACCAAAGAAGCCAAGTTGGCCGTCTTTCTGCGGAGCCGAACCGCCCATTGCGAACCCAGCATTGCCCGCTGCCGAGAAGCCTGCCGCTGCACCGTTCGCGCCGCGAAGCGCGAGAGTGCGCTGTGCGATTTGACCGGTGAAACGCTGTGAGAAGCCGTTTGCGATGGTCTGCTGGTTGAACGCATTGAGCGGTGTCAATGCGCCAAGCGATGCGCCAAGCGTATCGGCACTAGCGCTATCGATGACATTGAAGATCGATGCGAATTCAGCGAAACGTCCGCCGAAGCGCAGCGTATCAAGCGCGGTGCCGAGCGAAGCCAGTGAGCTGTCCTGACCAAGCAGGCTTGCCAAGCTCAGTGCACCGATCTCAACGATCACTTCGTTGCCTTCGACCCGGCTTTCTGCGGTCAGCAGCGGCGAGCCAGAGATAAGCAGCGTGTTATCAAACTCGCCGTCAATCTCACCTGCGCTCAGAACACTGAAGGTGCTGCCGAAGCGCGGTACGTTGCGCTCACCAAAGACGATCAGGTTGCCGCCGAGAACAGCAGCACCGGACACGTCGAGCAAGTCAGCTGAAATCGTGCCGCGGCGCGACTCAACGTCGGCAAACAAGAAGCCACCGCTGGTTTGGACATAGTCGCCATTGATCGTCAGCGTGCCAATTTGGCCGAGACGGTTCGGGCCAACAAAACCGTTCACATTGAAGAATGCGTTGGTGTTGATGGTGCCGCGTCCGACAAACTCACCGCCCATCAAGGTCAGCAGGCCTGTGTTGAGCGTACCGTCGATGCGAGATTCGCCATTGAACTGCTCAACGCCGATGATGCTGGTAAACTCATATCGCCGAGGCAGTACGAAGACAGCGCGGTCATTGTCGACGGTCAGCTTGTCGATCTCGACATCCATATCGACGCGCGTCCGACCGCGATTGGTCAGCAGAACATCGAAATATTGCGCCGGATTGGCAAATGCTTCGCCGATAGTGCCGTCGGTGTTGTTCGGCACAAATCCGGTCGAGCCTGGGCCAAGTAGCGCAGAGCTTTCAGGAAGCGAGATGTCGATTTCTTCAAAGCCAGGAGTGATGTCGGTGGTGTTGCCGGAGATATCTTGACCCAGCACCGTACCGACTTTCGGACCCGATGCAGTGATACCTGGCTCGTTACCTTCCGGAATACCGTTGACGATGTTGCCGTCGGCATCTTGGATGAAGAAGCCCGGGTCGAGATCCTGCGTCCAGTGATTTGGATCAGACCAACGACCGTTTCCGGCTTTCGCGGAGACATATTTGTAGGCTGTGTTCTCGGTGATGAACTCGAAGAACGGGAACAGCGGGTTATAGAAACTTACGTCGCTGTATGTGCCGCCAAGTTGGAAAAAGTCAAAGCCGCCCGAAAGGACGCCAATAGCGAGCGGAAAGTCCGCCAGCTGATCAGCGACAAGTGGAGAGCCTGAGTCGCCTGGACCTGTGCCTACTTCGCCGGCGAGAGCATCGCCATCGAAGAAGTCGATCGCGAAGACAGCTTCTAGACTGTCGCAGCTAATGGTCCCTCCTGGGAATTCACAACCAGCTTGCTCTTCGGGAGTACGGTCCGGATTGTCGAAATCTGTCCAGTAATAGTTCTGACTCACAGAACCGATCACTTGCGTCGCTGGCGCGATATCTGGAAATACACCGCCAAGAAAGTCACCAATGCTGCCATTCAGGCCGAGCATGTTCTCACCAACGCGGCGCAGGAAACGACTGCCGGCATTCGTGCCGCCGGTAAGGCCTGTGCCATTGGTGCCGTAGCCAACTTGCACTACGTGCGTCAGCTCGGTCAGCGGCGTAAGCAGCAGCGGTAGGGCCGGCACGTCAGTGATCGGCGTATCAACTGCGACGAGAGCGATATCGGCCCATGGGAAGCCGAGGCCTGTATTGTCAGCATTGCCCGTTGGGTGGATCACCACATCAGTGCTTTGGGCGACACCGCCATCAGCATAGCCTGACCCATCGCCAAGATAGGTGAAGAGGCGGTCTGCGCTGCTTTGCCCCGTTGCTATCAAGAGTGTGGTTTCAGCCCCGGCGCCGGGCAAGCCATAGGTTTCCGACGAAGTGGTGGCGATCGGACCTTCACTGCCATTGAGACAGTGAGCAGCGGTCAAAATCGTACGCGGATTGATCACACTACCTGTGCAGTTGAAGAACACGCCGCCGTCTGAGTTCCTTTGCTGGAAAATGTGTACGGCGTAAGGCGCGATATCGTCCGGATCGCCAAAATCAACGCCCACGTCGTCGCGGACCAGAATGCGCTGCTCTGGATCGCTGATCGTACCTACATAGCCAGTGGTCGTGCGAGATGTCCGCGCGATTGACGTAGAGGCCACCGGAACAACAACTTCTGGAATGTCGAATGAGACGCTGCTCTGTTGAATCGTGAAACCAGCAAAATCGCCTTGCGCTTCCGCCGCGATATCTTCGCTATCTCCACTATTTTCAGAGGCATAGGCGGGTGCCGCTAAAAGCCCGCTCGCAATGCCAATCACACCCACGCTGGAAAGAACATGCCGTTTAATCATATTAAACCCCCAATAAGTTGTTTCTATCAACGACTCGGAAGTTACAATATTTTAACCATGAACACGACTCGAATCCTGCATAAGTGCTGAACCGAGGGTCGATGACACGTGATTATTTTGCGACGCGCAGCCGCTAAGCCCTAGGAAACCGCCATTTCGAGCAGCTCCTGACCGGGGAAAATTCTTCCAATTTTTTATTGATAGTTATGGTTAATTTCGGCCGATGCTGGAGTAGTCGAAGCCAGCGCTGCGCATATCATCCGGATTGTAGATGTTGCGCAGGTCAACGATGACTGGCGCCTTGGCCAGTTCTTTCACCCGGCCCAGATCTAGTGCGCGAAACGCGTCCCATTCCGTGACAATCGCGACAGCATCCGCGTCCTTGATCGCCGCATAAGGCTCTTCGCACATGATCACGTTCGGCATCAGAGGGCTGGCGATCTCCATGCCTTCTGGATCAAAGGCCGCGACCTCAACCCCGGCATCGCCCAAAGTCTGAGCAATGGCGATTGCTGGGGAGTCGCGCATGTCATCTGTGTTGGGCTTAAATGTAAGGCCCAGCATGGCGACTTTCTTGCCGCGCGCAGTCTCTGCTCCGCCAAGGGCATCGAGCACCTTGCGGCCCATAGCGCGTTTGCGGCTTTCATTGGTTTTGACCACGGCTTCGACGATCCGGGTCGGGCTGTCGTAATCCTCTGCTGTCTTGAGCAGCGCCAGCGTGTCTTTGGGAAAGCACGAGCCGCCATAGCCAGGACCAGCGTTGAGGAACTTGGCGCCGATGCGATTGTCCATGCCGATGCCGCGCGCGACGTCTTGGACATTGGCGCCCACTTTCTCGCACAGATCAGCCATCTCGTTGATGAAGGTGATCTTGGTCGCGAGAAATGCGTTGGCAGCATATTTGATCAGCTCGCTGGTGCGGCGACCAACAAACAGGATGGGCGATTCGTTGAGGAACAGCGGGCGATAAACCTCGCGCATGATCTCACGGCCGAGATCATCTTCCGCCCCGATCACGATCCGGTCGGGGCGTTTGAAGTCGCCAATCGCGGCGCCTTCGCGCAGGAATTCCGGGTTGGAGACAACCGCGAACTTGTGCGCGGTGCCGGTGTCCTTGATGATCCGCTCGACTTCATCGCCGGTGCCAACCGGGACAGTCGACTTGGTGACTATCACCGCTTCATTGGCCAGGTGTTCACCGACTTCGCGGGCGACCTCATAGACGAAGGTTAGATCAGCATGGCCATCGCCGCGGCGGCTTGGTGTGCCCACCGCAATGAAGATCGCCTGCGCGCCGTCGATGCCAGCGGCCAGATCGGTGGTGAAGGACAGGCGGCCAGCGGCAACATTGCTCGCCACCAGGCTATCAAGCCCAGGCTCGTAGATCGGCATGATGCCGTCTTTGAGGCGCGCGATCTTGCTGTCATCCTTGTCGATGCAGACGACCTCATGGCCAAAATCCGCAAAGCATGCGCCCGATACCAGGCCAACATAGCCCGACCCAACCATGGCAATTTTCATCGCACTTGTTCCTCGTTGAATGTCTTTATCGTGCCATTATCATCAACAGCTTGCAGAATTCTTTTCTCGGTGCCTTCAAGTACCAGCGCCGTGAGCACGCCAGAGCGGAAAGCGCCAGTGTCGACCCCGATCCGGTGGCCATTGTCCATCACGTTAGGGAAGATGGTGTGACCGTGTACGACGACTTTACCAAAGCCGCCTTGGTGCCGCAAAAACCGATCTCTGATCCACAGCATGTCGCTGCGCTTTTGCTCTTCAATCGGGCGCGCAGGGTCAATCCCGGCATGGACGAAAAGATAGTCGCCCGCGATGATCATTTCCTCAAACGCCTCGACATAGGCGCGTTCTTCAGCCGGGACGATTTCTGGCAGCGCTTTAAACAGCTCATCAAGCGACATCGCATTGAATTTCTTCGGTGTGATGTCGTAGCTCAGGATCGTCTCGCGCCCGCCATGCTTGAGAAAGTGGCGCAGCACGTCGATATCATCGAAAGCCTCGAGGAACATTTCCTCGTGATTTCCAGCAAGAATGCGGACCGAGCGCTTCTTCTGCCACTTGCGAGCGCGCGCGATCACGCCTGCGCTGTCATCGCCCCGGTCAACCAGATCGCCCAGCAAAATAACGTGGCTCTCAGCCTCGCCCGCTTCGGCATCATCAGCCTCAACCGCCTTGATCAACGCCTTGAACAGATCAAGCCGGCCATGAATATCGCCAATCGCATAATAACGTGTCCCCGCAGGAACTGCAGGCAATGGCGCGTCGGGCCGCGATTGGAAGAGTTTGCGAAGCGTTTTGATCATGGTGCAATAAGAATGCGGTTGAGCCGGTAGGTGGGCGTCGGGGCGCTTTAGGCAAGTGTGGGCTTAACGGCAACTGATCGAGCGCTCACTTTCCGGGTGGTGCAAAATCCACACACTTGGCGCTGTTCACAGCCGATTGCGCAATTTCTCTTGTGCGATGCGGCATTTCTCGGCAAGAAAACTGCGTACTCAGATGAGATTACCGTAAATAAGTTGGTAACCACTGATGACGCAGGTGGGACGAAGCAACAACACAACATAAGGAAGTTGTAATGCTCACGTCCATTCGCGGCCTCTCCGCCGCAACTCTATCCGCTGGTTTGCTCCTCTCTGCAGCTCCAGCATTTGCTAATGAAACCGAAGCTGGCGACAAAAATCCAGCCCCGGCAACATCCGAAATTGCTACCGAAATTGCTACCGTTATTGATAGCGAAATTGACCGCGCAAGCGCGCCGGTTGATGCTGCCAAAGCCAGCTATGCCGATGGCGAAGCTGGCTTTGAAGTGACGGCCAATGTCGCTTTGGTCAGCGAATATCGCTTCCGCGGTGTTGACCTGTCCGGCGGCGAAATCGCCATTCAAGGCGGCGTCGATCTATCGACCGATATCGGTATTTATGCTGGTACTTGGGCCTCTTCGCTTGATGAAGACACGGTTGGCTTTGGCTCAACCGAAGTTGACGTCTATGGCGGTTGGAGCGGCGATGTCGCTGAAGGTGTCAGCTTAGATGTGGGCGCTATCGCCTATCTCTACCCAGACGCTGGCGCTGGTGATTTCGACTATATCGAATTCTACAGCTCGATTGGCTTCACCTTTGGCCCAGCTGAAACCACGGTCGGCGTTGCCTATGCACCAGACCAGGATTCGCTCGGCAGCACTGACAACTTCTACATCTATGGCGATGTCGGTGTCGGTATCCCAAATACGCCGGTCACTCTGACTGGTCACCTTGGTTACACCGATGGCTTCCTGACATTCACGAATGACAGCAAGGCATTTGACTGGTCAATCGGCGCAGAAGCAGCGGTTTACGGACCGCTCAGCTTCGGCATCTCCTACGTTGGTGTAGAAGGCGATGGCCTGATCGATCCAGGCGGCGTCTTCACCGATGATGCAATCGTGTTCACACTGAGCGCCAGTATCTAATCACATTTGGGCCCTTTGGGGCATATCCCACTTTTGCGAGTGGAGCAGAAAGGGCGCGGGGGCTATGCGCATTGTCCCCGCGCCTTTTTCTTTTTTGGGCGGATTGAGTGCTCCGCCGATTTCGTGCCCAGTAGGTCAGGCCGAGCGCCTACTCAATCCAGCGAGAAGTTGACCGTGGTGACCACGCGGACCTTTTTATAGGGGCTGTCGCTCTTGCCCCATCCGCCGCCATCGCCGTCGCGTGCTTCGATTGAGAAGTATCCTTGGGTGGCATCCTTGATCGCACCAACGCCTGAGCCGGAATCTTGCGCAAATTGCTCGGCAGAGGCGCGGGCATCGCGCGTCGCCTCGGCCACCATCTCCGGCTTGATGTCGTTCAATTTGGTGAAGGTGTAGCTCATGCCAGACCCTTCTTCGAGGAACACGCCGCGTCCAACCAGATCGAACTGATTGGCCACGGCCATTTGCGCCAATTCGATATTGTCGGTTCTGAGCGCAAGCCGCTGACGCACGGTGTAGGTCGTGACGCCGCGATTGGTATGGCTGGAAACATTGGCGCCGGTCGGTTGCAGGCTGTCCGCTGGAAAGCCGAGTCCGTCAAAGAAGCCCTCAATGGCGCGGGTGTCGCGCTGAACCTTCCCTTGGGCTTCCGCAAGATTGGCTGCGCTGGCTGAGTAAGAGATCGTCCAAGTGGCGAGATCTGCGGTGACGTCGCGCTCGGCCAAGCCGCGCACGGTGACAGAACGTTCGGCTTCTTTTGCGCGCAGCAATCCATCGCCAAGCAGATATCCGCCCAATGTCATGCCGATTGCTGCGATGGCGGCTGTGCCGAACCAGCGCGTCGTGGTTGGGCCAAGCCCGCCCTTGCGCCGCGCACCTTCACGCTCCATCTCTTGCTGCGTATCCATCGCTGTATCCGTCATCGCATCCTCCTTTTTGATGCGATGAGTTGTGCTTATCTGTCGATGAACTGAGTTTGAACTGAAAAAGGCCCATCATGACCAAATATCTCCACTCCATGATCCGCGTGACCGACGCCGATGCGACGGTTGAATTCTTTAAGCTGATCGGGCTGGAGGAAGTGCGCCGGTTTGATGTTGAGGCGGGCCGCTTCACGCTGATCTTTCTGGCCGCACCGGGGCAGGAAGGCGTGGCCGAGGTTGAGCTGACCTACAATTGGCCGCCTGAGGATGGCAGCGAGCCAGAGACCTATGACAATGGCCGCAATTTCGGCCATCTCGCCTACCGGGTCGAAAATATCTACGACACGTGCCAGCGCCTGATGGATGCGGGCGTGACTATCAATCGGCCGCCGCGTGATGGGCATATGGCCTTTGTGAAGTCACCAGACGGCGTTTCGATTGAATTGCTCCAGGACGGCAATCTGGAGCCGCAAGAGCCGTGGGCCAGCATGGAAAACACCGGCAGTTGGTAGGGTTCTGATCGGTGCGGCTAAGCCGCCAATGCTTTACGCGTTGGCGGGCTGATTGCCCTGATCGTCACACTCCGCATCGGGATGCGTCGTCGTCAGGCGCAGAACGATAAAGCCGAGCACTGCGGAGATCGCCGAGCCGGTCAGAATACCGATCTTGGCCTCCTCGATGAACATCGGTTGGTCAGGGAAGGCGAGGCCGCCGATAAACAGGCTCATGGTGAAGCCGATCCCGCACAGGATCGATATGCCCCAAACCTCAGCCCAGCTCGCGCCCTCCGGGCGCTGCGCAAATCCGGTCTTCTCTGCGATCACAATCGTTGTGAAGATGCCCAATTGCTTGCCGACCACGAGACCCGCCGCGATCGCCACGGGCAGCGGATCAAGCAAAGCGCCGATCCCCATGCCCTCAAACGAGACACCGGCATTGGCAAAGCCAAACACGGGGACGACGAGGTAAGCGCTCCATGGGGCCATGCCATGCTCAAGCCGCTCCAGCATGGAATTGCCGTCCTTGCGGTGCATCGGGATGGTGAGCGCTGCCAATACGCCAGCGATGGTTGCGTGGACGCCAGTGTTGAGCACGCAGTACCACAGCACCAGAGCGAGTAGGATATAGGGGCTAAAGACGCTGACCTTCATCCGGTTGAGCGCAATCATCAGGCCGAAAACAACGATTGAAGCGACCAGCCAAGCGAGCTTGATTGTCGGCGTGTAGAACACCGCAATTACCATCACCGCGCCAATGTCATCGACGATGGCCACCGTTAGCAGGAACAAGCGCAGCGAGGCAGGCACCCGGCTGCCGAGCAGGCCGAGGACGCCCATTGCAAAGGCGATGTCAGTCGCCGCTGGGATTGCCCAGCCACTGGCGTATTCGCCGCCGCCAGACACCGCGATGTATACGAGGGCAGGGACCGCCATGCCGGCTGCTGCGGCCGCCATCGGCAGTCTGCGCGCAGCAGGGTCAGACAATTGCCCGCCAACCAGCTCGCGCTTCACCTCTAGCCCGACGACGAAGAAGAATATCGCCATCAATCCGTCATTGATCCAAAGGTGCAGATCGTCGAGCTTGGCAATCGGGGTCCAGGCGAGATCGCCGTAGAACAGCTCGCGATATTCGCCTGACAAAGAAGAGTTCGCGGCCAGCATTGCAGCGGCTGCGACAAGGATCAGCAAGATACCAGCAGAGGCATCGCCAACGAACAGGGCGCGCACTGGCGCGAACACCGAGCGTAGGGAGGAGTTTGATTGGGCCATAGTCGCTTTACCCCCTCTCTAAAACTTTCTTCCGTTGCAAGCGTTATCCGAGCGCGATAGGTTGTTTTGCACAAGTGGGGACGGGGGTCGGCTTGCAAGTAATAAATTTTGACGTCTGGCAATGGCTGGTATTGTTCCAACACGAGCTACTTTTATTCGCAGGCATATTCTTCCTAATAGGCGCGATTGACGATCTTTTAGTAGACGTTACTTGGGTGTGGCTGAAGCTCACCGGGCGTGCAAAAACGCAACAATTTGAAAAAGATGAAAACGAAACGCGCGAGCTGTGCGGCGATGCAGCGGTGTTCATTCCGACTTGGTCCGAAGCCGAGGTGATCGGCGTTACGGTGTCTGAAGTTTTGAAGCGCTGGCCGCAAAAGGGGCTGCGTTTGTATGTCGGTTGTTACCGCAACGACTCGGCCACTATCGCCGCGGCCAGTGATGCCGCGAATGGCGATCCGCGCCTGCGCATCGTGATCCATGACCGCGATGGGCCCAGCACCAAGGCTGATTGTTTGAACCGAATTTATGCGGCGATGTGCGATGATGAGCGGCGGCGCGGTGTGCGCAATCACATGGTTGTGTTCCACGATGCAGAGGATCTGGTAGATCCCGCCGCGCTCTCGCTGCTCGACCGGCACATTGGCCAGCATGCGGGCGGTGCGCAATTCGTGCAGCTTCCTGTCCATGCGCTAAGGAACGAGGAAAGCCGCTGGATCGGCAGCCATTATTGCGAGGAGTTCGCCGAATCTCACAGCAAGGGCATGGTGGTGCGCGATGCTCTGGGCGCGGCGCTGCCGGGCGCCGGTGTCGGCTGCGCGATTGAGCGCGAAGCGATCGAGCAATTGCGCATGCGCCACGCGGACCGTCAGCCGTTTGTCGCCGATTCCCTGACCGAAGATTATGAAATGGGGCTCAGCATCACGGAAATGGGCGGAAAATCGCGCTTTGTCCGCGCTCGCGCCGCCAATGGACGGTTGATTGCGACCCGCGCATTTTTCCCTGATCGGATCGATACTGTGGTGCGGCAAAAGACGCGCTGGGTGCATGGCATTGCCTTGCAAGGCTGGGACCGGATGGGCTGGTCTGGCAATCTCATTGAGAGCTGGATGCGGGCGCGCGACCGGCGAGGTCCGTTCACCGCTCTCGTCCTGCTAATGGGCTACACATTGCTCGCGATATCTGCTGCGATCTGGTTAGGGACTAAGCTCGGTTACGGCGAACCGCTGCCCTATTCTCAGATGGCTATCACCCTGCTTTGGGTGAACCTTGCCGCATTTTGCTGGCGCTCGGCCTCGCGCTTTGCCTTCACCGCGCGTGAATATGGAACGGCAGAGGGCGTGCGCGCGGTCCTGCGCATTCCGATTGCCAATATAATTTCGATCATGGCGGGGCGCCGCGCGGTTATGGCCTATATCGGCACGCTCGCCGGGCGCGCTATCGTGTGGGATAAGACAGACCATTCAGCGCAGCCCGCCCGGCTAGCCCAGCCAGCAGGTGGCCGATCATGACTCAAATTGCGCGATCACGACGTGGCGGACCGCTCGCCATGCTTGGCCTAGTTTTGGCAGCCTGGATCAGCGGGCGCGCAATGCTCTGGGAAAGCCCGTTTCCAATCACCGAAAGCTTTTCCCGGTCAGTTGATGCGATCTTCGCTGAAGGGCCGACTGAGCCTGAGGTGGCGCCAGTACAGAAGGCAAGCTCAGCTCAGCTAGCCAATGCAGACTTTGCCGCGCCTGTCCAAGTGAGAATGCCCACGATGGGTCTCACAGCTGAGCAACTGCGCGGTCACGAGATATTCTCCGACACATTGCATGTCGCCGCAGGGCACCAGATGCTGCTAATGGCGGCGATGAGCCAGCTGCCGCTGCCGCGTGCGATCGAAGAGGCATGGGCGCGTCCAAGCGCCCCTAGCCTGATAATGCAAGACGCGCCTGGCGCGGGATGGAGCCTACCCGCGAGTGGAACGGGTAAAGGCGGCAACGCCAAAGATGATCGCTGGTCGCTCGATGCTTGGGCGTTCTGGCGTCGGGGCTCCAATTCCGCATTTATTTCGCAGGGGCGTGTTCCGGTCTACGGCGCGAGCCAAGCGGGCGCGGTGCTGCAATATCGCGTCGCTCCCAGCTCTCGCCATGATCCGCGCGCCTACCTTCGGGCTTACCGCGCATTGGTCAGCAATGGAGAGAGCGAGGCGGCGCTTGGCGTGTCGGCAAGTCCAATCGGCGCTGTCCCTCTGCGCGTTCATGGCGAAGTGCGGGTAACCGAGGGCACGTTTGACACCGAAGTGCGCGGCGCTGCTTTTGCCACCACTGAAATCCCTCCCCTCGCCTTGCCTGCGGGCGCAAAGGCCGAAGTTTACGCGCAAGGCGGCTATGTCAGCGGCGATAACTCTGTCGCCTTTGTCGATGGCCAGTTGGCGGTAACGCGCGAGGTCGCCAAGTTCGATCTTGCCAAGTCGCGGTCAGCCCGCGTCAGCGTGGGCGGCGGCGCATGGGCCGGGTACCAAGGGGCTGGGCAAGCGGCGGACGTCCACCGGGTTGATTTGGGCCCAACCGCGCGGCTTGATGTGCGCATTGGCCAGGTGCCAGCGCGCCTTTCAGTCGATTGGCGAGAGCGAGTGTCTGGCGATGCTGCGCCGTCATCAGGCGTTGCTGCGACCATCTCCACCCGGTTCTAAGCGAGGCTTCGCCGCAACCCCTTCATGAATAACGGGGTTTGCGCGCAGCATTGTCTTTAATCCGGCCGCGTGCTGGGCTACTCCGCTGCTATGGATGTCTACCTGCCCATAGCCAATCTGTCAGTGAACGGTTTTTACATCGTCATGCTCGGCGGGCTGACGGGTATTCTTTCCGGCTTGTTCGGCGTTGGCGGCGGGTTTTTGACCACGCCATTGCTGATTTTCTACGGCATTCCTCCAACGGTTGCGGCTGCCTCTGCGGCGACGCAGGTGACCGGGGCCAGCGTGTCCGGCGTGCTTGCGCATCGAAAGCGCAATGGCGTGGATTACCGAATGGGGCTGGTTATGGTCGGCGGCGGGATTGTCGGCGCGCTGCTTGGGGCTTTGCTGTTCCGGCTGCTGCAATCGATTGGCCAGATCGATGTCGTGATCAACGTGCTTTATGTGGTGATGCTCGGCACGATCGGCGGGCTGATGGCGCGCGAGGCTGTTGAGGCGCTATGGCCGCGCAAGGGGGCGACCAAGCAACCGCGCAAACGACGTCACCACCCGCTGGTTGCCAATCTGCCGATGCGCTGGCGGTTCTATCGTAGCGGTCTCTATATCTCCCCGCTTGCCCCGCTTATTCTGGGCGTGCTGGTGGGTATTCTCACCATGCTAATGGGCGTGGGCGGAGGCTTCATTCTGGTGCCAGCCATGCTCTACCTCTTGGGGATGAGCGGCAATGTGGTGGTGGGAACCTCGCTGTTCCAAATCCTGTTTGTGACCATGGTAACGACCATGACCCACGCACTGACGACCAAAGCGGTGGACATCGTCTTGGCAGGTCTCTTGCTGCTAGGTTCAGTCATGGGCGCGCAGTTTGGCACTCAAATCGCGCTTAAGGCTAAGCCGGAGTTGCTGCGTCTGATCCTGGCCGGCATTGTGATCTTGGTGGCGCTGCGCATGCTTTATGGCTTGGGCATTGAGCCGGACGAGATTTACACGGTGAGCCCGCTATGATGGCGGCGGCGCGCCTTGCATTTCTGGGCTTTGCGGCGGTCTTTTTGAGCGCTCAGCGAGAGCCCATTTTGGTGCCGGAGGTTAGCCAGAGCCGGGTCGAGGTTCGCCAAGGCTTCACGGGAGCTGATCTGCTGCTTTACGGGGCAATCGTCGATCCAGCAGGCCCTGCGCGCGGCACCGAATATGACATTGTCGTCGTGCTGAAAGGCCCCGCAGAAGCGATCCGCCTGCGCGAGAAAGAGCGTATCGCCGGGATTTGGATGAACGCGGAAAGCACCGATTTCCGCTCTGCACCGGCGTTCTTCGCGGTGGCATCGTCCCGCCCGATCCCCGAAATCGTCGATGAGCGTACCGCCGCGATCTATGAGCTTGGCACGAGCTTCATTCAGCTCAGCCCGTCCGGCCAGATCGAGCCAGAAGCGCAGACCCGTTTTTCCGACGGTCTGGTGGATATGCGCAGGCGCCTTGGGCTCTATAAAGAGGATATGAACGGCGTCAGCATTACCGAAAAGGTTCTGTATCAGGCGCGCATCAACCTGCCCTCCAACGTGACGACGGGCCAATACACAGCGGAGACCTTTGCGATTGCCAATGGCCGCGTGCTTGCCAGTGCGACCGCGCCAATCACGGTCGAAAAAGTCGGGCTGGAAGGGCGAGTTGTGAATGCCGCCAATCGCTGGGCGCTGTTCTATGGACTGGGCGCAATAGCGCTATCGGTGTTTATGGGTTGGTTTGCTGGCCGGGTATTCGCAAAGGTCTAAGCGCTTTTGCCGCGCGGCGCATCGCGCGGCTTTTCATTCAATCTTGACGCGATCTTAACCTCGATATGAGTACGGGTGACCCCAGATAATTTTGGGGAAAGTGTGATCTCATGACTGATATGAGCAATCCGGGTTTTGGACGTTCGCAAGAAAGCGGTGCGCGCGCCACTGATGGCGCCAATGAGGCTATTGCAGGAATGCAAGCCGCGACCAGCGCGCCTGCGCCAACAGCGGCTCCTGCGCCCACGCCCGAGCCAACGCCTGCTCCAGTTTCGCAGCCCGCCGCTGCGGCTGAGCCGACTTCCGTATCGGCCGCTGAGCAAAAGTCACACGAGAACGCCAAGCAACCCATCGGCGTTGTCCTGGAGATCTCCGGTGCGGGTTCGCAAGTCGCCATCGATCTTCAACGCCTCGCTGAATGTATGGAAGACGCCGATCCTTCAATCGCGCTTGCCGGACAAGTCGGTAGTCAGATCAAGATCCGCGTCGGCGATGCATGGCTGCTCGCCAACGTCCGTGACCAGCGCAAGGATCGCCGCAATGACAAAGGCATCACCGCCAATATCGACTTCCTCGGCGAGGGCCAGGAAGAGAAGCTGACGGGCCGCATCCATGGCTTCCGCCGCGGTGTGACGCGTTATCCGGTTCCGGGCGCTCTCGTCTATCCGGCCACGACCGAGGACCTGAAGCAGATCTACGCCAGCGATGGCCGCGCCAACATCACAATCGGCACGGTCTATCCGACCAAGGACATCCGCGCCGGCATGTACATCGACGCGATGCTGGGCAAGCACTTCGCGCTGCTGGGCTCCACCGGTACCGGTAAGTCGACCAGCGCCGCGCTCATCCTGCACCGCATTTGTGAGGCCGCGCCTCAGGGCCACATCGTCATGATTGACCCTCACGGCGAGTATTCCGCAGCCTTCCGTCAAACCGGCCACATCCTCGATGTGTCGAACCTGCAAATGCCCTATTGGCTGATGAACTTCGAGGAGCATTGCGAGGTTCTCCTCACCAGCGACGGCAACGAACGCCAGGTCGATTCTGACATTCTCGCCAAGTGCTTGTTGCATGCTCGCTCCAAGAACCGCTTGGCCGAGACAATGGGCAAGATCACCGCAGATTCGCCGATCCCGTACCTGCTCTCCGATCTTGCGACCAAGCTGCAGGACGAGATGGGTAAACTCGACAAGGCCACCTCCTCTGCGCCTTACATGCGGATCAAGGGTAAGCTCGACGAGCTCAAAGCCGATCCGCGCTACCAGTTCATGTTCTCCGGCATGCTCGTCGGCGACACGATGGCGGACTTCATCGCCAAGGTGTTCCGCATGCCGGGCGATGGCAAACCGATCTCGATCATCGACGTCTCGGGCGTTCCATCAGACATCACCTCGACCGTCGTTGCCGTTCTCAGCCGCCTCGTGTTCGACTTTGCGATCTGGGGCCGCGAAGAGAAGACCCGTCCGATCCTGCTCGTCTGCGAAGAAGCTCACCGCTATGTTCCAAACGAGAAGAACTCGGACGGCTCATCGGTCGCCAGCATCCTCGGCCGGATCGCGAAAGAGGGCCGGAAATACGGCATCAGCCTGGGCCTCATCACTCAGCGCCCGTCCGACCTAGCCGAAGGTGTGCTGTCACAATGCGGCACCATCCTTTCCATGCGTCTCAACAACGACCGCGACCAAGCCTTCGTGAAAGCAGCCATGCCGGAAGGCGCGCGCGGCTTCCTCGATTCCATTCCCGCGCTGCGCAATCGCGAGGTGATCATCTGCGGCGAGGGTGTCGCGATCCCGATCCGCGTGAGCTTCGACAACCTGGAAGAGAGCAAGCGTCCCGCATCCGAAGATCCGAGCTTTGTTGAGCTGTGGTCCGAAGGCGGCGGTGAAGAGGAAGTCGTCAACCGCGTTGTCCAGCGCTGGCGCAGCCAGGGGTGATTGGCCAATCGGTTTGGACTGTGTTGGCTTGGTCGCGGAGCACGGACCGAAGGTCCGCAAGGCCGACTGGCCGCCCGCAGCGACGCGACCTTCAGGTCGCATGAGCGAGGATATCGCACGCCGGATGGCGTGCTAATCACGTCCCCCGCTCATCACCGTACAGGTGGATGTGCAGCCGGTCTGACATGCGAAAGCCGTGCTGCAGGCACAGCGGGCTGAGCCATTCCTCGCGACTGCGCAGTGTCTCGCTGTCGGTGCCCTCTGGCATTAGGAAGACGTGGCCGGGCTTGAACATGTAGCGCCGCTGTAGCTCCAGCACCTCCTCCACATCCTCTGGCTTAGCGATCACGAACTTGAAGTAGGCGCGCGGATCGCATGCGTAGAAGTCGAGCCGCTCCGGGATCAGCGCTAATTCCGTCTCATTGCCCGAATGCGCGAGCTTGGGGCTGACGTTGTACTGATCGACGCGGATGTCGACATGAGACGGCGCTTTGGTCGTCCCATTGGTCTCAATCTCGATCTCCATGTCGGGGATCAGCGCCATCAGATCGGCCAGCGCCGCGCCTTGGAGCAGCGGCTCTCCGCCAGTGATGACGAGCCGCTTCTGCCCCAGCGCCAGGATGCGCGCCGCAACATCGGCAACCTCCAGCGACACCTGATTGGCCTTGCGCTCAAACGCGATGCCATCTCGGTGCGGGCGGCTCTCGTCAAAGCGCCAGGTGTAGGCCGTGTCGCACCACGTGCAGGCAAGGTTGCAGCGCGACAGCCGCATGAACGCGACCGGCGTCCCCACGCTCGGCCCTTCGCCTTGCAGAGAGGCGAAGATCTCAGGTCCGCCGCCATCCGCGACCGCACCGTCCGTGGCCAGCACCAGCTTCATGGTTGAGCGCTTTCTGTTGTGCAGGGCACAGGTGGCTCGGCCCCACTCAGCTCGTCGACAGGAATGCACGCTTGGAACACCTGGAACACAGTCCTAGCGCCAAAAACCAATCGATCACAGGCGCGGGCATTGATCGGTTTTATCGATTGAAACGGATGGGATGCAGCATGGTTCATAACCCGCACCTTTCGCATATCCCGGCGGCGTAGGAAACTATGGAAGAGCGTTACCCTCTGCGGCGCATTCGAGAAAAGCTGACCTGCAACTTGCGACCCACATCCAGTCAATGATGCAAATCAAATGCCTTGCCGTAGATCATGAATTCCGGGTGCTCAGCTTGCTAGCGTTGAGAGCCAGAATCACCTGCTTTTGGGCCGCGAATCGGTTTCGACTCGATTCGTGGAATTGGTCCAAGATTTTCTGAAATCTGGCTGAAAACCCAAAAAAAGCCCATTTTTCGCAAAAAAAGTGGCCAAAAACGCAAATTACAACGCTTTTTACAACGCTTTTACAACGCTCATTACAACGGTCGTCTGTCATCACCTGTCGTGAAGACGAGGCGCCCTGCCGGTGAGGTGTGGCTGATTGGTTATCGTACGACCCTTCCAATCGGTCACGCCTCATTGGGCCGCTTTCCTATATGGGCAGCAACCAAAAGCGCCTCGTCTTGAATGTGAACAACACACACAAGACAGGGAACATGACAATGAAAAAGACCACTCTACTTTCGACCGCTGCTGCTGCAACCATCGCCTCGCTGGCAATTCAATCCGCACCCGCCGCGGCTCAGTCAGTATCTATCGGCAGCAATGCCAGCGCCGACGGCGAAAATGCCACCGCCGCCGGAGGAGCTGCCTCGGCAAGCGGCGATGAATCAACAGCGGTTGGTCATGAGGCCAATGCGTCTGCAACCGGCGCCACAGCAATTGGACAAGGCTCTGATGCAACTGGCACTCAAGCAATTGCGCTTGGCCAAGATACCAATGCGGCGGGCAACAATTCAGCTGCTATCGGTTTTGACGCAAGCGCCACAGGCGTGCGTTCTGTCGCACTGGGCGCTTTTTCCGAGGCCAGTTCAAGGGCAGTTGCTAACGGAGACTCGGCTATCGCATCCGGCACTGCTGCGATTGCCATTGGCTCAGAGTCGGGAGCGAGCGCCGAAGGGGCCATTGCGATCGGCGGAGATGGAGACGATGGAAACACCACAGGCGCGCAGGCGACTGAGTTAGGCGCGATTGCTATTGGTCTGGACGCACAAGTCGTTACTGGCGCAGATCAAGCAGTTTCAGCCTTTGGTGCGATAGCTATCGGGCTTCGATCACAGGCGACGGCATTTAGCGCGGTGGCGCTTGGCCGGGGCGCAGCTGCGACGGACTCTAATGCGGTGGCGCTTGGCCGGGGCGCAGTTGCGGCGGACATTGGCGCGGTGGCGATTGGTGAATTTGCAGATGCGACGGCCGATGGCGCGGTGGCGATTGGCGATGATGCAAATGCGGTGGCCGATGGCGCGGTGGCGCTTGGCCAGGGCTCAGATGCAACGGCCATTGGCGCGGTGGCGATTGGCGATGATGCAAATGCGGTGGCCGATGGCGCGGTGGCGCTTGGCGTCGACGCAGATGCGACGGCAGTTGACGCGGTGGCGATTGGCCAAAATACCAATGCCGAGGGATTAGGTTCCATTGCCATCGGCGGTGATGGTGACGGCGATAACTTGGGAGCGCAGGCGGACGCGGATGGCGCGATTGCCTTTGGCGCAGATACGGCAGCGACAGCAACGGGCGCTGTCGCCTTGGGTAACGGCGCCGAGGCATCCGGTCTCAACAGCTTTGCTGGCGGCGCGGGTTCTCTTGCTGAGGGTGGTTCTTCTGTCGCGATTGGCACAAACTCATCCACGACATTTGCCGACACGGTTGCTATCGGGTCATCTGCAAGGGCATCATCATCAGCGGCGATCGCTCTTGGCATATTCGCAGCGGCTGACGGAGTGACAAGCGCCGCATTGGGTGAAAGAAGCCGGGCTGATGGGGACTTTTCGCTTGCCCTGGGGTCCAGAAGCACGGCATCAAGTGACGATGCGATCTCTATTGGATCTTTGAGCGCTGCAACGGGTGAGGCAGCGGTCGCATTGGGGGGAAGCCTCAGCAATGACGGCCTTGGCTCGCAGGCGACGGGTCTTGCTGCAGTCGCAATCGGCGCTGATGCGGTGGCGAGCGGCGAAGGCAGCTTTGCCGGAGCTGCGCGTTCGAGCGCAACAGGAGCCGGTTCCATCGCGCTGGGCTCGGATGCGGATGCTTCGGCGGCTGGCGCGGTTGCTTTGGGCTCGGCGTCGAGCGCGAGTGCAGATCAGACGATTGCTTTGGGTGCGAATTCGCTGGCGACGCAATTGTCAGCCACCGCGATTGGGAACGGCGCGCGGGCCACTGGCCAGCAGGCGACCGCTATTGGTCAAGGTGTCACGGTGGCCAATCGGCTGGCCAGTGCAATCGGCTTTAACGCCCAGACTGGCGCCGATCAGGCGACAGCGATCGGCTCTCAGGCGGGTGCGCTTGGCCTTGCCTCGGTCGCAATTGGGTCGGCCGCACGAGCTGAGCAGACCGCTGCGACAGCAATTGGCCAAGGCGCCAATGCTGGCGGTATTCTGGCGGTGGCTACCGGACAATCAACGCAGGCGACAGCTTTGCAAAGCAGCGCCTTTGGCTCGCGCTCTGATGCAACAGGTGTCAACTCCACCGCACTCGGCTTTAATGCAAACGCAGGACAAGCAGGCTCGACGGCGCTGGGTGCGAACTCTGTGACGACGGCGGCCAATCAGGTTGCGCTGGGCGGCACGGGATCATCGGTTCGTATCGGGGATATTGATGCGAGTACTGCGGCTCAGGTGGGTCCGGTGGATGCTGTAACGGTGGACGCGAACGGCACACTAGGCCGGCAGAGCGTGGCCACCGCCGCCTCGGTCGACAACGTGCGGGTGGCTCTCAATGCAGTCGCGCAGGTCTCCACCGCTCAGTTTGATGCGCTCAGCGGGCGGGTGCAAGACCTCAGCTTCCGTCTGGAGGACGTCAACGAAAGCCTGTCGGGCGGCATCGCAGCGGCCATGGCGATGGGCGGTCCAGCGATTGCTCCGGGCAAATCGCTCTCATTATCGTTCTCGGTCGCCAATTACCGCGGACAGCAAGCCTTTGCTGGTAATCTCGCCGGGGAAATCGCGAAAGATGTCTATCTCGCCGCTGGGGTCAGCGGGAACACCGGCGATGGCAGCATCGGTTCCCGGGCCACTGTGCTGTTCGGCTTCTAACCACGAAAGATCGGGAGGCGGGCACGAAACAGTGTCCGCCTCCACCCCCAAACCTTGCCTCCAAATACGGCCTCAGTGCCTGCCCGAAATCAGATCGCGCGGTGGCTTTGCAGGCACGTGGGGCAGCGCAAAACTACCCCAGTCGCGCGAGCGCCGCGGTTAGCCGTTCTGCCTCTGCTGAGTGATGCGCGAAGTCGGCTTTGGCTTTCTCGACTGCTTCGGGCTTGGCGCGTTCGACAAAATTGGCATTGCCCAGGCGGCCTTCCAGCGTTTTTGCTTCTTTTATGCTCGCCGCCATCGCCTTCTCTAGCCGTGCTTTTTCCTCGGCAACGTCAATCACGCCGGCCAGATCGACCAGAATCACATCATCGCCAGCGGTGATTTCCATCGCCGGTTTTGGCGTAGGTCCGGGAACATTGTTTTCGCCGATTTCCCCGATCATCATAAACGGGCCGACCTTCGAAAGTCGCTCAATCGCTGCCGCGCCATTTCCGGCAAACACCTTCATCGCCATCGGTGAGGGATCAGGCACAACGGCGCGTAATTTCGTGCCCGGCGCAATGCCCAACTCGTTACGAGCGGCGCGCGCATTGGTGGTGAACTCAATCGTCCAATCAATCGCATCGGTCGCCTCTTTCGAGACTTCAGCGCGCGGATTGGGCCATTTGGCGGTGATCAGGGGATAGGTGCTGCGGTCGGTACCATTGAGGTTGCCCTGAGCCGCCCACAGTTCCTCCGTAATGAACGGCATAAATGGGTGCAGCATCACTAGAATCTGATCGAGCGCCCATCCGGCAACTTCTCGCGTTTCTGCGATGATCGCGGGCGGGGCGGGCGGTTGGTCATCGTCTTTGACCAGCAACGGCTTGATCAGCTCCAAATACCAATCGCAAAAGCGCGACCACGTGAATTGATAGATCGTGTTCGCCGCCGCATCGAAGCGCAGATCGGCCATCGCCGCATCCAGCGCCTCTACGGTTTGCTGAACCTCGCCGATGATCCATTGGTTCGCCGCGAGCCGCGCCTCTGGAGCGGCCAGAGTGCGGCTCGCACCAATGCCATTGGATTGGCAAAAACGCGTCGCATTCCAGAGCTTTGTCGCGAAATTGCGGTATCCCTTGACCCGCTCATTATCCATTTTGATATCGCGGCCCTGGCTTTCCATCGCCGCCATGAAGAAGCGCAGCGCATCCGCGCCAAATTCGTCAATCAGACCGAGCGGATCGACAACATTGCCCTTTGACTTGGACATTTTCGCGCCGTCGGCTGCGCGGACCAGACCGTGCAGATACAGCTTGGGCCAGGGCGCTTGGCCCATATTGTACTGCCCCATCATCATCATCCGCGCGTCCCAGAAGAACAGGATGTCAAAGCCGCTGATCAGCAGATTGTTAGGGAAGTGTTTTTCGAGCAAATCGGTCTCATTCGGCCAGCCGAGTGTAGCAAAAGGCCACAGCGCGGATGAGAACCAGGTGTCGAGGACGTCGGGGTCTTGCGTCAGAGTGACGCCGGCGCCTGCTTTGCTTTGGGCTTCTTCCTCGGAAAGGGCGACGTAGACCTCGCCCTGATCATCGAACCAAGCCGGAATCCGGTGGCCCCACCACAGCTGTCGCGAGACACACCATGGCTGGATGTTCTCCATCCAGTTGAAGAAGGTTTTTTCCCAGCTTTGCGGGATGATTTCGATCTCGCCTGACTTCACCTGCTCAATCGGTTTCGCGGCGAGTTTTTCCGCATCGACATACCATTGGTCGGTCAGCCACGGCTCAATCACCACGCCGCCGCGGTCGCCAAATGGCGTCGCGATGGTGCGCGGTTCGGCGTCGAGTTCTTGTTCCTCGCCTTTTTTGGTCTTGGCGATATGCGGGATGAGGAAGCCTTGCTCCTTCAGCCGCTCGATCACCAGTTCGCGCGCACCCGGCGTGCCCCCATCTTCTTTGGCGCGTTTGAAGCGGTGCAGGCCGAGAAATTCCTCTGGCACCAGCCCGTCGGAGGTCTGGCAAACATTCGCCTCGCCATCGAGCATGTTGAGCATATCGGCGGCCGCGATCCCGGCGCGCTTGCCAACCTCAAAGTCATTGAAGTCGTGGCCCGGCGTGATCTTCACCGCGCCGCTGCCCAGCTCCGGATCGGCGTGTTCATCGGCAACAATCGGTACTTTGCGCCCCGTGATCGGCAGCACAACATGCTTGCCAACGACGCTGGCATAGCGCTCATCCGTAGGGTGCACGGCGACCGCCATATCGGCCAGCATGGTCTCGGGCCGCGTGGTCGCAACCTCGATGTAATCGCGGCCGTCAGCCAGCGTTACGCCGTCTTCCAAGGGATATTTGAAGTGCCAGAAGCTGCCTTTCAGGTCCTGCGTCTCAACCTCAAGATCGGAAATCGCGGTCTTTAGCTTCGGGTCCCAATTGACCAGCCGTTTGTCGCGGTAAATCAGGCCGTCATTGTAGAGATCAACGAAGGTCTTGAGCACGGCCTTAGTGAAGTGCTCGTCCATCGTGAATTGCTCTCGCGACCAATCCATTGAGCAGCCGAGCCGGCGCAGCTGGCGCGTGATCGTGCCGCCGCTTTCGTGCTTCCACTCCCAAACCTTGTCGACGAAATCTTCGCGGCTGTAATTGGTGCGCTTGTCCTGGCGCTCCTCCATTTGGCGCTCGACCACCATTTGCGTGGCGATGCCCGCATGGTCCGTGCCGACCACCCACAATGCGTCTTTGCCGCGCAGCCGCTCATACCGCACCACGATATCCTGCAGCGTGTTGTCGAGCGCATGCCCGATATGCAGCGACCCGGTGACGTTTGGCGGCGGGTTCACGATGGTGAAGGGTTCCGCATCCGGACGCTCAGGCCGGAACAGGCCTTTCTCTTCCCAATGCTGATACCAGCGCGCCTCAATATCGGCGGGGCTAAAGGTGGTGGGTAGTTGGTCGGTCATTTTAGTTACGTGCTCGCTTGCGCTCGCGGCCGTAGCCTCCCACGCCCTCCGCCCTTCCACTTGGTTCCTACCGGGACACTATCCGGGTGGAAGGGCGGAGGGCGTGGGAGGCTACGGACCTCAGAAAAAATCACCCACCCCAATACAGCCGTCATGCTGCGACGCAACGGAGAGTTTCGTCTGAGATGCGCGCTGGGCCCAAGCAAGGCTTGTTTGCGCAGCGATTTGTCCGCATAGCCTTAACCATGGACGGGGCCGCGCAACTCTCTGTGACCGAGGACGAGGCCGGGCGCATCGCATTGGCGCTCGAAGGTCCTTTGCTCGTATCCACCGTTGGCCCGCTCGACCGGGAACTCAGCGCTCTCTCACAAGAAATCACTACGATAGACCTGTCCGGCGTGGAGGAAATCGACACCATTGGCGCTTGGGTGATGTGCCGTCTGGCGGCAACGCACGAGGCGGAGATCACCGGGGCCAGCCCGCGCGCAAAGCGCCTGCTCGATGCGGTCGAAACCGCAGGCAGCAATGCCGATATCACGCCGCCGCGCGTGCCCGTGTGGAAACGCGTGCCCGAGGCAATGGGCGAGCTTATCTATGATATGCGCGCCGGGATTATCGGCGTTGTAGGCTTCCTTGGTCGGGTTTTAATCGCCGCAGGCCGCCTGCTGCGCCATCCTAGCCGTTTTCCGATGAAGGCGATGGTGCGCCAGATGGAGCTGGTCGGCGTGTCCGCTTTGCCGATCATTGGCCTGATGAGCTTCCTGATCGGCATTGTGATCGCTCAGCAGGGCGCGGTGCAGCTCGAACAATTTGGCGCAGAGGCGCTGACTGTGAACCTCGTCGGCCGCATTACCCTACGCGAGCTCGGCGTGCTCATGACAGCGATTATGGTCGCGGGCCGCTCTGGCAGCGCCTTTGCCGCGCAGATCGGGACGATGAAACTGACCGAAGAGGTCGACGCCATGCGGACCATCGGCATTTCTCCGGCAGAGGTGTTGGTCATCCCGCGCATTCTCGCATCGACATTTATGATGGTGCTGCTGGGCTTCTACGCCTCCATCGTCGCGATCATCGGCGGCGCAGTCGTCGGGCAATTCGCGCTTGGCATTCCGTTCTTCACCTTCCTTGAGCGTATTCAGGAGGTTGTGCCGACCTATGACTTGTGGGTCGGCTTGATCAAAGCGCCGGTGTTCGGCCTGATCATCGGCCTTGCGGGCTGTTATCACGGCATGCGGGTTGAGGGGAATTCTGAGCAAGTTGGCCTGCGCACCACCATGGCGGTGGTCTCTGCGATCTTTGCCGTCATCGTGCTCGATGCGTTTTTCGCCGTGTTCTTCACCGAAATTGGCTGGGGGTGAGTATGGAAGACACGCTCCACCCACGTTTCAGCGGCAACCCCCCGATTGTTGTCCAAGGGCTAGAGAACAAGTTCGGCGATTTCGCGGTGCATGACGACCTGTCGCTGGAGGTTCGCGAGGGCGAAATCCTGGGCGTGGTTGGTGGGTCTGGCACTGGCAAATCGGTGCTGATGCGCTCAATCATCGGCCTGCAAATCCCCACCGCTGGCGATATCTCCGTGTTCGGCCGCAAAATCACTGGGATCGATCCCGATCAGGATCTCGGCGTGCGCTGCCGCTGGGGCGTGATGTTTCAGGGCGGGGCTTTGTTCTCCACGCTGACTGTTGGCGAAAATGTCGAAGTGCCCCTGAAGAAGTTCTTCCCGGACATTGATGACGAGTTGCGGCGCGAAATTGCGCGCTACAAAGTGCTATTGTCCGGCCTGCCCGAAGACGCCATCGCCAAATTCCCATCCGAGCTGTCTGGCGGCATGAAGAAACGCGCCGGCCTCGCCCGCGCGCTGGCGCTCGATCCGGAGCTATTGTTCCTTGATGAGCCGACCGCTGGCCTCGATCCGATTGGCGCGGCGGCCTTTGACCATTTGACCAAGGAACTGAAGGAAACCCTTGGCCTCACGGTATTTCTGATCACCCACGATCTCGACACTTTGTACGAGATTTGTGACCGGGTCGCGGTGCTTGCCGATAAGCAAGTGGTGGCCGTGGGCACGATCCCCGAACTGATCGAAACCGGGCATCCGTGGATCCTTGAATACTTTAACGGCCCGCGCGGGCGCGCCGCATTATCGACGCATCAGCGCGGCGAGCAGGGATAGACAGATGGACAAGTCCATAGACAAGTCCTGCGATGGACAGGCATAGGTAGGGCAATGGAAACACGGGCCAATCACCTTTGGGTAGGAGCTGTGACGTTGGTGCTGCTGGCGGCGCTGGCGGCGTTTATCGTTTGGATCGCGCGGCTGGGGCAGGGCGAACAGAACGAATATGACATCTTCTACAACCAGTCTGTCTCTGGCCTCGCCAATGGCAGCCAGGTTTCCTACGCGGGCGTTCCCGTCGGCCAGGTGCGCGAGATTGCATTGTCGCGCGAAGACCCGGAATTTGTGCGTGTCCGCATTCGTGTGAAGGAAGATGTGCCGATCTTGGTCGGGACGGCGGCGACCATTCAAGCCAGCTTTACCGGCGTCTCCACCATCCTGCTCGACGGGGCGCGCAAGGATGCGCCCGCGATCACTTGCGAGACGACCGCATGCCCCGAAGGCGCGCCGGTGATCCCGCCCGGGCGCGGCGGCTTTGGCGAGATTGTCGCCAACGCGCCGCTCCTGCTCGAACGCTTGGCGACGCTGACGGAGCAGCTCAACACCATTCTTGGCCCGGAAAATCAGGAGCAGATCTCTGGCATTCTGGCCAACACCAATCGCTTGTCGGGCGAGCTTGCCAATGCCGCGCCGCGGCTGGAGGGCACGTTTACCGAGCTTGAGGTTGCCTTGCGCGAAGCAGGCGAGGCGCTCGATGCGTTTGAGCAGATCACCGAATCGACCAATGTCCTGATCAATCAAGAAGGCACCGCGCTCTCCAAGGAGCTGCGCGGCACGCTCGCCTCGGCCAATCTGGCGGCGGCAGAGCTGGCGAAGACACTGGAAGACACCCGGCCCGCCGCGCGGCAATTGCGCGAGAGCACCATTCCTAGCGCTGAGGCGACGCTGCAAGATTTGCGCGCGACCAGCCGGGCGCTGCGCAATGTCACTGAAAAGCTCGACAATCAGGGCGCTGGCGCCCTGCTGCAGGGTCAGACTTTACCGGATTACGAGCCATGAGAGGGCCGCTCACTATGAACCGTTCATCTGCGCCTTCCGCCGCATTCAGGGCCGCAAAACTGGCTGTGATCGCGCCGCTGGCGATCAGCCTGTCTGCCTGCGTTAGTCTTGGCTCAGAACCGCCGGAAAGCTTGCTAACCCTGACGCCGACCGCGTCAGTGGCTGCTGGCCAAGGCGGGCCCATTGTCAACGATGACGCGATCTTTGTTGCGACACCAGAGGTGCCAGCCCGCCTCGATGTAACCCGCATTCCGGTGCGGGTCAGCGAAACCGAGGTCGCCTATTTGCAAGACGCCTTCTGGGTGGAAAAACCAGCGCGGCTGTTCCGCCGCTTGGTAGGTGAGACCTTGCGCTCGCGCACGGGCGGCGGCGTTCTGGTGCTCGATACAGATGATGCTCCTTTGGACGCGAAGGTGGCCATTCGCGGGACTTTGCGGGAGTTCGGCTATGACGCCGCGCGCTCCGCCGTTGTGGTGCGCTATGACGCGATTATTTCGCGGGACCGGGGCGCTGAGGATAGCGCGTTTGTCACGCGCCGGTTTGAAGCGGTGGAAGAGGGCGTGATCGCCGAACCCGGCGCGGTCGGGCAGGCGCTGAACCGCGCGGCGAACCGTGTGGCTCAGGAATTGGCGGATACTCTGGTCAATCCTGCGAGCGCATCGTCCGCTCAGCCAGAGTGAGCAATCAGCCGCGCGCTAAAGTGATAAACTGATGCGCGGCGAGGAAGTCTGTCCGGCGCTTGGCGCGGCGTTCCTCTGCCTCTTCATCGCGGCCCCATAGGTCGGCCTGCCACAATTCCTCGAGGCACACTGCATCCCATAGGCTGTCTGCGTCTGCACCCGGCTCGCCCGCCAGAATGGCGGTGATCAGCGAGGACGCCAAAGATGCCATCGCCTCCAGCCCCGCCAATGCAAATGCGCTTTGCCCTTCAATGCGGGCGCGCAGAGCGGCGAGTGCTGCCTCGCTTTGCGGCTTGTGAACGATGCCGCTGACCCGGGTGAAGGTGAAATCGCTCGCCTTTTCCAAAGGCTGAAGGAGCGGCTCCCATACCTCCTGCTGGCGCGCGAACAAAGCATCCTCTGGGTCGGCGCGGTAGCAGAGAGTGTCGGTCTCGCCGTAGTTTAGCAGCTTGTCGATCACATCGCCGCGAGTGCTCTCGACCACATCGAGCGCGTAATCGGCCATATCGCGGTAAACGAACTTGCTGGTGTCGAGCTTCTCGCCTTGCTCGGCCCATTCGGTCGCCATCGCCTCGGCTAGCGCTTTGCTGGGCACGGCCTGAGGCGCGCCGCGAACGGTCTTGATGCCCCGGCCATCCAGCGTCACTTGCCAGCCCGCGCCATCGTCTAGCTGAACCACCGCAACCTGCTTATAGAACCGCTTCACTCTTTCGGGCCTTTCCAATGGCGCACTAAAGCATAGGGACCGAAGAGAAAGGTGAGCAGTCCCGCCACGCTGATCACATAGCCAAGCCAGTCGGGATAGCCCTCAACCACGCCGCGCGTCATCGCAATGCCCAGCATGACCGCGCCAAGGCCGAGGAAGCGCGCGCCGCTCATCATGGCGACGCGCTGTTTGGCTTGTTGTTCTTTATCAATCGGCGGCTGGTCCGTCATAGCAGCGCCTCCAACTCGCTAACCTCCGCTGCGATGCCCGCTGCGCCAGCCTCGGTAAGCTCATGTGGCTCGTGATAGCCCCAGGCGACGCCAATGCTGCGGATGTTCGCCTCGGCGGCCATCATGATGTCGAAAGTGGTGTCGCCGATCATCACTGTGTCTTGCGGGCGTGCGCCGGCTTCAAAAACGGCGGCCTCCAGCATGGCGGGGTGCGGCTTTGACGGGTGCCGGTCGGCGGTTTGCAGCGAGACGAAGTGCCCGCGAATATTGTGCGCGGCCAGCACCGCCTCCAGCCCGCGATCCGATTTGCCGGTCGCCACTGCTAGTTGCCAACCGTCATCGCGCAGGCGGTCCAGCAGGTCGGCAATCCCATCATACAGCGGCTCGTGCAGCAGACCCTCTTGGCGGCGCGCGAAATAGGCGCTTTTGTAGAACTCGACGACGTTCTTCACATCGTCATCGGGAATGCCGGGCACGAGATTGCGGATCGCAACCGGCAGGCTGAGGCCGACGATCCGGCGCACGTCATTGCGCGGCGGCGGGGTCAGCTTGGCGCGCTCAAACGCCTGTTCCATCGTGTCGCAGATGTCCGCCTGGCCATCGACCAAAGTGCCATCGCAGTCGAACACGGCGAGCTTGCCTGCGCCAGCGCTCATTTGCGCTTACCTGCGGGTTTGCCATTGGGTTTGCCAGAGCGCTTGAGCGGTTTGCGCTTCTTGCCCTTGGGATCGCCGCCCGTATTGCCGCGCGTGCCAGCGGTGCGCGTCTTGCGTTCGCCCCGGCGTTCCTTGCGGTATTTCTTGGCGTATTGGCGCGCGACCTGTTTCTTTTCCGCCTTGGTCTTTTCTGGCGCTAGATCGAGGTTCGGATCGGCATTGCTGGCGTTTTCGTCAAAGCCAAGCGCTTCCATGCTGGCGGCGAAATGCTCTGGCAGATCAGCGACCACATCCAGACGGCCGCCGCCGGTTTCCTTACCTTTGTCGCTCTTGTCGCCAGTGGTCCCGCGGCCCGGCTCTGAGATGATCAGGCGCCGCGCGTGCAGGTGCATCTTGCGGCTGATCGCGCCGGTTAGAAACGCGTCCTGGCCGCCATATTTGCCGTCGCCCACAATCGGATTGCCAATCGCGGCCATATGCACGCGCAGCTGGTGGGTGCGCCCGGTTAGCGGCTCCAGCTCAACCCAGGCGGTGCGATTGCCGGCCCGCTCCACGACGCGGTAACGGGTCTTGGCCGGTTGGCCGTCTTCCTCGTCGACATGCATTTTCTCGCCGCCAGAGCCGGGTTGCTTGGCGAGCGGCGCATCGATGGTGCCTTGCGAAACCTCTGGAATGCCGACCACCAGCGCCCAGTAAACCTTGCGCGCGCTGCGCCCGGAAAATCGCTTGGAATAGCTTGCCGCTGCGCCCGGAGTGCGGGCGACCAGCAATACGCCGGAGGTGTCTTTATCGAGCCGGTGGACGAGGCGCGGGCGCACCCCGGCGTTGTACTCACCCTCTGCGGGCACAAACGCGTCGAGCAAGCCGTCGATATGCTTGTGTGTCTTGCTGCCGCCTTGGGTTGCGAGGCCCGGCGGCTTGTTAAAGACAATCGCAGTCTTGGTCTCGCGGATCACCATATCGCGCGCTTCTTGGATTTCTTCCTCGGTCAGCTCGCGGCGCTGGCGCGGTCCGCGCTCTTTCTGCTCGCCGCCCGGCGGCACGCGCAGCATTTGCCCTTCGCTCAGCCGGTCCTCAGGCTTGGCGCGTTTGCCATCGACCCGGATTTGCCCGGTGCGCGCCCAGCGCGAGACAGTGGCAAAGCCGATCTGCGGCAAATTGCGCTTAAACCATCGGTCGAGGCGGATGCCATCGTCATCCTCGCCAACGGTAAACTGGCGCACGTTCTTGTCCGCACCAGTGCCGTTTTCTGCGTCAGAATTACTCATGGGGCACCCCGCATAATGATAAGGCCCGCATAAAGCGCCGCGACGCCCGCCAAAACAGAGATCAGCGCATAGCCGATCGCAAGGCCCGCCTGTCCGCGCTCAATCATCTGCAGCATCTCCAGGCTAAACGCGCTGAATGTGGTGAACCCGCCGAGCAGGCCGACACCCAGCAGCAAACGCGTGCCTTCGCTTGCCCCGCCGCGCGCCGCCAGCCAGCCGAACAGCACGCCCATCGCCAGACTGCCAAGCACATTGGCTGTCAACGTCGCCCACGGAAACGCGCCGGGCGCGCCAACGAAATGCGCAAAGCCGCGGCCCAATTGATAGCGGCACGCAGCGCCCAGAGCGCCGCCAAGCGCAACCGTGGACGTGGCCATGAAAGGAGAAAGAGTGGCAGACATTGCGAGGCTCTTAGACGGGGCGGCCGCATTCGTCATCTGCGCAATGCCAGCAGGCGCGATTTTATTCTCCGCTGTAAGTTTGCTACTCTGCTCAGGCTCTGGAGGGGAGAACACATATGGCAACGCCAGATCAGCAGCTCGCGACGATGATCGCCAACATTCCTGAAAAGACCGGCAAGTCGCTGCAGGATTGGATCGATATCATCAATGGCTCCGGTCTCACCAAGCATGGCGAGATCATGAGCTTGCTTAAAAACGAGCACGGCGTCTCGCATGGCTTTGCCAATCTGCTGGTCGCAAAGTCGAAGGAAACCGGCGAAGAGGTGGACCTGGTTGCGGAGCAATATTCCGGCGGCAAAGCGGGGCTGCGGAGCATTCACGATATGATCGTGCTCTATGCCAATGCGCTGGGCGGCGATGTTGAGGTCGCACCCAAAAAATCGAGCGTTAGCCTGCGCCGGGCCAAGCAATTTGCGCTGATTACCCCGGCAACCAAGGCCCGGATTGACTTGGGCCTCGCGCTGAAAGGCGATGAACCGGGCGGGCGGCTGGAGAGCTATAACGCCATGTGCAGCCACCGCGTGCGGCTGGAAAGCTCAGGCGATTTTGATGATGAGGTGAAGGCATGGCTGCGCGAGGCCTATGATCGGGCGGGCTAAACTTACCCATCGCCCCGCACAAAAACTTGCCATAGGGCCGCAAATCCACTAGGCGCGACTCAGATTTAGCCGTTCCGCATGGATTCGGCGCAATTTTCGTTGTTTCTATAGATGGTGCTCCCCGCGCTGAATTGTGCGGGCCCGATTGAATTTGAGAAGGTAGTTTCGCTTTATGCAAATCATGGTTCGCGATAACAATGTTGATCAAGCCCTGCGCGCGCTCAAGAAGAAGCTGCAGCGTGAAGGCGTGTATCGCGAAATGAAATTGCGTCGTCACTACGAAAAGCCAAGCGAAAAGCGCGCCCGTGAAAAGGCCGCTGCCGTGCGCCGCGCACGCAAGCTTGAGCGTAAGCGTATGGAACGCGACGGCATCAAGTAAGCCGTCCGTTTTTCGAGCGATATTCGCTTGAATGCACCAACATGATAAGCCATCAGGGCGCGGGTTCATTCCGCGCCCTTTTGTTTGGCGCCACCTTTATATCAGGATTGATACATGGCCGAAGTTACTCGCGTTCCGTTGCAGCCGATTGCCAAGGGCTCGCTGACCAAGCTGTGGCTTGGCGTGCTGATTGCCATTCTTATCGGCGGTGCGCTCGCATGGTCGGCTATGCCGAAGGGTCTTTCGCTCGACACTATCGTTGAAGGCACGGGCGACATGCCGGGGCCAGAAGACGTCGTGTTCGTGAAATATAAGGGCAAGCTTGCTGACACCGGCGAGGTGTTCGACGAATCTCAGGATATCCCGCTGCCGGTCGAAGGCATCTTCCCGGATGGCAATCCGCTGCCGCTGGGCCAAATGCTGCCCGGTTTCCGTGATGGCGCAGTGCAAATGCAGCGCGGCGGCCAGTACGAGCTCTTTATTCCGGCCGATCAGGCATATGGCGATGCGCCGCCGCCAAACGCGCCGATCCCAGCGGGCGCGGACCTGCTGTTTGAAGTTGAGATGGTCGACTTCATGACGGAGGAAGAATTCCAGCGCAAACTCGGCATTCTGCAGCAAGCCATGGGCGCTGCAGGGCTGGGCGGTCCGGGCGGCCCTGGTGGCCCTCCACCAGAAGGCGCGCAGCAACTGCCGCAGCCGGGTCAATAATCGCCAGAAGGACGCAATCATTATGTCGGTCGATAAAGCCACCGTTGAAAAGATCGCTAAGCTCGCCCGGATTAAGATGGGCGATGAGGAACTGGAGCGTATGGCGCCAGAGCTTAGCAATATCCTCGATTGGGTTGAGCAGCTGGGCGAAGTTGACACCAGCGGCGTTGAGCCAATGCGCGCGGTCATCCCCAATGCCCTGCGTCTGCGCGATGACGTGATCGATGCCGATCCAAAGACCGCAGGCGGGCGGCGCGATGATGTGCTGGCCAATGCGCCAGCGGCAGAGCACGGCTTTTTCGGCGTGCCGAAGGTAATCGAATAATATGACTGAACTTACCAATCTCGGGATTAAGGCCATCCGCGATGGCGTGGCCAAGGGCGATTTTACCGCCCGCGAAGTGGCGGAAGGCTTCAACGCCGCCGTTGCAGAGGCGAGCGCGCTCAATGCCTTTATCGTCGCGACGCCTGACCATGCGTTGGCCGCAGCGGACGCCGCCGATGCGAAACGCGCGAAGGGCGAAGAGCTGGGCGCGATGGGCGGTGTGCCGATTGGCATGAAGGATTTGTTCGCCACCAAGGGCGTGCAAACCTCCGCAGCGAGCCACATTCTGGAAGGCTTCACCCCGCAATACGAAAGCACCGTGTCCAGCAATCTCTGGGCCGCTGGCGCAGGCATGCTGGGCAAGCTGAACCTTGATCAGTTCGCCATGGGCAGCTCGAATGAGACCAGCTTTTTCGGCAATGTCTCCTCGCCTTGGCGCAAGCACGGCACGAATGCAGCGATGTCGCCCGGCGGTTCTTCCGGCGGCTCATCCAGCGCGGTTGCCGCGCGGATTGCGCCCGCTGCGACCGGTACAGACACTGGCGGCTCAATCCGTCAGCCCGCCGCCTTCACCGGCATTTGCGGGATTAAGCCAACCTATGGTCGCTGCTCACGTTGGGGCGTTGTGGCGTTTGCTTCCTCGCTCGATCAGGCCGGGCCAATGGCGCGCTCGGTCGAAGATTGCGCGATCATGCTGGGCGCGATGGCCGGGTTTGATCCGAAAGATTCGACCTCGCTAAAGGTTGATGTGCCGGATTGGGAAGCGGCCTTGTCGGCGGACCTTAAGGGCAAGAAGGTCGGCATCCCGCGCGAATACCGGATGGAGGGCACCGATCAGGCGATTCTCGACAGCTGGGAACAGGGCAAGGCGTGGCTGAAGGATGCCGGCGCAGAGATCGTCGACGTCTCGCTGCCGCACACCAAATACGCGCTGCCCGCATACTACATTATCGCGCCAGCAGAGGCGTCCTCCAACCTCGCGCGCTATGACGGTGTGCGCTATGGCCTGCGCGATCTGCCCGATGGGGCGGGCCTGCAGGATATGTATGCCGAAACCCGCGCGGCGGGCTTTGGCGACGAAGTGAAACGCCGCATTCTGATCGGCACCTATGTGCTCTCAGCGGGCTTCTACGATGCCTATTACAATCAGGCGCAGAAGATCCGCGCTTTGGTGGCGCAGGACTTTGAGAAGGCTTGGGCCGAGTGTGATCTCATCCTCGCGCCGACCACGCCAACGGCCAGCTTCCCATTGGGTTCGCTCGATGCTGACCCGCTGACGATGTATCTGAACGATGTGTTCGCCGTGCCGGCCTCGCTGGCGGGCCTGCCCGCGATGAGCGTGCCGGCAATGCTCAATTCCGACGGCTTGCCGCTGGGGCTGCAATTGGTGGGCAAGGCCTATGACGAGCAGACTGTGCTCGACGCCGGCCTCGCGATCCAGCAGCGGGCCGGGTTCGATCACCCGCCGGAGAAGTGGTGGTGAGCGGCATTGAGCCGATCCTTGACGCAGTCATGCGCTTCATGAGCAGCTTCGGTTCCGTCCATGTCTTTCGTGATTATTCTGACAAACGGCAGCGGCAACGTGAAGAGAAGGCGTGGAGGAAAAAACACGGCACGGATTGGGACAAGCTGAAGTGACCTTCACCGCCATATTCATCATGGTGTTTTTGGTCGCTTTTGTGCTCTTGGCAGGCCTCGCCATGTATCTGGCGAAGACGATTGATCACGGCGAGGCGCGCTTTGACAGTGAGAGCGGCAAGACATTGCCCAAAGTCTCCACCTTCGATGAGCCTGCGGGCCGAGTAGGCGAGCCGCCAGAAAATCCGACACCTGCCAAGCGCATTGAGCCGGGCGAAAAAGACGCAGGCGCTGACACGAGCGGGGATGCCTGAGCCTACGTCTACCCAGGCGCAGCCCGCTGCCACCACTACACGCTCGCCCAAAGTCGCATTTTTTGCAGGCGGCGATCCGCTCGACATTAAATTGTGGTCCGGCACGCCCTACTATGCGCTGAGCGCGCTGCGCGAGGTCTGCGATGTCACCTATATTGAGCGCCGCCCATTCCCGCGTTTCCTCCATCCACTTGCGCGCCTGATCCTGCGACTGAGCGGAGGGCGGATCGACATTCGCATGTTGCGCTGGGTTATCCGGCTGGCGAGCGCCCAAGCGCGGCGGCGGCTGCGACAAAGCGGGGCGGATGTCTATGTCTCCGCCGCATCTTCCGGCCTCGCAGGCATGCTGGGCGAGGACACCCGGCAAATCCTCATTTCCGACGCGACCAGCAGCGCGCTGACCCAATATTACCCAGAAATGCAGCGCCTATGGTCGTCGCTCCGCGGCGCGTTCAGTGCAATGGAGCGCGCAGCAATGGAGCAAGCGCGCTGGTTGACCTATCCATCCGAATGGGCAGCGACCTCGGCGCGCGAAGACTTTGGCATTGATCCGGCAAAGATCGCGGTGCTGCCCTGGGGGCCGAACTTGGCAAAGCCGACCGCGCCTCAGCTCCGCACCCTGACGGATGGCCCGCTAAAGCTGCTGTTCGTGGGCATTGCGTGGGATCGCAAGGGCGGCGAAATTGCACTGGAGACCGCGCGATTGCTGGCGGAGCGCGGAACCGAATGCACGCTCGATATCGTCGGAGTGGAGGCCTCTGCCGCGCGCGGGCCAGTGCCAGACAATGTCCGCTTCCACGGTCGGCTCGACAAAGGCAATCCTGCGCAGGCCGCTCAGCTGGAGGCGCTGTTCGCGGGCGCGCATCTCTTTGTCCTGCCGACCCGCGCAGAGGCGCTGGGCATGGTGTTTGCGGAGGCTGCTGCAATGGCTCTGCCCTCCGTCTCCTATGCCACAGGCGGGGTGGAAACGGTGGTGAAGCACGGCGAAACCGGGCTGCTATTGCCGCAAGATGCGGGCGCAGAGGATTTTGCCGACACTATCGCAGCGCTCTCTAATGACCCCGCGCGTTATCAGGCGCTGTCGGCGGCGGCTTTGCGTGATAGTGAGGAACGCCTGGATTGGAGCGTTTGGGCAAAAGCGATGAAGCACTTGATTGAGGACGCCGCATCATGATCCGCAAGCTGCTGGCCAAGGCGCGCGGCGCCGCGAGCAGGCGCGGCCTCACCATTCGCCCGATGACCAATGCGCGCACCGGAGGCTATGCCGGGTTCTCGCTCGGTTGGGGCAAGCAATCCGCAGGCGAGCTGCGCGGGGTCATCACGCCGGTCACCCACGGCGAGCACACCGCGCGCTTCTTCGTCAGCAATGAACGGGACCTGATCCAGAAAGAGCACGTGCGCGGGCGCTTTTACGAGCCGGAAGAACTCGCCATCATCGCCCGCTATTTCAGCGGCGGAACCTATGTCGATGTCGGCGCAAATGTCGGCAATCACGCGGTGTTCGCAGGCACAGCCCTTGGCGCGGAACGCATTATCGCGTTTGAGCCAAACCCAGAGGCGCAGGCTTTGCTCGAGGTCAATCTGGCGCTCAATGGAATCGCCGACAAAACCACGATTCACCCCCTTGGCCTGTCAGATCAGGATGGCGCGGCGCAGCTGGCCTTCACGACCAATAATCTGGGCGCGGCGCGGATTGATCATGCGGCCAAAGACGCCGACGAGGCGCAGGGAATTACCTTGGTACGCGGCGACAAAGTGCTTGCAGAAACGCAGGTGGATTTCATCAAGATCGACGCCGAAGGGCACGAACTTGCCGTGCTCAGCGGCCTTGCCGAAACCCTCGCGCGCTGCACCCCGCCAATTTTCGCCGAAATCGAGGAAAGCCATCGCGCAAAAGCAATGGCATTGCTAGAGGAGCTCGGCTATCGCAAAGCAGAAGAATTCAGCCGCTATCCCGGCTTGAGCAATCTGGTTTTCTTGCACTCGTCATCGGCGCAATTGCCCGCTGACGAGCCATCGGAGGATTGATGAGTAACTACCGCATTCAGGGCGCAACGGGCGAATGGGAGGTCGTAATCGGCCTCGAAGTGCACGCGCAGGTCACGAGCAATTCCAAGCTCTTTTCAGGGGCCTCGACCGAATTTGGCGCAGAGCCGAACACGCAGGTGTCGCTGGTCGATGCGGCCATGCCCGGCATGCTGCCTGTGCCGAATGCCGAATGCATCCGTCAGGCTGTGCGCACTGGCATGGCGATCAAGGCTGAGATCAACAAATGGTCACGCTTTGACCGCAAGAATTACTTCTATGCCGATCTGCCGCAAGGCTATCAGATCTCTCAGCTGTACCACCCGATTGTGGGCGAGGGCGAACTGCTGGTCGAAGCCGATGAGAAGGCGGGCATTCCTGAGGACAAAGTCATCGGGATTGAGCGCATCCACGTGGAGCAAGACGCGGGCAAGCTGATGCATGATCAGCACCCGACCATGTCCTATGTCGATCTCAACCGCAGCGGCGTTGCCCTGATGGAAATCGTTTCCAAGGCCGATATGCGCAGCCCCGCAGAAGCCGGCGCCTATGTGCGCAAATTGCGCAGCATCCTGCGCTATGTCGGCAGCTGTGATGGCAATATGGAGGAAGGCTCCATGCGAGCCGATGTGAACGTGTCTGTACGCAAGCCGGGCGATCCGCTGGGCACGCGCACGGAAACGAAGAACGTGAACTCCGTCCGCTTTGTCATGCAGGTCATCGAATATGAGGCCAGCCGTCAGGTCGATGTGATCGAAGGCGGCGGCACAGTCGATCAGGAAACCCGCCTGTTCGACGTTGCCGCCGGCACCACGCGGACCATGCGGAGCAAGGAAGACGCGCATGATTATCGCTACTTCCCCGATCCCGACCTGCTGCCGGTAGAGCTGGAGGATTCCTTCCTCGAGGAATGCCGCGCCAGCCTGCCGGAACTGCCCGATGCGAAGCGCACGCGCTATACCGATGAGCTTGGCTTAACTCCGTATAATGCGCGCGAGCTGTCCGCTGAGGTGGAGACATTTGCGCGCTTTGAAACGCTGCTGGGCGCGGTCGCAGGCGCGATTGGCAAGCCAGAGGCAAAGGTCGCCACCCAAGTTGCGAACTGGACGCTATCCGTGGCGCCGGGCGTGATGAAAATGCTGGGCGATGAGGCCAATCCTGAACACGCAACCGCAGAGGCTCAGGCCGCGATCCTGAAAATGCAGGATGCGGGCGAGATCAGCGGCGGTCAGGCGAAAGAGATCTATGAAATCGTTCTGAAAACTGGGCGCGAGCCGACAGAAATTGCCGATACCGAAGGCCTGAAACAGGTCAGCGATACCGGCGCGATTGAAGCGGCGATCGACGAGATCCTCGCGAATAATGCGGACAAGGTTGAGCAATATAAGGGCGGCAAGGACAAGCTGTTCGGCTTCTTCGTGGGACAAACCATGAAGGCGATGCAGGGCAAAGCCAATCCCGGCGTGGTGAACCAGATTTTGAAGGATAAGCTGAGCTAAGCTGGCAAATCAGCGCGCAGCTTCGCGGCTGCGCGCATTGTCAGCGATTGTCTGAAAGACCGAACGCAGCATATTGGGCGTTGCCTGCTCAATTGCTCCGTTCGTGATCTCATCACGCGTCCAGGTCAGCGATGGCATTTCATCGTCGAGCATTTCCCATTCAGGAAAAATCCGCTCGCTTACCGTATCACTGAGCGCCAATCTCACATCGCAATGCCGGTCGTCCTCACTGATCTTCGCGTAAAGCGCATCAATCTCGGCCTCCGGTCCCTCGATCAGTTGAATGTAGAGGTCCTGACGACAAATCAGCGCGCCGGTTATGCCATCGCGCGGATTATTGCGCCGAGCCTGCATCAGAATGCCCGCCAACATCGCATTGTCAAAACCGAAGGGCTGCGAGCGATAAATAAGCTGCTTCATGCTGGACACTCCGGTCTGGGCTGAGCTGTGAGCCTAGTCGAACGGGCGGGGTTTAGATAGTATGTTGGGCTGAGCCTTGATCAGCAGATGAGCCGGGTTGGGATAGGTGCGATTGAGGCGACGCTTGTTGTTCCCGGCGTGTTCACCAAAGCCTCAACTATAATTTGAGTTAGCGTAGTCTTACATCCCAAACGCGGTTCTTGTCATTCAGAACGTGATTGCTAGAATCGCGGGCGGGAAATGGGGAACTTTCACTATGTTCAGAAAAATTGTTTGGGGCATTGCTTGCGCTGGACTTCTTACTTCACCAGCACTGGCCGAGGATGATCCGGGCAAGAATGACTACAAGTGGTTCTTCTTCCATAAGGAAGGTGTTGCTGAGGAAGTCTTCATTGCAGATTACACTTTTTGCGGAGAGTACGGTGCGCGAGTTCAGCCTCCGCGTGGGCACAATGTCTACACTCCTGGTTTGATCCAATCCGGAGTTTCTGGTTTCCTGGGCGGTATTCAACGCTCTAGCCAACGCCGGCAAATGTTCAGAGCGGTTATGCGTAAATGCATGTCGATGAAGGGATACACTCGCTTTGGTCTAACCGAAGAAGAGATGGATACGCTTTGGGACGGCGGCTGGGACGAGGCGCAGGGAAGGGTTGCTGCACGCGCTGCTGAACCCGTCACCACCGAGCGGAGGGCCGACCCATGATGCGTTTTACCCAGCGCAGCTTCTGCCGAATCGCGGCACTGTCGTTTGCAATATGTGCGATGACACTCACCTCCACAGCGCTTCATGCACAGGAACGCGCTACGATCTATAAGCCGGCGAAAGTTCCCGAGGCAGCTCCATCCACGCAGGCCCTCCTTTGGTTTCGGCTTGCGAAACACTCGACACACAAATGGAAAGTCGATGCAAAAATCGGCCTCGGCGTGCTGATCGGTAAGGTTGATGTGGAGCAAACTGAGGAAAAGGAGCCCCTCAAAAAGCCGCTGTGGCCGAGCATCCAGATTGCGCCATTTGATGTGGCTGCCAATGACTTTGCGGGCAAAGGTGAGTCAAAGAAAGACGTCGCACGATTGATGGCCAAGGCTTTCTACATCGGACCGAAGCGGTTCGTTTTTGAGGATGAGGATTTTCGCCATTATCTCGTCGCGATTAAGCCAGGGACCTATGTGATCGGCGGAACATCATCGACTTGTTTTTGCTGGGGTTCTAAGCGCTTCACCGTCGAAGCTGGCCGGGCATACAATATGGGTGAAACCTACGTCGTGACCGAGAATGGTCTGTCTTACTGGTCTGACTATGCTGGATTACAAACCGCAGAAGACCTGACTGCACGCGGACTCGTGACGGACACGATGAAACTCGAAGAACCCAAAGCTGGTGAGACTGCGCCAAGCGTGATTGGCAAATTTGATTTCACTCCGGTCCAGTATGATGACGCGGCGTTTTTTGGCAATCACTATGGTCGGTTGGTCAATCGGATGATCCCCGAGGGATGGACGCAGGGACAACCGCTTATCTTGAATGCTCCAGAGACGATCGTTGAAGAGCCTGCAGCTGAAGCTGCTGCCGGAGGATGAGGTCTCCCATCCAAAGAAAAATCAAGGGCTGCCAGAGCAAGAGTTCTGGCGGCCCTTTTTGTGGTTGTGGCTGTGGCTGTGCGTCTCACTCCTCCCCACGTCTCCAACCTTCGCGGGTCATTCCGACGAAGCGGTCACCTAGGCCTTCTGCATTGCGGATCAGGACGTCGCGCAGGGTTGAGGTTGCCTCAATCGCCTCGATGCCTTGCGGGGTGAAGGTATCGCGCTGGACCGCTGGATCACCCCAGATGTGCTCTGAGAGCAGCGGGTTGGTGAGCGCCTGTGAGAACGCATCCACTGCCACCATAGTTTGCAGCAGCGATGGCAGCGGGCCGTCTTTGGTGCGCGGCTGAGCAAACAGTCCGGTGTAAAACTCCAGCCGGTCGACGCTGCCATATAGGCTTTCCAGCTCGCTCTGCAGCGCGCGGTCTGGTGTGATATCGGCAAAACTGCGCGCAGGCTCCTCGCCAAAGGCCGCCTGATAACGGGTGAAGGGCGCGATATCATTGTGCCGCGCTTGTTTAACCGCGCTTTCCTCCACATCGACCAGGAATGTCGCGGTGTTGTGCAGGCCAAGCTCGGTCGCTTGATTGGCGCTGATATCGGCAAAGGCGCTTGCGAGCCCATGTTCCAGCACCGCGGCATTGTTGAGCCGCAGAGCGCCGCCGGGCAGTGTCTCTCCCGCCCAGACCATCGTCTGCGGGATCAGCGAATGCCAGCGGTAAAGCAGGCTGAACTCGGCGCTGATCCAGTTTGGCTTGTTCCATTCTGCCTTCCACGCGGCGGAGGGATCGGCCTTTAGCATTAGCGGGGTCGAGTTGATGTGATTGATATATTCCTCAACCACGATCTTGATGAAGATGACGGTGTTGCAAGCGCGCGCGGCGTCAAACACCCGGCCATCATTCCAGTCAGGATGGCTGCTGGCAATCACATTGGCGAGCCGGTTGTGCTCGCGCAGGAACAGCGTGTTGAGCATCGTCACTTGCGGCGCGGCATTGGCGCGGTCACCGCCGACCGCGAACAGGGTCTCGCGCATTTCCGGCGTGGTGTGGTCAATGCCCAGCGGCGTATCGAGCAGCGGCTCTCCATCCTCGCCGACGAACTCTGGGTTGAACGCCATTCCGCCAGGCTGGAAAAGGCGCAGCGGATATTCCTCGCCGTTCACGATCTCGGATTTCAATTTGCCGCGCTTGCCCGGCTCTTCGGAGAGGGTGCGCAGAGCGTGAACCTGCAACTGCGTGCGGCCATAGAGCGGGCACAGGTCAATCTCATGGTTGGAGGTGTTGCGCGCGCGGTCTTCAAAGCTCTCGCCCGTGGCGAAATTGTTGGAAATCATCGTGCGGATGAAGCCATCGGTGAGATATTGCGCGAAGGCCGGAAACAGGCAGGTGGATTTGGGGCACAGCCGCTGTTCCTCACCATCGGGTACGCGGAACAGATCGGCGACCCGCGCGCTGTCGGGCAGATCAGGAATAGTTGTGGCGGGCAGGTGCCGCGCGCTATAGCTGCGGTCGGTTAGGCCGCGCCAGCTGACATGCTCGCTCAGCGTGCTCCAGGGGTGCGGGCGGCTGCGCGTTTTCTTGACCAAGCGGCCAATTGCAAAGCCATTGATCCAGCGCGCGATCCCTGGCGAGATTCTCGCTAAGATCGCTGCGATACGATATGCGAACTTGATAAGCATGAACGCCTGACCTTCCTGCTTGCGGCATCGCCGCCCTGGTGGAGGGTGTAGCGCATCACGGGCGGACAAGATTGTCGATATCCGACAATTTTTGCGCGGCCCCTTCGCAGATCAATCGCCCAAAACAAAAGAGCCGCCGGATTGCTCCGACGACCCCTTGTATTCGCTATGATGCGAGTGGCTTAGGCAGCTTTGGTGCCGGTCACTGGCATTGCGCCGAAAGCGCCTGCATTCACGTTGCCAGCCAGTGTGTCGCCTTCGATGGTGGCTTCGCACTCAAGCTTCATTGGCATTGGAACAGTCATGTTCATTTCCCAGGTCAGCGTGTTGCCGTCGACCTTGCCGTTTTCGACATCCATCGATCCCATGCCGCCGGCCATGTTGCCGCTGAAGGTGCCGTCGCCATTGTCGACGATGGTGAACGTGCCGGCTTGGTCGCCCATTGGGCTTTTGACGGTGGTGGTATAGCTACCTGAAAGTGACATAATATTCTCCGTTGGTCTTGACTGAGCGGGGTGCTCAGAAACTCTGGCATCCTCATTTACACGCGTGTCAGTAGTGTTCAACCACTATCGCCAGAGCGGCGTAGTGGCTGAACATAACCTCATGCGATTATTCGGCGGAAGGCAGCTCGCGCACCTCTACAGGCATCCCGAGCTGTTCCAGCTGACTTTGAACGACGCTCGCATCGCCAACCACAACCCAAACGAATTTGTCAGCACTGATCGCGGCGCGTGCGGCGGCATCCAGGCTTTCTTTCGTCTGGCCGCGATAGCGCTCTACCAGTGTCTCATAGTAATTGTCCGGGCGGCCAAACTGGGCATTGGTCTGCAATGCGCGCAGAACCGCGCCAGAGGTTTCAAATCGGCCCGGCAGCTCGCCGACTTCGGCGGCGACATTGCGCGCCAGCTCTTCGTCGGTCACGCCGCTGGCGGTGAGGAATTCAGTGGTCTCGCGGATCATCTCCGCCACCGAATCGCCCGTGCGATCGGCCTGAACGCCGCCAGAGATTTGATAGACAACCGCGTTCTCACGCGCCTGCGCTCCGCCGCGCACGCCATAGCTCCAACCCTTGGTCTCCCGCAGGTTCATATTCAGCCGAGCGAGGAAATTGCCGCCCAGTGAGTTATTGGCATTGGTGAAGTCGACATAGGCCGGATCACTTGCATCCAGCGGGGTCAGCTGAGCCCCCAGGATGAAGCTTTGCGGTGAGTTCGGACGGTTGATCAGGATGATGCGATTGCCTTCGGCCTCGGCGACATCGCCAAAGTTTTTGGCGCCTTTGGCAGCCGCCGGAGCGGTCCAGTCGCCAAACACGGCGTTGAGCGAGGTGACGATCTCATCCAGCGGACGATCGGAGATGACGAAGACTTCGCCATTGTCCGGGCGGATCCAGCTGTCCTTGAACGCGACCAGATCATCGCGGGTAATCGCGCTAACGCTCTCAACCGTGCTGGTGTTGCCGTATGGATTGTCGGCGCCGAACACTTCCGGCCCAATCGCGCGCACGGCCACGCCTTGCGGCGAGTTCATCTGCTGCTTGATACCGGTGATGGCTTGAGCGCGGACACGCTCCAGCTCGCTCACCTCAAACGCTGGTTCGCGGATGATCTTCGACATCAGGTCGAGCGACGGGGTGAGGTTTGCTGAAAGCGCGGAAAGCTGGAAGGTGGAGCGATCTGCGCTGGTGTTGCTGGAGATGTTGACGCCTAGACGCTCCCGCGCCTCTGCGATGTCTTGCGAGGACATTGCTGCTGTGCCTTCGTCAAACAGGCCAAGCGTCAGGCCAGCAAGCCCGTCTTTGCCTGCTGGGTCAGAAGAACCACCGGCATTGAAGGACAAGGTGACATAGGTCGCAGGGACTGCGTCACGCTTTGCGTAGGTGACCTGCATGCCATTGGCCAAGGTCGCGCGCTGTACATCGGGAAAGTCGAGCTCTGCCACGGTGTCGATCGGCGGCGCTGGGCGCTCAACCGAAACGGTCAAAGTGTCATCAGCTGGCGCTTCTTCTGTTGGAGCTTCAGCAGCTTCTACAGAGGCAGCCTCTTCATAGGTCGCGTCGCGCTCACCCGGCTCTAGCACCAGGGTAAGGGCAGGGCGGGTCATCCAACGCTGCATCGCCGCCTTAACATCGGCAGGGGTCAGCGTGGCGAGAACCTCCAGCTGGTTGCGATAGAACGCCGGATCGCTGGCGAGCACTTCGCCGCGAGCGAGGGTAACGGCCTTGCCGCCAAACCCGCCAACCTGCTCAAGCCCGCGAATGGTGCCGGCCAAAGAGCTGGTTGCTGCGCGGCGGACTTCGTCTTCGTTCGGACCTTCGGCGATATACTCCGCGATCAGCTCATCAAGGCGTGCTTCCAGCGTGGCGAGCTCAACGCCCGGGCGCAAAGTGGCACTGACGGTGAGGATGCCGACACGTTGGAAATCGAAATTACCCGCAGATACGCCGACGGCCAATTGCTCTTCGCGCACGAGGATTTCATCGAGGCGGCTGGAAGACAATCCGCCAAACACGCTGGCGCCGACATTCAGCGCGGTGAGCTCGTCAGAAGTAATCCCGGGGACCGCCCAATATTTGCTGACGCTGGTCGCGGCGACCTTGTCCTTCATGACGGTGCGCACGTCTTCCTCCAGCATTGGCACATCGGCCTCAGCTGGATCGTTGACCGGACCGCGCGCGATCGGGCCGAACCATTTCTCGACCATGGGGCGCGCTTCAGCGGCGGAAATATCGCCAGCCAGCACGAGGGTCGCATTGTTGGGGCCATATTTGTCGCGGAACCAATTGCGCACGTCGTCCATGCTGGCCGCATCCAGATCAGCCATCGAGCCGATTACAGAATGGCTGTAGGGGTGACCCTCTGGGAACATCTTGTCGAGGATTTCATAGAACACGAGGCCGCCGGGCTGGTTATCGCCCTGACGCTTCTCGTTTTGCACAACGCCGCGCTGGTTATCGAGCTTCGCCTGCGTCACCGCGCCGAGAAGATAGCCCATGCGGTCGCTTTCCAGCCACAGCGCGCGTTCGAGCGCGGGGCGGGGCACGGTTTGGAAATAGTTGGTGCGGTCGAAATTGGTCGTGCCGTTGTAATCGGTCGCGCCCATTTCCTGCAGATATTGGAAATAGTCGTTCGGTGCGTTTTCAGAGCCGTTGAACATCAGGTGCTCAAACAGGTGGGCAAAGCCGGTCTGACCCTTCGGCTCATCCTTGGAGCCAACATTGTACCACACAGCAACGCCAACCACTGGCGCTTTGCGGTCTTCGTGAACGATCACGGTCAGCCCGTTTTCAAGCTCAAATTCCTGAAACGGAATGGCAACCTGGGAAACCAGATCGCTAAGGTCGCTGGTCGCCTCAGAGGCTGCGGCGTGATCATCCGCGAGAGCAGGCGTCGCTGCGGTCGCGGCAAGCGCGAGACCGACGGCGGTAAATGTGGTGGTGAAACGCGAAAGCATAATAGTCCCCAAAGAAGCTGTGCTTGAAATTGGCCGGATGGTTTGGGCCTGATCGTTTTGAATAGTCAGCAAATAAGCATGATTGCGCTCAATTGCTAACGGTATATCGCCGCGCGGCGTTGGCGATCACGTCGTCGCGCCAGAAATAGACTGGCTTCAACTGGTGATCGACGAACAATTGCATCTGATCGGTGTAATGCGGGCTGTCTGGCCGGGAAATGGCCGCGCCAAACGGTTGGATCGAGCGGGAGGATACTCGCGCGCCATCGGTCGGCCACTCAACCCATTGGATAAAGCTGTCGCCGTGAACCAGCGACAATCGGCCGTCCTCATCAACTTGCCAGGTGGTGGAGGCGCGCAGAGTGTCGGACCCGCCATCGAGCGGCAGGTCAACATCGCCTTGGCGCAGCCGCAGCAGCTCTGACATGGGCGGATCGATCCGCCCAAAATGCTCCATTAGATGCGCGCGCTTCTCCAGCAGGAATTCGCGCGGGTCGGGCGCGTCGTTTTTGTTCTGATATTCCGCCGACATATATTCCCGGATCATCAGCAGGGCGAGTGCATCGGCTGGCCCCTCACTGTCAGCAGTGAAGTCCCAGCTGAGCAGCAGATCGCGCGCCTCGGCGAGATCAGCGTCGCCCGCTGGATCAAGCGCCTCGACGGCATCCCACAAATCCGCGACATAGCCCGCGCGCTCATAGGTCACGTCATATTTGATCCGTTCCAGGTTTGCGCGGTCCAGCACGCCCGCCTCAGACAAGAGCATCCACGCGCGGCGAGAGCGATTGGTCTGCTTGCGCTCAATGCCGAGCACGGGTGAGAAATCCGCCGGGTCGAGGTCGCTGCCAGCGCCCGCCGCCGTGAAGGGCTCGTTGTTCGAGTTATAGAGCCACCCGCTCGCCGGATTGATCAGCTTAGGCAGCTCTTCATAGCTGACCGCTCCCTCCCAGATCAGGTCGCTGCGATTGCCGGGCAGCACGCCGCGCCAATTGGCCTGCACCTCTTCCAGCTGTGGCCGGTCCGGGATCGCCGCATTGTAGACGTAAGCGATGTTGCCCGCCTTATCGGCATAGATGAAATTGGTGCTGGGAATGTCCATCCGCGCCATCTGCGTCTGCCATTCCTCCAGGTTCGACGCCTTGTTGAGGCGGTAATAGGCATCGAGCTGATCGAGGCTGTCCATTGCGCCGTAACGGATCGCGAACGCACCCTTGTCATTGATGATGACCGGCCCGTGGACGCTGCGATGCACGGTGCGGCGCACTGGCAGGGTGATCGGGCCGAGCTTCACCGGCAGCGTCACGGTCTTGCTTTCCAGATCGCGCCATTCGCCGTCGAGCTCATAGCGCGTGCCGCTCTCATCCAAGGTTAGCTCATAGACATCCGTCATATCCGGGCGGTTGACCGTATTGGTCCAGCCTAGGTGGCGGTTGTGACCGAGGAAGGGGAAGGGGGATCCGGGAAAGTTTGCCCCAGTGAAATGCCAGCCTTCCTCGCTCTCGACTGTCAGCTCGTACCACGCGACCCCGCCGCGCAGCGGCTGGTGCGAATTGGAAATCAGCGTCGTCGGCCCGCCCGATTTTTCCGGCGTTACGGCAAAGGCGTTCGACCCCAGCAATCCCGCATCATCGCCCGCGGCGAGCAAGGGGTGCGGGCGGTAAGAGGCTTGTTCGCTCTCATCCGCAGCTTCTCCAGGCGCATCATTGCTTGGGAGGACAGCGCGCGGGAAGCCCGGAATATCCGGGCCAAACTCTCGGCGCAGCTCATCGCCTGCCACCAGCGGTCCGATCACATTGCTTAGCCCAAAGAAAAACGGCTGGCGCAGGGCAAATCCGGCGGCCACATCTTTGCCGTTCATCGGGAAGAGGTTTGCAAGTTTCAACTCGTCCGGATTCTCCGCCGCATATTGGTTGAGACCGGTGGCATAGGCATCAAACAGCGCGCGAGTGTCCGCTGGCAGGGCGTCATAATGCCGGTCCGCCGTGCCGCGCGCATCGAGCAGGTGATACGCAAAGTCGAACTGCGCACCTTCCTCGCCGGCAATCGCGCCGTAGCGCCCGCGTGACATTGCCGCGACATCCTGCAGCGTGAAGAAGTCATCTTCCGCCTGGGCAATCGCCACACCATAGGCGACATCGGCATCGGTCTTGCCGTAAATCTTGGGCACGCCAAATTCATCGCGAATGATCTCGGCGCTGTATTGCTTCTTGTCCGGAGCCTCAGCGGTGTAGGCAAAAAACGGCTCCCACGTCATCAGACCGACCACGACGACAAAAGCCAGTGCGAGCACGGTAAACCCGGCCCGCGCAATCCATTTACGCATAAACTCTCCTCTTAATGCCTTGCTAGCGCGCAATTCTGCGCTGGTGAAGGGGCACCGCGTGCGAAGGGGATTGGGGATTAGGAGGGCGCTGGCCCTTCCGCTTTGCGGATTCGGCTCGCTACGCAGGTTTTTGTGAAAGCTCAGATCACCATCGGCCACGAAGCCTCCGGCACGCCGGTGCAGTTCGATATAGAAGAATTGCTTGCGACCCGCCTGCTGGTTCAGGGCAATTCGGGCAGCGGAAAGTCGCATTTGCTGCGCCGCTTGCTCGAGGAAAGCTCGCAAATGGTGCAGCAGGTCGTGATCGATCCTGAGGGCGACTTTACGTCTTTGGCCGAAGAGTTTGGCCACATCGTGATCGATGCCGCAGCCTATTCTGCTGGCGAGATCGAGGCGCTGGCCCGCCGCATTCGCGAACATCGCGCCAGCGTCGTTCTGGCTTTAGAAGGGCTGGAGGTTGAGCAGCAAATCCGCTGCGCCGCGCAATTCATCGCCGCCCTGTTCGATGCCCCGCGCGAACATTGGTTTCCTGCTTTGGTGGTCGTGGACGAGGCGCAGATGTTTGCGCCCTCAGTCGCGGGGGAGATCGCCGAGGATACGCGCCGGATGACTTTGGGCGCGATGACCAATTTGATGTGCCGCGGGCGCAAACGCGGCCTCGCTGGCGTAGTGGCGACGCAGCGTCTGGCGAAGCTGGCGAAAAACGTCGCGGCGGAAGCCTCCAACTTTCTGATGGGGCGGACCTTCCTCGATATCGACATGGTGCGCGCCGCCGATCTGCTTGGCATGGAGCGCAGACAGGCCGAGCGCATTCGCGAACTGGAGCGCGGCTATTTCCTGGCGCTCGGCCCCGCGATCAGCCGGCGTCCGGTCGCGGTAAAGATCGGTCCGGTGAGATCAGGCAAGAAAGACGATGTCGGCGGATTGATGCCAATGCCTGCGCAGGGGCCCGCCGATATGGAGGCGCTGCTGACGCAGGATCTGGCCGCAGAGGCTGCCAAAGCCAATCCGGCGCCGCCTCCACCGCCCGCTCCGCCGATTGAGGCGGTCGAGCAGAGCATTGCCCGCAGAGAGGAAGCGCCCGCAGGCGCAGCGGACGCTGCGCCGCAGACCGATGTTCAGGAGCGGATCGCGGCGATCATCAAAGAGCTCGCAGGGTCTGAGGACGCAGCGTTTCAATCGGCCAGCTCACAATATCAATCATTCCTCGCCCGCTGCCGCCGAGAGCGGATTATCGGCCCCATGCCTGATATGCAGGTGTTCCGCCGCGATTTCGCAATCGCAGGCGCGCGGTTGGATGATCTGGACGAAGTGACCCGCGCGCGTATCCTGCAACTGGCAGGGCAGGTTGAGGAAGACTTGCTCGCCCCGTGGCTGGTCATTGCCAGCGCCGCCCATGCGGGCGAAACCGAGGTCGATGAGGATGCGCTGGCGCGCGCCTATGGCACCAGCTCTCCTGGCCGTATCCGGCGCTTGCTCGATCATCTGGAAAAGCAGGGCGTGATCGTCGTGCGCGAGGATTTTGGCGGGGTTCGCACGATCATGGTGCCCGGTCTTGAGGGCATTTCAGCCTCCTGATTTGCCGCTGGCCGGCGTCTGAAATCGGCTGAAATTTCCGCTGCCCCCCTCGCAACAATTAGGCTAACCCCTATATGCGAGTAACACACCTCTTTTGAGGGTAGCCATTTTGAATGAGGGGTCTTTTATGAATCTCGAAAAATTCACCGACCGGGCCAAGGGCTTTTTGCAAAGCGCGCAGACTGTTGCGATCCGCATGAACCACCAGCGAATTACGCCGCTGCACTTGCTGAAGGCGCTGCTCGAAGACGAAGAAGGCATGGCGGCCGGATTGATCCAGCGCGCCGGCGGCGAGGCTGGCCTGGCGGTCAGCAAGGTCGACGAAGGGCTGGGCAAGATCCCAGTTGTGACCGGCGGCGGCGCTCAGCAGACCCCGGGCCTGGACAATGACACTGTCCGCGTGCTCGATAATGCGGAGCAGATCGCGGAGAAGGCTGGCGATAGCTATGTGACGGTCGAAATGCTGCTGGTCGCTCTGTCACTCGCACCGGGCGCCGCTGGCGAGGCGATGAAAGCGGCTAGCGTAACCCCGCAGAGCCTCAATTCCGCCATTGATCAGCTGCGCGGCGGACGCAAAGCCGACAGCGCGAATGCGGAAAGCTCTTACGACGCAATGGAGAAATTCGCCCGCGATCTGACGCAGGCGGCGCGCGACGGCAAACTTGATCCAGTGATCGGACGGGACGAAGAAATTCGCCGAACGATCCAGATCCTGGCGCGGCGGACAAAGAACAACCCTGCGCTGATTGGCGAGCCCGGCACGGGTAAGACCGCGATTGCAGAAGGCCTCGCGCTGCGCATTGCCAATGGTGATGTGCCTGACAGTCTGAAGGGCCGTACGCTGATGTCGCTCGATATGGGCTCGCTGATTGCGGGCGCGAAATATCGCGGAGAGTTTGAGGAGCGGCTGAAATCCGTGCTCGATGAAGTGAAGAACGCCGATGGCCAGATCATCCTGTTCATTGACGAAATGCACACTCTGATCGGCGCAGGGGCGAGCGAAGGCAGCATGGATGCCTCAAACCTCTTAAAACCGGCCCTATCGCGCGGTGAGCTGCACTGTATCGGTGCGACTACGCTTGATGAGTATCAAAAATACGTCGAGAAAGACCCGGCGCTGCAGCGGCGCTTTCAGATGGTCTATATCGATGAGCCAAGCGTTGAGGACACGATCAGCATCCTGCGCGGGCTGAAAGAGAAATATGAGCTGCACCACGGCGTGCGGATCACCGATGGCGCTCTGGTTGCCTCGGCGCAGCTGTCGAACCGCTATATCCAGAACCGTTTCCTGCCCGACAAGGCGATCGACCTGATGGATGAGGCCGCGAGCCGCATCCGCATGGAGGTGGAGAGCAAGCCGGAGGAGATCGACGAGCTTGATCGCCGGATCATTCAGCTCAAGATCGAGGAAAGCGCGCTTGAAAAAGAAGGCGACGCCAATTCCAAAGACCGCCTAGTCGCTCTGCGTGAAGAGCTGGCCAATCTGGAGCAGGAAAGCGCTGAGCTCACCACACGCTGGCAGAATGAGCGCGACAAGATCCAGGCCGAGGGCAAGATCAAGGAAGAACTCGATGCAGCCCGTCTGGAACTAGAGCAGGCCCAGCGGGTTGGCGACCTCGCCAAGGCAGGTGAGCTTTCTTACGGCAAGATCCCGGAGCTGGAAAAGCGCCTGGAAGAGGCCGAAGACCTCAATGAAGACGCGCTGCTGCGCGAAGAGGTGACCGAAGAGGACATCGCAGGCGTCGTTGCCCGCTGGACCGGCATCCCGATGGAGCGGATGATGGAGGGCGAGCGCGATAAGCTGCTGCAGATGGAAGAGATCATCGGCAAGCGCGTGATCGGCCAGTCCGATGCGATTGTCGCCGTCTCCAAGGCTGTGCGCCGCGCGCGCGCTGGCCTGCAAGACCCGGGCCGCCCGCTTGGTTCATTCCTGTTCCTCGGCCCAACCGGCGTCGGCAAGACCGAGCTTACCAAGGCGCTGGCTGAATTCCTGTTCGATGATGACCAAGCGCTGGTCCGCATTGATATGAGTGAATTTATGGAGAAGCATTCCGTCGCTCGGCTGATCGGCGCGCCTCCCGGCTATGTCGGCTATGATGAAGGCGGGGTGCTGACCGAGGCGGTGCGGCGCAGGCCCTATCAGGTGGTGCTGTTCGACGAGGTCGAGAAAGCCCACACCGACGTCTTTAACGTGCTGCTGCAAGTGCTCGACGATGGCCGCCTGACCGATGGACAGGGCCGCGTGGTCGATTTTGCGAACACGCTGATCATCCTGACCTCAAACCTTGGCAGTCAATTCCTCTCCAACCTACCTGATGACGGCAAGGTCGCCGATGTCGAGAATGAGGTGATGGATGTGGTGCGCGGGCATTTCCGCCCAGAATTCCTCAACCGCCTAGATGAGATCATCCTGTTCCACCGCCTGGCGATGGAGCACATGGCACCGATCGTCGCGATCCAGGTGAAGCGCGTGCAAAAGCTGCTGAAGGACCGCAAGATTGAGCTCGACCTGACCGAAGCGGCGCTGCGCTGGCTGGGCCGGGTGGGCTATGACCCCGTCTACGGCGCACGGCCACTAAAACGCGCGGTGCAGCGTTATTTGCAGGATCCGCTGGCAGAGAAGCTGCTGGAAGGCGGCGTGCCCGATGGCTCCACGGTGAAGATCGACGAAGGCGACGGTGAGCTGAAGATGGATGTTGAGAGCTAGGAGGCAGTTCGGGGCGCTCTGGCGAGCAGACTCGGACGCGATCTGGAGTTGTCCGCTGAAGCCGAATTCTAAAGGCGCCCTCGACAAGCACCAACATCATCGCCCCAAATAGCAAAAGGGCCCCGGTTTCCCGGGGCCCTTTCTTTTCGTGCTTGGTTTTACTTAGTCGAGGTCGAGGCGGAAGCCTGCGTAGAACGTACGACCAAAGTTATCGAACACGCCTGAGCCGCCGCCAGCGCCGGTCAAGCCAAGCGGTGGAAGTTCATCAAGCAGGTTGTCGACACCAGCGAAGAATGTGGCCTTCTCTTCGACATCCCATTCAACCCGAACATCTTGGTAGAAAACGTCACCGTAGTAGCGTTGACCACGAGAAAGTGGGTTGTTTGGTGGGTTGCCGTTGAACGCGAACTCATCTTCGAATTCCTGGATCAGCTGACGGCCAACATAACGAAGGTCGTAGTTGATTGAGAAATCGCTGAATGCATAGTCGACCGAGAAGTTCGCAGCGAAGGTTGGATCACCCAATTCGCTTTGAATACGGTCTGGAACATCCGGATTGGCAATGTCGAGGAATGATACGTTGCGCAGAACATAAGTACCAAGCAGACGCAGCGACAGGCGATTGTCGTTCTCGAACGTTGTGCTGTAGCGGAAGTCCATATCGATGCCCTCGGTTTCGAGAGCAGCGAAGTTGAAAGAGCCACCAACCAGCACTGGATCAGCGAAGAAGTTCGTCGCTGGATCACGTGGGTTGATCGATGGGCAGAACGCGTTGTTCGGGAAGTTGCCCGGATCAGCGTCGAAGCAGTTATCGAGTACTTGCTGAGCGCCAACAGCAGCAATCACGTTCGTGATGTTGATGTTGTAGTAATCGATCGTCATTGCGAAGCCTGGTACAAACTCAGGTTCATAGACCATGCCAATCGTGTAGCTTTCTGATTCTTCTTCCGCGAGGAGCGGGTTACCGCCCGTCAGGAATGGAAGTGAAGCAGCCCGAGCATCAACGTTCACGAAGTTAGCACCTGGTGGGAGACCAATCGCGGTACAGTTAGCAACACGGTTTGGACCCGCGGTGTTGATGTTCTGAGTGTCGCATGGGTCAGCCAGGAACGCGAAGTTCTGTGACGGAGGCGAGAACAGATCGCTTGGGTTTGGAACCCGGATCGACTTCGAGAAGTTACCGCGAATGCGGAGATCTTCGATAGGCGACCAAACGGCACCAGCGTTCCAAGTGAAGATCTTGTCGGCCGCGGTATTGTAATCAGAATAACGCGCAGCACCTTCGATCGTAAACTCATTGATGAACGGAATGTCCGCCAAGAGCGGGATACGGACTTCGCCGAATACACTCTTCTCAGTGAATTTTGGTGGATCGAAGGTTGGGATGATGTTCAGGAACGTCGCACCCGATTGGGTCAGATCATCGAAGTCAGAGAATGAGCTCTCTTCACGATATTCTGCACCAACAGAAAATGCGATTGGACCACCTGGCAGCTCAAACAAGCTAGACAGGTCGCCGCTGGTGAACGCAGTGATAACGAATTGTTCTGCGTTCTCGTCACGAGTGGAGTCGAAGGCAACATAGTCGATCGCTGCTTGGCTTGGGCTGCCTGAACCGAAAATGTTCAGTGGAACACAAGCCGCGTCATCGTTTGTGGTGTCCGCATCGGTGTTGATGCGGCATGCGATATTGCCAGCACCATCAAACACAGCATCAACAGCATTGCTGAAGTTTTGTTCGATGATTTGGTTGCGTGATGTCAGGAACGTATCAAGACGGCTGTAAGACGCAGCAATCTCATAGTACCAATCATCGTTGTAATCGCCGCGTACACCGCCAGCGATGCGGTACATTTCACGCTCGTTGATCTCCGAACGACCGCCAAGGTCGACGTTGAAGCGCGAGTAGAAGAACCCAGTGCCGCCGGTGAAGGCTGGTTGCAGTGTGTTTTGAATGAAAGCCGCGTCTGCTGGGTTCAGGAACGCGTTGTCGAAGGTGATAACTTCATCGAAGAAGCGGAAGGTCGGCTGACCTTCTTGAAGAGCTTCCAGCGACTGGTATTTCGCTTCGAGGAACACTTCAAACGCAGGTGAGAACTCGTAACGAGCCAATGCGTTCACTGTGTAGCGATCAAGGCCCGGTGCAAGCTGACCGGTATTACGCAAAGTGGAGCCAACACCGCCAAGGGTGTTGTTGCTGCCAGCGCGGCGGAAGTCGAGGTCAGGTTGGTTGCGGACAAGGCGACCAGCTGAGTTGAAGACGTAGAGCGCTTCTTCACGCGCACCAGCTGGGCTAAAGACGTCGCCGTTGCGGTCGGTAGCACAAGTCGCTGCTTCAAGGGCCGGAGTGGTCGTATTACACGACAGACCCAGGATGTTCGTACCATCCGAGATGTTACCGTTGCGAATTCCGCCATTGAAGAAGGTGAAGGTGTTTGGACCTACGCCCACAGATGTGCGGTTGAACTGGCGACGACCAGAGAAGGCGCCCGTTTGGAAATCGCGCTGACTGTTAAACAGTGCGTCGGCGCGTGCGTATTCGCCGGAAACGGCGATGTTACCGCGGCCGTCAGCGAAGTTGGTACCTGCTGTTACAGCGAGGAACTGTTGATCGCGGTCACCGCGGCCAGTGATCGAGCTTTGACCAGTGACGGAAATGCCTTCGTAATCTTCACGTAGGATGAAGTTTACAACACCGGCAACAGCTTCTGAACCATAGATCGCCGAGTTACCGCCGGTTACCACGTCCACGCGCTCGAGCAGTTCGAACGGGATGGTGTTAACGTCGATGCGGAAGTCGCCTGGAAGCGCACCAACTTGGCGGCGGCCGTTGATCAAAACCAGGGTCCGGTTTGTGCCGAGACCACGGAGGTCAAGCAGGTTCAAGCCAGATGTACCGATAAAACGGTTTGAGTTGGCTTGCGAGAATGTCGAGCGGAGCGAAGGCAGATCGTTCAGAGCATCGCCCAAGCTGATGTCTGCGCCGTCGATGATTTCATCTGCAGAAACGGAAGTAACCGGAACGGTTGAGTCCAGGTTAGGGCGCGCGATACGCGAACCAGATACGATAATTGTACCTGATGGCTCTTCAGCTGATTCGGCAACGTCTTCTGCGGTTTCAGTGTCCTGAACCTCAGCGTCCTGTGCCAGTCCCGGCACCGATGCGAGCGCGAGCCCGACGGCGAGGGAGCCGGCGCTAAGCCGGAGTTGTGTCGAAATTTTCATTTGGTTTCATACCCCTATGATTGGTCCAAATCTTTTGTGAATGCGACGATTTGCATCCGTTAAGAAGACCAGGAACGCTTCGGCATTGTGTGCCTTCGCGTTCAAATCTTCCTATTCGATAAGGCACTAGCCAACCGAAAAATTGGCGCTGCAACGCCAAAAATCCACGCAAGCTATTCCTGAGGAGAGTAAAGACCGCTCTGGGGATGAATGTGAAGTCTTACATGACGCGCTTTGAAAATGAACGCGAGGTGTATCAGATTTGCAACATGTGCTCCGGACCATTCGTTAGTGATCGCCATGCGCAATTTTCTTGCAGCAGGCCTCGCCGAAAATAAGTGTATCTTGGTAGCGCCCGAGAAAGCCTATCTGACCAATCGATCTGCCGGATGACACTCGTCACAGCTGCCTAGTAGAAACAAAAAAGCCGCGGACCGAAGTCCGCGGCTCTCTTTTTGTTGGCTCTCGCCTGGATCAGAACTTGAAGTTGATCCCTGCGAAGAACTGACGACCAGTGTCATAGATGGTCGGGAACGTGTTACCGTTACCGAGCGGTGGACCTGAAGAGGCCGACACAGGTGGTTGTTCGTTGGTGAAGTTGAGTACACCGCCGCGCAGTGAGACCACATCGTTCACGTCATAGAAGAACGAGAAGTCGAGGTAGTTCACCGCTGGCAGATTGTCATCGACCACTGGGTTTGCTTCGACCACCTCGTTAGTGGTGCCGCTGAAGTGGCGCCAAGCGAGGTTCAAATCGACACCTGCAAGCGTTTGCAAATCAACAACCAAACGGTGACGATACTCTGGCGTAATCGGCGCTGGACAACCGTTGTTCAGGGTGCCTGAACACTCGATGATGGTGCCTGGAAGTGGTTCCAGGTCATATGCATCAAGAATGGTGCCAACGTAATTGATGCCAACGCTACCGATGCTGTCGATATCCAGCGAGTAGCTCGCTTGGATGTCAAAGCCCGATGTGCTGAGTTCAGCAATGTTACGGTTGATTTGGTTGAAGCCTTCACCCGGAATACCAGATGATGCCAAGGTCCCGCCTGCACCGCGATTAATAAGGGTACATGCAGCAGGGTTGCCAGTTTCGAGGCAGTTATCGAGAATGATCTGTGCTGGAATTGCGAAGATCGTGTCCTCAACAGTGACGTCGAAATAGTCAACTGACAGAAGCAGGCCTGGTACAAAGCTTGGTTCAAACACGACACCAAAGGTGACTGTGTCTGAGCTCTCTGGAGTGAGAGTTGGTTCACCACCCGTAATCGACTGGGTTTGACCAGAGATCACATCGAGGATGGTGCCAAACTGAGCAGCAGTTACGCCAGTGTTAGCACACTGCTCGAACGTTGCGATCGGAGCATCCGATGCACAAGGGTCAAACAATGAGTCCCCGTTAGCATTGACACCTGCTGAGTTGAGGTTCGGAAGACCTGTGTTTACCGCAGAGAACAATTCGATCACGTTTGGTGCACGCACCGAACGCTGGAACTGTGCACGCAGCTTAAGGTCAGAAACCGGCACCCAAACGCCTTCGATACCGAAGGTGTCAGTAGAAACCGAGCTTGACGTGCCGTTACCGCTGTTGGTGTAATCAGAATAACGATACGAACCTTCCAGGGTAAGTTCCTCGAAGAACGGACGGTCAGTTACCAATGGAACCTGCACCTCGGTGAAGATCTCATAGACTTGCACAGAACCATCAACAGGGAAGTTGGCGCCGCCAACGCCGGTGAAACCACCGCCTGGAACCTGACTGATTTCATCAGGGATCGAGGTCAATGTGTCTTCACGATACTCAACACCGAGCAAGAAGCCGATGCCGTTATCGCTGAACGGTGAACTGAAGCCGTACTCGCCAAGGTCAGCCTGGACGAAACCACCAGCTACAAGCTGAGTTGTTTCACCAAGAACAATGCCAACGCCCTGAAGGAAGTCGGTTTGCTCTTGCGTGATGGCAGTGGTGCCATCAGCGTTACGCTGGAACGGGTTGTAAGGAACACAGCCACCTGATGGGTCGCGGCAAACAACATTGCCGGTGCCATCATCGACGGCGAAGAACGCCTGCTGCAGGTTCGCAACGATAAAGTCGTTTGACGAAACAGAAACGTCACTTGTTTCAGCGTACTGACCAAACACTTCGTAAGACCAGATGTTGTCGCCGAAATCACCGCGCAGGCCAGCGACCATGCGGAAGGTGGTGTTTTCAAGCCGTGAGTTACGCGGACCGCCTTCGACGTTACGGTGAGACGCTGTGATACCAGATACATCAGTACCAGCCGCGATAGCAGCTGCGTCACAACCGAAGATGTCAGTCAACTGCTGACCCGGTGTGTTCTGAATGAACGGGTTGTCACAGTTGATCGAGTAGGCGCCGATACCGAAAGATGCGGTTTGGGCGATCTGAGCGTCAGATACGTTATCTACGTAAGAGAGGTCGGCGAAGAACTCGAGGTTGTCGCTGATCTCATAGTTACCCTTGGCGTAGATTGTAAAACGCTCTGAAGGACGCTGGAAGAAGTTGAACTCACCAAAGTTGAAGCGCTGATCAGGTGAACCAGCGAAGTCAACGATTGTGCCGTCTGCTTCTTGGAAGGTAAAGCCACCAGGGCCGCCGAAGAGGCGGAAGTTAGCCGAACCAAAACAACCGACGCCTTCAAAGCTGACAGCTGGGTTTGAGCTGGTGTCGAGGGTACAAGCCGAGAAATCACGGTTGGACTGGATGACCTGCTCGCGGCGCTCATAGTTGGCATAAATGGTCACGTTACCGCGGCCATCAGCTGTGTTGGTGCCGAGGATACCAGTGATCGAATATTCTGCACCATCCGTTACCGGACCAGGTGTCGAACCACCGAACGACTGAAGAACGTTTGAGAAAAACTCAGAACCGTTACCAGTTTGCTGGAAGCCGCCTTGAACGTCGATTTCAACGCCTTCAAAATCCTTCTTGAGGATGAAGTTAGCAACACCGCCAACAGCGTCCGAACCGTAAACGGCCGAGCTACCACCGGTTAGAACGTCAACGCGCTCAATCAGCTGAGTTGGGATGACGTCGAGGTTAGCAGACGAAATCGCAGACGAACCGTATGGCAGGCGGCGACCGTCGATGAGGACGAGCGTACGCTGCGAACCGAGACCACGAAGGTTCAGTGTAGCGGTACCAGATGCGCCGTTCGAAACTTCACCGGCTTGACCAGCGAAAACCTGCGGCAGTTGGTTTACAAAGTCCTCGATCCGGACTGTACCTTGACCCTGGATTTGTTCCGCTGTGACGGAAACAACCGGGTTGGCGCCTTCGAGGTTCGGGTTAACGTTCAAGCGCGAACCAGTAACGAGGATTTGGTTTTCCTCTTCGGCTACTGCGTCTCCATCGCTACTGACGTCGGCGTCTTGCGCAAAGGCCGGAGCCGATGCGAGTGCCAAGCCTACTGCGAAAGAGCCCGCGCTCAGTCGGAGTTGATTGGAAATCTTCATATGGTTTCATACCCTTATGATAATACCTGCCAAAAACTGGCCTGCATATGTCAAGATGCGATCCCGGATGCCGACCTTAGTGTCAGCGTCAAAACCGCATCCAATTTAACGGCAAAAGCGCAATAGAAACATCATGAGCTGTGCTCAAAAGTCTCAGACCCGCCAATCCCTAGGCTCGGCCTAAGAGCCTTTGAACGCCTATGGGAAGCGTCAGAGTTGGCTTTCACGAAATTGAAATCCCGGTGTAGCAGCTTTGCAACACCGGTTTGATCGCACTGTTAACCACTAAAATCAGCCGTTTAACGGGGGTTTTGCAGCGTTCCTCATCAGCTGGGTAACACTTAGCTGTTTGCCTTTTGGAGCTCCTGTGACAATTGTGATGCTGAAAGGAAGCTCAATGCGCACCCACTTTATCTTCTTGGCCTTCGGAGCGGCAATGCTCGTCGGAACTTCCGCTCAGGCGCAGGAGGATCCCGAGGATGGCGTAGATACGCCGGCTGTTATCGATCAGATGTTTCAATGCCGTGAGGTGGAAGACCCTGAGGCGCGCTTGGCATGTTTTGATCGCGAGGTTGGCCGCGTCTACGAGGCTCAGGCATCGCGCGAACTCGTTATCGCGGACCGGGAGCAGGTTGAGAAGACCAAGCGTGGTCTGTTCGGTCTTAGGCTTCCAAAAATCGGACTATTTAGCGGTGATGATGACAAAGAGCGCGTCAACGAGATCACAGCAACCTTGGCGAGCGCGCAGAAGCGAAGCAACGGGATGTATATCTTCGAGCTCGAAGATGGCGCGCGCTGGCTACAGACCGAATCTATTTCCGGGTTTCAGCGTTATAAGGCTGGCGACACGATTGTGATCAAACAGGCTGCGCTTGGAAGCTTCAAGGCTAAAGTTAATGGCAAGCGCGCGATGCGAGTGCGGCGTCTCAACTGACGAATTGGGAGCACCATTCGCGGCATCGGCTGGTAGTGCAACAGCCCGTTCCAGAATCCCAGTTGACGTTTACGTAAGCGGACCTTACCTCCTTGGCCATAACTTGGAGCAGGCCTGACAAGAAGGCCGCCCGCACATCGCCCTGAGAGGACATTGCCGCTATGACCACCGCTTATATCGTTGACGCCGTTCGCACAGCTGGAGGGCGCCGAGGCGGCAGGCTTGCTGGCATTCACCCGGTCGATTTGCTGGCCCATTCGCTTGATGCGATTGTTGAGCGCAGCGGCATTGATCCCACGGCGATTGACGATGTGGTCAGCGGCTGTGTCAGCCAGGCTGGTGAGCAAGCCGGGCAGGTTGGCCGGATGGCTGTGCTTGCGTCGAAGCTGCTCCCGCAATCCACCCCAGCTGTGTCGATTGACCGCCAATGCGGCTCTTCCCAGCAAGCGATACAGTTTGCAGCGCAGGCCGTGATGAGCGGGACGCAGGACGTGGTCATCGCCAGCGGCGTTGAAAGCATGACCCGCGTGCCGATGGGCTCGAACATGACACTTCATATGAAAGAAGGGCTGGGCAATTACATGTCGCCCGGCGTGCAAGAGAAGTATCCGAACGTGCAGTTCAGCCAGTTCATGGGCGCAGAAATGATCGCGCAAAAGCACGACTTCTCAAAGGATCAGATCGACGCGTTCGCGCTCGAGAGCCACAAGCGTGCGATCGCAGCGACTGAGGCGGGCGCGTTTAAAGACGAGATCGTGCCGATTGCGATCGAAATGCCGGAAGGCGATGCGATGCACACGGTGGATGAGGGCATCCGCTTTGACGCGACGCTTGAAGGGATTGCGGGCGTGAAACTGCTCGCGCCTGAGGGACGGATCACTGCCGCCTCTGCCAGCCAGATTTGCGACGGATCCTCTGCGGTTCTGGTGGTGAGCGAAGAGGCATTGAAGCGCCACAACCTCACGCCGATGGCGCGCATTCACAACCTGACCGTGACGGCGGGCGACCCGGTGATCATGCTGGAAGAGCCGCTGTTTGCGACCGACCGCGCGCTGGAGCGTGCTGGCCTGAAGATCGATGACATTGATCTTTACGAGGTCAACGAAGCTTTTGCTCCCGTGCCGATGGCATGGCTGAAGCACACGGATGCTGATCCGGAAAAGCTGAACGTGCATGGCGGCGCGATTGCGCTGGGTCACCCGCTCGGCGCGTCGGGCACAAAATTGATGGCAACGCTCGTCCATGGGCTGAAACGTCATGGCAAGAAATATGGCCTGCAAACGATGTGCGAAGGCGGCGGCGTCGCCAATGTCACCATCGTTGAAAGCCTGTAAGCTTTAGAGATTTGGTCCCAAACCCGGCCAGGCTGAGCTTGTCGAAGCCCTATCTTTCTTCGGGTGAGGGGTTCCAAAAGAAGTGCAGCCCTTCGACGAGCTCAGGGCAAACGGAATTTTTGAATATCAGGAGAGTATAATGGAAGTATCAGCCAACACCCCAGCCGTCGTCACGGGCGGCGCATCCGGCCTTGGCGCGGCAACGGCGCGCGCACTCGCGGCCAAGGGTGCCAAAGTCGCCATCTTCGACATGAACGAAGAGAAGGGCGAGGCCATGGCGGCCGAGATCGGCGGCGTGTTCTGCAAGGTCAATGTGACCAGCGACGAAGACGTCGATGCAGGCTTTGCCAAGGCCCGCGAAGCCCACGGCCAAGAGCGGATCCTCGTGAACTGCGCTGGCATCGGCAATGCGATCAAAACCGCCAGCCGCGACAAGCAAACCGGTGAGATCAAGCACTTCCCCGTTTCTGCATTTGACTTCGTTATTCAGGTGAACCTGATCGGCACATTCCGCTGCATCGCCAAATCGGCGGCTGGCATGATGTCACTAGATCCGATTAATGAAGACGGCGCGCGCGGCGCGATGGTCAACACCGCTTCTGTTGCGGCTGAAGACGGTCAAATCGGCCAGGCGGCTTACTCCGCATCAAAGGGCGGCGTTGTCGGTATGACTTTGCCAATCGCTCGCGATCTGATGCGCGAAGGCATTCGGGTGAACACCATTCTGCCGGGCATCTTTGAAACCCCGCTGATGAACGCTGCCCCGCCGCAGGTGAAGGAAGCGCTGGCCGCATCTGTGCCATTCCCAAAACGTCTGGGTATGCCAGAGGAATATGCGAAGCTCGCCATGACCATGATCGAAACCGGCTATTTCAACGGTGAAGACGTGCGCCTCGACGGCGGCATCCGCATGGCACCGCGTTGATCTGATCAATCCCAAAGCACAACAAAGCGCCGCTCGTACCAAGCGTACGGGCGGCGTTTTTGTTGGTTTAATGGATTGGGTTGTTCCAGCGCTTTGCCGCGCTATAGGGTCCAGCGCGCACTACGCGATTGCCTCAAAGCACTTCACAATCCATTGCCTCACGGCGCGCAATACCGGATCGCGCTTCGTTTCGGGATGGGAAACAAGCCATACCTCGCGGTTTGGGATAGAGATATGGGGCACTTCAATGAGCCCCAGATCGCGTCCCATATAGGCGGGTAGCAGGGCCAATCCTTCGCCGTGAACGCAAGCGAGCGCCAGGGCCCGAACGCTGGTCGCCCGCAGCGCCATGTTCTCACCAATCCCAAGCTGATCAATCAGCCTGTTTTCAGCGATATCGCCCAGTCCGCTATCGATCCAAACAACCGGCTCCTCGCGCAATTGCACATCAGGCAAGTCACGCTCGGCCAATTGCGCTGCGCTGACGAAGACGGCCATCCTGATCGGCGTCAGCTTCCTGGTTACCAATTCCAGCTGATGAGGTTTGGCAAGGCGAACGGCAATGTCTGTCTCTCCGAACTCAAGGCTGGCAAGGGCATTGGACGATTCAAACTCCAAGAGAAGGTTTGGGAACTTGGGCCTCAGCTTTGATATCTCTGGGATAAGAATGTCGTTGATTGCCGTTTCGGTGGCAGAAATGCGGACCGTTTGCCGGTCTCGAAAGTGGTGGAATTGCCGGGCCTGACGGGTGATCTGACCAAGCGATTGCGAAGCCTGATCGATCGATTCCAATATTGTCTTGCCCACATCTGTGGGAACAGCGCCGGCTTGCGCGCGGTGCAGCAGGTTGAGCCCGAGGGTCTGTTCCAGCCCGTCAATCCGCCGCATGACTGTGCTGACTGCGCAGCCTAGGCGTTCTGCCGCCTTGGTAAAAGATCCGGCTTCGGCGACGAGATGAAAGGCTCTTAGCGCTTCCCAATCAGGTTCATTCATGTTCTGAATTTAGAATACTAAATTGCGTTTGTGCAATAGACCAAGTTTTGAAGCGGGTGCATCCTCGCTCGCCATGAAGACTGAACTAGAGAGCGCCGCAACTCAGCGGCCATGGCGATACGTTGGATTTTGGTGCGCAATGATCATGGCATTTGCCCAAGGATTGAGCGCCATTCGAGCCTTTGCTGATCCGCAAGCATTTTCCGCCTACATGGGACTGCCGATCGACGTTGAACAACAGGCCGGTTTCGTCACAGTCTACGCCTTGAGAACGACTTTGATTGCCGCGCTCGCAGTCGTCTTGGCTGCAACCAAGCACTTTCGCTTGCTAGGGATTATCGCCCTCATCGCTCTGATCCTGCCCATCGGAGACGCTTGGCTGACTGCCCAAGCTGGTGCGAGCGATACGATCGTTTTTCGGCATGTGGGCATCGCGATCTTTCTTGCGTTCACGGGCGTGATGCTCCTGCGCGACGGCCGTAGGGGACTTGAGCAATGAGCGGGTTGATGCAGAAATTTGCCCTTTGGAATGATGCGCACTTCAACGCGAAGCATGCTGCAAAATTCCGGTCGGGTTGGGCTGCCACATCGAGGCAGGACATTCGGTTCTTCGAGACGAACAAGGTCGTGTTTCGCTATCGCGACGTAAAGGGCCCCATGGGCGCTCCGACCCTTATATTCTCCGTCGATCCGCCCGTCTCCTTGGAACAATATGACGAGCTGCTGGACCGGGCGAGCAAGGACTTCCGCGTGATCGTCTTTGAATTGCCCGGCATGGGCTTCTCGCCAAGCAAACGCTCGTTTCGATTTGGCTTCACTGAGACGAACGATGTGGTCGCCGCCTTCATCGAACAAGTCGCTGGTCATCAGTGCACCTTGGCGTTTTCGTGCGGTGCGGGCCTGGCTGCGCTCGATCTGGCTCACCGGCGGCCAGAACTCGTCTCTTCCGTGGTGCTTATCCAAACCACAGATGTGGCGCGCTTCGATCGGTGGAAAGCCGCGCGTGATCCAAAAAACGTCTTGGCAAAGCCGTTTTTGGGGCAGCTTGCCATGCGCAAGCTCGCCAAGCAGCGCATGCCTGTTTGGTTCCGTTTGGCGCTAGGCCGAAAGGACCATGAAGAACGCTTCTGCCAATGCTCCAAAGAGGCGCTCGATCATGGGGCTCTTTGGTCACTTGCGAGCGCCTTTCAAACCTATCTGCGCCCAGACCTTGTACTGGCGCCAATCACCCAGCCGGCCCTGGCGCTATGGGGCGAGACAGACGGATCGCACCCGGTTGAGAATAGGGATGCGATCAGGTCCCTCGCGCCCGGCGTTGTCATCCGCTCCTTCGACCAGCTGGGGCATTTTCCCGAACTTCAAGATCCAGGTTTGGTCTATCCGATTATCCGTCACTGGCTCATCCATGGTGATGTCGCCGAGGATTAGGAAGAGCTGGCAGGCTGAGGCGTAGCGGGCCGTCCTAAATCAGAACTGGCCCACCGTGCCATCAACTCTGGTGCAGCGTGCTTGTCCGCGATGAATTCGCCCAGATCGCCCAGCTCCACGATCGGATCGCGTAGGCGATCATCCTGCATATGCTCGATAAACTGAGCGTATTCGGGGTGCGAGGGCATGAACACGGACTTCTGCTCAAATTGAGCCGGGGTGAACGTGCCCCAATTGGTGATCCTGGCAAAATAGATGTGCTGAGCGCCGACTTGTTTGGCGAGGTCCACCGCGTCGCCCATTTCAAGGTAATTGTCCCGCTGGACGACGAAAACGAGCTTAAAGCAGTCGATCTCTCCGCGCGCGGTCAGCTCGCCTGCAAAGACCATGTTTTCAAGCATAATCGGCCAGATCGATCCCAGCCTCAGCCGCTCATGCGTAAGCCCTGTTGCCGCATCGATGCTGACTTTGAGGAGGCGTGTGCGGCCATGCAGCGTCGGAAATTCCGCCCATTGCTTGGGCGTCAGCAACATGGCGTTGGTCATGATTTGAAAGCCGAGCTCGGGATAGTCTTCCTTGGTCAGCTGTTTCATCAAATTGCGGAAATTCTTGCTCGCAAATGGATCGCCCGATCCGGTGACGAACACGGTCTTCGCGTCTTTCAGCAGAGGCAGGATATTCTTGCGCTGCATCTCGTCATAGGTTGCCCGAGTTTTGGAATCGGCGGCGTATTTTTCGCTCCGGCAACTCGGGCAGGCAAGGTTGCAGGTGCGATCATAGGCCAGATTGACCGTCTCTGGTCCTTCTTCGATGGTGGTTTGTTTTGCGGCTATGATCCGTGCCCATTTGGGCGATTCCTGAGCCGCGTCGCCGGACTGGGCCAGGGTGTTGCCAGCGATCGAAGAACATGCCGATTTGTTACAATAGCGATAGGTCCCATCGTGAATGCTCGCGCGGATTTTCTGCGCTGTTGGTGAGTTCCAAACCTGCCACCAATCGCTTGTGCGCATATCCCCCACCGATGCATGGAGCCAACTGGCGCAGCACAGGTGGGTTGAGTTTTCCAGCACATCCACTTGCCGGAATGGGACCGCGCAAAATTTGCCGGCGAGATCATAGGTCAGATTGTCAGGCTCTCGCAGGCCTTTAAGGCGGAACAAGACCCCTTGGACCAAAGCAGATTGGCTATTCTTGATTGCCAATGGCTCAGCCAGCGCAAAGGCGCGCTCGAATTCCCCCGCAGTCGCCAGTGCGATGCTTTGCAACATGATGAGGAGCGCCTGCGCCGTTGCATCCGGCTCCTGCGCTACTCTGCTGTCGATATGGCTAACCATATCGGGGAAGAGCCTCAGGAAATCCGGCATTTCGTCCCAAACCTCCGGATGATCGAGACCATCGGACAGGATGCTCATCAGCAGGTCCAGCAATTCGTCGAGGGTCAAGGCGAGCGGCGCTTCGGGCTCCGCGTTGGTTTGCGCACTCATCATTCGGTCTCCATTGATATCGCCATGCAGACCTATGCCAGCATGGTTAACGGAGATTAGGGATAGCCCCTCCGAGCTTCGACCTAGTCGCGGGAATTTGTGATGGCTCTGGCCGGCGCGGCGATATTGAGCATTGCTGTTAGGCCGCTGGATATGCCAGTTGTCATCAATGAGAGCTGGAGAACCCAAATACATGACCGACTACACGCAGATACTCGTCGACAAGGCTGATGGCATCGCGACCATCACCCTCAATCGCCCCGAGAAGATGAACGCCTACACCCGCACCATGGGGGCGGAGATCATCGCGGCAATGGATGATATCGACGCGGACGATGCAGTGCGCGCGGTGATCTTTACCGGCAGCGGCGAGAAGGCGTTTTGCGCAGGCGCTGACCTGACGCCGGAAGGGGGAGGGCACGTGTTCTCTGACCCGAACGAGGTCGATGACCTGTCTGACGAGCGCGTGCGCGATGGCGGCGGATTGCTGACCTTACGCCTTTACGAAAGCACCAAGCCGCTAATCTCGGCCTGCAATGGGGTGGCCGTGGGTGTGGGTGCGACCATGCAGCTGGCGATGGATATTCGGCTCGCAAGCGACACCGCGCGCTATGGCTTTGTCTTTGCACGTCGAGGCATCGTGCCAGAGGCGGCCTCCAGCTGGTTCTTGCCGCGGATTGTCGGGATCAGCCAAGCGCTTGAATGGTGCTATTCTGGCCGGGTGTTTGATGCGACGGAAGCTAAAGAAGGGGGGCTCGTGCGCTCTGTTCACGCGCCCTCCGATTTGCAGCATGCGGCCCGAGAGCTGGCCAGCGAGATTGCTGAGAACACCTCTGCCGTCTCGGTCGCGATGACCCGGGCGATGATGTACCGGCTCGCCAGTGCAGACCATCCGATGGAGGCGCATAAGATCGATAGCCGCGCAATCTACCGGCTGTCGCGCGGCAAGGACGCGAAAGAGGGGATCGCCAGCTTCCTTGAAAAGCGCAAGGCCATGTATCCCGGCAAAGTCACCGAAGACATGCCGGATTTCTACCCATGGTGGGATGAGGTAACCTACGAATAGCGTCTGCTTAACGGCCAAGCTTGCATTCACGGCTGGTTTCATGAGAAACCAATGCCGTGAATGATCAGGTCGCAGGTAAGAATCGGAGCGCAGGGGTGAGCCAAGCAGGGGGCGAACAAAAGGCAGCGGGCGCGGTGCAGACCGGCGCTCCCTCGACAATGCCAGGACAGCTGGCGGACTTTCTGCCCTATCAGCTTTCAATTGCGTCCAATGCTGTGAGCAGCCTGATCGCGGAGCGCTATCGCAAACGCTTTGGCCTTAAGATCCTGGAATGGCGGGTGATGGCTGTGCTTGGCGATGCCAAGGATGGGACGGGCCGCCTTACGCAAAGGGCGCTGACCGAGGCGACCTTGATGGATAAGGTTGCGGTTAACCGGGCTTGCAAGGTTCTCGAAGAACGCGGGCTTATCGCCCGGGCTCCCAATGCGCGCGATGGACGCTCACACCTGCTCGAGCTGACTGAGGATGGCCGGGCTATCCACCGCGAGGTTATGCCTTTGGCACAAGCGACAGAGAGCGAACTGTTTGCCGATTTCACCATTGATGAGCAGATGAAGTTTCGCGAGCTGCTGCACCGGATGCGCGAGCGCGCCGGATTTCTGGGCGAGGGCGGCGAAGCAGACTGAGGCGGCTGCAAACCAGTCTTTAAATTCGAACTCCAAACAAAAAGGCCCGGCTGCAATAGCCGGGCCTTTCGTCTGTGCGCCGTTTGAGCTTGCTCCATGCCAAGCGGCGCGTTGAGTGGTATCGAACTCTTTTACTTAATGAGTGCGTCCGAGATCGAGCAAGCTGCTGGACCAAGGATAACGATGAACAGCACCGGCAGAATGAACAAGATCAACGGTACGGTCATGATCGCAGGCAGACGCGCTGCCTTTTCCTCAGCGCGCATCATCCGCTCGTTGCGGAATTCTGCGGAGAGAACACGCAAAGCCGAGGCCAACGGCGTACCATAGCGTTCGGTCTGAACCATGGTGGTCACCACGCCTTTAACAGCGTCGAGATTGACCCGGTAAGCCAGATTGTCGAACGCTTGCTTCCGCTCGTTTAGGAATGACAGCTCAATCGCGGTGAGGGCAAATTCATCGCCCAGTTCCGGATAAGCGCGGCCCAATTCCTTAGCAACGCGGTTAAATGCAGCATCGACGGTAAGACCAGCTTCTGCGCAAATGACGAGCAGATCGAGCGCGTCTGGCAGGCCGCGCTGGATTTCCAGCGTCCGCTTGCTTGCCTTGTTGGACAAGAAGAGTTCAGGCGCTTTGTAGGCACCGAATACCGACACAGCTAGGGCGCCGCTACGCTTGAACGAGCCCCAATCCGGGAAGAAGTCTAGCCAATAAATCACGGTGAAGGCGATGGCCCCAACCACGATTGGCAAGATTGCTCGCGCCATGATGACATACACCGCGAGCTCTTTGTTGCGGTAGCCCGCGTAAGCCAATTTCTGCTGGATATCCTCAAGTTGGCTATCCTGCAGGATTTTCATACTGTCGAGGCGCTCTTTGACCCTGTCAGTACCCTCGGTCTTGCGGACCAGGCTGGCGCGCTTCTTGGTATTGCCAGTGACAATGCCAGCTTTGAGCTCGTCGCGGCGCTCTTCGAGCGCTTTGACGCGCTTGGCCATCGGGTCTTTGATCGTCACGGCCGCGTAGATCGCCATGATCACAGCAAAGGCAGCAAGGCCAGCCAGGATCGTACCGACGACGATAACGTCGAAACCAAGCAGTGTGGGGCCGGGTTGAGTGTTAATCATAATATCTCGTCCCTCACTTAGATTTCAAAGCTGACCATTTTGGCCATGATAAATACACCGATCGACATCCAAGTCAGGCCGCCAAGTCCGGCAATGATCAGTCGGTCTTCGCTAAAGAAGCCGCCTAGATAGCCTGGGTTGATCCACCAGATCATCGCGAAGACGATGAATGGCAGCGAGCCAACGATGTAAGCAGAAGCTTTCGATTCAGAGCTCATTGCCTTGATCTTAAGCTTCATTTGAGAGCGCTTGCGCAAAACATCAGCCAGGTTGGACAATGTTTCGGCCAAGTTACCACCTGTCTCGCGCTGAATGGCCAGCGTGATGCAGAAGAAGTTGAACTCAGGAATGCCAAGCCGGTCAGCGGTTTCCTGGAGTGATTCCTCCATGGTCCGGCCGATGCGGATGCGTTCGGTGATGCCTTTGAACTCGACGCCCACAGGGCCTTCGACTTCTTGGGCAACAACACCCAAAGTCTCAGTCACCGGCAGGCCGGAACGCAGGCCCCGGACCAGCAACTCAATACCGTCTGGAAATTTCGCGTTGAACTGTGCGGTTCGCTTACCGATCATGAAATTCACGACCAAGTGAGGAATGCCAGCGCCCATGAGCAAGCCGACGCCAAGCGAAAGCAAAAACGCTCCAGACTTAATGTAAACCAACACCGCAATCACCAAGGCTAGGCCCAGTGACGCATAAACATATTGCGACAATGTCCAAGGCTTGCCGGTTCGGTCGAGCCGAATTGCCAGCGCTTCGGAGCGTGAACTCGCGCCAGCGACCTTTTGAGCCTTGGGCTTTCGAGCCGCGATTGCCTTTTTCAGCTGCGCATCGACTTTGGCGTCGGTGCTTTGCGAATGGCGATACCTCAAGGCTTCAAGGCGTCGTTTCTGAGCCTTGCCCGAGTTTGGACCAGTCGCGAGGACGTAGCCGCCTACGAGGACTGCAAAAATCACTATCGTGATGAGCAGGATTTGCAAGATATCCATGCTTTCCCTTCCCGCCTTTCCTTGTTTAGGCGTGACCGATCAGCAAGCGAAGGGGGCGCTGCACCGATATTCGGTGCGAGCGGCTCCCCTAGCGCGTGTTATTCAGCCGGTTCGGCCTCTGATTTGTCTTTCTTCGACAGCAGCGACTTCAGATCAAATCCGCCCAAAAGCGACTTCTTCTCTTCTGTCAACGCTTCCAAATCGTCTTCGTCGGCGCCCATGATCCGCTCACCAATCTGCTTGATGACAGCAGTGGATTTGCTTGAACGGTTGGCATCAACGAACACTTGGCCAAGCTTCGCAGCATTGGACGCGGCTTTGATGTCGTATGGAATTACGAAATCAATTTTACGTTCAATTGAGGCTTCAAAATCGGCTTTGCTGATCTCAGCGGTGGCGTTTTGAACCTTGTTGGCAACGACCATTGGATGGGCGTGCGCAGCATTGGTTTTCAGCCAAGACAGAACGCGAATGGTGTCGCGCGCAGACGCCAATGTCAGCTCACAGGTGACCAGCACGAGGTTAACTTCGCTCAGAAGGTGCGGGAAGTTGATCAGCATGTTGCGCGGCAGATCAATCACGGTCATTTCGAACGCCTGGCGGAATTCTTCCTCCAATTGTAGGAATGCCGCACCATCGGTCATCAATGGCTGGTTGATCGGTGCCTCTGCAGACAGAATCGACAGATTATCGTTCGCACGGATCATGGCGCGCTCGATAAAGAGCCCGTCAATCCGGCTTGGATTGTCGATCGCATCAGTCAGACCGCGGCCTGGCTCCAGATCAAGTGCAAGCGCGCCGGTTCCGAAATGCACGTCGAGATCGAGCAGCGCGGTGGGCGCATTGTGCTCATCACTGAACAGCCAAGCGAGCGAGGTCGCCAGCGTAGACGCTCCAACACCGCCGCGTGTTCCGACCACTGCGGTCGAAATGTGACGTTGCACTTGCTCCGCTTCGCCGCCTTTGGGCGAAGTGAAGACGGTGAGTGCTTGGTTCAGCGAGTCGTGAATTTGCTGGGCCGAAAGCGGCTTCAGCAGATAATCATGAATGCCGCTGGCAAGCAGGTCACGGTACAAACGTACGTCATTGACTTGACCGACAGCGATAACAACCGTGCCAGGTTCGCAAACCTCTGCGAGAGCGTTGATGTCGTTCAGCGGATCACCGCTTTCAGAAAGATCAACAAGCAGGATTGCAGGGCTGGCGCTTACTGACAGCGATTGGATCGCATTGCGCAGGCCGCCTTTGTTGCACTTCTCTGGCTGCCAGCCCATTTCGATGACGACTGGACGCAGAACGTCGAGTGCGTTGTCATCGCAGATATAGGCTGCAAATGGATCGCGATTGCCGGGTAGTCCGGAATTCCAAGGCGCGTTCATGGATCAGTTTCCTCCGGTTGAAGCTGCTGGCAGACCGCCTGCACCGGATGGTGCAGTCTGGCGGAATGTGTCGATGGCTTTGGTGCCGCTGGCGACAACGGATTCACCAGTGCCTTTCTTGCCTTCGAGCAAATCCTGCGGATCCGCGACCATTGCAGCAAGATTGCTATTGACCGCGCAACCATAGCCAGGGCTGGTTGCATTATTGTAGTTCGTGTCAGACTTGGCTGACCAATCAGGGCAACCTGGCACAGACGCATTCGAACGGGTGACCACAATGCGGGCTTGGCCCGGATTGAGGAAACCGGCTGTCGTCGGCGCGGTTTCGCTGACGAGCAGGCCATATCGGCCGGCAAGGTCGCTTACGGCAGTCTTCAGCGCTGGATTATTGGTAGGGTCGTCGATCGAAATCCGATCACCGTATGCCAATTCCATAGTGTCGAACCAACCATCAACGCGTTGCTGCTCAGAGATTGGCAAGCCCGAACGATTGGTTTGCACGTCGAGCGTATAGTTCGTCCGCTCAACCACTGGCTGTTTGGTGCTGTAGAGGCCTCGTTCAGTTGGCACACCGCCGCATCCAGCGAGCAATGTTCCAAGTGAGAGGGCAATGGCAATGGCAGGCAGTTTGGCCAGCTTATTGTGAGTTGCTTTGGGCATAATTCTTACCTTTCTCACTTCGATTAGAGGCTAAAACCGGGTGCCGCGGCGTCAGCCTGACGGTCTTTTTTCCGGTCTTTTTTCTGAGTGCGGCGTTCGTCCTTGCGACTTGAGCCTGGGACGATTGCTGCAGGATCTGCTGCACTGACCGACGGCTCCGGTGCATTCTCGTCACCTGCCGCAGTCGGTCCAGGACGAGCTGCCCCGCTTTTGCCTGCGCTCTCCTGATAGCCAAGCAATTGTTCGATCTCGCTTGCAGCTCGGAACCCGTCAGTTGGCAATTTGATGTCACTCGCGTTCACTGGTTTCACCAGATACGGAGTTACAACGATTACCAATTCGGTTTCGCCCTTACGATAGGCCCGCGAACGGAAGAGGTTGCCAAGGATTGGAATATCACCAACACCTGGCGCCTTATCGATCGTATTCTGCGAATTGTTGCTCATCAGGCCAGCGATCATGAAGCTCTGACCAGACCCGAGCTCGACAGTGGTTTCTGTCCGGCGAATGGTGAGGGCCGGGATTTGGAAGCCGTTGAGCGTAACCGCGCCTTGGCTCGAGAGTTCGGAAACTTCAGGCCGTACCCGCAGAGAAATTCGGCCATTGGCCAGAACAGTAGGAGTATAGGCAAGGCTCACACCGAAATTGCGATACTCTACCGAGACAGTGCCCAAGCCTTCACTGATTGGGATCGGGAATTCGCCGCCAGCGAGGAAGCTCGCTGTTTCACCAGACAGGGCTGTCAGGTTAGGTCTGGACAAAGTCGTTACCAGTCCAATTTGTTCGGCCAAATCGAGGGCGCCTAGCGCGTCAAGCCCGAACAAGCGACCAAGACCACCAATGGTAGTGCCGCCATTTGAGTTGATGCCTGGACCCTGGATGGTCTGGGTAACGATCGCTCCGTTGTTATCCAACACTGGATTGCCAAGGGCATCCAGCACAGGAACAATGACACCTGGATTTTGAACGCCATTACCAACCGCAATCGGTCCGTCGAGACGGAAATTGCCGGTTCCCAGCGTACGCCCGTTGCCGATTGCTCCCCGGAAACCTCCGGTGCTAAAATCGAAGGTCGACAGATTGCCGCTGATATCACGCGTGAGTGAGCGACTGACTTCTGCAAAAGTCACTTGCAGGTTTACCTGCAGCGGTGTTGCCGTTTTCAGGCGGCTGATCACATTTGCGCCGTCGCCAACAAAAGCTTGGACCAAGCGTTCAGCTTCGGCCGCATCTTCCGGAGCAGCCACTGTACCGGTCAGAAGCACCGTGTTGGTGCCCATGGTGGCAACGCCTATTTTGGCTTGCGGCATCGCCAGAGCCAGCATTTGATCAATGCTGCCAATGTTTGAGCCGACGCGAATATTGGCAGACCAGATCACATTGCCAGACGCATTGCTGGCGTAAATCGTGGTTTCACCACCAGAGCGGCCAAATACATACAGCTGACGCTGAGATTTGACTTGCACATCGGCGATCGCTTCGTTGGCGATGAAGACATCCGTCATTGCGCCAGGAATGGTGACCAATTGGCCGCTGCCGATGGATAGGACGACGTCCTGATCCGGGCTGTTCACTTGCTGAGCGGTGGCAATGTTTGCCGGAGCCGCGATAAGCGGCAATGCGGCAATGCTGGCCAGCAGCATTTTTGCAGTAGACAGGCGTTTCATTTTATAGCCCCTTGATGGTTTCCCTGTTGCCGTCTGGACGGCATCCAATCTTTTGATCTGGTTTGTCATTTTCTGTTCCTTCAGCGGATCAGCAATGCGCCTGCGGCAGGTGCTGTCTGCCCAGCCTCACGTACATCTTCTGCCTGGGTTCGCCGGAAGGAAGTGGCTGCTCCTCGCGCGCCGCCCACTGGAACTTCAGTGGTTTGCTTGCCGCGAGTTACGCGAACAGCAGGGCCGCGATTGATTGGCGCACCGTTGATGTTCGCTGCCACACCGGGTGCGGCTGGCGTAACTTTGGCCTTGCCGGTGGCGGGAACTGACTTGCGCTGGAAGCGAGAAACGTCACCGCCGGTTGAGAAAGTTGTGCCCCGATCGTTTGGCCGGTTCATGGCCGACTGAAGGAGCCGCTCTTCCTCTTCAGGCGTCGCATCTTCTGGAATTTTTACATCACCAGAAGCGATCGCGCGCTCGAGTTCAGTTTGGTTATCTGCGATAGAACGCAGAACCAAGGTGAGCGTGCCAAGAGTCTGGGCGACAGCAACCTTTTCGGCGATCTTCGGTGTCACTTCGATAGTGACTGTACGGAACGCACGAACAACGGTATTGCCAGCTTCGTTAGTTGTCTGCGAAGTTCTTTGGTCAGTCGCAAGAACGCGCAGGTTGCGTAAAACAGTTTCAGCGGCCTTCAATGGCAGGCCTTCGCCTTCGACCGTTTGGGTCAGGACAAGGTCAACACGGTCGCCCGGAAACACAAAGCCCGCAACACCGGTCTTAGCTGAAACTGGCACTGTAACAGCGCGCATGCCTGGGCCAAGCGCCGCAGCGAGGAAGCCGCGATCGCCAGGGCTTACCAGCGAGCCTTGGGTCACTGGTTCACCAGCGGTGACCGGGTGACGCACGACTGTGCCGAGCAATTGAGTGATGTCTGATTCGCCATCAATGAAGTAGGCATCCTGCACCAGCTCTTCCGGCCATTGCTGATAGCTCAGCGCATCGGCGGTGATGATGGTGCCGGTTGGAAGCGCACGCTGCGCAACCAAGACTTTAGGACCGACTGGCACAGCAGCCGCCTCAGCTTCTGGGGCAGCGCCCCCTGCGAACATGCTGCGTGCAGCAAAGGCAGTGCCGACCGCGATGATCAGCGCTCCGATGAGCAAAACAAGCTTCTTCCTGTCCATGGCTTTATAGCCCCCTTGTAATGGCCCAGATGAATTCACGGGCGGGTAGATTTGCGCCTTGTAAGCGCGGATTGGTTAAAATCGGGTTCACCCCAAGTTCGCAGCCATTGCTGCGCTGGAGAAAATCTTCGGATAAATGACCCACAGGCCGCCGGCCGCGATGGCCACGCCGTATGGAATTGCGATGCGTTCTTTTTGCTGACGCATGAAATGATAGGATGCCATCACGATCGTCAGCGCGCCGCCAGCGAGCGCCATGATGATCAGCAATTGCATGAAAGCGCTGGGCTCGATCCACAGCGCAAGCGCCGCCAAGAGCTTCACATCGCCGCCGCCCATCATTTTGAGCGCGAACAAAAGTGCCATGGCAAAAAATGTGATGAGTGCGATACCGATCTGCAAAACCACGCTGGTCGGATCGAAAATTGTGGGTCCTTCGGGCAGCAAAGACATGCCGCTGGCCCACCAGAAAACCGGCGCGCCAAGGACGATCGCCAGGTTCAACCAATTGGCGATCCTGCGGCTCCGCATGTCCGTAAATGCGGCAAACAACAGCGCAATTGCCAAGGCAATCAGCAGTCCGTATTGGATGGTTTCACTAAACATTTGGCCCCCAAAGGTTGACGGCCAGATCGTCTGGTCGGTCCTTCTGAGGGTGTTGCTACAGATTATGGCTTACCAAATAGTAACCAAGCCCGAAGGGATGAAATTAGTGACGTCTGCAGATCCCACGCGCAGAGCCATCCGCGGAAGCCTGTGATTATGGATCGCCGGGCTATTCCCTCTGCTGCCAGCGAGAGCATTTGGCGCGCGCAAGACGGCCATGAATTGCGCCGGATTGATTGGCAGACCTCTGGCGCCGGTGGTGTGAGCCCGCGCGGGTCCATCCTGTTTTTTCCGGGACGCGGTGACAATTACGAAAAATACCTTGAGAGCCTGGACGAATGGCACCGCGATGGCTGGCGCGTAACTGCGGCGGATTGGCGCGGGCAGGCGGGTTCTGGGCGACTCGGAGACGATCCTGTCACTGGGCATATTGATGATTTTGCGACTTGGGTTGATGATCTGGCGCATTTCTGGTCGGATTGGGTCGCTGAGACGCCAGGGCCGCATGTGCTCGCGGGACATTCAATGGGCGGGCACGTCGTTATGCGCGCGCTGATTGAGCGCCGCGTTCAGCCTGAGGCCGTTGTTTTAAGTGCGCCCATGCTCGGTATGGCAGGGCCGCCGTTGCCGCTGGCGGTGCTCCATGGGGCGGCAAAGCTGATGAATGTCGTTGGCGAACCCACCCGGCAAGCGTGGAAGTGGAGTGAGAAACCGGGCGAGATGCCTGCGCGCCGCCGCACATTGCTGACCCATGATGATGATCGCTATGACGATGAGCTGTGGTGGCGCGAGCATCGCCCAGAGCTGGTGATGGGGCCGGGCAGTTGGGGCTGGGTTGAGCGTGCCTATGCTTCGACCAGAGTTCTCGAGGCGCCCGGCGCGATGGAATCGGTCGACGTACCAGTGCTCATCCTGTCGACCAGTGAAGACAAGCTCGTGAGCCATGCAGACTGCGTCCGTGCGGTGGAGCGCCTTGCCAAGGGAGAGCTGTGCGCCTTTGGCGACGAGGCTCGCCATGAAATCCTGCGCGAGGTTGATGCAGTGCGCGACCGCGCAATGGACGCGGTTACCGAGTTTCTCGATAGGACTGCGCCGAAGCCCGCCAGCTGATGCCTGATGGAATTTATGACTTTGCGGTTGTCGGAGCCGGAATAGCGGGCGCTAGTCTTGCTGCCGAGCTGTCCGCCCACGCCAAAGTACTGGTCCTAGAGGCTGAGGACGCACCCGGATACCACGCAACTGGCCGGTCCGCGGCCTTCTGGGATGAGTGCTACGGCGGGCCGGGCGTCGTGCCGCTTACCCTCGCATCGGGGCAATATCTGCGTGATGGCGGTTTTCTGACCCCGCGCGGCGCGGTGCATTTGGCCCGCGATCAAGATTTGGCGGCGCTTGGCGAATTTGAACATACATTCGCGGATACAGGCGTCACGATCGAGCGGCTCACCCGCGAACAGATCGCTGCCAAAGTCCCTCAGGTTCGAGACGAATGGCGTCATGCTTTCTGGGAACCCGCCTGCGCGGACATCGATGTGGCGGGCCTGCATCAGCATTATCTCAAGATCATGCGCCAGTGCAGCGTTGATCTAGTCTGCCGTGCGCGAGTGGCAAAGCTGAAACGCTATCCCGACACCGGCCTATGGGCGGTCACCCTCGAATCGGGCGAGACCTACGGAGCAGAGCGCGTGGTCAATGCTGCTGGGGCATGGGCCGATGCGCTTGCAGTCGCTGGGGGTGTCAAACCACTAGGCATCGCGCCGATGCGCCGCACAGTTGCGCAATTGCGCGTATCGCCGCAGGCCCCGGACGATTTGCCGCTGGTGCTCGACATCAATGGCGGGTTCTATTTCAAGCCGGACAATGGGCGATTGTGGCTCAGCCCACATGACGAGATACCGAGCGAGCCGTGCGATGCTGCGCCAGAGGAAATTGATGTCGCCCGCGCGATTGAGCGCTTTGAAGCTGTGGTCGACTGGAAAATTGAGCACGTTGAGCGGCGCTGGGCCGGTCTGCGCAGTTTCGCGCCCGACCGGCTGCCGGTCTATGGCTATGACGCAGAGGTCCCTGGTTTCTACTGGTTTGCTGGGCAAGGCGGCTTTGGCATTCAAACCGCGCCCGCCGCCGCGCGCCTCGCGGCGCAAGAGCTCTTGGGGCTGAGCGCAGATGCAATGACGAGCGGGATTGAGCGCGCGCGCTATGCGCCGCAACGTTTTGTTACAACCGACGCCTAGCCAACCCCGTTTTGATCTGTAAGCTCCCGAATCGCAGACAAATTCATAACGAAGGGAGACAATACAATGTCGCACAAATTTGAGATCTACAAAGACAAAGCCGGCGAGTTCCGCGTGCGCTTTAGCTACAATTCAGAAGTGATGTTCTCGACCCAGGGCTATTCGAGCAAGTCGAGCGCGCAAAACGCGATCGATTCGATCAAGAAAAACGGCCCAGGCGCGCCGACCGAAGACAACACCTAAGGCGTGCTAGCGGCTGGCGCATCGCCGCCGCTGCTGCACTTTTTGATATAAGAGCGGCGTGCCGGAATGGTGCGCCGCTTTTGTTTTGAGATTAGCAGATTGAGGTCAAAGCGCGCATCAGCGCACCCCGCGTCAATCAGGCGTTTTCGCTCTCTTCTTCGTCGCTGGCGGATGCCGCGCGGTCTGCTTCATCGCTGGCGAGCTTGTCGACGCGATCGTTCTCTGGATGGCCGCTGTGCCCTTTGACCCAGTGCCATTCGACCTGATGCTTGGCCGAGACATCGATCAGCTCATGCCACAGATCGGCATTGCGAACCGGCTTCTTGCTGGCGTTGACCCAGCCGCGCTTTTGCCAACCGGCGACCCATTTGGTCATCCCGTCGAGCACATATTTGCTGTCTGAATAAAGATCGACGGTGCATGGCTCGATCAGGGCGGACAGGCCTTTGATGGCCGCCATCAGCTCCATACGATTGTTCGTCGTGTCGCGCTCTCCGCCCGACAATTCCTTTTCATGACGGCCCATACGCAGCAGCGCGCCCCAGCCGCCAGGGCCAGGGTTGCCCTTGCAGGCACCGTCAGTGAAAATCTCGACGTGTTTCATACCATCCACCATTGCCCGAATAGTTAGCTTACGCAAATATACCTAGGCCCGCTTCGTCGTAAAAGTGCCATCGTGAGACGAATTGCAATGGGTCCTTGCGTGTGACCAATGCGTCATCCGGCGTATCGAGCCAATCCTCGGCCCGGCTTGCGACAAATCTGAGGCACGCACCTTTGGCGATTTCGGGCAACAGCTCGCGCTCGGCGACCTCAAGCGGGCGAACCGCCTCATATCCTGCGACCAATGCGTCGCCGAGCTCGGCATTATAGTGAGCGCCGGAAGGATCGAAGCACCATGCGGCGTGCGTAGTGGCGAGGTCCAAAGCCATCGTGCCCCGGCAAGCGAAGTAGAAATCAATCATGCCGGAGACTTCATCGCCCAGCATCAGGACATTGTCCGGGAACAGGTCGGCGTGAATATTGGAGACGGGAAGGGCGGACAAATCGAGCGCGGCAGCTGCTTTCGCCGGGTCAAGGATCTCGGGAAGCGCCGGATCGATGCTCGCAAGGCCCGCCTCACCGCATTTTTCCAGCACCGCGAGATTGTCCGCAAAGCCCATTGTGTTTGCGCGGGTTAGCTCAAAATTAGACGATGCGAGATGCATTTGCGCCAGCGCACCGCCCACGGCCCGCGCCTGAGCTGCGGTTGGCTGCGTCGGAGACACACCGGGCAGAAACTCGATCAGCGCGATCGCTTTACCATCCAGCATGCGGAATGCTGCGCCTGTCTCGTCGTGAATGGTGCGCGGCACCGGGCATCCACCAGCCGACAGATGATCGAGCAGCCCCAGGAAATAGGGCAGGTCGCTAAGCTCAATGCGCCGCTCATACATGGTGAGGATAAAGCGGGTGGGCGAATCCGCCGCGCCGCTGCCTGTCGTCTCAATCAGCCAGTTCGAATTTGAGACGCCCTCGGCAATACCCTTGGCCGAAACCAGATCGCCAACATCGTAATGCGCGATCAGCTGTGCCAATTCCTCAGCGCCAAGATGCGTGTAGACCGCCATTCGCCCTCGCGCTTCGCCGGTTTATTCGGTCAATTCGCGCGGCAGTTTGAAGACCATCTTCTCTTCTGCCGCCGTGATTGTCTGTTCGTTGACCGGGCGCAGTTCCGTGATTTTGGCAACCACTTCGCGCACCAGGATCTCTGGCGCAGATGCCCCGGCGGTGACGCCCAGCGTCTCCACGCCGTCGAGCCATGCCGGGTCGATCTCATTGCTGCGTTGGATCAATTTGCCGGGCGTACCCAGCCGCTCTGCGACTTCGACCAGGCGCAGCGAATTGGACGAGTTTGGCGCGCCGATTACGAGCAGCAGATCGCATTGCTTGGCGATCTGTTTGACGGCTGCCTGACGGTTGGAGGTCGCATAGCAAATGTCCTCCGCCTTCGGCCCGCGAATATTGGGATAGCGCCATTCGAGCGCCGCGATCACTTCGGCTGTGTCATCAACCGACAAGGTCGTTTGCGTGAGATATGCGAGCTCGTCATCAGTCTCAAACGGCAGCTTGTCGACGTCTTCCACGGTCTCGACCAGGGTCATCTGGCCTTCGTCAACCTGGCCCATCGTCCCGATCACTTCAGGATGGCCCTCATGGCCGATAAAGATGATGTGGCGCTTCTTCTCGAGCTGCCGCTCAGCCTGCCGGTGAACTTTCGAGACCAGCGGGCAGGTCGCATCGACATAGATCATATTGCGACGCTGCGCTTCGGCTGGAACCGATTTCGGCACGCCGTGTGCGCTGAACACTACCGGCGCGTCATCTGGCACCTCGTCCAATTCCTCAACGAAGATCGCGCCTTGCGCCTTCAGCGAGTTCACGACGTATTTGTTGTGGACGATTTCGTGCCGCACATAGACCGGCGCGCCATAGCGTTCGATCGATTTTTCGACGATCTCAATCGCCCGGTCCACGCCTGCGCAAAAGCCGCGCGGGGCCGCAATCAGCAAGGTTAGCGGGGTCTGGTCGGCTGGTCCGCCGCCAGAGGCAGGCGAGCTGCCATTGTCGGAATTGGGAAAGGGAGCATTCATATCGCCCCCTCTAGCGCTTTGCGACGTCCGCCGCTAGGGCGTGATACTTCAGTTTTTGTGGTGCGCGGCCAAACGCTGCGCGCGCATTGGATCGATTAATCGAGGACGACCCAGTTCATGACGTTTCGCAAGCCGATTTTGCCTGCTCTAGCTCTTGTTGCTGCCCTTGCTGGCTGTGCCCGCGAAGGCGAGTTGGTGGTTGATCAAGGGGTTGGCATCACCGCCGTCCTGACATCCTGCCCATCGGTCGGCATTCCTGACTACACCGGCGATATCACCGCTTTCCGCGCGGCTGGCGATCAGACGGCGGCCAATCTGGATATGACCGCAACGATCACCAATCTGCGTCACACCTGTGATGAGAGCGGCGAGAAGGTTTATAGTCAAGCGACCTTTGACGTGCTGGCCCGCCGCACCGACGTTCGCGGCGCGCGCAGCGTCACCGTGCCTTACTTCGTCACTGTATTGCAGGGCGGCAGTGCCGTCGTGTCCAAGCGGGTTGGCGAAGTGACGATTAGCTTCGCCGACGGGCAAGAGCGTGCTCAGGCCAGCGGAACCGCCTCCTCTTACATTGACCGCGCCGCTGCGACCTTGCCCGAGGATATTCGCGAGCGGATCACCCGCAAGCGACGACCTGGCGATGTTGACGCCGCGCTTGACCCGCTGTCCGCACCAGAAGTGCGCGCGGCAATCCAGCGTACCAGCTTTGAAATGCTGGTCGGCTTTCAACTGACCGAACAGCAGCTGGCCTATAACGCCACGCGTTAAGTCGTTCCGCACACCATCCGGTGTGCGATTTCCTCGCGCTTCTAGCTAGTCGGCTCCACGCCACCCGCGCCCTCCACCCTTCCACCCGGATGGTATCCCGGTAGGCTCCGGGTGGAAGGGTGGAGGGCGCGGGTGGCTCCGGCATCCAATCGATAACTTTCCGCCAGCGCATAATTCCGCTAACGGCGCAGCCGAAATGAAAGCACTATGACTGATCAACCAACACTCTACGCCGCCTTTGCGGCTAAGACCCACAGCGCGCTTCAGGCTTTGGAAGCAGACGGCGTGTTGCCTGAGGGCATCAATTTCGCCAACGTTACGTTGGAGCCGCCGCGCGATCCGAGCCACGGCGATCTCGCGACCAATGCCGCCATGGTGCTGGCGAAGCAGGCGAAGACCAATCCGCGCGCCTTGGCTGAGCAAATCGCTGCCAAGCTTGAGGCCGATCCGCAAATCAACAGCGCAGAGATTGCAGGGCCTGGTTTTATAAACCTGCGGCTCGATCCTGCCGCATGGCTTGCTGAACTTGCGGCGATTGCTGCGAAGGCTGACGCCTATGGCCGCTCCGACATGGGTACGGGCACGACGGTGAACGTCGAATATGTCTCCGCGAACCCGACCGGCCCGATGCATATGGGCCATTGCCGGGGCGCGGTGGTGGGCGATGCGCTCGCCAGCCTGCTCGAATTTGCCGGCCATTCGGTGGTGCGCGAATATTACATCAATGATGCGGGCGGCCAGGTCGACGTGCTCGCCCGCTCTGCGCATCTTCGTTACCGCGAGGCGCTGGGCGAGGATATCGGCGCGATCCCAGAAGGGCTCTATCCCGGCGATTATCTTAAACCGCTCGGTGCGGCGCTCGCGAAAGAGCACGGCGATGCCTATGCGGGTGCCGATGAAAGCGAATGGCTGGCGCTGTTCCGCGAGCAATCGGTTGATGCCATGATGGAGCTGATTAAGGCTGATCTCGCGGTGCTGGGCATTCATCACGATGTGTTCGCCTCAGAGGCTCAGCTGCACCGCGAGGGCAAGCCCGACGCAGCCGAAGCATGGCTGCGCGAGCATGATTTGGTCTATGATGGCGTGCTTGAAGCCCCCAAGGGCAAGGCCCCGCCGGAAGATTGGGAGCCGGTGGAGCTGCCGCTGTTCCGTTCAACCAAGTTTGGCGATGATCAGGACCGTCCGATCAAGAAATCCTCTGGGTCCTGGACCTATTTTGGTGCCGATCTCGCCTATCATATGCAAAAGGCGCAAACCGCCGATGCGATGATCAACATCTGGGGCGCGGATCACGCTGGCACGGTCAAGCGGATCAAGGCCGCAGTTGCGGCGTTGGGTGAGGGTCAGGGCAAACCAACCCCGTTCGACGTGAAACTGGTTCAAATGGTTCAGCTGCTGCGCGGCGGCGAGCCGGTAAAGATGTCGAAACGCTCTGGCACCTTTGTGACGCTGGCCGATGTGGCGGGCGAAGTGGGCAAGGATGTGGTGCGTTTTACCATGCTGACCCGCAAGCCTGAAGCGCAGATGGAGTTCGATTTCGCCAAGGTTGTCGAGGCGAGCAAGGACAATCCGGTTTTTTACGTCCAATATGCCCACGCGCGGATCCGCTCGACCTTGCGTAAGGCGGCTGAGGCTGGCCTTGCGCCATCGGGTGAGAATTTGGCGCAATTGGGCGATGAAGAGCTGGCTCTGATCCGTTTCGCTGCGCAATTCCCGCGCGAGATTGAGGCCGCTGCGAAGGCGCGCGAGCCGCATAGGATCGCCTTTTATCTTTATGATTTGGCTTCAGAGCTTCACACTTTCTGGAACCTCGGCAATGATTCGCCGCAAAAGCGCTTCATCTTGGAACAAGATGCTGGTTTAACAGGCGCACGGCTTTTCCTTGCTGATGCAATCGGGCAAGTGATCCGTAATGGTCTCGGCGTGCTCGGCGTTGAGGCGGTGGAATCTATGTGAGAGCCGAGAGGCTTTTAATGGAAGGGGCCGCAGGCGGTGATGTCTGCGGGCGACAATTATGAGCGATGCAGCCGAACTCGACTTGTCAGAAGAAGAAAGCCTGCCGTGGCTGGAATCCGATGAAGAAGATGATGATGGCGGTGTGGATACCGCGCGGATCATTGGCTTTGCCGCGATCCTGCTGGTCCTATTGGTTGGTGTGATCGGAGCGGTGTGGTTCGTCACCAACAAGACGGGCGATCAGGAATTAGTCGCCGATGGCAGCACAATCGTCGCGCCAGAAGGCCCCTATAAAGAACGCCCGGATGATCCTGGCGGCAAGGAATTCGCAGGCACGGGCAATGTCGCCCCGGCGGTTGGCGAAGGCCAAAGCCGTGACGGCGTGGTTGCCGATGCTGGCGAAACGGCGGGTTCAGGCTCTGAAAATGGCGCCGGTGCGGGCGGCTCTGATGCGGCTGGCACGACATCAAGCAGTAGTTCGGCCAGCTCTGGCCCAGCCATCGCGACCCGCAGCACCGAGGACAAGCCGGCCGCGAGCAGCGGCGTCGGCGTGCAAGTTGGCGCCTATGGCAGCCGGGCAAAGGCCGAGGCTGGCTGGGTCACGCTGACGCGTCAGACCAGCGTTCTAAACGGTGTGCGTCACCGCGTCCAAAAGGGCGAGGCGGACATCGGCACGGTCTACCGGCTGCAAGCGGTGACGAGCAATCTTGCCGCTGCGCAAAAGCTCTGCACCGATCTCAAGGCGGACGGCGTTGCCTGCCAGGTGAAGCGTTGAGGCGAGAGGCCCAGCCACTTTTCCCCACGGATCAGGGTTACCGCGCTTGATTGAACCGGGTGCGCCTGCAAGGTTTCGCCAATGACACCGGCCATCTTTGGACTTTCTGGCCCTGCGCTAACCGAGGAGGAACGCGCCTTCTTTAAGGAGGCCGATCCGGCTGGCTACATTCTGTTTGGCCGAAATTGCGAAAATGCTGAGCAACTGCGTGCGCTGACCGATGATCTGCGCAGCCTGCACGGCCGCGACCGTCTGCTGATTTCGATCGATCAAGAGGGCGGCCGGGTAGCTCGACTGCGTCCGCCAGAATGGGCACCCTATCCCGCTGGTGAGGCGTTCGACCGGCTGTATCAAATTGCGCCAGCCAGCGCGATCGAAGCCGCGCGGGCCAATGCTCATGCGATGGCGCTCGAGCTATCAGCGATGGGCATCACGGTGGATTTCCATCCGCCGCTCGATGTTCGTCAGCCCAATGCACATGATGTGATCGGCGACCGCGCCCTCGGCAGTGATCCGGTGCAAGTGGCCGCAATCGGCCGCGCGATTCTAGATGGGCTGGCGCGCGGCGGAGTGACTGGCTGTATCAAGCATATGCCAGGCCATGGCCGCTCCATGGCCGACACGCATAAGGAAATGCCGACAGTCACCGCCAGCGCAGAGGAATTGGAGCATGACATTGCCCCGTTTCACACGCTTGCCTCCGCTCCGATGGGCATGACTGGCCATTTGCTGTTCACGGCATGGGATGCGGACAATCCGGCGACTTTGTCATCCAAGGTGATTGCCGAAATTATTCGCGGCGCCATTGGCTTTGACGGCCTGCTGCTGACCGATGATATCGATATGGAAGCGCTCGAGGGAACCATCCCAGAGCGCTCGGCCAAGGCGCATGCTGCGGGCTGCGACATTATCCTCAATTGCTGGGGCAAGATGGACGATATGCGCGGCATTGTGGAGGCTCTGCCCACCATGTCCGAAGCAACTGCGGCGCGGCTCGACCGCGCGCTGGAAAGCACTCAAGTCCGCGATGATCTGGGCGAGGCGGCGGACTTGCTCGCCAAGCGCGATGCTCTGCTGAACATTGCGGAGGCGGCGGCATGAGCTCAGATGGCTTCATGCTAGAGGGCGGCAGCGGCGAAAAGCCGGAACCGGGCAGCGTGAACAGCGCGGGCGAAGCGCATTGGGGCGATCCCGACGGCGCGGCGTCTGAAAAGAGCGAGCGCGAAAAGGCGCTCTATCTGGAGCTCGATGGTTGGGAGGGCCCGCTCGACCTCCTGCTGGACCTCGCGCGCCGGCAGAAAGTTGACCTTCGGCAAATCTCGATCCTCGCGCTGGTCGACCAATACCTCACCTATGTTGAAGAGGCTGAGGCCATGCGGCTGGAGCTGGCCGCCGACTACCTCGTGATGGCGGCATGGCTGGCCTATCTCAAATCTGCGCTGCTTCTGCCCAAGGATGAGCAGGAAGACCCAAGCCCGGAAGAGCTCGCGATGCGTCTGCAATTGCGGCTTCAGCGCCTCGGCGCAATGCGCGAGGCAGCAGCCAGGTTGATGGGGCGCGACCGGATTGGACGCGACATCTTCACGCGCGGCGCGCCAGAGGGCCTACGAATTGATCGCAAGACGCAATGGAAGTGCGACAGTTTCTCGCTGATCCAGGCCTATGGCCAGGTGAAGGCGCGCACTGCGCCGCGCATTTATCACGTCTCTGATCGTCCGGTCATGACACTCGACAGCGCGCTGGAGAGGGTCTCTTCGATGCTGGGCGTCACGCTGGATTGGATGGAAATCCGGGACTTCCTGCCGCCGCACGCCGAACCAAAACTGCGCAAGTCTGCGCTCGCATCCAGCTTTGTCGCTGCGCTAGAGCTCGCGCGGCTGGGCCGGGCAGAGCTGTCTCAGGAAGAGGCCTACGGCGCCTTGCGCATTCGCCGGCTGCGAGAGAAAGTGAGCGCGCAGTGAGCGAGGGACCAAGCGAGATCGCACGCAGCGTCGAGGCGACACTGTTTGCCTCTGAAGAGCCGATGAGCATTGAGGCGCTCAGCACCCATCTGGGCGGGATGAGTAGTTCCGATGTGCGCGATGGCCTAAAAGAGCTGAGCGAGTATTACGACAAGCGCGGTGTCCATCTGGTGGAGCGCGGCAAACGTTGGCATTTTGAGACGGCGCCGGATCTTGCGCATTTGCTGCGCCGAGAGCGCGAGCAGGTTCGCCGCCTCAGCCGCGCTGCGACCGAAGTGCTGGCCATTATCGCCTATCACGAGCCGGTCAGCCGCGCCGATATCGAATCCATTCGCGGGGTTCAGACCGCCAAGGGCACGCTCGATGTTCTGATGGAGGCGGGCTGGATCAGACTGGCTGGCCGCCGCGATGTGCCGGGACGCCCGGTTATTTATGCGACGACGCCAGAGTTTCTCGATCACTTCGGGTTGAGCTCGCGCCGCGATTTGCCGGGCATTGATGAGCTGAAAGCCGCTGGCCTGCTCGACCCCGTTGATGATGCGTTGGAAGAGGCGATGAGCCCGGACACCGGCGATTCGGACGGTGCGGAAGCGGAGGCTCTGGACAGCCCTGACACTGAGGAAGGCGCCGTCTCAACTGACCCTGATCTCGGCTCTCCGACGCCTACATTGGATTAGCGACTGGCGCAGCGCCGCCATCGCGCCTATATTGGCGTCTCAAGTTAAGCAGAGAAAGTCATTCCCCCATGGGTTTTAGTGTCTGGCAAATCGCCATCGTCGCCGTTGTGGTCCTCATCCTCTTTGGGCGAGGCCGTATTTCAGAAATGATGGGCGATTTCGGCAAAGGCATCTCCAGCTTCAAAAAAGGCATGAGCGAAGATATGGACGCGCCGACCGCCAAGCCATCGGAGCCAGCCGGGCAAATTGAACCGCCGGCAGACAAGAGCGCCGCGGCGAGCGAGACCACGTCTGCAGAGCAGAAAGACGCCTCCAAGTAACCTCTGAACAGAGAGCGGCAATGCGCCGGACCAGCCAAATATGTTCGATTTAGGCGCCGCAGAATTGCTCGTCATCGTGATTGTCGCGGTGATCGTGATCGGGCCAAAGGACCTGCCTTTGGCGATGCGCACGGCTGGGCGCTGGATCGGTCAGGTCCGCAAGGTTTCCTCGCATTTTCGCACGGGCATCGACGCGATGGTGCGCGAGGCTGAGCTCGAGGACATGGAAAAGAAGTGGCAGGCGCAAAACGAAGAGATCATGAAGCGTCAGTCGGGTTCGGCAAAGACGGCCGTTGGTGAGCCGGTGATGACCGGACCTCCACCCGCCGCGCCAAAGGCCCAGGCCGCTGAGGTGGCAAAGCCCTCTGCGCCTGAGCCAGCCACGGCGGAAGCGAAAGCGCCCGCAAAGCGTAAGGTAAGCGCCAGCAGCATGTCAGCGGACAAGGCGGCGAAGAAAGCGGATGATGCAGCCGAAACTGCGGCAAAAGAGCCGGAACTGCCGCTTGCTGCGCGCCCCAAGGCCAAAGTCAAGCCAAAGACCAAGAAGGCAGCACAGGCCGAGGCGGCTTCAGAAAGCGCGCCCAAATCCAAGGCAAAAACCAAGCCGCGCGGCAAAGCGAAGCCAAAGCCATCGCCGAAGAGCGAGGGCTAGAAATCGGCCATGGCTCTGGGAATAAGAGATATCGACGAGACGCAGGCGCCGCTGCTTGATCATTTGATCGAGCTGCGCAGCCGCCTCGTGCGTTCAGTCATTGCACTGATGCTGGCTTTTTGTGTCTGCTTTTACTTTGCGGACCAGATACTAGGCTTCTTGATCCAGCCTTTGAAAGACGCGTTTCCGGAGGGCGAGGGTCAGTTGATCTTCACCAAGCTATACGAGGTGTTCTTCGTCGAGTTGAAGGTTGCTCTATTTGCCGGGTTCTTCATCAGCTTCCCAGTGATCGCGAACCAGCTCTGGGCCTTCATCGCGCCGGGCCTCTACGCGAAAGAGAAGAAGGCATTCCTGCCGTTTCTTCTCGCGACGCCGGTGCTGTTCTTAGCGGGCGGTTCGCTTGCCTATTTTATAGTTATGCCAACCGCGTTTCGTTGGTTTTTGACCTTTGAGGGCGAAGCTGGCGGGCTCACGATCGAGGCTCTGCCTACTGCTGGCGACTATCTCAGCCTGGTTATGCAGTTCATTTTAGCCTTTGGGGTGAGTTTCCTGCTGCCGGTCTTGCTGTTGCTGCTGAACCGCGCAGGTATCGTCACGCGGGCGCAGTTCGTTGCCGCTCGCCGCTATGTGATTGTTGGCGTGGTGGCACTTGCCGCGATTGTGACGCCGCCAGACCCTGGCTCTCAGGTGATCCTGGCTGTGCCTCTGCTGCTTCTGTTCGAGGGCTCGCTGGTGCTGATGCGCCTACAAGAGCGCGGGCAGGGCACGGACGAGGATGCCGATAGCGACGATGCGGATGCGCCGGACGAGGGAAGTGTTGTGGGCGCCGAAGACGTGGCTGCCGCTACTCCCGGGTCAGATGATGAGGGTTTCAGCTAAGGCGATATTCGCGAGGCCCTGGGGCCTAAAGTGCGACTAGAGTGTTTCGGGCATCATCACACAGAAGGGCTAGGGTTCAATCTACTTGCCGGTCGTTGCCACATGCTTCGACCCGAGGATCGCTTCAACAACAGACCATTTCAAAAGACCAAAAAAAACGGGGCCCCGAAGGACCCCGTAATTCGTATTGATGTTGTTTCGCCTGTTAGGCGCTGACGGGATCGTCGTCGCCGTCTGCAGCGATGATGATGCCACCGATGACAGCAGCAGCAGCCAGAAGGGCGATGATGATGCCTGAAGAGCCGCCGCCGATTTCGCTTTCGCCTTCGACTGGAGCAGCCGAACGGTCAAATGCGGCTTCTGCGATAGCCGGGGTTGCTGCGAGCGAAACTGCTGCGGTTGCAGCGGCAAGCGTACGGAATTTCATCAATATTCTCCTGATTGATTCTTATTAAACTCAGAATTCATTGGTTAATTAGGCGATCTAATAGTTCATGGCAACCCTAATCTTCATCGAAGCGCCACCATTTCGGTTCTTAAAATCCCTTTTTATCAATAACATAGAGAAACAGCCTGCAATCTGATGCATTTTTGCAGCACTTTGAATTGCGAAAAATGCTGCAACTGCTCACCACGCCACCCTTAAGACAATGCACGAAACCCGAATCGGTTCTTGCCGTCTTAATCACCCGCGCTGATCGAATTGACCATACGCAAGACCGCCTAGTAATTTGTGCAAAGCAGCGGTTCCAACCGCTGCGAACAATTCACTTTGTGATCAATTGGACAATGGCCTTGTGATGCGCGGCGCGCAGCCACGCAGAGTTCGCGTGGGCTTAGCGCGCGACGACTTGCTCGCCGCCAACCCACACTTCGCTGATCTGCGTTGTGCGGATATCCGCAGGTGATGCCAGCATTGGATCACGGTCGACCAGCAAGAAGTCGGCGCGCTCACCGGGTATCAAGCGGCCAAACCGGCCATCGGCAAATCCGGCATAGGCAGCATCCGCCGTGAAGGCGCGCAGCGCTTGCTCGCGGCTGACGGTTTCTTGTGCGCGCCATCCGCCGAACGGCTCACCATTCGCATCCGTGCGGCTGATTGCGACGGCAATGCCAGCGAACGCATCAGCAGGCTCGACCGGGGCGTCAGAGCCAAAGGCCAGTCGGCCGCCCACGTTCAAGACGCTGCGCCAGGCATAGGCACCGCCGAGGCGGTCTGGCCCCAGCCGCGCCTCTGCCATCAAGCGGTCAGAGGTTTGGTGCAGCGGCTGCATCGAGGCGATGATCCCAAACTTACCAAAGGTCGGCAGGTCTGCCGGATCGGCGATCTGAGCATGTTCGATCCGCCAGCGCCGATCACCAGTGTAGCTTGAATTGAGCTCTTCAATCGCGGCCAGCACATCGGAGTTCGCCGCATCGCCAATCGCATGGACGGCGGGCTGGAAGTTATCGAGGGCGGCGCGGCTCATCAAATTGCGCAATTGCGCCTGCGACAGCAGCGGCAGCCCGCGCGTGCCCGGCTCATCGGCATAGGGTTCCTTCAAGGTCGCCCCGCGTGAGCCCAAAGCGCCGTCGAGATAGAGCTTAATCCCGCCCATCCGCAGACGGTCATCATAGAGCCACGGCGTCGGGCCGGGGCCGCCGATCAGCGACATGGTCTCAATATCGCGGGCGTAAGACATGATCCGCATCTTGAGCGTGCCATTGTCGCCCGCGCGCCGGTAGGTCTGCCAATCTTCAATCGAGGTGCCCATGTCAGCGGCAGCGGTCACACCGTTCGCGAACAAAATCTCCTGCGCCTTGCGCAGCGCCAGATCGCGGTCTTCCGGGCGGGGAGGTGGCACAACTGCATTCACCAGACTTTCTGCCGCATCCACGAAGACGCCCGCTGGTTCTTGGCTGCCGGACTTGCGGATGATCCGCCCGCCACTTGGCGATTGCGAGGTGGCTGTGACGCCGGCGGCTTCCATCGCCTTGGTATTGGCCCAGCTCGCATGGCCGTCCACTCGGCTCAGCCAGACGGGGCGGTCAGACACGACTGCGTCCAATTCTTCAGCGGTTGGGAAGCGGCCAAGACCCCATTTCTCTTGGTTCCAGCCGCGCCCGAGGATCCATGGCCGCCCAGGGTTTTCGGCGGCAAACTCTGCGATTCTTTCCAGCGCGTCTTCCAGCGAGGTGGTTTGCGACAGATCCAGCGTCAGCGCGCCAAAGCCAACGCCCATCACGTGCAAGTGCGCATCGATCAAACCGGGCAGCATCACCCGGCCTTCGCCGTCCACGCCAAAATCGATGTCGCTCGGGCGTTCCTCGCCGCGCTCGACCAGATCGGTGATTTTGCCTTCATCGTCGAACACCAATCCGACAAAGCGCTTCAGCTCGCCATCCTCGCCAATGGTGATGCCGTCGACGTTGTAGACCAGAGTGTCCGCCGCAGCGGGGCTGGCACTAAGCGCGAGAATAGCTGTGGCGGCGCCAAGCGCGGCGGTGAATTTGCGGATCATATCTCTGTCTTAGTCCTTCTTGGCTTGCGGCAGCCGGGTGATGAGCGCGCTGGTATCGCGGCGTCCGCCGCCCTTCGCTTGCACTTCGGCATAGAATTGATCGACCAGCGCTGTCACGGGTGATGACAGCCCCAGGCGGTTTGCTTCATCGAGGGCATAGCCCAAATCTTTGCGCATCCAATCGATGGCAAAGCCGAAGTCGAAGCTGTCGGCTGCCATGCTGGCCCAGCGATTGTCCATTTGCCAGCTTTGCGCCGCGCCGCCGGAGATCGCTTGATAGGTCTTGTCCATATCGAGCCCAGCAGCCTCGGCCAGCCGCACAGCCTCAGACAGGCCAGCGAGCACGCCTGCGATGCACATTTGATTGACCATCTTGGCGGTTTGCCCCGCGCCGACCTCGCCGACATGGACGATCGATTTGGCGTAGCAGTCCATCACCGGCGCAGCGCGGGCCAGCGCCTCTTCGCTGCCGCCGCACATGATGGCGAGCTGGCCGTTTTCAGCGCCTGCTTGCCCCCCAGAAACAGGGGCATCGACGCATTCCACGTCTCTTTCCGCACACGCAGCTGCCAGTCGCCGCGCCATGTCAGCCGACACGGTCGTGTGATCAACCAGCAAAGCGCCTTTGGCCATCGCGTCTAGAACCCCAGTCTCGCCAAAGGTCACGCTGGCGAGGTCTTCATCATTGCCAACGCAAGTAAATACCATGTTCGCGCCGCTTGCCGCCTCGGCAGGCGTTGCGGCGAAAGCGACGTCGAGGCTGTCCTTGGTAAAAGCGCTCTGCCATTTCGCCGCCCGCTCCGGTGAGCGGTTGTAGGCTCTGACTTTGTAACCTGCGCGCGCGAGATGCCCGGTCATTGGGCCGCCCATCACGCCGAGCCCGATAAAGGCGATTGTCAGGTCTGAATTCACTTGGGTTTTGCTCATGAGACGAGGCAGTAATGGCAATTGCCGCACCTGCCAATAAAGCAGATCACGCAATTGGGTTTGCCCTTCGCATCGCAAAGGCTTACTCGCCCCGGCACTATGACAGCACAATCTGCCTCTGCCGCCGCATCAGCCCCCGCATCTCGCGGCCTTGCTGACCTGACCCTTGATCATGTCCGCGCCGCGGCTGCGCGCATTGATGGCGCGGTTGTGAAAACGCCGATGATGCACTCGATTACTCTGTCGCAGATTACCGGGGCGGAGATTTGGCTGAAGTTTGAAAACCTTCAGTTCACCGCTGCTTACAAAGAGCGCGGCGCGCTCAACGCACTGCTGCAACTGACCGATGAACAGCGCGCTCGCGGTGTGATCGCAGCCTCTGCAGGCAATCACAGCCAGGGTCTGTCCTATCACGGCACCCGGCTGGGCGTGCCGGTCACGATTGTGATGCCGCGCACCACGCCCACCGTGAAGGTGATGCAGACCGAGAGCGTTGGCGGTAATGTCGTTCTCGAAGGCGAGACCTTTGACGATGCGAACGCTCATGCGCGCAAGCTGGAGCAGGAAATGGGGCTCACATTTGTGCATCCATTTGACGATCCGCATGTGGCCGCTGGCCAAGGCACGGTCGCGTTGGAAATGCTGGAGCAAAAGTCGGACCTTGATTGTCTGGTCACCCCGATTGGCGGCGGCGGTCTGATCTCCGGCATGTCGACGGTCGCGCGCGCGCTCAATCCAGACATTGAGATTGTCGGCGTTCAGGCCAGCCTGTTCCCCAGCATGTATGCCCGGATCAAAGGCGAAGACCGGATCTGCGGCGGTGACACTCTGGCGGAAGGCATTGCGGTCAAACAGCCGGGCGAATTCACCAGCAAGGTGATCGCCGAGCGCGTTGATGACATCCTGCTGGTTGATGAGCCGGCGCTCGAAAAAGCGGTCGCTTTGCTGCTGCAAATCGAGAAGACAGTTGTAGAAGGCGCGGGGGCGGCAGGCCTAGCGGCGGTGCTCCAGCACCCGGAACGCTTCGCCGGAAAATCTATCGGTATGGTGCTGTGCGGCGGCAATATCGACACCCGCTTGCTCGCCAATGTGCTGCTGCGCGATCTCGCACGGCAAGGGCGGCTCGCGCGTCTGCGGGTGACTTTGCAGGATCGGCCGGGCGCTTTGTTTAAAGTCATGCGGCTGTTCGATGCGCACAATGTGAACATCATCGAGATTTATCACCAGCGCATCTTTACGACGCTGCCCGCGAAGGGTTTGATCACCGATATTGAGTGCGAGGCGCGCGACGCGGATCAGCTCAATGCCTTGGTCGCGGCCCTGCGCGAGGCGGATTACAAAGTGACCGTGGCTGAGCTCGCGTAAGCTGCTTTCCACCCGGCTACGCGTTAACCCCTAGCAAACAAACTGTATCCGGATCGGTGTCAATCCCAATTCCTGCCCCACGCAATTGCGCCATTCCTGCGGCAAAATGTGCAAAGTAAGCCTTTATTAACCCTGATTTGTGGTTAAGATACTTTTACTGCGGCGACCAAACAGGCATAAGAATGTCTTAACGCCCAACCCCCTGATTCACCCTTTGCACAAGGACTCAAGGCAAACCCGTGACGGCTCCGATCCGCTTTCCTCGTTTCTTTGTTACCAGCCCTGCGCCTTGCCCTTATTTGCCGGGTAAGAGCGAGCGCAAAGTCTTTACAGAGCTTAAGGGCGGGCATGCGGATCAGCTGAACGAAGCGCTTGGCCGCATTGGTTTTCGCCGCAGTCAGACTGTGGCTTACCGGCCCAGTTGCATTGATTGCCAAGCATGCGTTTCTGTCCGCGTAGTCTCGGACGAGTTCAAACCTTCCAGCACGCAAAAGCGGCTGATGAAGCGCAACAAAGACCTCGTTGTTACAGAATGCCGCCCATGGGCGACCGATGAACAATTTGAGCTGCTGGCGAAATATCTCAGCGCGCGCCACCCCGATGGCGGTATGGCGGCGATGGACGAGCTCGATTATGCCGACATGGTCGAGCACACGCCGGTGACTAGTTATGTTGTCGAATACCGCGAGCCGAGCGAAAATGGCGAGCCGGGCCGTTTGGTCGGTGCCTGCCTGACCGATCGCCAAGGCGACGGACTTTCGATGATTTACAGCTTTTATGATCCCGATCATGAAGCGCGCGCGGGGCTTGGCAATTTTATCATTCTCGACCACATAGTGCGCGCTGCGGAGCAAGGGCTTCCCTACGTCTATCTCGGCTATTGGGTCGAGGGATCGCCGCGGATGCAATATAAGGTGCGCTATCGCCCGCTCGAACGGCTGACCCGTGAAGGCTGGCAACGTATGTCCGATGAAGAGCAAAGCGAGCTTATTGCTGAGGCCACCGCGCCCAAAAACTCGCTTGACGAGCCGATCAAAGGCGCGCGCGGTAAAGACGGCCAACCGGTCAAATTCCCAGCGACATAATATCCTGACATTGCGATGCATATGGCTCGCTGCGGCGATGGGCTGCGCTGTGCACGGCCCGTATGCCTATGCGCAGGATGCCTCGCCTGATCTGGCGCAACCGGCCGAAAATCAGCCCGCCGCCGAGGGTGGTGCCGAGGGCGCGGCGCCTCAAGAGAGCCCAAGTGAAACGCCAACAACTCCAGCACCTGCCGCTCCGCCGCCGCCGCGTTCACTCGAAGATCTGATCCCAGATAGCGCGGTGGAGAATGCGGAGGGCTGGGCGACGCAGGGCGCGGGCCCCGCTGCGACGCCAGTCGAGAGCTTTGAGCTCACGGATGATCCTGTCGCTGATCTTGCAGATGCGTCGGACCCAATCGCCGAAGAGCTCGAAACCCTGACAATCGCGGTGCCCGAACCGCTCTCTCCTGATCCAGAGGTTGAGGCGCTGGCGGAGATCGATGCGCCCGATCTCATCGACCTGCCAGAACTTGCCCGATTCGATATATCGGACGAATTGGAGCTCGGTTTTCCCGCCGATGCAGAGGGCTTCCCGGAGCGCGCGGCTTTTCTCGCCCGATTTGAAGCACTTTCCACCGTGGAAACTTTGAGCGGCAGCGAGGCCAGCATCGCGCAATTGGCGGCGCGCGCGCGGGCCGATCAAGACCTGCTCCAGCGCACATTGCGCAATTATGGCTATTACGATGGCCAGGTGATCCGCCAGCTGTCCGGCGTTCGCCCCGGCGAAGACACCGCCAGCGCCCAGCCGCGGGCCCGCTTCGATATTCTGCCCGGCCCGCGCTATTCCTTTGGCGAGATTGACCTCGGCGCTCTTTCCGGCGCGCTCGACTACGTCGATTTGCGCAATGCCTTTGCAATCCAGTCGGGCGATCCGCTGTACGCCGACCGGATTATTGAGCAGCAAATTATACTGGATACGGCTCTCGGAGAACGCGGCTATCCCTTTGCTGAGATTGATGAGCCGGAACTGCTGATTGATCACACTCGGCGTGAGGGTGACTTGACGCTGCCGGTTGAGCCAGGCGGCAAATATGTCTTTGGCGAAGTCACCAGCAGCCAGCCGGAGTTCCTATCTGGCAAGCACCTGTCGCGGATTGCTCGCTTTGAGCCGGGCGACACCTATCAGCGCAGTCTGGAATTTGACCTGCGCCGCGCGGTCACCGCGACGGGATTGGTCTCGACCGTCACCGTCACCCCCAGAGAAGTCGCCCCGCCAAGCGGCGACGAGCCCGGCGTGGTCGCGCTCGACGTGGGGGTTGAGAAGGCCAAGCTGCGCACGATTTCCGGCGCGATTGGTTTTGGCTCTGAGGACGGTCTGAAGGTTGAAGCCGGGTGGGAGCACCGCAATCTCTTCCCGCCAGAGGGCGCGCTGAATGTGCGCGGTATTCTTGGCACGCGTGAGCGGCTCGCCAGCCTTAGCCTTAAGCGCAGCAATTTTCGCGCGCGCGACCAGGTTTTGACGCTGGATGCCTATGCCAGCGATATCGAAACCGAGGCGGTGGATGCGCGCACGATTGGCCTGCGCGGCACGTTTGAGCGTCTGTCCAACCTGCTGTTCCAAAAGCCATTCAGCTGGGCGCTGGGCGGCGAGCTGCTCTATTCCGATGAGCGCAACCAAGGCGTTGATGGTGCGGAATCCCCGCGTCAGGACTTTGTTATTGGCGGTCTGTTTGGCCGCGCCACCATTGATGCCAGCGACGATCTGCTCGACCCGACCAGCGGCTACCGGCTCACCGGTTTCCTCGCGCCCGAGGTCTCGCAATCGCGGGGTGCAACCAGCTTCTATTTCCGCAGCGAAGCGGACGCGACATATTACCAATCAATTGGCTCCACCGTGCTCGCCAGCCGGGCGAAATTCGCGACTATTCAGGGCGCGGGCGTGGATGCGATTGCGCCATCGCGGCGGCTCTATGCGGGCGGCGGCGGTTCGGTGCGCGGCTATGGTTTTCAAGCCATCGGGCCGCGCAATCCCGAAACGGGAGAGGCCACTGGTGGGCGCTCTCTGGTCGAATTCTCGCTGGAAGCGCGGATTGAAACCGGCCTTTTCGACGGCGCGGTTGAAGTCGTGCCCTTCATCGATGCGGGCTCGGTGTCGGTCGACAACACGCCGGACTTTGGCCTGATCCGTGTCGGTGCGGGTGTGGGTGTGCGTTACAAAACCGGGTTCGGCCCGATCCGCGTCGATGTTGGCGTGCCGCTCAACCCCAATGAGTTCGACAGCCCGGTCGTCGTCTATGTCAGCCTGGGACAGGCCTTCTGATGAGCGACGAAGCCGCAATCGAAGAGCAGGCGGACAGCCCGCCGGTGAAGCGCAAACGGCGCTGGGCTAAGCGGCTTGGCTGGGCGCTGGCTATCATCCTCTTGCCACTCGTTCTGGCGGCTGCATTCCTGAGCACGCCCATCGGCAAGCGCTTTGTGACTGACCAGATCGCTCAGGTCGCGCCCGCATCTGGGCTGCGCTTTGAGGTCGGGCGGATCGAGGGGGATATTTACGGCCAGGCCACGCTGCACGATGTGACCGTGTTTGATCCTGTCGGAGAGTTTTTGACGATCCCGGAGGTCGATCTCAATTGGAACCCGCTCGCTTGGCTCACTAGCGGCCTTGATATTCGAGAGCTTAGCGCGCGGCGCGGCACGCTAACCCGATTGCCAGAGCTGCTTCCCGGCGACCTGGACGCGCCGATCTTGCCCGACTTCGACATTCGCGTTGATGAGCTGACCATCGACAGTCTCACGCTTGCTCCTGGCATTGCCGGTGAGGATACTCAGCAAGTCAATCTGACGGCGGAGGCTGACATTCGCTCAGGCCGAGTGTTCGTTGATCTGGAAGGAACATTGGGCAGCGAAGACCGCATTGCGCTGCTGCTGAACGCCATGCCCGATGGCGATGAGTTCGACATAAAGCTCGACTACGCCGCGCCAGCCGCGGGTGTGATCGCGCAAATGGCGGGGCTTGATCGCGGCTACCGCGCGCGCATCGATGGCGAGGGGACGTGGGAGAAATGGCTTGGCCACCTGCTGGTAGAGGAGACGGGCGACGACAATGCGGCGCGCGTGGCAGGCTTTCAGATCACAAATCGCGCGGGCGAATACAGCCTGCTGGGACAGGTTTCTCCTCCGATTGAGGGCACGGGCATTGCGGCGCGGGCATTGGGCGATGCAGTCTCCCTGTCGCTGGTCGGAACGCTGGAGGCCAGCACCTTTGACGGCAAATTCGCTGCCGCCACGCGCGCATTGTTTGCGCGGGGTGAAGGCGCGGTTGATCTGGCTGACAACCGCTTTGATGACTTTGGGATCAATGCTTTGCTGCGCGATCCAGCGCTGCTTGGATCAGCCGTGTCGCTGGAGAACACAAGGCTTTCTGCGACTTTGAATGGCCCATTCCGCGAACTTGTCGCCGAGCATTCCTTGCAGATCGGCACGCTTGTCTCTGGTGAAACCGAGGTCGCCAATATCATCCAATCCGGCACGGCGCGCTATGATGGGGCCGGTTGGTCGCTGCCACTCGATGCGACCAGCGGCGCAGTGACGACCGGCATCGCCGCGCTCGATCCAAAGCTGACCAGCGGCATTTTGCGCGGCGGGCTCGATTGGCGCGAGGGGCGCCTCACCAGCGACAATCTGCGCCTCGCCTTTGACACGCTCGGGGCCAATCTCACGCTCAGGGGCGATACGTCGGCGGGCGTGTATGCGCTGGCCGGGCCGGTCAGCGCGCGCGGATTTGACCTGCCCGATATCGGCAGCGCCAATGCGACCGCAAAAATCCTGCTGAAACTGGGCGCGAACATCCCCTGGAGCCTGCGAGCAAACTTTGCAGGCGAGCTTTCCAGCATCTCTAATGAGACGGTCGCCAATGTCGCAGGCGGCCCAATAAAACTGCGCGGCGGCCTGTCGGTCGGCGGCAATTCGCCATTCTCCTTCACCGCGCTGGAGGCGGAGAGTGCGAAACTGTCTTTGGCGGCAGATGGCCGGGTCGTCGATGGCACGACCAGCTTAGTCGGTTCTGGACGGCACGCGGACTACGGTGATTTCACGATTGATGGAGCCTTCGGCGTCGAGGGACCCCGCGCGACTTTGGTTTTCGCTGACCCCCTGCCCGCAGCTGGCCTTGCCGATGTCCGCGTTGCGATTGCACCCAATGATAATGGTTTTGCGATTGATACTGAAGGCGGCTCTCTGCTTGGCCCGTTCAAGGGCGCACTGGGACTTGCCTTACCCGGCGATGGTCCGGCGCGGATCGACATCTCAAGCCTCAAAATTTGGCGCACTGATGTGACCGGCGCGCTCGCACTCGAAGAGCGCGGCCTGCGCGGAAATCTCGCGCTCAGCGGCGGCGGCATCGGTGGGACAATTGCGCTAGCACCGGAAGGGACGGCTCAGGCGTTCGATGCCGATGTAACGGTTCGCGCCGCGCGCTTTGGCGGGACGACCACTCTGGCGCTGGCCAGCGCAGATATCAGCGCGAGCGGCGCCTTCACCGAAGGCTCCAGCCGCATCAACGCCGACATTTCAGGTTCTGGCCTGGAATATGGCGCGCTGTTCATCGGGCGCTTCGCGGGCAAGGCCGATGTGACCAACGGCACAGGCAAAGCGACCGCCTCGATTGCCGGACGGCGCAGCGACCGCTTTGCGCTCAAATTTGATGGCGATATTGCGCCGCGCCGCCTCGCGCTCTTGGCTCGGGGAGAATTTGCAAGCCGCGACATTACGATGCCGCGCCGCGCTGTCCTGACCCAGACTGAGGGGCAGGAGGGCTGGCGCCTTGCCCCAACGCAGGTCGGCTTTGGCCGCGGCTATGCCATTGTCGAGGGCGCGCTGGGCGGGGCGGAGACCGCCGTGCAGGCGAAGCTGGCCGACATGCCGCTCTCACTGGCCGATCTTGCCATCGCCGACCTTGGCTTTGGCGGCGTGATCTCTGGCCTGGTCGATTACCGCCAAACGGGCAGCGCGCCGCCGAGCGCCAATGCCAAGGTGGAGATCAAGAACTTCACCCGTTCCGGCCTCGTCCTATCGTCTCGTCCGGTCGATGTGCTCGCGGTGCTCGATCTGACGCCAAGCGGGTTGAGCGGCGGCGCGGTTCTGCGCGAAGAAGGCAACCGGCTTGGCCGGGTCAAAGCGGACATTACTGGGGTGCCGTTGAATGGCGCTTTGATGGACCGGCTGCGGCGCGGGCGCTTGGCTGCGGATTTGAATTACAACGGCCCGGCTGAGGGTGTTTGGCGCCTGATCGGGATTGAGACCTTTGATCTGACCGGACCTGCGACCGTGTCCTCCAAAGTCACCGGCACGCTCTCCAATCCGGTCTTCAATGGCCGCGTCGCGAGCGACAATCTGCGGGTGCAAAGCGCGCTGTCCGGCACTGATATCGCCAATGTAGCGGTGCGCGGGCAATTTGCCGGATCGCGCCTGCGCCTGACCCGTTTTGCCGGGACAACCGCACGCGGCGGCACCGTCAGCGGCAGCGGTTCGGTCAATTTTGCTGGTTTGCAATCGGGCCGCCCGCCGCAGATTGATCTGCGCGCGGCGGTGGATGATGCGCGGCTGCTCAACGCCAACGGCCTGTCCGCGACACTGACCGGACCCCTGCGGATTATCTCGGATGGCAGCGGCGGGACCATCGCCGGGCGGCTGAGGATCAATCGGGCGAGCTGGGCGCTGGGCGTCGCGGCGGAAGATATGGCACTGCCTGAGGTGCGCACCAGAGAAGTGAACACGCCGGTCGATGCGCGCCCCAGGACCGCCTCTGCATCAACCTGGCGCTATCTGGTGGATGCCAGCACAAACAACCGAATTTCGGTCGATGGCCTGGGCCTCGACAGCGAATGGGGCGCGGACATTGCGCTGCGCGGCACGACCAGTGATCCGCGCATTGGCGGCGAGGCTAGGCTGGTGCGCGGAGCTTACACTTTTGCAGGCACAAGGTTTGATCTGACGCGGGGACGCATCGCGTTTGATGTGAACCAGCCGATCAATCCGCGCCTGGATATCGAAGCAGCAACCAGCGCGGACGGGGTCAATGTGACCGTCGCTATCGGCGGTAATTCCGAAAGCCCGGAGATCACCTTTGGCTCCAACCCGCAGCTGCCCGAGGAAGAAATCCTCGCCCGGCTGCTGTTCGGCGGTTCGATCACCAGCCTGTCAGCCACCGATGCGCTGCAATTGGGCGCGGCCTTGGCGAGCCTGCGCGGCGGCGGCGGGATCGATCCGGTCAGCCAGCTGCGCAATGCGATTGGCCTTGATCAGCTGCGCATTGTCAGCGCCGATCCTGCGCTTAATCGCGGCACCGGCGTGGCGCTGGGTAAGAACCTCGGTCGCCGCGTCTATGTCGAGATCGTGACCGATGGCCGCGGATACAGCGCGACCAGCGTCGAATATCGGATCACGCGCTGGCTCGCTCTGCTGGGCAGTGTGTCGACCATTGGACGGCAAAGCGTGGTGGCTGAGATCAGCCGCGATTATTGAGCGAGCTTGCCGCTGGGCTTTGGCCTAGTCCAGACGGGCGCGCCTCATACTTAAGATGCATAGAGCTTTGCCTCCGCAGCCCGGCGCCGGGTCAGCCCCTTCAACACCCGCCCGCCGGCCTTATTCCAGCGCGCAAATTCTCGCATCGCTCCATGGAAATCTCCGGCCTTGTGCTTGCGGGTCAGGGTCGCGCGGGCAATTGCACCGGTGTTGTAGTGAAAGCTGACCATGGCATCGAACTGCGCTTGGCTGGTGCGGGCATCGCCAAGCGCGCGCGCGACATCGGCGGCGTAGAGTACAAGGTCTTCCTCCAGCCGGGCGTCGCATTCTTCCTGAGTCCAGACGGTGCCGGGACCAATCCTATCATCCCTGCCAAGCCCGCGCCCGGTTGCGCCCCAGCCGATGGTCCACGGTTCGCTGCCCGTGCCGGGATCGGGATAGGCCTCGACCAGACCGTCTGTGCGCAGCCGCGCGCAGCCTTCAAACCGTTTGATCATGGCAATACCTTGCTCGCCAACCCGCATTCCAGAGCGCGCGGATTTTACAATCGGCACGGAGACATGGCTGCGTGTCGGCTGGCAGGCCGCCTCATCACCGCTGGCGCAATCGAGTGCCCGATCGAGCGTTGCAACTTCGGACTTGCGAAAGCCCCGGCCCAGCATTGCGCGGACGGCATCGAACAAGGGCTTGCGAGATTTTGAGGTGAGATCTGGCACGGCGGTCGCCTCCTATTGGGAACAGAGGCGAACCTATTAGGCAGGTTATAGCCGAGTAGGAAAATGGAAAGTTTGCCCGGCAAAGGATGCAAATTTTACATACTGTTACAATTCCAAAGCTCTATCTTAACATTTGTAGGCCAGGGCCTGCTGGATGAACGGGAAAGCCGCCATACAAAACGCACCAGTAAAAAACTGGGCAATCGGGTGCATAGTGGGAGCGGCCTATTTTCTGGCCGCCTGCTTCTCCTTTGAACTCGCATTGGGGGTTAGCGGAGTTGCGACTCTCTGGCCTGCTAGCGGGATTTTCGTTTCGGCTTTGCTCCTCGCGCGCCGCACTCAGATCGCTCCGATGGTTGTGGCCGTCGCTGCGGCCAGCATCATCGCCAATGTGCTTTACGGCGCTTCTTTCGGGACGGCTCTAGCGTTCACTGCCGCCAATGTCGCCGAAGGCATTTTGATCAGCCAGCTGGTCATTCGCACCTCTGGCGTTCCGCGCACTTTGGACGATAAGCGCTGGCTTGCGACCTTCTTTGGCGCGGCCGTTGTCGGCAGCGCAGCGAGTGCGACGATTGCTGCTCTGCTCGCGGGCGAGCTGACGCTGCCCTTTTTCGTATCGTGGTTCACGACCGTCTGCCTTGGGATGCTGATCGTAACCCCATTGATCGTGGCCGCTGCGAATGAGTTTCCGCTGAAGTTTAAACAGGTCTCGCGCGGATCGGTGCTGCGCTTTGCGCTCTTTACTGCTGCCGTCGGGATTGTCTGCTGGGCTGCTTTGGCTCTTGGGGAGGGACAGTTTCTGTTCCTGCCAGTGATCGCAATTGCCGCTGCGACCTACGCCTATGGTTCGCGCGGGGCTGCGATCAGCATCAGCCTTGTCGCGGTGATTGCCACGCTGGAGACTGATTTCTCCGCTCCGGTGATTGGCGAATTTGCGCTGCAATGGGACACGCTGTTCCTGCAATTCTATCTGCTCAGCCTGCTGTGTTCTGTGTGGCCGCTATCGGCGCTGATGGCGGAAAAGGAAAAGCTGATTGATCGCTATGCTCAGTCGACCGATCTTCTCAAACTGGCGGAGAAGACCGCGAAAGTAGGGCACTGGGCGCTGGAGCCGGACAATTCGACGCTGATCTGGTCAGAAGAAGTGTTCCATATCCACGGGATCGATCCCGGCGATCCAAAGCTGGGCGGGGCGATGCCGCTTGAAGAGGTCAGCTCGCTGAACCTCTATCACTCAGAGGATCAAGACAGGGTTCGCACCTTGTTGCTGGCCGCCATGGATGACCATTTGCCGTTTTCCTATGAGGCCCGGATTGTCAGACCGGACGGCGCGATGCGCTATGTGTCCAGCATTGGGCGCCCGCGATACGATGCATCGGGCGAATTCCGCGGCCTGTTTGGCACGTTCCAGGACATCACCGAGCAAACTGAAACGCTCGAAGCCTTGCGCGTGGCGCGGCGTGATGCGCTGCGCGAGGCGAAGACGGCGCTGCGTCTATCGGAGACAGATGAGCTCACCGGCATTGCCAATCGCCGCAAGGCCTTTGGCGAATTGCGCGCAGCAGCCCGAGTGGCCAAGGTCAGCGGCGCGCCGCTGACAATCGCAATTTTCGATATCGACCACTTTAAGGCGGTCAATGATCGTCACGGTCACCATGCAGGCGACGTGGTGCTGAAACGCGTTGCGCAAATCGTGACGGAACAATTGCGCCCCGGCGACTGTGCTGGCCGCATCGGCGGGGAAGAATTTCTCGTGATCCTACCCGGCGAGGACAGCGCGGCTGCACAAGGCATTATCGAACGGCTGCGCCTCAAGGTTGCGGCGGAAGACTGGGATATCGCCGGTCTGAAGCAGGTGACCATGAGCGCCGGGCTGGCCGATGTGGCCGTGGATGAGAGCATTGAGAAATCGATGCAGAAGGCCGACCGCGCGCTCTATGATGCAAAGCAAAGCGGACGAAACCTGCTGCGCACTGCGGCTTAATCTCGGCCTAGACCTTTCAGAACAAACAAAAGGGGCGCCAAGATTACTCTTGGCGCCCCCTTGCTATCGTATGTCAGCGGCTGATTAGCTGCTGTAATACATGTCAAACTCGACCGGAGCCGGGGTGGTCTCAAGGCGCGATACCTCTTCCCACTTCAGCTCAGCATAGGCGTCGATCTGGTCTTTCGAGAACACGTCGCCCTTCAGCAGGAATTCGTGGTCTGCTTCCAGAGCCTCAAGCGCCTCGCGCAAGGAACCGCAAACGGTCGGCACGTCAGCAAGCTCTGCTGGCGGCAGATCATAAAGGTTCTTATCCATCGCCTCGCCCGGGTGAATCTTGTTTTCGATCCCGTCGAGACCCGCCATCATCAGCGCCGCAGAGGCGAGATATGGGTTGGCCAGCGCATCTGGGAAACGGAACTCAACCCGCTTCGCTTTCTCGCCAGCGCCATATGGAATGCGGCAAGAGGCAGAGCGGTTGCGCGCTGAGTAAGCGAGCAGAACCGGTGCTTCAAAGCCTGGGACCAGACGCTTGTAACTGTTGGTGGTGGCGTTGGTGAAGGCGTTGACGGCCTTCGCGTGCTTGATGACGCCGCCGATGTAGTAAAGGCAGGTTTCCGACAGGCCGGCATATTCGTTGCCAGCGAAGGTGTTCACGCCGTCTTTCCAGATCGACATGTGGGTGTGCATGCCGCTGCCGTTATCGTCTTTGATCGGCTTTGGCATGAAGGTCGCGGTCTTGCCATAAGCATGGGCGACCTGCTGCACGACATACTTATAGATTTGCACGCGGTCGGCGGTCTGAACCAGATTGCCGAAGGTAATGCCAAGCTCATGCTGAGCGGCGGCAACTTCGTGGTGATGCTTGTCCATAGGCAGGCCCATTTCCATCATCGTGGCAACCATTTCGCCGCGAATGTCGCTGGCGCTGTCTACCGGAGCCACTGGGAAATAGCCGCCCTTTGCACGCGGACGGTGGCCCATGTTGCCGCCTTCATATTCCTTGCCGGTGTTGGTTGGCAGCTCAATATCGTCGATCGCAAATCCTGATCCGGCATAGCCATCTTCAAAGCGAACATCGTCAAACATGAAGAACTCAGGCTCTGGCCCGACATAGATGGTGTCACCAATGCCGGTCGATTTGAGATAGGCCTCGGCGCGTTTCGCGGTGGAGCGCGGGTCGCGGGCGTAGAGCTGGCCATCGGATGGCTCAACAATGTCGCAGAACAGGATCAATGTCGGTGTTGCGCTGAACGGATCGACATAGGCGGTGCCCAGATCAGGCTTCAGGATCATGTCGGATTCGTTGATCGCCTTCCAACCCTCGATGGACGAACCATCGAACATCAGGCCATCGTCGAGCGCGTCTTCGTCCATAACACTGCCGCACATGGTGAGGTGCTGCCACTTGCCCTTAGGGTCGGTGAACCGCAGGTCCACCCATTCAATGTCATGTTCCTCGATCTGTTTTACGATATCTTTTGCACTTGCCATGGTCTGTAATTCTCCAGCTTATCTGGTGGTTGCGCCCGCATTTTTGCGAGCAGAGAGGGTGGTTGAGATTTAGATCGCGTCGTCGTTGGTCTCGCCCGTGCGGATGCGCAGGGCGGTCTCAATCGGCGAGACGAAGATCTTGCCATCACCAATGCGGCCGGTTTGCGCGGCGGCTGCGATAGCCTCCACCACGCGTTCGGCCAAATCATCGCTGATGACGACTTCGAGTTTTACCTTGGGTAGGAAATCGACGACATATTCGGCGCCGCGATAGAGCTCTGTATGGCCCTTTTGCCGGCCAAAGCCGCGCGCCTCAGTAACCGTAATGCCGGACACGCCGATTTCATGCAGCGCCTCCTTCACTTCGTCGAGTTTGAATGGCTTGATGATTGCTTCGACTTTTTTCACGGCCCGGTCGGTCTCCCCTGTCAGGCGGTTATGGCCGCCTTATGCTGTCACACGCGCGATCCAAGAATCGTGCCAATCTCTGTGATGGATTGGGTTAGATGATCTGGCCTGCTGCGCAAGGGCCATTCGTTTGAAATGGGCGCGGCGCAAGATCATGTCGCGCCCGCCTCCGCAGGGTGGAGCCTGCCCAAAGCACAGACTCTGATTGCCTAAAAATTAGGCAGAGGCTCGTGGTAATCCCTTAGGTCGCCGGTTTGCCTACAGGCGTAGACCCGTCGTCTCTGGCAGGCCGCACATGATGTTGAGGTTCTGAACCGCAGCGCCGCTGGCCCCTTTGCCCAGATTGTCGAGCCGCGCGATCAGGCGCGCGTGATAGCCGCCCTCATTGCCGAACACATAGAGCGTCATCGCGTCGCTCGCTGGCTCACCTTCGCGCACGTTGAGCTCAGTCAATGGCACTGATGTGGCCACGGTTACGATGGACGACGTGCCGTAATTCTCGGCCAGAGCCTCACGCAAATGGTCCGGCGTTAGCTTGCCATCAATCGCGCCCAGATGGAGCGGCACTTCGACGAGCATTCCGCGATAGGCGCGGACAACCGCTGGTGCGAAAATCACGTCGTGCTTGAGCCCAGCGTGCAGCTTCATCTCGGGCCGGTGCTTATGCGCCATGTCCAATCCATAGCTGCGAAAAGCGAGGTCAGCTTCGTCTTCAATCCGCTTGATCAGGGCGTTTCCGCCGCCAGAATATCCGCTCACTGCGTTGACCGTATATGGCCAATCGGCTGGCAGCAGTCCCGCACGCACCAGCGGCGCGATCAGAGCAAGAAAGCCGGTCGGGTAGCACCCCGGATTGGAGACAAATTGCGCCTCGGCAATTTTGTCATGCCCGATGATTTCAGGAAAACCATAGGTCCAGCCTTCCGCCACGCGGTGCGCGCTTGAGGCATCGATGATCCGCGTGTTCGAGCCTTCGGCTAGGGCCACCGCATCGCGCGCTGCATCGTCGGGCAGGCACAGGATCGCAATGTCGGCTTCGTGCAAAGCCTCTTTGCGCGCGGCCTCGTCTTTGCGGCGGTCATCATCCAGCACCAGCAGCTCAAACTCGCTGCGCGCAGCCAAGCGTTCGCGGATTTCCAAGCCGGTTGTCCCAGCGGCCCCATCGATGAAAATGCGTGTTGTCATGCTGCGCTGTTTAGCCGCTGACGCGCGCTAGGCAACGCTGCTTAAACTATCGGCTTTGACATATCCGCTTGGCCCGTCCGGACCAATCGTGGCCCAGGCCCAGTCGCCCGCGACATCCAGCAATTCGATTGCGCTGCCTGGATCAAGTGCTGTCACGAGGTCTGCGCCGTCTTGAGGCTGCAGCAGCATGGTCGCGCCACTGGCTGCGACTTCGCGGGCCTCTGGGATCACGTAATGCGCCGCCAGATGTGTGCCCGCGAGCGCGATATGCGCGAGGTCACCGCGCAGCGGCAGAGTGCCGGGCTGAGGACGCGCGATCGGGCCGCTCAAACCGAGCACGCCTGATGGCACTTCGTATTTTTCAGCCTTGCTCATAGGAGCCTGGTCCCCTGTCACGGCCCAGCGCGTATCGCTAGGGTCCGGCGCGCTTATACGGCGAAAGCCTTTCGAGCAAGTTAGCCGCTGGCTAGCGGTGGAAAGCGAAGCTCAAATAGGCGCGCGTTCACTCGCCGCCATAGCGCGCTTTGAGCGCATGCCAGCTGGCGCGCAGACCGTAGGCCGCGCCGCCCTTGCTGCGCCCAGGCTTGGGGAAGGGACGCCAGCCAAAGGTGTCGAAATGCGCCCATTCAATGCCTTCGCCCACGAACTTGTCGAGGAACAGGCCCGCGACGCTCGCGCCCGCATAGGGGTTGCTTTGTGCATTGGTGAAATCGGCAATGTCGGATTTGAGATAGTCGAAATACCCCTCCGGCAGCGGCAAGCGCCACGGCTCATCATCATTCGCCTTGCCCGCCGCAATCAAATCAGCGGCGGTCTCGTCACGGCGCGTCATCAGCGCTGGGAAATCGGGGCCCAAAGCAATGCGGGCCGCGCCGGTTAGCGTGGCAAAATCAATGATCAGCTCCGGCTCTTCCTCACTCGCGCGGGTAAGAGCATCGCCAAGGATCAGGCGGCCTTCCGCATCGGTGTTGTGGATCTCAACCTTGTGCCCCTTGCGGCTGTCCAGCACATCGCCGGGGCGGAACGCCGGGCCAGAAATCGCATTTTCAACCGCTGGCACAAACAGGTGCAACTGCACCCTCAGCCCGCCCCGCATGATCAGGCCCGCAAGCGCAATTGCGTGGGCTGCGCCGCCCATGTCCTTCTTCATCAAGCGCATTCCGGCGGCCGGCTTGATATCGAGCCCGCCCGAATCGAAGCACACGCCTTTGCCGACAATCGCCAGCACTGGGTCCTTGTCGTTGCCGCCCTTTGCCTGCCAGGTCAGGTGCAACATACGCGGCGCGTGATGGCGCGCAGCGGCGCGGCCAACGGCGTGCACCATGGGATAACCTTGCTCCAGCGCGTCGCCCTTGGTTACTTTCAAGGTGGCGCCATAGGCCTTGGCGAGTTTCTCGAACTCTGCCTCTAGAGCGGCTGGCCCCATGTCCTCGGCCGGTGTGTTGATCAGGTCGCGGACCAGCATCTCCGCCTCCGCTTCGGCGAGCAATGGTTCAATCGCTGCGGCCTGCTTGGTCAGCAGCACGCGCGGGCCGGCCGCGTTTTCATCCTCGCGGTAGCGGGTGAAGCGGTAGTGCGCGGTCAGCCAGCCGAACATCGCCGCGCCAGCCTCCGCATTCTCCAGCCGGTAGATGCCTTCAGGCAGTGCCGCGGCCAAGCCGGCCAGGCAATAGCTTGAAAGCTTATCCTTATTGGCCACACCGCCAACCGCGAACCACGCATCGCCATCCGGCACAATGCCCGTTTGGCCAGCGCCGCCAGTGAATTTCTGCGCGGTCAGCGCGGCGCGCTGTCCCGTGCTTAAGGATTTCACCCAATCCTCATAGCCATCCTGGGTTAGAAGATGGATCGAGACGGCGTCTTGCCCGCGGTCGGGCTGGATCAATTCTTTGGTATCATTCATACTTACGTCATTAGCTTTGAGCGACGACTTGTCACGCGCGAATTGTGCAAGTGGAAGGGTGGACGATCATGGGCAGGGCAATGACGGTTTGTTTGGCGGTTCTTGCGGCGGGCGCGCTCGCGGCATGCTCTTCGCCCGAAGAAGTCGCCGAAGATGTTGGCGTTGTGCAGAATACGCAGGTCCCTCCGACCCCGCCCGAAGTGACTGAGAACGGCAGCGCGCTGGATGATTTGGAGCGCCGCACAGCGGCCGGTTTCAAAGCGGTCAACTTCACGGATAACGAGAATGCTGACGGCGCGAGCCGCGATTTCGAATACAGCTGGCCGGCTCAGGTCAGCGCTATTCCGGGGTTGGCGCGGCAGCTTCAACAGCGCCGAACCCAAGCCTTGGCCGAGCAGAAAGTAGCATGGCGCGGCACGCTGGAGGAGTTTGCGGATAGTGACTGCAATTCCTGCAAGACCGACAGCTATGGCAAGACTTGGGAAGTGGTGGCGGACCTGCCGCGCTTCCTGTCGCTATCGGCCAATCACTATGTCTATGCGGGCGGCGCGCATGGCAATTATTGGTTCGATACCCTCGTTTGGGATCGGCAAGCGAATGATGGGGAAGGGGCGGCGCTTGATCCTTATGCGCTGTTTACATCGACGACCGCCCTGCATGACGCCGTAAGGGCGCCCTATTGCGAGGGGCTGAAGGTGGAGCAAGCCAAGCGCCGGGGCAGCATGGAAGACGGCGGATATTTCACCGAATGTCCAGAGCTTGACCGCCTGACGCTGCTGCTCGGGTCATCCACGGGCAAGAGTTTTGACCGGCTAGGATTGCTCGCCGCGCCCTATGTCGCGGGCCCCTATGTCGAGGGCCATTACGAGGTGACGGTGCCCGTCACACAGGCGGTTTTGGATGCGGTTAAGCCGGAATATCGCGCGAGCTTTTCGGCCAAGTAAGCCGCCTCTCGCAAATCGCGCGCATTATCGCTACATAGCGGAAATGACCGAATATCAGCTTATCGAAGGCGATCAGACCGTCTACCGCGACGGCACCATTAAACTCCACGGGCCGGATGGCTTTGACGGGATGCGCAAGGCCGGACGATTGGCCGCACGGATCCTTGATGAGGTCGCCAATCTGGTGCAGCCCGGCGTGACGACAGAGAGCGTTGACACCGCCGTGCGCGAGATGATGCTTGATGCGCGATCAGTGCCCGCGACATTGGGTTATCGCGGATACACGCACAGCTGTTGTATCTCGATCAACCATGTAATTTGCCACGGCATTCCGTCCGAAAAAGTCTTCAAGGAGGGCGATATCGTCAACGTCGATGTTACCCCACTGCTGGATGGCTGGCACGGCGATACCTCGCGCATGTTCTTTGCCGGTGAGCCGAGCCTCAAAGCTAAGCGGCTGGTCGATGTGACGCATGAATGCCTAATGCTTGGGATCGAAGCGGCGGGGAAGCCGGGCGCCCGGCTGGGCGATATTGGCGCCGCGATTGAAGCGCATGCCAAGCAATTCCGCTACGGCGTGGTGCGCGAATTTTGCGGGCATGGTTTGGGCCGCCTGTTCCACGATGCCCCGGAGGTTGTGCACGCGGCGAAGGCTGGAACCGGACCGGAACTGAAGCCGGGCATGTTCTTCACGATTGAACCGATGATCAACCTCGGCAAGCCATGGGCGAAAGTGCTGGGCGATGGCTGGACCGCTGTGACCCGCGACAAGAGCCTGTCCGCGCAATTTGAGCATTCGCTCGCCGTAACCGAAGAGGGCACGGAGATATTCACGCTCAGCCCGACGGGTAAAGACAAGCCGCCTTATTGATGGCTGGATTAGCAAAGACGCTCGCCTCACTAAGATTTTTTGGCGATGATCTTGATCCGGATGAAGTTACGACGCTTCTTGGATGTGAGCCAACATCTGCCGAGAGAAAAGGTGGCAAGTGGATCACAGCTCGCGGAATTGAAAAAGTATCTCCGCGTGGATCGTGGCGATTGGTTGCTGATGAGTGCAAGCCGGGCGATCTCGACCACCAAATCGCGCAACTCCTGGGGAAACTGACTGAAGATTTGGGTGTGTGGCGCGATCTGACAGCGCGGTTTAAAGCTGATGTGTTTTGCGGCTTGTTTATGGAAGAATCCAACGAGGGACTGCCTGTCTCGCCCAACACGTTGGAAGCTCTTGGCGTCAGAAATCTAGTTCTCGATTTCGACATCTATGGAAGTTCGAAAGAGGACGGTTAGTCCCTACAGTCGCAGCAGCGAAACTACTCCGCCTCAACCCCCGGCCCAGTCTGGCCCCCGGCGATTTTCCAGCCATCTGCACGTCTCACCATCCCAACGGTCATCCAGCCGTCGAAGGCAAACTGCGCGTCTCCTGCTTGATCAAGCATGGTAAGATCGAAATGCGCGGATACCAGCGCGCCGCCTTGTCCCAGCGGCGCGACCTGCACATTGTCGACTGTCATTTCGGCTGATCCGCCGTCTGTGAACAGACTGTCCAAAGACGCCGCTGCCTGCGCGCCAGAGGTATATTGCACGCCGCCGCGCTCTACCCAGTGGAAGCCGGGGTTTTCGTCATACATCTCGGCAACTGCCTGAGTGTCGCCAGCGTTGATCGCGGCAACATAGGCGGCAAAGGCGGCCTCGGCCTCCGGTGCGGGGTTGGTGTTCTCCTGAGCGCAAGCTGTCAGAGCGAGCAGCCCCAGCAGCATGGTGATGATCCGCATAATTACTCCTAACCCTCCCGCGCAGCCCTAATCGCGGCGCCTGCCGCAAACGGCGCTATCGCCACCAGCAGCAGGCTGATCGCTGCGACAAAGCCTAGGCTCGCCTGATCCATGCGGGCCAGCGCGCCTGCGCCGAAGATCAGGATTGGCAGCGCCAGCGGGATCAGCAGCAACCCTGAGAGAGCCGCGCCTGCGCGCAAGGACGCTGTGAGCGATGCGATCATCAGGCCAATTGCGGCGAGGCCCGGCGTGCCCGCCAGCAATCCGAGCAGCAGAATGTGCAGCGTCTCCCCATCTAGGTTGAGCAGAGCCGCCGCCGGGAATGTCGCCAATATCAGCGGCGGGCCAAAGCTGAGCCAATGCGCGGCTAGGCGCACCGCCATGCTGACCTCTTCTGTTACGCCGCGCAGTTTCAGCTGATCAAACACGCCCAGTTCAATGTCGCGCGCGACCAGGCTGTCGAGCGGCAGGATCGCGGCCAACAAGGCGGCAATCCACACGACGCCGCCGCCTGTGCGTGCGAGCAAGGGTGCATCCGGCCCGACCGCGAATGGGTACAGCATCGCCACCGCCAGGAAGAAGATCACGGGCAGAGCCGCCCCGCTGCCGGTGAACGGGAAGAAGCGCGCCAGATCGCGTTTGAGCAGCGCGGTGATCATGCGGTGGGCTCTGGCTCTGTGCGCGGCGCGTATTCCGCCAGTTCCAGCGTCGTAAGGCCCGCAATGCTGAGCGTCTGGTGTGAGGCGACCAGAGCGATCCCGCCGCTCTCACAGTGCCTCGCAATCAAGGCGGTCACTTGGTCAATCGCGCGGGTGTCGAGACCGCTTAGCGGCTCGTCCAGCAACCAGATTGGCGCGGCCTGCGCGATCAGCCGAGCGAGCCCCGCGCGCTTGCGCTGACCAGTCGACAAATAGCGAACCGGAATATCAAGCAGATTGCGGAGCCCCATGGCATCAATCGCCGCGTCAACATCCACGCAGTCATCAATCTTTTGCCAGAATGCCAAAGCTCGCCCCAGCGGCAGATCGGGGTCAAGGCCCATGCGCTCATCGAGCAGGCCTACCGCGCCCTCGCTCTCCACCGTGCCCGCAAAGGGGGTGAGCAGGCCCGCACAGCTGCGCAAAAGGGTCGTCTTTCCAACGCCATTTGCACCGGTCACATGGCACGCATCGCCGCTTTGCAAAGTCAGGCTCAGACCCCTGCATAGTACGCGGTCGCCCCGGCGGCAGGCAAGGTCAGATACGGTAAGGCGCGCTTGCATGATTGCACGGCGTTAGGCAAAAGCTGCCCCGCAAACAACACGCTAGACAACAATTGCCTGATCGGAACCGATATGAGCCGTGTGCCTGAACTGACCGATGCCGAGCGAGCCGAGTTGCTCGCGGCTTTTCCAGATTGGAATGAAGTGCGCGATGGCAAGGCGATTTTTCGCAAGTTTGAATTTGCCGATTTCTCTCAGGCCTGGGGCTTTATGAACCGGGTGGCCTTGATCGCGGAAAGTCAGGATCATCACCCAGAGTGGTTCAATGTATACAACAAGGTCGAGATCACTTTGACCACGCATGATGCGGGGGAAAGCGGCGGCCTGTCGGCGCGCGATGCGGCCATGGCAAAGGCAATTGCTGAGCTTGCCTAGGCGTTAGCCCAAATCGGTCCCAATTCCCTGGCTGCGCATTTCCTTGCGGACGCGGCCCGGCAGGAAGCGCTGCAGGAACAGCAGGCGGCTTGCCATTTTGCCGACCGTGTAATCGAGCTTGTCTCCATGCACCGCGTCCCACACGACCTTGGGCACTGTGCTGACGGGTGACACTTCGACGCCTGCATCCAGCAGGTCCTCTTTCACAGATTGGTTCGAATCGGCGGCGGTTTGTTCGATGATGGGCGTGTCGATAAAGCCGGGGCACAGCGCGGACACTTTGATGCCATCCTTTGCCCATTCGGCATCCAGGCTTTGCGTGAGGCCGCGCACCGCCCACTTGGTCCCGCAATATACAGAGAGATTGGGCGCGCCAATGATCCCGGCCAGACTGGCGGTGTTGACCAGAACGGAACCGGGCGCGGTTTTCTTGAGATGCGGATGTGCGGCCTGCGCGCCGTAAATCACGCCTTTCAAATTGACATCGAGCAGAGCGACGACTTCTTCGCTCGGCTGATCCACAATCGGCCCGCCGTGCCCGATGCCGGCATTGTTGAACACCACATCGATGCGCCCGCCAGCTGCCGTTGAAAAGGCCTCCAGCGCCTCGTCCCAAGCGGCGCGGTCGCGCACGTCGAGCTGGTGCATGTATTTAAAGCCGCCTTCAATCAGGCCGAGCGTGTCTTGCAAGCCCGCTGTGTCGACATCAGCCACGCCAACGAACCAGCCCTTTTCAGCAAAGTAGATCGCGACCGCGCGGCCAATGCCTGAGGCACCGCCAGTGATGAAAATTGACCGACGCTGTGTCACTAAAACCTACTCCCCGAAAACAAGAACGCGCGAGGTCTAACCCCGCGCGCTCTGTTTGTCAGCTACTGACATGCGTGTCAGCACCGATGGCTGTGCATTAACCGGTCGGCTACTTCGCCAGCGCGGCTTCCAGGCCAACCACATGCTGCGCGCCTTCGAGGATTTGCGCCGTGGAATTGCCGACTGTATCGCCAATCGCCTCGCTGCGCCCGCCGAGGCATTCCGCCAGGAAATTCTCGGTGATCGCGGTGTAGGCGATGTTGTTGTTCGGCTTTGCGAAACCGTGGCCCTCATCGGGATAGAGCACGTAAGTGACCGGGACACCGGCATCCTTCATCGCGCCGACGATCTGGTCGCTCTCTGACTGCTTGACGCGCGGATCATTGGCGCCTTGCAGGATAAGCAGCGGCTTAGTGATCTGATCCGCTTTGTACAGCGGGCTGGCGGCCTTCAGCAAAGCGAGGCCTTCTTCGGTGCTGGGATCGCCCATGCGTTCGTGGAAAATTTTCACCATCGGTGCCCAATAGGGCGGGATCGTCGCCAGCAAGGTTTCAAGGTTGGACGGGCCAACAATGTCGACACCGCAAGCGAATTTCTCTGGCGTAAAGGTGAGTCCAGCCAGCGTTGCATAGCCGCCGTAAGAACCGCCCATGATTGCCACTTGATCCGCGGTGGTGATGCCTTGCTCAATCGCCCAATCCGTCGCGTCGATCAGATCGTCATGCATCGACAGACCCCACTCTTTATTGCCAGCGTTGATGAAGTCTTTGCCGAAGCCGGTGGAGCCGCGGAAGTTCACTTGCAGCACGGCATAGCCTCTGTTCGCGAGCCATTGGACGCCGCTGGAAAAGCCATAATCATCGCGCGCCCACGGGCCGCCATGGACCAGCAGCACCATCGGTACGGCGGCGTCTGGACGGCCGCTCGCATCGCTGTCGCTGCCCGGCGGCAGGGTGAGATAGGATGGCAGGATCAAGCCATCGCGGCTGGTGATCTCCACTGGCTGCATCGGCTGGAGCGGCGCGCCCTCCAGCTCTGGCCGGGTGATGTAGAACGGGGTGAGGGTCTTGGCCGCGCGGTCATAGATATAGCTGCCGCTTGGCGCGGTCAGCGGGTCGTTCCACACGATCCAGGTCATGTCGTCATCGGTGCGGCTGGCGACGCCAAACTCGCCCTCGAGCTGGCCGCCGAGCCAATCGAGCGAGGCCTTGATCTCGGGATCAATCGCGGTCCACTCGGTCTTGAGATAGTTCGCCGAATAGGCCTCAACCACGCCGGTTTTGTTGTTGCGAATGGTGCCGCCAATATCGGCTTTGTCATTCTCCGCCACCAGCGTCTTTTCGCCGCTCGCGGTGTCCTGAGCATAGAGAGCAGCGGTGTTGCGGCCGCGGCTGTCGAGCCAATACAGCGTTGAGCCGTCGGTGGTGTAGCCCGCTGGGGAAGTGGTCAGCGAATCTTCCATCGCCGTGGTCTCAAACGCAGCCTCTTCAACCGCGCCATCTTCGACCCGGAAATAATCGGTGCCGCCCGCCTCATTCTGACGCATCGCCATGCGCAGCGTCAGCGTGTCATCCGCCATAAACCCGGCATAGCTGTTGTTCTCATAGACGAGCTCAAGCTCGCCCGTGTTGAGATCAAGCAGGTGCACATCGTGGAATTGCGGATCGCGATTGTTGAGGCCGATCAGGATTTTGTCGCGGATCGTCTCTGACCCGCCGACAATATCTACGCGGGTGTTTTCAAACGGGGTGAGGTTGGTCTCCACCCCGGTTTCAACATTGATCGAATAGAGCAGAAAGTTCTCATCACCGCCCTTGTCCTGAATATACAACAGGCTGCTGGAATCCGGGGACCAGAAATGCTGGCGGATCGGGCGGTCGGCTGCGCTTGTCATCGCTTTAGCAGCGTCCAGATTGTCACGCGGAGCCATCCAGATGTTGAGCACGCCATCCTTTGGCGCGAGCCAGCTGAGATATTTGCCATCGGGGCTGATGCGCCCCTGCGCTTTGGTCGGGTTGCCAAACAGGGCATCGCGCGGGATCAGGTCATAGGCTTCGGCGGTGTTGGTCATTGTGGCTCCGGTATTGGCGGCGTGGTTATCTGCAGAGACGGTGCCCGGCAGGCGCGCGGTTACTTACAAAACGAGTTGTTGTGCGGGGGGACATGGGGGCTATCCGATCGATTTCAAACAACTGTATTATTCGGATAATACACACATGATAGCGAGCCGCAAGTCGCAGGGAATAGAGCAGATGCCTAGGTGAAAGGGATCATTAGAGCGCTGGGTTCGCGTAAAAGTGCCAGACCCAGATTGCCATTGCCCCGCGATGTGGGCGCCAGCGCTCACCGATTTGGCGCAGGCCTTTTTCATCGGGCCGCTCGTTCAGCTTTAGCAATCGTTTGACGCCTTCCTGCACTGCCAGATCGCCGGCCGGCCACATATCGCCGCGCCCTTCTGCAAACAGCAGATATATCTCCGCTGACCATCGCCCGATCCCTTTGACCTTGATCAGCTCTGCGATGGCCTCTTCATCATCGCCGGGCAGGTCATCAAAATTGACCTCGCCGGTTTGTACGAGCTCGCACAGGCTACGGGCATAGCCCTGTTTCTGGCGCGACAGGCCGCAGGCGCGCAAAGTGTCAAAATCGCGGCTTAGCAGGCATGCGGGGGTAAACCCTTCGCCCAGTTCCGCTTCCAATTTGTTCCACATGCTCGCCGCCGCGGCGACCGAGACCTGCTGGCCTACAATCGTGCGCAGCATCGTCATATAACCGCGGTCTCTGATGCGCGGCTCTGGATAGCCGATCCGAGAGATTTCATTCGCCAGATCGGTATCATTTTTGGCCAATGCATCAAGCGAGGCCTTGATTGCAGCTGCGCTCAATCCCACTAATAATTCCCATAGCTATACAATGCGAAATCTGCCTCTAGCAGCGCAGCCGACTATTCGATAGAGCGCTGGCCAATCCAGCGGACACTGAAAAGGATACAATGCAATGCCGAAACTGATCGTCACCAATCGTGAAGGCGAAACGAGTGACATCGAGGTCGAGGACGGCCTGACGGTGATGGAGGCTATTCGCGACAATGGCTTTGACGAGCTGCTGGCGCTGTGCGGAGGGTGCTGTTCTTGCGCGACCTGCCACATCCACATCGATCCTGAGTTTACGGCAAAGCTGCCTGAAATGAGCGAAGACGAAGATGATCTGCTGGAATCGAGCGAGCATCGCAATGAAACCTCGCGCCTCTCGTGCCAGGTTCCGCTCACAGCAGAACTCGACGGCTTAAAGGTAACTATCGCAGCTGAAGATTGAGCATTTTCTCAATTTAGCTCGGCCACCCGCACCCTCCACCCTTCCACCCGGAGCCTACCGGGATACCATCCGGGTGGAAGGGTGGAGGGCGCGGGTGGCTACGGCATCGTCGCAATAATCCCGCTTTGCGTTCGCAAAGCCGATCTGCATTGCGAGATTTCTCGCAAGCTCCTAACTCGCAGTCCATGAACATTACTCAACCTGTCGGCGATACGCTCGCCTTGATCGGAAACACGCCGCTGGTCCGTCTAGCCGGGCCAAGCGAGGCGGCGGGCTGCGATATTTGGGGCAAATGCGAATTTGCCAATCCGGGCTCTTCGGTGAAGGACCGCGCGGCGCTTTACATGATCCGCGATGCAGAGGCGCGCGGCGAGTTAAAGCCGGGCGGCACCGTAATCGAAGGCACCGCTGGCAACACCGGTATCGGCATTGCGCTGGTCGCCAATGCGCTCGGTTACAAGACCGTGATCGTGATGCCGGACAACCAGTCCAAAGAAAAGATGGACACTTTGCGGGCTTTGGGCGCGCAGCTGGTGCTCGTGCCGCCGACCAAATACGCCGATCCTGCGCATTTTCAGCACACCTCACGCCGCATGGCGGACGAAACCGAGGGCGCTATCTGGGCCGGACAGTTTGACAATGTCGCCAATCGCCGCGCGCATATCGAAGGCACGGCTAAGGAGCTGTGGCAGCAGACCGGCGGCAAGATTGACGGGTTTACATGCGCGGCTGGGACTGGTGGGACGATTGCCGGGGTTGGCATGGGGCTGAAGGAGAAATCCGAGGATGTCCGCATAGCGCTGACCGATCCGCATGGCGCGGCGCTCTACAATTACTACGCGAATGGCGAGCTGAAGGGCGAGGGGTCTTCCGTTGCCGAGGGCATTGGCCAAGGCCGGATCACCGCCAATCTCGAAGGCGCGCCGATTGACACCCAATTCCGCATTTCTGACGAAGAAGGCCTTGAATGGGTCGCCCGCCTGCTGCGCGAGGAAGGGCTGTGCCTTGGCCTATCCTCCGGCATCAATGTCGCGGGCGCGATTGCGCTGGGCAAGCAGCTGGTCGCCGAAGGACGAGAGAACCCACAAGTCGCGACAATCCTTTGCGACACCGGCTTTCGCTACCTCTCAACCCTGTACAATGCCGAATGGTTGAAGGCGAAAGAGCTTCCAGTGTTCGACTGGCTTAAGCAAGCGTGATAGGCAGCCATTATGGCGTATCGTAAACTGTTTGAGACCCGCGAAGAAGTGGCGCGGGCTGTTGCAGAAAACCCAGATCTTGAGCGCGCAGGCGCCCCCCTTGGCGGAACCCGCGAGGAGGCGGTGCAGCGCCTGCAGGTCGGTCTGTCCGGCCTTGCGGCGATGGTGCTGCTGGTCGGTTTGGCCAGCGTGATCCAGGGACGCGCACAAGTGAGCGAAGACAGCGCCGTGCCAGAAGCTGCGCCGACGACCGAGCCGAGTGCAGAGGCCAAGATCAACGATCCGCTCGCCGATGCAGGCGTAGTGCCTGATCTGCCGGTGGACCCAAGTCCGGCCGCGACGCAAGAGGCGGCGATTGTGCCTGAGCAGGGCGAGGGCACCGCTGGTGACCCTCTGCCCGGTGATGTTGTGCGCGATGATCCGCTGATCAATGAGCCCAAAACTCCGTAAATTTACCCTTGCTGCGTTTGGCGTGTTGGCCATTGGCGCGGCCGCGCTGTGGTGGCTGGCCCAATCGAGCGACCGGAGCCAAGGGCTGCGTGCGAGCTCCAGCAATGGCTCAGCTGAGCGAGTGGAGCTCGGCCTGATGAGCAGTCTGCCGCTTTATTGGCCGCTCGGCGACGATTTCACCAGCCTGATTGATGCAGAGCAAGAGACGCCCTGGCAGCGCACGGTCTTGGAAGCGCGCTATGATCTGAGGCTGCTCGACAGCCTTTCACCCGATGATCAGGGCGTCAGTCCGCTTGCGGGGCTAGAGCGTCTGGCGATTGTCCAGCCGCGCGGGCTCAGTCCTTCAGACAATGTCGCGCTGGATGATTGGGTGCGGGGCGGCGGGCAGCTGCTGATCGCGCTCGATCCAATGCTGACCGGGGAATATGAGGTCGCCTTTGGCGATCCGCGCCGCCCGGTGGGCGCTGCGCTGATCCCGCCAGTGATTGAGCGCTGGGGTTTGGCGATTAGTTTTGATGAGGGGCAGGCCGTCAGTGTGCGGTCGACCCTAGTTGCTGGCGGTCAGATCCCGCTTCACATGGCCGGTGTTGTCAGCGTTCTCGATCCCGCCGCTGCCTCGTGCGAATTGCAAGGCGATGGAATTATCGCGGCCTGCGATATTGGCGAGGGGCGCGTAACGGTGCTCGCCGACGCTGCAATCTTTGAGCATCAAGAGCTCGCCGGAGAACAGGGCGACACGCTGAGCGCCTTGCTTGCACAAACCTTCAACTGAGTCGCTGACGGCCCGATTCTCACCGCCATTGCTGCAAATCATTTGATCAGCGCCCAAGCGCCCCAAAATCGCGATCGGGGATTTTGCGGGACGGGCCGGGCATCAGCGACTCGAAAAATGCGATTCTCGCAGTTTTGACCGGAAAATCAGCGTTTTGAAGCGGGCTCTTTGGTTCCCATGCTAGGTAGTGAAGCGGATGACCTCTGTATATTAACCATATGAAACAATAATTTACCATCTTATCCCGCAAAATCCCGCAAAAACCCCTTCCATCCCGGTTAAACCCACGATATTACCGTCTTCCATCAAACATGCCCGTTTGTGTTTGCGCCGCCCATCGCGGTTGGCGCGCCGGTTCCGCTCGCGTGCGGAATGGTGAGGCAGAGGGCGTGTTTGGCCTCCTCAAAAGGGAGGTGGGGAAAATGAAAACCCGTGAGGGACGGGTGAGAAGGGGAGTTGGAGCGCGTGTCGTTCGCAGGATTCAGTGGTCAAGCTTATTCGCCCGCCGGCGATAAGGGCCGCTTTGTGCTGCCTCCACTGTTCCGTAAGGCTGTTAAAGAAAGCTCTGAAGGGCGGATCGTCTGCCTCGCAAAGCACGAGCGCTGGAACTGTCTCACCGGCTTTGGTCTATCCCGCAAAACCGAACTTGAAGAGCAGATTGAGCGCGAAGAAGATCGCGCCATCCGCCTTGATAAAGAATTCGACCGCGATCTGCGCGCGATGCAGCTGTTTGGCTTTGTCGAAGTGCCGTTTGATGACAGCGGCCGCTTTGTGATGCCCGATCACCTGCGCAGCCTCGCGCAGGTTGACGATGGCCTGTATTTCCACGGCGGAGGGCGCTTCTTCACGATCTGGAACCCAGATCAGCTCGCGCAAATGGGCGAGCAGTGGGAAAGCGCGCAGGCGGCCTGCGCCAATCTGGTCGCAGAAGCTGAAGCGAAGGGGCGCAAGAAATGACGTCCCCTTCTGCTTCAAGCCAAACCGCCCCCCACGTACCTGTTCTCCTCGAAGAAGTGATCGCTGCGCTTAATCCCCAGCCCGGCGATGTCATTGTCGACGCCACTTTTGGCGCCGGCGGCTATACTCGTGCGCTGCTTGATTGCGGCGCGACCGTCCACGCCTTTGATCGCGATCCTGACGCGATCTCTCAAGGCCGCGGATGGAGCGAGGCGCGTAGTTCCCCTCCGCGCTTAGTGCTTCATCCGCGGCGTTTTTCTGAGATGGTAAGCGCTATGGCCGAGGTGGGCGTTGCTCAGGTTGACGGCGTGGCGATGGATATTGGCGTTTCCTCCATGCAGCTTGATCAGGCGGGGCGCGGCTTTGCGTTTTCGGCTGATGGGCCGCTGGATATGCGGATGAGCCAGGCGGGCGAGAGCGCGGCTGATTTCCTCAATTCTGCCGATGCCGACACGATTGCCGATGTGCTCTATGAATATGGCGAAGAACGCCAGTCGCGCCGGGTCGCCCGCGCGATTGTTGCTGCGCGCCCGCTGGAGACGACCGGCGATCTGGCGCGCATTGTTCGCAAGGCGCTGGGCCATAAGCCGCATGATAAGAAGGACCCGGCAACGCGCTCGTTCCAGGCGGTGCGCATCCATGTGAATGACGAGCTGGGCGAATTGCGCAGCGGCCTGTCCGCTGCGGAGCACTTGCTGCGCGCTGGCGGCAAGCTCGCCGTGGTCAGCTTTCACAGCCTCGAAGATCGCATGGTCAAACGCTTCCTGCGCGAAGCATCTGGTGCGGGCCGCGCTGTATCGCGCCATTTGCCGGGGGAAATTCCCGGCGATCCGCCCGTGTTTGAGAAACTTTCCAAGGCGATCCGTCCTTCCGAGGCCGAGATCGAACGCAATCCGCGCGCGCGCTCTTCAACCCTGCGCAGCGCCATCCGTACCACCGCCGATGCAAGGAGGCTTGCGGCATGATCGTTTCAGGTTCTCGTATGCGCCAAATCGGCTGGGTCGCAGTGCTCGCACTATGCGTTGGGATGTTCCTCGCGCTCAGCTTCCGCGTGCATGCTGTGAAAAGCGAAGTTCTGCTGGCTGAGCGGCAAATCGTCGAGCTGGAGCGCGAAACGCTTGTGCTGGAAACCGAATTTCAGGCGCGCGCAAATCAGCGCCAGCTTGCCAATTGGAACATCGTCGAATTCGGCTATCTCGCGCCGCGCGCCGACCAATATCTGGAAGGTGAGCGTCAATTGGCGAGCCTGGGTTCACCCCAAGTTCCCGGTGCGCCTAGCCCGATTAGGGTTGCCCGCGCAGAGCCTGAAGAAGGAATGCCGTCGCCGCTTCGGTCACGCGAAATGGTCTCGCCAATCACGGGCGCGCCCGTGACTTTGGCCGCGACACAGGTCGAAGAGAGCGCGACGACAATGTTCGCCGAGGCTTTCGGTGACTTCCTGGTCGACGCCTCGCCCATCCGGGCGGCGCAAGCGCGCGCTGGCAGCAGCGCTGCGGCCACCCAAGCAGCGGCAGAGACGGCTGAATGAGTGCCTTTGCGGCTCGCCCGGCCATCCCCGCAGGCCGCATCCAACTCGTCAATCTGCGCTATCGCTCGCTGTTGACGGCGCGTTGGCGCGTGCTCTGGATTGTGCTGGTGTTTGGTCTGGTCGCTGCGGCGGCCATCCTGCGTATTGCCTATCTGGGTTTTGCTGGTCATGCCCCATCGCGCACCAGCCTGGCGGAGCAATTGCTTCCCCCACGCGGTGAGATCACCGATCGCAACGGCATCCCGCTGGCCCGCGCCTTTCCGGCCTATGCTCTGTGGTATGCTCCGACCGCCATGGGTGATGGCGGCGCGCCTTTGGTCGCCTCACCGCAAGACGTCGCATTGAAGCTGGCCAATATCTTCCCGACGATGGATGTGAGCGACACCGCCTCGCGTTTGGCCTCAGGCCGGGCCGGCTATTTGCGCCGCCGCATTCTGCCGGAAGAGGCGAACGAAATCATGCGTCTGGGCGAGGTTGCGCTGCAAATCCCGCGCGAGACTGATCGCCACTATCCGCAAGGCTCATTGGGCGCGCATATCCTTGGCTATGTCGCGGCTGATGATCATGGCCGCGTCGGCATGGAAGCGGTGCTGGACGAGCAATTGCGCGATCCGGCCCTGCGCTCAGAATCGGTGCCGCTGTCGATCGACATGCGCGTTCAAGGCGCGCTCGAAGACGAGCTCAGCAAGACAATGCTCGCCACCAATGCACTGGGCGCGGCGGGGCTGGTGCTGGATGTGGACACGGGCGAGGTTATGGCGCTGGCTTCCCTGCCAGAGTTCAACCCCAACCGGATTGATGCCGCTGGCCAGGCCAATATGATGAACCGCGCCACCAATCAGGTGTACGAGCTCGGCTCGACCTTTAAGCCGCTGACGGTCGCCGCTGCGATTGATGCTGGCGTGATTACGGATCTCAGCGCCAATTGGAACGCGCGCCCGGTTAAGATCGGTTCGATTGAGCGCGCGGATTATTCCGACAAGGGCGCGACGCTCAACATTCCTCAGGCGCTCGCGTATTCGTCGAACACCGTCACCATGCGGGTTGCAGATCAGCTTGGTCCAGAGCGGCTGCGCCAGACGATGATCGATCTTGGCATGAACGAGCGTCCCTATATTGAGCTGCCAGCGAAAGGCCATCCGATCTGGCCGCGCGGTGACTGGTCGCGCCTTACCAATATGACGGTCGGCTATGGCCACGGTATTTCGGTCACGCCGCTGCATTTGGCGACTGCTTATGCCGCGATGGTCAATGGCGGGATCTGGCGTCCGGCAACTTTGCATAAGCTGGAGGCGGGCGAGGCTCCGCGCGGTCGCCGTGTGTTCAAGACCTCTACGTCCTCGCGGATGCGGCAATTGCTGCGGATGATTTCGATTTACGGCACCGGGCGCAGCGCCGATGCGCCGGGTTACCGGGTCGGCGGAAAGACTGGCTCGGCGGAAAAGCCCACAAAGGGCGGATACAGCAAGACGAAGCTGATCTCGTCTTTTGCCGCCGCGTTCCCAATGGACCGCCCGCGTTATGTTGTGGTCGCGGTGATTGATGAACCGCGCGGCACTGTGGCAAGTTCGTTCCAGCGGACAGCAGCGTTTAACGCGGCCCCTGTTGTCGGGCGGCTCGTGCCGCGAATTGGCCCCATGCTGGGCGTACAGCCGGATACGACGCGCGACGTCGATATTAGTGATCTTCGCTTCTTGGTGGAGGGGCGCAAATGAAACTTGGAAATTTAGCAGAGAGGGTAGGGCTGCCCTGCGGTGAGGGCGCAGACCTCAGCGTAACCGGCTTTGCCATCGATCATCGCAAGGTTGCGCCCGGCACCGTGTTCGGCGCGTTTCAGGGTCTGACCTTCAATGCGGAAGCCGTCATTCCTGACGCGATTGCCGCAGGGGCTGTCGCCATCGTAACGCGCCCCGGCGTGAGCGTTGAAGGCGCCGTTCACATCACCAGCGACAATCCGCGCCGCGATTTTGCGCGCCTCGCCGCCGGTTTCTTCACGCCAGTGCCGCCGCATATCGTCGCGGTTACCGGCACCAATGGCAAAACCTCGACCGTAGAGATGACGCGGCAAATCTGGCGCATGTGCGGTGAGCGCGCCGCCAGCATTGGCACATTGGGCGTGACCACGCCGGATGAGAGCGTCTCCACCGGCCTCACCACGCCGGACATTGTCACCTTCCTATCGAATATGAGCGGGCTGGCGCGCGAAGGCGTGAGCCATGTCGCCTATGAGGCATCGAGCCACGGCCTCTCGCAATATCGCAATGAAGGCGTACCGGTATCAGCTGCCGCCTTTACCAATTTCAGCCGTGACCACCTCGATTATCACGCTGATATGGATGACTATTTTGCTGCGAAAATGCGGCTCTTCAGCGAAGTGCTGGAGCCGGGCGCAGCGGCAATCATTTGGGACGGCGGGGATAACAGCGAGTGGACCCGCCGTGCCGCCGAGCACGCGATGTCCTCAAATTTGCGCGTGCTTCTTGTCGGCAAGGTGGGGAGCGGCTCCAACGCGTTCCTCCGCCTTGTCGATCGCAAAACGACCCAGCTGGGACAGACGATTGATGTTGAGCATGAAGGGCATGTCTTTTCGATCAAGCTCCCGCTGATCGGTGAATATCAGGCCGCCAACGCTATGGTCGCGGCGGCTCTGGCGATTGCAACTGGCAATGATGCCGCGCAGGCGCTGGACGCGATTTCCCGGCTTCAGCCGGTGCGCGGGCGGATAGAGCGGGCCGTGATCAGCCCGGCTGGTGCGCCTGTCTATGTCGATTACGCACACACGCCGGACGCTTTGGCAGCAGCGATTGCTGCGCTGCGCCCGCATGTGGCGCGCGGGCAGGGCGGGCGCTTGATCACGGTGTTTGGCGCTGGCGGAGACCGCGATCCCGGCAAGCGCGAAGCTATGGGCGCAGCGGCCTCTGACAAATCAGACATCGTCATCGTTACTGATGACAATCCGCGCGGCGAAAGCCCGGCGGCCATTCGGGCGGACATTATGCGCGGGGCCGCGGCCAGCGCGCGCGAGATTGGCGACCGGCGCGAGGCGATTGGCGAAGCCATTTCGCTCGCCGGAGAACACGACATTGTGCTGGTGGCGGGCAAGGGCCACGAGCAAGGACAGATCATTGGTGCAGGAGAGAATATGCGGGTTTTGCCGTTCGATGACGTAACGGTTGCGCGCGAATGCGCCGCTGCTGGCGGTTCGGGGTCGGGCTCATGAACGCGCCGCTGATCCACGCTGCGCTGCGTGCTTGGCCGGTAACGGCGCGCGATGAACTCAGCGGAGCGCTGTGGAATTCGCGCGAGATTGAGTTGGCAACGGGCGGTACGGCCAGCCACCATTTCCAGGCCTCCGGTGTTGAAATGGATTCCCGCGATGTGCGCCCGGGCGATTTGTTCGTCGCGCTGAAGGGCGAGGCGATGGATGGACACCGCTTCCTCGACAAAGCCTTTGCCGCAGGAGCGGTTGCAGCGATTACTGACCGCGCCGTCGACTATCCGCATGTGCTGGTCGAAGACACCAGCGCGGCTCTACATGCGCTGGCTCATGCCGCGCGCGATCGCAGCCCAGCGGTGCGCATTGGTGTTACCGGATCGGTTGGCAAAACCGGCGTGAAGGAGGCGATCTTTGCCGCGCTCGACCGGGCCAGCAGAGGTGCGGCCCATCGCAGCGTCCGCAGCTATAACAACCACGTGGGCGTACCACTCAGCCTCGCTCGGATGCCCGCGCGCAGCCTGTTTGGCGTGTTCGAGATGGGCATGAACCATGCGGGCGAAATTGCGCCTTTGGCCGATCATGTGCGCCCGGATGTGGCGCTGATCACGACGCTCGCACCTGCGCATATCGAAAATCTTGGCTCGATGGAGGCTATTGCCGATGAGAAAGCGGCGATTTTCACCGGTCTGACGCCGGGCGGCACTGCGATCATTCCCGCTGACACCGACTACACCGAGCGCCTGATCGGCCATGCCCGTGCGGCGGGCGCTGAGGTTGTGACCTTTGGCCGCCATCCGGACGCTGATGTGCGGCTGCTCGATGCCATTCCGATCAGCACTGGAGGCTCGCTGATCACAGCAGACCTCGGCGATGCGCGGCTGTGCTATTCGATTGCGGAGCCGGGCGATCATTGGATTGCCAATTCACTCGGCGTCATGGCGGCAGTGCGCGCAGCCGGCGGCGATCTCGCCGCAGCAGGTCTGGCGCTGGCGGAAATGGGCGGACTAAAAGGGCGCGGCGCGCGGTTCCAGATTGATTTGCCCGGCGATGGCAAGGCCTTGCTGGTCGATGAAAGCTACAATGCAAACCCTGCCTCCATGCGCGCAACTCTGCGGCAATTGGGCCAGACACCGGCGCTGCGCCGGGTCGCGATATTGGGCAGCATGATGGAGCTCGGTGATTTTAGCCCGCGCTTCCACCGGCAACTGGCGGAGCCGCTTAATGATGCGCGGGTCGATCACGTCATTCTGGTTGGCGAAGAGATGCGCGAGCTGGCCTATGAATTGGGGAAATCAGGCGGCGTTCCGCTTGGCAACCCGGGCAGCTTCACGCATTGCGACGGTCCGGATCAGGCGATTTCCATGCTCAGCGAATTTGGCATCAATGGCGGGGACGCAATCCTTGTCAAAGGGTCAAACTCGGTCGGGCTTGGCGCTCTGGTTACCCATTTTACGCAAACGCACCCGGTTGAGGGGCAACAGGACGACTAAATGCTGTATCTGCTCGCCGAATGGCTCGGGTTTGAAGGGATCTTCAACCTTGTGCGTTACCAGACGTTCCGTGCCGGAGCGACGCTGATCACGGCGCTGTTTATTGGCATGGCAATCGGTCCGCGCTTCATCAACATTCTGCGCGTGCGCCAGGGTAAGGGGCAGCCGATCCGTGAAGACGGGCCGGAAAGCCATTTTGCAAAGCGCGGCACACCGACCATGGGCGGATTGATGATCCTCATTTCATTGGCGCTGTCGCTGATGCTGTGGATGGATTTGCGCAGCCCGCTGGTCTGGGCCTGCCTCGCAGTGACGGCGGGTTTTGGGATCATCGGCTTCCTCGATGATTACGACAAAGTCTCCAAGAACAGCCATGCTGGCGTACCCGGCCGGGTACGGCTCGCGATGGAGTTCGTCGTCGCTGGCATCGCGTCTTACATCATCGTTAGCCAGATCAGCACCGATCTCTACGTGCCGTTCTTCTCTGATGTGTCGATCCCGCTGGGGCCGTTCTATTACTTCTTTGCTGCCTTCGTGATCGTCGGTGCGGGCAACGCGGTGAACCTGACCGACGGCCTTGATGGGCTGGCGATCATGCCGGTGATCATTGCCGCGGGCACCTTCGCGATCATCGCCTATCTCGTCGGACGCACCGACTTTAGCGAATATCTCGGCATCCCTTATGTTGAGGGCGCGGGCGAGCTAGCAATATTCTGCGCCGCGATAATCGGCGCAGGTCTCGCGTTTCTGTGGTTTAACGCGCCGCCAGCGGCGGTGTTTATGGGCGACACGGGCTCACTAGCCTTGGGCGGAGCCTTGGGCGCCATCGCGGTTGCCGCGCACCACGAGATTGTGCTCGCGATTGTTGGCGGCCTGTTCGTGCTGGAGGCGGTTTCCGTCATCGTTCAGGTCTTTTGGTTCAAACGCACGGGCAAGCGGGTGTTCCGCATGGCCCCGATCCACCACCATTTTGAACAGCTCGGTTGGAGCGAGAGCAAGGTCGTGATCCGGTTCTGGATCATCTCAATAGTGCTCGCGATGGCGGGTCTTGCCACGCTGAAACTGCGCTAAGGAGAGCTGCGCCAAAGTGATCACCTCTGCTGCCTTTGCTGGAAAACGCTATGCCGTGCTCGGCCTGGCGCGGTCTGGCGCGGCCACGGTGGAGGCCTTGCTGGCGAGCGGCGCACAGGTAACTGCGTGGGACGAGCGTGAGGAAGCGCGCGAGGCTTTTGTCGGCCGGTGCGAACTGGCCGATCCCTTGCAAATCGACCTTACCGGATTTGCGGGCGTGGTGGTGTCGCCCGGCGTTCCGCTCAACACCCATCCAATCGCGCCCTATGCCGCGAAATTCGATGTGCCTGTGATCGGCGATATTGAACTGTTCGCTCAGGCCCGCGCTGATCTGCCGCCGCACAAAGTGGTTGGTATCACTGGCACCAATGGCAAGTCGACCACGACCGCGCTGGTGCATCACATCTTACAAACCGCAGGCGTGCCCAGCGTGATGGGCGGCAATATTGGCGAGCCGATTTTGGGCCAAGACCCACTGCCTGAAGGCGGGGTCTATGTGCTGGAATTGTCGAGCTATCAGATTGATCTGACGTTTAGCTTGGACTGCGATGTCGCGGTGCTGCTGAACATCACGCCGGATCATCTGGACCGCTATGATGGTGATTTCGAGAAGTATGCGGCGTCGAAAGAGCGTCTCATCGAAATGCAGTCTTATGCTCAGCTTGTGATTTTTGGTGAGCACGTCTTTTTGCACAACCGGCCGTTGTATGATCGTTGGATGCGATCGGAGAATGTCTGTGTCTGGTGCATGGCTCACTTATTTCCGCACAATTCCTTAAAGTCTGACGATTGGCCCGGATTGCAAGGGCCACATAACCGGGAGAACGCGTTTGCCGCCGGGTTGGTCGGAGAGGCTTTTAACATCGATGATGAATTGACTGCTCAAGGCCTCCGCACTTTTTCCGGCCTCCCGCACCGTATGGAGCGCATTGCTGAGATCGCTGACGTAACCTTCATCAATGACAGCAAGGCGACCAATGCGGATTCCACCGCACCGGCCATTGCTGCGTTTCCGCCTGCCCCCGATCCCCGCGTGCGATGGATCGTCGGCGGTATGGCAAAGGAAGACGACCTCGGCTCGCTGGCTGGGCTGATGGACCACGTCGCGGGCGCCTATACTATTGGCCGCGATGGGGAGATGTTCGCGCAGGCCATTCAGCCTGCCGCTCCGGCGCAATATTGCGAAACGCTGGGCCAGGCCTTTGCCAAGGCGCATGGTGATGCGCGCGCGGGCGATGTGGTGCTGTTCTCGCCGGCTGCTGCCAGCTTTGATCAATTCCGAGATTTTGAAGACCGCGGGCAGCAATTCCGCGATCTCGTCCATGCCTTGGGAGAGGCCGCATGAATTCCGTCGGTTCACCGGCTTACGGCCCCTATGCGCCCGGTCGCAGCGGCGGATCATTCCACGCGCCTGTCCCGGTGCGGCGCGGGTGGATGGGCGATCTGCGCATTTGGTGGCGCGAAGTCGACAAATGGCTACTCGGTCTGGTCCTCGTCATGATGCTGATCGGCACCGCTGCCGTGGCTGCTGCCTCGCCCGCCAGTGCAGAGCAGTTGTCGACCGCCGAAGTGCGCCTCGATGAGTTTCTGTTCCTGAAATCGCATGTCGTGTGGCAAATCATGGGCGTGGGCGTGATGATCGCCACCAGCTTTGCCAGCCGCGACAATGCGCGCCGCATGGGCATTTTGCTATTCGCCGGAATGCTGGCGCTGCTGTTCCTCGTGCCGATTATCGGGGTCGAGAAGAACGGCGCGCGCCGCTGGCTAGAGGTCGGCATGTCGCTCCAGCCCTCTGAGTTTCTAAAACCTGGTTTTGCCATCGCGCTCGCTTGGATTTTAAGCTGGCGGCTGCGTGATCCGGGTCTGCCAGTGCTCACCTTTGTGACGATGATTATGGCCCTCGTCGCGGGCCTGCTGATGCTACAGCCTAACCTTGGCGCGACCATCCTGTTTGCAGGCGTGTGGTTTGTGCTGGTGCTGCTGTCGGGCGTATCGGTGCAGCGGATCAGCGCGCTGGTTGGCGCAGGCGTGGTTGGCCTGACTGCGACCTATTTCCTTTATGACAATGCGCGCCACCGGATCGATGCGTTTCTGGGCGGCGGCACCGCGTTTGACCAAGTTGATCTGGCTCAGCGGACCCTGCTGGCGGGCGGTTGGACCGGCAGCGGGCTGTGGCTCGGCATTCGCAAGATGAACCTGCCAGAGGCGCATACCGACTATATCTTCTCCGTCATTGGCGAGGAATATGGTCTGATGATTTGCGCGCTGATTGTGCTGCTTTACCTCGCGATTGTAGCGCGCGTGCTGGTGCGTCTAGTGGACGAAGAAAACCTGTTTGTCCTGCTTGCAGGCGCGGGCCTGGTCACCCAAATCGGCGGTCAGGCCTTCATCAATATTCTCGTCAATCTTCAGCTGTTCCCATCAAAAGGCATGACCTTGCCGCTGATCAGCTATGGCGGCTCGTCAACCTTGGCGGTGTGCTTTACATTCGGTCTGTTGCTCGCAATCACGCGGCGCAATCCGTTCCTAAAGCGCGAGACGCCGGGACTGCGAGACTTTCTAGAAAATAAGGAGGAGCGCGAATGAATACCGATGCTCCCAAGTCCAATCGTCATTTCGTTCTCGCCGCTGGCGGGACCGGCGGCCATTTGATCCCGGCCTTTGCGCTGGCGGCAGAGCTGGACGCGCGCGGGCACCATGTCGCGCTGATCACGGATGAGCGCGGCGCGAATATTCCGGGCAAGCCCGATTATCTGACCGCCCATGTCCTGCCCGCTGGCCGGTTTGGCAAAAACCCGCTGCGCTGGCTCGGCGGCGCGCGCGCTGTGCGCGATGGACGCAATATGGCGCTGCGCCTGTTTGACGCGTTTGAACCCAGCGCGGTGATCGGCTTTGGCGGCTACCCCGCTTTCCCGGCGCTGCTCGCCTCAACCAAGGCTGGCATCCCCAGCGTCGTGCACGAACAAAACGCTGTGCTGGGCCGGGTCAACCGCCTGCTCGCTGGCCGCGTCGATGCGATTGCCACCAGCTATCCTGAGGTTGAGCGCCTCAAAGAGAAATACGAGACAAAGGTCTATCTGGTCGGCAATCCGGTCCGGGCTGAGGTGCTTGAGCTGCGCAAGCAGGATTTCCCTGAGTTCACAGACGAAGGCCTTTTGCGGGTGCTGGTCACCGGCGGCAGCCAAGGCGCTAGCATCCTCTCCCAAGTGGTGCCCGATGGGCTGGCTATGCTGCCACCGGCGCTGCGGGGCCGCTTGCAAGTGACACAGCAATGCCGCCAGGAAGATATCGACGCGGTGCGCGAACGCTATTTGAGCCACGATATTCCAGCTGAGCTCGGCACCTATTTTGAGGATATGGAAGAGCGTCTGGCTGATTGCCATGTCTTCATTGGCCGCGCAGGCGCGTCGACCATTGCTGAGCTGACTGCGGTTGGCCGCCCCGGAATTCTGATCCCGCTGCCGATTGCGACCGACGATCATCAGGCCGCCAACACCCGCGAGATTGTGGCCGCTGGCGGCGCGCGCATGGTGCGCCAAGCGAACTTCGCGCCAAAGGAATTGGCCAAGCAAATTCAGGCAATGGCGCAAAAGCCAGCAAGCCTCGCCAACGCCGCGCATGGCGCGTGGAATTGCGGCCGCCCGGATGCGACAAAGGATCTTGCGGACCTGATGGAGAGCTTTGGCGGGGCGGACATGATGGATGTCATCCGCGTGGGTGAGGGCGAAAAACGAGCGCCCGCGACCAGCACCGCAGCCGAAGGCGCGACCAAGGACGTTGTGCGGGATTCTGCGGAATGAAAGGCGTCGCAACCGATATTGGCACAATCCATTTCGTCGGGATCGGCGGAATTGGCATGTCGGGCATTGCCGAGGTCATGCACAACCTCGGCTATGGCGTGCAAGGCAGCGACTTGGCCGAGGGGCCGAGCGTGGAGCGCCTGCGCGCGCGCGGCATTACCGTGCATATCGGCCACGAGCGCGAGAACGTGGAAGGCGTTAGCGTCGTCGTGACCTCCACCGCCGTTCGCCGCACAAATCCAGAGGTTGCCGCTGCGCTGGAAAACCGCATCCCCGTGGTGCGCCGCGCCGAAATGCTCGCCGAACTGATGCGTTTGAAATCTACCGTTGCGGTGGCCGGAACGCATGGCAAAACCACCACGACCAGCATGATCGCAGCATTGCTCGACAAGGGCGACGTTGACCCAACCGTCATCAATGGCGGGATCATTGAACAATATGGCTCCAACGCGCGCCTCGGCGACAGCGATTGGATGGTGGTCGAAGCTGATGAGAGCGACGGCAGTTTCCTGCGCCTCGATGGCACCATCGCGGTCGTGACCAATATCGATCCGGAACACTTGGACCATTACGGCGATTTCGAAGGCGTCAAACGCGCTTTTGTTGAATTCATTCACAACGTCCCGTTCTATGGGGCGGCGATCCTGTGCGTCGACCACCCGGAAGTGCAGGCGGTGATCGGCCAAGTGCGCGACCGCAAGGTTGTGACCTATGGCTTCTCTTTGCAGGCCGACATTTGCGGGGTGAACATTCGCCCGCATGAAGGCGGCAATCGTTTCGATGTGATCATCCGCCAACGCGGCGAAGAAGACCGCCGGATCGAAGGCGTCAACCTGCCCATGCCGGGCCGCCACAATGTTCAAAACGCTCTCGCCGCGATTGCGGTCGCGATTGAGATGGGCTGCCCGGACGATGTCATCCGTGAGGGCTTTGGCCAGTTTGGCGGGGTCCGCCGCCGCTTCACCAAAGTCGGCTCTGTCCCGGTCGAAGGCGGCGCCGTCAGCATTATCGACGATTATGCCCACCATCCGGTCGAAATCCGCGCCGTGCTGGAGGCGGCGCGCGAGGCGGCTTCTGCTGGCGAGAGCGAAGGGCGCGTGATCGCGATTGCCCAGCCGCACCGCTATTCGCGCCTCAATGATCTGATGGAAGACTTCCAAACCTGCTTCAATGAAGCGGACGAGGTCTATGTCACCCCGGTTTACGAAGCGGGCGAAGACCCGATTGAAGGCGTCAGCTCAGCCGCGCTCGTCGCGGGGCTCAAATCGCGCGGGCATCGCTCTGCGCAGACGATTGAGGATCAGGCATCTTTGGCGAGCGCGCTGGCAGGCGACATTCGCAAGGGTGACATCGTCGTGTGCCTGGGTGCGGGCGACATCACCAAATGGGCGGCGGGGCTCGCGGGCGCAATTGAAGCAAAGCGGAACGCATGAACGACATGGTACAACCCGACGACTGGAATGACCGAGACAGCGGTATGGCCCCGACCTGTGCGATAGAGGGCGGCGCCAACGCGCCTGTGCCGACAGAGAACATTCGCGGCCGCCTGACCCAGAACGCGCCGCTGGCAAAATTCGTCTGGTTCAAAAGTGGCGGCAATGCCGATTGGCTGTTTGAGCCTGAGGATCTCGACGATCTGAAGAGCTTTTGCGAGCAGTTGGACGGAGAAATTCCTGTCATGGCGCTGGGCGTCGGCTCCAACATGATTATCCGCGACGGCGGCGTGCCCGGCGTAGTTATCAAGCTAGGCAAGGAATTCTCTGAGGTTGAGATAACCGGCGAAACAACGCTGACCGCTGGGTCCGCGACGCCGGTCAGCATTGTGTCGCGGCGCGCGGCGAAAGCCGGGATCGACGGGCTGTCATTCTTCACCGGCATTCCCGGGTCGGTCGGCGGTGTCACTCGCATGAACGGCGGATGCTATGGCCGCGAAACCTGCGATGTGCTGGTCGATTGCGATGTGATCCTGCCGGATGGACAGTTTGTGACGCTGACGAACAAGGAGCTGCAATACAGCTATCGCCATTCCGCATTGCCCGATGGCGCGGTTGTCGTCGCCGCGCGCTTTGAAGGCTTTCCAGGCGATCCGGATACGATCAAGGCTGAGATGAACCGCATCTCCAGCGAGCGCAAAGACTCGCAGCCAATTGGCAGCATGACCGGCGGATCGACGTTCAAAAACCCGCCCGGCCATAGCAGTTGGAAGCTGATCGATGAGGCTGGCTGCCGCGGCCTGATGAATGGGGCTGCGCAGGTGAGCGAGAAGCACTGCAATTTCCTGATCAACACCGGCAATGCGACCAGCACCGAAATCGAAGGTCTGGGCGAGATAGTGCGCGAGAAAGTCTATGCCCATTCCGGCATTCAGCTGGAGTGGGAAATCAAGCGGGTGGGCAGGCCGTGAGAAACTGGTTCAAGAAAGACGGTCTTTCAAAAGGCGAACGTGAAATAGTCGGCAATGTCGACAAACACGGCTGCCACCTTAACGGAGTCTTTGACCCAGAAGGTGATGAGCCGAACTTTGTTTATTCGATCGGTTTCACAAAAACTCTGGAGAAGGTCGGCATTCCCGATTTTCCCGAAGTCATTATTTTTGGCCTACCTGGCGACTTTTGCGGACCTGCAATCAACCAACTTCTTGCCATGTGTGCCGCCGGACAAGAGCTAAATGAAGGTGTCCGCCTCGATGAGTTCTTCGGGGACTATGACGGTATCGTAAGGCTTGTCCATCCAAGCCGTATTGAAGAAGAATATCTCAATTCCGCAATGTGGTACCACCGTACCCATATGGATCGAGAATTGTTGAAGGTCGCTCAACTTGTTTGGCCGGATGCTAGTGGCGTTTTCCCTTGGGAAGAGGGTTGCGAGGAATGGGTGCGTGCCGATCAACCTGCGCTTTACGAGCCGAGATTGGCGTCATGACTGTGCTCTCCAACCTCCATATCGCCGTCCTGATGGGCGGCTGGGCCGCAGAGCGCGAGGTCTCCTTGATGACTGGCAATGGCATTGCCGATGCGCTCGAGAGCAAGGGCCACCGCGTCACCCGGATCGATATGGGCCGCGATGTCGCTGCGCGGATCGCTGAGGCAGCGCCAGACGTGGTGTTTAACGCGCTGCACGGCGTGCCCGGTGAAGACGGCACGGTGCAGGGCATGCTCGATCTAATGGGCATCCCTTACACCCATTCCGGCGTTGCGACCTCTGTGATCGCGATTGATAAACAGCTGACCAAGCAGGCGCTTGTCCCGCATGGCATCCCGATGCCGGGCGGGCATATCGTCGCCTCTGAAGAGCTGCATAAGCGCGACCCGCTGCCGCGTCCTTACGTGCTGAAGCCTGTGAATGAAGGCTCGTCCGTGGGCGTCGCGATCATCACCGAGGATAGCAATGTCGGCAATCCGATTGCCCGGGGTGCCGAGGGGCCGTGGCAGGAGTTTAAAGAGCTGCTCGCCGAACCCTTTATCAAGGGGCGCGAGCTCACCACCGCGGTGATCGACGGGCCAGATGGGCCGCGCGCGCTGGGCGTGACAGAGCTGATCATCGAAAGCGGCTTTTACGATTACGAACACAAATACACCGATGGCTGCACGCAGCATGTCTGCCCGGCGAATATCCCGGCGGACATTGCGGCGCTGTGCGAAAGCTATGCGATCCGCGCGCACCAATTGCTGGGCTGTCACGGCGCGAGCCGCACGGATTACCGCTGGGATGACGAGGCAGGCGAGGCCGGTCTGTTTGTGCTGGAGACCAACACTCAGCCGGGCATGACGCCGCTAAGCCTCGTGCCAGAGCAGGCGAAACATGCCGGAATTGATTATGCCGATCTTGCAGAAATGATCGTGCACGAGGCGCTCAGGATACATGGGGCGGCGCAGGCCGGTTCTGCTGCGCCTGCCAAGCAAACAGGAGGCACTGATGGCGCAGATTAAACGCGGCGGAAAAGGTGTAAGGCGCGCAGTAAAGGCATCGAGCCGGGCGAAAACGGCCCGCCAAGCGCGGGCGCGGACCAGCGGCGTCCTCGACAGTGTGATCGGCCTTTTGCCGTTCACAGACGAGCAATTGCAGCGCATCTTCCTGTCCATCATCATCGGCGGCGCAGTGGCGCTGGCGTGGTTCATTGCCAGCCTTGCAGGCGTTCCGGCGATGGCTCAGGCTCAGGTCGCGCACCTCGCCTCTGACGCTGGGTTTGAGGTGCGCCGTGTGCGCGTGACCGGCACCAGCCGGATGGACGAGCAACACGTCTACAGCCGCGCTTTGGCTCAGCGTGACCGGCCTATGCCTCAGGTTGAGCTGGAGGCTCTGCGCGAAGAATTGCTGGAATTGCCATGGGTCAAGGATGCGCGGGTTTCTGCTCAGCTGCCTGACACTTTGGCGATCGATATCGTTGAGCGCACGCCGCATGCGGTGCTGGAGAAGCCTGACCGATTGGTGCTGATCGACGCAGAGGGCACGGAGCTGGAGCCGGTCGCGCGCGACAAGGCCAAAGAAATGCTGATGATTTCCGGTCCGGGTGCCAGTCGCCAAGTGGCCGATCTCGACCGTCTGCTGGCCACCGCTCCTGCGCTGAAGCCTCAGATTGAGGCGGCCGAATGGGTCGGCAATCGCCGCTGGAACCTGTCGTTTAAAACTGAGCAAATCCTGGCTTTGCCTGAGGGCGATGGCGAAGCGGCCACAGCGCTGGTTAAATTCGCGCGAATGGACGGGCAAAACCGCTTGATCGGCGGAAAAGTCGCGACCTTTGACATGCGCGCGCCGCCGCGCATCTACATGCGCGTGCCGGGACGCTCTGAACAATTGCTCGCCGGTGGATCGGGCGCCGGAGGAACACCGTAATGGCGAGCTCCAAGGGTCACAGCTCCGCCGGTAAAGCGCGCCTTTCCAAAATTTTTGGCGCGGTCAATATCGGCTCGTTCCGCATCTCAGCCATGATTATGGGTGAGACGGAGAACGGCGATCTTATCGTGCTGGGCTCTGGCCACCGCGCCAGCCAAGGGATCAAGCGCGGCTATGTGATCGATATGAGAGCGGCGACCTATGCCATTCGCGATGCGGTGGAGCGGGCGGAGAAAAACGCCGGTGCCAGCGTGCAAAGCGTGTGGGTGGCTTGTGCGGGTGCTGGTCTAGCCAGCAATGTTTCCAAGGTCGAGATTGAGATCGGCGGACGCCGGATCGAAGAGGAAGATGTTGAACACCTGCTGATTGCGGCGCGCGACACGATCCAGCCTGACGGGCGGATGGTCCTGCACGCTCAGCCAGCGCATTACACGCTCGACGGCGCGCATGGCGTCGCCAATCCGCGCGGGCTCCATGCAGAGCGGCTGGGCGTTGATGTGCATGTGATGCTGGCCGATGGCGCGCCGGTGCGCAACCTCACCGAAGTTGTGCAAAGCGCGCATTTGGAGGTTGAGGGCGTCGTCGCTGCGCCGCTCGCCACCAGCTACGCTGTGCTCTCGCAGGAAGAGCGCGAACTGGGTGTTGCATTGGTCGAAATCGGCAATGATGTGACCAATGTGTCCGTCCACGCTGGCGGCATGCTGCTGGGTCTGCGCGCTCTGCCTTATGGCTCGGGCGATATCACCGACGCGATCGCCAGCGCCTTTGGCATTCGGCGGTTTCAGGCAGAACGGCTGAAATGTGTCTCAGGATCTGCTATCGCCTCGCCAAGCGATCACCGCGAGATGATTCCGGTCAACGGACCAGGCGATGAAGTCACCGGGCCATTGGCACGCGGTGCGGATGATAAAAACCGCATTGCGAGAGCGGAACTGGTCTCGGTGGTGACGCAAAACCTCTCCCAGCTCACCGATGAAGTGGGCCGGGCGCTGAAGGCGATGGGCTTTTCCGGCTCGCGGGCAGGCCAAGTGGTGCTCACCGGCGGCGGAGCTGAGCTTGCTGGGCTCGCCGAATTTGCGCAAGGTGCGCTAGGGATGCCCGTGCGCATTGGCCGCGCGCCAACGTTAACCGGGCTGCCAGAGGCGCATTCAACGCCGGGCTTTGCGACATTGGCGGGACTATGCCTCTATGCCGCAGATGATCCGGTCGATATTCGCGCAATCGGCGCACAATATCAGCAGACCGCCAAATACGGCGGCGGTGTGGTAGGGACACAAATGGCGGCGCGATTATTCCGCGCGCTTAAGGAATACTTCTAAAGAGCCTTGGTAAGAGGCCGAGGAACAATTGAGGCTCTGTGGATAAGGGTTAGTGCGCTATAACCGCGAAGACGCGAATGTGGCACAAGTATTGAGAAATATTACGTATGGCGGGACAAGGATGGGTCGTCTCTCGCCTGAAAGGGACAATTGATGAGCATTAATATCGGACCAGCAGCGAGCGATGACATGCGGCCCCGCATTACCGTGGTGGGTATTGGCGGCGCTGGCGGCAATGCGATTGCGAACATGATTGAATCCGACATCGAAGGTGTTGAGTTCATTGTTGCCAACACGGACGCTCAGGCGCTGAGCAGCAGCCCGGCGGCGACCCGCATTCAACTGGGGCCGGATATCACCGGCGGTTTGGGCGCAGGTGCCCGGCCAGAGGTCGGCAAAGCGGCGGCGGAAGAAACCGTTTCTGAAATCGAAACCGCGCTGGAAGGCGTGAACATGGTTTTCATCGCCGCTGGCATGGGCGGCGGCACCGGAACGGGTGCCGCGCCAGTGATCGCCGAGGCGGCCCGCCGCAAAGGCGTGCTGACGGTTGGCGTGGTAACCAAGCCATTCCTCTTCGAAGGCACGCGGCGGATGCGCGCGGCAGAGGCGGGCATTGACGAGCTGCAAGAGCATGTCGACACTCTGATCGTCATCCCGAACCAGAACCTGTTCCTGGTCGCTCAGGCCGAAACCACGTTTAAAGAAGCGTTCCAGCTGGCCGATGAAGTGCTGCAGCAGGGCGTTCGTTCGATCACCGATCTGATGGTGATGCCGGGCCTCATCAACCTCGACTTTGCCGATGTGCGCTCTGTGATGAGCGAAATGGGCAAGGCGATGATGGGCACAGGCGAGGGCGAAGGTGAAAACCGCGCGCTTGATGCAGCGGAACAGGCGATTGCCAACCCGCTGCTCGACGGGGTCAGCATGCAAGGCGCCAAGGGCGTGATCATTTCGATCATCGGCGGCGAAGACATGAAGCTGCTCGAAGTGGACGAGGCGGCAAACCACATTCGCGAGCTGGTGGACGATGATGCGAACATCATCTGGGGCAGCGCGTTCAATCCCGATCTAGACGGCAAGATCCGCGTCAGCGTGGTCGCGACCGGTATAGAGCAAGGCGCGGTTGGTACGACGCGGGACAGCGCACCGGTTGCGCTCTCTAGTGCGCGCGCGCCGAAGCGTCCGGTTCTGCCATTGCCCGGCGAAGAAGACATCGCAGCGGCGGCGGAAGCTGAGCCGCTGACCCTGTCAGAGCCAGAGCCGATGATCCTGTCCGAACCAGAAGTGGACGAGATCGAGGAAGAAGAAGAGCCAATTTCAGTTGAGCCGTTTGATCTTTCCGGCATGCAAGCTGGCGATGATCTGGGCGAGCTCGATGATGACGATGTCGATGGCATTGTCGATCCGCTGGCCGGTCTGCGCGATGCAGAGGCCGGTTTGGGCGAAGGCAGTATGCCGGAACCAGCAGATGATGAAGCGTTTGGTTCGACTGCAGAGGCTGGCTTTGGCGCGGAAGTTGAGGGCGAAAGTGATGACGGTGAAGCCGCGTTCGACCTGACCGCAGAAGCACCAGAAGACGATGCGGATGGCGGCGATGATTTGCTCGCCAGCGCTGACCGTCTGGCTGAAGAAGACAATCCAGTTGAATCGGGCGTACCATCACGCCGCTCTGGTATCCTTGGCTCCGGCCACGGCGATGGCGGCGGCGCAGGCGGCGGCGGAGCAGCAGGCGCGGCCTCTGGCGGCGGCAGCACTCTGTTCGAACGCATGGCCAACCTCTCGCGTAGCTCCGGATCGGACGATGCAGAGGAAGAAGAGGAAGAGGATAAGAGTGGCGAAGACGCACCAGCGCTCAGCATTCCACGCTTCCTCGGACGCCAAAACAACCAGTAATTGCGCCTAAGACACGTGAGATAAATTGGGCGGGTGCAGCGATGCGCTCGCCCGATTTGCGTTTGGGGTGCCGCGCGGGTCTATTTCTTGGCACACACAGGCGAGCGGTGCGTTATTCGCCAAGGTGCGGTGTTCACCTCGCTTTCAGTTCGCTTTCGCTAGCCAAAATGGCCAAGGTGTAGAGACTATGATTCTGCTGTCCCCCCGTTCGCTTTTCCTGCCTGGCATTGCCGCGCGTATGCCACTCGCGCTGCTGGCTGCCGTTTCTGGCCTTGGCCTAAGCATGATCGCCGTGCCTGCTCATGCGCAAGACGCTGGGGCGACCTCGCGCGAAGTCGTGCAGCCCTTGCCATCGGCTCAGGTTCAGCGGCTCAACCGCGCGCTGAAACGTTTGGCCCGGCGCCCGCGCGATCTCAGCACTCTGATCGAAGCGGGAAATGCCGCGATGCTTCTGGGCGATATGGACGCCGCGATCGGTTTCTTCGGCCGCGCTCAGGATATTTCACCCACCGACTCGCGGGTCAAAATGGGCATGGCAGCGGTGTTCCTTCGCTCCGACCGGCCCATTGAAGCGCTACGGTTGTTCAATGAGGCAGAGGCCGCTGGCGCTTCTTCCCGCGACGTTATGGGTGACCGCGGTCTGGCATTCGATCTGGTCGGCAACAATCAAGCCGCGCAGGCGAGCTATCGCGATGCCTTGGCGCTTAATGAAGACAGCGAAGTGGTGCGCCGCCTTGCGCTCAGCCAGGCGATTGCCGGGGACAAGCAAGCCTTTGAAGAGATCCTGAGACCGCAATTGGAAGCGCGCGATTTCGCCGCCTTCCGCACGCAAGCGTTTGGCCTCGCCATATTGGGCGAACAAGACGAGGCAGCGGCGATTGTCGATGCGGTGATGCCGCGCGATTTGGCCGCGCGCATGACACCCTATCTCGCGTTCATGCCGCGCCTGACCAAGGCTCAGCAGGCCGCCGCCGCTAATCTCGGCATCTTCCCCGCCGCTGCGCAAGTGGGCCGCGACGATCCGCGCATTGCGGAATATGCCGCGCAAGGCAGAGCCATTGCGAGCGCAGCGGATACCCGTCTGGCTCCGGCAGGAGAGCCGCTGGGCCGGGTCGCTGATGCGGGTGATGCCGCTGAGCAGAGCTTTACCCCCGGCGTTGAACAGATTGAGCCGTCTTCTTCCACGCCGCCTGCGGCTGCAATTGCTGCGGCTCCGGAGGCGCAGACGCAGACCACTCCAGCTTCGGCTGAAACAGTTCGTGTGGCCCGCGCGGGCGACACTGACGCGGCTACCTCGGCTGGAGGAGAGTCGCTGCGCCCCGGATTTGACCTCGCGCGGGTCAACACCCGCGAGACGGCACCGGCCCCGCGTTCAAGTGTAGCCGATGCCTTTGCGGAGTTTGGCTCCGACGTGCCGCGCGTCACCAGAGCGGGTGAGGGCGCGGTCGATCTGGCCGCGATTGAGATCCCGCGTGAAAGCGAAATCGAAGAACAACCAGCAGAGCCAGAGCATCCGCGCCGCCAATGGGTGCAGGTGGCAACGGGTAAGGATCGCTCCGCCTTGCGGTTCGATTGGCGGCGTTTCACCCGCACTGCGCCGGACGAATTGAGCGGCCTAAACCCGCATGTTGTGCGCTGGGGCGAGGCCAATCGCCTGCTCGCCGGACCGCTTGGCACCGCGCAGGAAGCGCGCCAGCTGGTTACCGCACTGCGGGCCCAGGGTCTGGACAGCTTCACCTACACCAGTCCAGAAGGGCAGGAAATTCAAGAACTTAAATAAGTTTTTGGGTTACGAACAGCTTTCTGTGCACAGGCTTTGAACAGCGCAATAGGGTTCTCCCCAGCCGGCGGACGCCTTCACATTGCCAAGCGACCCTTTGCCGATGCATCTGTCGTGGCTGATGACAAAGATAGCCAAATCATGAGACCGCGCGAGAACGAGTTTAGCGCTTCGGAAGACGCCGCGCCGGTCGATATGCTGGCGGCCTTGTTCGAGGCGCGCGGCTGGCCGTGCGAAATCGTGTCCAATGACGAGCTGACCGGCGAAGTGCAGGGCAGCTGGACCAAATATCAGCTGCGCGCGATCTGGCGGGCAGAGGACAATGTCCTGCAATTCATCGCTCTGCCCGACATTCGCGTCAGCGCGGAGAAGCGGCCGGCGGCCTATGAATTGCTGTGCCTGGTCAATGAGCAGATGTGGCTTGGCCATTTCGACATTTGGTCCAATGGCGACGTGCTGCTCTATCGCCACGGCGCAATGCTGGGCGATGATGGCATGCTCAGCCTGACCCAAGCGCAATCTTTGGTCGAAACGGCGATTGATGAATGCGACCGGTTCTATCCCGCGTTCCAATTCGTGCTGTGGGGCGACAAGGCCCCGCGCGCCGCGCTTGACAGCGCGCTTGTCGATGCCGCTGGGGAGGCGTAACCCTCTCGCTGGTTAGGCGCGATTGGTAGGGGCGATTATGTCCAAGGTTCTGATTTTTGGCTGCGGCAATATGGCGGGCGCGATGCTGGCCGGGTGGCTGGCGGCTGGGGTGGAGCCGAGCCGCTTCGTGGTGGTCGACCGCTCGATGGAGCGCGCACCAGACAGGGTGGAGCTGCACCGCGAAATCCCGCAAAACTCCGATCATGATGCTATCCTGCTCGGCGTGAAACCTCAGCAGCTTGCGGATTTGCGACCGCTGCTTCAGCTCGCCGCAGGTCCGAAAGTGGCGGTGCATTCCTTGCTGGCCGGGATCACTCTGGCGGGGCTGGCAGAGGCCTTCCCGGATGCCCGCGCGCATGTGCGTGTGATGCCCAATCTTGCTGCTCGCATCGGCAAATCCCCGGTCATTCTGGCGCAAAGCGGCCTTGATGCAGCGGAATGCGACGCCGCCTTTGCGCTTTATGATCACTTGGGCAGCGCCGTCTGGCTGGAGGATGAGGCGCAGTTCAACCTGATGACCGCGCTGGCAGGCTCGGGCCCGGGCTTCGTCTATCGCTTCATCGATGCGCTCGCTGGAGCAGCGACAGATCTCGGCCTGGACCGGGCATCGGCAGACCGATTGGCGCTGACCATGGTGGAGGGCGCGGCCTCTTTGGCGGGCAATGCGACGGGCTCTCCGGGGGAGCTCGCCGACCAAGTGGCCAGCCCCGGCGGGATGACGCGCGAGGGCCTAAATGTGCTCGATGATGGGGCCGCATTGCGCGCACTTTTGCGGGCGACCTTGGCTGCGACCGCGCAAAAAGGCGATGATCTGGCGCAAAGTTCCGGTAAATCAGCGGGATAGCAGCCTTAACGTAACGTAAGCATCGCGAAGCGGTTTTGCTTGAAATACGCGGCAAAAATCACGATATTGCGTAGTGAAGGCGCGTATGTCCGCGCCCGCTTTTAACTGTAGGGATGACCATGTCTGATTGGAAAGACACTCAGCAATCACAGCAGGCCTTTGGCTCTTCTGTGCCCCGTGCCGGCGGGAATCTTGCCGGTGAGACGTATGATGAGGGCCTGCGCAAGCACATGCTCTCGATCTATAATTACATGAGCTCCGGCGTATTGCTGACAGGTATTGTCGCAATTCTGTTTTCCTGGGGCGGTGTTGAATCGCCAGCCTATTGGCTCGCCGTAAATGGCGGCCTGCTGTTCTGGGCGGTTAAACTTGCACCTCTGGCCTTCGTCCTCGCGATGAGCTTTGGCCTGCACAAGATGAGCCAGTCGACACTTCAAATCGTGTTCTGGTCGTTCGCAACCGTCATGGGCATTTCGATGTCGACGATCTTCCTCGTCTACACCGGCGAGTCCATCGCGGTGACGTTCTTCGCAACGGCGGCGGCCTTCGCTGGCCTGTCGCTGTGGGGCTACACCACGAAGAAAGACATTTCTGGTTGGGGCAGTTTCCTGATTATGGGCGTCATCGGCCTGATCATTGCCATGGTGATCAACATCTTCCTGGGCTCTGAAACGATGGCTTTCGTAATCAGCGGCATCGGCGTGCTGATCTTCGCTGGCCTGACCGCTTACGATACGCAGATGCTGAAAAACCAGTATCAGCAGATCCGCGGCACGTCCTTCATCGGCAAAGCCGTGATCATGGGCGCGACCAATCTGTACCTCGACTTCGTCAACATGTTCATGTTCCTGTTGCAGTTCCTCGGTAACCGCGACTGATCTGAACGCTCGGTCAGCGCGGTTTGACGCAAACCTTGCCGCGCCAACCGATAAATGATTGCAAACTGTTGATGCCCGGGGCGTGTAGTACGCTCCGGGCATTTGCTTTGGTGGCTAAGCGCAGTAACGCATTGTGCTTCAGCTTGGGGCAAGGCAATCTAGCGCATGCATAGGGCGTACTGCCCGGGGCGGGTTACGATATTGAGAGAGGCACATCCAAATGAGCGCAGCACAACTGGCCCAGACGCCGGTACAGCAATCGACCCCTGAGGTCGCATCCACTTCCGATCGCTCCAACATGGGGCTGCGCATTTTGACCGTCGCCGCTGGTGCCGCCGCGCTCGGCGCTTGCGCCACAACTCCGCCGCCTCCGCCTCCACCACCACCGCCCCCACCGCCTGTGGTTGAGGCGATCCCGTCGCGGCCATTGCCGCCCGGCGGCGCATCCTATGTGATGGATATTCCAGCCACTGGCGCGGACGGCCAACGCATCACGATCAATCGCGGGATCAGCGATGATGAGAAGGTCTGGCACTTCCGCTCTGCCTGGAATGTCGCCGCGCTCAATTGCACCGCCGCGCGCCATGCGCCGGTGCTCGACGCGTACAGCTCTTACATCTCAAAGCACTCGCGCGCGCTTAAACGGGTGAACGACCGAATTGACCGGGTTTATCGCAGCCAGCTGAGCTCTCGCCGCAGCGCGATTATGGCGCGTGAAAGCAAGATGACCAGCGTCTACAACTTCTTTGCTCTGCCGCCTGCGCGGTCGAACTTCTGCAACAATGCGCTGGATATCTCGAATCGCTATCTGGCCGCGCCGGATGAGGATCCGATCGCGTTTGCGATGGCGAATTTTGAGCTGAAGGAAGCACCGTTTCATACCTTCTTCGCCGACTATGAGCAGTACCAGCGGGATTCGGCCGCTTGGGATGCCCGCTATGGCGAGCGTTACGGCGCGTCTCAGCCGGGCTGGGTCGCGGTTCAGGCCGCGCGCCAATCTGGCAATTTCGGATCGACCCCGCCGCCCTCTGGCTTCGTGGCTGATCCGGGAACCAGCGGCAATGCGCAGGTGCCGATTGTGCCAGTAGACGAGGGCACGGTCTCTCAGCCAGTGACGCAGCCAATCCCTGATGCAGACCCTGCAGCGGCTAACCCGGGCACATAGCGTAGAGCTAGCGCTCCTCACTCCTCGCCGTCGCAGGCATTGTCTTTGCGTGCCATAGCCACCCACGCCCTCCACCCTTCCACCCGGAGCCTGCCGGGATACCATCCGGGTGGAAGGGTGGAGGGCGCGGGTGGCGTGGATCTCTGAGGGTTCAATGCGCTTGCGCCCTCTACAAAAGCTGACTAATCGCACTTCCACGCATTGGTAACGGGAATGCGGTGCGGGGCCTTTGGTCCCAAAGCCGCGGCTGTCCCTGCAACTGTAAGCGGTGAGTGATTGACCTCGCGCGGGCTCTGATACGAGCGCGCAGCCACTGGGAAGGCCGTGAATGGCCGCCTGGGAAGGTGAGAGGCAAGAGCGACGACCCGTGAGCCAGGAGACCGACCAGCGCGTGTCGCTTGTTGCCTGGTTCAGGGATTGATCCGGCGCGAAAGAATTTTCGTCTCGAGCGACGATTAACGGGGCTGTGCGGTGATTGGATACCGCGCGGTCCGTCGCTTTGTACGGAAGGAATTATCTTGAGAAATCTGTTGTTGAGCAGCGCCGCTGCTGTGTTTGCGCTCAGTTGGAGCGGCCATGCGGCTGCTCAGGATGAGGGCGCGGCAAGTGAGGCACGCGCGCAGAGTGCTGACGATGGAGCGGACCCAGAGTCCCTTTATCTTTCGGCCACTGTGCCGAATATTCTGGTCAGCGCCAGCAGGTCGCGGGACTCTGATGTCACCAAATACACTGGCTCTGCCACCGTCGTAACGCGCGACGATATCGCTGTGCGCCAAGTCCGCGATATTGCCGAAGTGCTGCGCGATGTGCCGGGCGTGGCCGTGAGCGAAACCGCTGGTCAAACCCAAATCCGCCTGCGCGGCAGCGAGGCCAATCATGTCCTCGTGCTGGTCGATGGCATCGAGGTTTCCGATCCCTTTGCTGGTGAGTTCGACATCAGTACTTTGCAGGCCGAAATCGGCTCCAGCCTAGAGGTGCTGCGCGGCGCGCAATCTGCTCTGTATGGCTCTGACGCGGTCGGCGGCGTGGTCGCTTACAATACCGCCAGTGGGAGCGAGTTGGGTGGCTTTGCCGCGCGGGTTGAGGGCGGCACGCAGGACACGGTCAACGCAGCGGCGCGTTTTGGTGCCTCTGGCAGCAATTGGGATGCCGCGCTCAGCGCCAATCTGGTCAGCACCGATGGCCAGCCCAATGCGCGCGGCGGCATTCGCGACATTGGCCGCGACAGCTACACTGTGTCGGGCAAAGGCGCGGTCGATCTGAGCGAGAATTTCGAGCTGCGCGCGGTGGCCCGCTACGTCCAGACCGAGGGTCAGTTCAACAATTCTGAGTTCGATACGACCAGCCCCAACTTCGGCCTGATCGTCGATTCTCCGGACACCCGCTTTGAAACAGAGGCGTTTTACGCGCTGGTCGGCGCGCGGCTTGAACTGCTCGATGGCGATTGGACTCACGACCTGTCTGGCCAGATCGCCGATGTTAGCCGCGATACCTTTGGCGCGTTTGGGCGCTCCTCAGGCAGCGAAGGCGAGCGGCTGAAGGCATCCTATTTGTCGGGCATTCAATTCGGCGGCGGCCCGGTCCTGCATCAGATTACTTTTGCTGCGGATTGGGAGCGCGAGAGCTTCCGCAACACCGATCCATCCGGCTTCGCCTTCACGGGAGAGCGCGACACCGAAAACACTGGCCTGGTCGGGGAATACCGCCTGTCAGTCCTGCAATTTGAGCTTAACGCAGCGCTGCGCCACGATATCAACGACCGTTTCTCCGATGCGACCACATTCCGCGTCGGCGCCGGCTATGACTTCCTGCAGGGCACGCGCATTCGCGCCGCCGCTGGATCAGGCATCAAGAATCCGGGCTTTTTTGAGCTGTTCGGATTTGTCGATGGCCAGTTTATCGGCAATCCCGATCTCGAGCCGGAACAATCGACCGGCTGGGAAGTGGGCGTGGACCAGGATATTGCGGATGGCGCTGTCCGCCTGTCGGCCACCTATTTCGAAAGCGAGCTGGAGAACGAGATATTCACGAGCTTCCCGCCGCCAAGCTTCACCGCGACGCCGGGCAACCGCGAGACCGACAGCGAGCGGCGCGGGATTGAACTGTCTGCGCGCGCGCGCTTGGGTCCGCGGTTTTCGCTGGACGCGGCTTACACCTATCTCGATTCTGAAGAGGATGGGGTGGAGGAAGTGCGCCGGCCCGGCAATATCGCCTCCGCCGCGCTGACATGGACCGCGCCGGAAGACGCCGCCTCTGCCACACTGATCGTCCGCCACAATGGCAGCACCGATGATCTGGCCTTCACCGATCCCAGCTTCGTTCCGGTCCGTGTGCGGCTGGATGATTACACGCTCGTCAATCTGGCGGGCGAGGTGAAGCTGTCGGACAATATCCGCGCCTTTGGCCGGATCGAGAACCTGCTGGGCGACCGCTATGAGCAGGTGTTCAGCTTTGTCAGCCCGGGCCGTTCAGCTTTGATCGGAGTAGAAGCGAGGTTCTAAACTCTCGCTTTCTGATGAAGAAATGCATAGGAGCGCTCTATGCATTTCCTTGATCAAGCCAAGATATACCTAAAGTCGGGCGGCGGCGGGCCGGGAGCGGTCAGCTTTCGGCGCGAAAAGTACATTCAGTATGGCGGCCCGGACGGCGGCAAAGGCGGCAAAGGCGGCGATATCATCTTTGAGGCTGTTGGCGGCCTCAACACGCTGATCGACTTCCGCTATTCGCAGCATTTCAAGGCCCCTCGCGGCGGGCACGGCATGGGCCGTGACCGCACGGGGGCTGGTGCAAAAGACTTGGTCGTAAAGGTACCAGTCGGCACTCAGGTGCTGTCTGAGGACAAGGAAGAGGTGCTCGCCGATTTCACCGAAGTCGGTCAGCGCATCGTCTTTATGGAAGGCGGGCAGGGCGGACGCGGCAATGCGTCTTATAAGAGCTCCACCAATCGCGCCCCGCGCCAGCATCAACCGGGCGAACCGGGCGAAGAGGCATGGGTGTGGTTGCGGCTGAAATTGCTCGCCGACGTGGGCCTGGTTGGCCTGCCCAATGCGGGCAAATCGACCTTTATCAATGCGGTTTCCAACGCCCAGGCGAAGGTCGGGCACTATGCCTTCACCACTCTGGTGCCTAAGCTGGGCGTGGTTCGCCACAAGGCCCGCGAATTTGTGATTGCGGATATTCCCGGGCTGATCGCAGGCGCCGCCGAAGGCGCCGGGATCGGTGACCGGTTCCTGGGCCATATCGAGCGCTGCCGCGTGCTGATCCACCTGATCGACATCTCCGGCGATGATCCGGCAGAGGCGATGCGCGTTGTTGCCGAGGAACTCGAAGCCTATGGCGCCGCGCTAGAAGACAAGCCGCAGCTGATCGTGCTCAACAAGGTCGATCTGGCCGATGATGAGCTCGCCGAGGGCTTCACCGAGGAGCTGAAAGCTGCTGGCGCGGACGAGGTGTTTGTGATTTCTGGTGCGAGCGGGGCAGGGATTGAGCCATTGCTCGATGCGGTGCTGGGCTATCTGCCGGATCGCACCTCCACCGAGACGAAGGCCGCAGAGGTTGAAGAGCTTCCCGAAAGCGGGGATGGGGATGCAGGCGAATGGTCGCCGATTTAAGCGCATTTGCTGATCCCGCCGCTTGCCCGCGTTTGGTGGTCAAGATCGGCTCGGCCTTGCTGGTCCAAGACGGCGCGCCGCGACGTGAATGGCTTGCGACATTGATCGCTGATGTCGCGCGGCTGCGGGCAAATGGCCAGCAGGTGATCCTGGTCAGCTCCGGCGCGATTGCGCTGGGTGCGGCCCGGCTTGGTCTGCCCAAAGGCGGCCGGGCGAGCCTTGCCGATGCACAGGCGGCGGCGAGCGTCGGCCAAGTCGCTCTGGCGCAGCTGTGGGCAGAGGCGCTGGGCGCGCATGATATTACAGCGGCGCAAATGCTGGTGACGATTGGCGATCTGGAGGACCGGCGGCGCTATCTCAATGCCTCCGCGACGCTCGAACGCCTGCTGGAGGCGGGCGCGGTTCCGGTGGTCAATGAGAATGACAGCGTGGCGACCGAGGAAATCCGCTTTGGCGATAATGACCGGCTGGCCGCGCGCGTCGCGCAAGCGGCGAATGCGGATGCGGTGCTGCTGCTCTCCGATGTTGACGGGCTGTACGACAAACCGCCGGGAGAAGACGGCGCGCGCCTGATTGAGCGGGTCGACAGCGTCACGCCCGATGTGATCGCCATGGCCAGCGATGTCTCTTCATCCGGGCTGGGATCGGGCGGGATGACCGCCAAATTGCAGGCCGCGCAGATTGCCGAGCGCGCTGGGATTGCGCTCGCGATTATCAATGGCACGCATGACGCGCCGATCACCCGGCTACAAGATCAGAGTATTGGCACTTTGTTCGCGGCCAAGGATGTCGGCGATGCGCGCAAGACTTGGCTCGGAGGGCGCTTGGCGCCAGAGGGCAGCATCACGGTTGATGCGGGCTGCAAAAAGGCTCTGACCAAAGATGGCGCCAGCGTGCTCGCGGTCGGCATCACTGCGGTCGAGGGATCGTTTCAACGCGGTGATTTGATCACCGTGTGCGCGGCGAATGGCACCGTTCTGGCTCAGGGTCTGTCGGAATATGACGCCGTCAGTTGCCGAAGGATCGCGGGCCTGCGCCACGATCATCAGGCCAAAGTTCTCGGCTATGCCCCGCGTGCAGCGGTGGTCCACCGCGATCATCTGGTGCTGCTGTGAAGCTGGCCGTCACCGGGTCGACCGGCTTTGTCGGTCAGGCGTTTTTGGACGTTGCCACAGCCACGGGCGAGCACGAAGTCCGCGCGCTGACCCGGCGTGAGCAAGCGCCACGCGATGGCATCACCTGGGTTCAGGGCACGCTCAGCGATGTCGAAGCCTTGGCCAAGCTGATCGACGGCGCGGATGCGGTAATCCACATCGCGGGGCTCACCAACACGCCTGATCTCACAGAATTCGAAGTCGCCAATGTGCTTGGAACACAGAATATGATCGCGGCGACAAAGGCGGCGGGCGTGAAGCGGTTCGTATTCGTCTCCTCGCTCTCTGCGCGCGAGCCGGATCTGTCCGCTTATGGCGCGTCAAAAGCGCGGGCAGAGACATTGGTTGAAGCGAGCGGACTTGATTGGACGACGGTGCGCCCGCCAGCGGTTTATGGCCCGCGCGACACGGACATGTTTGAGCTGTTCCGCAGCGCGAAATGGGGCCTAGTGCCTCTGCCGCCGCGCGGGGCAACCTCGATCATCCATGTGCGGGATCTGGCCGAGCTGCTGCTCGCGCTGACCGGGCCGGTCGCGCCTAGCCGCGTGCTGTTTGAGCCGGACGATGGCCGCGAGGGTGGCTGGAGCCATAAAGAGCTCGCCCATGCGATCGGCGCGGCGATGGGGCGCAAGGTACTCGCGCCGAACCTGCCCGCTGGCGTGCTGAGCGCGGCGGCGTGCGCGGATAAGATCCTGCGCGGGGACAAAGCCAAGCTGACGGCAGATCGGGTAGGCTATATGTGCCACCCCAATTGGGTTGCGCGCACGCTGAAAGCGGTACCTGCACGGATTTGGAAACCCAAGATCACTGGCGAGGAAGGCCTCGCTCAGACAGCCAAATGGTACCGCGACAAAGGTTGGCTTTAACGCCCGCCTGAACGCATTAGAGGAACGGTTCCTCGCCCGGCTTGTGGATGCCGCATTCGGTCTTGTCCCAGCCTTTCCAACGTCCAGAGCGCGCATCTTCGCCTTCGGCAACTTTGTGCGTGCACGGTGCGCAGCCGATCGAAGGATAACCCTCCGCCACCAGCGGGTGACGCGGCAGATCATGCTCTTCAAAATAGGCTTTGATATCATCGGCTGACCAATCGATCAGCGGATTGATTTTCAGCCGTCCTTGCGCGTCGGACGTATCCACTTCGAAGCGTGGCAGATTAGCACGCGTGCTCGATTGGAACGCCTTGCGCCCGGTGAAGCTCGCATCGTAATTCGCCAAAGCCTTGGCCAGCGGGATCACCTTGCGGATTTCGCAGCAGCCATCGGGATCGTACGACCAGCGCAGGCCAGTCTCATCCTTCTTGGCGAGCTCCGCCTCGTCCGGGGTCAGCACGATCAGATTGGTGAGGCCGATCTTTGCCGCCACCTCGTCGCGGTAGGCGATCGTCTCTTCAAAATGCTTGCCGGTGTCTAGGAACAGTACCGGTACGCTCGGATCAACCTGCGCGATTAAGTGCAGCAATACAGCGCTTTCCGCGCCAAAGCTGGAGACGGTGGCAACATCGCCAGCAAGGCTGCCCTTGAGCACGCCTTCGAGCATTTCCAGCGTGCTGGAGCCGCGAAACATGCGGTTGAGGCGCACGGCGTCATGCTCGGTAAAGCGCGGTCCCGTGTCGATCCGGTCAACCGTGCGGGTGTCTGTCTCTGGCTTATTCATGGCGCAATTCCTGAATAGTTTTGCGCGCATCGGCGGCGCTTTGATAGACATTGCCGAAGCCTTCAAGGGCGCGGCGCGCATCGCCTTCATCGAGCGGTTTGTCCGGCGCAAAGGCGTCAAACCCGCAGCGGCGCATGTGCGAAAGCTGATCGATCAGCACATCGCCTACGGCGCGGAGTTCACCGTCATATCCGGCCTCGCGCAGGATCCGGGCAGCGGAATAGCCGCGCCCATCGCCGAAGCTGGGGAAGTTCACCTCAACCAGCGCAAGCCGGTCCAGGAAGGGCAGAAGCACGCGCGCATCATCGCCCGGTTCAATCCGAACGGCGGTCGCGTTGGTTTGATCGCAGCAAGCATCGACGGTGACCGTGCCGTGATCGGCAGGTTCATCATCGCGAAAGCGGAATTGCACTTCGTCCGGGCTGGTGCCTAGATCAGTCATAAAGCGCCTCCTTAAACGGGGTCATGCCGATGCGGCGGTAGGTGTCGAGGAAGCGTTCGCCATCCTCGCGGGCCTCAAGATAGACGTCGGTGACGGTCTCAACCGCTTTGATCACGCCGTCCTCGTCAAAGCCGGGACCGGTGATTTTGGCGAGGCTGACGTCTTCCGCTTCGCTGCCGCCAAGCGACAGCTGATAGTTCTCAGTGCCTTTCTTATCGACACCGAGAATGCCGATATGGCCCGCATGGTGATGCCCGCAGGCATTGATGCAGCCAGAGATTTTGAGCTTCAGCTGGCCGAGCTCTTCGGTCCGACCGTTCTTCGCAAAATTCTCTGAAATCCGCTGAGCCAAGGGGATCGAGCGGGCGTTGGCGAGCGCGCAATAATCTAGGCCGGGGCAGGCGATGATGTCCTCAATCGTGTCGAGGTTAGGCGCGCCGAGGTCTGCCGCTTCCAACTCGGTCCAAAGCGCGTGTAGATCAGCGATCTTCACATGCGGCAGGACGATGTTCTGCGTGTGCATGACGCGCAGCTCGTCAAAGCTGTATTGCTTGGCGAGCTTCGCCATCAAGCGCATCTGATCGCCGGTCGCATCGCCGGGAATGCCGCCAACCGGCTTCAGGCTGATGACCGCGCTGACATAGCTGTCGTGCTTGTGACGCACCGTGTTGCGGTCGACCCACAGCGCAAAGTCGGGATCAGAGCGGTCAACGCTCTTGGGTCCGTCTTCAAACGCGGGATCGGCAAAGAACGGCTTGATCCGCTCCAGCTCAGCCAAAGGCGGCTCAACGCCTTGCTCCAGCAGATGCGCAAACTCTTCTTCGACTTGGCGGGTGTATTCCTCCGCGCCCATTTCATGGACCAGGATCTTGATCCGCGCCTTGTACTTGTTGTCGCGGCGGCCATAGCGATTGTAGACCCGCAGGCACGCCTCTGCATAGGTAACCAGCTGATCCAGAGGTACAAATTCGCGGATTTGCGGGGCGATCATCGGGGTGCGGCCCATGCCGCCGCCGACATAGAAGCTTGCGCCGATCTCGCCTGCGTCATTCTTCACAATCTGAATGCCGATGTCATGCAGGCGCATGGCCGCGCGGTCGGTTTCCGCCGCGATGACAGCGATTTTGAACTTGCGCGGCAGATAGGTGAACTCCGGGTGGAAGCTCGACCATTGGCGCAGCAGCTCGGCATAGGGACGCGGATCGATCAGCTCATCATGCGCCGCGCCCGCAAAGTGATCGGAGCTGATGTTGCGGATGCAATTGCCGCTGGTCTGGATCGCGTGCATCTCAACCTTCGACAGGTCGGCGAGGATGTCGGCGGCATCCTCCAGCTTGATCCAATTGTACTGCAGGTTTTGCCGCGTGGTGAAGTGGCCATAACCGCGATCATATTTGTCCGCGATATCGCCCAGCGCGGTCATCTGGCGCGAATTGAGCGTGCCATAGGGGATTGCGACCCGCAGCATGTAGGCGTGCAGTTGCAGGTAAAGACCGTTCATTAGCCGCAGCGGCTTGAACTGGTCTTCGGTCAACTTGCCATCGAGGCGGCGCTGAGCTTGGTCGCGAAATTCCTCAACGCGGGCGTCGACCATCGCTTGGTCATATTGGTCATACTGATACATCTTAAATCACCCAGTCCCAGCCGGTTTTGGAGGCAGTCGGCACCGCGAGATCGCGGCGGACCGTTGGCCCGAGTGCGCGCACCCGGTCCTTAATATGAGCAGGTCGCACGCCTTCTTCGGTGCGGCTGGCGACCAGCGCATAGGGCACGTTCACCCGACGCGCGGCTTCTTCAGCGGCGAGGATTTGCTCGCCCATGTCGCCAACATCGACCGCGTCATGCACGGATAGCGACCAGTTCTGGCCGTCCCACCAGACGACTTCGCCGGTTTTGAGGTCATTTCCTGTGAGGATATTCATGTGACGGCCTGTGTTTCCTGCGCCTTGGCGGCTGTGTTTGCGATTGAGCGGTCGTCCCGCGCGGTCACATCGCCGATCACGATGAGCGCGGGGCTTTTGATTTTGTGGGCGGTGACGAGCTGCGGCAGACCCGCGAGCAATCCTCGCACAACCCGCATTTCGGGGCGCGCGGCGTTTTCGATGACGGCGACGGGGACATCGGGCGCTAGGCCGTCTGCCATCAATTTCTCGGCGATCTGGGGCGCGGTTTTGACGCCCATATAGATCACCAAAGTGCGCCCTTTGCCCGCCAGACCAGACCAGTCCTGATCCGACAGGCCTTTGCATTGGCCCGCAACGAAGCTGACAATGCTGGAAGCGTCGCGGTGGGTTAGGGCGATTTGCGCCGCTGCGGCCGCGCCATTGGCGGCGCTGATGCCGGGTACGATCACCACAGGGACACCGGCGGCGCGGGCGTCTTCGGCTTCTTCACCGCCGCGTCCGAACACCAGCGGATCGCCGCCCTTGAGGCGGATCACATCGCGGCCCTTCTTCGCCTCGCGGATCAGCAAAGCGTTGATATCATCCTGAGGCAGAGTGTGCCGCGCGCGCTGCTTTGCGACCGAGATAAACTCCGCCGTGGCCGGAGCCATCGCGAGTATTTCCCGGCTTACCAGCCCGTCATGCACCACCAGCTCAGCCGCCTCGAGCAGCCGCGCCGCGCGCAGGGTCAGCAGGTCGGGATCACCCGGGCCTGCGCCAACCAGATAGATTGTGCCTGTCTTTTCCATGAAGGCGAAATGGGCCGCTCGCCGCATTCGCGCCAGTGAGAATGGATTTGCGCACCTTTAGCAAAGCTATTGCGCGCTCGCTGTAACCGCAGACCGCCGGGGTTTAGGCGGAATTTTTTTCCGACATCACTTCGATCAAGCGGTCCATTTGCTTGCTGGAGCGAAGGTGCAGATCGCGCTGAGGGAATGGAATCTCGACGCCGTGTTCGTCGAATAATTCCCACACGCGCTTGTAAACATCAGAGCGGATGTTCGCGAGGCCTTCTTCCGGGTCCTGGATCCAGAACCGGATTTCGAAGTCGACGGAATTGTCGCCAAAGCCCATGATGTTCACGCGCGCCTTGGGGCTCGGCAAAATGCGGTCGGTCTCAGCAACGGCTTGATGGAGCAGCTTTTCAACCAGCTTCATATCGCTGCTATAGGATACGCCGACAGGCGCCTTTACCCGCACATCGCGCGAGGAATAGGACCAATTGACCACCTGATTGATCATCAGATTTTCGTTCGGGATCAGATATTCGGTCTGGTCGCGGGTGATGACGGAAATGGCGCGAATGCCGATCTTGCGGATCTGGCCAAAGCTTTCATTGCCCGCCTGATCGGTGACGGAGATCACATCGCCCGGCTTGATCGACTTATCCATCAACAACAGGATGCCCGAGATGAGGTTACCGAAGGTTTTCTGAAGGCCAAAACCAATCGCCAGGCCAAATGCGCCGCCGAAGAAGGCCAGCGCGGTGAGATCAATGCCCAGCAGGTCGATCCCGATAAAGAACGCCAATCCCCACACCGCCATTGTGCTGAGCTTTTCCGCCAGCAGTCGCTGAGTGGAATCGAACCGTGTGACCCGGCCCAGCAGGTTCTTGCACAGCCGGATCGCCAGCATCGCGCCGGTGATGACCAGCGCAATCACGCCGATCACCAGCAGGATATCGAACAGCGAAACGCGCATATCGCCAATGCTGAGCGCCCAGGCATCCAGCGTATCGACGACAGAGCCGGCGGTCTTGCTTTGCGAGGCGATCCCGTCGCGAATGCCCTCGCTAGCGATGATCTCGGTTTCCTGCTCTGGCGCGGTTTCCACCATGGTCCAGGCCTGACCGGTCGCGGGCGCGTCTGGCGCGGTCAATGTGTCTGCGCTTTCGGTGGCGGCAGAGGTCTCGTCGGATGGGGCAGGGGGCGTAGTGGCGGTCATATAGCTTTCATCGCGGCAAAGCCGGTTTGCAGGTCTGCAATCAAGTCTTCAGGATCTTCGAGGCCGATCGATAGGCGAATGCTCATGGCAGCACCAGCATTGTCTCCGCCGCCTGCTTCTGCTCCGGGTACAGGCATCGCATCGCGAATGGGCGCGGCGTCATAGGGCAGGGCGAGGCTTTCATACCCGCCCCAAGAATAGCCGATCCCGAACAGTTTGAGATTGTCGACCAGAGCGGCGCGGCTTTCCGGTGTCGCATCGGCCAAAGTGAAGCTGAACAGTCCGCAGCCGCCGGTGAAGTCGCGGCTCCACAGCGCGTAGCCCGCATCGCCCTCCAGCACCGGGCAATGCACGGCGGCGACCTCTGGCCGATCACGCAGCCAAGTGGCGATCACGCGCGCGCTTTGAACGCCGCGCTCCAGCCTGATCTCCATCGTGCGCAGACCGCGCAAAGCCAGCGCCGCGTCATCGGGCGAGACGACATTGCCCATTTGCTGGCTCGTCTGGCGCAGGCGGCGATAATAGCGCTCGCCTGCGCTCGCTGCGCCCATCATCAGGTCAGAATGCCCGCCGACATGCTTGGTCAGGCTCATGATGGAGATGTCGCATCCTCGCTCCAGCGCAGGAAAGCCAATCGCGCTCGCCCAAGTGTTGTCGATCAGGCTCACCGCGCCGCGTTCCCGCGCAATCCGGGTCAGCTCAGGCACATCGCACACTTCCATCGTCAGACTGCCGGGACTTTCGAGCCACACGGCCTTGGTCCGCTCGCAAAACAACGCTTCATAGGCGGCGATATCAAGCGAGTCGAAAAACCGATGCTCCACGCCCCAACGCTTTAGGAAGCCCATCGCCATGATCCGCGAGGGTTCATAGGAATTGTCGCTGATCAGCAGGACATCGCCGGGTTTCAGCACGCTCAGCAGCGCGCTGTTAATCGCGGCCACGCCGCTCGGATAGAGCATCGTGCCCGCCGCGCCCGGTTCCAGCTGGGTCAACGCCTCGGCCAGCGCCCACTGCGTTGGTGCGCCTTGTCGGCCGTAGTAAAACTTGCCGTCCTTCGGCTGTGATCCGCCAGCTTTGCGGTCCGCTTCGCTGGCATACAGATGCGTGCTGGCGCGCCAAACCGGCGGATTGACGACCTGACCGGTCCATTCCTTGCGCCGCCCCGCGCCGACGATTTTCGTGCCGGGCTTCTTGCCTGATAGGTCGCCTGCCATGCTCTAGTCTCGCGGCCCAGTGGACTTCGGCGTGGCGGGATCGCGGCCCCAATCAGACCAGCTGCCGTCATAGAGTGCCCAGTCGGTCTTGCCGAGCTGCGCCAGCGCGAGCAGCAAAACGCTCGCGGTGATGCCGCTGCCGCAGGTGGTGGTGATGGGCTTGGCCAGATCGACTCCGGCGTTCTCAAAGGCGCTGCGCAATTCGTCTGCCGGTCTAAAGGTTCCGTCTTCATTGTAGAGCTCGCTGAACGGCAGGTTGTAAGAGCCGGGAATGCGGCCCCCCTCCACGCCGTGCACGGGGTCTGCGCCTGCGCCCTCAAACCGGTCGGCACTGCGCGCGTCGAGCACTTGTTCGCTGCGCGTTTCCAGATTGGCAAGCATATCGGCCTTCATGCGAAGGCGCTTCGGCTGGCTCAGCTCAGGCATGCTGCTGGCTTCTATATCCGGCGCTCCTGCTTCGAGCGGGCGTCCTTCTGCGCGCCATTTCGCAAGGCCTCCGTCGAGCACAGCAACCGGCGCGATCCACGAGGATGTGAGCAGATACCAAGCGCGCGCGGCGGTTTTTATCGCGCTGTCGTCATAGATCACAATGCGATCGCCCAGCTGAACGCCCAGCGCTGCAATGCGCGCCGCCAATTGCTCTGGCCGGGGCAGGGCAGAGGGCACGTCGCTGGTTTGATCGACCAGGCTGGCAAGATCGAGGAACCGCGCGCCGGGTATATGCGCGGCGGCGAATTCAGCGCGCGCATCGCGGCCCGCCGCTGGCAGGTGGAGCGAGGCGTCGAGAACCACCAAATCCTCGTCGCTGAGTGCGTCAGCCAGCCATTCGGTGCTGACGAGATTATCGGTCATTTGGTCCATGAGGCAAAGCGGTAGCGCGCTGGGCCGCCGCCGCCAAGTGCCCGCTTATGCTGGCTGAATATCCAGTTCCCGCACACGCAGGCCGGGAATGCCGCCCGGCGGTGTGTTGAGCGGGATCGGCTGGAGCCGCGCGGCGCTCGCTGTGCTGGGCTGGCCGACGACATAATGCCGCGTCACCGGCTCGCCATTGCCCTGTGTGACGGTGATCTGCAGCAGCGGCACAAACAGAGGGACATTCCCCTGGCGCATCACCTGCAACTTGCTGGTCGGCAATTGCACCTGGCCGCTTTCGGAATGGGTCTTGTTGGGGCCGATGCGCGGGATAATCACGGGTTGAGGGCGGTCAAAGCCTAGGGCGGCGCTGCCCGGCGCGGCCCCGCTTTGGGCGCTGGTCAGGATAGCGGAAATGGACACGTCGCGCACCGCATTGGGGGTGCGATTGGCGAGGTTCAGGCGGTAATCGAGCGTGAAGTTCATCACGCTGCGGGTGGCTCGCACAATCTCAATATCAATGTCGATCCGCGCGGGCGCGCTGGGAATTGGCGCGGCATCTTCGGTTGGCTCGCTGGCCATGGTCATATCGGGGACAGGGATTGTGCTCGCCGTCACACTATTGCTCGCAGGCGCAGGTGCAGGATCGCTCGGGGCCGATTCAAGCTCCGGCTCGTGGCGGGGCGCTACCTTTGGTCGCTCGATTTCGGGCACGGCGACGGCGGCTGTTCCGCGTCTGAGGAACAAGGCCCCACCGATCAGCAGGGCGATCAATGTAAGCCCGCCAGCAATCCATGCCCATAGCGGTATCGCGCTGCTTGTGTCACTGGCTGCGGCGTCTGGAACCGCCGTGTCTGGGGTCGAAGCATCGGGAAGCGGAGCGCTCGTATCAAAGCCGGGCGTGGCCGTGTCCGGCGTTCCCGTGGGCGACGTCACAGCAGGCGATGCGGCACCGGGAGCACCGCTGCCCGCATTGCTCGGAGCGCTTGGTTGCCCTGCTGCGGGACGCGTAGCTGGAGTGATCGTGCTTGGAACTGTGCCTGCCACTCCTGTTGCCTCAGGAGACACAGTGTCGCTCGGGTTTAGAACCGGCGTGATCGTAGGCGCAGGTGTTGGCAGGCCGCTTGCAGGGGCTGTTGGATCAGAACTGGGGACCATGCTCGGCGCGGCCTGTGTTGGCGCGGGCGTTGGCTGATCAGTAGGAATAACGCGAGGTGGCAGGGCCGCTGGACCGGTGTCATCCGCCGGACCTTCAACCTCTGGCCGGGGCGTAGGGGTGCTGGTCGGCAGTGTGAAGCCGCCGGGTGAGGACTGCGCCACCGTCGGCGCGGTCGCACCAATGCTCAGCGCGATGAGCGCGCACATCATCGCCGTTCTGGGCGCGGGTAAAATCCGAAAAGAAGAAACAGCAAGCATGATCTTTGGCGTAGCAGGTCTTTTCAAAATGGCTGTGTGCATGGGCGCATTCGCCATAGCACTTTACGGGGGCGGCCGGGCAGCGCGATTACAACATACCAGCGCAGCACTGCCACTGCATGTCTGACATAGATATTAACGCCGCTCCGTCCAGCTTGTCGCTTGCATGGAGCGCGCTTTCGCGGCAACAGCGCGGCATGGAAACCACACCTAACGATCCCGCTGCGCCCGCATTTCTGGGCAAAGACACGCCGCTCCCGACCTCGCCAGAAGAGGCGGTGCTCGATTATGTGCCGAACCCGCGCAAGGGATCGCTGTTTCTGGTGCGCTTCGCCGCGCCAGAGTTTACCTCGCTATGTCCGGTCACCGATCAGCCCGATTTTGCGCATTTGGTGATCGATTATGCGCCGGGTGATACGATTGTGGAATCGAAAAGCCTCAAGCTGTTTCTGGGCAGTTTTCGCAATCACAACGGCTTTCACGAGGACGTGACGGTCGGCATTGGCCAGCGGCTGGCCGAGGAAATGAAGCCCAAATGGCTGCGCATTGGCGGCTATTGGTATCCGCGCGGCGGCATTCCCATCGATGTATTTTGGCAAACAGGCACCGCGCCAGAGGGCCTGTGGGTGCCGGACCAAGGTGTTCAGCCCTATCGCGGGCGTGGATAGCCCTACAAAACACATCGCATGGCGCGCGGTGAAGATTTTGTTCAATAATCACTTCTAAATTCGGCTACACTCGCTTGGGGAATACTTTGGGGGTGGGCGAACTATGTCTGTTTCAGCGGTGTAATTGGGCGGGCTTAACTTGCCTGTCGCGAGACTGTTGATCTTCAAGGCCGCATGAGACCGCCTCCCTCCACCGCGTTGGAAGGGAAATACGCATGAGAAATACGCTTTTGGTCTCGGCAGTTTTGTCGCTTGGCTGCGCGGCTGCATTGGCCCTAGCTCCGCAGGAGGTTCGCGCAGAGGCGTGCCTGCTGGATACAAATGAAGACGGAAACGCCGATTCCAACATCGACAGCACAGGCGGCGCGATTTCTGATGACGGCAATAATGAGCTCGCGTGCGGAGTGGGGGCTGATGCGTCTGGGGGGAGCAGCACAGCCATAGGCGCAACTGCGGCGGCCACTGGCGCAAACACTTTGGCTGTCGGATTTAATGCAAACGCAGCGGGCGACAACAGCACCGCAATCGGCGTTGACGCCGGCGCGGCGGACATTAGCGCGACCGCCTTGGGCTATCAGTCTCTAGCTGGAAGCGCCGACACAACGGCTATAGGCAGGTCCGCTCAGGCGACCGGAATAGGCGCGACTGCGCTTGGACGCAGTGCTTCTGCTGGAGCTCTTAGTGCGATTGCTATTGGCGGGGACGGCGTAGATGCTGATGCGCTGGGCGCGCAAGCGTCCGGCATTGCGGCGATTGCCCTTGGCGTGGATGCGAATGCTTCTGCAGATGGGGCGACGGCTTTGGGAGCAGGATCAGCGGCGAGTGCGCTTCAAACAGTGGCGATTGGGCGCGGCGCTCTTGCGCAGCAGCTATCAGCAACTGCCATCGGTAACGGTGCGCGCGCGACGGGTCAGCAGGCGACCGCGATCGGTCAGGGCGTGACCGTGGCCAATACTCTGGCCACAGCGATTGGTTTTAACGCTCAGACCGCCTCCGATCAGGCCACAGCGATTGGCTCTCAGGCAGGCGCGCTGGGCCTCGCCTCGGTCGCGATTGGGTCAGCTGCAAGAGCCGAGCAGACTGCTGCGACAGCAATTGGCCAAGGCGCGAACGCTGGCGGTATTCTGGCCGTGGCGACCGGGCAATCAACCCAGGCAACCGCTTTGCAGAGCAGCGCCTATGGCGCTCGCTCTGATGCAACAGGTGTCAACTCCACCGCACTCGGCTTTAATGCAAACGCAGGACAAGCAGGCTCCACCGCGCTGGGTGCAAACTCTGTGACGACAGCGGCCAATCAAGTTGCGCTCGGCGGCAGTGGCAGCTCGGTGCGCATCGGCGATATTGATGCGAGCACGGCGGCTCAGGTGGGCCCGGTGGATGTTGTGACGGTCGACAGCAACGGCGTGCTCGGCCGCCAGAGCGTCGCCACAGCTGCCTCGGTCGACAACGTGCGGGTGGCACTCAATGCGGTTGCGCAGGTCTCCACCGCGCAGTTCGATGCGCTCAGCGGGCGGGTGCAGGCGATTGATTTCCAACTCGACCAGCTCGACGATAATGTTCGCAGCGGTGTCGCGGCGGCGATGGCTCTGACTGATGCGCCAATGCCGTCACGGCCTGGCGGAACGAGCTATATCGGCAAGGGCGCGACTTTCCGGGGCGAGTTCGGCTTTAGTCTGGGCCTGACACACCGGCTGAACAGCGATCAGCCGTTTGCCATCTCTGCCAGCGTCAGCCATGCAGGCGGCAACAACACTGGCGCAAGCGTCGCATTCTCTGGCGAGTTTTGAGGATAGGTGCTGCCCATCACCTTATCGCTGAGCTAGCCAACGCCTGCGGCGCCATCAATGCTGAAAAAGTGGGAAGTGGTGCCGGCTGCAAGATTCGAACTCGCGGCCCCCTGATTACAAATCAGGTGCTCTACCAACTGAGCTAAGCCGGCCCATCGCCATCCGCTTCTTCAGCGGAAACGCCCGCTAGCCGCAAAACACCCTCAATGTCTAGACCTTCATTGCTGCGAGTTTGCAGAACAGGCTTTGCAGTTCGTAGAAAAGACGGCCTGAATAGGACATTCCGCCCTTGTCTAAGGCCCTGCTAAGATACATCGTAGGCGGGCACAAGAGGACTGAATGGTGGATCACGAGCAGCATATAGACGAGGCGTTTGAGGCCAATAGCAAATCGGTATTGGCCGCGTATTTGCTTTGGTTCTTTTTCGGAATGTTCAACGTTCACCGCTTCTACGCGGGCAAGACCAAATCTGCTGTTATCCGCCTGATTATGGCCTGCACCGTCATTCTTTTGCCCATAGTGGTGCTGTTATGGGTCATCGATCTATTTCTGATCCCGTCGATGATCGGTGAGCAAAATCTCAAGACGATCAATTTGATCAAAGTCGGCGCAAGTGGGGCCGCTCCAAGCCAAACGACTAGGGATAAGCCTCGCCCGGCTCTGACCGAAGCGGACAAACGCCGTGAGGCGATGCTCGAAGATTTGCGCGCTACCGGCTACCGCAAAGAACGCCGCGACACATTCGGCATCTATCGCTGACATTCGAGGCTTTAGAACGCCCCGAATGTCCAGCCTTCCACGCGGGCGATCTCTGCTGTCAGAGTGCGCGGCTCCCAGCGCTCAGGCTCCTTGTGCACTTTGCGCAGCCACGCCGCGGTCAGCAAAGCGTCAGAGGAATGGTCATCAATCTCGCCAATTTGCGCAACCGGCGGGCTGTCCAATCCTTCCAACGCCGCGTTTAGATCGGCATAGGTCAGCAGTTTGGTGCGCGCGCCGCGTCCGCCCATGCTGGCGGCGGCCTCTTTCGCGGCAAGCCCGGTGTAAATCTCCACCAGCAGCGACCCGCGCGTCGGATGTTTGGGCGGGATTGGCTGCACCGGCCAGACCGGTAGGTGCCCCTTGAGGTGATGTAGCATGCGCATGCCCGTCAGTGAGCTTTTGCCAACTTGCGCCGCGCCGACGAGGTTGAAATTGCTGACCGGGCGGCATTTCTGCGCGCGCTGAGCGGTTTCTGCCTGACGAAAGCGGCCCTCGCGCGAAATGGCATCGGGCAGATGAAAGCGGTCGCCGACATTGTCCTTGCTGTGCCGGAAATAACGCGCCGCCTCTGGGTGGCTGAGGAAGCTGTGCGCGCCCAAATGCGGGTCATTGGCGCAAATCCGGTCGATCAATTCCCATAGGCCATTGGCGTGGCGCGGGCTCTCGTCCCAGCCGGGGAAATAGGCGCCAGCATCCACAAACGGCAGGCTGATGCCAAGATCAATCCCGACCAATGTGTTGGAGGGCAGCTCGTCGCGCAGCAATCCAAGCACTTCGGTGCGGGCCCAGCCGCGCGGCGGGGCCTCAACCAGCACGGGCGGGCCGCCTTTGACATCGGCGAGCGCGAGGGCGATGCACTTGTGCCGCTCCCCCTTTGCGCCCGACCAATCGATCGCCAGAAAATGATCAAAATCGCGCATCAATAGCTGGGGCAGGTATCGCCCGGCGTCAGCGCCCAGCCGCCCGCTGCGCCTGCGACAAAGCGATCGCGCTTGTATTTGGAGAGGTCGTCCCAGTCTGTCACGCGCTCGTGCGGAATGGCCGATAGGTGCAGGCAATCATCGCCTTCCCAGCGGTCAATCCGCCAATCGGCTAGGAAAGGAGTGTTGGTTTCGACCCGCTCTGGCGTCCAGCCCGCGGAATAGATGCGCCATACGGCAAAGCCTTCAAACCCGCCCCAGGCGGTTTCGCTGTGCTGCATGAGGGCGAACCGGCTATTGCTGGGTGAGAAATTCGGCTTGATTCCGACTTCCATGGATTGCCCGGTGCCGGCGGTGTCGATCAACATATAGCCCCAGGCCTCATACCCCTGCCAATCGAAGCCTAGGAAGCGATCATCAAAGCGCTCAAAGTTGTCGGCTACATCGAACCAAGATGTTTCAATACAAAGGACCGCATCCATTCGGGTTTTGACTGCGATCCAATTCCTCGAAGCGCTGGCGCTCTTTGACCATTCACTTGGCAGCTTAAGGGGCGCTTTGCGAACGGTGTAACCGCCTTCCAATATTGGTTCGGTGGGGCATTGCTTTTGCGCATCGGTTGGTGAGTCGCTCGATTGCGCTGAGGCGGGCGCAGCGCAGGCAAGGGCCGCCAGCGCTGCGCCCATTATTGCCCGCGCAATTCGGCCCGTCTGTTTGCCCACCATTCCATTCGCTCCTTCACCTTGCGCTCAAACCCGCGTTCCACCGGCGCGTAAAAGTCCTGAGGCTCCATCCCCTCCGGCCAGTAATTGTCGCCGGAAAAGCCATCTTCTGCATTGTGATCGTAGGCGTAGCCTTTGCCATAGCCAATGTCTTTCATCAGCTTAGTCGGCGCATTTAAGATGTTTTGCGGCGGCATCAGACTGCCGGTTTCGCGCGCGGATTTGAACGCGGCCTTTTGCGCCCCGTAGGCGGCGTTCGATTTGGGGGCGGTGGCGAGATAGAGGCAGGCCTGAACAATCGCGAGTTCGCCCTCTGGGCTGCCGAGAAATTCATAGGCGTCCTTGGCCGCCAGGCATTGCACCAGCGCGTTTGGATCGGCCAGACCGATGTCTTCACTGGCAAAACGGACCAAGCGGCGCAGCACATACATCGGCTCTTCACCAGCGGTCAGCATTCGCGCCAAGTAATAGAGCGCCGCCTGCGGATCGGAGCCGCGCAAGCTTTTTTGTGAAGCGCGCTGATGAGGTTGTAATGCCCCTCGCGGTCCTTGTCATAGACGGCGACGCGCCGCTGCAGGAATTGGCCGAGGGCGGCGGGATCGAGTGGTTCGGATAGCGCTGCGTTATAGAGTGTTTCCGCCTGACCGAGCAGGAACCGGCCATCGCCATCCGCGCTTGCAATCAGAGCCGCGCGGGCATCATCGGTAAGGGGGAGGGGGCCTTCGAGCGTTTCTGCGCGGGCGAGCAATGCCTCCAGCGCCTCATGGCTGAGACGCTCCAGGATCAGGACTTGGCTGCGGCTGAGCAGGGCGGCGTTGAGTTCAAAGCTGGGGTTCTCGGTGGTCGCGCCGACAAGCGTCACAGTGCCGCGCTCCACAAAGGGTAGAAAGCCGTCCTGCTGCGCGCGGTTGAAGCGGTGGATCTCGTCCACGAACAGCAGAGTGCGCTGACCCGCGCTGGCCATCTTATCGGCCTCGGCAAAGGCTTTCTTGAGGTCGGCGACGCCGGAAAACACTGCGCTGATCGAGACAAACCGCATGCCCACACTGTCGGCGAGCAGGCGCGCGATGCTGGTCTTGCCCGTGCCCGGCGGGCCCCACAGGATCATGCTGGAAAGCTTGCCCGCCGCAACCATCCGCCCAATCGCGCCGGTCGGCCCGGTCAGGTGCTCCTGTCCGATAATTTCGCTAAGATCGCGCGGGCGCAGCCGGTCCGCCAGCGGCGCGTCATCGCGCTGCTGAACAGGCCCTTCAGATGGCCCTGCAGAGGGCGGCGGCGCATCATTTCCAAACAAGTCAGTCATTCGTCTGGTCTGATAAGGCGCTGGTCGGAAAATGCCATCCACCTCTTGCAATGATAGATCTAAGATATATCTTTAGTGCACTAAGAAATATCTGGAGTTGAATGAGATGGGTAGACGTTCAGATCAAGAGAAAGACGACACTCCTTTGGAAGGGAACATTCCTGATAGGCCAGAGGGTGAGGACTTTGATGTCGATGTTGACGTCGATGTTGACGTCGATGTCGACGTAAATGTTGATGTTGAAATGGAGGATGAAATGCCTGGTAGACGCAGGAGCAGGAGCAACAGCTGGAACGGGCTAGGACCGATGATCGCGATGATTGCGGCATCAGCTGCCAATGACTGGGAAGATGACATTCGTTTCAGTGCCCGCAAATTCAAGCGTGATTGGCAAGATAGCCCCAAGCGCCGCAAGCGCCGAGCCCGCATGTTTGGCCAGGGCGAACTGCGCCTCGCCTTGCTTGCGCTGATCAATGAAGAACCGCGCCACGGCTATGAGCTGATCAAGGCGATCGAAGACATGACGGCGGGCGGCTATGCGCCGAGCCCGGGCGCGGTCTATCCGACGCTCCAAATGCTCGAGGAAGAGGGCAAGATCAAACCGGCCAAGTCGAAGGCTAAGGCAGAAGACGGCGAGACGAGCGGTAAGAAGCCGTTTAAGGCGACCAAATCTGGCAAGGCTGAGCTGGCTGAGCGCGTGGAAGAGGTCGATCAGCTGATGGGCCGGATAAACGAGCACGGCGACCGGGCCGAAAAGGTCAAGGAACGTTCGCCCGATCTGTTCCGCGCAATGGGCAATCTCGGCTCTGTGCTGAAGAACCGCGCGCGCGCCGGAAAGCTCGATCAAAACGCGATGAACGAGATTGTCGATATTATCGATGAGGTCGCGAAGCGTATTGAGAGAATGTGAGGGTTTTTGATTAGCGCCCAGCCACCCGCTCGCTCCACCCTTCCACCCGGATGGTATCCCGGTAGGCTCCGGGTGGAGGGACCGGGTGGCTGGGCCAGACGTTGTCAATGAACAGGCGCGGGTTTCCAGCCCCCGGTTTGCCCGCGCTGCGCCTTTTGTATAATCTCCTCCCTCTAAGACTGGGTCGCGTCCATTCTTGGGAGGGAACATCATGGATCAGACTGTCAAAACGCCTTGGCACCTTTGGGTCATCGGGGCGATTTCTCTGCTGTGGAATTCTGGCGGCGTCATCAGCTACACGATGACCAAACTCGCCGCATTGGATGGCACCGGCATGCCGTCGGAGCAGCTCAACTATTATTACAGCTTTCCGGCATGGGCGACGGCCTTTTGGGCGCTGGGCGTCTGGGGCTGCTTTTTCGGATCCGCTGCGCTGCTTTTCAGGAGTCGCTATGCGGTTTGGCTTTTTGGGATTTCGATAGTCGGCCTTGTCGGCACGACAATATTCCAGCAGGTTTTCTCTGACATGCCGGAAACGTTGCAAACCGCTGGGCACACCGCGTTTGCAGCGGCAATTTGGGTGATTACCATCGGGCTGTTTTTCTATGCGCGCTCGATGAGTAAATCAGGCGTGCTGCGCTAGGGCGGATTTTATCTAGGCGCCTCAAAACTAACTAAGCCGCCGCCTGCTCAGCCATTTCCTTTGCGATCAGAGCCTCGCGCTCCTCAACCAGCCGCACATACATGTCGGCGACAACGCGGTTGATCGCCTCCCAGCTGTATTCGCGTGAATTCATTTCGCCCGCTGCGCCGTGGCTCGCGCGCAGTTCATGGTCGGTGCAATAGGGCGCGAGCGCTTCGGCAAACGCTTTGGTGTTGCCGGGCGCGACCAAGCAGCCGCTATCGCCGCATTCCACCAGGCTCGATGCGCCGGTTGCTCCGGCTGCCACCACAGGCAGGCCGCTCGCCATTGCCTCCAGCGTCACATTGCCGAAGGTCTCAGTGATAGACGGGTTAAAGAAGATATCGCCACTCGCCAGCGCCTTGCCCAGATCAGCGCCGGTTTGAAACCCTGCGAAAATCCCGCCGGGCAATGCATCTTCGAACCAGCCGCGCGCAGGGCCATCGCCGATCACCAGAACCTTGTGCGGGGCTTGAAGTTTGCGCAGCTCGATAATGCTGTCGGCAAAGACGTCGAGGCCTTTTTCCATCACCAACCGCCCAAGGAAGACGATCGCAATGTCGTCATCGGCCAGGCCCAGGCTGCGGCGCCATTCCATGTCGCGCTTTGATGGATCAAAGACGGTGCGATCGACCCCGCGCGTCCACAGGCCGATGTCATCATGCATGCCCTGAGCGATCAGCTCGTCAATCATGCTTTGCGACGGGGCGACAAGCGCATCGCAGCGATTGTAAAACCGCCGCAGCATCCAAAGGACAGCAGGCTCTAGAAAGCCCATTTTGTAATAGCGCGGATAGGTCTCAAACCGGGTGTGAACCGAGGACAGCACCGGAATATCGTGTTCCTGCGCCCATTTGAGCGCCGCATGGCCCGATGGGTCAGGCGAGGACAGATGCACGATATTGGGCTGGAACTTCTCAAGGTCACGCCGGACCTTGGCGTTAAAACCGGTCGGCAGGCGATACTCGCCGCGTCCCTTCACTGGCATGCGCCAGCTGGGCAGGCTCACCAGATCGCCGGTTGGCTCAAAATCAGGTTCGTCGACAGTGGGGGAATAGACGCGCACCGCCGCGCCCAGACCCAGCAGCGAGCCGACGAGGCGATTGAGCGCCTGGTTCGCGCCGTCGCGGGTGTAGTTATAATTGCCGCTGAATAGGGCAATGCGAAGATCGGATATTTCCATGTTGAGCGCGGCATAGAATGTTGCGCGCCTGTTGAATAGCGTGTTTTGCAAGTCGCGTGTGGCTGGAAACTGTTGCTGAGATATGCTCGCGGCTGCAGGAGTTTTTTGTTTTGGCTTCAAGCGAAGGTTTTTTGTTTACGCCCTCAAAACATATTTGCTCTGCGGTTACTCAACACCAATTCTCACGATACTATTTGACTCTTGGCCCCGCATCTCTAGTGCCGCCGACGGGCCACGCGGTCCCAACGCCGCGCGAGCTCTCTGTAAGGAGAGAATACATGACTGAACTACCTGCCGAGCCGGCGCTGAAGCCTGCTCGTCCGCAATTTTCATCCGGTCCGACCGTTAAGTTCCCCGGATGGTCCCTCGACAAATTGAAAACCGAATCGCTCGGGCGCTCGCATCGCTCGGCTGTCGGAAAGTCGCGTCTCAAATACGCGATTGATCTATCGAAAGAGATGCTGGGCGTGCCCGAGGATTACCTCGTTGGTATCATGCCCGCCTCTGACACTGGCGCACTGGAATGCGCGATGTGGACCATGCTGGGCCAAGGTCCGGCGACCGTTGCGGCTTGGGAAAGCTTCGGGAATGTCTGGATCCAGGATGCGGTGAAGCAGCTGAAACTGCCGAACTTGCAGGTGCTAGATGCCGATTATGGTGAGATCCCTGATCTGCACTCGATTCCGCAAGACAACGACGTTGTTTTCACCTGGAATGGTACGACCTCTGGCGCGAAAATCCCGAACACGGACTGGCTGGAGCCGGGCCGTAAGGGCGTGACCATCAACGATGCCACCAGCGCGATTTTTGCGCAGGAAATGGATTGGGCGAAGCTCGATGCGACGACCTATTCTTGGCAGAAGGTGATGGGATCAGAGGCTCAGCACGGAATGCTGATCCTCTCACCCAAGGCGATTGAGCGGATCGAGAGCTATGATCCTGAATGGCCGCTGCCCAAGCTATTCCGCCTGAAGAAGGGCGACAAGATCAATCGCGGCATCTTTGAAGGCGCGACGATCAACACGCCGTCTTTGCTGGCGACCGAAGATTACATCGCGGCGCTCGAATGGGCGCAGGCGCTGGGCGGACGCAAGGCAATGTTTGAACGCGCCGATGCCAATGCCAAAATCGTGGGCGATTGGATCGAGGCGACGCCTTGGCTGAAAAACATGGTCAGCGACCCGGCCAAGCGCACCAACACCGGCGTGTGCATGAAGTTCACCGGCGATTGGTACGAAAACCTGTCCGCCGAAGATCAGGCCGCCGTGCCGAAGAAAATCGTCAAAATGCTGGAAGAACGGCATGTTGGCTATGACTTCAACGGCTATCGCGACGCCCCGCCGAGCTTACGCATCTGGTGCGGCGGCACGGTCGAGCAAGAGGATCTGAAACGCCTCTTGCCGTGGATCGAGTGGGCCTACGCGCACGTCAAAGCTGGCTGAAGCGATTGGGTGGGTCCCCGCGAAGGCGGGGACCTCCATCAAACATGCGATTTTCCTGACTGCCTGAGGTCCCCGCCTTCGCGGGGACTCGCAAAGGAGTAAATTCCAATGACCAAACCTAAAGTACTCATCTCTGATAAGATGGACCCGAACGCAGCGCGCATTTTCGAAGAGCGCGGCTGTGATGTTGATGTGATCACCGGTGAAACCCCGGAAGAGCTGATCGCGCGGATCGGCGATTATGATGGCCTCGCTATCCGGTCCTCTACAACCGTCACCCCCGCCGTTCTCGACGCCGCAGCCAATCTGAAGGTCATCGGCCGCGCGGGCATTGGCGTCGACAATGTCGATATCCCCTATGCCAGTGGCAAGGGCGTGGTGGTGATGAACACCCCGTTCGGCAATTCGATCACGACCGCAGAGCACGCGATTGCGATGATCATGGCGCTTGCCCGGCAAATTCCGGCGGCGAACACCCGCACGCAAGCCGGCGAATGGCCGAAGAAGGATTTCATGGGCGTCGAGGTGACCGGCAAGACGCTCGGCCTGATCGGCGCGGGCAATATTGGCGGGATCGTCGCCAGCCGCGCGCTTGGCCTCAAGATGAAAGTGATCGCTTATGATCCTTTCCTGACTGAAGAACGCGCCGTCGAAATGGGCGCGGAGAAGGTTGATCTCGACACGCTGCTGAGCCGCGCAGACTTTGTCTCGCTGCACACGCCGCTGACCGATCAGACCCGCAATATCCTCAGCCGTGAGCGGCTGGAGAATGCAAAGCCCGGCATCCGCATTGTCAATTGCGCCCGCGGCGGATTGATCGATGAGGCGGCGTTGAAAGATTGCCTTGAAAGCGGGCAAGTGGCCGCGGCGGCGCTCGACGTGTTTGCCGAAGAACCGGCGAAAGAAAACCCGCTGTTCGGCGCGCCAAACTTCATCTGCACGCCGCACCTTGGCGCCTCCACCACCGAGGCTCAGGTCAATGTCGCGCTGCAAGTGGCCGAGCAAATGGCCGATTACCTGGTCAATGGCGGCGTTACGAACGCGCTCAACATGCCATCGCTTTCCGCTGAAGAAGCGCCAAAGCTGAAGCCTTACATGGCGCTCGCGGAAAAGCTCGGCAGTCTTGTGGGTCAACTCGCCCACGGCAATCTCACCAAGATCAGCATTGAACGTGAAGGCGCAGCCGCTGCGCTGAATGGCAAGCCGATCAGCGGCGCTGTTCTGGCCGGCTTGATGCGCCGCTATTCCGACACGGTGAACATGGTCAACGCGCCGTACCTCGCCAAGGAACGCGGCCTCAACGTCAGCGAAGTGCGCCACGAGCGCGAGGGCGCTTACAACACTTTGGTCCGCGTCACGGTGGAAACAGAACAAGGCCCGCGCTCAGTCGCTGGCACGTTGTTTGGCAACACCGCGCCGCGTCTGGTGGAGATTTTCGGGATCGGTATCGAAGCCGATCTGGATGGCCACATGATGTATGTCGTCAACGAAGACGCACCGGGCTTTATCGGGCGCATCGGGACGCTGCTGGGCAATCACGGCGTCAATATCGGCACCTTCCACCTGGGCCGGCGCGATGCGGGCGGCGAGGCAGTGCTGCTGCTCTCGCTCGATCAGCCGGTAACGGACGAAGTCATCGCCGATGCTGAAAAGGTCGAAGGCGTGAAGCTGGTCAAAGCGCTGGAATTTTAAGACTTTCTCTCTCACGGCAATCCGGCCCGCTATTCAGCGGGCCGGTGCCTCCGAGGGGCGGCCTAACCGGCCGGCGGGCAGTCGCCCTTGCGGTTCGCAGTGCGAACCGATGCAATATTCCGTTCGCCCTGAGCTTGTCGAAGGGCTGCTCTTATTCTAGCGCGCACCTGTATGACCAATACCGACAATCTCCTGCCCGTTGGGCTGGCCGACCGTTTGCCCGCCATGGCGAGCCGCATCACCCGCGCCATGCGCGCCAGTCTGGATGCGCTGCAAGCCCACGGTTATGACCGGGTGCGCCCGCCGCTGCTCGAATTTGAGCAATCCCTGGCCGCGCGTATGGAGGGGGTGAAGACCCGCAATGCGTTTCGCTTTGTTGATCCGGACAGCCTGCGCACGCTTGCCCTGCGCAGCGACATTACCCCGCAAATCGGGCGCATCGCAGCGACCAGCATGGCAGACGCCCCGCGTCCGCTGCGCCTCGCCTATTGCGGTGACACTGCGCTGATCCGGGCGGACCAGCTCGATCCTGCGCGCGAACGCCTGCAATTGGGGGCGGAGCTGATCGGGGCGGACACGGCAGAGGCAGCGGGCGAGATCGTCGCGCTGGCGGTGGAGGCCCTGCGCGCAGCGGGCCTGACCGGTATTTCAGTCGATTTCACTCTGCCTGATCTGGTCGACACTCTGGCCGCAAAAGCGATGCCGCTGACTGCTGAGCAAGCTGAAGATGTCCGGCGCGAGCTCGATACCAAGGATGCCGGCGGGCTGAAGCAGGCGGGCGGCGAGGCGTACCTTCCGCTGCTCTATGCGACCGGCGATTTTGCCGAGGCGCGCGATAAATTATGCGCGATTGATGCAGGCGGCGCCTTGTCCAGCCGGATTCAGGGGCTGGAGGCGATCGCCGCACGTGTGGGTGACGCTGCGCGCATCACGCTCGACCCCACAGAACGCCACGGCTTTGAATATCAAAGCTGGTTCGGCTTCACGATCTACGCAGACGGTGTGCGCGGAGCCGCCGGGCGCGGCGGCACATATCGGATCGGCGGCAGCGATGAGGCCGCAACCGGCTTCACGCTCTATGTCGATGCCGTAGCTGAGGCCGCACCAGAGGCGGAGGCAGTAAGCACACTCTATCTACCAGCGGGCCATGATGAAGACGCCGCCGCGCGCCTGCGCGCCATTGGCTGGCGCACGATTGCACAGCTTGGCGAGGGTGAAGACGCCAAGGCGCTGGGCTGTACCCACAGCATTCAGGCTGGAGAAATCGTTCCCCTGTGATGGTGCGGCCCGCTGCAGCGTTTGGGGAGTTTTGACAATGGTCCGGTTTTTAGCGTGTTGTGCCTTCTTGCTCAGCTCGGCGCCGGCCTATGCTGCGTGGAGTTACGAAGCGTCAGAAGGCGGGCATTATGCCTGGAGCACGGACGGCGGCTTTGTTGAGAGTTCTTACCAAAACGGGCTTACCCTCTTCTGCCCCGACCTTAAGCCGTCTGACCTCAACGCGTCAGACAATCGCCATCGCAGTGTCCTGTGCGAATTCAGTGTAACTCTGAATGGCGAGAAACCGGAAGCCCCGGCCATAGTATCTTTTAGGTTCGATAATGGAGAAACCATCCAGCGTCAGAGCGAACGTGTTCAGGGCAGTCAGCCACAGATCGCGTTAGAAGGCCGGTTGCTAGAGCTAATGCTGCAACAATCCCGCGTTACGGCATCGGTGAGAAGCGGCGCAGAATACACATTTTCACTCAAGGGTTCCTCGGCCGCACTGCGCGGCGCGATGGGGTTGTAGCGGAACAATTTAACCAAAAAACTGTTCCAGAAATGCATCGACGCGGGCGGTTGCTGGATCGCCGCTGGCTCCCAATTCCTGATTAAGCCGCCGGTGATCGGTGTTTGCCACTGGCACCGCTGCGGCATTCGCACCAGCAGCGGACAACTTGCTCGCCAACATTTGCGATTGCTCCGCTGATCGTCCGCGATCTGCAACGTGCAGGATCAGCCAATTGGGCGCATCCGGCGCGCCAACATGAGTGATCGGGGATAGGGCGCTTTGCCGCGCGGGATCGGTGCCGAACACTTCAGTGTAAAGCGCCTTTGCCCGCGGGTTTGCGCTCGCCATGCTGGATGCGATGTCATAGCCCGCACCATCGAGCAGGATCACACCTTTGATCGCCCCGAACGCATCACCTGCAGATTGCGGATCGCTGCTGACCAAGGCGGCCAGATGCGCGCCCGCGCTGTGCCCCATCATGATGATCGTGTCGGGGTCAAAGCCGAGTTCGCCGGCCTGCGCGCGCAAAACGCTGATCGCGCTGGCAATATCCTTCGCCTGCTCTTCAACCGGTGCATCAGGCATTAAGCGGTAACCAGTGGATGCAAAGGCATAGCCAGCGCCGGTGAAATGCGCGGGCTTTTGCCCGGCGGACATCTTGTGATCGCCAAAGGACCAACCCCCGCCGTGCACGAACAGCACCAATGGCGGCAGATTATCCCAGCGATCCGTTTGCGGGCCGTCCGCCGGGGCATAGAAATCCACCACTTGGCGCGGATCCGCGCCATAAAAAGCGGTGGCGCTCACCGGCATGCCCGCTTGCTGCTGAACGGGTCGCTCGCGCCGCTCGCCGCGTCGTTCCCCGCGCTCCCCGCTGCGCCTCTGGCCGCGTTCACCTCTTTCGCCGCGGCGCTGCTGCGCGCGTTCACGGACTTCGGCGGAGCATGCGCTGCTGAGTTCTGACAGGCGTTCTTGCAAACAAGCCCGGATTTCGGATCGATCCGTGCCGCACAGATCGACGACTTCCTGCCGGCATTCGGTCGACGCACGGCTTCCTTGCTGCGCGAAAATAGGGGCTGCGATCATGGCTGTCGCTAGAGTGCCAAAGGGGAGAGCGTAGCTGAATTTCATACCGGGTTCCTGCGTGCGGGCTAATGCTACGCAGCATGCACAAGCGCGCGCCGCGCACTCAAGTCGCGAATTGTCGCAGAGTGTCGCGCTGGGGTAAGGTACTCATAGCAAAGCTCTCTAGCCTAACAGTCATCCTGAACTTGGTTGGCCTTCGGCCAGCTACGCTTCCAGGATAACCGTCGAAGGTGGCGTGAGACTAAGAGTGTTATCCCGGATCAAGCCCGGGATGACGAATGGTGCTGGCCTCGACGACCGGATCCCACCTGTCTCACCCCCGTCACCCTGAACTTGTTTCAGGGTCCATCCCCCATACGACCAACGAGGCTCTGAACTGGCGATGGATGCTGAACTGAATTCAGCATGACGAGCCTTGCCTCTGCCGCCGTCACCCCAGCGAAGGCTGGGGTCTAGGGCCGCTCAGACGAGGTCAGACAGCTTGAGAGCCCAGCCCTTCGACAGGCTCAGGAGAATGCCTTTCGCTGGGGTGACGTTAGGCGCAAACACCTCAAACGAAACGGTAAGAAAGCACGGCTATTGCGGACTGACTGATCCGGGGGTCGCGATCGATTTTACGTTCATCTTTTAGCGCTTGCTAACGTTAGCAGGTCTTGAGGTTGCGCGAGGTCCGGCTTGGCGGCGCGCAGGCAATGGTGTGGGCGCGCAGCAGTGCCGAGCGACGAATGGCTTGTCTGTTGAGCCTGGCCAGTGTCGAGAGTTTTTGAGGGATCTAATGGTATACAGTCTGGTTGTTGACAACTCGAAATGGGGCGCAGGGCAAATCGAGTTTGGCCTTATTGAGGGGGACGGCGATCCGCGCCTTGTAGAGGTGGAGGATCCCACGCCCGATGGGGGGCTGCGCACGGATGACGGGCGCGCGCTGATCAGCGGGCGGCGCGTGAAGACTGATCACTTCCCATCGCGGCTTATGACGGCTGAAGGGTCAATTGGTGTTGTCGCAGATTTTTACAAGGTTCGACGTTTTCTGATTGTGAGCCCTGCGCTCAGGGAAATTGTCGAGCGGTTTGAACCTGGCGTGCATCAGTTTGAACCGGTCCAGATTGTCAATCGGGCAGAGGATGTTCTGGCCGATATGTTCATCATGGTCGTGTGCAATCGGCTCGATAGTGTCGACCGCGAGCACACACCCATGGTGCTTTGGAGGGACACTATATGGTCGCCGCCTCGTGACATTGCCGACTTTGAGCCGAAAGAGGACTGGCCCGAAGGGTTCGATCCAACGGCGGAAAGCCGCCTGTTCTTTAGCAGCCGTCAGATCGGAGAGAAGCACCTTTGGCGCGACAAGCATCTTGGTGGTGAGCCTTTTAATCTTTCGAGTGCCTTGGCCGAAGCTTTTCTTGCAGCAGGCATGACGGGCATGACCTTGACGGAGCGGAGGGAAGTCTGATGGCTACGGAAAAACATCATCTGATTTCTCAGAATTACGGTGACAGTGCATTTAATTGACGGTGCAAAATCCCACTGAGTTTAGCAAACCGATGCTATGCAAGGCGGGCTTGTCAGTTTTCCTACTTAGCCCCCGCCCGCTAAGGATGGCGCATGCTTTTGCTCCCCGTTCTCCAACCTCCCACTAATCGATTAACTCGATTAATCAGCGCATCTGTGATCGATTGGTTTTTTGGCTCTGTACTGTGTTCCAGCCGTTCCAAGCGTGCCTCACTAGCGACGGACGGAGTGGGTGGTAACTTCCATACTCCCTTGCTCTTGACCGCGCGACGCCCTAGGCCCGCGCGGTTTGTCGGGTCACACCTTCCCTACCGAATCAGCATGAAAGTAGAGCATGGCTAACGTCACCGTAATCGGCGCCCAATGGGGCGATGAAGGCAAAGGCAAGATCGTCGATTGGCTCGCCAGCCGCGCCGACGCCGTTGTCCGCTTCCAAGGTGGGCACAATGCCGGCCATACGCTGGTGATCGATGGTGAGGTCTACAAGCTCAGCCTGCTGCCATCGGGCATCGTCAGCGGCACGATGAGCATGATCGGCAATGGCGTGGTGCTGGACCCGTGGGCGCTGCGCGAGGAAGTGCAAAAGCTGGAAGGTCAGGGCGTCGCCATCAATGACGACAATCTGGCGATTGCGGACAATTGCCCGCTGATCCTGTCGGTGCACCGCGATCTCGATGCGCTGCGTGAGACCGCGGCTGGCAAGGGCAAGATCGGCACGACCGGGCGCGGCATTGGCCCAGCTTACGAAGACAAGGTCGGACGCCGCGCGATCCGCGTGTGCGATCTGGCGCATCTCGACCGGCTGGAGCCGCAGCTAGACCGGCTGTGCGCGCATCACGATGCGCTGCGTGCCGGCTTTGACCAGCCGCCTGTTGACCGTGAGGCGATCCTGGCGGAGCTGGCCGATGTTGCCGAGTTCGTCCTGCGGTTCGCTCAGCCTGTGTGGAAGCGCCTCAAGAAGGTGCGCAAGGCAGGCGCGAAGATCCTGTTCGAAGGCGCGCAGGGCGTGCTGCTGGATGTCGATCACGGCACCTATCCGTTCGTCACCAGCTCCAACACCGTGAGCGGCACGGCCGCCAGCGGCAGCGGCCTTGGCCCGAATGCCATCGGCTTTGTACTGGGCATTGTGAAGGCATACACGACGAGGGTCGGCAGCGGCCCGTTCCCGACTGAGCTTGATGACGAGATCGGCCAGGGCATTGGCGAGCGCGGCCATGAGTTCGGCACCGTCACCGGGCGTCAGCGGCGGGTCGGCTGGTTCGATGCGGTGCTGGTGCGGCAGACCTGCGCGATCAGCGGCGTGACCGGGATTGCGCTCACTAAGATCGACGTGCTCGACGGGCTGGAAAAGGTGAAGATCTGCACCGGATACCGGCTGCGCGGCAATGTGATTGACTACCTTCCCACGCACTCCGCCGATCAGGCCGAGGTTGAGCCGATCTATGAGGAAATGGAAGGGTGGAGCGAGAGCACGGTGGGTGCGCGCTCCTATGCCGACCTGCCAGCGAATGCGATCAAGTACATCCAGCGTGTGCAGGAGCTGATCGAGACGCCGGTCTCGCTGGTGTCGACCAGCCCAGAGCGCGACGATACGATCCTGATGAAGGACCCGTTTGAGGACTAGGGCTGCGCTGGGGGCTGGCTGATCGAGCAAGTCCCTGCTTGGGACATAGGGGCCGATGCGCAATTGCGTGAGCGCCAGCCTCGCGTTAGTCTGAAGCCCTATGAAGCGCTTGTTTGCCTTGATTGTTCTGCTGCTGACCGCGTCCTGCGTCGGCCCGGGCGGTGAGACGACTGCGGATGCTGCGCCAGATGCGCGGGTGCATAGCGGCGCCTATCCGGTGCCGCCTGCGGGCGCATCGCGCAGTGTGCCGCGGCGCGGCGCGCGCTTGGCCGACTACCTCATTGTCGACAAGTCAAAGCGCATGCTGGTCGCCTACAACAATGGCCGCCCGATCCGCGCTTACTATGGGCTGCAGTTCGGCGATGCGCCGATGGGGCACAAGCGCTTTGAAGGCGATGAGCGCACGCCAGAGGGCCTCTACACCATCGACACGCGCAACCCGCAAAGCAGCTTTCACCTGAGCCTGCGGATCAACTATCCGAATGTGAACGACCGCCGCTTTGCCGCGCAATATGGCCGCTCCGCGGGCGGTGACATCTTCATCCACGGTCAGCCCAATGGCGCGGGACGGCGGATGCGCGGGGACTGGACCGACGGGTGCATCGCGCTCTCTAACGCAGAGATTGAGGAGCTGTGGCGCCTCGTGCCCGATGGCACCCCGATCGAGATCCGTCCCTAAGCCGCATTAGCCCTCGCGCTCTTCAGACAGCAGCGCGACTTGCACCTGCAGCTTCTTCACTTCGCGCAGGATCGTGAGCATGTTCATGCGGGCAAACATCCACTCTTTCGCAAACCCAATCACCACCAGCAATGCAACACCGGCTATCGCCCATAGCGCATGGATCATGGGGTGGTCCGTGGAATGAGCGACCTGCCAGATCACGAATAGGAACAGCACGCCCAGCGCGGCTGTGAAGGCGAAGATCAGCTTCGCCCATCCGCCCAGTGGCCCCTTCCAGCTGTCGCCAATCTGCTGGAATAGCCCGCGGTCGCCCTCCAGGTCTTTGAGGAATTCAAAGTCATCGTCGTCGAGCGCGTCTTTGATGCGGTCATCAGTGTTGGTCATCATATGTCTCCTTCAGTGTGTTCAGATAACGCCGCCTTCAATTTGCGGCGTGCGTGAAACAGGCGGCTTTTCGCAGTGCCTGCCGGGATCGATTGCACCGCGGCGATTTCGTTTAGGGTTAGCCCCTCGGCAAAGTGCAGGTGCGCGGCGAGTCGCTGATCGGGCGGTAGGCTGGCGAAGGCCTGCTGCAATGCAAGCGCATCGTCCTGAGCAGCTGCTTGCGCTTCTTCTGGCTCGGCCTTCGCCGCCTTATCCTGCTCACGAATGCTCTTGCTCAGATGCGTCGCCCCGCGCCGGTGCAGGACCGCAAAGGCATAGCTGCGAAACCGCGCCGGATCGCGCAGTGTGCCAATACCCTTCCAAATCCCGATCCAACATTCTTGCGCCAGATCGCGCGCCAATTCGCGGTCGCCAGTGTAGCGATAGGCCGCACGGATCAGCCGAGCATCCCAGCGCTTGTGCAGGCGCGAGAGCGCTTTTTGATCGCCTTGTTGCACCATCACGACGAGCAATTCGTCGAACAGAATGCCGGGTTTCGGCGAGGCAGGGCGGGTTTGCTTGGTCATTACTGGAGTAGTCGCGCATTCCGCGCAAAAGGTTCAATGACTTCGGTCAAATTGCCTCAGATTTACACGAATTCTTGACTTGAACACGTTTTGTTCTACTTGTGTTTCATTCTATCAAGGAGGCGATTCGATGGCTCAAGCAGACTTTTCGTACGATGTGGCGCGTGATCCGGCCGGAGAACCTGCGAGTATTGCGGTGTTTGCTGATCGGCCCGCAATGCGCGGCCAGATTGCCGAGGATTTGGTCGGCGCTGGGTTTCGGGCGGCTGATGGCGGGCCGATTACTGATCTGCTGGAGGGGCCAGTCCGGGTGCTGGGTGATGTTGTCTTGATCGACTGCCCGTCGGTGGACGCGCAGACATTGGCGGCGCTCTCGCGGCTCGATATGCGGGTCGCGCGTTCAGGCTCGCAATTGATCGTCTCCACCTCGTTCGATGCGCTGGATGATGTGTTCGCCGCCATGGATCAGTCTGATCCTCAGTTTCTGGTCAATCCCACGCGGGCGGATCGTATTGTCGCGGCGGGCCGAGTGATTGCCAGGGTTTCCAATTCGCGCGTGCGCGAAATGACCGAGGAAGACCGGCTTACGTTGCTGCGGCTGTCTCAACAGGTTGATGCCATTGCGAGCAGGCTGGAGGGGCTGTCTGACACACCGCTTAAGCCTCAAGGCTCAGGCCAGGTGTCTGCGGGCGATTTTACGGCCAAGCAGACCGCAAGGGACACTTCGAATCGGACTGATGCGGCTTTGGGCGATAGCAACCCGACACCGCTCCACACTGCCCGCCCGCCTTTGCCCGATCCCCGATTGGTGCGTCAGATTATCGCCAATCGTCAGACCCGGGCGAGGTTCTTTGACGCGGAGCTGTTTGCTGATCCGGCCTGGGATATGCTGCTCGATCTGACCGCGGCTCATGCTGAGCACCGCCGCGTCTCCGTCACCTCGCTGTGTATTGCGGCCGGGGTTCCGGCGACAACGGCGCTGCGCTGGGTGCGGCAGATGGTTGATAGCGGCATTTTTGTGCGGATCGCGGATTCCACCGACAAACGCCGGGCCTTCGTTGCGCTTAGCGAGGGGAGCGCGGATGGTATGGCGAGCTATTTTGCGGCGATAGATGCACCGCTTAACCTGGCGGCTTAAGCCTACTGGCTAGTCCAGGCTCTGCCAGCGCAGGATCACCGTAAGAGTGTTGCGGCTCTCACTGAGCGCAAATTGCTCAGCGGCGCGCGGACAGCGCGGGGATGAGCTATCACTGCCGCTGCCAGCGTTACCTCGCTGTGTATTGGGGCAAGTGCTCACATCGCAGTCAATGCGAATGGCATCGGCCCGTGCGCGGGCGAGAATAGCGGCGGGAATATTGCCAATCGCGCACACTGCATCCGCTTCGCCCAGCATGCGTGACTGCCGGACGGTCAAATCTTCCGGGTCCGCGCTGGAAATGACGAATTCCGCCGTTTCGCCGCTTTGCGTCTCCAGTGCGCTGTCGAGCCAGTCACCCACGCGCTCTGGCGATTCGGAGACTAAGGCGTCCAATGCGCCGCCTTCTCGTAAGGCTTCGTCCAAGGCTCGCCGTCTGTCGCCACCATCAGGAAACCGCTCGCGCAGCTTGGCCCGCGCCGCGAACAACGCCTCGGCCAATTTCCCTAGGCCCTGCGGCAAGATCCGCTCCAGCCTCAGCCTGATGTGTTTCGCAAGGCCCGCTGATGCGCCGCCGGTTCCAACCGCAATCAATACCGGATTGCGGTCGAGTATGCTCGGCGTGGTGAAATCGCACAGGTCAGGCTTGTCGACGACATTCACGATCATCCCGGCACAGCGCAGGTTGATGGCGGCCACTTCACAAGCCTTCGCATCATCGTAAGCCACAAAGGCGATGCGCACGCCTTCATCCACCGCTTGGGCCATATCATCAATGATGATCCCGCCTGCCCGTTCGACCAGGCGGCGCTTGGGCTTTGCCGCATCGCCTTCGCCCAGAACCAACACCTTTTGCCCGGCAATCCGGTGAAACAGGGGAAGGCTCTGAAGTTCGCTCATTGGGCTTTGGCTACTCAAGCAAGCCAGTCGGGAACGCGCTCGGCATCCATAATCGCGCCCGCATCGATCCGGTCGGCAACGACGGCGAATTTGTCGCCGTCGACCAAAACCTCAGCCACAAAGCCGCGCGAATTGTAGCTGGAGGCCATGGTTGCGCCGTAAGCACCGGCCGTGCGGAACACGGCGAGCTCGCCGCTTGCCAGCTCATCGCATGTCCGGCCCATCGCAAAGGTATCGCCGGTTTCGCAGATTGGTCCGACGATGTTTGCGGTCATTTGCGCATTGCCCGGCTCAACCGCTTCGAAGTGGTGATATGCTCCATACAGCGCAGGGCGCGCGAGGTCATTCATCGCCGCATCGACGATGACAAACGGATTGTTGAGCCCGCGCTTCACGCGCACCACCCGGGTCAGCAAGACGCCGGCATTGCCCGCGATTACGCGGCCCGGTTCAAAGATCAGCTTTACGCCCCAATCCTTCGTCACCCGCGCGACCATCGCGCCATAGTCGGCAGGAGGGGGCAGTTCCTCATCCTTGCGGTAAGGCACGCCCAGGCCGCCGCCAAGGTCGACATGGGTGATATTGTGGCCCGCACCGCGCAGGGATGTTACCAGCTCGCCCAGTTTCTCAAACGCGCGCTCCAGCGGGGCGATATCTGCCAGCTGGCTGCCAATGTGGACCGCAACGCCGCGCATATTCACGCCCGGCGAATGGGCCAGTTTGCCAAAGATCTGGCCAGCCTGATCGATCGGCACACCAAACTTGTTATCCGCTTTGCCGGTTGAAATTTTGTCATGCGTTCCGGCGTCGACATCCGGGTTGATGCGCAGCGCGCAATCGGCCGTCATCCCCATGCTTTCAGCGACTTCGGCGAGCTCAACGCCTTCTTCTTCGCTTTCAATGTTGAACTGGCCGATGCCCAATTTGAGTCCATTGGAGAGCTCTGCACGGGTCTTTCCTACTCCTGAGAAGACGATCATCTCAGGCGCCATACCGGCGGCAAGTGCGCGCCGGACCTCGCCAATCGAAACACAATCCGCACCGTAGCCCTGACGTTGCAACACTTTGAGCACGGCAAGGTTGGGATTGGCTTTGACCGCGAAGGCGATCAGCTTGTCCGGCACGCCGTCCAGCGCCTCGCGAAAGACGCGGGCATGGCGCTCCAAGGTGGCGCGTGAATAGACGTAGACGGGCGTGCCAACCTCGTCCGCGATCCGCGGCAAGGGTACGTCTTCGGCATGCATCACGCCGTCTTTGAGGGCAAAATGGTCCATACTTCGTGTGCTTTATTCTGGGGGGAGATCAAACGGGTCGTCTTCGCGCTCTTCCGAGCGGCGGCGCAGCTCCACGCTGCGTTCTGGCGCGGCGAGGGCATCGCGTTCCAGCAATTCTTCTGCGTTCGGCGGGGTCTCAGCGCCGCGCGGGGCGACCGGCAGGCTCGCACCTTGCGGCGGGTTCAGGTCTCCGCGGGCGCCGCATGCACTGAGCGCGATCATCAATGGGATCATGATCAATTTTCGCATTATCCATCCATCCCTAGCTCAGCGCGGGCGCGTTTCACCTGGGTTCTTACCTGCTCCGGCGCGGTCCCGCCATAGGAAGCGCGCGCAGCGACCGATGCATCTACCGAGAGGGCCGCAAACACACGCTTATCGATCCGCGCGTCAATGTCGCGCAGATCCTCTAGCGGCAACTCATCGAGCGCGCAGCCACGCGTCTCGGCGAGCTTTACGGCCGCACCGGTGATGTGATGCGCCTCGCGGAACGGAATGTCGGCCTCCGTCACCAGCCAATCGGCCAGATCGGTAGCCGTGGCATAGCCAAGTTCTGCGGCCTCACGCATTCGCTCCGTCTTGAATGTGCTGCCCGCGACCATGCCGGTCATCGCCGCTATGCTGAGCGCCATCAGGCTGGCGGCCTCGAACACGGGCGGTTTGTCGTCCTGCATATCCTTGGAATAGGCGAGCGGCAGGCCCTTCATCGTCACCATCAAAGCAGTGGTGCAACCGATCACACGGCCTGCGTGGCCGCGCACCAGCTCTGCGGCGTCGGGGTTCTTCTTCTGCGGCATGATCGAGCTGCCCGTGGAGAGCGCATCGGCCATAGTGACAAAGCCAAAGGGCTGGCTCGCCCACAGGATAAACTCCTCGGCGAGGCGCGAGAGATGCACGGCGCAGGTTGATGCGGCGAATAGAAAATCCATCGCAAAATCGCGGTCTGACACGGCATCGAGAGAATTCGCGGTGGGCCGGTCAAAGGCCAGCGCATTGGCGGTCATATCACGGTCGAGCGGAAAGCCTGTTCCCGCCAGGGCGGCCGAGCCAAGCGGGCTTTCATTGAGGCGCACGCGGGCATCCGCGAGGCGCGAGCGATCGCGCCGCAGCATCTCGTAATAGGCCATCAGATGGTGGCCAAGCGTTACGGGCTGCGCGGTCTGCAAATGGGTGAAGCCGGGCATCACGCTGCCAGAGTGCTCACCAGCGCGGGCAACCAGAGCGCGCTGCAATTCTGCAAGCCCTGCGTCCATTTGGTCAAACGCCTCGCGCACCCACAATTTGAAATCGGTCGCGACCTGATCATTGCGGCTGCGCGCGGTGTGCAGCCTGCCAGCGACTGGGCCGATCAGCTCGGTCAGGCGTGCTTCCACCGTCATGTGGATGTCTTCCAGGCTCCAGTCCTCTGGCACCCCGTCGCGCTCATATTCCGCTGCGATGGTTTGGAGGCCGCCGTCAATCGCCTCTGCGTCTTCGACGCTGACGATCCCTTGCGCCGCCAGCATCGCGACATGAGCGCGGCTGCCAGCGATGTCTTGCCGCCACAGCGCCTTGTCGAACGGGATCGAGGCATTGATTTCGCGCATGATCGCACTAGGTCCATCAGAGAACCTGCCGCCCCACATCGTGTTGGATTTGCTCATGTCGCTTCGTTCGCCGTTCTTTGCTTTGGCTGCACTGATGCCTTTGGTGCTGCCTCTTGCCGCCTGCGATAGGGCGCAGGGCGATGGCGCGCAACAACAGGGTGGATTGGCGGGCGAAAAGCAGAGCTTGCCCGAAGGCGAAGTGGGCGAGATTGATCGCGCGCAAGCAGGCACTCAGCTGCCGGCTTTGTCGTTCAGCGATGCGGATGGGAACACGCTCGATCTGGGCGCGCTGGATGGTCAGCCCGTGATCGTGAACCTGTGGGCGACGTGGTGCGCACCGTGCGTCACCGAAATGCCCTCGCTCGACAATCTGGCGAGCGAAATGGGCGATGATTTGCGGGTGATCACGATCAGCCAGGACATGCGCGGAGCCGAGTTGGTTACGCCGTTCTTTGCCAAATATGAATTCGCCAATCTGGAGCCTTGGCTGGATATGCAGGGCACGCTTGACCGCGCGCTCGACAATGGCGGGGTTTTGCCTCTGACGATCCTATTTGACGGTGAAGGGCGCGAAATCCTGCGCGTCAAGGGCGGCTATCACTGGGACAGCGAAGACGCGCTGACGCTGATCTCTGAGGAAATTACCGAGTAATCGGGCGCTGAGAGGCCCAGCGATGCAAGCGGCCAGCCAAACAGTCCCGACATCAGCAGCGATTGGATACGCGAGATCGGCCAAATCTGAGAAATCGGCGCAAGGACCCGATCCCGCAGCAGCGGCTTATACTCGCCATCCGATTGATACAGCGGCGTGAAGAACGCCGTCACCCATTGATATAGGTCCACGTGGTCCCGCCGCCATGACACGGCGAGCCGCAGTTTTTCATCAAGCGTGCGCCCCTCGGCCAGCCCGCGTTTAAGCGACCACGCATCGAGCAGCGCCATATTCGCGCCTTGGCCCAATTGCGGGCTTGCGGAATGCCATGCATCGCCAATCATGATCATGCGCTCACTAACCGGACGCTTGGCCGTGCGATGGGCGTAGCGCGCAAAGGTCAACTGATCGCGTGACGTAATGCGCGCCAGCAGCGCCTCTGTTTCCGGCCAAAGCGCGCGCACCTCTGCCTTCCATTCCTCCAGCGGAGTATCGCGCCATTTTGGATAGTCAGAAACTTTCAGCGACCAGAAAAAGGCAGCTTCTGACGATGTGTCGAGGCTGCGCGAGCCAATCGGGAGCACACCGACCATTTGCGCCGCCCGGCGATAGCGCTGCTCCAGCAGGCCTGTATCAAACGGATCATCTGCCTCCAGCGGCAGGCTCGCCCATAGAGCGCCAAACTCCAGGATGTTCTTAGGCTTCGGATCGAACACACTCGACCATCCGCTGGCATCGACGACAAGATCAAATTCTTCCGATTCGCTGCCATCGTCAAAGGTCAGCCGCCGCCCGCCATCACTAAGCGTGCTGCCGGTGATCGCCCGTCCGGTTTTGATTGTGATGCCATCATCCTGAACAGCGCGGTAAAGCACATCGAACAGGCTGGCGCGGTGGATGCCAATGCCAAAGGCACCGGGCAGGCCCAATTGGTCATAATGCGCATCGAGCGCGGTGCGGCCATGTTCTTCCAAGCCCTTTAGCGCATGAATACGCGAGCCGCGCGCCGCGACATGGCCGGCCAGCCCAAGCTGAGCCAGCACGGCCAGCCCCGTGGGCTGGATCATCAAGCCGGAGCCAACCGGGCCGGGTTCATCGAATTGATCAAACAGGCAAACGCGGTGCCCGTCGCGGTGCAGCATCAGCGCAGCTGCGAGGCCCGCTGGCCCGCAACCCGCAATAGCAATTGTGTGCCCCATCATGGGAACACGCCTTGCCGCCAATTGGCGTTTGCGTCGAGGGTTTTGGGTGTGAGAATTTTGGGTGGGTCCGCATCATTTCGGCCTGCAAAATGATGGTGGGCGATGACAGGCTCGAACTGCCGACCCTCTCGGTGTAAACGAGATGCTCTACCAACTGAGCTAATCGCCCGTTCCGTTGAACGGAAGAGGCGCTTCTAGCGGGCATTTCTTGAAAATCAATTGCTATGTGGCGTGAAAATGCATCTGGCGCTATTTGCCCTCGGTATGAGCACCCCAAATATCACTGTTTTGGCCACCGGCGGCACGATCGCTGGCGAGGCAGATAGCGCGACTCGGCATGATTATCGTCCTGGTCAGATCGGAATCGGCGATTTTCTGGCCCGAGTCGAAACTCTGGGCATTGATGCGCAGCTGACCGGCAAGCAGGTCGCCAATATCGGCTCTGAGGATATGAGCCCGGCGATCTGGGCTCAGCTGCACGATGCCTGTGTGGCCGCGATGGACGATCCTGAGTGCACAGGGGTGATCATCACCCATGGCACCGACACGGTGGAGGAAACCGCATTTCTGCTCGATCTGACACTGCCGACGCATAAGCCCGTGGTTCTGGTCGGCGCGATGCGGCCCGCCAATGCGGTCGGCTATGACGGTCTGCGCAATTTCGCCAATGCGATGCGGGTGGCGGCCGATCCTGATGCGGCTGGGCGCGGTGTCCTGGTGGTGATGGGCGACCGCGTGTTTGCCGCGCGCGATATCCGCAAGAGCCGCACGCGCGGCACCGACGCATTTCAGGGTTTCCCACGCGGATCGATTGCGCTGGTAACCCCGAGCGCGCTCGATTGGTTTGGCGCGCCGTGGCGCGTGGGCGCGGACGCTCGCTTTGCTTTCACCACCGACCTACCGGATGTGCCAATCCTGTTCGTCCATGCCGCCATGACGCCGGATTATGTCGAGCGCTTGGTGACCGTCGAAACGCGCGGCTTGGTCGTTGCTGGGCTGGGTGAGGGCAATATGCCGGATGCTGTGCGCAGTGCTTTGGCTGAGCTTGCGGCGAGAGGCATGCCGATTGTCCGTGCGAGTAGGCTGGACGAGGGCCTGGTCGACCGCGAGCCGGAGGATGATGCGAACAAATTTATCGCTGCGCGCGCGCTCAATCCGCAAAAGGCGCGGATCCTGCTGCAAATGCTAATCGCGGCAGGGACGACTGACCCCGCCGCGATTCAAGCTGAGTATGATGGTCGGTAGCGAGCCCGTTCGCCCTGAGCCTGTCGAAGGGCTGCACTTCATTCTCTGAGCAAGTGCCCGAGGAAAGTGCAGTGGTTCGACAAGCGCAGCACGACCGGTCTCTTTGTTTGGTTCCTACGTGTGAGGAGTTACGAGATACTTCTCGCCAGTTTTCATCTGGCGATAATCCATAATCGCTTCCTTGGTCAGCATCTCTTCCAGATTGACCTTCGCCTTGTAATGGCTGGCAAATGTGGTGGTGAGGTTCTGCTGAACGCGGGTGCGCAGCTTCACAACCGTCTCCATTCCAGCTTTCGCCAGGAACGGCGTCAGCAGCCAGCCCGATACGCTCCATTGCAGGCCATAGGACGGCGTCAGGATGGTCGGGCCGAGATCGAGCCGCCCATACATGTACATCTTCTTGTCCTGGTTGGAGCCATAGCGAGAGAACTCGTCCATCTGGCTCGAGGCAACCTGCTCCATCGCCTTCAGCACGTGGTCCGTATTCTGTCCGCCGCCAATTGGGTCAAAGCCCAGGAAGGCGCCGGTTTCTGTGATCGCAGCGCGCAATTGCTTCATGTAGTCATCGTCGGATGAGTTCACGATATGCGTCGCGCCGAGGCCTTTCAGCAGGTCGACATGCTCTTGCTTGCGCACAATGTTCACGATCTTCATCCCGTCTTCGAGACAGATCTTGTTGAGCATCTGGCCAAGGTTGGAAGCGGCGGCCAAATGGATGATCGCATCGTGGCCTTCCATCTTGGCGGTTTCGACAAAGCCGAGCGCAGTCATCGAGTTGACGAAGCTGGATGCGCCCACTTCGGCGCTGTGATCGCCCAGCGGCAGACACATCATCGCATCGGCAATTGCATATTGGCTGAAGGCATTGCCGGGAACGCAGGCCACTCGCTGGCCCATCAAACCCTTTGCCATGTCGCCGTCACCAGTTGCGATCACGGTGCCTGCGCCTTCATTGCCTGCTGGCAGACGCTGGCCATGGCGGCCGCGCTGACCGGAAAGGAACGGCTCTGGCATTTGCGCCACAACTTTGCCGTGGGAATATTCCGCATTCTCAAAATCGGCTGCGCTGGTCAGGATCGCGAGGTCCGATGGGTTGATCGGCGCCGCTTCCATCTTGACCAGCACTTGGTTGCCGGTCGGCTCTGGGAAGCTCGCTTCCGCGATTTCGACGGTCAGCGCGCCGCCCGCATCGAGCGTTGTGAACAGCTGTTTACCGGTAGTCGTCATGGGGGTCTCTCCTTGATTGCTTTGGAGGCTTGGCTAGGCCAGCGATGCGCGCTTGGCTAGGGTGACGTTGCGTAAGGCAGCGCAAGAGAGCTCAATCGCCGGTAGGATAGACCGCCTCAACGAAATAGAGCCCGTGCGGCGGCGCGTTATAGCCCAATCTCTGGCGGTCTCGCGCGGCCAATGCCTCGGCGACTTCGCTTTCTGCCCAGGTGCCCATGCCAACCAGCTTGAGACAGCCGACCATGGAACGGACCTGATGATGCAGGAAGCTGCGCGCTGCCGCATGCACATGAATTTCCGGGCCTAATTCGGTGGTGGCTCGCTTCACTTCGAGCAGATCAAGTGTCTTCACCGGATCTTTCGCTTGGCACCGGACAGAGCGGAATGTGGTGAAGTCATGCTTGCCGATTAGAGCTTGGGCGGCGCGCTGCATCGCGTCTACGTCAAGTTCTGGGCCGACCTGCCAGGCGCGGTTCCGGCCAAAGGTCAAAGGCGCGCGGCGGTTGACGATGCGGTAAAGATAGCGACGCCCGGTGCAGGAAAAGCGCGCATGCCAATCCTCGTCTACTTCTTCGCAGGCGGTGACGGCAATCGGGTGAGGGCGCAATTGCCCGTTCAGCGCCTCCATAAAGCGGAACGGGGTGAAGTCCTTCTCAATATCCATGTGGCTGCGCATGGCGAGCGCATGGACGCCGGTGTCGGTCCGTCCTGCACTGAGTAATTGCGCCTCCTCGCCGGTGATCCGGTGCGCGGCCTCTTCGACGGCTTGCTGCACGCTCGGCCCATGTTTTTGCCGCTGGAGCCCTTGGTAAGGCGAGCCATCAAATTCCAGAGTAAGCGCAAACCGGGTCACGTCAGGATTGAGCCCTTTGCCACTGCGCGCCCGCGCAGAAAGTCGTCCCGGTCCATCGCCGGTTTGCCAGCGCGCTGCAGACGCACCGGGCGCAATGCTCCCTTGCCGCAGGCAATCGCGAGATTGTCGTCCAACACTTCGCCCGCTGTGCCAGAGCCCTCGTACGCCTCTGCTCGCAGCAGCTTCACGCGCTCGCTGTTCAATTCGAACCAAGCGCCGGGGAAGGGGGCGAGCCCATGAACATGATTCACTAAGTCAGCGGCAGGCCTCGACCAATCGATCCGCGCCTCTGCCTTGTCGATCTTGGGCGCATAGATCGCCGAATCATCATCCTGCGCTTGCGGCGTTATGTTCGGCAGGTCAGCGAGCACTTCGATCATTGCATTGGCGCCAAGCTCGGCCAGCTCCTCGGTCAGTTCGCCGGTCGTCTTGTCCAGAACAGGTGTGGTCACTTTGGACAGCATCGGGCCAGTGTCGAGCCCAGCCTCCATCTGCATGATTGTGACCCCGGTCTGCTCGTCCCCTGCCATCACCGCGCGGTGGATCGGCGCGGCCCCGCGCCAACGCGGCAGCAGCGAGGCATGGATGTTGAGGCAGCCATGCGTCGGCGCATCCAGCACAACTTGCGGCAGGATCAGCCCGTAAGCCGCCACCACGGCTACATCCGCGCCGATTGCTGCAAACTCCGCGCGCGCCTCGTCCGATTTCAGCGATTTGGGATGGTGCACCATGAGACCCAATGCCTCCGCCTTCTGCTGCACCGGCGATGGGCGCAGCTTTTTGCCGCGGCCAGCTGGGCGGGGCGGCTGAGTGTAAACACACGCCACTTCGTGTCCCGCTTCATGCAGAGCGGCCAAGGCTGGCACTGCAAAATCGGGCGTTCCCATAAAAATTATGCGCATGGACACGTGCCCCGGCCTTTCTCAAACTTCGCCAAGCCCCTATCTCTCTGCCCATGGCATCGCAAGAGATCGAAGCGCTCTCCAGCACATTGGCCCGGCTTCCCGGGCTGGGGCCGCGTTCTGCCCGGCGCGCTGTGCTGTGGCTGGTGAAGAACCGGGAACAGGCGCTTCCTGCTCTGCTTGATGCGCTCGGCGCGGTCAGTGAGACACTGGTTGAATGCGCGACCTGCGGCAATGTCGACACGAGCGACCCTTGCGGCATTTGCGCAGATCACCGGCGCGATGCAAAATCGCTTTGCGTGGTGGAGGACGTCGCCGATGTCTGGGCGCTCGACCGGGCGCGGCTGTTTTCGGGCCGCTATCATGTGCTCGGCGGGCGTTTGTCCGCGCTTGATGGTATTGGCCCGGAAGACCTCAATATCACCGACCTGCTCACCCGCGTGGAAGGCGGCGAGGTTGACGAGGTTGTGCTGGCGATGAATGCCACTTTGGAAGGGCAAACCACCGCGCATTACATTGCGGAGCGGCTGGAGTCCTTTGGCCTGCGCATCACGCAACTCGCGCATGGTCTGCCCGTGGGCGGAGAGCTGGATTATCTCGACGAAGGGACGCTGGCTCAAGCGCTGAGGGCTAGGCGGCCGGTGGAGTGATCGTTCTTGTTTAAGACCTAGCCAGCCCGCGCCCTCCACCCTTCCACCCGGATAGTATCCGAAACTGCTCCGGGTGGAAGGGTGGAGGGCGCGGGCTGGCCTCGGTAACCTGACCGATACATATCCAATCACACTGATCGGACCCTTCTGCTTGCGAGCGCAGGCATCACGCACTAAATCACCCTCATGGCTATTCGTGAAATCCTAGAAGTGCCGGATCCCCGGCTCAAAATCGTGTCTGAACCTGTCACCCAGTTCGATGCCGAATTGAAAACCCTCGTCGCTGACATGTTTGAGACGATGTATGATGCGCCGGGCATTGGCCTGGCCGCGATCCAAGTCGGCGTGCCCAAACGCCTGCTGGTGATCGATCTGCAAGAGCCGGATATGGACGCAGAGCCAGAGGAATGCGGCCACGATCACGGCGATGGAGAGGGCTCGCACAAGCACTATCCGGTGAAGAAAGAGCCGCGCGTTTTCGTGAACCCGGAAATTCTCGATCCGGCAGAGGAGCTGGCCACCTATCAGGAAGGCTGCCTTTCGGTTCCAGAGATTTACGCCGATGTAGACCGTCCGGCGACGTGCCGAGTGCGCTATCAGGATGTCGAGGGCAACACCCATGAGGAATCGCTCGAAGGCATGATGGCGACCTGCATCCAGCACGAGATGGACCACCTCGAAGGCATCCTGTTTATCGACCACCTCTCACGCTTGAAGCGCAGTATGGCGCTGAAGAAGCTGAAAAAGATCAGGCAGGCGGCTTAGAAGATCGGCCTGATGGGGATGTTTGAAGATATCGCCAGTGGGTTCGTGATCCTCATGATTGGGTCACTTTTGTGGATTGCGGCTGGCTTTCTGCTCGACTCTGCAACTAAGTCGCGAGCGGATGATGATGAGCCACGTTCTAGAGTATCTTACCTAGCCATCGGAATTGGTTGGCTGCTGCTGGTCGGGGCATGGGCGTACCAGTCTTGGACTGCCTATAACGACGAGCCTCGCGATTGGTTATGGATTGCCCTCGCAGCGGCTGCCTCCCTGATGGCCCTTGCTGTGAGCATTCGTTCCTTTCGCGGGGCAAAGCAGATCGCATAACCCCCAAGTTTCGTAAAAGTGCGACTGGCGTTCCCCGTCCGTTCCGCATAAGGTTGCGCGATGGATACGACCCTTCTCACCATTATCGCTCTTATTCTTGGCCTGCTTGTCGGCGGCAGTGCGGCGTGGTTTTTTGCCTCGCGTCCGGCAGCGGAGCTGCGCGAGCGGCTGAGCGAGAAAGAGGGTGAGTTTAAGCAGGCAATAGCGGAATTGGGCGAGGCGCGCATCGAAGTCTCCGCGCTTGGTGAAAGGGCTGCGCGAGCAGACAGCCTTGCCAGCGATCTGGACAGGCTGCGCGAGGAAAACTCTGGGCTAAAGGCGCAGGCCGCGACCTTTGCTGAGCAGAAACGCCTGCTGGAGGAATCACGCGGCGCGCTGCTGAAAGAGTTCGAGAACACCGGTGCCGCTGTGCTGGGTAAGGCGCAGGAAGCATTTCTGCGCCGCGCAGAGGAGCGCTTTAAGCAATCGGAAGAAACCGGCGAGGCCAAGATCAAATCGCTGTTGCAACCGGTTGGTGAGCGGCTCGAAAAATACGAGCGTCAGGTGGAGACGCTGGAGAAGCAGCGGGTTGACGCCTTTGGGCAGTTAAACGGCCTGATCCAATCCATGCGGGAAGGCCAGGAAGAGGTTCGGCGCGAGGCGCAGCGGCTCGGTAATTCATTGACCAATGCTCCCAAAGCGCGCGGGCGCTGGGGCGAGCGAGCGCTGCAAAATGTGCTGGAGCAATGCGGGCTCGCGGAGCACACCGACTTTCATCTTGAGCAGTCTATGGAGACCGACAGCGGCCGCCTGCGTCCAGATGCGATCATCAATGTGCCGGGGCAAAAGAAGCTGGTGATCGATGCGAAAGTGTCGCTCAATGCTTATCAAGCCGCATTTGAGGCCGAGGATGACGGCGAACGCGCGCGGCACCTCGATCTGCACACCAAGAGCATGCGCAATCACGTGCAGACGCTCGGTTCGAAAAGCTATCAGAGCCAGTTCGAGGACGCGCCCGATTATGTCGTTATGTTCGTGCCGGGCGAGCACTTCGTTGCCGCCGCGCTAGAGCACGATCCAGAGCTGTGGGATTTTGCGTTTAGCAATAAGGTGCTGCTCGCCACCCCGACCAATTTGGTCGCGATCGCCCGCACGGTTGCGCAGGTCTGGCGGCAGGATAAGATGGCCGGCGAAGCTCAGGAAATCGGCAAACTTGGTGCGGAATTGTACGACCGACTGCGCGTGGCTGCTGAACATATGAAGCGCGTTGGCGGGGGCCTTGAAACGGCGGTCGCGAACTACAACAAGTTCGTCGGAAGCTTTGAGCGCAATGTGCTCACATCTGGCAAGCGCTTGGCCGACAAGGGCATTGAGATCGGCAAGCGTGAGATCGAAGAAGTGCCGCTGGTCGAAAGCGCGCCGCGCTACAACGCTCAGGATGCGGCAAATGTGCCGGATGATCTTAGTGCGCTCGACGACAAACGCGATGCTGCGGAATAGCTGAGCCTCTCAATGTAAGCCGAACCATCCCGTTCGTGGACACTTGCTTGAAAAGCAACAGAGTGTGTTGCCAAATCCCGAACACCTGCCTAGGCCTCTGCGCGCCCAAAGACGGGACATGTAGGGGATTAAATAATGAAAAAGACAAATCTTTTCGCGGTAGCAACCGCAGCAGCTCTGACGCTTTCAGCGTGCGGCGGCGAAGCAACCGACGCACCTGCAGAAGGCGCAGCGGAAGAAACCACTGAAACCGCAGCTGCTGAAGATTGCAACGAAGAGACACTGGTCGCCAAGGCAACCGAAGTTGGCGAGAAGATGAAAGAGCTCGCTAACGATCCAGAAGCAATGCAAGCCATGGCTGCCAAGCTTCAAGAAGTTCAAGCGCAAGCTCAGGAAGAAGGCTACGACGTAGCTGCTGCATGCGCAGTTTATGACGAGATGCTTGCTGAAGGCTAAGCGCTCATCACATTGAGTAATCGCATCGGCGAGGCAGGGTTAGGCTCTGTCTCGCCGATTTGCTTTTGGGGGAGGGCGTGTGTGCGCAGTGGCTCTCTGCGTTGCAGACCTAACCTTCCAGCCCGGCCAGCACCTCATAGGCCAGCACGGCGCCCGCCACCGCTGCATTGAGCGAATCCGCCCGGCCTCGCATAGGCATGGTCACCCGCAGATCGCATTCCGCCTCATAGCCCTCGGGCAGACCTTGGGATTCGTTGCCCACCAGGATGAAGCAGGGGCCGCTGTACTCGGCACCACGATAGGGTACGGCCTCTCTGAGGGAAGCTGCGACCAATTGGCCAGCTCCGCCTCTCAGCCAGGGTAGAAATTCTTCCCAGCGGGCCTGGGCGATCCCTTGCGTGAACACCGCGCCCATGCTGGCCCGCACGGCTTCCGCGCTGAACGGGTCGGCGCAATCGTCGATCAGGACTAAACCGCCCGCGCCAACTGCGTCGCAGGTTCTCAGCATGGTGCCCAAATTGCCGGGATCGCGCAGGTCTTGTGCCACCATCCAAATTGGCGCAGCGGCGCGGTCTAGTGTGCTCAAGGATGTGTCGAACTCCTCAAACACGCCGACGACGCTTTGCGCGTTGGATTTGCCGGTGATCTTGGTCAGGATGTTGGGCGTGGTGGTGATGATCTCGCCGTCCGCGGCCAGCACGTCCTTTTCCAGCGCATCGAGCAGGCTATGCTGATCGCGCGCCTCCGCCATCACCAAAGTGCGAGGAATATGGCCGCATTCGCGCGCATCGGTCAGCAGGCGCAGTCCTTCGGCCAGGAATTGCCCGGCACGCTTGCGGTGCTTCTTGTCGCGCAGTGAGCGCAGATATTTGACCGTGGCATTGGAGAACCCGGTGATGTGCTTGCGACCGGGCTCGAACGCATCATTTGAGGTGTCAGGCATAGGCCCGCTCACTCCTCGCCAAAGCCGTCTCCGACGAGCGCGCACAATTCCTCAAGCACAGCCTCCGCGCCGTCGCCTTCGACGATGAGGTCAACGCTGTCGCCTTTGGCCGCGCCCAGCATCATCAGGCCCAAGATAGAGCCGCCGGCGGCTTCATTGCCATCTTTGGCAACGCGCACTTTGATGCTCTCTGGAAGGGCGGCGACCGCTCCGACGAATTTTGCGCTCGCCCGCGCGTGCAGGCCGCGCTGATTGACGATTTCCATGGTGCGGCGCGTTTCGGTCATGCCTGAGCCTTGCTGGGCTTGGCGTCGTCTCCAAGGAGTTCGCTGGCGACGGTGATGTAGTTCTTGCCGGCGTGCTGCGCCGCATCCACCGCTTCGCGCACGTCCATCTTGCCGCGCGCACCAGCGAGGCGGATCAGCATCGGCAAATTGATCCCCGCGATCACTTCCACCTTGCCGCCATCGAGCAGTGAAATGGCGAGATTGGAAGGGGTGCCGCCAAACAGATCGGTAAGGATGATAACGCCGCTGCCGCTTTCGACCGTGGCAATTGCCTCGGCAATCTCCTGACGGCGCTGCTCCATATCGTCATTGGGACCAATGCAAACCGTGGCGATGTTTTCCTGAGGACCAACGACGTGCTCCATCGCATCGACAAACTGCTCCGCAAGGCGGCCATGGGTGACCAGAATCAAACCAATCATGTGTGAAGTCCGGGTCCGTTCATTACCTGCGGCGCGGGGCATTGAGACAGCAATGCCGAGGCCCAATCGTTGCGAAAAGGCTCAAATGCGTCACCCACGTTCAATTTCGTCGGCGGCGCGAGAGCCCAAATTGCGGTGCCGGACAGTGGGCGAAAAGCCTGCCTCGCGCAAGCCTTTGGCCATCTCTTCAGCGGTGAAAACTGAGCGGTGTCTCCCTCCGGTGCAACCAAAGGCGACGTGGACATAGGCTTTGCCCTGCGCTTGATAGCGCGGCAGCAAGGTCAGCAAGAGGTCGCGGATCTGCGCAAAAGCTTGGCCAAATGCAGGATCGCTGGCGACATGTTTGGCAACCGGTTCGTCTTGGCCGGTTAGCTCGCGCAGCCCCTCAACCCAATGCGGATTATCGAGAAAGCGCATGTCGAACACCAGATCAGCGAGCGGCGGCATTCCGCGTGCAAAACCAAAGCTGGAGATGGTGAGCGTGGTTGGCTGCCCAGTTTCTTCGCTGAACAGATCGCGCACGTGATTTTGCAGCTGATTGCTGGCGAGCTCGCTGGTGTCGATCACGATATCGGCCCAGCGCCGCAGCGGATCGAGCAGCTCGCGCTCCGCCTTGATGCCCTCTTGCAGCGGGCGGCCCTGCGCCATCGGATGGCGGCGGCGGGTTTCGTTGTAACGCCGCTCCAGCTCGCCGCTGGTGCAATCAAGAAACATGAAGGTGATCGAGATGTCCGGGCGTTTCGCCAGCTCTTTGACCAGCTCAATGATGCTGCCGGGCACAAATCCGCGTGTGCGCGAATCGAAGCCAATCGCCAGCGGCGCGCCTTGCTCGTCTGGATTGGAAATGAGCCGCTTCAGCAGGCGCACCGGGAAGTTATCAATCGTCTCCCAGCCCATGTCCTCCAGCACATCAAGCGTGGTTGATTTGCCCGCGCCGGATAGGCCCGTGACAAGCAGGATTTGCTGGCGTTGATCGCTGGATGGGCTGGGCTGGTTCATGCGCGAATAGATGCCTTTGCGTGTTCGACCCTTGGCCGCGTTCTTCGCGCTCGTCTCACCGGATTGCAAGCCCGCTCTGCCGTCCGTGGAGTTTTAGTGCCCACAGCGCGCGCTCCGCTGGTGCGATTGCGCCGGGCACAAAGGGCAGGACGGGCACTGCGCAGCCAAGCAAATCGCGGCTGTCGGCGACCTCGCGATAGCGCGGTGCGTCACCGGCTAGGGTGAGGATCAGAGCGAGCGGCGCGCTATCCGTGGGAAGATCGACGATTCCCACGCCTCTGATCTCCAGCTTGCCGGTAATATTGGGCGGGGGTGAGGCGATGATTTGCTCGCCGTCCCGAGTGAGCGTGACTCCATCATCGCCGATCAGCTGCGCTCCGCGTTCGATCAGAACGAGGGCGAGCGAGGATTTGCCACTGCCTGGATCGCCTTCAATCAGCAGGGCTTGGCCATCAATGGCGACCGCACTGGCCTGGACAAGCGACGGTTCCATTTTGGTCAGACCGCCGCTGGGAGTTGCAGCCTAAGGCAGGCGCCACTTTGCCCATCGGCCCGGCTTTCGGCTACAAGAGAGCCGTCATGCGCCTCCGCAATGGCGCGCGCGATGGCGAGTCCGAGGCCGGAGTGGTTGCCGAAATCCTCATTGTCCGGGCGGATCGAGTGGAAGCGTGTGAACACTTTTTCGCGCGCGTCCTCTGGAATTCCCGGGCCTTCGTCGCAGACGGTGAGCGCGACGCATTCGCCATCGTTCTCGATCTCAACTAGGATCGGGGCCTTGGGCGGCGAGAAGGAGACGGCGTTGTCGAGAAGGTTTTCGACCACGCGCTCTAATCGCGGGCCCACACCAATCACATTAGCGGCAAATCCGCGCGCCTTCAGGATGATCTCCCGGTTGCGATTTTCAGCGCGGTCTTCGCGGCTGCCGATGATCGCCCGCACCAGATCAGACAGATCGATCCGTTCCAGCGTGGCGCGCGACATTTCAGAATCGATCCGGCTCGCATCGGAAATCTCGGTAACGAGCCGGTCGATGCGGCGCACGTCATGGGTGGCAATATCGGTTAGTTTCTTGCGCGTCTCTTCGTCTTCGACACGTGGCAGGGCTTCGATGGCGCTGCGCAGGCTTGCCAGCGGGTTCTTGATCTCATGCGCCACATCGGCGGCGAAGCTGTCGACCGCATCAATTCTGTGACGCAGCGCGCCGGTCATGTCGGAAACAGCGCGGGCGAGCAGACCGATCTCATCCCCACGTTCTGGCAGGCGCGGAACCTCGACTTCGCGTTCGCGGCCTTGGCGCACTCTCACCGCCGCTTTGGACAGTAGGCGCAGCGGGGTGACGATCGTGCGAGCTAGGAACAGCGACAACAGGAAAGAGGCGAACAAGACTATTAGCACCGCAATCACCAGGGTCGACCGCGCAGCGCGCACCGCCTCTGTAATGTCGACCGCATTGCGTGTGGTCAGCAAGGTCGCGCCGTTCAATCCAACGGGAGCGGCAGCGGTGATTACCGGGGTGCCATCGCGCCAATCGTAAAGCGTGATTTGGCTGATGCCTTGTTCGCGCGCGGCGACCAGTTCTGGCCAATCATCCGCCTGGTCGGATTCTTTCTCAACATAGTCGGTGACCGGCTTAGCGCTGACGACCGTATCGACCGCGCGGTCTAGCCAGCGCGCAAATCGCAAGTTCCAGTCATCATCGCTGATGTCGTCAAACTCAAACGCGGGGCCATCTTCATCGAGGGCGAAGCTGTCAGCCCAAAGCAAGCCCTCTGCATCGAACATGCGCATCCGCATCCGCTGCTCTTTGCCGATTTGCACCAGCAGCGCCTCCTGTCGCTCGCGGGTGACGCCGGCCAAAGCCTCGGCGGCAATCTGAGCCTCGATCCGGGCCAGTTTGAAGCGCTCATCAAGCAACTGCGTGCGGTAGCTGTCGATGTAGAAAAGCCCGCCGCCCAGGAACAGCAGCGGCAAAAGGTTCACGATGAGTATGCGCGCGGTGAGCGAGAAACGGCCTGTTAGGCTGAGGCGTTCCACTCCTTGATCAAGCGTTGGAGCGTCATCTTCAACCATCAGTGAAGCTGTAGCCTGCCCCGTAGAGCGTATCGATCGCGCCAAATTGCGGATCGACGACGCGGAATTTGCGCCGCATGCGCTTGATGTGGCTATCCACCGTGCGGTCATCGACAAAAATATCGTCCGGATAGGCCGCATCCATCAATTGGTTGCGGCTTTTGATCACGCCGGGACGCGCGGCCAGTGCTTCCAAAATCAGGAATTCTGTGACCGTCAGACTGACCGGCTTTTCATCCCAAGTCACATGGTGGCGCGCGGGGTCCATATACAGCCGCCCGGTCGAAATGCTGGGATTGACCGGCTCAATTTCTTGGGTCTCAATCCCGATGGCTTTGCTGGGGTCAGCGCGGCGCAGAATTGCGCGAATACGGGCGATCAGCAGGCGCAGGCTGAACGGTTTGGCGATGTAGTCATCCGCCCCCAATTCCAGTCCCACTTCCTCATCCAGCTCATCATCTTTGGAGGTGAGGAAGATCACCGGCAGAGCGGTGTGCTCGCGCACTTTGCTGAGCAATTCCAGGCCGTCCATCTTCGGCATTTTGATGTCGAACACAGCGAGGTCAGGCGGGTTGTCGAGCAGCGCCTTGAGTGCAGTTTCACCGTCGGAATAGAGCCGGGTCACGAACCCTTCCGCCTGCAGCGCGATCGAAACCGTGGTGAGGATATTGCGATCATCATCGACCAGCGCGATCGTCACTTCATCGCCTTTGGCAGGCTCTGCCTTGGTCATGATATCGCTGGTGCTATCGCTCATTCGTCATGTCTCCCAGCCACTTAGTATGCGCTTGGTTTGGATGCCTGCGCGCCGCAGCGCTCACGCCATGAATAGCCGCATCAAGCGCCATAAACAACGCGGGCGTTTAGAGCGCAAGCGCGGCTTGCACATAAGGCAGTAGATATTGCGCTTGCCGCGTTTGACGAGGCTGCCACGCGCATCTATGCACACGTATGCATAAACGGACCAGCGCAGGCCACTGGCGCACCGCAAGACAGTCAAAAGCGGTCGCCGGGGAAGCAATGTTTCCGGTTTCATAAATTGCACAACCATAATGGTTCAGGAGAAATGCGTTGACCCCGCTTGCCCACCCTTTGTCATCACAGGGTATTGAAACCTCAGCTGAAATTCACCCCAATCTCGGCACGCCAGAGCTTGTCGAAGCCTCTATTTCGAAGGGTGAAGGCGCCCTGTCGAAAGACGGCGCATTGGTTGTGAAAACCGGCGCGCACACCGGGCGCAGCGCGAAAGACAAGTTCATCGTGCGCGATTCTGTCACCGAGGACACGGTCTGGTGGGGCAAGGTCAATGCCTCGATGACGCCAGAGCATTTTGCCGCACTCAAACAGGATTTCCTCGCTGCCCTTGGCGAGAAAGAAACCCTCTACGTCGCCGACCTGTTTGGCGGGTCGCAGGCAGAGCACCGCGTCAATGTGCGCGTGATCAACGAGCTTGCCTGGCACAATCTGTTCATCCGCACTCTCCTAGTACGTCCTAACACCGACGAGCTGGCCGATTTCGCGCCTGAATACACGATCATCGATCTGCCCAGTTTCCGGGCCGACCCGGCACGTCATGGCACGCGCGGTGAGACGGTGATTGCGGTCAATCTGTCTGAAAGGCTGATCCTGATCGGCGGTACGAAATATGCCGGCGAGATGAAGAAAAGCGTCTTTGGCATTCTCAACTATCTGCTGCCGACCAAAGGCGTGATGCCGATGCATTGTTCAGCCAATATCGGGCCGGACAATAAGACGGCGGTGTTCTTTGGCCTGTCCGGCACCGGCAAAACCACGCTTAGCGCGGACGCTTCGCGCACGCTTATTGGCGATGATGAGCATGGCTGGTCCGATACCGCTGTCTTTAATTTTGAGGGCGGCTGCTATGCGAAGATGATCCGCCTGTCTGAAGAGGCTGAGCCGGAAATCTACGCGACCACCAAGCGCTTCGGCACAGTGCTCGAAAACGTGGTTATGGACGAGCAGACCCGCACGCTCGACTTTGACGATAACTCGCTGGCTGAGAACACCCGCGGTGCCTATCCGATTGATTTCATACCAAACACCAGCGCCGACAATCTGGGCCCAGTGCCCAGCAACGTCGTGATGCTGACAGCGGATGCGTTCGGCGTGCTGCCTCCGATTGCGCGGCTGACACCCGAGCAGGCGATGTATCACTTCCTATCAGGCTACACCGCGAAGGTCGCTGGCACTGAGATCGGCGTGACCGAGCCAGAGGCAACCTTCAGCACCTGTTTTGGCGCACCGTTCATGCCGCGCCACCCGAGCGTCTATGGCAATCTGCTGAAAGAGCGCATTGCCAAGGGCGGCGTGCAATGCTGGTTGCTCAACACCGGTTGGACCGGCGGCAAGTACGGCGTTGGCAACCGGATGCCGATCAAGGCGACACGCGCGTTGCTCAATGCGGCGCTCAACGGCGATCTCGACAATGTCGAATATCGCCGCGACGACAATTTCGGCTTTGATGTGCCGGTCCACGTGCCAGTGCTGGCCGAGGCAGGGATCGATCAAACGATCCTTAACCCGCGCGAGACCTGGGCTGACAAACGCGAATATGATGCAACGGCCCACAAGCTGGTACAGCTGTTCATCGACAACTTCGCGGAATTCGAAGCGCATGTCGATGAAGGCGTGAGGCAGGCCGCACCGGATGCACCGGTCGCCGCATAACAACATTTTACAGTTGGAGAGGAGGGCCCCGCCCGGCGAGACAGCCGGAGCGGGGCCTTTTCATTTGCGGCCTTTGCGCGCAGACTGAGGCAATCAAGAATCACCAAAGAAGGATCAATAGTATGAGCATTCTCGACAGCATTATGCAGCAAGTTTCAGGCTCACCAGACACGGTTGCGAGCCTCGCTGAAAAGGTTGGAATTGATCCTGCTATGGCAGAGAAAGCCGTTGCCGCACTTGGCGCCTCGCATGGCGAAGACGGCGATACTGTTGAATTGGCCGCGCAAAAAACCGGCATGGATGCCGGCGCGCTGAGCGGCATCATGGAGCAAATGGGCGGCGAGGGCGCATTGGGCGACTTGGTTGGTAAAATGCAAGACGCAGGCGAGGGCGAAGGTATGCTCGGCAATCTTGCAAGCATGCTTGATCAGGATGGCGACGGAAACCCGATCAATGACGTGATGGGCATGGCCAAGGGTCTGTTCGGCAAAAAATAATCACGACATTTGATCGAAGGGAACGGACATGAGTTTAGGCCAAATTTTGCAGCAAACCGGCGCGATTTCATCCATGGCGCGTGAGCTCGGCATTGATGAGGGCACGGCCAAGACAGCCGCTGGCGCTTTGCTCCCGGCGATTGTCGCCGGGATGGGGCGCAGCGCAACTGGCGGCACGTCCACCCCTGACCCAATGGGCGGGCTAGGCGGACTTGCTGGCGCTATTCTGGGCGGCGGCTCAGGCGGCGGCGGTCTCGGCGGCGGCCTGCTTGATGCGGTGCTGGGCACCCAAGCGACGCCCGTTAATCAAGGCAATGATATCCTTGGCAACATCTTTGGTAGCAAGGATGTGAGCCGCTCGGTCGCTGGCGAAGTGGCCTCGATGACAGGGATTGACGAGGGCATTTTGAAGAAAATGCTGCCGATCCTCGCGATGGCCGCTGCCGGCTATATGGCGAAACAAGCGAGCGGCGGCGGCGCTGCTCCGTCTGGCGGATCAACAGGTGGCGGAGCGCTGGGAGGCATCCTGGGCTCAATCGTGACCGGCATGATGAGCCGCTAACTTAAGGCTTATAGTGGAGCAGGGGAGGCCTACTCGTCAGCTCCACCATCACTATCATCATCACCCGGTACCGCTGGAACGCTGACCTGAGCCACTGGCGCGGTTACCGCCAAGTCGCGGCCGGTGATCACTGTGCCTTCCTCGGTTTTGTCAAGCAGGGCGATGATGTTCTTCACCCGCTCTGCCCGATTGCCGCCGTGCGGATCGCTCGCGATCGGCTGCAGCGAGCTTTTTGCGATCGCAATCTTGCCTTCCCGCATTTGCATCATCGCCGCCTGCATCCACAAACCCTTGTCGAATGGCGCGAGTTCTGCCGCGCGCTCTAGCGCATGCTTGGCGTTTTCAGGCGGTTCGACGCCGCGCTGAGCATAGCTGCGATAATAGTAGATCAGCGGCAGCGGATGATCATTCTCAATTTTGTTGAGCTGCGAAAATGGCTTCATCGCCAGATCAATCGCGGCCTTCTCGTCCTCTGCATCGCGCGCAATGCGAAACAGCGCATAGCCCTTTTGAACATAGGGATTGGTGCGCGCCGGATCGATCGCGATTGCCGCATCGGCGGCGGCGATCGCTTCGGCATCATTGCCCGCGTCGTACTCTGCTTCGGCAAGGGCTGAGAGAACGCCAGCATCACCAGGGTATTTCGCCGCGATCTTCCGTGCGTCTTCCAGCACTTCGGCGGCCGTTTCTTCGTCGACCCCGCGCTGGGATCGGATGCGGATTGGCATCATTTCCGCCTCGCCTTTGGGTAGTTTGCGCAAGGTGACTTCGCCGATTGGAAGCCTTTCTGGAGCTAAGCCAAGGCCGGGCATGCGCTTTCGCAAATAGGATCTAAGTTCCTTTTCGAGCTGATCCAAATCGCCAAACGCCTTCTCGCCCGCCTCAAGTGAGGATAGGCCCGAAAGCACCTCTGCTTGGTATTTACTCAGTTGACCTTGGCGGTCGTCATTGAAGGTAAGGTAATGGTAGAGCAACCAGCTGCGTCCGTAGAATGCGTCATATCCTTTGCCGCGATTGCGCTCGTAAAGCTCATGATCGAGCAGCTCGTAAATGCTGACATCAGCGGAATTGAAGAGCTCATTGGCGCGGTGCTGAGCTGGAAGGCCAATTTGGATGCCGCCTTTGTTTGGGAAGGATGCTGAAGCGAAAAACTCGGCCGCGCCTTCATTGAGCCAGCGCGGCATGCCGAAGCGCGATTGTGAGATTAGGAAGTGATGCGCGTATTCGTGAAGCAGCACGATAGTCGAGAAATCAGGATAGCCACTCTTATGGCGAATATCTTGCACAAATGCCCGGCTTGCGCCTGCTCTTGGGCGATAGAATCCCGCTACATAGCGGCTCTTTCTGCCCGATAGTTTGCGAATGTCTCTTTGACTGCCGACGGCAAAGATCACCACTCGGTTTGAGGGGCTGGGCTTTTCGACTTTTCGCCTGGTGAGCAATTCCATCGCCGCGTGAAAGCGTTCAAGGTTTTGCGCGTAGCGGCGAATGTCTTTCTCGCTGTCATCGGCGTAAATCACGAAATGGTCGCTGGATGCTTCGTACCAGTCCGCGCGCGCTGGTGCAGCGCCTAGGAATGCGAACGTCAGTAAAAGAGATGCGAATAGACGCGCGAATACCATTGTGATTGCCCCGTTAGTGCGACCGAGCACTGCAGAAGCGCTCATAGCCCAAGCATAACGGCATTTATTCGGGTTTCTAGAGGCTTTGTTTAGCTTTCTAGATCGTCGAGATAGCTCCATATTTCCGAGACAACGACGGACCCTTCGCCCACGGCGCTGGCAACGCGCTTTACTGATCCGGCGCGTACATCACCCACGGCAAAGACACCGTCTGTACCCGTTTCGAAGGGGGAGGGGCGGCCAACGTCTGCTCCGGTCAGTACAAAGCCGCGCTCGTCCGTATCGACTAGGCCGGACAGCCAGGCGGTGTTGGGGGCAGCGCCGATCATGATGAAGAGCGCGCGGGTCTCCTGCCGGGTTTCGCCATCAGGGGTCTTGAAGGTCACCGCCTCCAAGCGGTCCTCTCCGTGAAGCTCGGTAACGCTGGTGTTGTAGTGGATTGTGACGCGCGGATCCGCCTCTAGCCGGCTTGAGAGATAGCTCGACATGCTGGCCGCGAGACTGCCCGAGCGCACGACCAGATGAACATGCGCTGCGCTGCGAGAGAGGTACATCGCCGCCTGCCCAGCGGAGTTGCCGCCGCCAATCACGACCGCTTCGGTCTTCTTGCAAAAGCGCGCCTCCATCTCGGTGGCTGCATAGAACACGCCAGCGCCCTCCAGCTCCTCGAGCCGGTCCAAAGGCAGGCGGCTGTACTGCACACCGGTGCTCACGAGAACAGCGCGCGCGCAGATCTCATCGCCATCATCCAGAACCGCGCAGAACGTACCATCGCTGCGCCGCTCCAGCTTCTCAACTCGGCGCGGCATCGCGAACCGCGTGCCGAACTTCAGCGCCTGGATCTGCCCGCGATAGGTCAGGTCCGTCCCGCTGATGCCGGTGGGAAAGCCCATGTAGTTCTCAATCCGGCTCGATGTGCCTGCTTGCCCGCCAATCGCCATGTCTTCGATCAGCAGCGCCTCAATCCCCTCCGCCCCGGCATAGACCGCCGCGGCGACGCCCGCTGGTCCGCCGCCGACGATCAGTAGGTCGAAGGTGCGCTTTGAGCAGATGTCGAGGTCGAGGCCGAGGTGCTGGGCTACCTTGCGCGGCGTTGGATCATCCAGCCTTTGGTCTCTGCCGACGATTACGGAGGGCTGATGCCCGCTGAGGTCGCAGACATGCGCGGTTTCCTCGTCAGAGGCATCCATGTCGAAGCTTTGGAACGGAATGCGATTGCGCGAGAGGAAGCCCTCGACCTTTTGCACCGCCGGATCGCGGTCTGCGCCGATCACTTTGACAGAGCTGTTCTTCAGCTCGAACTGCCGCTGCCTGCGCGCTGCGAACACGGTGATGATGTGATCGGACAGCTCCGGCACCCGGCTCATCAGCTCCAGCATCGCCTCGCGCGGGGCTTCGATCACTCGGGTTTCCTTGGCGGCCCGCATCGGCAGGAACCAGTTCCCTCCATTCATGAAGGCAATCTCGCCCATGAATTGCGTTGGGCCTAGGCTGTGCTCGAACATCCGCTCGCGGGTGTAGGCGTCGATCACTTCGATCTCGCCGTCGAGCACATAGGTGAAGGTGTCCATCGGCTCGCCAACTTCGGCGAAGATGTGGCCCTTGGGATAGGTCCGCTCGGTCCCGATCTCGCAGATCGCGTCGACATGCGCATCGGCCAGCGGCACACGCCGCAGGGTCTCAAGGTCTTGTCCTAGCTGTTCCATGCGCGCTTCTCCTGAACTGGCAATGCTACAACATGGTGTCGCCCGGGTGCAGCTGCAATCCTACGAGGGCCCCAGACAGGTCCTCGGTTCGTCGTGTGCCATGCACGCTTGGAACAGCTGGAACAGTGTTCAGGGGCGAAAAACCAATCGATCACAGCGGCGCCGATTGATCGTTTTTTCCGATCACACGCTGGACGCAAGTTAGCCCGTATGAACCAGCGAAACGCGTAAGGGGGTGAAAGATCAAACCGAAGCATCATGCCGAATTACCCTAATCATGCCGGGTAGGAAAATCTGGCTCAAGAGCGCTCACGGCCCACCGCCAAGCGCCAGCCTAAACCTCTGCCTTAACTGGCTTGGAAAGCGAGGCCTGCCCTGTCGAAGCAATCGACAACGCGCGCTCTGATACGGGCGAAATACCGGGCCGCGGCGGAAGGTTCGCGGGCAGCTTTATGTCCCACGCCAGGCCCAGCTTTTCGAGCAGGCGGATAAACTGGAAGCCAAGATCAATCTGCCCCGGATAAAGCCCATGGGCCGCCGAGCGCGGGAAGGCGTGGTGATTGCAATGCCAGCTTTCGCCCATGGTCGGGATCGCAAGGATAGGCACATTGTGCGCCTGCAAAGCGGCATCGTCCAGATGCCAATCTTGCGGCCCGCGCGTGTGCGCCAAATAGGAAATGTACCAATGCATCGAAACGCAGGCGGCCACTCTGACCACAACGCCCCACACCACCCATGACCATCCGCCCATGGCATACAGCGCGATCGCGAGCGGAATTTGGTGCAGCATCCATGTGCGCTGAAGGAATGCATAGAACCGGTCGCCCGCAATCTCCGGCCCGGGATCAAAACCGGGCGGGTGATCCAGGATCAGCTTGAAATTGAGGTAGGTAAACCCCTCTATCGCCATCGGTTTGCCGTGCCGCAAAAACCAGTGGCAATCCTCCTCGCGCTGAGCCCAATCGCGCATATCATGCAGACCGATAGTCCAGACCGGGCCGCCCATACCCACCAGCGTGCCGAAATAGACCATCACGCGTTCCAGCCATTTGGGGCATTCAAAGCTTCGGTGGATCAGGCGCCGGTGAAAGCCGACCGAGTGGCCCGCGCATAGTGTCACCGCTGACAGCACCAGGAAAACGGCAAAGCCGCTCCATGAGAAAAACAGCGGGCCGAGCACCAATGCGCCCAGGATAAATCCGGTGTTCCAGATGGATCGGGCGGGGTCCCACACCACATGGCCTTTGCCCGGATCGGCCTGCTCCAAATTGGTCAGCGAATTGACTTTAAACGCGGCGCTGCCGCTTTGCAGATCACTGCCCATTGGCGACTTCCTTCACCGGGTGCCTCAGGATGATGTCTGATAGGAACAGGCGCGCGCTTTCTTCCGCGGCGAGCTGCTGCATTGGGCCAAAATACCACGCCGGGTCGAGCAGCCGGTCATAACGGATGGTAAGAGCCACACGCGTGCCGCCATCCGCCTTTGGCGTGAAGCGAATATCAGTGCCATCGATATCCATGTAATTGCCAAGATAGCTGTCATTGCGGGTGATTTTCGTGCGGATATGATCAGCGCTGACTTTGTCGATGCGAACATGCATTTCGCCCTGATGGGTGTTGGTGAACAGCCAGCGTTTGTAAGTGAAATGCAGTGTGTGCATATCGCCCCGGGCCAGGCTGCCCGCCTGAATGCTGTCGGGCATGGGGAACAGTTCCAGGAACCAGTGGCGGTCGCTTTCAAAACTGATCGGCTGAGCCATATTGGCTTGCAGTTCGGCGACGCTGAGCGAGGTGTCGGCAACCAAAGTGGCGGTCGCCGGACGCGGCACCGTTGTTGCCGAAAACAGACCTTCGCTCACTAGCATTAGGACCATCAGCGGAACGGCGGTTACTTTGAACGTGTTGGTCAGATCATTGCCGTCTTTGTCGTCCTGGCTTTTGTCACGCGTCGCATAGGCCACGAAATAGCCGATGGTCACGAACAGCACATAGATCGGCATGAACATCAACACGCAGATGAAGCCCTCGAACAGAAACACCGAAGTGGCGAAGAAGACGATGGCCGCGATGCGCAGATGATTGAAATAGCGCGAGCTGAATGTGCGCCGCTCGCTGGCGTCGGTGAAAAACGCAATCGCCAGTGAAATGAGGAAGGGGATAAGGATATAGACCAGCGTCGATCCGGCGAAATCGCTATCCAATAGGGCCCGCAAGGTGAGCGTCGAAAACCCGACAATCGCCAGCAGAACCTTCCAGGAAATCCCCATTCGGTGCCTCCTTAGCCGCGCGCTCCTGCAATATAGCGGTCGACATTCTTGGCCACCACATCGAGCGGCGAATTGCCGCCCAGGATTACGGCGGTGTTGAACGCCTTAAAGTCATAGGCCTCGCCCAGCTCAGCCTCGGCCCGCGCGCGTTGGCGCACGATTTCGCTGTGCCCGATCTTGTAGCTGCAGGCTTGGCCCGGCCAGCTGCAATAGCGGTCCACTTCGCCCACGACCTCTTCAAACTTGCTGCCATTGCGCTCGACAAAGAACTGGCGAGCAGAATCGCGGCTCCAGCGTTTGGAGTGCAGGCCGGTGTCGACCACTAGGCGGCAGGCGCGGAAGGCGAGGCTTTGCAAATAGCCCAGCCGCCCGACCTTAAAGTCGTCATAGGCGCCAAGCTCATCGGCGAGCTGTTCGCCGTAGAGCGCCCAGCCTTCGCTGAACGCGCCGAACGCGAGGATAGAGCGGATCAGTGGTAGGCGGTTGGAATATTCGCCCTCCCAAACATGGCCGGGGATCGCCTCGTGATAGGTAAGGTCGGCAAGATCATATTTGCGGTGCAAATCGGTGGTGCGCAGATTGATCCAGAACCGGCCCGGAATGCTGCCATCCTTGCTGCCCGCGCCGCCATAGGCACCGGGTGCGCCGGGCTCTTCATTAATGGGGATCCGGCGGACCTCCATATTGGGATCGACCAGCTCGTTAAAGGCGCGCGGCATTTGCGCTTTGATCCACTCGATGCGTTCATCGATGAAGGCGAAGATTTCTTCGCGGCCCGGATCGCCTTCGGCAAATTTATAACGCGGGTCTTGGCTGAGCGCCTGCATGCGCTCGCCAACGGTGCCCTGAGTGAAGCCGATTTCTTTGAGGATCGGGTCCATCTGGCCGTGGAGCTCGGCGAGTTCTTCCAAGCCCTGCTCATGGATTTCATCGGGCGATAGCGAGGTCGTGGTCGAGGCGCTGGTCGCCCAGGCGTAATATTCCTCGCCCTGCGGCTGGCTCCATATGCCGGGGTCGCTATCGGCCTCGGCGCGCTGGATTTTGAGCTCTTCCAACTGGCGCTCGAGTGCGGCGGCAATGTCGCCGGTGACAATCGCTTTGGCGCCGTCCACCGCATCGGCGGGCAGGCCCGCTTTCTCGAGATTGGCGGCCAGATCGCCGGTGTATGCGGTGCCATCGGCAGCCGCTGCGAGGCTCGATTCCATCTGGCCAATGGCTTTGTCGAGCAGGAAGTCTGGTGGTACGACGCCCATGGCGCGGGCCTCTTGCATGCGCTCAATCTCACCGTCGAGAACCGCCGGGATTTCGCCTAGGCGGCTCAAGTAATATTCGACGTCCTGCTCGTTGCTCAGCGGCTGGCTGGAGCCCATTGCGCGCGGCATATCGATATAGGCACCGACGTTCTGGATCACGACATAGGGCGCGTTGCGCCAACTGCCGACGGCGACATCGCCGTAAGGCAAGGCGAAGCCTTCGAGCGCCTTGGCGAAAGCGCTTTCGACAACCTCGAAACTGGTGAGTTGGTCAGGTGTCAAGCCGTCCTTGGGATAATCCCGCGCGCCCTCGCGCAGGCGCTCCAACGTGGCGGCGTAGTCAGCGCGGCCTTGCAGGCCTGGCGCGCCAAAGGTGCCGCGCCATGCGGCGTAATCGCCGGTATCGACGCCAAGCCCGGTTGCCCGGCCAGGCTCATGGGCGAGCATCTCGTAGCCGATTTTCTCCAGCGCTGCGTCAGGCTCCAGCGCGGCAAACTCGCCGCCGCTTGGCCCATCAATGCCCAGCTGTTTGCACGCTGGCAGCAGCGCCAATGCAGAAACGCCGCCAAGCCCGCTAAGGGCCTGACGGCGCGTGATGTTCATGTTTGAATTGGTCATGCAGGCGGTGTTACCGCGCGGCAGGCCGCTGTCAATCTGAACAATGGGTCAATTAGTCGAGAAATTCAGCTGGCACGGTGCCGCCGTTTTTCGCGAGTTCCTGCATGGTTTTCTTATGCAGCCAGATGTTTTCCTCAGCCGTGCCGGAATAGTCTGTATCGCCGAGCTCACCGGCGAGTTCCTTGCGGTTGCCAAAACTGGGGTCGACCCCGATCAGCTTCATCAGATCAACGATCGATGTGCGCCAGTTGAGCTTGTCTGCGCCGTCCATCGCGTCGAGCTTTGCCGCAACGTCAACTTCGCTGATGCCAGCAGGCTTCGCATTGGCCGCTGCGGCAACCGCTGCGGCTGCTCCGGCGGCGGCACCAGCGGCGGCGGCTGGTGATTTCTTCTCGTCTTCGTCCTTGCCGAAGATTGCGCCTTTGATTGAACTGAAAATACCCATTTTGTCCTCCTATTATGTTTATGCGGGGTTGGACGTGGAATATTCCAACTCTGCGACAATTGCACTATGCCGCGATCCACAACCAGAGGCAATTCGAACATGAACCTTGTGCTTTCAATTGTAATGCTGGCCGCGTTTGCACTGATCATCGGGGCGGTGTTCCTGTGGCGGCGCACGGGCGCAATTAAGCAGCCAGCGCTGATGGTGCTGCTGGCGGCGATTGCGATTGGCAATGTGCTCATCTGGACGCTGCCCGATGCGAGCGGCAATTCGCCGATTGATCAGGTGGAGGCTGCCGGGGCGGAGGGAGCCGGATAGCTGAACGGCCCTCGCCACCCCGCGCCCTCCACCCTTCCACCCGGATGATCTCCCGGTAGGCTCCGGGTGGAAGGGTGGAGGGCGCGGGGTGGTCTAGGTCCTCAACGAGCAAGCCTCAATTCGGCAATTGCCAGTTGATTGAGCTGGTGTAGACCCCGGCTGTCGGCGCGCCGCTTGCATCCATCGCAGGGTCAAACCGCGCTCGCTTGGCGATCAGCGAGCAGGTCGCCGTGTCGAGCGCGCTGTGCCCAGTGGACCGCGTGATCGAGCAATTGGTGACCCGGCCAGAGGTGCTCACCTCCAGGCTGAAGCTCGCTTTGCCGGAATAGCCGCGGCGGATCCAGGACGAGCGGTAGTCATTGTCCGTAACCCAGCGCGAGGCATCATTAGCAGGCTTCGCCGCTATGGGGTCGAAGGTCGGCATGCTGGGCGTTACCCCACCTAAGCCATCGCCAAGATCAGTTCCCGGGATCGGGCCGAGGTAGATGTCACCGCCGACCGGCGGCAGCTCACCAGTGGTGTTCACAAGTGGACCTGTGGTCGGGATGGGGTTTGGGATTGGAGGGATATATGGGTCCGGTAGAGTTGGGCTCGTTTTGGGCGAGGTATCCGGTTCTGCAGTCGGCTCAGGCGGCGGAGGCGGGAGGGTCGGCGTTATCGTGACAGCACCGAAATCATCAGGTTCCGTTGGTATGACCGCTTTCACCGCCAGCCCGATGACCAGCAGGCCAGCGAAGGCGGCGGGAATGCCGATTGCCCCAAGTATTGCGACCGGTTGGCCCGTTTGTTTTTGTGTGACGTAACTCATTACAAGGCTCCTCTCTTCAAGGAGCGGTCACCTTGAGCGTTTGCTCGCACATAGGCGCCGCTCTGGAGTCATGTTACAACATTACATTGGTGTGACAAGAACTTTCCAGTTGCGTTTCAGGACTTTATTGTTTGCGCACGCCATCCGGCGCGCGATTTCCTCGCTCACACGAGCTAAAGCTCGCGTCGCTGCGGGCGCGCGGTCGCACTTGCGGCTCGCTGGTCGCTCGCCGGACCATTCCCGGCCAAGGGTCTAGAGCTCTGGCACTTGGCCCTCCGCTACTGGCTTGATCGCGGAGCACGGTCGCGCATGCGACCGCAAGGCCAACTGGCCGCCCGCAGGCCCGCATGGGCCGAGGATTTCGCGGCACGGATGTGCTGCGGACAACCAGAAAACGATCCAGTGCGCTGAATTCAATCAAGTCAACTCATCTATCGAGGCGGGTGTCACTTCGCATTTTCCTTTGTGACCGCTTTCGCTCTTTAAGCTTCCGAAAGCAAACCATCGGCTAACGACCCAGAAAACGATGTACGCACCAATCCCCCTAGCTTCCCAGAACCTGCAGCTATGGCTACACTTGGAAAACTTTGTGAATCGCCAGTTTCGACGAGTGAGAATGCTGAAGAACATTTTGTCCTTTTTTCGGAGCAAGCCTGTTGGTCGGCTCGGTTACTCATATGTCGCCGATAATGACGATAGTGTAATGGGCCTTGTGCAGAAGGGGCAGATTGTTCGGACAGAGGTTCGAGGGTCACCCTGGATTGTCGTCGATGAAGCACCTACCACCGCGATACTTGCTCGTTGGCCGGGAAGGCTCTGGAAGGTTTGTGTCATCGAAGCTGCACCCGATGAGGATCAACCTCTCGCGTATGCAAGATATACTCGAGCTTTAGCTGTAAAAGTGATTGGCGAAGAGAGCCCCGCACGACTTTTTGGGAAGCAGGGCGACGAGGTATTGAATGTCCTTACTCGCGCCGCTCAACTGAACCGTGGGGTCGCGCTCGAACTGTCTTCTGCTCGGCACCCGGAAGCGCCAGCCGCTTTTGATCGCGTTTTCCGTCTGTGGGCGGACAATGAAGGTATTGAAATCGGATACGATGACTGCCTTGATGGCACTCTACGCGTCGGATCGATGCCTCACGGATCGCCGATATACGAAGGACTTAGCGTTCTTCACAAGATCATATTCGACAGGGCGAAGAAGCTGGATGGAGATGCGGCGACGACCATCGAGGATGAAGATGAATATCTGAACCAGCCTTGGCAAAACGCTGACCGAGTATTCGCAGATGCGGCACTTGCATTAGGTGCGCCAAAGTTTGTGAGTGCCAATGATCGAGACATTCTACTTGCCGCATGGGCTAGATTGAAGGATGGGCGACTCTAGCCTAGCGCGCTCTACGAAGCCGACCGTCGGCTGACACCCCCATTTGCAGCCTTAATCGTTCAGTGTTTCTCCAACAACAAACTCTTTTGAAAGCCTTTCACGGGCCGCACTAAGTATTTCAAGGTAGTCGGTCTGAAATGGTTCGCTTAGCGATGCCTTCAGTTTTTCATCAATTTGGCTCAGGACAACCAATTCGGCTGGGCTTTGGAAGCAGTCAGCAGACGGAGTAGGCTGGGGGTGATCGTCAATCCAGCGAGATAACAATTCAAAGAGCACTAAAGCCTGATCCCTCTCAAGCTCCAGCTTTGTTACACCAGACCGTCCGCCAATTCCAAACATCACCACCTCGCTTTTCTAATCCATGAATAGACAAGGCGGGTGCGCAAATAAGATGTCCGCTTTGACCCGCAAAGACGGTCATTCTGTCTATCCGACAATTCATCCGAAACCAGACACCTGAATCAACCTGGCTTGGATCAGCAAGCGACCCGAAGAACTACTTAATCGGACAATCCGGCGATAGGCGGAAGTCGAGATAATTGTCGACTGAGGCCATCAGATCATCGGTTTCGTTCTCGAAGAAGTGGTTGGCGCGCGGGATCTCTTCGTGGTGGATCGTAATGTGCTTTTGTGTGCGCAGCTTATCGACCAGTTTCTGCACCGCGCTTGGCTGAACCACCGTATCGGCGGCGCCTTGCACAAAGATGCCGCTGGCCGGGCAAGGTGCCAGGAACGAGAAGTCATACATATTCGCTGGCGGTGCGACAGAGATGAAACCGCGAACCTCTGGGCGGCGCATCAGCAATTGCATGCCGATCAGCGCGCCAAAGGAATAGCCAGCGACCCAAGTCGTCTGCGCCTCTGGGTGGATTGATTGCACCCAATCGAGCGCGCTCGCCGCATCGGACAATTCGCCAATGCCGCTGTCAAAGCTGCCCTGGCTGCGGCCTACGCCGCGAAAGTTAAAACGCAGGGTCGCAAAGCCGCGGTCCACGAAGGTCTTGTACATCCGCTGCACAATTCGGTCGTTCATGGTGCCGCCGCCCTCTGGGTGCGGATGCAGGATCATCGCAACAGGAGCGCGCGGACGCGGTGGCGGGGAAAAACGACCTTCGAGACGGCCTTCTGGACCGGGAAAGATGACTGATGGCATCGGAAACCTTGTGAAATAATATGTGCGCGTATCACCGGCTGGTGCATGCGAAGACGCGGCCTATATAGGAAAAGATGCAAGAATCGCAATTTTTTGTGAGGGGTTCTCATTAAGACACGCATTTATCTCGACCATGCGGCGACGACGCCGCTGAGGCCAGAGGCGCGCGCAGCGATGGAAGAGGGGTTTGCGATCTGGGCAAATCCGTCCTCTCCGCATGGCGAAGGCCGCAAGGCAAAGGCCGCGCTGGAGGATGCGCGAACGCGGATTAAACGTGCGCTAAACTGGGACGGAGAGCTGATTTTTACCAGCGGCGCGAGTGAGGCGCTGTGGATCGGATTGCAGCAGTCAAAGAAGACCCGCCGGATCGTTAGCGCGGTGGAGCATGATGCGGTGTTTCGTGCCGCTCCCGATGCGGAAGTGGTCTGTGACGAAACTGCCTTTGGCGATGATGCGATATTGGCCGTCCAGCATGTGAATTCAGAAACCGGCGTCATCAATCCGGTCGCTCAGATGGCCGAGACGGTAAAGTCGGGCGGCACAGTGGTGTTGTCAGATTGCTCCCAAAGCGCGGGCAAAATGGCGCTGCCGGACGCGGAAATGCTGGTGGTCTCTGCCCATAAATTTGGCGGACCGATTGGGATTGGCGCGCTGCTGCTGCGCGATTTCAATCTGCTCAATCCCATCGGCGGGCATGAGCGCGGCTATCGCCAAGGGACCGAAAATGTACCCAGCGCGCTGGGTATGGCGGCGGCCTTAGAGGCGGGCGATTGGCAGACGACTGCGGCGCAGCGGCAGAGCTTTGCCCAGCGGCTAGGCGAGGGCGTGCTGACGATTGGCGACCAAGCGGATTACATCTTTGCCGTGACCCATCCGAGTATGAGCGCGCAGGCCTTGCTGATCCGGCTCGATGCCATGGGCTTTGCGGTGTCTGCGGGCAGCGCGTGTTCCTCTGGCACACTCAAGAAAAGCCGGGTGCTGGATGCATTTGGCGTCTCCGATGAAGTCGCCGCGCGGACTATTCGGGTTAGTCTGGGGTGGAGCACGACTCCGGAAGAGCTTGAGGCGTTTGGTGAGGCTTGGGAAAGCCTTGCATAAAGAATGCCGCCCGTGCTGAGCTTGTCGAAGCACTGCACTTTTTCTTCTTCGATGGACGAAAAACAAGAACAGCCCTTCGACAAGCTCAGGGCGAGCGGATAGAGGGGGCAAAGCAATGATCTACCTCGATTACCAAGCCACGACCCCGCTCGCGCCCGAAGCGCGCGATGCCATGCTGCGCTGGCTCGATGGGCCCGACGGCACCGGCTTTGGCAATCCGCATTCGCCGCATCGGATGGGCCGTCAGGCGGCGGCCGTGATTGAGCTGGCGCGTGACCGAGTCGCGGCATTGTTTCCCGCTGGCGGAAAAGTGATCTTCACCAGCGGGGGGACCGAGGCGCTGAACCTCGCGATCCGGGGCACGGCGAGCGATGGCGCGGTGGCGTTCTCCGCGATTGAGCATTCCGCGGTAGGCGACACGGCCAAGGCGGCGGGTGCGCATCATTTGCTTAAGGTTGATGATCAGGGGCTGTGCGATCCCTCGCAAGACCTGCCCAAGGACACGCGCATGATCGCGGTGATGCAGGTCAATAATGAGATCGGCACGGTGCAGCCGACATTGGAATGGCACCGCCGCGCCAAAGAAGTGAACGCGCTGTTTCTGGTCGATGCCGTGCAAGCTTACGGCAAGATAGAGGTGACCGGCGCGCATATGATCGCGATCAGCGCGCACAAGTTTCACGGGCCGAAGGGCGTGGGCGCATTGTGGGTGCGTGACGGCGCGGATCTGGGCGAAGTGCAGACCGGCGGCGGGCAGGAGCATGGCGTTCGCTCCGGCACTCTCGCGCCGGCTCTGATCGCTGGGATGGGCGCCGCCGCGCATCTGGCAGCGGAGCGGGTGGCCGAGGACGCGCAGCATATCGAAACGCTGTGGAACCGCGCGCGCGAGCTGTTTTCCGATTGGACCGTGAACGGCAGCGAAGAGGCGCGCTGGCATGGCAATCTTAATATCCGGAGAGAAGGCTTGGATGTGGCCCGGCTGATGTCCGATTGCCGCACGATCATGTTCAGCGCCGGGTCGGCCTGCGCCAGCGGATCAGGGCGGCCCAGCCATGTGCTCAAAGCCATTGGCCTTAGCGACAAACAGGCGAAATCCTCGATCAGGCTCGGCTTTGGCCGCTATACAACGATGGACCAGATAGAAGCGGCGGCAGAGGCCATCAATGCGGCCGCCAAGGAGCAGCTGTGATGGGGGTGAAAGTCCGCTTTACCGATGCCAAGGGCGCATCTGTTGAGGCCGAAGGGGAAGCGGGCGACAGCCTGCTGAAGGTGGGCCAAGCGCATGGCCTGCCGCTGGAGGGAACCTGCGAGGGGCAAATGGCGTGCTCAACCTGCCATGTGATCGTCGCCGCTGAATGGTTTGACCGGCTGGAGCGAGCGAGCGAAGAGGAAGAGGATATGCTCGACTTTGCCGCCGGGGTGCGCCGCACCAGCCGCCTGTCGTGCCAGATTGAGCTGACCGAAGCGCTGGACGGGCTGGCGGTGACCATCCCGTCCGAAGCGCATGATATGTCGGCCTAGGCCTCGCTGGCGGCTGGCACTTCGCGGCGGCCGTTCTTCCAGAACCGCAGGCGATAGCCAAAGCGGTGCAGCACCCAGCGAAGCGCTAGTAGCAGGAATATAATCGGGAACAGCACGGTCCCAGCCATCATCATAAACGCAATCGTACTGCCGAGTATCGTGCCCAGCGAATTCCAGGCGGCTTCTATCGGTTCGCCAAAGCTGCCGGAAACGGCGCTCACTTCGCCGGCTTCATAGCGGATTGTCATCTCGCTGAATGCGACGCGGGTGCGCATTGTTTCAAGCCAACTGCGGGCCTGATCGATTTCCTGATTGACCTGTGCGACGGCGCGTTCGGCCTCGACGAGTTCGCCGACAGTGCCATTTCGAGAAGCGAGGATTTGCATCAGACGATCGCGCAGCAATTCGCGTGAACGCAGCCGTGCCTCTGTGTCGACGATCTGTTTCGACAAATCCTCGCCGGTCAGCGAGGACGAAACCAATTCCCCATCTGCTTCGCCCGTCGTGGTTTCGAGTTTCTTAGCGAAATGGCGCGCTTCTTTGGCAGCGACAGCGATGTGCAGATTTCCGCTTGAGTATTCATCACTGTCGCGCGCTTGTTTCATCGAGATCACGCGGCATCCATTGCTGCCCAGCTCTTCGCACATGGCAACATGGGTTTGCTGGACCTTTCTGATGCTATCGAGTGGAAGATCAAAACCAAGCCGATAGGTGTAGGCGATTTGTGGTTCGTCGACCGGTATATCCGCGCTTTCGGGTGCCGATGGTGCCGATACTGCTTCGGCTGCGACGTCCGCCTCGGCCAAAGCAAAGTCTGAGCTTGCGCTCATTTCTTGGGTGGCCTCACTGCAGGCGGCGAGGGCAAAGACGCTGATCGTTGCCACCAATGTTACGCTTATCTTCCTACCAGACTTCATGATCACTCTCCTGAAAAAGAGGCGAATTGTGGCGGGGTGCCTCATTTGCGCCTAAGTTTCGCCATAATTGTGCCACATTTCAGTTTCGTTGCAACCCCCTTCTTTTTCTGAGCATGGCTTACGGCCCCTTCTGGCGAGGCGTGAAATGCGGTGTTAAGGGGGCGGCCAAGGTCACTATTTCATTGCCTTAATCACCGTTGGAGTATCCGAAATGACGCTGCGAGAGCGCGCCCAGAACTTGGTCGAATCCGGCTCTTTTGAGCGCGTCATCATTGCCGTCATCGTGATCAATGCGATCGGTTTGGGGATGGAGACATCGCCCTGGGTCATGTCGAAAGTGGGCGGGGCCGTGCACATGCTCGACACGATCGCGCTGACGATTTTCGTGATCGAATTGCTGATCAAGCTCTTCGCCTACCGCTTTGCCTTTTTCAAAAACGGCTGGAACGTCTTTGATCTGGTGATTGTCAGCGTCGCGCTCGTCCCGGCGAGCCAGCAATTCTCTGTCCTGCGGGCGCTGCGCATCCTGCGGGCGCTGCGCCTGATTTCGGTCGTGCCCAGCATGCGGCGCGTGATCGTCGGCCTGTTTAAGGCGATCCCCAGCATCGGCACGGTGATCGTCATGCTGCTGCTGCTGTTTTACATCAGCGCGGTGATGGCGACGAAGCTGTTTGGCGAGAGCTTCCCGGAATGGTTCGGGACGCTCGGCGCATCGCTTTACTCGTTGTTCCAGATCATGACGCTGGAAAGCTGGAGCATGGGCATCGTGCGCCCGGTGATGGAGGAGTACCCCTACGCCTGGGCGTTCTTCGTGCCGTTCATCTTGATGACAAGCTTTATCGTCCTCAACCTGTTCATCGGTGTGATCGTGAACGCGATGTCCGAGGCAACGGAAGAAGACGCGCACGGTGAACGCGAGGAAATCCTGATCCAATTGCGCGCCTTGCGAGAGGATATGGCGGCGTTGAGGAACGGCAACAAACAATGAAATGAAGCCCGCTTCCGGCAAGATCGCGATGTTGGTTTAGGGTGAGCTTTTGGGTGTGGGAGCGGAATGTCAGGTCTTTCCTGGTATTCTCTGATACGGTCACAAAAGCTTAGCACATTGATTGCTGAGAAAGCCTATTTTATCGCATTACGGGCAACACTCACTAGCCAGTCTTCTTGTTCATGATCGGGCGAGATATCTGGTTCGGAGATGGGTGTGGCAAGGAGCACGGTGGCTGGCCCGAATGGGAGATCATCTATCTCATAGCCCGCAGCGCTGAGCACCACTCGGCTGTAGGGTAAGCACTCCTTTTGCAATCGACAAAATACAATTGCTTGGTTTTCCTTGACCTCGTTCGCAATACGATAGCCATCAGCTATAAAGTCACCAACCTCAGCAAGAATTTGAGCCCAAAACAATATCTTTGCCTCGCGATCGCCATCTCCAACTGCCATAAGTGGCTCTAACATCATGATCACCTCGGTTTCGACACCGTTCTCTTTGTCAGAAATTCCAGCCCATGGCGTAGACAAACCGTCTGTAACAAGCATCGGCCCAGACTCGTTTTCGACAAGATAGACCCGTCGATGAGGCCCAAACCACTTTGTTTGCGCAAACACGTTGTCTGATTTTGTCTCCACTAACGGATTGATCGCCATTCTCCCAATGCGATTCCAGCACTCTCGACGTGCATCGGCAGCGATTTGATAACTGGCGTCATCGGGACCCCGAGGGACAATTTCCGAATCGAAAGCAATACTCAGATCAACCTTACCTTTGAGGAAGGGAAAGCGTGGCTTACGCCAACTAATCTTTGCCGTATTGAAGCTTTCATCCGCAGATGAGCTCAACCGCTCAATAATATCGAAAATCTTTGAGTTATGCCCATTATCGCCAAGGTTATGAACCTTTTCGTCTTGGTAACATCCAGAGGTCGACGCGGTCCCTGCCTGCCATGTTGTAACCTCCCAGTGGCCGGACACAGCCTCTTTTGGACATTGGTCGAGCAGCGCAGTTAACTCGAGAATTGCGTCATCCTGGCTAGAGATTTTTCATACTCCCAACTTTGACTATAGGTGCGAGGATTAGGACTGGCACTCGACTAAAGTCAAACTACGCTTAGACGGGTTATGCAAGAGAATTAGACCCATCCAAAATTAACTGATCAAAGCGCTAACTGGTTGTATGATCGCATTCAGCCACTCAAATGAGGTCGAACAGTCTCCGCAATTGGATCGCACGCCAAAAGCCCGCTTTTCGCTTCCATTCCTGTGGAAACCCCTCTCCCACGGCGCGGACTTGCTTGCTAAGTCGTTGAGCGATGGCTGACACCAAAGACAAGACCCCTGGCGATCTGCCCGAAGATCCGTTTGATGCAATCGTCGATGCGCCGTTCGATAGCGCGCTCGAGGAACGCTATCTCGTATATGCGCTGTCGACGATCACGGCGCGGTCTTTGCCGGATCTGCGCGATGGCTTGAAACCGGTTCATCGCCGCCTGCTATGGACCATGCGTCAGCTGAAGCTGGACCCGAGCAATACGTTCAAGAAATCGGCCCGCGTTGTGGGCGAGGTGATCGGTAAATATCACCCGCATGGCGACACCGCCGCTTACGATGCGATGGTGCGGCTCGCTCAGGATTTCTCGCTGCGCTATCCGCTGGTCGAGGGGCAGGGCAATTTCGGCAATATCGACGGCGATAATGCCGCCGCCTATCGTTACACCGAGGCGCGCCTGACCAAGACCGCGATGCAGTTGATGCAGGGTCTGGACGAGGGCACGGTTGATTTCATCCCGACCTATAATGGTGAGGAAGAAGAGCCGGAGCTGATGCCCGGCCTGTTCCCCAATCTGCTGGCCAATGGGGCGAGCGGGATTGCGGTGGGCATGGCGACCAATATCCCATCGCACAATGTCGCCGAAGTGATTGATGCCACGCTGGAGCTGATCGACAATCCGCATGTCGAGCATGAGCGGCTGATGGAGCTGTTCCAGGGGCCAGACTTTGCCACCGGCGGCCAAGTGGTCGACAGCCGCGAGGCGATCAGCGAGGCCTATGCCACTGGGCGCGGCAGCTTCCGCCTGCGCGGCCGGTTCTATGCCGAGGAGGCTGAGAAGGCCGAAGACCGCGATGCCGGGATTGAGCGGCTGGGCGGCGGGCAATGGCAGCTGGTCATTTCCGAAATTCCCTATCAGGTCGCCAAGGGCAAGCTGATTGAACAGATCGCTCAGGCGATTGCCGATAAGAAGCTGCCGATCCTTGAGGATGTGCGCGATGAAAGCGACGAGCAGATCCGCATCGTTCTGGTCCCGCGCAGCCGCAATGTGGACCCGGAACTGCTCAAGGAATCTTTGTTTAAGCTGACCGATCTTGAGACCCGCTTTGGCCTCAATCTGAACGTGTTGGATAGCACCCGCACCCCGATGGTGATGGGCCTGAAAGAGCTGCTGGAAAATTGGACGCGGGCGCAGATCGATATCCTGCAGCGCCGCGCGCAGCACCGGCTGGACAAGATCGCGGCTCGGCTTGAGCTGGTCGAGGGCTATATCACCGCCTTCCTCAATCTCGACCGCGTGATCGAGATTATCCGCACCGAGGACGAACCCAAGCCGGTGATGATCGCCGAGTTCAAGCTCACCGACCGTCAGGCCGAGGCGATCCTCAACATGCGCCTGCGGTCCTTGCGCAAGCTGGAGGAAATGCAGCTGCGCGATGAAAAGACTGCGCTGCTTGAGGAGCAAGACGGGCTTGAGAAACTGCTCGCATCGCCAGCGCGCCAGCGGACCCTCTTGAAGAAAGAGCTGCGCGCGCTGCGCAAGGAATATGGCGAAGACACGCCGCTCGGCAAGCGCCGCACCCGGATCGAAGAAGCAGCCCCGGCGGTCGAATTTTCGATGGATGCGATGATCGAGAAAGAGCCGGTGACGATCATCCTGTCGCAAAAGGGCTGGATCCGCGCGGCGAAGGGGCATGTCGATCTGGCGCAAGAGTTCAAATATAAAGAGGGCGATGCGCTCGCCTATATTTTGCACGCGCAGACGACCGACAAATTGCTGATCGCGGCGGAAAACGGGCGGTTCTACACGCTGGGCTGTGACAAATTGCCGGGCGCGCGCGGCTTTGGTGAGCCGGTGCGCACGATGATCGATCTGGAATCGGACACCAATATTGCGAAGATGCTGGTCCATAAGGAAGGTGGCCGGCTGCTGCTCGCCTCCAGCATCGGCAAGGGCTTTGTCGCGGAGACCTCTGAGCTGCTGGCCGAGACCAAGAAGGGCAAACAGGTCGTGAACCTGAAGGGCGGCGCGCAGCTGCAAGTGATGCGCGAAATCGCACCGGAGCACGATCACGTTGCCTGCGTCGGCGACAATCGCAAGCTGGTGGTCTTCAACCTAGAGGAAATGCCAGTGATGGCGCGCGGGCAGGGCGTAATGCTTCAGCGGTACCGCGACGGGGGATTGTCTGATGCGATCACCTTTGTATTGGGCGAAGGCCTAAGCTGGCAAATGGGCGGATCGGGCGAGCGGACCCGGACGGAGACAGAGATCCATCTGTGGAAGGTCGCGCGCGGCGGGGCTGGCCGGATGCCGCCGCAGGGCTTCCCGAAGAGCAACAATTTCGGGGGTTAGGGAATTATTCTCTAAACCCCGTTCGTGCTGAGCTTGTCGAAGCACTGCTCTTTTGATTGCTGAGTTGAAGTAGGAAGTGCAGCCCTTCGACAAGCTCAGGGCGGGCGGGTATTAGGTTTACACTTCCAGTGTTTCGCTAAGCAGTTCGAGCACACGGTCGCGGCTTGGGAAACCCTCGTCGACCCAGCGCGCCTCTACCGTCTGCAACAACCGCGCGACCTCTGGTCCAGCCTGCACGCCGCGCGCGACAATCTCTCCGCCTTTTAGCGGGAATTGCGGGCGCTCCCAATCTTTCACCGCTCTCGCATCCTGGCTCAGCAACAGCAGCCGGTCCGCTGCGCCTTGCGCGCCTTCATAATAGGCGAGCGCGAGCGGGTTCGTGCTATCATCTTGACTGCGTTCCGCCGCGCAGATCAGGCGCGCGCGCTGAGCTCGGGACAATCGCAGCCGCGCTGCTACCGCTTCCGAAACCTCGCGAATGGGCGGCAGCAGAGCCGCCAAGCGCCTGAGCGGGTCGGGCGCAAAGCCTTGTGCGGTTTCCGCTGCGATCAGGTTTTGAAGCGCGGCCAGATGCGCTTTGCAAGCCTCTGGCAGGATCACGCCCAGCACGCCCTTTGCGTGCATGCGCGCGGCGGTTGGGTGCGGATCGGGTAGGGCAAGAATGCCGAGCAATTCGCCCGACACCCGCTCCCGGCTGAGGCCCTTGAGCGTCCCGGCCAGCTCTTCGCAGGCTTCCTCGGCTTCTGCGTCCAAGTCCGCGCCAAAGCGTGCTTGGAACCGGTAATAGCGCAGGATCCGCAAGTGGTCCTCGCGAATGCGGGCCCGGGCATCGCCGATAAAACGCACGCGCCGCGCGGCGAGATCGTCCAGCCCGCCGAAATAGTCGGAAATTTCGAGTGTCTCGGGATGCGCGAACAGCGCGTTGATGGTGAAATCGCGCCGGGCGGCGTCCTCCTGCCATTCCTGCGCAAAGGCGATGGTCGCGCGCCTGCCGTCGGTGGCGACATCGCGGCGCAGGGTCGTGACCTCAACCGGTCCGCCCTCCAGCACGGCGGTGATGGTGCCGTGGTCCAGCCCGGTGGGAACCGTGCGAATGCCCGCCTCGCGGCAGCGGTCAATCACCACGTCCGGCGTCAACCTGGTCGCGCAATCGACATCGTGGACCGCCATGCCAACCAAAGTGTCGCGCACCGCCCCGCCGACCCAGCGAATATTGTCTGCGCCCAGCGCCTCTGTCAGCGCGCGCAAATCGGCGCGTTTGGGCCAGTCTGCTGCGGCGAGATCAGGCACCACTCGCCAGCCTTTCAGGCGCAATCCGCCGCGACAGATTGGCGATGATTGCCGCCGTCACGCCCCAGATGCGAAAACCCTCGTAGTGCATTTCAAGATAATGCCGCGTTTGCCCGCGCCAGAAAACCTCATGGCTTTCCCAATTGTCCTGCTCCAGCAGGGTCGCCAGCGGCACCTCAAACCATGCCTCGACCTCTGCCGGGCTGGGGGTCAGTTCTAGGTCGGGCGGCACCACGGCTAGCACCGGGGTCACATTAAAGCCCGTGCCGGTTTGATAGCAATCGGTTTCCCCAATCACTTGCACATCGGCGGGATCAATCGCGAGCTCTTCCTGCGCCTCTCGCAGGGCGGCGGTGATCGCGTCTTCGCCGGGATCCAGCTTGCCGCCAGGAAAGGCGACTTGGCCGGGATGATCGCGCATATCCTGCGGGCGCTGGGTTAGGATGACGCCGGGCTGCGCGCGGTCGGTCACCGCGATCAGGACGGCTGCCTCTGCCGTGCGACCGCCTTCCAAAAAGCTCTTATCGCTCAGCAGGTCGGTGATTTCGTGCCGGTGCCCGTCTTCGTAAAGGCGGCTGAGATGAGCGAAGAGCGAGCTCATATTGGCGGGCGCCTCAGGGCAAGAGCGAGAAGGTCTCGCCCCCGCTCGAAACGGTCCAGTCATCGCCGTTTGCAATCGCGATTTCAGCGAGCTGCGCATAGGTGGAGCGGTTGAGGCGCGCCTCGCAGCCGCGCCGCACGTGGAGATAAATCGCCGGGGTTTCTGCGTCGCCCGCTGCGCGCAAAGGATGGTCAGGTCCGGCAATCACCAGCTCATCGGTGTTCAGGAAAAAGGCGAGCCCGCCCTCACGCTGAGCGCAGTCGGTCGCGATAAAGGCCGCGTCCTCCACTTCAATGCTGAGCTTTTCAAACGGGCTGACCAGGAAATGCTCGCCCGATGCATCGCGCGTCAGCAGGCCAGAGAAAGCTCTCACCATTGCCTCGCGCCGGATTGGATCGCCATCGTGAAACCATGTGCCATCGGCGGCGATGCGCATCCGGCTGTCGCCCATTTTGGTGGGCGCCCAACCTTCAACCGGGGGCAATTTGCGCGCCGCAACTTGCTCAGCAATCTGGGCCAGCGTCAAGTCGGCGAGATAAGGGGGTGGTTCGTAAGGCATTTACAAGCGCAGCGATGCCAGATGTCGATCACTTCGCCAAGTCTGAGCTGTTACTTGCCGTCTCAAAAGAACCCCATGGGCCAAGATTGCCCTTGGTCGGCAGCACCGCCGGATTGTCACAGCGCACCAGCAGCCTAGCCGGATCATTCGGGCCGGGCGCTCGCCAATGGGCGGTGGGTTCGGCGCTGAAGCCGAAGAAGCGGCCATAATATTCCGGATCGCCTATCATCACCTGAGGCAGCGCCGTGGCATTGCCGCCCATATTGGCTATCGCCTCCAGGCTGGCGAGCATCAGAGCCTTGCCATAGCCCTCGCGCTGATGCTCCGGCAGCACGGCAACCGGGCCAATCATCAGCAGCGGATAATTGCGCCCATCGGGATCGGTCAGCGCGACTGGCCAGACCTGAATCGTGCCGACCAGTAGCTCATCCTCGTCGAGCGCGGCGAAGCTGAGCCCTTCCAGCCATTCAACACCTTCGCGAATCCGGTATGCGGTGCGCGCATGGCGATCTGGGCCAAAGGCACGGTCGAGCAATTGCTCGATCATCGCGGCTTCAACCGCGGCAAGGGGGATCAGTGTTGCCATCGTGCCGGGCGCTTAGGGGTTTTGGTTTTCAAAGCCAAGCCACCCGCGCCCTCCACCCTTCCACCCGGAACAGTTTCGGATAACATCCAGGTGGAAGGGTGGAGGGCGCGGATGGCCCGGCTAGATCAGGACGGATGTCCTGATCTAAGCCCAATCAATTAGGCGAAACTTTAAGCAGCTTGCCGCCTTCGCCGTCTTCGATCAGCCAGATGTTGCCATCGGGGCCTTGCTCAATTCCGCGAATGCGCGCGTCGAACGTGTGGCGCGCAACTTCGGTTGCGGTGTCGCCGTCAATCTCAACATGGACGATACCGAGCGCGGCGAGGCCGACCATCAGCGGATCGCCCTTCCACGCGGGGAAGGCATCACCCGTGTAGAACAGGAAGTCACCCGGTGCGATCACTGGGGTCCAGCCAATCGCTGCGGTTTGGAATTCTGGACGGGTCGAGTGGTTCGGGATCGGGTCGCCATTGTAATGCTCGCCGTCGGAAACCGTCGGCCAGCCATAATTGGTGCCGCGCGTGACCTTGTTAAACTCATCGCCGCCCGCTGGCCCGTGCTCCAGATCCCACAATTGGCCGTCTGGATCGAACGCTAAGCCCAGCACATTACGGTGGCCATAAGACCAAATTTGCGACTGCACTTCGCCTTCGTCGGCAAAGGGATTGCCCTCTGCTGGCGTGCCATCGAGGTTGAGGCGCACGACCGTGCCCAGATTGTTGGTGTTGTCCTGCGCAGGCTCCAGCTCTTGCCGGTCCCCGCTTGAGACAAACAGATATTGCTCATCCGGAGAAACGGCGATGCGGTGTGAATAATGGCCGCGCTTGCCGGTCTTGATCGACTGCCGCCAGATGACTTCCAGCCCTGAAACGGCGCAGGCTTCCGCCTCGCACGACAAGGTGCCGCGTCCAACCGCTGCGCCCGTTTTTCCGCCGTCACCAGCTTCGGCCCAGCTCAAATAGATCGTGCGGCTGTCCAGGCCGGTTTCCGAAGGCAGGAAGGCGATATCGCCCAGGCCGCCTTGGCCAGCATAGGCAACCTCAGGCATGCCGGTGACTTCCATCACTGTGCCGCTGGTCGTGTCGACCGCGCGCATGGTGCCGGGTTTCTCAGTCAGGAAGATCATGTCTGTGCCGGGGGCAAAGGCCACCGCCCAGGGTTCGTTGAACTCACCCATCGGCTCCACATTGTAGCTGACGTTGGTGGGATCGGCCGTGCCTTCGGCAGCGGTCTCGTCCACGGAATTTGCATTACCGCAGCTTGCGAGCGCGAATGCGGGGAGGGATAGGGCGAATGCGAGCTTGGAAAATTTCATCATGGTCTCTGGAACTCCCAAAACAGAATTTGGTGCCCCGGCTTTTTTGGAATCGGGGGTCATAATTGGTGTTGATGAGGCGGGACGGGGCCCGCTGGCTGGCCCGGTAGTGGCGGGAGCCGTCGTCTTGTGCAAGTCACCACCTGAAGGTTTGGCGGATTCCAAGGCACTTTCGCCGAAAAAACGAGCGCGGCTCGATCGGGAAATCCGCGAAAGCTGCGCCTGGGCCGTGGGCGTGATTGAGCCGCCTCAGATTGATGAGATCAATATCCTGCAAGCGACTTTTCAAGCGATGACGGATGCGACCGCGCGGCTGTGCGCGGCGTTGGCAGAGCGCGGGATCGAGACCATCAATGAGGTGATCATCGATGGCAATATGACGCCAGCGGGCAGGCGCGATGGTTGGCGCTGGCCCGCACGCTCCATCGTGGGCGGCGACGGCATTGAGCCCGCGATATCGGCTGCGTCCATCGTTGCGAAGGAATGGCGCGACCGGATTATGATTGAGGCCGCGCAAAAATACCCGGAATATGGCTGGGAGCGGAATAAGGGCTACGGCTCGGCTGCGCATATGGAGGCGCTGCGCAAACACGGGCCCACGCCGCTGCACCGCTACAGTTTTGCACCTGTTGCTCAGGCGTCTTTGCTTTGAGCGCTCTATCGTGCGCGCCGTAGCCACCCGCACCCTCCACCCTTCCAACCGGAACAGTTTCGGATACGATCCGGGTGGAAGGGTGGAGGGCGCGGGTGGCTACGGCGAACGAGACACAAACTCTATTCGCTTTTAAGTTTCCCGCCGTTCGCTTAAGCGCCGCGCATGTTGAACGCGATTCTCTTGAGCCTTGCGGGCCTGGTTGGCCTGGCGATTGGCGGCGAACTGTTGGTGCGCGGTGCAGTGGGCATTGCGCAAAAGCTCGGTATCTCCACTCTGGTCACCGGTTTGGTGATCGTTGGCTTTGCCACAAGCATGCCGGAAATGGTCGCCAGCGTTCAGGCTGCGCTCGAAGGCTCGCCGGGCATTGCCTGGGGCAATATTGTTGGCTCCAACCTCGCAAACACGCTGCTGATTCTGGGCGCGACCGCGCTGGTGATGCCGATTGCGCTGACCGGGGGAGGGCGGCGCGATGCCGTCGTCGCCTTGATCGCCACGATTGGCCTTGCAGCCTTGGCCTATTCTCAGCTGGGCGCGCGGTGGATCGGCGGCGCGCTGCTGGTTGGCATCGTCAGCTACATCGTCTGGCGCTATCGCTATCCCGGCGCGGCGCAGGAAGACGACGATGACGATGACGATGACGCGCCAGAGAACGGCTATGTCGCCTCGGCGCTGTTCGCTGCCGGCCTTGCGGTTCTGGTGTTCAGCGGTCAGATATTGGTGACCGGCGCGATTGATCTGGCGACCTTGTTCGGGGTTAGCGAGACCGCGATTGGCCTCACCGTGGTCGCCTTTGGTACGTCGCTGCCGGAACTCGCGGCATCCGTTGCGGCGGCTCTGCGCGGCAAGCCGGGCCTGGCGATTGGCAATGTCGTTGGCTCAAACATCTACAACATTCTGCTGATCGGCGGCGTCACTATGGGGATCGCCCCGTTTGCGCTGCCAGAGAACCTGCTGGGCGTTCAAATGGGCCTGCTGATCGCCAGCGCGGTCGCCTTGCTTGGCCTGCTGTGGTTCGCAAAGTCGATCGGGCGGGCCATGGGCCTCGTTTTGCTCGCCGCGTTCCTCGGCAATGTCGTGTTTGTGTTTATGTGAGTTAGTTTGGCCGCAAAGACAGGTTTTGAGTCTTTCGCGCCACACCCCCTCTATTTCGGCCCCCAGCCGCCGCGCGAGACTCCATATCTTGTGGGGCCCTGTTTCGTTCCGCGTGTGAACTTGCGCCGCTAACTGCTTGTTAACCATAAAAGCCGATCAAGTTTGTCTTGACGTGGAGTCCGCTTGGACTCACCCTGTGGATAACTTTGTGCGCTAGGACGCGGTTCGGGGAAAATATGATGGGTGTGATGGAAACCGCAAAACTGCGGGCAGGGACAGTAATTGCAAAAACGCCAAAGCAGGCGGGCAAGGCGAAAGCTGCGCCTGCTGCTGACGTGCCGGTTGGCCAGATCCTGTCTGGTGATTGTGTCGAGGCCATGCGCTCACTGCCCGACAACAGCGTCGATTGCGTGTTCGCAGACCCGCCCTACAATCTGCAATTGGGCGGTGATCTCAACCGTCCCGATGGCAGCCAGGTCGATGCCGTCACCGATCACTGGGACCAATTCGACAGCTTCCAATTGTATGATAAATTCACCCGCGACTGGCTGACCGAGGCACGCCGCGTGCTAAAGCCGGACGGCGCCCTGTGGGTCATCGGCAGCTATCACAACATCTTCCGCGTTGGCTCAATCCTGCAGGATCTCGGTTTTTGGATCCTCAACGATATCGTCTGGCGCAAGACCAATCCGATGCCGAATTTCAAAGGCACACGGTTCACCAATGCGCATGAGACCCTGATCTGGGCGAGCATGGGCGAAAAGGCCCGCTATCAGTTCAATTACCGCGCGATGAAGACGCTCAATGACGAGCTGCAAATGCGCAGCGATTGGGTGATGCCGATCTGCGCCGGGCAGGAACGGCTCAAGGAAAACGGCAAGAAAGCCCATCCAACGCAAAAGCCTGAGGCGCTGCTTTACCGCGTGCTGCTGGCCACGACCGAAAAGGGCGACGTTGTGCTCGACCCGTTCTTTGGCACAGGCACCACCGGCGCGGTGGCAAAGCGCCTTGGCCGCCAATGGATCGGTTGCGAGCGCGAGGATTTCTATCGCGGCGTCGCGATGAAGCGGATCGAAAAAGAGCTGCCGCTGGACGAAAGCGTGATTGAGACCATGCAAAGCAAGAAGGCCGCGCCGCGCGTTGCCTTCGGGACTTTGGTGGAAAATGGCTACATCAAGCCGGGCACGAAGGTGTTCGACAAGAAACGCCGCTGGATCGCAACAGTGCGCGCCGATGGCTCGCTGGAACTGGACGGCGCGAAGGGCAAACAGATCGGCTCGATCCACGGGCTCGGCAAAGACCTGCAAGAGGCCCCGAGCTGCAATGGCTGGACCTTCTGGTACTTCGACGATGGCGCCGATGTGAATCCAATCGACGCAGCCAGGCAACGCTTCTTGCTGGCCAACGAAGACTAGAGGCAGCTCGCCGCAAGGCATCAGATTTCCGCAGCTTAGGTTCATGTTTCCAGCGCGATTTTGCGTGTTCGGGGGCGTAACCTAATTCGAGGAAATCATGACAAAGTCCTTTAAATATATCGCTTTTACAGGTGCGGCGTTTGGCGCACTTGCGGTTCCCTCTGCGGCTTTGGCCGAGGGGCCTTATGTTGGCGTCAGCGGCGGGATCAGCCTGCCCAGTGACAGCCAAAACTCAGGAGAATTTGATGCCGATGTCGCGGCAACCGCTGATTTTGACGCGATTGCGGCGGAGACCCCGCTGGAATGGAATTCCCAATTCGACAATGGCCTCGCGCTGAGCGGGCAGGTTGGATACGCCTTTGCCAATGGCTTCCGCGTGGAGCTGGAAGGGGCCTATTCCGAATATGACGTATCGGGCCATTCCGGCCTGACCGTCGGCGGCGCGGATATTGACGGCGTTGATGTGGCCGTCCTGACCCGCGGCGCGGCCGATCCGGCAAACCCCACCGTTGGCGCAGTGATCGCCGATGGCCAGGGCGATGTTAGCAATTTCGGCGTCTTCGGTAACGTCTTTTACGACATCAATACCGGCGGCTCGTTCAAGCCTTATGTTGGCGCAGGCCTTGGCTACCAATGGGTTGATGCCGAGTTCTCGCCATCGGGCGTCGACGTTGCCAATGATGACGATGGCGGCTTTGCCTATCAACTGATGGCGGGCGCGAGCTTTGCGCTTTCACCGCGCGCCGAGGTGTTCGGCCAATACACCTACCGCGCCACCACCGAAGACAGCGATGTTGAGCTGAACCTGCTTCCCGCAACGCTCGGGATCGAGTCAGAGCAATCGATCGTCTCTGCCGGCGTCAGGTTTAAGTTCGGCGGCGAATAATCGCTAAATATCCTCGGGAGAGGGGCCGTGCCAGCAGGCATGGCCCCTTTTTTGTGCGCTGAGACAATTGAGGCCTTTGCGCTGGCGGATTTGCGTCCTAACCCTGATGGCTATGAGTGAGAGCGTTTATATCTGCCCGATCGGCTTTGCGCCGGGTCCTCAGCACAATGATGGGGCCGCGATCCAGCTTGCTGGCTCGATGGTCTATGCCAGCCGCTTTGCCTGCGTGGTGCGCCAGGACGGCGGGGTCACAGCGCGGCATCTGTTCGGCGTGCGCGAGGCGGAGGATACCTTTGCGAAGCTCGGCGGCGAGCTGGAGGCGGAGGCGCGCGGCCAATGGGCAAATCTGCAAAAGACCCACGCGCCGCTCGAACTGGGCGGGCGCACCATTCGCCTTGATCAGCCGCAGGTGATGGGCATTCTCAATGTGACGCCAGACAGTTTTTCCGATGGCGGTGAGTTTCTGGAAAAGCCGGATGTGGGCCGCGCGCATGCCGCCGCCATGCTGGAGGCGGGCGCGAGCATTATCGATATTGGCGGGGAAAGCACCCGCCCAGGTGCTGCCGCGACGTGGGAAGGTGACGAGAAAGACCGCGTCCTGCCTGCGGTGGAATATTGTGCCAGCATGGGCGCAGCGATCACTGTTGATACACGCAGAGCAGGCGTGCTGGAGGCGGCCTTGGCCGCTGGCGCACATGCGGCCAACGACGTCTCGGCCATGCGCTATGACCCGCGCACCGCTGAACTGGTCGCGAACGCGCTATGCCCGGTGATCCTGATGCATGCCCCCGGCAGCGGCGAGGATCTGCACGAGGGCGGTGATTACAAAGATGTCGTTTTTGACGTGTTTGATTTCCTCAAAGAGGTCCGCTCCAACGCTATCGCGGCCGGTATTGCGGAGGATAAGATCATCCTCGATCCTGGCATTGGCTTTGGCAAAAGTCTGGCGGAAAACCTTGCTTTGCTGAATGCGCTGCCATTGTTCCATGCGCTGGGGTCTCCGATCCTTCTGGGTGTCAGCCGCAAGCGGATGATCGGGGCCTTGTCGAACGAGGCAGGGGCGCATGAGCGGCTTGGCGGATCACTGACACTGGCGACGCTCGGCATGAATGCAGGCGTGCACATCCTGCGGGTGCATGACGTTGCTGAGACGGTTCAGGCGCGCAACGTCTGGCGCGGAATGCGCGATGCGGCGCTGACGGATATTGCGCATTTACCGCCGCTTTAGGGTGTCTGCGAAACCTACGAAAACCTGCCAACTGAGAAATAAAACCAGCGGGTCTGTGTAACCTCGCGGGCGAGGGACGCGAATGGGGAGGCATCCCCCATTTAAGATTGGACCTCCGCAGATGATTTTCTCAATTCCCCCACGCACCCTCGCATTCCTGCTTGCTCTTCCGGCGATGGCTTTCGCTGCGCCAGCCGCCGCTCAGTCGGATGATTTTACCCCGGAAGGCGGCGTTTACGTATCGCTGCAGGCTGGCGTGACCTCGCCCAGCGATGAAACCTTCACCGGTGTTCAAGACCCGCAAGGCGCATCCCCCGGTGTGGCCGGCGCGCCTGCCAGCGTGAACGTGCAATCGGACGAAGGCTTCGTCGGCACTGTTGCTGTTGGCTACCGCATTCCAAAGCGCATTTTTGGCCTGTTCCAACCGAGCGTTGAAGTCGAATATTCCTATGCCGAAGCCGATGTGAGCGGCGGCAGCTTCAACGGCGGCAATCAGACCTTTGGCGGCAGCGCCGAAGTGAACACTTTCTCGATCAATTATCAGTCTGACATTCGCTGGTCAGACGATCAGAAAGTTATCCCCTTTTGGGGCGGCGGCATCGGCGTCGCTGAGGTAGAGCCGGGGGTGAACTATTTCCCCAACAATGGCGTGGCGACCGCGCCAACCTTCGCTGTGACTGGCTCTGACACGGGCCTCTCACTGCAAAGCAACATTGGCGTTCAGTTTGTCCTTAGCGACAATATCGAGCTTCAGACCCGCGTGCGGTATCAGCGGGTATCTGGCCTCGATTTTGAGCGCACATTTGTTGGCGGCGGCGCGAATGCGTTCAACGCTGATCTGGATGGCCGGTTTGAAACCGTCAGCCTGCTGGCCGGTGTGCGCTACCGCTTCTAAGCGACCGCGCTTTGGCGATGGCTGGGCCGATTGATGGCGCGCCGAACATTCCGAAATCCCCCTTTGGCCCGAGCCGGAGGGGGATTTTGTTTGCGTGTCATGGAAAGGTCATGGCAAGCGGTCATCTGACAAACCAGATTGCCTTTTTGGAGCTTACCTATGCGCGTTTTCTCGCCTCTCATCGCCGGATTGCTTGTTTCTGTGGCTTCGCCCGCACTTGCTGATGACCATGGCCATTCAAGCGGCGCAAACGAAGTTGCGCTGAGCGCCGATGAGCTGCTCGCGCCGTATTACGCGAAGCTTCAGACGCAGATCGATCTGCCGGTTGCGCCTGCGAATGTGTCGCTTGCGCCAGACAGCGTGCTGACGCGGATCGCATTCGGCAGCTGCAATCACCAATCGCGCAGCCAGCATATGTGGGCGCAGATTGCGGCAGCGAACCCGGATGTGTTCCTGTTTATCGGTGACAACAATTACGGCGATCAATTCTGGAAAGGTGACGCTTCACTCAGCACCCTGCGCGCTGCCTATCAATTACAGGCGGAAACACCCGAGCTGACCGAGTTTCGCACGAAAGTTCCGATGATGATCACCTGGGATGATCACGATTTTGGTTTCAACGATGGCGGCGCGAATTTTGCATTCCGTGGTTGGTCAGAGACGATCTTTGAGACGTTCTGGGGATCCTCTGACGAAGCGAAGTCGCGCCCTGGCATCTATGAAAGCCGCATGTTCGGCGCGGATGGCAAGCGCGTTCAGATCATCATGCTCGACACCCGCTTCTTCCGCTCTGACTTTGACGCGATGCCTTACTCGCCAGAGCGCCCGCCGCTTGGCCCCTATGTGCCGAGCAATGATGCGAGCAAAACCATGCTCGGCGATGCGCAATGGCAATGGCTAGAGCAGGAATTGGCCAAGCCTGCCGATCTGCGGGTGGTCGTCTCTTCGATCCAAGTGATCACCGATGCGCATAATTACGAAAGCTGGGAGGCGCTGCCGCTGGAGCGGGCCAAGCTCTATAGCATGTTGGCAAACCGCGAAGAAAGCGGCGTTGTCATGCTGTCGGGTGACCGGCATGCGGGCGGCATTTACCGCGACACGCCAGCGGAAGCGGGCGAGCAATTGTGGGAGCTGACCAGCTCTTCGATGAACTATTCGTTCTCCTCAACCGAGCGCAACACGGCGCGCGAGCCCGATCCAAAGCGGATCACGGACTTCATCTCGGAAGAGAACTTTGGCCTGGTCGAGATCGACTGGGACGCCAAGAGCTTCACCATGAGCATGCGCGGCAGCGAGGGTGAGACCCGCGTGACGCAGACGGTGAGCTTCTAAGCTCAGCTTAGCTTTGGCGGCGGCTTACAGTGTGAAGCCGCCGTCAGACACCAGCACATGGCCGGTCATGTTCGCACCTGCATCCGACAGCATGTAGAGGATATCGCCCGCGATCTCTTCGCTGGTCGCAAAACGGCCCAGCGGCGTGGTGCTGGCCATCGCCTTGATGGTTGCCTCGCGGCCCTGCGTTTCGACCGAGCGCTTAAAGTCATCTGAGGCTTCCCAGATGTTCGTGTCGACCCCGCCCGGCGCTATGGCATTCACGCGGATGTTGTTGGGTGCGCCTTCCAGCGCGGCAATGCGGGTCATGTGAGAAACCGCCGCTTTTGCAACGCCGTAAGGGCCAATGCCCGCGATGGCTTTTACGCCAGTGGAAGAAGAGGTGATGACCGCGCTGCCGCCGCCGTCTTTCATCGCCCGCATGGCTGCGCGCAGGGTCAGGAACGCGCCATCGAGATTGACGTCCATCACCCGGCGCCATTCGGCAAAGTCGAGGTTGGCGATCTGGCCATGCCCGCCGATGCCTGCGTTAACGGCCGCATGGTCCAGCCCGGTGAGGCGCGGCTCCAGCTCTTCCCATAGGGCCTCGTCCGCTACGCTGCCGGTGATGTGTTCAACATCGCAGTTGAGGTTCAGCGCTTCCATTCCGGCGGTATCGAGGTCCACCAGAAACAGCTTGCTTGCGCCGCGCGCCGCCAGAGCTTTCGCGCATGCCGCGCCAATGCCGGAGGAGGCGCCAGTGACGAGCGCTGTGCGCCCGGAGAAATCTTGAATTTGTGTCATGACCCTGCGCTAGGCGGATCGCATTCGCGTATCAAGCGGCGTTGTCGATCCCAAGGTCGGAAAGCTTGCGATACAATGTCGAGCGGCCAATCCCCAGACGGCGTGCAACCTCTGTCATGCGGCCGCGATAATGGCCGATGGCGAGGCGAATAACGTCAGCCTCGATCTCTTCGAGGGGACGCAAATTGCCATCCTCAGTGTAGAGCATCACGCCCACGCCTTCGTGCTGAGGCGAAGTGAGCTGTTCGAGCTCGCCGAGCATTTCGGAAAGCTGCGGGAAGCTATCAGCGGTCAGCGTCTGATCTTCGCAATAAACCGCCGCGCGGAACAGGACGGATTGCAATTGGCGGACATTGCCCGGCCAATCGAACGCGGCGAGCAGCGTCAGCGCGCTGTCGCTGATCGAAAGATGGTTGAGGCCCGGCTGCTCACCAATGCGGGTGAGGAAATGCCGGGTGAGAGCCGAAATGTCGCCCGTGCGCTCGCGCAGCGGCGGCAATTCGATCTTGGTTCCGCCCAGCTTATCAGCCAGTTTCTGGTCAAAATGCTTGGTCTTGGTCAGCCGCTCCAGCGAGTAATTGCTCGCCGAAAGCAGGCGGACATCAACGCGGAAACCGTGGGCTGCGCCAACCGGGCGGACAATGCCGGTCTCCAGCGTTTCCGCCAAGCGAGCCTGCATGTCATTGGGCAGCCGGTCGACTTCATCGAGCAGCAGCGTGCCCCCGTCGCAATTTTGCATCGCGCCGATTTGGCGATCAAACGCGCCGGGAAAGGCGTCTGGCTCATGCCCGAACAAAACAGATTCGACCGAGTTCGGCGGGACGCTGCCAATGTTGATCACCCGCAGCGGCGCTTTGCTGCGCGGGCTGGCGGCGTGCATCGCGCGCATCAGCATTTCTTTGCCGGTGCCGCTTTCGCCTTCGATCAGTACATGTCCGTGACCGCGCGCAGCTTTGGCAGCTTGCGCCAAAGCGGTGCGGAATTTTGGCGCGGTGCCAATCATCGCATCGAAATCGAGCGTCGCCGACATTTTCTCGGTCAGCGGGGCGAGTTCGTTTTTCGGCGTTTCGCGGGTGGTGACGCTGCGCAGTGCCTCCATCAGGCGGTCGGGCGAAATTGGTTTGACGAGATAATCGCTCGCGCCTGCTCGCATGGCTTCAACCGCCAGCAATGGCGATGCGCTGGTTGTCAGCATCAGGATTGGCAGGGCGGGGCGGCGAATTTTCAGCTCTTGGATAAGGCCGCAGGCATCATCGCCCGGCACCCATTGATCGAGCAAGATCGCGGACAATTGCATGCCCTCACGCGTGCCCAGCATCGCGATCGCTTCTTCCGCGTCGCTCGCCACGATAATCCGCCAGCCTTCACGCGCGGCAATAGCTGAGATCAAGCGGCTTTGCGCCGGCTCGTCATCAATCAGCATTATCAGGCGCGTTTCCAGTTCGGACATCGACGTTTACATCCCAAAACGCCTCGAGAGCCTTCCCCCAAGGTCACTTAAGGGATGGCCTTAACGATCAGGAGTAAAGACCCGATTAAGGCTAATCGCTGTTCCTTTCGCAATTCCCCTAAAGGGACGTTCAATCCCGCTTTTCCTGTACCGAGCAATCGCGCGGGCTTGAGCTTGCCCGCGCGCTTCGATAGGGCATATCCAGAACGTCTCACGCAAAGGGTTTTTGTGAGGCTAGACAACGATTTGAAGGAATATGCGCGATGGCAGCCAACGATATGGACCATGCAAAATCAACCTATGACAGCTTCATTGCTTCGCTGAAGTGGACCATTCCCCTGATATGCGTGATTACTCTGTTCGTCATCATGATGATCGCTGAATAGGACGCCTGCATGAAGATCGCCGTTCTTAAAGAGCAAGCCGCCGGTGAAACGCGTGTTGCCGCGACACCGGAAACAGTCAAAAAGTTCATTGGCTTAGGCAACGAAGTGGCGATCGAAAGCGGGGCGGGGCTGCACGCCTCCATTACGGATGAGGCGTTCGCAGATGCCGGCGCCAGCGTCGGCAAAGCGGCTGCCACAGTAAAAGATGCGGACATCGTTCTGGGTATCCAAGCGCCCGACGCAAAAGCGCTGAAAGGCGCGAAATCTGGCGCGTGGGTCGCGGCGCTGTTTGATCCGTTCAGCGATACAGCGCGGGTAGAGGCCTATGCCGCTGCCGGGCTGGAGGCGTTAGCCATGGAGTTCATGCCGCGCATCACGCGCGCGCAGAGCATGGATGTGCTCTCCAGCCAATCGAACCTTTCGGGTTACAAAGCGGTGCTAGCGGCGGCGGACACCTATGGCCGCGCCTTTCCGATGATGATGACGGCGGCGGGCACGGTTCAGGCGGCGAAAGCCTTTGTCATGGGCGTCGGTGTTGCTGGCCTCCAAGCGATTGCGACCGCGCGGCGGCTGGGCGCGCAAGTGTCGGCAACCGATGTCAGATCCGCTACTAAGGAACAGATTGAAAGCCTTGGCGCAAAAGCGATTTTTGTCGAAGATGTGGCCGGAATTGAAGGCGAAGGTTCGGGCGGATACGCCACGGAAATGAGCGATGAGTACAAGGCGGCTCAGGCCAAACTTGTATCAGAGCATATCGCGAAACAGGACATTGTGATCACCACCGCGCTGATCCCCGGACGTGCTGCGCCGGTACTGATCACGGATGCGCAAATCGCGACGATGAAGCCGGGCAGCGTGATCTTCGACCTCGCAGTGGCGCAAGGCGGAAATGTTCAGGGCTCCAAGCCTGATGAGACCGTCGAGAAGCACGGCGTCAAAATCATCGGCTATGCCAACACGCCCGCACAATTGCCCGCCGATGCCTCGGCCCTGTTTGCGCGCAACCACTTTAACTTCCTCAGCGCGTTTTGGGACAAGGAAGCGGGCAAGCCCGAGCTTGACGAAGAGATCGGCGATGCGATCCGACTGACGCAAGGCGGCAAGGTGGTGAACGAGAGGTTGTTGGGATGAGTTTGAGCATCCCAAATCCTCCCCGCTACGGGGAGGGGGACCGCGCGCAGCGCGGTGGAGGGGACGCGCGGTTCGTCGCCAGACCAGAGGTCATGCGCGCCCGTGAACTCCGAAAGAACATGACGATGCCCGAACGTATGCTGTGGCAGCGCCTTCGCGCCCGTCCACAGGGCTTCAAATTCCGCAGGCAGCATCCGATAGGCCCTTATACCGCCGATTTTTGCTGCTTGTCTGAAAAGCTGGTCGTCGAAGTCGATGGCAGCGCACACGATTCACCTGATCGCGCCAAGTTTGACGAGAGGCGTATCGCATTCATGAAAGAAAACGGGTTTAGGGTTTTGCGGGTGGCCGCGCGCCGCGTGTTGGCGGATGCCGATGCGGCCGCAGAGGCAATCGTCGCGCGTGCGGCGAGTCCCCTCCACCAGCCTGCGGCTGGTCCCCCTCCCCGTGCCGGGGAGGCTACATAACCAATGGACTTCATTTCAATCCTATCGATCTTCGTTTTGGCCTGTTTTGTGGGCTATTACGTTGTCTGGTCGGTCACCCCGGCGTTGCACACGCCGCTGATGGCGGTGACCAATGCGATCTCCTCGGTGATCATCGTCGGCGCGCTGATCGCGGCGGCTGAGGCGGGCAGTCCTACGGCCAAATATCTCGGCCTGTTTGGCGTGGTTCTGGCCAGCATCAACATCTTCGGCGGCTTTGCTGTGACGGAGCGAATGCTCGCCATGTACAAGAAGAAGGAGAAGTAAGAGATGAGCTTCTCCATATTTGCACTGGCAGCCGAAGCGGCTGCGGAAGCAGGTTCCTGCGGGTTCGATTGCGTAGAACCTGCAGCTACCCTTGGCGCAGGGACCCCAGCCTGGGCGATGCTGGCCTATCTGATTTCCGGCGTGTTCTTCATCCTCGCATTGCGCGGATTATCCAGCCCAGCGACCAGCCGCGCGGGTAACCGCTATGGCATGCTCGGTATGCTGATCGCGGTCGTCACCACTTTGGTGACGCACAGCATCGCGACCCTGCCGGAGATCGGCATAGCGATGTTCCTAGGCGGGATTATCGGCGTCACCGTCGCCCGCAAAATCGCCATGACGGCGATGCCAGAACTGGTCGCGGGCTTTCACTCGCTGGTCGGTTTGGCCGCCGTGGTCGTGGGCCTTGCCGCATGGCTAGACCCGGCAAGTTTCGGGATCACCGACGCTGCTGGGCAAATCCTGGTCGTCAGCCGGATTGAGCTGGGCCTCGGTATCGCGATTGGTGCGATCACCTTCTCCGGCTCGGTCATTGCCTTCCTTAAACTCTCCGGCCGGATGAGCGGATCGCCGATCATGCTGCCCGGGCGGCACGTGATCAATCTTGGCACATTGGCCGCGATCCTTGGCTTGATCGCCTATTACGCGATGTCGACCGAGGCAGGCGCGGGCGAGGGGCAGCTGATCATCGCCGTTACCGTGCTCGCCTTTATCATCGGATTCCTGCTGATCATCCCAATCGGCGGCGCGGATATGCCGGTCGTCGTCTCCATGCTGAACAGTTATTCCGGCTGGGCGGCGGCGGCGATGGGCTTTACGCTGGGCAACAGCGCGATGATCATCACCGGCGCTCTGGTCGGCTCCTCCGGCGCCATCCTCAGCTACATCATGTGCAAGGCCATGAACCGCAGCTTCATCAGCGTGATCGCGGGCGGCTTTGGCGCGGACAGCTCAGGCGGCGGCGATGGCGAGGCGCGCGAACAGCGCCCGTACAAGCAAGGCAGCGCGGACGATGCGGCCTTCATGCTGGAGCAGGCGGAAAAGGTCATCATCATTCCCGGCTACGGCATGGCGGTGGCTCAGGCTCAGCACGTACTGCGCGAAATGGCCGACACGCTGAAGGAAAAGGGCGTCGAGGTGAAATATGCGATCCACCCGGTTGCCGGGCGGATGCCGGGGCACATGAACGTGCTGCTGGCTGAGGCGAATGTTCCCTATGATGAAGTGTTCGAGCTGGAGGACATCAACAGCGAATTTGCGCAGGCCGATGTCGCCTTCATCATCGGCGCGAACGACGTGGTGAACCCGGCGGCGAAAACCGACAAATCATCACCGATTTACGGCATGCCAGTGTTTGACGTCGACAAGGCGAAGCAGGTGTTCTTCATCAAGCGCAGCATGGGCGGGGTCGGCTATGCCGGGGTCGACAATGATGTGTTCTACATGGACCAGACGATGATGCTGCTGTCGGATGCGAAGAAGATGGTTGAAGAGATCGTGAAGGCGCTCGACTAGGTCCGTCCAATGAAGAAGCTTCTGGTGCTCATCATTCTTGTGGCTGCGCTAGCGGGCGGGGCATGGTTCCTGCTGCGCGATGACGGCTTGGTCGAACAAGTGACCGAAGAACGGATCGAAGCGGCCCTTATCGAAAAAGGCGCACCGCCGCAGCTCGCCGGATGCATGGCGGGCCGCATGGTCGATCGTTTGTCGCTGCTGCAATTGAAGAAGCTGGAGCGGCTCCGCGCGCAAGAGGGTGAGAGCGGCATTCCTATCTCTCCCGGCGATCTGCTCGCGCGGATCCGCCGCGTCGACGACCCAGATGCGGTCGAACAATTGGCCAGCGCGGCGGCGCTGTGCTCGCTCGGCCTCGGCGGAGACTGACGCCGCCCTTGCAATCCCGGCTCAAGGCGGCACAATGCTGCCCTATTGGGAGGGATCATCATGCTGAAATTTGCACTTGCCGCGCTCGCTGCGCCCATCGCGCTCACCTGCGCGAGCGCCGCCATGGCAGAGACGCACACGATTGAGCCAGGCGAAGGCGCTCAGGAGCGCTTGCAAGAGGCGCTGATCCTTGCCGAACCTGGCGACGAGATCGTGCTCGCCGCCGGGCGCTATGCGCTAACCGATGGCCTCAGCCTGGACGTTAATGGCGTGACACTGCGCGGCGCGGGAATGGACGCGAGCGTGCTCGATTTCACGGCGCAGGAGGGCGCGGGCGAAGGTTTGCTCGTGACGTCGGACGATGTCACCTTGCGCGATTTCGGGATTGAGAACGCCAAGGGTGACGGGATCAAATCCAAGGGCGCGGATCAGATCATTTATCACGCGATCCGGGTGGAATGGACGGGCGGTCCGGACGCCAGCAATGGCGCTTACGGAATCTACCCAGTCGAGGCGAGCAATGTGCTGGTGCAAGACAGTTATGTGCGCGGGGCATCGGATGCGGGCATTTACGTTGGGCAGTCTGAAAACATCATCGTGCGCCGCAACCGCGTGGTGGAAAATGTCGCCGGGATCGAGATTGAGAACAGCAATTTTGCCGAGGTGACAGAGAACCTCGCGACTAAGAACACCGGCGGCATTCTGGTGTTTGACCTGCCCGGTCTGCCCAAGGTCGGCGGCGGCAATGTGCTGGTCGCGCGTAATGCGGTGATCGACAACAACACCGATAACTTCGCTCCAGAGGGCAATATCGTCGCTAGCGTACCAGCGGGCACTGGGGTGATGGTAATGGCAAACACGGGCGTACACATTAGAGACAATGCGCTGATCAATAACGGTACCAGCCATATCATGCTGATCGCCTATTCGCAGCCTTTCGATGATGAGCGATATCAGCCGCGCCCAAAGAATGTTCACATTGGTGATAACATCTACAGTCGGGCTGGATTCGCCCCTGACTTTGAGGGCGGGCAAGCTCTTCTAGCAGCTCTCAGCCGCGATACGCTGCCAGCTATTCTGACAGACGGTTTGCATGAGAATGCAACGGTCTTTGGCGGAGAATGGGCCGTGTCGATGGGACTGCAAGAGGTCGGTCAGCCCTTAAGTCAGGCAAGGCCCGATATCATCAAGCTTCCGCCGCCTCCGCCAATCGTCGCTTCGGTGAATCCGTCAGACACAGTGAAGGCACTCGAGGCCCGGCTTAAGTGAAGCGCGGAGCGATCCTCTTAGGCCTGGCCTCACTCGCGCTGGCAGGGGCCGTCTCTCAGTCAGAGGCGCGCTCGCCAGTCGCTGTAAACAACAGCGCCGTTATGCAGGGCAAGCCGAAAACACTGTCCGAGTTTAGCTTTTTCGCTCGTCCCGGTTCGCAGGAATCGTTCAGCGCCGCCGCCTACACGCTCAACACGCCGCTCTATTCCGACGGCGCGGATAAGCTGCGTTTTGCCTATGTGCCCTATGGCAAAGCGATGAAGGCAAACGGAGATGGGCTGCTCGAATTTCCTGTCGGCAGCGCGCTGATCAAGACCTTCGCCTTTGGTGAGGGCGCGGATCGGCGCCTCATCGAAACGCGCCTGCTGCTGCACCGGGCAGAGGGCTGGGTGGCGCTGCCCTATGTTTGGAACGAGGAGCAGACGGATGCGCGGCTGGCGCTGGCGGGCGCACGTATCCCCGTTACGCGGCCTGATGGGACCGAAATCAGCTACCGCGTGCCGAACAAGAACCAGTGCAAGCAATGCCATGTGAAGGATGGTGGGGTCACGCCGATTGGCCCGAAAGCGCGGAACCTGCCCACCCAATGGCTCCGTGAAGCGGTTGCAGGCGGACGGCTCGACAAAATGCCAATGGTGACAGCGGGCCTGCCTCATTGGGGCGAGCGTGACAGCGAAAGTGCCGATGTGGCCGCTTTTGCCCGCGCCTATCTCGATGTGAACTGCGCGCATTGCCATCAGCCTGGCGGCATGGCGTCAAATTCCGGGCTCGATCTGCGCTGGGAGCAGGGCGATCCTCACGCTCTGGGTATCCGCAAGCCGCCCGTCGCGGCCGGACGCGGAGCAGGGGGGCTGCTGGTCTCAATTGAGCCCGGCGCACCGGACAAATCGATCCTCGTCCACCGGATGGCGTCGACCGAACCCGGCGTGGCCATGCCAGAGCTGGGCAAATCGACCGTCGATGAAGAAGGGCTGGCCATGATCCGCCAGTGGATCGACGAAATGCCCGCGCAGTAAGCCGCCAAAACCATAGGAATTCTGACAATGAAGCGCCTGTTCAAAGTTCTGGCCGTGCTTATCGCGCTGCTGATGCTCGCATTTGTGGTGTTTCGCACGCCCGACACCGATCCCGCAGAAATGCGCGCCAAATACGCCGGTGAACCCTCGCAATTTGTCGAGATTGGTGACGGCGTGACCGTACATCTGCGCGATGAGGGACCTCGGGACGCGCCCGCGATCATCCTGCTGCATGGCTCCAACGCCGATCTGCACACATGGGGGCCGTGGGTCGATGGCCTCAAAGACACGTACCGCGTCATCCGCTTTGACCAGATCGGGCACGGGCTGACCGGTGCGGACCCGAACGCGGACTACTCGCTCGACAATTTCGTTGCCGATATCGATGAGGTCGCAGGCGCGCTGGGCCTGGAGCGCTTTATCCTCGGCGGCAGTTCAATGGGGGGCAGCCATGCGGCCGCTTATGCTCTTGCTCATCCAGACCGGCTCGACGGCTTGATCCTTGTCGGCGCAAGCGGCGCTCCGGTTCGGCGGGAAGGCAAAACCAGCCTAGCGCTGAGAATGGCGCGGACACCCGTCATCAATAAGGTGATGGAGCAGGTCACGCCGCGTTCCATGATTGAGCAGTCCTTCACGCAGATGGTCAGCAATAAGAGCGTGATCACCGATGAGGTGGTGGATCGCTATTGGGAAATGCTGCGTTATCCCGGCAATCGCGCCGCCACGGTGAAACGGTTTTCTGCCAGCCGAGCGGCGTTTGACGATGCTCGCATCTCTGCATTGGAAGTGCCCGCGCTGGTGATCTGGGGCACCGAGGACCCATTGATCCCGGTCGAATCGGGCCGCTGGTATGATGAGCATCTGCCCAATTCCACCTTGGTTGAGTACGAGGAGATCGGCCATTTGCCGCATGAAGAGGCTGCTCAGCCAAGCCTGTCCGACCTCAAAAGCTGGCTGCTCAATCTGCCATCGATCCGGCCTGAGCTCTAACTCATCAAATCTTGTAAAGTCTGTAGCGCGCTGGCTCCTCGCTCGCTAAGGCGGGGAGCAACAGGGCTTTTTAGATTTAGGGATTACCTTTGAGAAAATTGGGCCTGATTGGCGGCATGAGCTGGGTTTCGACCGCCATGTATTACGACCGCATCAATCGCATCATCCAAAAAGACGGACAAAAGCATGGCCGCCCCATGGCGAGCGCACCGCTGCTCATCGAAAGCCACGACTTTTGCGAGCTCTATGGCCTGCGCGAAGATGCCGATTGGAAACGCGCAGCAGGCGTCTTGTCTGAGAGCGCGAAACGTTTGGAAGGCGCAGGCGCGGGCGCGCTGATCATCTGCGCGAACTCGATGCACAAGCTTTATGAGGATGTCGCGGGCGCGGTTGGCATCCCGATCCTGCACATCGCGGAGACTGTCGGCGCGGCGATGCAGGCGGCTGGCTGTAAAAACGCGGCCTTGATCGGGACTCGCAATGTGATGACCGAGAGTTTCTATCGCAAGCGGCTGGTCGCGCACGGTGTCGACCTGCTCCCGCCGAATATGGACAATGTCGAGCTGCTCGACCGGATCATTTATGAGCAATTGATGGTCGGCAAAGCGACCCGCGATGCCGAACGATCCATCCGCACCATCATCACCAATAAAGAACAAGAGGGCGCCAAGGCGATTGTTTTGGCCTGCACCGAGATGAATCTGGTCGTGGATGTCGACGCAAACATCTTGCCAGTGTTCGATTCGACCCGGATTCACTGCGAGGCGGCGGCGAATTGGCTGCTCGGCGCGGATTTGCCGGGATAAGCGGCAGCCGACCCCGTCTCACCCACGATTTGTCGCGTTCTTACAAGTCGCGCCCTATTCACACCGATGTAAGTTCTTACCAGTGGTGATGACGCGCTGCCGTCCGAGCCATCGGGTCGCTAACCGACAGGCTGAGGGGCTGCTCAGTTGAAACAACGAGCGGCCCCGCGAGCTCAATATGTCTGGCGAATATCTGACCTTTATGAATGCGTTCGCTCTCTGTTCAGGTTGTGGTGAACGGTGCGCTGACTTAAGCGCGCTAGGATCGATATGACCCGCGCCCCTTACGCCGCTGACCCCGCCGCACCGCGCGGCCGCGAATTTGACAATCGCTCAGGCTCGGCGCGCGCCGAGGTGCGGGGACCGCGCAGCGAGTTTCAGCGCGACCGTGACCGCATCATCCACTCAATGAGCTTCCGCCGGCTCAAATCCAAAACTCAGGTCTTTATCGCGCCAGAAGGCGATCATTACCGCACGCGGCTAACCCACAGCTTGGAAGTGGCGCAGATTGGCCGCGTTCTTGCCCGCGCGCTGGGTTTGGACGAGGATCTGACCGAGGCGCTGTGTCTGGCGCATGATATGGGGCATCCGCCCTTTGGCCATGCGGGCGAGGCGGCGCTGTCAGAGGCGATGCAGCGGCATGGCGGGTTCTGCCATAATGCGCAGTCGATGCGCACGCTGATGCGCTTGGAATCGCCCTATCCCGATTATGATGGGCTCAACCTAACCTGGGACCTGCTAGAAGGGCTGGCCAAGCACAATGGCCCGGTCGAGGCGCCCAATTGGGCCCTGGCGGAGCTGGATGCGGCGTTCCCGTTTGATTTGGGCGCTTGGCCATCATTGGAGGCGCAGATCGCGGCGGTCGCCGATGATATCGCCTATGACAATCACGACATTGATGATGGCCTGCGCGCTGGGTTCTTAGACCTGGATGACCTGCTTGAATTGGATTTCCTCGAACACCAGTGGCGGGCGGTCGAAAAACGCTTTCCCAACGCCCCGCGAGAGCGGCAATTGCGCGAGCTGGTGCGCGATCAAATCGGCCTGATGGTCAACGATGTGTTAGAGCACACGCGCGCCAATATCAGCGGCATGACCTCGGTGGATGAGGTGCGCGCCGCTGGCAAACAGCTGGCTGGATTCTCGCCCGGCTTTGCCGCTCAGGAACGATCGCTAAAGACCTTCATGTACGACAAGCTCTACTACCACCCGGAACAAGTCGCCGCCGCTGGCCGCGCGCGCGATGTGGTGGCGCGTTTGTTCGCGGCCTATTCTCAGGATCATCGCCTAATGCCGCCCGAATGGCAGGCGCGCCTGCCCAAGGACGATCCGCAGCGTGCGCGCACAATCGCCGATTTCATCGCCGGGATGAGCGACCGGTTCGCGATGGAGGCCTGCACCAAGATTTACGGCGAAGCGCCGCAGGGGCTTTCTAATGTTTGAGGTGGCGAATGTCTGAGATCTGCCGCATTGCCCTAGTCGGTGCGACCGGCCTGATTGGTCGGCGCGTGATCGAGACCAGCAATGATGTCGACGACGTTCGCATCATTGGTGTCTCGCGGCGCGAGGCTCCACTACCCGACGGCGCGCGCATGGAAATGTATGTCGCCACTCCGGATAAATGGGGCGAGGTGTTTGAAACGATCAAGCCGCGCACTTTGATCTGTGCGCTGGGCACCACTTGGAAGAAGTCAGGCCGCGATGAAGAGGCATTTCGCAAGGTCGATCATGACCTCGTGCTTGCCACCGCAGAGGCGGCGGTGGAGGCTGGCATTACCAATCTGGTTATGGTCAGCTCGGCCGGTGCGGATTGGCGCTCCAAAACCTTCTATCTGAAGGTCAAAGGAGAGACCGAGACGGCGCTGTCCAAGGTTGGGTTTAAGCGGCTCGATATCCTGCGCCCCGGCCTGCTGCGCGGGCCGCGCACCAATGACTTAAGGGTCGGGGAAAAGCTGGCAATGATCGCCAGTCCTGTGCTCGATCCGATGCTGGGCGGGAAATGGGCGTCCTATCGCTCCATCGATGCGCGAGTGGTGTCAGAGGCGGCGCTTGGGCTAGCCATGCGTAAGGCGGCCGGGCGGTTCATTCATAACAATGACGCGATGAAGCGGGCCGCGCGCGAATGGCGCCAGCGTCTCGAACGGCTCGAGCAGCAGGCCGAGCAAGGTTAAGCAAGCCCTGCGGGGGCTTAAGGGAGCATTGGCGATGGATTGGAATGCAATTTTTGGCGCGGTGAACCTGCTCGGCATTGTCGCTTGGATCGCGCTGGCGTTCCTGCCGCGCAGCCCGGCGATCCTGGCCGCCGTGCTGTATGTCGGGGTTGGCATTCTGTGCCTGGTCTATGGCGTGTCCCTGATCGGCGTGCTCACTGGATTGCTGCCCAATGAGAGCGGTGCGGGCGCGAATTTCAACACCATTGAAGGCGTGCGCGCGATCTTTGCCAGCGATGCGGGCGTGACGATTGGCTGGACGCATTTTCTCGCCTTTGACCTGTTTGTCGGCATCTGGATTGCCCGCGATGCCGATGCAAAGGGCATCTCCCGGATTGTCCAAGTGCCGATCCTGCTCGCGACCTTGATGGCTGGGCCGCTGGGTCTGCTGATCTGGCTGATTGTGCGAGAGCCAGCAGCGCGCGCCAATGGGCGCTGGAGCTGACCTCAGCCAATCCCGCAATCTGCTTGGCAAATTGGCGCTGCCGTGCGTAAACTGCACGATAAACAAAACAGATAAATCGGAGAGAGATTGGTGACCGCACAGGCGCATTGCACCTTTGATGCATTCGTTTCCCATTGGGCCAGCGAACGCCCGGACCAGACGGCCTTTGAACAGGACGGCGATACGGTAACATTTGCTGAGCTGGATGATCTGACCCGCCGGATGATCACCGTGTTTGAAGCGAACGGTATCGCCAAGGGAGATCGGATCGCGTGGCTGGGTAAGAACCGCACGATCTATTACGCGATGTTCCTGGCCGCGGCGCGCATGGGCGCGGTGATGGCGCCGATTGGCTGGCGGCTCGCCCCGCCAGAGGTCGCCTACATCCTGAAAGACACCGGCGCGAAGCTGATGATCACAGGCACAGGCTTTGCCGATGTCGTCGCCAAGCTCGCGCCAGAGATCGCAGCGACGGTAAAAATCATCGAAGAGCCAGAGATGTACGCCGCGATTGAGGCAGCCGCTCCGGCCAGCTTCACCCCGTCCGGGCCCGATGATGCTGTGCTTCAGCTCTACACCAGCGGTACCACCGGCAATCCCAAGGGAGCCGAGCTGAGCAATGCGGCGCTGGTCGCGTTGCGCAACACCTCAAAAGAGGCGGGCGATCCGTGGAACAGCCCCGGGCCCGATGATTGTATGTTGGTCGCCATGCCCTGCGCGCATATTGGCGGCACAGGAATTGTGATCGCTTCGATCGCCAACGGTATCCGCGCGCTGATCCAGGAAGAGTTTGAACCTGGCGAGTTCCTCAAAGGCATTACGGCGGGGGCTACGCAGTCCTTCATCGTGCCGGCCGCCTTGCAAATGGTAATTCAGCATCCGAACGCAAAAGATGTCGATTTCAGCGGCGTTAAATACATCATGTATGGCGCGGCGCCGATGCCGCTGGAGCTGCTGAAAGAGGCGGTGCGCACCATGCCCCAGGCGGGTTTCCTGCAAGTGTTCGGCATGACGGAAACCTGCGGCACGGTAACCATGCTGAGGCCAGAGGATCATTCGATTGAGGGCAATGAGCGGATGCGCTCTGTCGGATGCGCGATGCCGGGCACCGATATCCGCATTTTCGATGAAAACAGCAATGAAGTGCCGCGCGGCACAATTGGCGAGATTGTTGTCAAATCGCCCTCCAACATGCTTGGTTATTGGAACCTGCCAGAGGCGACCGAAAAGACGATCCGCGATGGCTGGCTCTACACTGGTGATGCCGCGATCATGGATGATGATGGCTACATCTACATTCAGGACCGCATCAAAGACATGATCATCTCTGGCGGGGAGAACGTCTATCCTGCGCAGGTTGAAAGCGCGATTTACGGCCACCCAGCGGTTGGCGAAGTGGCGGTGATCGGCGTGCCTGATGACAAATGGGGCGAGGCGGTGAAGGCCTGCATCGTTCCCAAGCCGGGGCAGACGGTCGATACCGATGATGTGATCGCCTATGCGCGCGAGCAGCTAGCCGGTTTCAAGGTGCCCAAGAGCATTGATGTAATCGAGGTGATGCCGCGCAATCCGACCGGCAAGATCCTGCGCCGCCAATTGCGCGCGCCCTATTGGGAGGGGCAGGAGCGGCAGGTTAACTGACCGATGAAGAAGCATGCGCCCGCGACATTGCGCAACCGTGAGGCGATTGCGGATGTCCTGGCTCGCGAGCTGCCTGATGGCGGAACGGTGCTGGAGGTGGCAAGCGGCAGCGGCGAACATGCGGTCTATTTTGCAGACGCGTTTCCTAAGCTGACCTGGCAGCCAAGCGATCCATCTCCAGAGGCTCTGGAATCGATCGCCGCCTATCGCTCAGAATATGAGGGCGAGAACCTGCTCGCGCCGGTCCATCTCGATGCCAACGCGCCTGCCGATTGGCCGGTTGAACGTGCAGATGCGATGCTGTGCGTCAACATGATCCACATTAGCCCATGGTCGGCCACACTCGGACTACTCGCAGGTGCCGCAGGCGTCTTAGGGAAGGGCGCGCCGCTGATCCTCTACGGACCGTATTTCGAGGCAGGGGTGGAGCCCGCACCATCGAACTTAGCGTTTGATGCAGGCCTGCGCGAACGCAACTCCGAATGGGGCATTCGTGACATTGCCGACATCGACAAAGCCGCAAAGGATCATGGCTTCACGCGGGCAAATCGCCAGGAAATGCCCGCGAACAATCTGATGCTGATTTATCGAAAAGGCTGAGGCTCAGCCCTTAGCTATCAATCGATGGCGTCTTCGCCAGCCTCACCGACGGATTGGATATCCTCGCCCAAGCCCTTCACAGTGTTGCAGGCGGCGGAGGTGAGGGTAAGCGCGGCCATTGCAGCGGCGATCAGAGTTTTGCGGACCATTATGTCTGCCTTTCGTTTGGTTTCGCTGTCTCACTAGCTCGCAGCAGATGAACCTGTCTTGCCACTTGCCAGCATTCGTTCGCGATATGCGATGAGCAGCCCTGCAGCAATGATAAGCGGAGCGCCGAGCCACAAATTGGCCGAAGGCGGGCTGGAGAAAATGAGCACTCCGTACAAGGTTGCCCATAGCAGCGAGGTGTAGTCCATCACGATGATCACCGCCGCGGAGCCAAAGCGCAGCGAGGTGGTGAGTAGGATTTGCCCAAGCGCGCCCGCCGCCGCCATGGCGAAGATGATCGCCCAGGTTTCGCCGTCATGCGGTTCGATCACGAATGGCACGAACAGCGCCATAAACGGGGCGGTGATAGCGGTGAACCAGAACACGATCGTCCAGGGGTTCTCGCTCTTGTTGAGGTCTTGGATCTGGAACGAAATCAAAGCGACGAGCAAGGCCGCGACCAGGCCGACTGCCGCGCCGATGGGGTCGATCATGCCCGATGCTCCCGGCTGAACGATCACCAGCACCCCGGCAAAACCTAGGATAACCGCGCCCCAGCGATATTTGCCGACCGTCTCGCCAAACAGGATCACCGAGATCATCACCGCAAAAAACGGGGTGGTGAAGCTGATCGCAGTCGCTTCGGCGAGTGGCAGCAAGGTGACTGCGCCGTAAACGCAGAACATGCCGGTCAGCCCCGCAACAGCGCGGCGGACATGGGCGCCCATGCGTTTGGTCTTGGTCTGCGCGAGCCGCCCCGTCGCCCAAAGAATGGCAGCTATCGCGATGAAGGTCAGCGCCTGACGCCAAAATATCAGCTCGGCCAGATGCACGCCTTTTTCACTGGCCAGCTTCACCAGCATCGCCATGGTCGCCAGCGTGCCCGCTGTGATCAGTCGAATACCCAGGGCAAGCATTGGGCGAGGGCGGGCAATCGAACCATCCATAGGTCTCGCGTGTAAGCGGATCGCCGCGTTTCACAAGCGTAGCATTGCCATGAAGCCCGTCATGGCTATAGCCGCGCCCGCGATGATGGAGTTTGTACACGATCTGCTGTTCGCCAGCGACGCGCTGATCCTCGCGCTTGTCGGCGCGGCATTGATGGTGTTTGCCGGCTTCGCATCGTGGATGGACCGGCGACGCAGCAAAGAACGCCCGATCGATCAGCTTGAACGAGTCGGCTGGGTGCCGTGGACAAGCTTATTCGTGCTGTCCGCGATTATGGGCATGGGTCTGCTGACGCTGTCGCTGCCCGTCTTGCTGAATGGCTAGAAAGTTTCGCGGGCCTTATGAACCCGCGAGCACTCGATTAAAGGCAAGCCTCAAGGTACGCCTGGTCAAAGCCGTACTGACGCGCTTTTTCAAGCGTGTAAGGACGCAGGCCAGAGGCGCGGAATTCGCCCAGGATCTTGCCGTCTTCGCTCTCGTCGAGATATTCGAACTTGAACAGGTTCTGGGTCACGATCACATCGCCTTCCATCCCGATAACCTCGGTGATGTCGGTGGTGCGGCGTGAACCATCACGCAGACGTTTTACCTGAACGATCAGATCGACCGATTCGGCGATCTGAGTGGAGATCGCTTGTTTCGGGATCTTGATGTCGCCCATCAGGATCATGTTTTCCATACGGCCCAGGCACTCACGTGGTGAGTTGGCGTGAAGCGTACACATTGAGCCATCGTGGCCGGTGTTCATGGCGGCGAGAAGGTCGAAACATTCCGCGCCACGAATCTCACCCAGGATGATGCGGTCTGGGCGCATACGCAGGGCGTTCTTAACAAGGTCACCGATGGTAATCGCGCCTTGACCTTCTAGGTTAGGCGGACGTGTTTCCAGCGGCAGCCAGTGTGGCTGCTGCAAGCGAAGCTCGGCCGCATCCTCAATGGTCAGCACGCGCTCGCCCGGGTCGATCATTTTCGACAGAGCGTTGAGCATGGTGGTTTTACCTGAACCCGTACCGCCAGAGATGACGATATTCATCCGGCATGCGCCAGCGATTTTGAGCGCTGTACACATCTTCTCGTCCATCGAACCAAAGTCCTTGAGCATGTCCAAGGTAATTGGCTTCTCAGAGAACTTACGAATGGAGATCGCGGTGCCTTTGAGGCTGAGTGGCGGCACGATCACGTTAACACGTGAGCCGTCTTTCAAGCGGGCATCGGCCAGCGGCGTGGTTTGGTCGACGCGGCGGCCAACCTGGTTCACGATGCGCTGAGCAATCTGGAAGAGGTGCTGTTCATCGCGGAACCGGATCGGTGCGATGGTCAGCTTACCGCCTTTTTCAATATAGGTCTGATCAGGGCCGTTGACCATGATATCGGACACGTCTGGATCGGTCAGCAGCTCTTCAAGCGGGCCGAAGCCGAGCAGCTCGTCGATCAGAACTTTTTCCAGCGCGAATTGCTCGCGGCGGTTCAGTGTGACCTTAAGTTCGGCCAGCACTTCCATGATAATAGGGCGGAATTCTTCCGACAGCTCCTCTTTGGAAAGCGTCGCAGCCGCTTCTGGGTCGACACGTTCGAGCAAGCGCGGAAGCACCTGTTCTTTGATTTTGTGAACGCTGGCTTCAAAGCCGCCTTCTTCGCCGGGGCCTTCGTTGATGCTTGCGGCGCGCTCGGCGAGCCGGTTCATCGCATCTTCGGTGGCATTACCAGTGCTTACCGGAGCGGGTTTCGGCTCTTCTTTTTTCTCAGGCTCTTCGTCGGGCAAAGGCGGGAATTGCTCGCCACCTTTTGCCGCGCTTCCGCCCGTTTTCATCGGCCGGGCAACTCCAAACGCGGGACGCCCACCGGCACCACCTCCGCCTGCGCCACCTTTTTTACCGAATGCGCTCATCGCAAGCCCCCTAGGCCCAAAAACATACACTGCATATCAACGCCAGATGGCGAAGACTGCCTCTCTCAAAATGGTGAATACTCTGGAAACCTTATTTTTTCCCTAAGGGTGACGCTGCAAAAACGAGTTATGTTGCAGCGCTGACCTCGGGGGATTTCCCGATATTCAAGATGAAGTTTGCCGCCGGTTTTGTCGCGGCCCAGATTACGGCGACCATGGCCAAGGCAACATAACCATCGACCGCATAATGATAGGCGAGGTGAACCGAGCCCAGCATGATCAGCAACCAGAAAACCGCGAAACCAGCCCACAGGCGCTTGTCGATTTTCCAGGTGGCAAAGACGTATAGAGACGTTAGCGCAACATGCATCGAAGGCATGGCGGTAATCCCGCGCCCAAGCCCGTAATCACCGGCTGCATACCATTCCAGCAACATCTGCTGAACTTCGATAACGGGTATGGTCTGAACCGCATTGGCGGCGTGCAGATAGGCCATTTGTTCCGCAAAGTGATCATCACCGAGCAGTGGCTCCAGGAATACTGGACCGACCGAAGCAAGCGAAATCGCGCCAATCATACCGACGATCGTCCAGGTCAGGAAATAACCGAGGAAAAAGCGCAGCCGCAGCTGTTTATCAGTGACGTAAAGCGCAAAGCACAGCGGCCCGACATAGATCAGCGCAAACCAAAGATGATACAGGTGACCCAGCGCTGCCGAGACTGCAGGATAGCCAAGCAAGGGTTGCAGCAACCGCCACGGATCGGTCCCATGTATTGCCGCATCCCAATCAATGAATGTCTGGTCCCAGGTATATGCGCTGAGCAGCGGGATCGCGCCCTTAATATAGCTGAAGGCAGGCATTAGCGTACCAACCGCGACAACCATGCAAAACGCAGGCAAAATGCGCGCATAAGCTGGGTGAGCCCGGGAGTCTTTGAGGAAAAATCCAACCGGACTGCTTGGGCGGTGACGCACTAGCAGAAGAGTAAATTCGACGGCGACAAAGACGATCAGTATGAACGTGACAAAGCGGCTATTGAGAAAAATTGCCCGGCCCCAATCGATCGTGACGCCGACGCTGTTCAAGGCGATGTTCGCACACAAGCAAATGATCACAGCCAGCGCGAGGATCGCGATCTCGCTGCGGCCAATGGTACGTGCCGCTGAGGAAAAAAAGCGGCTGACCGGATTGGATTGGATTGCGACCGTATCAGTCATGGCAAATTGCTCGCGAAGCGGATGTAAGGATCACGGCCAGGCAGGTCAGAATGACCATGGTCGGATAGACGTGGTACAAAGAGCCCTCCAGCAACGACATCGCCAACAGTCCAGCCACAGCGCTAAGCGCTGGTAGTGTGAACGTCAGATCGGTTTTGAGAGCCGTCATGGTTCGCTTAAGGGCCAAGACCGCCAGAACCGCCAAAGCGGCTGTGCCGATAAAGCCCCAATCGAACAGCGCCTGAAGCACGGAATTATGCGGATGGTTCCAAAAGCCGAGTGAGCTGTCCAGGCTGTGACGGAACTGGCTTTGGCCGTGACCGACGAAAGGCTTTTCTAAGACCGCTTGGAATGTCTCGATCCACATATCGATGCGCCCGCTGCTGAAGTCTGCGCGTTCGGGATCGTTAGGATTCTGATTACTGGGATCGAACTTCGCCAACACGGCTCCGATCCCCCATCGAGGATCGGGCACGAATATGAGAGAGGCAAATGCGGCCACACTCATGCTGAGGGCCAGTTTCGCGGAAAGCGCCAACTGGCTGCGGTTCTTCAAAAAGACCACCGCGACAATAAGGGCCGCGAGCAGTCCCCCTGCCGCAGCGCGTCCGCCACTGGTGAACACACACCACATGCCCAGTGTTGCTACGATGAAGGCAACGACCGTTTCTCTATGAGACCGCGACATGGCCAACAGACCAGCGCCGATCCCGGCGGCAGTTAAACCGTAAAACCCAAGCTGGCGAACATTGGATACACCCGCGCTAAGCCGGGTCCAGCTGAAGCTCTGATTATTATGTTGGCTGAGTGCGAGGCCATAGACGAGGACGAAATAGAGAACTGCACCAATGGCCAATGACCAAAGGGCAGCACCGCGCATTTGATACCATTCGTTGCCAAAACGCTCGTAGCAGACGGCCAAAAAAAGCAAATGGATGCCGGTGCCCAGCAGGCCGATGATAGCAAATGACGGCGCGGCATCGGCCAGAAATGTAGCTGTGAATGCTACCAGAGCGAACACAGAAAATGCAGCTTTGACGGGCCCGCTGAGGCTGCGCCAAATTTTCAAAGGCTCGCTGCCAGAGCTCATCCCCAGCCCAATGATAATGATCTGGACGGCAACGATTGGCGCCGACAAATGCCGTATCGCGAGGAAGGTGTAATCCACCTGCCAAGTGGTCAGTGCGAAGACAGGCGCAGCGAGCAACAGCGCGAGGCACGCGAGCTTGGCGGCCAAATGAGGCGACAACGCAGGCGCATCGCTAGCCGGCTTTGACAGCGCAGCAGCGGACGCGGTCACGCCGCTTTTTCCCTCATTTACATCCATTATTCGCCCTTCTTTATGAAGCGCGTAGTTCATGGACAATAATGGTTAACGTTTGATCAAGGGCTACGCATTTCTTGCTGGCGGAAAGCGCTTTGCGCGCGGTCTCCGGATGCCGTTCCTCACCAAACGACAATCGCCTTTCCATTCTGGCGAGAAGCGCCTAGCGCGGCCACTTCGTTTATTGAGTGAGGCCCGCGGGCAATGCAGCACGATCAAAGAGCTGGACTGGCCTATGCGGCGGCGGGCTTTGTCATTTTGTCGATTGGCGATGCTGTGATCAAAAGCATGGCGGATGAATGGCCTGCGGTCGCGGTCGCGGCCTTGCGCTTTTCTATCGGCGCGCTGGGCCTGTCGGTGCTGCTGTGGCGCAGCGAGGGGCGCAGCGCATTTGTGCCGCAGAACCTCTGGCTCCAGGCGGCGCGCGGGATGTGCCTAGCTTTGGCGAGCCTTTGTTTCTTTTCAGCGATTTACATCATGCCTTTGGCTGAGGCGATGGCGATTGGCTTTCTTGCGCCGGTTCTAACGCAGGTGTTCGGCGGGCTGATTTTGGGCGAGAGAATTCGCCCCGCCGCGTGGGCCGTCTCGGTGATTGCCTTGGCGGGGGTGATGATGATCTTGCGCCCTAATCTGGCGGAACTCGGGCTTGGGGCGCTATTGCCTCTGGTATCGGCAACCTTCTTTGCGCTGATGATGGTCGCCAACCGCGCCAGTGCCGGGCAGGGCAGCGCGTTGTCGATGCAAGTGTTCGTGGCCGGGGTGGCATCGCCCATCCTGATCCTGGCGGCGGTCGGGGCGAAATTCTCGGGCATTCCAGAGCTAAATTTCGGCTGGCCAAGCTGGGACGTTGCGCTGCGCTGCGCCATCGTCGCCGTCACAGCCAGCAGTGCGCATTGGCTCGCCTATATTGGCACATCCAAAGCGGGTGCATCGCAAGTTGCCCCGGCGATCTATGTGCAAATGCTAGTCGCGATTGCGCTGGGCTGGTGGTGGTTTGGCGATGTGCCTGATTTGCTGACCCTGGGCGGGGCCGGGATGATCATTGCGGCTGGTTTATTCCTGTGGTGGGACAGCCAAAGCTCGCCTGAGCAAAGCGCCAAACAGCCCAGCTGAGCAGACAGGCTCTTGAAGCTGAGCCATGACCCGTTACAGGGGCGTGGCAAGCAGCAGACACCGCCGAAATGCATCAGCGATTTTGGCAAGACGATATTCATCCACTGCCGCCTAGTCGCTACGCCGGATAAAGCGCGTGAGATGGGCCAGGCGCGCCAGCAGGGGTAAGAGACAAGACTATGTGCGGAATCATCGGAATTGTTGGGAATGAGCCGGTCGCTGACCGCTTGGTCGATGGCCTCAAACGCATGGAATATCGCGGCTATGACAGCTCCGGCGTCTGCACTATCGACAATGGCGAGCTGGTTCGCCGCCGCGCCGAGGGCAAACTCGCCAATCTGGTTGAGGTGTTGAGCGGCGATCCCGCGCCCGGCAATGTTGGTATTGCGCACACCCGTTGGGCCACGCACGGCGCGCCAACCGCCAGCAACGCGCACCCGCACGCCACCGCTGAGGTTGCGATCGTGCACAATGGCATCATTGAGAATTTCAAGGAATTGCGCGCTGAACTGGCGGCTGAGGGCCGTGTGTTTGAAAGCGAAACCGACAGCGAAGTGGTCGCGCATCTGGTTTCCTCGCGGATTGAGGCGGGCATGTCGCCTGAAGAGGCTGTGAAAGACGCACTGCCGCGTCTGCGCGGAGCCTTTGCGCTGGCGATGACATTCCGTCAGCACCCAGACATGCTGATCGGCGCGCGGCTCGGCTCTCCGCTGGTCGTCGGATATGGGCCAGAGGGCGAGGATGCAGAGATGTATCTCGGCTCAGACGCGCTTGCATTGGCGCCGCTCACACAGCGTATTTCCTATCTCGAAGAGGGCGATTGGGTGGTGATCAAGCGCGATAGCGCGCAGGTCTATAACGTAGAAAATCAGCCCGTAACCCGCGATATCCAAGCCTCTGGCGCGACAGCGGCGGCGGTTGAAAAGGGCAATTTCCACCACTTCATGCAGAAAGAGATATTTGAGCAGCCAACCGTGGTTGCACAAACGCTCAGCTCTTACCTGCGCCAGGCGGACAACACCGTTGCTCTGCCTCAGCTTGATTTCGACATTTCGCAGATCAAGCGGCTGACCATCGTCGCCTGCGGCACCTCCTTTTACGCCGGAATGGTCGCGAAATATTGGTTTGAGCAATTTGCGCGCGTGCCGGTCGATATCGATGTGGCCAGCGAGTTCCGCTATCGCAATCCGGTGCTGGAAGAAGGCGGCCTGGCGCTGTTTATCTCCCAGAGCGGGGAGACCGCCGATACGCTCGCGGCGCTGCGCCATTGCAAGGCCGAGGGACAGACCATTGGCGTTGTCGTGAACGTACCGACCAGCTCCATGGCGCGCGAGGCGGACCTGCTGTTGCCAAGCCATGCTGGCCCTGAAATCGGGGTTGCCTCGACCAAGGCCTTCACCTGTCAGCTCGCTGTCTTGGCCGCGCTTGCTGCGCATATGGCGGTGAAGAAAGGCCTGATGAGCCGCGAGGAAGAGGCCGAGGTGGTGACCCACCTGCTGGAAGCTCCCGCTGCGCTCAATGAGGCGCTGGACCATGACCAAGACATTGCCAGCATGGCGCATCTGATCGCGCCGGCCCGCGATGTGCTCTATCTGGGCCGCGGACAGGATTACCCGCTTGCACTAGAGGGCGCGTTAAAACTCAAAGAAATCAGCTATATTCACGCCGAAGGCTATGCCTCTGGCGAGATGAAGCACGGCCCAATCGCGCTGATCGACAAAGACGTTCCGGTGGTTGTGATCGCCCCATCTGGCCCGCTGTTTGAAAAGACCGTCTCCAATATGGAGGAGGTGCGCGCACGCGGCGGGCAAGTGGTGCTGATTTCTGATGCGGAAGGCCTGGCGCAAGCGGGCGAAGGCTGCATCGCGACGATCGAAATGCCGGTTGTTCACCCGCTGATTGCGCCTCTGGTCTATGCCATTCCGGTGCAATTGTTGGCCTATCACGTTGCCGTGGTGAAGGGGACTGACGTCGATCAGCCGCGCAATTTGGCGAAATCGGTAACGGTTGAGTGATGGCGGCGGTCGGTGGTGATGGCCAAGACCTCGTGAGCGTCGAGGGCGGTTGCCATTGCCGCGCCGTCCGCTTCCGGGCGCAATCTGAGCGCGCGCCAAAGATGCTGCGCTGCAATTGCTCGATCTGCGCGGTGTCCGGCTATCTCCACCTGTTCATCCCGCATGACCGGTTTACGTTGTTATCCGGCGAGGAAGCGCTCACCTCATACCGCTTTGGCTCGGGCGAGGCGGAGCATTTGTTTTGCAAGATTTGCGGGACGAAAAGCTTCTACCAACCGCGCTCTCATCCCGAGGCGTGGAGCGTCCATCTCGCCTGTCTTGACGACAGCAGCGGTCTAACGCCGGAAATCCGTGATTTTGACGGCCGAAATTGGGACCGAAGCAAGCTGCAACAAACATTTGCAGCTCATAGCGCGCCTGGCTCGTCAGGCCGCAATTCCCCCTAAGTCCGCGTCGTAGTTTACTTCATACTAACCTTTACTGGATAGCCGCGGGGGTGTGATTGAAGATGATGTCCCCCCGCAGCCCGCCAATCGCCGGTTGTCTATGCTCGCTGTGCTGGGATTAACCGGGGCAGGCGATAACGATTGGGCGCGGCTGCGCGGCCTGCAATATTCAGGGCTCTCGGCGCTAACCTTCTTCAGAACCTACATTCACGCGATCATGGGCCTGTTTACGGTCCAGGTTTACTCCGGCAGCATCAGCCTGCTTTGGCTGGCGTTTTGGTGGGTCGCCTTGGTGCTGCTCCAGATCCGCGGGGTCCGGTTTGACCGAACTTTGGCCGATGCTGAATATCGCAAGCTATCGCGCAAGGAATTCTACGGGCAGGCGCTGACGCCGCTGCTTTCTGGAGTGCTCTGGGCGGTGCCGATCCTGGTGTTCGCGCCCTATGGCTCGCTGCCAGATCTGATGACATTGCTCGTTGTGGTGGCGACTTTGACGGCGGCATCGATCTATTTCTACGCGGCGGCTCCGCTGGGGATCTTCGTGTTCACCCTCACGGTCGGCGTGGCTGCGGTCACCCATCTGGCGCTGCAAGGACTGTGGACGGTCGCGCTGGCCGGGACGTTCTACGGCATCAGTTGCCTGTTCGGCACGATTGAAGTCGCGCGAACCTATCTGACCGCGCGGATCGCAGAGAGCAGCGTTGCAGAGAAGGAACAGGTCGTCTCCCTGCTGCTGCGCGAGTTTGAAGAGAATGAGGCCGATTGGCTGTGGGAAGTCGATACCGCGCGGCGTCTGCGCGGCGTTAGCCCGCGCTTCGCTTATGCGCTTGGCTGTCCTCAGGCGGAAGCGGAGCGCCGCCCGCTGCTCGAACTGATCGCTGGCGAGACTTGGGAAAGCGGCAAATTCCCAACCAGCCTGCATGATCTGGCGGAGCGGCTTAAGCATTGCGAGAATTTCTCCAACCTGCTGGTCCATGTGACGATCCGGGGTGAGAAGCGCTGGTGGGAGCTGTCTGGCACGCCAATGCGCGACGATCAGAACCGCTTCGTCGGTTTTCGCGGGGTTGGCTCCGATGTGACGGAGGCGCGCGCGTCGTCTGAGAAGATCGCTTACCTGGCGCGCTATGACACGCTCACCTCTTTGCCCAACCGTTTGCAGCTGACCGAGGCGCTGGGTGATGCGCTGGTGTTTGCGGAGCAATGGCGCACGCGCTGCGCGCTGCTGATGGTGGATCTCGACCGGTTTAAGGCGGTGAACGATTCGCTCGGTCACATGGTCGGCGACAAGCTGCTGGCTCAGGTGTCGGCGCGTCTTCAGGCCCTGATGGGGCAGGATCAGATGTGCGGCCGATTGGGCGGCGATGAATTTGCGATTGTGCTGCGCGATGTCAGTAACCGTGAGATCATTCGCACCACCGCCAACCGGGTGATTGAGGCGCTGACAGAGCCGTATCAGGTTGATCAGCACACGCTTTACGTTGGCGCCAGCGTCGGCTCAGCAGTGGGTCCGCGCGATGGCAAATCGGTTGAAGAACTGATGCGCAACGCCGACCTTGCGCTTTACCGCGCTAAGGATGCGGGCGGCGGCGAGCACTTTGACTTTGAGCCTGTGCTCCACGCCTCTGCCGAAGAACGCCGCCAGCTTGAGGTGAGCCTGCGCAAGGCGCTCGACCGCGATGAGATGGTGCTGCACTATCAACCAGTGGTTGACGCCAACAGCGAGAACATCGTCAGCTTTGAGGCTCTGGTCCGCTGGGACAGCGCCGACCACGGCTTTGTCAGCCCTGGCAAGTTTATCCCGCTGGCCGAGGAAACGCGCCTGATCGTGCCGATTGGCAAATGGGTCCTGCGCGAGGCATGCCGCGAGGCGTGCAATTGGCCCAAGCACGTGCGGGTCAATGTCAACGTATCACCAGAGCAATTGCTGGAGCCGGACTTCTACGAAGATGTCGTCGCCGTTCTGGCTGAGACGGGGCTGCATGCAGACCGGCTTGAGGTCGAGGTGACTGAGAGCATCTTCCTGCGCGATGCCTCCATCGCCCGCAAAGCTCTGGAGCAGATCATGGCGCTGGGTTGCAGCGTCGCGCTTGATGACTTTGGCACGGGCTATTCATCGCTAGGCTACATCCGCAAGCTGAGCTTCTCGACCATCAAGGTCGACCGCACCTTTGTGCAAGGCGCGGCGCAAAACAGTTCTGAAAGTCTGGCGATCATCAATGCGGTGGTTGCGATGGCCAAGAGCCTCGACATGACCACGACGGCGGAAGGCGTGGAGACCATTGAGGAAGCCAAGCTCATTCGCGAGATGGGCTGTGACAAGATCCAGGGCTATTACTTTGGCCGTCCAATGCCAAAGAACGAAGCCCTGCGACTGTTCGATGCAAACGGCGGCGACGGCGAACGCCAAATCGCCTGAGCGGTTTAGACCAAAGCTGCGATAGCGCTTTCAAACAGCAAGCGGCCATCGGTGCCGCCTTGGGCGTCTTCAACCGCGCGCTCTGGGTGCGGCATCATGCCCAGCACATTGCCGCCCGCGCTAAGGACGCCAGCGATATCGCGGCGTGAGCCATTGCAGGGTTCGGCATAGCGGAACGCAACCCGGCCATCGCCTTCGATCCGGTCGAGCGTCTCTTCGTCAGCAAAATAATTGCCATCGTGGTGTGCGACGGGAATGTGCACGGTGCCTTTCCCGGCATAGGCGCGGGTGAAGGCCGACTGCGTGTTCTCCGCGATCAGCGGCACGGTGCGGCAGATGAAGTTCTGGCTGGCGTTGCGCATCAATGCCCCGGGCAGCAGGCCGCTCTCAGTGAGCACCTGAAAGCCATTGCACACGCCAAGCACGGGCACGCCGCGATCCGCTGCGGCAATCACACTGCGCATGATCGGGCTGTTCGCGGCCATCGCGCCAGAGCGCAGATAGTCGCCATAGGAAAAGCCGCCGGGCAGGGCGATAAAGTCGAGATTGTCAGGCAGCTCTGCATCGCCGTGCCACACCCGGATCGGCGCGGTGCCCGATACGAGTTCCAAAGCGCAGGCCATATCCCGGTCGCAATTGGAACCGGGAAACGTGATCACAGCGGCGCGGAAACCCATCAGGCCGCTCCTGCTGTTTCCAGCTTCTCAATCGTGAAGTCTTCGATCACCATATTCGCGAGCAGTTTTTCGCACATCGAATTGAGTGCTTCGTCGCTGGTGCCGTCGGCCACGTCCATCTCGATCATCCGGCCAATGCGAACGTCTTCGACCCCTTCAAAGCCCATGCCATCCAGCGAATGGTGCACGGCGCGGCCCTGTGGGTCGAGCACTCCGGGTTTAAGGCGGACGAGGATACGGACTTTCATGGGCGGCTCACCTGATTACGCGCGTGGATGGGCGAATGATGCGCAGCCTATAGCGCAGCCCCGTGCTGGCGCAATCATTGCTGGGCGGCTTGCCCACTATCACGAGCGCTTTTCGCGCTTGCTGGGGCTGGCGTTAGGGCGCGATGCTGTCTGGCAGCTCAGCGTCCTCGTGGATCACCAGCACTTCGACTGCTTCATCAGCTTTGAGGTACTGCGCCGCTGCCGCCTGAATATCGGCAGGCGTGATGGCTTTCAGTGCATCAGGCGCATCGAGGAACCGCTGCAAGCGCTCGGACTGGCTTTGCGCATTGTCCGCCAGACCCATCCAACCGCCGAGTGATTTCAGCGCATTGTCATAGCTTTCCAGCATCGGCTGGCGCGCCCGGTCGATCAAATCACTTTCCAACGGCGCTGCGGCGAGTTCGCTTAGCATTGCGCGGATCGCTGCGCGGGTTGGCTCCAGCTCCGCAAAATCGACCGACGCTGTCACGCTGAACGTGCCGTAACCTGCATAAATGCGGCTGGTGGAGCTGCCAGCAGACGGCGAATAGGCCTTGCCCAAATCCTCACGCAGACGCTCTTGCAATTGGATGCGCACCACGCGGCTCAGCAGTGATAGGCGGAGCGCCTCGGCCAGGTCGCTGTCATCGGTTGTCGGCCAGACCATGCGGACCAGAGCCTGGTCGGTTTCGCCCGTATGCGTCAGCGTTTGCAGGCCGCGCTTTGAGGTGAAGCCGCGCTGGCGGGCTTCGGTGCGCAATTGGAACTCTGCTTCTCGGGCGGGCAGGGCGCCCAACGTGTTGGCCACCGCTGCGATGGCCACGTCTGGATCAAAGTCGCCGACCAGCGCAATTTCAATCGCCCCGCTTTCGAGCCGGTCGCCAATGTCGGCTTTCAACTGCGCGAAACTGCGCGAGAGAAACGCCTCTTGCGGCTGTAGGCTGAAGCGCGGATCGCCATCGGATAGGATCCCGCCCAGCCGATTGCTGAGCGCCCGCGATGGCGTCGCATCGAGATTGGCGAAGTAATTCTCGATATTCTTGGAATAGCGCTCTTCGCCCTCGCGCCGGTAACCGGGATCGGTCAGCGCGGCGGCGAGCAATTGCATCTGCAATTGGAGATCGCGCGGCGTGGTGCTGCCCGACATGCGGAATGCGTCCGTGCCTGATCCGATGTTAAACCCGACGCTGCGCCCGGCGAGCACGCTTTGCAATTCGTCCTGGCTGTGCTGGCCGAGGCCGCCTGTGGCTAGCACGCTGACCATAGCGGTGCGCAGCGGATCATCCGCCGTGTCGAGCAAGGTGCCGCCATCCAGGCTGACGCGGTAGCTCACGCGGTCTTTGCGAATATCCGTGGTCTTTAGGTTCAGCCGCACGCCATTGGCAAAGCGGATCAGGCGGAAATCGAACCGGTCATCCACCGTGTCAGAGATGATTTCTCCCGGAGCGCCAAAATCGCTGTAGGCAAAGCTCTGCTCGCCCATATCCTCTGGCGCGGCGATTTCTGCTGCCATGCCTTCGGCAAGGGCCGTGCGCAGGGCCTCTTCGTCGCCTTCAGGCGCGCTGCGTCCTTGGAACCGGATCAGCGGATCGCCAGCGGCTGGCAGGTCCGCGATCAGCGCGGCGAACACGCGCCCTGGAGTGATGCTGGGGGCAAGCGCTTCAAACCGTTCCAGGCGGTATTTGGGATCGGTGGGGATGCGTTCTGAACCAACCAGTCGCAATGCCGCATTGGCGAAGGCACCATTGCTGCGCGTGTCTGCCGATGCGACGCCATTTTCCAGCGCAGTGCGCAGATTGGCGACTTGCTCGGTCACTTCCGCCTGGGTGAAGCCAAACTCCACCGCTTGGCGCACTTCGCGTAAAGCCGCGATCAGCCCTTTGCGCCATTCGCCATCGGCGCTGCTGATGGACAGGCTGGTAGAGCGCGCGTCTTCGAACAGATCACTGCTGCTGAAGCCCGCACCGCGAAACGGTGCGTCCTCGCCGCGCGCCAAGCGGGACAATCGCCGGCCAATAATGCGGTAGCCAATGCTGCGCAGCAGCGCCTCATCGCGCGTTGCTACAGTGTCTGGCCGGTCTTCCCACGCGGAGAAACTGGTCAGACTGACGCTCTCTGACAGAGCCGGGTCGGTGTAGATATCGACTTCAGCTTCGCGCTCAATCGGGATCGGGCCGGTGACCGGCTCAGCCGGGGCCGGGCCGCTCTGCCAATCGGCAAAAACTTCGCGAATCTTGGCTTCCATCATGGCGGCGGGAAAATCGCCGACGATCACCATCACCGTGTTGGCGGGCACATAAGTGCGCTCGTAAAAGCCGCGCAGATCATCGGCGCTGGCGTTCTCAAGCACATCAAGCGTCCCAATCGGCAGGCGGTCCACAAACCGCGCGCCGGGCGCAAAGAATGCCAGCTGATCTTCGGTCGCCTTCTGCTGGAAACCGCGCCGGTCGCGCCGTTCCGCCAGAATAACGCCGCGCTCACGGTCGACCGCATCCTGCGCAATGGTCAGCTCGCTCGCCGTCTCGCGCATCAGCATCAACGCCGTGTCGAGCAGGTCTTCCTCGTTCTTGGGAAGATTGAGCATATAGGTGGTGGTCTCAAACCCGGTGGAGGCATTGGTATCCGCGCCAAAAGCGAGGCCTTTGCGTTCCAACAGTTTGATCATCTCGCCTTCGGGAATATTGGTCGAACCGTTGAAGGCCATGTGCTCCACAAAGTGAGCAAGGCCGCGCTCGCTATCGGTTTCGTCGAGCGAGCCAGAGCCGATCTGCATCCGTACCAATGCCGTGCCTTCAGGCGTTGAGTTTTCGCGGATAATGTAGCGCGTGCCATTATCCAGCACGCCGAACACAAATCCGGGATCGACTGGCACGTCGCTGGTTTCAAACGCCCACAGCGCTTCTTCAGCCTGTGCGGTCTCAGTTGCGGCCTGCTCCTGCGCCGCGAGAGACTGAACAAGAACCAGGTTGGGAAGCGCAAGCAGCGCCCCTGCGATGAGCGCGCGTGAGGTAAAATTCATATGCTGAAATTGTGCCCTATGATCATTTAATCATAGCACACTAGCGGATCGAAGCTGTCTGTCAGCTTACTTTTTCGGCGGGGTTTTGCCGCGCATCCGATTGCGATGGGTCGACAGGTCCAGCACTTCGCCGGGGCCATTGTCTTCGTCTTGCAGCAGGCCGAGACGCCGCGCTACCTCGCGGTACGCCGCCTCTTCACCACCCAAATCGCGGCGGAAGCGGTCCTTATCCAGCTTCTCGCCGGTTTTCATGTCCCACAAGCGGCAGCCATCCGGGCTGACTTCATCGGCCAGAATGACGCGGCTGAAATCGCCATCAAACAGGCGGCCAAATTCCAGTTTGAAATCGACCAGGCGAATATCGATCCCGGCGAACATACCGCACAGGAAATCATTTACTCGGATTGCCATGGACGACATGTCGTGCATTTCTTCGACGCTGGCCCAGTTAAAGCACGCAATATGCTCCTCTGAGATCAGCGGATCGCCCAGCGCATCGTCCTTGTAATAATACTCAATCAAGGTGTGCGGCAGCGGCTCGCCTTCTTCCAGGCCGAGGCGTTTGCAAATCGAGCCTGCGGCGACATTGCGCACCACGACTTCGATCGGGATAATCTCAACCTGACGCACCAATTGCTCGCGCATGTTTAGGCGGCGGATGAAATGCGTCGGAATGCCGATATGGGCGAGGCGGGTGAACACATGCTCGCTGATGCGATTGTTGATCACGCCTTTGCCGTTGATGCTGCCCTTTTTCTCCGCATTGAATGCGGTCGCATCATCCTTGAAATACTGGATAATCGTGCCCGGTTCTGGACCCTCATAAAGGATCTTGGCCTTGCCTTCATAGATTTGGCGGCGACGGGTCATGCTGGGCCTCCTGGCTCGCGGGTATAAAGCCGCTGCTTAAGCGAATGGTGCCCGGGGGCGGATTTGAACCACCGACACGCGGATTTTCAATCCGCTGCTCTACCCCTGAGCTACCCGGGCATTCGCTGCGGCGACGGGTTTGGCGTTTGGCACGCTTTGCCCGGCGAGCAAATGAGAGCGGGCCTATGGCGCGGGCGGCGATGTTTGGCAAGAGGGAAATAGCCTCAGGCACAGGTTCTTTTAAACTTAGTCTTGCTGTTCCCAATCTTCGCGCGCGATCTCTTCTGGGGATGCCGGGCGGCTAGGGAGGGCGTAGCCATCACCAAACCACTTGGCGAGGTCGAGATCCTTGCAGCGCTGAGAGCAAAAAGGAGTGAAGTCCTCAGCGCGGGCTTTCTTGCAGATCGGGCAGGTCTTAATCTTAGTCATAGACCTACAATCTGCGCCTGAGATCCTTCCAACGCAAGGCTCGGGTTCGTATCAATTCGCACTTCTTTGCCTGTACGCCTTGCGAGTTCGACTAGCCATTCTTCCTTCAGCTTCGATTTGAGGGCCGGGTGGACGGTAAGCAGCAATATAGCGCCCGGTCCCTCGGCAGTTTCCGCCCTGCGCAAGGCAATGCGCGCGCATGCTCCGACCCGCGAGGTTGAGAATCGGTGGAGCAGCGATGGCCCTTCGAGCCGGGCGACGATCTGCACAAAGCCAAATCCGTTCATCGCCGTGCGCTCATGCGGCCAATCATCGAGCGCTTCTTCCAGGGCCGCATCCACGGCCTTGCGCCCCTCCTTGTCTTGAACGGTGGGGAAATCGATCCCGATATTACCTGCCAGATCGAACCAGCGCAGTGCCTGCGCGATGACGGGCACAGCTGCCAATGACAGCTCCAACGGGCTTCCTTCACCGTCAATATCGATCAGGGTCATCGCAGGCGTGACACTGATGATCAGCGAGCCGCCGGCGAAGTGGATTTGGCCAGAACTGGCCGCGTCCCAAACCTCTTCCCAGAGGCCTGAAGGGAAACGGCGCACATGCTTGCCTGTCGCAAACACGGACGGCGGCGGGATGTGCGGATTGTCATCGGAGAAATACCGCGCCTGCGCTCGTTTGAGGCGGCCTCGTTCCGCCATCGCCTCGCGGGTTATGATCAAGCGGACGTCGCTGCCCTCGCTTGCATCGCGGGGTAGGCCGTCTGCGTTGATCTCAACCCCGCGCGGGCTAACGCACAAAGCGCGAGAGGATCCGGCCTTGCGAGAGACAATTTTGGCCATCAAAATCGTTCGCGCGCAGTCTTTGCTCAGCCAAAACAGCTTAGCCGCAAGAATTTGATCGTTCTCGGTCAAGAGCGCGCGGGTCTCGCCGATCCCCTCTTCGACAAGCCACTCAGCCAAGGACAAATCCCGCCGATTTCAGCAGCGCTCGTGTCTCATAGAGCGGCAGGCCCATCACGCTGGAATGGCTGCCCTTGATCCATTGGATCAGTCCCTCGGCTGCGCCTTGGATTGCGTATCCGCCCGCTTTGCCGCGCCATTCGCCGCCCGCCAAATAGCTGGCGATTTCCTCGTCCGAGAGGACTTTGAAGCGTACCACATTCTCGCTCAGCCGCGTGCGGATACCGCCATCGGGCGCGCGCAAAGCGATTGCGGAGAGGACGACATGCCGCCGCCCGCTCATCAGTTTTAGGCAAGAACGCGCTTCGTCTTCGGTCTCGGTCTTGGGAAGGATGCGGCGGCCTACGGCGACCACGGTGTCACCGGCGAGAATATGGGCATCGCCATCGGCGCTGACGGCCTGCGCCTTTTCCAGAGCCATACGCGCGGCATAGTCACGCGGAAGCTCGCCCTTGTGAGGTGTCTCATCGATATCGGCGGGAGCCACATCATCGGGCGCAATGCCAAGCCGCGCGAGCAGATCGCGCCGGCGCGGACTGGCCGAAGCTAGGATGAGTTTGGGGGCGCTCACTCAGCGCACCTCAATATTATGGCGTTGGGCCAGGGCCTTGGCCAGGGCCGCCGCGTCCGGGCATAAAGCGATAGGTGATGCGGGCCTTGGTGAGGTCATACGGCGTCAGCTCGCACAGCACTTCGTCGCCCACCAGCACGCGGATACGGTTCTTGCGCATTTTGCCAGCGGTGTGGCCGAGCACTTCGTGACCGTTTTCAAGCTCGACCCGGAACATCGCATTGGGAAGCAGTTCGACGACCTTCCCGCGCATTTCGAGGAGTTCTTCTTTGGCCATGTATATCCTTATGCAAACAGCTTTTCTGAGTAAAATCACTCATTCAGGCGCGCGCTGTAACCCCGCCGAGAACAAAATGGAAGTCTCGTGCGTTAGGGGCGGTGAGTTGATGCGCGCTGTGTGCGTCTTTTGCGCGACACATTGTGATGCAAATCGATACAATTCAGGTGCTTGTTCCAGGGCACCCGATGCCTGAAAGGGGCTAGATGAAATTCTCCCAATTCCTCTTGTCTGGGGCTAGCCTCGCCGGGTTGGCCAGTATGGCCGCCTCTCCCGCATTGGCTCAGCAGCAGCGCGATGTTCCCGAAAGCGAACAGTCCGACATTGAGCTTGGCACCACCAGCGGCACGCCCTCTGGCGGCGAAATTGTCGTTCAAGGGCGGCGTTTGCGCGGTCAATTGGATGTTGAACAGGCCCCGCTGCTGGAGCTGAATGCGGATGATATCGCTGGCGAGGGTGTGACCTCGATTGCTGATCTGGTGACGCAAGTGACCAATCAAACCGGGTCGGCGCGCGGGCGCGGCGGCGGCGGGCGGCCGGTCATACTGGTCAACGGCATTCGTATCGGCAGCTTTCGCGAGCTGCGATCTTATCCGCCAGAGGCGCTCGAGAAAGTTGAGGTGTTTCCAGAGGAGGTCGCTCAAAGGTTCGGCTTTTCGCCTGATCGTCGGGTCATCAACCTGATCCTGAAGGAAGACTTCTCCAGCCGTGAGATTGAGCTGGAATTTGAAGGGCCCTCTAGCGGCGGATATATCGCGCTGGAGCAAGAGCTTGGTTATCTGAAGATTGCCGATGGCGGGCGCTTCAACGCCAATTTTGAAGCGCGCGATCTTTCGCTGCTGACGGAAAGCGAGCGCGACCTGATCCAGACGCCGGGCTCTATCTCAGAGCTGGCGAGCGATCCCGATCAGGCCGAATTTCGCTCTTTGATCGCCGATAGCCTGCAATTGGAGGGCAGCCTCAGCTGGGCGAAAGCCATCGTCGACAGCGGCACTTCGCTTAGCGCGAACATCAATTACACCCGCAACCAAAGCCGCAGCCTGTCTGGTCTCAATATCGTTGAGCTGGAAGACGGGGCAGGGAATACCCTGCTGCGCACCTTTGGCGAGGATGATCCGCTGGAGCGGCGCGTCTCCACTGACACCTATCAGGCCTCTGGATCATTGACCCGCCCGCTTGGCGCATTCCGCCTGACTGCGACATTTGATGGCAGCCGGATCGATAGCGAGACCGAGATCGACCAGCGTTTCGATACGCAAGCGCTCCAGGACGCTGCGGCGGCAGGCACGCTTGCACTCGACGGAGCCCTTCCGACCTCGGCGGAGGCGGGGTTCGAAACGGCGCGCTCGCGCAATTGGACGGCAACCTCGAAAGTGACCGCGCGCGGTCCGCTGGCGGACTTGCCCGGCGGCGAATTGCTCGCGACTTTCGATGCCGGATACAGTTGGGACCGAATTGAGAGCAGCGACACGCGCTCACTCGTGGACACCAGCCTGACGCGCGGCGATCTGGAGGGCGGGCTCAACCTCGTCATCCCCATTACCAGCACTCGGACCGGTTTTGCCGATGCGCTCGGCAGTTTTACCTTGAGCGCGCAAGTGGGCGCGGATTACCTGTCTGACTTCGGCACTTTGACTGATTGGACCGCGGGCCTCACCTGGGCCCCGGCCGGCAACCTTGACCTAACCGCGACCTATATCGAGCGCGAGGTCGCCCCATCGCTTGGCAATCTCGGCAATCCAGAGATCATCACGCTCAACACGCCGGTGTTCGACTTTGTAAACGGCGAGACTGTGCTGGCGAGCGTCACCACCGGTGGCAATCCCGATCTGCTGGCTGAGACGCAGCGCGACTGGCGCTTTGCGGCCAATTGGTCGCTGCCATTCTGGCGCGGCACGCGGCTGGGTGTCGAATACATCCGCAATCGCTCCGATGACGTGACCAGCAGTTTCCCGGTTTTGACCGAGGAGATTGAGAACGCCTTTGCCGACCGTGTCACGCGCGATGCGGATGGCACACTTGTGGCGCTCGATCGCCGCGCGGTGACCTTTGCTGAGACCCGCGCTGAACGGTTGCAATTCTCGCTATTCACCCGCGGCAGCTGGGGCGGTGCGCGCCCGGGTGCTGGCCGAGGCGGTCGTCCGGGTGCGGGCGGGCCACCCGGCGCAGGTGGGCCTCCAGGTAGCGGTAGGCCCGATGGCGCAGGACGCAGAGGCGGCGGCGCAGGCGGGCCGCCGACCGCTGAGCAGCGCGAGCAATTCATGGCGTTCCGAACGCGCATCTGCGCCGATGATGGCTTGGATGTGCTGACCCGCTTGATCGCGGCGGTGGAGGCAGGGGAAGACACGTCGGACATTCTGCCAAGCTTTAATCCAGAGCGTTTTGGCCGGATGCTGTCACGCGCCCGCGATGAAAATGGTGAGATTACGCCAGAGCGGATCGCTCAGTTCCGTACGCGCTTTTGCAGCATGGACCCCGCGATGATGCGCGGGCGCGGCGGTGGCGGCGAGCAAGCAGGCGCGGGGCAGGGCGGCAGGCCTCAGGGCTCTGGCCGACCTCCCGGCAATCCGCTTGCCAGCGGCTTTGGCCGTGATGGACGTGGGCGCTATTTCGTAAACCTCACGCACACGCTTGAGCTGGCGAATGAAATCCTGATCGCGCCGGGGCTGGAACCGCTCGATCTGCTTGATGGCGATGCCACCGGTTCCTTTGGCCAGGCGCGCAATGCGACCCGGCTGGAGGCGGGAATTTTCCGCAATGGCATGGGGATGCGCATTTCCGGCCGCTACACGGGGAGCGCCCGGATCGATGGCTCCACCCTGCTTGGATCGCCCGATCTGTTCTTCGATGACCTCGCGACCGTCGACCTGCGCGTGTTCGGCGATCTTGGTCGAATATTGGGCAAAGACGAGGGCTTCTTAAAAGGCTTCCGCATCGCCCTGCGCGCAGACAATATCTTTGACGCGCGCCGCAGGGTCACCGACGGCAATGGCAACACGCCGATTAACTTCCAGCCGCAGCTGATCGACCCGACCGGCAGGTTTGTGGGAATCGACCTTAGGAAGGTTTTCTAAACGTCGAGCTTGGGAAACATCCAGCGGCGCATGGCGCTCGGCTTGAACGGTTTCCACGTGCCCTCTTTCTGGGCCAGCCGATCAGCCATGGCGATCATCACCGATGGGTTGACGCCCAGCCCTAAATGACTGGCGTAAACCTCGATGTTCTCGCTCGGGAACTCGCCCTTCTTCTGCACAGAGCCGCGCCAGTGAACCACACCGTCGGTCTTGGTCAGGATCGAAGTCGTCGGCACAGGCGGGGCAACGTCTAGGCCTTGGAATTGGCCATCGCGCAATTGCTCCGGCTCATCACCGTTGAAGAATTTGAACAGGCGCGCCGCGCTAGTGTGGTTGCGATCATCAGATATCGGGCTGCCCAGGCTGATCACCAGGCGCACCTTCTCCGGATGCAATTTCGCCAGTTCACGCGCGAGCACACCGCCTAGGCTCCAACCGATCAGGGAAACCTTGCGCCCTGTGTTCTCATACAGTTCGCTTAGCTGCGCTTCGATCACCTGCAGCAGCTCTTCATTGATGCGCACGTTGCGGCCCGCGTCCCAGCCATGCGCATCATAGCCCAGATCCCTCAGCAGGCGGCGCATCGGCACGGTTGAGCTGTTGGTCGCCATGAAGCCGGGCAGGACCATGACAGCATGGCCGTCGCCCTTGGGCAGCTGCGACAGCATCGGGCGCGATGCGTAAAACGCGCCCAGCTCAAAGAAGGCGCGGCCTTCGGTCAGCGTCCAGAAGCGGTGCGGCGGCTTCGCCTTCGTTTCCTCGAGAAATCGATCAGCTTCCATGGCTGAATTTGGTGCGATGCTCGCCATTATGTGTTCTTCCCAACCCGTTTTTGTGGTGTTTTGCGTTTTGTTTTTGTTGCCGTTTTCTTGGCCGGCGCTCGTTTTGCCGCCGCCTTTTTGGCAGGCGTTCGTTTTGCTGCCGCCTTCTTTGCTGGCGCTCGTGTCGTCGCCTTTTTCTTTGGTGCCGGTTTGCCGGCCGCAGATGCCGCCGCCAGCAGCTCGTCATAGCTGTCTTGCAGGCACTGCGAGTAAAACTCTGGGTCCGGCATGATATCGCGGCACGCGGTGAAGCTGATATAGGCCTCATCGACATAGCTTTGCACGACGTGCGCCAAGCCCAATCCATCGGTCAGGCATATGAGCGACAGCGCCATGCTCTCCATCCGCGCGCCTGATGAATAGATATGAACGGGCGGCCCGGGGACATTGGTCACCACTGTGTTGAACGGCATCGCGAGCTTGTGCGCGATGCTGACCCGGCTGAACAATTGCGCGCCCAGCGCCATGTAAAGCGCGGGATTGACCTTGCTCACCTCGGTCATGGTGCGCGCGCCCAGCGCGTTCGTCATGGCTTTGGAATTGCTGGTCTGGCCATAGACATATTCCAGCCGCTCTTTCGGATCGGCAATATGCGTGCCCAGCGGGGCGACCATGGCGGCGACCTGATTGCCCATGTCGCCTTTTTCATCCTTGGAGCGGACAGAAATTGGCGCCATCGCCGTCATCGTCGATTTGGGCAGGTCATCCTTGGATGTGAGATATTTGTGGAGCGCGCCGCCGATCACCGCAATCGCGACATCGTTGACCTTCGCATCGGGTACGAGCGTCCGGATCGACTTGAATTTGCCCAGCGGGAAGGCGCAGCCTTCGACGACGCGGTGCGGCGATATTGAGCGGTTAAAGCGGGTGCGCGGGGGCACCATGTCGGTGCTGAGCTTGAAATCGCGGGCGATCAGCCCCTTAATCGCACTGGCCACGCCGGGAAGCGATTGGGCCGCGACCTGCGCCTGTTTCAGCGGGTTGAGCAGCGCGTTGATATAGGATTTGCCGAGCAGTTCCGCTGGGCCTGGGATCTTTTCCGGTTTCCATGTGTCGGGCTTTTTCGGCGGCTCGACATCGGGCGTCATCGTGTGGAGCGCCTCCATCAGATCGATCCCGCTCATCCCGTCAATCGCGGCATGATGCACCTTCGTAACGAAGGCAAAGCAGCCGGGCGGATAGCCGCGAACATTGTCGAGCCCCTCTACCACAGTGAATTCCCATGGCGGGCGATTGAGATCGAGCGGGCGGGCGTGGATACGCGCGGCCTGAATGCACAACTGACGCCAATCGCCGGGCTTGGGCAGGGCGACGTGGCGCACGTGATATTCCAGATCGAAATCGGGATCCTCGATCCAATACGGATAGTCGAGATCAAACGGCACGCGCACGAGCCGCTGGCGCATGGTTTTGGAGAGCTGCATCCGGCCTTCGATAAAGCTGAGGATGTCTTTAAAGCGAACAAACCCGCCGGGCGCCGTCGCCGGATTGTAGATCAACACGCTGCCGATGTGCATCGGCGAGTTCGGCGATTCCAGCGCTACGAACGATGAATCCATGCCTTGCAATTGGCGCAAGGTGTTCTCCCACGGGCCAACCCAAAACCGGGCGGCTTCGACCTATTTTTAGGCTCTATGAGCAGTCGCTATAGACATTTCCAGCGCGAGACAAGCTCACGCGCGCGGTAGGACTTGCCCCTAGGTAAGGTGGTTTTGTAATTTTATGACTCGGCGATGGCCTCGGCCGCCGCGACGCCGCTGGCCCAGGCCCATTGGAAATTGTACCCGCCGAGCCAGCCTGTCACATCCACAGCCTCGCCGATGAAATACAATCCAGGCACATTCTTCGCCTCCAGCGTTTTGGAGGAAAGCTCGTTTGTCGCGACGCCGCCTATCGTCACCTCGGCTTTGGCGAAACCTTCGGTGCCGTTGGGGGTAAAGCGCCAATCGGCGAGTTTGCGCTGTGCCTCTTGCAGTGCCTTGTCGGGCACATTGCCAAATTCACGTTCAATGTTCAGCCGTTCAGCCAGCGCGTCGGCAAGGCGGGCGGGCAAGTGCTCGCGCAGGGCGCTGCGGATGGTGGCGCGCGGGTTCTTGGCCTTCAGATCAACCAGCCAATTGCCATCCATCGCTGGCAGGAACTCGATGCCGATTTCCTCGCCATGCTTCCAATAGGATGAGACTTGCAGGATCGCTGGGCCGGACAGGCCGCGGTGGGTGAACAGCGCGGCTTCTTCAAATTCGACCTTTGACTTCTTGACGCCAGTGCGCGCGGTCACCGGCGCAGAAACGCCGGACAATTCGCGGAACAATACGTCCTCACCGCCCAGTGTCAGCGGGACGAGGGCAGGGCGCGGCTCCACGACCTTTAGTCCAAATTGCCGCGCGAGCTCATAGGCGTAGTCCGTCGCCCCCATTTTCGGGATCGACGGACCGCCGGTCGCCACCACCAGCGATTTTGCGCGCATCGCCTGGCCGTTTGCTTTGACTGCAAACTCGTAATTCTCTTCGTTTGGCTGGCCACCCGCGCCCTCCACCCTTCCACCCGGATTAGTGTCCGGTAGGCTCCGGGTGGAAGGGTGGAGGGAGCGGGTGGCTCCGGCATCGTCAAAAGACACTCTCACCACATCGCTGACATGCGCATCGCACAGGACATCAACTTGTCCGCCGTGCTGTACCGCCTTGCCGCATTCATCGAGAAGCATTTCCACGATCTGCTTGGCGGAGCCATCGCAGAACAATTGCCCCAAAGTCTTCTCGTGCCAGGCAATGCCATAGCTGTTCACCAGATCGATGAAATCCTGAGGGCTGTAGCGGCTGAGCGCTGATTTCGCGAAATGCGGATTAGCCGAGAGGTAATTCGCCGCGGTCGTGCGCGAATTGGTGAAATTGCAGCGCCCGCCGCCGCTAATCAGGATCTTCTTGCCCGGTGCATTCGCCTTTTCCAGCACGGCCACACGTTTGCCGCGCTTGCCCGCCTCCGCCGCGCACATCAGCCCGGCGGCGCCTGCGCCCAGAACGATCACATCATATTCTTGCATGGCCGCACCGATAGGCGGGTGTGCACGCAATGCCAATCACGCATTGCCAATCGCGCAGTGCGGTCCCTATTTGATGGGCATGGCCCGGACACCTGCTGGCACCTCTGACAATCCCCATGGGGCAGACCGCTTTAATGAAGAGCGGGCGGCCTATACCGTCGCGAGTGCGCAGCCGAATCTGGAGGCGGGTGTCACCGCGATCCGTGAGACGGTGAAGACCCTGAAACCGGTCCCTGGCGTGTACCGCATGCTCGATACGCGCGGCGATGTGCTGTATGTCGGCAAGGCGCGCAGCCTCAAGGCGCGGGTGGCGAATTACACTCAGGTCAATGGCCTCTCTGGCCGGTTGCAACGCATGGTCAGCCAGTGCCGCGCGATGGAGATCATCACCACCAATTCAGAGGCTGAGGCGCTGCTGCTCGAGGCCCAGCTGATCAAGCGGTTTCGCCCGCCGTTCAACGTGCTCCTGCGCGATGACAAGAGCTTTCCCTTCATCCTGCTGCGCAGCGATCATGAGTTTCCGCGCATTCACAAGCATCGCGGCGCGCGCAAGGCGAAGGGCAATTATTACGGACCGTTTGCCAGTGCGGGCAGCGTAAACACCACGCTCAACGCGCTGCAAAAGCTGTTCCTGCTCCGGTCTTGCACGGACAGTTTCTTCAAGAACCGCGACCGGCCATGCCTGCTCTATCAGATCAAGCGGTGCTCGGCGCCGTGCGTCGGCCGGATCAGCGAGCCGGATTATGACAAGCTCGTGGATCAGGCAAAGAACTTCCTAGCGGGCAAATCTGGGCAGGTTCAGCAGGACCTGGAAAAGCAGATGGCGAAGGCGGCGGAGGAGCTCGATTTTGAGACCGCCGCGATCCTGCGCGACCGATTGCGCGCGGCGACCTTCATTCAAGGGAGCCAAGCGATCAACGCCAGCGGCGTGGGCGATGCCGATGTCTTCGCGCTCCATGCCAAGGGCGGGCAGGTCGGCATCCAGGCTTTCTTCATTCGCGGCGGGCAGAATTGGGGGCACCGCGCATTCTTCCCGACCCATACGAAGGGCGTGGAGGAGGATCAGATCCTGTCCAACGTCATCCTGCAATTCTATGAGGAAGTGCCGCCGCCGCCGATGATCTTGGTCGACCGGGAGCTGCCGGAAAGCGAGTTGATCGAGGCCGCGCTATCCGAAGTGGCCGACAAGAAGGTCGCGCTCTCCGTCCCGCAGCGCGGCGATCGGCGCAAGCTGATGGAGCAGGCGAGCCGCAATGCGGTGGAGGCGCTGGAGCGGCGGCTGGCCGAGACTGGAACGCGGGCCAAGACCAATCGCGAAATGGCCGAATTTCTGGAGCTGGACGCCCCGCCGCAGCGGGTGGAGATCTACGACAACAGCCATATTCAGGGCACAAAGGCCGTCGGCGCGATGGTGGTCGCCGGGCCGGAAGGCTTTGAAAAGTCGCAATATCGCAAGTTCAACATCAAGTCCGCCCAGACCAATGACGACTATGCGATGATGCGCGAGGTGATGGAACGTAGGTTCACCCGCGCGATGAAGGACGACCCGGACCGGGAGCGCGAAGGCGTGTGGCCTGACCTCGTCCTGCTCGATGGCGGCAAGGGGCAGATGTCGAGCGTGCAGGAAGTGCTGGGAGAACTCGGCATTGAAGACCTGGCCGTGATCGCGATTGCCAAGGGCCCGCATCATGGCCGGGAAGGGCGCGAGGTGTTCCACTTCCCTGATGGGCGCGAGAAGATGCTGCCGACCAATTCGCCGGTGCTGTACCATTTGCAAAACCTGCGCGACGAGGTTCACCGCTATGCCATCGGTGCGCACCGGGCAAAGCGATCCAAAGCGATTACGGCCTCTCCCCTTGATGAGATCCCCGGCATTGGCCCTGCAAGAAAACGCGCGCTGCTGCTGCATTTCGGCACGGCCAGCAAGGTGCGGGCGGCATCGCTGCAAGACCTCCAACGCGCACCGGGTGTGAGCGATACGGTGGCGCAAACGATCTATGATTTCTACCACGCGGGTGGGTGAGGGGTGACGTCATTGGGCAGTTTGCGGATTTCCGCGTTCTCCAGACTGACCAGTGGTGTTCTCCGCCGCGACATCACCCCTTGCCATGCGTCCCTGAGCCCCTATCGATCTTGCGTTCATCTTCGCGTGATTATCACGGGGAATCCCAACTGACCGGAGCAATCCATGAGCGAGCTTCCCGCCACCACCGATGAATACACCCAAGGCAAGCGCAACGCCTTCACCCGTTTTCTCGATGGGGTCGAATGGCTCGGCAATCTGCTGCCGCATCCGGTCACTTTGTTTGCGGTGCTGGCGCTTGGGATTGTGCTGCTGTCTGGTCTGCTCGGTTGGATGGGTGTCGCGGTGGAAGATCCGCGTCCGCTCGGCGCGAAGGGCGTGGCCGAGGATGGAATGATCCGCGCGGTCAGCCTGATGGACGGCGATGGTATCCGCCGCATCTTTACCGGCCTGGTCGACAATTTTACGGGCTTTGCCCCGCTGGGCGTGGTGCTGGTCGCGATGCTGGGCGTCGGGGTGGCGGAGAAATCCGGTCTGCTGTCCGCCGCCGTGCGCAGCATGGTCCTCAATGCCCCGCCGAAGCTTGTGACGGTCGCGATTGTGTTTGCGGGTATCGTTTCCAACACCGCCTCTGAGGTCGGCTATGTTGTCCTGATCCCGCTTGCGGGAGCGATCTTCTACGCGCTGGGGCGCCATCCGCTGGCCGGTATGGCCGCCGCCTTTGCTGGGGTTTCCGGGGGGTACAGCGCGAACCTGTTGATTGGCACGATTGACCCGCTGCTGGCCGGTATCACGCAAGAGGCCGCCCGCCTGATTGCCCCTGATTACACTGTGGTCGCTACGGCCAATTGGTATTTCATGATGGCCTCTACGGTCCTCATCACGCTGATCGGCTCGCTGGTCACGATCTATATCGTCGAGCCGAAACTCGGCAAATATGATTCCTCGCTGGCTGATCCGACGATCCTGGATGACCGGATGATGGAAAAGGTCAGCGATGACGAGCGTAAGGGCTTGATTTGGGCAGGGTTTGCGCTGCTGGGCGTGCTGGGCTTGATGGCGCTTACGCTGCTGCCGGATTGGGGCGTGCTGCGCAATCCCGACAATGGCGACCGGATCGACAGCCCGTTCTTCGATGGCTTCGTCGTGTGGATCCTGATTTTCTTTGTCGCGCTCGGCTATGCCTATGGCCGTGCGGTTGGGACGACGAAGACCGACCGTGACATTATCGACGCGATGGCTGCTGCGCTTTCCTCGCTAGGCCTGTACATCGTGCTGGTGTTCTTTGCCGCGCAGTTTGTGGCCTTCTTTGGCTGGACCAATCTGGGCGCGATCACCGCTGTGACCGGCGCAAACTTCCTGGTTGAGACCGGGATGACCGGGCCGGGCATCTTCTTCATGTTCATCATCCTCTGCGCGCTGATCAACCTGTCGCTCGGCTCTGCCTCGGCGCAATGGGCGGTAACCGCGCCGATTTTCGTGCCGATGCTGATGCTGGTGGGATACTCGCCAGAGGTGATCCAAGCGGCCTATCGGATCGGTGACAGCACGACCAATATCATCACCCCGATGATGAGCTATTTCGGGCTGATCCTGGCCTGGGCAACGCGGTATAAGAGCGACCTGGGCGTGGGCACGATGATTGCAATGATGCTGCCCTATTCGATGTTCTTCATCGCGTTCTGGTCGGTGTTTTTCTACCTCTGGACCTTTGTGTTCGGCCTGCCGGTGGGGCCGGGCTCGCCCACTTTCTACACGCCGTAACGCGCGGTCAGACCTCGCGGGTCTGGCCGAGGATTAGGGTGCGCTTTGCGTTTATGGCATTGGTGATGAACTCCATCAGCGTGCGGATGCGCGGCGTCTGCCTGAGGTCGGGATGGGTCAGCACCCACAATTCCTGCTGCGGGACCGGTGGCTGAGCGCTCAGGCGCACCAGGTTCGGCTCTGGATCGGCCATGAAGCAGGCCCCGCGGCTCAGCCCCAGACCGCTGACCAAGGCGCGGTGCCGGGCGGTGATATCGTCGATCATCAGCGCGATTGGTGCGTCGGGATAGGGCGAGCCCGCCAGCCAGCTGGGATCGGTCGCAGCGGCGGAGGGCGCGATCCAGCGCAGCTCCTCCTCCGGCGTGCCCGCGAGGTAATCGCGGTCCGCATAATAGGTCACGCAATTGGGGAACAGCCGCCGGCCAACCAGATGATCTGGCGGCTCCTGCGCCCCGCGAACGACAACATCCGCCTCGCTGCGATCCAGATCGACAAAGCGGTAGCTGGTCTCAACTGTCAAAGTGATCGCCGGATAGGCCTCGGTGAATTCGAGCAACTCTTCCAGCAGCAGAAACTGCGCAATCGCCTCTGGCAGGGACAGGGTGATGGGGCCAGACAGGTCTTCGCCGTAAGCCTTTTGCTGGCGCGCGGCATCCAAGGTCAGCCGCTCCATCCGCTCCGCAACACTGATCAGAGCCTCGCCGAGCTTCGTCGCGCGGTATCCGCCGGGCGCCTTGTCGAACAATTGTCCGCGTGCATCCTGCAAGGTGGCGAGGCGGCGTGAGACAGTTGTGTGGGTGAGGCCGAGGGAGGCCGCCGCTGAGCGCAATGATCCGCAACGTGCCAGCGCCAAGATCAGGCGGTAATCGTCCCAGTCATTCATTGGTGAGTGTCCATAGTGGAACGTTTATGCACCAAAAGCTACGAAAATCTAGCCAAGACTTACCGAAATGGACCGCTATTGGTGTGTCAACCTACCAATTTGGAGTTTCCCCTTATGACTTTTCCGCTCCGGCCCAGCTACGCATTCTCGCTCGCATCTGCGCTAACCCTAGGGCTCGCTATGCCCGCCGCCGCGCTCGCAGAAGATCATGCAAAGCCGCAGTCCAATGCGCAGCCAGCGAGCGCAAAATCCGCCGAAACGGCAAAGCCAGTCAAGGATGTCGTCATCGAACTGAAGGCTGGCCAAGTGCTGCAAGTGATCGCCTCTCAGGTCCGGCCCGATGGCGCCGCCGCGCGGCGCGCCTATGCGCAAACCGCCTTCCCAATCGCATCATCCTTTGGCTTTGCCCCGCTGGGCACGCTGGCCGTAAAGCAGCAGGTGGTGAGCGATTTTGAACCAGAGGCGTTTTCGTTCTTCTCTTGGCCCAGCGAAGAGGCGGTCCAGAGCTTTGACAATCACCCCGATTGGCCCGCGATCAAGGCGACCCGGCCGGCTGCTTGGAATGAGCTCAAAGTTTACAGCGACACGCTGGAGGAAGACCTCTCTTTGCGGTTCCGCCCTGACAAATACTACACGGTGGTGGCCGCGTGGTTCGATCCCGACAATCCAGGCGATTATGATCGCTATTTGACCGGGATTGAAAGCGCGGTTGAACGCGCCGGTGGCCGGTTCATCTATAAGATGCGCGAACCAAGTTTCGAGGCGCATGCTTCCGCGCTAACCCCGCCGGGTCAGGTCACATTCGTCGAATGGGATAGACCGGATGGTTTTGCCGAGGTGCAAAAGTCGGACGAATATCTCGCCAATCGGCAATATTTTGCGAGCGGATTGGAGCGTTTCGAATTTTACTGGCTCGGCCTCCCGGACGCCTAAACAACGCACCGCCCACAAAAAACGGGGCAGGCCGCAAAGCCTGCCCCGCATTTTTCAATCGGAGAGAGTGTCGCCTGGATTAAAGGCCTTCGACGCTCTTGCTGACCAAGACGTTCACCGCAACGCGGCGGTTTTGCGCCTTACCCTGAGGGGTTGAGTTGTCAGCTGCCGGATCGGCTTCTGCCATCCCGGTTGGGGTCAGCATGCGATAAGGCTTCCAACCGCATTGCTGTTGGAGATAGTTCACAACGCGGCTGGCGCGCTTTTCGCTCAGCTCTTGGTTGATCTCATAGCTGCCGGTTGAGTCGGTATAGCCGACGACCAGAAGCAGAGCGTTGTCCATTGCATTGGCTTGCTCAGCCGCGCCGCACAGCTCTGCGCGCGCTTGGCTGGAAAGGTTGTACCGGCCAGTATCGAAATAGACATTGGTGGTGCCTTTGATGTTGTATTGGTCGATGTCACCAAAGCGGCCGCGCAGCGCCTCTGTTGCGGCAGCATTTTTCGTGATCGCTGCGCCTTGCTCGCCGAACTGCTGCTCGGTGCCGTTGCGGATCATCGATGCGGTGCGCAGATCCTTGTTCTTCAGGTTAACGCGGGTGGCGACAAGACCGCCAGCCCATTCAACCGTCTTAACCGATACTGGCAGGCCGTTGAGCAATTGCTCAGAACCCAGCTTGTCACGGTTGAGACCCAGGAAGCCGCCCTTGGCGCGGATTTCGGTGCCATCGCTGAGGCGGATTGCGGTGCGTGAACCATCAACCGTCGTGACTTGAAACTCACCATCGCGGCGAGCCGAGATAAAGCCATCAATTTCTGGTCCTTCTGGCATGCCAGACAGGTCAGCAGGCGGTGAGCCAGTGACCGTGGTCAGCACTTCGCCCTGTTGGGCAGGAACAGGCATAGGCTCTTGGCCGATTGCGCCGCTTGCCATGGGCAGGGCGATCACAGCCGACAGGAAAAGAGCGGTATGCTTCTTTGAAATGGCAGTCATTAAAGTACTCCTCAAAACTATGGCAGCCAGCCGTTCGTCGTCTCGGCATTTGTTAGACCGCCCCCTGTGATGGCGTGTCTGGCTGCTAAAGCCCCCTCGAAAATTCGTGCACAACATGTGCGATTGGATGCCGTTTTTGGGCGGCATGTGGGGCCTGAGTGTCAGCCAAACCTTTCTGCCAGATGAACAGATCGGTCAGTTTCGTTAGTTGTACGGGTCGTTTGACCGCTTGCTGCGACGAACCGTTGCGACGAACCGTTGCGCGTTTGGCGATTGGATAGGCTTTGTCACAATTCGCGAAGAGGCATGCGCTGCAAGAGAGAATCGCTATCGGAGGCGTGGGCGCTGAATGGCGCTAGACCCGGCGGAAGTTCCACACGGCGTTGAGCACGAACACGAGCAGCCCCGCGATCACGGACACCAATACGCGCGCGACCATATAGTCGATCGGGGTCAGCGCCAGCATCACCGCCATCAGCGCCATGGTCGCGGCGAGGCCAATCGCGCCGTTTATAAGAAATAGCGCGTATCCGCTGGCCAGCGCACGGTCTGTCCCGCGGAAAATCCAGCTCCTGCCGAGGAAATAATGCAAGGTGTTGGCGACAGCGAAACCAATGCCAGAGGCAATCACCTCTCCCATGCCGCCGCGCTCGACCAGGAGCCACAGCACGCCAAGCCCGATTAGAAAGACCCCGGTGCTGACCACGGTGTTGCGCACCAGCATCCAGCCGACCCGCACCTTGAGCAGGCGCGTGATAAGGCTCCCACGCGGGCGGCCATCGTGTGTCTCTTCGGTAGGCTCTGCCGCTGTGCTCACGCTGGGTGGGTTTCGTTAAGTCGCGGAGCGCAGCCGGTCGGAATAGCGATCCGGGTCTTGCTCGCCTTCATCAGCCCACACGTTTTTGCGCGTCACAAACGGGTTGAGGAACAGGATCGGCAATTTCAGAAACAGCAGCTCTGAATGGATGAAGCCGTCAACCGTGCGCTCCCACCATTTCGGCTCGCGCTTGGCATTGTCGCGCAGCCAGCCGTCATAGGGCGCCCAATGGCTGGGCTCGTCTCGCTCGATCACTTTGAAGATCTTCACCAAGGCTGGGTCGGATTTCACAAACGGGTTTTTCAGCAGGATCTCGATCTGTTTGTAGCCGCGCTTTTCCGTCAGTGAGATGACCCGGCAAAGCCGCTCAAACAGCTCATCGCGTTCGATCACCGCTTGGGTGTCGAGCTTGTCGATGGGGGTGCCAAACATGATCTCGATAAAGCGATCAATATGGCCAAAGGTGCGGTCGAGGTGGATCGGATGCTTGCCCTGCAGCTCAAACCAGCGCTTGAACATGACGTAATGCTTGCGCTCATCCGCGCGGTGTTTCTCGATCATGGTGATCAGCGGATCGCCAGGTTCGCAGCGCGCCCGCACCGCCTCCAGCACGCGGTCGAGCGCGGTGTAGCCGCGATGTTCATTGTAGATGTAGATTGACCCCAAAAGGTCCAGATAGCGCCGGCGAAACCAATCGATCATGCCATTCTCCTGTAGAGTTAGGGTACGGCAAAAGCGGTGACTGACAAAGCTATGGCGCTAATACCGTAGCGCCCTGATCAATCAGTGCACGAAAACGCAGCCCAAAGCTAGGGCTTCCATTCCGCCCACTGCTAGCTCATCAGGTTCGTGATGCAAAATGGCGCCCCCGCTGCGGAGCGCCGTTAGAGAAAGTTGTTATTCAATTGGCTCTTAGCAACGGCTTGACCAGCGTCCGCCGCGACAAAGGTGGTGCGGCGCTGCTATGACGGTTTGCAGATGAGGAAAGAGGGTATTCGTCTTGATGAAACGATCACTTGGTCTTGGCTCTTTGGTTGGGCTGCTTGCAATGCTGACGGCGTGTGTGTCTGCGGGAACCGTGCCAGATGAGCAGGCGCAGGCGAGCAGGCTGACAGGCGATCTGCTGATCGAGAATGTCACCTTGATCGATGCCGAGAACGGCCAGCGCGGCAATATGGATGTGCTGCTGTCCCAGGGTCTCGTGCAAAGTGTCGGCGAAGACCTCACCGCCGAAGCAGCCCAAACGATCGATGGCACCGGCAAATTTCTGATCCCCGGCCTATGGGATGCGCATGTGCATTTGGCTTTCGAGAGCGGGATCGATCACCGCGTCTTCTTCCCTTTATCGCTGGCGCATGGGATCACCTACCTGCGCGATACCGGCGGCCAGCTCGATCAATTGTCCGAAGCGCGCGTTGAGGCCGCCAACAATCCGCTGACGCCGGATCTCTATGTCTCCGGGCCGCTGATCGATGGCGAGCCGAGGGTCTATGATGGCAATGGCCGAGCGAACCTGTCTGTTGGCGTCAAGACGGCAGAGGAAGCCGCAGCGATGGTCGACCAGCTGGCTGATCAGGGCGCGGATTTCATCAAGACCTATGAAATGCTCACCCCTGAGGCATTTGCCGGGGCGGTGAAGCGCGCACGAGCGCGCGGGCTGTCGGTGACCGGCCATGTGCCGCTTTCGATGCGGGCGAGACAGGCGGCGAGCGGCGGCCTTGAGGACATGCAGCACCTGCGCAACCTCGAGCTTGATTGCGTGGCTGATGGTGACGGCCTGCTGCAGGCGAGGGTGCAAATGCTGGCAAACCCGAACGCGCTCAGCGGCAGCGCGCTGCGCAGCGCCATTCACAGCGCTCAGCGGATCGATGCGATCCGCGCCGAGGATGACGCAGCGTGCAGCGAGCTGATCGCGGTACTGGCGGCCAACAAAGTCGCGCAGACTCCGACGCTGGCTTTGAGCCGCCTGTTCAACCGCCTGCAATTTGGCCAGGACAATTGGCAGCAGAGCTATGGCCTGATGCCTCAGGAAATCGCCAAGACGTGGCGAGACCTCACCGGCGCAATTGGCACGCGCCAGCCGAGTGCGGACAGCCTGCTGTTTGACCAGTGGCTCTTTTCCATGGCGGGGCGCCTGCACGACAGCGGCGTTCCCTTCATGGCCGGCACCGATGCGCCGATCGGCTTTTTAGCGCCCGGCTTTAGCTTGCACGAGGAGCTCGCGATGCTGGTGGAGGCAGGGCTCAGCCCGATGGAGGTCCTGCGCGCAGCGACCATCACTCCGGCGGCATTCTTTGGCTTGGAGGGCCAGCAAGGGACAATTGCGCCCGGCATGCTGGCGGATATGGTGCTGCTCGGGGCCAATCCGCTCGAGGATATCCGCAACACCGCCAAGATTGAGGCGGTGGTCAGGAAGGGGCGCTATTTGAACGCCTCAGACCTGACCGCGATGAAGAGCGCAGTCGCCAATATCGAGTGACGCCGCTTGGGGGTGCGCCAACATCTCTGCACCCGCCCACAACCACCATGCGGCAACTTTTCGCGCGCTTGGTTGACTTATCTGCGCCCATCACAGAGCCAGCGGCGAGATTTTTGCGCCAATTGGCAAGACACAGGATGCGGTGATGAAAGCAACAGCGGCAATTTTAGACAGTATCGGCCATGAGGGGCCGTACGCGCAAACCGCGCCCTTGCGCATTGCCGAGGTTGAGCTGGAGGCACCGGGCGTTGATGAATTGCTGCTCAAGATTGAGGCCGCTGGCCTGTGCCACAGCGATCTGTCCGTGATCGATGGCAATCGCCCGCGGCCCATGCCGATGGCGATTGGTCACGAGGCGGTTGGGACAGTGATCGAGACAGGGTCCAACGCCGCCGGACAGTTTGCAGCTGGAGACCGCGTGGTCCTATCGTTCCTGCCGAGCTGCGGCCATTGCAAGCAATGCCTCTCTGGCGAGGGCTATATGTGCGGCCACGGCGCGGCGGCCAATGGCGCGGGCACATTGCTGAGCGGCGCGCGGCGCATTTGCGAGCATGATCACGAAGTAAACCACCACCTTGGCGCCTCCGCCTTTGCCAGCCATGCGGTGGTCGACCGGCGCTCTGCGGTGAAGATCGACAGCGATATCCCGGTTGAGATCGCCGCTCTGTTTGGCTGCGCCGTGCTGACCGGGGTGGGCGCTGTGCTCAACACTGGGCAGCTAGAGGCGGGCGAGGCGGTGCTGGTCTATGGCCTCGGCGGTGTGGGCCTTGCCGCTCTGATGGGCGCACTGGCTGGCGGCGCGAACCCCGTGGTCGCGATCGACCCCATGCCTGAAAAGCGCGCGCTTGCGATTGAGCTTGGCGCTGCGGCGGCCTTTTCGCCCGACGCAGACGAGGCAGAGATCATCGCTGCATTGGGCGACAAGCCCGATCTGGTTATCGAAACCGTCGGCAAGGCGGCTGTGCTGGCGCAGGCCTATGCGGCGGCGCGGCGCGGCGGTCGGATTGTTACCGTTGGCCTGCCCAATCCGGCGGACATGCTCTCCATCCCAGCCGTCTCGCTCGTCGGCGACGGCAAAACCTTGATGGGCAGCTATATGGGATCATCGATCCCAGCGCGCGATATCCCGCGCTACATCGCCCTGTGGCGCGCGGGCAGGCTGCCGGTGGAACGCCTGCTGAGCGGGACCGGCAAGCTCTCCGACATCAACGCGATGTTCGACAAGCTCGCCAGCGGCGAAGCCATTCGGCAGATCGTTATCCCTTAAGGCCGCGCGCGGATCGCCCGCAGCCCCCAAGGAACGCCCATCACCCTTGCGAATTGGCAACCATGTCGCGCTGAAGCGTCCGGCCCGCCAATAGGTAATGCAGGGCCGCCCAGCCATAAATGCAGCTGAAGATCACAATCGACCACTGAAGCCCGCGCGCTTCCGCACTAGAGCAGGCCTCCATCGCCTCCAACTCTGAGCCGCCGAGCAGCGCCTTCGCCTCAGCACCAAGCGAGAGCAGCGGCTTGCACGTCTCCAGCGTCAGCCCGAGCGCTTGCCCGTCGAGGAACATAGTCTTCAGCACCGTCGAGAGCACGCCAATGACCGGCGGGCCGAGGCCGTAGCCAAGCAAATTCACCACGAACAATGTGATCGCAACCGAAGTAGCGCGCATCCTGCTGTCCACAACCCCGCCAGAGACCGCATACATCGGCCCGAGGTAGAAATAGTGGATCATCGCGGCCACCATCAGCGCCGGAACCGCCAGCCACAGATTGGGCATCAGAAAGCCAAAGGCGTAGAGCGGCACGGATGCGCCCATTCCAATCGCGGGCAGCCACGAGAGCGCATTGGGATACTTTTGGGACATCTTGTCCGCCAGCCAGCCAGAACTGAAGACGCCAATCGCCGCCATAATTCCCAAGACAACACCGTAGAGCAAAGATGCCTCTTGGATCGTAAGGCCGTGCGTGCGCAGCAGGAATGAGGTGGTGAACTGCGCAACGCCGTAACCGACGAAAGAAGCGAGCGTCGCGCCGAACACAATGTGCCGGTAAGCTGGTTTCTTGGCCAAAACGGCCAGCGCCTCTTTGAAGCTCGCTTTCTCCAGGCCTTGCAGCGCAGCAGGATCGGTATAGCCGCGCGGCGGCTCTTTAATGCTGCGCCATACGATCAATCCCAATAGCAATCCTGGCAATCCAACGACGACAAAGGCGACCCGCCAGCCTTCGACTTGTGACCAGTCCAGATCGCCAAACAGGGAGCCGATACCGATTGAATTCACAAACGCGCCGTATTGCGCGCCGTCGAGCCCAGCCAGCTGACCGCCGAAAACCGAGGCAAGCATTCCGCCCAGCGGCACGCCCAGAGCGTAGACCGAAACGGCGGTCGCGCGGCGGGATGGCTTGAAATAATCCGCAATCAAAGATTGCGCGGGCGGGGTGCAACCGGCTTCACCAATGCTGACGCCAATTCTGAACAGGAACAGCATCATGAATGACATCGCGAACCCGCACAGGGCCGTAAACAGGCTCCAGATGACAACGGCAGCCGAGATGATAGCTACGCGGTTATAGCGTTCGGCCCCGCGCGCAATTGGGATGCCGATGAAGGTGTAAAGGACGGCGAAGGCTGGCCCGCCAAGCAAGCCCATTTGCCAATCTTCCAGCCCAAAGGTGAGCTTGATTGGCTCCGTCAGGATATTGATGATCGTGCGGTCGATGAAATTGAAGATGTAAACGATGAGCAAGGCGCTCAGAACATAGGCGCGGTAGCCAGGCGTTCCGAAACCTTCGGAGGCAGGAGGAGCCGCACCTGTCGGTGCGTGCACAGTCGCTTCGGCCATCAATTTCTCCCAAACAGCATTCGTCGATGTCAGGCCGAGTTGTTCTCGGCTCCGTTACCGCGTCGTTTTATTGCTTGTCCGCACCTTCTGAGCATTTATGCCAGAGGTAAAGCCCCATGACGCGGCGCGGCGTTTCTGCGGCGAGAATGGTCAGTGACGGGGGTAGGTGAGTAGGCGCTTTCCTACACATCACCCATGCGCTTATCGCTGAGGGCATGAAGTTTTACCCACCGCGCGTTTCTCAGCCTCGCAAACCGCCCAGGCGCATTCCGCCGTTCTACGCCGTGCCGGTGAAACAGCGCGTCGATGGTTGGACGCCGCTGAGGCAGGCGGAGTTTATTGGTTGGCTTGCGCAAACGCGCTCAGTGACGGAGGCGGCGCGCAGGGTCTCTATGGCGCGCGAAAGCGCTTACCGGCTGCGCGCGCAAATATGGTCGGAGAGTTTCTGTGCGGCGTGGGATGCGGCGCTCGCGAAGGAATGGCAGCCGCGCGATATTGGTCTGCCGCCTGATGCCGTTTTGGGCGCGCAGCCAAAAGTCACACTTCGCGAGCTGGAGTGGCGCATTGAAAGCGGTATTTGGCGGGTGATCTTGCGCGGCGGCAAATATGCAGGTGTGCGCCAAAAACCGGACAATTCTGCGGTTTTGGCGCATCTCGCGCGCTGCCGCGTGTCGCTGGATGATTACCGCCAGCAGGCAGCGTCACGATGAAAAGTCACACCATTGAAAAGCGTATCTGCGTTCCAAAAAAGCCCCCACTTCGCGCGGGGCGGAGCAGGGGCTGTTTCGCTCACATTGCTGTGATCGTGTTCGGCTTAGGCCGGGTAAACCCAGGCTGTACCGCGCGCGAGGTTCTCAGATGCGAAGGCCCAGTTGAGCTTCGAGCCGACGACCGCGTCGAGATAGGCCGGACGCTTGTTCTGATGGTCGAGGTAATAGGCGTGCTCCCACACGTCGACGACCAGCAGCGGGTTCACGCCGTCTTGGTCAGCCAGCGTGTCGCCATCGTGGGTTTCCTCGATGGTGAGCGCGCCGTCCTTCTCAGCCAGCCAGACCCAGCCGCTGGCAAAGTGGCCAGCGCCGCGTGCTTTGAGCTGTTCCTTAAGCTCATCGACAGAGCCGAATGCGGCGTCGATCTTGGCTTTGAGCTCGTCCGATGGGGCGGTCTCGGTCGCCGCCATGGAGTGCCAGTAGAACCCGTGGTTCCACGTTTGCGCAGCGTTGTTGAACAGGCCTTGGTTGCTGCCGCGAGCAGCGCCAACAATCGCTTCGAGCGAGGCATCTGCGTGATCGGTGCCGTCAATCGCGGCGTTCATCTTGTCGATGTAGGTCTGATGGTGCTTGCCGTGGTGAAACGACAGTGTCTCTGCCGAAACGGCGGGTGCGAGTGCGGTGTCTGCGTAAGGTAAGTCGATGAGTTTGAAAGCCACTTTGGTCCCTCTCTTATGGAATCTGGATCGCTATAGGGACAATGCACGGCGTGGGCAAAGGTTGCATCGCAATTGGAATTGGATGTCCATTAGGCGGGGGCGAGGCCGGGGATGAGCGCGCGCCGCTAAGCCAAGGCGGCGAAGCGGTGCTTTCCTACTGCGATCTGATGTGAGAGTAGCTCTCGCTCAATCTATGGACGCATTGCGCTTTCAGGGCCTGGGCCCAAAGGCGCTGTCAGTCCATCAACTGTGAGGCCAAGGCCATGCACCAGCTCAATCGTACGCTGGTCTGCACCTGCGATAACAGCGATCGATGTGGCCAAGCCAGAGATCGGCCCGCCAGTGATGCGCCCAATGTTGTCCCAAGCGTCTTGGCGCGCCTGAGCCTGAGCGCGGTCAAAATCGGTGTAAGCGCTCATTGTGAACTGTGGCAGCTCACTGGGAACCTCGGTTCCATAGGGGTCCTGCGCAGTGTTCATGCCGGGCTGACCCGTCGGCTGGCGAAACGGAAGATCAACCGCAAGCTGCTGAGCAGCCGTAGTGAAAGGAGAAGCTTTGTACGTATCAAGCGAGCTTTGGAATTGACCTTGTTGGCGCGGGCCAAGCTGGCTCATCACTGCGGCCTCGAGATCGGCTGCGCTGAAGCCGTCGGTGAGGCCGGTGCCCTGATATGTGCCATCGGAAATGCTCTGCATTGCCATATCGACGCTGGCAGCGAGGCGGTCAGTCTCCAAGCCCGCCGGGCCGGTGGAGGAGCCGATCAGATTGTTGGCCATCTCAGCAGCGCTGATCCCATCAGAGCCAGAACCGGATTGGCCGGGGCCGACCCCCGATACGCCAATATTGCCGCCTTCGATGCTCGCCACGTGTCATGCTCCTGATTGCACTTATGCGTAGAAACAGCGTTATCAGGAGGCGGACAGGCGGGGCATCTGCAAAACGTATAGGGCGGTGCGCGCTCGCGCGATCAGGCAGCGGCCTCTTGCAATTGGCTGAGCTTGAAGGCGCGATCGCTGGCGAGCTGCGAATGCTCGACCCAGGTGGAATGCACCCCGCTGCTGATCTTGTGCGGCAAAGCGAGGCGGCAGATCGGACCTTTCGCCACATCGCTGGCGTCCAGAATGGCGAGCTCAGACGTGCCGCTGTTCTCGTCGATCAGGAAGGTGATGAGATAGCCGTCATCCTCCGCCAGCGTCTCGCCGGCTGCGGCTTTGCGCGGGATCATCGGGCTCTCGCTGGCATAGACGCCGTCTGGCAGGGTGAAGATCTGCTCTTCGCCGGTCTCGGTGTCTTGCCGGACATAGCCGTTGAACAGGAACCAGCCGGGACGCGTCGTGGTCGACCAGATGTAGCGCGATTTGCGCATCAGATAGGCCGGGTTGATCATGCCAAATTCGACAATCCGGTCCGACAGGCGCTCTTCCTTGCACTCGCCAGTGGTCAGGTTGAAGCGCCAGCGGTGCAGCCGGCTCTTGAAGCTGTGCTCGTCGACATAGGCCATCATCCGCCCGTGTTCGCCTTGCTCCTCCAGCGGCTGTGGCATGGGTTCGTCCTGATAATAGCCTTCCATCACGACCTCATCGCAGTCAGGCCCGCTCTCTTCCCAAGCGTTCGTCCAGTGCAGCACATAGGTCGGCGAGGCTTCAAACCAGCGGATGTCATCGGCGCTGCCATGACGCGGGATGAGAGCAAAGCGGGTCGGCACGCCTTCGTGCAAGCGAGCGGCGTGGATGCCGCGTTCCAGCAGCTTCGCGTCCCAGAACAGAGGCATGTCGTTGAGGATCGACCAGTTCGGCGTGATCGCCATATCATGCGGCAGGCGCGGGCCATCGAGCGGGACCGGCGTGTAATGGACCAGCTTACCCGCCCGGTCGACGACGCCGTAATGCATGTAGGGCGCGTGGACGGAATAGTTGAAGAACATGAGTTCGCCGGTGCTCTCATCGACCTTGGGATGGGCAGACACCCCGTCGATCGGCCCCCAAGGCGCTTTGCCAAGGTTCTCCAGAGTCACAGGGTCCATCTGCCAGGCTTCACCGCATTGATAGAGCGTCGCCAGCGCGGTCCCAGCATGGACGAGAATATCGGTCGAAGCGGTGTCCTTAAGCCCGCCATGCGCGCCAAAGCCCGGGCGCAGCGACGTGCCGGGAGGGTCCATCAACCCGCCCCACAGCGCCTGCCCTGCGATCTGCTCCGCCTCAAAGCATTGGGTGCGCACAAAGCGATTGCGATAGCTGGCCTTACCGCCGCTAATGTTTACCTGATGCACCATCGCATCGCCATCAAACGGGTGGTGCCGGCCCAGCGGCTGGTGCGCTGGATTCTCTGTATTGCGCAGATAAATACCATCAATGTCAGCCGGAATCGCGCCTTCGATCACTTCCAGCTCATCCACATCCACCTCTTCGTGAACCGGCGTCCATGGCCCGGAAAGATACGGATGATTGCTGGGTTCAAGCGTCGTCTTAACAGGCGGTTGGCGAGTGATTTGCATTGCGGTGATCTCCTGACCGCTCAGCCTAACGACGGAGGCGGTGATATCAAGCGGATTGACCGACAAAAGCTGCCCAATTTGATCCTGATCAATGACGCCGCTGCCAGTGTCTTCCATCCTTCACGCAGGAAGGAGAATACCAATGAAATCGATATTACTGCACATCAGCACCGATGCGGGGATGGAGGCGCGCTTGCAGACAGCGCTTGATCTGGCCCGCGCGCATGGTGCGCACATCACATGCCTCCAAGCGGTTAGCTTTGAGGTCTTCGCGCCCGGCGACTTCTATGGTTCTGCCATGGCTGCCGCTTTGCCTAAGATCAAAGAGGCCGCGGAAGAACAGCGCGCTAAGTTGGAGACGGATCTGGCCAATGAGGATGTCGCTTGGGATTGGCTGTTCCTGCACGGAATGCCGGAAACGCGGTTGCTGGAGCAATCCGCTCTGCACGATCTTATCATTGTCGGCCCGCACGACGTTGGCGAGCGCAAAGGGCCATCGCGCATGGCGGGAGAGCTTGCGCTGAAGGCTCCGTGTCCGGTGCTGGTTGTGCCAGAGACGGCCACACGCTTTAACAACACCGCACCGATCTTGGTCGCATGGAATGGCTCTTTCGAGGCCAGCGTCGCCTTGCGCAGCGCCGTGCCTTTGCTTGCTAATGCGAGCAATGTGTTCCTCGCCAGCGTGGAGGAGAAGCTGGACAAAGATCGCTTCGATGTCCCCGCGTTTAAAGGCGCGCAATATCTCAGCCGCCACGGGATTGAATGCGAGATTGTCGAGATCCCAGCCGATGGCAGCAAGATAGCAGACCTGCTAACATCAGCGGCAAGGTTGCGCGAATGCGGCCTGATCGTGATGGGCGCCTATGGCCACTCACGCTTGTCCGAGATGCTGCTCGGCGGGGTCACGCGACGCGCGCTAACCGATCCTGAATTGCCGATCTTGCTTACGCATTGATTTGGAGGGTGCGGGTGGTTCGCCGAATAGAAGAAAGCTGCTCTACTTCGCCTTGCGGCGCCTGATCATGCCTTCTTGCGCAATGCTGGCGACGAGGTCGCCTGATTGGTTGAACACTCGGCCCCGGTTGAACCCGCGGCCGTGGCCGGACCACGGGCTGTCGGTGGCGTAGAGCAGCCATTCGTCCGCACGCGCTTCACGGTGGAACCAGATCGTGTGGTCGAGGCTGGCCCCGACCAGCTCGCCGCGCATCCAGCTGAGCCCGTGGGGCAGGGCGCTGGTGCCGAGCAGCGTGAAATCGCTGGCATAGGTGATCACGGCGCGGTGCAGGCCTGGGTTGTCCTCAGTCGCGGGCAGCGGCGCGCCGGTGCGAAACCATGTGTGCGCCTTCGGTTCGCGCGGCTCAGAGTTCATCCAATGCAGCCTGTCGATCGTGCGCATTTCAATGGCGCGCGGGCGCAGCATCATCCGGCGCTGATCCTCGCTCAGCTTGTCGCCCAGTTTCGACACCATCTCGCGGCGCACATCCATATCGCTGCGCAGCTCATCCGGCCCCTCGACATCGGGCATCTCTGCATCGCTGTGTTCCAGCCCGGTCTCGGGAGTTTGAAAGCTCGCGGTGAGATTGAGGATCGGCTTGCTTTCGCCCGCTTCATTGGTCTGGCTGGCGACGACCCGGCGGTTGGAGAAGCTTCGCCCATCGAAGTCACGCGCGATCCGGTAGTCAATTGGCGGGCCTTCTTTGCCGCCGCGCAGGAAATAGGCGTGGAGCGAGTGCGCCTGTTTGGGCTGATCCACGGTCGCCTGCGCAGCTTGTATAGCTTGGGCCAGCACTTGGCCGCCAAACACTCGGCCCATGCCGCCTTTTTGCGGACGGCCAGTGAAGTTGTCCGGCGTGTTCTGCTCGACTGTAAGCAGCTTGATTAGCCCATCGACGAGCTGCTCATTGGTCGGAATATTGTCTGAAGTGTCGCTCATTTCGCCGCTCGCAATGCGGCGCGAGGGCGGCAAGGTCAAGCAGGCTTAGCGTTCCCACACCCGGCGCAGGAGAGCGGCGGGCCATGCGCCGCGCACAAACAGCAGATCAGAAACGCCGGAGGCCTCTTCTGCGCCCATTTGCCGCTTATAACCGCCATCGCCAAGGCCCCAGTCAATGCGGGCAAGGCCGCGTTTTGCGGCGCTGATGAAATCGTCATAGAGCAGCACTCGGCCGGGTGAGAACTTGTGGAATTGCTGATCGAAATTGTTGGCGATTGCATAGCGCGTGTCGCCGCAGTCGAGACCAAAGGTGAAGGCCGCGGGGATATCGCCAACATGCAGCAGGCTGCCCCGGATCATCATAGCAATCGCAGGATCCTGAGTAATGCCTTCCCAGAATGAGCGCAGCGCCGGATCGTGGAATTTGGTGTCGCCGCCCTGTTCTAGTTGGCCGACCCAGGAATTGCTTTCAATCGCGGCGATGGCATCGCGGGTGTCATCGGTCCAATCCTCACCAGTGAAGTGCGAAATGGTGACCGGACCGGTTTTCTCCAGCTGGCGAACGCGCCAACGGTCTTTCTGCTGGCCTTTGGTGGAGGGCCAATTGCCTGACGCCGTCAGCGCTACAAGATCGAGAACGAACAGGGTGCCAACCGGGCGGGACAGCACGCGCCAGCCAGCCTCGACTGCCGCGGCTTTGAGCACGTCGAGCGAGGGATCGTCGTCGACCACCGGGCCCATCCGCCAGACATTGCCGAGCTGCTTCGCAAACGCCTTGTCTTTTAGAGCCGCCGCAAGCTCTTCCGCTGTGCACTTGCTGTCCAATGGAGCGCCGCGAAACGGCCAATAGGCGCCTGCGACCTGCTTAATTGTGACGGGACCAAGCTTCTTTTCGCACATGGGAAAGGCCGCAATCGCTTTGCCATCATCGCGGCGCGCGACAAGCTCCATCGTTGCCGGATCGCGACCTGATGCAAACCACTGCGCCCTTAAGAAAGCGCGGCGCGGATCATCTGCCTCTGCAAGACGGTCCAGCTCCGACTGGGGCTGCGTGTCGATAGGGAAGGGCGCGTTCATGACAGCGGCGGCAATCCAGTGCGGCCGAACAGGCGGCGCCATACGCGAAAGCTCAGCGCTTTGGCGCGGTTGCTGGCGGGCCAGCGCCTTGGCGCATTGGGCGTCAGACCGATCCGGCGCATCAGCACATTGGCGCAGCGCGCATCGCTCTCATCATAGCTCCAATTGGAGCGCCAGGTGATCGACAATGAAATTGAGCTGTGCGGTCCATTGCGCACGAAATGCGGAGCCATCACCGGCACGTAAACGGCATCACCAGGACCAAGCGGAAACTCACGGCCTTGGCCTTCAAAGTCATCGTCCCATTTGAGTTCACGCGCGCCGCCCGCGTGATAGGCTTCATGCTCGCTATCGGCTGCAAAGCGCGTATCGCCAGCGGGGAATTGGGTCATCACTTTGCTGCCAGTCACTTGCAGCAGAATGTTGTGCTCCGGGTCAAAGTGATAAGGCGTGACGGCATTGGGGCTGGAGATGAAAATAAACCCTTGCGGGGTCAGCATTTCGCCGGTTCTGGCCTCAATCTCCGCTTGTAACTCGCCGAGCAGATCGTGCAGCAATGCCTGATAGGATGGCACTTGCTCAACATTCTTGAGCACCGCCCAGCTGTTCGCCTCGTGCACTTTGCGGATCGTCTCTGCGATGGAAAGGCCGTTGCTGTCCGGCTTGCCATCGACGCCAATCGGCAAATCGCCGCGGTTGTATTCGACCGAGCTTTCTGGAAGGCGCTCCGCCATGCTGGCCAGCGCTTCGATCTCCAACAGCGGATGCTGATCGAGTGCATGGCGCAGAGTATGCGGGGTTTCTGGATAGTGCGCGGCAAAGTGACCGCGCGCATTCGCATCAAAGATCGCCGGGGCAGAGGCGCGCGCGCTCTGCCAATCGGTTGCGTCTGTGATGGGCGCGTTCATGGCTGGTTCCCTTTGCGCAGCTCGCGGCGCATCAATTGCTCAAACACCGCGCGGCGCAGCTTCCCGCCGATCGCGACGTTGACGCTATGCATGCTGCGCTTCTCGCGCCACAAGCGCTCGATCATCGAGTGTCCTTCGGCGGCACAGCTGTCGGCCCATTCGATAAATTCGTTGTCCAGCAGCTTCAGATTGTCGAGCTGGAGCAAGAGGCCGGGCGAGTACTTTGCGTAGCGCTCGTCAAAGGCGGTCTTGAAACTGTAGGCACCGGGAGGTGTGATGAAGTTCGCGAGCATGGCGATGGCTCGCCCATCGACCCTCAAGGCGAGCCGTTCCAGCCGGCCAGAGCGTGCTGCGCCGGCCAAGGCGTCTGTAAAGAACTGTTCGGTATGGGCTGCGCTGGCGAGAGCGGAGCCTTCCGCACCTTTCCAGCCTGCGCGCTCAACGGAGAGAAACTCGCGGGTCCATTCGGCGATGCCTTCTTCGCCTTCGGTCCGTTCCACGCTGAGGGTGCCTTCTTCTGCGAGGCGTTTGCGCAGGCGGCGCAGTTCTTTGCGCCGCTTCTTGGTCATGGATGCCTCGAGATATTCCTCGGGCGAGATTTCGGCGTCCAGCATGGCGCGCTCTTCCCGGCGCACAATGCCGCTGGGGCGATCATGCTCTCCCAATGCCTCGCGCAGGCCCTCTGCCACTGGGCCATCGGCGGGCAATTGCGGCAAATGCAGGAACAGCGCATGGCGCGGCTTGTGGTCGAGCGCGGTGAACAAAGTGCGCCAGAAGTCGATCTCGTGGCCCTTCGCGATCAAAGGCGCTCCGCAAAAGCTGTTCGCGTGCAGCGCCGCGCCGCAATGCGGCACGGGATAGCCGTAATATTGGCGGGATTGTTCGAGCGGAATGAGGCCGAGCAGGTGGCCGCCAACGATATAGGCGAACACTTCGACCTTCGCGCTTTCTGGCAAATTAGCGAGCGAGGCGGAGAGAAACCATTCTTCAAAAAAGGGGTTGGGTTCAGATGCGCAATTGGTCAGCTCGTCCCAGGCGGCGAGGAAGGCGGAGCGGCTGATTTGGGCAGGCGTCAGGGCATGCATCCCATCGCTCCAACCCGCGAGCGGGCCAGAGTGAGAAGGGGCTCTGGGCATTGCAGGCGCGCTCGCCATGTCCATCCGTTAACCTTTTCCCAGCGCGCAGAATCGCGCGCGGGGCGTGATGTAGGCCGAATGACGTTAAGGAAGCGTTTGTGCGACGCGTTTTGAGTGTGAGTTTGGGGTGGACTAGGCCAGAAACACAAACGGCGGCGCCCGATTGGGGCACCGCCGCTCGCAATTCATCAGTCTGAATGCTTAGTTTAGCTTCGCAACCGGCGGCGCTGTATCGCCGTCAGACGCAATGTAAGCTGGGTTGTGCTTCTCAAGCCAAGCATAGGCTTCGTTGATCCACTGCATATGAACATCGTCATATGGAAGGTTATGAGTGCCCTGCTCTTGAACGATGTACTTGAAATCTGTCCCTTCTTTTTTACCAGATTTCTTGAGGTTTTTGACCAACGTTTCCGCTTGCTCCATTGGAATACGAGCATCGCGCTTGGCTGCAACGATCAGAATTGGCGACCATTTCCCATCGGTGTTGAGCGCTGGTGAAATCCCTTTTGGATCGTCAGAGGTGGCTTGGAAGCCACTGCTGAAACGACCCAGATTTTTCGCATCCCACTTATTCATCAGAGGCATGTCATATACGCCGGCCCCGGCGATGGCGCATTTCCAAGCCTCAGGGTCGCGCTGCGCACCGCGCGCCGCTGCATAGCCGCCATAGGACCAGCCCATGACGCATGCGCGGTCTGGATCGATAACGCCTCTTTGGCCAAAATACGTCAGAACATCATTGAGGTCGTCTTGCATACGCTTGCCGTAGCCTCCGGGTTCACGACCAATCTTTACGAAGTCTTTGCCATAACCGCCGGAGCCACGATAGTTTGGCTGGATTACAACATAACCTTGCTCGGCGATTGCTTGATGCCAAGGAAAAAATCCGATTTCAACGGAATCCGTTACACCAAATGGCCCGCCGTGGGGCATTACAAGCACCGGCAGATTCTTTTGACCGATCCGGTGGCGCGGATAGGTCACGACTGCTTGAATTTTTGTCCCGTCGCTTGCCGTATACCATTCGGCTTTCATTGGATTGGCGGGGGCATCTTTGAGGGCCGTTTTTGACCAATTGAGGAGATTAAGTGCTCCCGTTTGCGTGTCAAATAGGTAGTAGCCGCCAAACTTGGACATTCCGCCACCGAATACGACCACTTTCCTCATATCGGGGGTGTAATCTACAATCGATGCTTCACCCTCGCCAAAGACGTCTTCAAGCAGAGCTTTGACCGTCTTAAGGTCAGGGTCAATGTATTCCACACGCATTGTGCCATCGAAGGTTCTATAACCCAGTACTTTTGAACGATCTTCGTTCCGAATGATGCCTTGCACGTCGAAGCCTTCTGTTTCGAAGACCTTCTCTTTCATCTCAAGCGTGGTCATATCCATTTTGTACACCGCGTCTGTTCCATCCCGGTTCGACACTGCGTATGCCATGTCAGTTCCTGGGATAAACACTGCCGGACTTGGCGCACCAGATGTCCAGGTTTCATCCGCTTCATTGAAAACAGTTTTCAGGTTCTTTTCGCCTTCCGCCTTGTAAAGAACGCGGACTTTTCCTGAATCTCCATCAAAGGCGGTTCCGGCTCTTATCTCACCATCGGAGTCAACCAGCCAGTTTCTTACTATTGGATTGGTCCTCTGAACCATTTTGTACTTGCCGGTTGAAACATCCACCTCAACGATTTCTGGGAAGAAACGCCGTTCTGTAGACCCAGCAGTGCTATCGCGCTGCAGCAAATACTTACCAGTTTTGTGGTTCACATATTTGATGTTTGTGGCTCCGAAGCCAGCATTGCGCCAAGCTTGTTGAACCAATTTGCCTGACTTAACATTATAGGCCACCAAACGCCGAAAATCGGCAAAATCACCACCACCCAGATCTTCGCGGCTGATTGTGCTAATGACAATGTGTTCATTTCCAATCCAGCCGAAATTGGTCATCGTGCGATCACCGCTCTCCCGGGCTTCCTCGGCTGCAAGGACTATTTTCTCCTGCATAGTCTCAAGGTTGAGTGTGACGAGGAGCGAGCGTCCACCGCGCGCAGCCCGGTATGCAATGCGTTTGCCATCGGGTGAGATTCGAACAGTCTGCATATTCGGTGCTTTGACGAATTCGCCAGCAGGAATGCGGTTTTCAGCGGTTTCAGCGACTTGCGGCGCTTTGTCTTGTGCCAATACAGCAGTTGATGCCGTGCCCATGCCAACCATGGCTACGCCAAGCGCGCAGGCGCTTGCGCTGCGCAGAACGAAAGTTCTCAAATTCATTGTGTGATCCAGTACCCTATTTGGATTTTCATCCAGATTGCGACTTATGCTCCGCCGTCCCCCGGCCGAGCATCCCCTTCAGACCAGAAGGTTATGAGAAAAGGCTAAACAGTTCAAGCGCCGCTGTCTGGCGTAATTTGCAACATTCCAGACCACAAAAAACCCCGCCAGACCTGGGCCTGACGGGGTTTCAAAATCTGTGCAGCCGATTGCTCAGCTGCGGATTGGTGTCAGATCAGTGCCCACCAGCCAGCGCCGCGAGCAGAAGCAGCGCTACGATGTTGGTGATCTTGATCATTGGGTTTACGGCCGGGCCAGCGGTGTCCTTGTAGGGATCGCCAACGGTGTCGCCGGTCACAGCGGCCTTGTGAGCCTCTGAGCCTTTGCCGCCGTGATTGCCATCTTCGATATACTTCTTCGCATTGTCCCATGCGCCGCCGCCAGCGGTCATGGAAAGCGCCACGAAGACGCCCGAAACGATCACACCCAGCAGCAGCGCGCCAAGAGCGGCAAAGCCGTTCGCTTGGCCTGCAACAGCGGTAATCGCGAAGTAGACAACGATTGGTGCCAGCAGCGGCAGCATCGAAGGCAGGATCATTTCCTTGATCGCCGCTTTTGTTACCAGATCGACCGTACGCGCATAGTTAGGACGGCTAGTCCCGGCCATAATGCCGGGATCTTTCGAGAACTGGTCACGAACGTCGATCACCACATCGCCAGCGGCGCGGCCAACGGCGGTCATGCCCATTGCACCGAACAGGTACGGAAGCAGTGCGCCGAGCAGCAAGCCAACAATGACATACGGATTTTCAAGGCTGAAGCTGACCGCGAGATCTGGGAAGAACTCCTTGAGGTCAGCGGTGTAAGCCGAGAACAGCACCAGAGCCGCGAGACCAGCAGAGCCGATTGCATAACCCTTGGTCACAGCTTTCGTGGTGTTGCCAACGGCGTCCAGCGCATCGGTTTTCTCCCGAACGCTTTCCTCCATCTCAGCCATTTCAGCGATGCCGCCAGCGTTATCGGTGACAGGACCATAGGCATCCAGAGCAACAACCATACCGGCCAGCGCCAGCATCGAAGTCGCCGCGAAAGCGATGCCCATCAGACCAGCAAGCTGGTATGTAACGATGATACCGATCACGATCACAATGGTTGGCAGTGCGGTCGATTCAAGGCTGATAGCCAGACCTTGAATGACGTTGGTGCCGTGTCCAGTCTCAGACGATTTCGCAATCGAGCGGACCGGGCGGTATTCTGTGCCCGTGTAATATTCGGTGATCCAGATGATCAGGCCAGTGATGACCAGACCAACCATCATCGCCAGGAACAGTGACATGCCGGTGAAGGTTTGATCCCCCAGCGTGTATTCGGTGGCCATGCCAACCGCATAGTCCGTCGCAAAATAGATCGCGACAGCGGATAGAACGGTGGTGACGATAAAGCCCTTATACAGCGCACCCATGATGTTGTTCGAAGAACCGAGACGCACAAAATAGGTCCCGATGATCGAGGTCACGATGCACACACCGCCAATGATCAGCGGCAGGCTCATGAGAGCAAGCAGGTCAGCAGCGGCAAGGCCGGTGAACAGCAGCGCGGTCAGAACCATGGTTGCACCAACGGTGACAACATAGGTCTCGAACAAGTCAGCGGCCATGCCGGCACAATCGCCAACATTGTCGCCCACGTTATCGGCGATGGTTGCCGGGTTGCGGGGGTCATCCTCTGGAATGCCGGCTTCAACCTTACCAACCAGATCGGCGCCAACGTCCGCGGCCTTGGTAAAGATACCGCCGCCCAAACGCGCAAAGATCGATATTAGTGATGCGCCAAAGGCGAGACCGACGAGCGCGTCGATGACTTCGCGTTTCTCAGCGAGGACGGTGAGGTCCATGCCCATTGTGCCAACCAGCACATAGAAGAACCCTGCGATGGACAGCAGCGCGAGGCCAGCAACCAACATGCCGGTAACCGCGCCAGCGCGGAACGCCACGGTCAGGCCCTCTTGCAGGCCCGTTTCAGCCGCCGCCGCCGTGCGCACATTGGCGCGCACCGAGATGTTCATCCCGATAAAGCCAGCCACACCGGACAGGACCGCACCGACGATAAAGCCGATGGCCGACACCGCTCCAAGGAAAACGAAAACGAGAATGGCAACCACCACGCCGACCATGCCGATCGCAGTGTATTGCCGCTTGAGATAAGCCTGTGCGCCCTCTTGAACGGCGCCAGCAATTTCTTGCATTTTGGCGTTCCCGGCACTCGCGCCGAGAACTTGTTGGCTGGTTACAATGCCATAGATGATGGCAATTACGGCCAGTCCAATTGATATGAGTGTTAAGTCCACTGAATGAATCCCCTCTCCCAGTATGAAGATAGCGCCTGGGTTCTCCCATTGACGCGGTGGCGTGGACCATACGGACTGATGTCAAGCTGGCAAGCAGGAAACGGGGCAATCCTGCCCATTTCACCAGTTTTGCTTGGAGCGACCCGGCAATTCGGGATCAGCCGTGCTGATAGCCGAGGCCTTGCGCATTGACGATTGGGTTGCCGTCGAGCGTTAGCGGAGCAAAGCCGAGCGGCTGAACACTGCCAATCCGCGTTGCGGGAACAGGCAGGGTCAAGTTCGATGGCACGGTGAACAGCAGCTCGTAATCATCGCCCCAGCGCATGCAGTCTTCGCGCCGCTCGGCATCTGCGACTGGAACGGTTTTGCTCTCGATTGCTAACGTGACCTCGCTTGCTTCGGCTAGACGAAACGCATCGAGCAGCAGTCCGTCTGACACATCCATCATGGCGCTGACATGCGGCGCTAGTGATTGGCCTTGCTGCAATAATGGGCGAGGGCGGTTGAATGCTTCGAGGTGCTCAGGTGCGCCTTCAAACCCGAGCATAGCGGCGCCGAGCATGCCGGTGACATACAGCGCATCGCCGGGGTTCGCACCGCTGCGCGAGGGCACTGGCGTATGAACTGCGCGGCCAATGGCGGTTAGGCCGAAGGTGCGAGGACCGGTGGCAGCAACGGTGTCTCCGCCGAGAATTGGCACGTTGTAGCGGGAGAGCGCTTCGCTCAGCCCTGCGAGAAAGCGTTCGTCATCTTGCCCCAGCGAATGGCCCAGCAATACGCCAATCGGCTCAGCGCCCTTGGCCGCGAGATCAGACAGATTTGAGGCGGCCAGTTTCCAAGCAACATCGGCGATATCGGCATCAGGGCGGAAATGCGTGCCCTCGGCCATCATGTCATGAGTTAGGACGAGTGTTTCGCCGCCGATCTCTAAGACAGCGCAGTCATCGCTTAGCCCGCGCGCACCAGAATGGAGCGGCAGAGTGCGCAAAGCGGCGATGAAATCGGCTTCGTTCATCACCCATTGATGCCAGCAATAGGCAAACCTGTCACTAAAGGGCGCGGCGGGTTAGCTTAGGTTTTCGAGCAGTTTCTGAGCGTCACGGCGGATTTCTCGACGTTTGCTCTCAGCAGCTTGGTTTAGCCAGTAGCGGGCCCGGCCGATATCCGCTTCGACGACGATACCGCGAGCATAGGATGCTCCAACCAGAAGGCGAGCGCCGTCATTGCCCAGTTCAGCTGCGCGTTCAAAGAGGGTGAATGCTCTAGTTGTGTCAGCTTCTACGCCTCTTCCCTTATCTAGGATGGATGCGAGCCTGACCATTGCCTTCGCATCGCCAACCTCTACCATCTGTTCGAGGATCTTAACCGCGCCGCGGCGATCATTGACTGACAATAGGTGGTCAACCACGTTGTTATATTCGCGGCGATCATATTTGATCGGGCCGCTTGATGTATCGCGCCGAACTTCTAGTGATCCCGTTCCAATTGGCCGCACGTTTGAGCGATCCATCAAGCGCGCTTTCTTAAACGCTGATTTGGTGTCTTGATTTTGGTGCGCGATCGTTGGAGACGAAATTGCCGCTATCGCACAAGCGCTAAGGATAAGCCTTAAGTTCATTTGTCGTCTCCTGTTTGCCCCTAAGAATTGAGCGAAAGAGACATGAATGGTCAATGAATTTCAAGCTCCAGGAACTCTAAATCCAATCAGGAACTACAAACGCGCATCCTTTGAAACCGCATCCAGAATGCCGTTCACGAACTTTGCTTCGCGGTCGTCGAAGAATGCTTTCGCCACATCGACATATTCGTTGATTGCGGCTGCGGCTGGCACATCATTGCGCGCGAGTAGTTCGTAAGTCCCGGCGCGCAGGATTTGCAGCATGGTCTTGTCGAGGCGCTTCAGCGTCCAGCCATCGGCCAGTTTGGCGGTTAGTAAAGCGTCGATCTCCTCGCCGCGCGCGTCAACTCCGCGCACAACATCATCGAAGAACTCGACCTCAGCATCGGCGAATTCGTCTTCATCGATTGTCTTGCCGAGGCGGTGCTGATGAAACTCATCAAGCAGCTTGGTGAGCGCAGTGCCCTCCATCTGCAGTTGATAGAGCGCCTGGACGGCGGCGAGCCGCGCGGTTGAGCGGGCTTGAGAGCGAGCGGGCGTGTTCATTTGAGGCGAAGTTCCACTGATTTGGCATGCGCGGGCAAACCCTCTGCATGGGCGAGGGTCGCCGCCGCCGGACCGATCGCGGCAAAGGCGTCGTCATCCAGCGCGATAAAGCTGGTGCGTTTCATGAAGTCGAGCACGGACAGCCCGCTGGAAAAGCGTGCGCGCCGGCCGGTTGGCAATACGTGATTGGGCCCGGCGACGTAGTCACCCACTGCCTCTGGAGTCATCCGGCCAAGGAACACGCTGCCCGCATGATTGATCTTAGAAAACAGCGCCTCGGGATCAGCCACAGCGAGTTCGACGTGCTCAGCGGCCAGGCGGTCTGCGAGCGCAGGCGCCTCGTCCAAGTCTTCGACCAAAATGATCACACCGTGATCGTCCCAGCTTTGCTTGGCGGTCTTGCCCGTTGCGAGCTGCGACAGCTGCACGGTCACGCGGTCCTCAACCTGAGCAGCGCAGGTCCGGTCATTGGTGATCAGAATGGATTGCGAGGTCGGGTCATGCTCTGCCTGGCTCAGCAGATCGGCGGCGATCCAGTCTGGATCATTGTCGCAATCTGCGATCACCAGAATTTCGCTCGGCCCTGCGACCATGTCGATGCCGACAACGCCGTAAAGCTGGCGCTTGGCCTCCGCGACATAGGCATTGCCGGGGCCAGTGATCACATCCACCGGCTTTATCCGCTCAGTGCCATAAGCCAGCGCGCCAACCGCTTGCGCTCCGCCAACGCGCCATATTTCGCTCACGCCCGCGACATGCGCGGCGGCGAGAACCAGGGGGTTGGAATTGCCTTTGGGGGTCGGCGTGACCACAACAATCCGCTCAACGCCCGCGACCTTGGCCGGGATCGCATTCATCAGCAGTGATGAGGGGTAGGCCGCGCGTCCGCCCGGCACATAGAGCCCGGCGGCATCGACGCTGCGCCATACCGCGCCCTGGCGTACGCCAGCTTCATCGGTGAAGTCGCGATTCGCCGGAATCTGATCGCGGTGATAGGCCTCGATCCGGGCAGCGGCGAGGTTCAGGGCGTCGCGCAATTCCGGCTCAAGAGAGTTATACGCCGCCTCGCAGCTTTCAGGCGAAATCGACCAGTCTTCATCGGTGCTCAGGCTGTGCCCATCAAACCGCTGGCTGTATTCTACCAGCGCCGCATCGCCCTTCGCTTTAACCCGCGCGAGAATGTCACTGACTTTGCCAGAGACGTTCTCGCCGCTTTCGCGCCGAGCATTGACGATCTTGGCAAAGCGCTGCTCAAAATCGGCATCTTTGGTCGACAGCTTTTGCATTATGCGACCTGCTTTTCGGCGGCTTGCGCTTCCATATCGGCGCGGAATGCGGCGACGAGCTCAGCGACACGCGGATCGGTTTTCAGCGCCGCACGGTTCACGATCAGCCGGGCAGAGATATCGATGATTTTCGATGTCTCGACCAATCCATTGTCCTTCAGCGTCCGTCCGGTCGACACCAGATCAACGATCTGGCGCGCGAGGCCAAGTGACGGGGCGAGTTCCATCGCGCCATTGAGCTTTACGCATTCGGCCTGAATGCCTTGCGCCTCAAAATGGCGGCGGGTCAGGCTGGGATATTTGGTTGCGACCCTCAGGTGGCTCGCGCTCGATTGCTCTGCCGTGTCATCCACACGCTGCGCAACCGAGAGGCGACAATGGCCAATATCAAGGTCCACCGGCGCGTAAAGGTCAGCGTAATCAAACTCTTCGATCACGTCAGAGCCAACAATTCCAACCTGCGCCGCGCCATGCGCCACGAAGGTCGCCACATCAAACGCGCGGACCCGGATGAGTCGCATATCGGCGCGGTTTGTGCCAAAGCTCAATGCGCGGTTGCTCTTGTCGTGAAACGCGGCTTCGGGCTCAACACCGGCGCGCGCCATCACAGGCAGAGCCTCATCGAGGATCCGCCCCTTGGGAATGGCAAAGGTGAGCTGGCCTGAATTGTCCGTAGTCATTGCGGAGCCGCACTTAGGCATTGCACTGCCAAAGGGCAACACGGACGATCAGGTAAACCTGCCTTTGATCGCGCCACCAACATAGCGAGGAGACACGTTACATGAGTGACAGGGCATGAGTAACGGGGCGATTATGGACACCTCAGACTTTGACGCGGCGCTGGATTGGCAGGCTACCCATGCCGAGGAAAACGGAGCGCCGTGCACTGGGCGAATTGTCCGGGCTTTGGCCACCGCCGCAAAAGGTGACACTGCCGTTGCGAAGCGGATGACGAACTGGCCGGGCCTCACTCTGAAGGACGCCATGCCGCTCAGAATTGCGGGAGGTTTGCACTATCTGCTTCTCAGCTGCGCGGACGATCGTCTGGCTCCAGTTTACCGCGGCGAAGTCACCGATCAGGCTGAGGTCGATGCGCTGGTTTGCGCGGTGGTGGAGGCGCATGATGCAGCACTTGTCCCATGGCTCGATGGACCGCCGCAAACCAATGAGGCTGGGCGCTCTGCCAGCATCATCGCTGGTCTGCTGTGGTTGGCTGGCCGGGTGCCTGTGAAGTTCGATTTGTTTGAACTCGGTGCAAGTGCCGGGGTCAACACTATGATGGACCGCTATTTTTACCGCTTGGGCGAGACAGAAAGCGGGCCGCCAAGCTCTCCAATGCAGATTAAGCCCGAATGGCGAGGCGCTTCACCGCCTGCTGCTGAACTAGAGATCACTGCTATCTGCGGCTGCGATATTGGGCCGATTGACCTTAGCGATACGGATGCGGCTCTGCGTCTGAAAAGCTATGTTTGGCCGGACGCGCAGGAGCGGATGCAGCGGATCGATGCGGCAATTCAGCTAGCCGGAGAGCACGCGCCTGATGTCGTGCAATTGGACGCGGGCGAATTCGTGCGGGAGCAATTGGCCAAGCCGCAAGAGCCCGGCACGACCCGCGTCATGTTTCACTCGATCATGTGGCAATATATGCCTGCAAGCACTCAAAGCGAGATTACGGCCGCGGTTATGGCGGCTGGCGCACAAGCTAGCACTGAGAAGCCGCTCGCCTGGATAGCGCTTGAAACCGACCCTGCGACATTCCGCCACGAACTGCGCGTGCGCTATTGGCCGGGCGGGGAAGAGGAGGTCTGCCTCGCCCACGCGCATCCGCATGGCGCCTGGGTAGAGTGGAGCGCTGAATGAAACCCGGTCAGTAGTAGAAATTCAGCAGTTCGCGACATGGTGGGCGCGTTCGCCCGCGGATGTTGATAAGGTTGCAGAGCCGCTTTGCCTTCGCAGACGGAGGGGTATGCTCGATCTTCAGTCGCCGCCTTTTTTCGACACTTGAGGTGGTATTTGCGCCTTGTAGGAGGGTCGTCACAGTTTCGATGCCACCTGGAAATTTGGTGTGGTCGACTGCAACGATGATCGGCTCAAATGCCTGATCACGGCACACTACAGCGTATCCCATCGTCGTGAAGTGCAGGTCTTGGCGCGATGTGCACATCATGTAGTCTTTTGCGACTGGCTGCGGAATGGTCATCGCACGCGGGCTGGGCTTTGCAGATTGGACCTGAGGTCGCACAGATTGACCTACAGCTGGACTTGCAACCGCAACAGCTGCGGTGCCCAAAAGAGCAGCTGCGCAGGCTTTTCGAACTGATATCATCGCATTTCCTCTCCTTAAGAGATATTGGAGCTGCGACCGAAGGTTGATGCGGGGCTTTTCGCGCCTCTGCGATCGCAATAGCGAATCCGCGAGACTGAGTCCAAAATAGAAATCACCTGTTGTCTGCGCTTGTAGACGTGTTGCCGATTAGCTCTGGAAAAACTTCTCCATTGCCGCGTTGACCTTCTCCGGTGCTTCCCATGGCACAAAATGCCCGCAGTCCTGCACTTGCTCGATGGTGAGTTCGTCAATTAACTCGTCCAGTCCATCGAGATTTTCGGCAGGCAAAGCCAAGTCGTCCATAGCCCAGATCACCAATGTCGGGATGGTCAGCTGCGGCAGATCTGGCCCGGTGTAATCCGATGGCACTTCGAACGGTTCATCCATTGTCGGCACTGTGATCGGGCTGGCGCGGTAATAATTTATCATGCCAAAGGCTGCATCGCGGTTTTGCCAATCGCGCAGCAAAGCCTCGCGTTCTTCTGGCTCCATCGCAGCTGGGCGATCCCACTTCACCTCTTGCAGCATCAGGCCGGTCAGACCTTGGTCCTTGATCAGTGCGTCATTGGCCGTGTCTTTAAACCCGCGAATATATTGGCTCGCCTCGCGCTGGCCCGGATGGGTGTAGAGCAATTTCTGGAAGATCGAGGGATGCGGGGCATTGGCGATTATCGCGCGTTCGACCCGCATATGCTGGCCGCCGAGCGCTACGCCCCAGGCGATCGCGCCGCCCCAATCATGGCCAACAATTGTGAACTTCCCAATGCTCAGCGCATCGGCGAGCAGGAAGATATCGCCGATCAGCTTGTCGGGCGTGTAGGCATCAACCTCTTGCGGTTTGGATGATCCGCGATAGCCACGCTGATCGGGGGCAATACAGCGGAAGCGATCCTTGAAATGCGCGATCTGATGGCGCCATGTTCGGTGGCTTTCAGGAAAGCCGTGAAGGAAAATCAGGACCGGGGCATCGAGCGGGCCTTCATCGAGCACATCCAGATGAATGCCATTGGCAAGTTGTACGCGTTTTTGTTCCATCGCGCTCAATCTTCTGCCTCCATTTTCTCCATATAGCCGCTGGCGACCATGCCAGCGATCTGGTCGAACAGAGCATCGGGCGTGCGGCGCATTTCGCCCATTGCCAGCTCTGCTCCTTGCGCGACGATGATCTCGCGTTCGCCAGCGGCAATGCCGTCGAGCATCGTGTTCGCAGCATTTTCGGCAGAGATGCCATTGTCGATCACATCATCGGAGCGGCCCCGTTTTGCGCCATCGGCTGTCAGAGCATTGCGCGCGACATTGGTGGCGACGGAGCCGGGATAGATCATGTGCACATTGACGCCCGATTGCGACAATTCTCCGCGCAGGGCATCGCCATAGCCAGCGAGGCCAAATTTCACCGCGCTATAGGCTGTGCGCATCGGCACACCGACTTTGCCGGCGATGGACGAGATAAAGGCGATGCCGCCAGAGCCTCGCTGGGCCATGTGTCCGATCAAGCCTTGTGAGAAGGCGATTTGCGCGGTGAGGTCGATATCAATGATGTCCCGGTAGACCTGCATGTCTGTATTGAGCGCGCGGCTGCGCTGAGAAACACCGGCATTGGCGAACGCCAGATCAACGCCGCCTTTCCAGGCGATTGCCTTGGCCGTGGCATCGGCAAGCGCAGCGTCATCGCGCACGTCAAACGGCAGGAGCAAAGTCTCGCCGCAATCCTTCGCGACGTCGGCCAGCCGAGTTTCGTCGCGGCCCGACAACACCAAATGCGCACCGCGCCGGGCCAACTCGCGCGACAGCGCCGCACCAATCCCCGATGATGCGCCAGTGATCCAAACGGTTTTGCCGGTGTAGTCCATTGTCATTCCTTATCAGGCATGCGCCGTGATCAGCGCAGCAATATTCTCTGGGTAGATCGCTTCGTGCCAGCTCTCAAGCTCGTCCATGGTGAACCAGCGGTGCTGCGTCATCACTTTGCGCTCTAAGTCGGTGTGGCGCGAGGTATCGATCAGGTCGCTGTCCGCGCGCACGATGAAATAGCGCTCATCTGCCCGCACAGGTTCACCTTCGACAGTTATGAACTCTGGCTCGAATTGAGCGATTTGCGGGCCTGGGTCGGCGACTATGCCGGTTTCCTCCAGCAATTCGCGTCTTGCTGCCTCATTAAAACTCTCTCCTGCCTCGCATTCGCCGCCAGCGGTTACCCAAAATGGCGGTCTGTCGGCGACATCGAAGCGGAACATCAGGGTGCGGTTTGCAGGGCTGAGAACAATAATCCTCGCCGCGCGCCGGATGCGCTTTTTTGCCGGTTCGTGCATACGCTTAGTCCTCGTTCCGGCTTTCTTCGCGCAGCTTCAGGCCAGCGGTCTGTAATGGCGTAACGGTATTCTTGAATTGCCCCGGTGTCATCCGTGTGAATTTGCGAAACTCGCGATTGAGATGCGACTGATCGAAATAGCGCAGCTCCGCCAAATCCTTCTCGCTGGCATTGCCAAACCCGCGCATCGCCGCCGCCATGTCGAGGAACTTGCTGCGCCTCAAAACGCCCTTTGGTGTCAGGCCAAATGCATCCTTGCAGCGGCGCTCTAGCTGGCGGATGGAAATGCCAATGTCGTCGGCGGCCTGATCAATCCTGATTGTGCTGTCTCTTCGCGCGAACACCTCAAACTTGGCGAGCTGCTTGTCGACCTGTAGGTGCCCATGTTCCTCGATCCGGCGCAGGATAATGGCTTCCATTGCGGCAACTTTCGCTTCGTCACTCCCCGCCGCACTGATGCCGCGCTGCAATTCGCTCGCCAGATCGCCCCATGCATCCTCCAGCGGCAACATCCGATCAACGTATTCAGGATGATCCTCGGTAAACAACGCACGCCACGCGCTGGGCCGTATGGCAAATCCGACAACGTTGAAGCTACCCTTTACCCGAACCTTAAACGGGCCAGCATTGGCTCCGAACAGCAAAGTGTCGCTGGGCCGGGACCATTCGCCGGGAGCCACTTCGCCGGACCAATCACCTTCAACCAAGCAGCGCACAAAGGCGGTCTCTGCCAACAGGAAATCCTCGATCACCATGGCTTCGGGCAATTGCGCCTGAAACACATAGAACCGCCTGATATAGGGCGCGACTTCGGGCGAGGGGTGGTAGGTGCGAGACAGCAGCATCAGCGCGCCTGATCATGAGCTCGCATTGTCTCTGCTCCCCAGCTTCCCTGCACAAGTTTGGCGATTGGCTCGCTCTAACTTTCCGGCACGCTTGCCTTTATTGCAACAGCATGCACCCGTTCGCCGACAATGTCACCCAGAGCAGCGATAACGGCACGCTGCCGGGCGAGCCGGTTCATCTCGGCGAATGCCGAGGCCTCGATCATGATCGTAAAGTGCGATTCGCCGCTGCCATCATCCCCGGCGTGGCCAGAATGCTGCGCGCTATCATTGATGATATCGAGCTTGCTTGGCGAAAAAGCCTCCGTCAGCAGTTGTGACATTTCTTGGGCAATTGAGCCGTTCATCGCGTTCTCTCTCTTGGATTTAGGGTTGTGAGACCCCATGCTCTATTTTCATGCGCTCTGCCAAGTTTCATGGACGTCACGAAGACGCTGCACGCGATTGCGAAGCCCCGGGCTGCGAGGAGGCTGGCGAGTTTCGTGCGCCTGGCAACCGCCCCAATGGCTTTGACGGACCCGGCGAATGGCGCTGGATGTGCCTGGAGCACGTGCGTCAGTTCAATTCCGGCTATGATTGGTTCGAAGGCATGAACGCAGAGGAAATCCTTGCGGCGCAATCGCCAGCATCCGGCTGGAAGACCGAAAGCCCGAGCTTCAAGCCAACCGCTGGCATTGATGGCATGCCGCGCTGGGCCGATTTTGATGATCCCTTGGATGCGATCTCAGCGCGGGCGGCCGGGATAAAAGGGCGCGCTAGGCGAGATGCAGAGGCGGCGCCCAATGGCGTTGGCGGGACGCGTTTCTCTGCGGAAGAGATCGGCGCGCTTGAGGCGATGGGGCTTGGGCAAGACACCGATCGGCCGCGCCTGCGCCAGCGATATTCAGAGCTCGTGCGGCGCTATCACCCAGACCGCAATGGCGGGGACCGCAAATACGAAGCGCGCCTGGGCAAGGTCGTAGAGGCCTATCAATTGCTGCGCAAAGCGCGTGCATTCAGCTAGGCATTAGCGCCCTTTGGTCAAAAGGGGCTCAAATCCGCCATAGATTATCCTTGAGCCATCGAAGGGCATTTCGCCGGAGTGGCCCTCAAAGCCTTCGCCCGCCAACATCGCTTCATTGGCTTTGTCGAACGTGGCCTTGTCCGGCCAGATCACCCAGCCGGTGACAATCTTCTCTCCGGCGGGCGCATTTACGGCCTTGCGATAGTCCGTGGTTTTGCCTTCGGGAACATCGAGTTCCCAGGCTTCCATGACTTCCAATGCGCCGTGATCCATCGACCAATTGGCCATGAACTCGGCGGCTTCGAGATACTTCTCGCGGTTCTCTTCAGGCACTGAGAGCGCGGCTACGGCTACGTACATTTCAATCCTCCCTCAAATCCGGCGGAGCCATATAGCAGCAATTTGGCGAATTCGGGTCAAGTCTGCCGAAAAGCCCAGCGCAAGGTCCGGCCCATGCCCCATGTTGCGGCGCGCGCGGGGATAGCGCTCAGACCGGGCGCATTAAGCCCCAGCATGCTTCTGCCCCATGGCGGCAACATCGCCACTGCATCGCCGCCCAGCATGGCTTGAACGCCCGGCGGTGTGCCCTCAGGCTTTTGGTTGAGCACCAGATTGGCGATCTCGCGCGCCTCCGGGGAAGGGCGCAGATCAACGCGCAGTTCGCGAAAAATCGCATCGGCCTCTGCCCGGGTTTCCGGCACTGGATCCGCGCCCAGAGCGCGGGCGATTACCGCAAACTGGCGGTAATACTCGTCCTGCTCGCTGCGCGGCATATTGGGCCGAACATGGCGCATATATCCCGCTAGGAAACTTTGCGCCTCGGCGACATGCACCCAAGCGAGCGTGCGCGGATCATTCGCGATGTAAGATGAGCCATCCGGCAGCGTCCCGGTGACCTGAGCATGGATGCCATTGACCCGCTCAATCGCCGCGAGTGCGCGGTCGCGGTGGCCAAAGGTGGTCACCGCGATGAACTTTGCCGTGCGGCGCAGGCGGCCATGCATATCTTCGCGAAAGTTCGAATGGTCGAGCACGCCCTGGAGCGCATGCGGGTGGAGCATTTGCAGCAGCAGACTGCGAATGCCGCCGGTCATCATCCCGACCAGATCGGCATGCACCATGCGGATCGGCGTATCGCGCTCAAACAGTGCCTCGTCCGATGGTGGCTCTGGCTTTTGCCCGGCGCTGGCATCGTTGAAGACATCGCGGACTTGCTGAACCAGTTTCAGTCGCAGTTTTTCAATTGGATCAGCCATTATGGGCAATGTAGTCAGTGTGTTGTTCAAATGCGAGGTCAAGTTGCACTTCACATGCCGCCGCCAATGCCCATTTTGAGTGTATGAGAATCAACGCAGAATTTGATGAAGCGGTAATGGTGCGCACCGGCGAGATGGATTGGGTGCCCTCACCCATGGCCGGAGTTGATCGCAGAATGCTGGACCGGATTGGCGATGAGGTCGCGCGCGCCACCAGCATCGTGCGTTACGCTGCGGGCAGCCATTTTTCCGAGCATACCCACTCCGGCGGGGAGGAATTCATCGTCCTAGAAGGCGTGTTTCAGGACGAGCATGGAGATTATCCTGCGGGCACTTATGTGCGCAATCCGATCGGCACGCACCACATCCCGCGTTCTGATCCGGGCTGCACTATTTTTGTGAAACTGTGGCAATTTGCGAAAGATGATGCGGATCAATTCTCGCTGAATTTGAACAGCTTGGAGCTCTCAGCTGATCCCAATGTTGAGGGCGTTAGCCGCGCTCAAATCGTCGATCGGCCGCAAGAGGCGGTGTTTGTCGAGGCCTGGGAGCCCGGCACTGAGACCGAATTGGGCGATGCCGGCGGCGTGGAAATCCTGATACTGGAGGGCGAACTGAACCACGCGGGCGAAACCTATCACCGCAATGACTGGATCAGGCTACCAGCGGGTGAGCGCACCGAATTCAAGTCAGGCGCAGAGGGCGTGCGGTTTTGGATGAAGTGCGGGCATTTGAGCAAAATCGCCATTCCGGGCTAAAAAACTGCACAAATTCCTGTGACCTAGTGAAAATAGCATGCCGCAGCTTCTTGCAGCCGCGCCAATCGCGCTCTAACCGTTCCGCACGATGAATTCTCCTGCAGACACCAGCTACGACAGCGCCGGCAGCGCGCTTCCCCCTCAGCCCGACACGACGGTCGATGTGCGCGACACATTCGGCATTGATGTCGATTGGCAAGTGCCCGCCTTCAGCGTGGCAGGAGCGCATGTGCCAGAGATCGACGAAAGCTATGTCTTCGATCCGGATACGACGCTCGCGATTTTGGCCGGGTTTGAGCACAACCGCCGCGTGATGGTTCAGGGCTATCACGGCACGGGTAAGTCGACCCATATCGAGCAAGTGGCTGCCCGGCTCAACTGGCCCAGCATCCGCGTGAACCTGGATGCACATATCAGCCGGATCGATCTGATTGGGCGCGATGCGATCGTGCTGAAAGACGGCTTGCAAGTCACCGAGTTTAAAGAAGGCATCCTTCCCTGGGCGCTGCAGCACCCGGTTGCGCTGACCTTTGACGAATATGATGCGGGCCGTCCGGATGTGATGTTCGTCATCCAGCGCATTCTGGAATTTGATGGCCGCCTGACGCTGCTTGATCAAAACCGCGTGATCACGCCGAACCCCTATTTCCGCCTGTTCGCAACGACCAACACGGTTGGCCTGGGCGACACCAGCGGGCTGTATCACGGGACGCAGGCGATCAACCAAGCGCAGATGGACCGTTGGAACATCGTGGTTGCGCTCAACTATCTGCCCGCTGAAACCGAGCAGAAGATCGTTAAGTCGAAAACGCCGGACACTGATGACGCGGTGATCGCGGATATGGTGAAGGTTGCGGACCTGACACGCCAAGGCTTTATGAACGGCGATATCTCCACTGTTATGAGCCCGCGCACGGTCATTACTTGGGCGCAGAATGCTGCGATTTTCAAGAATCTCGGTTTTGCCTTCCGGCTCTCGTTCCTCAACAAATGTGACGAGGCAGAGCGGGTTTTGGTGAGCGAATATTACCAGCGGGTCTTCAACGAAGATTTGCCAGAGGGCATCGCGAAGACCGGTTAAGACTGCTCACTAGACACCTGCAGAGTGCGGTCTAAAACACTCTGATCTATCCTTATGGTCGCAAAGGAAATTACTATGAATAAGCCTATCCTCGCCGGACTGACGTTCGCATCTGCCCTCGCTTTGTCCGCTTGCGGCGGCGAAGCAGCCCCGGATGGTCAGCCTGATGCAGGCATGTACTCTCAAGAGATTAAAGTCACTGAGCTGTCCTTTCCCGGTATGGATGAGGCCCAGCAAGAGCAGGTCCGCAATCAGATGGAGCAGGCATCTGGCAATGGCCAAAGTTTCTGCATGGGCGAGCAAGAGGGCGCGCCAGAGTGGAAAGATGCGGTCGAGGAAATGGGCAAAGGCATGGGCGGCAATTGCACCGAAATTTCCCGCGAGGATTCAGACACCTCGATTGATCTTGAGATGGAGTGCAAAGGCGCACCGCAAGGCGATATCAAAACCAAATTTATCGCCTCTGCGACCGACGAAAGCTTCACTGCCGATGTTGAGTTCGACATCAACAATGAGCAATTTGACCAGCAAGCGCGCGTGGCCATGACCATGACAGCAACAAGAACCGGCGACTGCGGCGCCTGATTTTGGGCCGGGCCCGATAGCTTCGGGCCCGCCTCCGCTGCAAAAAATGCTCGCAAGTGCTGTATTAATCGTATAATACAGCACGCATGTTTCGGCGGCAACGACCAGACGATGACGGAGGCATCAGTCCCAGGCCGGGCGACCGGCGAGAGGCGGGCTATTATTCGCTGCAAGATCCCTATGGCAGCGCGCTCGATGATTTCGACAATAAGTTCGATTGGGGCCAGCACAGCCAAAAGCCAAAACGCAGCTGGCTGAAATGGCCCAGTCTGCCGAGCTGGGGCCGCCGGTCAAAGCGCGATTCTGGCGATGGTGTTGCCCAAGAGATTGAGCCCGGCAATTACCCAGCGCCTGCGATCCCAGCGACGAAATGGCAGAAACGCCGCAAATGGTTTGCGCGAGGGATTGCGCTGTGCCTGCTCGGCTTCTTCCTGATTGTCGGCTGGCTTGCATTCACTGCGCCGCTTTCAAAATCGCTTGAGCCAATTGCGCCGCCTCAAATCACTCTGCTCGCCAGCGATGGGACGCCGATTGCGCGCAGCGGCGCCGTGGTGGATGAGCCGGTCGAGGTTGAGGAACTGCCCGAACATGTGGTCGGCGCGTTCCTCTCTATTGAGGACCGCCGGTTTTATTCGCATTGGGGCATTGATCCGCGCGGTATAGCGCGGGCGGCCTGGTCTAACCTGTCTGGCGGACCGCGTCAGGGCGGCAGCACCATCACTCAGCAGCTGGCGAAATTCACCTTCCTAACTCCTGAGCAGAGCATGACGCGAAAGGCCCGGGAGGCGCTGATCGCGCTATGGCTGGAGACTTGGCTGACCAAGGATGAAATCCTCGAGCGCTATCTCTCCAACGCTTATTTTGGCGACAATCAATACGGTCTGCGCGCGGCGAGCCTGCATTACTTCTATCGCCATCCGGAGAACCTCAAGCCAGAGCAGGCCGCCATGCTGGCGGGTCTCTTGAAGGCACCAAGCAGGCTCGCGCCGACGAAGAATTATGACCTTGCGAAAGAGCGCATGGGTCTGGTGATCTCTTCCATGGTGGAAGAGGGCTATTTGACGGCAGAAGATGCCGCGAGCCTTCCTTCACCAAAGCTCGATGTGCGGGCGCGCAATACCCTGCCAACTGGTACGTATTTTGCCGATTGGGCGCTACCGATTGCGCGCAAGAATGCTGAGGCGAGCTATGCCAAGCAGGCGCTGACAACGACCTTGGATGCACGCCTTCAAGCGCTCGCGAGCCGAGTGGTTGGCCGCGCGAAGCTGGGCGAGGCGCAGGTCGCCTTGGTCGCAATGCGTCCCTCGGGTGAGGTTGTGGCAATGGTCGGCGGCAAGGATTACGCGAAATCTCCTTTCAACCGAGCGACGCAGGCCCGCAGGCAGCCGGGCTCGACCTTCAAGTTGTTCGTCTATCTCGCCGCGCTGGAAGCAGGCTGGCAGCCGGATTACACCATTCCGAACACAGCCATTGAGCAAGGCAGCTACCGCCCGAAAAACTCTGGCGAGAATTATTCCGACGAACTGACCCTGGAGCAGGCGTTTGCGAGCTCCAGCAATGTGGCGACGGTTCGTCTCTTCCAGGCCGTTGGCAGCGAGCAAGTGATCGCAACCGCGCGCTCGCTAGGCGTTGAGTCCAGCCTGCCCGTCGGCGATCCTAGCCTCGCGCTCGGCACGTCATCCATGACTTTGCTTGAGCTGACCTCAGCCTATGCGGGTCTGGCGGGCAACACTTTCCCGATTGAGCCCCATGCGTTTGAGGAAGAGGAGCAAGGCTGGCTCGATTGGCTGACGTCGGGCGAGGACAGCCTTTCAGCACGGACGCATGAAAACATCGAGCAGATGCTGCGCGCGGCGATCAATAATGGGACAGGCCGAGCCGCGACCTTGCCGATTGCGAATTACGGAAAGACGGGAACGACCCAAAATTACCGCGACGCCTTGTTTGTCGGTTACGCAGGCGATCTGGTGGTCGGCGTGTGGGTCGGCAATGACGACAATTCCTCGCTTGGCGGCGTAACGGGCGGGGGAACACCGGCCCGCATCTGGCGCGAGTTCATGCGCGGGGCGTTGTCGCTCGCTCCGCCGAATCCCACCAGCGCGCCCGATCCGGAAGGCCCTGTGCAGCCGCTCGATATTGGCGAGGGCGAAACGATAGTGATCGACGAAAACGGTTCAGAGATCAGCTTTGATGAGGAGGGCATCACCTTCTCAACCGAAGTCGAGGGCGTGCCTTTGGAGCTGAGAATTGATGAAGACGGACTCAATCTGGAGCCTGCGCCGCCGGATCGTTAGTCGCGCTCTGCCATCAAGATATTGAGGATTGCGGTGGCGATTGGCCGCTCGCGATCATCCTGCCACGCCTCAACCGCGATATTGGCATTGCGCCGACCAAGCCGGGTGATCCGGCCCACGGCATAGGTCTGCTTTTGCTTGCCTGCTGCGAGAAATTGCACCGTGATATTGACCGGTTTGAGCTGAGGATTGCGCCCCTCGCGCACCAGCACAGCGCGCAATGCGGCATAGCCCGCATTCTCGAGCAGGCCAGCGGTTGCGCCGCCATGGAATGCGCCCGGTCTGCCCTCGATAACTGAGCTAAATCCCACCGTTAGAACCGGCAATTCGCCTTCAAGCCCATGCAGTGAAACGCCCAGAGCGCGGGCATAGGGAGGGAGCACCAGAGCGGCGGCTGGATCGTCTTGCGTATCACTCATCGCCGGTCCCCGCAGAGCTGGCGGCATCCTTGCCCATGGGAACCTTGCCTTGGCGCGGATCGCGGCCAATGGTCATAAACACGCCCGCAACATGCGCGACCGGGTCTTCCGGGTCGCCATCATGCGCAATCCCCCGCACAAATGCCGCCGATTTGGTGGTGCGATAGCATTCAACCCGGCCGATCACGGCGGCGCGTTCTTTCGCTGGCCGCTGATAATCGACCCGCAGGTCGAGCGTCGCGATCGGGGTGAAATCGCCCTCCGTCGTCCAGATGCTCATCCCGCTCGCCATGTCCATCAGGCTGACGATCGGGCCAGAGGCCAGGACGGCGCGATCTTCCTCGCCCAGCAAGTCCTCTCGCCAGGGCAATTCCAGCTCCACCCAGTTCTCACCATGGTCGCGGTAACGCAGCCCCAGCCAGCCAGAATGGCCGTGCTTGGTGAAAAATTTCGACGCCTCTGCGGGGTCAAATCGGGCTTTGGGCGAGCTCATAAACAGACCTCTGTCCCGAGCGTTCCAACATTACAATCTTTTAATTTCAGCGAATCTGCCGGCCCGGTCATTCTTGGTCTTGCACCGCGGCAATCCCGTTTCGGTGCAACCTTGGAGGGTAACAAAATGAACCTAGCTAAAATTGATCTCGCTTCGCTGCCTGGACTGGAAACCGCGAGCGGTCTGTTTGGTTCCGCGCTGCAGTCTGGAGCGACATATGACGACCGGATCGTGGTCATCATGGTCTATCTCTACGACACCATCCCACCTGCTGCTGTCGTTTAAGCAGGTAGTGCAAGCGATGCAGATTCATCCTGATATCGCGGCGCTGCGGAGTGATCCCACTCTGCAGCGCCATGCGCAAATGCCGATGACGCGCGCGGTTGCCGAATGGCAGTCGAAGAGCGACGTCGTGGCTCTCAAAGAGGAGCTGGAGGCCTATGATGCGGGACGGCCGCTGGGCATGTGCGAGACCTTGTCTGGCGTGCTCAGCAATTATGAGACCGCTTCGCGTTTTATTGGTGATTGGTGCAATGGATTGCTGGCGCCGTTGATGGATCAGCCGCTGGGCCAGGTTCCACTGCGCCATAATGTCGCGCCGGGATTGGCGACGCTGCAGCTAATGAATAGCGGCGGCACGACGCTCTCTCTGTTTGTCTACAGCGAGCTCAGCTCTGCCGCCGAGCCGCAAAGCGCAGTCTTTGCCGACCGCGAGGTTTGCGAGATTGTTTTGGCGGGGAAAGCGCACGGGGTGCAGCATCAGCTCACCGGGATCCATTCAGGCCGGGCGCGCATCAATTCCTGCCCCACCACTTACGAAGCGGACAGCTGCGTCACGCAGCCTGCGGGTGTGCAAACACGCGAGTTTCTAAGAGTTGAGGGCTCAATGCTGTTGCTGCAGCTGACCCGCATCCCGGCAAAGCCCAAGCCGTCGCGCGAATATCTGCTGTCTGACGGCACGCTGATCCATCAAGTCAGCGCGGACAAACGCTCTAGCCAGCACTTTATGGCGGTGGATGTGCTGGGCGCGATGGAGCGCGGTGACGCGGTGCCGGTAATGCAGGAACTGGCTCTATGTATGGGTGATGATGCCGACCTGCGCTGGGAAGCGGTGCGCCAGACCTTGGCGCTGGATGCAGCCGAGGGAATGGCCTTGCTCAGCCGATTGTCTGGGCGAAAGGATGATCCAATTGCTCCGCCTGCTGCCTCGCTCAAGCAAACTCTGATCGCTGCCAATGCGCGGCTTGCCGATCTGGCGAAGGAGGCCGAACCATGCCCCGTATCATAGAAGCTCCAACGGACAGCGTCGCTAGCTTAGATGAGACGATCGAAGCGCTTGCCGGAATTGACTTTGACCCGGCCTGCGAAGGGCGAACAGAGCAGGCCGCGACCTACCTACGCGCGCTGACCAACAACCGCACTTTTCTGGGTGATATGCTGCTTGATCAGATCAAGCATCGCCACCGCGAAGTCGGCCAGGAAAGCGGCTATGGCCCGCAATCAATCGTGCTTAGCCCGCTGGCCGGCAATGTCTTCCTGCGCGCAAATATCTGGCCGGCGGAGGATGATCTGTGTTTCAAAGCGAGCGGGGCCAAGAGTTTCGTCTATGGCGTTCCGCACGATCACAATTTCTCTTTTCTCACCAGCGGCTATTTAGGGCCGGGCTATCGCAGCGATTACTACGAATATGATTATGCCGATCACGCGGGCTATCCGGGTGAGGATGCGAAGCTGAACTTTGTGGAGCGCACCGCTTTGTCTGAAAACAAGCTGATGCTGTACCGCGCGCACCGCGACATTCACAGCCAGCTGCCGCCGGAAAGCCTCTCGGTCTCGATCAATGTGATGCATGTCGACCCGGCGCAGCATTGGTACGATCAATATGGCTTTGATCTGGAGGAAGAGCGGATTGAGCGCGTGCTGAGCCCCAATTCGACCGAGGCATTTCTGCGGATCGCGGTCGCCACTGGCAGCGATGAGGCGCAGGATTATGCCGAATGGGTGGGGCGCCACCACCCAAGCGAACGCCTGCGCCAGGCCAGCTTTGAAGCGCGCAGTGTGCAGCTCAGCGAGCGGCAAGATCGCGACGCTTTATGGCGGGAAGCAGAAGGTTCGGGTGGTCGGATGCTGGCACAGATTGCGCGCAGCAAGCGGGAGGAATTGGCTGCAAGCGCGCGCTAGAGCACTCCGCCTGCCAACCGGTCGATTGCGCCTTGCAAGATCACGGCGGCAGCGTGGCTATCGATCGCTTCGGCGCGCTTGGCGCGGCTCATATCCTGGCCGATCATCGCCGCCTCGGCGCTTTGCGTGGACCAACGCTCGTCCCACAGCAGGATCGGCAGCTCAAAACTTTCGGCAAGATTGCGGGCATAGGCGCGGCTGCTTTGGGCGCGCGGCCCCTCGCTGCCGTCCATATTGCGCGGTAGGCCAATGACAATCCCGGCGCTGCTGCGGTCCTTTATGACTTTACGCAGTTCCTCCCGGTCGCGGCCAAACTTGCCGCGTGGCAATGTCGTGTGATTGGTTGCAAACCGCCATCCGCCATCGCAGGTCGCAGTGCCGATGGTTTTGGTGCCAAGGTCGAGGCCGAGGAGCGCCCCGCCATCAGGCAGAGCGCTGCGAAACTCGCCCGCGTCTTCCGTGATCACCGCGCTGCTTGCCATGCGAGAGCTCGGCGAGCGATGTCCGCTTGTGTGTTGGCCCAAAACAGGGGGATGTCATAGACGTGGTAATTGTTGCCCGGCAGCACGTAGGGACCCATTTCAGGCGGATCGCCGATCAGCAGCAGACCGCGCTCATCACAGCGGGCAGGGACCGCGCCGGGCACCAGTTCGCCGTCGCTGATATCGGTGTTGGGCACCAAGGTGCCGAGGTTTGCTTCCATCGCCGCTTCTGCGCCAATCGTCCCGGTCAGCGGGTTGGTGCATAAGATCTTGCTGTCCCCGCGCAGCGTCCCGTCAAAACCGGTCGATTTGGCATAGGTTTCCATCACGTCGGACGGATCGGCTGGCTCGGCAAAGCTTGACCATGACAGCACGCAGCCCGCCTGATTGGCGGTCGCGCATGCTGGCATACCGAGGGCGAGCAAATCATGCTTGATCGAGATTGGCCAGCCGACTGCGTATGCGGCAATGACGCGCGGCGCGATCTCTGATCCGCTCACTTCCTCGCGCAGCAGGCGCACCAAATGCAGCGAGCCCTGGCTATGTCCGACAAGTGCAATCGGCGTGTCCTCATCGAGCGAGCTTAAGAAATAGCGATAGGCCTCCAGCACATCGGCATAGGCGGCATCGATCGCTTGCTGGCCCTCCGGTGCGTCGGTCAGGAATGCGCCCATGGTCGCCTGGCGATAGCGCGGCGCCCAAATCTCTGACGCTGCATTAAACGGGCTGGCCATGCCGCGCACATAAAGTCTCGCGACGCGCTCGGCCTCTTCCGATCCAATCGGTGCGTTCCAATTGGCGCGCTCGAGATAGCTGGTCGGGTGGATAAAGAAGACCGCGAAATCAGGCAGATCTGACGCCGTGACGTCATTTGGGCGCTGCGCAGGCGCGCGTCCTGCGGTGGTTTCACCTTCGTTTGCTACTTGCGCATAGGCGGGTTGCCACCGGGCGGGATCGGTCACGCCGATACCCGGGCGCGAATACCACAAAGCGGGGTCTTCATAGGCGTTGTCAGCCAAGGCCTCTTGTTCGACAAATTCCGTGTCCGGCACCAAGGCAAAGGCGGCCAAATCGCCTTTGAACATCTCCCAGCCGATGCGTCCCACCAGAGCGGCCACGATACAAAACGCGATGAAATAGAGGAATTTCTTGGCCATGCGCTGGCTCGCTTACTCGCTGTCTGCTGCGCTGCGCTCAGCGATGGCAGGACGCAGCGTGGTCCAAGCGCGGTCACCGCGCAAGCTGCTCCACCAGCTGCCTGGGTTCCAAGTGGTTGAACCGTCGAGCGAGAAGGTGATGAATTCTGCGCGCCCGCCAATGTTCTCCAGCGGGATCGCGCCGCCAAGGCCGCGCTGCGGGATTGTGGCGCGGCTGTCTGCGGAATGATCGCGGTTGTCGCCCATGACGAAGACAGCGCCTTCCGGGATCATCAGCGGCCCGAAATTGTCGTGCGGCTGACCCTCGATGTGATCAATCGTCAAATACGTCGCGCCATTGGGCAGCGTCTCGCGATAGGTCGGTGGTTCGTAGAATTGAGCGCCGCTGGCTTCGCGGGCACGGTAGGGTTCGAACGCGGTCAGGCAAGGGCGATCATCGCACAACAGCTCTTCTTCGAACGGGATGCGCACCGCTGGCACAACCTCACGCTTGATCGCCTCGCCATTGAGAATGATCTGCCCCTCGCGCACTTCGATTGTGTCACCGGGCAGGGCGACCACGCGCTTGATATAATCCTCGTCACGCACTGGATGCACGGGGATAACGATATCGCCATATTCAGGTGTGCTGCCCAAAACCCGCCATTCGCCGCGCGGCAGCAGGTGAAAACTAGCCGATGCCCATGACCAGCCATAGGGATATTTGCTAACCACCAAACGGTCGCCAACGTGCAGGGTCGGCATCATCGAAGTTGATGGGATGTAGAACGGCTTTGCCACCAGGCTGTGAAATGCGAGCACCGCGAGCAGCATCAGCAGAAGCCCGCGAAGCTCCGCGAACCAATTGACCTTTTCTTCGGCCGTTTCGTCAGTTTTGATGCTGGTGTCTGTCACTGTCGTGGCTTCGGTCATGATGCTCGTTAGGTCTGGGGGATGGGCAAGGCTTCGATAATAACGAAGGCCTGCGCCCATGGATGATCGTCGGTTAGGGTCAGATGAACATGCGCCTCATGGCCTTCCGGGACCATTTCCGCAAGACGCTTCGCCGCGCCGCCGGTTAGCGCGAGGGTCGGTGCGCCAGACGGCGCGTTAACCACGCCGATGTCTTTCATAAAGACCCCGCGCCGAAATCCGGTGCCGACTGCTTTGCTAAAAGCTTCTTTGGCGGCGAATCGCTTCGCATAGGTGCCAGCGATAGTGAAGGGGCGGCGCTGGGCCTTGGCCCGCTCTTTCTCGGTGAAGACACGGTTCTCGAACCGCTGGCCAAACCGGTCGAGCGAGTTTTGGATCCGTTCAATATTGCAGAGGTCCGATCCGGTGCCGATGATCATATTGCCACTCCGCTGAAAAATCCCATTGCGCCAAGAGCCAAGAGGAAGCTCGCGCCCCAAAGCAGGGTCGCCTCCCGGACTTTATCCTTGTTCCACAAGACGACGGTCGCGACCAGCAGAGCGATGTTGATCAGGAATGGGCCAATAACCATCAAAGTATCAAGCAATGGGATCGGATCGCCGCGGTGAACCTCTGAACCGAAGGCCATACCGATCAGCGCAATAAAGCCGGTTCCGAGCAGGCACAGCGCATACCAGCAAACCATGACGGCAAGCATCCAGCCCGGCTTTTTCTGCTCAGCACTATTGTCCATGCGTCATTCTCATCCGCCCAAAGCCCGCGACATTACCATAACCAAGAGACCCAAGGCCGCCGCGTGCAGCATAACCTGTGTCTTAAACAAGGGATGGGCAAAATCGCCATTCCCGCGTTTCAGCGATCCAACATAGCCGAAAATCTGTAGGGCCACCCAGCCAATTGCAAAGGCGACCAGCACACCGTTTGACAGCGCATATCCCAGAAAGCCAATGCTGAGAATGAACAGGCCCGCCGCGCCGAAGGCCCAGCCTTTTTGTGTGCGCGTTAGAGGCGGAAGTTCAGGCTGGCTCACACTAGCGTGCCTCGTCCATCAGTTCGCGCATCCGCCGGATCGCTGGCTCTAGGCCGGTGAACACCGCTTCGCCAATTAGATAGTGCCCGATGTTCAGCTCAGCGATCTGAGGAATGGCAGCGATTGGCTGGACATTCTCAAAGGTCAGTCCGTGGCCCGCATGCGGCTCAATCCCGTTTTTCGCGGCCAAGGCGGCCATGTCGGAAATGCGCTTCAGCTCAGCTTCAATTTTTGCGTTGTCCCCATCGAGAAAAGCGTGGGCATATTCGCCGGTGTGAAACTCGACCACGGGCACGCCGAGGCGCAAAGACGCGTCCAGTTGGCGGTCTGTTGCCTCAATGAACAGCGAGACGCGAATGCCCGCTGCTTTTAATTCCTCAACAATCGGCGCGAGGGTATTGTGCAATCCGGCAGCATCGAGGCCGCCTTCTGTCGTGCGTTCCTCGCGCTTTTCCGGGACGATGCAGGCCGCGTGCGGTTTGTGCCGCAGTGCAATTTCCAGCATTTCCTGAGTGGCAGCCATCTCAAGATTGAGCGGTAGCTCAGTCGCGGTCTGGATCCGGGCTAAGTCCTCATCGCGGATATGACGGCGATCTTCGCGCAAGTGAGCGGTTATCCCATCGCCGCCGACGCTGGCGACAATTTCCGCCGCGCGCACAGGATCGGGATGGTCGCCGCCGCGCGCATTGCGGATGGTGGCGACGTGATCAATATTTACGCCCAGTCTGAGCTTCGCGGTCATATGTGGATGCCTATTCCTTGCGGCTGCCCGGCTTCGTCACCGCGATAGCGGCAAGTTCGGCGGGCACTTCATCATCGGAATATGTGGGGAAATTGATCGCAATCAATGGGTAAAAGGGCACACCTAGGTCCACCTCTCCGCCAGAGCGATCGATCAAAGAACATTCTGCGATAACCTCACCGCCTTCGCGCGCAACGGCAGCAATTGCCTCGCGGCTGGAAAGACCCGTGGTCACCACGTCTTCCACCATCAGCACTTTGGCGCCCGGTTCCAATGCGAATCCCCGACGGAAATGAAACTCTCCCTCGGGACGCTCTAGAAATAGCGCGTCTTTTTCCATGCACCGGCCAACTTCATGGCCAATTATGATGCCGCCCATGGCCGGTGAAACCACAGTATCCACAGCCGCGCGCACCTCTCTTGGGATGTTAGCGCACACCGCTCGGGCCAGCCGGCCAGCGCGCTCCGGGTTCATCAGGACTCGGGCGCATTGGAGATAGTGCGCGCTATGGCGGCCCGAGGAGAGCTTGAAATGCCCCTCCAGCAAAGCGCCAGAACCACGAAACTCAGCGAGAACTTCTTCTTCAGTCATGCGTAGAAACACTACCTTTTTTGCAAACTTGCGCCCCAAACATGGTGGCTTGCATAATTTTCTCCCTAGAAGCGCTTGAGGCAGTGAGCAAGCGCAGCTAAGAGGCACCCAACGTTGGCAGGAGTGTCGGCGCAAAAGCTGTCGGCGGTGTCTGGTCAAAGGGCGCTGCTTCTTAGGGCAGCATGGGATAAGTAGCGGATAGATTAGACACATGAAACTGGGTCATATTTTCGACCGTGCGTCGCTTGCGATGGTTGCTTTGTTTGCAGCCCTTTCGATTGCACTGATGCCTCAAATGGCGGTTGCGCAAGAAGCCGATGCTGGCGAAGTTGCTGAGGCGGAAGCCCCGGCGGTGGATGCCAATGCGGCTTACACGCCAATGGCGCCAACCGAGGGCAAAGGCATGCCGACGGCGTATGAAGACGATGCGTGGAAGAGCCTGACCTTCCAGGATCAGTATTCCGCCGACGGCAAATACGCGCTGTGGATGCATGATGTGATCCTGATGCCGGTCATCACGATTATCAGCCTGTTCGTGCTTGCGCTGCTGCTTTGGGTGGTGGTCCGCTATCGCAAGGCGGCCAACCCTGTCCCATCAAAAACGACTCACAACACCGCCATCGAAGTGATCTGGACGATTGTTCCGGTGATCATTCTGGTGGTGATCGCAGTTCCTTCAATCTCGCTGCTGGCGCGCCAATATGAAACGCCGCCGGAAAATGCCGTGACGATCAAGGCGACCGGATACCAGTGGTATTGGGGTTATAACTATCCAGACTACGGCGAGTTTGAGGTCATTTCAAACATGCTGACCGAAGAGCAAGCCGAAGAGAGTGGTGAGCCATTCCAGCTGGCCGTTGATAACCGCATGGTTGTGCCCGCAGGCGTTCCGCTGCGCGTGCAAACAACCGCTGCCGATGTGATCCACGCTTTCGCGGTGCCGTCGCTGTGGTTTAAAATGGATGCGGTTCCTGGCCGCCTCAATGAAAAACTGCTCACAATTGAAGAGCCTGGCGTGTATTATGGCCAGTGTTCAGAGCTGTGCGGTGCGCGTCACGCTTACATGCCGATCACGGTAGAGGCGCTGCCGATGGAGCAGTTTGAGGCTTGGATCCGCAGCAAAGGCGGCGAAGTGCCTGGCGATGCCGTGGCAGAGGCTCCGGCCGAAGCTGCTGCTGAAGACACCGCGTCGTAAGACTTAAGAATTTAACGAATTAAACAGTCCGAGAGAATTTGAACCATGGCAACCACCGCTGAAGGTTTCGACATTCACACCGATGATCACGCACATGCTGCGGATCACAAGCCAAGCTTTTTCAAGCGTTGGTTTATGTCGACCAACCACAAGGATATCGGCACGCTATATCTGATCTTTGCGATTATCGCTGGGATCGTGGGCGGCGCCATTTCTGGCGTTATGCGGATGGAACTGGCCGCGCCAGGCATCCAATACCTTGGCGATGCGGTAGCATTTATGGGCGGTGAGCCGTCTGAGAATGCGAACCTGCATATGTGGAACGTGTTCATCACCGCTCACGGTCTGATCATGGTCTTCTTCATGGTCATGCCAGCGATGATCGGCGGCTTTGGTAACTGGTTTGTGCCGCTGATGATTGGTGCGCCGGATATGGCGTTCCCGCGGATGAACAATATCTCGTTCTGGTTGACGGTTGCTGGCTTCCTAAGCCTCGTCTTCTCGCTGTTTGTGCCGGGCGGAACCGGGCAGGGCGCAGGCGTTGGCTGGACGGTCTATGCGCCGCTTTCGACCACGGGCTCTCCAGGGCCGGCGGTCGACTTCGCGATCTTCTCATTGCACTTGGCGGGTGCAGGCTCGATCCTTGGTGCGACAAACTTCATCACCACCATTTTCAACATGCGCGCGCCTGGTATGACCCTGCACAAAATGCCGCTGTTCGTATGGTCGGTTCTGGTCACGGCATTCCTGCTGCTGCTCGCGCTTCCAGTGCTGGCTGCGGCGATCACCATGCTGCTGACCGATCGTAACTTTGGCACGACCTTCTTTGATCCAGCCGGCGGCGGGGACCCTGTTCTCTATCAGCACCTGTTCTGGTTCTTTGGTCACCCAGAGGTTTACATCATGATCCTGCCGGGCTTCGGCATGATCTCTCAGATCGTTGCAACCTTCAGCCGCAAGCCTGTGTTTGGCTATCTCGGCATGGCCTATGCCATGGTCGCAATCGGCGTTGTCGGCTTCATCGTGTGGGCGCACCACATGTATACGGTCGGCCTGGACGTAAACACGAAGATGTACTTCACCGCGGCCACCATGGTGATCGCAGTGCCGACCGGCGTGAAGATCTTCAGCTGGATCGCAACCATGTGGGGCGGCAGCCTCGAGTTCAAATCACCAATGGTTTGGGCAATGGGCTTCATCTTCCTGTTCACCGTTGGCGGTGTGACCGGCGTCGTACTCGCCAATGGCGGCATCGATGATAACCTGCACGACACTTACTACGTGGTTGCTCACTTCCACTACGTACTGTCGATGGGTGCGGTGTTCTCGCTCTTCGCGGGCTTCTACTACTGGTTCCCGAAGATGAGCGGCCGGATGCATTCCGAACTGCTTTCGCACCTGCACTTCTGGGGCTTCTTCATCGGTGTGAACGTGATCTTCTTCCCGCAGCACTTCCTGGGGATGCAGGGCATGCCGCGCCGCTATCCTGACTATGTGGAAGCGTTCACCTATTGGAACCAAGTGTCGACCGTGGGCTATATGATTATGGCGGCGTCCATGCTGCTGTTCTTCATCAACCTCGCCTATGCCTTCACGGCAGGCCGCAAGGTTGGCAACAACCCATGGGGTGAAGGCGCAACGACGCTCGAATGGACGCTCTCTAGCCCGCCGCCATTCCACCAGTTTGAAACGCTGCCAGTGATTGAGGATCATCACGATTATCACGATCACATGCCGCGCGAAGACAAGCCAGCAACCGCCTAAGGGCTGGCCATTTGGCGGCGCGCTGATTTCTTTAACGCGCCGCTGAAACAACAAGGAAACGGGAAGGGGCGCGCCATGAGGGTGCGCTTCTTTCAAAATTAAGAGAGCCGCGAACAGCGATCTGGTTTTGATATGAGTGCAAGCGCAAACAGTTCTGTGGGTACAGGTGTCGACAAGGCCGCGGCCATGTCTGCAACCGCGCGCCCAATGCCGACTGATTGGCGTGACTTCTTCGCTCTGACGAAGCCGCGCGTGCTGACTCTGGTTATCTTCACTGGCATCTGCGGCCTTCTCGCCGCTCCCGGCACGATCCACCCAGTCTTGGGCTTCACTGCTATCCTCGCGATTGCGATGGGTGCGGGCGGATCAGCGTCGATCAATCATTGGTGGGAAGCCGATATTGACGCCGGGATGAAGCGCACAGCCAATCGTCCTTTGCCAAGTGGGCGGATGCGGCGCGATGATGCGCGCGATTTTGGGATTTTCCTATCGCTCGTTGCAATCGGCCTGATGGGCGTTGCGATTGGCTGGCTGGCGGCGGCAATCCTGGCTGTGGCGGTCGTCTATTACGCCGTGATTTACACCATGTGGCTAAAGCCGCGCACGCCGCAAAACATCGTTATTGGCGGCGGCGCTGGTGCGTTCCCGCCGATGATTGGCTGGGTCGCGGTGACTGGTGAGATCACCATGATGCCGGTGCTGCTATTCGCGATCATCTTCTTCTGGACGCCGCCGCACTTCTGGGCGCTCGCGCTGTTCATGAAGTCTGACTACGCTAAGGTGGGCATTCCGATGCTGCCTGTGGTTGCCGGCGAGCAGGCGACCCGCCGTCAGATCCTGATTTACACCATCGTGCTGACCCCAATCGTGATTGCGCCGTGGCTGATCGGCGGAACCGATGCGATTTATGGCGTCACCTCAATTGTGCTTTCCGCGATCTTCTTCGCCTATGCTTGGAAAGTCGGCACGCGCACCAAGAGCGAGAATGATGACATGGTGCCGGAAAAGCGCCTGTTTAAATTCAGCATCCTCTACCTCTTCGTGCTGTTCGGCGCGTTGGTGGTGGACCGCGTTGCAGCTTACCAAGGCTTCACAGGGCTAGGGTGGTTCGCATGACCCCTGACGAAGAAGCCGAAACCAAGCGCCGCCAAAAGGCCCGCAATTGGGTCGTCGGCGGCACTCTGCTGTTTTTTGTTGTTCTGTTTTACGCGATTACGATCGCTCGTATTGGAGGACAGGCTGGATGAGTGCAGCCGCAAACCCATCAGTAGAACGCGAGAACGTTCGCGTTGGTATTTTCGCCTTCGCAGGCGCGCTGGCCATGCTCGGCCTCGGCTATGCGGCGGTTCCGCTGTATGATCTGTTTTGCCGGGTGACTGGCTTTGGCGGCACGACGCAAGTCGCGACCTTTGCCGAGGCTGACAAAGCAGCAGCGCTAGCCAGCACGCGCACCATGTCGATCCGTTTCGATGGCTCGACCGCGCGCGATGTCCCATGGGAATTCCGCCCATCGCAGGCGACCGACGAGGTTCAGATCGGCGTGCGCGACATGGCAACCTATGTGGCAAAGAATAACAGCCGCGTGCCGATCACCGGCACTGCGACATTCAACGTAGAGCCCTCGCAGGCGGGCAAATACTTTCACAAGATTCAGTGCTTCTGCTTCACTCAGCAAACTTTGCAGCCGGGTGAAGAGGTTCACATGCCTGTGCTCTATTACGTCGATCCAGCCATGCTCGAAGACGAGTTTATGGCCGATGTTGAGCAGATCACTTTGAGCTACACTTTCCACCGCGCAAGCGAGCCTGTAAAAACGGCTGCGAGCGGTTCACTAGACCAAGCGAGCGAAGACTCGTAAACCTACAAACCTAGCATTTTAAGACGGGATTTTTTCCATGGCTGGCAACGTCAACCACGACTATCACATTCTGGAACCGGACATTTGGCCACTGGTTGGCTCAATGTCGGCGCTCATGTTCACGTCAGGCATGATCCTGTGGCTCAACCCTGATGTATTTGGGGAATCGGGCTGGGTCGTTATGGGCCTTGGTCTTGCCGGTCTGCTCGCGACGTTCTTCATGTGGTTCAAGAATGTCGTTTCCGAAGCGGAGCGCGGCGATCACACGCCCGTGGTTCAGCTGCACATGCGCTACGGAATGATCCTGTTCATCGCCTCTGAGGTGATGTTCTTTGTCGGTTGGTTCTGGAGCTTCTTTGACTTCGCACTTTTCCCCGAGCCGCTCGTTGTGACCGCAGCTGGCACTGCGGAGCAAATGACCGAGAACCTCTTCCTGACGGACACTTCAGCAACCGGTAGCGCGCTTGTACCAGAGGGTATGGAAGTGCTCGATGCTTTCTCGCTCCCGCTGCTGAACACGCTGATCCTGCTGTGTTCTGGCACCACGGTGACCTGGGCGCACCACTCGCTGATCCACGGTGACCGCGAAGGTCTGAAGCAAGGCCTGTGGGCCACCATTGCGCTCGGCGTGCTGTTCAGCGCGATCCAAGCGTATGAGTACTCAATCGCGCCGTTCAACTTTGGCCAGAACACCTACAGCTCCGCCTTCTACATGGCGACCGGCTTCCACGGGTTCCACGTTCTGATCGGTACGATCTTCCTCGGCGTGTGCCTCTATCGGACATATATCGGCCACTTCACCTCGCGCCAGCACTTCGGTTTTGAGGCGGCGGCTTGGTATTGGCACTTTGTCGATGTCGTGTGGCTGTTCCTGTTCATCGCCATCTACATCTGGGGCGGTTGGGGCGCACCGGTTCACTGATGCAATCAGGCAAAGATCTGCCGAATGAAAAGGGGCAGCGCGGCACACCAGTTACTTGGCGCCGGGCTGCCCTTTTCGGTTTGTGCCCAAGGTGCGGCGAGCGGACGCTCTTCGAGACGCCGGCCCAATTCGCCATGCGGTGCACATCATGTGAGCTACCCTTCGCGGAACTGGAGCGCGGCGGGCGCATAGCCGGGTTCATCACCATGGTGATCGCGGTGGTCTTGATCATGATTGCGGTTGGGGTCGAAAGCGCCTTTCGTCCGCCATTGCTGCTTCAGTTTGCCGTTTGGGCGCCGCTGACTGTGATTGTTGTGATCGGCACATTGCGCCTGCTGAAGGTCCTGCCTGCGCTGGAGGTTTATGAAGAGCGATATGGAGCAGATGGGAAGCGAAAGGATACGGAAACATGAGACTTCGTGATCTTCCCATCATTCCGACCGTCTTGGTTTTCGGCGCGGCAGCAACGATGGTTGCACTTGGCTTCTGGCAATTGGGCCGGATGGACGAGAAAGCTGATCTGATCGCGCGTTATGAAGCCGCGCTTGCGACGAGCGATCCGATTGGGTTTCCCTCGAACCCGGATGGCGTAGAGGACGGCGCCTATGACCCAGACACACTGTTCCGGGTCGCGGCCTTCGATTGCCCAGAGGTGACCGAGGCAACCTCTATTTCCGGCAAAAGTGAGCGCGGGCAAAGCGGATATGCTCATATCGCAACCTGCCAGACGGATTTTGGCCCGACTGAGGTAAAGCTTGGATATTCCCGCAACCCAAACACGCCAGAATGGAGCGGCGGGGCTATCACTGGGCGGATCGCCCCCGGCGGCCGGTTTGGCGCTAGGCTGCAATTGGACGAGCCGGTCGCTGGGCTAGAGCCGCTTGCAAAGCCCGATCCCAAGGACTTACCCAACAATCATCTCGCCTATGCTGGCCAGTGGTTCTTCTTCGCGCTCACCGCGTTGGTGATCTATTGGTTTGCGGTCAAAGGACGGATCGCGGGGCGGGGTAGAAAGCAAAGCTAGGCAAGCGCACAGATCCGCATTCTTGCCACTGCTCGCTGACGCCGCTAACCGCGTGAACACCATGCAATATGTATCGACCAGAGGCAGCGCACCCGCGCTCGATTTCGAAGGCGTCACTTTGGCGGGGCTCGCCAAAGATGGCGGGCTGTATCTGCCCACCAAATGGCCGCGTTTTAGCGAAGCCGAAATCGCCGCAATGGCCGGGCTGCCTTACCCCGAACTCGCCGCGCGCGTGATGATGCCGTTCGTCGGCGATAACCTAAACGAGCACGAGCTGCGCGGTTTGTGCGAGCAGGCTTACGGCCGCTTCGCTCATGACGCGGTGACACCGCTGGTCCAGCTCGACCAGCAGCAATGGCTGCTTGAGCTGTTTCATGGCCCCACGCTGGCGTTCAAAGATGTCGCGCTGCAATTGCTCGGCCTGCTGTTTGAGACCTTCCTTGGCCGTTCTGGCAAGCGCCTGACCATCGTCGGCGCGACCAGCGGTGATACCGGATCGGCCGCGATTGATGCGGTTGCCGGGCGCGAAGGCGTGGAGATCTTCATGCTCCACCCGAAAGGCCGGGTCAGCGAAGTGCAGCGCCGGCAGATGACGACAGTGCGCGCGCCCAATGTTCACAATATCGCAATCGAAGGCAGTTTTGACGACGCCCAAGCGATGGTGAAGCGCATGTTCGTGGACGAGGCGCTGACCAGTCGGATGCAGATCGGCGCGGTCAACTCAATCAACTGGGCGCGGCTGATGGCTCAGGTCGTGTATTACTTCGCGGCCGGGCTTCAGCTGGGCGCGCCGCAAAGGGCCGCCGCCTACAGCGTGCCGACCGGCAATTTCGGTGATGTGTTTGCGGGCTATGTCGCGCACAAGATGGGGCTGCCGATCAAGCAGTTGATCGTTGCGACCAATGTGAACGATATTCTTCACCGCGCGCTGACCAGTGGAGACTACTCAGCCGGCACCGTCACGCCGACCGCCACCCCATCGATGGACATTCAGGTCAGCTCCAATTTTGAGCGGCTGCTGTTTGATTGCGGCGGGCGCGATGGCGCGGCCTTGGCAGAGCAAATGCGCGGCTTTGAAAGCGCGCGCGCGATGCAGCTGACCAATGCTCAGCAAGAAGGCGCCAGCGGTTTGTTCGTGAGCGCTCGGACTGATGGCGACGAGATGGCGCAGGCGCTGCGCTGGGCGCATGAGCGGGCCGGGCAAGTACTGGATCCGCACACCGCGATTGGCCTGCATGCCGCGCGCATTAGCGATCTTGATCCTGCGGTGCCGATTGTGACCCTAGCGACAGCCCATCCGGCGAAATTCAGCGATGCGGTGGAGCGGGCCACGGGCATGCGTCCGGCGCTGCCCGCGCGCGTCGGCGATCTGTTCGCGCGCGAAGAACATTATACAGAGCTGCCCGGCGATTATGAGGCGGTGCGCGATTTCGTTTCTGAGACTGCTGCGACCGACTGATGGCGCAGCTGGCCCGTGATCCGCTGGTGATGGAATGCGCCGGGTGGGACGCTTACCGCCTGCTCGACAGCGGCGAAGGGCGCAAGTTTGAGGCGTTCGGCCCGCATTCCTTCATTCGCCCAGAACCGCAGGCCATGTGGCGCCCGCGGATTAGCGAATGGGATGCCGACGGCGAATTTGTGCCCGGATCGGACGAGGATGGCGGCGGCCGGTGGAGTTTCGCCCGTGAAGTGCCCGAGGATGGCTGGGAGCTTGGTTGGAATGAAGCGCGCTTTACCGCCCGCCCGACCCCGTTTCGCCATTTGCAGTTCTTCCCCGATATGGCCCCGGTGTGGGATTGGATGCGCGCGATGCTGGGCGAACAGACAGAGGCGGAAACGCTCAATCTGTTTGGCTATACCGGCGTGGGCAGTCTTGCTCTGAGCCAGCACGGCCGGGTGACGCATGTCGATGCCTCGAAGAAATCCGTTGCCCAGGCGCGCGAGAACGCTGCGCTGTCCGGCATGGAAGAGCGCCCAATCCGCTGGCTGGTGGATGATGCGGCGAAATTTGCCGCGCGCGAGGTTCGCCGCGAGAAGCGCTATGACGGGATCATTCTCGACCCGCCCAAATTTGGTCGCGGCCCGAAAAGTGAAACCTGGCGCCTGGAGGAAAACCTTCCTGGGCTGATTTCGGACTGTGCAAAGCTGCTCGATAACGACAGCCGCTTCCTGTTCCTGACCGTCTATGCCGTCAGAATGAGCAGCCTCGCAATTGCAGGCCTTCTCGAAGAGGCCATGCACGATCTGCCCGGAACTATCGAATTCGGCGATTTGGCCGTGCGGGAAGAAGGCGACAATCCGCGCTTGCTTCCGACGGCTATCTTTGCCCGGTGGAGCAATGACGGCTAAGCCGCGCGACGATATGAACGATTCGCTGATCCTGGAAGTCGCCGATCTGGAGACGGATGTCCTCACTGGCATTTACTCCGAAGAAACGGGCAAGCCGCAGCCGCTGCGCATCACCATCAATGCGCGCTACGATGTCGCCGATCATTACGATGCCGACACGCCGCTAGAGGCGAGCAAGAACTATATGGATTTGAAACACGCTGCGGGTGAAGGCCTGCCCGCAGGCGTGCATTTCAAACTGATCGAAGCGGTCGCTGATCATATTTGCGAGACTCTCTTCGTGCAAGACGTGCGCGTTCAGGCTGTCACGGTGAAAATCGTGAAGCTCGCCATTGCCGAGGCGAATGAAAAAATCGGTATCACCTTGCACCGCGAACGCGCCGCTTGGGAAAACCGCAAGGCATGAGCGTTTCCGGCGTTCAGGCGGTTCAGCATATCGCAGAGCTGCCTGACAGCGCTTTGGATGCAAGCGCTTATGTCCTGAATGAGCAATTGGGCGCGGTTCGCGCAGTCCTGAGCGAAGATGGCGTGAGCGCGCTGGCGATTGTCTTGCCGACCGCCGGCCCGGATCATTCCGATTGGCGTTTGGCACTGGCGCGGGATTTGGCCCGCGAATTCGCGCCTCAGCGTGTAAATTTGGTTGCGCGCGGCAGCGAGGCGGCGACGCGGGCGTTGCTAGCCTATTTAGAGGGTGCACCCGGCGTCACGGGGCACTACCTTGAGGCGCATGACTGAGATTTCCGCTTCGAACCGCGCGCGGGCCCGCGACATTTTGACGCTCGGTTCGCCTGCGCCTCTGGTCGACGCATTTCAACGACGGATCACCTATCTGCGCCTGTCTGTGACGGATCGCTGCGATCTGCGCTGCTCCTATTGCATGCCAGAGCAGATGAAATTCCTGCCGCGCCGCGAAGTACTGACGCTGGAAGAGCTCTATCAGCTCAGCATCGGTTTTATCGAGCGCGGCGTTACCAAGCTCAGGATTACGGGCGGCGAGCCATTGGTGCGCCGCGATATCATCGATCTGTTCAGCGCGCTTGGAAAGCGGATCGGCAGCGGTCTGGAAGAGCTGACCCTTACGACCAATGCGACGCAGCTGGCGCGTCATGCGGAGGGGCTGGCGAAGGCCGGGGTCAAAAGGGTCAATGTCTCGCTCGATACATTGGACCGAGCTCGCTTTGCTCAGCTCACCCGGCGCGACGCCTTGCCTCAAGTGCTGGAGGGGATCGCTGCGGCCAAAGAAGCGGGGCTGAAGGTCAAGCTGAACGCGGTTGCGCTGAAAGGGATCAATGAGGGCGAACTGCCCGATCTCATCGCTTGGGCCCACGGTGAGGGCCATGACGTGACGCTGATCGAGGTGATGCCGCTGGGCGATGTCGAGGAAGATCGGATCGACCATTATCTGCCGCTGACCGATGTTCGCGCAGAATTGGAGCGGCGCTGGACGCTGACCGATAACAGTCATTCCACCGGCGGGCCTGCCTGTTACGTCGATATTGCGGAAACGGGCGGCAGGCTTGGCTTGATCACCCCGCTGACCAACAATTTTTGCGCTGGATGCAATCGCTTGCGTGTGACAGCGACTGGACAGCTTTACCCCTGCCTTGGCGGCGGTGAACGGGTCGATTTGCGGGCTGCCCTCAGGTCGGATGATCCGGCATCAAATCTCGAACTTGCGCTGAGCGAGGCGATGGCGATCAAGCCGGAAAAGCATCACTTCCGAATTGATACGCGCGGGGCAGAGCCGCATTTGGCTCGCCATATGTCGATGACCGGAGGCTGAGCATGGCGGTGCGAATTGTGTTCTTGGGGCCCTTGCGTGATCTGGCTGGCGAAGACAGCCGCGAAGTGCCTGCACCGCTCGATTGGACTGGGTTGCTAAGCGCGGTCGGGCCGCAAGTTGCTGAGCAATTGAACGAGCAGCGGGTCAATGTCGCCTGCGCGGGAAAAGTGCTGAGCGACAAAACCACGCTGCATGCGCAGGACGGCGATGAGGTTGCGCTGCTGCCGCCTGTCTCTGGTGGGTAGATCGCGGTGAATGACGTCCGTCTACTCACATCACCATTCATCCCGGGTGCGCTAATCGGGCCATTCACCGATGCGCACCCTGGCCTGGGCGGTGTCTGCACCTTCGTTGGCGAAGTGCGGGGCGAGGCGGATGTAGAACTGCTGGAGCTGTCGCATTACGAACCGCTCACATTGCCGAGCATGGAAGAGCTGGCGCAGCAGGCCATCACGCGATTCGATCTGATGGGGATACTGATGGTGCACCGGGTCGGCGCGATGCGTCCGGGTGAACCGATTGTTTGCGTATCGGCGGCGGCAAAGCACAGGCGCGGGGCGATCGATGCGGTCGACTTTGCAATGGACCATTTGAAGAGCGCAGCTTGGTTTTGGAAACGCGAGAAACGAAACGGCGAATGGCATTGGATCCAGCCGCGCGCGGATGATTACGCTGATCTCGCGCGCTGGTCCGACTGATCTTTTTCGCAAAAAGTTTCGCAGTTTGATCCAGATCAAAGTCGCGGGCGAGTCGCTGGGCTAATTCCCTTCTCAAGGAAGGAGAATACCCATGAGCAAACATATTCAAGAACAAATCGAGGCTGGCAAAGCGGCCATTGTTGAGGGACCCGAGCAGGAGCGGGCGCAAGTCTGGCACCAAGTTGAGGTTGATCGCAGCTTTGAGCTGCCCATCAGCCTGCATATTGCGACTGTCGCCTGTTATCTGGCCTTCATTGCAATCACTTTTGCTGCATTCAGCACACCGGGACTGGTCATCCCGATGGCTATCTTCACCGTCTTTATCTTTGGCATGTTCGGCGTGCCTGCGATTTGGACGCGGCTCTCGCCCGATAACCCTTCAAAACCAATGGATATGGGCAAATTCGCCCGCGAAGGGATTATGACCAACACGGGCCGTCTCGCCCCGCGCGATGCCGCCATTCAAGTTCTAATTCTGCCGGTTCTCATCGTGCTTTGGGGCCTCGCGGCGGTGACCATAGCTGCGCTGGTTTAACCTACCTTCCTTGCGGAGAGGGCCTGCAGGTGCGCGGGGTCGACGAGTTCGATCCCGCGTTTGCCTGTCCGGCGGATTGCTCCGTCCTTTTCAAGCTCGCCGAATTTGCGGCTGACGGTTTCAATGGTCAGGCCCAGCATATTGGCGATTTCCCCGCGGGTTAGCGGCAGTTCGAAATGATCCGCTGGATGGCATGGGGATTGGCTGGCGGCCTGCGCAAAATCGTGCAGCAAGCATGCGAGCCGCGCCTCCGCGCTGGCATGAGCAGTCAGCTCCAGCAGGCTGCGGGTGGAGTGCAGATCTTCCTGTGACCGGCGCAGCAGCGCCTTTGCGAGCGCGGGATACTCATCAATAGCCCGATTGATATCGACCTTGGCAAAGGTGCACAGCTTGCTCTCGGTCAAGGCGATCACATCGTGATGGGCAAAGGGCGAAAACAGCTCTCCGATAAAGCCAGATGGATGGACCAGTGCGAGAATCTGCTCATTGCCGTCCCTATCAACGGCGGACACTTTGAGTGCGCCCGAAACGAGCGTCGCGCAGGCGACATCCTCATCACCGGCAGCGAATAGCATTTCCCCGCGTTTGAGCACCCGCGTGCGTCCTGCGGCGGCGAGGGCATCGCGTTCTTCCTCGCTCAAGACAGAGCACGCCGCACTATCCCTGACCGGGCAGGATGCACAGGCGAGGTTCATTGCGAGGCAAGCCTGCGGAGTTCGCCTAGAATTCTGTCCTGAGCATCCACTTGCGCAGCGATACGCCCGCGCAGCTCGGCGATCTCCTGGTTCACGGTAAATTCGCTGGAGGTCTTTGCGTAGATCAGATCAATGTCCGCCAGGGCGATTGCCGAAGTGCTGCGCTTCGCAGTGAGGTCTGCCAAAGCAACCTGAGCCGCTGACCATTGGTTGCTTGATTGCGAGGCGCCTCTTGCTGCTCTCACGGTGCTTTCCGCGGACGGCAAAGCGGATTGAAACGCTGCGTATGCCGCATCGGCCCGAACCTCGATCGCCGCCAGACCCGCCATAATGGCAGGGGCAGCCACTGGTGCCGGCTCTACGCTGGGGGCTGGCTCAAAACTGCCAGCGAATCGCTCCGCATCGCGCACCGCCAGCGAGGGATAGTTGTCTCCGCTGCCCGCGCAGGCAGACAAAGTCGCAGCAAACATTGCGGCGATCCCAAATAGTTGAGCGCGTTCTTTCACCTTGGCAACTCTCGTCAATTTCGCGTCATATCCCAGCATTGCGCGGGTTTTACCACGCATTTGGGTTTGCGCCAGCGCCAGTCCGGCAAAAAACAAGTCTCTCATTACCGGTTCTTGCGTTGACTTGGCGGCATCGATCCCTTAACGGCGTGCCTCTTTCCAGCGCTGCAAAATTGCGGCGCGGTATTTTGCGTCTTGTCTGTGTGTGTATTCGCATGGGTTAAGGCACAGCTTTAGATCGAGAGTAACAAGCCATGTTCGCAGTAGTGCGCACGGGCGGCAAGCAATATCGGGTTGCCGCCGGAGACAAGATTGCCGTTGAGAAGCTCGCTGGTGAAGCCGGCGACACCGTTACGCTGGGCGATGTCCTGCTAGCGGGTGAAGGCGAGACAATCGCTGACGCGTCGAAGGTCACCGTTTCAGCGGAGATCATCGCACAAGCCAAGAGTGAAAAGGTCGTCGTTTTCAAGAAGCGTCGCCGTCACAACTATCGCCGTAAGGCGGGCCATCGTCAGCAAATGACGCTGCTGCGCATTACCGATGTGGGCGCGGGCGCTGCAAAGAAGGCACCGGCTAAGAAGGCTGCTGCTCCAAAGGCAGACGCCAAGCCAGCGGCTGAAAAGAAAGCGGCTCCTGCGAAGAAGCCAGCAGCTGAGAAGAAGGCTCCGGCCAAAAAAGCAGCGGCGCCAAAGAAGGCCGCAGCTGACAAGAAGCCAGCCGCGAAAAAAGCTCCTGCTAAGAAGGCACCGGCTAAGAAAGCCGCGCCTAAAGCTGACAAGAAGTAAGGAACACACACCATGGCACATAAAAAAGCAGGTGGTTCATCCCGTAACGGTCGCGACTCAGCGGGTCGCCGCCTTGGCGTGAAAAAGTACGGCGGCCAGGACGTGGTTGGCGGCAACATTATCGTGCGTCAGCGCGGTACGAAGTTCTATCCGGGCACCAATGTCGGCATGGGCAAGGATCACACCCTGTTCGCGACCGAAAATGGCGTTGTGCGATTCCACAAGGGTAAACTCGGCCGCAAATACGTGTCTGTCGACATGCTAGCGGAAGCAGCTGAATAACCGGACGGTTCAAAAACAGGATCGTCCCACGGGGCGGTCCCAGCCGATGACACAATCGGCGATGTAGAGGGAGAAGGGCCACCCCAGTTTGGGGGAGCCATCTCCCTCTTTTCGTTTCTCCCTCACAAACACGCAGGATACGAATTCTGCGGCCACGAAACTGTCATGTGCGGCCCATAATGGAGCGGCGCAGGGCAGAACGGATTGAGAGGAGAGACCTCATGTTCCATCGCAGCCAAAGATTGCTGCTGAGACCGATCTGGCCAGAAGATTGGCAAGGTGTCTTTGCCGGTATTGCCGATGAAGGCGTCGTGCGCAATTTGGCGCGCGCTCCCTGGCCCTATGAGGAAAAGGACGCGCGAGAATTTGCGAAGCTTCCGATCAATCCGCTCTATCCGCGATTCCTGATTACTCGCGCTCGCGATGCGGTGGTTGTTGGGTGCATCGGGATTGATGCGGTGCACGCTGATACGCCTGAGGAAGCCGTTGAGCTTGGCTATTGGATCGCGCGGCCGTTTTGGGGGCAAGGTATCGCCACCGAAGCGGGGCGCTCCATGCTCGAAGTTGCAGCCTCTTTGGGCCATAAGTCGTTAGTGGCATCGCACTTTCTCGACAATCCAGCCTCGGGCGCGGTTCTGCGCAAGATCGGCTTTCAGCCCACCGGCCAAGTGTCGACGCGGCATTCCTGCGGTCGCGGCGAAGCGGCGAAGGTGGCGGAATATGCACTGGAGCTGGACGAAGAGCCCTCGGTGATTAGCAAGGCGGCTTAGACGCTAAGCGACGCAATCGAATAAACAAAACCCCGGCGCCCATTACAGGTGCCGGGGTTTTTGTATTCGGTAGGCGCGCGGCTGTAGGCCTTAGCCGATCTTATTCTGCGGGCATCACCGCGTCAGAATAGGGGCTTTCCCATTTCTGGATCAGCTCGCGGTCATCGTGATCCCACGGGTGGAAACTGGGTTTTAGGATAGCCGCCCATTCGATGAACATGCGCCGCATCATGCCGGGCTTCCACCATAGAAAGGTATAGAGCTTCCATTTGGCTTGCCGCTTTGTGTAGCCGTCTTGCTCAAGCAGGCCGATCGCATCACGGATGCGGTTGCCGAAATACTTCTTGGTGATGAGAGCAGCGATCAGTGCACGGGTCTTATACCGCTTCCAAGCGCTCCAATCCTTCGTCACATGCTCCCAAACATCATAGACGAGACCTTTGTGCTCAATCTCTTCGGTCGCATGCCAGCGCCAAACCTCTGCGGCCACCGGATCGGCGCCCCCGAGGTACTCTGGATATTGCAGCAGGTGCCGGCTGATGATCGCGGCGAAATGCTCGAGCGCGATTGTGATCGCTAGGTTGAATTCCTTTGGACGGCCTGCGGTCAGCTCAAGCATGGCCTGAATGCCCTGATCGATGCTTTCGACGTTATAGCCGTGATCGGAAACCAACCGGTTGAAGGCAACATGCTCGCGCGTGTGGTTGATTTCCTGCGTCGAAAACGCCTTCACCTCGCGCGCCAGCTTCTCCGGAATCTCGTCACGGAACAGGCGCAGGGTGTCGATAAAGAAGGCCTCACCGCGCGGCAGGCTGGCCGAAACCGAATTATACCAAGCGGTCGCAACCGGATCGCCGGAATGCCAATGGCGCGGAACCATCGCTTTGCGATCGAACCGCTCATTGCGAATGATCAGCTCATGCTCTGCAGGCGTTGCGCTGGCGCGGGCAAGGCCAGCGTCGTCAGCAGGCTTGTCGAGCGGCTCAGCGCGCTCTAGGTCAATTTTTGAATGTTCGGTCATAATTTAAGAAACTATTAGGGCTTTCCCTTAATGACAAGTCGCAAGCGCTTAACGCCTGAAGAGTCGCGTAGTTCCGCATTAGAAGCGGCGCGCGGCTTACTTATTGAAACAGGGCCGCAATCCGTCACTTTGAAGGCGGTTGCCGCACGTATTGGGCGCACTCACGCAAATCTACTGCACCATTTTGGGTCAGCCTCTGGACTGCAAAAAGCGCTGGCAGAGCATCTGGCGCGCACCGTTTGTGAGACAATTATCGAGGCAGTGCGCGCGAGTCGCGCTGGTCTTGGCTCCGCGCGTGAGGTCGTGGATTTGGCGTTTGACGCGTTTGACCGCGAAGGCGCAGGCGCGCTCACCAGTTGGATGTTGCTGACGGGCAATGAAGATGCGCTGCATCCGATTATTGAGACAATTCATGACCTTGTTGATGAAATCGCGCCTGAAGAAGCCGATCATCAGTGCAATGACATGCGGGTTCACCGCGATACGCTCAGTCTCGTTTTGCTGGCGCTCGGCGATGCGTTGATCGGTGGAGCCTTGGCGAAATCGCTCGGGCTACCGCGTGATGCCGCGCGCGTGCGGGCGCAGGACATGCTTGAGGCCTCGCTCGCCGAATATCAGTAGGTTATTCGCTGAGCGCGCCGCGTTGCCAATCGGGCAGGGCGTCCGCCTCTAGATCAGCCACGCGTAGGTGATCGATTGCGTGACCAAGCTCAGCATGGGCGGCCTTGCGGCGTTCTTCCTGCGACTGCTCAAGCGGTACCACAACCAGCCGCCTATTAACCTTTTGCCGCCAATTCATCCGGGCGGTGTTTTCTTGCCCGATGTAGCACCCCTTCTCGAAACTCACCCCGTTCAGCTCGACGGCGTTCGCCTCCAGCCACAGAATATCGCCCATCTCTGCGCGACCTTCTGGCACACCGCAGGACAGGCGATGCGCGAGATAGGCGGCGTCTGCGGATTCGTCGCGCCCACCTGCTGGGGCCAACCAGCGCTGGCCAAGCTCAGCAATGCGCGGGTCGGGCGCGCCCTCATCGCTCTTGGCGCTCCAGTGCACGGCCAGGCTTTCGTCGCGGGCAATGTCGATCTTGCGGCGCAGGCGGTAGAGGCTGAGGCGTTTGGCGAGCTCGCCAGCAGCGTCGGCCTCGCAATCGAGCAGCAGCGCGCCGTCTTCACCGGGCCAGACGAAAAAGTCGAACATGGTCTTGCCCTGCGCCGACAGCAAAGCGGCATAGACCGGCAGATCGCCGCTCACATCATTCGTCACCAAGCCTTGCAGAAACTCCGCCACGTCTTCTCCCGCCTCGGTAGGGGAGAGGCGGACAATCGCGCGGTCATTTAGGCGGGTTGCGGTCATGATGCAGGGACTTTCTCAGCGAGCCGATTGGCAATGGCAGAAGCGATGCGTGGACCCAACTCTGGCCCTTGCACAGGGTAGAGATAGGGTTCGATCATCTCTGCTTCCATAAGCAAGAGCTGTCCTTCTTCGCCGCGCACCATGTCGATACGGGCATACAGCGGGGTGTCAAAGGGCAGGGCGGCGATGATTTTCCGCGCCTGAGCCGCCTCATCGTCGCTCGGGCTGTATTCGCTTTCCGTCCCGCCATAGAGCGACTGGATCCGGTATTCACCCTCGGCTGCATTCTTGCGCAGAGTGTGACTCAATTCGCCCTGGATGAAGATGAAGGAGAACTCGCCCTCGCTCTGAATTGTGGGCAGGAATGGCTGAAGCATCGCCTTATGGCCGAAACGCCAGTTCTCACCGGGCATGTGATCGCGGGCGAACATCATCTGTCCTTCTGCGCCCGCGCCGATCTGCCGCTTTACGACCAATTTCTCGCAGCCGAAGCTGTCCATTGCCGCCATGACGTCATCCGCGGTCACATCATCGAGCCAGATTGTGGGTATGGCCGCCGCGCCTTTGTCAGCCAGCTCTCGCAAATAGGTTTTGCGGGCATTCCAGCGCACGATCTCCGCCGAATTGCACAGCTGGATGCCGCGCGCCTCAAGCGCATCGAGTTTCGCGATGAACTCCTGAGGCTTGTCCTGATAATTCCAGCTGGAGCCCAGCAAAGCGAGCGACACATCGTCGAATTGGGCAAGGTCCACTTCCCAATCCACTATGCGCAATTCCAGCCCATGATTGGCCATCGCCTTGGACAGCGCATCAGTCATCAGATCGGATTCGTAAGCATCGCCCCGGCGCTCTCCCGCACCGGGCAAGGTGGTCTCGCACGCCAGGAACGCGATTATGGGTGTGGAAGGTGTCATACCGCGGCCCTAGTTGAGCGAAAGCGGGGTGGAAAGAGCCTGAATGCGGCGCTAGGTCACAAAGCCAATATGACCGAACAGACGATCACAATTCGCCGCCCGGATGACTGGCACCTGCACTTTCGCGATGGCGAAATTATGGAGCAGGTCGTGCCTTACACCGCGCGCCAATTTGGCCGCGCGATTGTGATGCCCAATCTCTCACCGCCGGTCACTGATACGGCGAGCGGCGCAGCCTATCGGGATCGGATCTTGGCAGCAGTGCCAGCGGGCGTGGACTTCACGCCGCTGATGACCTGTTATCTCACCGACGGAACTGATCCCGCGGACCTCGCGCGCGGCGCGGCAGAGGGCGTGTTCACTGCCGCGAAGCTATATCCCGCCAATGCCACGACCAATTCCGCCCACGGGGTGAGCGATGTGGCGAAAATCTATCCCGTGCTGGAGGCGATGGAGGCATCGGACATCGTCCTATGTGTTCACGGCGAGGTGACCGAAAACCATATCGATGTGTTCGACCGCGAGGCCGAATTCATCGAACGCCATATGCGCAGCATTGTGCGCGACTTTCCAAATTTGCGCGTTGTGTTTGAGCATATCACCACCTCGGACGCGGTGGATTTTGTGCTGGGCGAGGGCGATCAGGTCGCGGCGACGATCACCCCGCAGCACCTCCATATCAATCGCAATGCCATGCTGGTCGGCGGGATGCAGCCGCACAATTACTGCCTGCCAGTGGCCAAGCGCGAGGCGCACCGCTTGGCCTTGCGTAAAGCCGCAACCTCAGGCTCGCCGAAGTTCTTCCTGGGCACCGACAGCGCGCCGCATTTGCGCAGCGCAAAGGAAAGTTCATGCGGATGCGCGGGCATTTTCAATGCGCCATTCGCGCTGGAGAGCTATCTTGCGGTGTTTGAGGAAGAGGACGCGCTGGAGCATTTCGAAGCCTTCGCTTCGCTCAATGGCCCGCGCTTTTACAAGTTGCCCGTTAGTGATGAGACCATGACATTGCGGCGCGAGCCTGTGACCGTGCCGGATTCGATTGAAATGGCAGGCGAGGAAATCGTGCCCTTCCATGCGGGCGAGACGCTGAACTGGCGGATCGCCGAGTAGGGCTGGCTAAACGGCCTGAGGCGCAGCGGCGCGGCGGGTGCGGGCAATCAGATCACCAACAAAGATCGCAATGGCAATCCAGATCAGAATGAAACTGCCCAATTGGACCGGTTGCAGCTCCTGCTCGAACACGGTCAGGCCAAGGATAAAGACAATCGTCGGCGCGAGATATTGGATAAATCCCAGCGTTGAATAGGGCATCCGCCGCGCGGCGATCGCAAACAACAACAGCGGAACAGCGGTCACGACGCCTCCGGCCATGATGGCGAGGCTTAGATAAAGGTCTTGTCCAAAGGCGGAGCCCGCTGGGCTGGCGGCGTACGAGATGACGATGGCTGAGGCTGGGACGAATAGGATTGCTGATTCAATCGTGAGGCCGGGCAGGGCAGTGACCGCCACCTGTTTGCGGACCATGCCGTAAAAGGCGAAACTCATTGCCAGGCTCAGGCTGATCCACAAGGTTGTTATGGCTCCGGCCAACAGCAGGGCGACCGCGCTCGCCGCAATCGCCACCGCGAGCCATTGCCACCGAGTCAGGCGCTCCCCCAGAAACAGAGTGCCAAGCAGCACATTGATCAGCGGATTGAGGTAATAGCCAAGGCTGGCGGCGTAGACCTGCCCTTCCTGGATGGCCCAGATATAGACCAGCCAATTGATCGCGATCAACGCCGCGCTCAAGAACAGCATGCCCACCGCCTTTGCGCTGCTGAGAGCGGCCTTGATGGCGGGAAACTGGCCCCGCACACCGACAATGATCAGGCACAGCGGCACCGTCCAGATGATCCGCCAGCCGACGAATTCAAACGCCGGAACGCTGACGACCAGCATCAGGTAGAGCGGCAGGAACCCCCACATCAGATAGGCGCCCAGCGCAGCGGGCAGACCGGATGGCGCCGGGTTTGGATCGGGGGCGTTCATAACTGGCTCGCCCCTAGGCCGCGCGCTGTTGCCGCGCAAGCAATGCGAGCCGGATAAGTGTTTGCATCATTTTACAACGCGCCGCGCAAAAACCTGCAAGAGTGCTTGTGTTGTTGCAGATCATTCAGGTTTCATACCCTATAGATGAACAAGCAAAAACACGGGGGGCATGTGAGGCGCAGCGCGGTATCGCGCGGGGGCGCGCCTCACACTCCGAAATGAAATAGACTTGAGCCATTCCCACCAATGGCTCCGGCGTGGTCGCTTGCGGCTGCGGAAAGCGCTCTCTTGCCACGCGGCTTGAGGGCGTTTTCATTTGTGGCGACTGAATCGCTGAAATGGACACGGCAATGCCCAGTGGAAGGCGAAAATTAACCAAGATCAGCCATGGGATGGGGATGCGCGCATTCCGCCTCTCACCTGTCAAAAGACGCCTGGTTAGCATTCTGTTGCTGGGGCCCGGCGCTTTGGCGCTTTCAGCGTGTACCGGAGAGGCTGAGCCCGCAGAGAGTCCGGCGACGCCCGATCCCGTGGTTGCCCGCGCGCTCAATGATCCGTTGATGGTCGATCCAGACCTCGCCTATCGCAACCAGGCCGCCGCTGCGCTTTCCACTGGCGTGGACCATGCACTGCCGGTGCTGTCGGGCAATGCGGCGATGGCGCGGCGGGCCCGCGATGAAATGCGGCTTGCGCTGCTCGAGGATGGGTCGATTCTTGATTTGCCCGATATGGCTGAGGGCGAAGGGGGCGTTTCGCTGGCTGGCATTCACAGCGCCGAGCAAATGGCGCTTTCTCGCGGTGTGCCCGAAGACTGCGCCAAGCAATTGCGCGCAGGTTTTGTCTGGGCGGCGCGATTGGATGATGCGGCTAGTCTGATGCCGTTCGGCCATGTCCGCGCGGCCGCGGGGGCAGAGGACGCGAAATGCTCTATCCGCGCGGTCTCTTATCTGACGGCAGCCGAGGGCGAAGACGCGCTGCTATATCACTACAATCTGGCGCGGCGCGCGGAGCTGAACACCGATGTGTTTGCAAAACCCGAATTCGCGCTCACAGGCACGTCAGAGGACGTGCACCTCGCGGTGAATATTCGCGACGGCAATGACGCCATGCGCATTGTCGACCTGATCTATTGGAAAACGCCGCAATAGCGGACTGCGCTCTGCGCTAGTCCTTCAAACCAATCGCAACATTGGCGCGCGGCTGCTCCATTTCCGTGCTCGCCACGGGGTAGGCGCAGTAATCCGCCGCATAGAAGGCCGCTGGACGGTGGTTGCCCGACAGCCCAATTCCGCCAAATGGCTGAGACGATGATGCGCCATTAGTCGGGCGGTTCCAATTGATAATCCCAGCCCGGACATTGGCCCAGAACCGGCCAAAATCATCAGGACTGCCGCCGATGAGCGACGCTGACAAACCAAAGCGCGTGTTGTTGGCCTCTGCAATGGCGAGATCGAGATCAGGCACTTTGATCACTTGCAGGATCGGGCCAAACATTTCGATATCCGGGCGATCTTCGACCTCGGTCGTGTCGATAATGCCGGGGGTCAGGAACGGCTTCTTCGCATCCGGACGCTTGAGGTGAGCCAGCGGCTTGCCGCCTTGCGTGACCAAAGCCAAGAAGCCCTGGGTCAGCTTATCTGCGATATCATTGTCGATCACGCAGCCCATGAACGGTTGCGGATCGGCAAAAGGCTCATCGACGATCAGCTTGCGCGTGAGCTTCAGCAGCTCCTCCATCAACGGATCGTACATGCTTTCGGTGATGATCAGCCGCCGCGCCGCCGTGCATCTTTGCCCTGCGGTGGTGAAGGCGCTTTGCACGATCAGCGAAGCTGCATCTGTCAGCAGCGGCGTATCGGTGACGACCAGAGGATTGTTGCCGCCCATCTCCAGCGCGACAATCTTGCCCGGATTGGAGGCGAGGCGGCGATTGATCGCAATGCCAACCTGCGCAGAGCCGGTGAACAGCACGCCGTCCACGCCGCCGTGGCCGACCAGTGCTTTGCCTTCGTCAGGGCCGCCGACAACCATTTGCAGCACCTCCTCTGGAACGCCCGCCGCATGGAAACAATCGACCAAAGCCTGGCCGACGGCAGGGGTCTTTTCCGAAGGCTTAAAGACGATCACATTGCCCGCGATCAGAGCAGGCACGATGTGGCCATTGGGGAGGTGCGCTGGGAAATTGTAGGGGCCCAGAACAGTCATCACGCCGTGGGGCTTGTGCCGAACGGCGGAGGTGCCTTGCAGCGCGCTGTCCAAGCGCTTGCGCCCGGTGCGCTCGCTATAGGCATTGGCCGAAATCTCGACCTTGCCCATCACCGCATCAACTTCGGTGCGCGCTTCCCACAGGGGTTTGCCGGTTTCCTTGGCGATCAGGGCCGCCATGTCATCGGCGCGGGTGCGCATTTCATTGACGAACCGGCGCATGGTCTCAATTCGCACGGCCAGCGGGGTTGCCGCCCATTCAGGCCATGCTCGCCGAGCGCGGCTTACCGCCTCATCAACGTCACTTGCTGCGCCGCTCCAGATTTCCTCGCCCGTAGCCGGCGCATATGATGTGTAGGTGTTTTCAGTCACTTTGCAGACTTTTTCTCACGTCCAGAATTTACCTTACCGCGCCATGTCAGGCTTTTTACATGCCCTTTCACACCGCGATACCCTGGCTTCCCCAAGCTCTTGGCTTCAGTTAATTGCAATACACATGAAAAGATAGGGGGCAGGCGCATTTCGGGCACAGTGCCGTTAGCATCCAGGAGATGAAATTCGCCAATACGCCGCCTTGCGGGGCACCACCTAGAGGGAAATCAAGGATTTATAATGACTTGGTTAGGATTTGCGAAAGCGTTGTAAATTGTCATTGCCCGGCTGGTCTTGGTGCTTCGCCATGCGCGCTGGCCATCTCGCGCAGCGCCGCGACCTTGACATGAAAGAGCCTCCAATCATCGCCTTCATCGATCGCCGCCCAGATCGCTTCTACATCGTCGACCAACATGGTTTGCGCCTCGCCTTGCCAATAGGAATGCTCGCTGCCAACAGACTCATAACCTGAAAAGGCCTCGGCCAGTTCACCGTCTGCGTCGCGCCCGCCTCGATGCGCAAAGAAGAATGCGTCAGGCTGGGCGTTCTGCTCGCGCATGGACTTCTCGCAGGCGGCAACAAGCTGAGTGTCCGCCTCCGTCCCGCGCGGCTCTACGCCCAGGCGCCAGCACCAACGGCGCGCGACCGCCTCCATATAGAGCTCGCCATAGCGATTGAGCGCCGCGATCAGTGGGTCGCTATCCGCCACCAGCCGCAGTGCAACCGCCAATTGCCCGCAATTCCAATGCAAAGCCTCTGGCTGGCGGCCAAAGGCATAGAGGCCGCCATGATCGAAATAGGCGGCGGTAAAGCTGGGATCCCACGTCGGCAGCCAGCGCCACGGGCCATAGTCAAAGCTCTCGCCCGTCACATTCATATTGTCGGTGTTGAGCACGCCGTGAACGAAGCCGCTGGTCATATAGCTCGCGGCTAAATCAGCCATTCGCTCGACCACCTGATGCATCAGGATGATCGCTGGCTCATCGCGTCCGGGCGCATCATCGGGCGGCATTGGTCCGGGGAAATGATCCAAGCAATAGCTGATAAGCGCCTGCATTTTCTCAGGCTCTTCATGGGCGAGCAGCCGCTGAAACGTGCCGATGCGGATGTGCGAATGCGATAGCCGCACCATCACGGCCGAGCGCGTCGGCGAAGGCTCGTCATCGCGCCACAGCTGTTCGCCTGTCTCGATCACCGAGAAGGTCTTGGATGTGTTCACGCCCAGCGCCTCCAGCATTTCGGTCGCCAGAACTTCGCGCACCGCGCCTTTCAGCGTCAGCCGTCCATCGCCATTGCGGCTATAGGGCGTCGGGCCGGTGCCCTTGGTCCCCAGATCGAGCAGGCGGCCATCGCTGCCGCGCAGCTGAGCCGCCAGAAAGCCGCGTCCATCGCCAATATCAGGATTGTAATTGCGGAACTGATGCCCGTGATATTTTAGCGCGAGCGGCTGTTTGAGATTGCCCTCAAGCGGCTCAAACCGGGCGAAATGCGCGGTCCATTGATCATCGCTTAGGCCCGCCAATCCGACCGCTGCCGCCCAGCGATCATTGCGAAAGCGGATCTCAGTCTTGGGAAAGTCAGCGGGGCGCACAGGAGAGCCCAGCCAATCGGCCAGCGCATCAATCGCGGTGTCTGGCCGATAATCGGCGGCTTGCGGTTCGGCTCGCATGCCGCGATAAGTGGGCGCAAGCAGCCAGCGGCGCAAGCGCCACTTGGCAATAAAGACTGCATTTGAAGGATTAATGCCCGCTCATGGAGAGCCTTTATCAGGACCGCTACTGGACCAGCAGCGACGGCCTTACCCTGCATTACCGCGACTACGCTGGCCCCGCTGCTGATGATGGCAACGGCGCTCGCCCACCGATTGTGTGCATGCATGGCCTGACCCGCAATGCCCGCGATTTTGAAGGCTTAGCCGAGCATTTGGCGGCCACGCACCGGGTGATCGTGCCGGAAATGCGCGGGCGGGGGATGAGCGACCACGCGCCCGATTCCGCCAGCTATTCCCCGCCCACCTATGTCGCCGACGTGGAAAAACTGCTGGGCGAGGAGGGGATTGAGCGCTTCATCGCCATCGGAACCTCCATGGGCGGGCTGATGACGATGATGATGGCGAGCAAAGATGCGAGCCGGATCGCGGCCGCTTTGCTGAATGACATCGGGCCAGAGATTGATCCGTCGGGCTTGGAGCGGATTGGCGGCTATGTCGGCCAGCAGCGCAGCTATCCCACCTGGATGCATGCCGCGCGCTCTATGCAGAGCGTGCACAGTGTCGCCTTTCCCGACTATGACCTCGACCAATGGCTGGCGATGGCGAAGCGCACTATGGTGGTGAGCCAGAATGGCCGGATAAGCTATGATTACGACATGGCCATCGCGGAGCCGTTCAGCGAGCCGGGCAATGCCGCCCCGCCTGATCTTTGGCCGGCCTTTGAGGCGCTAAGCGGCGTACCAATGGTTTTGGTGCGCGGCGAATTGTCCGACCTTTTGTCGGAAGAGACAGTCTCGAAAATGGCGGCCAAGCACTCGGCAATGACGAGCGTCACGGTGCCGCGCGTGGGCCATGCGCCGACGCTGGATGAGCCGGAAGCGCGCGCTGCGATTGATGCTCTGCTGGGGCAGGTTGGATGAGCAAGAAAACGAGTAAAAGCAGCGGAGTGCTGCGCGTTTTGCATTGCCATTCAACATTTGCGCCCGGAGGCAAAGAGCTGCGCGCGACTGGCCTGATGAACGCCTTTTGCGGCAAGCTCAGGCATTCGATTGTCTCTGGCGTTCCGGATCAGCTCGGCGCGAGAGACAGCATCGCCAAAGGCGTGGCGGTTGATTTTCCAAAAGACTTCCCATCGCTCACCGGCTGGCCATCGCCGTCGCGCCTGCAAAAGATCGCTCGCGCGATGCTGCCCTATGACCTCGTGCTGACGTATAATTGGGGCGCAATGGATGTGGTGATGGCGCGCACCGCCTTCAGCAATGCCTTCGATCTGCCGCCGCTGATCCATCATGAGGATGGTTTTAACGAGGATGAGGCGAAAGAGCTGAAGACGCGGCGCAATTGGTATCGCCGGATCGCTTTGGGGAAAGCGGCGGGTCTCGTTGTGCCTTCGCGCACGCTGGAGAAAATCGCAGCGGAAGTGTGGGATCAGCCCGCCTCTCGCATCGTCCGCATCCCGAATGGAGTGGACACTTTGGCCTTTGCCAACACGCCGCGTGCCGATGCGCTGCGGGTGGTAAAGCACAAAGGTGAGCAATGGGTCGGAACGCTCTCTGGACTGCGCCCGGTCAAACAGCTCACCATGCTGGTTGAGGCATTTTCCGGCCTGCCTGAAAACTGGCAATTGGTGATCCTGGGCGAGGGGCCGGACAAGGACGCGATCCGCGCCGCCGCCGATAAGTTGGAGATCAGCCACCGCGTGCACCTGCCCGGAAAAGTGGCCGATCCAGCAAGCGCCGTGGGCCTATTCGATATTTTCGCATTGTCATCCAAGAGCGAGCAATTCCCGCTCTCCGTGGTCGAGGCAATGGCGGCGGGCGTTCCCGTTGCCGCGCCCAATGTTGGCGACATCCGCAGCATTGTGAGCGAGGCCAATCACCCCTTCATCTGCGTGCCGGGTGATGCAATAGCGCTCGGCCATATGCTCAAGGAACTGGCTGAAAAGCCGGAACTTCGCAGCGAGATCGGTGAGGCCAACCGCAAGAAAGCGCTCGCCCAGTTTGACCGCGCGCGCATGATCGAAAGCTACCGCGCGCTCTATTCCAGCGCGATGGGGCGCGAGATTTAACCGCCAGGGCCGCGTACTTGCTTAACCTGCGGTTCAACTCCAATCCGCTCAACTATGGGGACAGGCTGCAACGGCCATTGCGGTTGCTGCAATGCGCCCCTAAAAGCGCGGGCAGCTTAAGAACCAACGCATTTTGGAAAGGGCCCCCGTGGCGCTGAACCCTACTGACGGAAAATCTCCCAAAGACGATAAGGCAGCAAAGAAAGCGGCAGAAGACGAAGTCATTCTGCGCGAGATCGATGAGGCCGTTCGCAAGGATGATTTGGAGCAATTCGGCAAGAAATACGGCACCGTTCTAATCGGCGGTGTGACGTCAATCTTGCTCGCCTTTGGCGGATACTTGTATTGGGATAGCCAGCAGGAAAAGGCGCTTGAGGAGCAATCAGAATTGCTGACCCGGGCGCTGGATCAGGCCGAGGCTGGAGAATTTGGCGCGGCAAGCGAAGTGGCATCGGAACTGCCGGCGGATAGCGGCGCTGGCGCGCAGGCAAGCGCACTGATGCTGCAAGCGAGCGCGGCTCTGGAACAAGGCGATACGGCGAAAGCGGTTGAGTTGTTCGGTCAATTAGCCGCTGACGCAGACGCACCGCCCGCTTTGCGCAGCCTCGCCACTATTCGCGAAGTTGCCAGCAATTTTGATGAGCGTGAGCCAGCCGATGTGATCGCCAAGCTCAGCGATTTGGCTGTGCCCGGCAATGCCTTCTTTGGCAGCGCAGGCGAGCTGACCGCGATGGCCCATATGAAGGCCGGCGATGACGCGGCAGCCGGCGCGATGTTTGCAGCGATTGCGAAGCAAGACGGCGTGCCAGAAACACTGCAAGCCCGCGCCCGGCAAATGGCCGGTCTGCTGGGTGTGGACGCGATCGAAGATCCAGAAGAACTGCTCGTAGAGGAAGGCGTTCTGGATCCTGACGGTGGAGCTCCTATCGGCGCGCCAGCTGGCGCACCAACGGGGCCGTAAAGCGAATTGCAATAGGGATTGGGCGCGCGGATTTTCGCGGCACAAATGGTCTGATTGGACGGATGATGACGACGGTTAAACACACAACACGCATGGCTCTTCTCGGCGGCGCAATGGCCGCTGTTTTGAGCGGTTGCAGCGGCGGCCTGTTTGGCGGCGGCGACAAAAAGGCGACCCCAACCATTGGTGAACGCACTCCGATCCTTTCGCGGATTGAGAGCGGGGCAAGCGTTGATCCGACCTTGGCTCAGGTAACCGTGGTGCTGCCTCCGGCGCAGACCAACACCGAGTGGGCGCAGGTCGGCGGTTCTGCGGCGAAATCATACGGCCACCTCACATTGTCCGAAACGCCGACCAAGGCGTGGACCGCCAATATCGCTGGCGCGACTGACCGCGTGCGGCTGGCGGCAACCCCGGTTGTTGGCGGCGGCTCGCTGTTTGCGGTTGGTTCTGACGGGGCGATCCACAGCTTCGATGCGAAGACTGGCGCTGAGCGCTGGGAAGTTGCACCGTCGATGGAAGACAATCTGCGCTCGGCGGCCTTTGGCGGCGGGGTCAGCTATGCTGGCGGCCGGGTCTATGCGACCAATGGCACGGGCGATGTAAAGGCGCTGAACGCAGACACTGGCGAAGAGATCTGGAGCGTTAAACCCTCCGGCCCGCTGCGCGGTTCGCCAACGATTGCGTTCGGCCAAGTCTATGTGATGACGCAGGACAACCAAGTGATCGCGCTTGATGCGAACTCAGGCGAGCTGCTGTGGAACGATTCGGGTTCAGCAACGCAGGCCGGCGTGTTCGGCGTGGCTGCTCCTGCGGCTGGTCAGGGCACAGTGATCGCTGGTTATTCCAGCGGTGAATTGTCGGCCTATCGCTATGAGAATGGCCGCACCTTGTGGTCTGATGCGCTGTCGCGGACGAATATCTCGACCCAAGTTGGCTCGCTGACCGATATTGACGCCGATCCGATCATCGATTCTGGCCGCGTCTATGCGCTTGGCCAAGGCGGGCGGATGGCCGCTTATGAGCTGGTCACCGGACAGCGCATTTGGGAATTGAATCTCGCGGGCATTTCCACCCCGTCAATTGCAGGCGAGTGGATCTTCACTCTGACCGATGACGCGCGCCTGCTGGCGATTGCACGTTCAACCGGGCGCGTGCGCTGGATCACTCAGCTGCAAAGCTTCCGCAATGAAGAGAAGAAGAAGGATGCGATCTTCTGGACCGGCCCGGTCTTGGCTGGCGGTCAATTGTGGGTCGCAAGCTCGCGCGGTGCGCTTTACCGGGTCAGCACGGGCGAGGGTTCAGCCCAGGCCTTTGCAGAGCTCAACGATCCGGTCAGCCTGCCGCCGATCGTGGCGGATAACATGCTGTATTTGCTCGACGACAGCGGCACAATTCACGCTTGGCAGTAATTCGCACAGTTAGCCAATGGGCCGCGACCATGCGGCGGGCGTATTAACCATTTGAGGCGCGCTGTTCCTAAGCGGGACGGCGCGCTCAATCTATCAAAGCTGTTAACCCATTCGCGCTAGGGGCAAGGCTCCATGAGTGCGACCGCTAACGATACCGGCGATAATGCCCTGACACAGGCCAAGGTTTTGCCTGCCAGTGACGTGTCCGCTGGCGTGGGCCTTGCTGGTCTGCTCGGCCTGTTCGTATGGCTGCTGTTCTGCCGCACTTACCCGATCACCGCTGAGTTTCTGAACCTGCCTGGCCAGCGCGGTGTGCTGTCTGGGCCCTATGCGGCGCTGACGGCCATGCTGTTCACCGCTGGGCCAATGGCGATCTGGTCGGTTCTGGTCGACCGGGTGCATTTGCGCGCTTCAACCGGGCTTGATTGGTCGAGCAAACGCGCAGCCTCCGAAATCCTCGATGTGTCGATAGTGAAAATCGCCGGGCTGTGGGCGACCTGGGCCATTATCGGCGGGCTGTATTGCCTCGCGCGGTGGTATTGGAGCGGGCAGTATCTGTTCGCGATGGAAGTGCTGGCGTTCGCGGCCATTCCGCTGGTGGTGCTGTCTGTGCCTTATGTCATCTGGCTCGATCGCTACATGGTCAATCCGCGCGATGGCGCATGGCATTTTGGGGCGATGCTGATCGGGCGTGAGGCGTCCGACCTAGAGCAAGTCAAAAAGCACTGGCGCGCGTGGATTATCAAGGGCTTCTTCGGAGCATTTATGATCTCCATCCTGCCCGGCGGCTGGGCGCAGATTGTCGAGGCGGATATCGCCGCGATTGTCAGCAATCCGGTTGAGCTGGGCCTGATCCTGATCGCTTTGCTGTTTGTGATCGACGTGCAGATTGGCACGGTCGGTTATCTCTTCACCATGCGGCCGCTCGATGCGCATATTCGCTCTGGCAATCCGTTTCTCGCTGGCTGGCTGGCGGCGCTGATCTGCTATCCGCCATTTGTGTGGGGCATTATCGGCAATGGCCAAGTGCTCAGCTACGAACACAATGTCGCGGGCTGGGGGCATTGGTTTGATGGCAATTCGGCGATGCTGTGGGCTTGGGCTGTGTGGCTCGTCTTCCTCACCGGGGTTTATGCCTGGGCGACGGTCGCGTTTGGCATTCGCTTTTCCAACCTCACCTATCGCGGCGTGCTGACCAATGGGCCGTATCGCTTTACCCGGCACCCAGCCTATCTCAGCAAGAACCTGTTCTGGTGGTGCTCGGTCATGCCGTTTCTGGTCACCAATGGCTCAATGACGGACGCGATCCGCAACACGTTTTTCCTGCTGGCAGTGAACGCAATCTACTATTGGCGCGCGCGCACGGAAGAGGCGCATCTGCTGGCCGAGGACCCCAAATACCGCGAGTATTACGACTGGATGGAAGAGCATGGGGTCATCACCTCGCGCCTTGCAGGGCTCAAACGCTTTGCCCATCGCCGCGGACGGCGCAGCGTCCAAGGCGCGGCGGCGGAACCCGCCGAGTAAGACGGCTTAGACCGGCTCGCTGCTGGTGACTTCGTGGCAGATCAGGTCGCGGTCTGTGATGCCGAGTGGGCCGAAATGGCTGCGCCATGCCTTCAAGTGATCGCTGGCGAAATGGGCATCCAGCGCGGTCCTATCGCGCCAAGCCTCGTTCACGTGGATCAACCCGTCATCCAAGACATCGAGTGCATAAGAATAGTGCAGGCAGCCATCTTCTGCCCGTGAAGCTGCGATCATTGTCTCCATTGCTGGTCGGGCCGCATCTAACGTCCCAGCGGGAATGCGGATCGTCCCAGTAATGACAATCATGCCAGCATCAAATCAGCGAGCTGCCCTCGTCAGCCTGGTATTTCATCACTTCGCTGACTTTTACGTCGAGCGAGGCGATCGCTGTCTGAAACTCGGCCATATGCGGAGCTTGAAAATGAGCGACGAGCGCGGCGTCATCTTGCCATTTTTCAACGATGTGCATCACGCTGGGGTCAAGGACGTCGAGCGCATAGGCATAGCTGATGCAGCCTGCTTCCGCGTTTGATGCAGTGACCATTTTGGTGAAGGCCTCACGCGCTGCGTCAATCGCGCCGTTTCCGACTGTGGCTTTACCGATGACTATCAGCATGATGAATTCCTTAGTTGAGGGGCAGCGTTAGAAGCTGTGTTCGTAGACGCGGGTGATGTCGCCGTTCCACTCGCCATGATAGAGATCGAGCAGGCGCTGGGCTGGCACTTTCCCGCTGGCGACGATTTCATCGAGCGTTTCGAGGAAGCCGGTTTCATTGTCGCCGCTGGAATTGAGCGCCGCGCGCGATTTAAGGCCCTGCCGCGCAATCGCCAGAACGTCGCGGCCTAGATCCTGCATTGTGCCCGTCCCGCCGGGCAGCGGGGTATCGAGCGCCAGTTTCGGCGCGCCATCGCGCAGTGCGGCGCGCTCTTCCATCGACCAGTCTTTGACCAGATCCCATGCGGCATCGAGCGCCCCCTGGTCATACAGCAGGCCGACCCAGAAGGCGGGCAGGGCGCAAATGCGGCTCCATGGGCCGCCATCGGCGCCGCGCATTTCGAGGAAGCTCTTTAGGCGCACTTCTGGAAACGCGGTGGAGAGATGGTCCCACCAATCGCTTTGCGTTGGGCGTTCGCCGGGCAGCGCGGGCAGTTTGCCGTCCAGAAAATCGCGGAAGGATTGGCCCGCCGCATCGATGTATTTCCCGTCGCGGAACACGAAATACATAGGCACGTCGAGCATATATTCCGCCCAGCGCTCATAGCCAAAGCCATCCTCAAATACGAACGGCAGCATACCGGTGCGATGCGGATCGGTGTCAGACCAGATATGGCTGCGATACGACAGATATCCGTTGGGCTTGCCCTCGGTGAACGGCGAGTTTGCAAACAGCGCCGTCGCCAGCGGTTGCAGCGCCAGACCGGTGCGGAATTTCTGCGCCATATCGGCCTCAGACGAATAGTCGAGATTGACCTGAATGGTGCAGGTTCTCAGCATCATATCGAGGCCAAGATTGCCGACTTTCGGCATGTGCCGCATCATAATGCCATAACGCCCCTTAGGCATCACGGGCAGTTCTTCGCGGGTCTTGTCCGCCCACATGCCAAGCCCGAGGAACCCAACGCCGCAGCGCTCGCCCACTTGCTTGACTTGCTCAAGATGGCGGCCCGTCTCCGCGCAGGTCTGGTGCAGATTGGTAAGCGGCGCGCCCGACAATTCCAGCTGACCCGCAGGCTCCAGGCTGACCGCGCCATCCTCGCCCTTCAGCGCAATGACATTGCCGTTTTCCTCAACCGGTTCCCAGCCATAGTCGCGCATTTCCATCAGCATGTCGCGGATGCCGCAGGGCTCGTCATAGGACGGCGCGCGCAAATCATCGCGCTTATAGACGAGCTTCTCGTGCTCGGTCCCGATCCGCCAATCGCCCTTGGGCTTCTCGCCGCCAAGCATTGGGGCAACCAATTGGTCGATGGATTCGATGATGGGGTCGTGATCCCCACTGGCCTCGCGCGTGCTCATGCGAGTTGCCTTAGAAAACCCAATTGCTGCTGGGAAGATAAAATTGAGTTTTGTGCAAGCAAGTCATTCTACGCCGTCCCAGTCACCGGCTTCCGCCATCCACACCGATAGAGCAGCGATTGCGGCGGTTTCTCCGCGTAAAATTCGTGGGCCCAGACTGATGGCCTTGGCTTGCGGATGGGCGCGAATGGCCTCGCGCTCTGCATCGTCAAACCCGCCTTCGGGACCGATTAGAATGGCGGCTGGCCCCTCGTTGTAGACGAAGGCATCAGCCGCGAGTTCGCCGCCTGTCTCATCGGCGAAGAACAGTGCGCGATCCGCGGGCCAATCGCGCAGCATCGCTTCCAGTTTCAGCGGAGCCTTCAATTCGGGCAGGGCAGTGCGAGCGCATTGCTCCGCCGCCTCAATCGTGAGCGCCCGGGCGCGGTCCAGGTTGAGCTTATCTGCGACGCAGCGACGCGTAATAACCGGCTGGATCCGCGCCGCGCCCAGTTCGGTCGCTTTCTCGAGCACCATGTCGAAGCGGTCTTTCTTGAGCAAAGCCGGACACAGCCACAGATCGGGCACGTCTTCGCGCGCCCTCAGCTGCTCCGCGACTTCCAGCCTCACATCGCGCTTACCAGCATCCACCACCCGCGCGGCCCATTCTCCGGTCACATTATCGCACAGGATCACCGCATCGCCCACGCCGACACGCATGACCCGGGCGAGGTAATGCCCCTGAGTCCCATCCAGCCTCAGCATCGCCCCGATAGACAGCGCGTCCTCGACAAACAGGCGCGGGGCGCTGCGCGGGGGCCAGCTGGGCGTTTTTGGATCATGTGTTGATGCCATAACTTGCGCATTAGACGAGCGGGTGAAGCCCCGCTAGGGGGTGAGTATGTCTGCCAGGATGACCCAATATTTGATCGGAGCGGTGTTTGCCGTGCTGGGTGGCTGGGCGCTGTTTTTCCCGCGTTCTGTGATCGATCTGGCCGTGCGGCCCGAGTTTCAGAGCGATGATTACTTGGCGACGTTCGCCATGGCCTGTTTCGGCGCGCAGGCCTGCTTGTTTGCTTTGGCCGCATTCACAGCCATTTTCACAAAGCGAACCTTTCTCGCTTATGGCATCGCTCTGCTGCCATTCTTCGTGTTCAACTACTGGTTCTACTTTCAGGTGCCGCTGCTGACCGAGATTGGTTTGATCGATTTTTTCGGCAATTCCATCATGCTTGCGCTCTGCTGGCACGGTTGGAGAACGGCTGAGGCATGAGCGAACAGATCGTCCCTGATAGTGAACATCGCGGCCTGATTGCCCGCCTGCCGCAAGTGCCGCGTGATCTGGCGCAGCTGGCGCGGTTTGACCGGCCAATCGGCTGGTGGCTGCTGTTTTGGCCCTGTGTGTTCGGCGTTTGGCTGGCTGGGGCGGGCGCGCAATTTGCGCTGCTCGGCTGGATGCTGCTGGGCGCGATTGCGATGCGCGGCGCGGGCTGTGTCTATAATGATATCGTCGATGCTGATCTCGATAAGCAGGTTGAGCGCACGGCTCTGCGCCCGGTGGCGAGTGGGCGGATTTCCAAAAAGGCGGCGTGGGCCTGGCTGATCGCGTTGTGTCTGGTCGGTCTTGTGGTGCTCCTGCAATTAAGGCTTGAGGCACAATTGGTCGCTTTGGCCAGCCTTGCTTTGGTCGCGGCCTATCCGTTTATGAAGCGGATCACGTGGTGGCCGCAGGCGTGGCTGGGCATGGTGTTCACTTGGGGGCTGCTGGTCGGCTGGGTGAACCTGCGCTTTGACAATTGGGACATGCTGGCCGCCTTCTATGCGGGCTGCATCGCCTGGGTGATTGGGTTCGATACGATCTATGCCCTGCAGGACCGGGAGGATGATGCGCTGGTCGGCATCCGCTCCTCCGCTTTGCGCATGGGCGCGAAAGTGAAGGGCGGGGTCGCAGGGTTCTACGCCGCGACCATCGCGCTGTGGGCGCTCGGGTTCTGGCTGTACCGGCCAGACTGGATTGCCTTGCTCGCTTTGGTGCCGGTCGCGCTGCATCTCCTGTGGCAGGTTTCCACCCTCGATCCCGAAGATCCTGAGAACCCGCTCGCCCGATTTCGCTCCAATCGCTTGGCAGGCGCGCTGATGGCGGCGGCGTGCTTTGTGGTCGGCAATGCCTAAGGCGCGCAGATAATGTGCAATCTTTACCGCATGACCAAGGGCAAGGACGAGGTCGCCAATTGGTTCGCGGCGATCGAAGCATTGGGCGGCGCGAATTTCGGCAGCGAGGTCTATCCTGGATACCCTGGTGCGGTGGTGGCCGAGGGCGAGCTCACTCAGATGAGCTGGGGCTTTCCATTGGTGATGAAGGGCAAGAGCGGCCAGCCGTTAAAGCCCAAGCCGGTGAACAACGCCCGCCAAGACAAGCTCAAGAGCTATTTCTGGCGGGCATCGTTTGAAGAGCGCCGCTGTCTGATCCCGGTCACCGCATGGGCGGAGGCGCAAGGGGCCAAAGGGTCGATGACGCGCACATGGATGTCGCTGCCCGATAGCGAGCTGTTCGCCTGCGCCGGCGTGTGGCGGTCCAGCGATGAGTGGGGCAAGTGCTTCTCCATGGTGATGACCGACAGCGCCGGGCCAGCCGCAGAGGTGCACAGCCGGATGCCTGTGGTGCTAAGGCCTGAAGATTACACAGCCTGGTTGTCCGGCTCTCCGTCGGAGGCCTTTGACCTATGCCGGGCCTGGAACGGGGCGATCACCATCGACCACACGGATGAGAGCTGGACCCGCAAGGCTAGCGGCGCGGGCGCTGTCTCCAAGCCAGCGCAATCGAGCTTGTTCTGACGGTCAGGCGGCGGGCCGAACATGGGTTCGCGCAGCATCGGCTCGTTCATGATGCTGCCTCCGATGCATAGCTGACCACCTCAAACTCGATCCCGTCCCAGTCGAAGAAATAGAAGCGTTTGCCGGGCTCATAATCATCATGGCCAAAGGGTTTGAGGCCTACGCCCGCGACCACTTGTTCCGCTGCCGCCAGATCGTCCACCAATAGGCCGATATGATTGAGCGGCTGCCCCTTGGAATAATCGCCGGTCACATGATCGCCGGTGTAAAGCGCCAGATAGGTCTGACCATTTTCGGGGTCACCAACGTGGATCGTGCGGCCATATTTTTGGCTGGGGCCGCGCCAGCGCTCTCGCCAGCCGAGCAATCGCTTGAACAGATCGGCGCTGCGTTCGGGATCAGTCACCGAGAGATTGGCGTGTTCAATTTGTCCTTTTGGCATATCTGCCTCCTGTTGATTTGGGGCGATGTGCCCGTTTCTTTCGCGGGTGATGGGAGGGCCGGCTACGCGAAGACAGCGACATCCGAATCACCGAACTTCACAATTCTGCAACCTCAAGCTAAGTTGAGGTCAAGCTATTTTGAGAAAGGTTGAATATGGCCGGCCAAACAAGCGTGAAGACGCTGCGAAAAACCGATCTGATCCCAATTGGCGAGATGGCGCGCCGCACCGGCCTATCGGTGTCAGCGATCCGATTTTATGAAGAGCGAGGGCTGGTGGAGCCGATCCGGACCAGCGGCAATCAGCGCCGCTTCCTGCGCTCTGACATTCGCCGCTTGAGCTTCATTCTGATCGCTCAACAATTGGGGTTGGCGCTGGGGGAAATTGAACATCAGCTCGCAAAATTGCCGATGGGCCGCACACCGAATGCGCGCGATTGGAACGCGATCAGCAAATCCATCCGCGCAGAGCTGGACGCGAAGATCGCTCAGCTAGAGCGGACGCGCGATACGCTCGATGGCTGTATTGGCTGCGGGTGTTTGAGCCTGAAGAAATGCGAGCTCTACAATCGCGGCGATCACTTGGCCGCGAAGGGGCCGGGGCCGCGTCAGGTGCTGGGTTAAAGGGCGAAGGGTCTGACAACGACCCAATTGCTGACGTTCGAATCTCTCTGCGAGCCACGGCTTTGAGCTGGTGAAAGTGCTAAGAAAGCGAAGGGTGGAGAGTTAGCGCTCTAGAGGCTCGTATCTCGGCCAATCGTTCTTTGTGAAATCAACGCGCTCAATCGTCTGCAAATGAATCTCACCGTCCGGATCCCTTAGGCGAAATTCCCAACGGCCGCCTTTTCCACCGTTGGCCTCGTCGTCCCACAGACAGCACATAGCGTCGATACCAGTGCCAAATTCAGCCAATTGCCTGAATAGCTTGAACAAGTCTTCCCGGAGACCTCGGTCATGATTCGATGTCTGGAGAAATGCAATTGCGCAATCGTACTGGCCGGGCAAGAGCCGCTTTTCAACGTTGTAGTCTTTGAATGTCCGGTCCACCAAGGCTTCAATTTGAGCAAAAGTGAAACTTGGCCCGACATCGCCAAAATCGTACTCTTTCTCAGAGTCGTCATTGGAGACAACTATCATTCCCGAATAGCAGATCATTTCACACCTTTGCCGTGACAATTCCTGCGACTAGATTGCTCTATGCTCTAACTCTTGTAAACGTTCGCTTTCACTCCCAAAATACGACCTAAAACTCCGGCCCAAGGTCCGGGTCGAGATCGCGCGGGCGGGCGAAATGGATCAGCGTCGCGCAGTGCTTCTTCAGGTCTGACCAATCGTCGATAGCGCATTCGAGCACGGCATAGGTTGCGGTTGGAAATTTCACCGCGGCTTCTTTGAACAGATCGTTCTCGCGCGCAGGCGAGACGAGGTCGAATAGCACTTCTTGCAGGCCGGGATTGTGGCCCGAGATCAGCACTTTGTCATGCGCGCCGCCATGTTCCTCGACCACTTCCAGAATGGTCTCAGAGCTGGCGAGATAGAGCCGGTCGTCAAACACAGGCTCCAGCGTGGGCAGCGAGACCTCTATCGTGCGCTTCACCCGCTCCGCAGGGCTGGCGATCAGCGCGTCCCACACGATCCCGTGATCCTTGATATGCGCGCCGATCACGCCTGCGCCTTTGCGCCCGCGATCGTTGAGCGTGCGGTCAAAATCACGCTTGGCCATGTCGTCCCAATCGGACTTTGCATGGCGGAGGAGCCCGAGCAGTTTCATGGGCTCCTCTCAACACGGCAATCACGGCTGTGTAAAGCAATTGCGCATCGCGAGTGGTATGCGGCTCAGGAAATCTGTGCCTGCATTCGTATGCGGGGCGTCAGCCGAACGGGATGTAGTCGTCGCCAATATCATCGGACGCGGGGGAGGGAGCCGCTTCGGTAGCGGTGTCGCCGCTGGGTGCGCCAGCTTTGATCCGCTCCAATGCCTCGTCCAGGGTCAGTCGCGTGACCGGTGTGCCTTCGGGAAAGGCGCTGAGTAGGCGGCTGGGGAAGGCGGCGGAGAGCACTACGAAATGGCCCGCATCGTCCTTGCCCCGGATCAACCGGCCAAATGCTTGAGCCAGGCGCGCGCGGATGATCCGGTCGTCATATTTGCTGCCCTGTCCGGCGGCGCGGCGGGCCTTGTGCAAGATGTCGGGGCGCGGCCATGGCACTTGCTCCATCACCACGCATCTGAGCGAGCGCCCCGGCACGTCGACACCGTCGCGCAGGGCATCGGTGCCGAGCAGGCTGGCGCGCGGATCATCGCGAAAGATATCGACCAAAGTGCCGGTGTCGATCGGGTCGACATGCTGCGCGTAAATCGGCAGGCCAGCGCGGGCGAGCCGGTCTGCAATCCGGCCGTGCACCGCGCGCATGCGTCGGATAGCAGTGAACAGGCCGAGCACGCCGCCATCCGATGCCTCGATCAGTTTTGAGTAGGCACCCGCAAGGCCCGGCAAATCGCCCTTCTTGATATCGGTGACGATCAAAACCTCGGCTCGGTTCGCGTAATCAAACGGGCTGGTCGCCGCCGACATCAGCGGCTCGCTCTCGATATACTCCGCGCCAGAGCGAGCGATGGCGGGCGCCCATGCTTCGGCGTCGCTCGCCTCTTCTCCGACCCTGTCGGTAAGCGTGGCGCTCGTCAACATAACGCCATGCGCAGGCTCCAGCACGGTTTTGGCAAAGGGCTTCATCGGATCGAGCCAGCGGCGGTGAATGCCAATGTCAAACTCGCGCGCATCGCTGCGCTCGACCGACAGCCAATCGACAAACTCCGGATCCGCCGGTCCGCCCAGCCGCTCCAGCAAAGCTGCCCATGCGCCGAGCAGATCAATCCGCCAGCTTAGGGAGAAGCGCGCGCCTTCGATCCGTTGTCGTCCTTGACCATCGAGCCAATCCGGCGGGTCCGCCATGATCGCCTCGAGCCGGGTGCCGAGCTTGATCAGCGGGGTGCGAATATTCGCCAGCGCTTCGCCCGCGACCCCGGCGGCCTCGATCAATTCGCCGGGTAGGCCCGATGCCTCAGTCTCGATGCCATATCCCGCATCAACCCCGCCGCTTTCATCGCGGGCATAGGTCGCCGCGCGCACTTGAGCGAGCAGCGCCTCCAGAGGGCCGGCGGGTTCGCCCTCATTAAGGCGCTGGAGCCAGCCATCGCCGGGCAGCAAGGTCGCCGCCTCCACCGCGTCTTCAATCGCAATGCCGCCCTCGTCATCATAGCTGGCGATATCGGCGAGGCGCGCAGACAGGCCGCGGCGGCGCCCGCGATTTTTGCGTTCAGGGCCCAAGATCCAGCGGCGCAGCTCAATCGCCTCTTGCCCGGACAATACGGCGGCAAAGGTCGAATCCGCCGCCTCAAACACATGGTGCCCCTCGTCAAAGACGATGCGCGTGGGCCGCATTGCGTGATCGCGGCCGCGTGCGGCATTGACCATGACGAGCGCATGGTTGGCGATGACGAGATCGGCCTGCGCACTGTTGCGGCTGGCGCGTTCAATGAAGCATTTGCGGTAATGCGGGCACCCGGCATAGACGCATTCGCCGCGCTGATCGGTCAGGGCTGCGATCCCGCGTTTGCGGAACAATGTGCCGAGCCAGCCGGGCAAATCGCCGCCGATCATATCGCCGTCTTGACTAAACGCGGCCCAGCGCCCGACCAATTGCGCCAGGATCGCAGGGCGTCCTGAAAAGCCGCCTTGCAGCGCGTCCTCCAGATTGAGCAAGCAGAGGTAGTTCTCGCGGCCCTTGCGCACCACGACGGGCGGCGTTCCATCGGGGCGCTTTGCGGGCCATGCTCGCCGACTTTCGCTGCGCAATTGCCGCTGCAGGTTTTTGGTGAAGGTGGAGACCCAAACGGTCCCGCCCGCCGCGCCTGCCCATAGGGATGCAGGCGCGAGATAGCCCAGTGTCTTGCCGATTCCCGTACCCGCCTGCGCCAACGCCAGATGCGGTACCTCGCGCTTGTCACGCGGGGAGAAAATGCGCGCGGCGTCCTTTGCATAGGCCTGCTGGCCCTCGCGCTTTTCGGAGCCTTCGCCGGTCAGCTGATCGAGCTGTTGCAGCACTGCCTCTGGGGGCAGATCAACCTGGCGCGGCGGCGCTCGCTCGGCCGCTTCCTCCCATTCGGGCAGCTTTGCGAACAGCCATTTTTCCGCCTTTTGCGGGCGCGCGATATGCGGCTTGATCACGCCCGCCCATTGCCAGCGCAGCCGCTCCAGCGATTGCAAAACGCTCCACGCGCCTTCGCGCTCAAACCACTCGGGGTCCTCACATGCGGCGATCAAAGCGGCCCCGGCGGTCTGCAAGAATGCAGGCACATCCTCGTCCGCCGCTGGCTCTTCGATTTCCAAGGCCTGCGCGAGGCCGCGCGGGGTTGGCACGCAAAACCGCGCTGGATGGACGAAGGCGAACAATTCGAGCAGATCGAGCCCGGAAAGATCGGGATAGCCCAACCGGTTGGCGACCAGCGGCGCATTGAGGATCAGCACCGGCGTGTCCGCTGCGGCCATGATCGCATCGCCTTTTGACACGGCCCCCGTCTCACCGCCGGGCGAGCGCAGCCAATTGCCGGAATGGCTGGCATGCAAGGCCGGTAGGCTAAGCGGGGTCGGGGCGTCGGTGGTCACGGATCAGAGAAATGTCGGAGCGAGAACGAAAAGTAAACGATTGCGCGTCAAGCTCGCACAGTTTCGAGGGTTCTGGAGGGAATTATGCGCAAGTTTCTGGGGTTGGCCGCTGCGGGTCTATTGATCACGGGTCCGGCCACATGGGCGCAATCAGCCGAAAATGAAGGCGCGGATGCGCAGCCGGGCGACGCAGAAAGCACTGCGAGCACGGATGCAGCCAGCGACGCGGCTGCCGCCGCCGAAGCGGCCATGGCGGCGGATGCGCGCGCCATTCAGGCGCATGTGAACGCGTACCGCACCGGCAATATCGATAGATTTCTTGATAGCTTTACGCCTGACGCGATCGTGACGGTCAATGGCATAACGGCCCAAGGCCGCGCAGAGCTGCGCAAGCTATATGCGCTCAATTTCCGGCCAGGTGCGCCCAAGCTGGAGATTATGGACAGCGGGATAAGCGGCCCGAATGTGTATCTCACCACGCGCTATCGCCTCGCGAATGGCGGTGAACTGTGCTGCGGCTATTCAGAATACACCGTGCGCGACGGCAAAATCGCTCAGATCGCTGGCTCAATGTAGTCGGCTAATCAGGGGCGAAGCTTCGTCCCGCCGTATCGCGCGCCCTTACGCCACGGCTTTCATAATTTGCAGGCCGCGTTCGTAGACCGCGCCGACCACTCGGTCGCGCCCGTCGTTCTTCGCACAATAGAGCGCTTGGTCGGCGCATTGCATGGCGTCCTGCACGCCGTCCTTGCCCACACGCACATGGAAACCGACGCTGGCGGTCACTTTGGCGCGTGAGAGATAGCCCTCAAATTCGAGCTCTGATATGGCTTTGCGTGCCGAGAGAGCCAGCGATGACACGCCGCGCGCGTGCTGCTCATCGATCAGTACAACGAACTCCTCGCCGCCGACCCGAAAGACATAGCCAAATCCGTCGAACAGGCTGCTCAATCGCTTGCCAACCGCGCGCAGCACATCATCGCCGCCATCATGGCCGAAGCGGTCATTGATCCGTTTGAAGTGATCAAGATCGATCACCATCACCGCGCCGAACGACCGGCGACCGGCTTTATCGAGCGCGATTTTGCGATCGAGCTTGCGGCGGTTGCCGAGCATGGTGAGTGGATCGATCTCGCCCTCTTCCATGCGCCCGCGGACCATGTCGTATCCGATCGTCATGACCAGCACGATGCCCAGCGACATGCCCATCAGTGCGCTGGCCGATTGGAAGATCAGATTGAGCCCTTCGTAGAACGCGATCATCTCATCCGGCGTTTCGCCAATCGGATTGAGGCCAACCGCGATTGTCCGTCCCAAATAGGATAGCGCGGCGGCGAGGATCGTGAAAAACGCGATCACATCGACCAGAGACTTTTTTCGGTACTGCCATAGCTGAGGCAGGGCGGCGGCGATGATTGTCGCGCAGGCGCCCTGCACAAACACTCCGCGCAACCAGTTTGGCGGCGTCCATGCCATGCCGGGCATGACGTAGATCGCGGCAAAAATCGTTAGCGCGATCGCGAAATTCGTAGTTTTGCGTCCATGGCGCGAAAGGAACGCCTGGGTCATGATCAGCAGCGGCAGATAATGGGTCGCGACCGCATACCAGCCGAGCCATTCGCTGCCCGTGGGATCGCGATATCCATCGACCAAAATCGAGGTAAAGGCGACGAAAAAGCCCAAAGCCGCCCAACGCGCAGAGACAAGCCGGCGCTCGGCAAAACCGATCACCGCCAGAGCCAGCGTGAACAACAAATACATCGCTGGGATCAGAATGAAGAATGCACTCGTGCCCGACATGGAGAAATACATAGGCCGCTTTGGTTGCGAAGATGCCTAGTTATCGTGGTAAATCAGAGGTTACCGCGGAAAAAGATGGGTTTGGATAGCAGCGCAATTTGTTGCCCTGTCCTACATCCGCCGATCGCTGTAATTCTGTGTTATTGGACCGCTATCTGCCTCTGCTGAGGCGGGGCGCGAATTCGTTGGAACAGCGCAAATCATGCAAAAGTCACACATTTTGAACGCGCTCTGCTTGAAAGTGACGTGTTTTCATGTGTTTGCACCAAAAGTCACACTTTTGGAATTCGTAAATGCGTTCCAAGCCGCGCGCGCCAAACTGCACAATCGCTTGCGTTGTCTGGCGCCATCCTCATATGCGGGCGTGCTATGACAGACACTGCACTTCAAGACGCCGCTCGTTCCTCCAAGGCTTGGCCTTTTCAAGAAGCTCAGCGCCTCGCTAAACGGCTGCGGAATGGTAAACCGAACGGCGAGCCAGTTCTGTTTGAAACCGGCTATGGTCCATCGGGCTTGCCGCATATTGGCACGTTCCAAGAGGTGCTGCGCACCACCTTCGTGCGGCGCGCCTATGAAGCGCTGACCGGGCAGGTAACGCGGCTGGTCGCGTTCTCGGATGATATGGACGGCCTGCGCAAGGTGCCCGACAATCTGCCCAATCAGGCGATGCTGACCGAACATCTGGGTAAGCCGCTGTCGTGCATTCCCGATCCGTTTGAGAAGTATGAGAGCTTTGCGCATCACAACAATGCGATGCTGCGCGCGTTCCTGGACCGGTTTGGGTTTGAGTATGAGTTTGTGGCTGCCTCTGATCGCTACAACAGCGGCGCGTTTGACGATGCGCTGAAGAACGTGCTCGCGCACAATCAGGACATTCTCGACATCATGCTGCCGACCTTGCGGGCGGAGCGGGCGGCGACCTATTCGCCGATCATGCCGATCAGCCCGACGACTGGCGTGGTGCTGCAAGTGCCGGTCGAAGTGGTCGATGCAAGCGCAGGGCTGATCCGCTTCACTGATGAAGACGGCAGCGTCATCGAGCAGAGCGCGCTGGGCGGCAAAGCCAAGCTGCAATGGAAAGTCGACTTTGCGATGCGCTGGGTCGCGCAGGGCGTCGACTATGAGATGTACGGCAAGGACCTGACCGACACCGGCGTGCAATCGGGCAAGATTGCGCGCGTTCTGGGCGGTAACAAGCCGGAAGGGCTGATCTACGAACTGTTCCTCGATGAGAATGGCGAGAAGATCTCGAAGTCCAAGGGCAATGGCCTGACGATTGAGCAATGGCTAGAATATGGGACGGAGGAGAGCCTCGGCTTCTACATCTTCCCCAATCCCAAGAGCGCCAAGCAGCTGCATGTTGGAGTGATCCCGCGCGCGGTCGATGACTATTGGCAGTTCCGCGAGCGCCTGGCCGAACAGCCGCTGGACAAGCAGCTGGGCAATCCGGCGTGGCACTTGCTGCGCGCGAATGAGAGCCTGGCGACACCTGATGCACCGGGTGCAGGTGACACTGTGCCAGTGACGTTCGGACTGCTGCTGAACCTTGCCAGCGTACTGGGCGCAGAGGCGAGCGCGCAGAACGTTGCGGAATATCTCGAAAGCTATCTGGGTGCGCCCGTCGCAAATCCGGCGATTGATGCGATGATCGATGCCGCCGTTGCATACACGCGTGACTTCATCGTGCCGACACTGAACAAGCGCGCGCCAACTGCGACTGAGGCGGAGGCCTTGCGGGCGCTGGACGAGGCTTTGGCCGCAGCGGCTCCGGGCACCAGCGCGGAAGACCTCCAGACCAGCGTCTATGAGATTGGCAAACGCGAAGAGTTCGGATTTGAGAACCTGCGCGATTGGTTCCGCGCTCTGTATGAGACGCTGCTAGGCAGTGAGCAGGGGCCGCGCATGGGCAGCTTCATCGCGCTGTATGGAATTGAGAACAGCCGCAAGCTGATCGCAGAGGCCTTGGGGCGTAGTTGAAACGGCCATAGCCACCCAGTAGGCGGCTAGGCGGCTCCACCAAAACGCCTTTCCTACTTCCAAGTGCGTGTGCGATACCATTTGGTGATGATGTACTTGGAGCCTTTAGTAACAGGGGTGCCGGCGTGCATTGTCCCCTCATTCGGGCTGCCATCGGGCAAAGCGTTGTTCCACAGAAGGAGCACGCCGGGTTTCGGCTCAATCTTGAGGCCAGCCTCGGTGAAGTGAGTCTCTCCGCCTTCCTCGACCGTGTTGAGGAACACCATCGAAGTCCAGCTGCGCTGTCCGCCGCGTTTGCGCTCGTTCTGCCAGTACTTCTCTGAGGTGTAGAACCAGTCGTTGTGCGGCTTGAACTGCTGGCCTTCAAGATAGCGCTGGCCTTGGATCGCTTCACCGATTTCAGGCTTCATGCCCATGAGATCGTCGATCCTGCGGCTTATGCTTTTGACGAAGCTGTCATAGGGATCAAGATCGCCGGAATAGGAGGTGCGAAAACCGCTGGCATAGTCCTGTTCATGCAGCGCCGATGGCCGGGCAATCATATCGATCATCATGCAAAGGCGATCGCATTCCGCCTTTGTCAGGAAATCGCCAACAGCAAACAGTTCGAGTTTGTCGGTCTCAATCGGATAAACGCCGGGATCGGAGGCCAAGCGTTGGCGCACGCTTTCGCCCACACGTTTCAGGGCGTCTTGATCGGGAATGGTGCTGGCTAAGGTCATTGCTTTACTCGTTCGTGAAACGGCTATTTGCCAGCCAATGCCGCACAAGAAAACCCCCGCTGGCATTGCTGCGAGCGGGGGCTTTGATAGCGGCAGAAAGTCTGCTGTGTCAGGCGATCACCAGAAGATGTCGTAGATCACATCGACCACTTCACCGGTGTAGGTATCGACCAAAACCGCATCATCATAATAGCGGACCCAGCGATACGGACCGTAGACCTCTGGCAGGCGATAGCGCCATGGATCGTTGATGTAATACCGCGACGAGAAGAACAGGCTGTCGAGGTAAAAACCGATGCTCAAGCGGCTATAGCGATAGCTGCGATAGGGCGAGTAATACCGGCCCAGGCGAAAGATGCTGCGATTGGCGCGTCTGTGGTTGTACCAATTGTAGCGATTGTGCTTGCGCCACTGACGGTTCCACCTGCGGTGATCGCGAATTCCAGCGCGGTAGCCGTTGCGATAGCCGCGGCGTTCATTGCGATATCCGCGCCGACCATCACGGTAGCCATCGCGGCGTCCGTCACGGTAGCCTCTGCGGCCGTCGCGGTAACCACGGCGATTGTCGCGGTATTCGCGGCGCTGATCACGGCGCTCTGCCCGGCGGCCATCGCGCCGACCATCACGATATGCTCCGCGGCGATCGGCTCTGCGATCAGCCCGGCGGTCTGCACGTTGATCCGCTCTGCGTTCGGTGCGGCGCTCTACACGGCGATCCTGCCTGCGTTCGGCCCGGCGTTCACCGCGCCTCTCAGCACGACGTTCGTTGCGAGCCCTTGCAGGGGCTTCACGAGCCTGGCGTTGAGTCTGGCGGAACTCGCGGTTGTCGGTGCGGACTTCACGCCGTGCTTCCCGGCGCTCGCCGCGTCGCTCACTGCGAGCTTCCTGGCGATTGCCTCGGCGTTCGCCGCGAGCTTGGCCGCGGTTTGCGCGGCGCTCACTGCGCTGGTTTTGGCGAGCCTGCATCTGCTCCCCGCGATTTTCAAAGCCGCGGCTTTGCGCTTCGGCTTCAGCGGGCAGGGCGGTCATAGCCATCGCTACGGCGAGGGCGGAAAGCGCGCTACCTTTGAGCAATTTTGTCAGGTACATAAATGCCTCCTTGGTCGCCGTTCCACCACCTACGGCTGCGTTGATATGCCCTCTTATACGGACGAGTCGCTGTATCGTAACTTAACCACTTGTTTAGGGCTACGTTCATGTTAGAGGTTATGAACATGAATGCAGCAGGGGATTGACCTCCCGCGCATTTCCCCCAAATGCAGCGCATGTTTGAAACGCTCGATGACGTCCGCAATGACCTGAAACGCCAATTGGTGAGAGCAGCCAAGGATCGCAGGCAGGCGATGCACACGCCCTGCGTTGTGACCAGCGATGTTGACGCGCGCACGATGGTGCTGCGCGAATTTGATGGCGATGCATGGACGCTCAGGTTCCACACTGATAATCGCGCGCCAAAGGTGGCCGCGATCGAAGCGGATCCGCGCATGGCTGTTCTGCTTTATGACAAAGGCGCTAAGATACAGGTCCGGCTGCGAGGGACAGGGCGCATCGTTCGCGAAGGCGAAGTGGTCGACCGCGCATGGGCGAGCAGCATCAATTTTGCCAAGCGTTGTTACCTCGGGGAGGGGCCGGGCGCTGCCTCCGAGGAATCCACCAGCGGCCTGCCTCCTGAATTTGAAGGCGTGGAGCCCACCAATGAGCAAGTGATCCCTGCGCGGCCTAACTTCGCGGTGCTGTTGTTTGACATTGCCGAGGCTGACTGGCTGTACCTGGCGCACACCGGCCACCAGCGTGCGCAGTTTGTCAGGTCCGGTGATGAGTGGGAAAGCGGCTGGATCTCGCCATAGCCTGCGTCGAATTTTACCCGGCCTCAGCCGAGCGCGTCTCGATCGCTTCGATTGTTTCAGTTTGCTTGGCTTCGTCACCACCAGAACTCTCAGCACATACAACACAATTGCGGTCGTTTTGCTTGGCTTGGTAAAGCGCCTTGTCCGTGCGGTTGAACAGCGAGCGATAGTCCTCGGCGGGCCGCCTCTCGGCAACTCCAAAGCTGGCTGTCAGACGCACATCGAGCCTGTCCTCAGCGATCTGCAGATAGGTCGTCTTGATGCGGAGGCGTTCCGCTAGGCGAGCGGCGATCTCTTCATCAGCGTCCCAAACCAGCAGGCAGAACTCTTCGCCGCCAATGCGGCCAACAACATCGCAGTCACGCACAGTGCCAGCGAGCATTTGCCCAAATTCTGAGATCGCGCGGTCACCGGCCTGATGGCCCCATAGGTCGTTGACCTGCTTGAAGTGATCAAGGTCGCCGACGACCAGCGACAATGGTACGTTTTCCTGCTCTGAGCGTGCGAAGGCCTCATCAACAGCTGTCTCAAACGGGCGGCGCGACAGCAAGCCTGACAATGGATCGCGAGTGTTGACCTCGCGCTCTTCATTGAAGCGGTCGAACACACAGGCTGTGACCAGCGCGATTGCCAGCCCCAGCGAGTTTACCGCCACAACGGCGTTGAGGATCGAGTAGTAGATCGATTGATGATAGCCTTCATAAGGCAGCGCACCTTCGATCATGAAGGCGATGCTAGGGCGCACGAAGAACTGCACTGAGGTAACCGCCAGCATCCAGAACACGACTTCATTCGCGATATTGTCTTTGCGCCGGGCAGCTGTGGCTTGCGCGGCGAGCATGAACATCAGGCCATAGACGGTGTTGGAGATGTAGAGCTGCACATTGGTGTAGGCATCGAACACGTGGTTTGGAATCAGCAGAGCAGCACCGATAATCCCAATTATCAGCATCAGCGGCGCTGAGACGCTGCTACCAACCCGCTTGGTCGCTCCCCAAGCGATCAGCCAGGTGCCAGCGAAGTAGGGGATGTTAGTAAGGTTCAACAACACTCGCCCGGCATCGAGCGGCGCGAGCTGTGACCAGAGGAAGCCAATCCCAAGCGCGACATAGGCCAAGGCAAACGCGAATACCTCACTGCGCTGCCGGTCCTTCAGCCATATGGCGAAGAACGTCGTCGCAATAATCAGTGCGATCAATGGATTGACCAAGCCGAGAATGGCGTCGCGCATGAATGCTCCCCGTTACGCACCCGCCTATGCCCCAAGTTTGGTTAAAGCGGCGTAAAGCCTTTGGCATCGCGAGGGCGGTTTGGAACGCATTTCGCATTTTCAAAAGTGTGACTTTTGACATAAAGTATTGTCATAAAACGCTTTTCCGCGTCGGAGTGCGCGCAAAGTGTGACTTTTGGAATAGGGATGGTTCCGGGTGGTCGTTTTCATCCACCCGGTTTACGCCGCTTATTTGCAGTAGGAAAATACGCAGGCGCGGCCCGCTTTTACGCCTCTGGCGCGGACCATTCGACAAGCTTCAGCTTGCCCAGTTTTGCGCGGGCTAGAGCAGCATCGCGCTGTTCCTCGAACTCGACCGAGCCCTGCAACGCGCCCATCGCGATCTTTGCATCTAGCAAAACGCATTCGCCCGCTGCGACGTTCACGGTATAGGTCTTGGCCGTGCCCTTCGTCTGGCTGGCCATTTGCGCAAGCACGCTGTGTTCGCCCGGCTCCACGTCCGCCTTGACGAAGCGGCCCGTGCGGAATTGTGCCGTCATGGCGTCATCAACGGTGATGTTCATGCCCTGCTGCCCGGCGATGAAGGCATCGCGCATGACATAGATCGCCCCTTTGCCGTCCGCCGCAGTGAATTGCTTGGCCGCCGATGTGGCCGCCTCGTCCGCTTCCGCGCCGCCTTTGTTCTTTAGCAGTACGAACACGACATAGCCGATCACCGGGATCAGCATGAGAAGGCCGAAAGTCGGATACATGAACCCAATGACTAGGCCGATCACGACCGCGCCAGCGATCAAAGCGATATTGCGAGTGGACAAATTCATGATTGGACGACCCTTCTGTAAACTAGGGGAAGTCCCTTAGCGTCTGAGCGGATTGGAAGCGAGGGGGATTGTTGACGGGCTATTCCTACCTTGACCAAGCACCCGCTTGGGTTTCACTTCGCCAAATGGATCGCGAAAGCAAAGGCGGCTGGGTATATATCATGGCGAGCCGTTATCGCGGGACGATGTACGTTGGCGTGACTTCTGATTTGCCCGCCAGGATATCTCAACATCGTGACGGCACTGGGTCTGCATTCTGCGCGCGGTATGGCCTTAAGCGATTGGTCTGGGCCGAACGACTTGACACCATCGAGGATGCAGTTGCCTTCGAGAAGCGCATCAAGCGCTGGCGGCGCGAGTGGAAATTTGATCTGATTGGAGAGGCTAATCCCAATTGGGATGACCTATTTGACCAATTGATTTGAGCAACGTCATCCCGGACTTGATCCGGGATCCCGCTCACTTTTTATCTCTCGCAAGGTCCAAAAGGAGCTGGACCCCGGATCAAGTCCGGGGTGACGAGGTTCTGAAGTAATTTTAGGTCTGCTTTTTACCTAATTTCGCCAGCTGATTGGCTCTTCGGCACAAAGGTCCCGGCCATGTGCAAGCTCGATTTCGTCACAGATGAAGTCCGCCCCAGCCTCAAAGTCTCTCTCAAGATATTGAGGTTCGCCTGGCCGAAAAGTCTCTGGATAAATTGACGACATTGCGGGGTTGTTGACTACCCGGCCTTCCGATTTCGCTTTCTGCGCTTCGATAGCAACGTCGCTGCAACCCGATAGAAGTAGTGAAACGCTCAACAAGGCAAGAGTACGCATTCTCTCACCTAGTCAGCTTCTTATACGCCAACCTCGTAGGACGGTCCGCAGCGTCGCCGAGCCTCCGCCGTTTGTCTTCTTCGTAGCTTTCAAAGTTACCCTCGAACCATTCGACGTGGGAATTGCCTTCAAACGCCAGAATGTGCGTCGCCAAGCGATCCAGGAAGAAGCGGTCGTGCGAGATCACCACGGCGCAGCCGGCGAAGTTCTCAATGGCTTCTTCAAGCGCGCCCAAGGTTTCGACGTCGAGATCGTTGGTTGGCTCATCGAGCAGCAACACGTTGCCGCCTTGCTTCAGCATTTTCGCCATGTGCACGCGGTTGCGTTCACCGCCGGACAGCTTGCCGACGTTCTTCTGCTGATCGCTGCCTTTGAAGTTGAACGCCCCGACATAGGCGCGGGTTGAGGTATCGTGACCATTGACCTGCATGTAATCGAGCCCGTCTGAGATTTCCTCCCAGACATTGTTGGTCGGGGTCAGGTCATCGCGCGACTGGTCGACATAGCCGAGGTGAACCGTGTCGCCGATTTCGATCGATCCGGTGTCCGGCGTTTCCTGGCCGGTGATCATTCTGAACAGTGTGGATTTACCCGCGCCGTTCGGGCCGATTACGCCAACAATGCCGCCCGGTGGCAGCATGAATGACAGGTTTTCGAATAGGAGCTTGTCGCCGTATGCCTTCGAGATGTTCTTGGCCTCGATCACTTTGCCGCCGAGCCGTTCTGGCACTTGAATAACGATCTGCGCCTTGCCCGGTTTGCGGTCGCCCTGGGCGTCCTGCAATTGCTCAAACTTGCGCACGCGGGCCTTGGATTTGGTCTGGCGTGCGGCGGGAGTTTGCTTGATCCATTCGAGCTCGCGGCTGAGCGCTTTCTGGCGGCCGGACTCCTCGCGGCTTTCCTGCTCCAGACGTTTCGCCTTCTTCTCCAGATAGGTCGAATAATTGCCTTCATATGGATAGTAGGATGCGCGGTCGAGCTCGAGGATCCACTCAACGACATTGTCGAGGAAGTAGCGATCGTGCGTGATCATCAGCACGGCGCCAGCGTATTCCTTAAGGTGGTTTTCCAGCCATTCGACCGATTCAGCGTCGAGGTGGTTGGTCGGCTCGTCGAGCAGCAGAATGCCAGGTTTCTGGATCAGCAGCCGTGTGAGGGCGACGCGGCGTTTCTCACCGCCGGACAGATTGGTGACCGGGCTGTCCGATGGCGGGCAGCGCAGGGCCTCCATCGCGATTTCCAGCTGATTGTCGAGGGTCCAGCCGTCGACCGCATCGATCTTCTCTTGCAGCTCAGACATTTGCTCACCCAGAGCATCAAAATCGGCATCAGGCTCAGCCATTTCGGCAGAGATTGCGTTGAATCGCTCCACCATGGCAGCGGTTTCGCCAGCGCCTTCGCGAACGTTCTCAAGCACCGTCTTGCTCTCATCGAGCTGCGGTTCCTGCGGCAAATAGCCGACCGTGATGTTCTCACCCGCCCAGGCCTCACCTGTGATGTCGGCATCGATGCCTGCCATGATCTTCATCAAGGTCGATTTGCCCGCGCCATTCGGGCCAACAATGCCGATCTTCGCGCCTTGATAGAACTGAAGATTGATATTGCTCAGAACCGGCTTTTGAGCGCCGGGGAAGGTCTTGGTCATGTTTTTCATGACATAGGCATATTGCGCGGCCATCGGGCGTTTCCTTTGGGTGAATCTGTTCGGAATTTGAATTGTTGGCCATGCAAATAGGGCGAGAGCGCTGAAGGGGCAAGCCGCCTTAAGAGGCAATTTACCTAAGGGCTCTACAGGTGAGAATTCATCAATCCGTCTTAGGCCGGGTTGCCCCGCAATTAGGAACCCGCGTGCAGGCCCAAATCCTCACCCTGATCATTCCAGCGATGACGGCGATTTTCGCCGGCGTCTTTGCTGCGCTGTGGTGGCAGGATCGGTCCAAGGGCTACATTCTGGCCTATGGCTATTGGTTTGCAGCGGTCGCGGTTGGGATCACTCTGCAAGCCTGGGTGATCCAGAACTTTGGCCCGAACGAGGTGGTGCTGTTCCACCTTATCTCCTCATCCGGACTGATCGCATTGCTGTGGGGCGTGGCGAGCCGCGACGGCCAGCGCGCGCCTGTGCTTGGCTATATTGCGGTGACGTTCGGAACCGCTGGTGTGATTTGGTATGGCCGCGCCGCCGAGGTGCAATCGGTTGTTTTGATGGCGCAAAATTTCAACGCTGGCCTGCTGTTTGCAATGGGCGCCTATGGCAAATGGCAAAGCCCCTATCGCCATGTTTCCGACCGCGTCCTGGTCTACAGTCTGGTGGTTCTGGCAGCCTATTCGATTTTCCGCCCATCGCTAACCATTCTGGCGCAAAGCCAGATGACGATGGAGCAATATCAGACCTCCGTCTTTCTTACGATTAACATGGCGATCACAGCAGTGTTGTGTCTGCTGCTGTCGCTCACTTTGGTCGCGATTATTGTCGCTGACCGGATGGAGGATCAGCGCGAAAAGGCCGGTTTTGACCCGCTCTCTGGGCTCAGGATGCGGGGCGGTTTCGAAGATGAAGCGCGCGTCATCGCAGCCAAGGCGGCACGCGAAGGCCTGCCGGTTAGCTTGATCGTGGCAGATATTGATCACTTCAAACTGGTCAATGACAGCCATGGGCATGTTGCAGGCGACAAGGTGATTGCGCGCTTTGGCAGTCTGCTCAATGCGATGGTTCGGCGCGACGACGTTACGGGCCGGATCGGCGGCGAGGAATTTTGTGTTTTGATCTGGGATTGCGCGCTCGATGATGCGGCGCATTTGGCCGAGCGCATTCGCCAAGCTGCGGCGCGCCAGGGCCGATCAGAAGGCGACGAAATCAGCCCTTACACCGTCAGCTTTGGCGTGGCCGAGTGGCGCAGTGCCGACAATTACAATGCCGTGTTTGAACGCGCCGACAGCGCCCTTTACCGGGCGAAAGACGCGGGCCGCAATCAGGTGTTTACTGAGAGCGGCGCTTTCCAGGATGGCGGTGGTTCGGTCGTTCCCTTCGCATCGCGCATGGCTCAGCGGCACGGGCTTGGCGCTGGCTAACCGCAAACACTTTGCGGCTTGCAGGAATAAGTAATCGACTAAGACTAATAGAAATTTTGTTACTTAGTGGGTTCCCTAAAGCCTGTGTTAACCATATTGACCTAATCCGTTCGAACGGGGGTCGTGCGGGTCGATGCAAACGCAAATTCTTGGATTAGTGACACCAATGATGGCGCTGTTCTTCGCAGCGACATTCGTGGTGCTTTGGCGCGCAGGCCGGATGAAACGCCATGTGCTCGGCTTCGGCATTGCCTTTGCCCTGTCGGCGGTTGGCTTTCTGATCACCCACTTCATGCCAGCGGATGCGTTCTACCTCTTCCACGCGACCCAAGTGTTTTACTCCCTTAGTTCGGCAATCTTGCTAGCATCTGTGTGTGAGCGCGTGGGCCAGAAATTGCACCTCGGCAGCATCGCGGTCGTTTACATTATCACTGCTTTGACACTGGCGCTGTGTGTGGGCTTATCCAACGATGTCGGCCCGCGGCTGATTATTGTGAACATGGGTTACGGCGTGATGTTCGCCATGGGCGTGACGACTCTGCTAACGGCCCGTCGGCGCGATATGATCGACTTGCTGATCATCCTGGTGATGGCATTCCAAGCTGCCGACTTCCTCGTGAGGCCAACCCTGACCTTGTTGTTTGAGCGGTCAATCCCGGCAGAGGCCTATCGCGATTCGATCTATTATTCGCTGATCGGGCTAGTCCTGGCGGTGAAGGGCATGAGCAGCGCATTGGTGCTGATCGGTGCGAGCATTGCCGAATGGACCAAGGCCCTGCGCGAAAGCAGCGAGCGGGACGCTCTCACCGGCCTGCGCAATCGCGGCTCATTTGAGCAATCGATCCGAGCTTTGCTGCCGCGCGCTCAGACCGGGGGCCGCCCGCTCAGTCTGGTTGTGGCCGATATTGACCACTTCAAGCAGGTGAACGACTTTTGGGGCCATCAGGCTGGCGACTTGGCCATTGCCGGCTTTGGCGAGATAATCGGCAAGATGGTGCGCGCATGTGACACCTCAGGCCGGATCGGCGGCGAAGAGTTTTGCATCGCGGCCTGGAACTGCGAGAATGAACCGGCGGAACGCTTGGCTGAGCGGATTAGATGGGCATTCACCCGGTTGGAGCATGCCGATCTCAACGAAGATATTCGCCTGACAGCCAGCTTCGGTGTCGCCACTGCGCGTGAGGGCGAGACCTATGAGAGCCTGTTCGCACGGGCTGATGCTGCGCTCTACCGCGCGAAATCCAATGGCCGGAATCGAGTGGAAAATGCTGAACGCACATCTCAGGATGAAGAGAGCTCTGCTGCGAGGCCAAAGCTGGTCGAAGTGAAACAGGCTGCTTCAAGCTAATTCAGCCTTACATGCGCAGCTCTTAAGCGTTCAACGAATACCGATCACATGCTGGACTTGGTCCGCGCGGCTCGATAGCAGCGACAGCCATGAAAAACGCACTCCTCGCGCTGACCGCGCTTTCCGCCGCTTCCCTCTCTGTCACCGCTAACGCAGCGCCCGGCCTTTCGGAGCTCGCCGAGGTCGCTTTGGAGCGCGATGAAATCGCATGGGATTTTGTCGAGGGGGTGACCACAGAGGTCGGCCCGAGGCAGGCCGGGACCGAGGCCGAGACGCGCGGACGCGTATGGGCAACGGCTTGGCTTAAGAAGCACGGCTTTCAAAATGTCGCGGACGAACCGTTTGAAATGGACACTTGGGTGCCCGGCGATATCGCCCGTGCATCGGTGACTGGGCCGTTCCCGCAAGACCTCGTGGTCCAGCCGCTGGGCAACAGTGCGGCAACTCCAGAGCGCGGGATCGAAGCCGAAGTGGTCTTCTTCGCCAATGCAGAGGCCGTTCGCGCCGCGCCGGAAGGCAGCCTTGAGGGCAAGATCGCCTATATCAGCCATCAGATGCGCCGCGCTCAGGACGGCTCGCACTATGGCTTTGCTGGCCCAACGCGCTGGGTCGGACCCGGCCTCGCCGCGAGCAAGGGCGCGATTGGCGTCGTGATCAAATCGGTCGGCACTGACCATCACCGCAATCCGCACACCGGCGGCACCAATTTTCCGGAAGGGGTTGATCCAATCCCAGCCGGCGCGCTGTCTCTGCCGGATGCAGAGAACCTCGAGCGGATGTTCAATCGGCCGCGCTCGGAGCCAATTATGCTCAAGCTGGAAATGAACCCAGAGCGTATTGGCACCACGATGAGCGGCAATGTCGTTGGCGAATTTGTTGGCCGCAACCCCGACCTGCCGCCTGTGCTGCTCGCGTGCCATTTGGACAGCTGGTGGAATGCGCCGGGTGCATTTGATGATGGCGCGGGCTGCGGCATTATCGCTGCCGCCGCGATCAATGTCGCGCGCACCGGCAACCAATTGCGCACGGTCCGCGTGCTATTCGCAGGCGCGGAGGAAGTTGGGCTATGGGGCTCTCGCGCTTACAGCGCCGCGCACATCGATGAGCCAATTGGCGTTGGCCTTGAAAGCGATTTTGGCGCTGACCGCATCTGGCGTTTTGAGAGCAATTTTCGCGAAACCAATCCTGACCTTCATGCAAGGATAGCTGCCGAACTCGAACCGTTTGGCGTTGCCAACTCGACCATCGTGGCGCGCGGCGGGGCAGACCTCAACATCTCGCGCGATCAAAACGGTGCGATCATCGATCTGCAGCAGGACGGGACGCGCTATTTCGACCTGCACCACACGCCGGATGACACGCTCGACAAGATCGACATCGTCCAATTGCGCCAGAATGTCGCGGTGTGGACGATGGTTGCGGGGATCCTCGCGCGCGAAGAACGCTCGATCAAAACCGGCGGGCCAGTGCCCAGCGCGCCTGCGGTGATGGAAGAGTAAGAGGCTCGGCGTTTGGCAAGCGCTTGCGGCTTGTCACTGCGATCAGAAATTTTGGAAGTTTGAAAATCTGGTCGGGGAGAGAGGATTCGAACCTCCGACCCCCTGTACCCAAAACAGGTGCGCTACCTGGCTGCGCCACTCCCCGACCGATTTTCACCTGTCTTGCGTGCAGCACGACAGGGTGGAAGCATCATCGCTAGTGGTGGGCCCGGCAGGACTCGAACCCGCGACCTAGCCGTTATGAGCGGCCAGCTCTAACCAACTGAGCTACAGGCCCCTCTGGTCTAGCCAAGATGCAGGCCGAGCCTCTACATCGCGCTTGCGAATGAAACAAGCACCCGTTTCGTCTATTTTTGAATTGAGCCTATCGAATCACGTTTTGCATGATCTCAGCCACGCTGGTGCTGCGAATGTTTCGGTGGTCGAGATAGGCGTAAACCCTTTCAAACCAATCATAAATGCCTTCAACTTCGGCCGCCGTCTCGACATAGGGCGTGTGCCCAGGTGCCAGTGAGGGGCTGTGAAACGACAGCGTTAGCACCGGAATGCCGTCATCGATCACCATATCGATGCCGCGAATGGCCTCCTCCACGCTCACGCCTTCCGGCGTCAGCGCGATCCGCTCCATCATGCCCAGGCGCGATAGGATTCGGCCGAGCGAGGGGAAGCGCTCTTGCAGGCGGCGCACCATGCCGCCTTGCCGTCTTAGCATGCCCCAATAGGCGCTGGTCACGGGCAGCTCGAGCAATTGCCGCTCGTGATCGGTCCAATAGGGCCACAGCGGATGGGCGGAGTAATCCGGGCCATGCTGGCCGGAATAATCGAACAGCGACCTGACCGAGGTGTCGACCGCAATGCCCGCTGATTTGAGCAAGTCCGGCGTTTTCGGACCCAGACCATATCGGCCTGCGCGGTAGATAAGCGGAGGCGCGCCAAACACCTCCTCAATCCGGTCGCGTAGCTGATTGAACTTGGCTGCCTCCAATTCGGGCGGCAGGTTCCCCGCATAGGAATTGTGCGCGCTAACCTCTTCATCGAAGGGCGGGTTGACCCAAGCGTGCAGCTGAACGCCAACCTCTGCAGTGCCGCGCTGAACCGCATCACCGATGATCTCAGCGGCGACTGGCGAGTTTACGATTGGCCAATCGACCAAATAGAGCGGGATAGCGCCCAGCCGCTCGCAAAATTGCTGAAACCGCCGCAATTCAGGGACATGGTCTAGCCCAAAGCCGTCTCTGCGAAACGGGGCTTCCCAATCAAATTCTTCCTCGGTGTCGACCGTTAGGAGAACGCGCTGGTCAAAGCCGGTCGCAAAGCTCGCCCGGGCGCTTCGCGCAGGCGGATTAAGGATGGATTGTGATTGGCCTGAGTTGGCCACATCAGAAAGGGGCTGCATGTCGGCTCCCTCCCTGATTGCTAATTCAGCGGGATCGCTGGAGCTTATGCTTTCCCGCCGCCACGTTCGCCGCTGATCGAAGCAGCGCTTTCATGTTCGGAATTAGCGGGCACGTCTTGAGGATTGCTTACCTGCACGCCCGCGCCAGCGTCCGATCCGTCTTGGCTAGGCAGGCCCTGCTGAGCGGTCAAGAGTGGGAGCATCAATGCCAGATGCTCGCCTTCGTGAGACAGCCCACCTTTGGCGGCGCGCGCCTCTGCCCGGGCCAGGCGGAAGGTGAAGCCGGCGCCAAATAGGCCAGCGTTGAGCACCGTGTTGGCGGGCTTAATTTGAGCTGCGAACAAATCGTCTTCGGAAATGAGCTGAGCTGGCAATTCGCAGATTAGCCGTACCAGGCGATCATCGCGGCGCAATTGGCAGGTGATCATCTCGCCAGAGGCGCATGCTCCGCCCAGCGTCGCCAAGACGCGCCAAATGAGCGCTTCGGTTTCGCCGGTGTCCATGGCGACCATAATCGGCGGGCCTTCGGGTTGGACAAACTCAATGCCCGCCATCCGCGGCCCCAGCACCTGCGCCAATTGCTGAGCGGTCTTGGCAATCACTGCGCCGAGATCGGTCTCACCCGGGATCATTTCAGCAGCGCCGGTCTCCAGTTTGGCCAGCCGGTCGAGCTCTTCAAATCCGGCCAGAATACGCGCGGCGTCGGCGGCAACCGCAGCGGCTAACGCGCGATATTCGTGCGGGGCCGGGCCGAACAATTGCTGTTGGATGACTTCGGCATAGCCCTGAACGGCAGTAACTGGTGTACGGAGCTCGTGGAGCAATTGGCGGATGCGGTCGCCTTCGCTGCCGCCCTGGCCGGGTAAGCTGGCGGCTTTCGCAGGGCGGCGGCACCGGCCAACATAGCCAGTGAAGTTGCCTTCGTCGGCAAAGCTGGGCTGCGCATCGACGATCCAGTCGCCCGCGATCGCTTCTGCACCTGCCAAGGCCAATGGCGCATGCGCAATCGGCTGCCTGCGGTCAAAGGCGCGTTCGATCAGTGTTTGCGCGGCAGGATTGGTAAAGGCCTGCGCCGGGACTAGCCGCTTGCCAATCACCATCGGCGCGGCCTCTGGTTCGGCCCATTCGATCCGGCCGTTCGCATCTGTCGCAAAGCCAAAACCGCGCACTTCGCGCTCAGATTGACGCGGTTGCTCTTCCAGCGGCAGGCGCGGGGCGCTGTCGATGGCTTGCGCGCCGCTTTCCCGGTCGCGTTTGAACTGCGCAATCCGCTCCACCAGAGCGGAGATTTCGCTGCGATTTGGATCGATCTCTGGCCCGCCCATTGGGTTCGCTGCCATGCCAGCCGGGTCCGTCAGTCCGAACGGATCATAGGACGCTCTGTCAGTTTGAGGCCTCTGAATGTCTTGAGCGACAGGCTGCTCCGCCTCTTCATCGGGCTCAGGCGCTTGCGCTTCCTGAGGCTCGGCTTCGGCAGTCTGTTTCTCGGTGGGGCTTTCTTCCGCTTCCTCGTCCGCTGGCACTTCTTCGCTGAGCTCAAATGGCTCATTGGCTGGCGAAAGAGGATAATCGGCTGGCTTGTTGCGCAGCGGCATGATCGTTGCTGGAGTGCTCGACCCCATCAGCGATGCATAGGGCACATCTGCGGGTGGTTCGTTCGGCTCAGCAGCGGTATGAGATGACGCTGGCGGCGTCTCCAACCCTTGCGCATCATCATACCCGTTCGGATGAGGCAGTCCGCGGTCATGCACGCCCAATTGGTCAAGCAAGCGCTCCGCATCGACCGGCAAATCATCCCTGCGCCTCAAAAAACCGCGCGCTCTCACAGGCAGCCTCGGGATTAGAGCGGTCCAATCCTCATCACTCAATTCTGCGCGGTGCAGCGCAGCGGCGGCCACTTCTGGCTCAAAGTCGGCGAGATGAGCTGCTAGATCCGCGCTGCGAAACCGCCAGCCGCGTTCGCGAATCGCCGCCGCTCGCTCGCGCGCCGGGATTTTCTCTGCCAGCGCATCCATGCGCAGCCAAGAGGCCGCAACCAGGCTCTGCCGGCGGCCATCAAGGATGCCAAACTTGCGATTGCCAAGGATGTCGAGCAGCTGGCGAAATTGCGTGCGAGCGCCCACGTCGGTGTCTGCGCGTTGGCGCAGCACAGTCGCAAGGCGGTCGTCAAAAAACATATCTGCTCCGATACACACACACGGCCATTAGGCGCTAGTGGGGCCGAAAGTTTCATACCAAGCCTTTCTAACATTCACACATGGCTTTCAGACGCGTTGCAAAGCGGGACAATTGCTGGCAAACATAATAATATTAGTTTTGCACCTCGGTCTGAGGGCAAATACTTGCTAGCTCTTGTTCTCCTAGGAACATTGCTAGTCATAAATGAAGGTCAAATGGGAGCGTACGCCGCATGGCGAATTTGGATGAAATCGATAAACGCCTGCTTTCTGAATTGCAGGCGGAAGGGCGCGTAACCAATGTAGAGCTCGCACAGCGCGTGGGATTAACCGCGCCGCCGTGCCTGCGCCGAGTGCGCGGGTTGGAGGAAGACGGCGTTATTCGCGGCTATCACGCGGATCTTGACCCGTCGAAGCTGGGCTTTGCGATCACTGTCTTCGCGATGGTCAGCCTGAAGAGTCAGGCCGAATCGAGCCTGCGCGAATTCGAAGACGCCATGCGCGATTTGCCAGAAGTGCGCGAGGTGCACATGCTAAACGGCGAGATTGATTTCATTTTGAAGATCGTCAGCAATGATCTGCAGAGCTTCCAGGAGTTTCTGACCAGCAAGCTGACCCCGGCCCCCAATGTGGACAGCGTCAAAACCTCGCTGACGATCCGCACCGCGAAATATGCACCGGGAGTGCCGCTCTAACACGACAAAGCCGGAGATCAGCCCATGAGCGAAATGTTCGAAGACAGCCCAAGCGGCGACGAGGTCGCTAGCCTCGACACTCCGCTGACTGGAAAATGCTTGTGCGGCGCGGTTTCGATCACTTTGAACGCCATGCGGTGCGAAGTGGATGTGTGCCACTGCGACATGTGCCGGCGTACCTATGGCAGCTTTGGCTCGATGGTCGCGGGAGCTGACTTCACGATCTCAGGTGAAGCCAGCGTTGGAACCTATAAATCAAGCGATTGGGCAGAGCGGAGCTTTTGCAGCAAATGTGGCAGTGCGCTCTGGTATCGCTTTCTGCCGACGAATTTTTACAGCTTTGCCGCTGGCCATTTTGACTTGCCAGACGGGCTGCCGATCAAGCAGCAGATTTTTGTCGATGAGAAGCCGGATTGGTACGATCTGGCACAAGATAGTCCCATGAAAACTGGCCCAGAAATCATTGCTGAAGCTCAGGCAGCGGGCATTACGTTCGATTAGGACGAGGTTTTAGAGGCCCCTACTTTTTGCGGTCCCAATAATGCTCGCCATTAATAAAGATATTGTCATAGCCGCGCCCGCCTTTGTTTGAGCTGGCAGCGATAAATCCATGATAAACCCGGCCATCATCACCCTTGATCGTGATGGTGTGGCCGTTGAGGTAATAGCGCCCAGAAACGGCGATCTTGCGGTTTCCTCCGCCCGCGTTTGCACCGCTCGCGCGGGCTGAGAAGGCGTTGAATTTGCCAATCTCGATCCGCCCATCTTTGGTCATGCGCAAAGTGCCGCCCGAAATTGTCGAGGTCGATCCGCCAAGATTGCTGGATGAAGCGGAGATCCGGCCAAATGAGACGGAAATGGTTTCGCCAGGGCTGAACTTATGCGCAAGCTTGCCTTTGCTGGCGCCGCGTTTCACTTCGCAGCGCTTCATGCGGCCAGCGGAAGACGGGGTTGGCGATTGGGTCAACGGGTTCCATTTGGCGCAGGTTGTTGCATAGCCATTGCTAAAGGACATTTCCGGCGTCGCTTCGTTAATCATAACAGCGGGGAAGCCGACCCATTTTTGCTTTAGGATGATGCGAGCGGACGCAGGCCTGCTTTGCGCGGGGATCTTCGCATTTTCAGCGGCCAAGGATTGGCTGGTTCCGGAGGCGGACGACCCGCTTCTTTGAGTGCGCGCGGGGTTTGTTGACGCAGTTCTCGTCGAGGCGGCGCGATACGAGGCCATCTGTGGATCGGTGCGGCAGACGTCTTCGCCAAATTTGGCGGCGCGCTGGATAGCAGGTGCGGTCTTGCGCGATAAGACAGCGCGCAGTTCCATCAACCGCACGGTTCCGCCCTTGCCTGGGCAGGCATAGAGAACTGATAGCTCGTCTCGGCCATCCACTTTGACCGAACGGGCGAGGGCATAACTGTCTGCGATGGCACGTTCGGGTTGCAGGTTTTGGGTGGCGACATAGGTGACACCGCGCGGGGTGATGCGTTCTTGCGATTTTAGCCAGTCGCGAGTGCTTTTGCCGTTGGTGCTTTGCCAAGACCCAACCTCGACAATCACACCATCATTGCTGAGAATTCGTTTGCCGTCCTGCCGAGTGTCAGACCAGCCGGGCGGGGCAGCGATGTCTTGCGCATCAGCGGTGGTGATGGGCAGCGCAGCGAAGGCTACACTCAATATCGGCAGAAGCGGCAGCGCAGTTTTTCGCATTCTATGCTCTCCCGGTCGGAGATGCAGCACGCACCCTAACACGACCCTGTGACTGGGCTAAGCCAGTGAGAATGAACGATAGATGAGCCACCGCGCAGGGCCAAATGCGCGCCAGGTCGAGGGCGCTACCGCCTGCTCAGCCTCTCTTGCGGCCAGCGATAAGAGCAGCGATGATCAGAGCGGCGCCGACGCCGATCACTCCGCCGCCGACTTGACCTGAGCGCTTGAACGCCTCTGGCTCAACCCGCACATCGGAGACGAGCGGCGCCCAATAGGGCAACGAGAACACGGCCAAACCAATGATCAGAAGCAGCACTCCCGGCAAAAAACGTATCATACCTTCTCACCAATCTGAATGCGCCTGCGGACTTAGCTCTCGCGTTCTTCCAGCCAGTTTTCGAGCCATTTGATTGAGTAATCGCCGGACAGCACGTCGTTTTGCTTGAGCAATTCCTGGTGCAGCGGAATGTTGGTCTTCGGCCCCTCAACCACCATTTCTTCAAGCGCGCGGCGCAGGCGCATGATGCAGCCTTCGCGGTTGCGGCCATAGACGATCAGCTTCGCAATCATGCTGTCGTAATAGGGCGGGATTTTATAGCCCGCATAAAGCCCGCTATCTACCCGCACATGCATGCCGCCAGCCGGGTGATAATAGGTCACCTGACCGGGCGAAGGCGCGAAGGTGAAGGGATCCTCTGCATTGATCCGGCACTCAATCGCGTGGCCGTTAAATTCCAGCTCTTCCTGCTTCACAGACAATGGCTTACCAGCCGCGATGCGGATTTGTTCACGCACCAGATCAACGCCGGTGATGGCTTCGGTAACCGGATGCTCCACCTGAAGCCGGGTGTTCATTTCAATGAAGTAGAACTCGCCGTCTTCCCACAGGAATTCGATCGTACCCGCACCGCGATAACTCATATCGCGCATCGCCTTTGAGCAAACCTCGCCCATGTGCATGCGCTCTTCGTGGCTGATCACCGGGGAGGGGGCCTCCTCCAGCACCTTTTGGTGACGGCGTTGCAGCGAGCAATCGCGCTCTCCCAAATGGATCGCATTGCCATTGCCGTCGCCGAACACCTGAAATTCGATGTGGCGCGGATTGCCGAGATATTTTTCGATATAGACCGTGGCATCGCCAAACGCGGCCTTCGCCTCGCTTCCGGCCTGCTGCATCAGAGTTTCTAGTTGGTCTTCGCTCTCGCAGACTTTCATGCCCCGGCCGCCGCCGCCCGATGCGGCTTTGATGATCACCGGATAGCCGATTTCGGCGGCGATCTTCTTGCCTTCTTCCGGATCAGAAACTGCGCCGTCAGAGCCGGGGACTAGCGGCAAGCCTAGCTCACCAGCGGTTTTCTTGGCCTGCACCTTATCGCCCATAGTGACGATGTGTTCAGGTTTCGGCCCGATCCACTTGATGTCATGCGCCTCGACGATCTCAGCGAACTTGGCGTTCTCTGACAGAAAGCCATAGCCCGGGTGGATCGCATCGCATTGTGCCACTTCAGCGGCGGAGATGATCGCTGCGACATTGAGGTAGCTGTCGGTTGCAGATGGCGGGCCGATGCAGACTGCATGGTCGGCAAGGCGCACATGCATTGCATCAGCGTCCGCAGTGGAGTGCACCGCGACTGTTTCGATGCCCATTTCGTGGGCCGCGCGGTGGATGCGCAGAGCGATTTCGCCGCGATTGGCGATCAGGATGCGGGTAATGGCCATAGCCTGTTGTCCTCGCGCGCTTTACGCTATCACGACCAGCGGCTGGTCAAACTCGACCGGCTGCGCGTTTTCGACCAAGATAGCTTTGATCGTGCCTGACTTATCAGCAGGGATCGGGTTCATCACCTTCATCGCCTCAATAATCAGCAAGGTGTCGCCTTCTTTAACGGAGGCGCCGACTTTGATGAAGTCGTCTGCGCCGGGTTCCGGAGCGAGATAGGCAGTGCCCACCATTGGCGAGAGCATCGCGCCATCGCTCGCGTCGGCGGGAGCCTCCGCGGCTGTTGGAGCTGCCGCTGGTGCAGCGGCCGCAGGGGCTGGGGCTGGAGCAGCCGCAACAGGCGCATTGATCGCAGCAGGCGCGAAGCCACCGCGCGCAACGCGGATTTTGCGGTCGTCTTCTTCGACTTCGATTTCGGTTAAGCCGGTTTCGTTCAGCAGTTCTGCGAGTTCGCGAACGAGTTTGGTGTCAACATCCATGCCGGATTTGCGTCCGCCATTTGTTTTGCTGGTCGCCATGGGGGCCCCTTATTGTGTCTGCTGCGGTCATTTGCGGGATCGCAAACTGGGGTGCAGCGTGATTGTGAGGGTGATTATTCCCGCAAATTGCGGCTGGCAAGTGGCACGGGCAGGTTTTGCCGCCCCTGTGGGCTGAGCGTGCCCGGCATTGTGGGTGGATTTAAGGGTGCCGGTAGCGGGTTGGACCTCGCAAACAGCAGGTCGGCTCGTTTCCGTGTCGCTCAAACCTCGCCGTTGATCACTGCATCGAGCGCAATGGTGTAGCTGGCCGCGCCATGCCCCTCGATCGTTTTTGCTGCGGCCATCCCGACATAGGAGAGATGGCGAAAGTCCTCTCGCGTTTTTGGATCAGAAAGGTGCACCTCTATAACCGGAGTGGTTATCGCGCGAATGGCATCGAGCAAAGCGATGGAAGTATGGGTGTAAGCCGCCGCGTTGAGCAGAACGGCCCGCGCGCCCTCCGCTTGCGCTTCGTGCAGCCAATCGACCAGCATGCCTTCGTAATTGGTTTGGCGCATCTCAATAGTGAGGCCGTGCTCGCGCGCCTTGTCCTCAAGCATCCCCGCAATATCATCGAGTGTATCGGAGCCATAAATCTCAGGCTCACGCAGGCCGAGCAGATTGAGATTGGGACCGTTGAGAACGTAGACTGTGTTGGATGGTGCTGAAGGAGTGTCTGTCATGCTGCCCGCTTAGCGCGGGGCCATCGGCAAGCTCAAGTCCGCATCACTGGTGGAGCAAGGAAAACTACTGATCCACACCCTTAACTTTGCCCCATTGGCGGGCGGCGGTGTAGCCAAGGTACCCGGTGCCAAACAGCGCGTAGAGCGGTTCTGGCAGGCCATTGAGATAGGCGTTCATTCCCGCCGCGATGTTCGTGGCTGCGCTAGGGTTGAAGGCGGCGAGCACGCCCATAGGCAATGCCCACAATATCATTGCATACATCACATAAAGGAAGCTGGGCCGCGCTCGGCTGGTCCACGGGTCGGCTGATTTTGCCTCGGTGATGATGGCGGAGATTTGCGTTTCGATCAGCCGCATCTCTTGCGAGCCTTCAAGCTTTAACAGCTCAAGCTTGGCCTTGGCGCGCGCTTCCTTGTCGGGAATGATCTTGTCGATGATTGATGTGATCGGACCGATCAGCGTTTCCAAAATGGCCATAAGTGCAGCTCCTTGTCATGAGTCGCGCATCAAATAACCAAATTGGTTCGAGTAGGAAAAATATATTTCCTAATTAGCTATTCGCCAGCTTCTGCCAATATCCGCTGAGCAAGTGCTAAATGCGGCCGGTCAAGCATATTGCCATCAAGGGCGAGGGTGCCTGCTCCTGGATTGTCCGCGAACAATTGCACCACCGCGCGGGCATGGGCGAGCTCATCTTCGCTTGGCGTGAAGGCGCTGTTGATCGGCTCGATCTGAGCGGGATGGATCGCGAGCATCCCGCGAAAGCCCTGACGTCTGACCTTCAACGCCCGCGCCCGCAGCGCATCAAGATCGCGGAATTCTGGCTGAACGGTTTCAATCGGAGCGACCTGCGCCTTTACCGCCCCGAGCAAGCAGAGGCTGCGTGCCATTTCATAGACATGGGAATATTCGCCGTCCGCCCCGCGCTGTTCTTGCGCGCCGAGCTCTGACGAAAGGTCTTCCGCCCCCCAACTCATCGCCACCAGCCGCGGCGCTCCGTCATAGGTGCCAGTGGTGAACATGGCGGCGGCCGTTTCGGTTACCAGTGCGGCGACACGGGTAGAGCCAGGTTTTAACCCCGCCTTTGCCTCGCGCTCGCTCAGCATTGCGTCCAAGGTTGCGACGTCGTGTCCGCCCTCGGCCTTGGGCAAGAAGATGCCGCCTGGTCCAGCGGACATAATCGCGTCAAGATCGCGCTCGGTTTCGCCGCCCGAGAGCGGGTTGACGCGCACCCAAATGCGCGCCTTGTCTTCGCGGCTCGCGATCATATCGCGCACGAGCTCCCGCGCTGCAGGCTTGTTTTCCGGGGCGACCGAATCTTCCAGATCAAGCAAAGCGATGTCAGCTGCACTATCTGCGGCCTTGGTCATCTTTTTCTCGCTGTCGCCCGGAGCAAACAGCCAAGAACGCATTCGCAATGTCATCGGTCTATCCCCTTTGCGCAGCGTGGTTAGGCCGAGCCGTGATGCGGCGCAAGCATGGGCGCGTGGGCGGACGCTTACGTTAGAATGAGCCCTCAATATCGACTGAGAAGATGGTGCCAAAGCGGCGGCGACGCTCTTCGCGGAACTCCACGATGCCAGCCGCACGGTCGGTAAAGATCGTGCGGTCCAGATTGTTGCGCCGGTCGAGCAGATTGGCAATTCGCCCTCGCAGGGTCAGCCCAAACACGTCCTTGTTCTCGATAAAGACTCGCAGAAATCCGGGGCTTTCAGTGCGATCAGCGATTTCGTCGAGCCGCACATTCGCTCTGTTGTCGTCAGCGAAGAATGCAGCGCCGATGGCCCACGGCGAGCCGGTGAAGTCTTGGCGCAGCTCAGCTTCAAATTCGAGGTAGCGTTGATTGGAAATCTCTCGCGGCGTGCCGAGCAGAGGGTCAAGCACTTCGCTCTCGGAATACTCGATTTCGGTATCAAGCCTCAGGCCCTTGATGCCAATTGGATCGAACAGCAGCGTAAGCTCTCCGGATAGGCCGTAGATTGAAGCGCTATCGATATTGCCGGGAGCCTGTCCGCCGCCTTCAATCGGGATTAAGTCGACAATATCGCTAATGTCTTCATAAAACCCGCGCAGATTGAGCGAGCCCAAATCGCCAAAGCTTTGGCTGGCTTCCACCTCAAACAACCAGCTTTGCGGCGGGACCAAATTGGAATTGGTCACGTTGGTGCGGTCTTGATCGAGATTGGTCGTAGCGATGAAGTCAAAAAAGCTCAGCTGGCCGACTTGGCGTTCGATCCGGCCTGAGAGATCGAGGCTGGAATTGGCATTCCAGTCGAGCGCGACGAACCCTTTCGGGCGCTGGAAGCTGCGTGTTTGACCAAGCGCGCCAGACTGGCTGATTTTGGAGTATTCGCCGCCTACGGAGACTTGCAATTGCACTTTTGGAGAAAGCGCGCGGCTGTAGGTCAGGCTGGTTTCGGCGCGGTCTTCTTCAACGCGGGCTGTTGCCCCTTCAAAGTCGACGGGCTGGAGAATGCCGCTGTCATCGCGCTCTTCAAACGCGGAATTGATGTCCAGGAAATTGCGCACACCCTCCAGCGCAAACTGGAAATCACCGCCCAGGCCCGCAAAACTGAACTCAGAGCGAATGATGTTCTCGCCTTCGTCCGCATCGCGCACAAAGACAGAGCCGTCCGGCGCAGAGCCATCGGCAAAAGTGGTCAGCACTTCAGAGCGGGTGGGGCTGTCCTCGTAGCGGGTGAAGCCAATCAATTTGAGCTGTCCGCCGCCAAGCGCGAAGCTGTAATCCGCACTCAGCTCATAGTTGAACTCGTCCTCGCTAGAGGTGAATTCGCGCAGCCGGTCGCTGGCAGAGATCGTGCCTGTGCGCTCAGAAACTTCGCGCTGGTCAAACAGATTGCCGCCGACTTGGCCGGTTAGATTGAGGACATTGCCATTGTCTGCGGTGCGCGCGAAGGAACCGGACAGGGTCATCCGATCACCGTTGAAATTCGATTTTTCTTGGCGGGTGTCGATCAAATCGCCCGCGCCATCGAATACGCGCTCAATCCCGGCATCGCCGCGCCGCCCTGCATCATTCTCTAGGGCTAGGGTCCATTCCGTTTTCTCGCCGCCGCCGGCCAGCGAGACCTGGCCATCGCCCCAGCGAAACGGGACGCCGGATGAGCGCCATTCCGCCGAATATCGGAACTGTCCCGTGATGCGGCCGGTGCTTTGCGTGACGACGTTGAGGACTTGGCCGGACAATCCGCCAATATCGAGGCTCGCGCCGTCGACCAGTTCCAGCCGCACAACGTCTTCGACCGGGATGCGTTGGAGTGCATCGACTGGGCCGTTGGATTTGCCAGAAATCCGCCTGCCATTGATCAAGACATTGGTGTCGGCCTGGCCCAGCCCGCGATCGTTGCCGCCTTCGCGGATGGTGAAGCCGGGAACTTGCTGCGCCATGTCGAGCGCGTTGCGCGGCGCGAAACGTTCAAAATCTGCTGGTGTGAAGGTGGCTCGCGTGTCTGGAGCAGTGGCACCGTCAAGGGTGCTTGCAGGGGTGGGTGAGCCCGAAGAAGTAGGCGCTGCGACTGGCTCAGCCGCGCTTTGTGCCGCTGCTGGCATGCCGCAAACCACGCTTGCAGCGCTGCACATAAGAATAAAACGAGAGCCCATAGGGTGCATCAAACGCGCCTTTCCAACGCAAGTTCCGAAAAGGCCCATGAATGGAAATTTCAGATTGGAAAGCGGAATCGTCAAAAATTCGACGAACGTTCCACTGGTCGGGACGACTGGATTCGAACCAGCGACCCCCACACCCCCAGTGTGATGCGCTACCAGACTGCGCTACGTCCCGGAACCAGTGGAAGGCGGCGCTATAGGGCGAGGCCATGGGCCATGCAAGCGCGCATATTGGGCGGTTAAAGTTGTGCGCACATTGCGCAGATTAAATGGCCTTCGATTGCGAGGCCCTTGCATTGCTGCTAGGCGCGCCCACTTGACCCATGAGGGCGGGGAGAATGCGGAGCAATAGCGCTGCGAATTTCCACCTTCATGATTGCGATTTTGTATTTTTGACGGGCTAATTCGACATGCTTGATATTCTTGCTGCTGCTGGCGCTGGGGATGCGCCTCCGGGATGGCTGCAATGGCTGCCAATCCTTGGCATGATCCTGATTTTTTGGTTCCTGATTATCCGCCCGCAAATGAAGCGGCAAAAAGAGCATCAGCAAAAGGTCGAAGGCCTGAAGAAGGGCGACCAAGTGGTCACCGCAGGCGGCCTCATCGGCAAAGTGCTCAAGGTGAATGACGACAATGTCGAGCTTGAGCTGGCCAAGGATGTCCGCGTGAAAGCTGTGAAGCACACCATCGGTGATGTGCTCCAGCCAGGCGGAAAGCCAGCCAACGATTGATCTTTGGCCGCTGAGCCAACCCCTCGCATCACCATTCATTGTCACGCGGATTAGAACGAAACCAAAATGCTCGATTTTCCGACATGGAAGAAGTTCTGGCTCTGGGGCCTGACATTTGTCGCAGTGCTGGCGGCTATGCCGTCGCTGTTTGCCGCCGCCAATGTGGAATGGCCAGAGGCGCTGCCAAACCCTCAGGTCAATCTCGGTTTGGATTTGGCGGGTGGTAGCCACATTCTGCTTGAGGCAGACCCGGCTGAGGTCGCGGCGCAGCGGCTAGAGAATATGGAAGAGACGGTGCGCGGCGAAATGCGCCGGGCCGAACCTCGCATCCGGATCGGGGACATCTCCACTTCGGGCGGTGCATTGTCTTTCATGCTCGACACGCCAGCCGATATCGACCGCGCGCGCGGTCTGCTGGAGCCGGTAATGATGGGCACCAATCTGGTGCGCGAGTGGGATCTGACTGTCGTCGATGGACAGCGTATGGTGCTGACTCCAACCGACGACGGCGTCAATCAAGCTGTGACCGATGCGATGGACAGTGCGACCGAGGTGGTCCGCAAACGTATCGACGGATTGGGCACACGCGAGCCAACGATTATTCGCCAAGGCGACACACGCATCGTTGTTCAAGTGCCTGGTCTTCAAGATCCCGACCAATTGAAAGAGTTGCTGGGTAAGACCGCTAAGCTCGAGTTCAAACTGGTGGATCTCAACGCTCTGCCAACAGACGTTCAGGCAGGCATTGTCCCTCCGGGTACCCAGGCGTTCCCTTACTCAGATGAGACACCGCAGGCAGGCCAAATGGTCGCCGTGCGGCGGCTGGGCGGCATTCGTGGAGACAGCCTGACCAATGCGCAGGCTGGCGTAAATCCGCAGAACAATGAGAACGTCGTCAACATTCAGTTTGACCAGCAAGGCGCGTCGAAGTTCTGCACCTTGAGCACCGAGAACGTGGATCGGCCATTTGCGATCATTCTCGATGAGAAAGTCATCTCGGCGCCGAATTTCAACGAGCCGATTTGTGGCGGCTCGGCTCAGATCTCCGGCACATTCACCGCTCAAAGCGCGGCTGATTTGGCGATCGCGCTGAATTCTGGCGCATTGCCAGTCGAACTGACCGTAATCGAAGAACGCACCGTTAGCGCGGAGCTTGGTGCCGACTCGATCCGCAAAGGTCTGCTGGCCATGTTGATCGGCTCGATTGCCGTTGTCGCCTTGATGATCGCAACATATGGCCGCTTCGGGATTTACGCGACGATTGCTCTGGTCTTCAACGTTCTCATCATTCTTGGGATCATGGCTGGGCTTAACACCACACTGACCCTGCCAGGTATCGCAGGTTTTGTTATCACGGTGGGCGCAGCAGTGGACGCCAACGTTTTGATTAACGAACGAATACGCGAAGAGCGAAAACGTGGAAGGCGCGTCGTCGCGGCGGTAGAGAACGGCTATAAAGAGGCCAGCCGCGCGATTTACGACGCGAATATCACAAACTTTATTGCCGGCGTTCTTCTGTTCCTGTTCGGCTCTGGTCCGGTGCGCGGCTTCGCCGTTGTGCTAGTTGTAGGCCTGTTCACCAGCGTCTTCACCGCGCTTGTCTTAACCCGCATGTGGGTTGCCGGTTGGCTGCGTGCCAAGCGCCCCAACGATATTAACGTTTGAGGAGGGCTGACCAATGAAACTGCTCAAACTCGTCCCGGAAGACACTAACATCAAGTTCCTGCGTCTTAGGGTGCCTTTCTTCATTTTTAGTCTGCTGCTGATCGCGGCAAGCTGGGCTTTGGTGTTTATCAATGGCATCAATTATGGTGTCGACTTTGCCGGAGGTCAGGAAGTTCGACTGACTTTCGTTGAGCAAGATCAAGCACCGGTGCCTGAGCTACGCGAGATGGTTGGCGGCTTGGGTTATGGCACTCCTGTGGTTCAAGAATTTGGCGCGCCCAACGCGGTTTCGATCCGCGTCCCTTTGCCAGACGGTGTGGAAGATCAGCCGGGCGCAGCAACAGCCATTGGCAATGAGGTCATCGAGATGATTGAGGGCGAATATCCTCAAGTCAGGCGCGATGGCAATGACACGGTATCTGGTAAAGTGGCTGGCGAGTTTCGTCAGGATGCTGTGCTGGCGCTGCTGGCTGCCATGCTCGCAGTTGCGCTCTATATCTGGGTCCGATTTGAGTGGCAGTTTGGCGTAGGCGCTTTGTTTGCCCTGTTCCACGATGTCTCGGTGACCCTTGGCATGTTCGCGCTGTTCCAGCTCGAGTTTAGCCTCCAGATTATTGCCGCGATTTTGGCGATCATCGGTTACTCTTTGAACGATACAATCGTGGTCTATGACCGCATTCGTGAGAACCTGAAGAAGTATCGCAAGATGCCTCTCCCAGAGCTGCTTGATCTCTCAGTCAATGAGACTCTGGCACGGACGGTCATGACCTCGCTGACCCTGCTAGTCGCGCTTGTTCCGCTCTTACTGATCGGTCCGGCAAGCCTGTTTGGCTTGGTCGCGGCGATCACCGCAGGCCTCTTCATCGGCACATATTCCAGCGTCTATTTGGCAGCACCGGTTCTGATTTGGATGGGCGTAACGTCGAACAGCTTCGTGCCTCAGGAAACTAAGGAAGAGCGGCAGGAAAAGATCGCTCGCGGCGAAGCGTAAACGGGCTCACTGGCGGCCTACGATTGCTAGGCTTTAACGCCCGCTAATTTGGCGTAATGCTCGGCCAGCTGGGCGCCATTGGTTATCCAGTTGAAACGCTCCGCCATAGTGGCAACCTGTTGCCTGTCGGCGGGTTTCGCCATCAGGGATTGGACCGCATCCACCACGCCTTCCGGTGTGCGCTCAATCAAATAGCCCGCCACATCGCTGGTTATGATTTCGCGCGCGCCGCCGACATCGCAGGTGATTACTCGTGTGCCGCATGCTAGCGCTTCAACCCAAGCATTGGCGAGGCCTTCGCTGCGTGTGGGCAGAACCATTGCATCAGAGGCAGACAGTACGATTGGCAGCAGGTCATGGTCGATTGAACCTGCAAAGTGAACGCGATCTGCCACGCTCAAATCGCTCGCTAGGCTGCGCAAATGCCGCTCGTCCTCACCTTTGCCAATCAGGATCAAGCGCGCCTCTGGCAAAGAGGGTAGGGCACCAATAGCGATGTCTTGTCCCTTGCGTTCAACTAGAGCGCCAACGCAGCTAAGCAGTGGCACTTTCTCGGGCAGGTCAAAGCCCAATTCCTGCGCCAATTTCGCTTTCAAGCCTGTGTGATCAAGCGGTCGAAACCGGTCACGGTCGAGCCCTGTGTAATGCAGGCGGATCTTGCTCCGTTTCATACCCAGCGCGACCATGTCTTCGCGTAAGGCCTCGCTGACCGAGAGAATGCCGTCGGCGCGTTCCGCCGCCTCAAGAATCTGCTCACGGGCGAAGTCGCGGCCGCACCAATAGCTGATGTCGGCGCCGCGCGCTTTGATCGACAGGGGCAATTGCATTTGCTCGGCAATCCATGCCGCCGCTGGGCCGTCCGGGAAGAAGAATTGCGCATCGATCACATGAACCGGATCGCTGGCATGGATACGCTTGATCAGCGGCAGAGCAGCCTTCGCGATGGAGCTGGCATTGCGGCGCGCACCCATCTTTGGGATCAAAGTGAACCGCGGGCGATGGACCTCAATTCCGCCTTCGATCGAGTGCTCAGGTAACTTAGCAAGCGCTCGGTAACGGCCCAGCGCAATCGGCGGAATGCCGAGTGGATTGACCACACTGACCCGCCAGTCACCGCGTTTGGCCAGCGCCTCTAGGGAGCGCGCGACGAATGTTCCGAAGCGCGGATTCGCCGCATTTGGAAACAGCGTGGATATCGAAACAACGTGTTTGGGCGCATCGGCCATGGGCTCGCTCACAAACGGCGCACCAGCATATCAGCCACCGCGATCCATGGTGGGTTATCGACGACCTGCTGCTTTTCACCAGCACCCGGCGGAAGAATGCCCACCAGCGTGCCTCGGCGATCAATCAAGCGTCCAAAGGCGAAGCGGCCGCCAGGTCTGGGCACTAGACAATCGCGATTGATCGCGCTTCCCGCGTCTTCTGGCGATAGCTGCCGGAGCCATAGCAAATCACCGGGGCGAAACTCTCCAATACTGGCAGAGACGCTGAGCACCATGCGCGCTGCGCCTTCGCTGGAGGCAAGATCGGTGGGGAGTATGGCCTCGCGCGGGCTTTCGAGCGCTTCGGCGCCGGCCATTGTAAGCTCCGCGACGATCTGCGCTTGCGGGGTTTCTTCGGAACGCACCAGTGCCTCTGCATCCACCCCAAGCGCGCCAGCAATCCGCTCCATCCATTTGAGCGAGAGATTGCGCATCCCCGTCTCTAGTCGGCCAATGGTTTGCGCCGTGGTCGGCGGATCACAGGCCTCGGCCAGCTCTGCCAGCGTTAGCCCCTTGCTTTTGCGAATGTCGCGAATGCGGTTGATCATACTTTGCCTATCCAATGAACCAATTTGGTAATTTTACCTTTCCTACACGAACCAATGCATTGCAAGCCCTCCTCAACGATTACGCACAAGGAGGGATTTGATGAAAAGAGAATTGGTAGAGCGCGAATTGACGCGCGAAGGGCCGAGGCGGGAACAGTCGAGCAAAAGCACGGCGAAGGGCAAACGTCGCAGCGTGACGATGAACCTGGCGGAATCCCCATTGAGCTGGCTGCATTCGCGCGGGCATATCTCAGACCGGCTGTACGATGCGGGTGAGCGACTGCGCGCCGATTATGAGCGGGCGCAGCTGCCAGCAAACCTGACCATGCGCTGGGATCCGGTGCGGATCAAAAGTACCGGTGAGCAGGGGCTTTCAAGCGGGGAAAAGCAGATCTCAGCCAAGCGCCGCTTTGACGAGGCCTTGCAGCAGGCGGGCAAGGGCCTTGAGGATATCCTCTGGCGCGTTGTGTGCGCAGGTGAGGGTCTGCCAGTGGCGGAAAAGACCCTCGGTTGGCCCGCGCGCAGCGGCAAGCTGGTCTTGAAACTCGCTTTAGACCGTGTCGCCGACTATTATCGGATCAATTAGGGCCAAGCGCGGGCGCAGCGCCTTTATCCGCCGTAGAAGAAGCGTTCTTCGGCAATCTTACCATCTTTGACGGTGTAGACGGCGGTTTCCGATGATTGGGTGCGTTCGCCCATCATCGTTACGTCCATCGAATAGTTCACGGCAAATTGCTCGCCCACCACAAAGGGGCCGGACATATCAAAGCCGTGCATTTCAGCGTTTTCGTTCCACCATTTGTGCTTTTCGAGCAATTGGTCGCGGCCTTGCACATGTGACATGGGGCCATCGCCGGGTTCCATGCTCACAATGTCATCGGACCACATGGACTGGTAATCAGCCTCGCGATCCTCTTTCACCGCGTTGAAGAAATCTTGGGCAGTCTGTTCGATCGTCATCTCAGCTCTCCAAAGTGTTCTCATATTAGCAATAGCGGCGAATTATGTCAGCAGCGCGTCCACTTGCCTCCGCAATTCCGGCAAGACATCTTCTTCGAACCAGGGGTTCTTGCGCATCCAAATTGCTGATCGCCACGCGGGGTGGGGCAGCGGAAAGAAGGGTGCGTAATCGGCAAAGCGCCTGACCCGCTCGGTCATGGAGAGCTTCTTTGCTTCAGGCAGATAATAAGCTTGAGCATAGGCTCCAACGAGCAGAGTGAGGCGCTCTGTCGGGAGCACATCCAGCATCCGATCGTGCCACTCCGGCGCGCATTCCTTGCGCGGTGGCTGATCCCCGCCCGATGCTTTGCCCGGATAGCAAAAGCCCATCGGCATCAGCGCGATTTTGTCTGCATCGTAAAAGTCGGATTTCTCAAAACCCAGCCATCCGCGCAGGCGATCACCACTGTCATCGTCCCACGGCACGCCGCTGGCATGAACCTTCGTGCCAGGCGCCTGGCCAATGATCAGCACGCGGCTGTTTTCAGAGAATTGGACCACCGGGCGCGGGCCGAGCGGCAGGTGCTCTGCGCAGATTGTGCAGGCCGCGATTTCCTTGTGGAGCTTTGCCGCGCTCATTCCTCAGCCATCTCTGCCAGCATCAGCCAGCGTTCCTCCGCCTCATCTTTTTCCATGCGGGCATTCTCAATGCCTTTGGAAATATTGGTGAAGCGCTGCGGATCGGTGTTGAACAGATCGGGGTCCGAGAGAATGCTTTCGCCTTTGGCGATGGCCGCTTCCAGCTCTTCGATGCGGGCTGGCAGCAGTTCGTAGTCGCGCTGATCCTTAAAGCTGAGCTTACCCGCTGGTTTTGCCTGAGCGGGCTTTTCTGGCGCAGACGCGGCGGCCGGCTTGCTCTTCTTGGCACCCACGGCGACCGGCTTGCGGCGCTTCCGCTCCCAATCCTCATACCCGCCCGCGACCACATCGACGCGGCCTGATCCATCAAGGCCAAGGGTGACGGTCACGGTGCGGTCGAGGAAGTCGCGATCGTGGCTGACAATCAGCACCGTGCCATCGAAATCGGCGATCACTTCTTGCAGCAGATCAAGCGTTTCCAGGTCGAGGTCATTCGTAGGCTCGTCGAGCACGAGCAGGTTTGCGGTGCGAGCAAACTCCCGTGCGAGCAGCAGGCGCGAACGCTCACCGCCGGACAGATTGGCGACTTTGGTGTCGACGAGGCCAGGGTCGAACAGGAAGTCCTTGAGATAGGCCTGGACGTGTTTGCGGGCGCCGCGTACGTCAATCCAGTCGCCGCCTTCGGCCAGAATATCGCGCACGCTCGCCTCTGGGCTCAGCAATTTGCGCTGCTGATCGATCATAACACCGGTCAGTGTGCGGGCCCGCTCAACGGTCCCGCTGTCTGGTTCCATCTCGCCGGTGAGCATTTTGAGCAGCGTCGTCTTGCCCGCGCCATTTGCGCCGACGATGCCGATCCGGTCTCCGCGCTGAATGCGCAGCGAGAAGCTCTTGATGACCTCGCGCTCGCCAAAGGATTTGGAGACCTTCTCTGCGACAATGACCGACTTCGATTTGAAATCGTCATCATTGGCGAGTTTCAACTTTGCCGAGCTGGTGTCCGAAATCATCGCTGCGCGCGCAGCCCGCATTTGATGCAGTTTTTCCAGCCGCCCTTGGTTGCGCTTTCTCCGCGCGGTTACTCCGCGCTCCAGCCAATGCGCCTCAAGTTTCAGTTTCGCATCGAGCTTCTCAGCGGCGCGAGTTTCCTCGGCATAGATGCTCGCTTCCCACGCTTCATACCCGCCAAAGCCAACCTCTTTGCGGCGCAGATTACCGCGATCAAGCCATAGCGTCGCGCGGGTCAGCCGCTTTAAGAAGGTACGGTCGTGGCTGATCGTGATGAAGGCGCCTTTGTAGCGGTTCAGCCAATCCTCGAGCCAGTCGATCGCGCCCAGATCAAGGTGGTTGGTTGGCTCATCAAGCAGCAGGATGTCGGGGTCTTGAGCCAGAGCGCGAGCAATCGCAGCGCGGCGGCGTTCGCCCCCGCTGGCGGTGTCAGCCGGGCGGTCCATGGCGATGCCGAGCTGACCAGCGATCGATTCCACCTCATAGGCTTCTGGCGCATCATCACCGGACAGCGCAAAGTCCATCAGCGTGGCGTAAGCGCTGAGGTCAGGATCCTGCTCTAGAAACACCAGCCGCGCGCCCGGCTTGATCCGGCGCAGGCCGCGGTCAGCCTCAATCCGGTCATCAATCAGCTTGAGAAGAGTGGTCTTACCAGCGCCATTGCGCCCGATCAGCGCCAAGCGGTCACGCGGGGCGACATGCAGGTCGATCCCATCCGTGCCGGGGCCGCCAAACAGCCAGCGGCCGCCTTGCTGAAGGCCGAGCCCTTCCCAGGAAAGAATTGGTGGTTGTGCCATAACGAGGGGGCGGTAGGGGCTTGGCAAAGTCCGAGCAAGCGCCTTGCATACGATTGTTCCGCGATTGCTTGTTGCAATTTCCTTGCCTGAACGCTGCTCAGCGGCTTTATTCACGGCGTGTTCAACGCGTGATCATTAAACAGGGCAGCATCATGAAACGCGGTATCTCTCTATTTGGCGCTTTTGCCGCCCTGGCTATGGCTGGAATTCCGGCCGCTCCTTTGCTCGCGGCATCTGCTCAGGCGCAGACTGATCAAAGCAATGCGCGCAAGGAAATGCGGGCCGGCAATCAAATGTCGCTGCGCCAGATTGAGGCGCGGGTATTGCCCCGGATGAAGGGCAGCGAATATCTCGGCCCGGCTTACGATTCCACCGCGCGCGCCTATCGTCTGAAATTCATCAAGGATGGCCGCGTAACCTTCGTCGATGTCGACGCTCGCACAGGGCGCATCATCAATCGCTCTCGCTGACGGATTTTCCTCTCAGGATCAGGTGCAATCGGGGTGCAATTCGCTCCGCTCGCTTGACGCGTTTTGCGTAAAGGCGCACCAGATCAATTCACCTTTCAGGCACCGATCCAGGGACCAGACAGAAATATGCGCATTCTGATTGTCGAAGACGAACCGACACTTGGCCAGCAATTGAAATCCACATTGGAGCAGACCGGCTATGCGGTCGATCTCTCTACCGATGGCGAAGATGGCCACTTTCTGGGCAGCACAGAGGATTACGATGCCGTAATTCTCGACCTTGGCCTGCCAGAAATTGATGGCCTGTCGGTGCTGGGCATGTGGCGCAAAGAGGGCCGCGAGTTTCCCGTGTTGGTTCTGACCGCGCGGGACAGCTGGTCGGACAAGGTTGCCGGACTGGATGCGGGCGCGGATGATTATCTTGCGAAACCATTCCAGACCGAAGAGCTGATCGCCCGGCTGCGCGCGCTGATCAGGCGTGCCTCGGGCAACACCTCCTCTGAACTGACGGCTGGCCAAGTGCGGCTGGACACCCGGTCTGGCCGGGTGACGCTCAAAGGAGAGCCAGTGAAGCTGACGGCTCAGGAATACAAACTCCTGAGCTATTTGATGCATCACAAAGGCAAGGTGGTAAGCCGGACCGAGCTGATCGAGCACATCTATGATCAGGACTTTGATCGCGATTCAAACACGATTGAAGTGTTCGTGACGCGTATTCGCAAAAAACTCGGCGCAGAAGTGATAACGACGATCCGTGGCCTTGGTTATAGCCTCGACGATCCCGCAGACGCGCCCCGCGCGTAGTTCGCAGGGCACCGAATCCGCTTCGCAAACCAGCGGGGCGGAGGCGGTGACTGCGGCTGACGCGATGGGCCCCTCTCCTGCAAAAGCGGCGGAGGCTGTGCAGGCTCGGCTCCAAACTGGCAGCCTTGCACGCCGCATGGGCCTAATTGCGGCTGGCTGGATTTTCGTACTGCTGCTCGTCGGCGGGATTGCGCTAGATCGCACCCTGACCAGCCAAGTTGAGCGGAACTTCGACAACCAGCTCGAATATGTTCTGACCGCGCTGATTGCCTCGGCAGAGATCGATCCGCAAGGCGATGTCTACCTCTATAACGAGCTGGGCGACCAGCGCTTTTTTGAGCCCAATAGCGGCGTCTATTGGCAGGTGAGCGGAGAGGGGTTCGCGCCCTTTACCTCGCGCAGTCTGTGGGACAGCCCGCTGGAGCTGAAGGCAGACCACTTCGACAACAATCCGCACTTTTACGATTCGGATCAGTTCGAGGGCGAGCCGCTGCGCATTGTTGAGCGCACGGTGATCTTGCCCGCGAGTGAGACGCGGTGGACCTTTGCTGTTGCCTCGGCGACGGAAGAGCTCGAAGCGCAAGTCACCAATATTCGCTCGATCTTGGCTTGGAGCTTTGCGGTTCTAGGGTTTGGCTTGCTGGCTATGGCCTTGCTGCAAATCCGGGTTGGCCTTTCGCCGCTACGCCGCGTGCGCGCGGCCATCCAAAATCTGCGCTCAACTGGTGAAAACAGGATTTCAGAGCCGCTTCCAACTGAGGTGCAGCCCTTGGTGCAAGAGCTCAACGGTCTGCTCGAACACTCAGAAAAGCAGGCGGAAGAAGCGCGCACACATGCAGGCAATTTGGCTCATGCGCTGAAGACGCCGTTGACGGTTTTGACCAATGCGGCCACGGCCCGCGCGCCTGATCTGGGCGATGCGGTGATCCGCGAGACCCGTACAATGCAGCGGCATGTGGATCACCATCTCGCCCGCGCTCGGGCGGTTGGCAGGCGGGCCGTTGGCCACGCACGCACCAGCATTTTTGACAGTGCAGAGGCCGTGCGCCGCGCGGTAGAGCGCCTCTATCCGCAAGCGCGTATTGATATCGCTGGCAACCGCACCGCCATCGTCGCGATTGAGCGTCAGGACTTGGATGAAATCCTTGGCAATCTGATAGAGAACGCTGCGAAATATGGCGGCGGCAGCGTCTTTGTCACCGTGGATGCGGAAAGCGAAGACGAGGCCAAAGGCGCGCCATGCGTGATCTGGGTCGAGGACGACGGTATGGGCATTCCCGAGGCCGAGCGCGAACGCATCTTTGATCGCGGCGCCCGGCTGGACACTGGCAAGCCCGGCACTGGGCTGGGCCTAGCCATCGTGCGTGATGTTGCCGAGATTTACGGCGGCGGCGTAGAGATTGAGGAAAGCGAAGACCTCGGCGGCGTTCTTATAAAGCTGAGCCTGCCGCGCGCATAGCGCCGAGCGAAATCTTAGCCCCGCCGGTCTTCGCGCGCCTTTTCGTGGTGGCGAATGACCTCATCGATGATGAAGCGCAGGAACTTCTCGCTAAATTCTGGATCGAGATTGGCATCTTCTGACAACGCGCGCAATCGATCAATCTGGCGCTGTTCGCGATCAGGATCAGCGGGCGGCAACGTCGCCTTCGCCTTATACTCGCCCACCGCCTGAGTGATCCGAAACCGCTCGGCGAGAATGTGGATCAGAGCCGCATCAATATTGTCGATACTCTTGCGAAATCCGGCAAGGATCGGATCGGGCTCGTTCGGCAGGTGCGCATCATTGGACATATCGTGCAAAACTAGCAGCAATTGAGCGCTTGCCAAGCGCGCGAGCCTCGCCCACAGCGCAAATATGAGCGCTGAAGTGGTTCAATTGCCGCGCGGAAAGCGGCCTACGCTTGACCCGATGCTGTCCCTGACAGCGCCGGGCATGAATTCCGTCAACACTGTGATCCTAGAGCGGATGCAGAGCGAGATCCCCTTGATCCCGCGCCTTGCAGGCCATTTGATCTCTGGTGGAGGCAAGCGTTTGCGTCCGATGTTGACGCTCGCTGGCGCAGAGCTGGTTGGCTATCAGGGCGACCGTCATCACAAGCTCGCCGCCGCTGTGGAATTTATTCACACCGCCACACTTCTCCACGATGATGTGGTCGATGGCAGCGAACTGCGCCGGGGCAAGGCCGCAGCCAACATCATCTTTGGCAATCCGGCGACTGTTTTGGTCGGCGATTTCCTGTTCAGCCGCGCCTTTGAACTGATGACCGAAGACGGCAGTTTGAAAGTGCTCAAGATATTGAGCCATGCCAGCGCGGTGATCGCAGAGGGTGAGGTCTCGCAGCTGACCGCTCAGCGCCAGATCAAGACCAGCGAAGAGCAATATTTGCACATCATTGGCGCAAAGACGGCGGCTTTGTTTGCCGCTGCCAGCCAAATCAGCGCAGTCGTTGCGGAATGCAGTGAAGAGCAAGAGCGCGCTTTGGAAGATTATGGCCGCAATCTGGGCGTCGCATTCCAGCTCGTCGATGATGCGATCGACTACGATTCTGATGCGGCCGAGATGGGCAAGGATCAGGGCGACGACTTCCGCGAAGGTAAGATGACCCTACCGGTGATCCTCGCCTTTGCGCGCGGTGATGAAGAAGAACGCAAATTCTGGAAGGCAGCGGTTGGCGGACACCGAACCTCAGATCAGGATTTAGCCCACGCAATCGAGCTGATCGAGCGTCACAATGCGCTGGATGACACGCGTGAGCGCGCGAAGCACTTTGCCCAGCGAGCAATCGATGCGATCTCGATCTTTCCCGACAGCAAAGCGCGCGCGGCCATGGCCGAAGCGGCTCAATTTGCTGTTGCACGGGGATATTGAGCAGGGTCTTGGACCCTCAGCTACCCATAAACCATGTGTTGCCAGACCTGCGCGCGGCCTTGGCTGCGAACGGGGCGGCTGTGCTGATCGCGCCGCCGGGGGCGGGTAAAACCACTGCCGTTGCGCCAGCTTTGCTGGACGAGGACTGGTGCACCGGTCAAATCATCCTGACCAGCCCGCGGCGCGTCGCTGCGCGCGCGGCGGCTGAGCGAATGGCGCAGATGCTGGGCGAGAAACCGGGCGAGACCATCGGCTACTCCACTCGGCTCGATAGCAAGAGCTCTGCGAGGACCCGAATTCTGGTGGTGACAGAGGGCATATTCGTCAACCGCGTGCTGGCCGATCCGGAGCTGCCCGGCGTGTCAGCGGTGTTGTTTGATGAGGCGCATGAGCGGCATTTGGATTGCGATCTCGGACTGGCGCTGGCGCTAGAGGCCCGCAGCGTGCTGCGCGAGGATTTGCGCGTTATGGCCATGTCAGCGACGATTGATGGCGCGCGTTTTTCTCAGCTGCTCGGCAGCGACGCTCCAGTTATCGAGAGCGAAGGGCGCAGCTTCCCGCTTACTCTCAGATGGCTGGGCAGCAATCCCGCGCAGCCGATTGAAGCGCAAATGGTGGAGGCGGTGGTCACAGCGCGGCGCGAGAATGATGAGGGCGATATACTGGCCTTCTTACCCGGCGTGCGTGAGATTGAGCGTGTTCGAGAGCGGCTTGCGGAGCGCCTGCCAGACACGCCAATTTTACCGCTTCATGGCCAGGTTGATCCCGCGAGCCAGCGCGCGGCGATAAAGCGCGATCCGCAAGGGCGGCGGCGTATTGTTCTCGCCAGCGCGATTGCTGAGACGTCGCTGACGCTAGATGGCGTGTCGATTGTCGTTGATTGCGGTCTCGCCCGATATGCAGAGTTTGACGCGGCAGCTGGAACGCAGCGTCTGGTGACAAGAGCCGCGAGCCAAGCAGCGGCAACGCAGCGCGCAGGGCGGGCTGCCCGGCAGGGGCCTGGTGTCGCATACCGCTTGTGGGAGGAGCATGGTCACGCGGGACGGCAGGCTTTTGCGCCGCCGGAAATCACCAGCGCCGATCTTGCGCCGTTGGTATTGTCGCTCGCCGCATGGGGCACGCGAGATCCGGCTTCGCTCGCTTGGCTGGATAATCCGCCTGACGCGTCCATTGCGAGCGCGCGGCAGCGGCTGGAGGCGATGGGCGCGATTGATGGCGAAGGCGCGATCACCGAGTGGGGCGAGAAAATTGCCGCAATGCCGATGTCACCCGATCAGGCCGCAGCGGTGCTTCATGGCGCTACAGGAGGTGCAGGCGAAGCGAGCGCGCGGCTGGTTATGTTGCTGCAAGAGCGCGGGCTGGGCGGGCGCGGCGAAGACCTGCTCCACAGGCTGTCACGCTGGAACACTGACAATAGCAAACGAGCAAGCTCTGCGCGCAAGATTGCCGATGGTTGGGCGCGCAAGGCCGCCACGCTGGTGGGCGTGAATAGCGGGGACGAAGCCACCGCTGAGGAATGTCTCGCACTTGCCCGGCCAGACATGATTGCAAAACGCCGCGATAGCAGCGGAGAGCATTGGCTGTCCGCAGGCGGGCGCGGCTTTGTGCTTGATCCGGCCTCTCCAATTGCTCGGGCTGAATGGATCGTGATCGGTGCGGCCAGCGGGCAGGCCAAGGGCGCGCGGATAATGTCGGCTGCGGTCCTGCCATCGCCGGACGGCGACGGACCGCTCCAATCCAAGATCGAAGAGCGGCGTATCATCCTTTGGGATGCGGCCAAAAAACGGGCGATGCCGCGCCGGGAAACGCGGCTTGGGGCGATCACTTTGGCGACCGGTCCGGATGAGAATCCCGATGAGCAGGCGCTTGTGGACACCCTTGTGGATAAAGCTCTGGAAAGCCTGGGGGAACTGCTCCCTGCGCCCTTGCTCGCGCGTGGTAAATACGCCGGCGTCAATGGCCTGTCCGAAGCAGGTTTGGCAGAGACGGCGGAACTGTGGCTCGTCCCGCTGCTAACTGGGCGGCGCGATTTGAACTTGAAACCAGCGCAGCTGACAGATGCAGTTCTGGGACAGCTCGATTGGGGCGAGCGGCAACAGCTCGACAAAGAAGCGCCCACCCATTTCACTTCGCCCGCACTGACACGCCACGCGATTGACTATGCCAGCGATGATGCGCCTAGTGTTGAGGTGCGTGTGCAGGCTTTGTTTGGCCTCGACAGTCAGCCCATGATTGGCAGCACGCCTCTGCTGCTGAAGCTCACCAGCCCTGCGGGACGTCCGATCCAATCGACCCGCGATCTGCCCGGTTTCTGGCGCGGTAGCTGGGCCGATGTCGCAAAGGATATGAAGGGGCGGTACCCAAAGCATCGCTGGCCCGAACAGCCATGGAGCGAAAAGCCGAGCCTAAAGACGAAAAACGCCTTCAATCGCGAGTGAATCTGGACTATCGCGGGGGCAAGTTAGCGCCGCACGCAACCTCGGTTGGGATGCGGTCAATGGTTGATGGACTAGGATACAATGTCAGCACGTATTTTTCAGACCCCCAAAAGCGCGATGCAATCGGGCAAGGCCAAGACCGACACTTGGGTGCTCGAATTTGCGCGGTCAGAGGCGCTGCGTCTAGATCCGCTGATGGGCTGGAGCGGCAGTGGCGATACACAGAGCCAGGTCCGTTTGACCTTCCCAGACAAAGACGCGGCAAAAGCCTATGCGGAGAAATACGGCATTCCGGCGCGGGTGCATTCGACGCCGGTCAAAGGTCTCAAGCTGCAGGCTTACGCCGACAATTTTCGGTAGTGAAAGGCGCGCGCGTCGCACGTCTCTCACGATCCCATCTTGCCAAGCGATGGCATGATCGCCATATGGCCCACCGGGAGTCGGGTGGACGTTTGCGTTCGCTCACCGGGTCAGGTCCGGAAGGAAGCAGCCCAGGTGAATTGCGACGGGTCGCTCGGCTCCTTTTTCGCATGAAAGCACGGCTCATTGGTGCGCTCGAGATTTCATGCCGATTTTCTCCAATCACCGCGATGACAAATGCTGCGCCAACGCGTAGCTTGCGCGCGTGACTGATTCCGATCCAGAAATACCCGAAGGCGAAGAGGACAAGCCAAGCGCTGCTGAGCTCGAGGCCGCTGGCCAAAACTCTATGTTTGGTGATCCGGAGCCTGAGTCTGTACCGGCACCCAACCTTGCGGCTCAAGACGCGCCGCCCGCTAGTGAACAGGCTGCTCCGGTCGAGCCTGCGCCAGCGGTTGAAACACCGCCGCCCGCTTCGGCTCCAGCGGAGACGCCCGCGAAGTCAGCAGAGGCTGATAACCAGCCTTACCGTGTCCTCGCGCGCAAATACCGCCCGCAGACCTTCTCTGAGCTGATCGGGCAAGAGCCGATGGTTCGCACGCTCGCCAATGCGATTGAGCGAGACCGGCTGGCGCATGCGTTTTTGATGACTGGTGTTCGCGGGGTTGGTAAAACTTCGACCGCGCGTCTGATCGCCAAGGCGCTTAACTGCATCGGCGTCGATGGCGGGGGCGGACCAACCATTGATCCGTGCGGCCAATGTGAGCCTTGCACGGCGATTGCGCAGGGGCAGCATATCGATGTGATCGAGATGGATGCCGCCTCGCACACCGGGGTCGACGATGTGCGCGAGATTATTGAGGCGGTTCGCTATGCGGCGGTCTCTGCGCGCTACAAGATTTACATCATCGACGAGGTTCACATGCTCTCGCGCAATGCCTTCAACGCATTGCTCAAAACGCTGGAGGAACCGCCTGCGCATGTGAAATTCCTGTTCGCGACGACTGAAGTTGAAAAGCTGCCCGTTACCGTGCTCAGCCGAACACAGCGGTTCGACTTGCGCCGTATTCCGGCGGAGTTGCTGGCGACGCATTTCGGGAATGTCTGCGCGAAGGAAGGTGTCGAGGCTGAGGCAGAGGCGCTCCATATTATCGCGGGCGCAGCCGAGGGCTCCGTGCGTGATGGGCTTTCGATCCTCGATCAGGCGATAGCGCATGCCGACCTTGAAGAAGGCGGGCAGGTAACCGGTGAACGTGTTCGCGACATGCTGGGCCTTGCCGATAAGAGCGCTCAGCGAAAGCTGCTGGAGCGCTTGCTTGCGGGCGATGCACCGGCCTTGCTGGCGGCGATAGACGAGCAATATGCACTGGGCGTTGAGCCGCTCGCTTTAATGCGGGCATTGATGGATCTGGTCCACAAGATCACCGTCGCTCAGGTTTCCGGCGCTGAGGCGGATGCTCCGACCGAAGAAGAGCGCGCAGCCCTCAGCAATTTCGCGCAGGAGCTGAGCGCGGGCCAGTTGCACCGGCTTTGGCAGCTAATGCTGAAGGGCCATGAGGAAGTGCGCCAGGCGCCTGATCCGCTGGTATCCGTGCAGATGGCCTTGCTGCGCGTGCTTCACGCGTCTGACATGCCCGACCCCGGCAAGCTCGCCAAACGGATTGAGGAAATTGCGCAAGCTGGGCCTGCACCTGCTGCGCCGAATGAAGCGCATGCCGGTCAGCCTGCTCCAGCGATGCAATCTGCTCCCAGCGCGCTCGATTGGGCACATGTGGTCCAGCAGGTCGACGATTCTGGGCAATTGCGCGTGGCGCAGATTATGCGAGACCGGGTTCGCGTGATCGAGCTGGCACCGGAAAAGCTTGTGTATCAGCGGGCAGACAGCTTTGCCGATGACCCTGCGCCAGAGATCCGCGAGGCGTTGTTTAAGCTCACCGGCAAACGCTGGCTGGTTGAAACAGGCGCCGGCGATGCCCAACCTAGCTTAAGAGAGCAGGAAGAAGCGGAGCGCGAAGCAGCCGCCGAGCGCACGAGGTCCGATCCTCTAGTGAAGGCCGCGTTCGAAGCCTTCCCCGAGGCGGAACTGCTCGACCCGAAAGACCAAGCCGCACCCAGCGCTTTGCGCGCCAGCGGCAGCAAATGGAGCTGATGAAGCTATGAAATCGATGGAAGAAATGATGCAGGCCGCTCAAAAGGCCGCAGAGACGATCCAAACTCAAATGAACGACATGCAGGCCAAATTGGACGGCATGGAGGTTGAGGGGCAGGCTGGCGGTGGCCTGGTCAAAGTGCGGGCCACAGCAAAGGGCCGCATCTTGAAGGTTGAGATCGACGACAGCCTGATGAAACTGGAAGAAAAGCATATGGTCGAAGACCTTGTGACGGCTGCTTTTAACGATGCCCGCGACAAGGCTGACCGTGTTTCCGCTGAAGAAATGAAGCAGATGCAAGGCGGCATGGGCTTGCCAGAGGGCTTTAACCTGCCCGGTATGGGGTAAAACTAGGTGTCAGCTGGTCTTTCGACCAAATGTGCGGACGGGCGGAGGGCTGTTTTCACTGCTTTCTGCAGCTGGTTCAGCTTTGCGAGTGCTCATGTAGCGTTCAAAAGCTCCATCAACATCGAAACCCGTGTCCGCTTCGGCTTCGACTTTCTTTTTGGCGGGGATAGCCTTTTTGCTCTCGACCTTTGGAGTGTCTTGCTTAGCAGAACCTCCAAAGCGCATGTCATCCATACCGTATCGGAAAGTCTTGTAAAAGCAGAACAAAGATCCGGCAATTGCCACCAAGGCAACAAAGTAGAATGGCAGGCGTTCGGCGGATGTGGCGCCCAGATCGCCAATCCCTGAAATTGCGGACGCCAGTTTAAGCAGACCAAAACCGCCTACGAGCCACAAAATGTATTTCATGGTTTCCTCCCTGAGTCTCGGGAGACAATAGTGAACTATGCTTAAGGAAACCCTCAGCTGGTCCACAGCTTAAGGGTGCGCGGCATTGCGAGCTCGGCTAGTCGTTCCCATATTCCGAGCAGCCAGCCGCTCCGACAGCGGCCCCAAAAGTCAAAAACGGTATTCAATGACACAGCATTTCCCTCTCCTGCCATTGCGCGACATCGTGGTCTTCCCAGGCATGGTCGTGCCCTTGTTCGTGGGCCGCGACAAATCTGTCGCTGCGCTTGAGGCGGCCATGGAGGCCAGCAAGGACATCTTCCTGCTCGCGCAGCTTGATCCAAGCTGTGACGATCCCGCTGGCGATGACCTGTATGATGTCGGCGTTGTCGCGCAAGTATTGCAGTTGCTGAAACTGCCAGACGGCACGGTTCGCGTTCTGGTCGAAGGCACGGCTCGCGCAAAGCTTGAGGCATTCCGCGAAGAGGGCGATTATGTCTTGGCCGAAGTGGCCTTGCAGGAACCACAAACCGTCAGTGGTAGCGAAGTAACCGCGCTGATGCGACAAGTGACTGAGCAATTTGCCGAATACAGCAAGCTTAACAAGAAGCTGGGCGATGATGCTGATATTGATCTGAGCGATGTCGATGATGCTGGCACTTTGGCCGACACGATTGCCGCCGCGATCAATGCCAAGGTTTCCGACAAGCAAGGCCTGCTGACAGAGGCCGATCCCTTGCGCCGGCTGGAGCTGGTGATTGCCTTTATGGAAGGCGAGTTGTCGGTCCTTCAGGTCGAGCGCAAAATCCGTGGCCGCGTTAAGCGCCAGATGGAAAAAACTCAGCGCGAATATTATCTCAACGAGCAGCTTAAGGCGATCCAAAGCGAGCTGGGTGGAAGCGACGGCGAAGAAGTCGATGAGATCGCCGAGCTGACTGAGAAGATCGAAGAGACCAAGCTTTCCAAAGAAGCGAAGACAAAGTCAAAGGCGGAGCTTAAGAAGCTCAAAGCCATGCAGCCGATGAGCGCAGAGGCGACTGTCATTCGCAACTATCTGGATGTGCTGCTCGGCCTGCCTTGGGGCAAGAAGTCTCGGCTCAAGAAAGACATTGGCAAAGCGCAAGAGATCCTCGACGCCGATCACTACGGTCTTGAGAAGGTCAAGGATCGGATCATCGAATATCTTGCCGTGCAGGCGCGCACCAACAAGCTGAAGGGGCCAATCCTGTGCCTCGTCGGGCCCCCCGGTGTGGGTAAGACGTCGCTCGGCAAATCGATTGCCAAGGCAACGGGCCGCGAGTTTGTGCGCCAGTCGCTTGGCGGTGTGCGGGACGAGGCCGAGATTCGAGGCCACCGCCGGACCTACATTGGTTCGATGCCGGGCAAGATCGTAAACAATTTGAAGAAGGCCGGGACCAGCAATCCGCTGTTCCTACTCGATGAGATCGATAAGCTGGGCCAAGACTTCCGCGGCGACCCTGCATCGGCTCTGCTCGAGGTTCTTGATCCAGAGCAAAACGGCAAGTTTCAGGATCACTATCTGGAGCTCGACCTCGACCTCAGCGACATCATGTTTGTTACCACGGCAAACTCGCTCGATCTGCCGCAGCCGCTGCTTGATCGGATGGAGATCATTCGTCTCGAAGGTTATACCGAAGACGAGAAAGTTGAGATTGCTCAGCGCCATTTGATCGCGAAACAGATCGATGCGCACGGCCTAAAAGACGGCGAATTTGAGCTGACCGAGGCGGGCCTTCGGGATCTGATCCGTTATTACACCCGCGAGGCTGGTGTGCGGACGCTGGAGCGCGAGATCGCACGCTTGGCGCGTAAGAGCTTGCGCAAAATCCTCGAGAAAGACGCCACCAGCGTGGTCATCAATCCGGACAACCTTGGCGACTTTGCCGGGGTGCGCAAATTCAAGCACGGCATGTCTGAAGACGAGGCTCAGGTTGGCGCTGTCACAGGTCTCGCTTGGACCAGTGTGGGCGGCGAATTGCTCACCATTGAAAGCGTCACGACACCGGGCAAAGGCGAGGTAAAGACAACTGGTAAGCTGGGCGAAGTAATGACCGAAAGTGTCGCCGCTGCCTTCAGCTTTGTGAAGGCGAGGGCGCCCGTTTACGGCATCAAGCCGTCGATCTTTCAGCGTAAGAACATCCACATCCACTTACCAGAGGGCGCAGTGCCGAAGGATGGCCCAAGCGCCGGTATCGGCATGGTGACGTCGATCGTTTCAACGCTGTCAGGCGTCGCCGTGCGCCCAGACGTCGCGATGACCGGCGAAGTGACGCTGCGCGGCCGTGTGCTGCCGATTGGCGGGCTTAAAGAGAAGCTGCTGGCGGCGCTGCGCGGCGGGATCAAAACGGTCCTCATTCCAGACGAGAACGTCAAAGATCTGGTCGAAATTCCGGACAATGTGAAGGAAGGACTGGAGATCATTTCGGTCAGCCATGTTGATCAGGTCTTGGAGCAGGCTCTGATTGAGAAACCAGAGGCGATCGAATGGACCGAAGCGGATGATCTGGCGAGCCAACCGAATCCAGCTGGGACAGGGGGCGCAACCGCGCACTGACCAAGTATTAGGTCAGCCCAGACTTGTATAAATGCGACAGTTTTTCAATGCTGCGTCGCAGCATTCCCGCATTCGGACATCGATTCACCGCAAATGGCCAACATTTGTCCAAAAATGGCGCTTTTCTGCGCGATTTGCCTTTGACAGAAGCGTCAAAAAGGTATCATTTGCGCGCTTTCGGAGAGGCGATTCACCGAAAACCAGTTTGAATTGCGAATGAGGGGGTTCCCAGAATGAATAAGAACGATCTGATCAGTGCAGTTGCCGAAACCAGTGGCCTTTCTAAGAGTGACGCGTCGAATGCCGTTGAGAGCGTTTTTGACGCAATTACCAAGTCGCTTTCTGGTGGTGAGGAAGTGCGCCTGATTGGCTTCGGCACATTCTCAGTCGCAAAGCGTAAAGCTTCCACCGGCCGCAACCCGCGCACTGGCGAGCCAATGACCATTAAGGCTTCTAACCAACCTAAGTTTAAGGCTGGCAAAGGCCTGAAGGACGCGGTCAACTAAGACGGTTTTTCAGCGCGCATCGCCGCGCATTCCAAGACTAGGCCCCACCAGAGCGATCTGGCGGGGCCTTTCTTTTGGGCGAATTGGGTTTGGCGGAGAACACGCAGTAACGCGCTTCCTCGCCAATCAACGCGATAGATCAACCAGCGCGGTTGGCGCGGCTTTGGTGCGCGGTGTGATGTCCCACTTCAGCGTTTGAGTGCCCGACGCATCGGAGGCTTCCGCGACCGGGCCTGCATCTGTGTTATTTGCCAGGATACGGCCATCAGTCACAATCGCAAAGGTGCCTTCAATTGCGGGGATGTTGGGCATCTCGCCGCCGGGAGCGGATCCTTCGTCGCCCAGCGCAGCCAATCCTGCCAAGCTGCCCATACCGCCAAACATCGCAGCCATGGGGTTGGTGTCGCTCTGGGCCGAGAAGCCCGGCGCATTCACACGAACAACATTGTCATCGCGCAGCACGATCTGAACGAATGGATTGGTGGTTGGCACCCCTTCGATGGTTGGGAACAGGAAGTCGTGCGAGAGCTTGCCAGACACGGTGTAAGAGACGTCATACACCCCGTCGCCTTTGTCCTCGACCCGGTTCCATCCCTTTTGGCGCAGCAGCAATTGCCGCAATTCCTCGGAGGCCTCTGGATCAGTCACATCGATGCCGCCCATGAAGACCGCCATTTCTTCGGCATCCTTCTTCGCTTTGGCCGCGCGCGCTTCAGCGCCAGCTTCCCATTCTTCGCGTTGCTGAGCCAGCTCTGCTTCGGTGCATTCGCGGTCCGAATAGTCCTCTTCGTTGTAGCATTCCGTCGGCTCAAATTCTCCGCCGGCTGCGCCCATTTGCGCCAGGTCGGACAAACCTAGGAAGAAGATCTCGCCCTCGTATGTGAAGGTGAAGCTGTCCTCTCCGGTAAGCTCCAGCTGAGAGCTGAACTTGCCCGGCGTGATGAAGCATGCGCTGAGCAGCAGTGAGAGCCCGGCCAGCATTGCAGCGGCCTTCGCGCGGATGGGCAGGCGGCCCGGTGAGTGATCAGTCATAAGTCTGTGCTCCCTGTTGCAAGGCCGATTAGGCCCGCGTCGCTGTGGCATATAGCGCAATTGCCGCGGCGTTTGAAACGTTGAGGCTTTCGATTGCTGAGCTGATCGGCAGCTTCGCCAGCGCATCGCAGTGCCCTTGGATGTTGTGGCGCATCCCTTCGCCTTCTGCGCCCAGCACCAGCGCCACCGGCCCGGTCGGCAGAGCATCGGCCAAGGCCTCGTCCGCTTCACCGGTCAGGCCGATGCGCCAATAGCCTGCCTCGGCCAGGTCTTCCAACGTGCGCGCCAGATTGACAACCCGCACCCATGGCACCGTCTCCAGCGCGCCAGAGGCGGACTTTGCCAGCACGCCGGACTCGGGCGGCGTATGGCGATCTTGGGTAACGATTGCCGCGGCTCCGAAGGCGGCGGCAGAGCGCAGGATCGCACCGACATTGTGCGGGTCCGTAACCTGGTCGAGCACCAGGATCGGCTTGGCCGGATCGCCCAGCGCAACCTCGTCGATGAACACCGTCTCCAGCGCCTCGCATTCAAGCACCAGGCCTTGATGCGGCGCGTCTTTCGCGACCAAGCGGGCGAGATCGCTGACATCGGCATATTCGACTGGGAAGTCCGCTGGCAGTTCGCCGTCCAACCCCTCAATCGCCTCGCGCGTTGCCCACAGCTTGCGATGCTTGCGCTCCGGGTTCTTGAGCGCCGCCTCCACCGGATGCCGCCCCCACAGGCGCGTTTGCCCGGCCGATGCCCGGCCAGATCCGCGTCCGCCCTTCATTCGTCCCGCTCTGCCTCGCAGCGCTTTTTTGCGTTCTGGTCGCGCCATGATGGCTCCTATTTCCTGACTTAGTTTGCTCCCCTGCCAGCAGCCCCATTGACAGGCAAGCGCCGCTTCGCCATTGGGGCGCCTCTCGGCATGACGAGCCCGTGAAGGGCACGCTCAATTTCCCGCAAGGTATGTGGACAGGTGGCCGAGTGGTTAAAGGCAGCAGACTGTAAATCTGCCCGCGCAAGCGTACATAGGTTCGAATCCTATCCTGTCCACCACTTGCCTTGTCTCTCACAGAGAACCAACCGCGCAGCTTCTGTTCGCCCCAATGGAGGCTGGAACGCATTTGCGTTTTTCGAATCTGTGACTTTTGTGCAAAAACGCTTGTTCCCAGAGCTTTACGCGCAAAATGCAACGTGACGTTGTGACTTTTGGGATTTGCGCGCATTTGGCGTGTCCTAAGCACGCGCAATAATGCCCCGTGGGACGCAAACACGCTGCCGATATTGACTGACACTCACGATGAAAAAGAGCCGCGACCGGATTAGCGCAAGCCGCTCTGGTAGGAAAATTCGGAGTGTTCGTTTGCGGGCTCTCTGGATGGCAGACCGATGGGTTTCACGAAGCGTCCAAACCTGCGCCGCATTTTGCCCAATTTGAAGGTGTCGCAGATGATTCGCGCGGCCTTGCAGTGATTCGCATTGGCCAGAGAAAATTCGGCCAAAATCGCGCCAAAACCCAAAAAAAGCCCATTTTTCGCAAAAAAAGTGGCCGAAAACGCAAATTACAACGCTTTTTACAACACTTTTACAACGCTCATTACAACGGTCGCCTGTCATCACCTGTCGTGAAGACGAGGTGCCCTGCCGGTGAGGTGTGGCTGATTGGTTATCGTACGACCCTTCCAATTGGTCACGCCTCATTGGGCCGCTGTTTGAGAGAGCAGCAAAGCGCCTCGTCTGTTTTGTGAACAACATTCAGGCAGGGAGATTGCCCATGAAAACATCATTTCTACTTTCGACCGCAGCAGCCACCGCAACCATTGCTGCACTCGCATTCCAACCCACCACTGCATCGGCTGCGGATTGTGTGCTGGATAATGACGGCGACGGCATTGCCGATGACACTGGCGCAGCCGATAGCGGCTCAATCGTTACACGGCTTGCTTGCGGAGTAAATGCAGCTGCAACCGGCACCGGCTCCACTGCAATCGGCGCACGTGCGGAATCCTCAGACGCGAATGCCGCCAGCCTTGGCCGCGATTCCACTGCGTCAGGCGCCAACTCTACTGCAATTGGTACGGATTCTGTCGCTTCGGCCCGAGCAACGACGGCGCTTGGTTCGAGCGCCCAGGCCACTCGTTTCGGAGCCATCGCGATTGGTGCGGATGGAACGGATCTTGAAAACACCATAGGCGCACGGGCGCTTGCTGATGGCGCAATTGCTATTGGTCAGGATGCCATTGCTGCAGCCGAAGAGGATGAAACGAACGCTTTCGGTGCAATTGCTTTAGGACGCAGCGCAGAAGCACGTGCGAGTGGTGCGGTTGCAATTGGCGACGCTACAGATGCGTTGGCTGAGGGTGCGGTTGCGATCGGGGATCAGGCAGATGCGACTGCCGATGGCACCGTGGGGATTGGCGATTTTGCAAGAGCGACGGCCGATAGCGCGGTGGCGCTTGGCCGGGGTGCAAATGCAGGGGGATCCAGCAGCTTTGCCGGGGGTGCGGGCGCATTTGCCAGCGGCAGTTTCTCGGTTGCATTGGGTGTCAATGCCGCCGCTACGGATTCATCGAGCATTGCAATCGGGGACGTCGCCGAGGCAAGTGGCATCCAATCCATCGGAATCGGAGGAGAGGTCTCCGCCAGCGGCGATGGCAGTTTTGCAGGAGCGTTTGGTGCCAACGCAACCGGCGATGGCACGGTAGCCTTGGGTACTGCTTCCCAGGCGCTCGCGGATGATGCGGTGGCCGTGGGTTTGGTAGCGAGCGCGGAGGGCGTCGGCAGCTTTGCCGGTGCCGCCAGAGCGCAGGCCTTGGGCGCATCGTCAGTTGCCCTTGGCGCGAATGCGGTTGCTTCTGCGGTAGATGCAGTGGCTTTGGGTTCGGCTTCTGATGCGAGTGCGGATCAGACGATTGCTTTAGGTGCAAATGCGCTAGCCACGCGGCTTTCAGCCACCGCTATCGGTAACGGTGCGCGGGCCACGGGTCAGCAGGCGACCGCGATTGGTCAAGGTGTGACCGTGGCCAATACTCTGGCAACGGCGATTGGCTTTAACGCGCAAACCGCCTCCAATCAGGCAACCGCTATCGGCTCTCAGGCAGGCGCTTTGGGTCTTGCCTCGGTTGCGATTGGGTCAGCCGCACGAGCGGAGCAGACCGCAGCGACAGCGATTGGCCAAGGGGCGAACGCTGGCGGTATTCTGGCGGTGGCTACCGGACAATCAACGCAGGCGACAGCTTTGCAAAGCAGCGCCTTTGGCTCGCGCTCTGATGCAACAGGCGTCAACTCCACCGCACTCGGCTTCAATGCCAACGCAGGACAAGCAGGCTCCACCGCGCTAGGGGCGAACTCTGTGACGACGGCGGCCAATCAAGTTGCGCTGGGCGGGACGGGTAGTTCGGTACGGATCGGCGACATTGATGCCAGCACGGCGGCGCAGGTGGGTCCTGTCGATGCTGTGACGGTGGACGCCAATGGCACGCTGGGCCGGCAGAGCGTCGCCACAGCCGCCTCGGTCGACAATGTTCGCGTGGCGCTTAACGCGGTCGCGCAGGTCTCTACCGCCCAGTTTGATACGCTCTCGGGACGGGTGCAGGATCTCAGCTTCCGTCTCGAAGACGTCAACGAAAGCCTGTCGGGCGGGATCGCAGCGGCCATGGCGATGGGCAGTGCGCCTATCGTGCCGGGCAAGAACATCTCGCTGACCGTCGCGGCATCGACCTATCGCGGGGAGCAAGCTTTTGCCGGATCGCTCACCGGGCGGCTCACCGATAGCTTCTACATCTCCGCCGGGGTGAGCGGGAACACAGGTGATAACAGCGTGGGTGCACGCGTTGCGGGCACCATCGGGTTCTAAGCCCGCACAAAACTAACAAAACCGAAGGCGGGGCTCGGCATGGCTGAGCCCCGTTTTTGTTGTATGGTTGCACATTGCAGAGTGGACGTTCGCGCGCTGGCACTTGCCCCGGCACATCTGCCTGCCTAATTGCACTCTTATGCACACCTCTTCAGACATGACCCATCGCCCCGTCATCTCAGGCACTGGCCTGTTCACGCCGGAAGAATCGATCACCAATGAAGAGCTGGTCGCGAGCTTCAACGCCTTTGTTGATCGCCACAATGCCGAGCATGCCGATGCAATTGCGGCGGGCGAGGCTGAGGCGCTGACCTACAGTTCGGTCGAGTTCATCGAAAAGGCCAGCGGCATCAAAGCGCGCCATGTGATGAGCAAAGCCCCGATCTTGGCGCCAGACACGATGTCGCCGCGCTGGGACGAGCGGCCTGACGGCGAGCTATCCGTCATGGCAGAGATCGGCGTGATCGCCGCGCGCGAGGCTCTGGCTAAGGCAGGGCGCGAGGCGAAAGATGTGGACGCGGTGCTATGCGCAGCCTCCAATATGCAGCGCGCCTATCCGGCCATGGCGATCGAGATCCAGCAGGCGCTGGGCATTGATGGATTTGGCTTTGACATGAATGTCGCGTGTTCATCGGCGACGTTCGGCATTCAGACGGCGGCGGATTATGTCCGCGCGGGCAATGCGAAAAGCGTGCTGGTCGTCAGCCCAGAGATTACCTCTGGCCACCTCAATTGGCGCGACCGCGACAGCCACTTTATTTTTGGCGATGTCGCCACCGCTGTGCTTGTCGAAGATGCAGCCATTGCGCCTGCCGAGCATTGGAACATTCTTGGGACGAAGCTGAAGACGGTATTTTCCAACAATATCCGCAACAATTTCGGCTTTCTCAATCGCGCGACGCCAGAGACGGCGGGCACTGCCGACAAGCTGTTCGTGCAAGAGGGGCGCAAGGTGTTCAAGGAAGTCGTGCCAATGGTTGCGCAGATGATCCTGGACGAGGCCGAGCGGCTGGGAATTGATCCCAAGACGCTGCGCCGGATGTGGCTGCACCAGGCGAACTCCGGCATGAACCGGCTGATCGCGCAAAAGGTGCTTGGCCACGAGGCGAGCGATGATGAAAGTCCAACGGTGCTCGACACCTATGGCAATACCTCAAGCGCGGGCTCGATCATCGCGTTTCACCTGCACAGCGAGGATATGCAGGCCGATGACACCGGCCTCATCTGCAGCTTTGGCGCGGGTTATTCTGCCGGGACAGTGTTCGTGCGCAAGGCGGCCTGACCGCGCGCCTCTAGGAAGCGGTCCCAGGCGGTAATGATCCGCCGGGAACCCCACCAGATTGCTGAGACGGCGATCACGGAAACCAGCCCGTCCACGGCATAGTGATAGGCGAGGTGAACGCTGCTCACCCAAGTGATCGCGAAGAACGCGGCGAAGAACATGCCCAGGCGCGGTGATATCTGGCGCATGGCGATCCAGAAAAGAAACGCGATCGCGACGTGCATCGACGGCATTGCGGTTATCCCGCTGCCTAGGCCATTGTCGGCTGAGGCATAGCGTTCAAGCAGCATTTCCTGCACTGGCAGGACGAGTATGGGGATCTGCTCGTTCGCAGCTCTGAGATAGGCCATCTGCTCATCAAAACGGGTGTCACCCAGCAGGGGACCGACGAATACTGGACCGACCGAGGCGAGCCATGTCGCCATCGCGCCGCCAATGACGCTCCAACTGAGCACATATGTCAGGAAGAATTGGCGCCTTAGATCGCTGCCCATTTTGCCGAATGCGAAGAACAGCACGCCCGGATAGAGCAGCAAGATCCAAACGTGATACAGGAACGCAAGAAACGCGGTAACAACGGGGAAGCCGAGCACTGGCTGGATCACTTCCCAAGCGTCGTAGCCGAAGAAGATCGCGCGGTCCCATTCGACGAAAGTGTTATCCCAGGTGTAATCATTGAACAGCGGGATGGCGGATTTCATCTTCGAAAAGAATGGCAGCAGAATAATCGCGACCGCCAGCATTGGTAGGCCAGCCAGGGCTTTCGTGATGAATTCAGGCCCTGAGTAGCGCGCCTTAAGAAGGGCGATCGGGCTGTCGGGGCGATGTATGTAAAGCTGGCGAGCGGCATCGACTGCGATGACTATCGCCAAGCACAAACCAAACAGGCGCGTGTTGACCCAAGTGGCGCCGAAGCTCGGCGCAATTCCGCGCGCCGCAAGCAGTCCAATGCACAGCGCCATCAGCGCCAAACCAATCACATAGATTGGTGTTTCACCGCGCCAGCGCGCATTTACGATGTCCCTGATCTCATTCATGCCTGCGCGATTTAAGGTAAATAGATAACTAAAGAGTGAATGGATGCGCCGCCTTAGCGGGCTTTTTCGAAGGGCCGAGCGTCCGCAGCGCTGCGATAAAGCTGGGTGCAGAAATCGCGGGATTGCTTGCGAGGGCGCAGCTCAGCTCCTAGATGGCACGCATGGCCGGAGAAATACTCGATAACGAAGGACGCGGTGATGTCAGCTGGAGCTGGCCGCCGATCCACCCCGAAGGACGCAAATATGGCGTGATTGCCGTTGCGATCAGCCTCTTTTTCCTCAGCCCATGGGTTGATTGGGAGATTATCGGCTGGCCATTGCTGGCGTTGTCCGCTGGAGTATTTGCGTTCTTCCGCGATCCAGAGCGGGTCGTGCCGCAATCGGACAATTCGATTGTTGCGCCCGCCGACGGCCTCGTCTCGCTGATCACGCAGACTGAGCCTCCGCCTGAGCTGACCATTGATGATGGCTCGGGAACTCCGGGCCTGCCAGAAGGGCCGGTTACCCGGATTTCGATTTTCATGAGCGTGTTTGATGTTCACATCAATCGCGCGCCCATCGCCGGCGCTATTCGCCGCGTGATCTACATTCCCGGCAAGTTCGTGAACGCTGATCTTGATAAGGCCAGCGAAGAGAACGAGCGCCAGCATATTCTGGTGGATCGCGGCGATGGTGTGCAGATCGGCTTTACTCAGATCGCGGGCCTTGTCGCGCGCCGGATTGTGCCATTCGTGAAACCCGGCGACACCGTTGCCAAAGGGCAGCGTGTCGGCCTGATCCGGTTTGGTAGCCGGGTCGATGTCTATCTGCCTGCGGGCACAGCGCCTAAGGTTTTGCTGGGCCAGAAAATCATCGCAGGTGAAACAATTCTGGCTGAGCTGGGCGAGCAGAAATTGCTCGAAGGCATCTCTCAGTGAGTGAACCCACAGGTCTATCTGGGCAGGATGACAATCAGGCCGAGATAGTCAAAGGCGCACCGCGCGTCGGGCCGAAGGCCGCCGAAGATGATGGCTTGCCCGGCGCGGCTGACCCCAAAGGTTTGTCGCTTAGGGCGATGCTGCCCAATGCGATCACGGCTGGCGCGCTTTGCGCAGGTCTGACCGGAATACGTTTTGCCATTACCGGAGAATGGGGTCTGGCGATCCTGGCCGTGGTTATCGCCGCTGTGCTCGACGGGGTCGACGGCCGCATTGCGCGATTGCTCAACGCTCAATCGCGCTTTGGGGCTGAGCTCGACAGTCTGGCCGATTCGCTTTCATTCGGCATGGCGCCAGCGATCATTCTGTATCTATGGGTGCTGCAAGACCTGCCGCGCTTCGGCTGGTTCGCCTCGCTCGCCTTTGCAATCTGCTGCGCGGTCCGCCTGGCGCGCTTCAACGCTCAGATTGATGTTGATGATCAACCGCACAAGTCAGCGGGCTTTCTCACCGGAGTGCCAGCGCCCGTTGGAGCAGGGCTTGCGTTCCTGCCGTTCTATTTCTGGATTGAGACGGGCAATGACTCATTTCGCGATCCATTGCTGATCGCGCTGTGGCTGACGGTTATCGCATTTCTGCTGATTTCCAACATGGCGACGCTCAGCTGGGGGGCTCTGCGTCCGCGCCGGGCCATTAGGCTGTCGGTGATTGTGATATCGGCGATGGCGTTTGCCGCGCTGCTGCTGGAGCCATGGTGGCTGCTGATCACGCTCAGCATCGGCTATCTGGCGCTTATGCCTTACGGGCTGATCAAATATGGACGGATTAAGCGGCAGCGACGTCTTGCAGCGCAGACAGACGGTTAGGTAGGCGGCGCGCAAATGGCCGAGTGGCTGACCCGCGATAGCTGGGTGCCGCAGGACGCAGGCGAACTTCGGTAGCCTCTACATGAGGGACAAAGCCCGCATCGGCGAGGCTGCGTTCACGCTGAAGTCCGATAAAGGCGTTGCGCAGGCGCAGCCCGCTATCGGTAAGACTCACAAAAGCGCTCAGGGTCGCTGCGATAAACAGGCTGGCCAGCAGATAGAAAATCATGGAATTGCTCCTTCACGCCTTCATTCGTTGGAACGCATGATCAGGTTACATGCCCTGTCGTTCCATATTTGTTCTGAGCGCCTTGTTCACGAGCTGTTCCATTGCGTCAAGCACTTTTGTTCCACTTGTGTTCCAAATGTGCTCTTTACACTAGATTTTGTGTGGGATGGGCGCTAATGGCCCCTCCATCGCAGGAGCAGGCGAGGCGAATCGCTTCACCCTGATCGTGCGAAATTCACATGGAAGGCGCTTTATACCGGTGCCGCTGGAGGGCTCTCCACCAGCAGGTTCCTTGCCTTCCAGAGGACTAACCGGAAAGGAATTACCTATGGCGGCCACTACCGTCACGATGCAGCAATTGATTGAGGCCGGCGCACACTTCGGCCACCAGACCCACCGCTGGAACCCGCGGATGAAGCCGTATATCTTCGGCGCGCGCAACGGTGTTCACATTATTGACCTGTCGCAAACTGTGCCATTGTTCGCACGGGCGCTCGATTTTGTTGAGCAAACCACTCGCGCAGGCGGCAAGGTTCTGTTCGTTGGCACGAAGCGCCAGGCGCAAGAGCCTATCGCTGAGATCGCCCGTGCGTGCGGCCAGCACTTTGTAAACCACCGCTGGCTCGGCGGCATGCTGACCAACTGGAAAACCATCAGCGGTTCGATCAAAGAAATGAAGTCGCTTGAGGAAAAGCTTTCGGGCGACACCAGCGGTTTCACCAAGAAAGAAGTTCTGCAGCTCACGCGTAAGCGCGACAAGCTGGAACTGTCACTTGGCGGTATCCGCGATATGGGCGGCATTCCGGACGTAATGTTCGTAATCGATGCCAACAAAGAAGAGCTGGCCATTAAAGAAGCCGCTGTTCTGGGCATCCCTGTGATCGCAGTGCTCGACACCAACGTCGATCCTTCCAACATCGCATTCCCTGTACCGGGCAATGACGATGCAACCCGCGCAGTGCGCCTGTATTGCCAAGCGATTGGCGATGCGGCTGTTGCTGGCCGCGGCGGCGCGGCTGCGGCTTCGGGCGCAGACATTGGCTCCATGGAGCAGCCACCTGCAGAAGCACCGGCAGCCTAATCACAGGCCGCCTCGCCAGCGCACCAAACGCGCGCTGGCACACTCACTGATACACGCGCCGGGCATCCTGATTGGGGCCCGGCGACCAATTTATTTTTTGAAGGAATTCAGAAATGGCCGATTTCACCGTCGCTGACGTGAAGACACTGCGCGAAAAAACGGGCGCAGGCATGATGGACGCCAAAAAAGCCCTCGTTGAAGCGGGCGGCGATATTGAAGCAGCTGTTGACGCATTGCGCGCCAAGGGCCTTGCAACCGCACAGAAGAAGTCCAGCCGCACCGCGGCAGAGGGCCTCGTCGGCGTCGCCGTATCCGGCACGTCAGGCGTTGCTGTCGAAGTGAACTCTGAGACGGACTTCGTTGCGAAGAACGACCAGTTCCAGGACTTCGTTCGCAAGACCACAGGCGTCGCTCTGACGCTGGGCAGCGACGATGTCGAAGCGCTGAAAGGCGCAGCTTACCCAGATGGCGGCAGCGTCTCTGACAAGCTGACCGACAATGTTGCGACCATTGGTGAGAACCAGCAGGTTCGCCGGATGAAGAGCGTTTCTGTCGAGAAGGGCTCTGTCGTTGCGTATATGCACAACGCCGCAGCCGACAATCTCGGCAAGATCGGCGTTCTGGTTGCTCTGGAAAGCGAAGCAGGCGCAGACGTGCTTGAGCCGCTTGGCAAGCAGCTGGCGATGCACATCGCCTCGATGTTCCCGCAGGCGCTCAATGCTGAAGGCCTTGATGCCGACGTGATCGCTCGCGAACGCGCAATCGCTCAGGAAAAAGCGGCTGAAAGCGGTAAGCCTGAGAACGTGCAGGAAAAGATGGTCGAAGGCGCGATCAAGAAGTTCGCTAAAGAGAACGCACTGCTCAGCCAGATGTTCGTAATGGACAATAAGGCTACGGTTGAAGAAGTCGTCGCTCGCACCGGCAAAGAAGCTGGTTCTGAGATCGTCCTGAAGGATTACGTCCGCTTCCAGCTCGGTGAAGGCATCGAGAAGGAAGAAGAAGACTTCGCAGCAGAAGTGGCTGCGACGCTTAAGGGCTAAGGTTTCTTGATGGTTGCCTAGCATTGCTAGAAAAATTAGGCCGTCGCAGCACCACGCTGCGGCGGCTTTTTGTTGCGGTTGTAGTCTCTAGCCACTGCGTGCTTCTGGGTTGGAGAACCAGTTCCGGCTCGACAATGCTGGGCGCTTTAACCAGTGTCGCAGCGATGACCTCAGATTTGCAATCACGCCCGATTACCTGGCCCTGGCTCGCATGGACTTTTGCGGCGCTGGCTGGGTTTTTGGCGCCGGCGAGTTTTATGGCTGTGACCGCAGGTTCGCCTCAAGCGACAGAGGCCGGCGCGGCAGCGGCTCCGTTGCTGGCGATAGGCCTGATGGGGGCAGGCATGATCGGGGCAGCGGCAGCCGGGCGGTTCTGGATCGGCATTGTGCTGGCTGTTCTGGCGGGATCTGGCCTTGCAGCCTTGGCGCTCACATTGGGAATGCCCAGCCTGCCGCATCCCGTTTTCACCGCGCTCGCGTTCCTTGTCGCAGCCGTCAGCTTTGCGGCGCGCGGGGCCCTGTTCGCACTATCGGGAGGGGCGAAGGGCTGGTGGATTGCCGTGGCCGTGGTCGCGGGCGAGGCGGCAATCATCCTCACCGCCTGGAAAGAGCCCGGCGCCTTGCCCGATTGGCTGCTCGTGCTGCTGCCCGCGCAATGGGCGACCATGGCCGTCGGAGCCTCGCTAACAGGCGCGGGCGAGCATATCGCGATCGCTACCTTGGTCGCGCTGGGCGGCACCGCAGCAGCGACAATGCTGGTGGCAAAGCTATGGCCGCGCCGCTGGACCTATGCGGTGATGTTTACAACCTGGATCGCCCTGTCTGCGCTGGTTTGGCACAGCGGTTATGCGGAGCAGGCGCAGGGCGGAGGCGTGCAGGCTGCGATGTTTGAGGGCTAGGCCTTGGTCTAAGCGGTAAGGCAATCTGCGGTCGCTGAACCTGCCATGGGTGCGATGGCGGAATTGTTCGAGACATAGTTGGTGAATGTCCAATTACGGCCCACATACGGACATCAGCTTTTCAATTCCCTAGACGACGAAATTCTTGTTGCGCTATGTCCGCAGGGCCATGCCAGCTGAACTTGCGTCTTTCTCAATCTATCCAATCAGCCAGGCCACGACGGCAACCTTTGCTGAGCTCTATTTCCGGCTGACATTCTTGTTCTTCGTGGAAACAGGTTCAAAGCGGGTGCTCACGCCTGATGGCAAGGAATTGATCGGTGAAGAGGGGGACGTGTTCGTCTTCCCGCCCGGATCAATTGTGACGATGGAAAATCGCCCACGATTGACCGAGAGCTACAGGGCAACGGGAATAAGCTATTCGCAGGAGCTGATCGACCTTGCGGCACACAGTGTTGACCGCGTCGCGCCCAGTCACGGCCCACAATTGCTGAAATCCGATCCGGATGAAAGCAAGCGTATACTGGCCCCCATCAAGGAGGGGATGACACAAGGGCAGCTTCCTCAACCCGTACTCACGCACCGCCAGTTGGAGCCGATCATTTGGCTGCAAAGCCACGGTATCCATCTTCAAAAATCGGCAACGCAAGATCCGATTGCATCCGTTCGTCAGGTGATTGAAACGGACTTGGCGCATCGATGGCAGGCGAGTGAGGTCGCATCAGCGCTTGGCATGTCAGAGCCAACCATGCGGCGGCGCTTGAGTGATGCGGGCCAAGGATTTGCGAAAATACTGCTGTTTACACGGCTGGAGCGAGGGCTGACCTTACTGCAAACGTCGAGCGAGCCAGTCACGCAGATCGCGTATGAATGCGGGTTCAAGACACCCGCGCATTTCTCAGACGCTTTCAAGAAGCGCTTTGGCATTCGGCCGAAAGATATCCGAATCCCGGCAAAATGAGCGAAATTCGATAGTTTTCGAACGCCATGCGGAAGCGGGACCAATCCTTACGAGTAGTTTGCACTCATCGCAATCAGTCACTCTGGAAGGATATACAATGAAGACTATCTCAAAAATTGCCGCAACACTCGCGTTGGCCGGGATGGCAAGCCCCGCGCTTGCCAGCGAGTTCACTCTAACAAGCCCGGATATTGCCGAAGGAGCACAACTGGATAGCGACCACGTGTTCCAGGGCTTCGGCTGCGAGGGCGGAAATGTCGCACCAGCGCTCAATTGGTCAGGTGCGCCGGAAGGCACCCAGAGCTTTGCAGTGACCGTGTACGATCCGGACGCACCAACGGGATCAGGATGGTGGCATTGGTTTACGATCAATATTCCCGCTGATGCAACGGGCGTGTCTCCGGCCTCGCCGCTTCACTCATCTGTCACCGAATTGCGCAATGATTACGGCGAGACTGGATTTGGCGGAGCCTGCCCTCCCGAAGGAGAGGTCCATCGGTATCAGTTCACGGTGCACGCTTTGTCCACGACCCTCGAACTCGATGGCAATGTCAGCAACGCGCTTGCAGGCTTTATGGTGAACGCAAACACGATTGCATCGGATACGATTACCGCTGTCTACACGCGGTAAATTACCTGCGGTGACAGGGCTGCCAGCGCCAGTGTTTGAAGGCGCTGGCAGTATTCGTCGAAATCATCGGATCCAATCGAACATTGTTAGAAGGCCGGGCGAACACTGTTCGAAAAGGCTCAGCTAAGCCTCAGATCCACCTACGATGCCGGCGTGTCACAAATACATTGGGCACAGTTCCTCGGCATGGCGCAAATTTCAAAGATGCACCAATGTCCGCTCCCACCCTCAAATCTACACACCCAGCTTCAGCCCCAAAACCCCCTCACTCGTTTCGCTCCTCACCGCCCCTTAGCCCGCACCTCGATCAGCCAAATCTCCGGCTTCGTGAACAGGCGGATAGGCAGCAGGCTCGTCCCCAGGCCCGCGCCGGTGATCAGCGTCTTGCCGTGCTGCTCCACCACGCCGCAGGCGTAGAGATCGCCGTAGTCTGACATGGTCGCGGGTGCGCCGCCCCAGGGGTAGGCGATCTGTCCGCAGTGTGTGTGGCCGGCGAGCACGAGGTCGAAATTTACGGGAACCTGAGGGAAGATGTCCGGGCTGTGGGTGAGGGCAATGCGCGGGCCGGTAAGCGTAGCCATCCCTTCCAGAGCCAGCGGCAGGTTCGCCTTGCCGGTGAAGTCATCATCGACACCAGCGATAGCAAGCGGCCCGATTTGCGCAGCCTCATTGGCTAGCGCGGTCATGTTCTCAATTTTCGCAAGCTCGCTTTCGAGCCCGGGCCAGTCGAACCAATGATCATGATTGCCCGGCACCAGAACGGTGCCTAGCGGGGCGTTTAGCTCGCTGAGCGGAGCGACGATTTCCTCAGCAGTGTAGATGTGCGTGGCCGTGCGTTTCTCGCTCACCAGATCGCCTGCGATCGCCACCAGATCCGGCTCCAGCGCGTTTATCTGGGCGACGATTTCGGCGAGGCGGCTGGGCGGCATATCGGGCCCGGCGACGTGAATATCGCTGATCAAGGCGATGGTGATCGGCGCCGCGCCCGGGGCCAGCTCGTCGCTCTCGACAACATGGCGCTTGGCGGCGGGCGCGCCCATCGTGTCGAACCATGCCTTTACGGACAGCGCGAGGACAATCACGAGGGCAAGCAAGAACAATCGGCGGATCATTGGGGTCCCTTTGTCGGCCTGTCGCCAATCACTAAAGCGCAGCATTCACAGCTTTTGCACGCTCATGCAAACCCATAGGCGGCGCAATTAGCGCTAATGCTCTTGGCATCATAGCGCCTGCCGGATAAGGGCGAGGGGCAAAGACACATTCTGCCAGAAAGCAAAGCACCCATGGCCCTTCCCGAAATGAAACGCGTTCTCTTGAAGCTCTCAGGCGAGGTGTTGATGGGGGAGCAGGATTACGGGATTGATCCGGCCTATGTGGCGCGGCTGGCCGAGGAAGTGAAGGCGGCCAAGGACACCGGTTTGGAAATTTGCCTGGTCATTGGCGGCGGCAATATCTTTCGCGGCGTTGCGGGCGCTGCACGCGGGCTCGACCGGACCACTGGCGACTACATGGGTATGCTCGCGACCATCATGAACGCGTTGGCGATGCAAAACGCGCTGGAGCAGGCAGGCGTGCCGACCCGAGTGCAATCAGCCATACCGATGAGCACCGTGTGCGAGCCCTATATTCGCCGCCGTGCAGAGCGGCATCTTGAGAAGGGCCGCATCGTGATTTTCGCAGCCGGCACGGGCAATCCCTTCTTCACTACAGACACCGGCGCTGCCTTGCGCGCAGCAGAGATGAATTGCGATGCGCTAATGAAGGGCACCAGCGTCGACGGCGTCTATGACAGCGACCCTAAGACAAATCCTGATGCCGCGCGCTTTGATGCGATTTCCTATGACAAAGTGCTGTCTGACAATTTGAAGGTGATGGATGCAACCGCCGTTGCCCTTTGCCGCGAGAACAATATCCCGATAGTGGTGTTCTCAATCCGTGAAAAAGGAAACGTCGTGCGCGTGCTTGATGGCGGCGGCGTACAAACAATTGTGAAAGAGGAAGCCTGACCTATGGCTCAATACGATAAGGCCGATATCGAGCGCCGGATGAACGGCGCAGTTGAATCATTGAAGAGCGATCTGGGCGGTTTGCGCACGGGCCGGGCCAATGTCAGCCTGCTCGATCCGGTGGTTTGCGAAGTGTACGGCGCGATGATGCCGCTGGCCCAAGTGGCGACGGTTTCGTCGCCAGAGCCGCGAATGCTGAGCGTGCAGGTCTGGGACAAGTCGAACGTCAGCGCGGTTGAGAAGGGCATCACCAAAGCCAATCTTGGCCTCAACCCAATGACCGACGGCCAGACCGTGCGCCTGCCCATGCCGGACCTGACTGAGGAGCGCCGCAAGGAGCTCGCCAAGCTGGCTGGCCAGTATTCTGAGAATGCTAAGATCGCGATCCGCAATGTCCGCCGTGATGGGATGGAAACGCTCAAAGCTGATGAGAAGAGCAAAGACATCTCAGAGGATGAGCGCAAGCGGCACGAAGAAGACGTGCAAAAGCTAACCGACAAATATGTCGCCGAAGCCGACGAAGCAGCGGCCAAGAAAGAACAGGAGATCCTGACCCAGTAAGGTCAGGCTCTGATGGGGAAGCAATCAGAGGCCAGTCGCGCCCGGCATGTCGCGATCATTATGGATGGCAATGGCCGCTGGGCGAAGAAGCGCGCCTTGCCGCGCGCCATTGGCCACCAACGCGGCGTCGAGGCGGTGCGCGAACTGGTGCGCAATGTCGGCGGCATGGGCCTCGATTGCCTCACGCTCTATGCGTTTTCATCGGAAAATTGGAAACGGCCCGATGAAGAGGTCGATGATCTGATGAACTTGATGCGCAAGTTCATCAAATCGGACTTGCCAGAATTTGTCGCCAACGACGTGCGGCTTAAAATCATCGGTGATTGGCAGGGGCTGGCGCCGGATATTGTCGCCATGCTCGAAGACGCTTTGGAGCAAACCTCTGGCGGGTCAAATACGCTGGCGGTCGCGCTCAATTATGGTTCACAGAACGAGATTGCGCGCGCGGCGGCAAAGGCGGCCGCGATTGGCGATGTGACGCCAGAGGCGATTGCTGCGCATCTCGACACGGCGGATTTACCGCCGCTCGATCTGCTGATCCGCACCAGCGGCGAGGTTCGCCTGTCGAATTTCTTGCTGTGGCAATCGGCATATGCGGAAATGCTGTTCGTCGACACGCTTTGGCCAGACTTCAAACCGGCGCATTTACAAGAGGCGCTGGATAATTTCGCGCAGCGGGAGAGACGCTTTGGCGGACGCTGATGGCATGACTAGCGCAGAGGCGGACACGCCGACTTCCAAGAACGCAGACCTGCCGGTACGGCTGGCCTCAGCCGTGGTGATGGTTGGCGTCTCCAGCATCGCGCTGTGGCTGGGCGGGTGGTTCTGGATTGCGTTTGTCGCGCTGCTCGCTGGGCTAGTTCTGTGGGAATGGAACCTGCTGGCAAAGGCGTTTGCCAAATCGCCGGTGACCGAGGTGCTGTGGCTGTTCTTTGGCGCGATCTATGTCGGCGGCGCCGCGATGGCCATGGTTGAGGTGCGGCAAAGCTATGTACCGTTCTTCATGCTCATCGGGTTCATCCTGCCGATAATCGCGGTGGATGTAGGTGCCTATTTTGCGGGCCGCGCAATTGGCGGGCCGAAGATAGCGCCTAAGATCAGCCCGTCCAAAACCTGGGCCGGGCTAGGCGGTGGGGTCGTCGCGGCCAGCGCGGTTGCGATTGCCGTGCAATACTTCTTTCCGGAAGCCGCCCATTTTGGCGCAGTTCCGCCGGAGGGCTTTGGCGCAGCGAACCTGATCGCGCCCGTGGCGGCTGGCACGCTGATCGCGGTGCTGGCGCAGGCAGGTGATTTCTTTGAAAGCTGGATGAAACGGCGCGCAGGCGCCAAGGACTCTGGCAAGCTGATCCCGGGTCATGGCGGCGTGTTCGACCGGCTGGATGGCTTTATCGCCGTATTCTTTGTGCTCGCGTGCACGCGAATTTTCTTTGGGTAATGCGCCGATGACCCGCTCGATCACAATTCTTGGTGCAACAGGATCTGTCGGGGCCTCAACGCTCGATCTGATCCGGCGCAATCGCGATGATTGGCAGGTTGAGGCGCTCACTGCGAATTGCTCGGCAGAAGAGCTTGCCGCGCTGGCGCGCGAGTTTGACGCGCGGATTGCGGTTGTCGGCGATGAGAACTGCCTTAGCGATCTGCGCGCGGCGCTCGGCGATAGCGGGATAGAGGCGGCGGGCGGCGCTCAGGCTCTGCGCGATGCGGCGGCGCGCGGAGCCGATCTGACAGTGGCGGCCATTGTTGGCTGCGCTGGGCTAGCCCCAACGATGGCAGCGATAGAGCAGGGCGGCACAATCGCGCTCGCCAATAAGGAAGCGCTGGTTTCCGCTGGTGACGTCATGACGGCAGCGGTTGCGAAACACGGCGCGACCTTGCTGCCCGTCGATAGCGAGCACAATGCGATCTTCCAATGCCTCGCGGGCAACGACATCGCTGATGTTGCGCGCATCACTCTTACCGCGAGCGGCGGGCCTTTCCGCGAATGGACGCAGGCTCAGCTGGATGCGGCAACGCCAGAGCAGGCGGTCGCGCACCCGAATTGGGATATGGGCGCGAAGATCAGCGTCGATAGCGCGACGATGATGAACAAAGGGCTGGAATTTATCGAGGCGCACCATCTCTTCCCGGTTGGCCTCGACCGGCTCGGGATCGTTGTGCACCCACAGAGCGTTATTCACTCCATGGTGGAATACAAAGACCGCTCAACCCTGGCGCAGCTTGGCCCGTCTGACATGCGCGTGCCAATCGCATCCTGCCTTGCGCATCCTGCGCGGATGGAGACGCCGATGGAGCCGCTCGATCTGCCTAGCATTGGCGAGCTCACCTTCTTCGCCCCGGACGAGACGCGCTTCCCAGCCACCCGGCTGGCGCGTGAGGCGATCCACGCCGGCGGCGGCGGACCTGCCACACTCAACGCGGCGAACGAAGTCACGGTTGCGGCGTTTCTAGCCGGTCAGATTGGGTTCACCCGGATTGCCGTAGTGGTCGAGAATGTCTTAAATCGTTATAGCGTGGCTGCGCCGCAAGGATTGGATGATGTTCTGAGCATCGATGCCGAGGCCCGCGCGCGGACACGCGAATTGTTGGAAAGCTCTGAACTTGTTTGAATCGCCCCCTATCTGGATGTACGCCGCCGGCTTCATATTGCTGCTGGGGCCGCTCGTGACAGTGCACGAGCTGGGTCACTATCTGGTGGGCCGCTGGTTCGGCGTGAAGGCAGAGGCATTCTCGGTCGGATTTGGCAAAGAGCTGTTTGGCCGCACCGACAAGCACGGGACGCGGTGGAAACTCTCCGCACTGCCATTGGGCGGCTATGTCCAGTTTAAGGGCGATATGGATCCAGCCAGCGTTCCCAATCCCGAGGCTCCGGCCGAGCCGGGATGCTTTCAGAACGCGGCCCTGTGGAAGCGCGCGCTGATTGTCGCCGCTGGTCCGGTCACAAACCTGCTGGTGGCAATCGCGATCTTCGCTGCTTTCTTCACGATCTATGGCCAGCCCAAGATCGAAAGCGAAGTCGACACCCGTCAGATTGGCGAGTTTGCTGAAGAATCCGCTGCGCGCGATGCGGGGCTAGAGGTTGGTGATTTGATCGTCGCGATCGACGGCGATGCCATCGCAGACTTTGAGGAAATCCGCGAAAATATCGCGCTTTATCCGAACAAATCGATTGTTATCGGCGTGGAGCGCGATGGCGCTCAGATCGATATTCCGGTGACCATCGCCAGCGTTGAGCAGACCGATAATTTCGGCAACACGGGCACAATAGGCTTGATCGGTGTGGCTCCGGTTGAGGCAGAATACGTCTTTAAAGACGTTGGTATTCTGGAATCCATCCCGCTCGCGGCCAGCCAATGCTGGGAAATCACCAAGATGATGGTGACCGGTATAAAACAGATTTTGGTCGGCGATCGCTCAATCAAGGAGCTGGGCGGGCCTGTAAAGATTGCCAAATTCTCTGGCGAGCAATTGAGCCTCGGTCTCGTCGCTTTCGTGAACTTCGCCGCATTGATCTCGCTTAATTTGGCATTCATCAACTTCTTGCCAATCCCTGCACTCGATGGTGGCCACCTGGCATTTTATGCTGCGGAAGCGGTTCGTAAGAAGCCAGTGGGACCACGAGCGACCGAATATGCATATCGCACCGGGATAGGTTTGGTGCTGGTTTTCATGGTGGTCGTAACGGTGAACGACCTCGTTTCGCTGCCGGTCTTCGGATCAATATTTGGCAGTTAACCGGGGAAAGGGGTCCGGTGAACGGCAATTGGCGGGTCTCTCCGCTTGATTGCGCAGGCAGCATCGGGCACAGGCAAATCTGTGCTGTAACAGCCTATGATGGGATCATGCCCCGGGGCAGGCGTGCGTGATTAGATACGGGTTAGACGGGAACACTTACTCAATGAATCGATGCAGCGAGACAGACGCCGTGTCTGCTAAGTCAGCCGGGCGGCTCTCCATTGCACTTTTGTGCACCAGCGCTCTTGTCAGCCTTCCGCAGGCGGCCTTGGCGCAGGATCAGGCCGAGCCCAGCGAAGCCGCAACCGCGCAGCAGGCAGAAGAGCAAGCCGAACAGGCTCCAGCGCCAGCGCCCGCACCAGCGGCCGATACAATCCGCTCGATCAGCGTGGTTGGCTCAGAGCGGCTCGAGCCGACGACCATCCTCAGCTATATTCGCCTGCGCGTGGGCCAGACCTACACGACGGCGGGCGCCGATGCTGCACTGAAGGATTTGGGCGCGACTGAGCTGTTTTCGAACTTCTCGATCCGCAATGACGGCGGCAATGTCGTCATCAACGTGACGGAAAACCCGGTGATCAACCGCATCGTGCTGGAAGGCAATGAGCGGATCAAGAACGACAAGATCGTCCCTGAGATCAAGCTTGCGCCGCGGCAAATCTTCACCCGCTCGAAAGTGCGCGCGGACGTTGCTCGGATCATTGAGCTTTACAAACGCCAAGGCCGCTTTGCCGCTACGGTTGAGCCAAAGATGGTTCAACTGCCGCAAAACCGCGTCGATATTGTGTTTGAGATCAGCGAAGGGCCAAAGTCTAAAGTTCGCCAGATCAACATCATCGGGAATGAAGAGTTTTCCGATGGCGAGCTGCGCAGCGAAATGGTGACGAAGCAAGCGCGCCTTACCAGCTTCTTCAGCTCCAACACCAGCTATGACCCTGACCGTCTGGCCTTTGACCAGCAAAAACTGCGTCAGTTCTACCTCACTGAAGGCTATGCCGATTTTCGCGTTGTCTCAGCCGTTGCTGAGCTGACCCCGGACAAAGAAGACTTCATCATCACCTATGTGGTGGAAGAGGGCGAGCGCTACAAGTTTGGCAATGTCGAAGTTGAGAGCCAGATCCGCGATTTTGATGGCGATGCGCTTGCGGGCCGATTGCCGATGCAAACTGGCGATTGGTATGATGCGAAATCGGTCGAGGACACGGTTGAGCAATTGTCCGATTTGGCCGGTACCTTTGGCTATGCCTTTGCAGATGTTCAGCCGCGTTTCGACCGCGACAAAGACAATCTGACGATGAATATCAACTTCATCCTACGTCAGGCGCCGCGCGTTTATGTTGAGCGTGTCGATGTCAACGGCAACACGCTGACCCAGGACAAGGTCATCCGCCGTGAATTCCGGATCAGCGAAGGCGACGCATTCAACTCGATTGGCGTTCAGCGGACCACAGCTCGGATTGCTTCGCTGGGCTATTTCCAGGAAAACTTTGAGGTCAATCAGGTCGAGGGCAGCCAGCCTGACCGGATTGTGCTCGAAGCAAACGTGCAAGAGCAACCAACCGGAGAATTGCAATTCTCCGCTGGTTTCTCATCGATTGAGAGCTTCATTCTCTCCGGCAGCATTCGTCAGCGGAACTTCCGCGGCCGCGGCCAGACAGTTGGCTTGAGCCTCAATTACTCGCGTTTCTCACGCTCAGCACAGCTCAGTTTCTCAGACCCATATGTGTTTGATCGTAACATCTCGGCTGGGATTGATGTCTATCGCCGAGATTTCGAGAACCCGAGCTTCTTGCGCAACAACCGTGCGCCTTCGTTCGAGCAGGCGACAACAGGCTTTTCGCTTCGCGGCGGTGTGCCGTTGACAGAATTCCTGTCACTCGTCGGTAGCTACACTCTCAATTATGACGATGTGAACTTGGGCGACCAGTTCTTTTCTGACAGCAATGGTGACGGCAATCTGACCTGCGATCCAGAGCTTGCTGGACGTTTCCTATGCGATGCGCTGGGTGAGCGATTGAGCTCAATTCTCGGGGTAAGTCTGGCGTATAACACGCTGAACTCTCGCATCCGCCCATCACGCGGCGCTAATATCAACTTTACGACCGAGTTCGCCGGTTTGGGAGGGGATGTGAAATATCTTCGCCTTCGCGCCAAGGGTACGCAGTACTTTAACATTGGTAGCGGCTTCATCTTCTCGCTTAGCGCGGAAGGTGGATCGATTATTCCGTTGGATGATCGTCCGGGTGTAGGCGTCGATGATGTATTGCTGACTGATCGTTTCTTCCTCGGTGAACCGCAAATCCGTGGGTTTGATATTCGCGGTGTTGGGCCGCGTATCCTGCGCCGCCCACTTGATAGTGACGGCAACCCTATTCTTGACCGTGATCAGTCGCGCGACGATGCGCTTGGTGGTCGCAAGTTCTATTTGGGCCGCGCTGAGTTGGAAATTCCGCTCGGCACTGGCGCAAGGGAGCTTGGCCTCCGGCCATCAATTTTTGCTGATGTTGGCGCATTGTGGGGGATCACGGATCCGCTGCTTGTTTCGTCACCGCAACTTTTTCAAGAAACCGATGGAACAATCACATCTGATCCCGTCGCGGCTGATGGAACTCCAAACGCCCTGTTCCGCACAGGCTTCCAAGAAGTCTTCTTGGGCGACTCCCCATCACCTCGTGTGACTGTCGGCATCGGCGTCAACTGGAATTCACCCTTTGGACCATTCCGCATCGACTTTGCGCATGCATTGCGCAGTGTCGAAGGCGATGAGACTAAAACATTTTCATTCAACGTAGGAACTCAGTTCTAATGAAATTCTTTGCTAAGTCGCTCGCAATTGCGGGCCTCACTCTGTCTGCAGCTGTTGCTGTGCCTGCCACCGCTCAGGTGCAGGGCAATGTCGCGACCGTCGACACCGCCCGTGTTGTTATCGGCACCACCGCGTTCCAAACCGCTTACCAGCAGATTTCGACCACCTATCAGTCGCAAATCGACACGCGCCGCGCGCGCAATCAAGAGCGTCAGACGCTGCTGCAACAGCTTGATACGAACAATGACAATCAGCTGGACGAGGCCGAGCAGGCAGCGGCAGCAAACGCCACGCAAACCACGCGCATTCAAGCGATTGACCAGGAAATTCAAACGCTGACCGCGCAAATCGATGGCGCGCGCGTCTATGCGGTTGAGCAAATTCTCATGCAATATTCCGCGTCGCTGCAAGAAGTGGTGCAGGCGCAATCAATCCAAATGATCGTATCGCCTGATGCAATTATCTATGCGCCGCCTCAGGCTGATATCAGCCAGCAAGTGACCACAGCGCTCAACGCAAAGGTTCCAAGCGTCACGATCGTGCCGGCTCAAGGTTGGCAGCCAAACCGCAATTCTGTCGCTGTGTTCCAGCAAATCCAGCAAGTGCTGCTGCAGGCTCAGGCCATTCAGCAAGCCCAGGCCGCTCAGCAGCAACAGCAGCAGCCAGCAGCGCAGGCTCCTGAAGGACGCTAAGTCCAATTGGGCTGAACAGCAGCAATTGATAACGCAAGGGGGCAAGGCATGAGTGAGGGTTCGGAAACACCGGCCAGCGCGGAACAGATCGTCGACTACGACATCCATAAGATCTTGAAAGCCCTGCCGCACCGTTATCCATTGCTGCTGGTTGACCGGGTTCGCACCATTGATCTGGGTGAGCGCATCCACGCGGTGAAAGCCGTGAGCATGAATGAAGAGTTTTTCCAGGGGCATTTCCCTGGCGCTCCGATCATGCCGGGTGTGCTGCAGATTGAGGCATTGGCTCAAGCGGCAGCGATCCTGGGGATTGAGACGCTGGAGCTCTCGGGCACTGGCAAGCTGGTGATCTTTATGGGGATTGAGAATGCAAAGTTCCGCGCCCCTGTGACGCCGGGCTGCTTGCTCGATCTCAATGTCGAATTCGTCCAGAAGCGCAGCCGGGTCTATAAGTTCAAAGGCAAGGCGAGCGTTGAGGGCAAAACCTCTTGCGAGGTTGAGTTCACCGCGATGATCGCTGACCCGCCTTCTTGATTAGGCTTCAAGCGCCAGCGTTCGCGTTCGCTCACTTTGCTTTCCTCGCTCAAGCGACCTGACGGTCGCATCGCTGCGGGCGGGCACAAGGCCCTTGCGATCACTTTGTGATCGTATCGAAACTACTCTTGCATTTTTGAGCAGGAGCGCTAAACGCGCCGCTTCTCAATTCAACAGCGCAGCCGGTCGGTACCGGCGAAAGCTACGAAGGATATACCGCCATGAAGGCCGATACACACCCAGATTATCACATGATCACGGTCAAGATGACCGATGGTACAGAGTTTCAGACACGCTCCACCTGGGGTAAAGAAGGCGACACTCTGGCGCTTGATATTGACCCGACCAGCCACCCGGCTTGGACTGGCGGCAAGCAGCAAATTCAAGAGGGCGGCCGTGTTGCTGCGTTCAACAAGCGTTTTGGCGGTCTTTCGCTTAAGAAATAAGTGCTTAGCATGATTTGCGATGGCAACATCGCACCAATGGGGCGGTCCTGCGGGGCCGCCCTTTTTGTTTGCCCGGACATCCGGTCGAAGCGGCCATTGCCAATCACCCGCGCAGCGCTAGTCTCAGCGAGCATGAACGCATGGGTCTTTCTTGGTATCGCCATTGTGCTGGAGGTGACCGGCAAATTCCTGCTCAAGCTGTCGAATGGCTTTGAGAAATGGCAATGGGGCGTGCTCTCCATCCTTTGCTATTCGGCCTGTTTCTGGATGCTTGCGCCGGCGATGAAAGTGATCCCTGTTGGCATCGTGTATGCGATCTGGTCTGGCGTGGGGATCGTGGCGATCAGCATAATCGGCATTTTCGCATTTGATGAGCGCCTCAGCGCGCTGCAATTTGCCTTTATCGGCATGATCTTGATCGGGGCAGTTGGCCTCAATCTCACCGTTCAGCACTAGGGCGCTGCTGAGGCACGATTACACTGCGTGCAGCGTTCGCAAATCTGCGGCCAAAGATTCGCGCAAACTCGGTCCAATTTGCGCATCGCCAACGCGGCCCAAAGAACGGAGCGAAATATTCTTGCGCAAATGCGATTTCCGCGCAGTTTTCGCTTCACACGGGTCTGTGTTTGTGCAACAGGCTCGCTCCGCACGCAAGCGGCCTTGACCAGGCCGTCAGCACGCGTAACACGCCCCCTGCGTAGGCTTGGCAGCGACTTAAGTTGCGTTGAGACGGGGCATATGGCGATCGTAGCTCAGTTGGTTAGAGCGCCGGTTTGTGGTACCGGAGGTCGGGGATTCGAGCTCCCTCGGTCGCCCCATTTTCCCCCTTCAATGCCCCCTTTCGATGCGTGGTCATGCAAAGCGCACCGCCAATTGAACTGGGGCTTGATCGCTGATGACCGCATTCTGGACCGAACCGGACTTTGACGAACACGAACTCGTGCAGGTCGTGCACGAGCGCAAGAGCGGTTTGACCGCGATTATTGCCGTGCATTCATCGCATCTCGGCCCGGGCGCAGGCGGTACGCGGTTCTGGCATTATCCCAATCCCAAAGACGGCCTGCGCGATGCGCTGCGCCTCAGCCGCGGCATGAGCTACAAAAACGCAATGGCTGGCCTGCCTATGGGCGGCGGTAAAGCCGTTATCCTGGCCAATGATGCGCGCACTAAGACGCCTGAAATGTTGGCGGCATTCGGCGATGCTGTTGAAGCGCTTGGCGGCCGCTATGTCACCGCAGAAGACGTCGGCATCAGCGAAGCTGATATGGTCGCCGTGGCCAAGCAAACCGCGCATGTCTCTGGCCTCCCAGTAGAGGGCGAGGGCAATGCTGGCGGTGATCCCGGTCCGTTTACCGCGATGGGCATTTATCACGGCATCAAAGCCGCCGTTCGCCACAAGCTAGGCAAAGACAGCGTCGATGGCGTGCATGTCGCTGTGCAGGGCACGGGCAGCGTTGGCGCTGGTGTTGCGCGCTTGCTGGCAAAAGATGGCGCGAAACTGACCCTTGCGGACATTCATGCCGACCGCGCAGCGGAATTGGCGCGGGAACTGGGCGGCGAAGCTGTCAGCGCGGACGCGATTATGAGCACATCCTGCGATGTGTTCAGCCCCAATGCGCTCGGCGCGATACTGGATGAAGAGGGCATTGCCCGTCTGGATACGCCAATCGTCGCTGGCGGCGCGAACAATCAGCTTGCCCGCGCAGAGCACGGCAAAGTGCTGGCGGAACGCGGAATTCTCTACGCCCCGGACTATGTCATCAATGCAGGCGGTATTATTTCGGTCGCGCTCGAATACCTTGCGCGCCGCAATGGCACGCCGGGTGACATCAATGATGTTCGCAAGCGGATTGCACAAATCCCTGAACGGCTTGAGGAAATCTGGCTCAAGAGCGAAGAGACCGGTGTCTCATCAGACGTAGTTGCCGACCGTATGGCACAAGAGCTGATCGGACGCGGCTAAGCCTTTGGGCTTGCTCAACCGGGCGTTTCTGCCGCGCGAATTGCCGGTGTTTCATCAAGCTTACCGGGTGTTGATAATTTTGCGCCCTTGCCGCGCGGCGAGGGTACGCTAAATCAGCGGCGAACAAGCAACGGTATTTATGCACGGCTACGCCAACCCAACCCGTTTTCTATCCCTTGCCCGCTGGCTTACGCCAGTGCTGCTGCTGAGCGGGATTGTGCTGTCCGTGGGCGCAGTTGCATGGGGGCTGTTCGTCGTCCCGCCTGATCGGTTGATGGGTGAAACGGTCCGCATTCTTTACATTCACGTGCCATCGGCATGGCTCGGCATGGGCGGTTGGACCGGCATTGCGCTGTCCAGCGCGGCGCTGCTGATTTGGAAGCATCCGCTCGCCGCGATTGGCGCGCGCGCTGTTGCTGTACCGGGCATGGTGTTCACCGCGATTTGCCTTGCGACCGGTTCCATCTGGGGCCGGCCCACCTGGGGCTCCTGGTGGGTTTGGGATGGGCGGCTCACCAGCATGCTGGTGCTGCTGTTCCTCTATGCAGGCTATATCGCTTTGGCTCAGGCCAGCGTGCGCGATGGCGGATCGAGCAAGATCCCTGCGATCTTCGGCATTGTCGGCGCGGTTAACATCCCGATCATCAATCGCTCGGTCGTGTGGTGGAATTCGCTGCATCAACCACCCAGCATCACTGTTGGTAAGAGCGCGATTGCAGGTGAATTTCTGATCCCATTGCTGATTGCTGTGCTCGGTTTCTCGCTGTTGTTCGGCGGAATTGTGCTAATGCGGATGCGCGCACTGATCGCTGAAATGCAGGTTGAGGCGCGTCTGCGCCGCCGCGCGCTCGAAGATGATGTGCCTGTTGCCGCGTCTATGGGAACCAGCTGATGCGTGAAGCGCTCAACCAGTGGGACTACGTAATTGCGGCCTATGTGGTCGGCATTGGCGCCCTAATCGCAGTGACGATCTGGGCGTGGCAAAGCATGCGGCGAGCCGAACGCCGCCGAGATGAGGTGAAGCGGCGATGACAGAGACAAGCACGGGGCTACGCGCGAAGCATCAGCGGATGGTGCTGGTGGTGATCGCCATTGTTGCGGTTGTCGCGGCGGGCCTGCTGGCTGCTTATGCGCTGCGCAATCAAGCGAATTTCTTCTATCTGCCAGAGCAAATGAGCGCGAACCCGCCTGAGGCTGGCAAAGCGGTACGGCTGGGCGGGATGGTTCAGCCCGGCTCGCTGGAGACGCTGGATGATGGGATTACCGTCGCCTTTGTCGTGACTGGCAATGAAGCCGCGACCATTCCGGTGCGCTACAGCGGCATCCTGCCTGACCTGTTCGTCGAGGGATCCGGAGTGGTTGCGGATGGCAGCCTGCAGGAAAACGGCACTTTCCTCGCCACCAACTTGCTGGCGAAACATGATGAGAATTACGTGCCGCGCGAGCTGGAAGGCTTGGAGCAGCATCAATCGCCTGAGCAATCCTACACCACCACCATGTATACGGATTAAGGCCGCCTGATGATTGCAGAGATTGGCCTTGCTGCCCTGTGGCTCGCCGCTGCGCTAGCCGCGCTGCAATTGTTCGCAGGCGTTCTGGCGCTGCGCCAGGAACAGGGCGAAGATGGCGAGCTGGCGCGATTGATGCGCCCGGCCGCCATGGTTCAGGCTTTGCTCGCGACGCTCGCGTTCTTCATGCTGATGTGGTGCTTCGCGATCACCGATCTGTCGGTGAAACTGGTCGCGGCGAATTCGCATTCGCTAAAGCCGATGCTTTTCAAAGTGACCGGCACATGGGGCAATCACGAGGGCTCCATGCTGCTGTGGGTGGCGGTGATGGCGCTGTCTGGCGGGCTAATCGGCTGGCTGGAGAAGCGCTTGCCCGTGCGCACAATGCAGGCGACGCTGGCGACGCAGGGCTTTGTCGCTCTGGGCTTTTACGCTTTCCTCCTGCTCAGTTCGAACCCGTTTGAGCGCCTGCCCATTCCAGCGCCAGAGGGGCAGGGGCTGAACCCGCTGCTGCAAGACATTGGCTTGGCGCTGCATCCGCCGACGCTTTACATTGGCTATGTCGGCCTCTCGGTTGCCTTCAGCTTTGCGATTGGCGCGCTGCTGACCCGTAATGTGACGCCGGAATTTGCCCGCGTGATGCGGCCATGGGTGCTGGGTGCTTGGGTGTTCCTGACGCTGGGTATTACCGCTGGCAGTTATTGGGCTTATTACGAGCTTGGCTGGGGCGGCTGGTGGTTCTGGGACCCGGTTGAAAACGCCTCTTTGATGCCGTGGCTTGCCGCGACCGCATTGCTGCATTCGACCAGCGTGCTGGCCGCGCGCGATGCCTTGCGCACTTGGACGATCATGCTTGGCGTGGTCGCATTCTCGATGAGTATGCTGGGGACCTTCCTCGTGCGCTCCGGCGTCTTGACCAGCGTCCATGCCTTTGCGGTGGATCCAGAGCGGGGCAGCTTTATCCTAGTGTTGCTAGCGATTTACATCGGCGGCAGCCTCGCGATCTTCGCTTTGCGCGCTGGCACCGTGGCAGAGGGTAAGCGCTTTGCCATGAGCAGCCGCGAGGGCGCGCTGGTGTTCAACAATGTGATGCTGTCCGCGATCCTCGGGATCGTGCTGCTCGGCACGCTCTATCCGCTGCTGACGGAGGCGTTTGATATTCGCGTGTCCGTTGGCCCGCCGTACTTTAATCCGGTCAGCGCGATTTTCGCTGTACCGATGTTTCTCGTGATGGCCGCTGGCCCATTAATGCGATGGCGCGAAGATAAGCCTGCGCGCATTCAGCTTGAGTTGGCGATTGTCGGCGCGATCATTCTCGGCGTGCTGGTGCTGGTCGCGGTGCTGGGCGATTATTCGGTCCTCGCAATCCTTGGCCTCGCACTGTCGGCTGGCTTGGCCATTGCATCCTTCTTGCCGCTTCGGGGACGCAAACTTTCGCGCGTGCCGCTTGCAACATGGGGCATGGTGCTCGCGCATTTCGGGGTCGCGGTGTCCCTGTTCGGCATGGCCAGCGAGAGCGCCTTTACCAAAGAGCGTTTGTCCGCGGTAGTCGCAGGCGAAAGCCAGCAGGTTGCCGGGTGGAACATCACCTTGGAAAGCGTCGATCCGATTGCTGGGCCGAACTGGACCGCGATGGAGGCCCGAGTACTGGCTCAGCGCGGCGAGGGCGCGGCCGCTGTAATGATCCCGCAAGCGCGTAATTTCTGGGCCCCGGCGCAGGCCACCAGCGAGAGCGCTCTGCTCACCCGCTGGGATGGACAGCTGTATGCGGTGATTGGCGATTCCGCTGGGGTTGATGCCAATGGCAATCAGCGCTGGCAGCTGCGCATTTGGTGGAAACCGTTTGTGACCTTCATCTGGTATGGCGGCCTGCTGATTGCGTTTGGCGGCACGCTAGCGATTATTGGCCGGGTCAGCGCAGACTTGAAACGCCGCCGTGCGGTTCTGCGGAGCACCGAAAAGCGCGCTGAAGTCGAAGCTTTGAAGCACGGTGAGCTGGGTGAACCAGCGCTTGCCAAGGATGCGCATAGCAAAGCGCAAGGGGAGCCTGCCTGATGCGCTGGACCTTATGGATACCTTTGGGCCTGTTCGTCTTCTTCCTGGGACTGGCGGGATATCAGCTGACCCAGCCGAAGGATGATCAAATCCCCTCGGCCATGGTTGAGAAGGCTCTGCCTGAGTTTGAACTGCCAGCGGCGGTGGAAACCATGCCTGGCGCATCGCGTGCGGACTTTATTGGCGGCAAGCCAAAGCTGCTCAACATCTGGGCGAGCTGGTGCCTGCCGTGCATCGCCGAGGCAAAGCAGCTCGAAGTGCTGGAGGGGCAGGGCGTTGAGATCATCGGCGTCGCGATCCGTGATAAGCCGGAGGACGTGGCGATTTTCCTCGAGCGCTACGGCAATCCCTACACCCGCATTGGCAAGGACGATATCTCGTCCCTGATGCTGGAGATTGGCGCATCGGGCGTGCCGGAGACCTATGTGATCGATGCCGAGGGCGTGATCCGTTATCAGCATATTGGCGACATCCGGTTGGAGCATATTCCGCTTCTGTTGGAAGAGCTCAAGAAGGCGGAAACGTGAGGGCGCTCTACTCCGCTCTGCTTGCCGCCGTGCTCGCACCTATGGCGTTGCTCAGCGTGCCGCTGACCGCGCAAGATTCACTGCCGCCGGCGCCCTATGCCTATACGCAGCTGGAAGACCCCGCGCTGGAAGCGCAGGCCGTTGAGCTGATGGCGACGCTGCGCTGCCTCACCTGTCAGAGCCAGAACATCCACGACAGCGATGCGCCGATGGCCGGTGATATGCGCCATCAGGTCCGCTCGCGCCTTGCCGCTGGGGAAGAGCCGGGGGCGATCCGCCAATGGTTGATCGTGCGTTATGGCGATTATGTCAGCTACCAGCCGGAGGTCAGCTCCACGACTTGGCCGCTGTTTTTAGTCCCAGCGATCATTTTTGGCTTCGGTTTCCTGCTGTTGTTCCGCCGTCTGGGGCGCAAACGCTCCGATGGCGAGGACGCGAAGAGCGCGTCCACTTCAGAGGAAAGCGCGTAATGGGCTGGATTGCCGTCTCACTCCTGGCGCTTGCCGCGTTTGGCTTTGCCGCATTCGTGCTGCGCCTGCCGAAATCGAGCTGGACGCTGTTTGGCGCGGTCTTGGTGTTCGGTCTTACCGGCTATGCTTGGCAGGGCAGCGCCAGCCAGCCCGGCAGCCCAAAAGCCGCGATGGTGCAGGAGCCGCGCTCTGGCGAACAAATGGTCGAAGCGCGCCGCGCTCTATTTGACGCGGGCGTGCCCAAACCAAACTATCTCACCGTATCCGATGGCTTTGCTCGGCGCGGGCGCTTCTCTGATGCCGCAGGCCTGCTGCGCGGCGGCCTCGCGGATAATCCGGGGCATGCAGAGGGCTGGTTGGCGCTCGGCATGGCTTTGGTTGAGCACGCCGATGGCAGCGTCACACCGGCGGCGCATAATGCCTTTGACCGGGCGAGCAAGGCCGATCCGGCCAATCCGGGCGCGGGTTTCTTCCTCGGCGCGGCCTATTTCCGTAACCGCCAAGTGCGCGAGGCGCGCGCCGTTTGGGCCGAACTGTTGGAGCGCACCCCAGAGGATGCGCCGTGGCATGCAGAGCTCACCCAGCGACTCGAGGCCATTGATGCCATGCTCTCTGGCGCTCCTAATCCGGCGGCCCAATAAGGCGCGCATCCACCGCCTGAGTTGCAGGGCCGGTAAGGCGGTGCTAAGCGCGCCCACCTCACATGGTTCGTGAGGGGGCAGAGTCGCTAAATCGGGCGGCTTATTTACGAGGGCAGTATCGATAGGGCCACGGCTCTACTTCGGGAAATCCATTACGCATGAGCGATACAGCAGCGCCAGCACACCAACCGCCCCAAGGCGGCAAGGGCCATAGCGCGTCCAAAAAGGCGCTCGCGGTTGGCGCGATCGGTATTGTCTTTGGCGATATCGGCACCAGCCCGCTCTATGCCTTTCGTGAAACCTTTGTTGGCCCGCACCCGCTTGCGGTTGATAACGCGCATGTTCTGGGCGTCATCAGCCTGATCTTCTGGTCGATGACACTGGTCGTCTCGATCCAATATGTCACGATCCTGATGCGCGCCGATAACAAGGGGCAGGGCGGTTCGCTCGCTCTGGTTGCGCTGATTTCCAGCCAGCTCAGCAAATCCAAATATGGCTGGGTGGCGCTGCTGCTGGGCGTGTTTGCGACCTCGCTGTTCTACGGCGACAGCATGATTACGCCCGCGATTTCGGTCCTGTCTGCGGTCGAAGGCCTAACGGTGGTGGACCCCGGATTGCAGCGTTTCGTTATCCCAATTGCGCTGGGCCTGCTCGTATTCCTGTTCATGCTGCAAAAACGCGGCACGGCGAAGGTTGGGGCGCTGTTTGCCCCGGTGATGATTGTGTACTTCACCGTCATCGCCAGCATGGGCGCGTGGCAGATATTCAACACGCCAGAGATCCTGTGGGCGCTCAACCCCTATCACGCAGTGAATTTCTTTGTCCTTGATGGCTGGCTCGCGTTTCTGGCGCTGGGCTCAGTCGTTCTGGCGGTGACCGGTTCAGAGGCGCTTTATTCCGATATGGGGCACTTTGGCCGCGGCCCGATGCGGCTTTCGTGGTTCGGCTTTGTCATGCCCTGCCTGCTGCTCAATTACTTTGGGCAAGGCGCAATGATCATCGGCTTGCCGCCGGAACAAGCCGCCGAAGCCATCCAGAGCCCGTTCTTCTTCCTTGCGAGCGAGGAATGGCGCCTACCGCTGGTGTTCCTGGCGACAGTCGCAACCTTTATCGCCAGCCAAGCGGTTATTTCGGGCGCGTTCTCGATCACGCACCAAGCAATCCAAATGGGCTATATTCCGCGCCTGTCGATCCGCCACACCAGCGAGACTGAAGGCGGTCAGATTTACATTCCAGTCGTGAATTGGGCGCTGATGGTGGCGGTGATCATTCTGGTGCTGACGTTCCAGAACTCCTCCAACCTCGCCAGCGCCTATGGCATCGCGGTGACCGGTGCGGTCACGATCGACACGCTGCTGATGGCGGTGCTGCTGGTTGGCGTGTGGAAATGGAAGTGGTGGTACGCCGCGCCCGTCGTGATCCTGTTCCTGATCGTCGATGGCGCCTACTTCGCCGCGAACCTTACCAAGGTGCCGGACGGCGGGTGGTTCCCGCTCATGGTCGGTTTCATCGCCTTCCTGCTGCTCACCACATGGGCGCGCGGGCGCAAGCTGATGCGCGACCGGATGAGCGAGGTTGCTCTGCCCATGGAGATATTCGCCAAGTCCGCCAAGAATTCCGCCACGCGCGTACCGGGCACGGCGATCTTTATGGCCTCCAGCACCGCTGGCGTGCCCTCTGCGCTGTTGCACAATATCAAGCACAACAAGGTGCTGCACGAACGCGTGGTGATCCTGACGGTCGATATTCAGGACGTGCCCTATGTCGATCCGAGCAGCCGCTGCGAGTATACCGATATGGGCGACGGGTTCTACCGCGCGGTGCTGCGCTATGGCTTTATGGAAGAGACGAACGTCCCGCTGGGCCTGAAGCAGATGGAGCAGTGCGGCGGTGAGTTTGACATGATGCACACTAGCTTCTTCCTCTCGCGCCAAACCCTGCTGCCAAGCGACAAGCCGGGCATGCCGATCTGGCGCGAGAAGATCTTTGCGTGGATGCTTAGAAACGCAGCGACGGCGATGGAGTTCTTCAGGCTCCCAACCAACCGTGTGGTGGAGCTAGGCAGCCAGGTGGAGATTTAGCCTTCTTTCGGCTATCTCGTGCATCATAGACATGCCTAGCAATCCAACCTTTCTGCACTCTTTTGTTGCTTTAGCGACGGCATTTGGTCTGTTGCTTTCGCAATCGGCGATTGCGCGCGAGAACTATGTATCGAAGGAGGGAGATACCTATTTCTATCAACCAGAGCTGACGGCAGAAGAAAAAAGACAGGGTGCCGCTTTCGCTTACCTAAGTGGGTTCCGGTACTTCGGAATGAACGATCAAGGTGAGCATGAAGTGGTCGCAATTGATGAGGCAGGCGCTAAAAAATGGTCTGCCTATTGCCCAACTCCATGCAGAGTCATCCGCCTTTCAGATGGTAGGCGCTTGGCAAGTCGCCCCTCGCTATTGCTTCGTGGGGTGTTTGAGGATGCGATTTCTGGAAGGCTCCGGAATTCAAATCCAGTCCTTGTGAGAACTCATGTTCCATCATTTTCGCCAGTGCGGGGGGTCTCACCGGAAGGTGTGGTCATAACCGATAAGCCTGCTGTGAATTTGCCAGCAGATCCCGGTTCTGATGTGTTTGCGCCAGCATCTGGCTTGGTCGTCGAATCTGGCTATCACCCCAACTACGGGAACTACGTCAAAATTGACCATGGAAGTGAGATTATTTCGATCATCGGCAACCTCAGAGACCGCCCACGTCTCAAAGGGCGCATAGTCTCCCCTAGGACCGTGGTTGGAAAACCAAAAGGTGGCTATGCGATCTACGAAGTTCGGATTGCCCAAACGCCTGTAAATCCGTTGCCGTACTTGTTCGATGAGAACGAAAAGTTCCGGAAGCTTTTTCGCGAATGGCAGTCAATCGACCCGGCTGATTGAATTGAAAAGTTATTTTCTGCATTCTTACTCAGTACCAAGTTACGTTTGATCAGCACCGGGAATGAGAAGCGCAACAGCAAGTACGCTCTTCCGCCTGATGTGTTCTCTTAAGATCAAAACGAGCCACACCTGTCGACCGTAACAAGATGTTACACGCCCATAGGTTGAACGAATCTGGGCGAAGGTAGATGGCCGCAGTCATCAAAGAAAGAGAAGGCAAATGACTGCACATCGCATTTTCGCATCCGGACCGCGCGAGGCCAAATATGGCCATGGTCGCTATCTGAATGTCATCACCACAACCCGCTCAACCGACAATCAAGAACAGGTCGTGCGCGATGTCTTGCAAGAGCGCGCTCGCCGCGCGCTTTATGCCAATTGTGACCGCGCGCCGCTCGGCTGGGAAGACTGCGCCGCTTAAGGCGTTTCGTCTTTTGCCTCGGCCTTGTCATCCTCACCCAGATCCAGCCCATTCTTCAGCAGCATCGGGATATTGGCGAAGGTGAACAGAAAGGTGAGCGGCAGGAACACCCACAGCTTGGCCCAAAGCCAGCCCTCAAAGGTCATATAGGCGCGCAGGCCCTCGTTGAGCGCAGCCAGCGCGAGGAAGAACACGCCCCAATTGCGTGACAGCTTCAGCCAGCCTTCGTCTGTCAGGCCCTCGAACGCGGCCTCCAGCAGGATCTTGAGCAGCGCCTTGCCCATTTTCCAACCGACCAGCAGGGCCACTCCGAAGAAGCCGTAGATGATTGTCGGCTTCAGCTGCACGAACACCGGATCGCCGAGGAAGATCGTCAAGCCGCCAAACCCCACGATGAGGGCGGTGGAGAACCACAGCATCGGCGAGATTTTGCCCAGCCGCCATTTCGACACCGCCAGCGCGATAAGAGCCGCAACCATGAACGCGCCAGTGCCGCGAATGATCGCGGAGAGCTCGCTGATCGGCTCAGGCTCATCCGGCGCGTAAAATTTGTAGACGCTGAGGAAGACCAGCAGCGGCCCGTAATCGACCGCGACGTTGAGCCAGCCTGAGCCTGCTTTTTTTGCAGGTGGGGCGGCGGTTTCTGTGTCTGGCATTACGCCACTCCTGCAATAACTTTGGCAACCAGATCGGGGTCGAACGGGCGCAGATCATCCATGGTCTCGCCAACGCCGATCGCGTGGATAGGCAGGCCATATTGCTCCGCCGCCGCCACCAGCACCCCGCCGCGCGCGGTTCCATCCAGCTTGGTCATGATCAGGCCGGTCACACCCGCGACCTCTTTGAACACATCGATCTGGGACAAGGCGTTTTGCCCATTGGTCGCATCCAGAACCAGCACAACATCATGCGGTGCCTCTGGATTGAGCCGGCCCAGAACGCGGCGGATTTTCTCCAGCTCGTCCATCAACTCGCGCTTGTTTTGTAGGCGCCCAGCGGTGTCCACAATCAGCGCGTCAATGCCGGTATCCGTCGCCTCTTTCACTGCATCGAACACGATAGAGGCCGGGTCACCGCCCTCTGGCCCGCGAACGATGGGCACGCCGACACGCTCTGCCCAAGTGGCGAGCTGACCAATGGCGGCGGCGCGGAAGGTGTCCCCTGCGGCCAGCATCACGCCGTAATCATCCTCTTGGAAGAGGTGCGCGAGCTTCGCGATGGTGGTTGTCTTGCCGGACCCGTTGACGCCGATCACCAGGATCACTTGCGGGCGGGGGAAGGCAACCACGTCGAGCGGTTTCGCCACCGGGCGCAGGATCTCTGCGATCTCCTCAGCGACGGCCTCTTTCAATTCCTGCTCAGTGATCTCCAGGCCGAAACGCTTTTCGGACAGCTTGGCGCGGATCCTCCCTGCGGCCGACGGGCCAAGGTCTGAGATGATCAGTGCGTCTTCCACCTCGTCCAATGTGGCATCGTCGAGCTTTGCCGTGCCGACCACGCCGGTGAGATTGGTGGACAGCCGCTCAGAGGTCTTGCGAAAGCCCCCAAACAGCCGGTCACTCCAGCTAGAGCCCGTATTCTCGGGATCGCTCATTGCAGCAGGCCTTTCTCATGGGCAGTCGGTGTGACGGTCAATATCGTTCCGCGCTCTGTGCCGCTCGGCAGAGCGACGCGAGCATAGCTCTCGCTGTAGCCGCTGTTGTCGCCCTCGGCGAGGACCTGAAGTGGTTCGCCCACAAGGCTATCGAGCCAGTTGGTGCGTGTTTCGGCCGCTAGCGCGCGCAGCTCAGCGGCGCGCTCTTTGATGAGCGCGCGGTCATGTTGAGGCATGCGGGCCGCTGGCGTTCCTTCGCGCGGGGAGAAGGGGAAAATATGGCCGTGGACGATGTCCAGCTCGCGAATGATCGAGAGGTTTGCCTGATGGTGCTCAGCGGTTTCGGTTGGGAAGCCCGCGATCAGATCTGCACCAATGGCGATATCAGGGCGGCGTGCTTTGAGCCGCTGCACGAGATCCACCGCATCGCCGCGCAAATGCCGCCGCTTCATCCGCTTAAGGATCAGATCATCGCCATGCTGCAGCGACAAGTGCAGATGCGGCATAAGGCGCGGCTCGCTGGCGAAGAGCTCAAACAGAGCCTCGTCAATCTCAATGCCGTCGAGCGATGACATGCGCAAGCGGGCGAGCTGCGGGAAGCGATCAAGGATCGCGCCGACCAGCGCACCTAGCGGCGGTGTGTCGGGCAGATCGTGTCCCCAACTGGTCACATCGACCCCCGTCAGCACAACTTCGCGCGCGCCAAGTTCCAGATGCTGCTCCACCTCGCTCAGCACCTCAGCAATGGTCATGGAACGGCTCGTGCCGCGCCCCTGCGGTATGATGCAAAAGGTACAGGCGTGATCGCAGCCATTCTGCACCGCGATAAAGGCGCGGGTCTTGGTCGGGGCAAGCGGCGCGTGATCGCTGGGCAGGTTCCAGGCGCGCGGATCGAGCTTTGACTGGTTGGAGATAAGCCCGTCGATCTCTGGCAAATCGGCGAGTTGTTCACGCTCAATATCGGCAGCGCATCCGGTCACGATCAGGCGCGCATCGGGGCGGGCACGGCGAGCCTTGCGGATGGCCTGGCGCGTCTGGCGCACAGCCTCATTGGTAACAGCGCAGCTGTTGACGACGACGACATCTTCGCCGTCTGGCAGCATCGCGCGCAGCTTCTCGCTTTCGGCAATATTGAGGCGGCAGCCGAGCGAGATCACGTCGGGTTGCTTGGCGAGGCGCGCGCTCATGCGAAATCGTCCCACTCAAATGTCCCGCGGAAGGCTTCGGTCGCCGGGCCCGTCATCAGGATCGTATCGTCGCTGCGCCATTCGATCCGCAGATCACCGCCGGGCAATGACACCATGACGTCACGTCCGGTGATGCCGCGCCGCGCCGCTGCAACGGCCGTGGCGCAGGCCCCAGTGCCGCATGCCCGCGTAATGCCCGTACCGCGCTCCCACACATGCAGGCGCAAATGATCCGGCTCAATCAGGCTTGCGACATTGACGTTCACGCGTTCGGGGAACACTGCGTCATGCTCGATGATGGGGCCGTAGGTCTTTAGGTCGACTGCATCGGCATCCTCGACGAAGAATACTGCATGCGGATTGCCGACATTGACGGCGGCGGGATTTTCGAGCGCGCCAACATCCATCGGCCAGCCAAGCGGCATGGAGAGGGTGTCCATCGGATAATCGAGCGGTATCGCGTCCCAATCGAAGCGGGGCACGCCCATATCGACGCTGGCGCCGCCTTCACTCGGATGAAGTGATAGAGTTCCGCCAGCGGTCTCTACCTTGGCTGCTTCGCCATGCAGGATCGCCACCGCGCGGCTGGCATTGCCGCATGCGCCAACTTCGCCGCCATCGCTGTTGAAGAAGCGCATTTTGAAATCGTGCGAAGCGCTAGGCTCCAGCAGGACAAGCTGATCGCAGCCGATGCCCGTGCGCCGATCCGCAATCGCCTTTGCGAGCGCATTCGTGACGCTAGGCAATGCGGTTTCGCGGGCGTCGAGCACCACGAAGTCATTGCCGAGGCCGTGCATCTTGATGAAGGGAGTGCGCATGATCTGGAGCGCATTTATGCACGCGCAGTCGCTACGTCCAGTTTTGCGTCAGTGATTTGTCTGAGCGTGGGCGATGCCGACGCCTCAGCGAAGCAGCCTTATTCGGCTACCCGCCTGAGGTTCTCGGGATCGACTGTGCTCTCAGGGACGCTGGCTTGGGGTGCAGGAGCCGCGTCTGACTGCTCGACAAGGCGTCCCGCAGCTTTCAGGCGCATGCGCACCTGGTCGGCGGTTTCTGGACGGCCATAGAGGTAGCCCTGGCCTTTCAGGCGGCCCATCGTTTTGAGCAGGTCGAGGATGTTCTCATCTTCGATGCCTTCAGCGGTGATCGGCATGTCCAGGCCATTGCCGAGTGAAACAATCGCATCGACGATCTTGGAGCTTGCATCCGGATTGCGCAGCTCGCTGATGAAGCTGCGATCAATCTTGAGCCGGTCAAACGGCAGCGAGCGCAGTTGTTCAAGACTGGAATAGCCCGTGCCAAAGTCGTCGAGGCTGACCTTGACGCCTTGGTTGCGCAGGCTGGCAATCATAGAGCGGACCATGCCGACATTGTCGTGCAGGCAGCTCTCGGTGATTTCAATCTCAAGCCGGTGCGCTGGGAAATTGTGCTCGACCAGCAGCTTCAGAAGTTTTTGCGCAAACCATGGGTCGCGCATTTGGATTGGCGAGATGTTGACTGATAGCGTGAGGTCAGGGGCCCAATCGCGGGCATCGGCAAAGGCCTCAACCATCAGCTTTTCAGACAGATCACCGATCACGCCAATATCTTCGGCAATTGGAATAAAGATGTCCGGGCTGACGAGGCCCAACTGAGGCGACTGCCAGCGAGCCAGCATTTCAAAGCCAACCAGATCGCCGCTTTCAAGGTCAATCTGCTGCTCATAAAATGGCACAAACTCACCAACCGCAAGACCGCGGCGAATGCCTGTTTCGAGCTCATTGCGGAAACGCAGCTCGTTTTCCATCGTTGGCTCAAACCAGTAATAGCGGTTCTTACCTTGGTTCTTGGCGTGATACATCGCGATATCGGCGTGATGCATCAAAGTCTGCGCGTCGCTCACCAGCGGGTTGAAGCCCTGATCATCATGATCGGTGGCAATGCCAATCGACATGGTCAGCTCAACCGCCATCTCATCCACTTGATAGATGGCTGTGGCGGTTTCAAACAGGCGGATCACTTGATCATCAATGCGCTCTGGGTGCTTGCCATCGTACGGCATGACGAAGGCAAATTCGTCCCCGCCAAGGCGCGCCAGCAAAGCGTCTTTTGGAAGCTTTTCTTTAAGCCGCGCGGCCAGTTCGATCAGCAGTTTGTCGCCTATCGCATGGCCGTTCATGTCATTGACTTGCTTAAAGTTATCAAGGTCAATCATGACATAGGCGAGGGCCTGGCCGTGGCGGTTTGAGCCATTGCGCAGTTCTTCGGTGGCTTTCGCCATCGAACGGCGATTGAGGCAGCCGGTGAGGGGATCAATTTCGGATAGCCGGCGTGCCTGCTCTTCGGCGGCGCGGCGCTGCTGGATTTCAGAATGGAGTTCGCGGTAACGGCGCCAGCCAAAAATGATCAGCGCGATGTTCAGCAGCATGGCGTTGACCAGCAAGCGGTCAGGGCCTGTGCCCTCGCCAAAAGTGGCCTCGACCACGTCGCCCATTACAGAGCCGCCGATACCAACAAAAATAATGATCGCAGCGGTGGCAATTCCCAGCGCAACAATGTCGCGCTCGGCCTTACCGACCCGTTGCTCAGTTTTCTCTTCAGCCATAATCGGCTGTGCCCCCAGCGATTTCAGTCTCGCTCGTAATGGGGGCACATATTAAATATCCGGTTAAGACGCGGGGGAGCCCAATTTGGCGCTTGGCGCGGCGCGTTTCTATCGCCAGAACGATGGCCGTCTGACAGCACGAAACTGGGGTGCTAATTTGTGCCCAATTACTGGCTCATAAAATCGGAACCGTTCAAATACGGCTGGGACGATCTGATCGCTGAGAAAGAGGGTGTTTGGGACGGTGTGCGCAATCACTTGGCGAAGAACAATCTCAAGGCGATGGAGGTCGGCGATGAGTGCTTCTTCTACCATTCGCGAGAGGGGCTGGAGATTGTTGGTATTTGCACGGTCAGCGTGGCCGATATTCTCGACCCTACCGATGAAACCGGCAAATGGGCGGCGGTAAAAGTGAAGCCCAAGCGCAAGTTTGAAAACCCGGTGTCACTCAAGCAGATCAAGGCCGAGCCGAGGCTCGCCGAATGTCAGCTGGTGAAGCTGTCCCGATTGTCGGTCGCGCAGATCACGCCGGAAGAATGGCAGATCATTTGCGAAATGGCCGAGGGTTAGGCGTTAGCTGTTTGCTGCGGCTTTTGCCCGTAGCCCGCTGATACTCGCCCCACTTGCGGCGAGTTGCTCAATATCGATCGACATGTGGATGAGGCGGAGGCCACTCTTTCCGCGCGCTTCAGCCAGAGCCGATTTGAACTCTTCCGTTGTGCTTGCATGGGCGCTCCAAGCGCCAAACGCTGCGCCGAAAGCTGCGAAGTCTGGGTTGGCGAGCTTCGTGGCTGAGACGCGGCCTGGATATTCGCGCTCCTGGTGCATGCGAATGGTGCCATAAGCGCTGTTATCGATGATCAGGACGGTTAGGTTTGCGCCATGTTGAGCTGCGGTTGCGAGCTCTTGGCCGTTCATCAGGAAATCGCCATCGCCTGCGGCAGTGACCACTTGCCGATCCGGATGGCGCAGGGCCGCGGCAATCCCGGCTGGGACGCCATATCCCATCGCGCCAGCGGTCGGGGCCAGCTGCGTCGGATAGCCATCATAGCGCCAATAGCGATGCCACCATCCGGCAAAATTGCCCGCGCCATTGGTGACGATCGTATCGGCGGGATAGGCCTCCCGCATAAAGGCAACGCAGGCCGCCATATCGAGCGCATGGGCTGAGGGTTCGGCGGGTTCATAGCTCGACCATTCGCGCCATTCCGCATTGGCCTGGGCGCCCGCATCGAAGGGGATGACGCTGTGGTCCTCCCACAGCGCGGCGGCCTCGGCAAATTCGTCGACTGCGCAGCATAGGGTGAGGTCTGCCCGGTAAACCCGGCCCAATTCATTGGGGTCAGGGTGGACGTGGATCAGCGTCTGATCGGGATGCTCCAGGGTTGGGAAAGTATATCCATCCGTCGTCGCCTCACCTAGCCGCGCGCCGACGGCGAGCACCAGATCAGCAGCTTTAACCCGCTCCACCAGTTTCGGGTTCGGGCCGTAGCCGAGATTGCCCGCATAGACCGGAGAGTTAGGCGAAATAGCGTCTTGGCGGCGGAAGGCGGTCGCAACTGGCAGGCCAATGCTCTCAGCGAATTGCTGGAAGTGCTCGCGCGCTTTGGCGTTCCAACCTGCCCCGCCGATAATCGCTATCGGGCTGGCGGCATCGCCGACCATGGCCAGCATCGCTTGCATTGCATCGGGGCATACAGCCTGCGCTGGGCGAGTAACCTCAGGGCGGGGCGACGGCGGGTTTTCGCCCATCAGATCACAAAGCATGTCTTCCGGCAAAGCGAGCACTACCGGGCCAGGCCTGCCTGAAATCGCGACCGAATAAGCGCGCGCGATATATTCTGGGATGCGCGCGGCATCATCGATCCGCGCCGCCCATTTGCAGATCGGACCGAAGAAGGCCGCAAAGTCCACCTCCTGAAAACCTTCACGGTCTTTCATGCCACGCGCGACATCGCCCACGAATAAGATCATCGGCTGCGAATCCTGATGCGCAACATGCACGCCAATGCTGGCGTTGGTCGCGCCGGGGCCGCGAGTGACAAAGCCAATTCCGGGGCGCCCAGTCATGGCTCCATCAGCGCAGGCCATAAAAGCTGCGCCGCCTTCTTGCCGGCAGGTGACAACATCCACGCTGTCGCTCGCATGCAAGGCGTCGAGCACGGCGAGAAAGCTCTCTCCCGGGACGGTGAATATCCGGTCTGTGCCCTGTTCGATCAGGCAATCGACCAGCAGCTCTGCCGCTGTTTGAGCAGTCTTATCCATCATTTCGTGTCCCGTCTTTGCGGCGCAATTGGCTGCGCTCTCACCGCGCTTAGCGGGGGCACTGCACGCGCGCAATCCGGCGGAATTTTCCACAGGCCCAAATGAACAAAAACACTTAATGTCCCGCAGCGCGACAGTTTACAAATCACCCCTGCCAAAACGGTTAAGAAAGTCTTAACAAGGGGCCTATGACATATGCGAGTCTCAAAACAGTCGCCATCGAACGCAATCTGCCAGAGCTTGGTTTAGAGCCGAAAAGGCGGGGCGGCCGCCGCGCATTGGTTCTGACTGATGAGGCGGCTCAGCATTCGTTCCGTGCGTCACTGCCTCCGCATGTGCGCAGCGACGAACTGGCCGCACCGGCGGAAAGCCTGTGGCAATTGACCCGCGATGATGTGCGTGGTTTTGCGACTGTCTATGTCTCGACTTTCGCAGCGATCATCGCCTTTATCGCTTAAGCCATTTAGGCTGCTCCGCGCTCTCTAAGCGGCGGCGTCAGCGTGCTCCAATTCAGCATTGTGCAGCCGTTTGCCGAGCCAGGCAGACACGAGGCACATTCCTGCGCTCAGCAGCACCTGCTCCACCACCGGTACGCCCAGCGCGCTAAGCCCAATGGCCAGCAACGATCCGACCACCATCGCGCCTGAGTTGACGATATTGTTGGCCGCGATTGTGCGAGCCGCTTCGTCCGGGGCGCAGCGGGTGGTGAGAAACGCATAGAGCGGCACCACGAACATGCCGCCTGCCACCGCAATACCAAGCAGGCACAGCAAAATGACGGCCGCCAGTGGCCATGCGACGAATTCGGCGACATTCAGCAGTTCTGTTGGCTGATCGGCCTGCCACATGCGGCACACCAGATAAAACGCGACTACGAATGCGCCCATCGCAATCACGGATGCGGGCGAATAGCGAGCCGACACTTTGCCTTTGAGCAGCTTGTTGATCGAGACCGACCCGATCGCCACCCCGATGGAGAAGATCACCAGGAACAGGCTGGCGACTTCCTTGCTGGCCATCAGCGTGTTTTTGGCGAGCGGCGGGAATTGGATGAACAGTACAGCGCCAATCGTCCAAAAAAAGCTGATCGAGAGGATCGCGTAGAATATCTGGCGATCATGCATTGTGTTTTTGATGAGCGCGATCGACGCGCGGATGATGTGCCAGTCTAGTTTTTCTTCCCCTTTGCCCAACGGCGGTGCGGAGGGGATTTGCCGGCTGGAAATATAGCCGATCACCGATGTCACAATGATCCCGCCAGCGGCCCATTCAACCGGGATCCACCCGGCCAGGATCGTGCCGAGCAAAATGGCGATATAAGTGCCGGCCTCAACCAGCCCGGTCCCGGCGAGCACTTCGTCTTTCTTCAAATGCTGGGGAAGGATCGCATATTTGATCGGGCCCAAAAATGTCGACTGAACCCCCGTTAAAAACAGGGCGAACATCAAAAGCGGTATCGCAAAGCTGTCGACCGCGATCCCGCGCCAGGCCAAAAACAGGCCGGTCGCACCGATCAGCATTAGTCCAATCTCGCACATTTTGACGGTGCGAATGATCGCCGCCTTGTCACGCATATCGGCCAGCTGTCCTGCGAGCGCGGACAGCACGAAAAACGGCAAAATGAACAGACCAGAGGCAACCGCGCTAAAGATCGCCTCGGTGCTTTCGTCATTGTACACTTGGTACACGACGAACAGGACCATCGCGGTCTTATACAAATTGTCATTAAATGCGTTCAGCAACTGAGTGCAGAACAATGGCAGGAAGCGCCTGCGGCGCAAAAGATGCGTCGTCGTGGTCATGAAAGTGTTCGCTCCCCTGACGCAGGAGATAGACGATACGCAGGCGTTAACAAGGTGCCTGTTGCATCTTTTGCGCTTTGGCAAAGGCGGCTAAGGACGCATTCACAATGATGACATTGCCCAACATTCTCACTTTGTCGCGCATTATGGCTTTGCCATTGCTGGCCTTCTTTCTGTGGTGGCCGGAATGGCAATTGGGCTATGCGATTGGCTTTGTGCTGTACGGCTTGATTGCGATCACCGATTTCTTCGATGGTTATCTGGCGCGGGCGCAGGGGACGGTGTCAAAACTTGGCATTTTCCTTGATCCCATCGCTGACAAAATCATGGTTGCGACAGTCATTCTGGTGCTGACTGCCCAAGGCTATCTGCGCGGGCCATACGTCGGTGATTTCCACGTGATTGCTGGTCTGATCATTCTGATGCGCGAGATTGCCGTTTCTGGTCTTCGCGAATTTTTGGGTGGTATTCAGGTCTCCATGCCGGTCAGCAAGCTGGCCAAATGGAAGACCGCATTTCAGCTGGTCGCTCTGGCGGCGCTGATTGGCGGCGGGGCAGTGCATGGGCAGCCATGCCAAGTCCCCGGCGATGCTTGCGCCTCGGTTGAACAGACCTGGCTGCATTTGATCGGCCTGACGACCTTGTGGGCGGCCGCAGTGTTAACCTGCATCACCGGTTGGGATTACTTGCGGGTCGGCCTCAAGCATATGGATTGAGTTGCTTCGGGCATGCGTAATCGATGCCCGACGAATACTAACCTGCCCGCAATTCCTCGGCGAGAAGCTTAAAGTCATCTGAGCGCGGGCTGTTCTTGCGCCAGATGAGGGCAATCTCGCGGCTGGCCTGCGCGGACTTGAGCGGGCGGGCGACAACGTCGGTGTCGTTCAATATTCCGGCGTCCAGCGCCATTTTCGGCAGCATCGTCAGGCCCAAATCATTGTCGACCATCTGCACCAGAGTGTGCAGTGACGTACCAATGATCGCGGCATTGGCGCGCATTTCCGGGCGCGCGCAGGCCGCCAGCGCATGGTCGCGCAGGCAATGCCCATCTTCCAGCAGCAGCAGGCGCCCCTCATCAATCATGCTGGGGGGAATGCTGTCCGGCGGATCGCGCGGATCATCTTTGGGAAAGGCAACGAACAGCTTGTCATCGCTAATGTGCTCGACTTCGACCTCGCCGGTTCCAAAGGGCAGGGCGAGCAGCACGCAATCGACCCGGCCATGTTGCAGCGATTCCACCGCGTCCTGGCTGGTTTCCTCGCGCAGCAGCAGCTTCAGATCAGGCCGCTCGCGCTTCAGGCGCGGCAACATGTGCGGCAGCATAAACGGCGCAATGGTCGGGATGACGCTCATGCGCAGCGTGCCGGACAGCGGCTTTCCGGCAGCTTGGACGAGGTCGGACAGCTCCTCCGCCTCGCGCAGCAGACGGTGCGCCTTTTCCACCACTTGGTCACCCAGCGCAGTAAAGCGCACGACCCGGCGGCTGCGCTCAACCAGTGTTACGCCCAGCAGCGATTCCAGCTCGCGGATGCCCGCCGATAGGGTCGATTGCGAAACATAGCTCGCATCTGCCGCGCGGCCAAAGTGCTTATGCTCGTGCAAGGACACGAGATATTGCAGCTGTTTGATGGTGGGTAGATAGGTGGACATGGCTAAGTCCTAATCGGCCGTTGCCGTCTCTGCATCGGCCTCTGTTTCCGCTTCTGCCTCTGCCGCATCATCGCTAGCCGCAGCGGCTTCTTCCATATTTGCGTGCATGTCATCGATGTGGGTCATGGACAGTTTGCCATTTTTCACCGCAAAGCCGAGCTTGCCTTCGACGAGCTCAAGCGCGTCTTTGCCGAACACGTCATAGCGCCAGCCTTGCAGCACTTTGAGGTCGCGGACCCCAGCGGCGAGGGCTTCCATCTCGTCGGCTCTGGTAAGCAGGCGGGCGGCCACATCAATCTCGCGCGCGCGAATTTTTAGGAGCAATTTTAGAAGGTCAGCGACCAATGCGCCTTCCTTGCCCAGAGGCGCGCCGCGCTTCATCTTCTCGGGAAGCTCGCTTTTGGGCAGCGGCTCCGCCTCTTCGATGACCCGCATCAGGCGCTTGCCAATATCATTGTCGCGCCAGGCGGACGACAGCCCGCGCACTTTGGCGAGATCCGCCTGTTTTTTGGGCGGATGGCTGGCGATATCTGCCAAGGTCTCATCGCGCATGATCCGGCCACGCGGGATATTCTTGTGCTGCGCTTCGCCTTCGCGCCACGCGGCGAGGCCCTTCATCCGGCCCAGCACCGCTGGATTGCGGCCCGGCTGGCGAATGCGGCGCCAGGCATTGTCTGGATTGACGATGTAATTGCTAGCATCGGCGAGCTTCTCCATTTCCGCATCGAGCCAGCGCCCGCGCCCCGTCTTGATCAATTTCTTGAGCATTTTCGGGAAAATCTCGGATAGGTGCGTCACATCACCGATGGCGTATTCGATCTGCCTATCGGTCAGCGGGCGGCGGCTCCAATCGGTGAAGCGCGCGCCTTTGTCGATTTGTAGGCCCAGCCAGCTATCGACCAGATTAGCATAGCCGATTTGCTCAGACTGGCTGATCGCCATCATCGCGATTTGCGTATCAAATATGGGGAAGGGGGTCTTGCCGGTCAGGTTGACGATGATCTCAACATCTTGCCCGCCCGCGTGGAAGACTTTGAGCACTTCGTCATTTTCGCACATCAGATCAAGCAGCGGGGTGAGATCAATCCCATCGGCCAGCGGATCAATCGCCGCGGCCTCTTCCTCATTGGCGATCTGCACCAAGCACAATTCCGGCCAATAGGTGTTTTCGCGCATGAATTCGGTGTCGATGGTGACAAATTCAGATTTCGACAAACGCTCGCAAAGGTCTCTCAAAGCATCGGTCGTGGTAATCAGATCATGTATTTTCATATCTGTCTTTTCAGTGTGTCAGGCGGAGTACCGCCTCCGGGCATGAGCCCATTGATGATTGCTTAGCATGCGTGAAACTTGACAAAGCCCCGCGCTTGCCCTGTTAGCGCGCGCATATTGATATGCGCTCTAAACTAGGCCACGCCATGCAATCATTGCTGGCGCGCCTTTAGCGCCATACTCTCGAACAGGACAAGAGTTTAGCATGCACGCTTATCGTACCCATACTTGCGCACAGTTAAGTGAAGCCAATGTCGGTGAAACCATTCGCCTTTCTGGCTGGGTTCACCGCAAACGTGACCATGGCGGCGTGTTGTTCGTCGATCTGCGTGATCATTATGGCATCACGCAAATCGTTGCTGACGAGGATTCGCCCGCCCTGCCAATCCTCGATTCGCTGCGCGCAGAGAGCGTCGTGACGATTGATGGCGAGGTGAAGGCGCGTTCGGCAGAGACGGTGAACAGCGGTCTGCCAACCGGCGCGATTGAAGTGTTCGCGCGCAGTGTCGAGGTGCAAAGCGCAGCGGAAGAACTGCCGATGCCGGTTGCTGGTGAGCAGGAATATCCTGAGGACATTCGCCTCAAATACCGCTTCCTCGATCTGCGGCGCGAAACCATGCACCGCAACATCATGCTGCGCAGTCAGGTGATCACCTCGATCCGTGGGCGCATGATCGACCAGGGCTTTACTGAATTTCAGACGCCGATCCTGACGGCTTCCTCACCAGAGGGCGCGCGCGACTTCCTGGTGCCGAGCCGCATGCATCCGGGCAATTTCTATGCGCTGCCGCAAGCGCCGCAGATGTTTAAACAGATGCTGATGGTCAGCGGGTTTGATCGCTATTTCCAGATTGCGCCATGTTTCCGCGATGAAGACCTGCGCGCTGACCGTAGTCTTGAGTTCTATCAGCTCGACTTTGAAATGAGCTTTGTGACGCAGGAAGATGTGTTCCAGACGCTGGAGCCGGTTCTTGCGGGCGTCTTCGCTGAGTTTGCCAATGGCAAGAGCGTAACCGCGTCGGGCGACTTCCCGCGCATTCCATATGCGGAGGCGATGCTGAAATATGGCAGCGACAAGCCTGATCTGCGCAACCCGCTGATCATCTCTGACGTTACCAGTCACTTTGAAAAATCCGGCTTTGGCCTGTTTGAAAAGATCGTGGGCGGCGGCGGTGTTGTCCGCGTGGTGCCCGCGCCAAACACGAATGAGAAGAGCCGCAAGTTCTTCGATGATATGAACAATTGGGCGCGCGGCGAAGGCTTTGCTGGCCTGGGCTATGTAACCCGCAAGGGCGGCGAGTTTGGCGGCCCGATTGCTAAGAACCACGGTCCTGACCTCATGGCGCAGCTTTATGACGAACTCGGCCTTGGCCCGGATGACGGCCTGTTCTTTGCAGCAGGCAAGGAAAAGGACGCAGCGAAATTGGCCGGTGCCGCTCGCACTCAGGTTGGTGAGCAACTTGGCCTGATTGAAGAGAACTGTTTCAAGTTTTGCTGGATCGTCGATTTCCCGATGTTCGAGTATGACGAAGACGCCAAGAAAATCGATTTCAGTCACAACCCATTCTCCATGCCGCAGGGCGAGATGGACGCGCTGGAAAACCAGGATCCGCTTGAGATCAAAGCGTGGCAATATGATATTGTCTGCAACGGCTATGAGCTATCCTCCGGCGCAATCCGGAACCACCGCCCGGACATCATGTACAAGGCGTTTGAGATCGCCGGCTACTCTAAGGAAGATGTCGATCGCGAGTTCGGCGGGATGATCGAGGCGTTCAAGCTCGGCGCACCTCCGCACGGCGGGTCAGCTCCGGGCATTGACCGGATCGTGATGCTGCTGGCCGGCGAAGAGGCTATCCGCGAAGTGATCGCATTCCCGATGAATCAGAAGGGTGAAGACCTGATGATGGGCGCACCGAGCAAAGCGGAATTGCCGCAATTGCGCGAGCTGTCCTTGCGGGTGATTGAGCCGCCGAAGAAGGAAGGCGATGCGGCGAAACCCGCATAAGGCAGCTGAAGCGTAAGTCTTTGCTTCGGCGAATAGTTCGCAGCTGCAGCAGGCAAAACCGGTTCACCTTCCCCTAATCTGCAGGGCGCGATACTGTGCTCTCAGGGCAATAGGGGAATCGGCATGAAGTTCACAAATTTGGCACGAGCAAGCACGCTTGGCGTTGGGCTGGCAGTGGCCGCCACGCCGGCAAGCGCGGAGACGCTGACCGTGGGCGCGCATTTGCCGGCGACGACGGATGCTGGGCTCGAGATTGAAACGATTTCTGTCGATACGCTGAGCGGCAGCAAAGGCGCGCAGCTCGCATATGAACTCAAAGATGCCCTGCAAAAAGCGCGCGCTCAAAATGAGCCCTGGTTTGAAGTGATAACGATCGGTGCGACGCCTGTTGACGCAATCATCCAGGGCAGCGCCGGTATTCAATCCTCGGTCATTGAGCTGGAGCCGAAGGGTGAGCGCAAATGCGCTGAGAAAGACAACGATAATAAGTGCGTTCGTTACAAAACGACCTATTACGATTGCAGCCGCACTGAAGTCTCATTTTATCCTGATATTGAGATCATCGCTCAAGATGGAGCAATCCTCTACGCCGCTCGCGACGAAATGACGCGCAGCAAAGAAGCGTGCACCGACAGCAATTCGCAGGCGTCGATACCAGAGATGTCAGATGGGCTCGTATCTGGTTTCGCATGGCGAGTGAGAAGCGCTCTCGCGCCGCGCTTTTATGAGAGTCAGTACCGCATTCTTGAACGGCGCAAGGGGCTGGAAAAGGCTGATCGCAAAGCATTCAAGAACGCCGTCAAATTGACAAAGAGCGATGAGGATGCGGCCTGCGATGCGTTTAAGGCGCTGGAGGCTAGCAATCCGCAGCAGGTGTCCGTGCTGTTCAATGTTGCGATGTGTCACGAGCGCAATGGCGAGTTTGCGCTCTCGCTTGAGACCTTGCAGCGAGCATTGGCGATTGAACCGCAAAAACTGATGGCGCTGGAATCTGTAGACCGCGTTGAAGGCTGGATGCGCGCCGCAGATCAGCTCGCGGCGCGCGCCGAAATCCTGAACCGGCGCTATGCTGATGTTGAGCAGTCCGATGAGATATCCGAAGATGGCGGACCAGCTGAGGACGGATAGTCCCTACGGCAGGTTTGCATTGTAACTGGTCAGGTCTGCGGTACGAATGACCGCCTATGACGCTCACCCGCCGCTCTGCTGTTCTTGGCTCTTTGGCCACTGTGATATCGAGTTCGCTGCCGTTGAGTGCATGCGCTCCCGGTCCGACTAAGCCATCTGGTACAACGCGCCTGCATGTGCTCGGCGCGATCCATTCAAGGCATCGCGCTAGCACCAAATATTCGCTCGACGTGCTGCGAGAGGCGGTGCGCCGAGCAAAGCCGGATGTGATTATCACCGAAATTCCGCCAGATCGGCTGGCTGCTGCGAAAGCTGGATTTGCCGAAACAGGCGCAGTGACAGAGCCGCGAACCAGAGTTTTCCCCGAATATACAGATGTCATTTTTCCGCTCAGCCGAGCGATGGACTTTGAGATTCTTGCCGGCGCAGGCTGGACACAGGCGATTGCGGATGACCGCCGCGAGGCGCTTAAGCAAATCGAAAATGATCCTGCTAGGGCTCAGCAATGGGATGAGCATTTGGCCGCTCGCAGGCGGTATTCAGTAGAGCTCGCCGGACGCGGCGATGATCCGCAATTCATCCATACGGATGAATATGACGCCATCGTAGAGCGCGCCCAGACACCTTATCAGCGATATTTCGACGCCGATCTGGGCCCAGGCGGATGGACGGAAATTAACCGTGCTCACAATGACTTAATCAATTTGGCGCTCGATTCCATCACCGGCAAAGGGTTGCGCGCCCTTGTAACTTTTGGAAGTTGGCACAAATATATGATTGCGCGGTCCATGGCTGCGCGCCGCGATATTGAATTGCTCGATACCCGGGCGCTGTTCGATTGATGCATCCATCACCGCTTGGGACGGGCAATCTTCCCCCCTTGCACTCATGCGCGCCGTTCATTAGGGCGAATGCGAGTTTTACACCCCAAAATTAAGAGGGAACATTATGAGCGATACTGCCGACCGCGTGCAGAAAATTGTTGTCGAACACCTCGGCGTAGAGGCCGACAAGGTTTCGCAAGATGCGAGCTTCATCGACGATCTGGGCGCAGACAGCCTCGACATCGTCGAATTGGTTATGGCTTTCGAAGAGGAATTCGGTGTCGAAATCCCTGACGATGCGGCCGAAAAAATCACCACCGTTGGTGATGCGACCAAATATATCGAAGGCAATAAGGGCTAATCAGCTGAGGCTGACGGTCCGCATCTGCGCGCCGATCATTCCATAGCTTTGCCAAAATCACAGGCCCGCGCCCCGAAGTGGGCGTGGGCCTGTAGCGTATTTGAAAGGCCAAGAGCCTCGAAAGGACTGCAATGCGCCGTGTTGTCGTTACCGGTTTGGGCCTCGTCACGCCTCTGGGGGCAGATGTCGAGACCGTTTGGGCGAATTTGATTGCTGGGAAGAGCGGGGCTGGGCCGATCACCAGCTTTAATGCCGCCGATCAGAAATGTCAGATCGCCTGCGAGGTCAAAGGCAAGGATCACGAATACGGATTTGATCCTGACAAGCGGGTTGATGGCAAGATCCAGCGCCAGGTCGATCCATTCATTGTATACGGCATTGATGCCGCGGGTCAGGCGCTAGAAGATGCTGGCCTAGAGGACATGGACGATGCGCTGAAATTGCGCACTGGTTGTTCGATTGGCGCCGGTATTGGCGGCCTTCCGGGCATTGAAAAAGAAAGCGTCAATCTGCATGAGCGCGGCCCTGGCCGGGTCAGCCCGCACTTTGTTCATGGCCGCTTGATCAATCTGGTCACAGGGCAAGTTCAGATCAAATATGGCTTTATGGGCCCCAATCACGCTGTTGTGACGGCTTGCTCCACCGGCGCACACTCCATAGGTGATGCGGCCCGCATGATCATGCTCGATGATGCGGACGTTATGCTTGCAGGCGGCGCAGAAAGCACCGTGAACCCGCTGGGCATTGCAGGCTTCGCTCAGGCGCGCGCGCTCAACACCAGTTATAACGACCGCCCAACCGAGGCGAGCCGACCTTACGACAAAGACCGCGAAGGCTTTGTGATGGGCGAGGGCGCCGGCGTTCTGGTCCTCGAAGAATACGAGCACGCAAAGGCGCGCGGCGCGAAAATCTATGCCGAGGTGACCGGATATGGCCTCTCCGGAGACGCCTACCATGTCACTGCCCCTCATCCAGAGGGCAAGGGCGCAGAGCTTGCCATGCGCATGGCGCTGAAGAAGGCGGGGCTGTCCGCTGGCGATATCGACTATGTCAACGCGCATGGCACATCGACCATGGCCGACACGATTGAGCTTGCCGCGGTAAAACGCGTGCTCGGCGATGACCTGGGCGGTGCTTCGATGAGCTCGACCAAATCGGCGATTGGCCACTTGCTAGGCGGTGCAGGCGCGGTTGAGGCCGTGTTCTGTGTTCTCGCAATGCGCGACGGTATCGTTCCGCCAACGCTCAACCTCCACAATCCAGACGATGGCACGGAGGGGATCGATCTCGTTCCGCTTACTGCGCGTAAGCGCGCCGTGCGCGCCGTGCTCAACAACAGCTTCGGCTTTGGCGGCACAAACGCCTCGCTCGTCATGCAAAAGGTCGACTGAGGCAGATGAAGCGGCTCGGCCTGATCGCTGGCCTCGTTTGCGCGCTATTGCTGGCGGCGGGCGCCTATGCGGCCAGCCTTTATCTTGGCTCGGCCACGGTGAAGGAGGACAGCAGCTTCATCATTCCTGCTGGCGCTTCGCTCAGCTCAGTTGCGCGAACACTGGAGGAGGAGGGGCATATCACCTCCTCTGAAGGTTTTGTAATGCGCGCGCGCCTGTTCGGCTCCAGCGATCCGATCCAGGCGGGCGAATTCATGCTCAATGCTGGCATGACGCAGGGCCAGATCCTCTCCGCTTTTCAAAGTGGTGATGTGATCCGGCGCTTCGTCACCATTCCCGAGGGCATGCCCTCGATCCTTGTTCACGAACGCCTAATGGCTGAAGAGCTGCTGACCGGCGAGATCGAAGTCCCGGTCGAAGGCTCGATCCTGCCAGACACGTATGATTTTGAGCGCGGGGAAAGCCGGCAAAAGGTTGTCGAGCGAATGCAGGCGGCGATGGATCTGTATCTCGCAGAAGCCTGGGCAGAGCGTGGTCCCAATATCGCGGTTGATACCATGCGAGAGGCGCTGATCCTGGCGGCCATCGTGGAGAAAGAAACCGGCAAAGCCTCGGAACGCCGCAAGATCGCCGGGCTCTATTCCAACCGGGTGAAGACGGGGATGCTGCTGCAAGCAGACCCGACGATCATCTATCCGATTACCAAAGGTAAGCCGCTGGGCCGGCGCATTCGCCAGTCTGAGATCGCGGCGGTCAATGGCTACAACACTTACACGCGCGTCGGTTTGCCAGTCGGGCCGATCACCAATCCGGGCAGGGAAAGTATCGCTGCCGTGCTCAATCCGGACCAGACAAGCGCGCTGTTTATGGTGGCGGATGGAACCGGCGGCCATTGGTTCGCCGAGACCTTGGCCGAGCACAACGCCAATGTTGAGAAATGGTACGCGATCCGACGTGAACGCGGTGAGATGTAGCAGCAGGGCGCATTTGAGTGTGCCCAGTGAGCCGCACAAGAAAGCGATCTAAGGCATGGCTCGTCCGTTCATCGTCACCGCCGCTTTGCCGCCTGAGATCGCTTCTTGGGCCGAAGGATTGCGGCGCGAGCATTATCCCGCCCATCGCAATCATTTGCATGCGCATGTCACCATGTTCCATTCCTTTGCGCCTTCCTTGCTGGAGGAGCTGAAAAGCTACCTGCCGCGCATCGCAGCGGAATATTCGCCGCTCGAAGGGCGCGTTACCGGGGTAATGGATTTGGGGAAGGGCACAGCCATCGCCCTTGAGAGCCCGCAATTGCTCAGCCTTCGCGCAGAGATTGCCGACCATTTCCATGGCAGCCTGACCGATCAGGATCTGTACGAGCCGCGCCCGCATATCACGATCCAAAATAAGGTCACCAAAGAAGAAGCGCGCGCATTGCAAGCAGCGCTCGCGCTGGAGATTGAGCCGCGCAGCTTTACATTCCCGGCGCTGGAACTGCACCTCTATGAAGGCGGGCCGTGGACTTTTGTAAAGCGCGCAGCCTTTCGCAGAGCGCCGCGCCGCTAAGTAGAGTGCTGGTTTGGGCGCAAACAGTGTCAAACAGGTGTTGACCCGGGCCCTGCCCCCGCCTAAACGCGCCGCCTGCGGTCCTGGCGAAAACGCCCTTGAGACCAGCCAGGCTTTGGTTTGGCGGAGTAGCTCAGCTGGTTAGAGCAGCGGAATCATAATCCGCGTGTCGGGGGTTCAAGTCCCTCCTCCGCTACCAATCTCGAATCAGCGCTTGACCCCTGTCCCCGCTTGCTATTGATCTATGTCGGGAGCGCAAATCAGGGTCGCAACAAGCCATGACACTTGAGATACGGACATTTGGGCCGTTCGAGATTCAGCGCGGTGAGGCGCTTCTCGAGCTTCCATCTTCCCGCAAATCCCGCGCTTTGCTCGCCTATCTCGCGATCACGGGCAAGCGGCATTCTCGGCGCGATCTGTGCGAGCTGTTTTGGGACAACACCGATGATCCGCTCGCCGGGCTGCGCTGGTCGCTGTCAAAGCTCAAAACACTCGTGAATGCCGACGGCGATGAAGCGGTCAATTCCAATCGCGATGCGATCTGGTTCGACAGCAGTCAGGCGCAGTTTGACAAAGACGAGCTGAACGACCTCGCCAATCGCGGTCACCAGACGGAAAAGGAAGCGGACCAAGTTTGGAAGGCGACGTCTGGCCTGCCGCTGGCCGATTGCGAGCTGCCCAACCAGCCTGAATTTATGACTTGGCTTGAGAGCTACCGGCAGGATTACGTTAGGCTGCGCGCAGGCGTGGCCAAACGCTTTGCCCGGGACGAGGAGCTGGCTTGGCAGACGCGCGACAAATGGGCTGAGCGCTGGATCCGGCTCGCGCCTTATTCGCGCGGTGCCGCCTTCACTGCATTTGAAACCAAGTACCATGCCGCTGGCCGCGCGGCGGCAACCGGGCTCGCCGACCACCTGCGCAAGACGTTTGGGGAAGCAGGCATTGAGGCGCCCGTTTTCGAAATCGCTGAGGAGCCGGGCAAGCCTCTGATCACGCCGCGCGATTTGCTCGCGCCTGAGGAACAGCAAATCCGTTTCGTTAATGGCGATGACGGTGTCTCGATCGCTTGGGCGAGTGTGGGCGATGCGGCCAAACCGCCCTTGGTGAAGGCGGCCAATTGGCTCAACCATCTGGAGCTCGATTGGGATGCGCCTGTGTGGAGCCCATTATTCAAAGAGCTGTCTAAGTCGCACAACTTCTTCCGCTATGATGAGCGTGGGTGCGGCCTATCTGATTGGAATGTCGACGAGATCACCTTCGATAAGTTCGTTGAAGACTTGGAGCACGTTGTGGATGCGGCGGGGCTGGAGCGCTTCCCCTTACTGGGCATCAGCCAAGGGGCTGCCGTGTCGATCCGCTATGCCGCGCTGCACCCCGATCGGGTGTCGCAGCTGATCTTGTTCGGTGCCTATGATCAAGGGTGGCGATTTGACGCGACACCTGATCAGGTGCGCGAACGCGAGGCTGTGATGGTGCTGACGGAAACCGGTTGGGGCATGGACAATCCAGCCTACCGGCACGTTTTTTCGCGCACCTTTATGCCCGATGCGAGCCCGAAAGAGCTCGACTGGTTTGACGAGTTTCAGCGCCTCACCACCTCGTCGGAAAACGCCGTACGGTTTCTGGAGGCGTTCTCGACCATCGATGTGCGGGATGATTTGGCGAAGATTCAGTGCCCGACACTCGTCGTTCACAGCCGCGGGGATATGCGCATTCCGTTTGCAACAGGACGCTCGATCGCATCACGAATTCCGGGTGCGCAACTGGCCAGCGTTGAAAGCCAGAACCACTTGCTGTTGGGCCGCGAACCGGCTTCGACCCGATTCGTTGAGCTGGTCCAAGATTTTCTGAAATCCGGCTGAAAACGAGAAAAGGCCGATTTTTCGGAAAAAAGTGGGTCAAAACGCAAATTACAACGCTTTTACAACGGTCGTTACAGCGGTCGCCTGCCATCACTGATCCATCCGGAAGCCAATGTCTGGCTGCCATTGAAAGGGTCAATTATGTCAAACACAGCCGCGAAATCGTCTCAGCAGCCAGCCCCAGCCAAGCCAACAGCTTCAGCATCGCAAAGCGTGAAGGCGAGCCAGATGCGGCCTAAAGAATCCAGAGCGGAATATTCGCTGTCTGGCGGTCTGATCCGGCGGCTGCATGGCATGAATGCGTCGTTGGCTTTCACATCCTATTAGTCTGGCCTACTTTATGTGCCGAGCAGCAATGCGTAGTGCAAAGCCCAGCTGCATCAGTCTGGAATGCCCAAGCCGATGGGGCTGTGTGCGGACAGCAATGGCCGTTTGGTGATGTCTACCCGCGCGCAGATCATGCGTGATCTGTATCCTGTCGTCGAGCACAGGCGGGAATATAGATATCGACAGCAATGCTGGCGCAGTGACCGGCACGGTTGGCATTGGTACCGATGCGACGAGCGGTGCGACTGAGATCATGCTTAGTCCGACTGTGGTTGTTGCTGGCACAGCGGGCTTCCGCAGATACACGCTCGACCGGAGGCGCAATTGCGTTGCACGGTTCCTCGGGCAGCGTCACTGACGCGACCGATAGCATTAATGTGCTGCCAACCACGGGCGATATTGCCATCACCAATATCGAACTTGCCGAAGGGCTTGCAGGCGATGGTCTCGATCTGCTCGCGGCAGGCGGGCACTATCGCCGTCAGCGACATCAATGCAGTTATCGAGCCTGGCAGCAGTGGCATCACTGCTACGACTTCCGGCGGCGTGATCGATATTCAAAACGCTGGCAATACTATTGGTTCGGTCCCTGGTATCGCGGCCACAACCTCGGGTGATGGTACATTCGGCATCCTCGTCGGCGGCGAGACGACCGGAGCGCAAAATCGTATCGATTTCAACTTCGATGCGGCGATAAACGACTTCTTGGTCGCAATCGAGCTTGAAGACCGCGTCTTTGAAAACACCAAGATTGCCGAGGCGGCGCAGGCTCTATGGTATCGCAGCGCCGATGCCTGGGCCGATCACCGGGCCTCTGCGCGCTTTGGCGGGTCTGATGCGTCTCCTGCGTGGGCGGTCGCTTATGGATCCGTGGCTCAGCGCGATGAGCAGTTTGCCGATCCGACCGAGTTTGGACTGGCCGATACCAATCTGGATTACGAGCAAGATTTCTTCGGCTTCCAAGGCGGGGCGGATTATAAGATCGGTGACAGTCCGGCCCTCAGTGTGACTGGCGGCTATCTTAGCTCCAGCTTCCGCTAGGATTTGACTGGCACCCGCGCTGTGTTCGATGTGCTCAATATCGGCTTGTCGGCCTCGCTTGAGACAGACGGCTTCTTTGCGGACGCATTGCTCAAATATGACAGCATTTTGGGTGATTTGTCCGATCCGGCGCTGGGCGGCTTTACCGGCCAGCTTGATGGCCAGGCCTTTGGCGCCCGGCTCGATGCGGGCTACCGGATTGGCGGCGAGCGCTTTTATGTCGAGCCGCGTGTTAGCCTCGATCTGCGACGCACGGATATGGACCATCTCATGGTCGGTGCGGCAAGCTTCGAGTTCGCTAACCTCAATGGCCTGCGCGACGCCGCTGGCATTCGCCTCGGCGACTATGGCAAAACCGGCGGTAGCGCCAGGATCGGCTACTTCCTTGATGCCAGCGCCTTGCGCGAATTCAGCGGCGAGGCAAGCGTCCGCTTCCGCGTATTGGTCGATGTTGTCGAATTCTAGAACAACCCGATTGGCACCGATGGCCATGTCGAGGCTGGGATCAAACTCGATGGCGAAGGGCCGATCTCTGGCTTCTTCCAAGTCGAAGGCGATATCGGCTCAAATTATTCCAGTTTCGCCAGCAAGGTGGGCGTGACGTTGAGGTTCTAGAATGAGAGCCCAGTCGGTCGGAGAGTTGCGAAACGGCTAGTGTTTTGCTCTGATCAATGAAGTTCGTTTGCTGGCCCATTGCTCATTTGGAGATCAGCGCGCCTTAGATCGAACGTCAAACGCGCTGATCTCAGGTGAGCGATGGCGCCTGATGATTTGTGTGACGAATCGCAGTCGGAAAAGCGCGCTGAGGCTTCCTCATGATCTATAATGGGATGTGGGTAGCACGTCTTCGCTCGCGAGAACGTTAAATTTAATCTCAAAAATACAGTATGATACAAGCATTCGAAAGATTTATCAGAGAAATCTATTGATATATAGATAGGTGGCGCCTAGATGCTTCGGCGAGGCAGCGGTTGCTGTCCATTTTTAGATTCGGAAGCTCGCAGATTTGGCCTGCAGTTCAGGCACGGGCTCCAAACTGAAGGATTAAAAACGATGTTAGGCACTTACTATCACGATCGCGGCCAAGTCAGAGTTGGCAACATCCCCGAACCGCAATTGATCCAAGACAATGATGCGATCGTTCGCGTTACTCTTGCCGGTATCTGCGGTGCTGACTTGGACTTTGTAAACAACGGTCCAGAAGCCGGCGTTGCCCAGGGCATGCGTCTTGGCCATGAATTTGTCGGTGTTGTTGAAGCGGTCGGCAAAGACGTCACCAATGTGAAGGTCGGTGACCGTGTGGTTGCCTCTGCCATGTTCGTTGATGGCGAGTGCCACTTCTGCAAGCGCGACTTTAACTCATCGTGTGAACATGGCGGTCTGTTTGGTTCACCCATGTTTGTCGAGCATGGCGGCAACGACATTCAAGGCGGCCAGTCCGAATATGTCCGCGTCCCTTACGCCAACTCCACCTTGTTCACCCTGCCAGAGGGACTTGCAACCGGCGCAGAAGATGCCCGCGCATTGCCTCTCGCGGACAATTTTGCAACCGGATATCACGGTGCATTGAACGCCAATATCCAGGACGGCGGCACAGTTGTCGTGATTGGCGATGGCGCAGTCGGCCAAAGCGCGGTTCTGGCCAGCAGCAAGCTGTTCAATCCAGAGCAAGTCATTCACGTTGGCCGTCACGATGGCCGTCTGGATTTCAGCCGTACCAAAGCCGGCGCGACCCACACCGTAAACGGCAAGACCGGCGATCCGGTTGAGTTCGTGAAAGAATTGACCGGCGGATATGGCGCGCTCTCGATCATTGATACGGTCGGCAATCAGGCTTCGCTTCAGCAAACGCTCGATATGGCGCAAGCAGGCGGCAAGATCAGTGTTCTGGGCTTTGGCCACTTGTTCGCTCCGGTTGATCAGCCTTACTCAGCCTCCTTGTTCCGCAATCTCACCATCCACACCGGCGTGGTGAATGTGCCTGCGTATATGCGCACTCTGTTGCCTCTGGTTGAGGCTGGAAAATTGGACCCAAGCGTTATCTTCACTGACATTCTGCCGCTGGCAGATGCGGCTGAAGGTTACGACCGGATGCTGAAGCGTACGGACGGCACCATCAAGGTTGCTCTTAAGAACTAACGCTTTGCATTGATCCGGCACCAGTGTTGGGGCGGCTCTTTCGCTGCTCCACCTCCCCGCCGCCGTCTTCCCCTCCCTCACTCCCTGAGGCGGCGGGTGGGCGCTGGTGCCGGCATCATCCCAGTTCGATACCATCCGAGTAAATCCGGGCGCGCCAGTATGAAGCCCGCGCCCAGAGGAGAGCTGCGCCCATAGCGTTCGCGCTTTCCTAGCCACCGTAAGACTAAGGAACCCAAGTCATGCAAAGAAGAAATTGGGAACAATTCTTATTAGACAAACTATCAATCGGATTGTCCGTTGCGTGTACGATTCATTGCATAACAATGCCTTTTCTAGTCATTTTGCTCCCCTCGTTTTGGGTTCTTGATCAATTGAATGACCACTCGGTTCATGAAGCAATTGCCTGGATTGCTGTTCCAACGAGTGCTGTTGCTGCATATCTTGGATACCGATATCATCAAGATCAGTTGGTACCGATCCTTACAGGCATTGGTGCCGTTGCGCTTTTAGTCGCCGCGTTTTTTGGGCACGATGCGTTTGGTGGATTCGGTGAGAAAATCGCCACCGTTTTTGCCGGATCTATCTTGGCCTATGCGCACTGGAGAAACTACTCAGCCAGCCGCGAAATCTCTTTGGATTTATCGCGCCGGCATGAAGCCCGCGCTCACAGGAAAGCTGCGCCCATCGCGTCCGCGCTCTCCTAACCACCCCAAGACTAAGGAACCCAAGCCATGCGTGCCATTGTAGCTGACAGCTTCGGAAGCGCCGAGGTGCTGAACTTGCAAGACATTGCCAAGCCGCGGCCCGGTGTTGGTGAGGTCTTGGTCAAAGTGTCCGCCGCGGGTGTAAATCCGATCGATATCCAGACCCGCAGAGGCGATTACTCCGACTACGTCACTGGCCCCTATCAATTGGGCGTTGAGCTATCCGGAGTGATCGAAGCGCTGGGCGAGGGCGTCGACAATTTCGAGGTCGGCGATGAAGTTTTCTACAGCGCGCGCGTGCTCGAAAATGAGGGCGGATATGCCGAGTACCACACGGAAAAGGCCGAATTGCTGGCGCGCAAACCCGCAAAGCTCTCGTTCGAGGAGGCCGCCGCTATGCCCATCGCGGCCAGCACAGCATGGGTTTGCCTTGTTGAGCGTGGACGGATTCAGGCTGGAGACCGTGTCTTGGTGCTCGGCGGATCCGGCGGAGTTGGTCTCTTCGCCTTGCAGATCGCTCGCCTTTCTGGTGCGAACGCCGTCACCACTAGCAGCAGCGATGCGGCGGGACTTGTAACCGCAAACGGCGCAGATACAGCCATTGATTACCGCGCAGACGACGCGTGGGATTTGCTCAAAGAGGCTTCCCAAGGCGGCTTTGACATTATCCTTGATTTGGTTGGTGGCGATTCAATCGAACGCTCATTGCCATTGCTGGCGCCCGGCGGACGGATGGTCAGCATTGTGGACCAAGACACTCCGCAGAACCTGATGGCTGGTTGGGATTTCAACGCCGAAATCCACCTGGTGTTTCTCCAGCCCAGTGCGGAGCGTCTCACGCGGCTTGCTGCTCTTGCTGAGGAAGGCCTCCTAACCGCCAATATCGAGGCCAGCCTGCCGCTGGAGGACGCCGCCAGGGCGCACCAGATGATCGAGGCTGGCGGGCGGAGCGGCAAGATCGTTCTGACAATGAACCAGGATCAGACTTAGCCAAGTTTGCGTCGGAAGGCCTGCCTCCTGCGCTATTTCCAACAAATCTAAAGCTACCAAATCACCGCAAATCGAAAAGACGTTGTACTCACAATTTCAATACCTATCTACATATAGATATTTTCATTCACTCCAAAACTAGCGAAGAAAGTACCCCCTATTATGACCAATCTTTTTGAACACGGAACCCTTGGCGACATCCAGGTCAAGAACCGCATTTTCATGGCTCCTCTCACCCGCAACCGCGCGCACGGCGATGGTACCCCGCACGAAATGGCGATCAAATATTACACGCAGCGCGCTGGCGCAGGCTTGATCATCACCGAAGGCGCACAAATCAGCCCAATGGGCCAAGGCTATATCAACACGCCGGGCATCTATAACGACAAGCAACGTGACGCTTGGGCGAAGATCACGCGGTCGGTCCATGCAAATGGCGGCAAGATGGTTGTGCAGCTCTGGCATGTTGGCCGGATCAGCCACACCTCGCTGCTGCCAGGCGGCGCGCAGCCTGTTGCACCATCAGCAATTCAGGCGACGGCTGATACCTTCACCGAAAACGGTGTCGAAAACGCATCACTGCCAAAGGCTCTTGATATCCAAGGGATCAAAGACGTGATTGCCGACTATGTTCATGCAGCGCGCACCGCAATCGATGCGGGCTTTGACGGTGTCGAAGTGCACGCCGCCAATGGCTATCTGCTCAACCAGTTCATCTCTGCCCACGCTAATCAGCGCGAAGATGAATATGGCGGCAGCCCGGAAAATCGCGCCCGCCTGTTCCTGGAAGTGGTCGATGCTGTCTCCGCAGAGATCGGCGCTGGCCGTGTAGGTGCACGTGTCTCCCCAACTGGCAAGTTCAACGATTTTGCCGATCCGGATGCGGCAGAAAACTATGGCTACATCTATGATGAGCTGGAGCGCCGCAATCTCGCGTACCTGCACGTGGTCGAAGGATTTCCTGGCCATCCGGTTTCCGAAAGCGAAGAGAAATTGCTGAGCGATCTTCGCCGTAATTTCAGCGGCAATTACATCGCCAATGGCAATTACGACAGCGCGGCCGCTTCAGAAGCGATCGCGGGTGACGCCTTCGCTGTCTCTTTCGGCCGCCCCTATATCGCCAACCCCGATTTGACCGAGCGGTTCAGGGACAATTCCGTCCTGAACGAGGTCGATGAGACGACGCTCTATGGCGGGGATGAGAAGGGCTATTCCGACTATCCAACGCAGGACGAAATCTACGTCCGCACCCTCGCTGAGGTTATCTAGCTCTCTGCAATAAGAGAAACTCTTCCAAACAAACCGGGCTGGGTGAACGAGCGATCTTGCAAGCAAGGCGCTCGTTTACCCTCCCAGATTGCCGCCAGGACGGCGCAGGAAATTCACTATGTCACATCACCGCGAAGCGCTGGTTTTCGCACTTCTTGGGTTCATCGTGACGATGACCCTATCGGTGCCACCCATTATCGCTGCACACATCGAAAAGGCCGACAGGATCGAGGCTTACGAGCGCTCGTTTGCTGGCCCGACTGAACCAGGTTCTGACTTCATCAGTTGAGGCTAATAGGTCGCTGTTAGCAGGTCGGTATTCTATCAAATCTGCATATGTAAGGGCTTGACTCTCAACGCTGAAAGCGTATCTATATACATATAGATTAGAATGAGCATTATGACTGATACAAAGACAAAAATTCTCGACCTTGCAGAAAGCCTCACCCAGACGCGCGGGTTCAACGGCTTCAGCTACATCGATTTGGCAAATGAGATCGGCATTAAGACGGCCAGTATCCATTACCATTTCAAGCTGAAGGATGATCTCGCTGCGGCCTTGGTGGAGCGTCTTCGCGAACAGCATGCGTTAGGTTTTGCCGCTATGGAAGCCGCGAACGAGACGCCGGAAGGGCGCCTGCAGGCAGCCATCGATTACTTCAAAGGCTATCTCGCCAAGGAGGAGTTTTGCATGTGCGGCATGATGGCGGCTGAGCTGCAATCGGTCAGCCCGCGTGTTGCCAGCCTGGTCAAGGCCTATTTCCGTGATTTCGAAGCCTGGCTTCGCAAGCAGTTTGAGCTCGCAGGTCGAGAAAACGCTGACGAGCTCGCCATCGGCTTTCTCAGCACACTGGAAGGATCGCTCCTCATCGCCCGCCTTACCGGCGATGCCGACGTAATTTCAAAGGCCCTCAAAGGGTATCTCAAAGAATGAGAACCTTTTTCTTCATAATACCTATTGATATATAGATAGTCACTCTTAACTAAGCTCCATAGAGTTTCTCGGCGCCTCAGGTTCCGGCGGCTCACCATCCCCCCCCCAGAGGCATCAACGCCTCACTATTGAAAGACCCCAGATCATGTCCAACGCCCCAGCACCTAAAGTCACCAACCCAGAAGAAATCGCTAGCTTTGCGGATTACGAGGCCGTCGCCACTGCGCTGCTGCCCTATATCGAAGCGGCCAAAACAGGTGACGGCGAACTCAGCCGTTCGGCCTTCTACGACCATGCCAATATCGTCGGCTCCATTGGCGGCGAATTTTCCACTCCGGATGCCGATGCCTTTGCCGCAGAAGTATCCGAAATCGGCGCATCGCCAGACGTCCAGAGCCGCATCGCATGGATCGACATCTCTGGCCCCGCAGCCGCTGCGAAGGTTGAATTCATCAACTGGGCTGGCCTGCGCTTCACCGACTTTTTCGTCCTCTACAAACGTGACGATCAGTGGAAGATCAGCGGCAAAGTCTACGATTCCCACTCCAACAACTAATCCCCAATCCCCCGAAGAAAGCCCCTCAAAAAGGAAAGTGAATACAATGACTAACTTTACAGTGCACACTCAAGAAACCGCTCCAGAAGGCAGCAAGGAACTGCTCGCCGGCGCTCAGAAAACATACGGCTTCGTGCCCAATCTGATGGCCACTTTGGCCGAGGCACCGACGGCGGTTGATGCCTACATCACGCTGGGCGGAATTTTCGACAAGAGCGATCTCACGCCAACTGAGCAGCAGGTCATCCTGATGACCAACAACCGTCTCAACGGCTGCGAATATTGCATGGCGGCTCACACCACCATTTCCTCGATGCAAGGTGTTGATGCTGATGTAATCACCGCACTACGCGACGGCAGCCAGCTGGCTGATCCCAAGCTTGAGGCTCTGCGTGTCTTTGCAGCGCTAGTGAACACTCAGCGCGGCTACCTCGAAGATGCGCAGATCGAAGCGTTCCTCGCCGCTGGCTACACCAAGGGCAACCTTCTGGAAGTGATCGTGGGCACCAGCCTCAAGGTGATTTCGAACTACAGCAACCACGTGGCTAACACGCCGGTTGATGCAGCATTCCAAGCGAACGCTTGGAGCGCGGAGGATCAGCGCGTAGCAGCGTAATTGCGAGAGGCCTGCCGGTTTTTTTGGAAGCGGCAGGCCTTTCATTCTTCTGGTTCGAGAGTGTCAGTTTGGCGGAATAAGGAATGGCAATATCATGACTTCACACAAACCGGTTTGCACCATTGTTGGCGCGGGCGAAGGCCTGGGCAAAGCGCTTGCGAAGAAGTTTGCAGCGCAAGGGTTCGATATCGCTCTGATTTCCCGTTCCGAAAGCAAAGCGCAGCCAATTCTGGACGCCATTCACCAAGCGAACCCTGATGCAAAAGCCAGATTTTTTGCCGCAGATGTGACCGATACGAACGCTGTCGAATCGGCATTTGCTACAATATCGGAAAACATGGGAGACACCTCGACGTTGCTGTACAACGCGCGCGGCGAGTTCGCAGCCTATGAACCGCTTGATCTATCTTACGACGTTCTGGAAAATATCTTCCGCATCGAAGTGATGGGGGCATTTGCCGCCGCTAAATCAGTTCTGCCCAGCATGATTGCACGCGGCGAGGGGCGCATCTTTTTCACCAGCGCAACCGCAGCCTTTCGCGGCTCTGCTATTTACCCCCATTACGCAGTCGGCAAATTTGGCTTGCGCGCTTTATCGCAAAGCTTGGCGAAGGCTTATGCGAAAGATGGCGTGCATATCGCGCATGTTCGCCTCGACCTCGATCTGGATGTGCCGATCATGCAGGAATTCTATGCAGAAATAGACCACGCGCCCGAGCTGGTGGATCCAGACGCTGTTGCCGAAGCATTTTGGCTGACGCACCTTCAACCCAAAGCCGCATGGAGCAACGAAGTTGAGCTGCGGCCTTACACAGAGAATTGGACTTACTAATCCAAACTCGGTCACGTCTTACTGCGGCTAAAGAGCTTGAAGCTCTGGCCCAAACAATTGGAACCTACGCTATGATTGATCTCTACACTTGGGGAACCCCGAACGGTTTCAAAGTCTCGGTTGCCCTTGAAGAGATGGGCTTGGATTACACCGTCAAACCGGTGAATATCGGCGCGGGCGAGCAGAAACTGCCTGAGTACCTCTCGATCAATCCGAACGGCCGCATCCCGGCAATTGTTGACCGCGACAATGACGATTTCGCCGTGTTCGAATCCGGCGCAATCCTGATCTATCTGGCTGAGAAAAGCAGCAAGCTGCTGCCGAGAGATGCCAAGGGCCGGTCTGAGGTTCTGCAATGGCTGATGTGGCAAATGGCGGGACTCGGACCGATGCAGGGTCAAGCTGTCACCTTCCTCAAGTTTTTCCCCGAGCGCATCGAGCCAGCGATCGAGCGCTATCAGACCGAAACACTGCGACTGTACGGCGTGCTCGATCAGCACCTTGCGACCCGCGAGTTTCTAGCAGGCGATTATTCCATTGCTGACATCGCCAATTGGTGCTGGGTTCGCTATCACGAATATGCCGAAGTTGAGATCGATCAATTCCCCAATCTGATCCGCTGGCGCGACCAGATCGAGGCGCGCCCAGCCTCTGCCAGAGGCCTAGCCGTGCCAAACATGGCGGAACCGTCGAAGTAGCGGAGTGTTCGGGCTTTGATGCCTTTGTTTGAAGCTGATTTGAGACTGACCGATGCCGCCACGGACGTGGAATTTTGAGCCCATAAGCGATGATGATCTGGGCGAGGTGCTTGAGCTCAACCAGCTGTATCAAAAGCAGCTTTCGCCGCTCACAATGGCGCAGCTGCGCGCTCTTCGAGATAACAGTTCCTACCATCGCAGTGTCGAGGGCGGCAAAGCCTTCATCATCGCTCTCGACGACCAGTCCGCCCACGATGGCGAGAATTTCCGCTGGTTCGAACAGCGCTATGACAGCTTCGTCTATATCGACCGCATTGCCATTGGTGAAAGCCTGCAAAGGCGCGGGCTAGCGGCTGCTTTGTATGAAGGTCTGGAGCATAAGGCGCGCAGCACCGACCGCGCGTATCTATGCGCCGAAGTAAGCCTAGAGCCGCCCAACGAGGCATCGCTCCAGTTCCACAACCGCCTTGGCTTCGAACGCGTCGGCACGGGCCAAGCGGGCGGCAAGATAGTTCAGTATTTTGCGAAGGCGTTGGGGTAAGGGGATCAAAACGTCTCTCTTCTGCTAAGCTTCATAGTTGTTCTGTTGGTTCTAAATGCGTCGAGGAGCAGTCTTACTGCCGCCTCGCGGACACGCGATCGAATGGATAGTTGATCTTCACGATCCCTCACAAACCGCCTCGCTTCTTTCACCGCTGGCGCAGAGCCCTGTTTGCGGCTAACCTTGCTAAATATTGTGGGGGTTACGTTCGGTGGGTGCGAGTTCCAACAGTGATGCAGGTGGCGAGGGCGATGTTTCGGGCCACATTTTCCTCAGCTATTCGCGTGAGGAACGCGGGCAGGCGCTTCAGGTCATTAGCCTACTTGAAGACAACGGTATCAAAGTCTGGTGGGATGGGCTGCTCGAGGGTGGCGAGAATTATCTCCCGACGACTGAGGCCGCACTTGAAAATGCAACTTGTGTTGTTGTTCTCTGGTCCAAAATCTCGGTGGATTCTCATTGGGTGCGCGATGAGGCACAGAGCGGGCGTGAGCGCCGTTGCCTAGTGCCGATTTCAATTGATGGAACTCAGGCGCCGCTCGGCTTTCGGCAATTTCAGACAATTGATGCGAGTGGTTGGAAGGGTAAGCCGGGCACGGTTGAAGCGGACCAAATACTTACAGCGGTGAGCGCGCAATTCGGGGCAACGCCCGTGCGACGCCCAGTTAACAATGATGCAGCACAGCCATTCATGCTGGGCAGGCGCGGCCTCATCATTGGCGGTGCCGGTCTTGCCGGTGCGGCTGCGCTGGGTGTGTACGGCTTTAACGCGCTTCAGCAGCCAACCAGCGACTTCATTTCGCTCGCGGTCACCCCGTTTGAAAACCTTTCCGGTGATCCAGAGCAAGTCTGGTTTTCTGGCGGTTTGTCGAATGAGCTTCGCGCCGCGCTCGCTCGCAATCCCCGCCTGCGAGTGTCTGCGCCCACTTCATCGGCGGGAGGCGATGCTGATGCGGATGATCAATTTGATCTGGGCCGCAAGCTCGGCGTCGCCAATCTGCTGCGTGGTAGCGTGCAACTGGCCGATGGCATCGTCCGGGTCTCGGCGGAGCTGGTGCAAGTTGAGGACGGGGTGATCCGCTGGGCGGAAAGCTTTGACCGGCAGTTTGAAGATGTCTTGGCCATTCAATCAGAGATCGCCTCCATTGTTGCCCGGTCGCTTGTCGCGCAGATCGCTGGAGCTGAAGAGATCAACGCGTCTCTCGCGAAACAGCAAGGGGTCGGCGGCACCGACAATGTCGCGGCCTATGAAGCCTATTTGCGGGGGCACTCGCTTTACGATCTGTCCTCTGGCGAAGCGAGCGACCGGGCGGCATTGGCGCAGTTTGATGCGGCCATCGCGGCTGATCCGGGTTTTGCGGCGGCTTACGCGATGCGCTCGACCGTCTTCGCCGCGCTCGCAAATGCAACGACTCAGGCAAGCGAAATCGGCTGGCTCTACGCAGAGTCGATCACTGGGGCGGAGCAAGCGATTGAATTAGCTCCTAATTTAGCCCAAGGGCATCTCGCGAAAGGATTTGCACTCAATCATGGCCGTTTTGATCGGCAAGCCGCAAAGCCACATTATGACCGTGCTCGCGAACTTGAGCCGGGAAATGCGGACGTTCAGCGGTCGGTTGCTACCTTCTTGGCCTATGGATCTGAACAAGAGACAGCCAATGAGATCATTGCCAAAGTGCTGGCGCTTGACCCCTTAAATGCTCGTGCGTTCAGTTCAGCAGGATATATAGCTTTGTTGTCGCGCAGATATGATGACGTGATTGCTCATGTTGATGAGGCACTAAAGCTCAATCCGGAACTCGTAAGCGCGCACTATGCGCTGGGAAGCGCGCAATATCTGCAAGGAGCGACTGATGCTGCACTGGCAAGTTACGAGCAGGAAAGCGTGCCGCTCTTCGGTTTAACCGGCCAAGCTATGGCGCATAAGGAATTGGGCGACGATCAAGCAGCCCAAACAGCCCTTGATACGATGATAGAAAGCTATGGTGACGCAAGCTTATATCAACAAGCACAGATTCAGGCCCAATGGGGAAATTCCGAAGCCGCCATGGCTTTGCTTGATCGCGCGTTGGCAGCCAAAGATCCTGGTTTGTTGTTTCTGCCAAACGATCCGATGCTTGATCCAATTCGCGAGGCTCCCGGATTTTCGCGTTTGCAATCAAAGTTCACGGCATGATAACCCTCGTCTGGGTCCGTTGGAAAAGGGGAACGACAATGAAGAAGACAATGAAAGCTGCAGCAGTGGGAGCTGCTTTCACGCTCACAGCCGCATGTGCAGGCGGCGACGCTGAGCCCGAGGCTGAAACGGTAGAAGCAGAGGCTGCTGCACCGGAGGCCGCCGAAGCTGCGGCGCCTGATGAAGAAGAGCTGGACCCAACTGGCAATCCAATTCGGCCAGGCAGCTCAGAGGAATAGGACTTACGTCGATATGGATGCCCGGTGAGTGATCGCCGGGCATACAATCTTACCGGGCGCTGCTCACATATCTGGCGATCCAGCTCTTGACCTTGGCGACCCTAGTGTACTGGCTGGGCCTACCTGTCGCGCCGCATTTTTTGCCAGCGCTGACAACGCCGATCAAGGTAGGGCGCTGCCTCGCATCACCATAGTAAACGAGCGGTCCGCCGCTATCGCCATAGCAGGTTTGCTGGCGATTGCGCCCGGCTGCACACAGCGCTGCATGACGCAGGCGGCCGCGAAATTTGGTTCGCCGCGTACATGCGCTTTCGCTGCGTAGTTCCATCCGAACGGCCTGCAAATAGTCGGTGGATTGGCTGTTCGTAGCTTTGGTCCAGCCCCAGCCGTAGGAATAGACAGGCATCCCTTGGGCAATTTTTCGTCTTCCTACCTGAATCGGATCGAGAGTGATTGAGGCGATCTTTCTCACCGTGCTGCCGCGTGATCCCGCACGGTGATCATATTGGATCAGAGCAATGTCATAGACGTATTTGTTGCTCTTATTGTATTGCGGATGGGGGATCGCGCGAAGGATCGGAAAAGTGATGCCTTCATTCTGGCGCGGGTTGTAGACGCCCAGTCTGAGCTTGTGGCCCCCGCGGCGGATACTGGTGCCATTGTCTACCAAGCAATGTGCGGCGGTTAGAACCCAACCTTTGGCAATGAGGGAAGCGCCGCACAGTACACGGTCCGCTTCGCTTAGCGTTTGTCCAGCCAGCCTCTTAGGACGCCAGAGCAGCGCCTGCCATGGAGCCCGGCCTGGGCGTAGGCGGTAGCTGCCGATCGAGGCTGCGGTGGATGGGCAATTGTACTGAGTGTAGGTCTTCCCGCGGAACCGTTCACTTACCTCCACGCAGTCCTCATCGGGAGCCTCAGGGATAACGAAGCGTTCCTGAGGGACAGTGGTTGGCTCATCTGCATCCTCGGGCGGGATGAAATTCTCATCGGCGACAGCAATGCGGACTTCCGGCACTAGCCCAGAAAACTGCTCCTCTTTGGCGCAGGCCTCTGCGACTTCCTGCGTGCAGAGCTGATTGAACAATTTCGCAGCACGCAGCGTGTCAGTCGCGACCCAATCGCTATCCAAAAGTGCATGGGCAAACTGTAGGCAGCCATCAGGATCTTTGGCCTCACAAGACCTTTCTAGCACTGCGACCAAGCGCGAAGGCCAATCGGCATCTTCAGAGCTCTTGTGGTTCTTGATCACAGTCGCGGCGTGGCCGCATATTTCGCCAACACCGTTGAGGCAGCTCCATTCCAGCGCACTGATTGCTGTGTCCACATCTGCCTCAGGCGAGTCGGGCAGCGATAATGCGATCCCTAGATCGGCGCAGGCGCGCGGGTTTTGGGTTCCGCATTCTGCTTCAAGGCGGGGAAATTCGCGAAGCGTCTTTGGAATGTCGCAATAAAAGCTACCTAGCTGGCACGCTTCATCATAATAGGAAATCGCCAGCTCGCGGTCCTGCTCAACACCGATCCCTTTGTAGACGCGCTTACCCGCGTTCAAGCATTCCAATACCGAACCCGCAAAGCACGCCAAGTGCTGATATTCGCCGATCCGCCATTGGTTTTCATCGGGGTTCTCCGAGTACTCAGAGATCAGTCGACTGCAGGCATCTAAGACCCTCTGGCGGCACTGGCTATCAAGTACCGAAAGCGCTCTATCGTGCTCGCCCAACCGTTGCTGGTCGTCCAAAATCAAAATGGCCAACGAACGGCAGGCGTCGCTGCTGCCCGCTTGGCAGGTATTCTCAAGCACTTGGCTAGAACGGACCAAATCGGGCTGGCCCAGCGCTTGCGTCTGCAAGAGACTAGCGAAATCTATGCAGGCCGATAGATCGCCCAGATCGCATGCCTTTTCGTAGAATGACGCGGCCTTAGGAAAGCTCATCGGTGATCCGCCCGCGCCAACGTGAAACTTTCCGAGCTTGCTGCATCCTTTTGCAAAACCTGCATCGCAGGCATCGCCGTAAAGAATGGCGGCAATGTCTCCGATTTTCTCTACGCCTTCGCCGCGTAGGTACGCATCGCCCGCCGCAATGCAGGCTTCAAGGTCGCCTTTGCGGCAGGCCTTGCGATTGGCCTTTACCGCGCGCTTGGCGCGTTTCCATTCCTCGTCGCTGTAAACTCGATCGGAGATTACGCCGCTTCGTTGTTCGACTTCCGGCTCATCTGCATAGGCTGTCTGAGGTGACCAGATCGCGGCAAGCAGGAGGATCACAGTGCCAAAAGCGGCCTTCCAAATCGGCGTATGCATCGCATGTCCCCCTGTACTCGACGCTAATCCATCAGAGTTAGGTGCATCGGTCAAGCTGAGGTGTAGATCGGACCAGCGACTATTGCCCTGAGGGACCGATCAGAGATCGTCCGTCCAAAGCCGCTCCATCATCCAATAGGTGAAGGACGCGCTCCATGCGATCAGGACGAGGCCGTTAAGCGCCTCTATGCCTGAAACGATCCGCGTTGGGCCCACTGGGACAATGTCGCCGACGCCCAAAGTGGTGTAGCATGTAATTGAAAAATAGAAATAATCGGCCATCAACAATGGGGTTTCGCTGCCCTGTATGCCGATCTCGCCAAACCCGAATTCCTGCATCGCGTAAAACGCGAGTGCATAGAGCATCACCTCCACCAAATGAACGCAGAACAGGGCGAGTAGCACGACAAGCAGGGGGCGTTTGAACATGCGCACCTCGTCGTTCAAGCGCGCCGCGAGCGTCTTCAAAACGATAAAATGCAGAAAGATTGTGCCGACCACCAAAATCACGGCGACTGCCAAAGCAGCTATCATACCCCCTCCTTTGATCGCTCTTCACACGGCCAGATTGCGCGCGAACAAGAGCATGCTACAGCACTTTGATGGAAGTCGACAACTCACTCGCACTTGGGTTCGCCGCGCCGCCGCGCATCCTCTCAATCGGCGTGACGGGTCACCGCGAGGGGAACCCTGCCTTCAGCGACAATCGCGCGGCTATCGAACTGGCAATCGCCGCGTTGTTTGCGGGGGTTAAGGACAAGGTCGCATCTGCTCCTGTGACGAATGCAAAGCTTAGAGTGGTCACCAATCTTGCCAATGGCTGCGACCTTATGGCGGCTCAGATTGCGGCGAAATTGGATGCTACAGTCATCGCGCCGCTGCCATTTGGCACCGAGGTAAACCTAGCCCTCAATATGCTCGGTTCAAGCTGGCAGACTGCAAGTTCGATTGCGGAGGGCCATGAGCCGAAAGATAAGGCCGAGGCCGCAAATTGGCATGCTTTGAAGGCCGCGCATGCGCAGGCAAACTGCTTTGAGCTGTGCGATCAGGATGAGGCTTTAAAGCACTATTTAACGCGCCTTTCGAACGATGTGCAGGATCATAGGCTTCTGCTCGAATTCGAGAGCTTGATTGGCAAGCGGACCAAATTGGCGAGCCGCATCACGGTCGAGCAATCAGACATTCTGCTGGCCGTTTGGGATGGAACCTCGCCAACGGCGATGGGCGGCACACGCGACACTATGGCGGAGGCTTTGGCCGCAGATGTCCCCGTTATCTGGCTCGATGCGCGTGATCCAGAGAGGCTGTGCTGGCTTGAGGACACAGGCGATTTGATGGTCTCTCACGACCATGCCGTTTCAACAGATGTTGCTGGTATGATCGAGAATGTCTGCGCGAATATTGAAGAGAACTGGCAGCAGGCCGATCTGGCAAAAGAGCAATTGAATGCGGGTTCCTGGCGACCCCACTCAAAGCGCCGCTTTCATGCCTATCGCCGGATTGAAAAGATGTTTTCTGGCGAAGGGGCCCCATTCGCCTCGATCAAGCAAAGCTACGAAACACCTGCCGAAGCGGCGAAAGGCGATGAGCAATCGATGATCGCAGCGACGTCTGCTTTACTGCAATCCGATCAGAAATTGGCGCAATCGCTGGCGACGTCTGTGACAACCAGGTTCGCAGCAGCCGACGGAATTTCGACCTTCCTTTCGGACGCTTATCGCGGCGGCATGGTGGCCAATTTCCTGCTTTCTGCGGCTGCGATTATCGCGGGCGCTGCTTATCTGCCGCTGGTTGATGCGGAGGGGAAATGGCCGTTTGCTTTGCTGGAGCTTACACTGCTTCTGGCGATCGTTGCGATCACCATCGCCGGTGTGCGCGGACAATGGCACCGGCGCTGGTTTCAAACGCGGCGGGTTGCCGAATATCTGCGCCATGCACCAATGATGGTGACGATCGGATGCAGCCGTCCACTTGGCCATTGGCCGTCATCGCCAGATGCGCGTTGGCCAGAGCTCTACGCCCGCGAGGTGATCAAAGGGACAGGCCTGCCGCGCCTTAAAGTGACGCACGACTATCTGAAAAAGCATTTGAAGGACGTGGTCCGGCCATTCCTCATTGGACAGCAGGAATACCACCGCAAAAAGGCACTTCGGCTCGAGCGCGTGCATCACAACCTCGACCGCATGTCCGAGGCTTTGTTCATCCTCGCGATCATCTCTGTCAGCGCGTATCTGCTACTAAAGTTTGGCGCGTCACTGGGCGTGCTGAGCGGCTCCGTACCTGGCAGCGTGAGCAAGCTAACGACGTTTCTAGGCGTAGCCTTCCCGACCTTAGGCGCGGCGATTGCCGGCATTCGCTATTTCGGCGATTTTGAGCGATTTGCCGCCATGTCTGATGTCGCATCGACGAAATTGGGGCGCCTCGTGCGGCGCTCTGACCTGTTACTTGCTAGTTCGCAAAGCGATGTAAGTTATGACGATTTCGCCGACCTAACCCGCAAGATCGATGATGTCGTGACTGACGAAATCGCAAGCTGGCTGTCGATCTTTGGCACGAAGAAGATATCGGTGCCGGTCTGAATTCGTTGCAGCGCGATCCGAGTTCCAATCCGGTGCCATTAGTTAAAGTCCCGATATAGAAAACTCAAACCGCTCGATTGATCAGTGTTTCAAGGTACTCCTGACGTCCGGAAATTGGGCGCGGATTAAGCTCAGCCTTCACCGCGTAGTCCGCCACATCGGCCAGGCTCATTTCGCCGCTCATAATCTGGTTGCCGATACCGGTTTTCCAACCAGCGTAGCGGTTTGCAACGAAGCTATCGAGCTCGCCGTCTTCGATTATCTTTGCAGCTGCGAGCAGCGATTGGGCGAGCACGTCGACGCCGCCGATATGGGCGTAGAATAGGTCTACTGCATCGACTGATTGCCGCCGGACTTTCGCGTCGAAATTGAAACCGCCTGTTTTAAAGCCACCGCCCTTCAGCAGGTGATACATTGCCAAAGTCATCTCGGGGACATTGTTGGGGAATTGGTCTGTGTCCCAGCCATTTTGTGGGTCGCCGCGATTGATATCGACTGAGCCCATAATGCCGTAAGCGTTGGCGGTCGCAATCTCATGCTCGAAGCTGTTGCCAGCCAGCGTGGCGTGATTGCCTTCGATATTGACCTTTATCTCGCCTTCCAGCCCATAGTGTTTGAGGAAGCCGTAGACCGTTGCGGTGTCGCGGTCATATTGGTGCTTTGTTGGCTCGTGCGGCTTTGGTTCGATCAGGATCGTGCCTTTAAAACCGATCTTGTGCTTGTGCTCCACCACCATGTTCATAAAGCGGCCGAGCTGATCGAGCTCTTGTGCGATATCGGTGTTGAGAATCGTATCATAGCCTTCGCGCCCGCCCCACAGGACGTAGTTCGCGCCGCCTAGCCGGTTGGTGACTTCGAGCATAGAGCGGACTTGATGCGCGGCCCAGCCAAACACGTCCGGATCTGGGTTGGTCGCACCGCCCGCGGCATAGCGTGGGTGGCTGAAGAGGTTCGCGGTCCCCCACAGAAGCTGCGTCCCAGTCTCTTCGATTTTACCCGCCATTTTGTCGGCAATGGCGTCCAACTCTCGCGTATAGCTAGAAAGGCTATCGTGATCCGCCATCGCATCGACATCGTGAAAACAGTAAAAGGGCGCACCCAGTTTTGTGAACATGTCAAACGCTGCATCGAGTTTGATCTGCGCCAGTTCCGCAGTCACTGGCTCGCCTGGTTTCCAGGGCCGGTCAAACGTTCCTGCACCAAAGATGTCGTGTCCCGGCCATGCGAAGCTGTGCCAATAGCAGACGGCCCAGCGCAAATGCTCGCGCATGGACTTGCCCAGCACTTGAGCATCTGCATCGTAGTAGCGATAGGCCAGCGGATTGCTTGTGTTTTCACCTTCAAAAGGCACGGTCGGAAGGTCGGCGAAATAGCCCATCAGATGTCTCCAAAACTGGATTTGAGAGTGGGGTAGAGCGAGCGAAACAGACGCTGCCTCTCTCCCGAATGAGGTTGCGGTGAATATTGCGCTTGAACGGGAGGCTGGGTGCAGACCTCCGCGACTGGTTCCCCGGTGATGGCGAGGCGGGCGAGGCGGGCTGCGCCGCTTGCTGGGCCAACACTCGAACCATCGCGGTAAGTGAGCGGAGTTTGCAAGATATCGGCCAAGAGCTGCGCCCAAAAAGACGATCGCGCTCCGCCGCCGATCACAGACATTTCCGCTGGGGGCGAGGGCATGGCGTGGAGGCCATCACTGAGGCCAAAGGCGACGCCTTCGAGCACCGATCTGATCAGCTCTGCTGGTCCTGTTTCGTGGGTGAGATTGAAGAAGACGCCTTTGGCCGCCGGGTCATTGTGCGGCGTTCGTTCGCCGGAGAGATAAGGAAGGAACAGCGGAAGCTGGTCTTGGGGGAGTGTGCTGGCCTCTGCCGCTTTGAGCGCACTTTCGACATCGCGAAATTGGGTAAGCCGCGCCGCCCAATCGAGACATGCCGCGGCTGACAACATGACGGTCATGGTGTGCCATCGACCCGGCAGCGCATGGCAGAATGCGTGCAGGCCGCTTGCCGGATTGGGTTCAAATTTCGCGCCCGCCGCGAAAATTACGCCCGATGTGCCTAGGCTAAGGAAAGCATCGCCCGGTTCGGTTACTCCGGCTCCAACTGCGCCTGCTGCTTGGTCGCCGCCACCGCCCGCCACTGGTACGCACGGCAGGCCAAGTTCGTCGGCGACTTCTTGGCTCAGGGTGCCCGATATTGCATCGCCCTCGATCAGGGCCGGCATATGGCGATCGCTAAGGCCGCTCGCTTCAAGCATGGTGGGCGACCAGCGGCGTTTCGCGACGTCCAGCCACAAAGTGCCTGATGCATCAGACATTTCGGTGACCTTCTCGCCGGTCAGCAAAAGGCGAAGGTAGTCCTTTGGAAGAAGGACTGTCGCGGTTTGCTTAAAGACCTCCGGTTCATTTGCGCGCAGCCATGCGAGCTTAGGGGCGGTAAACCCTGGCATGGCAAGGTTGCCTGTGTGCTGCGGAGCAAGCGCATCAAGATCGCTGCATTGAGCCGCGCTGCGCCCGTCATTCCACAAGATGGCCGGGCGGAGCACCGTGTCATCTTTGCTGAGCAGAACTGCGCCGTGCATCTGCCCAGACAGGCCAATCCCGCGAACTTGGCTGCGCATTGCACTTGGCAGTCCGCCAATCGCAATCTTGGTCGCTTCCCACCAATCATCGGGGTTTTGCTCGGACCACAAGGCTTGCGGGCGCTGGACCGTTAGAGGCGCAGTGTCTTGCGCCAGAACTGCGCCATCGTCATCGACGATCACGGTCTTTACGGCTGAGGTGCCGAGATCAATGCCAAGCCACATCAGGTCGTCTCCTCTAAGGTAAAGCGGCACTCGATTTCCATGCTTTCGCCGGGTTGAAGCATCTTTAGTCCTGTCTCATCATGGCTCAGGCTGCTGTTCACTGCATCGGGAATGTGGCTGACGGGTTCGACGCAGAAGAAGTCTTCTCCAGCCGGGCAATAAACATGGGTGAAGGGCAAATTGGCGGACGGGTGCATGGTTAGCCTGTGCGTAGGCCAAGCGATCTCGATCGCATCGCGCCGCCCGGTGTAGCAATTGTCGACTGACGGTCCTGTGAGCCATTCTGGCTGGCTTGAGAGCGAGCGGTGCGAGCTTGGCAGCCGGTCAGCTCCATTCTCCCACAAGCCGCCGATATCTACCTTGAGCCGTGCGCCTGCCCTCGGGAAGTAAGGGTGCAGGCCAAGTCCAGCGGGCATCGGCGTTTCTGCCAGGTTTGTAATCGCCATCTTGTGGACATAACCATCGGCGCGAGCTGTGATTTCTTGGTGCGCTTCAAAGCTCCAAGGCCACACCGCGCCGTCATGATGCAGCGTCAATATCGCGCTGCTAGAGGAGCTTTGTGTGACCGCCCAAGGGCTGACCCAGCCAAGACCGTGCAGGGCGTGCTCCGGTTCAGCGTCCTTGTGCAGCAATGGGATCGAACTGGTGCCCGAGCCGACAGGCAGTTGGCCATGCGCGATCCTGTTGCAGAACGGGACCATCGGAAAGCTTGCAAGCGCAAGAGGATCGCTGTCACCCGCATAAGGCCTGAACACATCATGCCCTCGCCAGGTGAACGCGGCGATCCCCCCGCCAAGCCAAGGCGACAGGCTGAGCTGGGTCGCTCCGCATGTCAGCTCTAGCAATTGCATGACGAGCTGCCTTTTGCCTGTGCCGGTTGCATCTGTGGAGCGCCGCCATGTTCAGCAGGAAGAGGCAAAGTCTTCGCCATCTTAGCCCTGCATTGCCTCAAGTTCTTTGCCCGCTGTCTCTGCGACCATCTTCGCGACGAAGATCACGGAAAGGAGCGCGGCAAGCGCATAGAAGCCATAGGTGATCGGCAGGCCGACATTGCTCAGGAGCCATGGGAAGCTCATGATGATAAGGAAGTTTGCCGTCCATTGAGCAAAGCCGGAAACCGCCAATCCAGAGCCGCGAATTTGATTGGGGAACATCTCGCCCAGCATTACCCACATCACTGGCCCCCAGCTGAAGTTGAACGCGACGACATAGGCGTTGGCGGCAATCAAAGCAGCGATGCCCGCGCCATCGGACAGTACGAGCTCTCCATTGACTAGCGAGCCTGATGCGAAGGCGAGAGCCATGACGGTGAGGCCAATCGCCATTCCGACTGACCCGATCAGCAGTAATGGTTTGCGCCCAATCCTGTCGATCAATGCGATTGCTAGGAAGACCGCACCGATTGAGAGCGCGCCTGACAAAACATTGATTTTGAGAGCGTCATTCTCTGTAAAGCCAACCGCCTGCCACAGCACCGCTCCGTAATAAAATACGATGTTGATGCCCACGAGCTGTTGGAAAGTCGCCAGCCCGACCCCGACCCAAACGATGGTCCGAACTTTGCCAGTTTGGCTGGAGACAAGGTCCGAAAGTCTTGGTTGGTGATCTCCGGTGAGGCTCTCGCGAATTTCTTGGAGTTTCGCAGGAACATTGGCGTCTCCAAGCAACAGGCCAAGGGTCAGCTTCGCCTCTTCTTCACGCCCTTTTGCGACTAGAAACCTTGGGCTTTCAGGTATGAAAAAGAGCAGGACAAGGAATAGGCTGGCGGGCAGAAGCTCTGCCCAGAACATCCAGCGCCAGGCTTCGAATCCACCCCAGACCTGCTCTTGGCTGCCGCCCGCAAACTCAGCGAGAAAGTAGTTGGAGAGAAACGCGGCGGTCAGGCCGATGATGATCATCACTTGCTGGATTGATGACAGCCGCCCACGCTTATCTGCTGGGGCGACTTCGGAGATGTAGGCCGGTGCGATCACACTGGCCGCGCCAACCGCTAGACCGCCGATTATGCGCGCTATGACGAAGGTGGTGGCATCGCCAGCGATCCCAGAGCCCCATGCGGACACAATGAAGAAGACTGCCGCGATCAAGAGGACAGCGCGCCGTCCGATCTTGTCAGACAGCCGCCCAGCGACGAACGCACCGACAGCGCAGCCAAGCAGCATGGATGCGACATTGAAGCCAGTCCCGACGCTGGTCGAATTGAAAGCCGTTTGCAGGCCGTCGACCGTGCCGTTGATCACTCCGCTATCGAAGCCGAACAAAAACCCGCCGAGCGTCGCTACTGATACAATCAGAAAGACGAAGCGCGCGTTATCCGTTGTTGCCTCATTGGCCACCAGAATCCTCTCCCAAAGACATCGTTGAGAGTTATGTTAGCGGTAACGAAAAGAATGTCCAACCCAAACTTATGGATTGGCAGGGGCGGATGATCCGCGCTCAATCAGGCGGCATTCGTGTGTGTGCTCAAATCTGAGTTCTTTGTCGGCTTCATCGCCCAAGCCGACCTTGCTCAACACCAGGTTAAAGGCGGACTTTGCCATCGCACTGACGGGTTGATCGATAGTGGTCAGTTCTGGCCAGACGGAAATCGCAGACGGGCTGTTGTCAAAGCCAACAACGGTTAGTTCTTCGGGCACTGACAGGCCATGCCGATGCGCGACACCGATAGTCGCAGCGGCCATATCGTCATTGCTCGCGAAAATGGCACTGGGCCGGGGCGTGGACGTTAGCAAGAGCTCTGCTGCTGTCACTCCGGAGCGGTAAGTGTAATGTCCATCTGCCACCCAGTTTGGATCGATCTCAATTTGCGCTTCGGCCATCGCTTGGCGATATCCACGCTCCCGCATGGTGCTCGACATTTGGTCTGGTGACCCTTTGATAAAACCGATCCTTCGGTGTCCCAATTCGATCAGATATTGGGTCATTTCCTTAGATGCCGTTTCATCTTCAATATTGATATCATTATGTTTTTGATCCATATTGCCATTGGCAACGGTCGCGACTGGTATGTGCAGTTCTTCGAATATCGAGAGGATTTCGGGCGCAGAAGATGTAGGCGGCGGCAGGATTACACCGGCAATGCCAGCTTTCGCCAAACGCATGGCCGATGCGACGTGGGTGGCCGGAGTGTTGTCTTCACAGATGTCGACGATCAAGTGATTGTCGCTCGCCTGAGCCGCCTCCAAAGCGCCCCTTAAGAACCGGCCAAGATAGCTGTCTGACGGGTTGGCGTAGATCAGGCCAATGTGAACATCGGCGCCCTTGGCCAAGCGCCGGGCCGAGCGATTGGGCTGATAATTGAGCGCGCTAACGGCTTTGAGGACAGTCTGTCTGGTGGCGTCGCGCACACCGCTTTCCGCGTTCATTACCCGCGATACAGTCATCGCCGACACGCCGGCTTGGCGCGCGACATCATCGATTGTTACCGTCTGCCGATTTCGCCGCCGTGTTCGTGCCATAGTGTCCCTCGCTGATAGTGACTAGCGGTCAGTGAGGGGCATTGCAATGCTGAGCCTTCGACGTATGATAGCGCTATCATTTTGAGAGGTGAGGGTGGTGATATGCGCATTTTTCTGAAGCGAGCGGCTGGCTGCGCGGCGGTTGTCGGATTGTTCGGGGCCGTGGCTGCCTTTCCAACTGCCGCGGTGAGCCAACAGAGCGCGAGCGTTGAGCTGGCGATTTACAAAGACCCGGGCGCTCCCATCGAAGACCGGATTGAGGATCTGCTGGCGCGGATGACGCTGGAAGAGAAGGTCGCGCAAATGCTCACGATCTGGGAGCAAAAAGAGAAAGTGCAGACCCCGCAAGGCGATTTCGACCCCGCAAAGGCCAGTGCAAGTTTTCCCAATGGCATTGGCATGATTGCCCGCCCATCAGATTTTCGCGGCGTTGACCAATCGAACGCAGGCGATGCCGGAGCTTCGGCTGAGGGACGCAATCGCACAGCGCGCGAAACCGTCGACTATGTCAACGCGGCGCAGCGCTGGGCCGTCGATGAAACACGTCTCGGCATTCCAATCTTGATGCATGAGGAGGGATTGCACGGTTATGTCGCCCGCGGCGCCACCAGCTTCCCGCAAGCGATTGGGTTAGCCAGCACCTGGGACCCGCAGCTGGTTGAGCGGGTCTACAGCGTAGCATCTCGTGAAATGCGCTCGCGCGGGGCGCAATTGGCGCTTTCCCCTGTAGTCGACATCGCCCGCGATGCGCGCTGGGGCCGGATCGAGGAGACCTACGGAGAGGATCCATACCTCGTTTCGGAAATTGGACTTGCGGCGATCCGCGGGTTCCAGGGAAGGGAACTGCCACTTGCCGACGATAAAGTGCTGGTCACGCTGAAGCATATGACGGGTCACGGACAGCCGGAGAGCGGCACCAATGTCGCGCCGGCCGAACTGAGCGAACACACTTTGCGAACCTATTTCTTTCCGCCGTTTGAGCGGGCGGTGAAGGAAGCCAACGTGCTCTCGGTGATGCCGTCCTACAATGAGATTGGCGCTGTGCCGAGCCATGCCAATGGTTGGTTGCTCAACTCGGTTCTCAAGGAAGAATGGGGTTTCAAAGGGGCGGTGGTGAGCGACTATTTCGCGATACGTGAAATGGTTACCCGCCATCAAATGCTTGAGGATGCAGAGCAAGCCGCAGAACGCGCCATTAAGGCGGGCGTTGACAATGAGATGGCCGATGCGGACACGTTTCTCACCCTCCCAGACCTTGTGGCGCAGGGGCGGGTGGATGTTGCTCTGATCGACGAAGCGGTCCGCCGTATCCTGCGGCTGAAATTCACCGCTGGCATGTTCGAGGACCCCTATGCAGACGCGGACTATGCAGAGCGGATTGAGGCCAATGATGAAGCCATTGCGCTTGCCCGGGAAGCTGCGCGCAAGTCGATGGTTTTGCTCAAAAACGACGGCCTGCTGCCATTGGCTGCGGAGGCAATCGATAAGTTACTCGTCGTCGGGACACATGCGAAAGACACGCCGCTTGGCGGTTACAGCGACATTCCTCGCAAAGTTGTGAGCGTGCTAGAGGGGCTGGAAGGCGCGGCCAGCGGGGAATTCGAGGTCGCATACTCAGAGGGTGTTCGGATCACGGAAAGCCGGGTCTGGGCGGCTGATCCCGTCGATCTCGTTCCCGAAGAAGAGAACCGCCGTTTGATCGCAGAGGCAGTCACGGCGGCTGAAGATGCCGACGTCATCGTCATGGTCATCGGCGGCAATGAGCAGACCAGCAGAGAAGCTTGGGCAACGACGCATCTTGGGGACCGGACCGATATCACATTGGTCGGTCAGCAAATGGATCTGGCCCGCGCAATGCTGGCCACGGGCAAGCCGGTGGTGACGGTGCTGCTCAATGGCCGTCCGCTATCGATTGTTGAGCTGAACCAAACGGCTCCCGCTATCATTGAAGGCTGGTACCTTGGCCAAGAGACCGGGAATGCGGTCGCCCATGTCTTGTTTGGCAAGTCCAATCCCGGCGGCAAGATGCCGGTCACAGTCGCTCAAAATGTTGGGCAATTGCCCGTGTTCTACAATCACAAACCCCAGGCCCGGCGCGGCTATTTGTTCGACAGCAAAGAGCCTTTGTACCCGTTTGGCTTTGGCCTCAGCTACACAAACTTCGACATTTCGGCCCCCCGAGTGATCGGCAAGGCGCATTCGACCTCGGATACAGTCAGGGTCGAGGTCTCGGTCAGGAACAACGGGCAGCTCGCAGGCGACGAAGTCGTGCAATTGTATCTGCGCGACGTCCATGCCTCCGTCACCACTCCGGTGAAGCAGTTGGTTAGATTTGAGCGTGTCACTCTGCAACCAGGCGAAGAACGCGCCCTTCGCTTTGAGCTCAAGCCAGCCGATTTCAGTATTTGGAATGATAGGATGGAGCGTGTGGTTGAGCCGGGCAAATTCGTCCTGATGGCGGGCGGCAACAGCCGCGATGTGAAGCAAGCAGAGCTGACTTTGGCGGCAGACTGAGGCGATGCTTGGCTAGGATTTCGGTGCTAGATACTTTATGTTTGGCGCGTCTTAATCAAGCTGGTTAGACCCGAAGGTTAGCCTCCGCCGCGTGGTAACCAATCTATCCGTAACCGACCTTACTTTGAGTGCCTTTGCTTCTTAAACGGCTTTCCAGGCCCTTTTGAGGCATTCTGGTACTTGCTTGCCTTGCGAGGCCCTTTTGCCGCTCCAGCGCCCTCATTTCGCGGTTTTTTCTCAAAGCTCTCGCTTTTTTGGTCATCGCCGCCTTTGCGGAATTTCTTGGGTTTGCCCTTGTTTTTCTCTTTGCCGCCATGTGCGGGCTTCGCCTTAACGCGTGGTCCGCGATCGCTGTCGCGCGGGCCTGAGTGAGACTTGCGATTGCGTCGGGCGGTGTCACGCGGGCCGTGGTCAGACGCTTCGATTAGGATGTTGTCCTGGTCGTCGCCATTATCGCTGACAGAACCAGCGCTGCGCTCGACAGCGGCGGCAAATTTGTCGGCTATGGCGCGCGGGATTTGGAAGAACGTCTCGCTCTGGCCGATACGGATTGCTCCGATCTCGTTGCGCGTCACGTGCCCGCGGCGGCAGATAAGCGGCATGACCCAGCGCGGGCCTGCATTCTGGCGGCGGCCAATATTCATGCGGAACCAGACGGTGTCCTCGAAGCCCGGGCGATGCGTGTCTTTTTGAGCCGCTCGGCGGGCCTCGGGCGTGTTTTCGATCAAATCTTCAGGTTCAGGCAGCTTTGAACGGTGCGCTTGCACCAGCATGGCTGCGATCTCTTCGGGCGTGCGCTCGGCTAGGAGTTTGCTCGCAAGCTCCTGGTTGGCTTCATCCATTTCGATCGGTTGGAGCAATTTCTCGAGCAGACGCTCATGATCCTTCGCCCGGATCGCCTCTGGGCGAGGGGCGTCGGTCCAATTGGCCTCAATTTTGGCCGATTTCAGCATGGAATCGACCCTGCGGCGGCGGGAAAACGGCACGATAAGCACTGCCGTACCCTTCTTGCCGGCGCGGCCGGTGCGGCCAGAACGGTGCTGGAGCGCCTGTGCATCGCGCGGAATTTCGACGTGAACAACCAGGCTGAGAGTTGGAAGATCAATGCCGCGCGCGGCAACATCTGTGGCCACGCAGACCCGCGCGCGCTTGTCGCGCAGCGCCTGAAGCGCTTGATTGCGTTCTTGCTGCGAATGCTCTCCGGAAAGGGCGACAACGGCAAATCCGCGTTCTTGCAAGGTGGCGTGCAAATGCCGAACTTTGTCCCGTGTCGCGCAGAAAAGGATCGCGGTTTCCGCCTCGTGATAGCGGAGCAAATTGACCACTGAGTTTTCAATTTCGGTGGGAGAAACAGTGATTGCCTGATATTCAATATCACCATGACCGCGCTGCTGACTGATGGTGGCAATCCGCAGGGAATTGATTTGATAGCGCCGCGCCAAGGCTTCAATTGGACGCGGCATTGTCGCAGAAAACAATAAGGTACGGCGCGAAGTTGGTGTCGCGTCGAGGATGCTTTCGAGCTCCTCGCGAAAGCCCATGTCGAGCATTTCGTCGGCTTCATCGAGGACGATGGTGGCCAGCGCAGAGAGGTCGAGCGCGCCGCGTTCTAAATGGTCGCGGAGGCGGCCGGGCGTGCCGACAACGATGGTTGCGCCTGCGCGCAAAGCGCGGCGTTCTTGCGATGGGTTCATGCCGCCAACGCAGGTTGCGATGCGCGCGCCAGCCTTGCTGTAGAGCCAGCCAAGCTCGCGGCTCACCTGAAGCGCAAGTTCGCGCGTCGGTGCAATAACGAGCGCCATCGGTGAGGTTGCGCTGCGCAAGGCACCGTTTTCGTCAAGCAGTTCGCCTGCCATAGCGAGGCCGAATGCGACCGTCTTGCCAGAGCCGGTTTGCGCGGAGACGACCAGATCTCGGCCAAGTGCGTCAGGCTTTAGCACCGCCTCTTGCACAGGGGTTGGGGCGTCATAATCGCGTTCTGAAAGGGCCGCCTGCAGGCAGGCTGGAAGGTCTGGAAAACTCATGAATTGATCTCAAATGCAAGTGCGCGCAGAGGTGCGCGCAGCGGCCCTGATTGGCCGGTTAAATGGGGATTGTGGGTAATGGGCGCACGGCGCCCGCAATCTGTTGCGCCTGCACATACGCGCCTTCGCGGCGTTTGGCTTGCAAAAATTTCTTTCGGCGTCGTCTTGCAGGAAATACGAGCGCGCTGAACGCTAATTTAGGCGCGAAATGCATTACTTCCAGAAATCATATAAGAAGATAGGTATAAGTATCGGAATGAAATAAATAATGTCTCCTATTTTGATGCGAGAGTGCTGGTAACGGAGCCTGACGCGGTAACGGGCATAAAAAGACCCTCAGCAGTGGGTGTGATTTGGCCATGAGATAGGTCTGAGATATCAAACGACAGATTGAAGTCACCCGCCCTAATCGACCTCACACCTTCCTTAGCTTTCCTGATCACTGAATTGTAATCATTGCTGAAGTCCTCAACCAATGATCGCTCGATCTCCTGCTTTACTTCATCGCTGGCCATGATCCGAACCAGCAAATCTCCGACCGCTGTGTCCATGTCGCCGAACACTTGCAGGTCTTCGATCCGGACGACCTGGCTGTCTGGTTCGCTCACTGGCAATCCAGTCAACCAAATGGTCCCTTTCGCTCGTCCCCAAATTCGGTCCGTCAAATTACCAATAGGCTCGACCTGAGCCTCGATCCCAACCGCCAGCCTGCCGCCTTCGGCTGCATAAAGTGTGACGTTTTCAAATTCGAGATCGAGCCGGCCGAGTTCTTCTTTTGCGATGCCGCGCTCTGCCACTCGTTTGAGCGCGCGCAGGATCACCGGTTCAAGCTGATCGTAATTGGCGAGCACAGGCAGGGTGACCTCAAAACCGGTGTCGCGAGTGATGCCAGCATTGCTGCCCAGATTTTTGCGCTCCGGCACTGCTGGCTTATCGCCAACGAAAATTCCGAGCTTCGCGCGCAGCATGGCCTGAGCAGTGACACGGCGAGCGGATACACGCAGATTGCCCGCGCCGATCGCAGTGGGGTTGAGCTGCATCCAAACCGGCGGATTGTCCGCATTCAGCGACAATGTTGTGAAACCTTGATTCCACAGCTGGGCCACTTGTGGGCGCAGATTAAGCGCTGAAAGCTCACGTTCGAGAGTTTTCTCTGCTTTCGCGAGAATAGGGGCAAGTTCGGCATTGGCGCGCCGCGTAAAACGGATGCGCTGCCCCAGAACGTCGATCCCAGGCTCCTTAGACCATTGATAAGAAACGCGAACATCGGGCTTTAAGCGCCAATTCTGCGCGATTGCGACCCGCGCAGTCAGCCGAACATTGGCTGCAGCCGTCGCGGTCTCACGTTTGATGATCCCCCCGACATCGCGGGCCTGTATTTCCGCTGCGACCGGGAAACTGACGCTCAGGGTGTTGCCGCGCCCGGACAGGCGCATTGGTCCGCGCCGAATTTGCCCGACCAGCTGGCAGCTGATTTTTGGGGTTCGCCCGATTTCCCTACCAAGCACCCGGATGGTTTCGCGCGGAATGCACTCCTCGATCTGCTCATCGATCGTGTAAAGCGTGCGGGGCACCTCGCGCTCGAGCGAGCGGCGGATCGTTTCCAATGGAACGCCGAGTTCTGTGACCAGGACTGATTCTTCGGTCGGATATTGCGCCGCTGGCTCCATCCGGGCCGGGGCAGGGGCCTCAACAATCCGAATGTGGAACCAAATGAGATAGGCGGCAACAACGCCGATCAAAGCGACGATGAAGCCAAGCAAAACCAAAAGCTTATGCTTGGTCTGCATGCTTCCAGCCCGGCCCAAGAGCGATTGAGTGTCTGCGGTCCCCATTTCCAGCGATTGTAAGCGGTTTGAGCGCGCAAGGCCACTGGCGGCGTTAGTCGCGCTGAAAAAGTCGCGCAAACGCCAGATATCAGGCGAGTTTTGGTAAATTCCGAGTGAAGATCCGGCTCAAAGCGCTGAACGCCAGGTTAACCGCGTCGTTAAAGTGTTAAATCTTGTTTCAAATGGCAGGAAACCGCCGTTTTTCGCCGACTCCAAACAGTTCGTTAACCATTACTGCGTATTTGTCCTACGTATGAATACACAGAACCCATTTAAGCCCGCTTTGGCTAACACGTTCACCTCGGCTCTCGCCCTAGGTGCATTTTCACTCATTGCAGTGGCTCCGGCGCATGCCGCAGGGGTCGATGCAGGCACGCTGATCGAGAACACCGCGACGGCGACCTACGAGGACGGGAATGGCCCGCAAACGGTCGATTCCAACACCGTCACGGTGCTGGTCGATGAATTGCTCGATGTGACTGTCACCTCCCTGGACTCCGGTCCGGTGGGCACCACGCCTGGTGATGCGGTGCTCACGTTCGAGCTGACCAACCAAGGCAATGGCCCAGAGGCGTTTGAGCTGACCGCTGATCCAGCAGTTGCTGGCAACGACTTCGATACGGCAATTGATGGCATTGCGGTCGATACGAACGGCAACGGCACATACGATCCGGGCGTCGATCAAATCCTGACGGGTCCAGAAACAACCGCAGTGCTTGATGCAGACGACACGCTGACGGTCTTCGTACTGGTCACCGTGCCTGCTGGCGCGACCGACACGCAAGAGAGCGATGTTGAGCTGACAGCGGAAGCGGTCACTGGCACGGGCGCTCCTGGCACCAGTTTCTCCGACCAAGGTGTGAGCGGCGGCGATGCCATCGTCGGCAGCACTGGCGCGGATGCAACCGCAACGGGTTCACTGCTGGTCGGGATCACAACAGTCGATCTCGTTAAGTCTGCGACCATCGTCGATCCGTTCGGCGGCACCAGCGCGGTTCCGGGCTCAGTCGTGACCTTCACCATTTCTGCTGAAGTCACCGGCAGCGGCTCTGTCGACGACCTGACGGTCACCGACGCGTTCCCGACTGACACAACTTACGTACCTGGCTCTCTTACCCTGGCAGGCGGCACTCTGACCGATGCCAGCGGCGATGACGCGGGCGAGGCCAGCGCAACCGGGATCACTGTCGATCTTGGCACGGTCGCGGGCGGCACCACCCAGGCAATCACTTTCGATGTCACCATCGATCAATAAGAAAATAGACAAGGGTCTGATACAATGAAACTTCTTGGACAAATTTGCGCGGCTCTGATGGTTATTGCCGTCCCAGCTGCTCCTGCAATCGCTCAAGGCAACCCAATTGTCTTGTCTGGCGACGTTATGGCTGTGAAAACCAGCACCGACGCTGCTGGAAACGAACAGACCGAATTGGTTGAGCCCAATGTTATCGTTCCGGGTGATCGTTTGATCTTCGGCACCGATTACAACAATTCTGGCTCTGAGACGGTGACGGACTTTGTAGTCACCAACCCACTCCCAGGCGCCGTTGCGCTGGCATCTGATGCCGACGCTGAACTGACCGTGTCAGTTGACGGTGGCAACACTTGGGGAGTGCTTAGCTCTTTGACCGTGACCGGCGAGGACGGCGCAAGCCGCGCTGCGCAGCACGGCGATGTCACACATGTTCGATGGACGCTTGCCTCGGTTGCACCGGGCGAAACAGGCCGTCTCGAATATCCAGCAATCATTCGCTGATCAGCGAAAGATAACCGCCAAGCCTTGCGGGCGGAACTTTTGACGCAGGGCACACGCAGAGGAACTCGAAGATGAGACCAACCACCCAATTGCTGGGTGCCGTCAGTGCGGTTGCGCTCGTTGCGATGAGCAGCGCGCCAGCTTTTGCTGAGGGAACCACAGCCGGTGACTCGATCACCAACAACGTCTCCGTCGCCTATCAGGTTGGCGGCGTTGATCAAACTGAAGCAACCGCGTCAGACACGTTCACGGTTGACCGCAAGGTCGATGTCGTTGTCGACTTCACTGGCACCAGCAACACCTCGGTGTCGCCTGGTGAGCAGAACGTTGTGCTCGCATTTGATGTGACCAACTTGTCGAACGACGTAGTCGACCTCGATCTGGCTGCGGCCTTGAACGCAGGTACAGGCGCTAACATCGCCAACTTCGAGATCTATCTCGATGCTGACGGCAACGGCGCATTGAGTGCAGCTGAACTTGCTGCTGGTCCAATCACCTTCCTCGACGAAGTCGCGGCTGATGATGGAACCGGCACTGAGACGATCGAAGTCCTCGTAGTTGCCGATATCGGTCTTGCTGCGACGGATGGCGACACCTTTGACGTTGTTCTGACGGCAAATGCCTTCAACAGCGGCAATGTTGGCTCGCTCGGCACAACAGAACTGACCGATACTGCTGGTGCGAACACCGCAGGCGTGGACACGGTTCTGGCTGACGGTGCTGGTACAACCGATAGCGCCAACCAAGGCGACTTCTCGGATCTTGGTACATATGAAGTAGCCGCGGCTGCTGTCACTGTTGCCAAAACCAGCTCGATCATCAGTGATCCAGTCAACAACACGACCAACCCGAAAGCCATCCCTGGTGCAATTATCGAATATTGCATCACCGTGGCCAACGGTTCGGGCGCGGCGACCGCCACCAGCGTTAACGTGAACGACTTGCTGCCAGGCGATGTGACGTTTGTCCCAGCGTTCGGCATCTTCGTTGACGGCGATGCGGCATGCACCGGCGGCGCCAATGGCGTCCCAGGCGGCGACGCTTCGTTTAGCGCGGGCACTGGCCCAAGCGGCGAAGACGAAGTCTCCGGTACGCTGAGCGATATTTTGGCTGGCCAAACGCGCTCGCTCTACTTCCGCGTCGAAATCGACTGATAGAGCGGACTTAGACTTTGCGTGTAGCCCTCTCTCTAAGCCGACTGGCAGCAGCACTTATGTTAGTGCTGCTGCCTTTCGTCGTGCTTGGAGAGGGGGCGCGCGCGCAGTCTGCCACGACGACTACCAATACGATTACCAATATTGCCGAGGCGACTTGGCAGTTTAATGGCACCCCGGCGAGCACCAGCTCAAACGAGGTGACTATTGAAGTAACCCAGGCACCGCCTGAAATTCGTGCCCTTCGTTCTGCGCCTACGGGCGTGGTCGACCTCTCTTTCCAAGCGCCACTTTGCAATGTCGCTGGGCAAGGGGTGCAAGGCATTGGCGGCCCGAACCAAACTATGGTCCAAATCACAGGCGCAGAGCCCACAAGTGTGCTGCGTCCGGGCCAAGATTTGCTGTTTGAGGTTCAAGCAGCGGCTGCAAACGTCGATTCTGACGCGATTGACAGCCTAAATGTCGTGATCACCACCAGCTCTGGCGACAGAGAGACCGAAACGATCTTCGAAACTGGCCCAAATACGGGCATTTTCGTCGGTCAGATCCCAACGCGCCGGGCACCGCCCGCTGCGGTTCAAGGTGATTGCCGCCTCAGCATTGCTGATGGTGAAATGATCCAGATTGCTGCTTCATTGGTCGGCCAAGACGATATTATCGTCCAAACCGACGTCGAGGTTCTGGCTGATCCGTTTGGCGTTGTGTTCGACAGTGAGACCGGTGAGCCAGTCGATGGCGCGGTCGTTACTTTGGTTGATGATGCGACCGGTCTGCCAGCAATTGTGTTTGCTGAGGATGGTGTAACCACTTGGCCTTCAACGGTAATTTCCGGCCAACCGATCACCGATGGCGCAGGCAATGTGTTCCCGATGGAGCCAGGAGAATATTGGTTCCCGCTCACATCTCTGGGTCGATATCGTCTCATTATAGAGCCGCCGGAGCCCTTCACAGCGCCGTCTGTGGTCTCGCGCGATGCGCTCGCGCAGTTGACCCGGCCTGATGGCCGCGAATTTGTGATCCAGGATGGCTCATTTGGCGGTTCATTTGAACTGGTTGATCCAACGCCGGTTCAAATCGACATTCCGCTCGACCGACCGAGCCTCGACATAGGCCTCACCAAAACGGCCTCGCGCCAGCGGGTGCAGCCGGGCGATGTTGTGTTTTATACGCTGACGGCGACAAACCCCGATCCTGCGCGGATTAAGCGTGATGTGACGCTGAGCGATGTTCCGTCATCCTCGCTGCGCTTCCGCCCGGATAGCGTCCGGATTGATGGCGCTGAAGATCCTGATGCGGTGACATTCACACCAGATGGCAGCGCTCTGTCGATCGCCTTGGGTGATATTGCTGCAGGTGCCTCACGCCGCGTAACGTATGCGATGGTTGTTCGCGCAGACGCGTCTCCGGGACGCGCCGCGAACAATGCGCAAACTATTGATTCACTTGGCCGAATTGCACGGGCAAGCGCCGTGATCGACATTGAGCGCGATGGCATCGCTGACCGCATGACAATCATCGGCCGCATCACCGCTGGCCCATGTTCACTGCGCAATCCGCGCCGCGGAATTCCAGGCGTGCGCGTCATGCTCGAAGATGGCAGCTTTGCCATCACGGATGCCGACGGCCGCTATCACTTCGAAGGCGTCGTGCCAGGCACGCACGTGGTCCAAGCCTCGCGCATGACCCTGCCTGAGGGCTCGCGCTTCGTCGATTGTCATCGTTCAACCCGCAGTGCGGGCAGCGCCAATTCGCGCTTCATCATCGGCCAGGGCGGCAGCCTGATGGTCGCAGATTTCCATGCGATCGTTCCTGAAGGCGCGCTCGAACCGGTCGCACCTTTGGCTGAAACCACGCCAGAAGGCGCAATCGCACGCGAAATTGATGCTCAGGCCGCTTCTGACGCGCCTGCAGCGACCACAGCTCAGCTCACCGGCGGCGAAGACGCTATCGGCGGCGGCGGCGCTCTCCGTGCCGAACGCCCAACGCTTGGCGCCGTTCAAGAACAAAGTGCACCAGCGCTGTCGCCAGCGACCGATTGGATCGCTTTGGGCGATGGCCCAGACGGCTGGTTGACCCCTGAACTCGGGCACAACCCGCGTGCGCCGGCTATTCGCGTGGCTATTCGCCACCGCAAGGGCCAGAAGATCGTTCTGCGCGTTGATGGCGAGCCCGTGAACCCGCTCACCTTCGACGGCACTAAGAAGCCTCAGCGCGGCAAATTTGCCGTCAGCACCTGGCGCGGCGTCCCATTGGACGGCGAGCGCACCGTGCTGGAAGCGGATGTGATCAACTCCTTTGGCGAGATCAATGAGACGATCACCCGCGAAGTGTTCTTTACGACTTCGCCTGCAAAGGTTCAGCTCGTACCAGAGCAGTCGCAACTGATTGCTGATGGCCGGACTCGTCCTGTCGTCGCTGTGCGCGTGCTGGACCGCAACAACCGTCCGCTGCGCGAAGGCGTCTCAGGCGAATTCATGCTGAACGCTCCTTATGAGAGCGCCGAGCAGATCGATCGCCAGCAATTGAACCAGCTTACCGGTCTTGCGCCAAGCTCAGCTCGCTGGGTTGTTAAGGGCAGCGATGGCATTGCGCACATCGAACTGGCACCAACCATGGTTTCCGGTTCGCTGCGTTTGGACTTCCGCTTTGACGACGGCGACATTGTTCGCACTCAGGAACTCGAAGCATGGATTGAGCCGGGCGACATCGAATGGACCATCATCGGTCTTGCTGAGGGCACTGTTGGCGCGAAAAGCGTTGCTGATAACATGGAGCGCGCTGGCAACTTCGCCAGCGACCTGGGCGATGATGCGCGCGTTGCTCTTTATGCCAAGGGCCGGGTGCTCGGCCGGTATCTGCTGACTTTGGCCTATGACAGCGCGAAGCAACGCGAAGATCAGCGCGTGCTCGGCGCGATTGATCCTCAGGCTTACTACACAGTTTTCGCCGACGGCTCGAGCCGTCGGTTTGACGCGGCCAGCCGCGAGAACCTCTATGTCCGCATCGAGAGCTCGACCTTCTATGCGCTGTATGGCGATTTCGAAACGGGCTTTGATCAGACCCAGCTTGCACGCTACAACCGTACAGCAACCGGCCTGAAGGGCGAGGCTCGCTTTGGCCAGGTAAAGGCGCAAGCCTTTGCGGCTGAGATTTCAACCCGCCTCCGCCGTGATGAAATTCAGGGCCAAGGCATCAGCGGTCCATATCGCCTGTCGAGCCGCAGCATCCTCGCCAATAGCGAGCGCGTTACACTTGAAGTGCGTGACAGGTTCCGCTCTGAACTAGTTGTTTCTTCACGGAAATTATCTCGTTTCATCGATTATGATCTCGATCTGCTGTCAGGAACGATCACCTTCTCTGAGCCAGTGCTTAGTCGTGACTTTAACTTAAACCCACAATTCATTGTAATTGATTATGAAATTGATGGTTTTGGTGAAGGTGAACTGAATGCTGGCGTCCGTGTTGACTGGACAAGCAAGAGCGGCAACCTCCGTGTTGGCGCCAGCGCGATCACTGACAAGGGCGAGGGTGCACGCACCAATCTGGGCGCAATCGACCTGCGCGCTCAGCTGGACGAGAACACCGAACTGCGCGCTGAGCTTGGCCTGAGCCGCACTGAGGGCACAACCTCCAATGGCTGGTTGGTTGAAGCTCAGCATCAAACCGGCAAGCTTGACTTGCTGGCATATGCCCGCTCGCTCGACGCTGATTATGGCGTTGGCCAGCAGAACGGCGCAGAGCAAGGCCGCCGCAAGTTTGGCGTCGATGGCCGTCTGCTGATCAGCGATGATCTCAACCTGGTCGCCAGCGTGTGGCAGGATGACAGCCTGACCGACGACAGCCGCCGGCGTGCCGCTCAGCTGCAACTGGGCTACACCACGCAGAACACTGACCTCACCGTAGGTCTGGCGCATTTCAATGATCGCCTGGCCGATGGCACGCGCAACAAGTCGACTGTCGTCGAAGGCGGCATCAGCCAGCGTTTGCTCGACAACAAGCTGGAACTCAGCGCGACCAGCGCCATTGCTCTGGACGCGACCGAAAGCATTGATCTGCCGACCCGTCACCGGTTTGGCGCTCGCTACGCTATTACAAACGATATTCGTCTGGTCGGCCAGTATGAGATCGCGAATGGCGAGAACATCAATGCCCGCACAATTCGCGGCGGCATCGAAGTGACCCCATGGCAGGGCGCACAAGTCGTCACGACTCTGGGCCAGCAAAGCATTGGCGAGTTCGGCAATCGCAGCTTCGCAGCCTTTGGCCTGTCGCAATCTCTCCAAGTCAGCCCGGGGCTGACGCTGGATGCAACGATTGATGGCAGCCGCACGCTGAACGGCGAACCGGCTGCTATCAATGTGATCAACCCTGATCAGCCTGTCGCCAGCGGCGGCCAGCTGACGGGCAATTCGCAGTTTGAAGACTTTACCGCCGTCACTCTTGGCGCTGCATGGCGCAAGGATCGCTGGAGTGCGACCGCTCGCGGCGAATACCGCGATGGCGAGTTTGCTGAGCGCAAAGGCCTCACCGTCGGCGCAATCCGTCAACTGGGTCAAGGCAGCATCGTCGGTTCCGGCGCGACATGGACGGAAGCGACCGCTGAAAACGGCGCGACCACCGAGATCTTTGACGCAAGCCTCGCGTTTGCGCACCGTCCGGATTCATCCGAATTCGCGACCCTGGGTAAGCTTGAATATCGCAGCGACACCGTTCGCGGGGCGATCGCTGGTGAAGCGGGCGCAGCTGGCCGCACGGCTCTGACCGTGACCGGCGATGCACGCTCGCGCCGTCTGGTTGCCAGCGTCTCAACCAATTGGTCACCAAGCGATTGGGACCGCGATGACAATGGCAATTTGCGCCAGACCCGCCGCGATGAACTCTCGCTGTTTGTGGGCGGCCGTTACAATCTCGACCGGTTCGAGGGCACAGAATTTTCTGGGACAAGTGTACTGGCCGGGCTTGATGCGCGCGTCGGTATCGGCGAGCGGTTTGAGATCGGTGCAACCACCACTGTTCGTGCAAACCTGGAAGATAATGTCACCAGTTTCTCATATGGCCCGCACATCGGCTTTGTCCCAGCGGACGGCATGTTGCTGACCGTGGGTTATAATGTCGAAGGCTTCCGCGACGAGGACTTCTCAGCGGCGCGCAACACCGACAAGGGCGTGTTTGCGTCGATCAAAGTGAAGTTCGACACCGACACATTCAGCTTCTTGGGGCTGGGCCGATGAGCGCTGTTGCAACCTTTAACGTGCGCGCCAAGCTCGTGCTGCTTGCGCTGATCGCGGCGGTGTTTGCGATTATGCCGAGCGCGGTTTTGGCCCAGGACGCGGATATCGATTGGGCCGATGCCGGGGTCGCTAGCTTTGGCGCTTGGCCCACCGGCACGGTCGTTACCGGTTCCGATGGGACCACCGCGCAGGTCGATTTTGCTGTCACTGACGATGGTGACGGCACTTTTGTTCCGGCCTTTGGTGGTGATTTCCTGGCCTTTTTTGCCGGTAATGTCGGCGCGTCAACATCTCCATTGTTGATGAGCTTTAACAACCAAGCTTTCGACCCGGACGACCGGATTGTCGTCACGATCACGCTCAATCGCGCTGTGTCTAACCTCAACTTCTCGATCAACGACATCGATAATGGCAACTTCTCCGATGCAATGGAGGTCTATTACGATGACGACCTGACCGGCGCGTTTAGCAATGCAGCGACCAACACCGCTTTTTGGACGGCAGGTCCATCGGTGACGCGTACGAACAATGCGACTGTCAACGGTTGGACTGGCATAGCCCCCTCTGACCAGTTCACAACAAATGGCGACCTGACGTTCGACTTTAACACGCAGCAAGTTCGCCGCATTCAGATCGTCTATTTCAGCAACAGCGGCACTGGTGATCCAGGCGACCAGTTCTCGACGATCTCCGATTTTGATTACGATGGTCTGACGGCAGACTTGTCGCTCACCAAGACCTTGCTCGGCTCGCCTCCAAGCAATGGTGGTTTTGTGACGTGGCAATTGGTGGTCACTAGCGCGGCGTCCTCTGAAGCTCCCGCCACTGGAATTGTGGTGGATGATAATCTTCCGGCCAGCTTTACCTTTGATGGGGCAAGCGGCGATGGCAGTTTCAACTCTGGGACAGGCGAATGGACCGTCGGCACATTGGCCCCAGGAGCCAGCGCGACGATCAACATTCAGGGCTTTATATCTGCCGCCGCAGGCAGCACCATCACCAACACGGCAGAGATCATCTCCAGCAATCTGACAGATCCCGATTCGACCGTGAACAACGGCGTGACGAGCGAAGACGACTTCGCCTCAGAGAGCTTTGTCGTCGCGGCCAATCCGCCTAGCACACCGCCTGTTCTGGCGTGCCCTGCGGGCCAGTCAGTGTTCGACTGGGATGCGGTTGCATGGGCGGCTGGTAGCCTCAACAACAGCTATCCTTTGAGCAACTGGGGAACGATTGAGTTCGACATCGTCTCGACCGCGAACCTAACTTTCCGTGCATCATTTGGTGGCCAGACCCCGATTTTGACGACGGCAGTCTCTGGCGGCCTCAGCCCTCTTCAAGATGCGCTTGCGTTCAATGCGAACAACGATAATCGCACTCAGGAAGTTGTCACCACGGTGACCCTGCCGCGCGTGGTTACGGGGGCGCAGTTCACTGTCTTTGACATTGATCAGTCGTCCGACTTTCAAGACCGGGTGACCGTTTTTGGGCGGTTGAACGGTGTGGTCGTCAATGCTGTTCTCACCAACGGCAACGCGAACACAATCAGCGGTCCTTCATTGATCGGCAGCGGCGGAGCAGGCGACACCACAAACAATGGCGATGGCACATTCACCTTCCTCGATCCGATCGACACAATTGTGATCGAATATGGCAATGGTTCTGGCGCGCCTGATAATCCGGGTAACCAGAGCATCGCGATCCATGATTTCACGTTCTGTACACCGGAACTGCCGAATATCTCGGTAACGAAGATCAGCTCGGTTATTTCTGATCCGGTAAACGGCACGACGAACCCTAAGGCCATTCCGGGCGCATTGATCGAGTATCTGATTACGGTATCAAACACCGGCCCTGGTGCGACGGACGCAGATAGCGTTGTCGTAACCGATGATAGTCCGGCGGACGCGAAAATGTGTTTGATTTCAGAGGCCAGTGGACCAGTAATTTTTACTGATCCGGGCTCAAACACTGGCCTAACGTACAGTTTTGGAAGCATTGGATCGGGAACGGACGATCTTGAATTCTCCGACACCGACGGCAGCGATTTTGGGTACACTCCTATCGCGGATCCAGAAGACGGCTGCGACGGCGAAGTCACGGACTTCCGCTTGAGCCCTAGCGGCGCAATGGCCGGCAACAGCACCTTTACACTGCGCGTGCGCTATATCGTCGAATAATGGCGGTAAGTTCTTGGCTATGCATACGTAATGCGCGGCCTGCCCGATTGACCTGACATAGCCAGGGTATATGTCGCTGGTAATGGCCGCGACTTCTGACCTCTCCGATCCGCCATCCCTTGCTTCTTTGGCCGCGAGCGGAGCAGTCTCGCTGTTTCTAGATTTTGACGGAACTCTGGTCGAGCTGGCCCCTAAGCCGGATGCGATCATTGTGCCGGAGGGCCTGGGGCAGGGATTGTCAGAGCTCGCGCGCCAATTGGATAATCGCTGCGCCCTAGTGAGCGGGCGGTCGATTGCTGAGCTTAAACACTACATTGGCGCGGCGCCGCTGGCCTATGCAGGGTCTCACGGCGCAGAAATGCTGGATGCTGGTGGCGCATTGTTGCGGGCTCAGGATCACGGCCTTCCCAGCGCGATCGAGGAGGCGCTGAAGGCCTTCGCTAATGAGCATGATGTCGCATATGAAGAGAAGCCGCATGGCGGCGCGCTCCATTATCGCAGCGCGCCCGAAAAGGCGGAGCTCGTGCATGGTTTTGCCGAGGAGCTCGCAGCTGAGCATGGCTGGCGCGCGCAAAGCGGCAAATGCGTGGCAGAGCTTGTCTCTCACGGAACAAGCAAGGGCGAGGCGGTGCTCGCATTCATGCAAACGCATCCCTTTACCGGATCACGTCCCATCTTTCTCGGCGATGATCTGACCGATGAGGCAGGGTTTGAAGCCTGCCAAAGCCTCGGCGGGATTGGCATTATCGTCGGCGAGCGAGCAACAAATGGAGCAGAAACTATGGCGCAATGCGCTTTGCCAGACGTGCCGTCTGTGCATGATTGGCTTGGACTATGAATAACCCAATCGGGCATGTTCCCAATCTCGAACTTTGGCCAATCGGCAATTGTCAGGTCTCCGGCCTTATCGACAAAACCGGTGCGCTGGTGTGGGGCTGCGTCCCGCGCGTTGATGGCGATCCAGTTTTCTCCGCCCTGCTCAACGGTGATCAGCGCGATGCCGGGATCTGGCGGTTCGAGTTGGAGGGGCAAGTCAGCTCGGCTCAGGAATATATCCGCAATACGCCAAATCTTGTCACGACTTTGACCGCCGATGATGGCAGCGCGGTCGAAATTCTCGATTTCTGCCCTCGCTTTGAGCGGTCTGGGCGAATGTACCGGCCAGTTTCCTATGTCAGGATTGTGCGGCCTATCGCGGGCACTCCGCGGATCAAGGTCGTGCTCAACCCGACCAAGAATTACGGCGCAGAGCTGGCAGAGACCACCCATGGCACCAACCACATCCGTTATATCGCGGGTAAGCAGTCGCTGCGCCTGTCGACGGATGCGGCGGTTGGATACATCCAAGAAGGCCGCGCCTTTCGCGTTGAGGCGGACACGCATTTCTTCCTAGGCCCGGATGAGCCCTTCGTCGGGAACTTGCGCGAAACCGTCCGCTCCATGGAGCAAAAGACCCGCAAATATTGGCAGCATTGGACGCGCGGTCTGCACATTCCATTGGAATGGCAGGACGAGGTCATCCGCTGCGCAATCACGCTGAAGCTGTGCCAGCACGAGGAAACCGGCGCGATTGTTGCGGCGCTTACGACTTCGATCCCAGAGGCCGCGAACACAGAGCGCAATTGGGATTATCGCTACTGCTGGATCCGCGATTCCTATTATACCGTGCAGGCGCTCAACCGTTTGGGTGCGCTTGATGTGCTGGAGAAATATCTCGCCTATCTGCGTAACATCGTGGACGGCGCGAAGGGTGGCCAGATCCAGCCGCTCTATTCGGTCATGGGGCAAAGCGAGCTCGATGAGACCACTGCCGCGCATCTGGCCGGCTATCGTTCTATGGGGCCAGTGCGGCGCGGCAACGCGGCCTACAAACAGATCCAGCACGATTGCTATGGCCAGATCGTCTTGCCGACGGTGCAGGCGTTTTTCGACCGGCGCCTGCTGCGCACAGCCAAGACCGAAGACTTCGAGGCGCTCGAAGAGGTCGGTGAAATGGCGTGGAAGATGCACGATCAACCCGACGCGGGCCTATGGGAATTCCGCACCCGGCAAGAAGTTCACACCTATTCTGCGATCATGTGCTGGGCGGCTTGCGACCGGCTCGCCAATGTCGCGGAGCGGATCGGTCAGAGCGACCGCCGCGCCTATTGGCAAGAACGCGCAGACGCCATTCGCGCGCGGATCGAAAAAGATGCTTGGAAAGAGGGCGAGGGCGACCAAGGCGGCCATTACGGCGCGAGCTTTGAGAGCGATTATCTCGATGCCAGCCTCCTTCAAATGGTGGAGCTGCGTTTCCTGTCGCCGGACAATGAGCGGTTTCAGTCGACCTTTGCCGCGGTTGAGCGCGATCTGCGCCGGGGTGATCATATGCTGCGTTACGCAGCAGAGGATGATTTCGGCGCGCCAGAGACCGCGTTTAACGTCTGCACCTTCTGGCTGATCGAGGCACTGCATTTGGCCGGCCGCGATGCCGAAGCGCGCACTTTGTTCGACACCATGCTAAGCCACACCACCCAAAGCGGCCTGCTATCCGAAGACTTGGATTACGAAACTGGCGAGCTGTGGGGGAACTTCCCGCAGACCTACTCGCTAGTAGGGGTAATCAATTGTGCCGGACTGCTGTCCAAATCGTGGAGTGAAGTGCGATAACCCGCCCGAAAAACAGACTGGTCGTCATTTCCAACCGCGTGGCTGTGCCAAAGGCGCGGGGTGCGGCCGGCGCTCAAGGCGGGCTGGCGGGCGCGCTCAATGCGGCGCTTAAAGAGAACGGCGGGCTGTGGTTCGGCTGGTCGGGCCAGGAAAGCGAAGACCGAACCGGCAATATGAATATCCAGCGCGGCGACGGAGTGACCACCGCGACGATCGATTTGTCGAAGCGCGACGTTGATGAATATTACAATGGATACGCCAATTCGACGCTGTGGCCGCTGTTTCACTACCGGATCGATCTCACCGAATATGAGAGCAAAACCGGCAAAGGGTATGAGCGCGTCAATGACCGTTTTGCCGAGAGCGTGCTGCCGCTGATTGAGGAAGATGACCTCGTTTGGGTGCACGATTATCACCTGATCCCCTTGGGAGGGCGGCTTCGCGAACGCGGCGTGAAAAACCGCATCGGCTTCTTCCTCCATATCCCTTGGCCGCCGACCCGCCTGCTTACTTCGCTGCCGTTTCACGAGCGGTTGGTGCGGACCTTGCTCGACTATGATCTGATCGGCTTTCAAACCGAGGAATGGCTCGGAAGCTTTCTGCATTATTGCGAAAATGAGCTGGGCGCTGATGTTGATGAGGCAACTGGCCACATTGCCTTTGAAGGCCGAGAAACGCGGGCCAAGGCCTATCCGATTGGGATTGATTGGGACCATTTCCAGAGTCAGGGCGCGAATGAAGAGGCCAAGGCAGCTGAGCAGCGCTTCCTCGCCTCAACTCGAAACCGGACCGCAATGATTGGCGTCGACCGGCTCGACTATTCCAAGGGCCTACCGGAGCGCATCGACGGAATTGGGCGGTTTTTCGATCAGCATCCCGAGCGCACCCGCGACCTTGTGTTTATCCAGATCGCTCCGCCTAGCCGCGAAGATGTTGATAGCTATCAGAAAATTCGCGCCGAGCTGGAGCAGAAGACCGGGCAGATTAATGGTGCCCGAAGCGAGGTCGATCTCGTCCCGATCCGCTATGTAAACCGGGGTTACAGCCATGCTGAGCTGTACGGCTTTTTCCGGGCATCGAAGATTGGTCTAGTGACGCCGCTGCGCGATGGGATGAATTTGGTGGCGAAGGAATATGTCGCTGCGCAAGATCCGGACGATCCCGGCGTGCTTTTGTTGTCCGATTTTGCCGGTGCGGCGCAGCAGCTTGGTTGTGACGGGAAGGGGGCAGTCTTGGTCAATCCGCATAGCCCGGACGACTTGGCGCGGGCGATCAACCTCGCTCTCGATATGCCTTTGGCAGAGCGCAAAAGCCGTTTTGAAGCGATGCTCCCAACGGTGCGCGATGACAATATTCAGGAGTGGACGCTCGATTTCTGCGGTGATCTGGCAGGTCCAAACGGGCAGTAACCCTGGGAAGTCGCGCTTAGATCGCGCGCCGTACGGCCATGTTTGGCTCCGGTCCCCAGCCAGAGCTTTGTTCAAGATAGGTTCGAAGGTCGGTATGGCCCCGACCAGCACGCAGCTGGATTAGACGCTCGATGCGGTCCGTCAGCTTCTTCGGCTCGAACGGTTTGCGAATGTAGTCCTGCGCGCCAGCGTAAATCGCTTGTTCCTCATCACGCATGCCGGTCATTGCCGTAAACATGATAACCGGCAGATCATACAGCGAAGCAGAGCTGCGGATCTTCCGCAGCAAAGTAGAGCCTGACATACTTGGCATATTTTGATCGAGCAGAAGGACGTCTGGGCGCCGCTTTTGCAAAAGGTCCCATGCTTCGACGCCATTGGTCACCCACCCGCAGGCATGCCCAGCGTCAATGAGCGCTTCTGAAGCGAGGCCCGCAACGATGTCATCGTCATCGGCAATAAGGACATAAGCCATGATGTATTCCGTTTTGTCGTCTCTCCCCGTCCGTCTCCGGATTAAACCTGTACGGCTCAATTTACGCTTTCCCCTTGGCTAGGCGGTAATACCTAAGCCCCCTGTCCAATCGGCTGAATTCAGCAATCCTCTACCCCGTTGAAAGGATGAGCGTTGCCGTGTGTCGGCGCGCCTGTCACTGTTCCCGCCATGATTCGAGAGCATGACCCAATCCCGTTCGAGCAGACCGACGGCATTCACAATTTTCGCGAATATGGCGGCTATGCCGTCGCTGGCGGGGGAAGAGTGCGCACAGGCCTGTTGTTCCGCTCTGGTCAGCATATGGAGGCGAGCGACGCTGACCTAGAGCTGATCCAGCGCCTCGATATTCGCACCATTGTCGATCTGCGCGGCAGCAGCGAACGCAGCGGGTTTCCTTGCCGGCGCCATGATGACTTTTCAGCGGATGTGATCGCCTATGATGGTGAGACCAGCAACTCACCCCCGCACGAAGCGGCTGGCGCGGCCAAGATGACGGCAGAGAAAGCGCGCGAGCGGATGATCGCCGTTTACACCCGGATGCCGGTCAACCCCGCGATGATCGATATGTTCACGCGCTATTTTGAGTCTTTGGCGAACCGCGACGGCGGCAATCTGGTCCATTGCTTTGCCGGTAAAGACCGCACGGGGATCGCCGCCAGCCTGCTGCTGCATGTCCTGGGCGTGCACCGCGATGATGTGGTGGCAGAGTTTCTGCGCACCAATGATGCGCCCACCGTCCATATTCTTGAACGTCAGTCACTACCGCGCATGCTCGCGCATTATGGCGACATTCCAGCAGAAGCGCGGCGTAACCTGATGGGCGTGCTGCCCGAATATATCGACACCTACTTTGCGGAAATTTCCCGCGATCACGGTTCCATCGATGCCTATCTTGCGCAAACTTTAGGTGTGGATGAGGCAAGGAAAGCTCGCCTGATAGAGCGGTTGGTGGCGTGACAAGCGGGCCTGCGATCCCCATATCTCACACCAACTAAATTGGATTTTGAAAGATACGATTATGGCTACCCATCACACGAAGATGCTGATCATTGGCTCCGGCCCTGCGGGTTACAGCGCGGCCATTTATGGTGCGCGCGCCATGCTGGAGCCGATTGTGGTCCAGGGGCTTCAACCTGGCGGTCAGCTCACCATCACCACCGATGTGGAGAATTATCCCGGCTACCGTGAAGTGGTGCAGGGCCCATGGCTGATGGAGGAGATGAAGGCGCAGGCTGAGCATGTTGGCACGCGGATGATGTGGGACACGATCGTCTCGGTCGATCTAGAAGGCGGCGCACCCTTCAAAGCCATTGGCGACAGCGGCGATGAATATATCGGTGAGACGCTGGTGATCTGCACCGGAGCGCAAGCCAAATGGCTCGGCGCGCCGGGCGAGCAAGAGCTCGGCGGGAAAGGCGTATCGGCCTGCGCGACCTGCGATGGGTTCTTCTATCGCGGCAAGAAGGTTGCGGTCATTGGCGGCGGCAACACCGCTGTTGAAGAGGCGCTGTACCTCACCAACCATTCCGACGACGTGACGTTGATCCACCGCCGCGATGAACTCCGCGCAGAGAAGATCCTGCAAGACCGCCTGATGAAGTCGCCAAAGATTTCGACGCTGTGGAACAAGACAGTGAAGAGCTTCGAAGCGGGTGAAGACGGAGCGCTGCATCACCTTGTGCTGGAAGACACGGAAACTGGCGAGACCTCAAAACTCGAAGTCGACGGCGCATTTGTGGCGATTGGCCATGCGCCCGCAACCGAACTGTTCAAGGGCAAACTTGCGATGGATGAGAGCGGCTATCTTGACGTCGAACCGGGCACGCCAAAGACCGCCATTCCCGGCGTCTTTGCCGCGGGTGATGTGACCGACCACGTTTACCGTCAAGCGGTTACGGCAGCGGGAATGGGCTGCATGGCGGCGCTCGATGGAGAGCGGTTCTTGGCCGCGCGCGAAGACGCAGAGGAAGCCGTCAGCGAAGCGGCTGAGTAACAAGTTCACGCGCCACTTAGCACTGACGACAAACGAAAAGGGGCTCCCACATGGAGCCCCTTTTCTGTGAGTGAGCGGGCGGTCTAGACCAAGAGGATCAGCGCCGCTTTGCCGATCAAGGCGGTCAGCACCACGCTGGACAATGCGAACAACACGAAGCGCACCATCACCTTGTTCGCAGTCACTTGGACCAGCGAGTGCGCAATCCGCAGTCCGACGTAAATCCAGGCGAGCAGGGCATTCGGGCCGTCGCCCGCGCCAATCAGGGCAAGAACCACTGTCACTGCGTAAAACAGGGTGGGTTGCTCATGCAGGTGATTGTAATTGTCCGCCTTCCAATTGACCTTCTCTGGCAGTTTGGAGCGCAGCTCTGAACCCGTCGTGCCGACGAGCTTGGCAGGCTCTTCAATATCAGGCGCTTTGTTCATCGCTGGAATGCGGGTCGCATACATCCAGGCCCACATGATCATCGTCCAGATCATCAGCGCGACGGCAGGTTGAAGGATCATTGTTTCAATCATGTGGGAAGAGCTCCGGGATTATAGAAAAGAGTGGCCATGACGGCCCGAATGGCAAGAATTGTGAGAGCGATGCTCGCGAGTGAGAACAGCGTGATGCGGACATTCACCTTATTGACCAGCGCTTGCCAGAATGAGTGGATGATGCGGATGGCGACGTAGATCCACGCCAGAGTAACGTCCAACGCGCTCGGTCCCATCATCGCGAGGACGACTACCGCCGCGTAGAACACGGTTGGCTGCTCCATCAAGTGGTCGTGATTGTGCGCTTTCCACATCACTTTGTCTGGAAGCCAGCCATCCAAATCCCGGCCACGTACGCCGTTTTTCCGCGGCGCGTTTGATCGGTCAGCTTTGGCAATTGCGGGAAAGCGGGTTGCCGCCATCCACCACAGCATGATCATCGACCACAGCACCAGTACTGCTGCTGGCGCGAGCATTTGCGCTTGCATGATTGTCTCCCTCTTGACGCCTACCTGCGAGAGCCAATTCGGATTGTCAAATGTGGTTCAATGCGCGGGGTGGTTGGGCGAGGCCTATCCGGCGATAGTCTTCGCAAAGTCCTGTGGGTTGGCATTTCCGCCGGTCAACATAATGACTGTTCGCTCATCAAGCGGCACTTTGCCTGCTAGCGCGGCGGCAAGAGCGGCGGCCCCACCGGGTTCCACGACAAGGCGCAGGTTCGCAAAGGCCCAGCGTTGAGCGCTGCGCACTTCGTCATCGCTCACTGTGACGCCTGACTCCGCCCGTGCAGACAAGAGATCGAGGTTCATTTGTTTGGTTGCGGTGGGTTGGAGCGCGTCACAGATTGTCTTGGGCGCGTCTGCGGCGGCCGTAACCAGCTCGCCTGAGGCTATCGCCTGTCCGACCATATCCCAACCGACCGGCTCAACCGCGTAAATCTTGGCTGATGGACAGGCGAGGCCGAGGCCTGCCGCAAGGCCCCCGCCGCCGCAGCAGGCCAGAATAGCGCTTGGTTCGCCGTCCAATTGCTCAGTGATTTCAATGCCTGCGCTGCCTTGCCCCTCGATCACCCAAGGGTCGCCAAAGGCATGGACCAATGTGCCGCCTCGCTCTGCGATCAGCTTTGCTGCGACTTCATCGCGGTCTTCGCCGGGGCGCTCATACAGCACAATTTCTGCGCCGAGCGCGCGCGTGTTGTCGAGCTTTACCTGAGGCGCGTCACGCGGCATCACAATCGTCGCTTTGATACCCAGCTTGCGAGCTGCCCAAGCAACGCCTTGCGCATGGTTGCCGCTGGAGACTGCCACGACGCCGCCTTCGCGCTCTTTGCTCGTCATTGCCGAAAGCCGGTGCCATCCGCCGCGGATCTTAAACGCGCCGACAGGCTGCAGATTCTCCGCCTTCACCCAGCAAGGTGTGCCATTGATCTCGGTCCTGAGCAGCGGTGTTGACGGGAGAATTTCGGCAATCTTGCGTGCCGCCTCGAGAACCCCGTGTCGGGTTGCTTTTTTCGTGGTCTCTTGGATCATTTGTCGGCCATAGCGCATTGCATTAGAGCGCGCACAAGATTCGAATTTGAAAGGCCGTAATTATGTCGACAGTTTTGGTAATCGGAGCAGGCGGGGTCAGCTCGGTGTGCGTTCACAAGATGGCTCAGCTTGGCGATATCTTCACCGATATTCATCTGGCCAGTCGGACGAAATCGAAGTGCGATGCGATTGCCACCAGCGTGAAGCAGCGCGAGGGCGCGGATATCAGCACCTACGAGATCGATGCCGAAGAAGTGCCTGCGATGGTCAATCTGATCCGTCAGATTAAGCCGAGCCTCGTCGTCAATCTCGCGCTGCCATATCAAGATCTGCCGATCATGGATGCCTGCTTAGAAACCGGCGTGCATTATCTCGACACCGCCAATTACGAACCAAAGGACGAGGCCAAGTTCGAATACCATTGGCAATGGGCCTATCATGACAGGTTCAAAGAGGCTGGGATCATGGCGCTGCTCGGCTCTGGCTTTGACCCCGGGGTGACCAGCGTTTTCACGATGTGGCTGCGCAAACATAAGCTGAAGACTATCCGCCAGCTCGACATTTTGGATTGCAACGGCGGCGATCATGGTCAGGCGTTTGCGACGAACTTCAATCCAGAGATCAACATTCGCGAGGTGACCGCCCCGGCTCGCCATTGGGAAAATGGCGGCTGGGTCGAAACCCCTGCAATGCAGGTGAAGACCGAGTTTGACTTTGAAGCGGTCGGCCCGCGCAACGCCTATTTGATGTATCACGAGGAGCTGGAAAGCCTCTCAAAATTCATCCCCGAGCTGGAGCGTGCGCGGTTCTGGATGACCTTTGGTGATGAATACATCAAACACCTGACCGTGCTGCAAAACGTCGGCATGACCGGGATTGAGCCGATCAAATATCAAGGGAAGGAAATCATCCCGCTGCAATTCCTCGCCGCCGTTCTGCCTAAGCCAGAGACTTTAGGTGAGAGCACGACCGGCAACACCAATATCGGTGTGATCGCGACGGGCGAAGCCTTGGATGGCTCAGGCGAGAAGACGTTCTACATCAACAATATTTGCAGCCACGAGGCAGCATACGAAGAGACCGGCAATCAGGGCGTGAGCTACACCACCGGCGTGCCCGCAATGATCGGCAGCGCGATGATGCTTGGCGGCACTTGGTCAGGGGAAGGCGTGTTCAATATGGAGCAAATGGACCCCGATCCCTTCATGGAAATGCTCAATGCGCACGGGCTGCCATGGAACGTGAAGGAGCTCGACGGACCGGTTTCGTTCTAATGAAACGCATCCTGTCACTGTCGGCGTTGTGCGCCGCTTCGCTCCTTACCGCTTCGCAGGTGGCGCTGGCACAGGATTCCTCGGTCGAAGCCGCTGACGAGGCACCGGGCTTTGATGCACAGACTGCGTGGGATGAGTTCGAAGGGCTTTTGCGCCGCGCCTATGCCTATATTGACCGCGATGACATCGATGTGGATGCGCAATTGGAGCGGTCTAAGGTGTTGGCTGTGGAGGCCGGTGATGCCGATACATTTCGCCGCATCATTCACCAAACAGCGCTAACATTTATGGATCCGCATTTGATCGTCGGCCCGTTCACCGATGACGATTATGCGATCATAATGACCGCGGCGGATATGGATATGGGCTTTGAAGGATCACGCGCAATTGTGCGCGATGTACGCCGGGCTTCGCCTGCTTTTGAGGCCGGTATCAGACCGGGTGATGAAGTGATTGCCATCGACGGCGTCCGCGTTTTGGAAGCGGCCCGTTTGCCGTTTGGCGATGTGCTGCCTGATCCCACTGCGGCGCAGCTCGACTATGGCCTGACTTTGGCTGGCAACGGTAAGCGGGTGTCTGACAGGATAGTCGAAGTGCGCGGCGCTGACGGCGTTGTGCGCTCCGTAGAGCTCATATCAACGCTCACCTATGCCCGTTCTCTCTCCGACAGGGCTCCAGTCGCGCTCGATTTTGTCGGCGAAAACAAAGATGTTGCGGTTTTGCGCGTGCTCAATTCCTTAGGGAATAATAGCACAATCGATGCATTTGATGAAGCAATAGCGAAAGCCGAGGGCGCGCGCGCCGTGATCCTCGATATGCGCGAAACACCAAGCGGCGGGAACACTGAGGTCGGCCGGTCGATCATTGGCCATTTTGTGACCGAGGTGCGCCCCTATCAAATGCACCGCATTCCCGCGATTGAGCGGGAATTCTCGGTTCCTAGGCAGTTCGTTGAATATGTCTATCCGCGCGCTCCTCATTTCGGCGGACCGGTATTCGTGCTGCATGGCCGATGGACAGGTAGCATGGGCGAAGGGATCGTTATCGGTATGGACGCGGCCACCGATGCGATCACAATCGGATCAAATATGGGCGATTTGCTGGGCGGATTGTGGAACAGGACCTTGCCGACTAGCGGCGCGCGCGTTGATTTTGGCGGGGAAGCTCTTTTCCATGTCGATGGAACTGCGCGAGAGGAATACACCGCGCAAATCCCGACAAGTCCGATTGATACCGCACCCGATGGCACAGACCCCGGCATTGCAGCTGTATTGGATGCGCTGGAAAAAGCGGAATAATGCAAACGCAAGCTGGCGATCTGCGCCTACCGTCTACGCCGCGGTACAGATTCTAAGGGACGGGAACGATCTCGCACGACGGGTCTCCAGCGCAAACGATGGATTGCCTCGCGTTCGACAGAGCTTGAATGTTGCTCTGTGCCATGCGGATATATTCGTTGAGCACCCATTCTGCCCACACGTCAGCGATGCCTGCCAATCGCTGTGCCTGCAAAGCTGGTGCGGCATTGCCTTGCGCTAGAGTGTCGCTCACATCTTTTTGCGGGTCCAGATTGAGGAACAGGCTGGCGGGGACAACCCAGCCGCCCATTTCGCCATAGAGCTCTCTCGGGGCGACAAACATATGCACGCCAAGGCTGGGGTCCTCGCTTTTGTCCAGCGACCCATGAATGACAAGCGCAGCGATTTTGTAGGGGCCTTTCCCGGTGCGCGTGCCTTCTGCAATAAAGGCCTCGCCCGATCCGCGATTGTCGAGCAGGACCGCTTTCTTCATCGTGTATGAGCCAAAAATTTTGAGATCAGTGATGCCGCCAGCTTTTGCCGAAGCGACGAAGGCAGCGCGCTTATCAGCGCCATCCATGGCATAGAACCACAGCGCGCTTCCCTTATGCGGGCTGCTGGCTTTGGGGCGGTGGATGTATTGCATGCCATTGCCATCAGCCGTGCGCTGCTCAAGCTTTTCCCAGCCTTCAAAACCTTCAACGACATAGCCATCGACAATCGGCACAGGTGCTTTTGCCCATGTTAGACTCGGCATGAAAAGCGTAAGCAACATGATGGATATCGCAGCAAACCAGTTGCGCATCGTCCAATTCTCCTCCTATCCCGCTTCAAAGCTGGGATGCCACTTTGACAGTCTTGCAGCGTTAGACAAGTTCAGGAGTTTCAATGCAAACGCAAGCCGGTGATCCGGGCGCTTTCGCCCACTTTGATTTGAGCCGCGTTGAAAGCCCTGCTTTCGTCGTCGATGCGGTGAAGCTGCGCGCGAACTGTCAGGTGCTGGCGGAAATTCGCGATGAGGCGGATATCAAAGTGCTCGCGGCGCTGAAGGCGTTTTCGATGCATGCGGTTGCGCCATTGCTTGGAGAATATCTCGATGGGGCGACCTGCAGCGGTCTGTGGGAAGCTCGGCTGGCGAGCGAGTATTACGATGGTGAGATCGCGACCTATTCGCCCGCTTATAAGCCGGATGAGCTGGAGGAAATCTGCCGCCTTTCCGATCATGTGATCTTCAATTCACCCACGCAAATGGCCCGCGCGGCTGTCATCCTGGAGCATGCACGGCACACGGGCGGCGATGTTAATGTGGGCCTGCGCATCAATCCGATGGTGCAAACCGGGGAAGTTGCCAAATATGACCCCAGCGCGCCCGGCTCGCGGCTCGGCTTTCCAATCGACCAGCTGACCGAAGAACACATGCAGGGCGTCGATGGTATCCACTTTCACAATCTGTGCGAGCAGACTTTTGAGCCATTGCAACGCACCTGGGACCGGGTGTTCGACGCGATTGAGCCGTTTTTCGGGCAGCTCAAATGGATCAATATGGGCGGCGGGCATCATATCACTCGGGCAGATTATGAGCGCGATGCGCTGATCCAATTGCTCAAAGACGCCCGCGAAGACACGGGCGCTGAGATTTACCTCGAGCCGGGCGAAGCGATTGCGCTTGATGCGGGGATATTGGTCGGCACCTTGCTTGATACTGGCTTTAACGAGGTGCCGATTGGGATCACCGATGTGTCGGCCACCTGCCATATGCCCGACGTGCTGGAGGCACCGTATCGCCCGGCGATGCTGGGCGAGCTTCAGGACGAGAGCGTGCCCATTCGCCTTGGCGGACCGTCATGTCTTGCCGGGGATGTGATTGGTGACTACCGCCTGCCGGTAAAGGCCGATCCCGGCGCTCGTTTCGCATTCCTCGATCAGGCGCATTATTCCATGGTGAAGACGAACACCTTCAACGGTGTGCAACTGCCCAGCATTTGGTTGTGGGACAGTGAGACGGACAATTTGGAGTGCGTGAAACGGTTTGAGTATGAGGACTTCAAAGACCGTTTGAGCTGACGGTCTACAGGCCTTTACGGCCAAACCCGCCGCCAAGCGCGGAGCCGCCAGCGCCCAGATTGCGCGCATCATCGACGACAACCCCACTAGAGCTCGGGCCAGTGTTTTGATGGCCGCGTTCGGTCTTGTTGATGGCCATGGCCAGCTGAGCGAGGGAAGCAAATTGCTTGGAGGTTTCTTCCGCGCGCTCGCGGTCACCAGATGCGTCGATGCTGCCGCTTTCAAACAGGTTTCCGCTTTCAACTGCGATGATCATTTCGCCCTTGCGGAAGACCGCTCGGACAGCATCGCCGGAGAATGCCCGTTCAATCCCGATCAGGTGCTCCACATAGGTTGGATCAACCAGTGTGCGGGCCTCCACCTGATCATCGCTCCACACCTCGAAAACGTCTTCGAAGGCGGGGTGGACCTGATCGACATAATCCAACCGGTGTCCGTCAAAGCTCGCATGGTCAGCGCGGCCGCCCAGGCCGAACCACTTCTTATGCTTGCCTGCCCGCTGCAGCAGCGTGGTCGAATGGAACCGGCGGCCAAATTGCATTTGGATGATTGCACCGCGGAACACGGTCACCCAGCGTTGATCTTTTCCAGAGCCTTTGCTCTTCTCCAAGTGCGCCTCGTAAAGGCGGAAGTCATGGCCCTCGATCCCACCAAACCATTGGTCCTCAAAGGCATCGCGATCATAGTGCGGTACCAGGCCATATTGCTTGGCAGCATCGAATTCATCACCCGGTTCGACATCGTGATCGTAGTGGACGCCCAATTCGCCCGCAATGGCTGAATTTATGCCGATTTTGATCTCTTTTTTCGCTTGTTGGATCGGGGCGTACGCCCAGCTGCCAGCCGCTATCCCTGCCAACACGCTGATCATGAGCTTGATCGAGAAGCTCCAGCCTGGGCCAAACCATAAGAACGCCAGCAAAGGCAGCAGGATAAAGGCGGATGTCACGCCGCGGCTTGAGGCTTTCTCTTTCGCCTCGGTGCGCATGCCTTGCTGTGCGTCGAGCCAGCTACCCAGCTCCCCGCCCATCAGCTTGTTAACATCGGCACGCATCGCTACGCTTTACTCCCTTAACCATTCTTCGCGCGAGGCCCCTCGGCTTCGTCGCTAACCCTTAACTATTTGACGCTAATATAGGAATATACAGTTAAGAAAGAGGTGTGAGATGGTCGAGATTTTTGGATGGTTTTGGACATCGGCAATTGTGGTTATCGCGGTTGGCGCGGTTCTGCTTGTTATTGGGATCTACAACCGGCTGGTCGCTTTGCGTCAGAACGTGCGCCAAGGCGTGGCCGACATTGATGCCCAATTGCGCCAACGCCATGATCTGATCCCAAACCTGGTCAGCACCGTTCAGGGCTATGCCAGCCACGAGAAAGAGACGCTCGACAGCGTGATCAGCGCGCGCAATGCCGCCGCGTCTGGTGAGCCGACATCTGGCAGCGAGCAACAGCTGAAACTCTCGCTCGATCGCTTGCTGGCGCTGGGAGAGGCCTATCCAGACCTCAAGGCGAACACCAACTTTCAAGAGCTTCAGCGCGAGCTGGCTGAGACGGAAGACAAGCTCGCCGCTGCTCGCCGTGCGCTCAATGCCGCTGCGGCTCAGTTCAACTCAGCGCGTGAAAGCTTCCCGGCCGTTCTCTTCGCTGGAATGCTCGGCTTCAAAGAGGCGGATTTCCATCGTCTCGATGATAGCGAGAAGGGCACTGTCGATCAGACCCCGCAGGTCGCGTTTTAAATTGCAGACCTAGGGAAGGGGCAGGAACCGCCCGTCCAGATGCACATTTTGAGTTGCGGAAGCGCGATTAAGGCTTATATGCGCGCTTCCGCTGCCGATCCCTCTTAGGAGGGCGGGGACTCTTGATCGCAAGACCGTAAGGCAGCCTTGTTCAGAACCTGGGTTAGGCCCTTGGCTTGATCCGCATCCTTCTGGGGGTCCCTTGAGTTGCACAGCTATCCTGATGAGATTTTTTCCGATTCAGCGGCGGTAGTCAGCGCGGTTGCGCCTGACGAACCGATTATTCTGAACCGCCCGCACGCGGCCCTTCGCGCGGCTCGCTTCTTCACAGAGAAGTTTCCGGGCAAGACGCTCTATGCCGTGAAAGCCAATCCGGCGCCGTCGCTCTTGCGTGTGCTGTGGGAGGCGAATGTGACGCATTACGACGTCGCGTCGATTGCTGAGGTGCGTTTGGTCCGTGCAGAGCTGCCCGAGGCGGAGCTGTGCTTCATGCACCCGATTAAGACCCGCCGCGCGATTGCAGAGGCTTATCACACACATAAAGTGCGCACCTTCAGCCTCGACACGGCCGAAGAGCTCCATAAGATCGTTGAGGCCTGCCGCAACCCAGAGACGGGCGCTGCCGCGGATGATTTGCGGCTGTGCGTGCGTATGCGCGTCTCCAGCGAGTATTCTGAGCTGAGCCTAGCGAGCAAGTTTGGCTGCGACCTGCTCGAGGCTCCGGCCTTGCTTCAGGAAGCGCGCCAGCATTGCGACTGGCTGGGTGTGTGTTTCCACGTCGGCAGCCAGGCGATGACCCCGTTTGCTTTTGTCCAGGCGCTGGATCGCACTCGCGCTGCGATTGCTGATGCCAGCGTGGTGATCGATATGATCGATGTCGGCGGGGGCTTCCCCAGCATCTATCCCGGTATGGAGCCGCCTCCTTTGGAAGATTACTTCGCGCTGATTTCTCAGCATTTCGAAGCTTTGCCGATTGCCTACAATGCTGAACTTTGGTGCGAGCCGGGCAGGGCGCTGGCGGCGGAGTATTCCTCGCTCGTGGTGCAAGTCGATAAGCGCCGGGGCGAAGAGCTGTTCATCAATGATGGCGCATATGGCGCGCTGTATGATGCGGCGCATGTCGATTGGCGTTTTCCGGTAAAGGCGCTGGCCGACAATCTGCGCGATCCAGAGGTCGATTTCGCCTTTTACGGTCCGACCTGCGATGATGCGGACTATATGCAGGGGCCGTTCCCGCTGCCGGGAGATATCCAAGCCGGCGATTACATCGAGATCGGCATGATCGGCGCATACGGGGCGGCGATGAAAACCGGCTTTAACGGCTTTGGCAATGCGGAAGAATTCACCGTCGCCGACGAGCCAATGCTGAGCCTGTTCCGCGGCGACAGACAGCGGCCCGAAAGCGACAATGTGGTGAGCTTGCGGTAGGCTAAAGCGCTTGCTTGTTTGCGTGGCTTCGCGTTACCGATTGGGCCATGACAATAGCTTCTATCGCCGCGCTTCAAATCGGCTCCGACCCTGCTGGTAAGGCGGCAAGCCTTGAGAAAGTCCTGTCCCGCGAAACCGAGATTAAGGGGGCTGGGCTTGATCTGCTCGTGATGCCCGAGGCGTTTCTTGGCGGGTATCCGAAAGGGAGCGATTTTGGCACTCGGCTCGGCTATCGCTTGCCCGAGGGTCGAGAAGATTTTGCCCGATATTATGAAAATGCAATTGACCTAGATGGTCCTGAGGTCGCGGAGCTTGAGGCTCTTTCGCAGAGAACAGGGGCCACATTGGTGCTCGGCGTAATCGAACGCGGCGGCAGCACCCTCTACTGCACCGCCATATTTATCACTCCCGCAGACGGTTTGGTTGCCAAGCATCGCAAATTGATGCCGACGGGCAGCGAACGCCTGATCTGGGGACTGGGCGATGGGTCGACCTTGCCAGTACTCAAGACCCGCTTTGGTACGATTGGCGCGGCGATATGCTGGGAAAACCACATGCCGCTGTTCCGGGCAGCGATGTATGCAAAGGGCGTCGACATATGGTGCGCGCCGACGGTTGATCACCGCGATGTCTGGCGCAGCTCTATGCGTCATATCGCCCATGAGGGTCGCTGCTTCGTGGTCAGCTCATGCCAGTATCAACCCAGTCCCGAAGTTCTGGGCGCGAAGGTCGATGGCTGGGACGATACGCGTGATCTGATCGCTGGTGGCAGTTTGATTGCAGGCCCGCTAGGCGATGTGCTTGCCGGACCGCATGAGGCTGGTGAGGGCCTTATCACGTCTGAGATCGACACGGCAGAGCTGGCAAAGGCGCGCTACGACTTTGATGTGGTCGGCCACTATTCGCGGCCAGATATCTTCGATTTGACCGTTGATGAGACGCCGCGGCCCGGGGTGCGGTTCACCTCGACTGCCGCAGCATCTGTGGACGAAGACTAATCCTCAAACCCCACAAACGTCGCCGCATCTGAAACCTCGCGGCGCGTGATCTTTACTGGGTTGGCTGGGAAGTCTGGGTCTGGCCAGCCCAATGCGACGGCTTTCATGATCACCTGATCGTCCGGAATACTGGCGTGTTCGCGCACGACGGGTGATTGCATGATCCCTTGGCTGTTGATCACGCAGCCAAGGCCCCGGCTCCATGCCGCATTGACCAGCGCGGTGGTAACAGCGCCGCAATCGAACACTGTGTCATCAGCGTCGGACAGTTCTTTGTCGTAGGTAATGATCACGCAAACGGGCGCGTCGAATTGGCGGAAGCCGCGCAGCACCCAGTCTTGCCGTTTTTCCTTGTCCTCGCGTCCGATCCCCATCGCTTCAAACAGCTGGATCGCGCAGCCAACCTGCCTGTCGCGGTGGATGCCTTCGAATGCATGGCCTTTGCGAAATTCGCGGCTGTCCGGCTCTCCGGCAAGAATGCGCTCCGTATTGCCTTTGCGGATCCGATCAAGGGGCTCGCCAGTGATCACATGGAAATGATAGGGCTGGGTGTTCATGGAAGAGGGCGAGCGCATAGCCATCTTCAGCACTTCTTCTATCAGTTCCTGCGGTACCGGCTTATCAAGATAGCCACGGATAGAGCGGCGGCCGAGCACCACATCATCATAATTCATATTGTTTGGATCTTTCACTCAGAGAAGTAAGGTTTGTCGCCTGCGATCGTGACGCGTTCCATCACGCGCCTTGCCGGGAAATAGTCGGAGACCGCAAGGTGCTGTGTCACCCGGTTGTCCCAAAAGGCGATAGTGCCTTTGCGCCAGCGCAGCCTGCATTGCACCTCGGCATCCATCGCTGTCTTGTAAAGATGCTCGAGCAGCCAGCGGCTTTCCTCGCCGCTCAAGCCCTCAATATGCGAAGTGAAGGCGGTGTTGACGTAGATCACCCGCTCGCCCGTTTCGGGATGAGTGCGGATCACGGGATGGCGCCGCGGCGGGAATTTTTCGTGCAGGTCGGCCGGCGCCTTGTCGAGGCGGCCTGCAAACACGCGCGCGATATCGTGTACCGCGGTTAGCCCCTCGCACATGCGCTTCATCTGATCGGACAGCCGCTCGTAGGCCATATGCATATTGGCAAAGCAGGTGTCGCCGCCGCATTCGGGCACTTCGCGCGCCAGCAGGATAGAACCGAGCGAGGGCTTTTCGCGCCAGGTCACATCGGAATGCCAATAGTTCTCTTGGCCCCGGCTTTTGGGACCGTGGGCAATGCGCAGAACCTCAGGGTTAGGCTGATCTGCGGGCGTCGCTGGATGGACCTCCAAATCGCCAAAATGCCGGGCGAAGGCGATGTGTTGTTCTTGGCTCAAGTCCTGATCGCGGAAGAAGATAACGCCGTGCTTGAGCAGGGCAGCGCGAATGTCGCTGATCCGTTCGCCAATGTTAGGCGCGCCGAGATCGATATTTAGGATTTCCGCACCGATCGCAGGCGTCATCGCATGGATATCCAGCGCGCCGGTATCCAACGCGTTTTTGTCTAGTGGGGTATCAAAAACCGTCGCCAACATGCCTCTCCCAAAGCGCAAGGAAGAGTGTGCGCGAAGCGGGCAGGGCGATCAAGCCGCTTTTTTGAGCTCCAGCTCCAACCGGTCCCAGATCTCAACCAAGGCTTCCGTCAGCTCGTCCATCATTTCTGCAGTGTGCATTGGGCCGGGCGTAAAGCGCAGGCGCTCTGTCCCGCGCGGCACGGTGGGGAAATTGATCGGCTGCACGTAGACGCCATATTCGGCGAGCAGGACGTCGCTGATCTTCTTGGCGCGAACAGGGTCGCCAACCATCAGCGGTACGATATGTGTGACGCTGTCCATCACGGGCAGGCCCGCATCGCGCATCTTTTGCTTCAGCAATTCAGCATTGACTTGCTGCGCGTCGCGCTCTTCACTGGAGCTCTTGAGGTGCTTCACGGAAGCGAGCACGCCTGCGACCAGCACTGGCGAGAGCGAAGTGGTGAAGATGAAGCCCGGGGCATAGCTGCGGATGCAGTCGATCACGCGCGTGTCAGCAGCGATATAGCCGCCCATCACCCCGAATGCCTTGCCCAAAGTGCCTTCGATAATGTCGATCCGGTGCGCGGCCTTATCACGCTCTGAAATGCCGCCGCCTCGCTCGCCATACATGCCAACCGCATGCACTTCGTCGATGTAGGTGAGGGCGTTGTATTTCTCGGCCAGGTCGCAAATCTCGTGGATCGGCGCGACATCGCCGTCCATGGAATAGACGCTTTCAAACGCGATCACTTTGGGTGTGTCGTGATCCTCTGCGGCCAGCATCTCTTCCAAATGCGCCATGTCATTGTGGCGGAACACCCGCTTCTCACAGCCGGAATTACGGATACCCGCAATCATGCTGGCATGGTTGAGCGCGTCGGAAAAGATCACACAGCCGGGCAGCAATTTGCCTAGTGTGGAAAGCGTCGCATCGTTCGAGACATAGCCGCTGGTAAAGGTCAGCGCGCCTTCTTTGCCATGGAGGTCTGCAAGCTCTCGCTCCAGCTCGACATGGAAGTGCGTGTTGCCGCCGATATTGCGCGTACCGCCAGAGCCTGCGCCCACATCGTGCAGCGCGTCTTCCATCGCGGTGATGACTTTTTCGTGCTGGCCCATCGCCAGATAATCATTGGAGCACCAAACCGTGATCGGCTTTGGGCCATTGTGGCCATGGAAACACCGGGCGTTGGGATATGCGCCCTTGTTGCGCATGATGTCGATGAACACGCGGTAGCGGCCTTCCTCATGAAGGCGGTCGATCGCTTTATCGAAGACGTTTCCGTAATTCACGCGTTGTGCTCTTCGTTTCGCCCCGTTGAATCGGGCTGTTAGTGGGCGCGATTTAGGCAGTAGAGCGGACCAATTCCAGCGCTATCTTTGCGAACGGTTTGCATGTGCCCTGCTTAAAATCGATCAATCTGATCGATTCCATAAGTTGCGAGGGTGTCTTTCAGTTCCTGAAGAGTGCTGATGTCGCCCGTAGTGACTGCGCGATTAGGGCCATTTCGGGCAAAATCCTGGCCGTCCAGCAAATGCGCAATCCGCCTTGCGATGCCCTCTGCGCCGTCGAGGAAACGGATGTCTGGCGGCATTCCCAGATCCTTCACCGCCACTTCCATCAATTCATCTTCGAGCAGCGGGAAGTGCGTGCAGCCGAGCACAATCCGGTCGAGCTTCATCTCGTGATCGTGTTCGCCAAGCCCCTCGAGCGCCGCTTTCAGCACCGTGCGGTTTACCGGCCCTCCGCGCAGCTTACTCTCGGCCTCATCCACAAGATCCGGCGCGGCAAAGCGCAGCAATTTGCCCTGTTTGACAAACTCCGCCTCCAATCGGTCGACATAGGGTTGGCGCACGGTCCCCTGCGTGCCGAGCATTCCGATCACGCCTGTTTTGCTGGTCAATGCAGCGGGTTTGATCGCTGGAACGGTTCCTACAACCGGAATTTCCAGTACATCGCGAACCATATCGAGCGCAATTGTGCTGGCGGTGTTGCAGGCGATGCAGGCGAGGCGCGGCTCATAGCGTTCGCTCATCCGGCCAAGCAGCCCGGCGACCCGCGCCGCGACCTCTGCTTCGGTCTTCTTGCCGTATGGCAATCCAGCGTAGTCAGCCGCCAGAATGATCGGTGCACTGGGCAATGCGCGGCGCAGTGCGTCATAAATCGTCAGCCCGCCAACGCCGGTGTCGAGCAGGAGGATCGGGGCGTCAGAACTGGTGATCGGATTGGACCTTGTTGCTATAGCTTGTCGAACAGCCGCCTTTTACTTAGGCCTTGCGAAAAGGGAAGCGGCGGGCGACTTATGCTCGTGAAAAGGGGCATTTGACCATGGAACCATTGCTAGCCGCCTTGTTGGGATACGCCTTTGGCTCGGTCCCGTTTGGCCTGCTGCTGACAAAAGCGGCGGGCATGGGCGATGTGCGCGATATCGGCAGCGGCAATATCGGCGCGACCAATGTTTTGCGCACCGGGAACAAGTGGCTTGCGGCGGGTACTTTGCTGCTCGATTTCCTCAAGGGATTTGTGCCCGTTTTCATCATTGGCTTCATCGCGTTTTACGATGACATCGGGATTCAGACGAACATCAACGACCAGGTCAAGACCTTTGCTGCCGGCGGCGCTGTGCTAGGTCATTGCTTCCCGGTCTGGCTTAAGTTCAAAGGCGGCAAAGGTGTCGCAACCAATGCCGGTGTCGCGTTTGGTTTGGCATGGCCCATCGGGTTAGCCTACGCTGCCATCTGGATCAGCACATTGGCGATTTTCCGAATTTCATCTCTCGCCGGCATGAGCGCGGTGGTTGCAGCGGCTGCGGCGGCCCCCTTGTTTGGTTATCCGCAGTTCTTTCCAGTGCTGGCGGCGATTGCAGCGCTGATTATTTATCTCCACCGCGAAAATATCGGGCGACTGGCAAAGGGTGAGGAGCCCAAGATCGGCAGCTCAAAATGAGCGCGTCTGGGGGCGGCGAAAAAGGGCTGACCCAGCTTGAGGCGTTTGCCCGTATTCGCTTGCTCAGATCGCCCAATATTGGCCCCGTAAGCTATCGCCAGCTGCTCGCGCGGTTTGGCAATGCGGTTGCAGCGATCGAGGCTCTGCCAGAGCTGGGCGGCCGCGGAAAGCGCACCTATCGCCCGGCGCCGCGTGACAAAATTGAGCGAGAGATCGAAGGGATCCAGAGGGCAGGCGCAAGTTATCTGTTCCATGATCAGCGGGACTTTCCGCCTCTGCTTGCAGAGATAGAAAGCGCGCCGCCAATCATAACCTATCGCGGAGACGTGCGGTTGGCGTCGAAACCCTGTGTGGCGATGGTTGGAGCGCGCAATTCATCCGCCGCAGCGGTGAAGCTCGCACGGCAATTTGGGCGCGATCTGGCAGAAAGGGGCTATTCCGTTGTCTCAGGCCTTGCGCGCGGGATCGACGGTGCGAGCCACGAAGGCGCTCTGTGCGCGAGTGCTGGCGCGACCATCGGCGTGATCGCCAGCGGGATCGACATTGCTTATCCGCCACAGCACTCTGAGCTGCAGGAGCAGATTGCGCGTGAAGGCCTGCTAGTCGCGGAGCAACCGCCCGCCACCCAGCCGCGCGGAAGCCATTTTCCCAGCCGCAATCGTATCATCGCCGGTCTTGCTGCAGGCACCTTGGTTGTGGAGGCTGCACCAAAATCCGGCTCGCTCATCACCGCAAGGTTGGCGGGAGAGGCCGGGCGCGAGGTCATGGCAATCCCAGGTTCGCCACTCGATACGCGAAGTCTGGGTTGCAACCAGTTGATCCGCGATGGCGCGGTTCTGGTACAGTCGCCTGAAGAAGTGACCGAGCTGCTCGAAAGTTTCGAGGGAACGCCGCGCTCGCGCTTCAACGTGGTGGCCGAAGGGCGCGAGGATTATGATTTTTCAGAGCTTGATGGCACGGACGTTAGCCTAGAGCACACAGGCGCGATAACCGCCTTGTTATCGACTGCGCCTGTCACCGTGGATGAGCTGGTGCGGCAGTCAGGCGCGCCAATGGCTTTGGTACAGATGGCGTTGTTAGAATTGGAAATCACCGGCGAACTTGAGCGGCATTCAGGCGGCCGGGTGAGCTTGGCGGGTTAGGGGAATAATGGAACTATCAAGCGACGCATTTGAAGGCGCAAAGCAGGTTTGGAGTGAGGCGATCCGGCTGCTCCGGGCCGCCTGGCCTGAGGCGCTTGCCTATCTTGGCGTGACAGTGACAGTCTGGGCGCTCATTGATTTGCAAGTGATTGGCGAAGGCCTGACCAGCCCTGCGATGATCGTCGATTTCGTCTTGGCCTATCTTTTGACAATCGGCCTGCTCAAAAAAGGTGGGCTGGCACCGGGCGGCCTGAAGGGAAACTTTGGCGGCTACTTCTTCGTTTCGTTTATCAGCGGAATTGCGGTGGTGTTCGGCTTAGTTCTGCTCATCATCCCAGGCTTTATCCTGCTGGTTCGGTGGCTGCCGGCCTTTGGGCTTGTCGTGGCCGACGGCGAGCCAAGCACTGAAGCGCTCAGCAAATCGTGGGAGGCCACATCGGGCAAGTTCTGGCCTCTGTTCGTCGCGGTCTTGGCGCCCATTGCGCTTGTGGCTGTTCCGCTCATGATGCTGTTCTACTATGAATTCTCGGCGGACTTGCTTGAGACTCCAGCGACCTATCTCGTGATCACGACCATCCTCTCCGGCCTTGGCTCGCTAGCGATCACCGCGATAGGCATCGCCAGCTACTCGCTGCTGCATGATGGCGCGGCTTCCCTTAACGAAGTTTTTGAGTAATTGCCCGCTTGACGGAATTAATTGCGCGGCCCCACCCTCGCGCGTACGTGCACACGTGAAGGCACCGTTTAGGAACTAGACAGAACCACCATGCAGCTTGTTATCGTTGAATCGCCGGCCAAGGCGAAGACTATCGAGAAGTACCTCGGCAAAGACTTCAAGGTCTTGGCGAGCTATGGCCACGTCCGCGATTTGCCGCCCAAAGATGGCAGCGTGCGGCCCGATGAAGACTTCGCGATGGATTGGGAGCTGTACCGCGATAAGCAGAAACGCTTCAAGGAAATCGCCGACGCGGCAAAAGGCGCGAGCCGCCTTGTCCTCGCGACCGACCCTGACCGGGAAGGGGAGGCGATCAGTTGGCACGTCCAGGAATTGCTGAAGAAGCGCAAGGCGCTGCCGACCAAGGTTGACCGGGTTACTTTCAACGCGATCACCAAATCTGCCGTCACGACCGCAATGAAGTCGCCGCGAGAGCTCGATACCGATTTGATCGATGCTTATCTTGCGCGGCGGGCGCTGGACTATCTGTTTGGCTTCACTCTGTCGCCAGTTCTCTGGCGTAAGCTGCCTGGGGCAAAGTCGGCTGGCCGGGTGCAATCGGTTGCTTTGCGGCTGGTGGTCGACCGGGAGCGTGAGATTGAAGCGTTCAATCCGGTCGAATATTGGTCTGTTCTCGCCAAGATGGAGCATGATGGCACCGCATTCGATGCGCGCCTTGTTAAGTTTGATGGCAAGAAGCTGGGCAAGCACGACCTTGGCAATGAAGGTTCCGCAATGGCCGCTAAGGCAGCGGTTGAGGCTGGGCGCTTCACCGTCGAAGAGATTGAGACCAAGCCGCTTAAGCGTAACCCATCACCGCCGTTCACAACGTCAACGCTGCAGCAAGAGGCCTCGCGGAAGCTTGGCTTCTCAGCCAGTCACACAATGCGGTGCGCGCAATCGCTTTATGAGGCGGGCGCAATCACTTACATGCGGACCGATGGTGTGCAGATGGATGGAAGTGCGATTGCTGCCGCTCGCGATGCGATTGATGAGCGGTTTGATAGTTCTTACAAGCCGGAAAAGCCACGCTTTTACAGCACCAAAGCGAAGAATGCTCAGGAAGCACACGAGGCGATCCGGCCAACCAATTTCACCAAAGATAAGGCTGGCTCTGGTGATGAGGCGAAGCTTTATTCGCTGATCTTCAAGCGCGCCATGGCAAGCCAGATGTCGGCCGCGCAATTGGAGCGCACGACGATCACTTTGCGCGATGCGACGGGGCAGCATGAACTGCGCGCGACTGGCCAGGTCGTCAAATTCCCAGGCTTCTTTGCAGTCTATCAAGAAGGCTTCGATGATAAGTCTGATGATGACGAAGAGGGCTTGTTGCCGGCTATGTCGAAGGGGGATGTTCCGGCCAAGAAGGGTGTTGAGGCCAATCAGCACTTCACCCAGCCGCCGCCGCGGTTCTCTGAGGCTTCGCTGGTCAAGCGCTTGGAAGAGCTCGGCATTGGCCGTCCTTCTACCTATGCTTCAACAATCCAGACGATCCGTGACCGCGACTATGTGCGAATGGAGAAAAATCGTTTTCATGCAGAGGATTCTGGCCGACTTCTGACTGCATTTCTAGAACGCTTCTTCCCCACCTATGTGGCGTATGACTTCACCGCTGGCATGGAAGACGAGCTCGACACTGTCTCTGATGGCGGCGAGGATTACAAAGAGCTGCTCGCGAAGTTCTGGAAGGACTTCAAACCCAAAACCGAAGAGGTAATGGAGAAGCTTCCTTCGGAGGTGACCGAGGCGCTAGATGAATATCTGTCCGACTACCTGTTCCCGCCAACCGAGGACGGTGAAGATCCCCGCCGCTGCCCGCTGTGCGCGACCGAGGGGCGCGAAAACGGCAAGCTGAACCTGCGCGGCGGCCGCTTTGGTGCGTTTATCGCTTGCGTCAACTACCCCGAATGCAAATTCACCCGCCGCTTTGCGCAGCCCGGCAGCGATGGCGACGATGGAAGCGCCGATGGCGTTATGGGTCAACACCCGGAAACGGGAGAGGACATCCACCGCAAGACCGGGCGCTTCGGTCCCTATGTCGAGATGGAGCACGAAGAGAAGAAGAAGCGCGCCTCCATTCCAAAGGATCTCGATGATTTTGACCTGGAATGGGCGATCAAGCTGCTTGATTTGCCGCGGATCATTGGCGCGCACCCGGAGACGGGAAAGGAAATCGAGGCGGCGATCGGGCGCTACGGGCCCTACCTGCGTCACGATGGTAAGTATGCGAAGCTTACCAGTACGGTCGATGTGTTCGAAACCGGCATGAATGCTGCGGTGACGCTGCTGGCGGAGGCGGCCAATCGCAAGGGCGGCGGGCGGCAAAAGGCTGAGCCAATCAAGACCCTTGGCGAACACCCGACCAGCGGCGGCGAGATCAAGGTGATGCCCGGACGCTATGGCCCATATGTCACCGATGGAAACGTCAATGCGACGATACCCAAGGACGTAAAGCCGGAGGATATCGAAGCTGCGCAGGCGATTGAGTTGATCGATGCGCGTGCGGCCAAAGCGCCTGCGAAGAAGAAGCGCAAGAAAGCGGCCCCAAAGAAGAAGACAGCGGCCAAGAAGAAGGCTCCTGCTAAGAAGGCGGCAAAGGCTGACGCGAAGTAGAGAAGGGAGCGTCCCAGTGGCGCTTCACTTCATCACCGATTCTGGCAAGAAGCAGGCCGCTTCCATGCGAGCCTTGGCGCGAGGCTGCGTTCAATTGGTAAACGGCGCATAAGGTAAATCCCTGTTTAAAAACGTATTCCCACTGATGCGACGGGAAAATTGTGGTTTACGACCTCTTGTTTGCAAATCGTCAAGTATTGTCCCGTATCAGAGTCTCGACGGCCGAGGTGCGAGCGCGCACAGGCCAACAGTTAGAGGCCGGACCACGTGATCGAAATCGAAGTTCAAAACGAGACGCACCAATCTCAGGAACGCATGCGCTTTGCCGCTGTGCCGCGTATTGGTGAGGGATTGCGCCTGCGCGAGCCCGATGGGATCTGGGCCAGCTATGATGTGCTGGACGTGTGGTATCAAAAGGCTGAATTTGGCGACGTTTGGATGCCATATCTGCACGTTTGTATGACGCCGGGCGAAGGCGATAATGCCGATGAAACCGCCGGTGATCAGCTCGCTGCGCCAGCTGTCGCTTCGATGGAGGCGCAATTCCAAGGCGCCGTCTCAGCGCAAGACGGGGAGCTTGAGCCATTCAAAATCTAATCAAACGCACCACCGGCCCGAAGTCACCTTCGGGCGAGGCACGGCTTAAACGCTCAATGGAAGGCAAGACGCTGGCTGAAAAGCTCGCCGAAGCCAAAGGCGCCCCTGTGTCCGAAGACGATGTGGTAGAACCCAAGGTTGAAGCCGAAGCGCCCGCCGAGGCGAGCGAAGTAGCTCGCGCTCCAGCACCAGAGGCTCCTGCAGCGCAGGACGCCGGCGATACCGCTGCGATTGTTCGCGCCGCTAAGGAGCAGCGCGAAGGCGCCGCACCTCAGCAGGTCGCGACCAAGACGTGTCTGATCGTTGATGACAGCCGCGTGATCCGCAAGGTTTCCAGCAAGATTGCGAAAAGCCTTGGCTATTCGCCGATTGAAGCGGAAAACGGCGAAGAAGCACTCGCTCGCTGTAAGAAATCGATGCCGCAATTGGTCCTGACCGATTGGGAAATGCCGGAAATGGATGGCCTAGAGTTTGTGACCAAGCTTCGAGCGATCCCGACCCCGCATGCGCCGACGATCGTGTTCTGCACGTCCAAAGGCGATGTTGCCGACATTCACGAAGGCATCAATGCGGGCGCGGATGACTACATCGTCAAGCCTTTCGACGAGCCAAGCCTTCGCGCCAAGCTCGAACAGCTCGCTGCCAAATAAGCGCTGAAATTCAATCCTCCGCCCGTGCCCTCGCTATTGTGAGCGCATGCGGCTAGTCAGCGGTCATGGGCAAAGAACGATTTGAACGGCACAAGCAACCCTGGAACGCTGAAGAAGCGGGCCGGCTGAAACTGCTTGCGTCGAAGGGGCAGGGCTTAAAGCAGATTGCAAAGGCCCTGAACCGCAGCGAAGATTCGACCAAGAGCTTCGCCAAACAACAGAAGATCAAGATCGCGAAAAAGCGTTAGGTTTTAGCGTTTTATCGAGCGGTCAAATCCCGCCCCGCGTCTTTCCATGCTTTGCTGTTGGTGAGGCTGCTGGCGCGCAGGGAAATCTTTGCGTCAGGCACGATTTCCTTGATGATGCTGCGCAAATTGTCGCTCAGGCTTGGCGGCATCCAAGGGCTGAAGGTGATGCTGCTGATCCAGGGTAGTTCGATCGGCAGATCGGTGTATTCCCGCACATCCTCGCATTCGGCGATAATGCGCCACTCGCGCTCGTCGGAATAGCCTTCGCGTTTGGCAAAAGGCAGTGTTTCGATGCCAGATGATGCCTGGTCTTTGAGCGCCTGGACGCTCATGTAGTTCACCGCTCCTGCGCGAAACCCTTCTTGTTTTTCAACGGCTTGCTCCAGGGGCTCGCGGTGAAATTCAATTGCGATCCCATCCATGCCTTGGGTGAACACCCGCCAGTGATGATAGGTCTCTTTCGCCATGGTGCAGCACAGCGCGAGCACAGATTGCGATGCTATCTGAGAGCGATAGAGGTCCATGAAATAGGCGTCATTCGCATCGTCCCATTTCGAAGGACTGAGCAGGACCAGTTTCTCTTGCCTCAAGGTTTGCAGCGCGCTCGACAAGGTCGTGTAGCGCTTCACAAACTTCCTGAGGGGACGGGTGCTCATTTGACCCAGTCGAGCCCCATTTCTTCAAACACTTCTTTGTCTTCAGACCAGCCTTCTGAGACCTTCACGTGCAGGAACAAATGGACCTTAATGCCGAGGATTTCCGCGAGCTCTTTGCGCGCGGCCTCGCCAATAGCTTTGATCCGCTGGCCGCCTTTGCCGAGCACGATCGGTTTCTGACTGTCACGAGCGATGACGATTTGTTGGCGCACCTCGACCGAGCCGTCTTTGCGGACCTCGTAGCTTTCAGGCCGAACGGCAGCGTCATAAGGTAGCTCTTCATGCAGCTGCAGATACAGCTGTTCGCGTGTGATTTCAGCGGCGAGCAAACGCTCTGATGCGTCTGAAACTTGATCTTCGGGGTAGTGCCATGGCCCCTCTGGCATCATCTCGGCGAGCTTTGATTTGAGCTCATCCACGCCTTCGCCATTCAAAGCGGAAATGAAATAGATCTCGGCAAAATCAACGAGTTCGCCCAATTCCTGAGCGAGAGCGAGCAGAGGTTCTTTCTTCGCGCGGTCAACCTTATTGAGGACCAGAATCTTGCGTTCGGGACGTTTGGCGAGCGCCTCTAGCAGCGGCATCAGCTCGTGCCGGCGCTGTTTAATCGGATCGACGATCAGCAGCAAGGCATCGGCGGCCTCTGCGCCTTCCCAAGCGGCGCTCACCATTGCGCGGTCCAGCCTGCGGCGCGGCTCAAAAATACCGGGCGTATCGACCAGGATCATCTGTGTGTTTTCATCCCCGTCCTGATGCAAGGCGATGCCGAGCATGCGGGCGCGGGTGGTTTGCGCCTTGGAGGATGTGATCGCGACCTTCTGGCCGACCAATTGATTTACCAGAGTAGATTTGCCCGCGTTGGGCGCGCCAATCACGGCGACGGCGCCGCATTTTTGCTTAGTCATTGGACTGCTTCCTCGCCGCGATATCTGTACCAATGCTCATCCGAAGCGCTCCATAAATGCTTTCGCGGCCTGCTTTTCGGCCTCTGATTTGCTTGCCGCGATTGCTTCTGCCTCGCCAACCTTGTGCACGCTGACTTTGACGGTGAAGCGCGCGGCGTGGTCTGGCCCGCTGCGGTCGATCACTTGGTATTCTGGCGTGCGGTGGCGGTTGCCAGCGGCCCATTCTTGCAAGGCGGATTTGGGGTGCTTTGCCTCGCCCGCCTTTCCGGTTAGCTCATCGGCCCATGCGCGGTAGATGAAATCGCGAGCGGTCTCGAACCCATGCTCGATGAAGCACGCGCCGATCATCGCCTCCATCACATCGCCGAGGATATTGTCGCTATCCGCGCCGCCATCATCGCGGGCCTGTTTACCGAGGCGCAAATGGTCGGGCAGGCCGATGGTGCGGGCGATGCGGGCGCAGGTTGCGCCGCTGACTAAGGCGTTCAAGCGCTGCGACAGCTTGCCTTCTGGCGCGTCGCCATCGCGGTAAAGCCAATCGGCTACCGAGAGGCCAAGCACCCTGTCACCGAGGAATTCGAGCCGCTGATAATCCTTGGGCGTCGGTGCGCCATAGGGCAGGTTGCCTTGAACGCTGCCATGGGTGAGGGCCTCTAGCCATGCGGCTTCTTTGTCCACGTTCAGGCCAAGCTTGCTCAGCCACTCGGTTGTTTCAGGGCCTAGATGATCGAGGGGAGGGGCGCTCATAGCGTCTTGCCCAAGCGGCTCCAGCGTGCCGCGCTGAACCATGTCCATGGTTTGATCCATTCCGAACCGCCATTGGTGGACCACATCAGGATTGTTGCGCGGCCGACCAGATTGTCTTGCGGGACCAGCCCGACACCGCCGCCAGCGCTGGCGGGAAAGCGGCTGTCTTGTGAATTGTCGCGGTTGTCACCCATCACGAACATCCGGCCTTCGGGCACGATGACCGCATCCATATTGTCTGCCCCCGTCGGGCCAAAGTCGAGCACTTCGTAGCTGACACCATTGGGCAAGGTCTCTCGAAAGCGCGGATAGGCGCAAATGTCCTGGCCATCCGTGTCAGTGCGCAGTTCCGCACCCCAAGCGCAGCTGGTATTGCCCGATACGGGAATGACGAAGTCTTCGATCCGCACCTTGGGCACGGTCTCACCATTGAGGACGACTTGTCCGTCGATCATGGCGACACTGTCACCGGGCAGCGCAATCACGCGCTTGATGTAGTCGGTGCCATCAATCGGATGCTTGAAGATCGCGACATCGCCAGGCTCCGGCGCGCTTGCGAGCACGCGGCCCGGCACAATCGGTGCGCCAAACGGCATGGAATTGTCAGAATAGCCGTATGGCCATTTTGCCGCGAGCAAATAGTCGCCGTTCCACAAATGCGGCAGCATACTCTCAGACGGAATCGAGAAGGGGGAGAACACCAAGCTGCGAAAGACCAGGACGACAAAGACCAGTTTGAACAGGAAAAACGCAAAGCTCCCGAGGCTCTCCGGCTGTTCCTCTGCTGGCGCTTTTGGGGCCGCAACATTGCCGGCATCATCGCTGGCCGCCGCGCATACGTCACCAGAGCTGGGTGCAGCATCAGTTTGGGTCTTAACATTCATCGCGTGCGTCCCTAGTCGCGAGTGGCCTATCACGCCAAGGATATTTGCTCATGACTGATCCGATTTCCACCACTTGGGATGCTATTTGTGCCCTGCCGCAGCCTAAACTGAGCGAATTGTTCGCCGCTGATCCGGACCGCTTGGAGAAGCTGAGCCAGCGATTGGAGGCCTCATTTGGGGAGCTGGGCGATCTTGGCATTCGGTTCGATTGGTCAAAAACGCATCTGGATGATGCGATCCTTGATCAGCTTGAGGCTTTGGCTGAGGCGATGGACTTCGACGCTCAGCGCGAGGCGTTGTTTGGCGGCGGGATCGTCAACCCAACCGAGGGCCGTGCGGCGACCCACGGGGCAATGCGCGGCAGCGGCACCGAGGCGGATGTGGAGGAAGCGCAGGCTCTGACCACGCGGATGGGCATGCTGGTCGAGGCGATCCATCATGGCGCTCTGGGAGAGGTCAACCACCTAATCCATATTGGAATTGGCGGCTCCGCCTTGGGCCCTGATCTGGCGGTTGACGCTTTGGCCCGCGATCTCAGCCTGGTGGATGTTCACGTTGTCTCAAACATCGATGGCCTCGCCTTGGAGCAAGCCTTTGCGGCGTGCGATCCGGCGACCACTCTGATCGCGATCGCATCAAAGACCTTCACCACCATTGAAACGATGACGAATGCTGCGAGCGCGCTGAAATGGCTCGGCGACAATGGCGTAGATGACCCGAGTGGCCGTGTGATCGCGCTCACCGCCAATCCAGAAGGCGCGGTGGAATGGGGCGTCGATGAAACGCGTATCCTACCATTTCCTGAGAGTGTCGGCGGGCGTTATTCGCTGTGGTCGAGCATTGGTTTTCCGGTCGCGCTGGCGGTCGGCATGGACGATTTTCAGGCAATGCTTGCCGGGGCGCAGGCGATCGACACGCATTTCCGCGAGGCTCAGGGTAGGGCAAACCTGCCGCTGCTCGCTGCCTTTGCAGACCAATATTACACCCGCGCCAGATGGTGCCAGACGCGCGCGGTGTTCGCCTATGACGAGCGCCTCGATTTGCTGCCTGACTATTTGCAGCAGCTTGAGATGGAATCGAACGGCAAGAGCGTGTCGGCCAAGGGCGAACCAGTGGACCGCCCAACCGCCGCCGTGACTTGGGGTGGAGTGGGCACGGATGCGCAGCACGCGGTGTTCCAATTGCTGCACCAGGGCACACATTTGATCCCGGTCGATTTCATCGCCAGCATCGCGCCCGGCGACCAGCTAGACCCGGCGCATCACAAGAGTCTGTTGATCAATTGCTTCGCGCAAGGCGCCGCCCTGATGGCGGGCGGCAATATGTCCGCCGACGGCAAAGATCCTGCACGCGCCTTCCCGGGGGACCGGCCCAGCGCAATGATCCTTGTCGATGATCTGGACGCCGCAGCGCTAGGCGCATTGATCGCATTTCACGAGCACCGCACTTTCGCCAACGCAGTGCTGATGGGCATCAACCCGTTCGACCAATTCGGTGTCGAGTTGGGCAAGAAAATGGCCAAGGACATTGATGCAGGAGAGGGCGACTTCGACGCGAGTACTAAGGCGCTCATGGAAGCGGCTGGGATGGGGTGAGCTTTGCTCAACAGTTTCCTCAAATCACTTCCGTACAAAGTCCATACCAATAGCGAGTTAGGACTCTTGCTCTCTGGGCAAAAGCCTTTTGCAAACTTTGCTGATGCGAAGGGACAATTTCCACTAGTCCTCAAGCGATACTTGAGGCTTTTTGATCGGCAAGTCGAAATGGCCGCGTTAGTTCGACGGGACCACGTCGAACCGCCGGATGGACGGCGTGAGTTTGAACTGCATCGGATTATGTTTGCAGTGCCTCGAGAAGAGTGGCGTTTTGACGCGTTCCTAGATTTGATGCAGTCGCCAAAGTGGGGACCTGACGAGGAGAGACGGGAAGGAGAATTGCTCGGCTACGAGGATTGGATGAACGACCATTGGTTGGAACTGAAGTACGGTAACGCTGTGCTATAAAGTTGACTTCTCAGCACTTCTCCCCCAAATGCTGCACCAGCGAAGCGCGCGCGCCAGCGTGAAGCGGCGATTGAACTAAGCAATCTGCCCCGGCCGCGCCTCGGTTTATTTCACAGACTTCCCTTTTCACGCGGGCGGTTATCACCGGTCCCACAAAAGTAATACTTTTGTGGGTTCCCTTACCCCCGCGCCGCGCGAGCTAGGTCTCTGCGCGCCGCAAATATATTGCGAATTATCAATGACAAATCCATCTGAACAGTCGGTCCAATTTGAGGACCTCGACCTGTCACAACCTATTCTTCAGGCATTGGACCTGAAGGGTTACACCACGCCAACTCCGATCCAGGCGCAGGCGATCCCGCCCGTGCTGGAAGGCCGCGACCTGCTAGGCATTGCGCAAACGGGTACCGGCAAAACGGCGGCATTCATGCTGCCCAGCATCGACCGGCTCCGCGAGAGCGACAACCAAATCCCATTCAAATCCTGCCGCATGTTGGTGCTGGCGCCGACCCGCGAACTCGCCGGGCAAATCGCCCAAAGCGCCAAGGATTATGGCGCGATGGCGGGCATGAAAGTCCACTCGATTGTGGGCGGGACCAGCGTCAACAAAGACCGGAACAAGCTGCACCGTGGCACCGACATCCTGGTCGCGACACCTGGCCGCTTGCTTGATCTGATTGACCAGAAGGCGTTCAACCTGTCTGGCGTCGAAATCTTGGTTCTCGATGAAGCGGATCAGATGCTCGACCTCGGCTTTATCCACGCTCTGCGCCGGATCAGCCAATTGGTGCCGAAGGAGCGCCAGACCCTGTTTTTCTCGGCCACTATGCCGAAGCAGATCAAGGAACTGGTGAAGGGCTATTGCCACAACCCGGTGCAGGTCTCTGTCACTCCGGAATCGAGCACGGCGGAGCGGATCGATCAGTACCTCTTCATGGTGCAGCAGAATGAGAAGCAATCGCTGATCGAAATGGTTCTGTCTGGCCGTCATGAAGTGCCCGGCAAGATTGAGCGTGTACTGGTCTTTACCCGTACAAAGCACGGCGCAGACCGCGTCGTGAAGAAGCTCGCCCAAGCCGGCATTGGCGCGAATGCGATCCACGGCAACAAATCACAGCCTCAGCGGGAGCGGGCGCTTAGCGAATTTAAACGCGCGAAAACGCCAGTGCTCGTGGCAACCGATGTAGCCGCGCGCGGGATCGATATTCCGGGCGTCAGCCACGTCATCAACTACGAATTGCCCAATGTGCCAGAGCAATATGTCCACCGCATCGGGCGCACCGCGCGCGCTGGCAAAGACGGCGTTGCGATCGCATTCTGCGCCGAGGACGAGCGCGCTTACCTCAAAGATATTACCCGCGTTACCGATGCTGAATTTGAGCGGCTCGACCTGCCGGAAAACTTCCGCGCCGTTGTAGAAGGCGTTGGCCCGACCAAACCTGCGCCGCGCGGTCAAAACCGTGTTGCTAAGAAAAAGGTTCGCCCAAAACCTTTCGGTGGTCAGCGCTCCGGCGGCGGAAAGCCTCAGGGTGATGGCGCTGGTGGCGGCGATGGCCGTCCTCAAGGCAAGCCTAAGCAAAAGCATGGCGCGCGCAAAGGTCGCCCGAACCGCAGTGGCGGCGGCGGTGGCGGAGGCCGTCCGGGTGGCAACGGAGGCGGCGGTCGTCCAGGCGGCGGTGGTGGTCGTCCAGGTGGCGGTGGCCGTGGCCGTTCAGGCGGCGGCGTGCGCACTGGCGCTCGTACTTCATAAGGGTAACCAAGCGGCGCTGTTGCGCGAATAGCTCTTCAAATCGTCTGCGCGCTTGGCAAGACCCCGCTGGGTCGCCATATCGCGCGCAACATAAAGGAGCATCGCCGCAATGGCCGAGTATGATTTCGATCTCTTCACTATCGGAGCAGGGTCCGGCGGCGTCCGCGCCAGCCGCATAGCCGCCGCCCATGGCGCGCGCGTTGCCGTGGCGGAGGAATACCGTGTTGGCGGCACCTGCGTCATTCGTGGGTGCGTTCCGAAAAAGATGCTCGTCTACGGCGCGCATTTTGCCGAAGACCTCGAAGACGCGAAGCAATTTGGTTGGACCATCGAAGGCAAGAGCTTCGACTGGGTGAAGCTGCGCGACCATGTGCAGACCGATATCGACCGGCTTGAGGGCCTTTACGGCGAGACGCTCGGCAATCACGGGGTGGAAGTGTTCCGTGAGCGTGCAGAGATCACCGGCGATCATGAGATCACTCTGGCGAGCGGCAAGGTCGTCACCGCGAAATACATACTGATTGCGACAGGCGCGACACCGCAGCGGCTCGAGTTTCCGGGTGCTGAATATGCGATCACTTCCAACGAGGCGTTCCATCTCGATGGACTGCCGAAACGCGTGATGATCGCAGGCGGCGGCTATATCGCGAATGAATTTGCGGGCATCTTCAACGAGTTTGGCAGCAAGGTGTGCATCGTCAATCGCTCGGACCAATTGCTGCGCGGCTATGACGAAAGCCTGCGCGATCGCTTGCTCCAGATCAGCGTGATGAAGGGCATACAATTCCACTTCAACACCACCTTCAAAGCGATCAGGAAAAACGATGACGGCTCGCTGCATGTTGAGCTGAACGGCGATGAAAATGTCGATGTCGACATGGTGATGTTCGCCACTGGACGGCGGCCGAATATCGACGGCCTTGGCCTGGAGACGGTTGGCGTTGAAACCAGCGACGGCGGCGCGATCAAAGTTGACGATTTCAGCCAGACCAATGTCGATTATATCTATGCCGTGGGCGACGTGACCGACCGCGTGCAGCTGACCCCGGTTGCGATTCGCGAGGGCCATGCCTTTGCGGACACAGTCTTTGACGACAATCCGCGCACGGTCGACCATTCGTGCATCCCGAGCGCAGTGTTCAGCCACCCGCCGATTGCCGCTGTTGGCATGACGGAAGGCGAAGCGCGCAACAAGCTCGGCAATATCAAGGTGTTCCAGTCCGACTTCCGCCCGATGAAAAACGTGGTGGCGGGCCGCAATGAGCGCGGGCTCTACAAGATGATCGTCAATGCAGCGACGGATCAGATCGTTGGCATCCACATGATCGGGCCGGAATCGCCAGAGATCATGCAGGCAGCCGCGATTGCGGTGAAAGCTGGGCTGACTAAGGCGGACTTTGACGACACGGTTGCGATCCACCCGACCATGGCTGAGGAACTTGTTCTCCTGAAGTAGCGGCGGTGAACTGGCGCTGCCGAAGTGGCCGCGCTAGGCTCCGCTTTATGGAAATCAAAAACAAGACAATATTGCTCACTGGCGGCACCGCCGGGATTGGGCGCGAAATGGCGCGTCAGCTGAAAGCCAAAGGCGCGCATGCCGTGCTCACCGGCCGCAATCCAGATCGGACCGCGGCGATGCAGGCGGAGGGCTTTGAGGTCATTTCAGCCGACCTCTCCAATGCCGCCGGTGTAGACGCTTTGCTAGCGGAGTGGGGGGAGCGCGAGCTTGATATCCTCATCAACAATGCCGGGCAGTTGGTGGACCATGACTTCCGCAAAACCCCTCCCGATCCAGACGCCGCGGATGATTGCATCTACGCAAATCTCAACGCGCCGATCCGCCTGATCGAAGGGCTCATGACGCAGCTCCAGTCTGCCTCTGAGGCGGCGATCATCAACGTTACTTCCGGCCTCGCCATTTCGCCAGCCGCGCGTCAGCCGATCTATTGCGCGACCAAATCCGGTCTGCGGTTCTACACTCTAGCCTTGCGCGAACAGCTTAAGGACACGCGCATCAAAGTCATCGAGGCATTGCCCCCGGTGGTCGACACCCAAATGAACGACGGCAATCCGATGAAGAAAATGCCCGCGGAGGAATGCGCAAGGCAAATCCTAGAGGCGATTGAGAAGGGCCGCGACGAGGCGAATATCGGCATGACGAAGGCCCTGCGCGCGATGGAATCGATTTCGCCCGTTATCGCCAAGCGGATAACTCTGCCCTTTTGACCGATTGACGCTGCTGCGCTCGTGCGGCAACGACCTCAGCATAACTTACAACAAATGCAGGGGCACCCAGATGTCTGCCAATATTGCTGAGATGGAACGCCGCAGAGACGCCGCTAAGATGGGCGGCGGAGAAAAGCGCATTGCGGCGCAGCACGCTAAAGGCAAATTGACCGCGCGCGAACGGCTCAACGTTCTGCTGGACGAGGGAAGTTTTGAAGAGCTCGACACCTACGTCGAGCATGACTGCGTCGATTTCGGTATGGCGGATCAGAAGATTCCAGGCGACGGTGTGGTCACCGGCAGCGGCACGATCAATGGCCGACTGGTGTATGTTTACAGCCAAGATTTTACCGTCTTCGGGGGTAGCCTGTCGAAACGCCACGCAGAGAAAATTTGCAAGGTGATGGACAATGCGATGAAGGTCGGCGCGCCTGTCATTGGCCTCAACGATTCCGGCGGGGCGCGTATTCAGGAAGGTGTCGCCTCACTTGGCGGCTATGCCGATGTTTTCCAGAAGAACATTCTGGCGAGCGGCGTTGTGCCCCAGCTTTCGCTGATCATGGGGCCATGCGCGGGCGGCGCGGTATACTCGCCAGCGATGACCGACTTCATCTTCATGGTGAAGGACAGCTCTTACATGTTCGTAACCGGGCCTGAGGTGGTCAAGACGGTGACGAATGAAGAAGTGACGCAAGAGGAATTGGGCGGCGCGGTGACGCACACGACCAAGACCAGCGTTGCCGACAATGCGTTTGAAAACGACATTGAGACCCTGCTCTCGACGCGTAAATTCTTCGACTACCTGCCGCTGTCCAACCGCGAAGAAGCGCCGGAATATGTCACCAGCGACCCGTGGGACCGCGAAGAGCCATCGCTCGATACGCTGATCCCGGACAATGCGAACCAGCCGTATGACATGCATGAGGTGATTGCGAAGACGCTGGACGAGGGCGATTTCTTCGAAATTCAGCCCGCCCATGCGGCCAATATCATTTGCGGGTTTGGCCGGGTCGAAGGGCGCACTGTAGGTGTGGTCGCGAACCAGCCAATGGTGCTCGCCGGTGTGCTCGACATTAATGCCTCTAAGAAGGCCGCGCGGTTCGTGCGGTTCTGCGATGCGTTTGAAATTCCGATCCTGACTTTGGTCGATGTGCCGGGCTTTCTACCGGGCACTGACCAGGAGCATAATGGGATCATCAAGCACGGCGCGAAGCTGCTGTTCGCTTATGGAGAGGCGACCGTTCCGAAGATCACCATCATCACTCGCAAGGCCTATGGCGGGGCGTATGACGTCATGGCGTCAAAGCATTTGCGCGGAGACCTCAATTACGCCTGGCCCACGGCTGAAATCGCAGTGATGGGCGCGAAGGGCGCGGTGGAGATTATCTTCCGTCAGGATCGCGGCGATGCGGAAAAGATCGCTGAGAAAACCAAGGAATATGAAGACCGCTTTGCGAACCCATTCGTGGCCGCGTCACGCGGCTATATCGACGAGGTGATCTACCCGCACTCAACCCGCCGCCGGGTCGCCTTGGGCCTGCGCAAGCTGAGGGGCAAGCAGCTTGAGAACCCGTGGAAGAAGCATGATAATATTCCGCTGTGAGGTAATTTGATGGCTCAAATATTGCTCTATGGCGGTATCTTGATTTTTGCCGGAGCAATTGCGTTTGCAATTCTTCGGCAAGTAAAAAACGGTTTTTCGAGTACGAATGGTTCATCGCCTTCAACAGAAACTCGACCTTCTTCCTCGCCAGATTTTCGACCCAGAGATGGCTCTGGTGCAGTGATGGCAACAGTCCCTGGCGCGCAGATGCCGGTTAATCCGGACCATCCCTCGCATAAATATCTTGAAGAAATCCAAGCCAAATTTACCGAAGCCGAAGGCGATGTGATGAAGCTTTTCCCGCCAGAGAGAAACTTCATGCTCGCATACCGGTTTGAAGAAGAACTGAACGGTCTGGGATTGCTTAAGTTTTTGCGCATCTTTCGTGACAGGAAGGTTTGGGAGTCGACGAAAGGTGCACTCTATATCGTCGGAGCTGATGAATACGCATCTGTGTTTAACAAGTTTTTGGAAACTGATGGAGCGAAGGCAGCTGAAGCATCAGCCAACGGAAAACTGGCTGATTTTCGCTTTTCACAAGATTGGGACGCGGTGCTGATTAGCTCACGAACCGGCAAAAACGAGGAAGAGATAAATAGCTATATGGAAAGACGCCTAGACTATTACTGCAGTGAGGGCGATGCATAGGAACGTCATGAAGCAACTTTGCCTCAAACAAAGTGACCTCGCCAATGACCTTTAAGCGAGACCCAAAGCTGCCATGGTACGTCCGGGACGCGAACCATCCTGCGACCAAAGCCAGCGGCTTGGTTTTTGCGTATTTCATGATGCCACTTTTGATCGGTATTGCTTGGTGGAAGGCGGGAGAGTTCGATCCCTATACGACCAGCTTTTTTACCCGAACCTATGTTGAACCTTCGGCCTCTATGCCCGATGAACTGCGGATCGCTGGATGGGTCTTAATTACTATTGGCGCGTTGCTCATAGTGAGCTGCGCCATCGGTCTGGCAAAAGCGCGGGTGACCTTTCGCGAGATATGGATCGTAATTTGGATAGGGATTTGCGTGGCGGCATTTGGCAGCGCATTTTTCGTCGCAGCGGACAGCGCGCAGGATCGAATTGAACAGGAACAAACGGCATGAAACTTGGGCGACTTAATCACGTAGGCGTTGCGACGCCGAGCATCGCGGACTCTATCGCGCATTATCGCGATGTGATGGGCGCGACTTCTATCTCAGATGAGATCATTCTGGAGGATCGCGGCCTTAAGGTCGTGTTTGTCGATACGCCCACTCACTCGGGCATGAATGGCACTCAGATCGAGCTGATCGAAGAGCTGAAACCCGGTGAGACTGCGATCAGCGCATTTCTAGCGAAAAATCCCTTGGGCGGACAGCATCATGTCTGTTTTGAGGCCGAGGATATTGATGAAGCGCGCGCGTGGTTCGAAGGGCAGGGTAAGCGCATCCTAGGCCCGACCATTCCGGGAGCGCACGGGACGCCTATCTTTTTCGTCCATCCCAAAGATATGCAAGGCATGCTGACCGAGATTATGGAAACGCCTAAGGGCGCGCATTGATATTTCTTCGTCATCCTGAACTCGTTTCAGGATAACGAGCACACAGAACAACGCGTTATACTGAAACAAGTTCAGCATGACGGAAAATCGGAGAGAACAGCGACATGACCTACGAAACAATCCGCGTGACCCGCGATGGCCCATTGCTGACGATCACTCTCAACCGGCCAGACCGGCTCAATGCGATGCCGCCGCAAATGGCGGATGAGATTTGCGATGTGTTCTACGATTTGGGCGACGCCCGCGCGGTGCTCATCACAGGTGAGGGCAAAGGCTTTTGCTCTGGCGCGGACCTGTCCGCGCGCTCAACCGGCGAAAAAGGCGGCAGCCACAAGGCGCTGCAAAACCACTACAATCCCGCGATCAGTCAAGTGCTGCGCGCGCCCGTGCCCGTTATCTGTGCGGTCAACGGCCCAGCGGCTGGCGTCGGCTGCTCGCTCGCTTTGGCAGCGGATTTTACTATCGCCAGCACATCCGCCTATTTCCTTCAGGCTTTCGTCAATATCGGCCTGGTGCCTGACGGCGGATCGACCTGGCTGCTATCGCGCGCCATTGGCCGTGCTCGCGCGACCCGTATGATGATGCTGGGCGAAAAAATCGGCGGTAAGCAGGCGGAAGAGTGGGGCCTCGTCTACAAAACTGTTGAGCCAGATCAGCTGATGAGCGAAGCGCGCGCCTTGGCAGAAAAGCTCGCCAATGGCCCAACCCAGGCAATTCGCATGATCAAAGAGAACCTCAATCTGGCGCTTGATGGCACAGTCCAACAGGTGTTCGTCCAAGAGGCCGAGGCCCAGCGCATTGCCGGGGCCAGCGACGACGCAAAAGAGGGCGGCATGGCTTTCCTCGAAAAGCGCAAGGCCGAATTTAAGGGGGCGTAATACCTTCAAAGCACTTGCCCCGAGCTTGTCGAAGGGCTGCATTTCCCTCTAAATCTGTGCAACAGAAAAAGCAGGGCTTCGACGGGCTCAGCCCGAACGGATATTGTTAGACTATGACTGAAAAACCGACCCCTTCCGACTGGAAAGCGCTTGCGGACAAAGAGTCCAAAGGGCGCGACCTGACTTGGTCAACGCCAGAGGGTTTTGACATCAAGCCGCTTTACACTGGCGAAGACCACGCTGACTTTGATCCCGGCCTGCCCGGCTTCGCGCCGTTTACGCGCGGGGTGAAGGCGAGCATGTATGCCGGGCGTCCGTGGACCATCCGGCAATATGCGGGCTTCTCCACCGCTGAAGAATCGAATGCGTTTTATCGCCGTAATCTGGCGGCGGGACAAAAGGGTCTGTCGGTCGCCTTCGATCTCGCCACCCACCGCGGCTATGACAGCGACCATGCGCGCGTCGTCGGCGATGTCGGCAAGGCTGGCGTTGCGATCGACACCGTGGCGGATATGCAGGTGCTGTTCGACCAAATCCCGCTCGACACAATGTCAGTCAGCATGACGATGAACGGCGCGGTGATCCCAGTGATGGCGTTTTACATCGTCGCGGCAGAGCGTCAGGGCGTGAGCCAAGACAAGCTCTCCGGCACGATCCAGAACGACATCCTCAAAGAGTTCATGGTCCGCAACACCTACATCTATCCGCCAGAGCCGAGTATGCGGATTGTCTCGGACATTATCGGCTACACCAGCGCCAACATGCCGAAATTCAACAGCATTTCGATTTCGGGCTATCACATGCACGAAGCCGGAGCGACGGCGGTGCAGGAACTCGCCTTCACCATTGCCGATGGCAAGGAATATGTGAAACGCGCGATGGCGACCGGGCTGGATGTGGATGCGTTTGCGGGCCGGCTGTCGTTCTTCTTTGGCATCGGCATGAACTTCTTCATGGAGATTGCGAAGCTGCGCGCCGCGCGGACCCTATGGTATCGCACCATGGATGAACTTGGCGCTCAGTCCGAACGCTCCAAAATGCTGCGCACGCATTGCCAGACATCTGGCGTGTCACTGCAAGAGCAAGACCCTTACAACAACGTCATCCGCACCACGGTAGAGGCGATGGCCGCGACCCTTGGTGGGACGCAAAGCCTGCACACCAATGCGCTTGACGAGGCGATTGCTCTACCAACCGATTTTTCCGCCCGCATTGCGCGCAACACGCAGTTGGTCCTCCAAGAAGAAAGCGGCATCACCAATGTCGTCGATCCGCTGGGCGGCTCGCATTACATCGAGGCGCTGACCGCTACCCTGGTGGGCGAAGCGGAAAAGCTGATCGCCGAAGTCGACCAAGCGGGCGGTATGACCGCCTATGTCGACACGGGCGCGCCAAAGGCCGCGATTGAACGCGCCGCGGCGGAGAAACAGACCAGCATCGACAAGGGCGAAACCGTGATCGTCGGGGTGAATAAATATCAGCTGGCCGAAGAGCAGCAGATCGATACGCTCGATATCGACAATGCTAAGGTGCGTGCGGGGCAGATCGAGCGCCTGAAGCAAGTTCGCGCTGGCCGCGATGAAGCCGCTTGCCAGGCAGCGCTTACCGCTTTGAGCGAAGGCTGCACTTCGGGTGGTAACGTGCTTGGGCTCGCTGTTGAGGCCGCTCGTCACGACGCCACTCTTGGCGAAATTTCATCCGCGATGGAGCAGGTGTTTGGCCGCCACGATGCGACGCCAAAGCCGGTTAGCGGCGTCTATGCCAGCGCGTATGAATTCGACCAGCGCTGGGCGCAGGTGACAGATGGTGTGTCGGCGGTTGAACGCCGCCTTGGCCGCAAGCCGCGCATCATGGTCGCAAAGATGGGGCAGGATGGGCACGATCGCGGGGCCAATGTGATCGCCTCCGCCTTTGCCGACATGGGGTTTGAGGTGATCAGCGGCCCGCTGTTCCAGACCCCGCCGGAAGCGCGCGATATGGCGCTGGAGCATGATGTTGATGTGATCGGGGCAAGCTCGCTCGCCGCAGGGCATAAGACCCTGATCCCGGAACTCATCAATCTGCTGAAAGAGGCTGGCCGCGCGGATATCAAAGTGACCGCAGGCGGTGTGATCCCGCCGCAGGATTACGACTTCCTACGCGAAGCGGGCGTGCAGGGTATTTACGGCCCCGGCTCAAACGTGGTCGAATGCGCAGCGGATATTCTGACGCTGCTCGGCCACAATATGCCGCCATTGGGCGAGGGACTTGAGGAAGCAGCAGAATGATTTGGATTACACTTTTGGCCAGCACCACTGGCCTAATCGGCACAAATGATTGCGACCGAGAGGCTGCAGAGGCGGGCGTTCAGGAGGCTGTCAACGCTTGCTCCTTTTTCGATTTGGGCGGAGCGGAAGAGAACCTTGAAAACGCTTTCGGCGATGCCGCTGCTCAGGCAGTCTCTAATGACAGGCGCCGCGGCAAGATCGATATTGCGGTGACCGACCTCAGCCTGCTGACCGAGGCGCAGGAGCAATGGACGCGCTTTCGCGACGCTCATTGCGCAGCGATGGCTGGCCCGCAGCAGGGCAGCTCGGCCGATTGGCCGGAAATCAAAAATGGCTGCATGATTGCAATCACCGATGCGCGCACCGCGCAGCTCCAAGCCTACACCCGTGAGGTAAGATAAGTGACCCCGATACGTAACGATTGGACCCGCCAAGAGATTGCGGGCCTGTTTGACCTGCCATTTACCGAGCTTTTGTTCCAAGCCGCGAGCACTCACCGCGAGAACCATCCGCCAGAGCAGGTGCAACTGTGCACTCTGCTGTCGATCAAGACCGGCGGGTGCCCAGAGGATTGCGGCTATTGCAGTCAGTCTGTGCATGCGGATAGCGGGGTAGAGGCGACCAAGCTGATGGATGTGCAGGCTGTCCTGCAATCCGCGGCTCAGGCAAAGGATCACGGCAGCCAGCGGTTCTGCATGGGCGCCGCCTGGCGCAATCCCAAAGACCGCGACATGCCCGCAATTGTCGAGATCGTAAAAGGCGTGCGGGAGATGGGTCTTGAAACCTGCATGACGCTCGGCATGCTGACCCCGAAACAGGCGGATATGCTGGCCGAGGCGGGCCTCGATTATTACAATCACAACATCGACAGCAGCCCGGAATATTACGAGCGCGTCATCAGCACGCGCGGTTTTGATGAGCGGATCGAAACGCTCGATCACGTCCGCAATGCCGGGATCAATGTCTGCTCGGGCGGGATCGTCGGCATGGGCGAAACGCGCGAGGACCGCGTCGGCTTCGTGCATACTTTGGCGACTTTGGAAGCCCATCCTGAGAGCGTGCCGGTGAATGCGCTGGTACCGGTAAAGGGCACAGTGCTGGGCGATATGCTGGCGGACACACCGCTCGCCAAGATCGATGATATTGAATTTGTGCGCACCGTTGCGGTGGCCCGGATTACGATGCCGATGAGCATGGTGCGGCTGTCCGCCGGACGCGAGAGCATGAGCGAGGCCACGCAGGCGCTGTGTTTCCTTGCAGGCGCAAATTCGATCTTCACCGGAGACAAGCTGCTGACCGCGCCCAATGCGGGCGATGATAGCGATGGCGCTTTGTTTGCGAAGCTTGGCTTATCTGCGCTCCAGCAAGAGGAGCCGATGAGAGCGTGCAAGGTGAGTGAGCCCGCGGAGTGATCGTATCTGCCAACCGTCACCCCAGCGAAAGCTGGGATCTCTGGCGGTTAATGCAGGATTTAGCCGCCTTGGACCCCAGCGTGCGCTGGGGTGACGGGTAGAACATTGACCCTCGGTTTCTCCGTCGATGAGCTTTTGCCCAATGCGCGCGGCGGGGGGCAGCTTAAGATGGGCCTTAGCAAACTCTCCGAGGACAACTGGCTCCAACCAAATCCTGATATAGCCGCACGGCGCAAAGGTTTCGCAGAATTTTCAGAGGGCGCTCAGCTGACCGCAAAGGCCTTGGAGCCGGGCGAAGAATTGGCCGAAATGCTGGGCCTCAAAGGCGGCCTTATCGAGGCGGCAATAGCTCACCATGAGGACATGTGCCTGCTCACCCGGTTTGATGGCGAGGAGCAATATCGCTTGATCGGAACGGCCGTGGCGTGGCCTAGCGATTGGCGTCCAGCCGACAAAATGGGGCTGCCTTTGCGCGCGCTGCATGCGCCGATTGCTGGCTATGAAGAGCAGTTGGCGAGCGGCGTCGATCACTTTATGGCGAACCTTCAGCCCGGCCAAATTTATGGCCGCTGCAATTGGTTTATCGCGCCCACCGGTGAGAAACGCTGGCTCGCGGATAAGCCCGCACCAATCGCCTTTGCCCATGTCACGCCGGAGAATGCAGGCGAAACCCTGTTTGTCCGCTCAGAGCGGCAGACTCTGCGCCGCCTGCCGAATTCCGGTGCAATCCTGTTCACCATTGGCATTTACATCGAACCGCTCGGCGCGCTGAGCAATGCCGATATCGCTCGCCTTGCGGTGGCGGCTCAGACCCTTCTGGCAAATGAGGGTGACCGGCGAGGCGCGCCGCATTATGCAGCTAGCCTCAGCGCATTTGCCGCGCGAAAGGACCAGACATGATCGAAGCTCTCCTGCTGCTGCTACAGGCTGACTACGTGCCAGCTTGTGACCAAGAAAAGGCCGATCAAGGCATTCAGCAAGAGATGAATATCTGCGCGCTTAATGACTTCATAGCCGCCGACAAAAAGCTCAATGAGCAATGGGCGATGACCTCGGCAGTGATGAAATCGCGCGATGAAGGTTGGCAGCCCGATTGGGACGAGCGTCCCGGCTATTTTGAAAGTCTGCTCGCCTCGCAGCGCGCTTGGCTGAAATATCGCGATGCGCATTGCCGGGTGGAGGGTTATGCCGCGCGCGGTGGCTCAATGGAGCCGCTGCTTGTTTCCACCTGCAAGACCAGCCTAACCGAAGCGCGGACACAGGAATTGCGCTCGCTTGCAGACAGTCCTGCTTAAGACAACACCGCAGCCGTCTTGCTTGGCGCGCCTCAAGGCGGCATAGCGCCTGTCATTATTCTTCACGCCCGGGGGCCCAATTTGTTTTCCAAGATCCTGATTGCCAATCGCGGTGAAATCGCTTGCCGAGTTATCAAGACCGCCCGCCGGATGGGTATTGCGACGGTCGCCGTCTATTCCGACGCGGATGCGCGCGCGCCGTTTGTGAAAATGGCGGATGAGGCGGTGCATATCGGGCCAGCTCCCGCAGCAGAGAGCTATTTGATCCCGGAAAAAATCATTGCGGCTTGCAAAGAAACTGGCGCTGAAGCGGTGCATCCTGGCTATGGATTTCTCTCCGAGCGGGCGAGCTTCGTCGAAGCGCTTGCGGCGGAAAACATCGCTTTCATCGGTCCGCCAGCTGGCGCGATCGCGGCGATGGGCGACAAGATTGAATCGAAGAAGCTTGCCAAGGAAGCAGGCGTCAACGTTGTGCCGGGTTTTGTCGGGGAAATCCGCGACACGGATCACGCCGTCGAGATCGCGAACGAGATCACCTATCCGGTCATGATGAAGGCCTCCGCTGGTGGCGGGGGCAAGGGCATGCGCCTCGCGTGGTCTGCAAAGGACGTGCGTGAGGGCTTTGAAGCCACTAAGCGAGAAGGGCTGAATTCCTTCGGCGATGACCGCGTTTTCATCGAGAAATTCATCGAGAACCCGCGCCATATCGAAATCCAGATATTGGGCGATAAGTACGGCAATATTCTTTACCTAAACGAGCGTGAGTGCAGCATTCAGCGCCGCCACCAAAAGGTGGTGGAAGAAGCGCCGTCGCCGTTCGTTACGCCAAAAATGCGCAAAGCCATGGGCGAGCAATCAGTCGCTCTCTCGCGTGCGGTGGATTACCATTCTGCCGGCACGGTTGAGCTGATCGTCAGCGGTGCAGATCCGACCGGCGAGAGCTTCTACTTCCTCGAAATGAACACCCGCCTTCAGGTTGAACACCCGGTGACCGAAGCAATCACGGGGATTGATCTGGTCGAACAGATGATCCGCGTGGCCGCTGGTGAAGAGCTGGCGATAACGCAGGATGACATCGGTATTGAAGGCTGGTCCATTGAGAACCGGGTCTATGCCGAAGACCCCTATCGCGGGTTCCTGCCCAGCACGGGCCGTTTGGTTGAATATCAGCCGCCGCTTGCTGGCTGGACCGACGATGGCAGCGCCAACGGCCGCCGCGGCGTTGATGGCGTACGGGTCGATGACGGCGTCTATGAGGGCGGCGAGGTTTCCATGTTCTACGACCCGATGATCGCCAAGCTGATCACATGGGGCGAGACGCGCGATGAGGCGGCGGATAAGCAGATCAAAGCGCTCGACAATTTCCGGCTCAAGGGGCTGGGGCACAATGTCGATTTCCTTAGCGCGATTATGCAGCATGAACGGTTTCGCTCAGGCGAGCTAACCACTGGCTTTATCGCCGAAGAATATCCCGATGGTTTTGAAGGCGCGCCTGCGGATGACGCCTTTATGCGCCAGCTTGCGGCGTTGTTTGCCGGGGCGGAGTTCACCGAGCGCGTCCGGGCTCAGCAGATTTCTGGGCAGATGGCGACGATGCCAAACCCGCCCTCTGACTGGTCGGTGAAGATCGGTGATCGCGCGTTCGACGTGCTGCTCGAAGAAGGCGGTGCGACCGTTGATGGCGTGGCAATTCGCGGGACCTGGGATTGGGTGCCCGGCATGCGCTCCGCCGAGGTCACGGGCGAGAATGATATCGGCATTCAGATCGAACGCAGCGGAGTGCGCTGGCGGATTACCACACGCGGTGCGTCGCATGATGCACTGGTTTTGCCTGCTAGTATCGCTCCGCTGGCTGAACATATGATCGAGAAGATCCCTCCAGATCTGTCCAAAATGCTGATCTGCCCAATGCCTGGCTTGCTGGTGAAGCTCCACGTGGGCGAGGGCGACGAAGTTCAGCCAGGACAGCCATTGGCCACAGTTGAGGCGATGAAGATGGAAAACATCCTTCGCGCTGAAAAAGAAGGCACAATTGCTAAGGTCAACGCGGCCGAAGGTGAGAGCCTGGCAGTTGATGCAGTGATCCTCGAGCTTGAATAGAGCGCCGCCGCTTTAGACAATCGAGGTGTTGCGTTTTAAGAAACTCACCGTTTCTTTTGCTTTCCTGCGCAAGATTATTCCATTTCTATAAAACAAGTCTGGTTTGGCTGTGCCAAATTCGGACGCGGCACTTGTTGGAACGCGACAATCTTTCGAATTCGCTGGCCAATTGCAATATTGATGGCAAGCTTTCACCTCGTCCCGAATCAGCGGGGCCATTCGAGGGGTCGAAATGGCAAAGCAAGGCACAGGATTTTTTGACAGCAAAGGTCACTATTTTCGCTCTCCAGAGGAGGCGACATGCAGTGACTTGGCGGCTTTGCTTGGACAAATCGGTGATGGCGAAAGCCTGGCGCCAGGGATTGCGCACACGCTCCTAAAACGGCGGCCCGACATAGAGCGCTTGTTTGCGGAGCATGACGCCATGCTGATCGAGCAAGAGCGGATCAAGGCCGCGCTTGAAGGACTGCCGGACAAGGTCGCAAAGCTGCCCACGCGGGGCTGAGCTTCCGCTCGCAGTTAGCCTGCAGCCAACTGCTCATCCAAAAACACAGCAACATCGGCGAGCTCGACATCGCGCGCGACAAAGGCCTCGCCAATCGCATTGAGCAACAGGAATGGCAGCGTGCCGCCGGCCATTTTCTTGTCATGCCGCATGTGATCGACGAGCTTGGCACCGCCGCATGACAGGCCAAGCCCGCTGATTTCTGATCTGAGCCCTGCATTCTCCAGCGCCTGTTTGGCGCGGTCGGCATCCGCCATGCTGAAGTGTCCACGCCGCGCGGAATATCGGGCGGCGAGCACCATGCCGAGCGCGACGCCTTCGCCGTGGAGCAGTTCCTGCGAAAAGCCGGTTTCCGCCTCCAAAGCGTGCCCGAAAGTGTGGCCCAGATTGAGCAAAGCGCGCCTGCCGAAAAGCTCGCGTTCGTCCTCGGCGACAATGCGCGCCTTGGCGCGGATGCTGGTGGCTATCGCATGGGTGAGGGCCTCTGGCTCGCGCGCGATCACATTGGCGCCATTTTCCTCCAACCAGTCGAAGAATTCTGCATCGCCTAGCAGGCCGTATTTCAGCACTTCGGCATAGCCTGCGCCCATCTCGCGCGGCGGCAAAGTGGCGAGTGTTTCAGGGTCGATTAGAACCGCATTGGGTTGATGAAATGCCCCGATCAGGTTCTTTCCCGCGCCGGTGTTGATCGCGGTCTTACCGCCAACCGAGCTATCCACTTGGGCAAGCAGAGTAGTGGGGATTTGCACAAAGCCGCATCCGCGTTTCAGAACAGAGCAGGCAAACCCAGTAAGGTCGCCGACAACTCCGCCGCCCAGCGCAAAGACATTGTCCCCCCGCTCTATGCCAATCTCGAGCAGCCAATCGGTCAGCTTCTCTAAGACGCTCCAAGACTTTGCGCCTTCGCCCGGTTCAACCACAAACCAGTCTGCGGCAAAACCAGCCGATTGAAGCGAGCCCTCAATGGCATCACCGTAAATCCGTTTGGTGGCGGTATCGGCAACAAATGGCACCGCGCGCTGCGGAGTACTTCCAGCCGCGCCATAGCTCTTGAAGAAAGGCTCGCCGACGCGCGCAAAATCACTCAGCAGTCCGTGATCAATAGTGACGTCATAGCTGCGCCCACCCAGTTCAACTGGAATTACATGCATTGGTCTATTGCCTCGATAATGCGGTGGGCCACGTCGTTATGCGGGCCGTCCATGCTTTGGACCCGGATTTGGGCCTGCGAGTAAAAGGGTTCGCGCTCATTATAAAGGCGCGTCAGAATTTCTTTGGGATCTCCGGTGCGCAGCAGAGGACGCGTGTTGCGCCGCGATGTGCGCTCTACCAGAGTGTCGATATCGCAATCGATCCAAACCGCGATTGCCTTGTCCAGGATCAAAGCGCGGGTGTCATTATCGACAAAGGCGCCGCCGCCGGTTGCGATCACGCCGGAATGTTCCTCCATCAGCCTGGCAATGACGCGCCGCTCTCCATCGCGAAAATAGGCCTCGCCAAACTCTTCAAAAATCTCAGAGATTTTGCGCTGGGCGGCCTCTTCAATGGCATCATCGGCGTCAACGAAATCGCGCGACAGCATGCTGGCGAGCCGTCGTCCAACTGTGGATTTGCCAACACCCATCAATCCGACCAGCACAATCGGGCGCGTGGTCTTACGCTTAATGCGGTCAATTGCGGCGGCAAAATCATCGTGGTTTGTAACGGGCTGCTCAGTCATTGCCGCATGGCCTATAGATGGGGTAGGGCGCGTGCAATATGGCTCGCACACATGGCACGATTAGACCTATGGAGAAACCGGCAGGTCGCCCCGGTGGCGGCGGGCGCTGGAAATGGTATTTGATAGCGGTGATAATTGCGGTGATAGTGCTGGCATGGGTTGATGGCGGTGAGGAACCGCTGCATCCGATTGTGCAAGAAATTAATGTGCCGGAGGCGCAGTGATGCATGGTTTGAAGATTACGCGCGGTGTTCCAAGCCCGCTTGCTGGTAAGCGTACGCGTGTTGTTGCCGCGGCAATGGGCGCGGCTGTGCTGACGGGCGCTTTGGCTGCTGGCTATGCAGGCGCGCAAGATGCGCCGGAATCGCTTCTGCCGCCCGGCTTTGACGATCCGGCTCCGCCGCCTCCTCCGCCGCCTCCACCCCCTCCGCCGCCAGCTGGTGTGAGCCCGGGCGGGCCAAGCGGCCCCGCACCCACCGGGCCGGTCGCGCCGCCGCCACTACCGGGAGGCGGAGAATTGCCGCCTGTCCCGAGCATTTCGAGCGACGCTTTGGGCAATTTGCCGACCGTTGCTGAGCTCGAAGACATGTCGACCGACGAGCTTGACGATCTGCTCGGGCTGAAGCCGCGCTATGATATACCGCCTGCCGCGCGCCGCGCGTTGACGCAGGTTGGCGTGCTGAGCGAAGAGGAGGGCGGATTGCCCACGGCATCGCTGGCCAATCAACCTGCTGAATTGGTTCGCGCTGCGCTGGATGGGACCAAGGGCCAATTGGTTTCGCGTTGGGGGCATATCTTGCTGCGCCGCGCGGCGGTGAGCCGGCTTGAGGCGCCAGACGGCATGAACCCGGTCGAGTTCGCCGCCTTGCGCGCTGGTCTGCTCAATCGCTTGGGCGAGTTCGCAGCGGCCCGCGCATTGGTGCAAGACGTCGACACGGGAAATTGGAACACGCCGCTGACGACGGCGGCGCTGCAATCCTATGTCGCCACATCTGATTTCGTCGGAGCCTGTCCGGCGGTTCGCTTGCAAGGGTCCGAACGCGACGATCCGCGCTGGGTCATGTGGCAGGCGATCTGCAACGCTTATGCTGGTGAAAGCGCTCTGGCCGGATCACAGCTCGACCGTGCGCTCGACAATTCCATCGCCCCGGAAATCGATATCTTGCTGGCGCGCCGATATGCGGGTGCTGCGGGCAGCGGCCGACGGGCGGTTGATGTGGATTGGGAAGGGGTGGAAGACCTCAACCCATGGCGCTTTGCCTTGGCCAATGCGGTTGGTGAGCCGGTGCCAGAGGCGCTGATCGAAGAATCGGGCGCCTATTACCACCGTGCCGCTGCTACTGGGCCAATGGTGGCTTTGGGTGAGCGGGCGAAGTATGCCGCTCGCGCCAGCAGCGAAGGCATTTTGTCCGCCTCCGCCATGGTTGGCCTCTACAGCCAGATTTACGCCGACGATAATATCACTGGTGAGGCGGCAGACACCGCGACCCGTCTGCGCGAGGCCTATGTTGGCGGTGATCCGTCCGCGCGTTTGGCGGCGATGCAAGCGATCTGGGGCGAGCCATCGGATGGCGGCGCGATTGCGGATTACAGCGGCTATGTCATGACCGCATATGCGGCGGCGCGCATGCCCGCCAACAACAACTTGGCAGCCCAATCGGGCAGCTTGATTGCATCGATGCTTGCCGCAGGGCTTGACCGGGATGCGCTCGCCTGGGCCGAAGTGGTGCCAGACGGAAGCCTTGGCTGGGCCCTGATCGTGCTCTCACAGGCAGAACGCGGCGTTCCTGCTTCGGCCGATGATTTGAGTGAGTTTGTTGGCAATGATGCTAGCGCTCAGCAGCGCAAATCTCAGTTTCTCATCGCGGGCCTTGCAGGGCTTGGCCGGATTAGCAGTGCGGATCGCTCGGCTTACGAGGATGAGCTGAGCCTTGATTTTGGCCGCCAAAGCAAGTGGTCTCGCATGATCTCCCGTGCTGGTGAGGTGGAGAATCAAGCTCTTGTATCTTTGCTCGCCGGGCTGGGTATGCAGGGGGAAAGCTGGGCGCAAATGACGCCCCGGCACCTCTATCACATCGTGTCTGCGCTGAACGCAGCGGGGCTTGGCGCAGAGGCACGCATGATCGCGGCGGAGGCGGTGGCGCGCGGCTAAGGCCGGTGCGCTGAGACAATGTCAGCCGCGACAAAAGCCTTTCTCGATATGCTGGCGGCGGAGCGCGGTGCGGCGCCCAATACGCTGTCGGCCTATGCGCGCGATCTGAGCGGTGCAGAGGAAGAGATTGGCGATCTGGCTAAGGCGACCCGCGCAGATGTGGGAAAGCTCGCGGGCGCTTGGGCTAGCCTCGCGCCATCGACGGTGGCGCGCAAAACCTCTGCGGTCCGCCAATTCTTTGGTTTTGCGCTGGATGAGGGGTGGCGCGAAGACGATCCCTCTGGCGCATTGCCTCAGCCTCGCACGCGGAGACCCCTGCCAAAAGTACTCTCCCACGATGATATCGCGGCACTATTTGACCGCGCTGAAATGGAGGCGGAGAGCGGCAAGCCTGACCGTGTCAGGCAATTGGCGCTGCTGGAATTGCTCTACGGATCGGGGCTACGCGCCACGGAGCTGGTCTCGCTTCCGCTTAGCGCAGTCCCGCGTGATGCGCCGTTCCTCACGGTGATGGGTAAGGGCGGGCAAGCGCGGATGGTTCCGGTCAGTCAGCGAGCGCAGGAGGCATTGTCAGTATGGCTGGAGGTCCGCCCGCAAGAGCCGCGCCATCTGTTCCCTTCGCGCGACGGGAAACACCTCAGCCGGGTGAGGCTGTTCCAACTGCTGAAAGAACTCGCGGCGCGCGCCGGGCTCGATTCCAAGGGCATCAGCCCGCATGTCTTGCGCCATGCCTTTGCGACGCATCTGCTGGAGGGCGGGGCAGACCTGCGCGTGCTGCAGACATTGCTCGGCCACGCCGATATCGCCACCACTCAAATCTACACGCATGTGGACGCAGCCAGGCTCGTAGCTCTGGTCAATTCGCGCCACCCGCTTGCCACCCGCAGCACATCGGACTAGCGCAATTTTATGACTGCTTACCTCGAATTTGAGAAACCCGTTGCCAAGCTTGATGAGCGTATTGCCGAATTGCGCAGCGCATCAGAAGGCGATGAAGTGGATATCGCGAGCGAAATTACGCGCCTCGAAACCAAAAGCGCGGACTTGCTTGCAACGACTTATGCCTCGCTGACACCGTGGCAAAAGACACAGGTTGCGCGGCACCCCAATCGCCCGCATTTGCGCGACTACATCGAGCATGCCTTTGATGATTTCGTGCCGCTGGGCGGAGACCGCTATTACGGCGATGATGATGCGATAATCGGCGGTTTTGCGCGGCTCAACGGCCGCCGGATCATGCTGATTGGGCATGAAAAGGGGCACAATACGGAAACCCGGATCAAGCACAATTTCGGCATGGGCAAACCAGAGGGCTATCGCAAAGCGATCCGTCTGATGGAGATGGCTGGACGGTTCGGTCTGCCGGTGGTCACTTTAGTCGACACATCGGGCGCATTTCCCGGTGTTGAGGCCGAAGAGCGCGGCCAAGCAGAAGCAATCGCGCGCTCGACAGAGGCGTGTTTGGCATTGCCCGTACCCATGGTGGCGGTGATCGTGGGCGAGGGCGGCTCTGGCGGCGCGGTCGCATTGGCCAGCGCAGAGCGGGTCTTAATGCTTGAGCATGCGGTTTATTCGGTGATTTCGCCGGAAGGCTGCGCGTCGATCCTGTGGAGAACGGCGGATAAGGCGCCTGAAGCAGCGCAAGCGATGAAAGTGACCGCCCAGCATCTCAAGCGCCTCGGCGTGATCGATCGGATCGTTAAAGAGCCAGTTGGCGGCGCGCACCGTGATCCTGCGGCTACCGCGGCGAACCTGGGCAAGGCGATCGGCAAAGAACTGGACGCTTTGGTCGAATTGCCGAGCGAAACTCTGATCCGGACCCGCGAGGAACGCTTCCTGCAAATGGGCGGTTAGCGCCCCTTTGGGGCGCGTGTTGCGCGCCCTTTTGCACGTGTCGCGCGGTGAGGAGGGGCCATGGGGCTTGCCCAAAGCGTTGTTTTCCCGATATCCTTAAGACAACTTCGTGAATGCGGGGGAAAGGGTGCAGCTTCTGGTGGGATGCTGTTTTTGAGGACCGGGAGAACCACTATGCCCCAGATAATTGTATCCAATTCGACATGCGCAGGCCTGCGCCGGATACGTTCCAGCCGAGCTCTTACCGCGACTATGGCGGCGCCGTTAGCATTGGCGCTTTCGGGCTGTTTGGGCGGGGCGCCGATCCCCTCCGCGTCAACTCCAATCACTCAGACCGAAGCGCAGCAAGGCGCTGAATTTCATCCGCAATTGCTCGCCGAGTTTGGCGGTGCGATGACCGGGCCGCAGGCCGCCTATGTTGAACAGGTTGGCAAGAATATTGCGGTGCAATCGGGCCTAGGCAATGCGCGTGAGAGCTTCACGGTCAGCACGCTCAACAGCTCAGTGAACAATGCTTTTGCGGTGCCTGGCGGCTATATTTACACAACCCGCCAACTGGTCAGCCTGATGAACAATGAGGCCGAATTGGCGGCCGTTTTGGGACATGAGGTTGGCCATGTGGCTGCGCGTCATTCCCAGCGCCGCCAGCGAAACGCACAGCGGAACCAGGGGCTTGGCGTTCTTGGCGCCGTGCTCTCTGGCGTGTTGCTCGGCGATAGTCAGATTGCAAACACAGTCAGCCGCGGTTTTTTGCAGGGTTCGCAGATGCTTACCTTGAGCTTCTCGCGCAGTCAGGAATTGCAGGCGGATGAGCTGGGCATCGAGTATCTCAGCCGAGCGGGTTACGATACGCGGGCGATGGGGACGGTTTTGGCCAGCCTAGCAGCGCAAAACTCGCTTGATGCGCGGCTTCAAGGGCGCGGAGATGCGAAGGTTCCGGCGTGGGCGTCGACCCACCCAGATCCTGCAAGCCGTGTGCAAACCGCCCTATCAAAAGCCGGTCCAAGCGCCGGTGGAACGACCAATCGCGATACATTCCTGAGCCGGATTGATGGTGTGATTTATGGCGATGATCCCGAACAAGGGGTGATCGAAGGACGGCAGTTTATTCATCCTGAATTGCGATTGTCATTCACCGCGCCCCAGGGATTCTACATGGTCAATGGCTCGCGCGCTGTGAGTGTTAATGGCCAGGGAGGCAAAGCGCAGCTGACGCTAGCGCCTTATGCCGGTGATCTGAGCAGCTATGTTCGCCAGCAGTTCACTGCCTTAGGAGGCAAGGATCAGCAGCTTTCCCCGTCCAGCATCCAGCGTACAACCGTTAACGGAATCAGTGCCGCCTATGGGACCGCGCGGGTGAACAACGGCAATTCGCAGGTTGATGTGGTGGTGTTCGCCTATGAGTTTGCGCGCGACCGGGCCTATCACTTCGCAGCTATCACTCCTGCAGGGCAGGGCAATGCCTTTACAGCAATGTTCAATTCCATGCGGCGAATCAGTGCAAGCGAGGCGAGCCAAGTGATTCCGCGGCGCATCGATGTGGTGACGGTTGGCCGAGGCGATTCGGTGCAGTCATTGAGCCGGCGAATGGCATATTCCGATGCTCAGGAGGCTCGGTTCCGAGTGCTTAACGCATTGGGTTCCGGTGAAGGGGTGCGGCCAGGCCAGAAAGTGAAGCTGGTCGTCCGCGCGCGTTAAGGCGCTGTAGCGTTAAGCGACGCTTTTGCGACCGTCGGGCTGCGAAGGCCGGAAGGACTGTCACCCTCGATAGGTCGCATTCAGTCAATTTTGGGCAAAAAAAAGCGGCGGGGGAAACCCCCGCCGCTCTCTTTTCGATAAGTCTTGCGACTTAGCCAGCCATAGACGAAGCTACAGTCGAGAAGGTCGTGTTCAGCTGTGAGCCGAGACCTTGCATAGCGCCGATTGCGGCAACAGCGATAAGAGCAGCGATCAGGCCGTACTCAATTGCGGTTGCGCCCTGCTCATCAGCGAAAAGTTTGTTAAAGAATTTCATTAGTAGTCTCCTGGTTCAGTCTTCGATACCCATGCTCACTCTGATTCGGAGTGAACGATGATTGGTTTAATTATAAGCTATTGAAAAAATCCTAATTCGCAGGCTTTCCAAAAAGTTAACCGCCCATAACTTCCGTAACGGCAGATTGTACGCGAGCCCAAAGTCCGGTGTTCTCATCTGCAACAGCGCGGAGAGACCCCAAAATTGCGATCACGATCAAACTGACGATCAGACCGTATTCGACGGCGGTGGCACCTTTTTCGTTGCTCCGAATTTTTCTCAGAGTTTTAAAGAAAGACATGTTCACATCCGTCAATTACGTTCTCGATGAAGAGACAAATGGTCGCAGCGCGTTAAGAAAAGGTTGATGGCGGCCACAGAAATGGAAAAAATTCCGACATGACGATGAACTGGATGCCCGTTGCAGCAGCGGCTCTACAGGGCGCAGATGGCCTGTGGCTGATGCATCGGCGGCCTTTACACAAAGCGCATGGAGGTCTGTGGGAATTCCCTGGCGGCAAGGTCGAATCGGGAGAAACCCCTAGGGATGCGTTGATTCGCGAGCTTCATGAGGAGCTCGGGATTGTGATCGAGCCAGAGGATTGCGCGCCTGCTGGATTCGCAGAAGACAATGGAGTGCCGGACGAACGCCAGATTGTCATTCTTCTTTACACAATCGCCAAATGGCAGGGTCTGCCCGCTGCATTGGAAGGTGGCGAGGTCGGCTGGTTCACGCCTGATCAGATCGCAGCGCTCGACAAACCGCCCTTGGACGTGACGCTGGCCAAGCAGCTTTTCAAAAAAGCATGACACTCTCGCGCTAAAGGGATTGCCAAGCGCAGCCACCGCCCGTATGTGCCGCTCCTCCAGCGCACCCGTAGCTCAGCTGGATAGAGTACCTGACTACGAATCAGGGGGCCGGAGGTTCGAATCCTTCCGGGTGCGCCATGAAAAGGGACTGACCATGCGGTCGGTCCCTTTTTTGTTTCGGCTCGCCACCAGCCTGGGAGCCTCGCTCTCTTGCAATCTTCACATTTGCCACGCGTTAGATTTTGCGCAAAGGGTCTGCGCGGGATCAGACGAAGCAACAGAAAGCGATACGAATGAGCCACTTGCACGATCACGATATGGATCCCGACAACCCTATGGCAAAGCCTGATGTGCCCGATCATGTGCAGGACGCGATCCGCACGCTCATTGAATGGTCCGGCGATGATCCCGCACGTGAAGGCCTGATCGACACGCCAAAGCGGGTGGGGCGCGCATGGCTTGAATATTGCCAGGGCTATAAGGAAGATCCCGCTGTTCACATGAGCCGGGTGTTTGAGGAAGTCGGCGGCTATGACGAGATCGTGATGCTGAAGGACATTCCATTCCAATCACACTGCGAGCATCACATGGCGCCGATCACCGGCAAGGCGGCGATTGCGTATCTTCCCAATAAGAAGGTCGTTGGCATCTCCAAACTCGCCCGCGTGTTGCACGGCTATGCCCGCCGATTGCAGATCCAGGAACGGCTGACGGCAGAGGTCGCGGCCTGTATCTGGGACAATCTCGAGCCACAGGGCGTTGCCGTCGTGATTGAGGCGCAGCATGGCTGCATGACCGGGCGCGGCGTGCGCACACCGGGCGTCGGCATGATCACCTCGCGGCTCTTGGGCTGTTTCCTAGAGGATCACCGCAGCCGCAAGGAAGTCATGGCACTGATGGGTTATGGCTAAGCTTTAGCAAGGCTCCGAGCCGCGCTGGAACGCATTTGCGTTTTTCGAATCTGTGACTTTTGCGCAAAAACGCTTGTTCCCAGAGCTTTACGCGCAAAATGCAACGTGACGTTGTGACTTTTGGGATTTGCGCGCATTTGGCGTGTCCTAAGCACGCGCAATAATGCCCCGTGGGACGCAAACACGCTGCCGATATTGACTGACACTCACGATGAAAAAGAGCCGCGACCGGATTAGCGCAAGCCGCTCTGGTAGGAAAATTCGGAGTGTTCGTTTGCGGGCTCTCTGGATGGCAGACCGATGGGTTTCACGAAGCGTCCAAACCTGCGCCGCATTTTGCCCAATTTGAAGGTGTCGCAGATGATTCGCGCGGCCTTGCAGTGATTCGCTTTGGCCAGAGAAAATTCGGCCAAAATCGCGCCAAAATCCAAAAAAAGCCCATTTTTCGCAAAAAAAGTGGCCAAAAACGCAAATTACAACGCTTTTTACAACGCTTTTACAACGCTCATTACAACGGTCGCCTGTCATCACCTATCGTGAAGACGAGGCGCCCTGCCGGTGAGGTGTGGCTGATTGGTGAACGTACGATCCCGCCAATTGGTCACGCCTCATTGGGCCGCTCTCCTATATGGGGAGCAACCAAAAGCGCCTCGTCTTGAATGTGAACAACACACGCAAGACAGGGAATTAAACATGAAAAAGCTAACTCTACTTTCGACCGCTGCAGCCAGTGCAACCATCGCCGCGCTGACATTCCAGCCCGCACCCGCCGCGGCTCAGTCAACACAGGTTGGCACGAATGCAAACGCCAACGGCGAAAATTCCACAGCCGTCGGAGGGGCTGCCAGGGCGGAAGGCGATGAATCAACAGCGGTTGGCCATGCTGCAGTGGCTGATAACGACCGCTCAACGGCTATAGGCACGTTCGCACAAACAAGAGACGGCGCTGTGGATGCCACTGCGGTCGGCGTTTCTGCAGTGGTGAACGGAGACCGAGGCACAGCAGTTGGACGCAGCGCTTTTGCCCAAACCGATGGTGCAGCGCTCGGGCATGCCGCTCGTGCCCTAGCCACAGCCACAGCAATTGGACAAGACTCTGATGCAAGTGCCTTTCAAGCAATTGCGCTTGGTCAACTTGCCAATGCGTCCGCAACCGGTGCCACCGCGCTTGGAGGAGGCTCTGCTGCATCTGGCACTCAAGCAATTGCACTTGGCCAAGATGCCAATGCGTCTGCAAACGGTGCCACCGCGCTTGGAGGAGGCTCTGATGCGACAGGCATTCAAGCAATTGCACTTGGCCAAAATGCCAATGCGGCGGGCAACAATTCGGCTGCTATCGGTTTTGACTCAAGCGCCACAGGCGTGCGTTCTGTTGCACTGGGCGCTTTTTCCGAGGCCAGCTCAAGGGCAGTTGCTAACGGAGACTCGGCTATTGCAGCCGGCACTGCTGCGATTGCCATTGGCTCGCAGTCGGGAGCGAGCGCCGAAGGGGCCATTGCGATCGGCGGAGATGGAGACGATGCAGACACTACAGGCGCGCAGGCGACTGAGCTCGGCGCGATTGCTATTGGTCTGGACGCACAAGTCGTTACTGGCGCAGATCAAGCAGTTTCAGCCTTTGGTGCGATTGCTATAGGGCGTTTGACGGAGGCGACGGCTACTGGCGCAGTGGCGATTGGCGACCAAGTAGACGCGATGGCCGATGGCGCGGTGGGGATTGGCTCTTTTGCACAAGCGACGGCCGATGGCGCGGTGGCGATTGGCGATCAAGTAGATGCGAGGGCCGATGGCGCGGTGGGGATTGGCTCTTTTGCACAAGCGAGGGCCGATGGCGCGGTGGCGATTGGCGATGCAGCAGATGCGACGGGCGAAAGCGCGGTGGCGCTTGGCGAAAGTGCGGGAGCAAGCGCCTTAGGGGCCATTGCGATCGGCGGAGATGGAGGCATTGCAGACACTACAGGCGCGCAGGCGACGGCGGTCGGCGCGATTGCTATTGGATTGGGCGCCCAAGCCGTCACTGGCGCAGGTCAAGAAACTCCAGCCGAAGGCGCGGTGGCGATTGGCCTATTGTCATCAGCGACGGGCGATGGCGCGGTGGCGCTTGGCGACAGAGTAGATGCGACGGCCCAGGGCGCGGTGGGGATTGGCGTTTTTGCAGAAGCGACGGCCACAGGCGCGGTGGCGATTGGCCGACGCTCAGATGCAACGGCCGATCGCGCGGTGGCGGTGGGCTTCGACGCAGATGCGACGGCCGATGGCGCGGTGGCGATTGGCGACCGAGCATTTGCGACGGGCACAAACGCGGTGGCGTTTGGTCTTTTTGCAGATGCGACCGGTGAAAACAGCTTTGCCGGTGCTGCGCGTTCGAGCGCGACCGGAGCCGGCTCCATCGCGCTGGGCTCGGGTTCTGAAGCGAGTGCGGATGGAGCGGTGGCTTTGGGCTCGGCGTCGAGCGCGAGTGCGGATCAGACGATTGCTTTGGGTGCAAATTCGCTGGCGACGCAATTGTCAGCCACCGCGATTGGGAACGGCGCGCGGGCCACTGGCCAGCAGGCGACCGCGATTGGTCAAGGTGTCACGGTGGCCAATCGGCTGGCCAGTGCAATCGGCTTTAACGCCCAGACTGGCGCTGATCAGGCGACAGCGATCGGCTCTCAGGCGGGTGCGCTTGGCCTTGCCTCGGTTGCAATCGGCTCGGCTGCAAGAGCCGAGCAGACCGCTGCGACAGCAATTGGCCAAGGCGCGAATGCTGGCGGTATTCTGGCCGTGGCAACCGGGCAATCAACGCAGGCAACCGCTTTGCAAAGCAGCGCCTTTGGCTCGCGCTCTGATGCGACCGGGGTGAACTCAACTGCGATCGGCTTTAACGCCAATGCTGGGCAGGCAGGCTCCACCGCGTTGGGTGCAAACTCTGTGACGACGGCGGCCAATCAGGTTGCGCTGGGCGGCACGGGATCATCGGTTCGTATCGGGGATATTGATGCGAGTACTGCGGCTCAGGTGGGTCCGGTGGATGCTGTAACGGTGGACGCGAACGGCACACTAGGCCGGCAGAGCGTGGCCACCGCCGCCTCGGTCGACAACGTGCGGGTGGCTCTCAATGCAGTCGCGCAGGTTTCCACTGCTCAGTTTGATGCGCTCAGCGGGCGGGTGCGGGATCTTGATTTCCGTCTCGAGGAGCTAAGCGATAGCACCAGCGGGGGGATCGCCGCCGCTGCTGCGCTCGGCAGTGCCATCGCAATGCCGGACAAGGCCTTCACCATTGCGGGCAATATCGCGACCTATCGCGGTCAGCAGGGCTTTGCAGCGAGCTTCACTGGCCGTGTGAGTGACAGCTTTGCAATCGGAGCTGGGGTCGCTGGAAACACAGGTGACGGCTCCGTGGTCGCTCAGGCTGGCGTGGCATTTGGGTTCTGAGGGGACTGACGCGCCGGTGCGCTAGTAATATCGGGACGCGGGCGAGGGGGCTGTTCGGTTTCTAACCGGCAGCTACCTTGCCAAGCGATGGGGCGGTTTGAAATTTGGCTTTCGAGCCGCTGCAAACCGCCCCTTTACTTCGGGATTTCTGATTGAGCGGGGCTGAGGCACAAAGCATAGGCTCGGCGAAATGTCCGGGTCCTGGCCAACAAAAAAGGGCGCCTCTTGCGGGGCGCCCTTTTTACGTTTGGATTGATCGGCTGGTTACAGCTGGCCGAGCATATATTCCGCGCTGGAGACCTTGAACTCGCCGCCGTCTTCTACGTTCAGCTGTTCGACTACGCCGTCATTCACGACCATGGAGAAACGCTGTCCGCGCTTGCCCATGCCAAATCCGCTGCCATCCATTGTCAGGCCGACGGCCTCGGCAAAATCGGCGTTGCCATCGGCCAGCATGGTGATGTCGCCGCTGCCCGCGGCATCGTTCCACGCACCCATGACGAACGCATCATTGACCGCCGTGCCGACGATTTCATCGACGCCCTTGGCTTTTAGCTCTTCCGCCTTATCGACAAAGCCAGGCAGATGCTTGGCCGAGCAGGTTGGCGTGAACGCGCCGGGCACGGAAAACAGCGCGACCTTCTTGCCCGCGAAATAGTCTGCGGCTTGAACTTGCTCCGGGCCTTCGGCGGTTGCTTTTACCAAAGCCACGTCTGGGAGCTTGTCCCCTACTGAAATCGTCATCGCGCTGTCCTTTATTGAAGAGTGAACTGGAGCCCATGATTTAATGCCCGCGCCGCCAGCTTCAAGCGCTATGTCGTGCTTAAGATGGCTTTACTGTGCTGGTTCAGCCTTCTGTAAAGGCGGCTCGGCCATGGTAGGTTGAAACAGGGTTGCACTCATCTCATTTGGGAAAGCAATCGATCTCATCCCCCGTGCCGGGTTTTTCTCTGGCGCAAAGGGAGGCGGCTGTGCACGCCCCCGCGCAGCCGCCCACCACTTTACCGCTATTCCCCGCTTACCGCAGCGCACGCTCATTCAAGCGCTAGGGGTTCGCCGCGATCACATATAAAGATAACTTTATATTTGCTTGTCTAGCGGGTGGACGCTAGGGCGCACCCAACAATTTCACATTCCCCTAGGAGTCTCTCATGGCCACCGCAGCCGCTACTCAAGACTACATCATTAAAGACATCGCGCTGGCGCAATTTGGCCGCGACGAGATCCACATTGCTGAAACCGAAATGCCGGGCCTGATGGCTCTGCGCGAGGAATATGGCGCTGCGCAGCCTTTGAAGGGCGCGCGGATCACTGGCTCGCTGCATATGACGATCCAGACCGCTGTTCTGATTGAGACGCTGATTGCTCTGGGCGCGGAAGTGCGCTGGGCGACTTGCAACATCTTCTCCACGCAAGATCACGCTGCCGCAGCGATTGCGGACCAGGGCATTCCAGTGTTCGCGATCAAGGGCGAAACTCTGGCGGACTATTGGGATTATGTTGGCCGCATCTTCGATTGGTCAACTGAAAGCGATCCAGACCTGACCGCGAACCTCATCCTCGATGATGGCGGCGATGCGACCATGTTTGCGTTGTGGGGTGCGCGGATCGAAGCGGGCGAGGAAATGCCTGCTCCAGCGAACGCCGAAGAGATCGAATTCCAGCGCGCATTGAAAGCATTCGTCGCGGCAAAGCCCGGCTATCTCACCAAGAGCGTGCAGGCTATCAAAGGCGTGTCTGAAGAGACCACAACCGGCGTTATGCGCCTTTACCAGATCGGCAAGCAGGGCAAGCTACCATTCCCGGCGATCAACGTGAATGACAGCGTGACCAAGTCGAAGTTCGACAACCTTTATGGCTGTAAGGAATCGCTGGTTGATGCGATCCGCCGCGCAACCGACGTAATGCTGGCCGGTAAGGTAGCTTGCGTCGCTGGCTACGGCGATGTGGGTAAAGGCTCGGCTGCGTCATTGCGCGATGGCGGCGCCCGCGTGATGGTGACCGAAATCGATCCGATCTGCGCATTGCAGGCGGCGATGGACGGCTATGAAGTTGTCTCGATGGAAGAGGGCGCCCAGCGCGCCGATATCTTCGTCACCGCGACCGGCAATGAAGACGTGATCACCGGTGAGCACATGAAGTTGATGAAGAACATGGCGATCGTGTGCAACATCGGCCACTTCGACAGCGAGATCCAAATCTCCGCGCTCGACAATTACGATTGGAAAGAAATCAAAGAGGGCACCGATATGGTGACCATGCCGGACGGCAATAGCCTGCTGATCCTTGCCAAGGGCCGCCTCGTAAACCTCGGCTGCGCCACGGGTCACCCAAGCTTTGTCATGAGCGCTAGCTTCACCAACCAGACGCTGGCTCAGATTGAGCTCTACACCAAGGCGGACGAGTACAAAAACGAGGTCTATGTCTTGCCGAAGCACTTGGATGAAAAGGTCGCCGCGCTGCACCTTGAAAAGCTCGGCGTGCAGCTGTCTCAGCTCAGCCAGAAGCAAGCGGATTACATCGGCGTGCCGAAAGACGGACCGTTCAAGCCGGATCACTACCGCTATTGATCGTTTCGACTCATCGATAAATTTGAAAGAGCCCTCGCAAAGATACGAATTTGCGGGGGCTTTTTCATGCGCCACCCGTTGCATCGCGGCCCTGCGCCGCATAGCTGCATAATATGGAATTTTCTCCCACCGCTTTGGCTCTGATTGGCCTTGTGCTCGCCGCATGGACGGTGGGCGCTGCGGTGCTAATGCTGCGCGCCTCTGGCCAGAGCCGGCGCGCGGGCGCTTTGCAGAGCTCGCTGCGGCGGATGCAGCGGATGCTCGATGTCGCGCCAGCGGTGCCTCTGCTGGTACGGGTCGATGGCCGGATCGAAGCGCCAGAGCGGCTCGCGCGTTGGTTTGGGCTGGAGACAATGCCCAAATTCCTAAGCGAGCTCGACGGCGGCGAGGGCGCTGGGCTTTCGGCTGAGCAATTGGCGGATTTGTCGGAGAAAGTGCGCCGGACGCAGAAAAGCGCAGCTCCCTTTCAATTCACCCTAACGCCGCCCGGCTCCGGACGCAGCCTGTCGCTGCAAGGGGCCTTGGCCGATCCGCAGGTGTCCCCTGGCGGCGCAGCGCTCGTATGGGTGTTCGACTTTTCTGAAAGCCAGCAAGAGCTGCACCGCCTTCGCGGCGCGGCAGCGCGGGCGGAAAGCGATTTTGCTGCATTGATCGGCCTGATTGAGGCCGCGCCGATGCCGATGTGGTTCCGCGGCGATGATATGAAGCTGCAACTTGTGAACCAGGCCTATGTCGATGCGGTCGCGGCGAGCGATGCCAATGATGTCGTTAAACGGCAGCTGGAATTGATTGAGCCGGTCGATGGCGAAGCGCCGTCCGAGATCGCCAGCAAAGCGCTGAGCGAGCAGGGCAAGATCGAACGGACCGTGCCCGCCACGATCCACGGCCAGCGCCGCAGTATGCGGGTTAGCGATCTGCCGCTCGGCACAGAAGGCGTTGCGGGATATGCGATCGACATTGAAGAGCAGGAGCAGGAGCGCCGCGAGTTCAGCGCCTACCGCGATGCTCAGCGCTCTATGCTGGATCAGCTGTCCGCAGGCGTTGCTCTGTTTGATGCGAGCGAGCGCCTAACCTTTGCCAACCTGCCACTTCGGCGTCTGTTTGAGCTAACCGAGGGTTCGCTTGACGGGTCGATTTCCTTCGACCGTTTCCTGACCGATGCGCGCGAGCGCAAGCTGACCCCGGAAGTGCGCGATTTCCCGGAATGGCGGCGCGAGCATGCCGCATGGTTTGAAGCGGCTGAAACTCAGGAAGAAGCATGGCCGCTGCCCGGCGGCACACACTTGCGGATCGTGGCCCAGCCTATGCCGGACGGCGGGCTGGTGATGATTGCGGAGGACCGCACCGAGCAGCTCTCGCTCTCGGCGACGCGTGACACTTTGCTGCGCACCCGCGCGGCCACGCTCGACAGCTTGTTTGAAGCGCTGGCGATTTTTGCGCCCGATGGCTCTTTGCAATTGTGGAACCGCAGCTTTGCCGGCACATGGGGCCTGACCAGCGAGTTTCTGGATACGCACCCCAGTGCAGAGGCTCTGATTGAGGCGATCGGAGAGAATTTGGCGAAGCGCGGGCAAGCGCAGGCGATCAGCGCGGTGGTGCGTGCGGCGACGCTGGATCGTCAGGAAAAGGGCGGGCGGATTGCGCTGAAAGACGGGCGCACGTTGGAATTTGCCGGTGTACCGCTGCCCGATGGCAATGGCTTGCTGACGGTGCTGGATATCACCGCGTCAGAAAACGCGGAGCGCGCGCTGCGCGAACGCAATATCGCGCTGGAAGAGGCCGACACCGTGAAGGCGCGCTTCCTCGCCAATATGTCCTACGAATTCCGCACGCCGCTGACCTCGATTGGCGGCTTTGCTGAGCTCATCAAAAGCGGCGCAGCGGGCGAAGTTAGCGAGCAAATGGGCGAGTATGTCGATGCCATTATCGACTCGGTTAGCCGCCTGACCGACCAAGTTGAGAACGTGCTCGACCTTTCGCAAAGCGAAGCTGGCCTGATGCCGATCAGTAAGGAGGAGGTCGATCTCTTGCCGTTCCTCACCGGGCTGGTGCGGGAGCGCGAGACCGCGATTGTCACCGCCGGATTGGGCCTCGATCTGCGGGGCAAGAAAGGCTGCGTTGTTCAGGCCGATCCAAGGCAATTGGGACGCGCGCTTGGCAATTTGCTCGACAATGCGATCGCGGGCACGCCGGAGGATGGCAAAATCCTGATCAATATCGCGCCGAAGGGGAAGGGCGCAGAAATTGCGATTTCCGACAATGGCCGAGGCATGAGCGCGGAAGAGCTCGCCCGCGCGCTGGGCACTGCGGGCGCTGATGATGAAAAACGCCAAGGGCTGGGCATTCCGCTCGCGCGGCAATTGATCGAGGCGCATGGCGGCACGTTCGATCTGCAAAGCGAAGAGGGCGCAGGGACCGCTGCGATCATTCACCTGCCGTGACACGGGTGAGCTTGCCTGATCTGACGGCGATGGATGCTTTTGGCGCGTGCATTGCGGCGCAACTGAAACCCGGGGATGTGGTCTCGCTGACCGGCGGACTGGGTGCGGGCAAGACGACGCTGGCCCGCGCAATTATTGCCGCGCTTGGCTATGAGCATGAGGTGCCATCGCCGACCTTTACGATCATTGAAACCTACGATGCGCCGCCGCTGCGTATTCCCGTGGTGCATGCCGATTTTTACCGCTTGGAGCATCCCGACGAACGGCATGAGATTGGCCTTGATGATTACCGCGAGGGTGCGGCCCTGATCGCGGAGTGGCCCGATCATGCGGGTGGTTTCGCGCATGAGGCGGCGTGTTTGTCGATCACTTTAGAAAACCGCGGAAATTCTGCGGATGAGGGGCGCATCGCGGCTATTGAAGCGGGCGCAGATTGGCTAGAGCGTCTGCCATGAGTGAGCTTCCTGATGGCCTGCCAAATGGCATACTCGCATTCCTCGCCCAAGCTGGGTGGGGCGATGCCGCGATTGATCCGATCCCTGGCGATGCCTCGTTTCGCCGGTATTTCCGCTTGGCGCGCAGCGGAGCGGATGGCCCGGAAAAAGGCATGCTGATGTATGCGCCGCCGCCGCACGAAGACCCCGTCCCGTTCCTGGATGTGGCGCAGTGGCTGTGCGAAAATGCGATGCGCGCGCCAGAGATTTACGCCAGCGATGCAGCAGTGGGCTGGGTCCTGCTCGAAGATTTCGGCGATGATCGGATGCGCGATTGGCTGGACGATAATCCGGCGAGCGAGAGCGAGGCCTATGCCGGGGCGATTGATGCTTTGGTGGAGCTGCACAAATGCCCGCCCGGACCGTTCGCGCCATACGATATGGCAACATACCAGCGCGAGGCCGCGCTGCTGACCGAATGGTATTGCCCGGCGCAGGGCCTGTCGGTTGATGAGGCGGGCTATGTTGCGGCTTGGGAAGAGGTTCTCGCACCCATGATCGCGCGGCAGTTGCCGGGCGTGACGGTGCTGCGCGATTACCATGCGGAGAACATCATGTTGCTGAACGGAGTGCCGAGCGCTCCGCAAGGGCTGATTGATTTTCAGGACGCGCTGGTTGGGCATCCGGCCTATGATCTCGTCTCGCTGCTGCAAGATGCGCGGCGCGATGTTTCGCCGGAGTTGGAGGCAGAGATGCTTGCACGGTATCAGGAACGCGCCGGAGCGGATGAGCATTTTGCCGCCGATTATGCTCGGCTCGGGGCTCAGCGGAACGCCAAGATCGTCGGCATTTTTACCCGCTTGTTTAAGCGTGATGGAAAGCCGCGCTACCCCACGCTCATCCCGCGCGTGTGGGAGGCGATGGAGCGCGACCTCGCGCATCCGGCGCTTGCGCCTGTGGCCAAATGGTTTGACGCCAATATCCCGCAGCATTTGCGCGCTGCTATGGGCGGAGAAATCACATGAGCGGCAAGCCTCTCGCCAGCGACACCGCGATGGTGATGGCCGCTGGTATGGGCAAGCGCATGCGCCCGCTCACCGCCAGCCAGCCTAAGCCTTTGGTGCGGGTCGCGGGCAAGCCGCTGATCGATCACGCGCTGGACCGGCTCGCGGATGCGGGGATCGCCCGCGCTATCGTCAATGTGCATTACCTCGCCGACGCGCTGGAGGCGCATGTTGCTGAGCGCGATGCGCCGCAGGTGGTGATCTCGGATGAACGAAGCGAATTGCTGGAGACGGGCGGCGGCCTGATCAAGGCGCGGTCGCACCTGCCCGATCCGTTTTTCTGCCTCAACGCCGACAATATTTGGCTCGATGGGCCGCGCGATGCGTTTCATGACCTGTCGCAGCGCTGGGACCCCGATGCGATGGATGCGCTGCTGCTACTGGTGCCACACGCAAATGCGAAGAATTTTACTGGGCCGGGCGATTTTCATATGGACCAGATTGGGCGGCTGAAACGGCGCGCGCCGGGCCGGATTGCGCCCTTCATCTACACCGGGATCCAGCTGATTTCGCATCGCCTGCTGCGCGATGCGCCAGAGGGTAAGTTCTCCACCAACATCCTGTGGACCCGCGCAATTGAGGAAGGTCGCCTGTTCGGCGCGGCGTTCACTGGCCAATGGTTTGAAGTGGGGACGCCGCAAGCGATCGCGCCGACCGAAGACGCGCTAAAGCGTGGCTGAGCGCCGCGAGCCTAACGTCTATTCCATCGCTGCGCACCGCGGCTTTGCCGATGCGCTGGTAGCGGGCCTAGTCCCGCGTTATTCGGACGGTGAGCTTGGACTGGCGCGGCTCACTCTGTTGGTCCCCAGCACCCGCGCCGCGCGCACCATCAGCGAGGCGTTTATTCGCCACTCTGGCGAGACCGGCAGCGCTGGATTGCTGATGCCGCGCATGGTCGCGGTGGGCGATCTCGACCTGGATGAAAAACTCGGCAGTCTGCTCGATCCGCTGGGCGCGGGCGAAATTCCGTCGGCGGTGGAGCCGACGCGCCGCTGGTTTGAGCTGGCGCATTTGCTGCGCGCAGAGCTGGAGGCCAGCGGCAAGCGCATGCCGCCGGGCGCTGCAATCTTGCGGATGGCGCGCGATTTGGCGCGCACAATGGACCGCCTGTTGGTCGAAGAAAAACGGCCAGAGGATTTGCTCGATGAGACGATTCTCAACCTTGAGCCGAGCCTGGCGGAGCATTGGCAGGAATCGATCCGCTTGTTTGCCAAGGTTCAGGCGCGCTGGCGCTTTGCCTTGGACGAACACGGCGAGGTGGACGCGGCGACCCGGCGCAATCTCTTGTTCGATCGGGCCGCGCAGGAATGGCGCGCAAACCCGCCGAAATCGCCCATTGTCGCCGCCGGTGTCACCAGCGCAGCGCCCGCTCTGGCGCGCATGTTGCGCAGCATCGCTGACTTAGAGAATGGGGCGGTGATCCTGCCCGATCTCGACCTGCAAATGCTGACTGAGGCATGGGACGAACTGGGCCGAGCGGGACAAAGCGATGAGCCGGATGGCGAGGTGTTTGCGCGCGGCGATGCGCTGACCCATCCGCAATATCACCTTAAGCTGCTGCTCGGGCGCATGGGCATTGCCCGCGCTGAGGTCCGCCCGTGGCACAGGCGCGGTATTGCTGCGGCAGACCCAGTGCGCAGCCACGCGATCAGCTCTTTGTTCCTGCCGCCAGAGGCAAGCTCGTCCTGGGCCGATTTGGCACCCGAGAAGCGGCGACTGTCGGGCGTCCGCCTGCTAACCAGCGCCACCGCCGAAGAAGAAGCGCAGGCCATCGCTCTGCTCGTGCGCCAAGCTCTGGATGAGCCGGAGAAACGCATCGCAGTGATCAGCGCCGATCGCAGCCTCGCTCGCCGCGTCGTGCAGCATTTGTCGCGCTGGAACATCACAGCGGATGACACCGCAGGCCGCCCCTTGTCGCTGACCCCGGCGGGGCGTCTGCTCGGCCTGTTAAGCGAACTTGCCAGCGGGGCGATCACGCCCACGGCATTAGTCAGCGCGCTCAGCCATCCATTGGTGCGCGGCGGCGATGATCGCGGCGCATGGCTTAGCAATTTGCGCAGGTTTGAACGGTCGCTGCGCGGTCCTGCGCCTGCACCGGGATTTGAGCCTTTGCGCGCTATCGCAGGCGAAGCGGACGTTGCCGAATGGTGGGCCGAGGTTGAGGCTTTGCTGGCGCAGCTGCCTGGTGAGGCGGCGGAGCTGCCGCTGGCGGATGCGCTCGACACGCTCACCGTGCTGGCCGAGGCGCTGGCGGGTGAGGATGTGTGGGCGCGCGAGGATGGCCGCGCATTGTCCGCCATGGTGGAGGATATGCGCCTGCATGCCCGCGCCACCGATACGCAGATCGCGGCGAAGGATTTGGCCAGCGCCCTGCGCGAGGCGATGGACGAGATTGCGGTGCGGCCGCCCTATGGCGGGCACCCGCGCGTTGCGATTTACGGTCTGCTGGAATCGCGCATGGCCCGCGCTGATCTGGTGATTTGTGCAGGGCTAAACGAGGGCAGCTGGCCGCAAAGCCCGAGCCCCGATCCTCTGCTTGCTCCCGGCGTTCTTCGTGCGCTTGGGGTGCCCGCATCGGAGTTTCGCATTGGCCTGTCCGCGCATGACCTTGCCGGCGCGATGGGCGCGCCCGAAGTGGTGCTCAGCCGGGCCGAGCGCGACAAAGAAGGGCCGACAATTCCATCGCGCTTTTTGCTGCGGGTGGAGGCCTTGCTGGGCGAACTTGCGAAAGATCACCGCGAGAATGCCATTCCCGCCATGCTGCCTGCGCTCGATCGAATGGTGCCGCGCGCAAAGCCCTATGCGCGGCCTGCGCCTATTCCCTCCAGCGAGCAGCGCGCGGTCAATATTGCGGTGACTGCGCTCGACCGATTGCTGGGCGATCCCTATCAGTTTTACGCGCAGCAAATCCTGGGCCTGAAAGCGCTGGAAGTACTGGAGGCGGACCCGTTCAGCGATCCGGCTCTACGCGGCACTTTGACGCATAAGATCCTGGAATTGTGGCACGAGGCGCGCAGCCACGATCCCTCAGCCGATATCACCGCAATTGCCGAGGCGCATTTCCGCGCTGAGCAATGCCACCCGCTGTTTATGGGCTTGTGGCGGCCGCGACTGCTGGCAGCGCTCACCCGGTTTGCCGAATGGATCGATGCGGACGAGGGGGCGGACGAAAAACGCCAAGTCATCGCGTGGGAGCGCAAGGGCTCCATGCTGGTCGATGGCGTGCGCGTCTATGGCCGGGCCGACCGGATTGACCGAATGCCAGACGGCAGCCTCGCGATTGTGGACTATAAAACAGGCGCTCCGCCCAGCGCCGCGCAGGTCGAGGCGGGCTATGCCTTGCAGCTTGGCCTGCTCGGTTTGATCGCGCGCGATGGTGACTTCGAAGGGCTGAGCGGCGATGCGGCTACCTTCGAATATTGGTCGATGGGGCGCAGCAAGGCGGACAAGCAGTTTGGCTATAAAGAGGCGCCGATAAAGCTGCCGGGCAAGCGTTCTGGCCTGCCGCCGGAGGAGTTCTTGCCCACGCATGAGGCCAAGCTCGCCGAGGCCATTCGCCGCTTTATCAAGGGCAATGCGCCGTTCGTGGCCAAGGAAAACCCCGATTACCCCGGCTACACCGATTATGATCAGCTGATGCGACTGGATGAGTGGATCATCGCGCTGGCCGATGGCGAGGATGCGCAATGAGCGGCGCGGTCTTCCCATTGGCGGGCAATCAGCGCGATGCGGTCAATCCGCGCGACAATGTCTGGCTGTCCGCCTCGGCGGGCACGGGCAAGACGCAGGTGCTTTCGGCGCGGGTGCTGCGCCTGCTGCTGCGGCCCGATGTCGATCCGGGCCAAATCCTGTGCCTCACCTTTACCAAGGCGGGTGCGGCCGAAATGGCGAACCGCATCAATGCGGTGCTGGCGCGCTGGGTGCGGCTGGAGCCGGCGGCGCTCGCGACCGAACTGGGCCATTTGGGCGCAGACATTGGCCCGAAGACGCAGGAGCGCGCGCGCACTTTGTTTGCCAGCGTGCTCGATTGTCCCGGCGGCGGTTTGCGGATCGATACGATCCACGCCTTTGCTCAGTGGCTGCTGGCGAACTTTCCGGGTGAAGCAGAGCTATTGCCCGGTGCGCGGCCAATGGAGGACCGTGAGCGTGATCTGCTCGCGCGCGAAGTGCTCTCCGACATGCTCAGCGATGCCGAGCGGACGCGGGATACAGGCGTGCTGGACGCGGTCAGCCTGTTTGCCACTCGCAAAGATCCCGATGCTTTGCGGGGTTGGTTGATGCGCTGCGCCAGCGCGCGCGAAATGTGGCACGGCGCGGGCGCGTGGCAACCGCCAATGATGCCGCGCGTCAAAAGCCTGCTTGGCATGCCGGCGGATGCGAGTGAGGATTGGGTGACACAAGGGCTTTCGCCTGATGTCTTCCCCGACCATCAATTGCAGGCGATGCTTCCGCCCCTCGTGGCTTGGGGAACTGCGACAGGCAATAAAGCGGCCGAAGCTATTAAACTATGGTTGTCTCTCGATCATACAGATCGTGTTGATCGCACGGACTTGTTGCTTGGTACAGTGCTCACGAAAACGGGCAAGCCGAATGGCAAGCTGTCTAAGCCGCAGAAGGATGATCCAGAGTTTGTGGTTCGCCAAGAAGAGATCGCAGTGGCTCTGGCCTTAGTCGCGGAACGCCGCGCGCTGCTCAATCTGGCTGATCTGCTCACCCCATCGCTGGAGCTGGGGCGCACATTCGCGCTGCGCTGGGAGGAGGCGAAAGAGCGCGAGGCTCTGCTCGATTTTGATGACCTGATCCAGCTCGCCGCGAGCCTGCTGAGCCGCAAGGAAGCCTCCGACTGGATCCGCTACAAGCTCGACCGCCGGTTTGACCATATCCTGATCGACGAGGCGCAGGACACCAATGCCGCGCAGTGGAGCATTGTCTTCGCGCTGATCGATGACTTCTTCTCCGGCGAAGGGGCGGCGGGTGAGAAGCTGCGCACGGTCTTTACCGTTGGCGATTACAAGCAGGCGATCTTCGGCTTTCAGGGCACCAGCCCAGAGAATTTCGCGCTGGCCAAAGACAAAGTGCGCGCCGCGATTGAGGCCGCACGCGAAAACGCCTCCGAGATGCGCGATGCGCGGCACGTGCCCAATTGGCAGGACCTCGATCTGGGGCAGAGTTTCCGCACCTCCAACGCCGTGCTCGAATTTGTGAACCGCGCGATTGGCGCGGTGGGGGCGAGCGCATTCGGCCTGAAGGACGAGCCAAAGCCGCATATTGGCGAAGAGCGCGCCGGGCTGGTGACGCTCTGGAACCCGGTGACAGGCGGGAAGGACGACAGCGAGCGCGGGGACGGCGAGCAGCAAGATTGGCTGGCTCAGCATGACCGCAGGCTGGCTGACAAGATCGCCGATCAAGTGCGCAAATGGCACACGCGCGAAGAGCCGTTCATTCTGATGAAGGGCGGCAATCCGCGCGCGGCGGGTGCGGGCGATGTCATGGTGCTGGTGCGCAAGCGCAAGGATCTTGCCGCGCTGATTGTTGCGCGCCTGCATGCGAAAGGCGTGCCGGTGGCCGGGGTCGATCGCCTGCGTTTGGGCGCGCCGCTGGCGGTAAAGGATTTGCTCGCGGCCTTACGCTTTGCGGCCCAGCCGCTGGACGATTTGATGCTGGCAAATCTGCTGGCGAGCCCGCTGATCGGGTGGAGCCAGGACGACCTGCTCAGCTTTGTGCCGCGCGCAAAGGGCGCGGCGCTATGGGATCACCTGCGCCGCCACGAGGATCCATTTGTCGCGGAGACGGCGGAGAAATTGCGCGATCTGCTGAGGCTGGCGGACTACGAAACACCGCAGGCCTTGCTCGCATGGCTGCTGATCGGGCCGTGGCAGGCCCGGGCAAAGCTGGTTGCGCGGCTGGGGCGCGAGGCCAATGATCCGATTGATGAGCTGGTCAATTCCGCCTTTGCCTATGAGGCCGCATTCGCGCCCAGCCTGACCGGGTTTCTGCAATGGTTTGACGCTGGCGAGGGGGAGCTGAAACGTGATCCTGGCGAAGCGGGCGAGCAAGTGCGGGTGATGACCGTGCATGGCTCCAAAGGTTTGCAAGCGCCGATTGTGATCCTGGCCGATGCGACCGGTAATCCGGGACAGGGCGGATCACTGGAGTTGGACGAAGCGCCGCTGGGCGAGGCAACACCAGAGGCTGACCGCCGCGCGGTTCCGCTGCCCTCACTGTCCAAAGACGAAAAGGCTGGCCGGGTCAGCGAGGCGGAGGAAGCCTCGAAAATTGCGGAGATGCAGGAGCACTGGCGGCTGATGTATGTCGCCATGACCCGCGCGGAAGAGGGGCTGTTCATCACTGGCTCGCTCGGGCCGCGGCAAAAGAAGGGCCCGCATGAGGACAGCTGGTACGCCCGGCTCGCGCCGCTCTTTGACGATGAGGAACGCGGTGAGGAGCTGGCCGATCCGATCTGGGGTGCGCGGCGCGAATGGGGCTATCGCGCGCTGCATTTTCCTGAGGCTCGCGCAGGTGATGACACGCAGGCTCTCGCTGAGCTGCCCAGTTGGGCGCGCACGGCCATCGGGCCAGAGCCGCGCCCACCGCGTCCGCTAGCGCCGAGTTCCGCTGGTGAAGATCAGGCCGCCGATCCGCCATTGCCGCCCGATCTCGCCAAGACCGCTGCACGGCGCGGCGTCTTAATTCACAGCCTGCTGGAACGTCTGCCCGATGTTGAAGCCGACGAGCGGGAATTTGCTGCCGAGGCTTGGCTGGAGAGGCAAGCGAGCGATTTGCCCGAGGAAGCGCGCGCCGAAATGGCTGCGGCGGCACTGCGCGTGCTGGAGGATCCGCAGTTCGCCCATATCTTCGCGCCCGATGCGCTGGCAGAGGTCCCCTTGGCCGCAACCGTGGGCGGGATCGTAGTCGCGGGCACAGCCGATCGCTTGCTGGTGAGCGATGAGGCCATCACCGTGGTGGATTACAAGACCACGCGCCGCCCGCCGCGCAGCGCGCAGGATGTGCCGACCGCGACGATCAAGCAGATGGCCGCCTATGCCGCCGCGTTGGAGGCGATCTATCCCGGGCGAGAGGTCAGGGCTGCGGTGCTCTACACCCAAACCCCGCAAATCCTGGAGCTATCCACGGAGCAGTTGGGGTTACACAAAAATGCTTTGGGGACGGCGCAGTAAAGCTATTCGCCCAGCGCTTGAGAGTGCGCGCCCGCGCGCCTAAATAGGGTGCAACAATGATAACAGGAGAATTTCCATGGCCACCATCAATGTGACCGACGACAGTTTTAAAGCCGACGTGCTCGACAGCGAAACCCCCGTACTGGTGGATTTCTGGGCGGATTGGTGCGGACCATGTAAAATGATCGCGCCTGCTCTGGAAGAGCTGAGCGAAGAGTTCGCCGGCCAAGTCAAAATTGCGAAGGTCGATATCGTCGACAACACCGACGTCGCCGCTGAACTCGGCGTGCAAGGCATCCCTTATCTGGCGATGTACAAGGGCGGAAAGCTCGTCGCTGAGCAAAAGGGCGCTGGTCCTAAGAGCCAGCTTAAAGCGCTGATCGAAGGCTCTTTGTAAGCCCGGCGAGCAGTTCAAATATAGGGTAGGTGGCGCGGTCGTTAGCTCGGCTGCGCCATTACTCTTTGGACGTAAGCTTCCCAAATGGCCGGGCTGGATGCGCCCAGCAATCCGGGCATTCCATGCTGATCCACGCGGTATGCGCTGCCATCCAGCCGCGCCGCTTTGCCGCCCGCTTCATTGAGCCAGAGCACACCTGCGGCGTGATCCCAGGCGAGCGTGCGCTCAAAACTAGAGACATCATTCTCGCCCAGCGCGAGCCGCGGATACTGCTCCGCCGCGCAGCGCGGAATGTCTGCCAGTGTGTAATGCGGGGCGATTTTTGCATCGACCTCCGCGATCTGATGCTCGTCCAGAAAGAGCTTTGAAATCGCCGCAACGGGGGGCTCTTGCCCGGTCGTTTTGGCGGCGATCTTGATCCCGTTCACAAACGCGCCTTCGCCAGCGCGCGCATGGCACAGTCGGTCGTGAATGGGATCATACAGCCATCCCGCCACCGCATGGCCCGCATCCGCCAGAGCGATAATAATGCCGAAGGGTTCTTTGCCCTCGGCGAAATTGGCGGTCCCATCGAGCGGGTCGATGATCCAGCATTGCTGCGACAAGTGCTCGAGCACGCTTTCATCCGCGTGTGCCGCTTCTTCGCCCACCACGGGCACGCCGGGCGCAAGCTTGGTGAGCGCCTCGGTGAGGAAGCTTTCCACCTCGCGGTCGACCACGGTAACGGGGTCATCCTCGCCCTTCATCTCAATCTCGCCATCGGCAAGGTTCTGAAACCGGGGCAGCATTGATCCGCGCGCGGCAAAGCGCATCAGATCGCGAATTTCTCCATCAAGCGCGCTAATGCCGTCATCGCTCATGATCGGTAGTCCGCATTGATCGAGATGTATCCGTGGGTGAGATCGCAGGTCCAAACGCTCGCGCGGCCATCGCCAATGCCCAGATCAACCGCGAGATCAATCGCGTCGCCCTTGAGATGCTCGGCCACGGGTGCCTCGTCATAATCCTCAATCGGCAGACCATTCTTCGCCGCCCACACGCCGCCGAATGCGATGGAGAGCGTATCGCGGTCCGCCGGTTCGCCAGCCTTGCCGACGGCCATAACAACGCGGCCCCAATTGGCGTCTTCTCCGGCGATAGCGGTTTTGACCAGCGGCGAGTTGGCAATGGCCAGGCCAACGCGGCGCGCACTGTCGTTATCGGCTGCGCCGCTCACGCACACCGTGATGAACTTGCTCGCACCTTCGCCGTCGCGCACCACCAATTGCGCGAGCTGACGGCACAGATCGGTGAGGGCGGCGGCAAAGGCATCCGCGCCTGCGCTGTCAAAGCTCTCGATCCGGGCATTGCCCGCTTTGCCGGTTGCAAAGGCCAGCACCGTGTCACTGGTCGAGGTGTCGCCATCCACCGTGATGCAGGAATAGGTTTGCGCATTGGCTGCGCTCAGCAGCTCTTGCAAGAACGCCGGCGCGATGTCCGCATCGGTAAAAATATAGCCCAGCATGGTCGCCATATCGGGGGCGATCATGCCGGAGCCTTTGATGATCCCGACCAGCTCCACGCGTGTGTCGCCGATGATGGCGGACGCGTGCGCGCCCTTGGCAAAGGTGTCGGTCGTGCCAATCGCATTGGCGGCGTCTTCCCAGCCCGCTTCCTCGGCAGTGAAGGCGGCGGATAGACCTTCGCGCGCTTTGTCTTTGGGCAGGGGAACGCCGATCACTCCGGTGGAGGAGACAAACACATCGCCGGGTAAGCATCCCAAATGCTCGGCAGTTTGCGTCATGATCGCCTCGACTGCCTCGCGCCCGCGATAGCCGGTGAAAGCATTGGCATTGCCCGCATTGACGATCAGCGCACGGGCGCAGCCATTGGCGAGATTTGCGCGGCCCAGCTCAACCTCGGACGAGGCGCAGGCGCTTTGCGTGAACACGCCGGCTACGGCGGTTCCTTCGGCAAGCTCAACATAGGTCAGGTCAGCCCGATCCCAGTCTTTGTAGCGCGCGCGGGCCGTGCGCACAGTGACGCCAGCGATGGGCGGCATGTCAGGAAAGGGCAGGGCCAAGGGCGAAGTCTGAAGTTCCATGGCCGCTGCCGTAATGCGCAAAATGCGGCCGTGCAATTGCGGGTTTTGTTGTTTGGCATTCAGCCACGCTCTGATAGGCCTACGCTTATGAAAAAGATCAGCTTTATGTTCGTCGGCGGTGTTTTTGCATTTGCCAATATCACAGCCATTTCTGCATCCGCGCAGTCTGCCGATGGTGAAATTCGAGAAGGAAGCAAGCCCGTTGAAGCGGCAGGTGACCGGGCAGTGGATGCAATGGAGCAACCTCCTACGATGTCCGTTCCACCGATACCGCGGCCTCCTCGCATTGGAATTGCAAGCGGCAATGGCGCTCAGGAAGATAAGGGAACCAAGGCCTTTCCAGAGACAAGAGCGAGCAATTGGATCACTCAAGCGGATTATCCCGCAACTGCATGGGTGGCCAATGAGGAAGGACGCACCGAATACGATGTGACCGTCAGTGACCTTGGCAAGCCGACAGACTGCAAGATCAGTAGCAGTTCAGGCTCCGCCGTGCTTGACGAGGCTACCTGTCAGTTGGTCTTGGAGCGAGCCGAGTTTAAGCCAGCGATAAGTGCGGATGGCGTTCAAATTGAAGATGTCTATCAAGGATCTCATTTCTGGCGCAAGAAAGAGCCAGAGATGCCGCAAATGCGGATTGTGTTTCAATATCTGCACACTGCGGAAGGCGTAACCACCGATTGTGATATCCTGAGCATCGAAGGCGATATTCCTGAAAAAATGCGAGCAGACATTGAGCGCGATCGGGAGCGCGGCAGGCTCTGCTCTGGGTCAATAGGGCGGCCGGGCATTCCCTATCGCGATGAATATGGTGTGCCTGTGGCCAAGCGAGTGACTGCGACGATCAATGTGGTGCTGGAGGATCCTGAATAATGCGCGGGCTAAACAGTTTACATCCCTTGGGAATGGCTCTTGTTGGAGCGCTCGCGGCGGCTCCGCTCGCCGCGCAGGATGAAGCGGTAACCGATGCGGTTGAAGCGGCTTCTGAAGCCGCGGCTGACGCTGCCAATGCTGCAATGGCCAAAGCTAGTGAAAAAGCGATTGGTGCGGCGGAAGGCATACCTGAGAGTCAACTCGCTCCTCCGCCACCGATATCGGTTCAGCCTGCAACTCCCTCAGGGCCAAGGAATCCTATTCCCGCTGGTGGTCGGTTTAACTGGTTCAGAGGCGCCGTCCTGCCTGCGGATTTGTACCTGCAAGAGGCGCAAGGCGTGATCTGGTATGAAATGGCGGTCGATGCGAATGGCAAGCCGGTCAGTTGCTCTGTCACCGAGTCTACTGGCTTTCCAGGTCTCGACGACTTTACCTGCGCCACCGCGATGAAGGTGGCGGAGTTTGAGCCTGCGCTTGATGCGGAAGGCAATGCCGTGGCCGGCACATTCACAGACCGCCATTATTGGCGCTTTCGCAAGGCAGGGCTTGACGCTTTCTCTGTAACCATCAGCGCAATTGTACGCTCGGATGGAACGGTGCTGAATTGCAGAGTTGTCAATGAAGAAGGGGCCTTGCCGAAGAACTTTCCTGGAGACAAACCGTGTGGTGGTTTGGCTACAGGAGGGCCGTGGCGTGATGCCAATGGCGAGCCGCAAGACCGCGTCATAAGATTTACAGTGTCGGTCGAAAGCGAAGCGCCGCCAGAACCCTTGGTGATCAAGCGAGAAACCCCGGCGGAATAGGCGAATTGCGCGCGGGCTAGACGAACCGCCTCGCAGAGCATATATCGGCATCGCTATGCGCCGTCAGATTATCGCCTTTCTCGCTCTGCTTACCGGGTTTGCCGCCATCGGCTCGCCCGCGCATGCGACATTGGCAGAGGCGCTGAACCAGGACATCGGCGTTGCTGCCGGTGCCGACGCGAATGAGCCGTGCGAGGCGACCACGCCCGCCGGCAAGCCTGAAAAGCAAACCGCGAAGTGCAAGGATGCCAAGAAAGGCAAGCCTGTTCGCGTGCCCAAGGTGCTGCGTTTGCCGGTCCTGATGGGCGTTGATCGCGCCTACGAATAGGCGAAATTCCGCCTCTTAAGTAACGCATTCTGCTGGCGGCGCGAACACCCCGTGCAAAGCAGACCGCCCACATTTTTCAGGTTTCAGCGCTCAGCGATCCCGCTGCGCCCACACCGCATTATTTCGACAGGTCCACATCCCATGTTTAACGCAATCGCCAAGTCTCTGTTTGGCTCTTCCAACGATCGCTACGTCAAATCCGTTCGCAAGGTCGTTGATCAGATCAACGCCTTGGAAGAGCAAATTCAGGCGCTTTCTGACGAAGAATTGAAGGCGCAGACGGACAAATTCCGCGAGCAATTGGACGGCGGCAAAACGCTGGATGAGATCCTGCCAGAGGCGTTTGCGACCGTGCGTGAGGCTTCGGTGCGCGTATTCGGCATGCGCCACTTTGACGTGCAGATGATCGGCGGCATCGTGCTGCATCGCGGCGAGATCGCGGAAATGCGCACGGGTGAGGGTAAAACCCTGATGGCGACGCTGGCGACCTATCTCAACGCGATTGAGGGCAAGGGTGTGCACGTTGTGACCGTCAATGATTACCTCGCCGCGCGTGATGCGGAGTGGATGGGGCAGCTGTACAATTGGCTCGGTCTGAGCGTCGGCGTGGTCGTGCCCAATATCGACGAATATGCCCGCCGCGATGCCTATAATGCTGACGTCACCTATGGCACGAACAACGAGTTCGGCTTTGACTATCTGCGCGACAATATGAAGCATGAGCGCGGGCAAATGGTCCAGCGTCCGTTTAACTTCGGCATTGTCGATGAGGTCGATTCCATCCTGATCGACGAGGCCCGGACTCCGCTGATCATATCTGGCCCAACCGAGGATAAGTCTGACCTCTACGTCTCGCTCGACGCGGTGGTGAAGGAAATCCCGGAAGACTGGTACGAGAAGGACGAGAAGACCAAGCAGATCCAGCTGACTGAGGAAGGCCTCGACAAGACTGAGCAACTGCTGATCGAGAAGGGCCTGCTCGAAACAGAGAACCTCTACGACGTTGAGAACACGCAAGTGGTCCACCACTTGGATCAGGCGCTGAAAGCCGTGCACATGTTCAAGCGCGACACCGACTACATCGTCAAAGACGACAAGGTCGTGATCATCGATGAGTTCACCGGCCGGATGATGGACGGGCGGCGCTGGTCAAACGGTCTGCACCAAGCGGCCGAGGCCAAGGAAGGCGTGAAGATCGAGCCTGAGAACCAGACGATGGCATCGATCACCTTCCAGAATTATTTCCGCATGTATCCCAAGCTGTCCGGCATGACCGGTACGGCCGCGACAGAGGCGGCGGAATTCTGGGACATCTACAAAATGAACACGGTCGAGATCCCGACCAATGTTCCGGTCCAACGGATCGATGAAGAAGACGAATTCTACAAGAACACGATGGACAAGTTTCAGGCGATTGCGAAAGCCATCGCTGAAAAGGCCGAGATTGGTCAGCCGGTGCTGGTCGGCACGGTTTCTATCGAAAAGTCTGAATTGCTGAGCAAATTCCTCGATGAGGAAGGCGTGAAGCATGAGGTTTTGAACGCACGCCAGCACGAGCGCGAGGCGCATATTGTGGCGCAGGCGGGCCGCCTTGGCGCGGTGACCATCGCCACCAATATGGCGGGCCGCGGCACCGATATTCAGCTCGGCGGCAATCTCGAATACCGGCTCGAGGATGAGCTTAAAGACATCGCGAAAGACGATCCGAAATACGCGCTGGAAGCGGACCGGATCAAAGCGGAAGTGGCCGAGGAGCGGGCCAAGGTCCTCGAGGCAGGCGGTCTGTTCGTGCTTGGCACGGAGCGGCACGAAAGCCGCCGGATCGATAACCAGCTGCGCGGCCGCTCTGGCCGTCAGGGTGACCCCGGCCTCTCGCGCTTCTACCTCTGCCTGGAAGACGACCTGCTGCGCATCTTTGGCCCAGACACTCTGTTCTCCAAAATGATGAATTCAAACCTCGAAGATGGCGAGGCAATCGGGTCAAAATGGCTATCCAAAGCCATTGAAACGGCTCAGAAAAAGGTCGAGGCGCGCAATTACGACGTGCGTAAACAGGTCGTCCAATACGATGACGTGATGAACGACCAGCGTAAAGTCATTTACGAGCAGCGTTCTGAAATCATGGACTCAGAAACGGTCGATGATGTCGTCGTCGATATGCGCCACGATACGGTCAATTCGCTGGTCAGCGACGCGTGCCCTCCCGGCTCTTATCCAGAGCAGTGGGATATCGAAACGCTCAAGACGAAGCTGCAAGACGTGTTCGGCATCACGCCTCCATTGGATGATTGGATGGAGGAAGAGCAGGTCGAGCCCGAGCTGATCGAAGAGCGCGTGCGCGAGCAGACCGATGCGATGATCACGGCCAAGATGGCGGAAAGCGATCCGGACCTGTGGCGCGTGGTTGAAAAGGACGTGCTGCTGCGCCAGCTCGACTTCCACTGGAAAGAACACCTCGCCACGCTTGATGCGCTGCGCCAGGTGATCTGGATGCGCGGGATTGCGCAGAAACAGCCGATCAACGAGTATAAGCAAGAGGCGTTCGGCCTGTTTGAAACCATGCTTGATACCCTGCGCGAGGAAGTGACCAAGATCCTGTTCCAGGCCGAACTTCGCATGGCCCCGCCAGAGGCAGAGGCGCTGCCTGATCTGCCAGATTTCCTAACCGGCCATATCGATCCGCTGACCGGGCTGGACAATTCCAACGATGGTGACGGTTCGGCAGAGCGGCCGGAAATGTTTGGCTCACTTGCTGGTTCGCCGCGCGCGGCATTTGGGCCGGGCGGGTCCAATGCAGACAACCCCTATGCGAACCTCAACGTCAGCCGCAATGCGCCGTGCCCTTGTGGGTCTGGCAACAAGTACAAGCATTGCCACGGCGCAGCGGGCGGCAAGAGCGCGGCATAAACGCATGGCTGGGGGCAGCGCGGGTGACGTCATGACGTCAGCGGCTGCTTGCCCAGGTTTTGATGTGACCCATCGGATCGCGCGAGCATGATGCTGGGCGCGGTTCCGGTGCTGCTCGCCGCGGCGTTCTTTGTCACCGCGCTGCTCTATGCGGCGGTCGGGTTTGGCGGCGGGTCAACCTATGCTGCTTTGCTGGCGATCTCAGGGCTGGATTACCGGCTGCTGCCGTTGGTGGCGCTGGCGTGCAATATCATCGTGGTCGCGGGCGGCAGCGTGCGTTTCGCGCGGGCGAAGATAACCCCGTGGCGCGGCGCGATTGTGATGACCGCTCTGGCTGCCCCGGCGGCCTTGCAGGGCGGGCTGACCCCGATTGACCGAGAGACCTTCATGCTGCTGCTCGGCATTAGCCTGGTGCTGACCGGGATCACCATGCTCATCCCGCTGAGGGAAAAGGCGGCGGAGGCGGGGGAGCTGACATCCCCCACGCGTTTCGCAAAAGCTATGCCTTTCATCGCCGCGCCGCTCGGCTATCTGGCCGGGTTGGTCGGCATTGGCGGAGGAATATTTCTCGCCCCGCTGCTGCACCTCACGCGGTGGAAAGACCCGCGCGCCATCGCCGCAACCGCCAGTTTCTTCATTCTGATCAATTCCCTGTTCGGGCTCATCGGCCAGCTGCTGAAACAAGGCCCCGCCGCATTCGGAGGCGCCGTTGGCGCGGCTCTACCGCTGCTGCTAGCGGTCGCCATTGGCGGACAAATCGGCAGCTTGATGGCGGTGAAGTTCTTGCCCGGGCGCGTGATCCGCTGGCTTACGGCTGCGCTTGTGATGGTTGTAGGAGTGAGGTTGTTGGTTGGGCTTTGAGGCGCGCGCAATGCGACACGAGAGACGTGCCAGAAACTTTTACAATGTAAGAAAATGGCTCCTCGTGTTCAATCAATTTGCGGCTTCTGCATCAAAGCCATTGGGCCTAGCGGTATGAATTGCTAGGGCGCGGCCATGCTTACAATTGATGATGTCACTGTTCGGCTGGGCGGCCGCCCAATCCTCGAGCGCGCGAGTGCGGCCATTCCGCAAGGCGCGCGTGTTGGGCTGATTGGCCGAAATGGTGCTGGCAAATCGACCTTAATGAAAGCGCTTATCGGTGAGATTGAACCGGATGAAGGCGCGATCTCAAAATCATCAAAACTCAGCTTGGGTTATATCGCGCAAGATGCGCCGAGCGGGTCGATAACACCCGAAGAGCTCGTACTCGCCGCAGATGTAGAGCGCGCTCAGTTGCTGGCAGAATCTGAAACGTGCACCGACATGGACCGGCTGGGCGACGTGCATGATCGCTTGCTCGCTATTGATGCGTATAGTGCGCCCTCACGCGCGGCGCGTATTCTAATCGGGCTGGGCTTTGATGAAGAGATGCAGCGCCAACCGCTCGACAGCTTCTCAGGCGGCTGGAAAATGCGGGCAGCGCTGGGCGCGCTGCTGTTTTCTGAGCCTGACGTTCTGCTGCTGGATGAGCCCTCGAACCACCTTGATTTAGAAGCAACGCTATGGCTTGAGAACTTCCTCAAGAGTTATCCGGCCACGTTGCTGGTGATCAGTCATGAACGCGATCTGCTGAACAAGGTTGTCGATCACATCTTGCATTTACAGGGCGGGAGATTGACCCTTTATCCCGGTGGATACGACAGCTTTGAAAAGCAGCGAGCCGAGCGCGCGGCACAACTCGCATCGGCAAAAGCATCGCAGGATGCCCAGCGAGCAAGGTTGGAGGACTATGTCGCTCGCAACAGCGCCCGTGCGTCCACAGCAAAGCAAGCACAATCACGGGCCAAAATGCTCTCAAAGATGCAACCGATCGCAGCGCTTATAGAAGATCCCTCGCTCAGCTTTGATTTCCCCAACCCGGCGGAACTCAAGGCGCCGATGATCACAATGGATGCAGCAGCGGTTGGATATGAGGCCGATATACCGATACTCAAACATGTAAGCATGCGGATTGAGCCGGATGACCGGATCGCGCTGCTTGGGCGCAATGGGAATGGTAAGACCACATTGGCTCGGCTACTGGCGGCTCAACTGCCGCTAATGGAGGGTGAGGTCAACGCACCTGGCAAGATGAAGATCGGATATTTCACGCAATATCAGGTCGAAGAATTGGCCGGCGATGAGACCCCGCTCGAACATATGAACCGCGCAATGGAGGGGCGGCCCCAATCCGCGATCCGCGAGCAATTGGGCCGCTTTGGATTTTCCGGCAACTGCGCGACAAACAAGGTTGGCAAACTGTCAGGCGGCGAACGGGCCCGTCTCGCGCTGGCACTGGTGACCCGTGATGCGCCGCATCTGCTCATTCTGGATGAACCGACAAACCACTTGGATGTCGATGCGCGCGAAGCATTGGTGCAAGCGCTCAACGATTATTCCGGTGCCGTCATTCTGATTAGCCATGACCGGCACATGGTTGAACTCAGCGCGGATCGCCTGGTGCTGGTCGATCAAGGAACTGCGAGAGAATATGCCGGTAGCATGCAGGACTATATCAACTTCGTTTTGGGCCTCAATCAGCCAAAGAAGGACTCCGGTAACAAGACTAAGAAAGCGGGTCGCGGCAAATCGGCCAAGGACCGCGCCGAGTTGAAAACGGTGAAGGCGGAAATCACCCGGCTGGATAAAGCTATGGCCAAATTGCAATCGGAACGCGCCGAGGTTGACCGGGCCATGTCTGAACCTGCGAATGCATCACCCGGCGCGGCAAGCCAGCCGATCAGCGAGCTTTTGTCCAGGCGGGCGGTGCTGACAGACCAGCTCGAAGAAGCAGAAGGCGAATGGCTTACCCTGAGCGAGCGATTGGAGCAGATCGAGCAAGGGTGACGGCCGATCAATCAGGGAAATGTTGTGGCCAAAGGCGTGGCTCGCCCAGCAATGTGTGGCTGCGAAACACGAAACTTTCGAATTGGCAGCTTGGGCTTTGGCCAGCCTGAAAACAGGCATTCAGCTCACGACCAATTGGCGGACAGTCGTGAAGGCCATGAAGGCGACCAAAGCAGTTGCTTCCTGATCGCAAAAACACCGTTTTGAAGGCTTTCTGTATGACCCGCGAAAGCCTTACGAAGCCAGCTTTGCAGTTGGAATCCTTCAGCCGTCTTAGATACCAAATCTGCCGATTTCGCGGAGCCCGAAAACGCTTTACCTTTGAAGCACGATCTCTCACTAAGCGTGTCCCAAAGGCTCATGATTGGGCGAAGGATAATTGGGGGATGGAATGACAGGGCAAGGCCAACAAATCGCGGCAAGCCAAGTTGGCGCCGCTCCGCCAAAGGTTGAATATTCGCTTTCGGGCGGGCTGCTGGCGCGATTGGCGGGCATGAAGGCCTCGCTGTCTTTCACTTCGTATCAATCAGGCTTTCTCTACATGCTCGGCGTGGGTCCCCAGGGCGGGGCGCAATTGCATCAATCGGGGATGCCTAAGCCCATGGGCCTGTGCGCTGATGGGCCAGATAGCCTCGTGCTGTCCGCTGGGGCGCAGATCATTCGTTTTGAGAATGTGCTCAGCGAAGAGCAGCGGATCAATCAGGTCTACGACGCCTGCTTTATGCCGCGCACTCAGCACGTAACTGGGCAGCTTGATGCGCATGATATTGGGGTAGAGAGCGATGGCAGGGTCGTGTTCGTCAACACGCGCTACAATTGCCTTGCGACTATTTCGCCGCGCCACTCGTTTAAGGAAATCTGGCGTCCGTCTTTCATTACCGATCTGGTTGATGAAGACCGCTGCCACCTCAATGGTCTGGCCATGCGTGACGGGAAGGCAGCCTTTGTTACTGCAGTGTCTAAATCGAACACGATTGATGGCTGGCGCGATCGCCGAGCGGATGGCGGCGTGGTGATTGATGTCGAGAAGAACGAGATCATTTGCGAAGGGCTATCGATGCCGCATTCGCCGCGCTGGCACGATGGCAAATTGTGGGTGTTGAATGCCGGCACGGGCGAGCTAGGCACTGTCGAGAAGCCTAAGGGTAAGGCCAAGATTGGCAAATTTAAGGCGCTCACATTCTGCCCCGGCTTCCTGCGCGGCTTGGCGTTTCATGGCGGGTTTGCCTTCGTTGGTTTGTCCCGTCCGCGCTACAAGAGATTTGAAGGCTTGGAGCTCGACCAGCGATTGAAAGACGCCGACAGCGAGCCATGGTGCGGCGTTCAGGTGATTGATCTAAAGTCGGGTGCCTGTGTCGATTGGTTCCGGATCGATGGGGACATTGGCGAGCTGTACGATGTCGAGCTGATCGAGGGTTATTCCTGCCCGATGACCGTCTCACCTAGCTCGCCTGATGCAGGCACGCTGATTACGATCGAGGAAGGCGCCTAGCCCAGTCAGCTTAGCTTAGGACCCATCGCCACAGAGCACGTCTGACCACGCGAATTAGTGAAACCCGTTTGCGCTCAAGATCGCCTGGACAACCGGGCGGACTTGATCGCCCATGAAGGGATTGGCGCGCTCGATTCCAGAAATGGTGACGGTCGGAAAGATATTGCGGATCTTATCAGCGATCTCGGCCGCTTCCTGCTTGTCTCCGGCAAGGAAGACCGCGCAAAGGGCCGTGACCATGATCATCAGATCTTCATGCGGCACGCTTTGCGCGCGCCGCCCCCATTCTGCTGCGGCCTGAATATCGCCGAGATTGAATTGAGCAATCGCATGGGCCGCATAGGTGCTGTAGCGCATCGGATCACGCGGGCTTAGCGCCAACGCCAACCCGCCGTGTTTCATCGCTTCTTCATAGGGGCCCGCAAAGGCGTGATGCGCTGCAACCTGGGTGTGGCCCATGGCGTAGCTGGGTGAAAGATCGATCGCGCGTTCCAACCATTCGGGCGCTTGATCACGCTGGGTGCTTAGCGATAGCGCTTTGCCCATCGCCAGATTAGCGGACGGGTCATCTGGATCGGCGTCGACCGCGGCCTCCGCCGACTGGCGCATCAATTGCGGCGCGTCGCCCGGATCATGCAAGGTGCGCTGGAGCAGTAGCCACCAATAGGTGTGAGACAGCCCGGCGTGCGCCCGCGCAAAGTCTGGGTCGATGGAAACGGCGCGGGTGAAATAGGCCTGCGCGCGCTCAATATTGTTGATGCCCCGGCGATAGAGCAGCGATGAGCCCATGTGAAAGGCCTGCCATGCGGTCAGGTCTTTAGGCGCGGCAATCCTTAGTCTTTCCGCTTCATTGCGCGGAATTTGCCGCTCAACCTCGTGCACAACGCGCCCGACGGCATGTTCACGGATTTCATGGACTGCGCGCGGATCAAACTCGAAGCGTTCCGACCACACGACGCTGTCATCGCGCGTATCGGACAGCTCAATCGCAACGACCAGCCTCTCTCCGCCCAGCTCGATCGAGCCGCTGACGCAATAATCGACGCTCAGCGCCTTGCGCAGTTTGGATGGGGCGATGTTGCCATTGCCGAATTGAAAGCTGGTGCCGCGGGCAATCACGCGCAGCATATGCAGGCGGGCCAGCGCAGAGATAATGTCGTCCGGCAGCGCCTCGGCAAAGGAAGCGTTGGGCGAGCGTCCATCGCCGATGATCCGAAATGGCAGGACAGCAATCGATGGCTTCTCACCAATCAGTTCTGAGCGAGGCTCTCCGGTTTCAACAGTGGCAATGGGCGTGGCAACCGCCGCCTGCTGACGCACCATCTCGACTTCAGGGATGAGGCGCCATCCCTTGGCATGGACGGTCGCGATAATCTGCCTCGGCTTGCCGGTATCGTTCAGCGCCGCGCGCAAGGTCTTAATCTGGCTCAGCAGCGCAGCATTAGAAACCTGCCGTCCCTGCCATAGGCTATCCACTATGACTGCTTTCGTCAGGAGCTGGCCCACGCCTTCTTGAAGGAACAGGTAGAGCAGTTCCTTCGTCATCGGCTGCAAGGGGATTTCCGCGCCGTTTGTGTCGGTCAGTTCAAACCGATCGCTGTCATAGGCGAAGACGCCAAATCTGTAGATCAAACTGCTTTCCTCCCACAGCAATTCGGCGTGTCACTAGATCGTCTGTCGAAAGCTCGCAATCATCCTATTTTCTCTGCGTAAATGACCTGTTACTCCGTGTAACCAGTAAGGGCGAAGTCAAAACGGGGTTTTTTGGGGGCAAGCTTGAGAGGAAGCGGCTCCGCACCTACCCCCAGACTGACTCGAATTGCGGCCTGAGGGGGCCTGGTGGGGCAATATGACTGATTTTGTGCGTAACGTTGGCAGCGAAGCTATCACTGATATCACCAGTGAGAATGAGCAGGTCCGGCGCAGCTGGTTTGGCTTTGGCATGGTGCGCGGTGGACGCCTGACAAAAGTGTGCGGTCAAGCGGCGAGCTATTCCCCAGAGCTTGGCCTGGTCGAGGCTGGCAATCAATTTGTCGCAGCGAATGCCCCAACACGGGCCTCTCTGGCTGGCCTCGCAAAATCCGCCCTGCGCTGGTCCGCCGCACCGCTCGCCATTTTTGCCGCAGCCAGCCCCGCCTTTTCGCAATCGATCCCCGCTGGTTGTGTTGATACCAGCGGCAATGGCACCGCCGAAGCTGGTGAGACGATCACATGCGTTGTTGCAGCGCCTGGAGAGATAGCAGGGATCATGGTCAACGCGGACGATCTTACGATCGTAGTCGGCGACGCAGCCACCCCAACGACTGTAAGTAATTCTAATCCTCTTGGCGATGCAATTAGCGCAAGCGGCCAAGGCAGCATTGCCATCGACACAACCGCGGGCACCGTTTTTGGTGGCTTTAATGGAATTGGCGTGTCCCAACGAATGTCGGGAGAAATTTCGATAATCACTGCTGATGTGACGGCCGGCAACAGCACTGGCATTCGGGTCACAACCGATAGCGGCAATGTTACGATTGACAGCAGTGAGGGCAGCGTCATCGCTGGCGGTGGAGGTGTTTATGCGTCCAACACTGGATCGGGTGCGGTCTCGCTGGTTACCGCGGATGTAACGAGCAGAGGCACTGGCCTTCAAATTTTTAACTCTTCTGCGGGTGCGGGCCTTACGATTGATAGCAGCGCTGGTAGAATCACCGGAGGCACCAGGGGTATCTATGTCGAGAACTTTGGATCAAGCACGCTCAACATCACTGTCGACCAGGTCAGCGGCGGCAGAGGCATTGACGCCAATGCAGCCACGGGCGCGACGACGATTACGCTGGCTTCGACCGCTCTTGTCAGAGGCCTAAGCGGTGTCGGGATCGATGCGCGGTCCACCGGCGGCGCGATTACTGTTCAAGGTTCCTCCGGCGATGTCGTTGGCGCGACCGATGGCATGTACGTCCGCTCAGCGGGCGGCGACATTACCGTCGACACGCTCGACAGCGTAACCGGCAATGCGGGCGACGGCCTCGACCTTGGTTCAGCGGGCGGTGCGATCAATGTGAATGCGGTCGATACGGTGCTTGGCACCGGCGGCATTGGCATTCTGGCCGACAGCGATGGCGGGGATATTACGATCACCGGCAACGGTCTGGTCGGCGGCATTGAGGGCACAGCGGGTGCTGGCATCAATGCCGACAGCGATGGCGGCGATATTGCGATTACCGGCAATGGCGATGTCAGCGGCAGTAACTATGGCATTTTTGCGCGCTCGGCCTTTGCGGGGTCGATCACAATCGACACCAGCACGGGCAGCGTCACCGGCGGAATCCGCGACGGCATTCGTGCACAGACTATTGGAAGTGGTGCGCTCTCCATCACAACCGCTGATGTGACGAGTAACGGCGCCGAAGGCATTTTTGCGCGCAACGATGGCACAGACCTGACGATCGACACCAGCGCGGGTAGAGTGACGGGCGTCCGTGGCATCTTTGCGTCCAACAACGGATCGGGCGCGCTTTTGCTCACCACGGCGGATGTGACCGGGAACAATGATGCCGGAATCGTTGCTTTGAACTCTGGCACGAGTTTGACGATCGACAGTAGCGCCGGAAGCGTCAGCGGCGAAATCAGAGGTATTGATACGCGCAATTTTGGATCGGGCGTGCTTTCGCTGACTACGGCGGATGTGACTGGTGTCAGCTCTAATGGCATTTATGCGGTCAACGCTGGCATGGACGCCGACCTGATAATTGACAGCAGCGCGGGCAGCGTCAGCGGCGCAACGGGGAAGGACTCTTTAAACCGTCGTCTTTCGGGTCTCTTTGTTGATCAGCTAAGCGCTGGTACGCTCAACATTACGGTCGATCAGGTCCGTGGCGGCATTGGCATTGATGTTGATGCGACAACGGGCGATACCACGATCACGCTGGCTTCGACCGCTGTTGTCACCGGTCTGGTTGAAGCCGGGATCGATGCGCGGTCCACCGGCGGTGCGATTACCGTTCAAGGCAGCTCTGGCGATGTCGTGGGCGCGACCGATGGTATGTATGTGCGCTCTGCGGGCGGCGACATCACGGTTGATACTCTCGACAGCGTTACCGGCAATGCGGGCGATGGCCTCGACCTTGGTTCGGCGGGCGGCGGGATCAATGTGAATGCGGTTGATGCAGTGCTCGGCACCGGCGGCAATGGCATTCTGGCCGACAGCGATGGCGGCGATATTACGATCACCGGCAGCGGGCTGGTCGGCGGGATTGAGGGCACGGCAGGTAGCGGCATTTACGCCAATGCCACTGGCGGCGTAGGCGGCGCGATCGCCATCACCGGCAATGGCGACGTTACCGGCAGTAACTCCGGCATTAATGCTCTCACCGATGGCGCGGGTTCGATCACGATTGACGCCAGTACAGGCAGCGTCAGCGGCGGCAGTGGCATAGTTGCGACCAACAACGGGGCGGGTGCACTTTCGCTGACCACGGCAAATGTGACGGGTACCAATTCTTTTGGCATCAATGCGCGCAATTTAGGCATGGACCTGACGATTGATAGCAGTGCGGGCAGCGTCTCTGCTGACAGCTTCGGTATTGGTGCGACCAACTTAGGAACAGGCGCGCTTTCGCTGACCACAGCGGACGTGACTGGGAGCAATAGCTCCGGAATCGCTGCGTTTAATACTGGCACGGACCTGACAATCGACACCAGCGCGGGCAGCGTTACCGGGGCGACAGCAACGCCCTATCTCGGCTCAACTTTCTCCGGCATCTACGCTAATCAGCAAGGCACTGGCTCGCTCAACATTACGGTCGATCGGGTCAGCGGCGGCGTAGGAATTGACACCTATGCAAGGGCTGGCGCGACCACCATCACTTTGGCACCGACCGCAGCCGTCACCGGGCTGACGGGCGTCGGGATCGATGCGAGGTCGACCGGCGGTGCGATTACCGTTCAAGGCTCCTCTGGCGATGTCGTGGGCGCGACCGATGGTATGTATGTGCGCTCCATGGGCGGCGATATTGCGGTCGATAATCTTGACAGCGTTACCGGCAATGCGGGCGATGGCCTCGACCTTGGTTCGGCTGGCGGCGGGATCAATGTAAATGCGGTTGATACGGTGCTGGGTACCGGCGGCTTTGGCATTCGGGCCGATAGCGATGGCGGCGATATCACCATCACCGGCAGCGGGCTGGTCGGCGGGATTGAGGGCACGGCAGGTAGCGGCATTTACGCCAATGCCACTGGCGGCGTAGGCGGCGCGATCACCATCACGGGCAATGGCGATGTCAGTGGCAGTAATTACGGCATTACTGCTCGCACCGATGGCGCGGGTTCGATTTTAATCGATAGCAGCGCTGGCAGCGTGACTGGCAATACCCGCGGCATTGGCGTATCTAATAGCGGCAGCGGCGCGCTTTCGATCACCACGGCGGATGTGACCGGGAGCAATGACACCGGAATCCTTGCGGTCAACTTTGGTACAAGTTTTACGATCGACAGCAGTGCGGGCGGTGTCAGCGGTAACTCCTTTGGCATTTTGGCGACCAATAGAGGCCCCGGCGCGCTTTCGCTGACCACAGCGGACGTTACAGGCACGAGATATGACGCGATCTATGCCAACAATTACGGTACGGACACCGACCTGACGATTGACAGCAGCGCGGGCAGCGTCAGCGGGGGAACAGGGACGGACCTCTCGGGTCGCCGCATTTCGGGCATCCGCGCGAATCAGCGAACCACTGGAAGCCTCAATATCACAGTCGATGAAGTCAGCGGCGGTGTTGGTATCGACGCCAATGCAACTACTGGCGCGACGACCATTACGCTTGGCTCAACCGCTGTTGTGACCGGTCTGGTCGAAGCCGGAATCGACGCGCAGTCCACCGGCGGTGCGATCACAGTTCAAGGCAGCTCCGGCGATGTCGTGGGCGCGACCGATGGTATGTATGTGCGCTCTGCGGGCGGCGATATTGCGGTCGATAATCTCGATAGTGTGACTGGCAATGCAGGCGCTGCACTGGACCTCGGCTCAGCTGGTGGCGCAATCACCGTCAATGCGGTTGATACTATCGTTGGAAGGACCTTGGGTATTAGGGCCGATAGCGACGGCGGCGACATTACCATCACCGGCAATGGTCTGGTCGGCGGGATCGAAGGGACCACAGGTCTTGGCATCTTAGCGCAGGCGGTTGGTGGACCCGGCGGGAACATCCTTATCGCTGGCAATGGCGACATTCGCGGCGGTGGCATCACTGCCATCACCAATGGTGCAGGTTCGATCAACATCGACACCAGCACCGGGAGCGTTGCCGGCGATATCTCTGCGAACAACATGGGCTCGGGCGCCCTATCGGTGACCACGGCGGATGTCACGGGCAACGCAACGAACGGCATTAGCGCGCGCACCCTTGGCACTGGCCTTACAATCGACAGCAGCGCGGGCAGCGTAAGCGGCCGCGAGCGAGGTATTGAAGCGAGCAACAATGGGTCAGGCGCGCTTTCGATAACGACGGCGGCCGTAGCGGGGAGCAATTTTGAGGGTATTCTTGCTCTTAACGGGGCCTTGGCCACTGATCTGACCATCGACAGCAGCGCGGGAGATGTCAGCGGCGCTAGTGGGGGCATACTCGCGGTCAATCAGGGGACTGGTGCGCTTTCGGTGACCACAGCCGACGTCACGGGCACCAATTCCCAAGGCACCACTGCACGCAACTATGGGACAGACCTGAGTATTGATAGCAGCGCAGGCAGTGTTAGCGGCGGAACTCGAGGCATCGTCGCAAACCAGTATGGCACCGGCGATCTGACGATCACTGCGAATGCAGTGAGCGGGACGGATTACGGTATTGTTACCCGGCAAACCGGGACCGGTGCTCAGTCGATAAACGTGTCCGGCGATGTCACCGCGACAGCCAACGCCGGTATCTTTGCCAGCACCAATGGCAGCGGCCTGACAATCACCACTCAGGGTCAGGTGTCAGGCCTCAACACTGGCATTGATGCGAGAAACAATGGCACTGGTGCGCTCACCATAAACGCGAATATTGTGACGGGCACTAACTCCGCTGGGATATTCGCCCGCAATGGATATTATGGACTCGGATTTGTTGCCGGCACTGATTTGACCATCACTTCCAGCGGTGTAGTGACCGGTGCGCAAGGCATCTACGCCTCCAACAATGGCACTGGCACGCTCGCGATCACAACTGCCGATGTAACGGGCACGACTGGTGATGGTATCTTTGCGCGCAATTTCGGTACAGATATCATGGTTGATACCACCGCAGGTTCAATCATGGGGAATAACAATGGAATAAACGTAGGCAATCTGAATGGCGGTGCAGTTTCGGTGCTTACGGGTTCTGTTTCGACCCCCAATGGGTACGGAGTTATCGTTCGCAATGGTAATGGGAGCTTCACCACCGTCGATACCCGAGCTGGTACTGTAACGAGCGGGTATAGTACTGGTGTAGAGGTAAATCATTCCGGTAGCGGAGGCCTGTCGGTCTTTACTGCTGATGTGACAACGACCTCCGGCGGCAGCGGTGTGGTCGCCCGAAATTTGAGCGCTGCGTCTGATCTCACCGTGGACACCAGCGCCGGCATTGTTAGCGGAGGGGCCAACGGTGTTTACGCGCGGAATTATGGTGATGGACTTGCCTCGGTCGTAACAGGTGCAGTTTCTAGTCAACTGTTCGATGGTGTCTTCGCTCAGCATGAGGGAACTGGCGCGCTTGTCGTTGATACCTCGTTGGGTGCGGTAAGTGGACAGCTTAACGGCGTAAATTCTAGACACTTTGGATCAGGAGCTTCGACGGTTGTGACTGCCAATGTCGAGGCGGCAACCCAAGACGGCATTAGGGTCTTTAGCAATGATGGTGACCTGACGATCGACAGCACCGCAGGAGCCGTCACCGCGGCCTTGCAAGGTATTGATGCCATTCACAATGGCACCGGTGCGCTCGCGATAACAGTCGATGACGTTACCGGCGGCACCAATGGTATCGCGGCGCAGGCGGCCACTGGCGCAACGGTCATTACGCTTGCCTCTACTGCAGATGTCGTTGGCACGAATGCACAGGGCATTGTGTCAAGCTCGGCCGGTGCGGCGGCAAGCATCACGGTTCAGGGCAGCTCTGGCAATGTCACCGGCGGTACCGATGGCATTGATCTCGACACGATGGGCGCGGATATTCTCGTCCAAAACCTCGACAGCGTGACCGGTAATGCAGGCGATGGCTTGGACCTCGCCTCTGCTGGGGGCGCAATTGATGTAAGCGGGGTGGATGCGATCCTCGGTACGGGCGGCAATGGCATTTATGCTTACAGCTTGGGCGGCGATGTCTCGATCCAGGATGTTGGCACCATTGGCGGTGTGAGCGGAACGGCTGGAGCGGGCATTTTGGTCGATACCCGTTTTGGTACGGGCACGGGAGGCGTCGATATCGGCACGAGCGGGGCCATTGGTGACATCACTGGCTCTACTGAAGGCATCTTCGTGCGCGGTGGCGGTACGGGCGCGATCGCTATCGACAGCACTGGCGGAACCATCAGTGGCGGCGAAATTGGCATTCGGGTATTTGGCGGCCAAGGACAGGTATCGATCACCAGCGGCGATGCGACCGGAACAGCACGCACGGGTGTTTACGCGCGAACCTATGGCACTGATCTGACGATTGACACCAGCGCAGGGACGGCAACCGGCGGTCTTTATGGTATCTATGCGCGGAATGCTGGTGCTGGCTCTACGACGGTAACAGCCGGAAATGTCGAGGGCAGGAATGGTACCGGGATCCGCGCGATAGGGGCGGCAACGTCTACTGACTTTGCAATAGACAGCACAGGCGGAGCCGTAACGGGCGGCCAAAATGGCATTACGGCCAGCCATGGCGGTACTGGCTCGCTTGCGATTGCCACCGCTGATGTGACTGGCACGAGCAATATTGGCATCTTCGCCAGCACGTCGGCCACGACGACAGATCTGACGATCGACAGCTCAGGCGGCGATATCACCAGCGGCAGCCGCGGTATCAGCGCAAACCATAATGGTAGCGGTAATCTGCTGATCAATGCTCGCGGTGTAACCAGTGACGATTCTGGCATTTTTGCTTCCAATGATGGCGCCACTCTAGCGATCTCGGTGTCAGGCGCCGTGTCCGCTCTCAATACCGGTATCGAGGCGCTTAACTATGGCACAGGTGCGCTTAGCATTGATGCGAATGCGGTGACTGGCACAGGCCGGGCCGGGATTATCGCCGCCAACGCTGCGACCGGCACAGATATGTCGGTAAGCGCGGCAGGCGCAGTTGCTGGCGGCATCGGTATCAGCGCGACCAACAGCGGCACGGGTTCGCTGTCGATTACTGGCGCTGATGTAACCGGCACAAGCAGTTTGGGGATTTATGCCTCTAACTCGGCCTCCGGGTCAGACCTGACAATTGATACCAGTGCGGGCGACGTCGCTGCCGCCACGACCGGGATCTACGCGCGCCAAGATGGTGCCGGGGTTCTTGATATCAGCACAGATGGCGTCACGAGTTCTGACTTTGGCATCTTAACCCGGCAGACGGGCGTTGGGGCGCAGACAATTACAGCAGCGGGCGACGTCATATCGAGCGCGGGAACTGCTATCAGCGCGACTGGTACTGGCGATAGCCTGTCGATCACCACCGCTGAACTGGTCTCTGGAGACACAGGCGGCATCATTGCGCAGAACGATGGTACGGGTGCGCTGACGATCAGCGCAAATGAAGTGACCAGCGCAAATGGAACTGCGATCAACGCACGCAATGGCGGCTTTAGCTCTGCTGCAGGCACTGATTTGACTGTCCTCGCGACCGGGCCTGTCACAGGTGCATCTGGCATCCTTGCTACAAATGCGGGGACAGGTGATCTCTCGATTACAGCTGCAGATGTGACGGCGATGGCCAACACCGGCGTCTACGCCAGAAACTTTGCATCGGCTGCGAATATCACAATCGATACAAGCGGCGGCGCTGTTGATGCTGAACGGTCGGGCATAGTCGCAGTCAATGATGGCAGCGGTTCCTTGATGATCACGACTGGTGATGTCGCCGGAGACAGCAACTTCGGCATTTATGGCCGTAGCTCAGGCACAGATCTGACCATCAACAGCGCAGCCGGCAGCATCCTTGGCGGCAGCGCTTATTACGGAGCAATTTTTGCCAGCAACACTGGTGCGGGCGCGCTCACCATCACCGCGGCTGATGTGACAGGCACGAGCGGCGACGGTGTGACCGCGTTCAACACGGGCACAGATCTGACGATTGATAGCAGCGCGGGCACAGTAAACGCAGCCGGCAATGGCATTCGCGCCACCAACGAGGGCAGCGGCGCTTTGAGTATCGCGGCGGCGAACGTCACGGCCATGAATGGTGACGGCATCAATGCCTCTGCTGAGGGAACGGATCTCACAATCGATACCGCGGCTGGCACGATCATGGCCGGGGCCAACGGGATTATTGCCGAGAACACTGGTTCCGGGACAACGTCGATTTCCGCTGGCACGGTCATGGGTCTTGCTGGCGCCGGTATCAGCGCGACCAACGGTGCGAACACCACCGGACTTAGCATCAATACATCTGGCACGGTGACGGGCGCGACCATTGGTGTTTACGCCAATAACAGCGGAGCCGGTCCCAACACCATCATCAATAGCGGCGTCATCACAGCGACAACCAGCGAGGCTATCCGCGCCATTGGTGCGGCGGCTGATATCGCCAACACTGGCCAATTGCTCGGCTTTGTTTCGCTGGATAGCGGCGATGATGTGCTCACCAACTCCGGCACATTCCTGGCTGAGGGTGACAGCGATTTTGCTGCTGGCAGCGACTTGCTGACCAACAGTGGTATGTTCGCTGTCAGCACGCTTGGGCCTGTGTCTTTGCTTGGCCTTGAGAGCTTCGCGAACAGCGGCACAGTCTCGCTGGTCGATGGCGCGCTCGGCAACAGCCTCACTATTGAGGGTGATTTTGCTGGCTCCGGCGTTTCATCGCTGGCGCTGGATGTCGATTTTGAGGCAGGGACATCTGATGTGCTGTTCGTGGATGGTGCGGCGAGCGGATTGACCACTATCGCGCTCAACCCGACCGGTGGATTGCCAACATCCCTGCTCGACGACATCTTGGTTGTTGATGCAGGGGCGGGCAGCGCGGATGGAGCGTTCGCATTGCCGGGCGGTCGTCAGATCATCGGTCTGTTGCAATTCGATGTGGTGTTCGACGCTGACCTTAACGATTATCTCTTGGCCAGCGCGCCGTCGCAGGCGGTCTTCCAAACCGGCAATATTGCTGAGGGAACCCGCAATTTGTGGGTCCCATCAGCGGACGCTCTGACCCAGCACCTCAGCAACCGCCGCACGGGCAACCGCAGTGAGGGCGGGTCCCTCGGCGGAGGCGGCGATCGGACGATTGAGGCCTGGTTCACCGGCGTCGGCAGCCAGTTTAGTCATGACCGCTCTTTCACGTCGACCTTCAACATGATCTCGACCGAGATCGACATCAGCTATGATCAGGACTTCTTCGGCTTCCAGGCCGGCGTTGACTTCGGCAATGATGTCTTCCGCTATGGTCTCACGAGTGGCTATCTCAGCAGCACGCAAAACTTTGTCAGTCTGGCAGATCGGATCGACTACCAGGTCATCAATATCGGCGCGTACTTTGCGATCGATACGGGGCCGTTCTACGCCAATGCTCTGGCCAAATATGACGATGTGAATGGCAATTTCACCAGCACATCAGGCCTGTTTAGAGCAGACGTTGACGGTTCCGCTTTCGGCCTGCGCGGAGAGCTGGGCGCTTTGCTCGGCGATCGCAGCGGCTTCTTTTTCGAACCGAGCGCTGGGCTGTCTTTCACCACATCAAGCGTGTCGGATTTCGGCACCGATCAAGGCGCGTTCCAATTCAACGAAGGCGATTCCTTGCTCGGCAACATCGGCGCAAGGATCGGCAGCGGGCTGGACTTCGGTGAGACGCCAGGCGCGGTCTATGTCGGCGCGCGCTATGTCCACGAATTTGAGGGCGATGACAGCGTCACCTTCCTAAGCGGCATGCAAAGCATCGACTTCGATAACGGACCGGTTGAAGACTATGCCCAGCTGTCCGCTGGCCTTGCCATCGGCGACAGCAACGATGCGGTCAGCGGAACATTCGAGGGCCAGGTGATCACTGGCAGCAATGTCGAGGGATACGGCGCAAGTGTGAACGTCCGCTTTAGGTTTTGATTCAGGTGGATAGTGGCCGAATAGGCCGTTAAGGATCGCTTATGATTGACGATTACCTTAGGACTTCAACACCGGCTGATTTCTGCTTTTTCAGGGGTGCAGGCCTAGCGTGTTCATGCTTCACTTGGATGCCGTTTGCCGACTGTCTTCTTGTAACGTTGTGATGCACGCAAGCGGAAATTCGACTTAAACCGCTAATTCTTGTCCCTCTTTGCCATGAGCGCCTTTCCTATGAGCAGTCGCTCATGCACCAGCGCAAACGCATAGTGTGAGGTTACAGCGACGAGGCGTCTTTAACGGAATGTGAGGAAGGCTTGAGGGGTGAGGTCTAAAGCTTTAAGAACGAATAAAAGCTTCGAAGTTAGTGGCTCCCCGAGTTGGATTCGAACCAACGACCAAGTGATTAACAGTCACCTACTCTACCGCTGAGCTATCGGGGAGCAGCCCGATAGGCGAAGAGGCCCTATATGGGCGCGTGCTCGGCAATGCAAGAGAGATTGATGCCTATTTTTTGATTTTACCTCGGGTACATTCCAAGCGCATGTGACCAATGTCTATGGCTTGGTGGCGGAGCACGGCGGCGAAGGCGCCGCAAGGGCGGTTTTCTGGCTTCAGTGCTAGGCCACCCGCGCCCTCCACCCTTCCACCCGGATGGTATCCCGGTAGGCTCCGGGTGGAAGGGTGGAGGGCGCGGGTGGCTAGGTCACCGCAAAACTAAAGCGCAAATTGCTCCGCGACGATCCTTTCATCCAGCGAGTGGCCCGGATCAAACAGCAGGGTTAGCTCCGTCTCGCGCTCAATCCTGAGCGTCACGTCGGCAATATCGCGCAATTCGCGTTGGTCGGCCACGGCGGAGACGGGGCGCTTTTGCGGTTCCAGAATGCGGAATTTCACCGGCAGATGGTCGGGCAGGATCGCTCCATTCCATCGGCGCGGGCGAAACGGACTGATCGGGGTGAGGGCGAGCAGCTCGCTGCCCAGCGGCAGGATCGGGCCATTGGCCGAGAGGTTATAGGCGGTTGAACCTGCCGGCGTGGACAGCAGCACGCCGTCGCACACCAGCTCCTTAATTCGCACCCGGCCGTTCACCGACACCTCAATCTTGGCGGTCTGGCGCATCTCACGCAGCAGCGAGACTTCGTTAATGGCGAGGAAGGTGTGCTCGCTGCCATCCTGCGTCACCGCATCCATGCGCAGCGGCGCGATCTTAAACGGCCGCGCGCGCTCCACCCGGCGCATCACATTGCCGCCGTCGCGGTATTTGTTCATCATAAACCCGACCGTGCCCAGGTTCATGCCGTAAGCCGGGATCACGCGGCCAGCGTCCAGCATGGCGTGCAAAGTTTGCAGCATAAAGCCATCGCCGCCCAAAACGATCGCCACATCGGCGCTTTCCAGCGGCACCCACTCATGCTCGTGCTTCAGCGCATTATAGGCGGCCTGAGCGCGTTCGGTCTCTGAGGCAAGCAATGCAACGCGCTCAAACTCGTGTCTTTTTGGCAAGCTTTCTGTCCTCAATTTCGCGCCTATAGCTGGGGCTATCCACAGCGGCGCGCTAGTCACTTGTCCTGATGTTCCAAATCTGGGCGGATTGCAATTGGCATGCGCGGCTCGCTCAGTTTACAGTAAGCGACAACGATGGACTCAAAACGGCCTTCTTTGCGCGGTGCGCCCTCAGTTTCTGCGCGCGGTGCCCTTCCTGGGGTAAAGCCCGGTATGCTGGAGGCGGACTTGCTGCGCGCGCTCGATCGGCGCGAGATTGAGGTTCTGTTTCAGCCGCAATTTGCTTGCTCTGACGGGGCGATTGTGGGGGCAGAGGCGCTGGCGCGGTGGCAACATCCCAGCCTTGGCGAGATTGGCGCGCGCGATCTGTTCGCGATTGCAGAGCGTGCGGCTTTGGTCGCGCCGCTCTCTCGCCATGTGGTGGCGCGGGCACTGGAGGATGCGAGCGAATGGCCAAAGAACCTGCATCTTTCGCTCAATATCACGCCAGAGGAATTGGGCGATCCGCGCTTTGCCGCTGACTTTGCGGAGCTGATTGGGCGAAGCGCAATTGCGCCGGCGCGGCTTGTGCTGGAGATTACAGAGGACGTGCTGCTGCGCAATTTGCAGCAAGCGGCCGAAGCGCTCAGCGCGTTGCGGGCGCTCGGCTTTAAAACGGCGCTAGATGATTTCGGCGCGGGCTTTTGCAACTTCCGCTATTTGAAAGAGCTGCCGCTTGATGCGCTGAAGCTCGACAAGGTGATGGTCGAAGGCATCCCCGGTGATGCCAAGGATCTCGCGGTGTTCCGCGCGATTGTGAGCCTAGGCCGCGCGCTCGGTCTCGCTGTGGTCGCTGAGGGGATCGAAAGCGAGATCCAGCGCGCGACCGTGATCAGCGAGGGCTGCAATTACTGGCAAGGCTTCCTACGCGCGCAGCCAATGAAGAGCGACGACATGCTGGGCATGGCGAAGGGCGCGCGGGGGTAGAGTGGGACGGCTAGGGCTTGTCGCCGGAGTAGTGCCTGTGTCCAGCTTTGAGTGCTGGCGATCAATCAAAGTTATAATCGTCGCTCCCACCATTACTGCAAGCGCGAATAGCAGCGGCCAGAAAGACGCGATCTAAGTCCCACCATTTCTCAATCCTCTTTAACGGTCTTAGCAATGATTGGCTTGCGACATAGCCCGCTGCTTTCACATCAAGGATTCCGATGGAACTGTCAGAAAGGCGTCGCTTAACTAGCCTGCAGGCGTCTGGATGTTGTCTTCTAGCCAATCCGAGAATTGCTTCGGCTGCTACATCACGGAAGCTATCGTGAGCATTATTGAGCAAATTCGCAGTTATTGCTCGCGAGTTATGTACTGACAGCGCAACATAAAATGTCGCCCAATCTCTGTTTGTCGGATTGGCGTCATCCATCAATTCAAGTAGCCGGTTCAACTCGAACGGAGTGTAATAGGACCGGTTCTTGGTCAGTCGTCGCAGGAAGTAATTCTGGGGCATGTATTTTGAACTCATGACGCTTCACTGGCACGCGCGTCCACCATCCGCAATCAGTTCATAAGCACTCAGACTGCGGCTTCACGACCTCCTCAGGACGAACGGTGGCCGTTACGCCGCCTCGCGCTTCTTCGCCTTCTTCACCACACCAGACAGACCCTTGGTCAGTTGGAACAGACCGTTGAGGCGGCTGCGCGGGTCGGCCCAGGCGCGGTTGATCACCAGCTTCATATCGGGCCGCAATTTGGCGGTGCCAGCTAAGCGGTCGACATAGGCGAGCAGCCCTGCCGGATCGGGGAAATTATCCTCGTGGAAGGTCACCAGAGTGCCGCGCGCGCCGACATCGATCTTGGCGATATTGGCCTCGATTGCCTGATGTTTGATCTCGATCAGGCGGACCAGGTTTTTGGTCGGATCGGGCAGATCGCCAAAGCGGTCGATCATCTCCGCCGCCATGCTTTCGATCTCAGCCTTGTCAGCCGCTTGGTTGAGGCGGCGGTAAAGCGCCATGCGCACGGCGAGATCGGGGACGTAATCCTCTGGGATCATGATTGGCGCATCGACCGTAATCTGCGGTGAGAGTGCGCTGCGTTCGCTCGTCAGGCCCGCTTCGCCAGCCTTCGCCGCGAGGATCGCATCCTCCAACATGCTTTGGTAAAGCTCAAAGCCAACCTCGCGAATGTGGCCTGATTGCTCATCGCCCAAGAGATTGCCAGCGCCGCGAATGTCGAGATCGTGACTGGCCAGTTGGAAGCCTGCGCCAAGCGAGTCGAGATCGCTCAAGACCTTGAGGCGTTTCTCTGCAATTTCAGAGAGCTGCACATCCTTGCGATACGTCAGATAGGCATAGGCGCGCAGTTTTGACCGACCAACGCGGCCGCGCAATTGGTACAGCTGGGCAAGGCCAAAGCGGTCGGCGCGGTGGATGATGATGGTGTTTGCGCTGGGCAGGTCGAGCCCGGATTCGACGATCGTGGTCGACAGCAGAACCTCATATTTGCCTTCGTAAAAGGCGCTCATGCGTTCTTCTATTTCGCCCGCGCTCATCTGGCCGTGGGCGGAGACGGATTTCACCTCTGGCATGTGCTCGGCCAGCCATTCCTCAACATCGGCCATATCGGAGATGCGGGGGACGACAATGAAGCTTTGCCCGCCGCGGTGATGCTCGCGCAGCAAGGCCTCGCGCATCACCATATCGTCCCACTCCATCACATAGGTGCGCACCGCCAAGCGGTCGACGGGAGGGGTCTGAATGGTGGAGAGTTCGCGCAGGCCCGCCATCGCCATTTGCAGCGTGCGCGGGATCGGCGTGGCGGTGAGCGTGAGCATGTGCACGTCGGAGCGGAGCTGTTTCAGCTTCTCCTTGTGGGTGACGCCAAAGCGCTGTTCTTCATCGACGATGACCAGCCCCAAATTCTTGAAATTGGTCGATTTGGACAGGATCGCATGGGTGCCGATGACAATGTCGATATCGCCGCTGGCCAGGCCGTCGCGGGTCTCTGACATCTCTTTTGACGAGACGAGGCGCGAGAGGCGGCCAACATTGAGCGGGAAGCCGGCAAAGCGTTCCGTGAAGTTCTGATAGTGCTGGCGGGCGAGCAGGGTGGTAGGTGCGACCACGGCGACTTGCTGTCCGTTCATGGCGGCAACAAATGCCGCGCGCAGGGCAACCTCGGTCTTACCAAAGCCAACATCGCCGCAGACCAAACGGTCCATCGGGCGGCCGCTTTCCAGATCACGCAGGACATCGGCGATGGCGGCGTCTTGGTCGTCAGTTTCTTCCCATGGGAAACGGTCAACGAACTGGTTGTAGCTTGCCTCGTCTGCCGCCAGCGAAGGCGCTTTTTTGAGCGCGCGCCCGGCGGCGACTTTCATCAGCTCACCGGCGATCTCGCGAATGCGCTCTTTTAGGTTTGAGCGGCGCCGCTGCCATGCTTCCCCGCCCAGCTTGTCGAGCATAACGGCATCTTCGGACGATCCATAGCGCGAGAGGACATCGATGTTCTCAACCGGGATAAACAGCTTGTCACCGCCGCGATATTCCAGGCTCACGCAATCGTGCTGGCTCTTGCCAACGGGGACGGGGTCGAGGCCGAGATATTTGCCGATCCCGTGCTCAACATGGACGACCAGATCGCCGCGGCCCAGCGCTTGCAGTTCAGCGAGGAAGGCATCGGAATCCTTGCGCTTTTTCTTGCGCCGGACCAGCCGATCACCCAGCACGTCTTGCTCGGTGAGGACCTCCATTTGCTCGTTGGAGAAACCGGTGTCGAGCGGCAGGACCATCGCCACAACGCCGCCCTTGACCGATGCGCCCAGCGCCTCTTGCCAACTGTCGGCGACCTGCGTTTTGACACCCGCTTCGGACAGGATTGAGGTGATGCGAGAGCGGCTGCCGGTGGAATAGGCGGCGAACAACGCGCGCTTCCCGGACTTGGCGAGCGCGGCGAAGTGCTTCGCGCCTTCCTCATAAACATTGTCGCCGCGTGCGCGCTCTGGCGCGAAATCGCGGGCGGAGGAAAAGCCGAAGTCGATGTTCGTATCGCTGTCTGGTGCGGCGAAGATTTGGCTACGGTGCGCGGGGGCGCTGGCGATGGCGGCGTCGAATTCTTCGCTCGATAGGTAGAGCGCTTCGGCCTCCAGCGGACGGTAACTGCCCGCCGCTTCGCCAGCGGTGCGGGTCCGCTGTTTGCAGTAGTCGGCAATGTCGGACAATCGCTCTGACGCCGCACCAATCGCGCCATTGTCGATCACCACAACGTCGTCTTCTGCGAGGTGATCGAACAAGGTGGTCAGGCGCTCTTCAAACAGCGGCAGCCAATGCTCCATTCCGGCTAGGCGGCGGCCATCGCTGACCGCTTCGTACAGCGGGTCTTGCGTCGCGGCCGCGCCGAACATCTCGCGGTAGCGGCTGCGGAACCGCGCGATGCTGTCTTCATCGATCAGCGCCTCTGAGGCGGGCAGCAGTAGATGCGAACCCAGCGTGCCGGTGGATCGCTGCGTGCTGGGATCGAACAGACGCAGGCTCTCCAGCTCATCACCAAAGAAATCGAGCCGCAGGCCTTGCTCCAGTGATGAAGGGAAGATGTCGACAATCGATCCGCGCACGGCAAATTCGCCGTGATCGATCACGGTGTCCGTGCGCGAATAGCCCTGGCGGGTCAGCAGCGCGGCGAAGCTCTCATGCCCAATCGTCGTGCCTTGTTTAAACTCGCGCACGCTCTCGCGAATACGAAACGGGGTGAGCACGCGTTGCAGCACGGCGTTGACCGTCGTGATCAGCAATTGCGAGCCAGAGTCCGGATTTTGCAGCGCGTGGAGCGCCGCCAGCCGCTTTGCACTGACCGACAAGGCCGGGCTGGCGCGGTCATAGGGCAGGCAATCCCACGCTGGAAACTCGATCACTTCCACTTCCGGCGCGAAGAATTTCGCTGCATCGCTGGCCGAGCGCATCGCTGCATCATCGGGCGCGATGAACACCGCCCGTTGCCGCGCCGCGCGCGCCAGATCGGCCAGCACCAAGGGCAGGCTGCCGCGCACCAGCGAGGACAGAGTGAGCGGTGCATCCGCCGCTAATATGCGCGAGAGGTCAGGCATGGTGTCGGGTCAAGTCTTGGGTGAGAGGATGGTTCCAGCGCGCCAGTCAGCGGCTCATATCGACATAGTCGAGGCGCTGCATCAGCTCGATCAGCGGCCCTTGAAAACGCGGCGGCGTCGGCTGAGACTTGAGCGCCCAGGCCATCACATCGACATCGTCTTCCGCCAGCAGGTCTTCAAACCATGCCATCTCTGCCTCGCCCCAGCTTTCGTGGTAGCGATCAAAGAAACCGCCGATCATATAGTCGGCCTCACGCGTGCCGCGGTGCCAGCTGCGAAATTTTGCGCGGGCTAGGCGTTCTTGGAAGTCTGGTTTTTCGGTCATGCGGGGCGCAGTAGTTGTAGTGCGCGGCATCTTCAACTCGTCATTGCGAGTGAAACGAAGCAACCCAGTGTCTTGGGCCCCCAATTGTTGAAAAAATGGGCGATGGATTGCCGCGTCGCCTTTGGCTCCTCGCAATGACGAAACAGTGATGGTAGCGCATGCTGCATGCGCCCTGAGGTTCTCAATCCCCTGTTTGTCGAAGCGACCGCGCTGGAAGGTGTCGGTCCCAAGCTGATGAAGCCGCTGGAGAAGCTGGGCCTCACGCGGGTGCGCGATCTGGCCTATCACCTGCCAGAACGGTTTGTGACACGCCGCACGGTCGATGACTTGGATGCGGTAGGCGAGGGGGAGCAGGTAATCATTCCCCTGACGCCGACGGAGCACCGCGCGCCGCGCAATCCTGGCCGCGGTCCGTACCGCGTGCTGGCGGCGGACGATGCGGGGAACATCTGCGCGCTTACCTATTTCGGACGCGCCGCATACACCGCTAAAAAATTGCTGCCGGTCGGGGAGAAGCGCTGGATCGCGGGCCGGGTGGATCGCTATGGCGATATGCTGCAGATCGTTCATCCGGATCATGTTGAGAAAGACGCCTCAGCGCATCTCGCGCGCCTCAATGAGCCGGTGTATCCTTTGTCTGAAGGGCTGACGCAGCCGCGGATGGCCGGGCTGGCGGCGCAGGCGCTCGAACGCCTGCCAGAGCTGGCCGAATGGATCGAGCCGAGCCAGTTTGAGCGCGAGGGCTGGCCGGCTTGGCGCGATGCCTTGGTGCTGGCGCATAAGGATGAGAATGCCAGCGCGCGCGACCGGCTCGCCTATGATGAGCTGCTGGCAAACTCGCTCGCGCTGCTGCTGGTCCGGGCGGATGGTAGGCGGCGTAAGGGGCAACCGCTGGCGGGCGATGGTTCGCTGCGGGCGAAGCTCGATCTGCCCTTCGCGCTGACGGGCGCGCAGACCCGTTCGATTGCTGAGATCGAAGGCGATTTGGCGCAGGAGGCTCCGATGCTGCGCCTGCTTCAGGGCGATGTCGGCGCGGGTAAGACTGTGGTCGCCTTGGAAGCCATGCTGATCGCGAATGAAGCGGGCAAGCAAGCGGCTTTGCTTGCGCCAACGGAAATTCTCGCGCGCCAGCATTATGAGACTTTGCGTACGATGGCCCGGCCAACAGGAGCCGAAGTCGCGCTGCTCACAGGACGGGCCAAGGGGCGTGAGCGCGAGGGCATCCTGATGGGATTGCTCGACGGCTCGATTGATATTCTGGTCGGCACCCATGCGATCTTTCAGGACACGGTCGCCTATAAGGACCTCGGCCTGGTCGTGATTGATGAGCAGCACCGCTTTGGCGTGGCCCAGCGCTTGCAACTGGCCGCCAAGGGTAAGCGCGCGCCGCATACGCTCGCGATGACCGCAACGCCGATCCCGCGCACGCTCACCCTCGCGCAATATGGTGAGATGGATGTGAGCCGCTTGGATGAATTACCGCCGGGCAGGCAAGCGATTGATACGCGTGTGGTGGCGCAAGACCGGATGGAAGACGTCGTCGCTGGCGTCGCGCGCCACGTCGGGTCCGGACAGCAGGCCTATTGGGTGTGCCCGATGGTGCGCGATAGCGAAGTGGCCGATATCGCGGCGGCAGAAGCGCGCTATGCTGCGCTGAAGGAGCGTTTTGGCGATGATGTCGTGATGGTCCACGGGCAGCTCAAGCCAGAGGAAAAAGACACCAATATGGAGGCCTTTGCCAGCGGCCGGGCGAAACTGCTGGTCGCAACCACGGTGATCGAAGTTGGCGTTGATGTGCCGAGCTCAACCTTGATGGTGATCGAACAGGCCGAACGCTTTGGCCTAGCGCAATTGCACCAGCTGCGCGGCCGCGTGGGGCGGGGCGCGGACAAATCCGTGTGTCTGCTGCTGCGCGGGAATGAGATGTCAGAGACGGGGCGCAAACGGCTCGCCCTGATGCGCGAGACGCAGGACGGATTTCGCATTGCGGAGGAAGACCTAGAGCTGCGCGGCGGCGGTGAGCTGCTCGGCACGCGGCAGTCCGGCGATGCCGCCTTTCGCATCGCAAATCTGGAGCAGGTGCAGCGCTTGCTACCCGCTGCCCACGCCGATGCGCGGCTGCTGATCGAGGGCTCGGAAGAAGACGGCGGCTGGCAATCGAGTTCACGCGGCGAGGCAGCGCGGCAATTGCTCTATCTGATGGAACGCGATTGGGGCGTGCAGCTGCTACGCGGGGGCTAGGGCTTCAACTGCTTCACCAAGGCATCAGCCGCCGCATTCACATCTTCCCAAGTGAACTCGAACTGGTCTTCGCCGTCGTAATACGGATCCGCGATCGCTGCGCCTTCGCGGCCTGGCACGGCGTCCATCAGCAGTGACACCTGCGCGCTTGCGCCAGCGGGCCGCACCGCCTCGATATTGCGCAAATTCTGGTGATCCATCGCAAAGATATGGGTGAAGCGGGTGAAGTCCTCTGCTGCCAATTGCCGACCACGCAGGCCCGAGATATCGATCCCATGGGCCGCTGCGGTCTCAACCGAGCGCGGGTCGGGCGGTGCGCCCACGTGATAGGCCGCCGTGCCGCAGCTATCGATCTCCACGTCCAGCCCCGCTCTTTCCGCGGCGGCGCGCATCGCGCCTTCGGCCAAGGGAGAGCGGCAGATATTGCCGAGACAGACGAACAGAAGCGCGGGTTTAGTCATATCAAGTTTCCCCATTTCAGAGGGCCTACTGGACGGTTCCACGAACTGGCAATAGACAGATCGCAAAACACTCCGGAGATACATCCATGCGCGCTGTCTTTGCTGCTCTTGCCGCCTCAACCCTATTGGCCACTTCGCCTTTACTGGCGGGGCCAGTTGAGGATTATGAAGAGCTTCGCGAAGAGGTGTGGCAGGCGACGCTTGATGCGGATCCGCTTTTGGCCACGAGCATCGGCGACCGACGCGGTGACGGCAAGCTAGGCGACCTTTCGATCGTTGAAGTTAGCCGTAGTCAAACTCGCAGCAATGAGTTTCTAAAGCGACTGAATGTGATTGATGCGGATCAGTTGCCAGTCGACCTGCAAGTTGATTACGCCGTTTTGAAACGCAGTATGGAAAATGCGGTCACCAGGCTTGGATTTTCCCAAGCTCGCTATATGATCTTCACCAATCGTGGCGGCTGGTTTACCAATTTTGCCTCGCTCCCAAACCGTTCTCCATTCTTCAGCATGGCCGATTATGAAAGCTATATCGGGCGGTTGCGCGGGTATGCGCAAGTCAATGCTGATGGCATTGAGCGCAGTAGGGTGGCCCTGGATTGGGTGCGCCCACTGGTCCAGCCTTGCGAACCGATGGAGGGTTTAGAAAGTCGGATTGCTAGCCAGATTGTCGACGATTACACATCCTCTCCATTCTGGAGGCCATTCTCTGGTGATCGGCCCGGTTCCGTCACAGACGCACAATGGCAGGATTTGAAATCGCGCGGGCGCGAGGCAATTGAGCAGGTTGTGCTGCCAGCGTACCGCGAATTCCTTACCTTCTATACCGAGGAATATGCCCCAAATTGCCGCACCGGAACTCCGGGAATTCTCGCCACCCAAAATGGCAAATCTTACTACGACCACCTCGTAAAGAGCTTCACCACGACCGATATGACGGCGGATGAGGTGCACAATCTGGGCCTGTCCGAGGTCGCCCGCATTCGCGCCGAGATGGAAGATGTTGCGGCCTCGGCAGGATACGAGACCCGCGAAGCTTACATCGAGCACCTGCGCACCGATCCGCAATATTACATGACCGATGCGGATGAATATCTCGCCTACACTCAGGCGCTGGCCAAGCACATTGATGGCTTCATGCCGAAGCTGTTCGGCCGCCTGCCGCGCAATCCTTATACGGTCTTGCCAATCCCGGCGGCCCAAGCACCGGGCAACACGACGGCCTATTACGAGCCGGGCTCTTTGAAGACGGGCCAAGCGGGCATTTACCGGCTCAACACGACAGAGCTGGACCAGCGTCCCTTGTGGGAGCTGCCCGCGCTGGGCGTGCACGAGGCGGTGCCGGGGCATCACCACCAAATCTCCTTGCAGCAGGAATTGGACATCCACCCGCTGCGCGCGAACGGCACCTATTTCACCGCCTTTGTTGAGGGATGGGGCCTTTATTCAGAGCGGCTTGGGATCGAGATGGGGCTGTATGATACGCCCGCGAAGGAAATGGGTCGGCTGTCCTATGAGATGTGGCGCGCGACCCGTCTGGTGGTCGACACCGGCATTCATTCAAAGGGTTGGTCGAAGCAGCAAGCAGTGGATTACATGCTCGACAACACCGCGCTGTCGCCGGCCAATATCGATGCCGAGGTCAATCGCTATATCACCTGGCCGGGACAGGCGCTCGCGTACAAAGTTGGTGAGCTGAAGATCAGAGAGCTGCGCAAGCGGGCAGAAGACCGGCTGGGGGCCAACTTTAACTTGCGCGCCTTCCACGACACCGTTCTGGAGAACGGCTCGATACCATTGTCTGTTCTGGGCATGCATGTGGAGCTCTGGCTTCAGAACGAGCAAATTCGCATCAATCGGGAACGTCGTGCAGCGGAGGTCGCGGCAGAAGCGGAGCAAGGCGGCGCAGATTAGGCCGCCTTCGCTGGCAGCGGATCGGTGCTCGCGAGCACTTCCTCGCTGATCCTGCGGACGTTCACCTGAGCTTTCAGGCGCGCGCCGAGCAGCGCTGTGCCGCTCACCTTGCGCTGAACGAAAAGGGTTTCAACCGGCGGAAAGGCCCAGGTGTCCTTGTCCTGTGCGATTTGCATGCCCTCATCGCGCAGCAGCGGGACAAAGGCGCGGTCGCCAAAGTCGAACGGCGCATCCTCGCGCATTTCATTCACGACAATGTCGATCATCTTGTCGACCCGCTCACCGTGTTTCTCGACCACGATCGGCAGCATAAATCCAGCCGCGATCGTCTCTTCGCGCACCTTGTCCTTGTCGCCAGCCAGACCCGCCTCGAGCAAGCGGCGATAGGCATTGCCGACATCGGGATCCACATCGCGGCACGCGCCAAAGTCGAGCAGCACGATCTCGCCCGTTTCCTTGCGATAGCGGAAATTGGCGAAGTTCGGATCGGTTTGCATCACGCCGAATTCAAACAGCTCGCGCGCGACCAGGCGCATCAGGCGGCCCATCACTTCATCACGGCGTTCGTCCGTCTCATTTTCCAGCTCTTCGATGGAGCTGCCCTCTTCAAAGCTCATGGCAAGGATACGGCCCCGGGTCAGCTCCTTGTTCAGGCGCGGGACGACAAAGCCTTGCTCGCCCGCCAAGCGCTCTCGGTACATCTCCATTTGCGCGCCTTCGCGGTGGTAATCCGCCTCTTCGTGCAGCTGTTTCTTGGCCTCGGCCAGCAGCGCGTCGATTTCCAGCTCTGGCGGCGCAAAGCCGGACACGCGCAGCAGGGTCATCACATTGTCGACGTCGCTGTCGATGCTGTCAGCGATGCCGGGATATTGCACCTTGATCGCAAGCTCTTGCCCATCGCGGGTCAGCGCCTTGTGCACCTGGCCAATGCTGGCGGCAGCGATGGGGCGCGGGTTGAACCAGCGAAACTGCTTGCGCCAATCGGGCCCCCATTCCTGCTTAAGCACGCCGTCGAGCTGTTTTGCGGGCATGAAATTCGCCTGATCGCGCAAGGTGGCGAGGATTTTTGCAAGTTCCGGCGGGAGGAAGTCGCCCGAATCCATGCTGATCATCTGCCCCATCTTCATCGCCGCACCGCGCAAGTGCGAAAGGCGGTCGGTCATGCGTTGGACATTGCCGGGGGTCAGGACGAGATCGCGCGCATTGATGCCTTCGCCGCGAGCCAGCCTGCGCGCGCCCTCGGCCATCATACCGCCAGCAACACCAGAGGCGAGCCTGCCGAAGGTGGCCAGCCGCGACACCCGGCCCGATGGCACGGCGCGCTGGCGAGCTTTGTCTTCCCGGCTTTCAGCGGGGCGGCTGTTTTCGTCGAAGGTGTCGTCGCTGCTCAATGTCTATCCGATCAAATGGCGCGGGGGTATCCGCGCGGTTACCCGACAAAACGGTTCGGCCCTCGCAGCGTTCCTAGTCTTATGCAATCGCTCTGCAAACCGGCGCAATGCGGTGATCCGTGAAGGGCAGGGCAAGAACAACTGGCGGGAACCAATCGCCTATGCCAAACGCTGCCCCCTCGATGACACAAGACGCTTCTCTCACTCTCGCCGCGCGAATTCTTGGCTATGCTGGCCTGCTCCCTCAGGCGATCGCGCTTGGCCTGGTGCTCTATGGCGGGGAGGCGGCCTATGTCGCGCTCGCAGGCGGCTTCGCCTATGCGGCGCTGATTTTCAGTTTTCTGGGCGGCGTGTGGTGGGGCCAGGCGCTGGCAAAGGGCAATGCTGGCGCGGGTTCTTACCTGATGGCGGTCTTGCCTAGCCTGATTGGTCTTGCGCTGTTCCTGCCATGGACCTTTGGCTGGGAATGGCCGGGTCCGGCGCTGCTTTATCTTGGTGTATTGATTGCGCTCAGCCCGCTGGCCGACCGCGCTTTGGGCTATGCTGCGCGCGATTTCCTGTCACTGCGCTGGCAATTGTCGATGGGGCTAGGCACCCTGACATTAGTGCTGGGGTTGGCGGCGGACCGCATCGTTTAGCCGCGAGCCTCAAATTCAGCCTAACGCCGTATTACCGCCTAGTAGCCTCGCGGAATTAACCTAAATTCCGACCGTATTTCAGTATTCGATGTCGTTAACAGAGGCCTATTCGGCGCTCAATTGAAGCCCCGCGTTAACCCTAAGTCGCAGCTAAGATTTCACCAACATCGCATATTGCGGTTCGCATAGGAGACCAACTATGCGTCAGAAAATTATCTATGCGATGCCCGTTGCGGCAATGATGTTTGCGGCCACGCCAGCGATGGCTGGCGAGCGTGTACAAGGCGGCTTTCGCGTTAGCGCGCAAGTCCCCGTTTCATGCAAGATTGAGCCAGGCGTGTTCAGCGCTCAGGACGACAATGAAGTGGTCACAGGCACTTTGTTCGAAGCGTGCAACACCAATCGCGGCTTCTCCGTGATCGCAACGCACCGCGAGCTGGCCGTGGGTGAGCGCGTGAGTGTCCAATATGGCCGCGACACCAGCGAGCTGAACCCGGGCGGTTTCTCCTTTGTCGCGATGCGTGCAGGCGCGCGCTTTGGCCCAGTGCCAGTGACAATCCAGACGGGCGACATTGCGCAGCCCATCTCGATCAGCTTCTCGCTGACGGCTGTCTAACTTACCCAATCACGATAAAACGCGAACGGCCAGCATCCACATCGGGTGCTGGCCGTTTGTTTGTTTGGGCCTGGCGTTGGCCGTGTAACCCTGCTGGCGATGCGCTGCACTGCTGCCAGATGCTGGTCTCTGATTAGATCGCGCTAACCGACACCCTGACGCGGTCGGCATATTTGCCAGCTTCGGCAAAGAATGGATCCACCATCACTCGCAGTGGGTGCAAATCGCCCAGTGAATCTGTGTGCTCCACGAATTCACGGCCATTCGCGCCCATCAGATCAACCTTCTCGCCGCGCATCCGCAGCACATAAGGGATTTCATCGCGCCCACGTGAATGGCGCAGCACGCCTTGGTTTTCCGAGGTGAACTCAACGCGGTAAGGCGAAGTGCTCCAAATCCGCAGGCCAAAGGGATCGGACCGGGTGAAGGCATCCGGGTCCAAAGCACCGAGGTTGATGCGCCGCACGCTGCCGCGCCCGCTGGCGCCGACTATGCGAAGGGCAACCGCGGATGGAATGTTGACCCGTACGGAGAGCTCCAAGGTGTCAACCAGAGTGCCATTTGCATCGCGAAGTGTGGCGACGAATTCGCGCGAATAAGTGCCCGCATCGAGGCCCCATTCGGTTGGGAAGCCCAGCTGAACGCGCACCGCGCGGCCATTGCGGCTGCCCGGGACACCGCGCAGGAACAGATCATTGTTGATCGGACCTGCAGTTGCATCATCTGCGAGCACCTCAAGGCGCTGACCGCCGGAGCTGAAGTTGAACTGGACCGGATCGTCAGCGGCCACGCTGTCCCGGCGAGCAATGCGCATAAACGCCTCGCATGGGCCGTTGCCAGCTGCGTTACGGACCCGAATTTCAAAGTTTTCGCGGGCACGCTCACCAGCGCCGATTTGAATGCCCGAGACGTTCACGTTCTCGGTCGTGTCGACGAATTCAGGTCGGCAGCCGCCATCTTGGGCAGAAACCGAGGCGCTCGCGCAAAGGGCGCCAGCAACGAAAACGGTGCGAAGAATGGTCATAATATGCTTCCTTATTCCTCGATCGCCGGGAGCTTAACGTCACCCAAGCGGAACAAACCTTCTGAATCGTCCGGCACCGTAAATTCAAAGCTGGACGCGCCATTATCATAGGTGACGCGGTAGCTCTTGCCCGGTGCAAAGCCGATCATGCCGAAGCGGCCTGTAGAATTGGTGAAGAACTGTTTCTCTTCAAATTCGTCATCATCCAGCGCGATAATCGTACCGGAGACGAGCGAAACGGGCTCTTCACCGCGATAGAGATTGCCGACGATGCTGACGAAGTAATCATTGCCGACCTCGAGCGTGTACCCGGCCCGGTATGGGGGATCCAAGCGCACTGAGCCTTCTCCGATATCGTAGCCAATCGCGCCGCCTTCGACGTCATATTGTATTGTTTGGTCGGTGTAGGATGACAGGCGGCCTTGCAGCGCGCCGCCGAATACGCCGCTGTTCGCTTCGTATTCGTTGTCGGCCAGCGTGCGCCCGCTGATCACTTCGCCTTCGGCCAAGGTTTCGTGCGGGTGGACGATGACAAAGGCATCGCGCACTGGGCGGCCAATCGCGAACTCCTTGCCCGCAAAGGCGAGAGAGGTGCCGACCTGAAGGCGATAGCGTTGCTCTTGATCAAGGTTGCCGAAATTGTCGCCAGCGGTGAATGCCGAGAAGCGCGTGTCAAACCGGTTTGCGGTGTAATCAAACGAAGCGTCGATACGCGACTGGTTGGGGTCGCTTGTGACACCAACGTCATAGCCAAACGATCCGACGCGGTTTTCGCTTCCTTTTGACAGGTTTGCGCGAACGGTTTCGGACCTGCTGCGATAATCGGCGAGGGCGCGCGTGCTTGGGCCGAAGACATAAGAAACGCCAACGCGCGTGCCCCATTCGCTGCCAAAGGCATCGCCGGTGCCATATTCCGCTCCGATCGTGACCTGCAAGCGGTCGCTGATGCGGTGGATGTAATCCACGAAGACGTTGGTCAGGTCTTCCTGAGGCCCAGAGCGGTGCGAATAAAGCGCGCCGGCTACCATCCTGCCCCGTTCGTTTAGAGTGCGGTTATAATTTGCACTGACCGTTACCAGATCGAAGGCCACTGGAATGAGGCTAGAGATGGTGGTGAAACCCTCTCCGGTGTAATCCACATTCAGCGTAAAGCCGCTGCGGTTGGTGAAACTGTTACCGCCGGTAAAGCGATAGCTCGCACGGGCTGCAAAACCAGTTCCGCCTTGCTCGCTGAAGCTCGCGGCCCCTTGCAGATCGAAGAAGCCGGGAATGAATTGCGGCACAATGCTGCTTTCCACGCCGAACAGCTGAACGTCCTCAGACAGCTGAGCCGCGCCGCCCAACACCAAATTGTCCGAGACGCCTTTGCGATAGAGCCCGGTTACGGCGATATCATTGGTGTAATTCGGCTCAAACGCGAGGTCGCGGGCAATGAAACCTGCGGCAAAGGAATATTCCTCTTCGCCCGCTTCCAAATTGAGCGGTTGGAAGAAGTAGTCGAGGTTTACGAGCTGTTCGCGTCCACCGGAATCGCGAATTCTCAGCTCAACGTCATTAGCCCCGAGCTGAACCGGAAGGCTGGCGAGGTCATAGGTGCCCGCATCCAGCTCTAGCCGCTGAAACTGTTCACCATTGATGACGACATCGACGGTCGAGCGGTTGTCGAGGAAAATCTCGCCTCCACCCAAGCGGGCTGCGGGCAGGAACGGATCGAAGACACGGCGGCTCTTTTCAACGCTGACGCCGCCAAGGAATGGGGTGCGCAGCAGGCTGAGCGATTCCAGACGCAAGTCGCCTGCAGCAAAGCGGCGGTATTTCTCGCGCTGATCATAGACAGCCCGAACACCGCGGCGGAAAAACCGCATCCCATCACCGAGTTGGTCTGAATATGCGCCATCATATTCGACGACAATGTCGCCGATGCGGGTCGCGCCGTCGAAGAAGAATTCAGGCGTGAACTCGTCTTCTTCGGTGTCATACTCGAGGTTGGTGTTGATGTTGAGATAGGTGGAGAATTTCTCGGGCTCGAGCAGCGTTAACTCTTCGCGACTGCTTCTGGAGTCTTGAGCGATCAAGTCGCGGGTTTGCCGCAGGGTGCCATCAATCTGGACAATCGTGACCTCTAGCAGGTTCTGATTGAACGCGAGTTCAATGCCAGCCTCGGCCAGCGGCTCGGGGCGGATGTTCTCACGGTTCGCGCTGTAGGTGTCGAACCGGCGCAAACCTTCTTCATTCAGGATCAGCGCGAGCTGCTCGCGCAGCATGTCTGTACCGATGAGGACGCTGCCATCGCGTTCAACTTTCACCGCAACATCGCCAAGCACTTGGCTGCCCGAGACGAGCGGGACGTTGAATTCGAGCGAAGGGCGCTCTTCAACCGTTTCCACTTCGGGCTTGCGCTTGACGAATGTGATGCCCGAGCGCGTTACGACTTCAGGTTCATCATTCGCTGGAACTTCAGGTTCGGCTGGGTCAGTTGGAGCAGCTTGGCCAGTTCCATCACCAGCGGGATCCGCGGGCGCATTGTCTTGAGCATAGGCAGCGGCTGCAAGCGGAGCTTGCAAACACCAGGCGAGTGCAACCAGGCTCAATGCCGGGGATTGCAGAGCGAGCTTTGTGGGACGCATCATGGCCTCACTGCTCTACTGGTGTGTCAATCTCGATCGTAACCGAGGCGGGATCGAGTTCGGCGTCCATTGGGACGAAGAACAAGCGATCTTTGCCCGGAGCGACCACACCTGCGCCGATAAATCTTGCGATTTGCTCGGGGGTGAAAGTCGCTTCGAAGGGCTCGCCATCGGTGCGTGTGCCGGTCATTCGCCATGTCGAAAGACCTGCTAGGAAGTAGCGGTTGCCATCATTGCCAACGAGCACTTCCAACCCTTTTTCTGCGCGGGTCGGCGGAGGAGCGTCAGGATCGTCCTCAATCTCGGTGGCGTCGGTGGTGGGGATTTCGATTGTTGCTGGAGGAGTGGCGGGAGTGGACCCATCATTCTCAGCAGCGGTCAGGGCCGCATCGCGAGCGTCTTGATCAGCCTCCAATGCAGCTTGCTCTTCTGCCGCGCGCTGAGCTTCGAGCTCATTGATCTCGCTCTGGAGCAGCGGAACCTCGCGGGTGACGGAGCTAACTTCGCGGATAACGGGCTCAGAGCGCGCACCCTCAGGAAACACGTTCATCAAAACATTGTAATTGATGACGACCTGGACTTGGGATTGGGAATTGGCATCGATTTCGACCGGCAGCTGCCGGATCGACATGTAGTAGATTTCCGAAGCTGCAATATCGGGATCGCCAACATACTGAACGCGGAAGACCTGACGTGCCTTGCTCTTCAACAAAACCTGGGTGGGGAATACGAGAAAATCTTCTTCGGCCGGGGTCAGTTCAAGCTCACCCTCGGTCGAAATATCGCCGCGCATCATCAGCACTTCATAAGCGATGTCATTGTTTGCATCGCTCACCATTTCGATGCGCGTGACTGCGCCGCGCCCATCAGGCTCGAGATCTGCGATCATTGGTGAAACGCGAGCAGCCATTGCGGCGCTAGGCGTTAGTAATAGAGCGAGCGCACTAAAGGCTGCCCAAATCGGCCGAAACATGGAAAAATCCCCCTACAAGTCAGCAGTGCGCCCATGCACAGTGTCTTGGTATCCTCGAAACCGACCCTTATTTTTTGTTGTTGGTCTGCGTTAGAGTCCAACTATCGCTTCGCGCAAGTGAATTAACTCTTAACTGAGAGCGGCTTGCCGAAGCTGTGTCTTTTGGGTTGAACCGTTGTGGTTTCTCACCCGGAGTTGAAACGGGGGAAAGGAACGAATTCCTCTCCCCCAATCTCATTTAAGCGAAGTGTCGCTTAGATTGCGCCGAGTGTTACGGTCGCAACAGCGGCATAGAGGCCTGCCAGTGGACGTGGCGATTCTTGATCGTTCACGTTGATCACTGTGCGCAGAACTGCGCGGTTGTGGAATGCACCCACTTGAGCAACGGTGCTTGATGAACCGTCTACAGTGCGGTGATTAACAGTTGCGAAGTCGGTGTTATCATCTGCGCGCAGACGAAGACGATACTCAAGTTTATCGGTGAAGTCGTCGGCGTCTGGGCCGTCATTGGTTTGGAAGAAGTTCTGCATCGCTTCACCTTCGAGGGTGATCGAAGCTGGATAGTTGCAGCTCGCCCAAATGCGCTGACGCTCAACATAACGGTTGTTGGTCAGTGTAAGTGCGTCTGAACCTGAATCTTCCTCAATGTCGAGGAAACCGAAAAATACGGCGTCAGGATCGTCAACGCTGCACTCAGCTTGAACGAATGCAGCAACCAGGAAATCATCAGAAGCAGTCGCAGATTGAGCGGCGGCAGGTGATGCAGCAAAAGCAGCGCCGAGTGCGCCAGCCATAAGTAGTTTCTTCATTAATCTTCCCCTCTAGAAAGTAACTAAGATCCCAAGTCTCAAACGCCCTGATTATCTTATACTCGACGCGAATCGAGTGCGAACTTGGTAAAGAAGGTATTAACGCGTAATCGCGCATATGCAACGACTCATCCCAGCTAATCGACAGGGGTGTCTGATTTTAAAGGGTAAATTGATGTAACATCGCGCGGTTAACCGAGTTCTGTGTCGATTCGAAACAACGCGACACAGGCGGCTTACCGTTATTTTCACTCTGACCGACGTTTTGTGCTTTTGGTTAATGGGTATTCGCCGAATTCAGCCGTCAAGCGCGATCACTACTTGGGTATTTGCCGCAGGTTTGCGGGCGAATTAGGTGAGGCCCATTCGAGACCAAACAGCCCCCTATATAGAAGCCTGATATTCCAACAGTGATGTGAAAATGGTCGGGGAGAGAGGATTCGAACCTCCGACCCCCTGTACCCAAAACAGGTGCGCTACCTGGCTGCGCCACTCCCCGACCGGTCATCATCCCTGGCGGCTTAGGCTCCATCAAAGGAGTGCGCGCAAGGCGATGTGAGGCGCGCCTATTAGGAGCGGTTTATCGCTATGGCAAGCGGGTTCCGCACCGACTGCAAAAAGCGGTGGAGTAGAAGCCGGGGCAGCGGGTGACAAATGGAGCCGCAGCGCGCTAAGATCGCCCTCATGGCAATGCTCGATAACGCTGAAACACATCCGTCTGAACTGCTGGGCCCAGGTGCGCCGGGCGCGCATCCGGAATGGCAATATCTCGACCTGATGCGGCGCATTTGGGAGACTGGCAGCGAGCGCACCGACCGCACCGGGATTGGCACACGCTCTATAATGGGCGCGCAATTGCGGTTTGATCTGGCGGATGGAGCCATGCCGCTATTGACGACCAAAAGGGTCTATTGGAAGACCGCGACGCGTGAGATGCTGTGGTTCCTCACTGGAGAGACTAATATTCGCCCGCTGGTGCTGCAGGGGGTGAAGATCTGGAACGAATGGCCGCACGCCAACTACGTCAAGGCGACGGGTGAGGACATTGCGCTTGATGATTTCGTCGCGCGGATTGCGGATGACGAAGAATTTGCCAAGCGTTGGGGCGACCTAGGCCCGGTATACGGCAAGCAATGGGTTGATTGGCCGACCTATCGTTATCGCAAAGATGGGCTCTACGAAAAGGGCGAGGGCATCAATCAGGTCGCGCAAGTGATAGAAAGCCTGCGCACATCGCCGGGCAGCCGCCGCCATATCATCGAAGGTTGGAATGTGGCCGAGCTTGATCAGATGGCGCTGCCCCCGTGTCACAAGACCTATCAGTTCCACGTCGATGGCAGCGGGCCGGAGGCACGGCTCAATTGCGTGCTGTATCAACGCAGCTGTGATGTCGCACTGGGCCTGCCGTTTAACCTGTGGTCAGCGGCACTGTTGCAGCGGATGATCGCGCAGCAAGTTGATATGCAGCCGGGTGAGCTCGTGTGGATGGGCGGGGACGTGCATCTCTATCTCAATCACGAGGAATTGATCACCGAGCAACTGAGTCGCGAGCCGCAACCGCAGCCGACCTTCACGATCACGCGCAAGCCTGAAACAATTTTCGATTACAAAATCGAGGATTTCAGGGTCGATGATTACGCGCCATTGCCCCCGATCAAGGCACCTGTTGCGGTGTAACGGCATTCGCTTGACCGCTCCCGCGCGTTGAAATAAAAATTCGCCATAACGCAATTATTGCAAGCCCATCGTCCGAGTGGGTGATCCAATTGGGAGAGCGCTGATATGGCCGATGGGGCCTCAGGCAAGAGCGGCGATAGCCCGCACACCGGCGATAACCGTCCGGCCCTGGCACTGCACGTGCCCGAACCTCGGTCGCGCCCCGGCGATCCGGTCAATTTCGCAGATGTAGACGTTGGCGCGCCCGGCGATATGCCGCGCCCGGATGAAGGCTGCGCGCCTGGCGAAATGAAGGACCTGGCCTATGGTCTGGTCCGCGTGCTGGGTGATGACAACAAGGCTCATGGGCCGTGGGATCCCAAGCTCTCACCAGACACATTGCGCACCATGCTCGGCCATATGGCGATGGTCCGCGCCTTTGATGAGCGGATGTTCCGGGGGCAGCGTCAGGGCAAAACCTCGTTCTACATGAAGTGCACCGGCGAGGAGGCGACCAGCGTCTCTGCCGGCATGGCGCTCGCCAGCGATGACATGGTTTTCCCAAGCTATCGCCAGCAGGGCATTTTGATCGCGCGCGGCTATCCCCTGATCGAGATGATCAATCAGATTTACTCGAACAAGGGCGACAAGCTGAAGGGCCGCCAGCTGCCGATCATGTATTCCAGCCGCGAGCACAGCTTTTTCAGCATCTCCGGCAACCTCGCGACCCAGACGCCGCAAGCGGTCGGCTGGGCCATGGCGAGCGCGATCAAGGGCGACAGCCGGATCGCCGCGACATGGGTGGGCGAGGGCTCTACCGCCGAGGGCGATTTCCACAGCGCCTGCACCTTTGCGACCGTATATAATGCACCGGTTATCCTCAATGTTATCAACAACCAGTGGGCGATCAGCAGCTTCTCTGGTTTCGCCGGTTCAGAGCGGACAACCTTTGCTGCGCGCGCATTGGGGTATGGCCTCGCTGGCCTGCGTGTGGATGGCAATGATGCGCTGGCGTGTTTCGCCGCGCAGCAATGGGCCGCGAACCGCGCCCGCGCCAATCAGGGGCCGACCTTGATTGAATACTTTACTTACCGCGCAGAGGGGCATTCCACCTCGGATGATCCATCGGGCTATCGCAGCGCTCAGGAGCGCGAAGAATGGCCGCTGGGTGATCCTGTCATGCGCCTCAAGAACCACATGATCGCGATTGGCGAGTGGGATGAGGAGCGCCAAGAGGCGATGGACCGCAAATGCGCTGAAGAAGTGAAGGCCGCGACCAAGGAAGCGGAAAAGAACGGCATTCTAGGCCACGGCCTGCACCATCCGTTCAAGACGATGTTCGAAGACGTGTTTGAAGAGCTGCCTTGGCATTTGAAGGAGCAGGCTGCTCAAGCGACCCGTGAGCGTGAGATCAAATGGCCCGATCAGCATCCCAAAGATGGAGCCGGCAAATGAGCGCGAGTGACGTAAAAAACGCCGCCGCCACCAGCGAGCAGGGCCAGGACGAGCGCCGGATTAATATGATCGAGGCGATCAATGAAGCGCTCGACATCATGCTGGAGCGTGATCCGGACACCATCGTGATGGGCGAAGACGTCGGCTATTTCGGCGGTGTGTTCCGCGCGACGGCTGGCTTGCAAGAAAAGCACGGCAAGACCCGCGTTTTCGACACGCCAATCTCGGAATGCGGCATCATTGGTGTCGCGGTGGGCATGGGCGCTTACGGTCTGCGCCCAATCCCGGAAATTCAGTTTGCGGATTACATTTATCCCGGCCTTGATCAGCTGATCTCTGAGGCGGCGCGGCTGCGCTATCGCTCAGCGACGGATTACATCGCGCCAATGACTGTGCGCTCTCCGTTTGGTGGCGGGATTTTTGGCGGGCAAACGCACAGCCAATCACCCGAGGCCCTGTTTACTCATGTGGCGGGTCTAAAGACGGTGATCCCAGCGACGCCTTACGACGCCAAGGGTCTGCTGATCGCGTCCATCGAAGACAATGATCCAGTGATCTTCTTTGAGCCGAAGCGGATTTACAACGGCCCGTTCACTGGCTTTTACGACAAGCCGGTTGAGCCGTGGAAGCGGCACAAGGATAGCGTGGTCCCTGAGGGCTACTACAAAATACCGCTCGGCAAAGCGCGCCAGGTCACCGAGGGCGAACAACTCACCGTGCTGGCCTACGGCACGATGGTGCATGTGGCCGAAGCGGTTTGCGCCGACAAAGGCGTGGAGGCCGATATCCTCGACCTGCGCACTTTGATGCCGCTCGATATTGAAGCCATCGAAGCCTCTGTGAAACGCACCGGGCGCTGCCTGATCGTGCATGAGGCGACCCGCACCTCTGGCTTTGGCGCGGAGCTCTCTGCTCTGGTGACTGAGCGCTGTTTCTATCATCTGGAGGCGCCGGTTGAGCGCGTCACCGGATTCGACACACCCTATCCGCACAGCCTCGAATGGGCTTATTTCCCTGGCCCGGTTCGCATTGGCGAAGCGATCGACAAGATTTTGAAGGACTGACCTCAGATGGCAAAGTTCACATTCAACATGCCCGACGTGGGTGAAGGCGTGGCCGAGGCCGAGATCGTCGAATGGCAGGTCAAGGTCGGTGATCGCATCGAAGAAGATCAGCACATCGTCGATGTGATGACCGACAAGGCCACGATCGACATTGAAAGCCCGGTTACCGGCACAGTGACGGAAGTTGCTGGCGAGGCGGGCGATATCGTCGCGGTTGGCGCGATGTTGCTGGTTGTTGAGGTTGAAGGCGAGGATGCGCCTGAGGAGGCCGCGCAGGAAAGCGCTTCCGAAGCGGCTGAACCCGCGCCTGAGGCTCCTGCTGAGCCAGCGCCAACTCCCGAACCTGAGCCATTACCCGCTCCAGTGAAAGAGGTGACCAATCCAGAGCCTGCCTCTGGCGGCGCAGCGGCAGAACCTGTTTCGGAAACCAAAGTCCTGGCCACCCCAGCGGTGCGTAAGCGCGCGCGCGATCTCGGCATTGATCTGGGCGAAGTGAAGCCTGCCGCGGATGGCCGCATTCGCCACGCTGATCTCGACGCCTTCCTGTCGTACAATGCAGGCGGCGGCTTTGCCCCGGCTGGCACGCCGCGCAGTGACGAACCGATCAAGGTCATTGGCCTGCGCAAGCGGATCGCGCAAAACATGGCCGCATCCAAGCGCCACATCCCGCACTTCTCCTACGTCGAAGAAGTCGATGTGACCGAGCTGGAGCGGATGCGCGCGGATCTGAACGCCAATCGCGGTAACAAGCCAAAGCTGACCATGCTGCCGCTGCTCATCAGCGCATTCTGCAAGCTGATCCCGGATTATCCGATGATCAATGCGCGCTATGATGACGAGGCGAATGTCGTCACCCGTCACGGCGCTATCCACCTCGGCATGGCCGCGCAAACCGACAGCGGCCTGATGGTGCCGGTGATCAAGGACGCGCAGTCGAAAAACATCTGGCAGCTCGCCCGCGAAATCGGCCGCTTGGCTGAGGCTGCTCGGACAGGCTCGGCCACTTCGGCGGAGCTGTCGGGCTCAACCCTGACGGTCACCTCGCTCGGCCCGTTGGGCGGGGTGGCGACCACGCCGGTTATCAATCGGCCAGAGGTTGCGATCATTGGCCCGAACCGCATTATCGAGCGGCCAATGTATGTCACCGGCCCCGATGGCACGGAGCGAATCGAGAAGCGCAAGCTGATGAATATCTCGATTTCCTGCGATCACCGGGTTGTTGATGGCTATGATGCGGCAAGCTTTATTCAGGACGTGAAAAAGCTGGTTGAGACGCCAGTTTTGCTGCTGACGGAATAAAGTTTTCAAAATGGCAAAAAATGACCGTCAGAGCCGTTGACAGTCAGATCAGTGGGGCCTAATGGCCCTGCTCCCAAGCGGTGCAAACCCACATTATGCGGGTGTAGCTCAGTTGGTTAGAGCGCCGGCCTGTCACGCCGGAGGTCGCGAGTTCAAGTCTCGTCACTCGCGCCACTTGGGACCCTTTTCAAATCGATGGAAAACGCGCAGACGCTTCGCGTTGCCCGATCTAATTACTCAACTGATGGGTTGAGTTTTGGTCTGCTTTTGATATAGTCAACCATATGGTTGATAATGAACGGCAGCTTGATTCTGTGTTTCGCGCGCTGGGTGATCCAACCCGGCTACGCATGATCGAACAGCTTGCGCGCGGTGATCAGACGGTGAGCGATCTGGCCGCGCCGCTGGATATGACGCTTGCCGGGGCCTCCAAACATGTTGGCGTGCTCGAGCAAGCTGGATTGCTGACACGTGAGAAGCGAGGGCGAGAGCGCATCTGCGCGCTGAACCCAGATGCTTTGCTTGCCGCCCGCGATTGGGTTGAGCGCTACAGCGCGTTTTGGTCTCAGCGCCTCGACGCACTTGATCAAGCATTGAAGGAGGATGGTGATGACTGACTTTGGCAAGCAGACGGGGCCTCAGCAAATCGAGTTCACTAGGCGATTTGATGCCGGAATTGAGAAGGTCTGGCAGTTCCTCGTCGACCCTGAGAAGCGCAAGCTGTGGTTCTGCGGCGGATCAACCGATGATCATGCCGGCGGACAGATCGTTTTTGAGTTCGACCATCGCCGTCTCGCCGATAGCGCTCCGCCAGAAAAATATGCATCCGAACAGGTGGTGACGCATTATGGCGAGATCCTTGAGTACGACGCGCCAAATCGCCTCGCTTTCACTTGGTTCGAAGCTGAGGATGCAGGAACGAGCACAGTCGAGATTACGCTAAAGCCGCTGGATGGCGGCGCGACCGAACTGCACCTTATTCATAAAGGCGTTGCGGGGCGCGACATGCTGGTCGGGGTGCTTGCTGGATGGCACGGCCATTTCGACTTGCTTGCCGAGGTGCTGGTTGGCCCGCGTCAATCTGACTTCTGGGTCATCGATCAGGCGCTCGAGACGAAGTACGATCAGATGATCTCCGGCTAGCTGGCTGCGCAGCCCTCGCGGTCTGCGCCGCGTGCGCGCACCCATGCCAAAGCGTTGCTGAGCATCCGCCGATAGATCGGATCATCATAGCTGGTGTGATTGTGGCCGATGGCGGAATAGAACGCGCGGCCCTCTCCTAAGCAGCGGGTCCAGGCAATCGGGTGGCCTTCCGGCCCGCCGCCCATGCGCAGGTCCTGAACTGGGCCGTAGAGCAGGTTTTCTGGGCTGTAGCTGCTCTCATCCAGGCCCAGCAGCGGCACCGCATCGCCAAGCTCCGCGCTGTCAAAGCTGTACCATTCGTCATTGTGCGTCCAGTCCGCCGGAATGCCCTGCATAACCGGATGCTCCGCCGCCAGGTTCACGACGCGCGCATCCTGATATTGCGGGTCAGCCGGATGGCCGATGAATTGCGGCCCAATGACATTCGTATCGTACCAGCTCCAGTCCTCGTGGCTGTCATCGCCCGCGCTGTGCAATGCGACCAGGCTTCCGCCATTCTCAAGCCATTGCTGGAACGCGCGTTCTTGATCGGGTGACAGCGTGTCCCCGGTCATATTGTTGAACACGACCAGATCGAAGCGCGCCAACTGATCGGCGTTGAACACCGCGCCATTGGCGGTGGTGAACAGGCCCATTCCGTTCTCGCTGGTGAATTCGGCAAAGAACCGGTCTGCGCCAGCGATCCCTTCATTGTGCCGCCAGCCGCGCGTCTTGGAAAACACCAGCACCGCAGGCTGCGGCATATGTTCGGTGATTTCAGGCGGCGCGCTGTCATAGGGCACAGCGGCCTGATCAGTCTGAGCGGTGGAGGGCGCGCAAGCAGCGAGCCCGAGTGCGATGGGAGCGATAATCCATTTCATACGCCACTTGTATCAGCGCATCCCCGCGCGGCAAGATGCGGCGCTGGGGCTTATCGAGCAATCCTAGTCCTGAGGCGGTGCAGGAGGGCTCCAGCTGCCGGTTTCCATCCAGATCAGGAAGCGCTTGAGCGGCAGCAGCCAGACGACACCGAGGAATATGTAGACGATGGTCTGGACCCATCCGGGCCAGGTGCTGATCGTGGTCGGCGCGAAATGGGCAATTACGAAGCCGTAGGCGATCAGCGCTATAAACAGGCCGATAATGCCTGCTGGAATTCGCCAGGTTGGTTCTTCGCGCATCGTCTTACAATCCGTAGGCTCGAGTGGGGGTGATGATCGCATCGAGGGTCATGTCATGCGGCTCTACCGGCAAGGCCTCGCACAGCTGAACATCCCATGCCAGCCCAATGGCCAAGCGGCCCGGATGTTCCGAGAGCCAGCGATCATAATGCCCGCCGCCTTGGCCCAGCCGCTCTCCGTTTTCGGTAAAGCCGATCAGCGGGACGAACACGACATCGGGGATTATGGGCGCTGCATCCGCGCGCGGTTGAGCGACGCCGAATGGTCCGTCCTCCAGCAGGTCATCGATATAGGGATCGACGTAGCTCGCAAAGGTCATGGAGCTGTCTCGCGTATCGAAGCGGGGCAGGGCGATGGTGCGGCCCTGCTCGTGGAAGAACTTCGCATAGCCCGCTGCTGGGGCTTCATCTGGGCTGGCGGCGTAGAGGCCAATGCTGGCCGTCTCGCTGATCCGCGAGAGCAGCGCGCCGGGTGGGCGGCTGAACAACAGCGCCTTTATCGCCTCTGGCTGGGCGAGCACATGCTCGCGGCGCGCCTTGCGGAGCGCTTTGCGCAGTTCGGTTTTGCTCAGCAATGTCACACTACCTCAATCCGTCCAATCGGCCCGCAGGGCCGCAAGCCCGACTGGGCGCCCGCAGCGATGCGATCACTGATCGCGATGAGCGAGGAAGTCGCGGCGCGGATGCGCTGCGAAAAACAAGTAGCGGGACCACCATGGGCCGGACCAGGAGAAATCCTCTGACGCGAAAACGTCAGGTGGGCGCCGTATGCCCAAGTTCCCAGGTTCCATTCCGAAGAACGCAGTGGCCCATAAACTCAGGCAGGGACAGCTCCCGATGGATTGCTTATAGCCTCAGGGATATTCAGTCGGCTCGCGCCGGGCAGCCCCGCCGCCCTCTAATTAGGGTGCGCCGGGCCCATGCTCAAGCGAAATGTCTGTAAACGTGCGCTTAGGCCGCGGAGCCTTCCAGCGCCTCGGCAAAGCTCTCTGCCTTGGCCGCAAGTTCTTCAAGCCGTCCAGCGATCACATCTTCGCCAAACATATCGCGCTGATCAGCGGCTTCTTTCGCCTCTTTCAGCTGCTCCGACAGAGATTTTGCTTCCTCGCGCGCGGATTGAAGCTCTTTGCTCAGGCTTTCTAGCTCGTCATTGAGGCTCGATTGGGCTGAGCGCAGCTCTTCGAGTTCCGCTGCATTCTCCGCATTCGCCGTATCGTCAACGCTTGGCGCTGGCGCAGCGGGCGCGCCGCTCTTGCCGCTCGCCTCATGCACTTCATCCGCCAGCATTAGTGATGCGAATAGAAAGTTTTGCGCGTCCTGCGGGGTCCGGGCGCTGCCCATGGCGTTGAATTTGGCATCGATCATGCCGCCCAGCATTTCGATGTGGGCTTCTTCGCCATCGGCGCAGGCGACCTGATAGGAGCGGCCACCGATTTGCAATGTAACGGTACTCATTCTTCCAGCTCCGCAATCACGCCGTCCAATTCGCGCAGGGTATCGGCCACTTCCTCACGCAGTTTCTCGTGGTTGTTGACCAGCGCCATTACGCGGGCAGAGTTCGCGGCCTCTTCCTCGCTCGGCGTATCGTCTGGGGCGGGGGCTGGCGGATTGGCCGCGCGCGCCGCATCCATACGGCGAAGCGCATTTTCGATCCGTCCAATCGCCTCATCAATTCGTGCTTCACTCATGGGCTTAGCGTTTACCAAGAAAGATGAGGCGCTGCAAAGCCTTGGTGATTGCTGTTGATAAGTGTTGGTAGCGGAGCGTGCAGAAACCGGGCTGGGTGGATTGTGCGGGGGTAGCGCGGGGCCTGCGCTTGACCTCACTATGCGCCTCGGCAAAGGCTTCTCCAACGCCGAATCGCTGCACAATCGCGCCGCTTCGGATGCATATTCAGCTGGCACCAGGAGCCCACCCGAGCATGACGACTGAACCCGCCCGCTTGCAGCAGATGGCGAACGCCATTCGCGCCCTTTCCATGGATGCGGTTCAGGCCGCCAATTCAGGCCACCCGGGAATGCCAATGGGCATGGCGGACGTCGCCAGTGTCCTTTATTCGGGCCACGTCAAATTTGACCCTGCGCGCCCTGATTGGGCCGACCGCGACCGGTTTGTTTTGAGCGCAGGCCACGGCTCGATGATGATCTACTCGCTGCTGCATCTCACCGGATATGCCGCGCCGACAATGGATGACATCCGCAATTTCCGCCAGCTGGGTAGCCCGTGCGCGGGCCACCCGGAAAACTTCCTGCTCGAAGGCGTGGAGTGCACCACCGGGCCGCTGGGCCAGGGCCTGGCGATGGCCGTCGGCATGGCGATGGCAGAGCGGCATTTGAACGCGACCTTTGGCGATGATCTGGTCGATCACCGCACCTGGGTGATCGCGGGCGATGGTTGCCTGATGGAAGGGATCAACCACGAGGCGATTGGCCTTGCTGGGCACCTCCACCTTGGCCGCTTGATCGTGCTGTGGGACGATAACAACATCACCATTGATGGATCGGCGGATTTGTCGACCAGCGAAGACATTAAGGCCCGCTATGAAGCGACAGGCTGGCACGTGGTCAGCTGCGACGGGCACGACTTTGCCGATATTGAGCGCGCGATCTCAGAGGCGGAGGCCGATGGCCGCCCATCGCTGGTCGCCTGCAAGACCGTGATTGGTAAGGGTGCTCCCACCAAGCAGGGCACCTCGGCAACGCACGGTGCGCCGTTGGGGCCGGATGAAATTGCCGGGGCCCGCGAAGCGCTGGGCTGGCCGCATGAGCCGTTCACGGTGCCTGCTGAGATCTTGGCCGACTGGCGTGCGACCGCCGATATGGGCCGCGAGGCGCATGGCGCATGGCAAACGCGCCTCAACGCTTCTGCACACAAAGCAGAGTTTGAGCGCCGCATGGCAGGTGATCTGCCGAGCACCTTTGATCTCGATGGCTATATCCAAGGCTTGATCAAAGAACCTGTTAGCGTCGCGACCCGGAAAGCGAGTGAAATGGCGCTGGCTGAGATCAATCCGGTTCTGCCCGACACTATCGGCGGCAGCGCCGATTTGACCGGATCGAACAACACCAAGGCTGGCGGGATCGAGGCGTTCTCGGCTGACGATTATTCCGGCCGCTATGTCTATTACGGCATTCGCGAATTTGGCATGGCCGCCGCGATGAACGGCATGGCGCTGCACGGCGGCGTCATCCCTTACGGCGGCACCTTCCTGGTGTTCACCGATTATGCACGCGGCGCGATCCGCTTGTCTGCGCTGCAACAGGCCCGGGCGATTTATGTGATGACGCATGACAGCATCGGGCTGGGCGAAGACGGCCCAACGCACCAGCCAATTGAGCATGTCGCCTCGCTGCGCGCGATGCCGAATGTGCTGGTGATGCGCCCATGCGATGCGGTGGAAACGGCGGAATGCTGGAAAACCGCGCTGGAGCAGCCGGATCGCCCGACCATTCTGGCGCTCACCCGTCAAGGTCTGCCTCAGCAGCGCCTGACGGATGCTGGCGAGAACCTGTCGGCGCGCGGCGGATACCGGACCAAGGCTGCGGGCGCGGACCGCAAGGTTGTGATCTATGCGACTGGCTCAGAAGTTAGCCTTGCCGCTGAATGCGCGGCCGAATTGGAAGCTAAAGGCATTGGCACAGACGTGGTCTCCATGGTCTGCACCGAACTCTTCGACGAGCAGGACGATGCATACCGCGCCGACATTCTAGCAACGGGCGACGATGTGCTGCGCGTTTCAATCGAGGCGGGCACGACCTTTGGCTGGCAGAAATACACCGGCATTGGCGCAGGCGCGCTCAACATCGGTATCGACACATTCGGGGGCTCTGCCCCGGCGAAGGATCTGTTTGCGCATTTCGGCCTGACCGCTGAAGCCATCCTTCCGAAAATTCACAACAAATTGAACGGTTAAGCAGGAGTTCTCATCATGGCGACGAAGGTTGCAATCAACGGTTTTGGTCGCATCGGGCGGCTCGTGGCGCGCGCCATTTTGGAACGCAGCGGTCACGATCTGGAGCTGGTCTCGATCAACGATCTGGCGGATACGAAATCGAACGCTCTTCTGTTCCAATATGACAGCACGCATGGCCGCTTCCCTGGCACAGTAGAGGTCGGCGAGGGCGCGATCATCGTCGATGGCAAGAGCATTGCGGTTACCAGCGAGCGCGATCCCGGCAATCTGCCGCACGCCGCGCAAGGCGTGGACATTGTGCTGGAATGCACCGGCTTCTTCCAAAGCCATGAAGCCGCCGAACCGCATCTGACAGCCGGCGCAAAGCGCGTGCTCATCTCAGCGCCTGCGAAGAATGTTTCCGCCACCGTCGTTTACGGGGTGAACCACGATGTGCTGACCGCGGACGATGTGATCGTTTCCAACGCCAGCTGCACCACCAATTGCCTCTCACCAGTGGCGAAGGTGCTGAACGATCTGGTCGGGATTGAGCGCGGTTTCATGACCACGATCCACTCCTACACCAATGATCAGCGTATGCTGGACCAGATGCACGGCGACATGCGCCGGGCTCGCGGCGGCGCGCAGAACATGATCCCAACCACCACTGGCGCAGCGCGCGCGGTGGGCCTGGTGCTGCCAGAGCTGGCGGGTAAGCTCGACGGGTCATCCGTCCGCGTGCCTACACCGAACGTCTCACTGGTCGATCTGGTGTTCACACCGGGCCGCGACACCAGCGCAGAGGAACTGAACGCTGCGCTGAAAGCCGCCGCAGACGGCCCGATGAAGGGCGTGCTAGATTACACCGATCAGCCGCTCGTCAGCAGCGATTTCAACCATCACCCAGCCAGCTCGACCGTGGATAGCCTGGAAACCAGCGTGATGGAGGGCAAGCTCGCCCGCGTCGTATCGTGGTATGACAACGAATGGGGCTTCTCCAACCGGATGATCGACACCGCCGGCGTAATGGCGAAATTCCTGTAGGGAAAAGCCCGAAGGATGGACATGCTGGAACTGCACCCTGAATATCTCGCCGCCTTGGCGCGGCAGTTCGGATTTCTGGGTGCGTTCCTCGGCGGTGTATCGGCGACGCTGTTCGTCACGCTTCTGACCTTGGCAAAACCGTCCAAGGTTGTTCGCTGGGCCATTGGTCTGGCCGCAGTTGGCGCTGCGGCATTTATTGTGACAGCTTACATGAGCGTTGGTGTTATTGCGCAAAGTCATCCAAATGCGCCTGACGTGATCGCCGCCGGGCCTCGTACTATTGTGCAAGTGGGGATGAGCCTTAGCTTCGCCATCGGCACCTTTGCCTTGCTTGGCGCGATTGGAGTGAGCGGTTGGTCGCGGTCAAAGACGCTGGGCTATGTCACAACGGCGGTTGCGGTGCTTGCCGCATTGCCGCTTTTGGCTGATCTTGCCTGAGCAACGCTAGAGAAAGTGTTTTAATGCCCAACTTCAAAACCCTCGATGATTTGCCCGCCGACCTGACTGGCAAGGTTGCGCTCGTCCGCGTTGACCTCAACCTGCCGATGCAGGGCGGGTCGGCCAGCGATCTGACGCGGGTTGAGGCGATTAAGCCGACCGTTTTGGAGCTCAGCGAGAAGGGCGCGAAAGTCCTGATGCTCGCGCATTTCGGGCGTCCGGGCGGCGCGCGGCATTCGGCGCTGTCGACCAGCATGGTCGTGGGCGATGTTGAGGGCGTGCTGGGCAAGGAACTGATGTTCATCCCAGAGGTCGCTGGCCCGGTGGTCGAACAATCGATTGGCATCCTGCGGCCCGGCGATATTGGCCTGCTCGACAATGTCCGTTTTTGGCCCGGTGAAGAGGCGAATGATCCGAATTTCGCGCAGAGCATCGCGGCCCACGGCGATTTCTACGTCAATGACGCGTTCAGCGCCGCGCACCGCGCCCATGCGACAACCGAGGGCCTCGCGCATCATCTGCCCGCCTATGCTGGCCGCTCGATGGAGCGCGAACTGACCGCGCTCGACAGTGCGCTCGGCAATCCGGAAACCCCGGTCGCGGCCGTGGTTGGCGGAGCGAAAGTCTCCACCAAGCTCGACGTATTGCAAAACCTCGTTGGTAAGGTTCAGCACCTGATTATCGGCGGCGGAATGGCCAACACCTTCCTCGCCGCGCGCGGAGTGGATGTCGGTAAAAGCCTGGCTGAACATGATCTTATCGAGACAGCCTCGAAGATTATGGACGAGGCGGATCATTCCGGCTGCACGGTGCACCTGCCCTATGACGTCGTGGTGGCCAAAGAGTTTGCCGCCAATCCGGCGAGCCTTCGAACCTGCAATGTCCACGAGGTTGCAGGCGACGAAATGATCCTCGATATCGGCCCGCTCGCGACTGAGGCTTTGGCCGACGTGCTTAAGACTTGCCGCACTTTGGTTTGGAACGGCCCGCTCGGCGCGTTTGAGACCGAACCGTTCGACACCGCGACCATGGCGCTGGCTCGCCATGCCGCTGCTTTGACGCAAGAAGGTTCGCTGATCTCTGTCGCGGGCGGGGGCGACACTGTCGCTGCCTTGGCGCAGGCAGGCGTGACGGGCGATGTGACCTATATCTCCACCGCTGGCGGTGCCTTCCTCGAATGGATGGAAGGCAAAGAGCTGCCCGGCGTCGCGGCACTGAGCGCGTAGACCATGGCTGATTTTGCCGCCACGATTGAGACGCTGGAGCACCGCTTTATGCGGGCGTGGATGCGGCGCGATAACCGCGATCTGCGCAAGCTTGTGCGGCGCGATTTCATGATGATTGTAGGCGCGGACCGTTCGCAATTGCTTGACCGGCCGAGCTTTCTGGAGGCGGCAGAGGGGCGCTTTGGTTGCTCAGCCTATCGCTTCCGCGAGGTTATCATCAACAAGCACGGCAAATGCGCCTGGTTCGCCGCCGGGGTTGATCTGGAAATGCGGATCGGCGCGCGCGATTGGTCTGGTCAGTTCTGGCTGACGGACCTGTGGCGCAAGGGCGCGGTTGGCAGCAATTGGAAGCTCGCCGAGCGCAGCCTCTCGCGCACGGATCCGGAAGAATCGCTTCCCGCTGCGATCCAGAACCTCCAGCTGTGGAATTGATGCGCGCGCTTTTCGCGTGGGCAGCATTGCTGCTGGCCGCGCCGCTCGCCGCAGAAGAGCCCGATTACGACGCATTTGGCGAGTTTCTCGAGGAGTTTCGCAAGGAAAGCGGAACGCCTGCCATGAGCGCGCTGATCCTCAAGGACGGCGAGATCGTATGGGAGGCCTATCTCGGCACTTCTGATGACGAGCGCGATTTTCCGACCACGGCGCAGACAACCTATTCCATAGCCTCTGTGACGAAGCCGATCGCAGCGACTGCGGTTCTGGCTGAAAGTTTGGCTGGCGATGTGTTCCTGGGCGAACCCATGACCACCGACGCCGATTGGGCGGAGTTCTGTGCCTATTTCGCGACCACGTCGATCCCATTCATGAGCGGCGGTGAGGATATGTTTGGCAACACCATCCCGCCGGTCGATTGCGCGAAGCCCACCACCTTGATCGAAATGCTGAACATGCGCGCGAACGGGGATGCTTTCGTTTACAACCCAATCGCCTTTGCTCGCATCGACCGCGTGATCGAGGGGGCGGGCGGACGCGACCTGCGCTCAATCGTGCGTGACCGCGCTCTGACGCCTGCGGGTATGAAAGACGTCGCGCTCGGGTGGCGAGATCCGGATGCGGGAGACGCGCTGCGCCTGTTGGCAATGCCGTATCACACGGTCGAGGGACGCATCGTCAAACAATCCTTGTCCGATGATGATTTCCGCGCGTCGGCAGGAATGATGACAAACCCGCGCGCTCTTGCTGCGTTCGATCTTGCGCTTGATGCTGGCAAATTGATCCCGCCAGCAAATCTGAAGCGACTGAGCGCCATGGAGCTGGGCCCACTGGGTGATTATCAGACGGGCTGGTGGCTGGAGGACTATGCGGGCAAACGCCTGCTTTGGCATTCCGGCAAGGATGATCAGAAATATTCCGCCATTTACCTCAAGGTTCCGCAGGATCGCCTTACCCTGATCGTGCTGGCCAACACCGAGGCGATTTGGAACGAAGGCTCCTCCGTCGTTCAGGCGAAAGCTGCACAAAGCCCGGTCGCCCGGCGTTTCCTAGAAAGTTTTGTTAAATGACTGAGACTGAATACGGTTACGGCGGCGCGGTTCGCTGTGAACAGGGCGAGTTTGAAGGGTGGTACCATTGGAACCACGACGCGTTTGAGACGCAGTCCGGCCCGTTTTACATGCTGCGCCAGGACGATGGCAGTTACCTCAGCGCCTTCCGCGCCGAGGACCGCCATATGAACGGCGCGGGCTTCATGCACGGCGGCTGCCTGCTGACCTTTGCCGATTTTGCACTGTTCGGGATCGCCACGGATGAGCTCAATGGCGGAAACGCGGTAACGCTCAATCTGGCGGGCGATTTCCTGGGCGCGGTGCCCAATGGCTCGCTGGTCGAGGCGCGCGGCGAGGTGACACGCGGCGGGGGCAAAACAATCTTTGTGCGCGGCATGGTAACCGCAGATGGCAACCCTGCGCTCAGCTTCACCGGGATTATCCGTCGGCTTGGCAAGAAGCCTGTATAGCAGGGCGCGGCCCTGAACTTTTCGCTTTACTTGGCAAACCATCGCTCATAGTTGCGCTCGCCTTCGCTGCGCGGTGTTGAAAGCCGCAGGTCACGAATGGCTTTGCCATGTCGGGTTCCCAAGTGAAGGCTGCCCTGCAAGGCACTTGGTTTAGGTCCAAGCGACGACTCAAAATCGTCTCCATGGGTACGGCGAAAGCCAAGCGGGTTCGAGCCCCGTCTTTAGCCCTGAAACGGCTCCATAAAAGGGGAGGCCGGGTGGGCAAATCCAGCTGCGGAATGCGGCGAGCAGGCCTCTTCGGAGGACGGCGAGCCAAACTCCAAGGCACCGGTATCGGGCCTCCGCGCCTTTGGGGATACCGGCAGACTTGGCACCCGATGATGCGGTGCTCACCGGCGAAATGGCCATTGGCCTTTCGGACGCGGGCATTGCAGAACTTGGGGCCTGATCTGCCTCAACCAAAGGCCCGGCACGGTAACGGGGAATTGCCACCCGGCTGACCCATTTCTCTCTTCCATCTCCAAATTACGCTACGGCTTTATAGGGTTACGTGCGCGTAAGTCGCAAAGAAACCGGTTGCGTTTGAAACGAATCGCGCCTACCCGCGCCGACCGCTTCGGGGATGGGCCCCGCAAGTGAGAGTACAGGAGACGGACAATGATGACATTTGTTATTGCCGAAAAAGAACGCGGTCTCCTGGTTAAGGATGGCCGCCTTGTCGAGGTTCTCGGACCTGGACGTCACTTCTATTGGCTGTGGAATCGCAGCCGGATGCAGGTGCAAATTCTGCCCGCGACCGGTGCCTGCAATTCGCCGCTGGTAGACGGTATTGAAAAGCGCCATCCCGAACTTGCGGAGGCGAATTTTGAGATCGTCAGCCCTGATCAAGGGCAAGTGGCGATTGTGCGCTTTGATGGTCGGGCTGGCCTGATCGTGCGCGGCGGTGACGTTGCGCGGGTCTGGAAGGTGCTCGATACGATCACGGTTGATGTGATCGATGTTGAGGCTGAGCCGAAGCTGCCCAAGCGTTTGCTCAATGAAGTTAGCGCCGCCGCCGTTTACGGGGCGCTGGTGCCTTCTCCGGTTGAGCAAATCGGTGTTAGTGAAGCGCAGAGCGCGATCGTTCTGTTCGATGGCGAGCTGATCGAGACCATTGGTCCAGGCCGCCACGGTTACTGGCAGGTTGGCCGCAAGGTCACCAGCAAGTCTGCCGATACCCGGCCCGTGCCAATGGAGGTCACCGCGCAGGAGATATTGACGAAGGATCGTGTGTCCATCCGGATCACGCTGACGTCGTTCCTGCAGGTTACCGACGTTGAAAAGGCCGCTTTGTCGACCCCGGATTACGAAGGGCACGTCTATAAGCTGGTTCAGTTTGCAGTCCGCGAGGCTGTTGCTGGCCGGACCTTGGACGACCTTTTGAACGACCGGGCCAAGGTTGACCGCGAGATCGCCTCGCACGTCCGCAAGGAAGTGGGCGACATCGGGGTCGATGTGACCGAGCTTGGTATCAAGGACGTGATCCTTCCCGGTGAGATGCGCGAGCTGATCAACCGGGTGGTCGAGGCAGAGAAGGTGGCGCAAGCCAACCTGATCCGCCGGCGTGAAGAAACGGCCGCGACACGCAGCCTGCTCAACACGGCGAAACTGATGGCCGATAACCCAACGCTGATGCGTCTGAAGGAGCTGGAAGCGCTCGAACGTGTGACCGAGAAGATCGGAAACATCGATGTTCGCACCGGTTCCGGCGAAGGTTTGGAGGTTCTCACCAATCGTTTGGTGAAGATCGCCGACCGCGACTAAGACGACGATCTTGGTTATAACGCTTAAGGGCGGGGCGCTTTGCGGCGTCTCGCCCTTTTGTTTCTGTCGAAGAGCAGCAATGGCTGGTTGCGGGCGGCCCACGGGCTGGCTAAAGCGCGCTCAAACGGCCCGCGCATAGGTATGCATCGGCATATCTCAGGGCATCCAAGGTGAATGGGGACTTCCGATGAATTTCGATGAAATGACAGCCAAGATCGCTGGCGGCCAGGGCTTTATCGCGGCGCTGGATCAATCGGGTGGCTCCACGCCAAAGGCTCTGCGCGGCTATGGCATTTCTGACGAAGCATGGTCCGGCGATGACGAGATGTTTGCCCGCATCCATGACATGCGCAGCCGGGTCATCACCTCGCCCAGTTTCGCCAATGGCAAGATCATCGGCGCCATTCTGTTTGAGCGCACCATGGACAGCGAAGTTGAGGGCGCCTCAACCGCTGACGCCTTGAAAGAGCGCGGCATTGTGCCTTTTATCAAGGTCGACCAGGGCCTCGCCGACGAAGCGGACGGCGTGCAGATGATGAAGCCGCTCGATAAGCTTCCCGCGCTGCTCGAAAAATCTGTCGGGCACGGCATGTTCGGCACTAAGATGCGCTCTGTCATCAAGTCTGCGAACGCCGCCGGTATCGCTAAAGTGGTGGAGCAACAATTCGCGGTCGGCAACCAAATCGCCGACGCGGGTCTCGTGCCCATGCTTGAGCCGGAATTCGACATCACCGCCGCAGACCGTGCGGAAGGCGAGCGCATTTTGCTGGCCGAAATCATGAAGGGCCTGAATAGCCTGCCCACGGGCCGCAAGGTGATGTTGAAGCTGTCTATCCCGGTTGAGGGCGGCCTCTATGCCCCAGCCATCGCGCATCCCAATGTGCTGCGCGTGGTTGCATTGTCAGGCGGTTTCTCCACCGATGAGGCATGCGAGAAGCTTGCTCACAACCCCGGCATGATCGCGAGCTTCAGCCGCGGCCTGCTGCAGGATTTGCGTGCGGCGCAAAGCGATGCGGAGTTCGACGACACGCTCGGCAAAGCCATCGACAAGATCTGCACCGCCAGCGTTGCGGGCTAATCTCCCCCCGGCGATTGTAACGCAGGGGATTGGCGCGGGCGGCGCAGCGGACTAAGGCGCGCAGCATGGCCAATGATAATCACGATACGCAGCTATATTTGATCTCCCCGCTTGAAGTGGGCGGCGATTTTCCTCAGCGGCTAGAGCGCGCGCTGGCGGCGGGCAAAGGCTTGGTCACCGCCTTTCAGTTCAGGGTCAAAGGGTTGGAGAGCCACGAGGCGGCAACGCTCGCAGAGCCCTTGCAGGCGATTTGCGCGGCTCATGACGTAGCCTTTATCGTCAATGACAGCGTGTCGTTGGCCAAGCGCTTGAAAGCAGACGGCGTGCATTTGGGGCAGGGTGATGGCGACCCTAAGGAAGCGCGCGAAGAGCTGGGGCGCGAGGCGCAGATCGGCGTTACCTGCCATGCCTCCCGCCACTTGGCGATGGAAGCGGGCGAGGCGGGCGCGGACTATGTCGCCTTCGGCGCGTTCTTCCCCTCAACCACCAAGGATAAGGGCGATGCCGAACGCCCCGAGCCAGAGCTGATCGAGTTCTGGGCCGGCCTGTTCGAGATCCCCTGCGTCGCGATCGGCGGCATCACGCCCGATAACTGCGTGCCCTTGATAGAAGCAGGCGTAGACTTCCTCGCCGTGTCAGGCGCAGTCTGGAACGGTGATGAAATGGCCGCGATCGAGGCCTTTGCGAAGGTTTTGCGGGGTTAGGGGCGCTCTCTAGCTGTGCGCGTAAACCATCGCGACCACGAATAGAATGACCTTCTCTACCTGATCATTTGTCGAACGCACTTCCTAGCAGCGCTAGCCGCCGGGAATGCTCAATCCCGGCAATCCCCACGAGGCCAGACGCTACGGCAACGTTCTTGAAAAAGAGGGATAGCTCCAATTGCGCCATGATCCCTTCCAGCATCCAAAAACGATGGAAAACCAGATTGGTCGCCACGGTGAATGCTGCAAGCGCCATTGCAGACGGAATTGATCCGCGAACACCGAATGCGACGATCAGCCCACCCAGCAATTCCAGCACGATGACAGCCGGTAATGTGAAGGCTGGCTCCGGTAGCCCCGCGTCGGTCATCTTCTGCAATGTGGGACCGTAAGATGCGAGCTTGTTGATACCGCCCAGTATGAACAAGGACGCAAGACCTACGCGCCCGGCGGTATAAGCGACATGGGTGAAGGTCATTGAGATTGCGCGGTGCGCCCTTGAGCGATCAACGTTGCGGTGTTGACCCATTCCGCAAAGTTCGTGATTTTCCCATCTTCGTTGAGCGATATCTTAAAGACGTAGCGGTTGCGGTAAGGCGTACCGGTTTCGGCGACCTGCAGGTTGCCGTTTGCCTCCATCCAAACCGTCTGCTTGTCTTCCGAGACAGTATAAGTTCGATCGACGAACTCAATGTTCTCATAATTGGCCGTGATGATTTGGAAATATGCGGCCGCCGGGAAGCTTCTGATCGAACCTTCGCCGGTCTCTCCGTTGGGATTGAACATCGCGTGGACCATTGCTCCATCCGCAATGACTTCGCGAACCGCTGGCATGTCCTCTGCCAGAACCGCTTCGAACAACGGATCGACCACTTCGGCAATCGGATCGTTTTGATCATTCGCAATGGCAGATGAGGGCGAAAGGGCGAGCGCGGCAAAGGCGGCTGGGGCGGAATAGCGCATGATCAAACTTCCTTTTTCGATTGCACATAGAGCGACAATAGGTCACTATCGAATCGATAGTAACGGATAGGATATCGTTTTGCAAGTGACTACTCAGACTGATGGAAATGCCCGTCCTTTGCGGGACTCTGTGGAGCAAGCTGTAGCCGAAATGGGCGATAGCTGGAGCTTCCTCATCCTCCGCGACGCCTTCTTTGGCGTGAGGCGTTTCGATGGTTTGCTAAAGACGACTGGCGCCTCGCCCAATATCCTAAGCGCCCGGCTGAAAAAGCTGGTCGGCTACGGCATTCTGGAGAAACGAGCCTATCATCAAAAGCCCCCTCGTTTTGAGTATCGTCTCACCGAAAAAGGGCGTGACCTCTATCCGGCAATTGTCCTGTTGATGAAGTGGGGTGACCGCTGGGCTGGGAGTGATGATGGCAATGAAGCGAAATCCAGTGCAAAGCCGCCGATCGCGCTTATTCATCGCAACTGCGGCAAGGCAATCGATCCGGTTCTGGAATGTGACAAATGCGGCGAGCCAATAAGGGGCCATGAGATGGACTGGAAAGCCACCGGTGACTGAGCTGGAGTTCACTCGCTAACTGAACGTCGTGCCACTATCGAAAGCGAACCAAATGTAAATTAGGCTTCGTCGAATAGACCTAGCGGCCCCTATCGTCACCAAGGCCGTCATCTAATCCCGGCTGAAACGCTGCGCTCCGGTCCGCGTGCAAAGAACCTTTGTTAAACGGCCCTTTGCGTCCAGTTTTTGAAGTTGGTTCGTGCCGATCCGGCGATAGCGTTCGCCCTTTTTCGCGCCTCGGGTGAAGGTCAGAACACGGCCCTTTAGCAGGTATACGCCGCCGCCTTGTTCGCTGCTGTAGCTGGAGGCTGCGCCGAGGCGGAAGCCGGCATCCTTGATCACATCATAGGCCGCGCCGGTGGCATCGCCGGGCAGGGCGCATTGATAATTGCCCTGCGGCATGGTCGACAGCATACTGCCATCGCCGCTCGCTTGGCCTACTTCAGAGCCTGTGCCTGCGCCGGGATTTTGACTGCGTGCATGCGGGGTCACGGCCGCGATCGCCGCTGCAAAAGCCGTTAATCCTATGACATAGCGCATTTTCATTTGGCCCCGTTATCATGCGGCAAATGGGCGCACCACCGCGTTTACCATGTGTTTGCCATAATCATGCTCAGCTTTACCTCGCCTGAAGCCTCGGCTATGCGCGCAGCCGCAAGGTTGCCCGATCATCGGGCGCGTACCCATTATTTCCGACAAGAAGGCCACAAGCCCCATGAAGATCAGCGGCGTCGATATCCGTCCCGGCAATATCATCGAGTATGAAAAAGGCATCTGGAAAGTTGCCAAGATCCAGCACACCCAGCCTGGCAAGGGCGGGGCCTATATGCAGGTGGAAATGAAGAACCTGCAGGACGGTCGCAAAACCAACGTCCGCTTCCGCAGCGCTGACACGGTTGAGAAGGTTCGTCTGGACACCTCCGACTATCAATTCCTCTATGAAGACGGCGATATGCTCGTCTTTATGGACCAGAAGAATTACGAACAGATCATGCTGCCAAGCGATTTGCTGGGCGATGCGCGCCCATTCCTGCAAGACGGGATGGAGGTCCAGCTGGAACTGTGGGAAGAAAAGCCGATCTCGGTTCAGCTGCCGAACCAAATTGAGGCCGAGATTGTTGAGGCCGATGCCGTGGTGAAGGGGCAGACCGCCTCGTCCAGCTATAAGCCAGCCGTGCTCGACAATGGCGTGCGCATCATGGTGCCGCCGCATATTGGCGCTGGCACGCGCATCATCGTGGACGTCTACGAACAGACCTATGTCGGGAAAGCGGGCTAACTTCTCATGTCGATGTTTTCAGGTCTAATCCGCGTGATGGAGCGCGCCGCGCGTAAAGCGGGCGGGCGTTTGCGCCGTGATTTTGGCGAGGTTGAGCACCTTCAGGTGAGCCGCAAGGGTCCGGCGGACTTTGTCAGTAAGGCGGACATGCGCGCTGAGCGGACGCTGTATGACGAACTGCTGAAGGCGCGGCCCGGTTGGGGCTTTGTGCTGGAAGAGGCGGGCATCATCGAGGGCGATCCCGATATGCCGCGCTGGATTATCGATCCCTTGGATGGGACCAGCAATTTCCTCCACGGCATTCCGCATTTTGCGATTTCGATTGCGGTGCAGGAACCGCGCCTGGGCGGCCCCGATGCGAAGGGCAATGCGTGGGGCGATGTGACGGCGGCGGTGATTTATCACCCGATCGAAGATCACACCTATTGGGCAGAGAAAACCCGCGGCGCGTGGCTGCAGGATGCGCGCCTGCGCGTGTCGGGCCGTTCGCAGATGAGCGATGCTTTGATCGCCACAGGCATTCCGTTTGCGGGCCACGGCGATTTTGCTGAATGGAGCCGCATTTTCGGCGCCATCGGCCCAGAGGTGGCAGGGATCCGCCGCTTTGGCGCCGCCTCGCTCGACTTGGCTTATGTGGCGCAGGGGCGCTTTGATGGCTTCTGGGAGAGCGGGCTCAATGATTGGGACACGGCGGCAGGATGCTTGCTGATCCGCGAGGCGGGCGGCTTCGTCAGCGACTTTCGCGGTCGCTCGAGTCCGATCCATTCGCAGCAAGTGCTGGCCGCGAACAATGGCCTGCATTCCAAGCTGCATAAGCTGCTGGCGAATTCACTGAAGTAGAATTGATGGCCGCGCGCTCCAATTGGAACGCGCGGCCTCAAAGCTGGTGAGTGGTTAGAAACGCCAGGTTTTGCTGCGGGCGCTGCGTTCGCCTTTGAAGCGGAACAATGGCCCATTCCTATCGCCAGCGGCGTAGAACAGTTGGCGCTCGGTTCCGCCTTCGCGGGTCTTGATCCTCAAGCTCTGCAAATTCCAATTGTCGCCGCCCATGCCGCCGCCAAATCGGGTGACGATCTGCGCTCCGGTAATGTCGCTGTGCGTGATGCCGCGGGGAAGTTCTAGATAGCGCGTGATGGTGGCGCCGTTTTCCCATTTGCGGCTCTCATTGACATTGCGGAAGGGGAGCCTGCGCCCGTCACGCAGCATGATAAACAGGTCGGCATTATCATTGCCACCGCGCAAATCGTCGGTGCCCGTAAAGAAGGTGACGATCAGCTCGTTCCTTGCCGCGCTCGCCGCGAAGTTCCAGCTTACGTCTCGGTTCCATGAATCGAACCGGTGCAGCGGCGACCCAGAACGGGAGAACAGGCGTTTCTTGCCATCCGCATCGCCGGTGCGAACCAGGATCCGGCGCAAGTCCCAATTGTCTGCGCTCTGGCGGTCGCTAACGCTTCCCTTGGCATTTGCCCCGCGGTGCTGCACGCGCACGCCAGTCAGCTGGTCATAGCTGGTTGTCTGCGGCAGGGAGAAGGCCACCGTCTGGCTGGAATTGGTGATCCAACGCTTGCCTTTGTTCGCGTTATACAGCGGAATATCAGACCCGCTGCGGCGTTTGAGATAGACGTGAATATTGTCATTGCCACCGCGTAAATCATCCTCGCCTGTTTCGAATGTAATCAACAATTCTCGTTCTAAAGCAGAGATTTCCGGCGCATTCTTGCGAGTCCATTTGGTGTCGACGAAATAGGTGCGCCAATTGGTGTCTGGGTCATCTTCGAAATAGAATTTGCGCGTTGTCGGGTTGGTGCGCATCACCACTTTTTTGCCGGGCTGGTTCGGATCGTACAGGAATATCCGCAGGTCCGTCTGATAGCGCCCAAGATCGCCTTTATAACGCCCAGCATCATAACCGATCGCCAGCACCTGATGATGGTCATTGCAATCCTCGTTGCAGCCAAGCAAGCCGAGTGGCACCGGACGCCCGGCATCGATGCTGCGTTTCAGCAAATCGAGCTGTCCGCCGGGTTTGCCCTCCATCCCCCAGCGCCAATATTCATTGTTGCGCTCACCGCCGGGATTGATGGTGAGCTCGCCCCAGCGGTCGAGATTGCTGGTGAGTGAAATGACCTGCCGGTTGTAGATATAACTTTGCAGCACGGAGCCTTCGGTCGGCAGATAGGTCTGCTGCGGGATTTCCTTGCCTGCGCGCCAATAGTCGAGCGCCGCCCACACCATGCCGCCGCATAGCCCGCCGGTGCGAATGTCGAATTCAGAAATGAAATTGTTGCGAAAACGGTTGCCGAAATTGAAACCGTGCACTGCCGGGTCGAATGTCGTCATTCGCTCGGTGTTGACCGCCTGAATATCGGCGACGATCACCCCGGTCTCAGCGGGTTTGAGGACCCTTAACTGAGCCTCAGCAGGGCTGGCTTGAGCGGTGAGCGCGAGCGACAGGCTCGCAGCGGTGAGTGCAATAGCGCGCATCATAACAGGTTCCCTCCATTTCCGATAATTCGGAGCACAAGCGACCTGTTATGTTTTGCCGAAAGCTACGCCGCGAAGCGCAAATTGGCAAATTTGTGCGCGCGCGGTGCAATTGTGAGTTGTTTTTTCAGCGCAACCCGGTTTAAAGTGCGGCCCTCACGATAGGCGTGCCCCTGTGGTGGAATTGGTAGACGCGCTCGACTCAAAATCGAGTTCCTAACGGAGTGCCCGTTCGAGTCGGGCCAGGGGCACCAAAATCTTTGATTTTGGTTTTTTGTGTTCCGCAGCACATCCGTGCTGCGATAGCCTCGCTCATGCGATCAAAGATCGCGTCGCTGCGGGCGGGGGCAAGCCCCTTGCGAGACCTGCGGTCTCGATCCAGCGACAGCCAGTCAGGTTTGCTCGCCCAACTTCTTTCAATCCAATTCCCATTCCTTCCTCCACCGCTCGCGCAGGTCGGTGAAGAATTGCAGGTTCGCCGCGCGGTTTTCCTCGCTGTGGCGCTCTTCGTATTGTTCCTGCTCCCATTCGGCGCGCAGTTCGGCCTTGAGCGCCTCGTAGGCCGGATGGCCGGGGCGCAGTCCCCCCGATCCATAGCGTTGCGGTAAGCGGCCCCGCAGGAAGAACATCACCAGCGCCTCGTTATGGCGTGTCTCGGTGCCCAGCACCCTGCCGGAAGAGACGACCATCCGCTCCTCGCCGGTGATAGCGCGGGTGAGGGCGGTCGCCTCCAGCCGGGAAACCCCGCGGTCAATCGCCGCATCCCACGCCGCACGGAAACTTTCCGCGTCGGGCCGCGCGCGCAATTTGTAGAGTGCCTCCAGTGATTTGCCGATGTGCCGCGCAGCGGAAGACACGATGCCGGTCGCCGCAAGATGAGCGATGAATTCGCGCTGGAGATCAGGGGTGATGGAATTGCGGCGCAGCTGCTTGTGCGGGACCGGGGTGAAGCCAAGCAGAGGGTCGTCCGGCGCAGGCGGAGCGGCTTCGAAGGCAACGGCAGAAGTACCCTGGCGGGGGATGGCGCGTTTGTTGGTGAGTTCTGTTTTTTTCGTCATTGCGAGGAGCCGCAGGCTCCGCGGCAATCCAGATAGCTTCGGGTATGGATTGCTTCGCTACGCTCGCAATGACGAGTAGGAAAATGGAATTTTTGTGTTCCGCAGCACATCCGTGCTGCGATATCCTTGCTCACGCGATCAAAGATCGCATCGCTGCGGGCGGCCACAATGGCCTTGCGGCGCTGCGCGCCGTGCTCCGCGACCAAGCCAGCGACAAAGCACCAAGCGTTAGAGCTCCAGGCCGCTGGCCAGGAATGGCTCGGTCCGCGACCAGCGGACCGCAAGGGCGCACGCCCGCCCGAGCTTATGCGAGGAAAGCCAAGCGACGCGGATGCGTCGCGCCCGGCGTTTGGAGTCGGAGCCGCAGGCGTAGACGGCGCGCAGCGCCAGCGCGTAAACAAATAACTCAGGCGTCGAGGCGCGAGATTGGTGGGTGGCACCAAGAGGCTGGGCGCAATCTCGATGGGGTGAGCCAAGAGGGGATGATTTTTTGTGTTCCGCAAGCGCATCCGCGCTCGCGATATCCTCGCTCACACGGCCTAAAGGCCGCGTTGCTGCGGGCGGCCACAAGGGCCTTGCGGCGCTGCGCGCCGTGCTCCGCGACCAAGCTAGTGACAAAGCACCAAGCGTCATAGCACCAGGCCGCTGGCCGGGAATGGTCCGGTCCGCGACCAGCGGACCGCAAGGCCGACCGGCCGCCCGAGCTTATGCGAGGAAAGCCAAGCGACGCGGATGCGTCGCGCCCGGCGTTTGAGGGACCAAACAAATAACTCAGGCGTCGAGGCGCGAGATTGGTGGGTAGCACCAAGAGGCTGGGCGCAATCTCGATGGGGTGATCCAAGAGGGGCGGAGTTTTTGTGTTCCGCAGCACAACCGTGCTGCGATATCCTCGCTCACGCGCCTTTCAGGCGCATCGCTGCGGGCGGCCACAAGGGCCTTGCGGCGCTGTGCGCCGTGCTCCGCCACCAAGCCCGTGACAAAGCACCAAGCGTCATAGAGCTAGGCCGTTGGCCGGGAATGGCCCGGTCCGCGACCAGCGGACTGCAAGGCCGACCGGCCGCCCGAGCTTATGCGAGGAGAGCCAAGGCGGACGGATGTCCGCCGCCCGGCGCTTGAGGGACCAAAACGGAAAAACAGCCAAGTAGGAAAATGGGGTTTAGGTCTTCTGCCTTAATATTCGTTGCCGTTAATTTGCACAAACAACAAAGCTGAATAATCAAAAGTCGGGAAAACGTGCCTGTCACCATTCATTTTACAGCGAAAATTGGTCAGGATGATACAATGAAAGGGTTTACCAAAAGCAACGTCATCTCGGCTTGGTATGAGAGGTCTGAACGCAAGGTCCAAACATGGGAGGATTTGGCAAGAAGTAAGAATAATCAAGGCATGAGCCTACAAGACTTCTGGCTCAAGTCAGCAAACCCACGGTATAAATTGACTGACGAAAACTTGATTGACCACGGCATTTTGGTGACTGACAGCGCCGGGACTCTTTTTCATAAAGCTTTTATTCCTTGGGTTTTTCATGATGACAAATTGGCAAAATCAAACTGGACAGACGACCAATGGAACGAGTTCGATGTTTACGTCGCCGAGGTCGTGAAAAGGAATGGTAACCACATAAGGCACATGGATTGGGCGGGGCTAACGTTAAGTGGAAGATCGGCCCCCGAATTTATGAAATCCGGCATTCGGGATTCACATATCGTAGGTACCATTAGTGGCGGCCCGTTTAATGCGACGGTGCTCTCGTCGAATTTGATTGATGGAGATGCGTCAGTTCAAGGTCCAGAATTCCATGACGCAACAGTCACAGGTTCATTAAGGGGCACGGGTCGGCAATTGAGGTTGTTTCGATCGACCGTCGGTGAAATTGTTTTCAATGGCAGGGACAATTCGCAAGATGAATTGATTGTAGTCGACTCCGAGGTCGGTACGCTTCAAACGTCGGGGTTAATCGAAAACGTTGAATTTCGGCGATCTTCAATTTTGAATGGCATCCTAGTCGGAACTAGGTTCGGAAAATTTCTAATTGAAGGCGACGGCGAAAAAAAAGTCGCCCTCCACTTTCTAGACTCCACATTCCAAGATCGGTTCATTGCTAAGAACGTTGAATTTGAGAGTGTTTTTGAAGGAGATGAACGAAGTTTTAGGCATGCGAAATTCTTAGAGAAAATCCGTCTGATTGATGCAGATCTCCCGCTCTCAATAATGGCGGACGCTCAGTTTGAAGCACCAGTGGACATCGAGTTTCGCGGCAAAACTGCTGAAGATGTGTTCGAGGCAGAATTAAGTGAAGTTCTAACTTGCAAGAAGTCTGACCCAATTTTTGCAGAGTCTTGGCGCCGCGACCTAGAACGAGCTTGCCAGTTAATCTGTGATCGTCACAGGCAAGATGGAAGAAAAGACATGGAGCATCGGTTCCGAAGGATGGAACTGAAGGCACGCGCCTACCGGCTTGGTGCAGATCGCGGCACCAGAGTATTGTCACGTTCATATGATTTTTTTTCGGACTTTGGGCGAAGCTTCTGGCGACCGATCCGTGGTTTTTGTTTGATCACTTTCGCGTTTTTTATCGTATATTGGGTCATGGGGGCTTTTGCGCTCGGATTGCCTGTTATTGGCTTTGGTCAACTAGACAAGACGGCATTGGTCGACGCTGGCCTTCTTGGGTTAGACAAAGCATTTCCTTTCGGGGTTTCAGTAAACGAATCAGAACTTTTCGGCGGAAAACTATTGGGAGCCGATGGGGGAGTATCGGCAATTTTTGTTGGGCTCTTAGGCGCAGTCCAAACAGTCCTGTCGGGTATTATGATTTTTCTGACAGGGTTGGCAGTCCGAACGAAGTTGCTCATTGGGTAGCCTCCCCTTGACCCCCGCGCCACCCCCCGCTAAAGGCGCGCTCATCCGAGGCGTGCTGCGTGCACACCCCGGCCAAATAGAGCTGAACATTGCCGGTTAAGTCCCGGAGGCCTCGCTCGCTTGAGCTAGGCCTTTTCTATTTGCTCTTCTGACGTTTGTTATCCTGAAACGAGTTCAGGATGACGGATTTGCGGGAGGGTTGGGGCGGCCGTCAAAGTAACCCGGTGCTTTGTTACCGGGTGGAGTGTTTCAGTTTGCGCAAGGGAGCGCCGCCTTTCGGCGGTGTTTATCTCGCTGGATCCCGGATCAAGTCCGGGATGACGGCGGCGCAAGCATCCACTTCACCTGACCAGCCAAGCGCCTGCCTCAGTGGCCAGGACCGAGCCCCTTCATGCGGAAGTGGGAACCGGTTCCGCGCCCGGAAGGGGCGTCCTGATCCGGTAATCCCGCCGGATCAGAATAAAAGGTGAAGGTATTCAATGCCTACGATTAACCAGCTGGTCCGCAAGGGCCGCGTTCCGCAGAAGGCCAAGTCCAAGGTCCCTGCGATGGAAGCAAACCCGCAAAAACGCGGCGTTTGCACACGCGTTTATACAACGACGCCAAAGAAGCCGAACTCCGCTCTGCGTAAGGTTGCCAAGGTGCGCCTGACGAACCAGCGCGAAGTCATCTCCTACATTCCGGGCGAAGGCCACAACCTCCAGGAACACAGCGTTGTGCTGATCCGTGGCGGCCGTGTGCGCGATCTTCCCGGTGTGCGTTACCACGTCCTGCGCGGCGTGCTCGACACACAAGGGGTCAAGGACCGCAAGCAGAGCCGTTCGAAGTACGGCGCGAAGCGTCCGAAGTAATCACGGCGATGTTGGCATGTGCCGTCATCCCGAACTTGTTTCGGGATAACCGGCTCCGCCAGCGCAAAGCCTAGAGGAATGTAAGCCCTCGTATGACCTGAAGGGTTATCCTGAAACGAGTTCAGGATGACGGATCAGGGAAGGGGGCTTCGAGATAAGGAAGAAGTGCAATGTCACGTCGTCGTAGGCCCGAAAAGCGGGTTATCTTGCCGGATCCCAAGTTTGGTGATCAGGTTCTGTCGAAGTTCATGAACAACCTGATGCTGGACGGTAAGAAGTCCACCGCAGAAGGTATTGTTTATTCAGCGCTTGATACGGTTGAGGCGAAGGCCAAGACTGATCCGCTTCAGGTTTTCCATGATGCGATCAACAACATCAAGCCGCAGGTCGAAGTGCGCAGCCGCCGTGTTGGTGGTGCGACGTACCAGGTTCCTGTCGAAGTGCGTCCAGAGCGCGCTCAGGCATTGGCGCTGCGTTGGATGATCTCGGCTGCTCGCGGTCGCCCGGAAACCACCATGAGCGCGCGCCTTTCTGGCGAGCTGATGGATGCGGCCAATAACCGCGGCAATGCGGTGAAGAAGCGTGAAGATACGCACCGGATGGCTGATGCCAACCGCGCGTTCTCGCACTACCGCTGGTAAGACATGTGTGAGCTCCCGCGCAGGCGGGAGTCTCGTGCAGATTTGAACAAGACCCCAGCCTTCGCTGGGGATCACGCCCAGATAGGGCAATGGAGAAACTGATATGGCCCGCGAGTATCCGCTGGAGCGCTATCGCAATATCGGCATCATGGCTCACATCGATGCTGGTAAGACGACTACGACCGAACGCATCCTGTATTACACCGGAAAGTCCTACAAGATTGGCGAAGTGCATGATGGCGCTGCGACCATGGACTGGATGGAGCAAGAACAAGAGCGCGGCATTACGATTACGTCTGCTGCGACGACCTGTTTCTGGAACCCGGAAGATCCGACGATGGATCCAATGGGCGACCCGAAAGAGCTGCGTAAGACACCTGAGCACCGGATCAACATCATTGATACGCCGGGCCACGTTGACTTCACGATTGAAGTTGAACGTTCGCTGCGCGTGCTTGATGGCGCGGTTGCATGCTTCGACGGCGTAGCTGGGGTGGAGCCTCAGTCCGAAACCGTATGGCGCCAGGCCGATAAGTACAAAGTACCAAGAATGTGCTTTATCAATAAGTTAGACCGTACTGGTGCCGACTTTAAGTACTGCGTGAACTCGATTATCGAGCGTCTCGGTGCGACACCTGCTGTGCTGTATCTGCCAATCGGTATCGAAGCCGATCTGACGGGTTTGGTTGACCTGGTGAACCAGCGTTCGATCACTTGGAAGAACGAAGATCTCGGCGCGGAATATGTCTATGGCGAGATTCCAGCGGACATGGCCGATGAAGCGGCTGAATACCGTGAGAAGCTGATCGAGCTTGCTGTCGAGCAAGACGACGACGTGATGGAAGCGTACCTCGACGGCACTGAGCCTGATGCGGTTACGCTGAAAGGTCTGATCCGTAAGGGTACGCTCAACCAGAGCTTCGTTCCTGTGCTTTGCGGCAGCGCGTTTAAGAACAAGGGTGTTCAGCCTTTGCTCGACGCGGTTGTCGATTACATGCCGAGCCCGCTCGACGTGGAAGCGATTAAGGGTGTTAAGCCTGATTCCGACGAAGAAGATACGCGTGCATCCGACGATGGCGTGCCATTCGCGGCGCTAGCGTTTAAGGTTATGAACGATCCATTCGTTGGCTCGCTCACCTTTACCCGCATCTATTCCGGTGAACTGGCCAAAGGCACCGTCTTGAACTCTGTGAAGGGCAAGAAGGAAAAGATCGGCCGTATCCTCGAAATGCACTCCAATGACCGTAAGGACATCGAAGAAGCATTCGCGGGTGATATCGTCGCATTGGCTGGCATGAAGGCAACCACCACCGGTGATACGCTTTGTGATCCAGCTCATCCGATCATTCTTGAGCGGATGGAATTCCCGGATCCGGTTATCGAGCTGTCTGTGGAGCCGAAGACCAAGGCTGACCAAGAGAAGATGGGCGTTGCGCTCAATCGCTTGGCTGCTGAAGATCCAAGCTTCCGCGTAACAACTGACCACGAAAGCGGTCAGACCATCATCAAGGGCATGGGCGAGCTTCACCTCGACATTCTCGTTGATCGTATGAAGCGTGAGTTCAAGGTCGAAGCGAATGTTGGTGCGCCGCAGGTGGCTTACCGTGAATCGCTGGGCCGCGAAATCGCTGTTGATTACACCCACAAGAAGCAATCGGGTGGTACCGGGCAGTTTGCTCGTGCCAAGGCGACCTTCACTCCGGGTGAGCGCGGCCAAGGCATCGTGTTCGAGGACAGCATTAAGGGCGGTAATATTCCTAAGGAATACATCCCGTCGCTTGAGAAGGGCATCCGTGAGCAAGCCGACAGTGGTTACCTCATTGGCTTCCCAATCATCGATTTCACCATCCATCTTACAGATGGTGCGTTCCACGACGTCGACTCGTCCACCGTGGCGTTCGAAATCTGCGGCAAGGGCGCAATGCGCGAAGCAGCAGAGCGTGGCGGCATCAAGCTGCTTGAGCCGGTGATGAAGGTTGAAGTGGTGACCCCGGAAGATTATCTGGGCGACGTCATCGGTGATCTCAACAGCCGCCGCGGTCAGATCCAAGGCACAGACAGCCGGGGCAATGCCCAAGCTGTCGAAGCAATGGTTCCGCTCGCAAACATGTTCGGTTACGTGAACGAGCTTCGCTCATTCAGCCAGGGCCGTGCGCAATACTCCATGCAGTTCAGTCACTATGACGAAGTGCCGGCGAGTGTTGCACAGGAAGTCAAAGAGAAGCTTGCTTAAGCTGATCGCAGGGGCTAGGGGCTGCGCCTGATTCAGCGGGCGCGCCTTTTCCCCGTAGGAATTCAATTTAGATAGAAGGTTTATACGAGACATGGCGAAGGAAAAATTCGAGCGGAACAAGCCGCACTGCAACATCGGCACCATTGGTCACGTTGACCATGGTAAAACCACTCTGACTGCAGCGATCACCAAAGTGATGGCTGAACAATCAGGCGGCGAAGCCGTTGACTTTGCAAACATCGATAAGGCTCCGGAAGAGCGCGAGCGCGGGATCACGATCTCGACCGCTCACGTTGAATACGAAACCGAAGCACGTCACTACGCACACGTCGACTGCCCAGGCCACGCTGACTATGTTAAGAACATGATCACTGGCGCGGCGCAAATGGACGGCGCGATCCTGGTTGTGAACGCAGCTGACGGCCCAATGCCACAAACTCGCGAGCACATCCTGCTTGCGCGTCAGGTTGGTGTTCCGGCTCTGGTTGTTTACATGAACAAGGTTGACCAGGTCGACGACGAGGAAATCCTCGAACTCGTTGAAATGGAAGTTCGTGAACTGCTCAGCGAATATGGCTTTGACGGCGACAACATCGCTATCACCAAGGGTTCAGCTCTTGCTGCTCTGGAAGGCCGTGACGAAGCAATCGGCGCTGAGTCGATCAAGGCTCTGATGGCGTCTGTTGACGAGCACATCCCACAGCCAGACCGTCCAGTGGATCAGGACTTCCTGATGCCGATCGAGGACGTGTTCTCGATCTCTGGTCGCGGTACTGTTGTGACCGGCCGTGTTGAAACCGGTAAGGTCAATGTTGGTGACGAAGTTGAAATCGTCGGCATCAAAGACACCGCCAAGACAACCGTCACCGGCGTTGAAATGTTCCGCAAGCTGCTCGACTCGGGCGAAGCTGGCGACAACATCGGCGCACTGATCCGCGGCGTTGGCCGTGAAGAAGTTGAGCGTGGTCAGGTTCTTTGTAAGCCTGGTTCGGTTAGCCCGCACACTGAATTCGAAGCGAACGTTTACGTTCTTTCGAAGGACGAGGGTGGCCGTCACACGCCATTCTTCGCGAACTACCGTCCACAGTTCTACTTCCGCACCACCGACGTGACCGGCGAAGTGATCCTCCCAGAGGGCACCGAGATGGTAATGCCGGGCGATGACGTGACGATCAACGTTAAGCTGATCGCTCCAATCGCTATGGACCAAGGTCTTCGCTTCGCGATCCGCGAAGGCGGCCGTACCGTTGGTTCGGGCGTGGTTGCTAAGATCACCAAGTAAGCGTTTCGCGCCTCTCACGGGGTGCAGCGATAAAGAGTGGCCCGGTTCTCTATGCGAGAGCCGGGCCCTTTTTATGTGAGGTGAGTTGCGCGTCTGGCGCGTCCAAATGCATGCTTTTGAGAGGCGGTTTTTTATGACCGCAATTCAGGGGTTGCCACAGGGCGGGTCTCTCCGTATACGCGCCTCCACAGGCCGAGGATTCGTTCGCGGCAACGCAATTTTATAAGGCCGCCCGTTCCGGGAAATCCGGAGATAAGCGGGGCGGGCCTTTTTCTTTTTTGAGAGGCGTAAAAACCTCTTTGGCTCTTTCGCATTGGTACAGGTAATGGAAGCTCAGAATATCCGTATTCGCCTTAAGGCGTTCGACCACCGCGTTCTCGACCAGGCAACTGGCGAAATCGCTGAAACAGCACGTCGTACGGGTGCTCTTATTCGTGGCCCCATTCCTATGCCAACGCGCATTGAGAAGTTCACCGTGAACCGCGGCCCGCACATCGACAAAAAGTCGCGCGAGCAGTTCGAGGTGCGCACCTTTAAGCGGTTGCTCGACATCGTGCAGCCTAACGCTCAGACAGTCGACGCTTTGATGAAGCTTGATCTGGCTGCTGGCGTGAATGTTGAGATTAGGCTCGCTTAATCTACTGCCCTGCGTTAGTGGGGCGAGGTCTTCGGTACGGACCATCATAAACTGACCGAGAGTTTCGGGGCACTTATGGCCCCGCTAGCATTCTCCCGAAACGGAAAATGCCAGCAAGACATAGGGATACCGCCGGTATTGTCTTCGGACTGCGCCGGGTCTGCGTCCCCCGTCTCGCTCAACCGGCCATGTGGCTGCGCGAGCATTCAGCCCGGACGGGGCGATGCATAAAATTTGGGTTGAATGGATCTGTCTGTTTTGGGCGGGTTCGCAAGCACTTTGGGATGGGCCCTGAGTGCCTCTGTTTAGGAGTTTTGACGATGCGCACTGGCGTGATCGCAAAGAAAGTCGGGATGACCCGCCTGTTCCAGGACGATGGACGTCACGTTCCCGTGACCGTTCTCGCACTGGAAGATTGTCAGGTTGTCTCGCACCGCACCGCAGAGCGTGATGGCTATTTCGCTGTCCAGCTCGGCGCAGGTACTGCGAAACAAAAGAATGTAGCCAAGCCACAACGTGAGCATTTCGCGAAAGCGGAAGTCGCGCTGAAGAAGCAGGTTGCTGAATTCCGGGTCGAAAGCGAAGAGGGCCTTGTCCCTGTTGGCGCTACTATCAGCGCTGATCACTTCCTGGCTGGCCAAAAGGTCGACATCACTGGTCACACTCAGGGTAAAGGCTTTGCTGGCGCTATGAAGCGTTGGGGCTTTGGCGGTTTGCGCGCCACCCACGGTGTTTCGATCTCTCACCGTTCGCACGGTTCGACGGGTAACCGTCAGGATCCGGGCCGCGTATTTAAGGGTAAGAAGATGGCTGGTCACATGGGTGACCGTCAGCGTACCCAGCAAAACCTCGAAGTTGTCCGCACGGACGCTGAGCGTGGTTTGCTCTTCATCAAGGGTTCGGTCCCTGGTTCGAAGAATGGCTGGCTGCTGGTTCGCGACGCTGTGAAGCTCGCAATGCCTGATGATCTTCCGTTCCCAGGCGCTGTTATTGAAACCGCTGCACCAGCTGCTGAAGCAGCTGCGCCGGTTGAAGCTGCTGCTGACACCCCTGCTGCTGAGGCCGAAGCGCCTGCAGCTGATGAAAACAAGGAGGGCTGAGACCATGAAAGTCAAAGTCCAGAAAATCGACGGGAAGGCTTCGGGCGACATCACTCTTAATGATGATGTGTTCGGCGTAACTCCGCGAGCCGACATTCTGCACCGGGTCGTGACCTGGCAGCTGGAAAATCGCCGTGCGACCGCTCGTCCAACGCGTGAGCGTTCGGATGTTGCTCGCACCGGTAAGAAGTTCGGCGCGCAAAAGGGTTCGGGCGGCGCTCGTCACGGTGCTCGTTCTGCTCCGATTTTCATCGGTGGTGGTAAAGCGCACGGTGCACGTAAGCGTGACTTCAACCAGTCGTTGAACAAGAAAATTCGCGCACTTGGCCTTAAGATGGCTCTTTCCAGCAAGGCGAAGGACGGCCTCGTCGTTCTCGACAGCCTGGCGATGAAAGAAGCTAAGACGAAGGTGCTCAAGGGGCATCTCGAAAAGGCTGGTTGGGCTGGCAAAGTGCTGGTCATCGACGGTGACAGCATTGACGACGGCTTCAAGAAGGCCGCTGGCAACCTGCCAGGTATCAATGTGATGCCTGCAGCTGGCGCGAATGTTTATGACATTTTGAACCACGACACGCTGGTCCTCACTAAGGATGCTGTCGAAAAGCTGGAGGCGCGCTTCAATGGCTAAAAAGCAAGAAGTTGATGCCCGTCACTATGACGTGATCTTGGCCCCGCACATCACCGAGAAGTCGACACTTCTTTCGGAGAACAATGCGGTGGTTTTCAAGGTGGCACTTGATGCGACCAAACCGCAGATCAAAGAAGCGGTTGAAGCGATCTACGACAAGAAGGTTACTTCGGTTAACACCATCGTGACCAAGGGCAAGATCAAGCGCTGGAAGGGTAAACCTTACAAGCGCATCGACGTGAAAAAAGCGATCGTTACCCTCGTTGAGGGTGAGATGATCGATATCACTAGCGGTATCTGAGGCGGATCATGGCACTCAAGAATTATAAACCGACAAGCCCCGCACGTCGCGGCCTTATCCTTGTCGACAAGACCAGCCTCTGGAAGGGCAAGCCGGTCAAGTCGCTCACGGAAGGCAAGCGTAAGTCCGGTGGCCGGAACAACAAAGGTCATGTCACCTCGCGTGGCATCGGCGGCGGTCACAAGCAAAAGTACCGCTTCATCGATTTCAAGCGCCGGAAGTGGGATGTTCCTGCGACCGTCGAGCGGATCGAATATGACCCTAACCGTACGGCTTTCATCGCGCTTCTGAAATATGAAGATGGCGAGCAAGCTTACATCCTGTGCCCTCAGCGTCTCGACGTTGGTGCAACGGTTGTGGCTGGCGAGAAGACCGATACGAAGCCTGGCAACGCCATGCTTCTGGGTCAGATGCCGGTTGGTACGATCTGTCACAATGTTGAGATGAAGCCGGGCAAGGGTGGTCAAATCGCTCGCTCTGCTGGTGCTTATGTCCAACTGGTTGGCCGCGACCGCGGCATGGTTATCGCTCGCCTCAACTCTGGTGAGCAGCGTTACCTGCGGGCTGATTGCATGGGTACGGTTGGTGCGGTGTCGAACCCCGACAACCAAAACCAAAACCTGGGCAAGGCTGGTCGCCGGCGTTGGATGGGCATTAAGCCGCTGACGCGCGGTGTCGCTAAGAACCCTGTCGATCACCCCCACGGTGGTGGTGAAGGCCGGACTTCGGGCGGTCGTCACCCGGTTACCCCATGGGGCAAACCGACCAAGGGTGCCCGCACTCGCAAAAACAAGCAGACGGATAAGATGATTATCCGTTCGCGCCACGCCAAGAAGAAGAGGTAAGACACGATGGCACGTTCCGTCTGGAAAGGTCCTTTCGTCGAGCTCAGCCTTCTGAAGAAGGCGGAGGACGCACAAGAGGCAAACAACAGCAAGCCGATCAAAACCTGGTCGCGTCGCTCTACGATTTTGCCGCAATTCGTCGGTCTGACGTTCAACGTCTACAATGGCCACAAGTTCATCCCGGTCTCGGTTTCCGAGGAAATGGTCGGGCACAAGCTTGGTGAATTTTCGCCTACGCGGACATTCCCTGGCCACGCTGCCGACAAGAAGGGTAAGCGCTAATGGGCAAGGCAAAATCACCTCGCCGTGTTGCTGATAACGAGGCTTTGGCCGTCGGCACCTCCATTCGTGGTTCCGCGCAAAAGCTGAACCTCGTGGCGCAGCAAATTCGCGGCAAGAAGGTCGAAGAGGCTCTCAACATCCTCACCTTCTCGAAGAAGGCCATGGCCAAGGATGCGACGAAAGTTCTCGCATCGGCGATCGCTAACGCGGAAAACAACCACAATCTCGACGTCGACGCGCTCGTCGTTGCTGAGGCTTCGGTCGGTAAAGCGATTACCATGAAGCGGTTCCACACTCGTGGCCGTGGTAAATCGACCCGCATCCTGAAGCCATTCAGCAAGCTGCGCATCGTAGTTCGCGAAGAGGAAGAGGCGTAAGATGGGTCAGAAGAGTAATCCGATCGGTCTGCGCCTGCAGATCAACCGTACTTGGGACAGCCGTTGGTACGCCGAAGGGCGTGACTATGCGAGCCTGCTCAAGGAAGACATTGAGATCCGCAAGTTCATCATCAAGTCGCTGCCACAGGCTGCGATTTCCAAGGTGGTGATCGAGCGTCCAGCCAAGCTTTGCCGCGTTTCGATCTACGCTGCCCGTCCCGGTGTTATCATCGGTAAGAAGGGTGCGGATATTGAGAAGTTGCGCGCCAAGCTGGCGACGATGACTTCAAGCGAAGTGAAGCTGAACATCGTAGAAATCCGCAAGCCGGAAATCGACGCGAAGCTCGTTGCTCAAGGCGTTGCTGATCAGCTCATTCGCCGCGTGGCTTTCCGCCGTGCGATGAAGCGCGCCGTTCAGTCCGCTCTGCGTCTCGGCGCAGAGGGCATCAAGATCACATGTGGTGGCCGTTTGGGCGGCGCAGAGATTGCGCGCGTTGAATGGTACCGTGAAGGCCGTGTGCCGCTGCACACACTGCGCGCAAACATCGATTATGCCGAAACCGAAGCGCTGACCGCTTACGGGATCATCGGCATCAAGTGCTGGATCTTCAAAGGCGAGATCCTCGCTCATGATCCAACTGCGCAGGATCGCCTGATGATGGAAGCTCAGACTTCCGGCGTCCGGCCGGCTCGCTGAGGTAGGTAGAGACAATGCTGCAACCGAAGAAAACCAAGTATCGCAAGGCCTTTAAGGGCAAGATCAAAGGCGACGCCAAAGGCGGCACGACTTTGAACTTTGGCTCCTATGGTCTGAAGGCTCTCGAGCCTGAGCGGATCACCGCGCGCCAGATCGAAGCGGCTCGCCGTGCGATCACGCGTCACATGCGCCGTCAAGGTCGCCTCTGGATCCGTGTGTTCCCCGATGTGCCAGTGTCCAAAAAACCTGCCGAAGTTCGTCAGGGTAAGGGCAAGGGCTCCGTTGAATTCTGGGCTGCTCGCGTAAAGCCGGGCCGTATCCTGTTCGAACTCGACGGTGTCCCAGGCAAGATCGCTGCTGAAGCGTTTGAGCGTGCGGCCATGAAGCTGCCAATCAAGACCAAGGTCGTTGCTCGTCTGGGCGACACCTCTCACCTGGGAGGCAAATGATGGCTAAAGGTAGTATCGCTGTCGAAGATCTTCGCACCAAGACCGACGATCAACTCTCCGCTGAGCTCACCGAGCTGAAGCGTGAGCAGTACAATCTGCGGTTCCAGGCTGCGACCAACCAGCTCGAAGCTCCAGCTCGGATCAGGCAAGTGCGCCGCACGATTGCTCAGATCAAGACGCTGCAGAACGAGCGCGCAGCAGCCGCTGCGAAGGCTTAAGGAGTAGACAATGCCAAAACGTATTCTGATCGGCTCTGTCACCTCCGACAAGACCGACAAGACCGTGACCGTGAAGGTCGAACGTAAGGTGAAGCACCCGCTGTACGGGAAGATCATCCGTCGTTCGAAGAAATATCACGCTCACGACGAAAAGAACGAATTTGCCGTTGGTGATGTTGTGCGGATCGAGGAGACGAAACCAATCTCCAAGACTAAGACCTGGATCGTAAAAGACCGGGTTACCGCAGGCGGAACCCAAGCGGTCGAAGCTGATCTCGATGTCGAGGCAGCCGGTAACTGATTGAATTGATCCTCGCCTTGGCGGGGACACGCGTAGGAACTGCCGGACTGGTTTCGGCAAGCCAATGAGAAGGAAACGGATCAATGATCCAGATGCAATCCAATCTCGACGTCGCGGACAACAGCGGCGCAAAGCGCGTCCAGTGCATTAAAGTGCTGGGCGGGTCTAAGCGCCGGTTTGCCTCCGTGGGCGACGTGATCGTGGTTTCCGTGAAGGAAGCTCAGCCACGCGCTAAGGTGAAGAAGGGCGATGTTCATCGCGCTGTCATCGTGCGCACGAGGAAGGACGTTCGTCGTGCTGACGGAAGCGTGATCCGCTTCGACAGCAACGCCGCTGTTCTTGTTAACAAGAGCGAAGAGCCAATCGGCACTCGTATCTTTGGCCCAGTGGTCCGCGAACTTCGCGGCCGCGGGTTCATGAAGATCATCAGCCTTGCGCCGGAGGTGCTCTAATGGCCGCTGCTAAGATCAAGAAGGGCGACAGCGTCGTCGTGCTTTCGGGCAAGGACAAGGGCCGCACCGGCACTGTCCAAAAGGTCATGCCAAAAGATGGCAAGGTCGTTGTCGAAGGTATCAACGTGGCTGCCCGCCACCGCAAACCAAGCCAGCAAAACCCGCAGGGTGGCATCGATCGCTTTGAAGCGCCGATGAACATCTCAAAGGTTGCTTTGGCTGATCCTAAGGATGGCAAGCCAACCCGCGTCCGTTTCGAAGAAAAGGACGGCAAGAAGGTTCGCGTTGCTGTGAAGAGTGGAGAGACCATCGATGGCTGATGCATACGCTCCGCGCCTGAAGGCGAAGTATGACGAGCAGATCGTCAAAGCGATGACCGAGAAGTTCGGTTATAAGAACCGTCTTGAAGTTCCAAAGATCGCAAAGATCACACTCAACATGGGTGTGGGCGAGGCGAGCCAGGACAAAAAGAAAGTTCAAATCGCAGCTGAAGAAATGACCTTGATTGCCGGCCAAAAGCCAGTGATCACCAAGGCGAAGAAATCAATCGCTCAGTTTAAACTGCGCGAAGGCATGCCAATCGGTTGCAAGGTGACCCTGCGCCGTGACCGCATGTATGAATTCCTCGACCGTCTGGTCACCGTTGCAATGCCACGCATCCGCGACTTTCGCGGGCTGAACGCCAAGTCGTTCGACGGCCGCGGCAATTACGCAATGGGCCTCAAGGAGCAAATCGTGTTCCCTGAGATCAGCTACGACAAGATCGATAAGGTGCGCGGCATGGATATCATTGTCACCACCACCGCAAAGACTGACGAGGAGGCACGCGAATTGCTGCGCCTGCTCGGCTTCCCTTTCCAGGGTGAAGCCAATCCGTCTGAAGAAAAGGCCGCAGCGTGAGCTGCGTGTCGCAACGACTAGAGAAGAGAGCTTAAGTCCAATGGCGAAACTGAGTTCGATCAATAAGAATGAGCGTCGTAAGAAGCTCGTTAAGAAGTACGCAGACAAGTACGCTAAGCTGAAGGCGATTTCGAAGGACACTTCACTCGACGAGAGTGAACGTCTTGTCGCGCGCCTGAAGATGGCGGAACTCCCGCGCAATGGGAACCCAACGCGGGTTCGCAATCGCTGCGCGACCACCGGCCGCCCACGCGGCTACTACCGCAAGTTCGGCATCAACCGCATTGAATTGCGGAATCTTGGTAACAAGGGTCTGATCCCTGGCCTTACCAAGTCGAGCTGGTGAGGAGCTGATAGATGGCTATGACCGATCCATTGGGTGATATGCTCACCCGCATCCGCAACGGACAGCAGGCGAAGAAGGATTCCGTCCTTTCGCCAGCGTCTAAGCTGCGTGCAAACGTTCTCGAAGTGCTTCAGCGCGAAGGCTACATCCGTGGCTACAGCGAAGACACTACGGGCAAGCACCCAGCGCTGCGGATTGAGCTGAAATATTTCGAAGGCGAGCCTGCTATCAAGCACGTAAGCCGCGTCTCTAAGCCTGGCCGCCGCGTCTATTCGGGTTCGAAAGAACTTCCGACTGTTCGCAACGGCCTTGGCATCACCATCGTCTCGACACCGCGCGGTGTGCTTTCGGATAACGAAGCACGCGATAGCAATGTCGGCGGCGAAGTGCTGGCGGAGGTGTTCTGATGAGCCGTATTGGCAAAAAAGCTGTCGCCATCCCCAGTGGGGTGACCGCCAGCATTGAGAACGGCACGCTGAGCGTGAAGGGCCCTAAGGGCACTCTCACGATGGGCCTGTCTGACCACATTAGCTACACGGTCGAAGGTGACGAGATCCAGGTTAAGCCTGCGAACGACACCAAATTGGCTCGCTCGTTCTGGGGTATGCACCGCACATTGGTGTCTAACCTGGTAGAGGGTGTCACCGAAGGCTTCACCAAGACGCTTGAGATTTCAGGTGTTGGTTATCGTGCGAAGGCTCAGGGCAAGTCCTTGAAGCTGGAACTCGGCTTCAGCCACGATGTGAACATCGATGTGCCTGAAGGTCTCGAAGTGAAAACGCCTGATCAGACCACGGTCGAGATTTCGGGTATGGACAAGCAGGCTGTTGGCCAGCTTGCTGCTGAAATTCGCCAGTGGCGCAAGCCTGAGCCTTATAAGGGCAAAGGTATCAAGTATCGCGGCGAGTATGTCTTCCGCAAGGAAGGGAAGAAGAAGTAAGATGGCTAAGCTTTCCCTGTTTGAACGCCGCCGCCGCCGGGTGCGTACCGCACTGCGGACGCGTGCTGGCGATCGTCCTCGCTTGTCGGTGCACCGCACTGGTCGTCATATCTATGCTCAGATCATCAATGATGCTGATGGCCGCACAGTGGCTGCTGCATCCACTCTGGGCGGCAAGAAGTCTGGCGCAAATGTCGATGCCGCTGCTCAAGTGGGCAAGGATATCGCCGCTGCCGCCAAGAAGGCTGGCGTGACCACTGTCGTGTTTGATCGCGGCGGGTTCCTGTTTCATGGCCGCGTGAAAGCGCTGGCCGATGCCGCTCGCGAAGGCGGGCTGGAGTTCTGATGATGGCTGACGACAAGAAAACTGAAGCGCCTGCTGAAGAGGCCAAGACCGAAGAAACTGCAGCACCTGCAGTGGAAGCGGCTCCGGTTGCTGAAGAAGTGAAAACTGAAGAAGCGGCTGCTCCGGCAGAAGCTGCTCCAGCGGAAGCGCCTGCAGAAGCTCCGGCAAAAACCGAAGCTCCTCAACAACGCGAAGGCCGCGGACGCGGCCGTGGCGGCGACAATCGCGGCGGTGGCCGTGGTCGCGGCGGCCGTGACAATCGTCGCGGTAAGCGTGAAGAGGAAGATGATGGCATCATCGAGAAGCTGGTGCACATCAACCGCGTCTCTAAGACGGTGAAGGGTGGTAAGCGTTTTGGCTTTGCTGCACTCGTCGTTGTTGGTGACGGCGCGGGCCGCGTTGGCTTTGGCCACGGTAAGGCTCGCGAAGTTCCAGAGGCGATCACCAAGGCAACCGCAGCCGCTCGTAAGAAGATGGTTCGCGTTCCGCTTAAAGAAGGCCGCACTCTGCACCATGACGCCAAGGGCCGTTTCGGCGCTGGTAAGGTGACCGTGCGTACAGCGCCTCCGGGTACCGGCATCATTGCTGGTGGTCCGATGCGTGCCGTCTTTGAAAGCCTGGGCGTTGCAGACGTTGTGACCAAATCGGTCGGTTCGTCCAACCCCTATAACATGATCCGCGCTACCTTCGACGCGCTGACCAATCAGACTTCGCCGAAGTCTGTCGCTCAGCGCCGGGGCAAGAAGGTCGCTGACCTTTTGGGCCGTGGTGGTTCAAGCGAGGTGGAAGCAGAAGCTGAAGCCGCGGCGATTGTGGAGTAAGACCAATGGCTGCTAAGAAAACTATCAAGATCAAGCAGATCGGTTCGCCGATCCGTCGCCCGGAAAGTCAGCGTAAGATCCTGATCGGTCTGGGCCTCAACAAGATGCACAAAGTTGTCGAGCGTCAGGATACCCCTGAAGTTCGCGGCGCGGTCGCAAAGATCCCGCATCTGGTTGAAGTGGTTGACTAAAATAATTGAGGCCTCGCTCGGTGCGGGGCCTCACTCTTTCAGCGCGAACAAAAGCGAAAGCGAGTGCACACATGAAACTCAATGACATCCGTGACAATGAAGGCGCCCGTAAAGGACGCATGCGCAAGGGCCGTGGTATCGGTTCTGGCAAAGGCAAAACCGCTGCGCGCGGTCAGAAGGGCCAAAAGAGCCGTTCCGGCGTAGCGATCAAGGGCTTTGAAGGCGGCCAAATGCCGCTTCACATGCGCCTGCCAAAGCGCGGCTTCAACAACCCGTTCGGTAAAGATTTTGCAGAGATCAACATTGGCATGGTCCAAAAGTTCATCGACGCGAAGAAACTCGACGGCAAGAAAACCATCGACGAAGCGGCTCTGCGCGAAGCAGGTCTGGTTCGCGGCGGCAAAGACGGTGTTCGTTTGCTCGGCAAGGGCGAACTGAAAGCCAAAGTCAAATTCGTCGTTGCTGGTGCCTCTAAAGGCGCGATCGAAGCGGTTGAAAAGGCTGGCGGCAGCGTCGAAGTCGTTGTCGTGAAGAAGCCTTCGGGCAAGCCGAACCCTGAAAAAGCGGCAGCAAAAAGCAAATAATGCGGGTATTGGTGAGCGAGGGGTTCGACATTCGGCTCCTCGCTCCCTATCTAATCCTTCGTGCATAGACCGGTGAGGGCCGGTTGGTCTGTTTTACGGGCTTGCTGGACGGCAAGGACAACCCAAGGACGGGCTATTAGCCAGACGCTAGGATCGATATTTAGACATGGCATCACGCGCCGATTCAATCGCGAGCAATATGAGCCTCGCCAATTTCTCCAAAGCCACGGAGTTGCGCCAGCGTATCTGGTTCACCATCGGTGCGCTTATTGTCTTCCGCTTTTTGAGCTTTGTTCCGCTGCCTGGGGTCAATCCGTTGATCCTCGAAACGCTGTATGATCAAACGCGCGGCGGCATTCTTGACCTGTTCAACACATTTTCCGGCGGCAGCCTGGAGCGGATGAGCCTCATCGCGCTTGGTGTTATGCCGTATATCACCGCCTCGATCGTGGTGCAGATGGCCTCGGCCTTGCACCCAACGCTCGCGGCGCTGAAGAAAGAGGGCGCAACCGGGCGTCAGAAACTCAACCAATACACCCGTTACGGTACAGTGTTCCTGTGCGTTATTCAGGGTTGGTTTCTGGCCGCAGGCCTTGAAAGCTTCGGCGCGCAAAGCGGGCTGCAAGCGGTCGTCAATCCGGGCTATATGTTCCGTGTCGGCGCCGTCATCAGCCTTGTCGGCGGCACCATGTTCCTGCTGTGGCTGGGTGAGCAGATCACCTCGCGCGGCATCGGCAATGGCGTCTCGCTGATCATTATGGCGGGCATTGTCGCGCAGTTCCCGACGTTCGTGTCCAACATGTTTGAGGGCGGCCGCACGGGTTCGATCTCGCTTGGCCTGATCGTTGGTTTCGCGATTATGGTCGTGATCTTGATCCTGGTGATCTCTTTCGTGGAGCGGGCCCAGCGGCGCTTGCTGATCCAATATCCTAAGCGCGCGACGCAAAATGGCGTGATGCAGGCGGATCGCTCGCACTTGCCGCTTAAGCTCAACACCGCCGGTGTTATCCCGCCAATCTTCGCAAGCTCGCTGTTGCTGCTGCCGCTGACGATTACTCAGTTCGCTGGCGCGCCAACGGGTGAAGAAGGCGCAGGCGGCTTTGCGCAAAGCCTGTTGTTCTACCTCCAGCCAGGCGAGTGGATTTACCTCACGCTCTATGCGCTCGGCATCATCTTCTTCTGCTTCTTCTACACTGCGGTTGTGTTCAACCCGGAAGAGACGGCGGACAATCTGAAGAAAAACGGCGGCTTCATTCCTGGCATTCGTCCGGGTAAGCGGACAGCGGACTATCTTGAATATGTCCTCACCCGCATTACCGTGGTTGGCGCGCTCTATCTTGCGGTCGTCTGTGTGCTGCCGGAATATGTCATTCGCCAGACCGGCCTACCGCTGTTCCTTGGCGGTACCAGCCTGTTGATTGTGGTGAACGTCACAGTCGATACGATCAGCCAAGTGCAGTCGCATTTGCTGGCGCACCAATATGGCGACCTGATCAAAAAGGCGAAACTTAAGGGCCGTAAGCGCTAATCGGCGCGCGAGTATCTGGGGGATTTTGCGATGAACATCATTCTTCTTGGCCCTCCGGGTGCCGGTAAGGGCACGCAAAGTGCCGGACTAGTAGAGCGGCACGCGATGGTGCAGCTTTCCACTGGCGACATGCTGCGTGCGGCGGTGAAGGCTCAAACGCCTGTTGGCCTAAAGGCTAAGGCTGTGATGGATGCAGGCGAGCTTGTTTCTGACGAGATCGTTGCTGATCTGATCGATGCTGAATTGGCGGCAATGGACGCTGGCACGGGCGCTATCTTCGATGGCTATCCACGCACAGCTTCTCAGGCGGAAACGCTCGACGGAATTCTCAGCAAACATGGCCGCACTCTCGATCACGTGATTGAGCTGGGCGTCGATATTGATGCTCTGGTCGAGCGGATTACCGGCCGTTTCAGCTGCGCGAATTGCGGCGCTCTATATCACGATACGGCGAACCCGCCGGCGTCTGAGGGCGTGTGCGACAGTTGCGGGCACACAGAATTCAAACGTCGTCCTGACGACAATGAAGAAACCGTCCGCACTCGGATGGCGGTCTATCGCGGCGAAACCGCTCCGATCCTGCCGGGCTATGAAGCGCGCGGCATCGTGACGCGGGTGGATGGCATGGCGGGCATCACCGATGTCGCCAATGCGATTGACGCGGTGCTCGCTTAAGCGGGCAATTGGCGGGGCAGGGGACGAACTCTGCTCTTTCCCACATTATCGGCATCGCCTAAACCGCTCCGCATAGAGATGCGAAGAGGACGATTGTGATGCGTGTAGTTTTGGCTGGCTTGGCGGCGATGTTGGCGGCTCAGCCGGTTGCTGCTGAAGTGATTGCGACCAGCGAGAATGGCTTTGTGACCCGCGATGAGGCGGTCGTGGAGGCCAATCCCAAAGCGGTGTGGCTGGCGCTGATTTCGCCCGCGCGTTGGTGGAATTCCTCGCACACATGGTCGGGCGATTCTGCAAACCTCACGATCACTCCGCAAGCAGGTGGATGCTTTTGCGAGCGCATTCCCGAAGATCCCGACCCCGAAAAGATCACGCTGGAGGGCAGCGTTGAGCACATGAGGGTGATCCAGGCCTATCCGGAACGCGCACTACGGATGCAAGGTTCGCTGGGCCCGCTGCAAAGTGAGCCAGTCACCGGCATTTTGACCGTAGCAATCAGCGAGGTCGAGGAAGGCACCAAGATCGTCTGGGAGTACAATGTAGGCGGCTCTATGCGCTATAAGATTGGCGAGATCTCCGCAGCGGTCGGCGGGGTGATGACCCAGCAATTGTCCGGCCTCGCGCAAAGCCTCGGCATGGTCTCCGGTCCGGCCACCGCTAGCGAGGATGCTGAAGACGCAAGCGGCGAGGAAGAGAGCGCGGACGAAAGCTCTGAAGAACGCCCAGAAGGCCCAGCAGATGAGGCGGACGAGGGCGCCAGCGCAATTGGCGATGACTTTCTCGATGGCGTCGAAAGCGCAAACGAAGGCTAGTTTTCCGCAGATTCGCAGGTCTAGTTTTGACGTTGCGGGCGCAGCGCGCTAAAATGCAAAGGATCACAAGTGAGCAAAGCGGGCATGCCTCGCCCAATTTTGCCGCTAAACTGTTCCATCGGACGAACTATTTCGTCCGATTGTCGCGCTATGATTTGCTAGCGGTTGACGCGCTGCGCGATTCGTCTTAAGCGCGCCCTTCATTCGAGATTTTCGAACCGAGTCCGGCAGGTAGCCTTATTGATTGGATGCCAACCGGGCTTTTTTGCCGTTTAAGCGGTTTTGGCATGTGTCAGATCGGCTTGGCGGCGGCGGAAATCTCTAGTGAAGCGTTGAGATAGGGGTGGGTTGCATGTCGCGCTCATGTCCCTGTGGAGCATGGAGAATTAAGTGGCTCGTATTGCTGGGGTGAACATCCCTACAAATAAGCGTGTTATCATCGCGCTTACCTATATTCATGGCATTGGTCGCACGACCGCCGTGAAAATCGCTGACAAGCTTGGCATTGATCACTCTGCACGTGTGCAAGATCTTTCTGATGAAGAAGTTCTGCGTATTCGTGAGACGATTGACGCTGATCACACCGTCGAAGGCGACCTGCGTCGCAACACCGCGATGAACATCAAGCGCCTGATGGACCTTCGGTCTTATCGCGGCCTGCGTCATCGTAATGGATTGCCTGTGCGCGGTCAGCGCACTCACACCAACGCCCGCACCCGCAAGGGTAAGGCCAAGCCGATCGCCGGCAAGAAGAAGTAAGCCTTGCTCGGGTCTACCCAAGCGAGCTTTTACCTTCTGACGAGTTAAAGGATTTAGCCAAATGGCACGCGAACCAGGTCGGGTTAAAAAACGCGACAAAAAGAATATCAGCAGCGGTGTTGCTCACATCAACGCCAGCTTCAACAACACGATGATCACCATCACCGATGCACAAGGCAATGCGATCAGCTGGTCCAGTGCTGGCATGATGGGCTTCAAAGGCAGCCGTAAATCGACGCCTTATGCAGCCCAGGTTGCCGCCGATGATGCCGGCAAGAAAGCCGCCGAGCATGGTGTTCGCACTTTGGAAGTCGAAGTGAAGGGCCCAGGCTCTGGCCGTGAGAGCGCATTGCGCGGTCTTGCAGCTGTCGGCTTCAACATCACATCTATCCGCGATGTGACGCCAATCCCGCACAACGGCGTTCGTCCGTCTAAGCGGCGCCGCGTCTAAACCGTCCCAGTTCGGTGGCCCTATTGGCCATCGCAACAATCCGGCGGCCAAAGCGCAGTTCGCGAAAGCGCCAAGGCCCGCCGATAATTTGAACCGCTGCATAGCGAATTAGGGGAAATCCATGTCCGTCAATACGAAGAACTGGCAGGAACTTAAGAAACCCAACGCTCTCGAAATCAAGGAAGGCGGCGATAAGTCTCGCAAGACGACATTCGTTGCTGAGCCGCTTGAGCGCGGCTTTGGTCTGACACTCGGCAATGCGTTGCGCCGGGTGCTGTTGTCCTCATTGCAGGGCGCAGCGATCACCTCGATTAAGATTGAAAACGTACTGCACGAATTCTCGTCGCTCGCCGGTGTGCGCGAAGACGTGACCGATATCGTGCTGAATGCAAAGCAAATCTCTTTGAAGATGGAAGGCGAAGGCGCGAAACGTCTGCAGCTTTCTGCGACTGGTCCAGCTGAAGTCACCGCCGGTGACATAGCTGTGTCTGGCGACATCGAAGTGATGAACAAGGATCTGGTCCTGTGTCACTTGGACGAAGGCGCGACGCTCAACATGGAGCTGACCGCTGACGTGGGCAAAGGCTACACGCCTGCTGTTCAGAACCGTCCGGTTGATGCGCCGATTGGCCTGATCCCGATTGACTCGCTTTATTCGCCAGTCCGTCAGGTCAGCTACAAGGTTGAAAATGCCCGCGTTGGCCAAGAGCTTGACTATGACAAGCTCAGCCTAACGGTTGAAACCGATGGCACTGTGACCCCAGAAGATGCCGTGGCCTATGCTGCTCGTATTCTTCAGGATCAGCTGACCCTGTTCGTCCACTTCGAAGATGGCATTCCGCAGCCGCAAAGCGCGATGATCGGCCAGGCCGCTCAGCCGCAAGAAGACGATGCGAACCAGCTCAACCGTTACCTTCTCAAGAAGGTCGACGAGCTGGAACTGTCGGTCCGCTCTGCCAACTGCCTCAAGAACGACAACATCATCTATATCGGCGATCTGGTTCAAAAGACCGAAGCCGAGATGCTGCGCACGCCAAACTTTGGCCGCAAGTCGCTTAATGAGATCAAGGAAGTTCTCTCCAGCATGGGTCTGCGCCTCGGCATGGACATTCCAGGCTGGCCACCAGAGAACATCGAAGAAATGGCCAAGAAGCTCGAACAAGAGCTGCTGGGTTAATCAGGTTCCGGCGGCGCACCTTAAGCGCCGCCAGTACCGGGCTACCTAATACGGGCCCCTTACAAACGAAGGATATGAATTATGCGTCACGGAATTTCACAGCGTAAGCTGAGCCGTAAGTCGGGCCACCGTAAGGCTCTGTTCCGCAACATGGCAGCGGCTCTGATCAAGCACGAGCAGATCCAGACCACTCTGCCAAAGGCGAAAGAACTGCGCCCATATGTTGAGAAGCTGATCACGCTGGCAAAGCGTGGCGGCCTGTCAAACCGCCGTTTGGCTCAGTCGCGTCTTCTGGACGAGACCCAGCTGAAGAAGCTGTTTGACGTTCTGGCTGAGCGCTACAGCGACCGTGATGGTGGCTACACCCGCGTGATCAAGGCTGGCTACCGTGCCAGCGACAGCGCGCAGCTCGCAATCATCGAATTGGTTGAGCGCGATCCAGAAGCCAAGGGCCAAGACAGCGGTCCGGTTATGTCTGACGAATATGACGAAGAAGAAGTCGCGGCGTAAGGCGCTTTTTCTTGGGGCTGCGCCACCCGCTCCCTCCACCCTTCCACCCGGATCGTAACCCGGCGTGATAATCCGGGTGGAAGGGTGGAGGGAGCGGGTGGCTCCGGCACGCAAACAAACGAAAGGGCTGGCGGAGCGATCCGCCGGCCCTTTTTGTTATGCGGCAGATGCATGGCTTTTCTTTTGAGACGCTGCGGCTAGTGTCAGGCGCATGAAGACCACACTTATCGCCGCCGCAGGCGCGGCTCTCGCACTCACATCATTCTCCGCCGCTCCGGCAGGCGCCCAATCGGCGCAAGAACGCTTGGATGCACGCTACGACCGCGCGCTCGCGGCAGGATACAAGGCTCTATTCCTTTGCAGTGCCATTGCCCATGCGGAGGCGAACGGAACGACGCGCACGCCAGAAAGCGTGCATGAGTGGGAGCTGACCGGCATTCAAGCGCCGCTAAACGATATTGTGCGCGATTTGCCGTATGAGATTGTGCGGCATGACAATGGCACAATTGAACGAGTTTCGGTTGCATGGTCTGAGGATTCTGAGCCTCGCCTCGCAATCCACTTGGATAGAGATCGCGGCTGCGGCCTAACGCCGATCATGGGGGCGGGGCACGATTATGGACGGGATGCCAATCCGCCTCAGGGTCGCGCACGCGACGCTGCGCCTGTGACTGCTGCGCCGAGGGCGCTGCGCAAGCCTTTTGCGGGTGCATTTTCAGGAACCTATGGTGAAGGATCGCGCACCACGGCTGTCTTGGTCAGCCGGGATGGTGAAACCTTGGGAGAGCGCTACGCCCAGGGCTTTGACCCTGCGACACCCCAGCGGACATGGTCGGTTGCCAAGAGCTTGGCTGCGACGGTGGTCGGGGCGGCTGTCCATCGCGGGGGCGGCGAGGTCGGGGATTCAGCCGGACTGGGCTTTGAGCGTGGTGAGCCGCGCGCCGATATCACAATCGATCACGCGCTGCGTATGGCCACGGGGCGCTATTCGGATACGCCGGGCAATCGAACAGATCCGCTGTACTGGGGTGGTGCCAGTGTGTTGGAAACAGCGCTCGACTGGCCGCTGGTTTATAAGCCGGGAACTGTCTTTCGATATGCCAACAACGATACCTTGGCCGCAGTGCAAGCGGTCGCCAGCACCTTTAAAAAAGACCCGCCTGCGGCGCTGTTCGCCAAACTGGGCATGACCCATACGGTCGCCGAGATCGATTGGCGGGGGCAGTACATCATGTCCAGCCAGGCGTGGACGACCGCGCGCGATCTCGGGAAGCTGGGCCAGTTGTACCTCAACAATGGTGTGTGGAACGGCGAACGGCTTCTCCCTGAAAATTGGCGAGAATACGTTTCCACCCCGTCCGGCCCTCAGCCGGAGGGTACAGATTGGGGCTATGGTGCGGGTTGGTGGACGTTCCGCCGGCCAGAGGGCAATGCGTTTGAGGGCATTCCTGACGACGCCTTCGCCGCGCGCGGCAATCGCGGGCAATATGTCGTCGTGGTGCCTTCGCGCAATGTCGTGATCGTGCGCCGGGGCGAGGATATGGTCGGCACGCGCTTTGATATTGCCGCTTTTACCCGCGATGTGCTTGCCGCATTGGATTGATCCACCGAGGGTGGAAATCGCGATATTCAGATAAGTCGGTATAAACCTGAACAATCGCTGCAAAGGTCAGTCAGGCTTAGACAATAGCGAATCATCCATAAGGGGTTTGTAGCCGGGACACCCCCGTTTCGGCGCAACCCGAGGATGAGACCCTATGACGAAATTGACCAAGATGTTGGCCAAGGGCACGCTCGGGACCGTCGCCGCAGGTGCGATGGCCCTGGCAACAGCAGCTCCGGCGCAAGCGCGCGACTATGACAACAAAATTGATGCAGGCGATGTGATCGCCGGCGCACTGATTATCGGCGGGATCGCCGCAGTGGCAGGAGCCTTTGACAAGAAGGACCGCTACAAACAGCGCGATTACCGTGACCGCCGCTATCGCGGGGACCGGAGCCGTGGCTACAACAATGGCTACAACCACCGCGCCAGCTACAACCGGGGTAATCCACGCCGCGCTGTCGAGCGCTGTGTCCGCACCGCAGAGCGTCAGGCACGCCGTTTCGGAGGCTTCCGCTACGCTGATGTGACCGACATTCGGGACGTTGAGCGCACCCGCTATGGCTTCCGGGTTAAGGGCCGCATCGTGGTCGAAGGCGGACGCGGTTATGGCCGGGGCTACTCAGATCGGGGCAGGTTCACCTGCTTTGTAGAGCGCGGCAACCGTCCGCAGGTCAACTTCCGCAAAATTCGCGGACTGCGTTGATCGCCTGAAGATTGAATAACACGAACCCACCCACCGTATGGGCGGTTCAGGCAAGTGTAAGCCTGGGCCGCCTATACGCGTATCCAGATCAGAGCGATTGGTGGCACGCTCATCCGCAACAGGAGGGACCCCAATGGCCCATTTGAAATCACTTGGCGTGCTGGCCGGTATGGCCGCCGCAAGCGCACTGGCAGCAACGCCAGCGAGCGCCGCTGAACTGCCGAGCAGCCCAGCAACAACCAGTCTGACAAGCGGGGCGTTTTCCAGCGCTCCTGCGTTTGACCTTTTTACTCCAGAGGCAGAGACAGCGGAGCATCACCGTTATCGCCGGTATCGCGGCTATCGCCGTGGGTACCGCCGCCACCGCCGTGTTGGCGTGGGTGACCTTATTGCCGGAGCGGTGATTATCGGCGGGATCGCCGCGATTGCCAATTCTACTTCTCGCAATAACGAACGCCGCAATCGCGACCGCGATTATGATCGGCGCGACCGGGACTATGACAACCGTGATCGCCGCCGGGGCGACAGCCGTTATGAAGGCGGCTCTGGCATCGACAATGCCGTCTCACGCTGTGTGAACCAGATTGAGCGCGACGTGCGAGTGGAAGGCGTGGACAGCGTTGACCGCACGGGCGAGGGCTGGCGTGTAACCGGATCGCTCTACAACGGTGATCGCTTCACCTGTCAAATCGGCAATGATGGCCGGGTCAGCAATGTTGACTTTGGCGGCGGTTTCTCCGGCGCTTCTGCCACGGACGCGGACGACCGTCAGCTGAGCGATGATCGCTACACCGAGGCACGCCGCACGCGCGGCATGTCTGAGCCCGACGGTCGCTATCAAGCCACCGTGGTGCGGCCGGCGCCAGAGACCTCAGCCCAGCCTGCCTATCCGGGCGGACCATTGCCGGGTGAGACCTTTGACGAGCGCGTGGATGGCGACATCGGCGGCTAAACCTCAGCCAGACGGCTACAATCTAAAATTTGAGGGAAGGGGCGGCTTATTCCGCCCCTTTTTTTGCGGGGCTTTCGCGGTAGGATGGCAGCGAGATCTGCCACACGACCGCCGCCACGCGCAGCGCATAGCCCGCCGCAAAGGCGGTGCCCCACACGGCGATGTTGAGCAGGCCGAAGTGCGGAGCGGCCAGCATTCCGGCTACGGTTAGAGAGGCGCTCAGCGCTGCTGCGGTCACGTACAGCTCTGGCCGCATGATCACCGAAGGGCGGCCCGCCACGACATCGCGGATGATCCCGCCCACGCAGCCGGTAATGATCCCCATCAGCGCAGCGGGCACAGGCGGAATGCCATAAGCGGTCGCCTTTGCCGCGCCCAGCACTGCATAAGCGGCGAGGCCAGCGCCGTCGGCGATCTCGAACAATTTGCCTTCCCAGAACCGGGTCGGGGTGAACCAGGCGAACAGCGCCGTGGCGAGGCAGATCGCCGCCACCCACGGGTCCGTGATCCAGAACACCGGCGCATCGATCAGCAGATCGCGCACTGTGCCTCCGCCAACGCCCGTGACCAGAGCGAAGAACGCCATGGTGACAAAGGTCTGGCGTTCCTTGGCAGCGATAACCGCGCCGGACAGAGCGAAAATCGCGATGCCAACGACATCGAGAATATCGAGAACCGGGGTGAGAATTTCCTCGTTCATGACTGGGCCTCAGCGTCCGCACTGCTGCGGGTTTTGCGCCTGCGGAACATCAGGATAGAACCAAGCAGGGATCCGATCAGTCCCAAGGCCGCGAACAGGATCAGTGTCGGGTGGCTGCTATCCTCCCGCTCTGACAGGTCCATGATGTGCAGGCCCCACATGAAGTCGAACCAGCGCCACCAGCTGGTGCGCACCGCTTCGATCTCGCCCGTGTCGCGCCCGATGTAGATATTCGCGCCATCCTCCAGCGCCACCTGCCACACGGGCATGGGGCGGCGGAAATCGAACGGGACTTCATTGGCCTCGAAAAAGGTGACGCTGTGCACTTTGTCTCCGCCGACGATACGCTTCGCAACAATCGCGCGGGCCTGCGCGCTGTCCAGCGGGGCAATGCGTTCACCGCTCGTCATATCGACGCGGGTCACAGCGCCATCGAGCGTAGTAAGGATGGCGACCGCGCGGCCATCCTGCATGACCGCGCGCATTTCTTTTAGCGACGCCTCGCTCGTGGCAAGCTCACTATCGGGCAGGATCAGAGGTTGCTCGGGCGTCTCAATGCGCAGGTGATTGCCGCGCACTTCCTCAATCGGTTTAGCGACCATGAACAGGCCGGTCGCGGTCCACATCACAATCGGCACGCCGACGAGCCAACCGAGCCACACATGCCACTTGGCAAACCGCTGCATCCAGGTTTTGCGGGTCATGCCAAGTCCTTTGTGGGCGAATCTAACCGTGCAGAATGTCGCCTATGGCTTTGGCTGCGTGGATGCAATCGAGATCGGACCAGCGCGGCCCCATTACCTGCATTCCGCAGGGCAGGGTAGCGCCGCGATCGGTGCCGGACCCGATAGGCAGGCAGGTTGCAGGCAGGTTGGGGAAGGTCGCAAGCCCCGCCCATGTCAGGCCAGCGCCCGCAGGCATCTCCGCGCCATTGACGTGCAAGGTGGCATCGAAGATCGACCCATCTCTGTGCGGCACGGCCAGAACTGGCGCGGGCGGGGCGAGGACAAAGTCATAGCTCTCAAACACGCGCTCCCACGCGATTTCATTGCGGGTTTGCGCGTCCAGCAGGTCAAACCAATCGGTTGCGCTGGCGCGTTTGCCATTGGGCGCAGGCGCACCGCGCGCCATCGCGGTGTTCAGCATCCGCAGATAATCCGCCTGCTGCTGAGCAAGGTCGGGCAGCAGATCGCTGCTCCGGTCGATGCTCACACCAGCGGCCTCCAGAGCCGCCAGCGCAGCCTCAGTCGGCGCGCGCACGCTGTCGTCAATCGGGCTGTCCGGGAAATCGAGCACCGCTAGCAGACGGCACTGTTTCAGCGGCTTTCCGCCTTCTCGCAGAGGCATCGAGGCACCGATCCGCATCAGGGCGGCAAGATCATCGGCATTGCGCGCCAATGGCCCGGCAATCGACAAAGCGCCATCATGCCCATCCTTGCCCTTCATCGCCGGGTGATCGTGGCCATGCTTGGAGATCAGACCCCAACTGCTCTTATGCCCCCAGACCCCGCAGAAATGCGCTGGAACGCGGACAGAGCCGCCAATGTCTGTGCCAAATTCGCAAGGCACCATTCCGCTGGCAACGGCGGCCGCAGACCCGCCGGAGGATCCGCCGGGCGAGCGCTCATGATCATGCGGATTGTTGGTGCGGCCATAGACTGGGTTGTTCGATTGCCAATCGGTAAGGTCGGGCGGGACGTTGCTTTTGCCAATAAAGATGACGCCAGCGGCCTTGAGCTTCGCGACAAGCTTTGCATCGCGTGTCGCGATATTGCCGGCAAACTGTGTGTGGCCCCAGGAGGTGGGGAGGCCCGCAATGTCGAAGCTTTCCTTAATCGTCATCGGCACGCCGAACAGCGGCTGATAATTCGGGTCGCCTTTTGGGCGCGGCGTCACTCCGTCGAGCGCGCGGGCAGCTTCACTAGCGCGCTCAAAATCCGGCACGGCCAGCGCATTCACATGGCCATCAAAGTGCTCAATTCGGATGATCGCGGCATCGACCGCCTCCGCCGGGCTCATTTCGCCAGCACGAATAGCAGCAGCCGTTTCAAGCGCGCCGGGTTTGTCGGTCAGTGTTGGATAGGCCAAATGATCATCCCCTCACGCCCGGTTCTAGGGACGAGAGGGGACAGGATCAATTGCCGTATTTATGCGGGCGCAGTCTAACGGCCTGAGCCGCCAAGTCTCGCGGGACCAATCACATATGGATGGGCTTGCCCGTCACAGCCATTGCTGCTTCTTTCACGGCCTCGGCGTGGGTTGGGTGCGCGTGGCAGGTGTAGGCTATGTCTTCTGACGTTGCGCCGAACTCCATCGCGACCGCAGCCTCTGCGATCATCGTGCCGGCAAGGCTGGCGACGATGTGCACGCCCAGCACGCGGTCTGTTTCTGCATCGGCGATGATCTTCACGAAGCCATCGGTGTCGCGGTTCGCCTTTGCGCGGCTATTTGCCATCATCGGGAACTTGCCGACCTTGACTGTGTGGCCTGCTTCTTTCGCAGCTGCCTCGGTCATGCCGACATCGGCGAATTCCGGCATGGTGTAGACCACGCCCGGGATCACGTCGTGATTGATGATGCCGGTCTCGCCAGCGACGTTTTCTGCGCAGGCAATGCCTTCATCCTCGGCCTTGTGGGCGAGCATTGGGCCGGGGACACAGTCGCCGATGGCCCAAACGCCGTCCACTTTGGTGCGGAAGTCGTGGCCAACGTCGATCTGGCCGCGCTTGTTGGTTTCGATCCCGATCTTGTCGAGTGCCAGGCCTTCGGTGTTGGGCCGGCGACCGATTGAGACAAGCACGTGGCTGGCTTTGATCGTCTGTTCGTCGCCGCCTGCGGATTTCTCGACGCTCAGCGTTACGCCCTTGGCGGTCGCTTTTGCGCCGGTGACCTTGTGGCTGAGCATCAGCTCCATGCCTTGCTTCTTGAAGATCTTGCCGGCTTCCTTGCGAACATCTGCGTCCATTCCGGGCAGCAGCTGGTCGAGGAATTCGATCACAGTGACCTTCGCACCGAGGCGTCGCCAGACAGACCCAAGCTCCAGCCCGATAACGCCGCCGCCGATCACGACGAGGTGCTCAGGCACTTCTTCAAGTTCGAGCGCGCCGGTGCTGTCGACGATGCGTTTTGCGGCATTATCGACTTCAACGCCGGGCAGGGGCGTGACGGAGGAGCCGGTGGCGATAATGATGTCTTTCGCGGTGACCGTTTCGTCGCCGACTTTCACCGAATGCGCATCTTCAAACGCGGCATGACCCTTGATCCAAGTGACCTTGTTCTTCTTGAACAGGAATTCGATCCCGCCCGTGAGCTCGCCCACGGCCTTGTCCTTCTCGGCCATCATCACGCCCAGATCGAGCTTTGGCTTGGCGGTGATGCCCCATTTGGCGAAGTGGCCACCATCGGCTTCTTCAAACAGCTCAGAACCGTGAAGCAGCGCCTTTGACGGGATACAGCCGACGTTGAGGCATGTGCCGCCCAATGTCTCGCGGCTTTCAACGCAGGCCGTTTTCAGGCCCAGCTGCGCCGCGCGAATTGCGGCGACATAACCGCCCGGTCCCGCGCCAATGACAAGGCAATCGTAGTCGTATGAGTGGTCAGCCATTTCGGTATCCTTCGCGGGCCTTAGCCCTCTGCGGCCACGCCCGTTTCGGCGATGCACGCGTCCATAATTTCTTTTGATTTAGCAGGAAGAGGGGCGAGTTCCATGCCCACCTCTTCGATGACTTTGCCAGCGCCGCAATCACACACGGTCTTGGCGGTGTCTTCATCCGCGCCGGTCGCAACGGCAGACTTCACACAGGATTCAACGAAGTTGGTGCGGAATTCCGCTTCTTTGTCTTCCTGCGATGGACCACAAGCGGTCAGGGCAGTTGCAAATGCGCCGAGGATGAGAGTGGTGGTGAATGTTTTCATCTGTTCTTCCAATCGTGTGATGGAGAGTGACTTAAAGGTCGATCAGCATCCGGGTTGGATCTTCGATCGCTTCCTTGATGATCTTCAGCGCGGTCACAGCCTCACGGCCATCGATCAGGCGGTGATCATAGCTGAGGGCGAGATACATCATTGGGCGGATCACAACCTCTCCGTTGATCGCGACCGGGCGGTCTTCGATCCGGTGAAGGCCGAGCACGGCGCTTTGCGGCGCGTTGATGATCGGCGTCGACATCAGTGATCCGAACACACCGCCATTGGAAATGGTGAAGGTGCCGCCGGTCATATCGGCCATGGTCAGCGTGCCTTCCTTGGCGCGCTTGCCGAAATCGGCGATGTCTTTCTCGATCCCGGCAAAGCCCTTTTTATCGCAGTCGCGAACGACCGGGACGACGAGGCCATTGGGTGCGGATACGGCGACAGAGATGTCGACATAGTCGTGATAAACGATCTCATCGCCTTCGATGTACGCGTTGACCGATGGCACATCTTTCAGCGCAAGGCAGGCGGCCTTGGCGAAGAAGCCCATGAAGCCGAGGCGGATATCGTGCTTCTTGGCGAACAGGTCTTTGTATTTGCTGCGCGCTTCGATGACCGCGCTCATGTCGCAATCGTTGAATGTGGTGAGCAAGGCAGCGGTGTCCTGCGCGCCTTTCAGACGTTTCGCGATGGTCTGGCGCATCCGCGTCATCTTCACGCGTTCGTCATTGCGGCCAGCGCTTGGCGCGGCTGTGCCAGCGGGCATTGCAGCTGCCGGGGCAGGGGAGGCTGCTGGTGCAGGATCGCCCTTCGCCTTCGCGGCGGCCAGCACGTCTTCCTTGGTCAGGCGGCCGTCTTTGCCGGTGCCTTTGATGGTTGAGGGATCAACACCGTGCTCCAGAACCGCGCGGCGCACCGCCGGTGAGAGCGTTTGCGCTGCGGCCTGCAGATCGTCGTAGCCTTCCGCTTTGGCTGCAGGTGCCGGGGCGTCTGCTTTGGCTGCGGGTGCAGGCGCGCTGGCAGAAGCATCAGCATCAATCACCGCGAGAACCGCGCCAACTTCTACAGTGTCGCCGACGGCGGCTTTATGCTCGGTCAGGACGCCTGCGATGGGCGAGGGCACATCAACGGCGACCTTATCGGTCTCTAGGCTGACAATCGGCTCGTCCGCGGCAACCGCGTCGCCGGGCTGTTTGAGCCATTCGCCAATAGTGCCTTCGGTGACGGATTCGCCGAGCGCTGGGACTGTAATATCTTGGGCCATAATGGGTTCCTTAGGCCTTTTTCTTGCTGGATTTACTGGATGAATTCGAAAGGCCGAGCGCATCTGCGATCAGCGCTTCTTGCTGCTCGGCGTGCCGTTTGGCAAGGCCAGTGGCTGGCGACGCGGAGGCGTCACGCCCGGCATAGATTGGCCGCATGCCATCATGGCCGGCCGCGCTCAGCGATCCCTCGATCTGATTATCGACGAACAGCCATGCGCCATTGTTCTTGGGCTCTTCCTGGCACCAGACGACCTCTTCAAGGTTCGTCATCCGCTTAAGCCGCACGGCCAGCGGATCACCAGGGAAAGGATAGAGCTGCTCAACGCGGACGATCGACACATCTTTGATCTTCGCCTTGTCACGCGCCTCGATCAGGTCATAGGCGACCTTGCCGGAACACAGGACCAGACGCTTGACCTTCTTGTCGTCAATCTTGGTCGTGTCCGACTTGATCCGCATGAAGTGGTGATCGCCAAGGAATTCCTCGCGCGGGCTCTTTGCCATCGGATGCCTTAGCAGGCTCTTTGGCGTCATAATCACCATCGGCTTGCGGAACGGACGCAGCATTTGGCGGCGCAGAACGTGGAAATAGTTCGCCGGCGTGGTGATGTTGCAAACCTGGATATTGTCGTTCGCGCACAATTGCAGGAAGCGTTCGAGCCGGGCGGAGCTATGCTCTGGACCCTGGCCCTCATATCCATGCGGCAGCAGCATAACGAGACCGTTGGCGCGCAGCCATTTGGCCTCACCGCTGACGATATACTGATCGATCATGATCTGCGCGCCATTGGCAAAATCGCCAAATTGCGCCTCCCACAGGACCAGTGATTTCGGGTCAGCCATGGCAAAACCATATTCAAACCCGAGCACGCCGTATTCGGACAAGGTGCTGTCATACACCTCGAATTTGCCATGCGGCAGAGTGGTGAGCGGGATGTATTTGCGCTCGGTCTTTTGATCGACCCACACCGCGTGACGCTGGCTAAAGGTGCCGCGCCCGGAATCCTGACCCGAAAGGCGCACGCCGTATCCGCCCATTACCAGGCTGCCAAAGGCGAGCGCCTCTGCGGTGGCCCAATCAAAGCCTTCACCGGTGCTGAACATTTCGCCTTTGGCCTTGAGCACGCGGCCCAAGGTCTTGTGAATGTCGAGATCGTCCGGAACCTCGGTAAGGATCCGGCCAAGGCTGTCGAATTGCTTGGGCTCAATTGCGGTTTCAACGTTGCGCCGCGCGGATTCGGGATCAACCGGCTTGTTGAGACCGGCCCAACGGCCCGCAAACCAATCCGCCTCATTGGGCTTATAGCTCTTCGAGGCCTCAAATTCCTCATCGAGCTCGGCGACAAATTCGTCCTGCAACTGCTTTAAGGTATCCGCCTCGATCACGCCTTGCTCGCTCAACCGCTCAGCATAAATCGCGCTGACTTTCGGGTGAGTGCGGATCGCATCATACATTAGCGGCTGCGTGAACTTCGGCTCATCGCCTTCATTATGGCCGAACCGGCGATAGCACCACATGTCGATCACAACGTCGCGTTTAAAGGTCTGACGATATTCCACCGCCAGCTTGCACGCGAAGGTCACGGCCTCTGGATCGTCGCCGTTTACGTGCAGGATCGGCGCCATCACGCCCTTCGCCACATCCGATGGATAGGGCGAGCTGCGCGCAAAGCGCGGCGACGTTGTAAAGCCGATTTGGTTGTTGATGATAAAGTGGAGACAGCCGCCCGTGTCATAGCCGTTCACGCCTGACAGGCTAAGGCTTTCCCACACCACGCCTTGCCCAGCGAACGCCGCATCGCCGTGGATAAGGACAGGGAGAACCTGATCCTTCTTGTCCAGATCATCGCGGATCGCCTGCTGCGCGCGGACCTTGCCAAGCACAACCGGATTGACCGTTTCAAGGTGCGATGGGTTGGGGACCAGCGACATGTGCACGTCGATCCCATCAAAGCTGCGGTCGGTGCTGGTGCCGAGGTGGTATTTCACATCGCCAGAGCCGCCAACATCCTCAGGGTTGGCAGAGCCGCCGGAGAACTCGTGAAAGATGACCTTGTAAGGCTTGGCCATAACGTTCGCGAGCACATTAAGCCGACCGCGGTGTGCCATGCCGTAAATGATCTCGCGCACGCCGGAACTGCCGCCATGCTTGATCACTGCCTCCAGGGCCGGGATCATGCTCTCGCCGCCGTCTAGGCCAAAGCGTTTGGTGCCGACGTATTTCTTGCCGAGGAACGCTTCATATTGCTCGCCGCGAACCACCGCGGCCAGGATGGCGCGCTTGCCCTCTGGCGTGAACTGGATCGTCTCGCCGGGGCTCTCAAACTTGTCCTGCAAGAACCGCCGCTCTTCGGTGTCGGCGATGTGCATGTATTCCAGGCCCACCTTGCCGCAATAGGTCGCGCGCAAGGTGTTGTAGAGCTCGCGCACGCTGGTCCACTCCAGACCGAGCACGCCGCCAACATAGACCTGAGCGTCTTCCTTGCTCGCAAGGCCGTGGAATTCGAGCGTGAGGTCAGCTGGCACATCGCGGTGCGAGAGGCCCAGCGGATCAAGATCCGCCGCCATATGCCCGCGCACCCGGTAAAGCCGCACCAAAGTCATGGCCGCAATCGAAAGGCTCGCCGCCTCTTCAATCGCCGCTGGATCCAGCGCCTTGCCAACCTTCTTTGCGGCCTTTTCAACCGCCAGCTTCATGACCGTCGGGTCAAGCGCCTGCGTCAGATCATCGGCATCCTCGCCGCCGCTCAGCGGCCAGCGCGCATTGCCCCAGGACGGGCCGGGCTGCGGCCCTTCCTGATCGATCATCTCGGGGACGAAATTTGGGGTCTCTTGATTCATCGGACTATCCCGTGGGGAGGAGAGATAGGTCCCCGCCTGCGCGGGGACTCAGCTCATTAAAGTAAAGCTCAGGCCATTTCCTTGAGCATTGCATCCAAAGTGGTGCCCAGCTCAGATGGGGAAGGCGATACGCGGATGCCTGCGGCTTCCATCGCGGCGATCTTGTCATCCGCGCCGCCTTTGCCGCCAGACACAATCGCGCCGGCGTGGCCCATGCGGCGTCCCGGAGGCGCCGTGCGACCAGCGATAAAGCCGACGGTTGGCTTGCTGCGGCCCTTGGCGGCTTCTGCTTTGAGGAATTCAGCGGCTTCTTCTTCTGCGCTGCCACCGATCTCGCCGATCATGATAATCGACTTGGTTTCTTCATCGTCCAGGAACAGGTCGAGCACGTCGATAAAGTTGGTGCCATTGACCGGGTCGCCGCCAATGCCGACAGCCGTGGTCTGGCCCAGGCCAACCATCGTGGTCTGGTGCACGGCTTCGTAAGTGAGCGTGCCAGAGCGTGAGACCACGCCAACGCTGCCCTTTTGGAAAATGCTGCCCGGCATAATGCCGATCTTGCATTCACCCGGGGTCAGAACACCGGGGCAGTTCGGGCCGACCAGGCGCGATTTGGAGCCTTCAAGCGCAGCCTTCACCCGCACCATGTCGAGCACCGGAATGCCTTCGGTGATGGCAATGATCAGCTCAACCTCGGCGTCAATCGCCTCGCAAATGGCGTCGCCAGCGAAGGGCGGCGGCACATAGATGCACGATGCGGTCGCGCCGGTTTCAGCCTTCGCCTCCCGCACGGTGTTGAAATTGGGCAGGCCGATATGCGTCGTGCCGCCTTTGCCAGGCGTAACGCCCGCAACCATTTGCGTGCCGTAATCCAGCGCCTGTTGGGTGTGGAACGTGCCGGTGTCCCCGGTCATGCCTTGAGTGATCACTCGCGTATTTTTGTCGACTAGGATGGACATTATTCTACAACTCCTACGGTATCTGATTTGAGGGCTACGCCATCGAATTTGAAAATGTCCGCCAATTGGCTGTCTGGCGGAATGAAGAACACTTGGAAGCTGTCATGGGCAGCTTGCGTGCCTGGCTCCCAATCGGTGATTTGGACGCCGGCCTGATCGATGATTTTGGTCGGCTCGCGGTCTAGCCATTCGGCTACCGTCTCTGGCGGGATCGGGCGTGTTTCGCCCATATCGAACAGGCGGCAGGCGCTGACACGTGTGCCGTCAGCCTCCACCTCGGACAAGACCACGTAAAGCTCTTCGCCAGCGATGGTCTTTTTGAAGACCTGCATGTCGCTCATGGTGCCGCCTGCCTCGGTAACTGCCGCCCCGCCAGTTTCCTGAGCGAAGGTCAGAAACATAACGAGCTGCGTTGGAATGAATGCAGTGCCCTCTTGCCAATCCGCTGCGGTTAGCGAGGCAGCGGTCGCCGCTTGGTTCTCAACCGAACCGCATCCTTCGCGAAAGGCATTGAGCACTTCGAGCGCCGGGTATGAGTTATCGACGGTGGCAATTTCGGCATCGCCAAACCTTGTTATATCTACTCGAAGCACGGATGGCGATTGCTGAGTGTCTTCCGTAACGGCGGGGAACAGCCGTGCCGCAAGACCGGTGCTGATCCCGCCGTTTTCGTCTCTCCAAGTGGAGGCGCTGTTTTTGGGTGCGTCCACATTGTCGGCCGGGCGTCCTTTGAACGCACTCAGTGAGCTAGTCGAAAATTCGCGTGTTTCGCCAATGTCATGCAAGCGACAATAGGCATAGCGCTTACCTGACGAATGTGTGCCTTCAACCGCCTCGATCCGTACTGACTCGCCGCCAAGATTGCCCGTGAAATAGGCGGTCTTGCGGTTTTCAAGCGGCAGGTCGAAGCCGTCATTGCGGTCTACAACTTGCGCCAAGAGTGCGTCTTCCGACAGCTCAACTGGGGTAAACCCGGCGGTAGAGAGAGCCTCGGTCGTTTGTTGCCAGGACACCAGATTGCCGCAAGCCGATTGAACGCCGGATACCACCGCCACGATTGGGTAGGCATCGTCGCTCGGCGCGGTGTCCGCATGGCCGAGATGCGCAACCGCCGGTGCTGCCGCTGCGAGCGCGATCAAAGGGAGAAGGGCGCGCTTCATGGGGTGTCGCCTGCCTCTGCCGAATTGGCCTTCATCCGCGTGCGAACAAGCACGATAGTGGAGATGATCATGCTAACGATGCACCCAGCCCACATTGGGACGAGCGGGATCAGGATGAACGCGTGCGGGCCCAGACCAACGACGGCCAAACCGGCTATCGATAAGACAAGCACCGCAGCGATCGCAATCAATGCCGACTTTGCATTCATTGAGCGCAGAATAACCAGCCCGAGCACGATCGGTGCAGCGGCAAAGCCGAGCATGAAAAGGGTGATCCCCAAGTCGTCAAATTCCATCATGCCCGCGCTCCCTTTTGAGCAGTCAAAGCCAAACGCGTAGCGCCAAAGGTCGCCGCTGCAGCGGTCGCTGTAGAGGCTGGTGAGGAGAGACGAAGTAGGCGCATCAGCGCGTTAGCTCAGCGAGCTATCCAGGCCCTTACACGCATCTAGCAGTTCTTCGACCGCATCCACGCTCACTTGGAAGCCAGCTTTTGCGGTTTCGTCGAGTTCGATCTCAACGATCTTCTCAACGCCGTTTGCGCCAATCACGATCGGCACGCCGACATACAGGCCGTCGACGCCGTATTGACCTTCGAGATAGGCGGCGCATGGCAGGACGCGCTTCTTATCCTTGAGATAGGCCTCGGCCATTTGGATCGCGCTGGTCGCCGGGGCGTAATAGGCTGAGCCATTGCCGAGCAGGCCGACGATCTCGCCGCCGCCCTTGCGGGTGCGGTCGACGATGGCGTCCATCTTCTCTTGCGTGGACCAGCCCATCTTGATGAGGTCTGGCACAGGAATGCCCGCAACGGTCGAATATTCGAGGATCGGAACCATGGTGTCGCCGTGGCCGCCCAGCACGAATGCGGTAACGTCTTCCATCGACACGTCAAATTCGTCGGCGAGGAAGTGACGGAAGCGCGCGCTGTCGAGCACACCTGCCATGCCGACGACCTTGTTGTGCGGCAGGCCAGAAAATTCACGCAGCGCCCAAACCATCGCATCGAGCGGGTTGGTGATGCAGATCACGAATGCGTTCGGGCAGTTGGCTTTGATGCCTTCGCCAACGGCTTTCATCACTTTCAGGTTGATGCCGAGCAGATCATCGCGGCTCATTCCCGGCTTGCGTGGGACGCCAGCGGTCACGATCACAACATCGCTGCCCGCGATATCGGCGTAGTCCGTGGTGCCTTTCAGGTTTGCATCGAAACCCTCGACCGGGCCGGATTGCGACAGGTCCAGCGCTTTGCCCGCAGGCATACCCTCAGCGATATCAAACAGGACGACGTCGCCCATTTCTTTCATCGCTGCGAGGTGGGCGAGAGTGCCGCCAATCATTCCAGCGCCGACGAGTGCGATCTTATTGCGTGCCATGTTCTTGCAAAAACCCTTCTGTAGATATCGGCGGGACGAAAGCTAAGGTGTTGCATATGTGATGCGCAGCGACCGTCCCGAGCAGCTGATGCATCTGCGTTTCGCAAGATGGATTAAGCCTGCGGATAGGGGATTGCAACCGGCAAAGGCCTTGATGTCGCAACTATTTTCGCAAATAGTTCGCAGTAGCGATAAGGTGTCAATGGCCAGTGAGGCTTGCGCGCTTTTGCGGTGGTGGATCTGTGTCTAAATCGCATGGGATGAGCGGTTGAATACAAATCGCAGCGCTAGTCGCTGTGCGATCAGCTGTCTCTCAGGGAAAGGGCGTAGTGAACACCGCCTGTTCGGCGCAGCGTTCGCGGCTCGGGCTAGCCGGTGATGCGTTTGCCTGCGAGCGGCGTTTCGCCCTCGCGCTCTTGCTCCAGCAGCATGGCGGCGAGATAGTCGGGCACGGCGCGGCTGAAATAGAAGCCTTGGCCCATATTACACCCAGCGGCGCGCACGGCCTGGACCTGTTCAATGGTCTCAAGACCCTCGGCCACGATGTCCATTCCCAGGGTTGAACCCATTTCGGCAACAGCCCGGATAATCGCATCGCTCTTCTTCCCGACATCGGGGCCAGAGACGAAGCTGCGATCGACCTTAATTTTCTTGAACGGGAAGGTGTTGATATAGCCAAGCGAGGAATAGCCCGTGCCGAAGTCATCGAGAGCAAAGCGGACGCCAATTGACGACAATTCCTGGATGAAATTGCCGGTGGCGTGATTGTCTTCGATAAACAGGCTCTCGGTCACTTCCAGCTCTAGCCGCGCCGGATCAAGGCCAGCCTCACGCAGAGCGTTGCGGATCGCCAATGCCGCGCCAGGTGCACGGATTTGCAATGGCGACAGGTTCACGGCCAGAGAAATGTCTTCTGGCCACTGAGCGGCGGTGCGTGCGGCTTGTGCCGTGATCCAATTGCCAAGGGTGACGATGACCCCGGTTTCTTCGGCCACTGGGATGAATTCGTCGGGGCGTAGCTCGCCCTTTTCCGGGTGGAACCAGCGGATCAGAGCCTCAAACGCGCGGATTTTGCCGGTCTCCAAATCAATGATCGGCTGGTAGAAGATCGACAGCTCATCGCGTTGCAGCGCGGTGCGCAGCTCGTCTTCAATTTCCCGTCGGCGCACAAGGTCGCGGGTCATGGATTGATCAAAGAATTGCGTCTGCGAGCGGCCGCGCACTTTCGCATGATACAGGGCCAGGTCAGCGCATTGCATCAGGCTGTCCGCATCCGCGCCATCATCTGGCAGCAGGGCAACACCCACCGAGGCGCGCACTTCGAGGCGGTCGCCATCAACGCGCACGGGGCGCATGATCTCTGCGTGAATCTCGCTGGCAAGCCGTTCTGCATCCAAACGGCTGTCGACCGGGCAGAAAACGATGAACTCATCCCCGCCAAAGCGCGATACGGTGGCCATGTCAGGCGATACTTCGCGTAGGCGGCTGGCGACCTCGGTCAAAACCCGGTCCCCGATTGGGTGGCCGAGCAGGTCGTTCACTTCCTTGAAGCGGTCGAGATCGACCCAAAACAGCGCGAGCCGGGTGTCCTCATTCACCGTCATCATGGTTTCAACCATCGCGTGGTTGAGCCCGGCACGGTTGGCGAGACCTGTCACCACATCGGTGCGGGCAAGGACTTGCATCTTGTCGGCAAGCTTTGCGCTTGTTTCGGCCGCAGCGATGGAATCGCGCAGAACCTTGAAAACGTTGAATGTGATCGACATCATCGCCGGGATCAGCAGGCAGATGTTGATGAACAGGGCGAGGAAGGCGAGCGTGCCAGCGTGTAGCGATACGGCCATGATTGGCGCGCAAACCAGCGCCAATTGCCCCAATGCAATAGTGGGTCGGCCCGCATTTCGGGCGCAGATACCTACGCCGTAACACAGCGCATTGGCCACCATCAGCACCTCAACCTCAGCGCTGGCCTCAAACCAGATCGTGAGCGAGGCGATGAGGCCGATGGTAAAGGCGTAGCTGAACGCGCCGATTTCGTAGATCAGCTCTAGGCTACGCGTGCTGGCGCCGTTCTCGTCGGCGGACAGGCCGAGGGCGGCAACCACACGGGCAATCGCGATCACGGTCAGGACCGCGCAGCCGATGTAGAGGATTTTGAGATCCGCAACCCATGCGGCCACCGCCGTACAGGCGATGCCGTTGATCGCGCCAATCGCTAGGCTGGCAGGCTGGGTGTAGAGCGTCTTAACCAGCGTCCGCCGAACGCGCTCAGACAGAGTGTCCGAGCTTTCTTGCACGCGCATGGCGTGGCGGATTTTGGAAAGAGGGCTAATCTTGCCTGACATACGCATGGGCTAGCCCAAATTGGTCAAGGCGAGGTTAACACTCTGCTTACCAAAAATAAATCGCGTGAATGCAGTGGTTTAGGAGGCGGGATTGAGCTCTGAAACGCCAGATGGCGTAATCTCCTGCTGGTCGAGCTCCGCCGCGAGGCGGCGATCCAGCGTGCGCGTGATGCTCAGCCACCAATCATAGGCCTGACGATCACCAGCGAAAAAAGCCTCTTGCGCTTGAGCCCGCGCGGCGCGTGCAGCGCCCAGACCGTGCTCGGCAAAATGGCGCAGCGAAGCTTTGAAGATCTCTTCGCCCGGAGCCTGATTTCCGTTGTCATTGGCAGGTGCAGCTGTGCGCTCGCTGCGCGCCAAAGCGCGGGCAACGGGCGAACAATTGGGGGTGCGTGCTGCGGCGAAATGAATGGTCATTCGGGCAAATTCCGTCCTGTTGGCACTCGTCGGCGCGCTGTCGATCCCGGCACGCTTCAAGTTTGATCACGAGGACTGCTCTAGGGGCGAAGGCGCTAAAGCTGCGTGTGAAGATAAGGTTTCCGGCGTGTTAACTTGCGCATAGGTGAAATGAAATTGCGCAGGCAGAGCGCGCGCAATTGGCCGCGCAAAAGCCGTTATTTGGTCGAGGTTTGCGGGGCAGCCTCAATAGCTTCTGCCGAAATGCCGATACGCTCTGCGGCCAAACGTTCCGCCTCTTGTGCGGCCAGAGCAGCGCCTGCGCTGTCTTTCCATTGGCCCGCGTTGGAATAGGGCGCTTTCACTTGCCCCGCGCCGCGCAGGTCCTGATCCGCCAGCGCGGCATCAGGTGTGGAGGGCTTAGCATTTGCTGCGGCGTTGGCCGAGCGACCAGGTGTAAAGGTTGCGCGTGTTCCGCCGCGTGATGCAGGCACCGCGCTTACTGCTGCTGGCTCAATGCGCGGGGCGGTGCTCGGTGCGCTTGGAGCGGCTCCAGAGGCGCTTACGCCCGGCTCATAGCCAGCGTAGCTTTGTGTGAAAGCGCTTTTCTTTCCTGCACTTCCGCGGTTTTTGTAGAAACGGTGCGCGCCGATGGTTCCGACGTGATCGAGCGAGCTTGCCCAGTAAGGATTGACCCAAAGCGTGTGGTAATGGGTTGCGTGGCCGATTGGGGCATAGACGCTGCCAGAAAGCGCCTCTGACGCGATCCGGCGGGCGCGGGCCATGCCATTCGCGCTGGGCGTGCGGCGCATGCTGCCATCGCAGGTGAAGGAGAACTGGCAGCCGGTCGAGCGCTGAGAGCCTTCGAACACAACGCCGCATACGCTGGCGGGCCAGCTGGTGTGGGCCAAACGGTTTAGAACCACTTGGGCCACCGCGCGTTGGCCCGCTTCGCTCTCGCTAGCGGCCTCGTAATAGATGGCTTGTGCCAGGCAGGTTTGCGCGCGCGATTGGCTGGCGCCGCCAGCGAAGCTCGCAAATGGGCTGGCGGCGGGACCGACATTGATCAGCTCGCCAAGTTCGCGGCCATCCGCGCTCATGTCGAGCGGATCGGTGCTGGGCAAGGCGACCAATGCCTCACTGGGCGGATCGGCGAGATAGTAGAACGCAGAGCCGGGGAAGCTGCCGCCGGGCGTCTCAAACGGCATTACCGGCACATTTTCATAGGCGATGTAGGGCGGGTCGCTGCCATCGCCCGGCGCATCGCCAGCAATCGCGCCAAAGTCGCCGGGGGCCGCCATGGCCGGCACGGCAATCGCCGCGACCAGCACCATCAGGCGGCGCTTCATTGGCAATTTGGGCGCGGGCAAGGGCGGTTCACCGCCGGAGCGGTCCGGCAAGCAAATCGGCTTTTGCCGGTCAGAGGATTTAAATAGGGTCCACATGATGCGCGGTGCTGGATTTAGGGCGCGCGGGCGGAATTAGCGATCTGAGGAAATCCACCGTCCCGAAACCGAACACATTGTTAATCCGGATTAACTCGCCGCTTGGGATGGAGTTAGCAGCGCATCTTGCAGCCATGCGTAGAGCCGCCTATCCCATTGCAAAAGAGGGATAAGGATCAGAATCTTGGGTGGGAATGCGCAGGTCCTTGTGACCGCAGGAAAGGCTTGGTCAGCGGCGGCATTGCTCGCTCTTGCTGCCGCCTGCAGCGCGCCTGAAGCCCCCTCGGATGATGGCTCAAACGGCCCATTGAATATGCCCGAGCTGGCGAGCGCAAACCCCTCTTTTGTAAGCCTAAATCCATGTGTCGATGCAATCCTGATCGAGGTCGCTGACCCGGAGCAAATCCTGGCGCTGTCGCATTACAGCCTTGATCCAAACTCCAGCTCGATTGATCCAGCCCAAGCGCGCGAGTATGCGGTTACCGGCGGGACGGTGGAGGAGGTTGCAGCACTTAATCCCGATATGGTGCTGGCGAGCGAGTTTATTGCGCCGCCGAGCCGAGCCGCGCTCACCGATCTGGGCTTTCTGATTGAGCCGTTTGGCATCGCCTCTGACCCGGAGCAGAGCTTTGCGCAGATCACGCGGCTTGCTGAGCTGACCGGGCATCCCCAGCGCGGCGAAGAGCTGATCGCGAAAATCAAGCTCGCGCTCGCTGATGCTGCGCCTCCGACCGGCTTTGACGCGGCCACTGCGGTTCTGTGGCAGCCAGGGCAAATCGTGCCGGGTGAGGCGACTTTAGTCAGCCATCTGATGCGCGAGACCGGCTTTTCCAATCACAGCGCGGCGCGGGGCTTTGGCCAAGCGGACTATGTCTCTTTGGAGGGTTTGCTGTCCGATCCGCCACAGCTGGTTCTGGTCGCGGGAAACAGCGCGGGGCAGACGCATCCATTGCTAAAAGAGCTTACCAGAACTCAGGTGGAAGCCTTTGATCCAAAGCTACTTTATTGTGCCGGGCCGACGATTATCCAGGCAGCTGAGCGCCTTAGTGAAATCCGCGAAAACCTGTCCAGCAAGGCCTATCAGTGAACATCGCAGCGCACCGGGCATCCTTGATCTTTGGCGGGCTATTGGTGCTGGCCTTGCCGCTATCCCTACTGGCGGGGCGGGTCTGGATTGACCCATTTGCGGTTACGGAGACGGGCAGCAATGCGGCGCTGATCCTGATGGAGCTGCGCCTGCCGCGCGGGCTGCTCGCGATTGCGATTGGCGCTGGTCTGGGCGCTGCGGGTGCGGCGATGCAGGGCTATTTGCGCAATCCGCTGGCCGATCCCGGCCTGTTTGGCATTGCGCCGATGGCCGCGCTTGGTGCGGTTGCGAGCTTTTGGTTTGGGGCGGTGCTGCCCGGCGCATTGGCGTCATGGACACTTCCCGTCTTTGCGCTGATCGGAGCGGGCGCGGGCATGGCTCTGCTCGCGTTGATCGCCGGCAGGACGCCATCGGGCCGCGGTGGGGGGCTCGCGCTGTTCACCCTCGCAGGCTTAATGATCGCAAGCCTCGCTGGCGCTGTGACGGCGCTCGCCATCACGCTTGCTCCCAATCCCTTTGCCCTGTCGGAGATTGTGCTGTGGCTGAACGGAGCGCTCACCGATCGGTCGTGGCGTGAGGTGATGATTGCAGCCCCGCTGATTGCGGTTGGCCTGATCGTGCTGTCCGCCGCCGCACGCTCGCTCGATGCGCTGACTTTGGGTGAGGATGCGGCGTGGAGCATGGGCGTCGATCCCCACATGCTTTTGCGCCTGCTGGTGGTGGGCGTGGCGCTCACCGTCGGGGCAGGAGTCGCCGTCGCCGGGATCATTGGATTTGTCGGGCTGATCGTGCCGCATCTGGTGCGCCCGATGACGGACCGCATGCCCTCCAGCGTGATTTTGCCGAGCGCGCTCGCCGGGGCTCTGTTGGTGTTGGTGGCGGATAGCGCGGTGCGCGTTCTGCCGCTGATCACAGAGCTGCGCCTGGGCATCGCGCTTTCGCTGATCGGCGCGCCGTTCTTCCTGTGGCTGCTGCTGAAGATGCGCCGGGGGATGCTATGATCTTGCAGGCGCATGATCTCTCCGTCACTCGCGCTGGTGCGCTCGTGCTCGATGATATTGCCGCGACCTTGCTGCCGGGCCAGATTACCGCGATTTGCGGACCCAATGGGGCGGGTAAGTCGAGCCTGATACTGACGCTCGCCGGATTGCTACCTGCGGTGGCTGGCGGGGTCTCGCTCGACAAACACGATATAGCCGCGCTGCATCCGAAAGACCGCGCAAAGGCTATCGGCTATCTCCCGCAATCCGCTGAAATCGCTTGGGATGTTGCGGTGGAGAGCATTGTCGCACTGGGCCGGATGCCACGCGGGGACGGGGGCAGTCAGCGCGGAGAGGACGCCATCGAGCGAGCCATCGAAGCTCTCGCTCTAGGCGATCTGCGCCGCCGCCCCGCCAGCAAATTGTCCGGCGGTGAACAGGCGCGGGTCTTGCTCGCCAGAGTGCTTGCCGGAGAGCCGCAATGGATCCTGGCCGATGAGCCCTTGGCCGCGCTCGATCTGGCGCATCAGACCGCGCTGATCCAGCATTTCAAGGGCGCTGCGGCGGCGGGCAAAGGCGTGGTGCTGGTCGTGCATGATCTGGCCCAAGCGATGAACCATGCGGGCCGCGTGTTGGTGCTCGATCATGGGCGGCTCGTCGCAGATGGCGCGCCGGAAGATGCGCTCACCAGCGAGACCATTGCCAAAAGCTGGGGCGTTCAAACCAAGTGGATCGGCGAGCCGGGCGCAAAAGCGCTGATCACCGTCTGAACCTCAGCTGCAATCCGGTTCAAGCCCTTGTCAGCAAAGCGTCTTTAGCAGACTGATTATCAGAGCATTATGCTGGGGAGTGGGTATGAAGAGTTTTCCAATTGCTTGTTGCGTCGCGGCGATTTTAGCCGCTGCAGCCACCCCGGTCTATGCGTGCCAAGGCCCGCAGTTTGAATCCGTGATCTATCCCGTGATGGAGGAGAAACCCGACCAAAGCGACGGGGCCAAAGGCGATGTCTTCAAAATCCGCTATTCTGGCGAGCGCACAGGGCGGCAAGATCGGTTATGGCCCAATTTCTACGTCGTCGAAGTGACGGAAGGTAAAATGAAGGGACAAAAGCTCGCTATCCCAGCCCATGTCACCTCGTGCCATTCGGTCAATATCGCGGACGGGGCAGAGGGCTATGTCATCGGCATTCTGCAAAAGACCGACCGGGATGGCAAAAAACTGGACATTCCGATCCTTAGCACAGGCCTTAGCGGCACCGTGCGCAAGCCCTATGAGTTTCCGGCTCGCAGCTGAAAACGCCGTTGGATCCAGCCAACTTGAACTTCGTCTTCGGTTTAGTGCGATTCATCGCAGCTGCGAAATGACCGTCAATGGGGGAGCGGTCATTCGACAATAGGTTCAAGCCGAAGTCAGATAGCATTCTTCTTTGTCGGCACACTCACATTCCGACAATTCCTCGACACGGTCTGCCAATTGAGAAAGTTCTGCAACCGAAGAGCGAATTCTGCTCACTCGTTTAACCGCTTCGTTTCGCTGGGCGCCGGCATCGAGTTCCGCCATGGCTTTAATCTCGGCTATAGAAAAACCGAGATTGCGAGCTGCAACTACCATTCTGAGCCTCATCACGTCATCGGCGCCATAAACTCGGCGACCTGAGCGCCGAGCTGGTGTCGGTAAAATGCGCTCAGCCTCATAATACCTGATGGTCGAAGGATTTACCCTTACCAGTGCGGCCAACTCGCCAATCGATATTCCACTTGACATAAAGCGCACTTTAAGTGGCAGTTGCTGTGTTCATCAAGCGAAAGGATACTTTGATGGACACGATAAAATTCGCGCAACTCCCGGTTCTCGTCAAGTTTACCGCTCTGCTCTCGCTCTTTCTCGCATGGGTTGCGTTTGCGGAGTTTGTAATCGACAGACACGGCTTAGATCGGTTTTTGCCGTTCTACAAAGTGGGCAATATCTGCCCCTATGAGTTCCTTGTGGCTGCAATTTTGACTGGCACCTGGATCGTGCTGCACAAAGAAGACTGACCTTTGAGTGCAAGCCAAGCCATGACCACATTTGGATCGTGAACAGAAGGTCGGCTTCCTGCAACGAGTGGTGCAAAACCTATCAGGCCGCAAAGACGGCCAATTAGGTGCGTCTCAACCTGCGCTTAACCCTGTTTCAAGCTCTTGCCTCTAACATCTGCGACTGACTGACAATAGGGGGCTGCTCGTGCTGCTTGAGCGCATTTCAAGAATTGGTTTGATTGTTAATTGGAAGACCTTGGGCGTCGCGATCCTTGCGATCTTCGCCACATGGTTCTCACTCAAATTGAACTTGGTTGCCGATTACCCGCTGACGATCATCTCGACCGCGGTGATCTTCCCAATCGTGTTTTCCATCGGCCATGCATACAAGCGGCGCGAGGCGGCGCTAGATGACTATGGCACGATCAAGGCCCATGGCCGCGCGATCTATTTTGCCGCGCGTGACTGGCTGCCAGAGGAAAACGAGGACCGGATCAAGCATCTCGAGGGCGCGCTGGCGCGTTTGCTGACCGGGTGCCGCGACATGTTTAAGGGCGAGCGTTCAGAAATGCCGGCGCGCGAACAGGCGATCTACGCCGCGTTTTCTGAACTGTCGCAATTCGTAAAGCGGATGCGGGCAGAGGGGCTGGCCTCGGGCGAATGCAGCCGCTGCAATCAGTACCTTTCCAAGATGATCGTCGCATTTGAAAGCGTGAAGCACATCTATCAATATCGCACACCGCGTACGCTAAGCGCGTTCAGCGATTTCTTCATTATCATTCTACCAATCATTTACGGCCCCTATTTCGCGCATCAGGCGATCGAATATGAGGCCCCGATCCTGACCTATGTGATGCCGGTGCTGTTCGCGGTGATCCTGACGGGTCTCGACAACATCCAAAGCCATTTGGAAGACCCGTTTGACCAGATCGGCCCAGACGACGTGGCGATCAATGCGGAGAAATTCGTTGAGCTGCTGACCTGCGGTGAGGAAAATGGGCCTTGCGCCATCGACATCGAGCCAGAGGTCTATGCGGCGGCGCAACCCGCCTGAGCTGAGATTAGGGCGAGATACTGATTTCAGCCGACTTGAATCGTGTTCCCAACCGTGACTGACCCTCTTTCCTGCGAGACCGGTTTTTCACCACTGGTTCCCAATAGCCGACATTCGGCTCTCGAACCAATTGCGCTCATCCTGGGATCATTGACGCCTTCCGAAAAGCGGAAATCGCAATGGAAGGGGCGACCCTGTGGCCGCCCCTTGCTCGTTATCGTAATACCTTCCGGAAGGTAACTTTGTCGTCGCCTTCAGACCAGTAATCGCGAATGCGCGCCTCACGCTCGTAATCGAGCATGTCATAGAACGTGCGAGTTCGCTTGAACTCCTCCTTGCCAGACGTGTCGACTAAGAGAAGGCGGCTTCCTTCGTCAGCGAGCTGACTTTCGACAAAACGCATCAGCTGGCTTCCTAACCCATTGCCATGTCGATTTGGATCGACGGCGATCATGAGCAAGTTCCAGACGCCTTCAGCCAAACCCTCAGGTGTGTAGTAGCAAACAGCGTCGACCTGCCCATCGTCGAACACGAGCCAACGCTGGCTTTGGTCTCCACCGAAGTGTCCAGCGGTCATGTCGTCGAGCATGTCGGAAGGGAACATCTCGTTCTCATCGACTAAGTAGGCTACGCGCTCTAAGTCGCTCCGCACCAGCGGGCGTATGTATTGGTTTTTCATATCGAAACTTTCGGATAATTTTGACGCAATGATCTGTTTGGCAAAGCGAGGCCCGCCATTCAGTCAGTCATAAGCCGAGCCGCAAGGGCTCAGGCGTTCGATGCAATCGTGTTCAAAAAGTCTCCGTGTGCCCTAATGGGCTCCTGACGCAATGAGGTATTAAGCTCAGAGGCGCAAGCGTTAGGCGGCTTTCGAACATCAGTCCCCAAGTGCAGACCGTCCGTTCCCACCCCCAATAGCGGGCATTCCGCTGTAGCGATTGGAACCCTTAACCTGACACTAGAGTCAAGTTAGCTGGAACCAGCAGCGAGGGTGCGCCGTCCGCCTGCGGAAAACAAAACCCCCGGCGGGCGGTCGGCCTACCGGGGGTTTGGTGTTTCTCAAGTCTAGCCTGATGGCTTACTCGCCGCCGGCCAGACCTCGGCTTTCGATCATGTATTTCACATCAGGTTCCCGACCTGCGAATGTGCGGTACATTTCGAAATAGTCCATCGTGCCGCCGCGGCTGAGCACGGTTTTGCGGTAGTGATCGCCGTTTTCACGGGTCAGGCCGCCATTGTCGATGAACCATTGGCGCGAATCCTTGTCGAGCATTTCGGTCCACAAATAGCTGTAATAGCCCGCAGAATAGCCCGCAGGTGAGCTGAAGATGTGGTTAAAATAGTTTGACCGGTAGCGCGGCGGAACCAGATCAATCTCAAGGCCCAGCTCGCCCAGCGACTGGCGCTCAAACGCATCGACCTTTTCAGCCGTATCGATTGCGGCGGCTTCAGCGGGTGAGAGCGCGTGCCACTTCATATCGAGCAGCGCGGCGGCCACCACTTCGCCAAAGTCATAGCCCTGGTTGAACTTCGAGGCGGCCTGGATCTTCTCCACCAGCTCCATCGGGATGGTTTCGCCCGTCTCATAGTGCTTGGCGTAGTTTTGCAGGACCTCTGGGTAGGTCGCCCACATCTCGTGAACCTGGCTGGGGTATTCGACAAAATCGCGCGCGGTCGCTGTCCCGGACAGGCTCTCATAACGCTGATCCGCGAAGAAGCCGTGCAATGCGTGACCAAACTCGTGGAAGGTCGTCTCCACCCAGTCAAAGCTGACCAGTTGGACCTCGCCATCGGCCGCTTTCGGGATGTTCAGCACGTTGTAGATCACCGGCTTGGTGTCCCACAGATCGCTCTGGTCGACAAAGTTGCTCATCCATGCGCCGCCGCGCTTTGATGGGCGCTGGAACGGGTCGAAATAGAACAGGCCAAGCTCGCTGCCATCGGCATCGAACACGGTGTAGACCCACACATCCGGGTGATAGACGGGCAGATCGGTGCGGCGCTCAAAGGTCAGGCCGTAGAGCTTTTTAGACATGTAGAACACACCGTCTTCCAGCACCTTGTCGAGCTGGAAGTAAGGCTTCACCGCGTCTTCATCAAAGGCGTATTGTTCCGCCTTCACTTTGTTGGCGAAGCGGTACCAATCCCATGGTTCAACCTCGAAATTGAGGCCGTCGGCGGCGATCCGCTCATTGAGGACGGCGGCTTCGCGGCGCTGCGTCGCGGCGAGGGCTGGGACCATTTGCTCCATGAAATCAAGCGCGGTCTTCGGCTGCTTCGCCATGCGGTCATACATGGTGTAGCTCGCCCAATCAGGCTGACCGAACAGAGCGGCCTTTTGCGCGCGCAATTCGGCGATCTTGGCGAGGATCATGCGCGTGTCATTCTCGCCGCCTTGGTCGGAACGGTACGCGCTGGCTTTGAACAGGCGCTCGCGCACCTCGCGGTTTTCAAGGGCGGGCAGGGATGGTTGCTGCGTGGTGTTCTGCAAGGCGATGGCGAACTTGCCGTCGATGCCCTTTTCCTTCGCGAGCGCTGCTGCGCCCTCGATTTCCGCATCGGACAGGCCGGCCAGCTCCGCGCGGGTGTCGACGATCACCGCGCCATCATTGGTCGCATCGCGGACCTTCTGGCTGAAATCGGTGGTGAGCGTGGAGAGCTCTGAGTTGATCGCTTTGACCTGCTCGCGCTCTGCCTCGGTCAGCAACGCGCCTGCTTGGACCATGCCGGCATAGGTCTCTTCCAGCAGTTTCGCGTCTTCGACGGTCATCGTCATCGCGGCGCGATTGTCGTAAACCGCCTTCACGCGGGCAAACAGCTCTGGGTTGAGGGTGATCGCATCGCCGTGAGCGGTCAGTTTCGGGCTGATTTCCTGGTTGATCGCGTCCAGCCGATCAGTGGTGTTTTGCCCAATCAGCGCGAAGAATACGCGCGCCACGCGGCCCAGCATGCGGCCTGATTTTTCCAGCTCAACAATGGTGTTGCTGAACGAAGGCGTCGCTGGGTTGTTGATGATCGCCTGAACTTCGGCCTGCTGGATCGCCATGCCCTGCTCAAAAGCGGGGATGTAATCGTCTTCGCTGATCTTGCTGAAATCAGGTGTCAGAAAGGGCAGCGTGCTGTCGGAGGCGAAATAGCCGGTCCCGGCCGGGATCTCAGGGCTATACTCAGCCTCAGCCTGGGCTTCAGCGATCGGGTTGGTTTGGTTCACCCCAGTCTCTCCGTTGGTGGTCGCGCAGCCTGCGGTGAGCATGGCTGCGAGGGCAATTGCGGCGGTTTGGGCCTTGAATTGGGCCTTCATAAGAACTCCGGTAAATTACGTGTTTGTGTGGTGATGTATTGAGGGCAAATTTCGCATTGGGCAAGAAAAAGGGCCCACCTGCCTGCGCGCAGATGAGCCCCCGGGTTTGGTGCCGCGCACCAAAAGAACAAGGCCGCCGCCCATCAGAGCAGCGGCCTCGTCTCTAAACTTTTGTTCCGGCAAACTCGCCTAAGGTGCGACCCGAAGGGCTTGTGGGAAGACTAGCAAAGAGGCCTTACACACTAAGCATAATCCGGGGCAGCGGAACTTAAGTTTTCCTGTAGGGCAGTCAGATTTATTCAATGAAAACAGGGGCCACGAGAAAGAAATATCGCGCTGGCCGCGAAAAATGGTGGCCATGTGCACAATTGCTCAACTTCGCAGCATCAGCCGCAAATGACCGCAAAACTGCAGCGATTGGAGCGCAATTTCTGGTTCGGAAGACCCGCATTTTGGGCCCGCGATAGACCCAGAAAACCCGGTTCTATCGTTTGCCGATGGCCTGGACGAAATGGCTGGTCTCTTCGACCAAGCCAGCGAGGTTCCCAGCCGATTCCTTCGAGGAATTGGAGAGCTGTCCAACCAGGCCAGAGACGGCATCGGTGTCGCGGTTGATGTTGGCGACAAGCTCACCAATGCTCACCGCGCCTTGAGCGGTCTCGTCCACTGCATCGGTGATCTTGGAGAACGCGCCCAGTTCCCGGTTGAGGGAGTCGAGCAGACTGTCGCTTGCGGCGCGCAGGCGTGTGGTCGTGTCGACCATAGCGCCGCTCGAATGGTTGCTTTGCTTTGTAGAGCTCTGGATCGCATTGATCTGCGCCGAAACGCTATCGGTGGCTTTCGCCGTTTGGTTGGCGAGGTTCTTCACCTCTTGCGCCACCACGGCAAAGCCTGCGCCGGATGAGCCAGCTCGCGCCGCCTCAATGCTAGCGTTGAGCGCCAGGATGTTGGTTTGGTCGGCAATCTCTGAGATCGTCTTCACGACCTCCTCAATCGCGGCCACGCCATTGGCAACCTCCGCATTGTCGTTTGCAGTGCGCTCCGCCTGTTCAACCGCCTCAACCAACAGGTTTTTGCCTTCGGTCAGGCCAGAGGTCACGCTGTTCAATGTGTGGAGCAGCTCGCCGGCAGATTTCGCCGCATCCTGCATCGAATGTGCGGATTGCTCAGAAATTGCGGCGGCTTCGGTTGTGTCATTGCGCAGCCCAGAAATCTTGCGCTTCGCATCGCTCGCAGCATCTGTGACGCCTTCTGAGATTTTGAGCGAATTGTCGATTTTGCTCGCGAGCTGCGATACAAAGTCATCACCCTTGCTGCTGATCTGGTCTTCTTGGTGGCGCACTTCCAGCTCTGCGCGGAACGCCGAAACAACCTCAAACTGCATCATCGCCATCCGATGGATGAAGAGGCTAACAGCTAGCGCATCTTCAGCGTTGTTGGAGTGCTCGGTTACCCGGCGCATCAACCCTTCGGTGTATCCTGTGATGTTGCCGACCATCGCCCTCTTGTCGTCTGCGAGCCAACTGACCAGCGCCACGCCTGCCACTGCTTTCATCCACTGCGTCTCAGTTTTGGCTGTGAAGATCATCAGGAACATGTCGGCAGTGACTTTGGCCGCTTCTTCCGAAGAGAGCTTGTTGCCGTGCGTGATCTCAATGGCTGTTGAGTGGCCATCATGGATACGCGTGAGCCAATATTCATAGGCCCACTCTTTGATCACGTCGCTGTGGCGTCCCCAAAACTCGGCAATTTCAGCGCGCAGTGTGTTGCCGCCGAAAAAGTTTTCAGCCTGCTCAGCAAACTGGGCTGAGCGAATTGAAACCTTTCGCACAAAGTCGACTTTTGATTTTTCCATATGCCTCGTTCCCATCTCAATTCGCGGGTTAACGCGTTATGATTAACGACTGGTAAGTGACGCTACGTATGCTGTTGCTCGGTCGATGCGCAGCGCTAGGATTGCTACCTCCGATAGCCGGGGAAGGGCACATTGGGCGCGCTTGACACGGCATCAAGAAATATGGAACATTTGCGGAACATATTGCGCGTCCCCGGCTCTTTTTGGAAAGGGCTGGATTCATCCCTCGTTAGTCCCCAATTGGTGTGCCATGTCCCTCACGAAAATCTCAGTTCGCGGTGCCAGAGAGCACAACCTCAAAGGTGTTGATATTGATCTGCCGCGTGATGCGCTGATCGTCGTCACTGGCCTGTCTGGCTCGGGTAAGAGCTCGCTGGCGTTCGATACGATCTATGCTGAGGGTCAGCGACGCTATGTTGAGAGCCTGTCGGCCTATGCGCGGCAATTCCTTGAGATGATGCAGAAACCTGATGTTGAGCACATCGATGGGCTGTCCCCCGCGATCAGCATTGAGCAGAAGACGACCAGCCGCAATCCGCGATCAACCGTCGCGACCGTTACCGAAATCTATGATTATATGCGCCTGCTGTGGGCGAGGGTGGGCGTGCCTTATTCACCGGCAACTGGCAAACCGATAAGCGCGCAAACCGTCAGCCAGATGGTCGACCGCGTGATGGAATTGCCAGAGGGCACGCGCGCCTATCTGCTTGCGCCGGTGGTGCGCGGGCGCAAGGGCGAATACCGCAAGGAGCTGGCCGAATGGCAAAAGGCGGGCTTCACCCGTGTCCGTATCGATGGGGAGCTGTACCCAATCGAGGAAGCGCCAGCGATCGACAAGAAGTTCAAGCATGACATTGAGGTTGTGGTTGATCGGATCGCGGTGAAACCCGGCATGGAAACGCGCTTGGCCGATAGTTTTGAAACCGCGCTGAAACTGGCCGAAGGGCTTGCCTATATTGATCTGGCGGATGGCGTTGTGCCGGGGCGCGAGGACGAAGAGCAAGGTGGAGGCGCCATGAAGGGCGCGGGCATCCCCGCCAATCGCATCGTCTTTTCAGAGAGGTTCGCTTGTCCGGTCAGCGGCTTCACCATTGAAGAGATTGAGCCGCGTCTGTTCTCATTCAACGCGCCTCAGGGTGCGTGTGCGACTTGTGACGGTCTAGGTGAGAAGCAATTGTTTGACCCGCAATTGGTGGTGCCAAACGAAGGGCTGACGCTGAAACAGGGCGCGGTTGCACCGTGGGCGAAGAGCAATCCGCCATCGCCTTACTATCTGCAAGTGCTAGCCAGCCTCGCAAAGGCATATGATTTCAATCTGACGACGCCGTGGCGCGATCTGGAGCCTGATCAACAGCTGATCATTCTGCAAGGCACCGGCGGAATGCCGGTCGAGCTGACCTTTAAGGACGGGCGCAAGGAATACACCGTGCGCAAACCGTTTGAGGGTGTGGTGGGCAATCTCAATCGCCGTCTGCTGCAAACTGACAGCGCGTGGATGCGCGAGGAACTGTCCAAGTTCCAAACCGCTCAGCCGTGCGAGAGCTGCGGCGGCAAGCGCCTCAATGAAAAAGCGCTCGCGGTGAAGGTCGCGGGCACGGACATCGCTGACCCGGTGAAGATGAGCGTGTCGGATGCGAAGGATTGGTTCCTGGCGCTCGATGAGAAGCTGACCGATCAGCAGTCGCAGATCGCCAAAGCTATCCTCAAAGAGATCAATGAGCGGCTGGGCTTCCTCGATAATGTCGGCCTGGACTACCTAAACCTCGACCGGACCAGCGGCACTTTGTCGGGCGGCGAAAGCCAGCGCATCCGGCTCGCGAGCCAGATCGGCAGCGGCTTGTCCGGCGTGCTCTACGTGCTCGACGAGCCGAGCATTGGCTTGCACCAGCGCGACAATGACCGGTTGCTGGAAACGCTGAAGCGCCTGCGCGATCTCGGCAACACTGTGATCGTGGTGGAGCATGATGAAGACGCGATCCGCCAGGCGGACCATGTCGTCGACCTAGGTCCGGGCGCGGGCGTGCGCGGCGGGGAAGTCGTGGCGCAGGGCACGCTCAAACAGATCATGAAGTCGAAGAAGTCGCTCACCGCAGACTATCTCACCGGGCGGCGCGAGATTGCTGTCCCGGCAGAGCGGCGGCCCGGAAATGGGCACAACATCACGGTGCGCGGCGCTCAGGCGAACAATTTGAAAGACGTCACCGCGTCGATCCCCTTGGGCACATTCACCTGCATCACCGGGGTCTCTGGCTCGGGCAAATCGACCTTCACCATCGACACGCTCTATGCCTCCGCCGCCCGCGTGCTGAACGGCGCGCGCGTGATCGCGGGCAAGCACGACAAAATCGAGGGCCTGGAATATTGCGACAAGGTGATCGAGATCGACCAGTCGCCGATTGGCCGCACCCCGCGCAGCAACCCCGCGACCTATACTGGCGCCTTCACCAATATTCGCGATTGGTTCGCCGGCCTGCCAGAGGCGAAGGCGCGCGGGTACAAGCCGGGCCGCTTCAGCTTCAACGTGAAGGGCGGGCGCTGCGAGCAATGCACCGGCGACGGCCTGATCAAGATCGAAATGCACTTCCTGCCCGACGTCTATGTCACCTGTGAGGAATGCGGCGGCAAACGCTACAACCGCGAGACGCTGGAGGTGAAGTTCAAGGGCCTCTCCATCGCCGATGTGCTGGATATGACGGTTGAGGATGCAGAGGGCTTCTTCAAGGCCGTGCCGCCGATCCGCGACAAGATGAGGATGCTGAACGAGGTTGGGCTTGGCTATGTAAAGGTCGGCCAGCAGGCGACGACATTGTCTGGCGGCGAGGCGCAGCGGGTTAAGCTGGCGAAGGAGCTGTCCAAACGCAGCACCGGGCAGACGCTCTACATCCTCGATGAGCCGACCACCGGCCTACACTTTGAGGATGTGCGCAAGCTGCTGGAGGTGCTGCACCGCCTCGTGGAGCAGGGCAATTCCGTGGTGGTGATCGAGCACAATCTCGATGTCATCAAGACCGCTGACTGGATCGTCGACCTGGGCCCAGAGGGCGGGGTGCGCGGCGGCGAAGTGGTCGCAGCGGGCACGCCGGAGACGGTCGCGAAAGAACCGCGCAGCTTCACCGGCGGATACCTCAAGAACATGCTCAGCAAGGTGCCAACGAAACCGGCGGCGAAATCTGACGCGAAGCCTGCAAAGGCGGCGAAGAAGAAAGCGAAGGCTGGCTAGGGCTCACCTGCGCGCTGGGTCTGCGATCAGCCCGGAAACTCGCTGCCAATGGTGAGCGCTCCGTACATCACTGGGCTGGCCACCATCACGAGTAGCAGCGCGATATTCACCCGCTTGCTCTTGGAAAAGAACAGCCAGAACATCGCCGGGATCGCAGCAAAGGTGGCGATGCCAGCCAAGGCGCCAGCAATGCCGGCCTGTTGCGCTTCCCGCGTTGCCTCAAGCTGCTCCGGCGTTGCAAGCAGCACACCCGCAATCGTACCAATCGCATTGATCCCGATCACGCCGCCCATGATCCAGCGCTTCTGCTGCCAATACCATGCGTCAAAATCGCGCCAATCGGCGGGCTTGTCGGGGAACACCAGGCTCGCAATCAGGTAATACCAGCCGATCGTCAGCAAGATCCCGATCACCGTACCGCCATTGAACAGCAGCGTCTCGCGATAGCTGTACATGTGCAGAAAGAACGTCGACTGATCGAGGATCACCACCAGCCCCATCAGCGGCACCAGCCACCCGATCGTGATCGCCTCTGACGCGGGATCGACCCCCGCCTTTTGCCGCGCGCGCAGCTTTAGCACCCGGGCAAAGCCGCGCAGCACCTCGGCCATGGCGAGCCCCATCAGCAGCACGAACGTTTCGAGCAGGAATTGGAAGCCCGATATGGTGGTCTCTTGCATAGATGATTGCCCCGTTTAGTCGGCTCAGACTATCGCGCAAATCGCCCTGCTGGCAATGGTTTAGGCGTTTGGCCCGCCTTTCCCAGGCCGCGCCGATCACCCACACAGCGCAACTCCGCGTCGCACATCACGGCGTCATGCAGGTGTCACAAAACTGTAACCATGCGCCGTCGCCGGGCGAACTCTTGGGCATTCACCCCCTGCTTCCCCCAAGGAGTTCCCCCATGCGTTTTATCCCATCCGCCTTCCACGGCATCCTCGATTACGCCGTTGCTGCCACCCTCGTGTTTGCCCCGTTTATCCTCGGTTTTGAGGGCATCGCCCTCGCGCTCGCAGTCGCAGGCGGGCTTGGCCTGTTCGTCTACAGCCTGGTCACCGATTACTCGATCTCCGCGCGTAAGTTGCTGCCGTTTAAGGCGCACCTCGCGATTGATTTCGCCGCCGCACTGGTGCTGGTCGCAGCGCCGTTTGTGTTCGGATTTACCGGGCTGGAGCGCGCCTTCTACCTCGTCATCGGCATCGCCGTTCTGGTGGTGGTCGCGGTGACTGACCCTACGGTTGAGAGCGACACCGCCGCTCGCGCCGCGTAACGCCGCACGTCCCGCTGGGGGGCAGGCCGCCCGCGCGCACCCCTCCGCGCCCGGACCAAAGGCCTGCTCCACCCGCGCGAGCCAACACGCACGATTGCCAAGCCCCGCGCGCCGTGTAGGATGCGCGGGGCCGGCACACGGCGTATTACAACAGACAATTGAGGGGTCTTAAATGTCATTCACTACCAAAGCATTCGCGCTACCTGCATTGATGACGGGCGGCCTGCTGCTGTCTGCCTGCGGGTCGATGGATAAAGAGCCGATGTACGCAGAGTTTGAAAAGACGTGTAAGTCGTCCTTCGTATCCGAAGGCGGACCAGCGGAAATGGCTCAGCCGTTCTGCGATTGCTCGCTTGAGAAGGTGAAGGAGCAAGACATGGGCCCGATGGATATGCTCGATCAGGAAAAGATGACCGCGCTGGGCGAGGCCTGCGCGAGCGAAGTGCTGGCGGATGCTGGCCTGGGCGCAGACGAGCCTGCGGCGGAGCCCGCTGCTGAGTAAACCGCCACGCGCAGCGTCCCGCTTGGGGCGCTGCTTAGAGGTTTAGGACTATGAGAGACGCGCTCTTCCTACGGGGAGGGCGCGTTTTTTGTTGAGAGCGGTTAACAGAGGCAGGTAAATTGAGGCTTCCAGATTGGATAATGGAAATAGCAGATACCTCTCCTAAAACGAAACCCGGGGCTCTACAGCTGCAACTTGCCGTGTTTGGACGATCGTAAGAACAGAAACCTTAGGCTTAAGCATTTTTCCATCAATCCTCTCAATTTGACCGTAAATATTGTAGTAGTCGGACCAAAAGAGAAATTCCTTATTGTAGTACCTTGGTACATAGCCAATTTTCATGTCAGCTAAGTATATGGCAACTGCATTGATATCATATTCATTTTCAGGTTCAGGAATAAACTGAATTTGTTTGCCTAAGAGATTATTGATGTCGATATGCATTCCCACATGGTGACGAAAACCAGAGATTTCCATGAGATAGATGAAGGGAAGTTCTTGAAAGCGCCAGTCAATTGCAAACGAAAATCCATCAGAAGGTAGATAACCTCCTGTGTAACCCAGTAGAGCGAAGTCAGAGATTTGATAGTCGGTCGAGATCCGGTTTTTTGTTAGGTAAGTATGATAGTCATTTCTGGATCGTGGTGGAATCCGTCGTGAAAAAGTCTCAATGACATTCTCATGATGAACGGTCTTGTTCAAGGGAAACGCCGGGTAGCCTTCAAATCCTGCCATAAGCGCATCGAGAAAAGTCGGCTCATGTCGAAAATAGGAAAGCGAAGTCTGGTGGCCCGAACGAATGATTTCGCCAACTTGGTACTTTGTCCTATCCTCACCTTGAGACTGCCAGATCATCTTTAGGCGGTTGGGTTCGATTGGGATAATTTCAGTTGCCATCAAGCATCTCTCGAATTGATAAAACGCGGCTTTCAATAACTTTTATAATCGCTTCGCACCGCCGCCTTGAGATAGGCGTGATACAATCTATTTCTGCCAAAGCTTGGATTTCAGCCCCCATGGCGGTCATATCGAAATCGGTCACTGAGTCGATAAAGGGAGCTACTTCTGGACGTACATCAATCAGGTGCTCAATAAGCTCTAGGTGACGAAACTTTGATTGGGAATCCGCCGACACACGTAAGTGGTGCCGCCCTCTATTTATGTATGAATGCCTCCTGGCGTCATTCTCAATTATGTCCAGCTTTTCTTCCAATATCTCATGCAGCAGAGAAGTTCCATTATCGAATGCGGGACTGAACCGTGGAGTTACCACATTCTCATCGGTCCGCCGCCAAAGCACACCCCAATTATCCTGATGTCGGTCCGTATTCCCGATGAGCGCGTCGAACGTCAAAACACCCGCCCAGTGGGGCCATGCGTTAACCTTATGGCGGAGCTTCATTGCAGCAATGAGGTGGCTTAAAGTCTTTATATTGTGCTGCTTACCTTTCTCGAGATCATACCCGGGAATGAAGCGAACCATATATGAACTACCGGGAATATAGCGACTGAAAGACTCCTGGACGTCATCCTCCGGAATCGGGATTGCACCAAAGTCGATTGTCACATCATCGGCGATTTGGGCATTAGGTAGTTCCTCGAAGTCTTCTTCAGCACCCTCGCCATAAAACCAAGACGCTAGTGATCCCATCTCACCTGTCTTTGGATCGGTCGCGATAAAGGCTCGAGGTACAGGCACACCCGTGTATCGCCCGACAATTCCGGCAATGATCTCGGACCAGAACTGGATGGGATATCTCGGATTGGAGAATTTCATTAAGTAGCGATGACCTGGGATTATTCCTGGATCGCCAGGGCTCTCTGACGCAAAAATCGCGTATTTGTCTCTCGATCCTTCAGGGAAAGGTGAAAACTCGTCGTCTATTTCCCATCCCGAAATGTCGATAATTTCCAACGCAATTTTCCCTTCCAATTCAGGTATCGCCGTTTCATAGGAAACATCAAGGATACACCGCTGTCCTACACACCAATTATCCTATAACTGGTCCTGTTCCCTTGAACTGAAATCAAAGGCGAACGACCATGGCCCAAAGCCCAACATTCCACTCGCGCGGTCCCTATGATGCGCGCCGCAAACTCCCCCAAAGCCCCTATCCCACGCGCCCCGGAGACCCCGGACCGGCAGAGCACGCGCGCAGCTGGCTCGCGCATGTCGAGGCTGGGCGAATAGGGGGAAGTATACCTTAGCGTCGGGGTGTTTTTGTTTGGGCCCTGCGGGCGGGGCGCATCCGCGCGCCTTGCTTCCTCGCTCACGCGCCTTTCAGGCGCATCGCTGCGGGCGGGCGGTCGCCCTTGCGGTCCGCTGGTCGCGGACCGAGCCATTCCAAGCCAATGGCCTGGTGCTTTGACGCTTGGTGCTTTTTTACTGGCTTGGTCGCGGAGCACGGCGCGCAGCGCCGCAAGGCCCTTGTGGCCGCCCGCAGCGACGCGACCTTTAGGTCGCATGAGCGAGGATATCGCGAGCGCGCATGCGCTTGCGGAACACAAAAACTCACGCGGACTCTTGGTGCTCACCCAACTACCTCGCGCCAAGTGCCTTGGTGCCACCCCAACTACCTCGCGCGCTGACGCTTGTTTATTTGTTTGCGCCCTCAAGCGCCGGGCGCGGGCCATCCGGCCCGCTTGGCTTTCGCGGCATAAGCCGCGGCGGCCGGTCGGCCTTGCGGTCCGCTGGTCGCGGACCGGACCATTCCAAGCCATCGATCTCGCACCAAGAACCTTGGTGCCATCCCAACTACCTCTCGCCAAGGTTCTTGGCGCTACCCATCGATCTCGCACCAAGGTTCTTGGTGTCACCCCAACTACCTCGCACCAAGCGTCTCGGCGTTACCCAGCGACCTCGCACCAAGCGTCTCGGCGTTACCCAGCGACCTCGCACCAAGAACCTTGGCGCACCTTCTCTACCTTGCTCCAAAACGCGAGCCGAAGGCGAGTGCAAGGCCGACCGGCCGCCCGCAGCGATGCGACCTTCAGGTCGCGTGAGCGAGGATAGCCAAGTGAGCGGATGCGAACGCCGGCGCTTGAGGCGAAACAAATAAACCTCACAAAGGATACACCATGACCCAGCTTCTCCCCCTTCCATCCGTTCCGCCAGCGCTCACACCTGCGCGGCGTGCCGCTTTTCTTGAAAACCTGCGCCTCTACGGCAATGTGCGGCTTGCGTGCCGGGCCGCTTCGCTCAGCCCGCAGACCGCTTACCGCGCGCGTCAGGCGGAGCCGCGCTTTCTGGACGAATGGGACGCCGCTCTGGTGATCGCTCGCACGCATGTTGAGTCGATCCTGGCCGACCGCGCGATCAGCGGGGTGACCGAAAAGGTGTTCTATCACGGCGAGGAGGTGGCGACCCGCACCCGCTATGACAGCCGTCTGCTGCTGGCGCACCTCGCGCGGCTCGACCGATTGGCAGAGCGCATTGAGCAGAAAGAAGCCGAGGAGGCGCGCCTAAGAGCGCAAAGCGAGGCGCGAAGCACATACGGCTGCGACCGGCACCAATCGCGAGCCGAAGGCGAGTGCAAGGCCGACCGGCCGCCCGAGCTTATGCGAGGAAAGCCAAGCGGGCCGGATGGCCCGCGCCCGGCGCTTGAGGGCGAAAACAAACAAAAAACTCAAAACTCCCAATCCCCCTCAAATCCCCCGATCCCCGAGCTCGAACAGCGCCTGATGGCGATGGAGGCGGAGCGGCCCATCACCGCGCGCGCCGTGCATCAATTCGACGATCCGGGCGAGGCGGAGGCGGCGCAATTGTGCGCCTTTGAGGCGGGGATGGAGAAATGGTGGGCCGTGGCGCGCACGCAGGACTTGCCCGCGCATATTGCTGAAGGGGCTATGGCCGAGGACGCCGATTACGCAGGCGATGCGTGAGGCGTGAGCCGGCGCGCTCGCACCCGTGCCCAGGCGGTCCGCATCTGCTCATATCGCGGCTTTGCTGTGCGCTCTTGCCTGCGCATTCACATTGGCGGGGGCAAATCTTAACATTTGTCCGATATACTAAAGTCTATGAGAAACATTACCTTAACACCGATCGTCCTATTTTCCGCTGCCGCTTTGCTGGCCGGGTGCAATGCGCCTGACCCTTCGGACTATGGCGGCGGGGCTGAGGGCGCGGCCATCGCCAAGTGCATCAGCCGGACAGAGCGTGCCGACAGCTCGATCACGCGTGAACAGGCGGGCGAGATGTGCACTTGCATCACCGAGAAGATGAGCAAGGCCATCACCAATGGCGGACGCGGTATGTCGGAAGCCACCCTAACGTCCTGCGCAACCAAGGCGGGCATCACGCTCGAATAGCGCGAGTTGCTCGTGCGCTGCCCTGTGCCGATCGCGCGGGGCACTATGGCCGAAGGCTGCGATCAATCGGGCTGTGAGAGAGGGCCGAGATTTTGGCCCCTGGACTGTGTTCCATGTGTTCCAAGCGAGCCGCGCGCGCGGTGAGTGGAGGCGCGGGGAGAGGCGGGCGCGCTAATGCGGCCACTGGCTCTCGACGATGTCCTTGGCTTCCTTGAGCCCCAGGCCGGTGCGCTCGCGAACGAGCTTGATCGCCTCGATCTTGCGACCGTTCATGAAGGCTGCGCGGACTTCCGGATCGTTGCTGAGGTCGATGGTGCCGCCTTCCGGGCCGATGCGCGGTGGCGTAAGCGGTTCTGGCGCGCGCGGAGGCGTGGGAGTGCGGTGGCCAAAGCTGGAGGCATCGCGGCGCTGCTGCTCGATCATGTCGCCGCCTGTGCGCCTTAGCACAATGACGGCGAGGACGAAGCCGGTGGCGATGCCCGCGCCGAAGATCAGAATGCCGTCCATCAGCGGGCGACCAGTTCCAGGTTCACGCGGGCATGGCCTCTGCTGATCATGCCGATCCGCTCAGCCGCTGCGCGCGAGAGGTCGATGACGCGGCCTTTCACGAACGGACCGCGATCGTTGATGCGAACGGTGACGGCGCGGCCATTGCGCGGGTTGGTAACGCGCACGAGGCTACCAAAGGGCAGGGTCTTATGGGCGGCGGTCATGGCGCGCATGTTGAAGCGCTCGCCATTGGCGGTGAGGCGGCCGTTGAAGCGGCGCCCGTAGTAGGATGCGATGCCGCTGCCGAGGTTGCGGATGCTGCGCGGTTCCGGTGGCTTGGGCTCGGCGGGCGGCTCAAAGCTGGTGAGGTCGACCGCGCCGGGGGCGACGGTGATGGGGCTGGGCGCGGTGTTGTAGGGGGCGAACTGCGCGTCGAAGGAGGCGGCGGATAGGGATGCTGCTTGGGCCTGCTGCTGGGTTTGCGGGCTTTGCAGGGGCGCGCCGTCTTGCTGTGCGAGGGTACTGGAGGGGGCGGATGCGAACAGGAGCATGGCCGTGGCTACGCCAACGCCGCTTGCGCAAACTCGCTTTGTTACCCCTCTCATAGTGGGACGGGTTTAGGCGAAAACAGGGGGAGAGTACAATTGGGCGCGGCTCTGATTGCCCGGTTTGATGCCCGTTCTGACGTGGTTGGGTGAAGAGAGTAGGCCCGCTGCTTGGCGAAAATCAGGCGCGCAAAGCAAATGGGGCCGGCATTGCTGCCGACCCCACTCTTACCGCCGCGTGGTCAACTTGCTTGGCGAACCTCGCAAGATGCACTTGGCATCCGGTTTCTTGCCTCCGTACGATGTACGGCGGGCTTTTCACCAGTGCTCGCACCGGCATCCAGCTTCACTTGCAAGCAGTCTCTGCATCCCTGAACCGAAGTTCCTGTTTGCATCCTCTGCTCCTCGGGTGGAGCTGAGACCATCAATCTGTATTGCCTTCGATCTCAAACAGTCGATCCGGGTCCAACCCTTTTCGCCCTCAATCGCCGACCAAATTGGTGGCCATCCGATGGGTCTGCTTCGCGATCTCCTCAAACGATCCAGTCTGGTTTTAGCCGAAGCCTTTGCCGCGCTGTCTCTCAAAGTTCGCGTGGACAATCACCACCGCGTCGATCGTTACAAAAAGTTCTTAAAAACAGCGCCTTGCGGCTCTCTTCTCAATCTCTTTTCTGCCCTTTCGATGTTTAGAAGCTGCGCCCAAAAACCGAGTCGCGCAAGTGGCGCAACCCCGACTTATCCACTTTTGCCCAGATCACTTGTGGACGAGGGTGGATAAGTCAGCGGCTCGTCGCAATCGCAAAGTGAGCGCTGCAAAATACGTCTGTTTTGGCGATCAGCGACCGCCTCTGCGGCCTCTTTGAGCGAGCAGTTTGAGTCGCAACGCGTTCAGCTTGATGAAGCCTTCGGCGTCCTGCTGGTCATAGGCGCCCGCATCGTCTTCAAAGGTGACGACGTCTTCGCTGTAGAGGTTGTAGTCGACATCGGCGCGGCGGCCCACGACCTGCGCATTGCCCTTGTAGAGCTTCAGGCGGACGTCGCCGGTCACGCCGATCTGGCTGTGATCAATCGCCGCCTGCAGCATCTCGCGCTCTGGCGCGAACCAGAAGCCGTTGTAGATCAGCTCCGCATAGCGCGGCATCAGCTCGTCCTTGAGGTGGGCAGCGCCGCGGTCCAGCGTCAATTGCTCTATGCCACGGTGCGCGCGGGCATAGATCTCGCCGCCCGGGGTCTCATACATCCCGCGCGACTTCATGCCGACAAAGCGGTTCTCAACCAGATCAAGCCGCCCAATGCCATGTTTGCGCCCGAGATTATTGAGCGCGGTCAGCAGTGTGGCCGGGCTCATCGCTTCGCCGTTGAGAGCAACGCCGTCACCCGCTTCAAACGCGATCGTGATGTATTCTGGCTCGTCCGGTGCGTCTTCTGGATTGACCGTGCGTGAGTAGACGTAGTCCGGCGTCTCTTCCCACGGGTCCTCAAGCACTTTGCCCTCAGATGACGTGTGCAGCAGGTTCGCATCGGTAGAGAAGGGGCTCTCGCCGCGCTTATCCTTTGGCACGTCGATCTGATGCGCCTCAGCCCAAGCGATCAGCGCGGTGCGGCTAGTCAGGTCCCATTCGCGCCAAGGGGCGATGACCTGAATATCGGGGTTCAACGCATAGGCGGATAGCTCAAACCGCACTTGGTCATTGCCTTTGCCGGTTGCGCCGTGGGCGATCGCATCCGCGCCAGTTTCCGCAGCGATCTCAACCAGACGCTTGGAGATCAGCGGACGGGCGATCGAAGTGCCAAGCAGATAGTCGCCTTCATAGCGGGCATTGGCGCGCATCATTGGAAAGATGAAATCGCGTACGAATTCCTCGCGCAGGTCTTCAATGAAGATGTGTTTGTCCGGAATGCCCATTGCGCGGGCCTTTGTACGGGCGGGCTCGATCTCCTCGCCTTGGCCGAGATCGGCGGTGAAAGTGACCACCTCCAGCCCGCGCTCAACCTCCAGCCATTTGGCAATCACAGAAGTATCAAGACCGCCTGAATAGGCGAGAACCACACGTTTGATATCGGACATTGTCACACCTTCATCTCGGCGCTGCGCGCCTTCGTCATTTTGTGCATGGGCCGCTAACAGGGGAGGGGGTGCGGGGCAATGCTTGTGAGCGGCGATGCACGCTGCGCGGATAGGTCAAAGCTTGTGAAAGCGCTGATTGATCACAATATCTGTGCCTCAACCGGGTCGGAGGGATCACGATTATGGACGGCGAAACCGCGCCAAAGGCGAAGAAAGGCCTGTGGGGGCAAGCGCGCGAATTGGCGCAAATGGCCCCGCCAGAGCGGAACCGATGGGTCGATTTCCTGCGGGCAATCTCAATTCTTGCCGTGGTGTTCGGCCATTGGTTGATGGCCGGGCTCTATGTTGATGAGGCCGGCGCGCTGCAGCGCGGTGATCTGATTGAGACCTCGCCTTGGACGCATTGGCTAACCTGGGCGTTCCAAGTGATGCCGGTGTTCTTCCTAGTGGGCGGATATTCCAATTCGGTGAGCTGGGAGGGGACTTTGCGCAAAGCGAGCCCCGGGCAGAAGGGTGTTTACCGCGATTGGCTGGCGAGCCGTGTTCAGCGCTTGATTGCGCCGACGTTCCCCGTCCTGCTGGTTTGGGCAGTGATCGCATTGGCATTGACGCAAATCGGTTTTGACCGGGCGCAAATCCGCATGGCGACCGAAGCGGCTCTGATTCCGGTATGGTTTTTGGCCGTCTACCTGCTGGTCACGGCCTGCACGCCGCTGGCCGTGAAAGCGTGGAAGCGCTGGGGCTGGGCGAGCTTTGCGATATACATCCCCATTACCGCGCTGGTGGATTGGCTGCGGTTTGAGCACGGTGTGCCGTACATCAGCTTCACCAATTTCCTCTGGGTGTTCCTTGCAATTCACCAGCTGGGCCTGGCGTGGCGCGATGGAAAATTTGAAAATTGCTTGTTCGCCTTTGGCTGGTTTGCCGTAGGACTGGGTGTGCTCATTTCCATCACCGTTTATGGTTTTTACCCGGTGGCGATGGTCTCTGCGCCCGATGGGTTTTCAAACTCATTGCCGCCAACCTTTGCGCTGTTGGCGCTGGGCGTGGTGCAGGTGGGGCTTGTCCTTGGATTGGAGCCGCTGGGGCGCCGGATGCTGGACAAGATTGGGATCTGGACGGCGACGGTGCTGATGAACGGCATGATTATGACCGTTTATCTGTGGCACCTTACCGCCTTTGTATTGGTGATGACTTTCACGTGGATCGCGCTTGGCGGGATTGGGCTCGATAGCGTTCCGGGGACAGGCGAATGGTGGGCAACGCGGCCATTGTGGCTGGGCATTTATATCATTGCGCTTTTGCCCTTCATCGCGGTGTTCGCGAAGCATGAACGCAGCTTTGGCCCGATCAGAGGCGGCCGCACGGTGCCGCGCGCGCGGGTGGTGGCCGGCGTTGTGCTGATCTGCGTAGGGCTGGGCGCGACCGCTGGAATCAGCATTGCCAGCCCAGAAGGGATCACAGGCGTGCGGATATGGGTTGTGGCGCTGCCATTTGTCGGTGCGGCTTTGCTAGGCTTTGGCCCGGCGTATCGTCCCAGATCGCGCGATACGGCTTAGCTGGACCATCTTTTGGGTTCACTTCCCGTTCAACGCACGGGGAGCAGACACGGCGCATTAGGTCGCACAGACACGCAGTGGATTGGCCAACATAGGCCGACAGCTGCTATTAGAGCGTAGCGCCGCTCAGGGTGTAATTCCCGCGCAGGCGCTGGCTTGGGGGAAGTGCTATGCGATTGTGGATCCTATGTCTTTCGATGACGGCGTTGCTTTCAGCCATTGCGACGGAAATGATGCCCGCATCTGCGCAATCGCTTCGGTACAAAGAAAAGCTACACTATGTCGGGATGTCCTGCGCCCGGATAAAGAAGGACACTATTGCTTACCCTGCAAGCGAGGTGTTCCTGCATGTCACCCTGGTTTCGGGCGAGACGGGACAGGCAATCGGTATTCCGCTTCCGTCCAAAAACCGGCCCTACACTAAAGTAACATCGGGCTTTAAGACCAAGGCGGGCGGGCGTCCGCTGTGGCAGGGCGAGCCGCAGGACGTGATGATGCAAGTGGTCATGTTTGAGCATGACGATGGCGCGCCTACGGCTGAACTTGCGTCGGACATTCTCCTCAACCTGGCGTTGGCCGTGTATGGTCCGAACGCTCCAAGCGATGGCGAGGTGACGAAAGTCCGCGATGTCGCGCATGGGGGGCAGTTCCTGCGCGGTCTCAATCGGGCGTTGGGCATAGATAACGATCCCTTGGGAAGTGTCCGGGTCAATCTCAGGTCCAGCGAATGGAGCAGAGCGCCGCTGAAGCAGGCCAATGGCTTTCGCTATCATTTCGCGACACGGCACCGAAAGAATGGAGCCGATTGCCGCGCATACTTCCGCTTTACCCAAGGCGATTCTTACCAAGTGGCGCGTCAGGAGCGCCAGGCACGGCAAACGCCGGAAAGGGGCGAATATACTCAGCCGGAGCCAAGTTATTCGCCGCAGCAATTGCCGCCAGTGGAAGATCCCTATCTTGATCCGCGCTTTGCTGAGCCGGCTCCGCTACCGCCTCCACCACCGATCGAACCGCCGCGCGAATACAATTATGGATATAGAGTTGGCATCACGAATATGTGCCGTGAACCAATTTCGGTGGCCTATGCCTATCTGGACGAAGACGACGTTTGGACCAAGCGCGGCTGGCGTACAATTAGGCCCGGCAAAACCGAGATGCTCGATCATTACGTCGGGGCGAACGAGCTTGCTGTTCACTCAACCATTGGTGCTCTGTATCCAAAAGAGTGGACCGGGCGCCGCGATAAAATCAATGTGACCAATGACCGGTTTGAAGCACCGATGAATGCGGCCCTTTCTGGTGATGGTTTGCGAGAGGTCCCGTTCCAGATCGCGGAATGGCGTGCAAACGATCTTAAGCCGGTCGTCCGGATTTGGCAGTGTGGGAGCTATCGCTGGGGCGTGTGGACCAAACCGGATCAAATTCGCACAATCGCTAAACAGCCGAAGCCCATATTGTTGCAGGTCAACCCCAGCCCTGAGCCCGAGCCGGCGCAGCCCAGAGTGATTGCGGTTGAGGAACCTCCCGTTTTTGCGCGCGAGCCGATGCAGCCAGCGGCATGTCAGGAGATCGATCGAACGGCGATGTCACCTGCGGAAATTGATCGCTACAAGACTATAGCAGCGCGGGGCATGATCAAGCTTTGCGAGGCAGACTAGCGGCTCTCTTGCGCGGCCGCCATCAGGCGCGCTTCCTCTGCCGCGATGTAATCCCGGGTCAGCGGAAGAGCATAGCGATTGCGTGCATATTGGATCTGGTAATTGCACATGCTGCCGCTCTCAAACACGGTTGCAGCGCCCGATAGATAGAAAGTCCACATCCGGAAGAAGCGCTCGTCATACATCGCGATCATTTCCTCGCGATTGGCGATGCAATTGGCATACCACTGGCGCAGGGTCTTGGCGTAGTGGACCCGCAAGGTCTCTACGTCAGTGGCGATTAGGCGGAATTTCTGGCTGGCCTCAACCGTCTCTGAGAGAGCCGGGATATAGCCGCCTGGGAAGATGTATTTGCGCGTGAACGCATCGGTGGAGCCGGGGCCGCCCATGCGTCCAATCGTGTGCAGCAGCATGGTGCCATCATCGGTGAGCATATTGGCGCAGGCCTCAAAGAAGGTCTCAAATTGCGGTTGCCCAACATGCTCAAACATGCCGACAGAGACGATCCGATCGAACTTGCGTCCGGCGGCGGCGAAGTCGCGATAGTCGACGAGCTCAATGCTCACGCGGTCTGCGACGCCAGCGTCTTTCACGCGTTCTTTTGCGAGCGCAATCTGCTCTTCAGACAGGGTGATCCCGACGACCTCGACATCGTAATTGCGCGCGAGGAAGATCGCCATGCCGCCCCATCCGCAACCGATATCGAGCACCTTTTGGCCCGGCTTGATGTTCAGCTTGGCGGCGATATGCGCCAATTTGGCGGTCTGAGCCTCGCCCAATGTGATGTCGTCTGAGGGCCAATAGCCGCAGCTATATTGCCAGTGCTCCTCATCCAGCATCAAGCGATAGAAATCATTGCCGATGTCATAATGATGCGCGACGTTGTTTTTCGAGCTGATCCGGTTGTTGACCTTCTCAGCAGCAAAGCTCGCCTTGTTCAGCACGCGCCGCAGCAATTTGGGCGGGCCGATATCGCCGCCTTTGTCCCAGGCGTTGTTTTTGCGCAGCAGGGTGACGAGCCCCATGATGTCGCCTTCTTCGATGATCAGGCGGCCATCCATAAAGGCCTCTGCGGCGCCAAGGCGCGGGTCCATGATGATGTCGCGCGGGACTTTCCCATCGGTCAGACGCAGGACAATCTCGGGAAAGCCTTCTTCCGGCTCGCCATACGTCTTATCCGATCCATCAGCGAAAACGACGCCCAAACGCCCGCGTTTCACGCCTTTAGTCAGAAACCGATCGAAAAGTGTTTTGCTCATACAATGCCTTTTTCGCAGCGATCCACCATTCGGTTACGAATGCCAGCCTTGTTCGCGGTGTCAATGATGGGTTATCCTCTCAGCCATGAGCGACGCAAAAACGACACCGACCACCGTTTCGGTTGATGATTTCATCGCCGCGGTAGAGCCCGCCAGCAAACGCGAGGACGCCAAAGTGCTCGACGCGCTGTTTCGCAAAGTGACTGGAGAGAGCCCGCAAATGTGGGGCCCGACGATCATCGGCTATGGCAGCTATCATTACAAATATGACAGTGGGCGCGAAGGCGACTCCCTGCGCTCGGGCTTTTCACCGCGTAAAGCGAAACACTCGCTCTATTTGATGGGCCGCTATTGCGATGAAGCCACGGGTAAAAAGGTCGACGGCTTGCTGGCGAAAATGGGCAAGCACAAAACCGGCGCGAGCTGCGTCTATGTGAACAAGCTCGCTGACATTGATCTCAGCATTCTGGAGGAGATCATCGGTGTTTGCTGGGACGCGATGAACCGCAAATACCCAGGCTAAGCCGCGTCAAATCCCGGCATACCATTGATAGCCCGCCGGGTGATCTTCCCAAAACCCGCCCATGCCCTTGCCGATATTCTCAAAGCTGGAAACCGCCTCGATTGCGGTTAGATATTTGGGATGTTTATAGCCAAGCTGCCGCTCAATCCGCATTCTTAGCGGCGCGCCATTTCCCTCTGGCAAAGCCTCACCGTTCAGCTGATGCGCAATGATTGTCTGCGGGTGATAGGCATCGACCATATCGACGCTCTCATAATAATCCTCGCCGTACAGAGTGTCTGCGCAGTAGAACACGATGAAGTTCGCCTCCGGCTTGACCTTCGCCGCATCCAGCACGCCTGAAAGCTGCGGCCCGGTCCATTCGCCAATCGCGCTCCAGCCCTCGACGCAATCATGCCGCGTGATCTGAGTGCGTTGGGGCAGGGCGCGGATATCATCCATGCTCAGCGATAGTGGCTGTTCAACCAGGCCGCGCACTTGCAGGCGCCAGTTCGCAAATCCATTCGCCAGCTCAGCGCGATATTCCGGCGTGTCCACCGTCTTTGAGCCGTTACTGCGGAAGGTCGGCGAGCGATCCTCTGGCGCATATTCTGGGGCCAAAGCCTGACGATTGGCGAGGGTGCGATGCGCCGCCCGATGCCAGTCTTCGGCGGCCTCAAACAGCGAGTTGGCCGTATCTGTACCGGCAATCTTGGAGCATGCGCCTGTGCCGAGAGCTGCTGCGCCTGCGAGCAGGGTTCTACGTTTCATCGCTATTTTCCATTCGGCCGCCGCCAATCATCGCCCAGGTTTGCTTGATCGGACCTGACAGCAGCACCAGCACAATGTGCAGCGCGACAAAGCCAAAGGTCGCAAAGGCAAAGATGAAGTGCAGGCTGCGCGCGCTTTGCCGTCCGCCAAGAATATCGACCAGCCAAGGCGCGGCGGGCTCAAAACCGGGACTGATCGCGAGGCCAGTGAAAACGAGCATGGGCAGGAAGATGCCGTAGACCACGCCATAGGCCAGCTTCTGGAGGAAGTTGTATTTGGCGCTGCCTTCCTCGCCCGCGTGACGAAAGTTGAGCTTCAGGTGTTCACGCACATCCTTCGCAATGGCAGAGGCTTTCCACTCTTTACGCCGGGTCAGCAGGTCCCGGACAAAATGCCTGTTCGCAAGCATCGCGATCCAGATGAACAATAGTCCAAGTGCAAATGGCCAAGCCATCAAAATGTGCCAGTCTCGTGCCTCGGCCAGGTTGTATCGGCTCGGGATCGTAGCCCAGCTTGGAAAGCGCATCACGGCGAGCCAAGCGTCCGCTGGATCAAAGCCGTAATCACCCCAATAGAGATAGCGGTGCGCGTTCGATATCGTCAGGCCGGACATAAACAATATGATCAGCGATACGGCATTGATCCAATGCCAAATCCGAGTCGACAGAGCGTGTCGTTTCTTAACGGATTTAGCCATGGATCAGGCGCCCTCGCGAGCAAGGTAAATGACGTCGCGGTCCTGTGAGAGCATGTGCTGGCCGCTGTCGATGAACAGCGTCGATCCGCTGCGCAAATGCCCTTGGGCAAGGAAAAACGCCGCATCGGCAATTTCATCCGCGCCGGTTTTGCGGCCCAGCAAATTCAGTCGGTGTGAGGTTTCCGTCTCATCCTGCGTCTGATCATGGCTGGCCAAAATTGCACCCGGCGCAATGCCATAAATGCGGTCTTCATCGCCGGCTGCGCCCATCGTCAACATGGGAATGGTCGCATTCAAAGCGTGCTTTGCCATGGTGTAGCTGAAGAAATCAGGGTTGGGATTTTCCAGCTTCATATCAGTGATGTTGATCACGCAGCGTCCCCTGCTGGATTGTGCGGCGGCCAAAAAGGCCTGGGCCATGCGTGTGGGCGTAACCGCGTTGACTTGCATTGCCTCCCGGTTCGTCGCTGGGTCGAGCGCGGTTACATCATCGGGATCAAAAACTGCCGCTGAGTTGACCAGCGCGCGCCAATTAGAATGCTGCGTAGCCAATGCCTCAACCATTGCGACAGCGGCATCGCCATCATTGAGATCGCATTGCGCCGTGCTGGCAGAGGGCAGGGCGGCCGCCAAAGCGTCGGCTTCATCCGAAGAGGAGCGGTAATGGATGATGACGTGCCAGCCCTCTGCGGCGAAGCGGCGCACGATCCGCGCGCCAATGCGCGCTGCGCCGCCTGTGACAAGAACCGTGGGTTTGTACATCGCATGGTGCGTAACAGCGCGGGGTGCTGGCATCAATGATCAGCTGGGCTTAAGCCCCTGATCCAAGACGCAAAGGCGCCGCCAAACCGGTGAAGGCTGGCGGCGCCAAAGGTGGAGTGGGGCCACCTTAACTCAGCAAGGTCTTAGCGACACTTAAGGTCGCCCTTGTCGATTTCGCGTCCCAGAAGGCCGCCTGCGACACCGCCGAGCAATGTGCCCAGAAGCTTGTCACCGCGCCCAGCAACTTCGTTGCCGATTAGCGCGCCAACGCCTGCTCCGATGACTAGGCCGGTGGTGCCATTGTCGCGCTTACAATAGTAGCGGCCGTCCCGTCCGCGCCATACGCGGTCACGGCGACTGATGTGGCGCGGCTCGCGATAGCGACCATTGCGGTCATAACGATTGTGGCGACGGTTTTTGCGATAGCGGCGATCATCATAATCGTCCCAGTCATCGTCATAGTGATGGACGGTTGTGTTGATCAGACTATCCATCGGGATCATCATCACATTGGATGCGGCCGAGTTGGAAGAGATGCTGGGGGCAACCTCTACCGCTTGTGCGGGAGCGGCGACGATTGCGAGTGTGCCAGCGGCGGCGAATGCGGCGAGAATTTTCATTGCGTGTCCCTCTTTTTGTTCGAGTTACCCGGTGGGGTGAGAGGACATTCGTTCAGAAAAGGACAACGCCACATGAACGACTTGTTGGAAATTCTGTTCAGGCGACGAGCCGCTTTTATTAAGCGATGAATTGAGTGATCAGCGCAATTTTGCTGCTGCTTTCGCTCGAACCTTGGGAGAAAGCGACTCAAGCAGGCTGAGTTCGCGAAGCTCATCTTGTGTGCCTTTGCCAGCGATTATCGCTTTGAACACCTGCTCGACGCTCCAGTCACTTGCGCCAAGAGATACGCGTTCCAGCGTGTCGCCCGCTTGCGCGGTGCCTTCTTCCAGAACACGGAAATACCACCCGCATCGACCAGAGGCGATGATGGCGGCGACCATTTTCTTGACGCCGAACCGGTGCTCAATCTTCCAGCAGGGCTGGCGGGGTTGGTTGACCTCCAGCAACGCGCTGCCAAATCGGAATTGGTCACCGATATGGACCTGCGCCTCGGTCAGGCCGCTGACCGCTAGGTTTGATCCGAATGCGCCGGGTTCTGATAGCAGGGTGTGCTGGCCGATCTGCTCGCGCCAAAACGCATGATGATCGCTGGGGTAAAGGTGCACGGCCATTTCTGGGCCGCCGTGCACGCTACGGTCGGCTTGCTCATCCACTTCCAGCCCTTCGGTGCCAATCTGCACTGGGCCAGCAACTGGCTGTTTGGCGATAGCGCTGGTTTCTTCGCCGCGAAAATTTGCCGCTCTACCTGCGCAGATTGCGTTGACTTCAAACTTCATGCTTTTCTCACCGTAAGAGCAATCCAGTCTCTTTGAGTTCCGTCACTGCCTTTGCCTGCAAACACATCGCTGTGCTCGATTGCAAATCCGGCAGAGCGGTATTGCGTTTCCAACCACTCGCTGGATGGAAAGTTATGCAGACGGCCCAGAAGGTCGCGTCCTTCTCCATCGCCCAATTTGTAGCTGGCGTAATGCCACCCTACCGGCTTTAGAGCGCGGTGAATTTTGGCAAGAATGTCCGGCAATTCCGCGCGCGGGCAGTGCAGCAAGCAGGCATGTGCCCACACCGCGTCATATTCATTCGCGGCGGAAAGCTCATCAAACCTCATGAGGCGCGCGCCGACATCAAACCGCTCGTTTGCCTTTCGCACCATTGCGGCAATGCCGTCGGTCGCATCGAGTGAGAACCCGCGCTCCTTTATTCGGGCTGCGTCACGTCCGCCGCCGCATCCAAGTTCGAGAACTATTGAGCCTGGCTCCAAGCGGTCCAGGAAAGCATCAAGATGGCGGCTGTGCGATTGGGCGAAGCTGAGCGTGTAATGCGGCGCATTGCGCTCATAATACTCAAGCGTCGCCGGATCGATGCTCACTCGCTCGCCGCTTCTGCCTCAGCCGCTGCCGCCGCTTCTCGATCCCGCTGTGCACGGCTTTTCTTTTCGGCTGCGGTTTTCAGTTGGCCGCAGGCTGCATCAATGTCGCGTCCGCGCGGGGTGCGCACTGGCGCGCTGATGCCGCCTTCAAAAACGATGTTTGAAAAACTGCGGATCCGGTCTGGATCAGAGCATTCGTAATTCGCACCGGGCCATGGATTGAACGGGATCAGATTGACCTTCGCGGGCAGGTTGAATTGCTTGAGCAGGCGCACAAGCTCATGCGCGTCTTCGTCGCTGTCGTTCTTGTCTTTCAGCATGACGTATTCAAAGGTGATGCGCCGCGCATTGGTCGCGCCGGGATAGTCGGCGCAGGCTTGTAGCAGCTCTTCGAGGCCATATTTGCGATTGAGCGGCACGATCTCGTCGCGCACGTCTTTGTTCACCGCGTGGAGCGACACCGCGAGGTTGACGCCAATCTCTGCGCCGCAGCGCTCCATCATCGGGATGACGCCGCTGGTCGACAGAGTGATCCGGCGCTTGGACAGGGCAAGGCCCGCGCTATCCATCACAAGCAGCAATGCGTCGCGGACATTGTCGAAATTATACAGCGGCTCGCCCATACCCATCATCACGATGTTGGTGAGCAAGCGGCCATCCGCGCGGTATTCGGCTTCGTCCTCATCCTCGGCAAAATCCATCTTGCCCTTGGGCCATTCGCCCAGAGCATCGCGGGCGAGCATTACTTGGCCAACGATCTCACCCGGCGTCAGATTGCGCACCAGACGCATGGTTCCGGTGTGGCAGAAGGTGCAATTGAGGGTGCAACCCACTTGGCTGGAGACGCACAGGGTCCCGCGATCGGCATCGGGAATGAAGACCATCTCGTAATCATGGCCATCATCGGTCTGCAGCAGCCATTTGCGCGTGCCATCGGTGCTATGCTGAGCCTCAACCACATGCGGGCGGCCAATCACAAAGCGCTCCGTCAGCCACGGACGCATGGTCTTGGAAATGTCGGTCATGTCCTCAAATTCGGACACGCCGCGATGGTATAGCCAATGATAGACCTGCTTGGATCGCAGCTTGGCCTGCCTTGTATCCAGACCCGCTTCTTCAAACAGCTCGCGAATGCGCGCTGGCGGCAGGCCGATGAGGTCGACGCGGCCGTCCTCGCGCGGAGTGATGTCGCGCGCAGTGGGAACCGGATCGATTTGTCCGGCGATGGGCATGAGGTTTGTATCGGCCATAAGTTCGCCGCATATAGGCGCGCAAAAGCGCCTTTGCTAGCTTAGCCTTTGAGCGCCTTATCTAAGCCTAGCGCAGCCGAGCAGCGCGGCATCGATTGCGGTAGCGGCGCCAGCGAGTTGATATCTGTCGGTGAAGGCGCGGCCACCTTTGTCGCGAGTGCGCACACTCATCCGGGTGGCGGAGCGCATGGCGGCAACGATCGCGGCGTCCATGCGGGGATCTTTCGCCCATGCATCGCCGCCTCCGCCTGTGAGGTCGAAACGCTTGTCACCAATGGTCAGACGGATGGTCGCGCTATCTGCAATTTCGCGAGATAGCCGCAGGTGGAGTTGATTGCGGACAGAGCTTTTTGGCCATGTCGCAATGCTGGCAAAGGGCGCATAATCGCGCCGCGTCGTCGCGCTGGACGGTTTGGCGATGGCATAGCAGCGCGGCGTGCCGGGATCGCGGAAAGCAGCCCAGCTGGAATATACGCCAAGGCTGTCTTTCGCCGCCAGGGGGCTGGCAAAAGCAGTCCCTAAAGCAAGCGCGCTAAGCAGCAGGGGACCTGAGGCAAATCTCCTATCTTTGCTCGCCATTTTGAATCGTCCCCCTCAGCCCGCACTATCGCAAGTAATAGCTGACCGGCTGTGCTCTTCCGGCTTCTTGCGGATACATGTGGCTGTAAGACACAGCGTTTCCGAGCACTCGCATGATGTAATAGCGGGTTTCGAAATTGGCTGGCACGCGCTCAATCCAGGTGACCCAATCGATGTCGCCCCGGCGCGGATCGCCATTCAGGCGGAGCCATTGGTTAACCCGGCCAGGCCCAGCGTTATAGGCGCCAATGGCAAGTGGATAAGCGCCGCCATAATAATCCATCATCCGCGCGAAATAGGCATCGCCCAAACGCATATTGTAGCTGGGCGAGCCAATCAGATTGGCCGAGAGATATTGCATCCCGAGCTTGCCCGCTTGCTCGCGCGCGGTTCCCGGCATCAATTGCATCACGCCGCGCGCACCAGCGTGGCTGACACGGAAGCGGTCAAATTCGCTTTCCTGACGAGAGATCGCGTGCACCATCGTCCAGTTTGCACCCGGAGGCGGTGTGACAGTTGGGAAGCCAAGGCGCTCAAAGCCTTTCAGGCCGTGCTCGCCCGCGGTCATGCCAGCCACTACGGCCATTTCATCAAGGCCCGTTTCAGCGGCGAGATCAGCGACCATGCTCATTTCTTCGGGCGTGTCGGCAATGTCAGCAACAGCTTCGAAAAAGCGCCGCTCGGTTTGCCACGCCATGCGGTTTGCCGCGATAGAGCGAATCGCCTTTACAACTGGACGGCTGTTGAAGGCGGTGCGCTGAGCCTGACTGACTTCAATTGGTGCAAGCGGCGCGAATTGCGGCAGGGGGCGGCCCAAAGCTTCGTGCGCGAGCTGACCATAGTAATACTCTGGGAATTCAGCCGCCATTTCAAAATAGCGTGTCGCCTCAGCGGTTTGGCCTGCTTGGCGCGCAGATCGGCCAGCCCAGTAAAAGCCTTTGGCACGGATCAGAGGCGTACCTGCACCGGCTCCGTAGCGATAGAACAGAGGCGCTGCGGCGGCTCCATTGCCAAGGCTCCAAAGCGCCTTCGTCCCGCCAAGCCACATCAAATCGGTGTAGCGATCGCGAAGGGCGAATGAGCCTTTCGACACATCGGTTCCCGGCGTGAACAAATCATCGGCAGAGGCGGCAATTGCGACCGCTTGGCGCGCGCCAGAAGCTTTGGCGACGCCCAGCATTTGCGCGACCATATCCTCCGGCTTGTGCGAGGTGCGGGTGAAGTTTGGACGCGTCGTCAGAACATTCGCGGCCTGCGCGACCTGACGCTTGGAGCGCAATTGCTTCACGTAATTGTAAACGAAACCGGGATCGCTGAGCGCGCCAGAGGGCACATTGCCAGTGTCCCCGCGGATCACGGCCAGCCGGGCCATCGCCATCTCGCGCTCGCTCGGCGCAACTTTGACCATGTGGCGCACGGCCGCTTCGCTTTCGCTTTGCCAAAGGAGCGCATCCATCCGCGCGCTGTGATCTTCTGCGGTAAGACGTGAGCCAAATAGACCCATGATGTAAGCTTCCGCCGGACCGCTCATTTCGCCGCCGCGCCATGCTTCGCGCGCAACGTCAAAGGCTTCCGCGCGCTGCGCGCCGGCCAGAGCCAGTGCGTAACGAGCACGTCCAGGATTGGTGAGCGGCGGATGGGCATCAAAGAAACGGATCAAATCCGCTGAAGAAGGCGCTTCGTTCTCCAGCGCGTTTTCTGCGCGCACTCGCAAAGTGGCCATGCGCGGGAAATCAGGATAGGCGAGGGCAAAGCCAGCGTAATCTGAAAAACTTGAGAGGCGAGATTTCTGTAAAACCTCCCACCGCGAGATCGCTTGCCCAATAGCGCGCGGCTGTTGAGCCAGCATTGTGCTGCCCCCGGGTCCGCTTGCATTTTGGGCAAAGCACGGGCCCGTCATAGCGGCTGTGCTGGTGAAAAGAATGGCGGCGACGGCAAGGGGATTGCCAAAAGAACTTTTACGCATGCTGGACATAGTGCCGATCGGCTCCTTATCAGGCGCTGAACAAGTGCCTTAGCTTTTGGAGAACTGCTTCAAATAATCGCTAAGTGCCTAGATAGAGGAATACAACAATGTTTAGCGGTTCAATCCCCGCTCTGGTGACTCCTTTTCGCGATGGAGCGTTTGACGAGGCTGCTTTTCGCAAATTGGTCGACTGGCAAATCGAGCAGGGCAGTGCGGCTCTGGTCCCATGCGGGACGACGGGGGAAGCCTCGACTTTGTCCAATGCAGAGCATCACCGCGTTGTTGAGATTTGCATAGAACAAGCCGCAGGCCGGGTGCCGATCATTGCAGGGTGCGGCTCCAACGATACTAAGAACGCCGCGCTGCATATGAGCTTTGCCAAAAAGGCAGGAGCTGCGGCGGGGCTGTGCGTTGCGCCCTATTACAACCGTCCAAGTCAGGCCGGACTGATCGCGCATTTCAGTTTTCTGGCCGAGAACTGCGATCTGCCGATTGTGCTTTATAATGTGCCGGGCCGCACGGTGACGGATATCGCGCCGGAAACGACGATTGAGCTCGCCAACAAATTCCCTGAGAAAATTATCGCCATCAAAGATGCGAGCGAAGATCTTTCTCGCGTGGCTGATCACCGCATGGGCATTGGGCGGACGTTCTGCCAACTGTCTGGCAATGACGAACTGGCTCTGCCGTTCAACGCTGCGGGCGGTAAGGGGTGCATTTCCGTGACGGCCAATGTAGCTCCCGCCCTTTGCGCTGAATTTCAGCAGGCCTGCGCCGACAATGATCTGGTTCGTGCGCGCGCTCTGAACGATCAGCTTTACCCTCTACACTACGCCATGTTCTCCGATTCCAGCCCGGGTCCGGTCAAATACGCACTGAGCCGCGTACAGGATTGGGCAACGCCAGAGGTTCGATTGCCGCTATGCGAAGCGAGCGAGACCGCACGTAAAGCGGTGGATGCGGCATTGGAGCATGCGGGTCTGACCTGAGCGCTGCTGGCGCAAGCCCGATTGCGAATCTCGCATAAGCCACTACATCACGCGTATTATGGCGAGACCCAAACCCGAGACCTTTGATAAGCACAAGACCGTGGCGGAAAACCGCCGCGCGCGCTTCGATTATCATATTGAGGACAAATATGAGGCGGGTCTTGCGCTGCAGGGGACCGAGGTAAAGGCGCTGCGCTCTGGTCAGGCGACGATTGCGGAAAGCTATGCCGAAGTGCGCGACGGCGAGGTTTGGCTGATCAATTCGAACATCCCGGAATACAGCCACGGCAATCGCCTCAATCACGAACCGAAGCGCCGGCGCAAGCTGCTGCTCAATGCGCGCGAGATTGGTAAGATGTTCGGCGCGGTGGAGCGCAAGGGCATGACGTTGGTTCCGCTGTCGATCTATTTCAACAAGCAAGGCCGCGCTAAAGTCGAGCTGGGTCTAGCGAAGGGCAAGCAGGCGCATGACAAACGTGCGAGCGTCAAAGACCGCGATTGGAAGCGGGACAAAGCCCGCCTGATGCGCGAAAAGGGATAAGCCCAAAGCGCGCGCAAACGCTTTAGTCATTTAATAGTCGCAAAGTTTTGTAAGATCACCAGCGACCCACTGTTCAGCGGCCAAATCCTACCCATATGAAGCGCATGTCCTATCCCTTGCACATTCTTGCAGCTTCACAGCCTTTTGCTGTGGATGGTCAGGTGCCTTGTGCAAACGGCGGTGAAGGGCTCGCATCATGAGCCAAAAGCGCAGCAAAACCTGGGCAATGGATATGCTGCGCAAATATATGCCGACGCGCGAGCAGATGGCCGCCAACAAATATCTAAAGCCGTTTGCGCATCGTTTTCTCTCACCAGAGCTGTGGCGTTTTACTCGCCGGTCTGTCCCGCGCGGAGTGGCCCTTGGACTGTTTGCGGGTTTCATTATTCCCGTCGGGCAAATCTTCCTCGCCGCCTTTCTTGCTCTGCCGGCCCGCGCAAATATGCCGCTGGCCGCGACGGTTACCTTCGTGACCAATCCCTTCACTTTTCCATTCTGGGCAGTGCTGGCCAATTGGCTAGGCGACATCCTTTTGCGGCTCGATCGGGCTGGGACCGGCGGTGCTGCTGAAAGCGAAATGGCGAGTGGGCGCTGGTCATGGTTCTTCGAATTGTTTGAGGGCGTAGGGGTAACGGTGCTGGAAACCGTGTTTGGCTTTGTCGTTCTGGCGCTGGTCAGTGCAGCCCTCGGTTATCTTATTTCCGGCGCGGTGTGGCGCGTGATGGTTGCGCGTCGCCGTGCAAAACGCTTGGCGCGGATGGAAGCGCGGCTCGACCAGCGGCTCAATGCCAATTAAGCACTCGAGCGGCTGGTTCGATCAGAACGGCGAACGATCCCTATTGCGCAGCGCCGCTAAGATGCTGCATCCGTAACGCTGAACCAAACGTAAAGTGCGAGAGAAAAGAGCGCTATGAAAGCCGTCTTGCAGGCCAATGATCAAAACCGATTGATGATCGCTGGACTGGCGGCTGCTCTGTTCGTCAGCGCCGGTGTCCTGTGGTTGGCGACGCGTGAGCCGGCATTGGTGCTGTCCTATGCTCTGGGGCTTGGTGTGTTGCTGATCGGTGTGTTCACCTTTGACAGCATGCGCGCAGAGCCAACAGCGCACATCGAAACCTTGCCCGATTGGACGGTGACAATCGCCGCCATCGAAGAAGCGGGCGAGGCGGTTGCGATTACCGACCGCGCGAACCGCCTGGTGTGCGCAAACTCTGCTTTCATTGATGGGTTCGGTATTGGCGCGGCGCCGCCTTCGCTGCCGCTGGAGCGCGAAGGACTGGAGGCTATGACCCGCCTGGCGCGCGAAGCCTGGCGCGATGGATCGGGTGCATTGAAAGAGCTGGCGGGCAAGGCAGGTGAAACCCCATGGAAGGTCACGGTTGAGCGGGCAGGACGCGGCGAAGATCACCTGATCTGGCGTTTCCGTCGTCATGTCATGCCGAGCAGCGATGCACTGGCCGACCTCAACCTGGCCGGGCCATTCGGTCTGATGCTGAGCCGAGCGGGCATCGAAAGCGCGATCACTGGCCCCGACGGCGTCATCAAAACGGTGAGTGCTGGCTTTGCAGAGCGTTCCGTTGGCGATTCCACAGCAACCATGGCGGGTCAGGACTTTGTGACTTACCTGCGCTCTGATGACCGCGACCGGATATTCTTTGCCCGCGAAGGGCGAGGGGGCACGCCGCAGACCTTGATCCATGTGCCGCTCGATGATCCTAGCGCGCAGGTTCAATCGGGTCCGGATGAAGGCCCATCTCTGATGCTGCTGGTGGACAGCGGCGTTGGGATCGGAAGTGGATGGGATGGCTCCTCGCAAGCGGGCGTGGCTCAGCTCGACGCACTGCTCGCGCAATTGCCCCTTGGTCTGGCGATGACCGACCGCGATGGGCGCTTCCTGTTCTGCAATGACGCCTTTCTGCGCTCGGTTGACCGGGAAGGTCGCGGCCTGCCTGCATTCCCGACTGATCTAGTGGTGCGCGAAGACAAAGGCGCGATGTCCGATGCGGTGCGGCGTCATGGCCGCGGCCCTGCTACCAGCGGCGATATGGCGGTGCGTCTATCGATCCAGCCCGAAGAGCCGGTGTCGATTGGCCTCGCCGGAGTGCGAGGGTTGGGCGAGGCGGCGGTGCTGCTCAGCCTGGCCGATTCGAGTGAAGAAAACCAGCTCAAGCGTCAGGTGGCGCAGGCGACAAAGATGCAGGCCGTCGGGCAATTGGCGGGCGGTGTTGCGCACGACTTTAACAACGTGCTTACCGCGATCATTGGCACTTGTGATTTGATGTTGCTGCGCCATACGCCGGGCGATAGCGACTATGACGACATTCAGCAGATACGCGCCAACTCTAACCGCGCGGCATCGCTGACTCGGCAATTGCTCGCCTTTTCTCGGCAGCAGACTCTGCGGCCTGAAATCCTGCAACTGCCCGACGTGGTGAGTGAAGTTGGGCCACTAATCAAACGGCTGCTGGGCGAGAAAATCCAATATTACGTTCAGCATGATCGCGATTTGGGGCCGGTGCGGGCTGACCCGCAACAGCTTGAGCAAGTGATCATGAACCTCGCGGTAAATGCCCGCGATGCGATCCAATCAAACGGCAAGGGCAGCGGGCGCATCTCGCTGCTGACCCGCAGCCTGCAGGCCAAGGAAGTGATCAAGCTCGGGTCCGAAATCTTGCCTGCGGCAGATTACACTGTGCTGATTGTGCAAGACACTGGGGGCGGTATTCCTGCACATGTCCTGCCCAAGCTGTTCGAGCCGTTCTTCACCACCAAAGAACAAGGCAAAGGTACAGGTCTGGGCCTTTCCACCGCTTACGGCATCGTAAAACAGTCGGGCGGCTTTATCTTCGTCGACAATGTCATGGATCAAAACGACCGTCCGAAGGGCGCGCGCTTCACGATCTACTTCCCGGTTTACGCGGGCGAAGCGCCCAAGAAGATTGCCGAAGCCCCGCCAGAGCCATCGTCCGATTGGGCCGAGGGCGGCAGGATCCTGCTGGTCGAAGATGAAGACATGGTCCGCGCAGTTGCCGAACGCGCGCTTGCCCGCGCGGGCTATGAGGTCACTGCCTGTCCCGGCGGGGAAGAGGGTCTGGCCGCGATCGCAGACGGCGGCGAGTTCGACCTCATCGTCAGCGACGTCGTGATGCCCGGCATGGACGGCCCGGCAATGGTGCGCGCGATCCGTCAAAAACTGCCGCATATGCCGGTGCTGTTTATGTCCGGCTATGCTGAGGAGCAGCTGCGCAAAGACATCGATATTCCAGACATGCACTTCATCCCCAAACCGTTCAGCGTTCAGGCGATCGGGGACAAGGTTGGTAATGTAATGCAGCGCGTCAGGCGGAGCTAAGGCGCTTAAAGATAGCGTCTAGTACCATGAAATTGCTGCAAAAAGTGACTATCTGAATAATTCACAAGCGCCGCACTCGCACTAGCCAAAGGTCCATTCATCGCGCATACAGTACGCCCCGTCATGCTTATTGGCGGGTTCAATAGGAGGCTGGGTGATGAACGCGATTAAGCTGGGATTGGTGTCAGGTTTGGCACTTGGGATGAGCGCTCTTGGAGCAACAACGGCCACCTCGCAATCGCTGCCAGATCCGGATGAAACGGCGCAGGGCGATGTCGCGGTTACCATCTACAACAACAATCTCGCGCTGGTGCAGGACGTGCGCCAAATCAACATTGAGCGCGGCCGCAGCCGAGTTGAATTTCCCGATGTTTCCGCAACCATTCAGCCGCAAACGCTGAGCTTCTTTGCGCCCAACACCTCTATCATTGAGCAGAATTTTGACTTCGACCTGCTGACGCCAGCGAAGATGATGGAAAAGGCGATTGGCCAAACGGTCACTCTGCTGCGCACCAACCCCGCGACCGGGCGAGAGACTCGAGAGCGTGCGAAGGTTCTCTCCACCGCCGGCGGCGTGGTGGTCCAGATCGGCGACCGGATAGAAGTCCTGCGTGATGACGGCCTTCCCGTTCGCGTGATCTTTGACCGAGTGCCGCCTAACTTGCGCGCTCGCCCAACACTGTCGGTCAATCTAAACAGTACCCGCAGCGGCACGCGCCCGGTTTCGATCCGATATTTGACCGGCGGGCTCGGTTGGAACGCAGACTATGTCGCGCTCTACAATGAGCAAACCGACTCAATCGATATGCAGGGCTGGGTCACGCTTACGAACAACACTGGTACTACGTTCAACCAGGCGAAGACGCTGCTGGTTGCTGGCAATCCGAACAATCGCGGTAACCGCGGTCGTGCTGGCGGAAATCGGAACTTGATCCAACCGGGGACAGAGACCGCCGCGCGCGAACAGCTGGGCGATTTCTATCTCTACCCGATCAGCGGGCGCACAACGATTGCCAATGCGCAGACGAAGCAAGTGAGCTTCCTCGATGTGCAATCGGTCCCTGCGCGCAAGATCTATGAGCGAACCGTCGGTTGGCTCTCAAACGACCGCAGCCCGGTGAACGTATCGAGCGCGATTTCTTTTTCTACCTCGCGCGATCAAGGGCTGGGTGATGCTCTGCCATCGGGAACCGTGCGGTTCTATCAGCGCGACAACCAAGGCACGCCGCAATTCATCGGCGAGAACAATATTGGCCACACGCCGATGGGCAGCGAGCTTTCGCTCAGAACGGGCGATGCGTTCGACATTTTTGTGCAGGCAGAGATCGAGAAACGCGAGGAGATCACCAGTTCAGAATGGGAGCGCACCGCGCGGTTCCGTGTGCTGGAGGATGGCGAAACCACCCGCCAAGTCGAGGTTGAGCGCCCCAAGAAATATTACCGCACGACCATGCGCTATACGCTGACCAACGCGAAAAGCAGCTCGATCGATGTCGATCTCACCCAAAGCGGGCTTTACCGCGGATATTGGTCGAACGATTACCGCGTGGTTAGCGAGGACATTACGGGCGAACAGATCAATTACGATCGGCGCAAATGGATCGTGCCCGTGCCCGCCAATGGCAAGCGCGTGGTGCGCGTCACATACGAAACCCGTTACTGAGGGGCGGGTGATCATGCGGAGCCCCGCATCCACTGGACTGGCGCTTGGCCTATTGGCCAGCGCGGCTGTCGGTTTGCCTGCCACGGCGCAGGACAGCCCGGCGGTCACCTCGTCCGAAGCGCAAGCCGCACCCCAAGTCCAAGCACCGCCAGCGCGGCAGGCCGTCGACGCTTCTGCGCCGCAGTCGCTTTCGGTCACCGTATACCGCGATCCGCGTAGGCAGCTTGGCCAAGAGATGAACCGCCGTTGGCCGCAAGGGTTCGCCATGATCAGCGAAACCCGCACGGTCACTCTGCCGCCTGGCCAATCTACCATCCGCTTTGAAGGCGTGGCCGAGGGCATGGTCGGCGTCAGCGCAATCGTCTCTGGCCTGCCCGGCGGCACGATTGAGAAGAACCGCAATGCGGACCTGCTCTCACCCGCGGCTCTTGTGAACGGTGCGCTCGGCAACCGAGTGACTTTGACGCGGACCAATCCCGCGACCGGAGCGGAAGAGGCTCAAACCGCGATCGTGCGCACGCGCGCGGATGGCGGCTTGGTGCTGCAAACCGACCAAGGGTATGAGGCGGTGCGCTGCGCAGGCCTGCCTGAGCGATTGACCTTTGACCGCGTGCCAAAGGGCCTGTCGGCGAAGCCGATCTTCACCATCGATACCCAGGATGCCAGCGGCGGGACATATGAAGTCGTCCTGACCTATCTCGCATGGGGCTTCGATTGGCAGGCCAATTACGTAGCAACTTTGCCCGACCCTGAGGACGGCTCGGCCGCAGGCTCAGCAAGGCGAGGGGAGAACGGCAATTTCAAACTCAGCCTGATGAGCTGGCTCACGATCCTCAATGACAATGGACAGAGCTTTGATGACGCAGAATTGTTGGTGATCGCGGGCTCGCTGAGCGTGGTCAGTGATTTCCGCAGCCTAGCGACGCCGCCTCGGGCCGCTCCGTTGCGGCTGACGTGCTATCCAATTGGCAGCACGGCTGCTGGGTCTCCGGTCCAATCCCCTCGGTCGATTGTGGTGACTGGGCGCCGCAATGAGTCTCGGATGAAGCTCTCCGCTCCTTCACCAGTTATGGCGATGGCCGACTCGGCTATGGGTGTTAGCGAGGCGGAGGTAATGCAAGCGGTGGAAGAACAGCTTGGTGATCTTAAGCTGTACCGCGTGCCAGAGAGAGTGAATGTCTCAGCCAAGGGTCTCAAACAGATCGCCTTTCTCAATCGGCAAGAGGTCGATGCGCGCTATCTTTACCGGGTGAGCTGCGGATTCCTGGTCACGCGTGAAGGGCAGCCCAATCCTGGTTTTGAACGCGCTGGCATGTTGCTGGTGACCAAGAACGAGACTGAACGAGGGCTGGGCGTGGCGTTGCCTCAGGGCGGCCTCACGGTATTTGAGCCGAGCAGTTTTGGTCCGCAATTGGTCGCTGACGTGGATATGCGCGATTACGCTGAGGATCAGGACGTCGAGCTGGAAATGGGTGAGAGCAATCAGGTCTTTTCGAAATGCCTGCCTGCCCCTGGCCCAGTGACGACCGGCAATATGAACAGCTGGTTCGGAAATGGCGCGGAGATCACCAACGCCAATTCGCATCCGATTGGTGTTCGCCTAGATCTTGGCGACTCGGCCATTTGGGAGGTGCGCTTCAAAGGCGCTAAGACTCGCATCAAAGATGGCAGAATAATCGCAGAAGTGGATGTTCCGGCCAACTCGGAACGCACGTTCCGGTGGTCAATTCGAGACCCCAACTAACTTTTTTCTGAGGCCTTTCTAGCGCAATTTCAAATGTTTGCGTGGTTCATCCGAACTACCAGACACGATTTCCCATGTTCCCTACTTGTTCTTATGGAACAAAGTGGGTACAAGCTTTCTCTACAAGGGTGGTCGATAACAATTTGTCGGCCCTAGGCAAGTCAAGGAGGCCATGCGATGTCTGCAAGTCTGAAATTGGTAGAAAAAGGAAAGACCGTGGACCGTCAAAAAGCGCTCGACGCTGCACTTGCGCAAATAGATCGCGCTTTCGGTAAAGGCTCAGCAATGAAGCTGGGCTCTCGCGAAGCAATGAATATCGAATCCATTCCAACTGGTTCGCTTGGATTGGATATCGCGCTTGGTATTGGCGGGCTTCCAAAGGGGCGCGTCATTGAAGTGTACGGGCCGGAAAGCTCGGGCAAGACGACCCTGGCACTGCATGTGATTGCAGAGGCTCAGAAGGCTGGCGGTACGGCGGCTTTTGTCGATGCAGAGCACGCTCTCGATCCGGTTTACGCTAACAAGCTCGGCGTCGACATTGATGAATTGATCGTCTCTCAGCCTGATACGGGCGAGCAGGCACTTGAGATTACTGACACGTTGGTTCGCTCCAATGCGATTGACGTGCTGGTGGTCGACTCGGTCGCGGCGCTTGTCCCCCGCGCAGAAATTGAAGGCGAAATGGGCGACTCCCACGTCGGCCTTCAAGCGCGGCTGATGTCCCAATCGCTGCGCAAGCTGACCGGGTCGATCAACCGTTCCAAATGTATGGTCATCTTCATCAACCAATTGCGGATGAAGATTGGCGTTATGTACGGCAACCCAGAGACGACGACTGGCGGCAACGCGCTCAAGTTCTACGCGTCGGTTCGCTTGGACATTCGCCGCACGGGCCAGATCAAGGACCGCGACGAAGTGGTCGGCAACTCGACCCGCGTTAAAGTGGTGAAGAACAAAGTCGCACCGCCGTTCAAGCAGGTCGAATTCGACATTATGTACGGTGAAGGAATTTCCAAGATCGGTGAGATACTTGATCTCGGCGTGAAGGCAGGCCTCGTGGAAAAATCAGGTAGCTGGTTCTCTTACGACAGTGTGAGGATTGGTCAGGGCCGTGAAAACGCCAAGACCTTCCTCAAAGAGAACACAGAGATGTGCAATCAGTTGGAAGCCGCCATCCGCGGCCGCACCGACGAGGTTGCCGAGGAGATGATGACAGGGCCGGACGCGGACTCTGACGACTGATCCTCAAGCGAGTGCGGTTATCGCATTCGGAAAATCGGAAAGCCGGCATGCGCCATCCCCCTTGGCGATGCCGGCTTTTCTGCGCCTGCTCTACGCTTGGCCTCTGCAAAGTCGCCTGATACGGGCCCGTATAAAGCAGCACCGCACTTATGAAGAATTGCGAACTCAGTGTGCATTGATCACGCGGTGGCTTGTCGCTGACCGCGTGATTGCCTAACTGCATTCCCGCAATGACTTCGACAAACGATATTCGCCGCTCTTTTCTCGACTTCTTCGGGAATGCTGACCACGCTGAAGTGCCCAGTGCACCGCTGGTCCCCTATAATGACCCGACATTGATGTTCGTGAATGCGGGCATGGTGCCGTTCAAAAACGCATTCACTGGTTTAGAGACGCCGCCTGCACCGCGCGCCGCGTCCTCGCAAAAATGCGTTCGTGCCGGCGGCAAGCACAATGACCTCGATAATGTCGGCTACACTGCGCGGCATCACACCTTCTTTGAGATGCTCGGCAATTTCTCGTTTGGCGACTATTTCAAAGAGCAGGCGATCCTTAATGCCTGGACACTGCTGACGAAGGAATGGAGCCTTCCCGCAGAGAAACTCACCGCGACAGTCTATCACACCGATGACGAAGCTTTCGATCTGTGGCGCAAGATCTCAGGCCTGCCAGAGGAACGGATCATTCGCATCCCGACCAACGACAATTTCTGGTCAATGGGCGATACTGGGCCGTGCGGTCCGTGTTCGGAAATTTTCTATGATCACGGCGATCATATCGCTGGTGGCCCTCCGGGTAGCCCGGATGAAGACGGCGACCGCTTTGTCGAGATTTGGAATCTCGTCTTTATGCAGTTCGACCAGAAGGCGAGCGGCGAGCGCACTGACCTGCCGAGCCCGTCGATTGATACCGGCATGGGACTGGAACGCATCGCCGCGGTCATGCAGGGCGTGCACAACAATTACGACACCGACACGTTTAAAGCGCTGATCGCGGCCTCGCAGCAACTCACTGGCGTGGGCAGCGAAAGCGACGCGGTCGCGAGTCACCGAGTGATCGCGGACCATTTGCGTTCGGTCAGCTTCTTGATGGCGGACGGTGTGCTGCCGTCGAATGAAGGCCGCGGATATGTCCTGCGCCGGATCATGCGCCGCGCGATGCGGCATGCTCATTTGCTCGGAGCGAGCGAGCCTTTGATGCACCGGCTCGTCCCGGCGCTGGTGACCGAGATGGGGCAGGCCTATCCAGAGCTCACGCGCGGACAGGCCTTGATTAAGGAAGTGCTCGAACGCGAGGAAACGCAGTTCCGCAAGACTTTGGATAAGGGCCTAAAGCTGCTCGATGAAGCGACGGGTACCATGAGTGAGGGCGGCGAACTCGACGGCGAGACCGCGTTCAAACTCTACGACACCTACGGCTTCCCCTATGACCTCACCGAAGACGCCTTGCGCGCACGCGGGATCGGCGTTGATGGCGCAGGTTTCGAAGCGGCCATGGAGCGCCAAAAGGCGGCGGCTCGCGCGGCTTGGAAAGGGTCGGGCGACGCGGCCTCGGGCGAGGTTTGGTTCGACATCGCAGAGCGTGAAGGCGCGACAGAATTCACCGGCTACAATTCCACCTCGGGCGAGGGGACAGTGGTTGCGATCGTAAAAGACGGTGCAGAGGTTCAATCGGTCAAAGCTGGCGAAAGCGCTGTTTTATTGACCAATCAGACACCGTTCTACGGCGAAAGCGGCGGGCAAACCGGAGACACCGGCAGCATCAGCACGCCGAGCGGATTTGCTGCCAATGTCTCGGACACAGCAAAACCGCTGGGACGCCTTCATGCGCATCAGATCGAGGTAACGGGCGGCGAAGTGTCGGTTGGCGACAACGTGCACCTCGAAGTGGACGATGTGCGGCGAGCGCAGGTGCGCTCAAATCACTCCGCCACTCACCTGGTCCACGCGGCGCTGCGCAACCGGCTTGGCGGGCATGTGACGCAGAAAGGCTCGCTGGTCGCAGAAGACCGGCTGCGCTTCGATTTCTCGCATCCGAAGCCATTGGAAGCGCAAGACATCGCGGTAATCGAGGCTGAAGTGAATGCTGAGATTAGAGCCAATGAGCCGGTTGGCACGCGGTTGATGAGCCCGGATGATGCGGTGGAAGCGGGCGCTTTGGCGCTGTTTGGCGAAAAGTACGGCGAGGAAGTGCGCGTGCTTTCGATGGGTCGCACGGGTTCAGAAGGTCGTTCATTCTCGGTAGAACTGTGCGGCGGAACGCATGTTTCGGCGACTGGCGATATCGGCGTGTTCCGGATCATTTCTGAGAGTGCCGTTTCATCGGGCATCCGCCGGATCGAGGCATTGACGGGCGAGGCTGCGCGCAATTGGTTGGTCGAACGTGAGGAAGCATTGAAGGCAGCAGCGAGCGCAATTCGCGCCACGCCGGAAGAAGTGCCTGCGCGGGTCGCGGCGCTGCTCGATGAACGCAAGAGGCTCGAGAAGGAACTGGCCGAGGCGAAGAAGGCTCTGGCTCTGGGCGGAGGAGGTTCAGGTGGTGACGGCCCGGCGACCGCAGACGAAGACGTGGGCGGTGTGACCTTCAGTGGTCAGGTGCTCGATGGCCTGAGTCCCAAGGAGCTGCGCCCGCTACTTGATGAAGCGAAGAGCCGCCTTGGTTCCGGGGTCGCAGCGGCGATTGCTGTCAACGATGGCCGGGCCGCGATTGCGGTGGCGGTGACCGACGATTTGACCGAGCGTTTTGACGCGACGGCTCTGGTGCGCGCTGGTGTAGAAGCGCTTGGCGGCAAGGGCGGAGGCGGTCGGCCTGACATGGCTCAGGGCGGCGGACCCGATGGCAGCAAAGCGAGCGATGCTCTGGCGGCGGTGAAAGCGGCTATCGCCGGGTAGGCGAAGGCTAAGGCGCGCTGGTTGAGGTGCGCAATTGCGGCTTGCTGGATAGCTTGCCGTCGCGCTCCAAACGCTCACGGAATTCGTCCCGCTTCTCATGGATAGAGGCGATGACTGGGCCCATCGGGATGCCAATATCGACTAGGACGGCTTCCGATAGCTGCAGCGAGCTTTCCAGGTTTTCCGGCACCGCATGGCTGGCCCCAGCGCGGTACAGCGCGGCGGCGTGATCGGTGTCGCGCGCGCGGGCGACGATCAGCAAGTCGGGATAGCTCTTGCGCAGCTTCGTGACCAAGCGCTGTGCCAGGACAGGCTCGTCCATTGTCAGCACGATTGCGGGTGCCTTCTCAATCCCGAGCCGGGAGAGCGCATCGCCGCGCGCCGCATCGCCAAAGGCGGAGCGGTAGCCATCGCGCGCGGCGCGTTCGATCAGGTCCGGATCCGAATCGAGCGTCACGTAGGGCTGATTGTGCGTCACCAGCATGTCCGCGATCAGACGGCCTACGCGGCCTGCGCCGATGATGATGGTGCGCGCTTCGTCCTCGTCGTCATCGGGGAGCTCAGGCACCGGCTCCACCCGGCGCGCGATGACCCGGCCAAGGCGGGCGAGCAGCGGTGTTATGGTGAGGCCAATTGCGGTGACGATCTGCCAGAATTGCGCGGTCTCTGTGTCGACGACCAGAGCAGTGGTCGCGGCGGCCAAGACGATCAGTGTCGTCTCGCTGGGGCTGGCCATCAGCACGCCGGTTTCTGCTGCGGTGCTCTTGCGCGCGCCCATCAGGCGCAGCAATACGCCTGTGACGATGGCTTTGAACACCAGCACGCCGACCACTGCGAGCATGATCTCTGCGAGGTTTTGCCAAATCGTGGCGAGGTTGATGCTCATACCGATGGTGATCAGGAACACGCCGAGCGCGAGGCCCTTGAAGGGCTCCATAATGCTCTCAACCTCGCCGTGATACTCGGTCTCCGCGATCAGCAGGCCGGCGATCAGCGCACCAACGATGGGCGAAAGGCCCACTGCTGAGGTCGCGAGGCTGGCACCGATGACGACCAGCAGGGAGGCGGCGAGGAACAGCTCAGGGCTCTTGGTGCGCGCGGCCTGTGAGAACAAGCGTGGCAATGCGAAGCGGCCAATCACCAGGAGCGCTAGGATGAGTAGACCGCCTTGCCACAGCGTGTCGGTGAGGCCGCTCCAACCCTCGGCTTGGGCATGCGGAGCAAGGGCGCCGAGGATGAAAACGATCGGCACGATCATGATGTCTTCGAACAGCAGCATGGACAGCGCCGCGCGGCCAACCGGCGACTTTGTGCCAGATATCGGCAGCACGATTGCGGTGGAGGAGAAGGCGAGGGCGAAGCCCAGCGCGAGCGCTCCGGTCCAGTCCATTCCGCTGACATAGCCGAAGAACGCAGCGGACGCAGAACCGATGATCAGCAATTCAAGCGAGCCGAGGCCGAAGACCAGTTTTCGCAATTGCCACAGGCGGTTGAACGAGAGTTCCAGCCCGATTGCGAACAGCAGTAGGATGATGCCGAAGTCAGCAAAGGGCGTTAATCGCTCAGGGTCTGAGATCGTGACGTGTCTTAGGCTGGGAACGGCTTCGACCAGCGTGCCAAGGCCGTAGGGGCCAACCAAGACTCCGATCAGGATGAAGCCAATGATCGGCGTGATGCGGAACCTGGCGAAGACCGGAATGACGATTCCAGCGGCGCCCAGGATGACCAAAGCATCCTTCATTATCGGTGATAGGGAGAGTTCGCCCGCCATGTCAGCAGGCCAGAAGCGGCGCTATGGCATCACCAGCCATCTGCGCCGCTCCTGTATCAAGCAAGATCGAAACTACGACCAGTTCGCCATTTCCTTCTCTAGGTTCGTGACGATCGCCTCGAAGAACTGCTCAGTGGTTAGCCAATTCTGGCTTGGACCGATGAGCAGCGCGAGATCCTTGGTCATCGCACCGTTTTCGACGGTTTCGATGCAGACCCGCTCAAGCGTTTCAGCAAACTTCACAACTTCTGGAGTGTCGTCGAACTTGCCGCGATACATCAGGCCGCGCGTCCATGCGAAGATCGATGCAATCGGGTTGGTCGAGGTCGCTTTGCCTTGCTCATGCTGGCGGAAGTGACGGGTAACGGTGCCGTGAGCGGCCTCCGCTTCCACCGTCTTGCCATCAGGGGTCATCAGAACAGAAGTCATCAGACCGAGCGAGCCGAAGCCTTGAGCCACGGTATCGGACTGAACGTCGCCGTCATAGTTCTTACAAGCCCAAACGAACTTGCCGCTCCACTTCAGGGCAGAGGCGACCATGTCATCGATCAGACGGTGCTCATAGGTGATGTTCGCTTCTTTGAACTTGTCGGCGAACTCGGCTTCGAACACTTCTTCGAACAGGTCTTTGAAACGGCCATCATACTTCTTCATGATGGTGTTCTTGGTTGAGAGGTAGACCGGCCATTTGCGATCCAAGCCATAGTTCATGCAGGCGCGCGCAAAGTCGCGGATGCTGTCATCCAAGTTGTACATCGCCATGGCGACGCCAGATGACTGGAATTCATAGACATCGAGATCGATATTCTGGCCGTCTTCGCCTTCAAATACGAGGCGCAGCTTGCCCGGACCATGGATCAGCGTGTCGGTTGCGCGGTATTGGTCACCAAAGGCGTGACGACCTACCACGATTGGATCAGTCCAGCCTGGGACCAGACGCGGCACGTTGTCGATCACGATTGGCTCACGGAAGACGACACCGCCGAGGATGTTGCGAATCGTGCCGTTTGGCGAGCGCCACATCTGCTTGAGGCTGAACTCTTCAACGCGGGCTTCATCAGGGGTGATGGTCGCGCATTTCACGCCAACGCCGTGTTCTTTGATCGCGTTCGCCGCATCGACCGTGATTTGGTCGTCGGTTTCGTCGCGCTTCTCAATCGAGAGATCGTAATACTTCAGGTCAACGTCGAGATACGGCAGGATCAGCCGTTCACGGATCCATTGCCATATGATCTTTGTCATTTCATCGCCGTCGAGTTCAACGACCGGGTTCTTGACCTGGATTTTTTGCATGGGAAGTGTCCCGTCCTTCATTGGATTTCGTGTGTTCGGATTGTGTTAGATAATCCCTGACCGCAGGCCTTAGCAGCTTTTGCCCATCCCTCAAGCGTCAGCATGCCCCCAAATGCCATTGTTTTGGGTGTTTTCGCGCCATTCGCGGCCACCATCGGTTCGTCGCAGGTGAGGCACAGTTGGAACGCCTGGAACACAGTCTTAGCGCGAAAATCCAATCGATCACACGCGGCCTGTTTGATCGGCTTTATCGATGAGTGGCGAGGGCGAAGCATGGGCGTTGCTATATCGCGCAGCGCGGTGAGTAGGAAAGCGTTTGCTGCCCGCGCCAAAGCCTAGTTCTACAGCCCATAAATCCGCACAAACCCAATCTCAAACGCGCAAACAAAAACCCGCCGGGTAAAGGCGGGTCTTCGTGAGTTTCGTGATGGTGGGCGTACCAAGATTTGAACTTGGGACCCCTGCAATGTCAATACAGTGCTCTACCCCTGAGCTATACGCCCGCACCATCAGGTTGGCCATGATTGCTCATAGCGGAGCGGCGCATTAACGCGGCTCTTTCAATCGTGCAAGCCATTAGCTTGCACGGGCGCCCAAATTCTAGAGGCTTGCCTCGCGCTGCTCTTCAAACACGCGCTCCACCTCAAGCACGAGATCGCGCAGGTGGAATGGTTTGGAGAGCACCTTGGCATGCGGCTGCTCGCGGCTTGCGCGGAGGGTAACGGCGGCAAAACCAGTGATAAACATCACCTTGGTGCGCGGGCTGATCTCTGCGCAGCGCTGCGCCAGCTCAATCCCGTCCATTTCCGGCATGACAATATCTGACAGAAGCAGGTCAAAATGCTCTTTTTCGAGCAATGGGACCGCCTCGGTTCCCCGATCCACCGTCGACACCTCATATCCGGCATTGGTCAATGCCCGCTCTAGGTAGGTGCGCATGGCTTCTTCATCCTCGGCGAGGAGGATCTTGGGGGAGGGGTTTGTCGTCATGCGAATCCAATAGCACCGCGAGCTTAAGAAATCCTAGCCGAAGATGCGATTGCCCTGCTTTGAGACATGGATCATCGCATTTACTGTAATTGGGATGTTTTTGACTTGGCCCGCGAAAGCAGGCAGCAAACCTATGGCTATGGTTTTCAGCAAACATAATCAGGACGATTCGCGCCGTGAAAGCGGCGGCAGGGTCGCGGGCGATGCCCATGGCCCGGCGTTCAGCTTTATTGCGCCCGGCTCCATGCCATTGCCGGTTATCGTCGCTGCGCCGCATGGCGGGCGAGTCTATCCTTCAAAAGTGCTCGCGGAAATGCGCGATCCAGAGCTTTCAGCCCTGCGGTTGGAGGATCGCTATGTCGATCTGCTGGCGAGCCGCATTGCAAAGCAAACTGGCACAGGATTGATGGTGGCGCATGCGCCGCGCGCGATGCTGGACCTCAACCGCAGCCGCGAGGATGTCGATTGGGGCATGATCATCGGCGAGGATAAACCGATGGTCCGCAATTCTCAGGTGAATCGCCGCGCGCGCAGTGGGCTGGGCCTGGTTCCGCGCCGTTTGCCGGGATTTGGCGAGATTTGGCGCAGCGCCTTGCCGCGCCGCGAGCTGCAACAGCGGATCGACAATATTCACCGGCCTTACCACGCGTTTTTGACTCAGGAATTGGAGCGGATTCGCGATCGCTGGGGCGCGGCCCTGCTGGTCGATTTGCATTCCATGCCGCCGTTGCGCCGTTCGGATTCGCAAACCCGGGCGCCCAAAGTGGTGCTGGGCGACAGATTCGGCGCGTCTTGCAATGGCGGCCTGATCGACCGCGCGTTCCGCTTTCTTGAGGCTCAGGGCTATTCCGTGGCGCACAACCGGCCCTATGCGGGCGGATTTGTGCTCGACCGGCAATCTTCGCCGGCGCGCGGTATCCATGCGGTGCAGGTTGAAGTGTGCCGTTCCACCTATCTCGATGACCGGATGGCGGAACCCAGCGCCGGGCTAGGCCCAATGGCGAAAATGCTCGCCGGATTGGTGCGAGAACTGGGCGCGGAAACGGCGCGTCTGGGCGATGATGGACGCTTTGCGCAAGCGGCCGAATAAGCGCGGCACTGGCTCATGAGCTTTCGCCACCAACCAATTGATCCCACATAAAAAACCACCCCGTGCAAAACTGCACGAGGTGGCCAAGGTTCAGGGAGGATCGCGCCATATGGCGCGGTCTGTCAGCTCGGTCATGAGGGCAACCTTGCTGACACCAAATAAATAGGGCTTGGCAAGGGCTCGTTCAAGCCCCGGCCAAGCCCTGAGTGCTTCGTTAAGGAAGCTGCGTGATGCGGATCAGTTGACCGCAGCTGGCGCAGGTGTTGGTTCTGGCATTTTGCCTTGTGCGGTTTGACGCTCAAACAGAGTGCGCATCAGGTTCAGTGAGAACAGGTGAGCATGGATCAGCAGGATCATGCCGTTCTTGTTCAGCGCCTCTAGAGTGTCCGCTGGCAATTCGCGCAGCTTCTTCTCGTCAACCATGCGGAAACCGCGGTAAACAAACGGATTGTCAGGCATGTCGTTGCGGGTGATCGCAATCTCGCCGTCCATCAAAATGTCGAGCTTTTTCAACTCTTCCAGGAAAGCGCGGGTGCGCTGGCCGGACTCTTCGAACTTGCTGCAGAAATCGAGCACGCTCTTGGTGTATTCGCTGGATTCGCCCTTGTCATCGAACAGCTCATTGCCTTCTTTGTGATCGCCAACGACGCCTGAACTTGGGTCGAAGCAGAGCGAAAGTTCTTCTGAACCTTCCTGCAATTTAGCGAGCATGAAGGGATAGCGGCGTACGTAAGCTGGCACGTAATTGTCAGCCATCATCTTGCCGTCTTCACCGATGAAGGTGTTCACGCCTTCGTTAAGACCCATCAGCGCAATCGGCAGTGGGTTTTCGCCAGCGGTAAACACAATCGGATAAGAACGCTGGGCATCGACGAATTCGTCAACCGTCAGCGGGATTGCGTGAGACTCGGCGAGGAAAGACGCATCGTCGAAAGGCTTTACCTTCCAATCCTTGTGCTCCTTGCTGTTAAGCGGGAGCAGGTCTTTGTAAAACAGTGGAAGCTGCGGCTGAGGCGCGCTGGCCATGAGGTTTCTCCGAAAATTACGGTGCTGAAAAATTTGGGCGACTGGATAGCAAGCTATAAGCCGAACGGGCCGCGCTGTAGGCGTTCGTGCGCCCGCGCGCAAGCACGGTTCAATGATTGATGAGCAGCTTTCCCGGGTTGAACAGTGATTTGGGGTCGAGCGCCTGCTTTACGCTGCGCATGATTGAGAGCGTGGCGGGATCGCTGAGCCGCTCCAATTCGTGCACTTTGAGCTGTCCGATGCCGTGTTCGGCGCTGATCGAGCCGCCCCATTCGCACACCATTTCATAGACGAGGCTGGAGATTTTCTTGCCCTCGGTCTCTTCCCATTTCCCCGGCGTTGCGCCGCTGGGAGCGAGGACGTGAAAATGGACATTGCCATCGCCCAAATGGCCAAAGGCCGCCGCTGTGGTGCCGGCAAAGGCGCTTTCCACCGCCGGGATCGCCTTCAGGATAAATTCGGGCATTTTCTCCACCGGCACAGAGATATCGTGCTGCATCGCTGGGCCAATGGCGCGCTCTGCGGCGGAAATCGAATCGCGCAAGAGCCAGAATTGCTCCGCCTGCGTTTCATTGGCGGCGATGGCGGCATCATCGAGCAGGTCTTTCTCAAAGGCATCGGCCATGATCGCCTCGACCCGATCGCGTAAGCCATCGGCGTCGTCTGCAGTCGAGACGAATTCGATCAGCGCATACCATGCGTGGCTCTGGTTGAGCGGAGAGCGCGCATCTGGCAGGTGATCAAGCACATTGATCAGACAGTGGTCGGGTATGACCTCAAAGCCCTCCAGCGTGTCGCCCATGACGCGGTCCACATGGCGCAGCAGGGTGCGGGCCGCCGTGATGCTGGGGAGGCCAGCCCACACCGCGATCCGGCCGCGATGTTCGGGCAGCAGGCGCAGATTGGCGGCGGTGACTATGCCCAGCGTGCCCTCTGACCCGATCAGCAATTGTTTAAGGTCAAACCCGCGATTGTCTTTCTTTAACGCGGTCAACCCATCGAAAATCTCGCCATTGGGCAGCACCGCCTCAAGCCCCAACACCTGAGCGCGCATGGTCCCATGCCTCAGCACTTGCGTACCGCCTGCATTGGTGGAGACGAGCCCGCCGACGGTCGCGGAGCCTTTGCCGCCCAGCGTCAGGGGAAAGCGCATCTGCTTCGCCTCAGCCGCCTCATGCAAGGTTTGCAGGATGACGCCCGCTTCGCAAACGGTCTGGCCAGCATCTGCGTCCATGCGCCGGATGGCGTTCATCCGGCGCAGCGACAGCAGAATAGCCGCGCCGCTCTCATCCGGGGTCGCGCCGCCGCACATGCCGCTGTTCCCGCCTTGCGGCACGATGGGGATGGAATGCTGCGCGCACAGTTTGACCAGCTCAGCGACTTCCTGCGTCGAGGCAGGCGAGGCGAGGGCGAGCGCACGCCCGGTGTAGCGCCCGCGCCAATCGGTCAGCCATGGCTCCAGAACATCATTGTCCTGCGTGAAGCCTTTGGCCCCGAGCAATTGCGCCGCTGCGGTGAGGAATTCGTGGTGATCTGTCATTGCGCGCGCTATGGCACAAACCGCCGCGAATGCTCCAGAGTTTTGTAATCAAACTGGCAATCAATTAAGCCGCCATTCAATTCTAGCTGCTACACGCGTCCAATCGAGCAAGCCCACAGGGGGGTGAGCGACACTTTTTAGGAGGCCTAGACCATGCAAGGCATGCTCGCATTTGCGGCCCCAATTGCGTTGCCAATCACCTTGTTCGTCGCGCTGGCCTCGCAAAGCACTGGGGTGGCCAATGCGGCTCCGGCGCCGTTTTCGCCGGTTCCGGTTGAAACCCAGGCGCCGGATGTCGCGCCTTCCAATGCACTTGGTGATGAGCAGAAGCCGCCGCTCGCGAAATCGCAGGCGAAGGCGCGCAGCCAGTCTGATATTCCCGTGTCCGCCAATCCGCTGAACGCATGGCAACAAACCAATACCGCGCACCAAGTGCGCATTGAGCAACGGGTGATTATCCGCATTTCCCCTCAGCGTCCGAGCCGGGGCAGCCAATTGCTCGCCGACCTCCCGCGTCAGGGCCTCAACACGCGCTTTGAAGAGCGCAAGATGGACAAATGCCTCGCGGTGGAACAGATCGCGGGTGTGCAAACCGGGCGGGGCAACCGCCTGCTGCTGTTCCTGCGCGACCGCCGGATCATCTCGCTCAACCTTGAAAAAGCCTGCCTCGCCCGTGAGTTTTACTCCGGCTTTTATGTTGAGAAGAACGAGGACGGAAAACTGTGCGTTTCGCGTGACAAGCTGCAATCGCGCGCAGGCTCAAAATGCGAAGTGGAACGCATGCGGCAATTGGTGGCCGTCAAAGACTAGCCGCCACGCGGGCGGCGAGCGCAGCCACACCTCGCATCCAAGCGCCCATTTCCTTGACTTTACGGCCAGTTTCGGCGATTGGCACAGCTCACCTTGAGCGAAGGGTTCGCGCAAGGTTCTGACCGGCAGCGTGCTCGCTGCCCGCTATATCCGGAAAACACGCTTATAATGACTTTCGCCGATCTCGGCCTCTCACCTGAATTGCTCAAAGCCGTCGAAGACGCTGGCTACACTGAGCCCACCGCAATCCAAGCAGAGGCGATACCGCCCGTGCTGATGATGAAGGACATCATCGGCATTGCACAAACCGGCACGGGTAAAACCGCCAGTTTCGTGCTGCCCATGATCGATATCATGGCCAGTGGCCGCCGCCGCGCGCTGATGCCGCGCTCGCTTATTCTTGAGCCTACACGCGAACTTGCCGCGCAAGTTGCAGAAAACTTCGAGAAATATGGCAAGAACCACGACCTTAAGATGGCGCTGCTCATCGGCGGCGTCCAAATGGGCGATCAGCTGAAAGCGCTGAACGAAGGCGTCGACGTTTTGATCGCGACGCCGGGCCGCCTGATGGACTTGTTTGAGCGCGGGAAAATCCTGCTCAATGGCTGCGAATTGCTGGTCATTGATGAAGCGGACCGTATGCTCGACATGGGCTTCATCCCAGACATTGAGTTCATCTGCTCCAAACTGCCTGAAACGCGGCAAACCATGCTGTTTTCAGCAACCATGCCGCCGCCCATTGCCAAGCTGGCAAAGACGTTCCTGTCCAATCCCAAGCGGATCGAGACGGCGCGGGCGGCGACTACGAACAAAGATATCACCGCCTTTAAGGTGCATGTTGAACAGCGCGCCAAGTTGTCCACGTTGCAATGGCTGCTTCGCAACGATTTGGTCGAGACCGCGATCGTGTTCTCGAACAAGAAAATGACCGTTCGCGAGCTCAACAAGAAATTGCAGAACGATGGTTTCCGCAGCGGAGAGATCCACGGCGACATTGATCAGAACACGCGCCAGAAAGAGCTGGAGCGGTTTAAATCGGGCGATATCAACATTTTGGTCGCCTCTGATGTGGCCGCGCGCGGGCTCGATATCAAAGGCGTCAGCCACGTCTTCAACTATGACACGCCGTGGCACCCGGATGATTATGTCCACCGGATCGGCCGCACGGGCCGCGCCGGGGCCAAGGGCCGCGCGTTCACCTTTGTGACCAAATCCGATGCCGAGGCGATCGACAATGTCGAGAAGCTGACCAAGAACAAGATTGCGGTCTTCGGCAAAGACGACGTGCGGGTTGAGATTGCTGATCCAAAGGCATCGAAATCCTCCGATGATGATGGCGAACAGCCAGAGAAATCGGAAAAGCCCGCGCGCCGCTCTCGCTCAAAGAAGCGCGACGAAGACGGCGATACGCAGGATGCACCGCGCGAGGCAAAGAAGGAGCGCAAACCGCGCCGCGCCCGCGAAGATCGCTCAGAGCGTGAAGATCGCCCGGAACGGGAAGAGCAGCCTGAGCGTGAAGATCGTAAGGAACGCCCCGAGCGCGCGGAAAAGCCCGAGAAACGCAGCCGAGGCGGACGCCGCCGCCGTGACGAGGACGATGAGCCAGTGCCAGCAGGCGAATGGAACGGTCCAAAGCCCGGTTTTCTCGACATGGGCTTTAAGGATTAATCAGCGCGGATTGCCCCGCAAATTGGCTGATTTTTTGAAAATTGGGTGGGGTTACCCATTCCCTCGGCGCAATTGCTTGATAACAAGTCTTTGCGACCCGAGGTTCGAGCATCGAACCTTCACTATACGCCCCGCCGCGGAAACGCGCGCGGGGCTTTTTTTTGGGTGCGCGGCCGCACAAGACGTTTGAATTGAGCCGGGTCGTATAGACCAAAGACCTCAAGTGGGTCCGGCTGTCTCGGCACCGGCCTTAGGGACTAAGGCCTTTCCAGCTCAGGGCACCGCGATAGCGTGGGCGATCATGCGATTGCCTTCAAACACCGCGCGGTCTTCAACATTGGTATCGTCGACGAAGACGAAGTCGAACACCCCGTCGGCGTTGCTGTCGCTGTGCAGCATCACGATATACATCGCGCCGCTTTCCGGCGTGGGGTTAAGCGTGATCGTCACGTCCTTGTTGGTGCCGCTTTTGATGTGGGTGTAGCCCGCGACATAATCGCCATTGGGCTTGCCATCGATAAACGGATGCATGACGAGCCAGCCATCGCCGTCGATGTGCACCTCTGAGAATGTCAGCGTAGTCCCATCGCCGCGCCGCACGGCGCTGGTCTGATTGGTGATCCGCTGTTCGGTGTAGGGGCGCTGCTCCTCGGCGAGTTTGACATCCTCAACGATGATCCAATTGGCCTCGCCATTGCCAAGCACGACGCCGCCGGGATTGGTTTGCTCCTGAGCGGAGGCCAGCGGCGCAGCCAGCAAGGCACCAAAAAGCGCTGCGGTTCCCAATACGGATCTTGGTGACATCATAATTTCCCCTATCCCAAAAGTGATTGCGCAAAGTCTGGCATATTCTTCAGCCGAGAGGAAGATGGAGTAAGGGGCCGTTAGGACTGGGTTTTGGCGGGAAAAATGGCGCGTAAGCCTTCTTTGACCCTTTCGATTTACTCTTAGGCTTGTGGGCTGGAATGCCGGTTGCCGGCACGGCGATCTAGCAACGCGATGTGGGAGAGATAACGTGCTTTCAAGGATTTCTGAGTGGTACCAAATGTATCAGGTGCAAAGGCATCACGCTGGTACTGAACGAAAAATACGAAAGCACGGTTGGACCGCGAACTACGTTTATGGTGAGGGCGAGAAAGATCATATCGACTTCGCCTATACGATCGCTTTTTCGGATTTCCGGGCGCCGGAACTGATTGTCTTCTCGCTTGATCCCATGCTGGTCAATTTTGTCTTCTGGGAACTCTTTGAGAAGGCAAAAGCTGGCCGGAAGCTCGAAGACGGGTTTGTCTTTCGGCCCCGCGACCCGGAGCTTAAGGGATTTGAATGCACCCTTCGATCCGCGACAAAGCCAGAAACATGGAGCAAGTATGTGTTCGATGCGAAGGGCTATTCCATGCACAAGGGCAGGGGAGACAAGCCGCCGGTTATGCAAATTGTCTGGCCCAGCGCGGAAAACGGGAAATACCCGTGGTCTCCCGGATGCCCGGCGACGGTGATCAAGAGCCAACCAGCCCTGTATGAAACCGTGCCCGTGAGCAACAGACCGGTGTTCGGACGCCGGACCTAGGCGTCTTTGGAGATTTCGTCTGCCGCAAGTTCCGCGAGGAATGCTGCGCTTTCGTCCAATCTCAAGGCCACGCCGGATAGGGCTTTGGTGCCTCCGAAAAAGGTCGGGATATTGATCGGCTGATTGAGACGCAGGCTGCAATTCGGCGAAGACAAAATCGCGAGATTGAGCACTTCCTTGCTTTCGAGTTCCTCGCTGGAGAAGGCACGATGAGCCGATGCGATAGAGCTGAGCGGAACCTCAAAGTCATAGAGCATCCCGCTGCGCACGCGCACGCTGTCCGCCGTTAGCAACACAGGATTGATGCGGAAGCTCTTGAGCAGCGCCATCGTCCAGATCACGCCCCAAACGCTCAGCGCGAGCAGCACCCAAGCTATAGTCGGGTTCCACAGCATCAGCAGGAAGTGCACCACGCTGAGCTCGATCAGTTGGAGCACCAGGAACGTCGCAACCATTGGCGTGAGGTAGGTATGATAGGCAAAGGCGCGCGCTCCGGCGGGCACATCGACAGGCGCGCCCCAGCGCAGCAGGCCTAGGCTCAGCACTTTGCATTCGCTCACCACCTGTCTGACGAGCGGCCTTGGCAAGACGCGTTCAAACCCGGCGATGATCGATCCGGTTTCGTGGTGGGTCTTAATTATCCGGATCGCGGACATCGTCAGATAGAGGGCGAGGGTGGCGCCAGCGGCGATCAGTACTTGCGGGAGGGCAAAGTACTCGGCGCGAACGGGGGCGGACGCCCCGACAAGGATCACAATGCTGGCGACCGAGAGCACCCCGATCACCTGAAAGAACGCAGGCTTGTGATCCTCAGACTTCGCCATCAATGCAAGCAGCAAGGCATCCGCGACGACCCATGCGAAAAGGATGGCGGCCCAGCCAGAATTGGCCTGTGCCCATGGTGTGAAAGTGAGAAACCTGGCCAATGCGATGGCGGCCAAGGGGAGCAGTAGGGGCAGGCCCTTCGCTATTGGGCGAGGCAATGCTTGCATGGTCTGCTCCTTGCGCTGTTTGTCTGCTCAATAATCTACTGGCGACGCGCTGCCAATGCGATTGTGCGCATCATGTGTTGCCATGAGCGGGACGCGGCGAGGAGCCTCACCCAGCCAGCTTCACAAAGCTGTCGAGCACGCGTTTTGTGCCGTGTTCTTCGAACTCGATCTCCAGCTTATTGCCTTCCTGATCGGTCACGCATCCGGTGCCGAATTTCTCGTGGTGCACCATTGCGCCGATGGTGATGTCGCTACGCGGTTTCGCAGCGAAGCTGGCGGCGGAGCGGGTGTTTTCGCGCATGCGCTTGGGCGTGGTGTCATAGCCAGTGGCGAGCGCGCGCTGCCAACCGGGGCCGCGGTTTTCAGACTTGCCGGGCTGCGTCTGTGCGACATGGGCGAACGGGTCGTCCTGCTCGCTCCAATTGGCCTGCCACAAGGACGCGCCGCCGGTCATTGTGGTTTCCTGATCGATGTGTTCGTCCGGCAGTTCCTCGATGAAGCGCGACGGGATCGAGCTGGTCCATTGGCCGTAAATCCTGCGATTGGCGGCGTGGAAGATGTGGCATTTGCGCCGGGCGCGGGTGATCGCGACGTAAGCGAGCCGGCGTTCCTCCTCCAGGCTGGCGAGGCCGCCTTCATCGAGTGAGCGCTGTGATGGGAACACGCCTTCTTCCCAGCCCACGCAGAACACATTGTCGAATTCCAGGCCCTTGGCCCCGTGGATCGTCATGATCGTGATCGTGTCTTCATCGTCGCTGCGATCATTGTCCATCACCAGGCTGACATGTTCCAGAAAATCGCCGAGCGTCTCGTATTCCTCCATCGCGCGGGCGAGCTCCGAGAGGTTTTCCAGCCTGCCAGCGGCCTCTGGACTGCGTTCGTTCTGGAGCATGTCGTTATAGCCGGTTTCATCGAGCACCAGCCGCAACAGATCGGCCGGGGTCAGCTCGTCGACGCTTTCGCGCCAGCTGAGGAATTGCCGCATGAGCGCGCCAATGGTGTTCGCGGCGCGGGCGGGCAGCTCGTCACTATCGGCCAGATCGAGCGACGCGGCGGCTAGCGGCATGCCCGTGCGGCGCGCATGGCTGTGCATTTTCTCCAGCGTCTTTGCGCCAAGCCCGCGCTTGGGCTGGTTGTAAATCCGCTCAAAGGCGAGGTCGTCTTGCGGCTGAGCAATGACGCGCAGATAGGCGAGGGCATCGCGAATTTCGGCGCGTTCATAGAAGCGGAAGCCGCCGATGATGCGGTAGTTGATGCCGATCTGGATGAAGCGGTCTTCAAACTCGCGGGTCTGATATTGCGCCCGCACCAGAATGGCGACCCGGTCCAGCGGTGCGCCTTCGCCCTCCAGACGTTCAATTTCTTCCCCGACCCGGCGGGCCTCCTCTGGTGCATCCCAAACGCCGACGACTTTCACTTTGTCGCCCGCGTTCACCTCGGTCCAAAGGGTTTTTTCGTGCCGTTCGCTATTGGCGCGGATCAAGCCAGAGGCGGCGCCCAGGATATGCGGGGTGGAGCGATAGTTCTGCTCCAGCCGGACCACATGCGCGCCGGGAAAATCCTTCTCAAAGCGCAGGATATTGGCGACTTCTGCGCCGCGCCAGGAATAGATCGACTGGTCATCATCGCCGACAACGCAGATGTTCTTATGCTCCTGAGCCAGCAAACGCAGCCAGAGGTATTGGACCGCGTTGGTATCCTGATACTCGTCCACCAGGATGTATTTCCAGCGCCGCTGATAATCGGCCAGCACATCGTGATGTTTGCGGAAGATATTGAGGATGTGCAGCAGCAGATCACCAAAATCGCAGGCGTTGAGCGCGATTAGCCGGTCTTGATAGGCACGGTACATCGTTTGCCCGCGGCCATTGGCAAAGGCCTCGCTATCCCCGGCATCAAGATCGCCAGGGTTGAGCCCGCGGTTCTTCCAGCGGTCGATTAGTCCGGCGAGCTGACGCGCGGGCCAGCGCTTCTCGTCAATATCCTCGTCCCGGATCAGCTGTTTCAGCAAGCGTAACTGATCGTCGGTGTCGATGATGGTGTAATTGCTCTGCAGACCAACCAGCTCCGCATGACGGCGCAGCATCTTGGCGCAGATGGAATGGAACGTGCCGAGCCACGGCATACCCTCAACGCTTTCGCCCAGATGGCGGGCAACCCGCTCGCGCATCTCGCGCGCGGCTTTGTTGGTGAAGGTCACGCACAGAATTTGGCTGGGGTAGGCGCGCCGGGTCGCAACCAAATGCGCGAGGCGCGCGGTCAGCGCCGCCGTCTTGCCCGTGCCAGCCCCGGCCAGCATCAGCACGGGACCTTCTGTCGTCAGCACAGCCTCACGCTGAGGCGCGTTCAATTGCGCGGCATAGGCCGGGATCGGCGCGCTACCGGGCGGGGGAGCATTGGCGGGTATGGCGTGGGGGTCTGTCATAATATTGCTGTGAACAAGTAGAGAACGTGATCGCCCCCCGCAAGCACGTATATTCGTTCATGCACGTCTCTTCTTTGGGAAAATGCGCAAGTCCGCCGGAGTATTTGCGAGCCATTATCAACCCACCGCGCTTTCGCCACGCATGACGCTTAGCCGTGCGCGGGATACGCCGCGTGCTTCGCCAAAGCCTTCGCAAGGGGGCAAAGCATGGTCATAAGGATGGGGCTTGCTCAAGAGGGGAACTCGTACGGGCAAGCGGGTCGCGTTCGTAACGCTTGGGATCAATCTTTATGGAGAACCCCATGCGTAAGTCTTTTACTTTTCTAGCCAGTGCCGGCCTTATGGCACTTGCAATTCCAATTGGTTCAACCGCGCTGGCTCAGGACGAAGCAGCGCCCGCCACATCCACCGATATGACACCCGATCAAACGGCCGCTTATGACAGCTGGCCGCCTGATCAGCAGGCCGCCTATGACACATGGCCGATGGAAACACGCGGATATTACTGGACTCTCTCGCCTGATCGACAGGAGCTGTTCTGGCGCCTGTCGGACGAGGATCGCGTGCTGATCACCTCCATGAGCGGACCGGACCGCGAATCGACATGGCAGGTCATTGAAGCCCGCGCAGCCGGTGCAGCGGAGCCTGCACCAGCCCCCGAAGGTGAACCGGCAGACATGCCGCCACCAGAAGGCGGTGAGTAAGATGTGATCGGCTAAATACGGCCGATCATATCAATCGAAGCGAGCGGCGGGAGGTGCAGTGTCCTCTGCCTGGGCTGAACTTGCGCGAAACAGCACAAGTTTGCCTTTGCCGACCCGCCGTTCCGCTTCGATTTCTAATCCCTTGAGCGAACCTTTGACCGAGACGTCCTCTTTGGCCGCCACTTCCAATGCGATCCATGTGGCTGGGCCAATCCAATTGAGGCGCTGAAACCGGTCAAGCGCGACCATTCCCGCTCCCGTGAAATAGGGCGGGTCCATCAGTATCAGATCATAGGGCGCACGCGCCGGGCCGAGGCTCATGACAGAGCTGCCTTGCACATCGGCACGGTCTCTGGCGCTGAGCGCCGCGATATTGGCGCGAAGCGTGTCGAGCGCCGCGCGGTCTTGCTCCACGAACAGGCAATGCGCCGCCCCGCGAGAGAGCGCCTCTAGGCCCAATGCGCCAGACCCCGCGAACAGGTCTGCGACGCGCAGGTCTTCAAAGCTGCCCAAGCGGCTGTGCAGCATGCTGAACAATGTCTCGCGCGTCCGATCCGCCGTTGGCCGGGTCGCATCGCCTTTGGGAGCGGCAACTTTGCGTCCGCGCCATTCGCCTGCAATGATCCTCATTGGCCTTGATTGTCCAGCTTACTATGCTTGCGGGCCTGTTTCAGAGTGCTGACAAACCGGTCAAGATCGCCTTTGCGAATACGCACGGCCTGGCCGCGTCCCAGATCCGCCAGCTCAAACGGGCCGTAAGCGGTTCGGATCAGGCGGCTGACCTCTAGACCCAGATATTCCAGCACCCGGCGGACTTCGCGGTTCTTGCCCTCGGTGATGGTCATCTCGATCCACTGATTGCGGCCGCCGCCTTTGCCCCCGTGTTCCTTGTTTGCATTGATCGAGCCGTATCGGACGCCGTCGATCTCAATGCCTTCGGCCAAGGCTTCGAGCTGCTCCTGCGAGACATCGCCAAAGGCGCGGGCGCGGTAGGTGCGGGGGATGCCGCTGGCGGGCAGCTCCATTTGCCGCTTCAAGCCGCCATCATTGGTGAGCAGCAGCAAACCTTCAGTGTTCAGATCGAGCCTGCCGATTGGCATCAATCGCGGTGTACCCTTGGGCAGGGCATTGACCAGCGCATCATAGATCGTCGCGCGGCCAGTGAAATCACGCTCCGCCGTCAGCAGCCCGGTCGGCTTATGAAAGGCGTAGAGCTGAGATGGTTCAATTGGGCCGACGGCTTTGCCATCGACGGCGACACCGCGCAGGTTAGTGAGGAAGGTCGCGGGCGTTTCCACCGGCTTTCCATTCAGCGTGATGCGGCGATCATCGATCATCCGCTCTATCTCGCGGCGGCTGGCAATGCCAGCGCGCGCCAGCAGCTTGGCGATGCGGTCGCCCTCTGGGCGGTCTGCGGACCTTGGCGTTTTGGGGGGCGTTTTGGGAGAGTTTGTCATGACTGGCCCGCGCCTAGGCTGTCCGACGGCGTCGCGCAACAATCTCGCGAGGTGAGCGTGTGTTTGGAGAGCCTTATGTGCTCTGCGCCATGGCCGCTGCGATGGATTCGTCAAAGCGCGCAATGCCGCCTTCCAGCGTGCCAAGGGTGAGGTGATCGATCGCGCCGCTTTCGAGGCCTTGCTGGCCCAGCTCTGCTGCGCGGAAATCTTCGCTGGCGAACACGCCGCCATCCAGCAGATCCCAGCTGCGCTCCCAATGGCTGCGCGCTTTGTCGGTCTGCGGTTCCTCCGGGATCAGCATGAAGTCCTCAACCAAAGTGTGATTGTGAGCGCTGGGCATCAGCACCATGATGTTTACATAGTCAGGGCTGGGGACGATGATCGTCGCGGGGAGCAGTTGATAGGCGAAAGTGACGACCCGACGCAGCTGCGCCATATCCTCAAAGCTTAGCCCCTCCATCTCCTCCAGCCGCCCCACGGCAGAGCGTTGATGCGGTCCGATATTGTCGCCGCTGGTCACGCCATCCTTAAAGAACGGGCCAATCGTGTTCGCATGCAGGCGGGTGACATGATAGCTTTCGAGGAACGCATCCATGATGAGCTTCCAATTGCCCGCGACCGAATGGGTCTTGCGGCGGAACAGATGGGCCTGATCCATGCCAAAGGCGGCAAAGTCTTCACCCAATGTTTTCGCGTGGCTGAAGTCTGCGTCCGCCTGGGGCGCAAACCAGATCAGCCCGCCTGCCTCAAGCGATGGAAGCTCAGCGAGGCCATGCGCGCTCTTATCAAGACCGGGAAATGTCTCCGCGCGGGGTAGGGCAAGCAGCTCCCCATCCAGTCTGTATGTCCAAGCGTGATAGGGGCACACCAGACGGCTGGTGCATTGCACTTCATCGCCCTCGACCAGGCGCGTGCCCCGGTGACGGCAGACATTGAGGAACACATGCACTGTGCCGCTCGCATCGCGGGTGATCAGTAGCGGGCGGCCCGTGCCATCATGCGGCACCGACATACCCGGCTCTGGCAGTAAAGCAGAGGGCGCGAGCACTTGCGGGAGGCGGTCAAACAGCGCCGCTTTCTCCGCCGCGAAATGCGCTGGATCGGTGTAGAGGCTCGCAGGGAGCGTCTTGATCCCATCTTTTGGCCGCGTGCCGCCCGCCTTGATTTGCTCGGCCAAGGCCAATTGGCCAGCCGTCGGGCGCAGGATTTGAGCCGGATCATCCACCAAAGGTGTTGATGGCGTTGTTGGCGCGTTCATCGAAGCGTTCCTATTCCTCTCATCCGCGAGTAGTGTTGCAGAAATCGGCCGGTATCGAAAGGCTGGGATCGAAAGGACGTTCGAATATGTCAGAGGCAGCGGCCAAGGCGAGCAAACCGGGCTGGGCAGAGGTCTTTCGCTCAATGGGGCAGAAGAAGACCGGCTATATGGCGCTGTTCGGCTTCGCCAGCGGTCTGCCGTTTGCCTTGTTCTTGGGCACTTTGTTTGCATGGCTCAGCGATGCTGAGGTTGATCTGGAGACCATGGGCGTCTTCTCGCTGATCGGTCTGGCCTATGCGTTCCAATTCCTGTGGTCGCCGCTGATCGACAAGGTGAACATTCCCGGCATGCGCCGTCTCGGTAAGCGTAAGCAGTGGATCGTCCCCTCGCAATTGCTGCTGGGCGTAATCCTCGTCTCGCTCGCGCTCAGCAATCCCACCAACGAAAGCATCGGCTGGTTCAGCCTGCTCGCAGGTATTGGCGCTTTGGCCAGCGCGACTCAGGATATTGCGATCAACGCCTGGCGGATTGATGTCGCGGATGAGAAAGCGACGCTCGATATCCTCTCCACCGTATATCAAATGGGATACCGGCTGGCCGCGCTGGTCGGCGGGGCATTGGGCCTGATTATTGCGGCACGGATCGGCTGGCCTCAGACTTATTTGCTGATGGGCGCGATCCTGCTCGGGATTGGTTTCATCGGCCTGTTCGCCCCAGACAGCGACAGCAAGAAACTGGCCGAGGGGCAGCCCGCGGTCGTCGATGAGTTGTTCGTGGGCCTGCGCAAGCAGGGCGAGCTGGAACCCGGCATTCGCGCCAAGGCGCTCCTGGTGGTAGGCGGCCTATGGGCAGGCGCCATCGGTGTGGTCGTGACCTTCATGTATATGTCTTTGGCCTACGCGCCAGAGGACCGTCCAAACCCGACCGAGTTCACCGTCAATTATGGCCCTTGGATCATTGTTGCGACCATCATTGTACCCGCGCTGATCGCTGGCTGGCTGGCGAGCCAAAAGAAGCAGGGCAATTATCTGCTCACCGAAGACGCGCCCGCGCCGCAGGGCAGCGGGTTTGTAATGGATCACCTCTACCGCGCGCTCGTTTTGCCATTGGTTGAATTTGTCGGACGCATCGGCTGGTCGCTGGTGCTGATCCTATCGCTCGTTCTGACCTACCGGATTTGCGACGCGATCTGGGGCAGCTTCGCCTATCCGTTCTATCTCGGAGAGCTGGAATACACCAAAGACGAAGTCGCCTTCGCCTCGAAGTTCTTCGGAGTCGGCGCGATCATCCTAGGCCTCGCGCTGGGCGGCTTTATGCTCACCATGATGGGCAGAATGCTGACGCTGACAATTGGTGCATTGCTGGCCGCGCTCACCAACCTGCTCTATGCGGATCTGGCGCTGGGCGGGGCGAACATGCAGGCCGTCAGCGACGCGGTTGGCTTCTCCTGGGCGATCAGCCAAGTCCCCGTCATCGGCAGCCCGTCGCTCGCCAAGCTTACCTTCACAATCTTCTTTGAAAACCTTGCCATCGGCATCGCAGGCGCGGCCTATATCGCGTGGCTATCCTCCATCGTGAACAAGAATTTCAGCGCGGTACAATATGCCCTGCTGTCCTCGCTCACATTGCTGGTCGGCACCTTGGGGCGCGGAGCCTTGGGCGAGATGATCGAGGATCAGGGCTATTACGATGTCTTTATCCTGACGACGCTGATCGGCTTTATCGCAGTCGCTCTGTGCCTGGCCGAATGGTTCCGCCAATCACGCAGCGGGCCGACCGGATCGGGCGTCGTCACGCCAGAGGCGCAGCCAGCGGAGTAGGCGCCTTTGGCTGAGCCTCAGCTGAGCGCGAAGCGCGACTGGTGGAGCGCGGCGAGACCCTATTTTGAGAAGGAATCGCTCGCCGCATTCTTTGTCGGCGTGTCCTCTGGCTTTCCCTATGCGATGATCGGCGCGACGCTGACAACGCGCCTCGCGCAGGATGGGATCGACAAAGCGACCGTCACCGCGTACACGCTCGCCTTCCTCGTCTACAATTTCAAAGTGTTCTGGGCGTGGGTGGTCGATGGGGTGCGCATCCCGCTGCTCGGCCGTTTGGGACAGCGGGTGTCGTGGATGCTGCTATCCGGCGTGATGGTGATCGCGGCGGTGGTCAATCTCGCGCTGGTCGACCCATCGGGCAATCTGCCCGCGACAATCATTGCCGCTGTGCTGGTCGGCATTGCTGGGGCAACATTCGACATTGTGATCGACGCCTACAGGATCGAGACGCTGAAGCCCTATCAGCTGGGCACCGGCTCCGGCATGAACCAATATGGGTGGCGCGTCGGCTCCGCCGGGGCAGGGGCCATCGCGCTGGTGGTCGCCGTGCGATATGGGTGGGAGGCCGCCTATCTTTCTTGCGCCTTGCTGGCGCTGCCCGCGATGCTCACCGCATTGATCATGGGAGAGCCCGCGCGGCGGCAGGTTACGATCGCGCGCAAAGGCGTTTCTGACGTGTGGCAGTCGATTGCGGGCCCTTTCAAAGAGTTCTTTCAGCGGCACGGCGCGTGGCTCGTCCTCGCCTTTATCCTCGTCCACAAAATCGGCGATACGCTCGCGAACCTCACTTTTCGGCTACTGTTCGATGATCTGGGGTTCAGCAATGATGAGATTGCAATTTACGACGTAGGCGTCGGCTTTTGGGCCTATCTGATCGGGATATTTGTGGGCGGGATCATCTATGCGCGCCTAGGCCTCAAACGCTCGGTTCTGATCGCGCTCATTCTGATGGCGGTGTCGAATGTCAGCTTTGCAGCCTTGGCGGCAGCGGGGCATTCAAACCTGGGGCTCGCCTCGGCCATTGGGTTCGAGAATTTCGCCAGCGGATATGGCGGCGTGGTGGTGGTCGCCTATTTCTCGGCTTTGTGCGATCTGCGCTTTACGGCGGCGCATTACGCGATGATCAGCGCAGCGGCGAGCATCGTTGGTAGGTTGATTACGGGGACCACCGCGGGCAGCCTGATTGAGGCCACCGGCTATGTGAATTTCTACTTGCTCACCACGGTTCTGGCGGTGCCGGGGATCGTGCTGTTCTGGTGGATGATGCGCACAGGACTGGTTGACGATTCCATGGGCACGGCGGGCAGAGTGGATAATGAAACCCGCTCGTCCTGATCCTGTCGAAGGACTGCCTTGTTTCTGCCTCCGATGAAGAAAAGAATGCAGGGCTTCGACAAGCTCAGCCTAAACGGTTCTACTGGGGGATCTCGTCATTCAGGCGCAGGACTTCGCCCGCCAAATAGAGCGATCCTCCGATGAGCACAGGGTAACCGTCATCGGGAATGTTGAGCAGCGCGTCTTCAATGCCTGATGCGGCGCGCGCATCGAGACCGAATGCTTCGGGCGGGTGGCAGTTTTGGTCGGGCACCGGGACGATAGTGAGGCTGCGCACCGCATCACCCAGCGGATCGAGCAGCGCGCGCGGATCTTTGTTCGCGAGCATGCCGAGGATGAGGTGCAGTGGCTCATCAAAGTGCTTGGCGATAGCTTGACCTGCACTTGGGTTATGACCGCCATCAAGCCACAAATTCCGCCCGGCAACCCGCGATGTCAGCGGCCCATCTGACAGACGCTGTAGCCGTGCAGGCCATGTGGCGCTTTGCAGCCCTTGCATGATCGCGCTTTGCGAGATTGCCAATTTCTCCTGATGCCGGACCATAGCGATTGCCAGGGCGGCGTTGCTGGACTGGTGCTCTCCTGGCAATGCGAGTTCAGGAAAATGAAGGATACGATGCTTGTCGCGGTACCCTTCATCACCGTAATTCCAGTCGCGCTCAATCCGATACAGCAACGATCCAGCAGCGGCCGAACAGATCTGAATTTGCTTTCGTTCAGGGCTGCTCCAGCTGATGGAAAGAAGCGGCACGCCCTTTTTCGCAATCCCAGCCTTCTCAAATGCAATCCGAGCCATCGGCTCTTTTGGTACGCCGTCCTCCGGCGCGAGCAGGAACTTTTCGTGATCGATCCCCAGCGCAGCGATCCCGCAGGCCGCGAGCGCGTCGGGTTCCAGCACATTGGTGGCGTCCAAACGCCCGCCAAGGCCGACCTCGACCACGCAGGCATCGGCGGGCACGCGGCTGAACGCTAGGAAAGCGGCGGCGATGGTGGCCTCGAAAAAGCTCGGGCCCAGATCCTCGCATGCGTCCAGCACCTCCGCCAGCAACGCTGCCAAATCCGTATCGGAAATCAGCTCTCCGGCCAGCCTAATCCGCTCGTTATAGCGCACCAGATGCGGGCTGGTGGTCATATGAACGCGGTACCCCTCCGCCTCCAGCATGGCGCGCAGAAATGCACAGGTGGACCCTTTGCCATTGGTGCCCGCGACATGGAAAACTGGCGGCAATTGGCGGTGCGGATTGCCGAGCCGCTCCATCATCGCGGTGACCGTCTCCAGCCCGATGCGGCCCTCCGGCACGCTCAGCTGGCTTAGACGGTCAAGCTGAGCCTGAACGCGCGGGTCGTCGGACTTTCCGAAATCCATTAGTCATTACTCGTCATTGCGAGGAGTCCGAACGGCGACGCGGCAATCCATGTGCCAATGGAGCGTCTGGGCGCAATGCCAGGAGATGGATTGCTTCGCCTTCGGCTCGCAACGACGAAGCCCCATTACGCCGCGACGGGCGGCTGCAGATAGTCGATCACATTGGCCAAAGTGGCTTTCAGATCATGCCGCTTCACCACCATGTCGACCATGCCGTGCTTGTGAAGGTACTCCGCGCGTTGGAAGCCTTCGGGCAATTGCTCGCGAATGGTGTCCTGGATCACCCGCTGTCCGGCAAATCCGATCAGCGCGCCGGGCTCTGCAATCTGGATATCGCCCAGCATCGCATAGCTCGCGGTGACGCCCCCGGTGGTCGGGTCGGTCAACACGACGATATAGGGCAGGCCGGCCTCTTTCAGGCGGCGCGTCATCACGGTGGCGCGCGGCATTTGCATCAGGCTGAGAATGCCTTCCTGCATGCGCGCTCCGCCCGCGGCGGTCACCACGATATAGGGGCATTTGCGCCTCAGCGCACGCTCGGCCCCGGCGCAAAACGCCATGCCCACAGCCATGCCCATCGATCCGCCCATAAAGCCGAAATCCTGCACGCCGACGACCGCAGGGTGGCTGTCGATCGTGCCCGATCCGACGACAAAGGCATCGTGATGCGGATTGTTGGCTCGCGCGATCTTCAGCCGGTCGGTGTATTTCTTGCTGTCCTTAAATTTCAGCGGATCTTCGGTGACTTGCGGCTGAGGCAGCAGGTCAAACCCCTCGTCCAGCAACAGGTTCAGCCGGGCATCGGCGCTGATCCGGCCGTGATGCTCACAGCGCGGGCAGACCGAGAGATTGTCCTCATATTCCTGAACAAACAGCATTTCCTGGCAGGATTTGCATTTGATCCACAAATCCTTCTCAGAGCTGCGCTTGTCGCTAAACCCTAGGGAATTGCGGACGCGGGTGAACCAGTTCATTTCAAAATCCTGTTTGCTTGGGCGATCTAGGCTCTAGCCGTGTGGACCGCGTGCGCCAATGCTGATGTCAGCTCTTGTAGCTTGGCGGGAGCGTGTGCGCCATATTCGCCGATGATTTCCACAAGTGCGGAGCCGACGACGACGCCGTCGGCGACTTTGGCGATATCTGCGGCTTGCTCTGGCGTGCGGACGCCAAACCCGACCGCAACCGGAAGGTCAGTGGCCGCTTTGAACCGCGCGACCGCCTCTTCAATGCTGTCCTGGGCGGCCTGTTGTTTGCCGGTGATGCCGGCAACAGAGACGTAATAGAGGAAGCCATTGGCCCCCTCCAGCACCGCGGGCAGGCGCTCTGCATCGGTGGTGGGCGTGGCCAGCGGGATCCAGTCGATGAGATGGGCGTCGAGGTCCCATTTCAGCTCTTCGTTCTCCTCCGGCGGCAGATCGACGCAGATTACGCCCCGGACGCCCGCTTTGTAGCAATTGACGGAGAACCATTGCTCTCCGCGCCGAACCATCGGATTGGCATAGCCCATCAGCACCAGCGGAACGTCGGGATGCCGCTTGCCGAAGTCGGCGGCGATCCGAAACACATCAGCCGTGGTAGTGCCCGCGCCAAGGCTGCGCAGATTGGCGCTTTGGATCGCGGGACCATCGGCCATCGGATCAGTGAACGGCATACCCAGCTCAATCACATCCGCGCCGCCCGCAACCAGCGCATCAAGATTGGCGGCGGTGTCGCCATCGCCAGCGGTGATAAACGCGACCAGCGCAGGATGACCCTTGTGAAAGGCCGCAGTGAGTGGGGAAGGGGGACGTGTCATTGCTCAGCCCCCTCACCATATGGGGAGGGGGTTGGGGGAGGGGCACTTGCCCGCAAGCCAGCAACAAACTCAGACAATTGCAGCAAAACTCCGTCCATATTTCCCATCACATCAAAATTTGAAAATCTGATCACACTGTACCCGTGATCCTCAAGGGACTTGGTTCGCGCCACATCGCAGGCCTCGCGCTCGGCATGCGTATCGCCATCGACCTCAATGATCACTTTCGGATCGTTAGCGGCAAAGTCGGCAATGTGGGAACCAATTACCTTCTGCCTGCGGAATTTTATCCCTTGAAATCGGCCTGCGCGTAGCTCCATCCACAGCCGCTTTTCGGGCTCCGGCATGGCCTTGCGCATGTCTTTCGCGCGCTGCGTGAGAGCGGCGCTGCGCATTACCCCTCTCCCAACCCTCTCCCCTGAAGGTGAGAGGGCTTTGGGGGTTTGCAGAAGGCATCGGAGAGGCGGGTCATTTGAACCTTCGATGTATGGCGAGAGTGATTGCGGCGAATACGGATATCAACCCAATTTCGGCTCGTTCAGTCTCGATATTTGGCAATTCTCCCCACAAAATTGCTTGTGCTAGTAAGGAAAACGCAAACAAAAATAGCATCACGACGACAAGATCGAGCGCAAATTGCTTTAAGAAGTTCACATCTCAACCCCAAGCTTTTCAGCCACAGTGAAGATGTCTTTATCGCCGCGGCCGCATAGGTTCATCAGGATGATCTCATCCTCGCCCATTTGCTTCGCGCGGGCGGCAACGGCGGCGATTGCGTGGCTTGGTTCCAGCGCGGGGATGATGCCTTCGGTGCGGCATAGCAGTTGGAAGCCGTCGAGCGCCTCTTTGTCTGTGACGGCGGTGTATTCGACCCGGCCGCTTTCTTTCAGCCAGGCGTGTTCTGGCCCAATGCCGGGGTAATCGAGCCCGGCGCTGATCGAGTGGCCTTCGGTGATCTGGCCGTCTTCGTCTTGCAGTAGATATGTCTTGTTGCCGTGCAGCACGCCGGGTGATCCGCCCAGCAGGCTGGCGGCGTGTTCATCACCGTCGAGCCCGTGGCCCGCCGCCTCAACGCCCAGCATCTTCACATCAGCATCGTCGAGGAACGGATGGAACAGGCCAAGCGCGTTTGAGCCGCCTCCGATGCACGCGACCAGCAGATCGGGCAGGCGGCCCACGCGATCGAGCATTTGCGCGCGCGCCTCTGTGCCGATCACGCTTTGGAAATTGCGCACCATTTCGGGGTACGGGTGCGGGCCGGCGGCTGTGCCGATGATGTAGAACGTGTCGTGGACATTCGCGACCCAGTCGCGCAGCCCCTCGTTCATAGCATCTTTCAGCGTCGCGCCGCCGCTGGTGACGGGCACCACTTCTGCGCCGAGCAGTTTCATGCGGAAGACGTTGGGCGATTGCCGTTTCACGTCCTCTGCGCCCATGTAGATCACGCAGGGCAGGCCAAAGCGCGCGCACACAGTCGCGGTCGCAACGCCGTGCTGTCCCGCGCCGGTTTCTGCGATGATGCGGGTCTTGCCCATGCGGATCGCGAGCAGGATCTGCCCGATGCAATTGTTAATCTTGTGCGCGCCGGTGTGATTTAGTTCGTCGCGCTTGAACCAGACCTGCGCACCGCCCAGCGCCTCGGTCAGACGCTCGGCATGATAGAGCGGGGAAGGGCGCCCGACATAATGCTTCATCAGGTCATCAAACTCAGCTGCAAAGGCCGGATCTTGCTGAGCTGCGCGATATTCCCGCTCCAGATCGAGGATCAGCGGCATGAGTGTCTCGGCGACATATCGTCCGCCGAACTCGCCAAAATGCCCGCGATCATCGGGCTGGTTCTTAAAGGAATTGGGGGTGGTGTTGTTCAAAACAAAAAATCCGTTTGGGCTGAGCCTGTCGAAGCCCCGTTCTTCACTTCTGGCTCAGCACCTCAAGAAACAATGCAGCCCTTCGACAAGCTCAGGGCGAACGGGGTGATCAAATTGCAAGAGCGGCCTGACAGAAGGCCGCGATCTTGTCCACGTCCTTGACGCCGGGCGCGGTTTCCACCCCCGATGAGGTGTCGACCAGCTCCGCCCCGGTGGCGCGAATGGCCTCGGCGACGTTACCTGCATTGAGGCCGCCGGCAAGGCCCCATGGCACCTTATGATCGTGGCCATTCAGCAATTCCCAGCGGAAAGTTTCACCATTGCCGCCGGGCAGTTCCTTTGCCGGGGCATCGAACAGGAAACGGTCGATCTTGCCGATAAATTTGCTGGCGCGTTCCAGCGTGCCTTCATCTCTCAGGCCGACCGCCTTCCAAACCTCGACATCTGTTTTCTCGCGAACCAATCCGGTCCATTCGGGCGTTTCGCCGCCGTGAAACTGGACGATGTCTGGCTTCACGTCCGCGATGATTTTGCCCATTGCGGTGACATCGGCGTTCACGGTCAGCACGACGGCTTTCACTGAGGCCGGGATGAGCGCGCGCAGCCGGGCGGCCTCCGCCAATGTGACGTGGCGCGGGCTTTTCTCAAAGTGCACCAGGCCGATATGCGTTGCTCCGGCGGCAACGGCGGCTTCGATTGTCTCAGGCGTTTTGAGCCCGCAGATTTTGATTAATGGCGATGTGCTTGTCATGGGCGTGCTTTAGAGCTTGCAATGCGCAGCGCATAGCTAGAATTATCTGCTGCTGCACAGGTTTTGCTGGCGAATGTGCGCTTCAAACGGGGAATATCTAATGCGTTTACCTGGGTTTTTGGCGGCGTTCGCGGCGCTTTTTCTGGCGGCATGCAATCCGGTTGCGGCAACGGAAGGCGCAGAGGCGCAGATCGCTCAGTTTCAGAAGCGCTTTAAAAGCGGCGATTTGGACGCGATTTGGCGCACGACGCATCCGGAGTTTCGCAAGCTCGTAAAGAGGGAGCAATTGTCGGTGATGCTCAGCGACTTTCGCGAGATTTTAGGTGAGCTGGAAAGCACCGATCGCCAGAGTATCAACGTCAATTCCACGAATGGTACGACGACTGTTGAGATCGTTATGCGCAGCCAATTTGCAAATGGCGAGGCGCTGGAGACCTTTGGCTACCGCGAGCAAGGCGAACGCTGGATGCTCATCAATTACGTGGTGCAATCGCCGCTCATCGACGACTACGACTTCTCAAAGCTGGAAAGCGATGGGTTGATTTACGAAGCCGCGCCGGAGGCAGCGGAATAGGCGACCTTAAAGCGTGGCTTCGATCGCTCTAGCAGCGGCGACCGGATCTTCCGCGCGGCTGATTGGGCGTCCGATTACCAGCACACTCGCTCCATTGTCGCGGGCGGATCGCGGGGTGACGACGCGTTTTTGATCGCCGGTACCTGATCCCGCAGGGCGCAGACCGGGAACGACGAAAAAGCCGTCTTTCCATTGCTTGCGCACTTGGCCGACCTCTTGGCCGGAGCAGACTACGCCGTCGAGGCCCGCTTCATGCGCCAGTTCGGCAAGCCGCATTACATGCGTCTCCGGGCTGCCATAAACGCCGGTGCGAGTAAGGTCGTTTGCATCAAGGCTGGTCAGCGTGGTGACCGCGACCACTTTGCAGCCCTCGGCCGCTGCCGCCTTGGCGTCTTCCATCATCGCGCGTCCGCCGCTGGCGTGCACGGTGACGATGGCTGGCTCGCACAAATGCACCGCCTGCATGGCTCCAGCAACCGTGTTGGGGATGTCGTGAAATTTGAGGTCGAGAAAGATTGGCAGGCCAATATGCGCGATTTCATGGACGCCGTGGCTGCCATGCGTGCAGAAAAACTCCAGACCCAGCTTCACGCCGCCGATATGCGCTTTCACCTTTTCAAGCAGAGCCTTGGCAGGCTCAATTTGCGGCATATCGAGCGCGAGATAGATCGGATTGCTCATATCAGGTGCTGCTTTCCGGCTTTGCTGCTGCGGGATCAGGGGCGAGGGTGCCGGTCTCTGGCGCGGCGGCGGGCGTTTGGGCCGCCTCTGGCTCGGCGTCGGGCGCAGAAGTCGTCGAGGTTGCCGCCGGTGCATGACGCTGAGACAGAGCGTTTGATTTCACCGCATTCTCAAGGCTGCGGATGCGGCGATTGAGCGACCATTTGCTGCCCCGGTGGTACAGCCACATTGGCACTATGCCGAGCAGGAATGAGACGATCACAATTGCGGGTACCCGAGTGTCCCACACCAGACCGGGCCAGATCCGCACTTCGGTGGCGCGGTCAAAATTGCCGAAGGTGAAGGCGATGATTGCAATCAGGATCGCAATCCAGATGATCGTGCGCAAAATTTGCATGCAGAGTTTCCTAAACGGCTAAGCCACTGGCGGTGTTTGAGCAGCGCAGAACCTAAGCCTTTTCAGCCTTGAGTCTAGCGCCAGCTCATGAGCGGCGCATCAGCCAAAGACGCGGGCAAACACCGTGTCGACGTGTTTGAAGTGATATCCGAGGTCGAATTTGTCTTCGAGCTCTTCGCTCGTGAGCGCGGCGGTGACTTCCTCATCACCCTTCAGCAGGTCGAGCAATTGCAGCTGTCCATCCGATTCCCACACCTTCATCGCATTGCGCTGAACCAGGCGGTAGGCATCCTCGCGGCTGACACCGGCCTGAGTCAGGGCGAGCAGCACGCGCTGAGAATGAACAAGCCCGCCCATCCGGTCCATATTGGCCTGCATGCGCTCTGGATAGACCAGCAGCTTGTCGATCACGCCGGTGAGGCGCGCGAGCGAGAAGTCGAGCGCAATGGTTGCGTCGGGCCCGATGTAACGCTCAACGGAGGAGTGCGAGATATCGCGCTCATGCCATAGCGCCACGTTTTCGAGTGCAGGCATGGCATAGCTGCGGATCATGCGCGCTTGGCCGGTGAGGTTTTCAGTGAGGATCGGGTTGCGCTTATGCGGCATGGCCGAGGAACCTTTTTGCCCCGGTGAGAAATACTCTTCCGCCTCCAGCACTTCGGTGCGCTGGAGGTGGCGCACTTCCACCGCGAGCCGCTCAATCGAGCCAGCGATGACGGCCAGCGTCGCGAAATACATCGCGTGGCGATCGCGCGGGATCACTTGCGTGCTGACGGGCTCTGGCTTCAGGCCGAGCTTCCCAGCGACATGTTCCTCAACCGCTGGGTCGATATTAGCAAAGGTGCCCACCGCACCGGAAACCGCGCAGGTCGCGATTTCCTCGCGCGCAGCAATCAGGCGGGTGCGGCAACGGTCAAACTCGGCATAGGCCTGAGCCATCTTAAGGCCGAACGTCACCGGTTCTGCATGGATGCCGTGGCTGCGACCGATGGTGGCGGTGTATTTGTGCTCTTCAGCGCGGCGTTTGATCGCGGCAAGCAGCGCGTCCAGATCGGCGAGCAGGATGTCGGATGCGCGCGCCAGTTGGACTGCCAAAGTCGTGTCGAGCACGTCAGAGCTGGTCATGCCTTGATGCATAAAGCGGGCCTCGTCGCCCACTTGCTCGGCTACCCAGGTGAGGAAAGCGATCACATCGTGCTTGGTCACGGCTTCAATCGCGTCAATCGCCTCAACGTCGATCTTGGGGTTCGTCGCCCACCAATCCCACAGCGCCTTTGCCGCGCTTTCCGGGACTACGCCCAGCTCGCCCAGTTTCTCGGTCGCATGGGCTTCAATCTCGAACCAGATGCGGAATTTTGCCTCAGGCTCCCACAATGCGCTCATTTCCGGGCGGGCATAACGAGGGACCATGGCTTGGGAACTCCAGTGAGAAATTGCGTGGGTAAAGATGTGGCTGCGCGGCTATGCCGCATCGGAGCAGATGGCAAGGGCGAGGGGCGCGCATTGCCCCAGTTTCTGCATAGTTTTATCCGCATCAGTGCCGCCCTAAATTGTTTATCAATCGAATTGCTGTTTTCTCATTTGACAGCAGTATTTCGCGTTATAGTCTGGCGATAATACAGGGAAAACGGGGCCTAATTAATGACATTCCAAGTTTCGCGAACGGCAGTTTCGCTGATTGCATTGTGCTGTTCGTCGGCGGTGATCGCAGGGGAAGAGCCGCTGTATGAGCCTGCGCCCGCTTGGATTGAACCGGTCGTATTGGCCGAGGTTGAGCGCGATCCCACCAATCGCCAGATCGTCAACGACACTCAGATTCGCATCGAGAATGGGCTGAACTGGGAATACACCGATGTGGTTTACCGCGTTGCCAGCCTGTCTGACCTGTCCAATGTCGGCACTCTGACGGCGCAGTGGCTGCCGGACAAAGGCGATTTGATCGTCCACGAAATCTCGATTGTGCGCGGAGATGAGGTGATCGACCTGGTCGAGCAAGGCGAGGTGATGGAGGTGCTGCGCCGCGAGCGGATGCTTGAGCGGCGCATCCTGGATGGCTCGCTAACCGCGACATTGTCAGTTCCCGGCCTCGAAGTCGGTGACGAGCTGCGCATGCGCTATTCGGTGACCAACTCCGATCAGGCATTGGGCGAAGAGGTCCAGACCCAGCGTTTCTTGTGGCGCGAGCCTGATACGGTCGCCGACTTTGCGCGAATCCGTGCGTCATGGCCGGATGATCTGGATGTCCGTTACAAAGCGGGTCCAAATTTCGAATTGCCCCAGGTTGAGAAGTCAGACGGACACAATTGGCTGGAGGTGTCGCTGCCTCTGGAGGAAGCCGATGAGTTCCCGAACGATGCGCCGCTGCGTTATCGCCGGGGCACAATGCTGCAACTGGGCACCTTTGCCGATTGGGCTGAGGTGTCGAGCACGATGGCACCTTATTATGAGACCGATGGCGCGCTGGATGGCCTCGATGATTTGCTGGCCAAGGTGGAGGCCATTCGCGCCGAGCATTCCGGCGATCTGGAGCAAGCCGTCGCCGCATTGGAGCTGGTGCAAGAGGACATTCGCTATCTGCTCAACGGGCTGGATGGCGGAAATTACCTGCCTCAGGACGTCGCGACCACTTGGGAAAACAAATACGGCGATTGCAAAGCGAAGACTGTGATCTTGCTGGCGATCCTCGATCATCTGGGGATTGAGGCGGAACCAGTTCTCGTCTCGAGCCGCGCGGGCAACACCGTGCCGATTTCCCTGCCAATTCCCGGCGCGTTTGATCACGTGCTGGTGCGCGCAGAGATTGGCGGCAATCTGTATTATCTCGATGGCACGTCGCTGGGCGCGAATATGCGCACGGTCGGCAATGTCCCGCCGTTTGAATACAGCCTGCCCATTCGCAGCGCTGGCGCGCAGCTGGAACCGATTGAGCAGGTTTTGCCGCGCGTTCCAGAAACTGAAATGGACATCGCCGTCGACGCCTCTGCCGGTTTGGATCTGCCGGGTTTGATGACATTCAAAATGAAATATTGGGGCGCAGCAGCGGCGCAATTGAATGCAGAGGCTGAAAAGCTGGATGACGACGCCAAGCGGCAAATTGGCCGCAGCACCGGGAGCGGCATGACCTTGGTCGATATCGACATCGTCTCTGGCGATGACGACAGCGAAGCAACAATGATCATGACCGGGATCATCGAGGGTACGTTTGATTTTGACGGCGCTCGCGGAGAAGTCGAAGCGCCGATGGCCGCAAAGCAGATCACTTTCGCGCCGAACCGTTCGCGCAAGGAATGGCGCGATCTGCCCGTTTCTGTCGGAGCGAGCAGCAGTGCGGCTTACAGCATGACAATCACGCTGCCCGATGGCTTCGATGGCTATGAACTCACCGGCAGCGATCCGATTGACGTAGAGGTTGCTGGGCAGCGCTACACGCGCCAAACCAGCTTTAACGACCGCGTGTTTCAGGTTTCCGAGATTGTCACCACACAGGGCGGTGAAATCCTGCCCGAGGCATTCCGCGAGGAACGCCGGAAGGCCGCAAGTCTTGCTCGCCAAGAGACGAAGCTTACCACCTCTGATGATGTGCCGCGCCGCTGGCGCTTCGCAAGAGGGGCGGATCGCAGCGTGCTGGAACCACTAGAGGCAGCCTATGCGGACTTGATCGACAAAGATCCCGATGAAAAAGACCCATATCTGCGCCGCGCTGGCTTCCGATATACGACCTATGATTGGGCCGGTTCGCTGGAGGACATGAACAAGGTCATCGAGCTTGAGGCGACGGCTGAATATTACGGCCAGCGCAGTTCTGTGCATTCGCAATTGCTCGATCTGGAAGCCAACAAAGCGGATTTGGAAGAGGCCTATGCGCTCGATCCAACGCCTTGGAGAGCCATGGACCTGGCGAATGCGATGGTGGATCTGGGCGAGTTATCAGCCGCGCGTGAAGTCATCGAATATGAGGACGGCGATGAAGACGTTCGCCAAAGCTTGACCCTCGCTCTTGCAGAGCTGGACGCGGTAGAAGGCCGTGCGAGTGATGGCTTGGCGGCGATCAGTGAGCTGCTCGCTGATGATCCCAACGATTCCGAACTTCTGAACGCAGTCTGCTGGTTCAGTGGGACTTGGAATATCGCTGTGTCCGACGGGATTTCGGTCTGCACCAAAGCGGTTGAGAACAGCGGTAAGTCGTCGAGCATTCTCGATAGCCGCGCGCTGATTTATCTGCGTAACGGAATGTTCGATTCTGCGATGGCCGATATCGATGCGGCGCTCGAATTGGAGCCGGATCAAACGGCCTCGGTTCTGCTGCGCGGCCTGATCCGCCTCGAGCAAGGCGACAAGGGCGGCCAAGCCGATGTGGACGACGCGTTGGCGCGCGAGCCACTGCTTGCAACACGTTATCGCCGCTGGGGTTTTGACCTTTAGGACCGGCCAGCGGCGCTGATCCACCGCTTTATCTGCATGGCTTTGCATGTCTGAACACTTGTAACTAAGGTCGCGGTTTCGCGAGCTTAGTTGCAAGGAAGGCCTGGTCATATGACAAGCGCGGCAGAGATGACCTTGCAGGAGGAACGCCTGTCGCCATTTGTGCGGGTGACCTTGCGCAGCTGGGCGAAGCTGTATTCCGGCGGGGCGGAGGTTTTCTGGCCGTTCACCGATCTGATCGTGCGGTTTTTCCTCGCGCAGGCTTTCTTTCGATCTGGCCTGGTTAAGGCGGCGGACTGGGACAAAGCGGTTTTTCTGGCGGCTAATGAGTATCCAGTCAGCTGGATGGCGCCAGACACAGCCGCAGCGGTGGGCCTCTCGATTGAGCTGATCGGACCGGTCTTGCTGCTGCTCGGCTTTTTCACCCGGCCAGCCGCGCTCGCGATGGCGGTGCTGACGATCATTTCGCAGGCCGTTTATGTTCCCACCACCAGCAATCTGCTGATCTCTGCGATGCTGCTGTGGTATGTGTTCCACGGCCCTGCGGCGTTCTCACTCGACCGGCCGCTGTCGTCTGGCCTTAAGGACAGCGCATTGCCACTGGCGCGCCCGGTGGTTCGCTTCGGCGAATTTCTGAGAGAGCGCGGTGCGCCAGTTGCCATGATGGTCATCCGCCTGTGGCTGGCGCTCACTCTGCTGGCGTTCGCCGGAGTGTTTGAGCCCTCCGTGGCGCTTGCAACATGGCTGCCGATTACGATCTTCACCGGTTTTCCCGATTGGCTGGCGATTGTCTTTGCGGTGCTGCTGGCCACTGGCTTTGCCGCGAGCGTGGTGTCTTATGTGCTCGTCATACTCATCGGCCTGTTCATGATCGTCGGCGTGCATCCGAACATCACCTTTTATCCGATCCTGTTCCTGGCGATCTACGAATCGCGCGGGGCGGGCAGCCTGTCGCTCGACAATCTGATTTACGCATGGATGGAGAAGAACATTCTGTTCGACCGGGATTATGCCGATATCCCAGACCATTGGCCGCATATTGTGGTGGTAGGCGCTGGCTTTGGCGGGCTGGCGGCGGTTGCGCGGTTAAAGCGCCTGCCAGTGCGCATCACCCTGATTGATAAGCGCAATTATCACCTGTTTCAGCCGCTGCTTTATCAGATCGCCACGGCGACATTGAACCCGGCGGATATCGCGACCCCGATCCGCAGCCTGTTCAAACCCGATGGCAATGTGCGGGTGGTGAAGGGCGAGGTTTCGGCGATCGATGCGAAGGCCAAGACGCTGACCTATGGCGGCGGAGAGCTGGACAATCAGGAACTGGTCTATGACAAGCTGGTGCTCGCAACCGGGGCATCACACAGCTATTTCGGCAAGGATGAATGGGGCGCGTTTGCGCCGGGTCTGAAGACTGTCGAGGACGGCGTCGCGGTGCGCGGATCTATCCTGGAGGCGTTTGAGCAGGCTGAGGCGAGCAATGATCCCGAACGCGTGAAAAGACTGCTGACCTTTGTCGTGGTCGGAGCTGGCCCGACAGGGGTTGAGCTGGCCGGAGCGATTGCAGAGCTTGCCAAGATCAATGTCGAGCGGGAGTTTCGCACCATCGACCCCAGCAGCGCGCGGGTGATCCTGGTCCAATCCGGGCCGCGTGTGCTTCCGGCCTTTCCTGAAGAATTGGCGGAGAAAGCAGCGGCCTCTCTTGAAAAGCTCGGCGTGGAAATCCGCACTGGCGGACGCGTAACAGAGATCGCCGCGCGCCATGTGATGATCGGCGATGATACCAAGATTGAGACCGAGACCGTCCTGTGGGCGGCGGGCGTTACCGCGTCGCCTGCGGGCAAATGGCTGGGCGCGGAATGCGACCGCTCTGGTCGCGTTCTGGTCGATGAATGGCTACGCGTGAAAGGCCAGGCGGACGTGTTCGCAATCGGAGACACTGCGGGCAGCAGCGCGTGGAATGGCGATCCCGTTCCCGGCCTCGCTCCAGCGGCGAAGCAGGCGGGCGCTTATGTCGGCAGGCTGGTCGAGGCGGAGCTGCTGGGCAAACAAAGCCCCGGACCGTTTGAGTACAAGCACCAAGGCAGCCTGGCGACGATTGGCCGCAAGTCGGCGGTGGCGGACTTTGGCGCATTCAAACTGTCAGGCGCGCTTGCCTGGTGGCTGTGGGGGGTGGTTCATGTTGGCTTTCTCACTGGTGCGCGGAACCGGGCAACGGTGATTCTCAACTGGGGATGGAGTTTCTTTGCCAATCACGCTGGCGTGCGGCTGATCACGAAGTCCTGACGTCCCGCTCGGTGACCCAGGCTTAGATCAAACCCTTCGCGCGCAGGCTCACATGTCCCTCACGGCCGACGATGACATGGTCGTGCACCGTCACGCCGAGCAAGCGGCCCGCTTCAGCAATTTGCTGCGTCATTTGAATGTCCGCGCGGCTCGGCTCTGGATTGCCGCTAGGGTGATTGTGGACGAGGATCAGCGCACTCGCGCCGACATCCATCGCCTTGCGAATGACCTCGCGCGGATGGATTGAGGCCTCGTCAATCGAGCCGTCGCCAACATGGTGATCATCGATCAGGCGGTTCTTCGCGTCGAGATACAGCACCCGGACTCGCTCCACCGTTAGATGCGCCATATCAATTGCGAGGTAATCGATCAGGTTTTGCCAAGAGCTCAGCACTGGCTTGTCTGCAACCTCGCTGCGAGCCATGCGCCGGGCGGCAATTGCCACGCTTTTGAGCGCCGCTGCACTGCTGTCGCCGATCCCTTTCACCTGTTTGAGGGCCGCCGGGTCTGCATTCAGCACAGCGGACAGTGAACCGAATCGTTTGAGCAGCGCTTTGGCGACCGGCTTCGTGTCACCCTGCCGCATTCCGGCGAACAGCAGGAATTCGAGCACTTCGTAGTCGGCCAGCGCCTCTGCGCCGCCTTTCAGCAGCCGCTCGCGCAGGCGCGCTCTGTGTCCGGCGCCCGCGTGCTTTCCGGCATCGCCCCCAGCATCAAGGGCAGCCCCGGCGCTGGGCTCTTCGCCAAACATGTCTTCAGCTTGCGGCAAGCTGCCTCCTTATAACGCGGCTGTGCGCGCTAGTGTCTTGCTTGCATTGCCTTTAACGCTCGATGCGCGCAAGTGTGAGCTCATCATGGCGTCAGCCCAAACGGAACATCTTGAAGAGACGCCCAAGTGGAGCCTGTGGCCGCGCCGCAGGCGTTGGCGCGCGCTCATCTTGGTGCTGTCGCTGCTCGGCATCGCGGGCGTTTGGGTGTGGATGGCGCGCGAGCAATATGCGGGCAATTTCATCGATGGGGAGCTGGCGAAGCTGGAGCTACCCGCGGACTATGAAATCGTCTCAATCGGCCCGCAGCGTCAGGTTTTGCGCAATCTGGTGATCGGCGATCCTGAACGGCCTGATCTCACCTTTGAGCGGGTCGTGGTTGATCTTGAATACAGTTTTGGTGCGCCGTCGATCGGTACAGTCGAGGTGATCGGCGCGCGCTTGTTCGGCTCTTACCGCGATGGTCAGCTGAGTTTTGGCGCGCTGGATGAGGCGATCTTTGGCGAAAGTGATGCTGAGCCGGGCCTGCCAGCGATTGATGTGAAACTAGTTGATGCGCGCGGGCTGATTGAGAGTGATTTCGGTGCCATAGGCCTCAAAGCCTCGGGGCAGGGGCTGTTAAGCGACGGGTTTGAAGGCGAGCTCGCTGCGACCGCGCCGGAGCTGGCGATAGCAGAGTGCTCGCTCGAGGCCGCAACACTTTATGGTGACGTCACGACGTCAGGTGGGGCGCTGGCATTTGACGGGCCACTGCGCCTGCGTGCGCTCGATTGCGCCAATGGCGGCCCCGAGCTCGCGAGCGCCGATGTGGCCACGCGCTTCACTCTTGCATCGGATTTCGCCAGCGCGGACGGGGAACTGGACCTCACGGCTGAGCAATTGGCTGTCGCGGGTTTAGAGGCCTCAACGCTTGGCGGTGACGTGCGGCTCAGCTGGAAAGACGCGCAGTTGAATGTGCGCCATGATTTGCGCGCGCAGAATGCGGTGACGCCCTATGGCGCGGTGGCCGGGCTGTCGCTGGATGGTACGCTGAGGGCGCAGAACGGCTTCGACGCACTGGAATGGGCTGGACGATTAGAGGGCGAGGGCGCAAGCATTGGCGGCGCTCTGACCGAGCAATTGCAGGCCTCGCGCAGTGCAGTGGAAGGCACATTGCTTGAGCCTTTGCTTGCCCGCTTCCAGCAGGGTTTCGGGAATGCCACGCGCGATGGCACAGTGATCGCCGATGCGACATTGCGTGTGTCACCAGAGGTCACGAGCCTGATTGTGCCAGAGGCGCGCCTTAAGAGTGCGTCGGGCGAGACATTGCTTGGGGTTTCGCGGCTTGCGTGGACGAGCCCGGTGGACGGCCTTGGTCGGCTCAGCGGCAATATCGCCACCAGCGGCGAGGGGATCCCGCGCATCTCCGGGCGGATGGAGCAAGTCGGCGGCGGCAATCTCGCGCTACGCCTGAAGATGGAAGAATACTCAGCCGGGGACAGCAAGCTCGCTGTGCCAGAGCTGCTCGTGACACAGGCGCCGAGCGGCGCTTTGAGATTTGCGGGCGATGTGCGGGCCTCCGGCGCGCTGCCCGGCGGCAATGTCCAAGGGCTCAGCGTGCCGCTGGAGGGCACATGGTCGCCGCGCGGCGGGCTGATCGCGGGGCAAAACTGCGCCAATGTGCGGTTTGATCGCCTCGCGCTCTATGATCTTGCGCTGGATCGCCAAAGCCTCCGGCTGTGTCCCGGCGCTGGCAGGGCAATGGTGCGTTACGGCGAGACGCTGCAAATCTCGGCGCAATTGCCCAGTCTCGCATTGCGCGGGCAGATTGCTGGCAGCCCGTTGCGGCTCGACACGGGGGCTGTCCAATTCGGCTATCCCGGCGTGGCCATTGCGTCCAATGTAGAGGCGGTGATCGGGACGCGCGAGGAGGGGCTGAGCCTCTCGCTTGGCAATCTTGAGGCGAGCTTTGCCGATACAATCGGCGGCGCGTTCAGCGATGGCGAGGCAAAGATTGGTCTGGTCCCGCTCGATCTGGACGAGGTTAGCGGCAATTGGCTGTACGCCGACGGCATCCTCAGCATTGATGAAGCGCAGTTCCGCGTCACCGACCGGGAGGCGACCGACAGGTTTGAGCCGTTGATCGCGCGTGATGCCCTGATGGTTCTCAACGGCAGCGATATTCGCGCCCAGGCTTTGCTGCGCCACCCGGCAACAGATCGCGAGGTCGTAGACATTGTGATTGCGCACAACCTCAGCACGTCCAACGGTAACGCACAATTGGATGTCGAACGCCTCGCCTTTGATGACACGCTGCAACCCAGCGATCTGTCGATCTACACCGACGGCGTTGTCGCCCTGGCAAAGGGCGATGTGAGCGGGCAGGGTCAGATCAATTGGACCGCCGATGACATCAGCAGCGGCGGCATTTTTACCACCGAGCAATTCGATTTCGCCGCCGCCTTTGGCCCGGTAAAGAATGCCCGCGCGACAGTGGAGTTTACCGATCTTTTGGCGCTCACCACCGCACCAGATCAGACCGTCGATTTCGGCTCCATCAACACCGGTATCGAGGTGCTGGATGGCAAGATCACCTTTGCTCTTGAAGAGGGGCAGCTGGTGAAGCTGAAGGACGCGCGCTGGCCGTTTATGGGCGGCGAGCTGGTGATGCGCGGGGTCGACCTCAATTTCGCGGTGCCAGAGGAGCGGCGCTATATTTTTGAGATTATCGGACTGGATGCGGGCACGTTCATATCAGAGATGGAGTTCGGCAACCTCTCGGCTCAGGGGACGTTCGACGGCACGATCCCGATTATCTTCGATGCAGAGGGTAATGGCCGGATCGAGAACGGCCTGCTGATCTCCCGGCCGCCGGGCGGCAATCTCTCTTACGTTGGGGAGCTCGCCTATGAGGATCTCGGCACAATCTCCAATTACGCCTTCGATGCGCTGCGCAGCCTGGATTACAACCAAATGGCGATCACCATGGACGGCAGCCTGACCGGTGAGATCATCACCAGCGTGCGGTTCGACGGGATCAGCCAAGGACAGGGCACGTCACGCAATTTCATCACAAAGCAGATCGCGCGCCTGCCGATCCGGTTCAATATCAACGTACGCTCGCAGTTCTGGGAACTCAGCCGCCTGCTGCGTTCGACTTACGATTCGAATTATTTGCCAGACCCGTGTGTGACGACCGATCCCGCGTTCCGCGCAAGTCGGTTCTTTAATGTCGTGTGTGGGAACACACTTGGTGCCAATCCTGAAGACATTCCGGCGAATAAATTGCCCATTCAGCCTCGAGAAAGCGAGAATACGCCATGATCATGTGGAAATTGACCGAATTGAGCGGCGCTGCCACAGGCATATCCATGACAGATGGATTGAACGTATGGCGAGCCGCGGGTCGAATTGGATGTTTGAGCGCGCTTTGCGCTTTATCGGCAGGATGCATCAATGTGGCCGCGCCGGATAAGCCAATCGTGATTGAGCTGAATATCCAGATCGATCAGAATGTTGTTTTTGCGTTGGCCGACGATGCCAACAATACGCTTGAGGAAAATGCGGATATCTTCTGATTTCCACATTTGCCGCAAAGCAGGAGGAAAAAGATAATGACAAATATGCGCCAAACCCTGTTTGCGGCCATCGGTGCAGCAGTCGCTTTTGCTGGTTTCAATGCGCCAGCTCAAGCACAGCGTGATCCGGCTTATGCTGCTGCTCGCGCGAATGGTAGCATTGGCGAAAAAGGTGACGGATATCTCGCTGTAGTGGGCGATGGTTCGGCCGATTTGCGCCGATTGGTCAATGATATCAATATCAAGCGGCGTGCTGTTTATTCACAGCGAGCTAAAGCCTCGCAAACAACGCTAGACATTTACGCCTTTACCGCTGGTTGTCAGGCGATCCTGCGCACGACCCCTGGTGAGAAATATCAGGCGCCCGACGGCACGTGGCAAACCCGCACAGATGCAGCGCCATTGCGCGATCCGCGCTGCCCATAATTCGGGCTAGAATCCGCTCATAGCCAAAGCGCAGGTCGCTATTCTCCCAATGCGACTTGCGCTTTGCGCAACGGCTATCGCTATAATTGCTTGCTCGCCCCGCCGTTTGATTGTGACTGGCGGTTGACTTGGATATGCCCCCCTTCTAAGGGGTGCGCGCCCTTGGCGGACACCTTGTGGCGCGTGTTTTGGCGTCCAACCTTTAGGAAGCTGACATGAGCGATAAGAAGTCCGCACAGGAACCCATCGCCGAGGATGCGCGTATCGATGCACTCGAGGAGCGGCTGAAAGCTGCCAACGAGCGCGAAGAGGAACGCAACCGGCCTCGGGTATCAGGCACTGATGCGAATTATCGCAGCGGTAACCGGGTACTCGCAGACCTCCTTGGTGGGATTCTTGGCGGCGCAGTGATTGGCTGGACGATTGACTATTTCGCCGACACTTCGCCCGCGGGTCTGTTGATAATGATGGCCTTCGGGATCATCGTTGCCTTCAGGAACATTATTCGAGCGGCGAACACTCGTCCCGATGATATTGATGAGGGCTAAGGTGCTCCGATTTGAGATCATCAGTTGGGGCGCGTTTCTTACAAGGTTTAAGGACTAAGAGATCGTGGCAGCCGAGGCAGGCAAAGTCGATCCGATGAAGCAATTCCAGCTCGAGCCAATGTTTGGTTCGTCGGGCTGGGAGATTGCCGGAATCAACATCGCATTCACCAATTCCGCATTCTGGATGGCCATCACAACGGTCCTGATCTGGGCATTTGTGTTCGGCGGCATGAAGCGTCAGCTGGTGCCAGGTCGCTGGCAGATGGCGGTCGAGAGCTTTACGGGCTTTATCGACGACATGCTGGAGGCGAATATTGGCAAGGCAGGGCGCAAATATGTGCCTTATGTCTTCAGCCTGTTCATGTTCATCCTGTTCGCCAACTTGCTCGGCCTGCTGCCGATTGGCCTGCTGGGGCTGCACCCGTTCACCTTCACCAGCCATTTCACCGTCACCGGTGTGCTCGCCATCATCAGCTTCTCGATCGTTTTGGTCGTTGGCTTTTGGAAGCACGGCATCAAGTTCTTCACACTGTTCGTGCCGCACGGGACGCCGGCGCCGATGATCCTGCCGATTGCGCTGATTGAATTCTTCTCATTCCTCATTCGCCCATTCAGCCTCGCACTGCGGCTGTTCGTGGCGATGATGGCCGGGCACGTTCTGTTGAAGGTGCTCTCCAGCTTTGTGATCGACGGCGTGAACGCTGGCGTTGGCATCGGCCTGATGGTCAGCCTGCCAAGCTTTGCTCTGATGGTCGCGATTAGCGCTCTAGAAATTCTCGTAGCCGGAATTCAGGCCTACGTGTTCGCTCTTCTGACGTCGCTCTATATTAACGACGCAGAACACCTTCACTGAGTTTATCTCTCTAATTTATTTATTTGATCCCAAGGAGTTTTTCACATGGAAGCAGAAGCAGCTAAGCTCGTAGGCGCAGGCCTTGCAGCAATCGGTGCCGGCATGGCCGCAATTGGTGTTGGTAACGTGTTCGGTTCATTCCTCGAATCCGCACTTCGCAACCCAGGCGCAGCAGACGGCCAACAAGGCCGCCTGTTCATCGGCTTCGCCGCGGCTGAGCTTCTCGGCCTGCTGGCATTCGTTGTCGCGATGATCCTGATCTTCGTTGCCTAATAGCAATTTCGGTATCCCGGCCTGCTGAACCAGCGGGCCGGGCCGCCCAAATTTCTATCGACGACGTTTAAGATCCACTTCACAGGTTTCGGACCGTTCTCATGCCTCAGATAGCCCAATTAGCCGAGTTCTACTCCAGCCAGATTTTCTGGTCGCTGGTGTTTTTCGGCCTGACATTCTTCGTCATCGGACGCGGGATGGTGCCCAAAGTGATGGGAACGGTCGAACTGCGTGACAATCAGATCGCTGACGATCTGGCTGCGGCGCAGGCCGCTCGTGACGCGGCGGACGAGCAAGAGGAAGCATGGCGCAAGCGCGAGAATGAAAATCGCGCCGCTGCTCAGGCAACCATTGCTGAGGCCAAGACCAAGGCTGCGGCCAAAACCGAAGCGACGCTGGCAAAGGCGCAGACCAAGATCGATGCAAAGCTGGAAGCAGCCGAAGCAGCAATTTCTGAGGCCCGCACCAGCGCAATGGCTGAGGTTGAGACCGTCGCTGCTGAAGCAACGCAAGACATTGTCTCCCGCCTTGCCGGAGCCAAAGTCGACAAACGCACCGCGCGTTCTGCGGTGAAGAAAGCGCTCGCCAATGGCTAATGTGCTCACCCTTCTCGCTGGCGCTGCTGATGGTGCCAAGGCCGCACCGTCGGCGCTGTTCCTTCAGGATTACCAGTGGGTTTCACTGGCGATGCTGGTGCTGATCCTGATCTTCGTTTGGAAGAAAGTTCCAAGCCTGATCACCGGCGGGCTCGACAAGAAGATCGCTGAAATCAAGCAGCAGCTTGACGAGGCCAAGAGCCTGCGCGCTGAAGCAGAGGCTCTGCGCGACGAATATGCGGCCAAGATCGCTGGCGCTGAGAAAGACGCCGAAGCGATGATGGAAGGCGCCACCCGCGAGGCGGACGCTATCCTGGTCAAAGCCAAAGAAGACGGCGCGGCTATGGTCGCTCGCCGTCAGCGGATGGCGGAAGACAAGATCGCAGCGGCTGAACGCGATGCGGTTGAGGAAGTTCGCAGCAGCGCAGTTGATGCCGCAGCCGCAGCTTCGCGCAAGATCATCGCTGATAAGCATGACGCCGACGCTGACCGTGCGCTGGCTGATGAGGTAATCTCAGCGATTTAAGCGCTAGCCTATTGTGGATTATGAAGAGGCGGCTCGATTGGGCCGCCTTTTTCATGCGCGCTGACTCTCGTATGGCTAGCCGCCCGGCTTAAACACCACTTTGCCCACGAGTTCGCGGTTTGCCATCGCCTCAAACCCTTCGCGCCAGCTTGACAGGGTTAGGGTGCGGTCGATGGCTGGGGTTATCCGGCCCGCAGACGCCAGCTCTGCAATGGCGGCGTTAATGGCGCGGCCCCGCTCAGGAAAGCGCCGTGCATATTCGCCCGCGCGTAGGCCAACTATTGAGAAGCCCTTGATCAGTGGGATATTGGTCGCGACCTCCGCGATCCGTCCGCTGGTGAAGCCGACAACCACTAGTTTTCCAGCAAAGCTGACGCAGCGTGTGCTTTCGTCAAACACATCGCCGCCGACGGGATCGAATACGATATCACACAGCTTTCCGCCGGTAATCTCGGATACCTGTTCGCGAAAGCGCCCTTCGGCGATGATCACCGCGTCGGGCCTATAGAGCGCAGCGATACGCTCCCGTTTTGTATCGACGCCCGTAGTCGCGATCACTTTCGCGCCGAACGCCTTGGCGAGATCCACAGCCGCTAAGCCGACACCGCCGCTCGCACCGTGGACCAGCACCCATTTCTCGCCGCTGGCGCCGTCTAACAGCCCGCACAGCTCGACCAGGCCGGTGTAGGCCGTCGAGTAAGCCGCTCCCATGGCCGCGCCCTCGGCGAAGCTTACATTGGCGGGAAGGGGGGATAGGCCGCGGGCGGGGATGCTTGCGAGCTCAGCGAAAGCTCCGGTCTTATTGCCGCCCATGACTCGGTCGCCGGGGGCAAAGCCGCTGTCCGGCTCCGCCTCAATGACTTCGCCAGCCAGTTCCAGCCCGCTGACGAATGGCGGCTCTGGTTTGAACTGATACTCGCCGCGCGTCATCAGCAGGTCGGGAAAATTGAGCGAGGCCGCGCGGACCTGCACCAACACCTCGCCCGCGCTGTGCACTGGAGACGGGACGTCTTCGAATTGAACGCCAGATAAGTCGTCCGACAGTTGCTCGACTCTAAGCGCTTTCATAAGCATCTCTCGTGATTGCGAGGAGTCGAAGGCGCCGTGGCAATCCATTGCTGTTCGGTCCGCGTTTTAGGCATTGGTCCATGGATTGCGTCGCTTCGCTCGCAATGACAAACAGTAGCGATCAGAAATTATCCTTGGCGCTGCGCAGCGCGGCAAAGGTCTCATGCGGCTCGCTGCCGCCCCATTTCGCCATCATCGCGGGATCATCAGCGCGCAGGAATGGGTTTGTCTCTAGCTCGCGTTTCAGGATGGTGGGTACGGTCGGTTCACCGCGAGAGCGCTTGTCTTTGATCTCAGCGACGTAGTCTTGCAGTGCCGCGTTGTCCGGGTCGGCATGCAGCGCAAACTTCGCATTTGCCTCGGTGTATTCATGCGCGCAGTAGAGCGTCGTCTCGGTCGACATGCGCCGAATTCGATCGAGGCTTGTCCAGAATTGCTTCGGCTCGCCCTCGAACATCCGCCCGCACCCAAGAGCAAACACGGCGTCGCCTACGAAGGCCACGCCTTCCTCGACGATGTGATAAGCGATGTGGCCATTGGTGTGGCCGGAAACGTCGATGATCTCGGCGCGGTGCTCACCCAGATTGACGCTGTCGCCATGCGCAACAACGCGGTCGATGGAGGAGAGCTTCTCCACCTCTTTGGGCGCAAGCACGCGCGCACCGGTCGCCTCGACGATTTCCTTGTTCCCACCAGCGTGATCCGGATGCCAATGGGTGTTCCAGATGTGAGTGATTTTCCACCCCTTGCTATCTGCCTGACGCAAATATTCCTTGGCATCAGGCGTGTCAATTGCGGCGGTCTCGCCAGTCACGGAATTGTGCACGAGAAAGCCGTAATTGTCGGACAGGCAAGGGAACTGGTGAATTTGGATTGTCATGTCGGGTCTCTCACGGGGAATGAAGCGCGATGATACGCCTCTCATGCGCGTGATGGAAGCACCAATGAAAAGGCCCGGCGTCTTTGTTGCTTCAAGCGCCAGCGGCAGCATCCGCTGCCTCGGCTATCCTCGCTCCTCCGATCAAAGATCGCATCGCTGCGGGCGGGCGCTTGCCCTTGCGGCCTTTACGGGCCGATTGGGGACGCTCCAATGAAAAGGCCCGCCTACTCATTCGAGCAAGCGGGCCGTTTCTGTGCCTAATTGGCAGTCTGACTTAGTCGTCTGACTTCTTCAGAGCTTCGCCAAGGATGTCGCCGAGTGAAGCGCCGCTGTCGGATGAACCGAACTGCTGCACCGCTTCCTTCTCTTCAGCGATCTGACGCGCTTTGATCGAGAAGTTTGGCTTCTTCGAACGGTCAAATCCGGTGACCATTGCGTCAACCTTGCTGCCGGTCTGGAAGCGATCAGGACGCTGCTCGTCGCGGTCGCGGCCGAGATCCGAACGCTTGATGAAGCCGGTTGCACCGTCGTCGCCAACTTGCACTTCGAGGCCGCCATCGCGAACTTCGAGGACAGTGACAGTGACGGTTTGGCCCTTGCGCAGCGAATCTGCGCCAGCGGCGCCGTCTGCGGTTGGTGCACCCTTTTCGAGCTGCTTCATGCCGAGGCTGATGCGCTCTTTCTCAACGTCAACGTCAAGAACGATGGCTTTGACTTCTTCACCCTTGCGGTGGAGCGCCAATGCGTCTTCGCCCGAGATGCCCCATGCAATGTCGGACATGTGGACCATGCCGTCGACATCGCCGTCGAGGCCAACGAACAGACCGAATTCGGTTGCGTTCTTGACTTCGCCTTCGACGATTGTGCCAACTGGATGCTTCTCGGCGAACTCGTCCCAAGGGTTGCCTTGAGCTTGCTTGAGGCCGAGCGAGATGCGGCGCTTTTCGCTGTCCACTTCGAGGACCAGAACGTCGACTTCTTGCGAAGTGCTGACGATCTTGCCCGGGTGAACGTTCTTCTTCGTCCAGCTCATTTCAGAGACGTGGACCAGACCTTCGATGCCTGGCTCCAGCTCAACAAATGCACCGTATTCGGTGATGTTGGTGACGGTACCAGAAAGCTTCGCGCCCATTGGGTACTTGGCTGCAACGCCGTCCCATGGATCGCTTTCCAGTTGCTTCATGCCGAGGCTGATGCGCTGGGTTTCTGAGTTGATGCGAACGATCTGGACCTTCACGGTGTCACCGATATTGATGACTTCGCTTGGGTGATTGACGCGCTTGTAGCTCATGTCGGTGACGTGCAGCAGGCCGTCGATACCGCCGAGATCGACGAATGCGCCGTAATCGGTGATGTTCTTGACGACGCCATCGATAACCTGACCTTCGGCCAGCTTGTCGATCAGCTCGCTGCGCTGTTCCGCGCGGGTTTCTTCGAGCACAGCGCGGCGTGATACCACGATATTGCCGCGGCGACGGTCCATCTTAAGCAATTGGAACGGCTGAGGCACTTCCATCAGCGGAGTAACATCGCGCACTGGGCGGATGTCGACCTGGCTGCCAGGAAGGAACGCAACAGCGCCGTCGAGATCGACGGTGAAGCCGCCTTTGACGCGGCCAAAGATGCGGCCTTCGACGCGCTTGCCTTCGCCAAATTCGTTTTCGAGCTTGTCCCAAGCAGCTTCGCGGCGGGCGCGGTCGCGGCTGAGCATGGCTTCGCCATCGGCGTTTTCAACGCGGTCGACATACACTTCAACCTCAGAACCAACGCTGAGGCCGTGGTCGTCATCACCGCGGGAGAATTCTTTAAGTCCGACGCGGCCTTCTGATTTGAGGCCCACATCGATGATAGCCATACCGTTTTCGATGGCTGTTACGGTGCCTTTTACAACGCGGCCTTCAAAGCCACCGTCGTCTGCACCGCCAAGTTGTTCGTTAAGAAGCGCTTCAAAATCGTCGCGCGAAGGGTTGGGCGAAGTCGCCATAGGTCAGGAAATCCTGTTTACATTTGCTACCGGCCACCGGTTTTTCCGGGGTCTTAAACCGTCTCTGAGCACCATTGCTCAGCCTAACGGGGCAAGAGGGCCGTAATCCGCATGAGGCCGAATGCGTTCATGCGGGTTCGAAACAATCGGGTATGATTGGGTGAACGGGGGCGCGCTTAGGCTAAGGGTGCCGCAAATGCAAGGATTTTGCGGTTCAGCTCAGCGCTTCTTCGACGGCCTGTATCACCGCAGCGATGGCTTCCTCTTTGCCCAGCGTCGTTGTGTCGATCACCATCGCATCGGGCGCGGCCTTTAGCGGGGCATCCTTGCGGCCAATATCGCGGTTGTCGCGGGCGATGATGTCTTGCTCTATCTCGGCCAGCGGAATTTCGATTTCGCGCCCTGTCATCTCAAGCCAGCGGCGGCGTGCGCGCTCGGTCGCGCTGGCGGTGATGTAGAGCTTAATCGGGGCGTCGGGGGCGATGACGGTGCCGATGTCGCGCCCGTCCAGCACCGCGCCGCCTTCTTGCGTCGCAAAGGCACGCTGACGAGCGAACAGCGCTTCGCGAACCTGCGGATGGATAGACACACGGCTCGCAAGCCCGCCGCTTTCCTCGCTGCGCAATTGCTCATCGGCGAGCAAAGCGTCAGGAAATTCGCAAGCGGCCAGAGCGTCTGCAGGGTCATCAGGATTGCCCTGATTAATCGCAACTTGGCGGCCAACCGCGCGGTACAGCAGGCCAGTGTCGAGGTGCGGCAGACCAAAATGCGCCGCCAGCGCTATGGCGATGGTGCCTTTGCCAGAGGCGGTGGGGCCATCAACAGCGATGATCATGACGCGGCCTTGCTACTCATCCTTAGCGCCTTCACCAAACCGAACACCGCAATCGCCGCCCAGAAGCCCTCCAGCACCAGGCTTGGCCAATTGGTGTGCACCAGCAGGCTGATCGTGAGCAGCGCGGCCCCGGTTAGGTTCGTGCCGTGCAGGATAAACGGGTTCGGCTTATCTTTCACCGTTAAATAGGCGTAGGCGGCGATGATGCAGGCTGTGCCGACGAAGCCGATGATGCTGTAGATATCGAGCGGGGTGTTCATCGCTTTCCTCGCAATTCTGCGTCTTCGCCACCCTGAACTCGTTTCAGGGTCCATCCCCAGCGCGACCCTTCGAAGATCGTCCTGGCGATGGATGCTGAAACAAGTTCAGCATGAAGGGTGAGATAAGTCATCAATTTGATGCCGCCTCAAGCAATTCCATAAAGCTGGGAAAGCTGGTGCCGATGGGTGAGGTGTCGTCTACAGCGACACCGCCCGCGCTGGCGAGGCCCGCGACCGCCATGCTCATCGCGATACGGTGATCGAGATGCGTAGTGACCGTTTGTCCCTCAGGCGTGCCGGACAGAGGCTCTCCGCCGGTGCCGTGGACCACTAGGCCATCCGCTTGTTCTTCGATATTCGCCCCGGCCAATGTGAGCGCGGCGGCCATGGCTGACAGCCGGTCACTTTCTTTCACGCGCAATTCTTCGAGCCCGCTGGTCCGTGTCGTGCCCTTTGCGATAGCCGCTGCGACGAACAGAACCGGAAACTCATCAATCATGCTCGGCGCGATGGCCGGATCGACATCAATTCCCGTCAATTCAGAATGGCGCACCCGCAGATCGGCCACTGGCTCACCGCCAACTTCGCGCGGGTTTACCTCTTCGATTGAGCCGCCCATTTCGAGCAGCACTTGAACGAGGCCAGCGCGGGTCGGATTGAGCCCGACATTCTCGATCAGTAAATCGCTGCCCGGAACGACCAGAGCGGCGACCATGAAGAACGCAGCGGAAGAGGGGTCTCCGGGGACAGTTACGTGCTGCGGCTTTAGGTCAGCTTCGCCGTGAATACGGATAACTCGGGTGCCATTGTCTTGCACTTCCACGTCCAGCTTCGCGCCAAAGCCCTTCAGCATGCGCTCGGTGTGGTCGCGTGTGGGCACAGGCTCGATCACTGTGGTGATCCCCGGCGTGTTGAGACCAGCGAGCAGAACGGCGCTTTTCACCTGAGCGCTGGCCACTGGCAGAGTGTACTCAATCGGCACAGCGGGTAGGGCGCCCCGCATCATCAGCGGTAGAGTGCCGCCTTCCGAGCTTTCAAAGCTTGCACCCATCAGGCTGAGCGGATCGATCACACGGCTCATTGGCCGGCCTGAGAGGCTGGCATCACCTGTAAATGTCGCTTTGATCCCGTGGCTGGCGATGATTCCCATTAGCAGGCGGGTCGAAGTGCCTGAATTGCCCATGTCGAGCGCTTCGCCCGGCTCCAGCAATCCGCCAACGCCCACTCCATTAATGTGCCAAGTGACTTTACCCGCGCCATCGTCATCACGCATGATCTGGGCGCCCATCGCCCGCATCGCAGCGGCGGTGGCCATCACATCCTCGCCCTCGAGTAGGCCGGTTGCCGTGCTTGTTCCCACGGCAAGGGCCGAAAACATCAAAGCGCGGTGGCTGATCGACTTGTCGCCGGGCACGCGCAGATTCCCGCGCAAAGGGCCAAGGTGGGCAAAGGTGTGAGCAGGCAAGATGCGGCTTTCTGAAAAATATTACGCGATGAAATAAGCGCGGCGTCTTTGACAGTCACCCACGCATCTGGCAAGGCGCGCCGACTTTGGAGCGGGGCTCTTGAACTACACCTCAATCGGCCCCACAAACCACACCATATTTTTGCCCGCGCCAATCGCGGCCCGCGGCGTTAACTCGAGGATTAATTGATGGCGAAGCCAGAATGGGGCACCAAGCGTTCTTGTCCCAAATGCGGAGAGCGCTTTTACGATCTCGGCAATGATGAGCCGGTCACCTGCATTGAATGCGGCGAGACCTGGTCGCCTGAGCCTGTGCTCAAGACCAAGCAGCCAATCCCATTTGAAGCCGACGATAAGAAGAAGGACGGCGAAGCCGATACCGATCTGGGCGGCGACGACGATGATGAGCTGAAAGACATCGAGAATATCGATGACGGCGAAGATTCGCCGGACAATGATGTTGATCTGGGCGGTGACGATGACCTTGGCGTGTCTAAGGGCAAAGGCGACGACGAAGATCACGAGAATTAATTAAGGCTTGCCTTTCGAGGGGGTAGCCCATAATGGGCTGCCTCCTTGCGAAAGCGGGGCGCTGGTCTTACTTCAGTAAGCCAGAGACATCGATGATAGGGGCCTTAGCTCAGCTGGGAGAGCGCAACACTGGCAGTGTTGAGGTCAGCGGTTCGATCCCGCTAGGCTCCACCATCGAACCATATTCAAGTCGGTTTTCCTTCTCGGAAACCCGCACGCTGGCCAACGAGGTTTCGTTCGCCGGCGTTTTTTGCGTTTAGTTCTCGCCGTGCGCGGCAAGTGAGGAGTTGAAGACGATGTTTGACAATTTGTCCGACCGCCTTGGCGGGGTCTTCGATCGTCTTAAGGGTCGCGGCGCGCTCAAAGAACAAGACGTACGCGATGCAATGCGCGAGGTCCGTGTGGCTTTGCTCGAAGCCGACGTGGCACTGCCCGTGGCGCGGCGTTTCATCGATGCAGTGACGGAAAAGGCAGTTGGCCAGGACGTTCTGAAATCGGTCACCCCGGGCCAACAAGTCGTCAAAATCGTCCATGACGAGCTGGTCGACATGCTCGGCGGGCCAGAGACCGAAGGCCTGATCCTGGAGGCGAAGCCGCCGGTTGTGATCATGATGGTCGGTCTGCAGGGCTCTGGTAAGACGACGACCACTGCGAAACTCGCAAAGCTCATCAAGGAAAAGCACGGCAAGAAGGCCATGATGGCCTCGCTCGACGTCAATCGCCCGGCTGCTCAGGAGCAATTGGCGGTTCTGGGCGAGCAAGTCGAAACCGCGACCCTGCCGATCGTCGCTGGCCAGCAGCCGGTGGACATCGCACGCCGCGCAATGGAGGCCGCGCGCCTTCAGAACTTTGACGTGCTGCTGCTCGATACTGCGGGCCGTCTGCATGTCGATGAAGCTCTGATGGCCGAAATGAAGGCTGTCTCCAGCGTTTCTGAGCCGACCGAAGTGCTGCTGGTGGTTGACAGCTTGACCGGTCAAGACGCTGTAAACGTTGCGCAAAGCTTTGGCGGGGAAGTTCCGCTGACCGGTGTGGTCCTAACCCGGATGGACGGCGATGCACGCGGCGGCGCGGCGCTTTCGATGCGTGCGGTCACCGGCAAGCCGATTAAGTTTGCAGGCACGGGCGAGAAGCTCGACGCGATTGAGGCCTTCCGCGCAGGCAGCGTTGCTGACCGTATCCTTGGCATGGGCGATGTCGTCAGCCTGGTCGAAAAAGCCGCTGCGACGATCAAGGAAGAAGACGCTGAGCTGCTCGCCAAGCGCATGTCGCAAGGGCAATTCGACCTCAATGATCTGCGTATGCAATTGCAGCAAATGCAGAACATGGGCGGCCTTGGGATGCTGGCGGGCATGATGCCCGGCATGAAGAAGGCGAAGGCGGCAATGGCTGCCGCCGATATGGATGACAAGGTTCTGCTCCATATGGACGCGATCATTGGCTCTATGACGGCCAAGGAACGCGCCAATCCCGCACTGATGAATGCCAAGCGTAAGCGGCGCGTTGCGGCGGGTAGCGGCACCGAAGTTCCGCAGGTCAACAAGGTGCTGAAGATGCACCAGGAAATGGGCCGAGCGATGAAGCAGATTAAGAAGATGGGCGGTCTGAAAGGCCTCGCATCAATGTTTGGCGGAGGCGGTGGCCCAGGCGGAATGATGGGCGGCTTACCCGGCATGGGCGGCAGCGCTGGCGGGCCTGGCGGTTTGCCGGGGCTGGGCGGTCCGGGCGGCGGATCAGGCGGTCCAGGCGTGGACCCGAACACGCTTCCCCCTGAACTACGCGATATGTTGAATAAGAAGTAATTTTAAACGATTTCAAGAATTTGAGACTGGAAAGGTATCTATAATGGCAATTGCACTGAGGCTCTCGCGCGGTGGCGCAAAGAAGCGTCCTTATTACCGGATCGTAGCGGCGGATAGCCGCGCACCACGCGATGGTAAGTATCTGGAGCAAATCGGCGTTTACAACCCGCTGCTCGCCAAGGATGACGAAGGCCGCGTGAAGCTCAACGAAGACCGCGCGAAATATTGGCTCGGCGTTGGCGCACAGCCATCAGACCGCGTCGCGCGTTTCCTCGATGCAGCTGGCATTCGTGAGCGTGAAGCTCGTAACAACCCGAACAAAGCGAAGCCGGGCGAAAAAGCGACGGAGCGCGCTGAAGAGAAGGCTGAAAAGGCTGCTGCCGCTAAGGAAGCGGAAGAAGAAGCGAAGAACGCCGCTGCAGAAGAAGCAAAGGCTGCTGCAGAAGCACCAGCAGAAGAGCCTGCTGCTGAGGAAGCGCCAGCCGCAGAAGCTGCTGCAGAAGCACCGGCCGAAGAAGCACCAGCTGAAGAAGCTCCAGCGGAAGAAGCTCCAGCGGAAGACGCTGGCGAAGAAAAGTCTGAAGGCTAAGCCTTTTTATGACGGAAACGCCCGTCACGCCGCCAGCTCGCGCGGAAATGATCGAGCTGGCCGCCATCACTGGCGCGCATGGCGTGGCGGGCGAAGTCCGGCTGAAACTGTTTGGCGACGGCGTGGAAGCGCTCTCGCAGCATAAGAGTTTCACGGCCGGCAAAGATGGGCGTGTCCTGACGCTAAAGAAAATCCGCTCCGACAATAAGGGCGGGGCGGTCGCCCGCTTCGCCGAAGTGTCCGGGCGCAATGATGCAGAGAAGCTGCGCGGAACCGTGCTGATGGTGCCGCGAGAGGCTCTACCGGACCTTGCTGAGGGCGAGTTCTACCACGCTGACCTTCTTGGCCTGGAGGCCTTCACCGACGCGGGAGACCGGGTGGGCACTGTCGTGGCGGTCGAGAATTTCGGCGCGACTGACGTGATCGAGATAGTCCGCGAGCCTCCGCCTGAGAAAGGCACCAAGACCTTTATGGTGCCACTGATCGACGCGGCAGTGATCGAGTGGGACGCAAGCAGGCTTGTGATTGCCGCCGATTTCGCTGAAGGCTAGCTGGATGGAATATCTCCAAATCCTCCTTATCCCGCCGCCAGTGACGTTACTTTGTCTGGTTCTAGTTGGGGTCTTCACTAAGCTCGAAGATTGGGCACGCCTTGTCGCTCTTTTGCTCGCATTTCTCGTGCTTGGATTTGTCTCTGCACTTATGCTGCCGGGTCAATTTAAAGAAGATGAGGACATTGCGAACGGACTGCTGGTCTTTATCTGGCTCTATCGATTTTTTTGGTTTTCCGTCGTAGCTGCGATTTCTCTTTTGCCCCTGGGCGGGGTTGCAGATCGTTTGATAGAGCGCATTGAGATCATACGCCGTTCGCCCGTTGAGGACACTTTCGAATGACCAAACTCCCCGTCGCTATTTGCCAAGCTGCACCAATCCCTTTGGCGATTGGAGCAGGTATCACAAAGGCCGCCGAACTCGCTGAAAAGGCGATCAAAGACGGCGCGAAGCTGGTTGCCTTTGGTGAGACCTTCTTAGGCGGTTATCCACTGTGGTTGGACGAGTCCCCCGGCGCGGCCTTGTGGGACCATCCGGGCACGCGCGCATGCCATGCGATCATGCTGGAAAATGCAATTGTAGCGAATGATGAGCGGCTGCTGCCGCTGCAGGAGCTGTGCGATGCGCATGACTCCTGCATCTCCATCGGCGCGCATGAGCGCGTGCGCTCCAGCCTGTACAACAATCAGCTGATGCTGCGCCCCGGCGAGGCTCCGCTGGACCACCGCAAGCTGGTGCCAACCCACGGCGAACGCCTGATCTGGATGCGCGGCGACGGCTCAACCCTGGGCGTGCATCAGGCCGAATGGGGCAAGGTCGGCAATCTGATCTGCTGGGAGCATTGGATGCCGCTTGCGCGCGCAGCGATGCACAATCTCGGCGAAGCGGTGCATGTCGCCGCATGGCCGACCGTGCGCGAGGAATATGCGCTCAATTCGCGGCACTATGCGTTTGAAGGCCGCTGCTTCGTGCTAGCCGCGGGGCTGGTTCAACAAAAAGCCGATCTGTTCGAAGGCCTGGAACTAGCGGAAACTGGTAATGCTGACGTGGGCGCCGCCCGCGAGCTGATCGAAGCAATTGAGAGCGACGCGCTAAACCGCGGCGGCAGCTTCATCGCCGCCCCCGATGCGCGCGTTCTGGCGCAAGCGGGTGAAGACGAAGAGACGCTTCACGCCGAGCTTGACCTGTCCGAAATTGGCGCGAATTTGACGAGCCTCGATACCGATGGCCATTACTCACGTCCGGATGTGTTTGAGCTGAGTGTGGATACTAAGGCGAAGGATGGGGTGAATTGGAACTCAAACTCAAACAACTGAGCGAGAAATGGTTTTTCCTCATCGTTCTGCCGCTAGCAGTTACGATTGAGTGGGCCTTTGCCGCCACTCTCGATTGGTCAGAATACCCAAGAAGCGATTGGGTGGCTTTGGTTGATTTGTGCGTGTTTATGCCGCTGATCTATCTCGCGTTTTTCTCCAGCAGCCTAACCAGAAAAGCGCGTCTGCTGCGCGCATTAGGCGTGGCGGGGATCGGCTTGTTTGCATCAAGCCTCATAGTCCCTGCATCCAACCAGTTCATCATCAGTGAGCTGTCGAGCATCCGCAATGCGCTGCTGGTCTTCATCATAGCCTTCGAAGCGTTCATGTTCTGGAAGGTGATGAGCGCGGTCTATCGCCACAACGCCGATGCCAAATCGCTTGAGAAGGACTTTGCGATGCCGGAATGGATCGCGAAGCTGCTGGTGCTGGAGGCTAAGTTCTGGAAAGCGGTCTGGGCGTTCTTCAAGCGTAAATGACCTTCGCCGCAAACCCAACCCCGCGCATCCTGAGCTTGTCGAAGGATTGCACTTCAACTTTTTCTGACGGTGCAGAAGAGGAAGGCAGCCCTTCGACAAGCTCAGGGCAGGCGGAGATTGGGAACTAGACTATGACCTTCTCCCCATAATTTTGCCCAGGCCAATCTAGTCGAGCAAATCAGCGTGCGCCCCAAGTGACCTGATATTCCGTGCGTCCACTCGTGCCATTCAGTGAGAAGTCGTGGCGGAATTCATAAAGGCCGGTTTTCGTCACTACGAATTCGACCGTGCCTTGGCCTGTGCCCTCAATCACTTTCAGGTTTTCGGACGCACCAAAAGTGGTGAAGGGCCGCACGTCCAGCCGCACTGCGCCCGCGTCGGTTGAATCGATCTTATAGTCAAAAAAGGCTGTTTGCCCCTCGAACAAGATCATTTTTGATAAGCCAAAATTGCCAGAGCCAGCATTCAGCGAGACGCCCGGTCCGAGGTTTTCGCTGCGCGACGCGCTGCCGAGATAGGGAAAAATCGTTGAAATATAGAGGAAAAGCCATAGGCAGAGCACCCCGCCGATGGTTCCTAATCCAAGTTTCATTGTTCCCTTGTGTTTCATACGCTCGGATTAGCACAGTGTGGTTAGCGATTGATTGAACTGCCCGCCGCTGGCAGAGGCGCGTCCAATGACCTTCGCCGCCACCATCCTAACCCTCTACCCAGAGATGTTTCCCGGCCCACTTGGTGCGAGTCTGGCGGGGAAGGCCATGGCCGAGGGCAAATGGTCGTGTGACACCGTTCAAATCCGTGACTTTGCACTTGATAAGCACAATAATGTCGACAGTCCGCCGGCGGGCGGCGGCGCGGGTATGGTGCTGAAATGCGATGTACTAGGCGGAGCGGTGGATCATGCGATCCAGCAGCAGCCGGGTGCGCCCATTCTGGCCATGACGCCGCGCGGCAAGCCCATCACTCAGGCGCGCATCCGCAAGATCGCAGCTGGTCCCGGCGTCACGCTGCTGTGCGGGCGGTTTGAAGGCTTTGACGAGCGCATTTTTGAAGCGCGGCCCCAGATTGAGCAGGTCAGCCTGGCTGATATCGTCTTATCGGGCGGAGAAATGGCTGCGCTGACCATACTTGATGCTTGCATTCGGCTGCTTCCCGGCGTAATGGGCGCGCCTTCAAGCGGTGCTGAGGAGAGCTTTGAAGAAGGCCTCCTCGAATATCCGCACTACACCCGACCTCAAGAATGGGAAGGGCGCACGATCCCTGAAGTGCTGCGATCGGGGGATCATGCGAAGATCGCGGCATGGCGCAAAGCCATGTCGGAAGATCACACTCGGTTACGCAGGCCGGATCTATGGGAGCGTCATGAGGATGCTCGGGTCCAGTCTGCCTCTGGCGCGCGGCGAAAAGAAAAGGACACGGACCAGTGAACCTGATCCAGCAAATCGAAGCCGAAGAAATCGGCAAAGTGACCAAAGAGATTCCTGAGTTTCAGGCCGGAGACACCGTGCGTGTTGGCGTGAAAGTCACCGAGGGTAGCCGCGAGCGTATCCAGAACTTTGAAGGCGTTGTCATTGCGCGGTCGAACCGCAGCATCAACAGCAACTTCACCGTGCGCAAAATGAGCTTTGGCGAAGGTGTGGAACGTGTGTTCCCACTCTACGCACCAATCGTCGACAGCATCACCGTGGTTCGCCGCGGCGTTGTGCGCCGTGCGAAGCTTTACTATCTGCGCGGCCGCACCGGTAAGCGTGCGCGTATTGCTGAGCGCCGCGAGAATGCGCCAAAGGCGTAAGTCTCACACCGAGAGATTTGAAAGGGCGTTCTGGGAGACCAGGACGCCCTTTTTCGTTGAAGACATTGATTTTCTGCCCCGTCATTGCGAGGACCATTGGTAAAGAAGCAATCCAGCGCCTGTCCCTGGATTGCCGCGCAGCCGGTGGCTGCTCGCAATGACGAGGTGTCTTTTGGAATGCGTCTTTCTTTTTTTGCTGCAGCCGCACTGCTTTCAGCCCCAGCCATCGCGGATGATCACACAGTGACCGCGGCGCCAGAGCTGACGTTTGAGCGCGTCTTTGCCTCGCCATCGCTGAATGGGCCGGCCCCGCGCCAAGCGAAACTGTCGCCCGATGGCCGCTATCTCACTGTGCTGCGCAATCGCGATGATGAGCGGGAGCGCTATGACCTGTGGGGCTATGACCGAGAAACCAGCGAGTGGACCATGCTGGTCGATAGCGAAGCGCTGGGGTCTGGACGCGAGCTGTCCGAAGATGAAAAGATGCAGCGCGAGCGGGCCCGCGTCGGCAACCTCAGAGGCATCATCAGCTACCAATGGGTCAGCGATGGTTCGGGCGTGCTCGTGCCGCTGGATGGTGATTTGTACCTCGCGAAGCTCGGCGGGGAGGTGACGCGCCTTACGGATACTGAAGAGAGTGAGCTTAACCCGAAGCTGAGCCCCAAGGGCGGCTCCGTGTCCTTCGTGCGCGAACGCCAGTTGTGGGTGGGCAAGGTCGGCGAGGACGCCGCTCCGATTACGCCGAAGGAAGGCGATACGATCCGCTGGGGCGAGGCGGAGTTTGTGGCTCAGGAGGAAATGAGCCGCCTGACCGGATATTGGTGGAGCCCAGATGACAGCCGCCTAGTCGTGCAGCGCACGGACGAGGAGCGGGTCGGGATCGTTACGCGCGCAGCGATCGGCGCGGTAGGCACGAAAGTATTTGATCAGCGCTATCCCGTTGCGGGCAGCGACAATGCGATTGTCGAGCTGTTCGTGATGGACCCTGATGGTGGCAACCGTGTGAAGGTCGATCTGACCAGCAACCAGAGTCCTGAACATTACAACATCGAGGATCCAACTGACTTCTATCTCGTGCGGGTGAATTGGTCGCCAGACGGTGGTATGTATGTTCAGCGCCAAAATCGCCAGCAAACCGTTCTTGATATGCTTAAGGTCGACCCGTCGACGGGGGCAAGTGAGGTCTTGTTCACTGAAAAGGCCGCGACTGAGGATTACTGGATCAATATCGAGGACAATTATAGGTTTCTCAAAGATGGATCCATGATCTGGTGGTCTGAACGCGATGGTTTCGGCCACCTCTATCGCTTGGATTTTGACGATGATGGTGTGCAGACCCATCAAATCACACAAGGTGATTATGTTGTCAGCAATCTGGTTGGCGTTGACCAAGATAGTGAGACAGTCTTCTTCACCGCCAACAAAGTTAACCTGCGCGACCAGAGCGTCTATTCGACGAGCTACCGCGAGCTTTCCGGCTTTCCAACAGCGCTGACCATTGGTGGCTATCAACATAGCGCAGCGATGGATCAGGCTGGCAAATCTCTGTTGATCAGTCGTTCGCGTCACGATCAACCGACGCAGAGTTACCTCGCCCAGCAAAATGGCGATAGAATTGCATGGGTTGAAGAAAACGCAATGGATGCCGGCCACCCCTATACCCCATATCTGGCCAGCCATCGCCCAGCGAATTTTGGCACAATCAAGGCCGCCAATGGCACGACAGACCTGCATTACAAGATGGTCACGCCAGAGATGGAGCCGGGCAAGAAATACCCGGTCTTCTATTATCACTACAGCGGGCCAGGGCCTCAGGTGGTGACGAGCGGTTGGGACGGCGCATTGCAGCAAGCCGTCGTTGATGCTGGCTATATTTGGTTTGAGCTAGACAATCGCGGCAGCGCCAATCGCGGGGTCGCATTTGAACAGCCGCTTTACCATGCAATGGGCGGTGTTGAGGTGGACGATCAGCGCGAGGGCGCGGAATTCCTGAAAACCCTCGATTTCGTCGATGGGGACAAGATCGCGCTCTATGGTTGGTCCTATGGCGGCTATATGACGCTGAAGCAGATGCAGGCTGATCCAGGGCTTTATGCCGCCGGGATCAGCGGCGCTCCGGTCACCAAGTGGGAGCTTTATGACACCCACTATACCGAACGCTACATGGGCGATCCGCGCAAAGTGCCAGAGGCTTATGAAGCGGCCAGCGCTATTCCCGATGCGACCAAGATCAGCGATCCTTTGCTGCTGATCCACGGCATGGCGGATGACAATGTGGTGTTTGAAAACTCGTCCGAGCTGATTTCGGTTCTGCAAGAGAACAATGTGCCGTTCGAAATGATGCTCTATCCCGGCTACACCCACCGGGTTTCTGGCGAGAATATCTCGCCGCATCTGTGGAACACCATCTTCACTTTCCTCGAACGGAACGGCGTGACCCCGCCGGAATAGGCACGCGCGATTGGGCGAGCCATTCCAGCGCAGTCGCGGCGACTTCGCCGGGCGCTTCCACTTGGGGGTAGTGCCCGACGTTGGGGATCAGATGCGCACGGGCACGCGGCACAACCTGACGCCATTTGTCATAGGCGTGCTTGCCAGAGACGGGGTCGAGCGCGCCGTTGATTAGGCCAATTTTCTCCTGTGCCTCGACCAGCGCGGCCTCCCAGCGCTCCTTATGCGTGCGCCGGTCCGCGATGTAATGCAGCAGCTTGTGCGTCAGCCGGTTGCCGCCCTTGTGCGCGATGAACTCCCAAAACTCGTCCAGTTCCGCCGCGCTGGGCTGAGTGTCTGGTCCAAACACTTCGGAAAAGCTCTGGCCAAAGCGTTTGCGGTTCAGCAGCAGCGCGAGCAGAAAGCCAACCGGTGAAACACCCAGTTTCTGCGCCGGGCGAGGGCGATGCTGGTCGGGAAAGATCCCGCCATTGAGGAACACCATCATTCCGAGCTGCAACGCGCCAGAGCCGTCTTGCTGGCGCGCGAGCAGCTCTTGACCGACAGACACACCGTAATCGTGCACCAGAGCGTCAAAATCCCCAATGCCAAGATGTGCGAGCAGAGCCTCTTGCACATCGACCTGGCTATGGATCGTATAGCCATTGCCGCCAAAGCCGCCGCGCGGTTTGTCTGACAGGCCAAAGCCCAGCATGTCGCACGCAATCAAATGGTGTTTCTCGCCCATATCCTCCCACGTGCGGGCCCAATCAGACGAACATGTGGGATAGCCATGGACCAACAAAAGCGGCCTCGCATCGCTATTTCCGCCGGTCCAATAGGCAATCTGGTGCCCTTGAAAGCCGAAATAGCTCGCTTTCTCGCGCCAATGCGCAATACCGCTCTGCATACGTTTCCCCTCCTGATGTGCCCAAGAAACTCTTGCCAAGGCACGCTAGGCGCGGCAGCGCACAACGTGAAGTTGAATTTCCATTGGAGTATGTGATTTGGGTTACCGGGTGGCTGTGGTCGGCGCGACTGGCAATGTCGGACGCGAGATGATGCAAGTGCTGGCAGAGCGCGAGTTTCCGATTGAGGAAATCGCCGCTGTTGCAAGCTCACGTTCGCAGGGCAGCGAGGTTGAATTCGGCGACACGGGCAAAATGCTCAAATGCCAAAATATCGAGCATTTCGATTGGAATGGCTGGGATATTGCGCTGTTTTCCGCTGGGTCCGGCCCGGCAAAGGAATATGCGCCAAAGGCCGCGGCAGCAGGCTGTGTCGTCATCGACAACTCCTCGCTTTACCGGATGGAGCCGGACGTTCCGCTGATCGTGCCAGAGGTCAATCCAGATGCGATTGATGATTACACGAAGCGTAATATCATCGCGAACCCGAACTGCTCGACGGCCCAGCTGGTCGTTGCGCTGAAGCCTTTGCATGATGCGGCGAAGATTAAGCGCGTCGTCGTCTCAACCTATCAATCGGTGTCGGGCGCGGGCAAATCCGGCATGGACGAGCTGTTTCAGCAAAGCCGCGCAATCTTTGTCGGTGATCCGGTAGAGCCGGAGGTCTTCACCAAGCAGATCGCTTTCAACGTGATCCCGCATATCGATGTCTTCCTGGACGATGGATCGACCAAGGAAGAATGGAAGATGATGGTTGAGACGAAGAAAATCCTCGACCCGAAGATCAAACTCAACGCCACATGTGTGCGCGTGCCCGTGTTTGTCGGACATTCCGAGGCGATCAACATTGAGTTTGAAAATGAGTTGTCGGCGGAGCAAGCGCAGGAAATCCTGCGCGAGGCACCGGGCATCATGCTGATCGATAAGCGCGAAGACGGCGGATATGTGACGCCGACGGAAAGTGCTGGCGATGGCGCAACCTATATTAGCCGCGTTCGCGATGATCCGACGGTCGAAAATGGCATCACTTTGTGGTGTGTGTCAGACAATTTACGCAAAGGTGCGGCATTGAACGCTGTGCAGATCGCCGAATTGCTCGGGCGGAGGCACCTAAAGAAGGGATAGATTATGCTGCGAGATCGGATTTGGCGTTCTAGTCTAACGCTGGTGTTTGCGCTTTCCTTGCAGGGCGTTGCCGCCTGCGCTCAGGCGCCTGAACCGGTGCCAGATTCTGAGCGTTCGGCGCAAACAGTCGATGCCGATCTGCAGCATTTTATCTTCATTGGCGGGGCGGAGCTCTCCAATCACAAGGACTTGCTGGCGCGCGAGGATATTGCGGGCGCGCAAGTGGTCTATAACTGGCGTCGGTTGGAACCTCGAGAGGGCGAATACAACTTCGAGAAGATCGAGCGAGAGCTGGAACTAGCCGACAGCATGGGCAAGCGGTTGTTCGTCCAATTACAGGATCGCTTCTTCCTGCCCGAAAGCCGCTATCTGCCTGATTATCTGCTCGAAGAGCCGAAATATGGCGGTGGTCTGGTGCGCCAGACAGACAATGCTGGCGAGGGCAAGGAAAAGGGCTCAGGCTGGGTCGCCGCACAATGGAACCCGCATTTGCGCGCGCGTTATCAGGCGTTGCTGGCGGCTCTCGGCGAACGGTTCGATGGCCGGATTTATGGCCTAAACTTGCCGGAAACCGCGATCGAAGTGCCAACGGGAGAGGGCGCTCCAGAAGGCTTCACATGCGACACCTATTTTGAGGCTCAGATGGAAAATCTGGGCGCGGCGCGCGCGGCATTCGGTCGCTCGCTGGTGGTGCAATATGTCAACTTCTGGCCCTGCGAATGGGAGAATGACCGCCAATATATGAGCCGCCTGTTTGAGCTCGGAAAGGCCGAGGGCATCGGCATGGGCGGCCCGGACATCATTCCCTATCGGCGCGGACAGCTAAAGAACGCCTATCCCTTCCTTGAGCGGATGGGCGATGATTTACCGGTCGTCGCGATGGCCGTGCAATCGCCAACGCTGACCTACACCAATCCTGAAACCGGCAAGAAATTCACGCGCGCGGAGTTTGAGGATTACGCGGTGAACAATCTCAACGTCGACATCATCTTCTGGAGCCTCCGGACGCCCTGGCTCAAGCAATAGCGCAGGTATGTAATAAGCGCTCAAGCAAGTTGACGAGCGGTCTGCAAACAGCAATCGTGGCGGCTCAATATTACGAGGCATTATGCGGATTACTTCTCTAATTGTCGTCGGATTGCTGCTGGCGAGCTGCGATAGCGGCAACGTCCCGAGCCCGAGCGAGCGAATGAACGATCGGGCAGAGCCCGCAGCGCCCGTGATCGCTGACAATGCGGTTGAACTGCGCGCAGAGGGGCTGGCCGCCGGGTCAGAGGCGTTTTTCTTTTCTGCCGGTCGCAGCGAAGTCGAAGGCGCTCTGACCGCCAGTCTAGGTGAGCCAGAGGGCCGCAATATCGGCGAGGAATGCGGCGCGGGCCGTATGGAGTTCACCAGCTTCCCCGGCGCGTTGACCGTCAATTTTCAAGACGGTTTCTTGGTCGGTTGGGTGCTGGGCGAGCAAGAAGGCGGCGCAAACATCGCTTTGCAAAGCGGCCTCAAACCCGGAGCGCCGCGCAGCGAGGTGGAGGGCACTACCGGGTTTGCCCCGATCACGGACAGCACGCTGGGTGAGGAGTTCGCGCTGGGCGGCAAGATTGGCGGCTTTCTAGAGGAAGACCGCTTGACCATGCTTTACGCCGGGACGCAGTGTTTCTTTCGGTGACGCATTTTGGGTAGAGATTTTTGCGGGGCCTCACGCTAGTCTGCGCGGATGACTTTAAAAGCAGACCTCTATTTCAGCTTCCGTTCCCCATATTCTTATCTCGCCATTGGCCGCTACCGCGCGCTGGCAGAGGAATTTGATCTCGAGATTGCGCTGCGCACAGTGTGGCCGATCGCGATCCGTGCGCCGGAACTGCTGTTCACCGGAAACCCTGCCGCGCCGCGCTATATTCTGATGGATTCGATGCGGGTCGCGCAGCATCTGGGCATCCCCTATCGCTGGCCGCGTCCTGATCCAGTGAACCAAAACCTGATGACGCGCGAGATCGCTGAGGAGCAGCCACTTATCCGCCGCATCTGCCGATTGGGCCAGGCTGCATCGCGCCGAGGCAAAGGGCTGGCATTCGCAGACGAGGTGTCTCGTATTATCTTCTCCGGCGAAGTCGATGGCTGGGACGAGGGCGATCACCTTGCCGGCGCAGCGTCTCGTGCAGTATTGGACCTCGCCGAACTTGATGCCGAAGTGGCGAGCGACGCAGCCGCGCTAGACTCAGAAATCGCTGACAACCAGAGCGCGCTGGAGGCAGCGGGCCATTGGGGCGTGCCAACTCTGGTGTTCGAAGGCGAGCCCTTCTTTGGCCAGGACCGGATCGAAATGGCGAAATGGAGGATGGAGCAAAAGGGGCTGACGAAGCGGTGAGCTTTACCGGTGGATGCCAGTGCGGCGCGGTGCGCTACCGCATCAATGCCGACCGACTGACCGGCTATGCATGCCATTGCCGCGAATGCCAAAAACAGGCGGCTAGCGCCTTTGGCCTGTCGGTGCCGGTGTTTCTGACTGGTCTCGAAGTCGATGGAGAAACTGAAAGCTGGCGCCGTCCAACGGACAGCGGGTCTCACACGAATTGCCATTTCTGTAAGACCTGCGGCAGCCGACTGTTTCACGCGGGCGAGAACCGACCCGGCCTAGTCACGATTAAAGGCGGTTCGCTAGACAATGCGGTGGAGCTTGATCCTGTCGCGCATATTTGGACCCGCAGTAAGCAGTCTTGGGTTGTCCTTCCTGAAGGCGTGCCGCAATGGGAAACGCAGCCGCAGACCCAGTCAGAATGGATGGAATTGCTTTCATGAGCGACCTCAGCACCGCGATGTTCACTTCGTTCGACGGGACTAAGCTCGCCGTGCACCGGATGGGTGATGGCGCACCGGTCATCCTGCTCCATGGCCTATTTTCCAGCGCGGATATGAACTGGATCAAATGGGGGCACGCGGTGCGCCTTGCAGAGGCGGGGTTTGAGGCGATCATGCTCGATTTTCGCGTCCATGGCGAAAGCGAAAGTCCGACCGATCCGGCCAGTTATCCGAGCGGCGTTTTGGTCCGCGATGCGGCGGCGTTGGTTGAGTATCTTGAGCTGGAGGATGGCGCTTATGACCTCGTCGGCTTTTCGCTGGGGTCGCGCACGGCCTTGCATGCGACCGCGACCCAGGTGCTTACCCCGCGCAAATTGGTGGTGTGCGGCATGGGCGTTTCTGGCCTCAGCGAATGGCAGAAGCGCGCGGCGTTCTTTAAGCGCGTGATCGATGAGTTCGACACTATCGAGCGCGGCGACCCAGCCTATTTCTCGCGCCAATTCCTGAAGTCGCAGGGCGTAGATCGGGTCGCGGCGCGCCTGCTCCTTGATGCGATGGGCGATCTTGACCTTGCTAAGCTTTCCAACGTGACCATGCCCACGCTAGTTGCCTGCGGCGTCGATGATCAAGACAATGGCTCTGCAACAGAGCTTGCTGAATTGCTGCCCAACGCGACCTATCACGAAGTGCCCGGCGCGCATCTCGACAGCGCAACCAAGCCAGAACTGGGCGAGGCGATCACGCAGTTTTTGAGCGTGCCATGACGGTCTCAAAACGAACCGCATTGGTTTGGTGGGTCGGCGGACTAATCGCCTTTGCGATTACGTTGACGCTGCATGCGCCGTTAATCACGGACGGTGTGCCCGGGGGCATTCTAGACCACCAAAGCGCGCCGGATGCAGCGACGGTGGACGCAATTCAGGGATCATGGGCGCGGGACGGGCTAATGAACACCGCCGCCATCGCAATGATCAGCGATCTGATCTTCATCGGCATTTTTGGGATCGGCTGTGTCCTCGCGGGGCTATACTATCGCAGCTGTTCGTCGCCGATACTGTCAGGCCTGGGCGTCATCGCATTGGCTTCAGGGGTGATCTTTTTGGTGACCGATTATGGCGAGACGATTTCGCAGTTCGTCCAGCTGCGCAATTTCGCTGGCGATGATCAGCTTGCCTCGCTCGCATCGACGCTTAGGCCGTTCAAGATTGCGACATGGATCAGCGGCTTTCTGGCGGTCCTGACGGCCCTGGTGGCCCAACGCTTTTCGACGACGGGCGCTTGATTCTAAGCAAACCACAGTTCAAACTCATTTCATAAGAAACCAATTCCTTTGAGAGGTTACCAGGCTCATGAAGCTCCCATCTATCGCTCCTAAATTCATGATGGCATCGGCCATCGCAATTTCGCTTGCCTCGACTCCGGCCCTGGCCGATGGGCACGCGGCAGATGAAGCTGCACCAGCGGCGGGCACAGAGTTTCCTGAAACGCCAGAAGGAGCCGATGCCTGGGTCGCCAGCGTCGAGGCGGAGCTCAACACTTTCTCCAAGACGTATGGCCATGTGCTGTGGCTGAACCAGACCAATATCGGGCATGACAGCGATACTTTGGCCTCGCAATATGGCGCGGAATCGACCCTCAAATCCGTGGCCTTCGCCAATGAAGCGGCGAAATATGCTCGTGTTGCTGGCCTGAACCCAGACACCGCCCGGAAGCTTGATATCTTGCGCAATGGCATTGTGATGCCCGCGCCAAGCCGCGAGGGGGCGGCAGCTGAGCTGAGCGAGATCGCAACGCAGCTTGGCTCGGCTTACGGCAAGGGTCGCGGGACACTCAATGGTGAAGAGATTGGCGGCTCTGACATCGAAGCGGAAATGGGCAACCAAGACCGCACGCCTGCTGAGCTGTCCGAAATGTGGGTCAGCTGGCACGACAATGTCGGCGCGCCAATGCGTGAGGATTACGCGAAGATGATCGGCATCGCCAATGACGGCGCAAAGGAGCTGGGCTTTGCTGATCTGGGCGCAATGTGGCGCTCAAACTACGATATGGACCCAGACCAATTCGCCGCTGAAACAGAGCGAATGTGGCAAGAGGTGAAGCCGCTTTACATTGCGCTCCACACTTATGTTCGCCGCAAGCTCAATGAGAAGCACGGCGATGCGGTGCAGCCTGCAACCGGGCCGATCCGCGCGGATTTGCTCGGCAATATGTGGGCGCAGGAATGGGGCAATATCTACCCACTCGTCGCGCCAGAGGGCGCTGGCGATATCGGATATGACCTCACTGACCTGATCACCGAGAAGAGGTATGACGAGAAGGAAATGGTTCGCGTGGGCGAGCAGTTCTTCTCCTCACTCGGGTTCGAAGCTCTGCCGGAAACCTTCTGGGATCGCAGCCAATTCACAAAGCCTGCCGACCGCGAAGTCGTGTGCCATGCCAGCGCGTGGAATATCGACAATATCGACGATCTGCGGATCAAAATGTGCATCAAGCGCAATGCCGATGACTTTGTCGTGATCCACCATGAGCTTGGCCATAATTACTACCAGCGCGCCTATAATCAGCAGGATTTCCTCTATCTCAACGGCGCGAATGACGGTTTTCACGAGGCGATTGGCGATATGATCGCGCTGTCGATCACGCCGGAATATCTCGTGCAAATTGATATGCTTACACCTGAGGACGTGCCAAGCGCGGACAAGGATATCGGCCTGCTGCTGCGCCAGGCGATGGACAAGGTTGCCTTCTTGCCCTTCGGCCTGCTGGTTGATCGCTATCGCTGGGGATTGTTTGATGGTTCGACCAGCATGGAGGATGCGAATGCGTCTTGGACTGGTCTGCGCACCGAATATCAGGGCATTGTCCCGCCGGTAGAGCGCAGCGAAGAGAACTTCGATGCGGGCGCGAAATATCACATCCCCGGTAACGTGCCGTACACGCGTTATTTCCTGGCGCGCATCCTGCAATTCCAATTCTACAAGGCCGCCTGCGACACCGCCGGGTGGGAAGGGCCGCTGCACCGCTGCTCGTTCTATGGCAATGAAGAGGTTGGCAAAAACCTTAATGCGATGCTCGAAATGGGCGCGTCAAAGCCGTGGCCAGACGCACTCGAGGCCTTCACTGGTGAGCGCCAGATGAGCGGCACAGCCATGGTCGAATATTTCGCGCCGCTGCTGGAATGGCTGAACGAGCAAAACGAAGGACAGGAAGCGGGCTGGTGAGAGGCTTTCGAGCAGCGGTGATCGGCGCGGCGGCGCTGGCGATATCCGCCTGCGCGCCGGTAGAAAGCGAGACTGAGCAGTCCGGATGGACGGTCTACGAACCGCTAGGCGAGGTCGGGTCCGGCGCGACCGGCGAATTGTTGTTCGTGGCCAACAAGCGGGGCAACACGCTGTCCAAGATCGATCTGGCGACTGGGGAAGAGGTGCTGCGCAAGGATAGCTGCACCAACCCTCACGAACTGGCGATGTCGCCTAATGGCAATCTGGTCGCGCTCGCCTGCTATGGCGGTACTACTATCGATGTCTTTGATGTCGATGATCTCAGCCGCGTTACCAGTGTGGAGCTAGGTGAGAACGCCCGTCCGCATGGGATCATGTGGATGGATAGCGGGGTGATCTATGCAACCGCAGAAGGGCGCCAGTCGATCTTTCGCATTACCGATGATGGGACGGGCAATCCCGAGCTCACGGAATATCCCACTGGCAAGCAGGGCAGCCACATGCTCGTCGTCGCGCCGGATGAAAGCGCGGCTTGGACAACCGATCTTGGCTCAAAGACGGTCACTCGCATCGACTTGACCGGCGACGCGCCTCCTTTGTCCGTCACGGTGGGCGAGGAACCGGAGGGTATCTCCCTTGCTCCGGACGGCAAGTCTCTTTGGGTGTCCGCGCGCGGTTCCAATCAGGCGTTCGAGCTCGATCCGGTGACGATGGAAGTGAGAAATTCGCTCGAAACCGGGCGTTTTCCTTTGCGGCTCTCAATCCGCCCGCAAGGCGACGTGGCGGTCACCTCTGATCTCCAGGACGGCAGCCTGAGCGTCATCGACCTTAAGACCGCCAAAGTGATCCGCACCATCACCGTATCCGGGCCAGAACAGGCCGAGGAACGCTTTCAGGTTACGATCCTATGGTCGGATGATGGCGAGCGGGTCTATGTCGCCGAAACGGCTAGCGACACCGTTGCCGAAGTTGATTATGAAAGCGGCAAGGTGCTGCGCCGTTTACCGACTGGCAATGGCGGTGATGGCATGGCAATCCTTGGGGCGACGGAATTTTTCTCGCCGTGATTGGCTGAGATTTGGGGGTAATGATTGTGCGTTTTTTATCTGTTGTAACGGCTCTTGGTGCGGCGCTTGCGATGCAGCCAGCCACCGTCCAGGCTCAGGGACAGCCGCCAGCGCAAGCAGCGCCGCAAAATCCGCAGGTCGTAACGCAGTTTGATGCGGCGACGATCTCGCGCTTGCTGCTCGATGTGCAAACCACTTGGCAGGTGGAAACCGACGCGAATGGCGGTACAGTTTACCGCGCGCAGGCCGGCACCGGGATCAGCTTTGCGCTGACCCCGCGGGCGTGCACGCCGCAGCAGGGGTGTGTAGGCCTGCTGATGCTGGCGACATTCGTCCGCGAAGACGCCCGCCCGCGCGCCGAAATTGACGATTTCGTCAACGAGTACAACAACCTCAGCCCGAGCAGTAAGGCCGTGCGCGCCGGAGATCAGGCGATCGTTCTGCAGGGCTATGTCAATTCTTCCTACGGCATCAGCTATGCCAATGCGCAGGCACAATTGCTGGTTTTCGGACAGGAAATCCAGAAGATGCGAGCGAGCTTGACCGAGTTCTCAGCGCAATCGCGGTGAGGGCGGTGCAAGGTCTGTTGAATGATAAACGAACACGAGGACGCAGCATGAAACTCACCGTGAAGTGTGCGATCCTGACCGTGTTTAGTGCGCTAGCTCTGCCGGCAATCGCGGCGGCACAGGATATGGCTACCGACCGGCCCTTGCGGGAAGTCAATGTCACAGCAGGATCTACCCCAGGCTGGGTTCCAACCGTGGACTTGGAAGTGCGAGCAATCGCTGCCTGGAATGAGTATTACGCGCTCCTCGATGCTGAAGACTATCCCCAAGCGTATCAGATGCTCGGTGATGGACTGCGGGACCAGTGGCCTTTAGCGAAATTTGAGTCCGATCAGCGGGAGGGTCGCGAGACAAATGGGGCACGCCTAAGCAGTTCGCGTATCAAGATCACATGGACCAATGGCGGCTCATCGGTACCCAAGCCTGGGATCTACGCGGCGATTGATGCGAGTGCGCAGTTCGAGAGAACTGATCGGCATTGCGGTTATACAATGCTGTATAGCCCAGCGGAGGATGACGACTTTGTCATCCTTCGGATTGAATCTACGTTCCTTACCAAGACCGCAGCGGAGCAAATCTCGGAGCAGCATTCGCCGCTACAGATGCAACTCCTATGGCGCATGCTGGCGCGTAATTGCCCAAACTACAGTCCGCCGCCGTTGCCAGCCTCTATCAAAGACGGAATCGACTTCGGTTCAGTTGCCGCGTCACGTTCAGCGATTGAAAGCGTTGAAGGCATAGAGCAACAGGAAGAAAATGGTTGGTCCGTAATGATTGACGAAGCCAACCTCACGATCTGGTCTTTCTCACCCGAGGGCGATCCTATGCACCCTTCTGTCGTGAAGCGCTGGGTCGAGACCGACGAGTCAGGAAAACCGAAAAAACGACTGGCTCTGCTTTGCGAAGCGGAGAAGACCCGGTGCGATGCTTTGTTTGACGAAATGGCGTTTAAGAATGGGATCACTCCCAGAAGCTTCTAATTGTGGTCCCGCCTTCCCAGCAATTGGTTTGCAGTCAGGTCGCCAACACGAGCTCTATGCCAAGCGAAACCACTCCTACGCAGCGCGCAGGTTGTTCATGAATTGATCGGTGGACCGCTCGAGGGTTCGCACGTTCTCGATCAGCATTGCCGCCGCGTCATCCAGCTCCCCAGCCAAATGTTTCGTGTTCTCTGCTTTGTCGGCCAAAGACTTGCTGCGTTTAGCCATATCGTCGACCTTGCTGGCGGCGCGCTGAGCGTGGTCTTCGATGTCGCCAGCGGACTGACGCTGGGTCTCGACATCGCTGCGGATCGCTGTGGCGGCTTGGCTTAGCTCGCTGATTGCGCGATCAATCTCGCTAAAGTTTTGCTCGGCCTCAAGGGTGCCATCACGCACGCCGCTGAGCAGCGAATCAATTCTGCCTGCTGCCTCTGTGGCTTGCTGGGCAAGCTCCTTCACTTCGTTGGCAACGATGGTGAACCCGCGGCCTGCTTCCCCTGCGGTTGCGGCCTCGATAGAAGCGTTGAGCGAGAGGAGGGTGGTGCGGTCTGCAATGCCCACGATCGCGCGGGTTGCTTCGCCGATATTGTCGGAACGTTCGGTGAGGCTATCCATAACGCTGCTACCGGTGGAGCTGCGCGTGGTGGCGTGGGTGGTCAGTTCGTTTTGCTGGCTTACGTTCACCGCAATGCTGGCGATGGATTGCGACAATTGCGCGACGCCATTCGCGACAGCTTTGGCCGCCTCGGACGCTTGCACTGCAGAATCGGCCACATCGCTGGCTTGGTCCCCTGTTTCGTGCGCAACTTCATCGATGGTTTTGGTCGATTTTTCGAGCAGTGATGCGGTTTCAGCCACGGCAGCTGTCACGCCTCGGACCGAACGTTCAAACTCAACCGAGATACGCTCAAAGTCGGCTTTGCGTCGCTCAGCCTGTTCTGCTTCGGATTTCAGGCGATCTTCGCGTTCGCGCTCGGCCACGTGAAGCGCGTCTTGCGCCTCTTTGGCAAGGCGGCTGCTGGCCTCCGCGAGGCTGGCGCTTTCATCGCGTGCACGGCCCAAGGATCCGATCATATTCGTGAGCTGACTGGAGATGTAGCACATGATGCTGGCCTGCAAAGCGACCGCGACCGCGTGGATCATCACGCGGCCGATACCGCCGCCGCCAGAGAAAACCCAGGCAGGCGCTGCGAAAGCGAGCACCAAGTGATGCACGGCAACCAGCGCGCTTGCGAAGATGATGGCGCGCACGTCGCACAGGATTGTGAGCGTGGCGAGTGCGACAAAGAAGTACATGTGCATGTCGACTTGCCAGACCCAGCCTTGGACCGCGTAGAGCATGAGAGCTGGCTGCATCGCGACCATGAGGGCGACGACAAGGCGCGCCTGTTCATCGCTTCGCTGGGCGCGCATGCAGAGTGTTGGAAGTACGTTGAGAGCCGCACTGACGAGGGCGGCCACGCTAGCGTTGGAGCCAAACTCTAGGCTGGCGATGGCAATGGCAGCCGTGATGCACCATCCGGCAATGGTCAGCAATTTTACGCCTGTTCGGCGAAGGGTATCGATCTCGTTTAGCATTAGACAGGCTCACTGACGCAGCCTGCGCGAGAGGCTGCCAAAACAAGGATATTGTGGTCGAGTAACAGGTCCGAGAAACCGGGGCGCTGCCCGGTGACTACGTAAGAACCCGGAACAGTGCCGCGGCCAACAATTTGAAGTCCGGGCTGTGAAAGAATTTGAGGCATGGTCTGCGCCGCGCTCTTGCCGATTGGGTAAAGCGTGACTTGTTCGCCAGAACGCGGAGCCAGGAACAGGCCGCCGACCAACAACCCCACAATTGTGAGTTGAATTAGGGCCAGTGGTGTTCGCTCTTTCGGCGTGCGGTTAGGTGTCTTTTGTTCGGCGACCGACATGGCGTCGTCATTGACGGATAATGGTTAAGACCGGGTTTACTCCGCGCTGAAAGTCATATTGCCAACACACGGCGGAGTGGGCCTCGCAGCAATTACCTAAACGGCGGCTCGTTAAACGCGCGCAGCTTGCGGCTGTGCAGGCGGTCGCCTTCGTCGCGCAGGCGCTTGCACGCCTCGAGCCCGATCTGAAGGTGGGCCGCGATTGCTTCTTCATAGAACTGGTTTGCCTGGCCGGGCAGTTTGATTTCGCCGTGCAGCGGCTTGTCAGACACACACAGCAAAGTGCCATAGGGCACGCGGAAGCGGTAACCTTGGGCGGCGATCGTGGCGCTTTCCATTTCGACAGCGATGGCGCGGCTTTGAGAGAAGCGCTTGGCCGAGGTGGAGTACAGCAGCTCCCAATTGCGGTCGTCCGTGGTCACGACCGTACCAGTGCGCATGCGCTGTTTTAGATTCGCACCCTGCGCGCCGGCCACTTCTTCGGTTGCGCCGGCAAGCGCCTGCTGAACCTCAGCAATCGGAGGAATCGGAATTTCTGGGGGCAGGACCCCGTCGAGCACATGGTCATCGCGCAAATAGGCGTGTGCGAGCACAAAATCGCCGATCTTCTGGCTAGAACGCACGCCGCCGCAGTGGCCGATCATCATCCACGCATGCGGGCGCAGCACGGCGAGGTGATCGCAAATCGTCTTCGCATTGGATGGGCCAACGCCGATGTTCACCAATGTAATCCCGCGCCCATCCTCTCGGATCAGGTGGTAGGCGGGCATTTGGTGCCGCCGCCATGCGGTGTCGTTGAGCTGTTCCTGCGCATTGTCGGTGCATTCGTGAATGTTGAGACCACCAGCGCCAGTGAGGGCAGTGTATCCACCCTCACAGATCTGTTGAGCGCCCCAGTTCACGAACTCATCGACATAGCGGTGGTAGTTGGTGAACAGGATAAAGTCCTGAAAATCCTCAACCCTTGTCCCGGTGTAGTGAGCGAGGCGAGCCAGCGAATAATCTGTGCGTAGGCCGTCGAACAGTGACAGAGGCATGGACTCGGCTTCATCAAATTCAATCCCATCGGCCAGCTCATCGCCAATCAAAGCAAGGTCGGTGGATGGAAAATGCTTGGCAATATCCTGAGGCGCGATGCCGACCATGGCTGCACCCGCACCACCATCCAGAACATAGGGAAAGGGGATTTCCTGACGAGACCGGCTGACCTCGACCTCGATCTCATATTCGCCTGCGATGAGGCTCAGCTGCTCAGCAAGATAGCCAGCGAACAGGTCAGGCCGGGTAATGGTCGTTTGATAAGTGCCGGATTGCTCCAACCGGCCAAACGCTCGGCTGCGGTCGAGCGGTTCGCCAATACCGGAGTAATGCACGGTGAGCTCTGGATAGGCATAACTTCCATCTTCGCGGCGGCTAGCAGGCGGGATGGTGCCCTTGGTCCCATAAGCCATGACATCCTCACGAAGGGTCGAGACCGCTTCGTCGTAAATGCTCTTGAGCTGCGCGATGGTGTTTTCGATTGATTTCATGTGCTGGTGTTAGTGTCCAAAATAGGAAAATTCAAAGACAGCTCAGGCTTAAAGAGCATTTCTCTCAAAACTCTGGCTTTTACAGAAAGGGCGCGAAGTCGGTTTGACCTCGCGCCCTTCATTGATTGGCGTAAAAGAAGTGCCAAGCTTATTCGCTTGCAGCTTCCTCTTCGGCAGCGGCTTCTTCAGCCGCGTCTTCTGCAGGAGCAGCACCGTCTTCGAGCAGTTCGGCGGGAATTTCGCCTGGCTCAAGGGTAGGGTCGATGCGATTTTCGCCCGCCGCTTCCTCGATTTCCTTCTGCTCGTCTTCAAACAGCTGAGCCAGAACGTCGACGCCTTGGCTTTGCAGCTCGGCTTCGTCGTCACTACGCGCAACGTTTGCTTTGACGATGACGTGAACCTCTGGGTGCAGAGCGACAGTCACATCGTGCATACCGATCGTTTTGATCGGGCTGCCCATGATAACCTGCTTCTTGTTCACATCGTGGCCTTGCTCGGTCAGGCCAGCGATCATGTCGCGGACGTTGACAGAACCGTACAGCTGGCCGGTGTTGGAGGCTGCGCGGATAAGCACAACTTCTGCACCGTCGACCTTGCTGCCGACCTTCTCAGCTTCACCGCGACGTTCTGCGTTCTCTTTTTCGAGACGCTCGCGGTTGGCTTCAAACACCTTCTTGTTGGCATCGTTAGCGCGCAGTGCCTTCTTCTGCGGGAGCAGGAAGTTGCGGGCATAGCCGTCTTTTACAGTGACGACGTCACCAATGGTGCCGAGTTTCTCGATCCGTTCGAGGAGAATGATATCCATGTCGTCTCTCCTCTTACTTTACGATGTAAGGCAGCAGGCCGATGTGGCGTGCGCGCTTAATGGCTTTGGCGAGTTCACGTTGCTTCTTAGCAGAAACGGCAGTGATGCGCGATGGAACGATCTTACCACGCTCAGACATGAAGCCTTGCAGCAGGCGAACGTCTTTGTAGTCGATCTTGGGTGCGTCATTACCCGAGAACGGGCAAGATTTGCGGCGGCGGAAAAAAGGACGTGCCATTAGTCGCGCTCCTCTCTGTCAGAGCGGCGCTTACGGTCGCGCTCGTTCTTACGCATCATTACGCTTGGACCTTCCTCGTGCTCTTCGACACGGATAGTCATGTAGCGAATGACGTCTTCGTTGATACGGGTCTGACGCTCCAGCTCTTCAACCACGGTGCCAGGGGCATCGATGTTGAGCAGCACAAAGTGTGCCTTGCGGTTGCGGTCAATTTTGTAGGCGAGCGATTTGAGGCCCCAAGTTTCAGTCTTGGTAACCTTGCCGTTGTTCGCTTCTACGATTTCTGTGGCGGTTGCCGCCAGCGTGTCTACCTGAGCTTGGCTCAGGTCTTGACGCGCGAGAAAGATATGCTCGTAATGAGCCATCTCGCATCCTTTCATATTGCTACCGATCGTTGGCCATTTCGCAGCGGATCCGCGAGTGCCCCTCCGGCTTTCTTCATACGCCCTAATTCAGGCGATGGGCGCACATACCGCCTTTGCCGCCAAAAGCAAGCGCGAATGCGACTGTTTGCAGAGCGTGGCGGCGCGGTTGACCTGATGCGTGGGGGCTATAATTGATGGGGGTACATGATTTTTATCGTGGGAGGGTCAATCAATGAAGAAGTTCACTGCGCTTGCCGCTTTGCTTACGCTCAGCGCCTGCGGTGCCTTGGCCACCACGGAAAGCTCCTATTACATCGCTGCTGATGCACCGAGCGAGCGCGCCTGCGATGGTCCGCCAAGTCGGGCGGCTCTTGATGGAGAGCCGGGAGCCGATGGCAGGTTCGCCTCGACGATCAACATCCGTATCTTCGACGATATTGGCCTGCTTTGTGAATACGGCCCAGACAACAAATTGATCGCGACATATGCGGAAGTGGACGAGGGCGGCGCAACGCATGTCTACACAGTCGTAGATGACCCGATGGCGGCCAACCCAGTGAAGACGTTTGGCCCGATCAGCGAATAATTGAAGCGCGCCAATGCCGGGGGATCCGGCAGCGGTGTCATTAGAAACGTATAAGAATAGAACAGGGTAGGATAGCGACATGCCATCAGGATTGGTTGCACTTTTGGATGACGTGTCGATCATCGCGCGCACTGCGGCGGCTTCGATTGACGATATTGCGGCGGCGGCAGGGCGGGCCGGTTCGAAGACCGCAGGCGTTGTGATCGACGATGCTGCGGTTACGCCCAGCTATGTGACCGGGCTATCGCCTGCGCGCGAGCTGCCGATCATCTGGAAGATAACCAAGGGCAGCCTGTTCAACAAGCTGATCATATTGCTGCCCGGGGCGATATTGCTGTCGGAATTCCTGCCCTCGCTGATCATTTGGATACTGATGCTTGGCGGCGCGTTCCTGTGTTACGAAGGCGCTGAGAAGGTTATGGAAAAGCTTGGCGGGGCGAAGCACGGCAAGACCGTCGATGATGAGATAACCGATCCCGTCGCCTTCGAAAATCAGCGGGTGGCGGGCGCCATTCGGACTGACCTAATCCTGTCAGCGGAGATCATGGCGATCACCCTCAACGAGCTTGATCTTGATGTATGGTGGGAGCGCGCGATCGCGCTAGGCATCGTTGCGATAGCGGTGACCGTTGCGGTTTACGGCGCCGTGGCGCTGATCGTGAAGATGGATGATGTGGGGCTTCATCTAACAAAGAAAGACAGTACGGCAGCGCAGAAAATCGGTCATTTGTTAGTCAATTCGGTTCCCAAGCTGCTGATCGCGCTGTCATTTATCGGCACGATTGCGATGTTGTGGGTCGGCGGCGGCATTATCATCCACGGCACGCACGAGGTCGGTTTCCACTTGTTTTATGAGATCGCACATGGCGCAGAGGCGGCTGTGAGCGGCGGAGCTGGCTCGATGGGCGGTATCCTTGGCTGGTTCACCTATGCAGGCATTTCGGCGGTGCTCGGCCTCGCGCTAGGCGCGGTTATCGCCTTCGTGCTGCACAAAGTGATCGGCTATGAAGGCGCGCATTGACCCGAACTAGCGCTCCTTCCGTCCTGTACACTTGCGCTGGCTCGCGCGGGTTACGTGCGACTTGGGCGGCGGAGGAGGCGGGCGCGGACATTGACCTGCGCATACTGCCGTTCCCGCCGCGCTATCTCGCGCCTGAATATCTGGAGATCAATCCGCTGGGCACAGTTCCAATGCTGGCGGATGGCGGCGCACGGATGACGGAAAGCTGCGCGATTGCGCATTTTCTTGCGACCCGCAACGGCATGACAGAGCTGGCGATCGCCCCGGGTGAGACGGACTATGCGGAATATTGCGATTTCACCTATCACGCCGATGCGACGATCACCTTTCCCCAAACCGTCTACATGCGATTTGCCATCTTCGAAAAGGAGAAGGGCCTATCCGAGGCGGGGGAGGCCTATGCCAAGTGGTTCCATAAACGGTTGGTGAAGGTTGAGGAGCGGCTTCAGGGTCGGGAGTTCCTATGTGCAGACCGCTTTACCGTCGCGGATATATGCGTTGGATATGCACTGATTTTGGCCGAGAAAGTTGGGCTCGATGACGGTATTCCCGAGAGCTTGAAGGCTTACCGAGACCGTCTAGTCGCTCGCCCTGCTTACAAACGCGCGGTTGAGCGAGAGGAAGAGGGGCGAAAAGCCCTAAAAAGCACTTAGGCCAGTGATTTATTCCGCGTCCTTCTTGTCCAATTCCAGCCCGCATTTCGTGCAGGTGCGGTTTGGCCAAGGCACTGCGAAAATCCCGCGAAAGAACAGGTTCTTGCCGCATTTGGGGCAATTGAACAGGCGCATGCGCGCATTGACCAACACCAGCATGATGATCGCCGCGGCAAAGGCCCAACTGGTATGGCCGATCATTCGGTCGATAGTGATCACGAACAGGAAAGCTGCCAGCATGGCTGCACCCATCAATCGGGCGTGGCGCACCGCGAGCGAGTAGACCGTCATTTAAGCCCTTTAAACAAGGTCTTGGCAAAGCCTGTGAGCGTGTCATCGCGGGCGCCCATGATTACGATCCGATCGCCCGGCTGAGCGATCTCAGCGATATGCGCGCCGCAATCTTCGCGCGCAGCAATGTGCCGCGCCGATCCGCCAGCGTCTTCGATCAGCTTGATGATCCGCTCTGTGCCTTCGCTGCGGTCGACTGTACCGCCATAGTAGACCGGGTCGCACATCACGGTGATGTCGTCCGCATCAAGTTCCCGCGCGAAGGTCTCAGCCAGTTCATCGCCCATCTGGCGAAGCGGGCCGTATCCGTGGGGCTGGAAGAAGGCGATTACGCGGCCTGGGGTGCCCTTCAAAGTGCGCAAAGTTGCCGCGCATTTCTCCGGATTGTGGCCAAAATCATCGATCACAGTGATGCCGCCGGGGCTAGTCCCAATCACGTCAAAGCGGCGCGCCAGCCCCTGAAACTGATTGAGGGCAGCCACCGCATCCGCAACCGAAATACCCGCCGCACTCGCCGCAGAAATCGCCGCCAATGCATTGGAAAGATTGTGCAACCCCGGCATTGGCAGAGTTAACGCAGCGGTTTCATTCGCGCGGTTGTCGATCACCTTGGCCTGAAGCGTGAAGGGCCCTTCGACGATTGAGCCTGCCTCTACGGTGATATCAACGTGTGGATGTTCCACAGCGAAGGAGATCATTTGCCCCTTGCCATCGGCCACGCTGGCTTGGCCGAGCATGCGCGCCTCGTCATTGTCGAAATTGACCACGCCGCAGCCTGATGATGCGAGATAATCGCCAAACAGATCGCGCAATTCCTCCAGGCTCTTGTGATCGAGGCTGACGTTGAGAAGCACGCCGATGGTCGGACGATAAAGCGCGATGGAGCCATCGCTTTCATCCACTTCGCTAACGAAGATTTCCGGGCGGCCAACGCGGGCGCTCGCGAACTGATTATCCGCTGCGACAAAGTTCTTCATCACCGCGCCATTCATGATCGTCGGATCGTAATCCTGGGCGGCAAAGATGGTGCCGATCATGCCAGTGACGGTGGACTTGCCAGAAGTGCCGCCAATCGCAACGGAATATCCCGCTTGGTTGAACAGCATCGCGAGCACTTCGGCCCGGGTCAGGCGTTCACAGCCAAGCTCTTTCGCGCGCGCCGCATCCGGCACCGTGTCTTCAACCGCGGCGGAGGCGACCAAAACCTGATTGCTGGAGGTCAGCCCGCTGCCATCCTGAGGGTGCAGGGTGAAACCATTGCCCGAAAGCCAGGCGAATTTTTCGGGCGTGCGGCCCTGATCATAGGATCGGTCAGAGCCAGCCACTTCGCAGCCCATGCCGCGTAGGATTTGCGCCAGCGGCAGCATGCCAGATCCGCCGATGCCGCAAAAAAAGAATGGCCGCTGTGTCAGCGCCGCTTGATCGATCCCTTTGCCCATGCGAACCACCGCTATTAAGATGTGCCGGGCAAAACAAGCGAATTAGAACAAGACTATGACAAATATTGCGATTTGTGCGCCAGCGACGCCGATCACCCGCGAGCAAGCAGATGCCTTGGATGTGCTGGTGGCGGCCGAATTCCCGATGCACAATGTCACTTTTCACGATCAGTGCTTTGAATTGGATGGCCATTTTGCTGGCCCAGACCTCAGGCGGCTAGAGGCGCTGCTGGAATGCGCGAATGATCCCGCCTATGATGCGGTGTGGTTTGCGAAGGGGGGCTATGGCTCCAACCGGATTGCTGAGGCGGCGGTGGCGCAGATGAACACGGCGGCGCGGGCGAAGACCTATGTTGGCTTTTCCGATGCGGGCTATTTGCTCGCCGCGCTCTATCGCCACGGGATTGGGCAGAGTGTCCATGGCTCTATGCCGGTCAGCGCGCGCAGCGAAGGCGGGCGAGAGGCCGTGCGCCGGGTGCTGCGCTGGTTTGCAGGCGATAACAGCGGGCTAGAGCCAAGTGTTGATGGCAAGACCCCGGTTGCCGCCTTCAATCTCATCACATTGTCGATGATAGCGGGCACGCCGATGATGCCGGATCTGTCGGGCCATGTGGTGATGGTCGAGGAGGTGAGCGAGCACCTCTATTCGATCGATCGGCTGTTCTTCAATCTGGCGGGATCATTGCCAAGGGTCGCGGGATTGCGCCTTGGCTCGGTTACCAATGTGCCGGAAAACTACCGCGAATTCACTCAAAGCCCCGAAGAGATCGCCAAATTCTGGTGCGCACGCGCGGGCATACCCTATCTGGGCCGCGCAGAGATCGGGCACACCTCTGCCAACAGAGTTGTGCCGTTCGGTCTTGCCAGCCCATCCAAGGCTTCGTAACCGCGCTCACCAAAGGAGACTCCAATGAGAGCTTTTGTTTTTCCTGGGCAGGGTAGCCAGAAAGTCGGCATGGGTACAGAGCTTGCGGCGGCGAGCGCTGCGGCGCGGGCCGTGTTTGAAGAGGTCGATGAGGCTTTGTCGCTGAAGCTGTCTGCGGTCATGGCTGAAGGGCCAGCAGACGACCTGATGCTTACGGAAAATGCTCAGCCCGCGATTATGGCCAATGCTATTGCGACCCTGCGCGTGCTTGAGAATGAGTTTGGCGTCTCGCTGACCGAAGCGGGTGATTGCGTCGCAGGCCATTCGCTTGGTGAATATACAGCCCTGTGCGCGGTAGGAGCCTTCTCGCTGGCGGATACTGCGCGGCTATTGAAACTTCGCGGCAGCGCGATGCAAGCGGCGGTTCCCGTGGGCGAAGGCGCAATGGCGGCTCTGCTTGGCGCAGATATCGAGAAAGCCAGCGCCTTGGCAGCCGCTGCGGCGGAAGGTGAAGTGTGCGAGATCGCCAACGACAACGACCCCGGTCAAGTCGTCATTTCCGGCCAGAAGGGCGCTGTTGAGCGTGCTGCCGGCATGGTGAAAGATCACGGGATTAAGCGCGGCGTATTGCTGCCTGTATCTGCGCCGTTCCATTGCTCCATGATGCAACCTGCTGCTGACCGCATGGCAGAGGCCTTGGCCGCGACGCCTCCCGGGGCGCTGGCTTTGCCGCTTTATGCCAATGTCACCGCTTCCAAAGTGACCGACCCAGCGGAGGAGCAACAACTGCTGGTTGAGCAGGTCACCGGGCGTGTGCGCTGGCGCGAAAGCGTGGCGCAAATGCATAGCGACGGCGTGAATGAATTTGTTGAACTGGGCGGCAAAGTGCTCGCCCCAATGATCCGAAAGATTGCTGGCGAGGCGGAAACCGTCAGCCTAGTCACCATGGAAGACCTCGAAGGTTTTGCGAAGGAGCACACATAATGTTTTCACTCAGCGGAATGAACGCTCTGGTCACTGGCGCGAGCGGCGGCATTGGCTCGTCCATTGCAATGGCCCTCGCCAGTCAGGGCGCACGCGTCGCATTGTCGGGCTCTAACGGTGATAAGCTGCGTGCATTCAGAGAGCAGATGATCAACGAAATCGGCGGCGATCACGTTGAGATCACCTGCAACCTGTCCGACAGCACCCAGGTTGAGGAATTGATCCCAGCGACGCTTGATACGCTCGGCGGGATCGACATTCTGGTGAACAATGCCGGGATCACCCGCGATAACCTCGCCATGCGGATGAAGGACGAGGAATGGGATCAAGTGATCTCCGTCAATCTCGAGGCGGCCATGCGCCTGATGCGGGCCAGCGCTCGCCCGATGATGAAGGCGAGATTTGGCCGCATTATCAACATCACCAGTGTGGTCGGCAGCACCGGCAATCCCGGGCAAATGAACTATGCCGCGGCGAAAGCTGGCCTGACCGGCCTTACCAAGAGCTTCGCGCAAGAAGTAGCCTCACGCGGGATCACCGCCAATTGTGTCGCGCCGGGCTTCATTCGCACCGCAATGACGGCGGAATTGCCCGACGCTCAGAAAGACGCGCTCAACGCCCGCATTCCGGCAGGCAAGATGGGCGAGGGCACGGATATCGGTGCGGCTGTGGCCTATTTGGCGAGCCGCGAGGCGGGCTATGTCACGGGCGAGACGCTGCACGTGAATGGCGGCATGGCGATGCTCGGCTAACTCGCCCCCTGTGGCGGCGCTGGTTCGCGGCTATTGGCTGGTAAACGGGCCGTTATCCCCAAGGAATCGCCGCAGGAAACACCCCAAGCTTGCCCGTGGGTACAGCCCCGCTAAGGTCTTTTCAGGAATTCCGGCGCGGATGGGCGATTCCTGCCCTTAGAGCGCGTCATGCAAAGTAAGGGTAATAGGCTAAGCAATGAAGGCTACGATCGAACGCGCGACGCTCCTGCGTTGTCTCTCCCATGTTCAGTCGGTTGTTGAACGCCGCAACACCATTCCGATCCTGTCCAACGTCCTGATCGACGCCAGCGATGGCGGCAGTGTGAAGGTGATGGCGACCGACCTCGATTTGCAGGTGGTTGAGACCATGGCCGCCGCGTCCGTTGAAGGGGCAGGGGCGATCACTGTTTCTGCGCACCTATTGTTCGATATCGCGCGCAAACTGCCAGAGGGCAGCCAGGTTAGCCTGGAAACGGCCGAAAACCGGATGGAAGTGAAGGCAGGCCGCAGCCGCTTTAAGCTGCCAACCCTGCCGCGCGACGACTTCCCTGTGATTGTCGAGGGCGATCTGCCGACAAGTTTTGAACTTCCAGCGCGCACTTTGGCTGAGATGATTGACCGTACACGGTTCGCCATCTCGACCGAGGAAACCCGCTATTACCTCAACGGCATCTTCCTGCACGTGACGGACGATGATGAGCCCGTGCTGAAAGCCGCTGCGACCGATGGGCACCGCCTCGCGCGCTTCACGCTTGCTCGTCCAGAGGGCGCCGAGGGCATGCCGGACGTCATCGTCCCGCGCAAAGCGGTCGCGGAACTCCGCAAGCTGCTCGAAGAGGCGATGGACGGCAATGTCCAGATCGATCTGTCGGCCAGCAAGGTCCGCTTCACGCTTGGCGGGGAAGGCGGCGTTGTCCTGACCTCCAAGCTGATCGACGGCACATTCCCAGATTATAGCCGGGTCATCCCAACCGGAAATGACAAGCTGCTGAAGCTTGATCCGAAGAGCTTCTTTGACGGCGTGGACCGGGTGGCGACCATCGCGACCGAGAAAACACGCGCGGTCAAAATGGGCCTTGATACGGACCGGGTGACCCTGTCGGTAACATCGCCAGACAATGGCACCGCAGCGGAAGAAATTGCGGCTGAGTACAAGTCAGATGGCTTTGAAATTGGCTTTAACGCCAATTACTTGAAAGACATTCTTAGCCAGATTGACAGCGATACGGTCGAGCTGCATCTGGCCGATGCCGGAGCGCCAACTCTGATCCGCAAGGATGACAAGTCACCAGCGCTTTATGTCTTGATGCCAATGCGGGTGTGAGCGAGGGTACGACCGCAACCTTAGTATTCGGAGCTTTTGCGGTCGTTTTCCCGGCCTTTTGGATTTTGGTGACTTGGGGAATTGCGGAACTTGGCGGTTGGAATAGCCTCCAGCGCCAGTTTCCTGATTACCCCGATGCAGTTGTGGTAGAAAGTTTCGGCTTTCGAAGCGCGCAACTTGGGCATCCGGTGTTTGGTGTATCATATAGCGGCGTATTGACGTTCGATGTATGCAAATCGGGGTTGCGTATCCGGGTCTGGAAGCTGTTTGGTCCCTTCAGCAGGCCTGTCTTTCTGCCTTGGAATAGCTTTTGGACTGAGCCTTATAAGCGGGTCGTCTGGAGTGCTTGCCGAATTCGCTGGGGTCGAGCTGCCCGCGATAGCATGATTATTTATCGCCGCTTGGCCCAGGCAATTGCCATTGCCAGCGAGGGAAAGTTCGGTGCGCCGGATCAGGCCCAATGACCGAGCAAACTGCACCGCAGGCCCGTATTTTCGGGACAGTAATCTCGACGTACACTCGCATCGTGCAGATCACATGCGAGGAAGCAGAGCTAACTCACGAGACCATAGCAACCGCCGCACAAAGCCCGCAAAACCGCCATCCGTTCGGCAAAATTCCGGTGGTTGAGGTTGACGGGCTGGAGCTGATCGAGAGCGTCGGCATCGCGCAATATCTCGACAATGCGCATAATGGCGGCGGTCTTCAGCCTGCCGATCCGGCGGCACGTGCGGTGATGGATAAATGGGTCGCTATTGCCAATAACTACCTGTTTCCACTGTTTGAAAATGGTCTGGTGATGCCGTGGATCATGCATCGCTACGCCGGGCATCGGTTGGATCAGGCAAAGATTGAGCGCGCGCTCCCTCAGATCAGCCGGGCGCTTGGTTTCTTAGAGGTAGAGATCGAGAAAGATGGCGCGTGGACCAGCGGCCCATTCGATCTGGCGGAGGTGTTTCTGTACCCCGTGCTGCGCGGTTTGGAGATGACCCCGCAAGGCGCGGTCGGCATTGCTCAGTGCGATGGTTTGCAGCAATGGATGCGCGCCTGCGAAAAACGTCCCTCGATTGCCTCAACGCGGTGGGAAAGCGAGCCGTGATCGTCTAGCATCCCTCCGCAAAGAGGAGATCCAAGATGACAGTCCAACAAGTCCACGTGTCCAAAGACGAACTCACCAATGCCTCGCTTGTCGAGGTCGACAATGGAGAGCTTGCAAGCGGCGCCGTGCGGCTCGAAATTGAGAGCTTCTCCGTCACGGCCAACAACATCACCTATGCGGTGGTGGGCGACGGTTTTGGCTATTGGAACTTCTTCCCCGCGCCCGAGGGCAGCGGCATTGTCCCAATGTGGGGACATGCAAAGGTTGTGGAGAGCAATTCTGAGGATTTCGCCGTGGGCGAGCGGGTTTATGGATACCTGCCAATGGCGTCGCATCTCGACGTGATCCCTGGCAATGTATCGGCCGGCAGCTTCATCGACACCACCGATTATCGCCAGCCGATGAGCCCGGTGTACAACCAGTATTCGCGCCTCGCCGCCGATCCGGAGCATGACGCGAGTAAAGAGGCTGAGCGGATGATCTATGGTCCGCTGTTCAAGACCGGCTTCATCATCGACTATTTCATGCGCAACAATGAATGGTTCGGGGCCGAGCAGGTAATCCTGACCAGCGCATCGTCAAAGACCGCGATGGGCCTCGCCAGCGTCGCGCAGCAGAATTCTCCGGGTGTGAAGCGCGTCGGACTGACCTCACCGGGCAATGTAGAATTTGTCGAGAGCACAGGGCTTTACGACAAGGTCTGCTCCTATGATGAGGTTGCCATGCTCAGCCTGCTGCCAGCGGTTGTGGTAGACTTCGCCGGTAACGCGGGACTGCTCGCCAAAATCCACGAGCACTTTTCCGATGCGCTCAAATACTCATGCCTGGTCGGCGCGACCCATATTGAGGAACGCGGCGAGGGCGGAATGCGCGCAGACCGAGGCCTGCCCGGGCCAAAGCCGACCTTGTTCTTCGCGCCTGATCACTTCGTGTCGTTCTTCAAAGAGCATGGCCCTGCAGACGGCGGGGCGATGATTGCCAAAACGTGGCACGGTTTTCTCAGCGCGGTGGATGGATCGGTTCAGATCGAGAAGCATTCCGGCCTCGAGGCTGCGCGCACGACCTATCTCGAAATGGTTGGCGGGCATGTGGACCCAGCGAAGGGCATTGTGATTGAGCCTTAGAGGTGGGTTCGCAGCTGCTTTGGGGTGACGTTAGATTGGTTCTGTTGGTCTGAAGTTGGGGGTGAAAGCGGACGCAGTCCACTGGCTAAAGGCACGAAGAATTACGAACTCAGTACCGGCCGACCTGGCTTCGGCGCATGTTCGTCTGCACTACTGCCAAGGCAAAAAGCCACTCTGCGGGTGGCAGTTAACATAGTCACAGATGCTGTCTTCACCTCGTGCGACCAGCACTTCATGCCATAACTTGAGCTTCGGCGGGGTCTCGCGTCGCTGCACCATGGCCAGGAAGCTGTTGAATATCTTGAGGTGCGTCGGATGCGTTTTCGCCCAAGTTTCAAGATGCGCCATGGAAATGAATGCCGCGAGGCCAAAGCTCTGGCTGGCATGGCCTCCGTCTAGCGCCACCTCATCCATCAAGCGGCACGAAAGGCACCCTGTCTTTTCTGGATTGTCGCGCAGGAACGCCATGCCCGCCATCAAATACGGCAAGACCTCGTCACTGTAGGACTCTATTTCTTCGGCCTCGCAGTCGGACCAATTTTGGCCGGATCTGATCAAGCAGATATTGTCCGCTGGCGTCACCCGCACACGTGCGCTGCGCGAAGCGGGAAGCGCCTTGGCAGTATGCATATCGGGATTGCCCGGATCGAACGTGTCCTCACCCGATGCTGGAATGCGGTCCCGCATTCCGCCCCAATAATTGTGTTCCCGAACAGGCTCTCCAAGAGGTTTCGCGAGTTTTGAGACGCCCGTTGGATCTTTGCTCGAGTGGAGTGTTTCAAAGCGAGTGACCGGCACAACATAGATCTCGCGCCAAAGGCCGAATGCTTCGCTCAGCCGGGCGTCATCGTCGTACCATTGGCCAAAGCCGGCATTGCCCCACCAGTCATCGAAAGCGGTCCGCGAGGGCCAATAGGCAATGAAGACTTCGTTTTCATATCCGCTCGCATCGCGGTGCCGCGCGCGTGTGACGAATGAGGGAGCATCTTGAGCTTTGATTGCAGAGAGGAAAACCTGCCCAAAAATTTCCGGCAAGGCGCTGTCACGAAACTGGCAACCGAAGTAACCGAAGACGACCTCTCTCAAACCTTCGTCAAAGGCGGATTGCCATGCATCGACCGGCGGCTCCCAATTCGGCGGCATGTTTTTCGCTGGCATTGCGCCTCTCCCGCGTGACTTCTGTGTAAGGTGCTTATTGCACGGCGTGTGCTGCGACCGCCACCTCATCAACGTCGTCGATTGCGATCTCACGATGCGCCGGAGCTGCGGCTTCGCTAACGTCGACAACAGCCTCGCGCGGTTCCATGTCGGCTTGCAGGGCAAATACATCGGGGCGTGAATAATGCCCCGAAGGGTCCGCTGCAGCTTTCGCAAGGCTGATCATATCAAGATCAATTTCAGCGATCAGCAAGCCTTCTTCATGTTCGCCGAGAGGCTCCCCAATTGGGCTGCCGTCAGGGCCGAAAATACGGGCCGTTCCGCCGCCCAGAGGCAGGAGATCCCGCTTGAAATCCGTGTCACAAATGAGGTCCTGTATCTCCTGAGTGACCAGCGTCGTCGCGGCGAGGACAAAGCATTGTCCCTCCGCTGCATACACTTGGCTTACGGAGGTGTTGAGCTCTGGTCCGAGTGCATAGGCCTTGCCAGCATAAAGCGAGAAGCCAGGCCAGGCGCCGATATGGACTTGCTCGTTCTGAGCGTACATTGCGTATTTGTTGAGCGGGTGGAGGTGCTCCCAGCAGCATAGCGAGCCGATCCGGCCGAGCGGCGTTTCACGCACAAAGTAATCGCTGCCGTCACCTTCACCAAAGATCGTTCGTTCCGTATGCGTCGCTTTCAGTTTGCGCCGCGCCGTCATTGTTCCGGTGTAGGGATCGATGTGCATTTGCGCGATGTAGAGGCTGCCCGCTGCTCGCTCGCTATACCCCAGAACGACATACACGCCTGCCTCTACTGCCGCATGCGCGATCCGCTGCATTTCGGGGCCATCTGCGGTGATGCAATTGTTGAAATGGCGCTGCACGAATTGCATGCCAACTGCTGCTGCATCGAGCCACGCCCACCATGGGTAACCCGGGATCCAGCATTCGGGGAAAGCGAGCAGCTTTACGTCTTCGCGCGCGGCTTCGCGGATCAGTTCAATAGTGCGTTCAACGCCGCCATCTTTGTCAAGATAGGCCGGAGCTGCCTGGACGCAGGCAACTTTGTAAGCGGGGTGAGTCATGCTGGCATCCTCGATTTGGCGTTCGTCACGTATTGGGTAGCCCAGCTTCCAACGTTGCTTTGCTTAGAGCGGAACCATGTCTTGTCTCAGTCGGCCACAGGGACGATTTTTCATGACAAGGGCAAGTTTTGCTTTCATAGTTTTGTCATGGAACAGGGACGTCAAATCCTATCGACATCCTCGGTGCCTCGCTCGCACCGGCTTCCATATTGGCGCGATTTGGTCTGTGATACATTCGTTGACCTGGCCTGCGACGTTAGCCAGAAAACTGATTTCCATGGAGAAATCGAACATTGGCGTGGGCGCGAACTTGCCTATTCCAAAGTCCGTTCAACCGCTCACAACGTGATGAGAGACAAACGGCGGATATCCCGTTCGGTTGATGATCATTTTCTGGTGAGTCTGCAGGTTCGGGGGCATGGTTCCTTACTGCAGGATGGGCGCAGCGCCATTCTAAAGCCGGGCGATTTTGCGCTCTACGACGTTACCCGGCCCTACAACCTGATGTTTGATAACGAGTTTGAGCAGCTCGTTATGCAAATCCCGCGAGAGGAAATCACTGCGCGGCTCTTCAACGCCGATGATCTCACCGCCGTGGGGGTTTGCGGCAGCCAGGGGGCGGGTCGGCTCGCTTCCACCTTGATTGCTCAGACGGCCAGCCAGTTGGCGATCCTGGACGAAGAAAGTCTGTCCCAAGCGCAAACTTGCGTGCTGGATCTCATGGCCAATGCGCTGGCGAGCAGCCGCGGCGATCGCTCCGAAACAAAGTCGGAATCGCAAGAACTCACAATCAGGCGCATTCTGCGCTATATTGATGATGCTCTAAGCGACCCCTCACTGACCTGTGAGCAGGTGGCGAGTGCCAACGGCATTTCTGAACGCTACTTGCGCAAGCTGTTTCAGGCGAAAGGTCATTCGGTATCCGAATGGATCTGGATGCGCAGGCTCGAAGGGGCCAAAGGCGATCTGCAGAATCCACGCCTGAAGCATCGCTCCATCACCTCGATTGCCTATGATTGGGGTTTCAAGGATGCGGCACATTTCAGCCGGGCGTTCAAGAACCGGTTTGAACAGACGCCGCGCGAGATCCGCACAGGACTGATCGCCAACTAGTACGCCAGCTTGGCGCTTCACTAACATCGACGCATTCGTTTGGTTTCAATATGATCAACGTTCGGCGTGCCCAACACCGACTAGTGAAATTGTTCTGGTTCCGTTTGAAACAATCCAACGTGCCTCTCCAGCCAATTCTCCTTGCCCTCCTGTTCCTACTCAGAAGCGAATGAAGTCCCGCGAACCACGCGGCACATCTGGGAGGATGCAATGTCCAAGGCACGTATTCACACTGCTGCAAAAGCGCTTCTTTCAACCGGAGCGGCCGCAGCAGCGCTCATGGCAACTCCGGTTTTTGCACAGGACACCCAAGAGGGTGCGGAGGCAGAAGAAGGCGGCGGGCTCAATGTGATTGTGGTCACAGCACAAAAGCGAGAAGAGGGGCTGCAAGACACTCCGATTGCCATCACGGCCGTATCTGGCGAAGCATTGCAAGCGCAAGGCGCTGAGAACATCTCAAACCTCCAGGCGGTCACGCCCAACCTGGTGTTCGATACGACTGCACCGGTTTCAGGTGTATCCTCTGGCGCGATTGTGTTCATTCGCGGCGTGGGCCAAACCGACTTCCAGCTGACCACAGATCCCGGCGTCGGAACGTACGTCGATGGCGTCTACATCTCTCGTTCGGTGGGCGGTGTTCTCGATGTGCTTGACTTGGAGCGCGTGGAGGTTCTGCGTGGGCCACAAGGCACTCTGTTCGGTCGCAACACAATTGGCGGTGCGATCAGCCTTGTCTCAAAGCGTCCTGCCGACAGCTTTGCCGCGAGGGCAGAGGCCACCGTGCTCAGCCGCGATGGCTTCAATGGCCTGCTCTCTTTGGATGTTCCATTTGCCGACAGTGTCCGCTCAAAATTCGTCGCGTCTTACAAGGCTCAGGACGGCTTTGTTGATGGCTTGCTAGATGGTCGGCAGTTGGGCGACTCTGACCGTTTGTCTTTCCGGGGCACACTTGAGGCTGACATTGGCTCCAAGCTGCTGGCTACCTTTACAGCCGACTACACCAGCATTGACGAGCAGAACGCGGCGAGCAAGCTGGTCGGAATTTCGGTCGCCGCTCCTGGTGCGCCGACGCGCACAGACTTCCGTTTCGACCGCTCGAGCGGAGGGGTTGTTACCGAGACATTCGACATTCCACCGGGCGCGCCAACACTGACTTTCTTGCAGAATGTCGGCCCGACCGGAGTGTTTGGCGCAAACTTCATCACGCCTGATCTCGACACAACTTTTGCCACTGGTCCGAACGGCACAAATCTTGACATCTGGGGGGCTTCCCTGACTCTCGCGCTCGATGTTGGGTTTGGGGAGCTGAAGTCGATCACGTCCTATCGGGAAACGTCTGGCTCTTTTGCGCGCGATGCCGACGGCTCTCCGCTCGCGGTCACGCATACTGAGAATTTCGACTACAATCAGGATCAATTTAGCCAAGAGCTGCAGCTTACCGGTTCAGTGTTCGACGATGCATTGCAATTCGCGATTGGCGGATACTTCTTTGATGAAAACGGTACCGACAATCTCGTTGTGACCCTGCCTCTGTTATTCGGCACGGTGAACAATTTCGCTAGCGTGGAGAACAAGAGCTACGCTGCCTATGCCCAAGGCACTTACAACCTAACGCCGGACCTCTCATTCACGGGCGGCGTGCGCTACACCCGCGACGAAAAGGCGTACATCGTGCCTGTCGATGGCGGCGCGATCCTGAATGGGTCCGCCGAGGTTTTTGGCCCCGTCGGCACCTTCACTCCCTTCTTCCCAGCAGGCACATCGGAGGTTGAGTTCGATAACGTGTCGTTCAAGGCAGTGCTCGACTACAAGTTCATCGACGGCACGTTGATATATGCGAGCTATTCAGAAGGCTTCAAAAGCGGCGGATTCAATACCCGCTACCTTGTCCCCGTCGCAGCACCTGTTTCGTTCGATCCTGAAGAGCTCGTCACCTATGAAACCGGGATCAAATGGGAGGGTTTGGATCGCCGCTTGCGCTTGAACGGTGCGGTGTTCTTCTCCGATTATTCCGACATCCAGTTGGTGTTGTTCCAGAACGGCGCCCCCCTCACCGTTAACGCTGCCTCCGCAGATATTTTTGGCGTTGAACTGGAAGCAACCGCACTGCCAATCGACAGCCTCGAGATCGGCTTGGGTCTCGGCTACACCGACGCAGAATACAGCAGTGTCGCCCCGCTTGACCCGCTCGTTTCGCCTGAACTTCAAGTGCTGGAGACCAATGCGCTGCCCAACACGCCGGAATGGTCGCTAAGCGCCTATGCGGCGCACGCTGCCGAGGTCACCGAGAGCGCTGAGCTGCGCACGCGGGTTGACTGGAGCTATACGAGCCGGATCGAAAACGATGCGCAGAACTCGCGCTTTCTCACTCAGCCCGGTGTGCATCTGATCAACGCGTCGATGGGATTGCATGATCTCGATAGCGGTCTGTCAGTAACGGCATTCGTCAAGAACCTCACCAACCGGCGCTACATCGTTAGCGGCGATTCCAATTTCGGCATTGGCTTTCACGAGGCCAATTTCAACGAGCCACGCGAGTGGGGCGTTACTCTCCGGTTCGAATATTGAAGGATTGAAAATGGCCAAACCATTCGCATCATCGGCTGACCTTGCCGAAAAAACCGAAACGCTCGAAGTGCTCGACGATGGGGTTTACGCGCTCACAGCAGAGGGCGATCCCAATGTCGGCGCGGTTGAAGGCGAAGACTTTCTTGTCTGCATCGAAGCCAGAGCCACGCCGGCAGCCGCACGTGACTGGCTGAGCAAACTGCGAGAGCATACTGACAAACCGGTCAAGTACCTTGTGCTGACGCACTATCACGCCGTGCGCGTGCTTGGAGCAAGTGCATTTGATGCCGAGACCATCATAACCTCTGCAACGACGAAGAAACTGATCGAGGAGCGCGGCAAGGAAGATTGGGATAGCGAGTTTGGTCGGATGCCGCGATTGTTCCGCGAACCGGATGAAATCCCGGGACTGACCCGGCCCGATCTCACCTTCGATGACCGCATGTCGATTGAGCTTGGCGGTGATCGCGGCACGCTGGACCTGCAGTTTTGTGGTAGAGGCCACACCGCAGGCGACATCGCAGTATGGCATGGCAAATCGAAGACGCTGTTTGCTGGCGATTTGGTGGAGGCGCAGGCCGCGCTTTACACAGGCGATGCGTTCCACATGGACTGGTCTTCGGGCACGCTTGACCGGGTGAAGGCCTTCGAGGCTGAAAAGCTGGTTGGTGGGCGCGGCGCGGTTGCATTGGGTAAAGCCGATTGCAACGCAGCGATCGAACAGACCCGCTCATTTCTCACTGGGATGATCGACAACGTTGGCCCTGTCCATGCGCGGGGTGGAAGCCTGAAAGAAGCTTTCGAGGCGACCCACACCGCGCTTGAACCGAAGTTTGGCGCATGGCCCATCTTTGAACATTGCCTGCCGTTTAATGTGCAGCGTCTATGGGATGAGATGGACGGGATCGATTGGCCGCGGATCTGGACGATGGAGCGCGACCGAGAGGTCTGGGCTCAGTTGCAGGACTGATTTCTCGAAAGGTCAGAATATGCCGCATCTCCAACCACTGGAAAACGATCAGATCGAAGATGGCGAGATCCTCGCGTCCTTTGAGCACTACGCCAGGACGCGCGGCTTCACTCCCAATTCGATCCGCACGATGGCTCGCCGTCCAGCTATCGTGAAGGCGTTCATGTCGCTCAATCAGGTTGTCTTGTACCAAGGCAGCGTGCCAGAGCAGCTCAAGATGCTCGTCAGTCTGGCATGCTCGCTCGCGTCTGGCTGCCTCTATTGCCAGTCACATATGACCAACCTTGCGCACATCTATGACGCACCGGATGACAAGATCTCCGCGCTGATCGATTTTGAGACGTCGGACCTCTTCACCCCTGCCGAAAAGGCCGCCATCAACGTGGCATTCAAAGGTGGCGCCGTGCCGAACGGAGCACGTCAGGAAGACTTTGACCGTTTGGCAGAGCACTTCTCTGAGTCGGAGATTGTCGAGATAGTGGCGTCGATCTCGCTGTTCGGTTTCCTCAATCGCTGGAATGACACGATGGCAACGGCCCTCGAGCCCCTGCCAGCGGCTCGTTCCGGGGACATCATCGAAAGTATCGGATGGCATGCCGGGAAGCATGCCGAGGGCTAGGCATGGCTCAAACCGCATCCATCCCTGTCTACAAGCCGCTTGGCGCGTCGCCGGTACCAAAGGCTGGCGACCAACATGCAGAGGTCGTTATCGTCGGAGGCGGACCGGTCGGCCTCACACTGGCGCTCGACCTTGCGCAAAAGGGACGACAGGTCGTCGTCCTCTCAAAGCTGGATTTCATCCCTGCAGGTTCGAAAGCGATCTGCTTTGCCAAACGGTCGCTGGATATCATGGACCGTCTGGGCGTGGCCGAGCGGATGATTAAAAAGGGCGTGGTTTGGAATGTCGGCAAGGTCTTTCATGCCGATCGCGACGAACCGCTTTATCAATTCGACATGCTGCCAGTGAAAGGTCAAAAGAACCCGGGATTTATCAACCTGCAACAATACTATGTCGAAGCATATCTCATCGATGCGCTGGCCGAAAACCCCAATGCCGACTTGCGTTGGGGTCATGAGGTAACCGGGCTTACCCAGCGTGAAGATCACGCGGTCCTGACAGTTTCAGCCGCCGGGGCACAATACTCGATCAAAGGCAATTGGGTGGTCGCCAGCGATGGCAGCAAGTCACCGCTGCGCCAGATGTTGGGCCTCGATTTCGAAGGCCGCATCTTCGAAGACAACTTTCTGATCGCCGATGTGAAATTCACCGAAGAGCGCCCAAGCGAGCGTTGGTTTTGGTTTGATCCGCCCTTCAATGGTGCGGGATCGGCGCTACTGCACAAGCAACCCGACGATATCTGGCGGCTCGATTTCCAACTGGGCTGGGACATTGATCGCGACGCCTGCATCAGGCCCGAAAATGTCGAGCCCTATGTGCGCGGAATGATCGGTGACGATATCGGATTTTCCGAAGAATGGTACAGCGTCTACACGTTCCAATGTCGCCGGATGCGGCACTTTGTCCATGACCGGGTGATCTTTGCGGGCGACAGCGCGCATCTCGTGTCCCCTTTCGGTGCACGCGGATGCAATGGCGGCATCGCCGATGCAGACAATCTCGCTTGGAAGCTCGATCTGGCGCTGCGCGGAGAAGCGGGGCAATCCCTCATCGACAGCTACAATTATGAAGCCATCGTCACAGCAGACGAGAACATTCGCAATTCGACCCGCTCTACTGATTTCATGACGCCGAAAAGCAAGGTGAGCCAGGCGTTTCGCGATGCCGTATTGGAGCTGGCAAGCAAGCACCCATTTGCGCGGCCATTCGTGAACAGCGGGCGCCTGTCGACGCCGGTCAGTTACACCCACTCCATGCTAAACACGTTGGATCAAGACCACTGGGACGGCGGCGTTGCGCCCGGGTCTCCAGCTCTTGACGCGGCACTGGATGATGGGTGGCTGCTCGATCTTTTGGGCGATGAGTTTGTGCTGATGACTAATGGCGGCGATGCCCGATTAGACGGAGTGCGGTTGGTCGATCTCACGTCATATCAGGCCGCTAATGTTGCGGTAGAAAGATACGGCTTGCCCCCGGGCGGAGCCTATCTGTTCCGACCGGATCAATATGTTGCGGCGCGCTGGCATGCCCCCACCTGTGCAGAATTGGAGCAGGCGCTCGCAGCAGCAAAAGGAAACGCAGACCATGCCGTGCATTGATACCTCGGCGCGCATTTCGCGCCCGGATGATCTCTATCAGATGTTGATCGATGCGCATCAGGGACTGAGCGATGATGACAGTATGAAACTGAACGCCAAGCTCGTCCTGCTGCTTGCAAATCAGATCGGTGATATGGACATACTCAGCCAGGCAATTGATCTTGCACGGGAATCGGCTTCGCCCAGCGGAGAGATCGCTGCATGAGTTGCGCTCCAACACTCGTCGGCATTCACCATGCCGCCTATCGCTGCAAAGACGCCAAGGAAACGGTCGAGTGGTATAGCCGCGTTCTCGGCATGGACTACACCACCGCCTTTGCCGAAGACCACGTGCCATCAACGGGCAAATACGACCCCTACATGCACGTTTTCCTCGATGCAGGAAATGGCAATATCCTAGCGTTTTTCGAACTGCCGAACCAACCTGAAATGGGCCGCGACGAGAACACCCCGGAATGGGTGCAACACCTCGCTTTGAAGGTCGGGTCTGAGGATGAGTTGCTGGCCGCGAAAAAGCACATTGAGGCGCAAGGCATTGATGTGCTCGGCTCGACCCATCACGGCATTTTCAAGTCGATCTATTTCTTCGACCCCAATGGCCACCGCGTCGAACTCGCAGCCGATATTGGCACTGACGAACAGTATTCCGAGCTTGCGCGCGTTGCCCCGCTGATGCTGGAAGAATGGAGCGTGACCAAGAAAGCTCCGCGCCATGCTGATTGGCTCCACGATATCGCTCGCAAGGAGAACTCCGCATGAAACTAGCAACGCTCAATGATGGCACCCGCGATGGCAAATTGGTCGTTGTGTCGAAGGATCTCACGCGCTGCTG